>CAWIGG010000007.1:0-10788 GCA_963835575.1 uncultured Spirochaetota bacterium | reverse complement strand
AAAGCTTTTTAGCCGGTTCCTTGGCATGCTTTTTCTGTAAAAAAGAATCTATTGTTTCGGCGGATATTTCCAGACTATCCCCCAATTCATTTTTTGCTTTGCCTGTAGGGGCCAGGGCGGTCACTTCATAACCTTTCGATTGAAAAGCTTCTTTGACGGCGTTCATAAGATAGGTTTTCCCTACCCCGGCATGTCCGGAAATCAAATCAAGCCGGTCAGAAGAAATAAAAATCCTTTCAAAAGCTTTCCGCTGTGATTTTGTAAAGGTGAAATTTTCTGCAAGCCCTTTGATCTCCTCCCTGGAGAATTCCGATTTAAAATCTTTTTTAAAGCTTTTTACTGTCCTTAAGTTTTCCAATTCAAGGTTTTTTATCTCTCTGGTCGTATATACTGTCTGATAACTATTCCTGACTTTTTCATAATCTTTAAGATGTTCAATTTCCCCATTCTTTTGAAACGCTTTTATCAGGCTATTAAAATCCGCATTGCCTTTAGATATATTCAACGCTTTTTCCAAGATATCCTTTTTAGCAAACACAGCCTTTTCTTCCGTTATAATTTGAAGAGATTGTTTTATATAATATTCCGGTGGGAATATTTTGATGGAATTTTCCGGAAGATTTTCAAAAGATTTCGGCAATCCTCCGACACTTTTCCCCAACTCTTTCATTTCATTCTGCCAGACCTTTTTCACAGCTTCCAGATCAACCGATTGCTTTTCCTTCCGGGTGGAAAGAATCAATGCTTTTTCAAGGGATTTTGTATTTTCACCCAGCTCTTTTTCTTCTGCTATCTCCGTCAGTTTCTCCTTCATTACTTTGGTTCTTTTCGAGAAGTTTCCCCTGACTTCCTCGTCAAACCCATTTAATTTTGTATATCCATCATTATCAATGGACGCATCGAATTTCTGTTCTCGCAAGCCCCGGCAAAGCTGGTTTTCATATATCATCATGATCAACTTCCTGTTGTCGTAAATAGCACTGTTATTAATCGCTTTAAACTTGTTGTCAGAGGTTTTTGTAATATTAAATATAACAGCATGAGTATGCGGCTGAGGATCGAGGTCACGGCTGGTGTGATGGTCGAATAAAACATAGAGCATTTTCTCGGTGTTAATATGCTCATAACCGTTTTTTCCATGATTGTAAGTCGATTGGACCAGATTATCTTCAATGTATTTCAGGGTGATTGAGACAGCATGTTTATGAGCCGTCATAATTTTTTCCGCGTCGCCGGGATTTTTAGAGAGGTAATATGTTACACCGATACTTTTATCAGGCGAGAAAGTCAGATCCCTGCCGGGATCGTGTTCGCCGTTACCGGCCAGAGTGATTATCCTTTTTCCATAAGCATTCTTACCATTGATCAAGCCCTGATAAGTCTTATCATCGAGGACAGACAATTTCAAATCATCAGCCAGTTTGCCATGGAATTCAATTTTATCATTTTTGTCTTTCAGATAGTAATTGTCCTTTTCATATTTTTCCATAGAATTATACATTTTTGAAATTGTAACCATGCCGACTCCTTTGCTTTATCAGCTCAATGCTTATATTAAATTTCTTTATACAATTCTTTCCATTGATCTTCTGGAATAGCGCTATATTCAGTTGATTTTTCCCTTTCCTTATGCTCCAGTTCCAAACGCTTTTTTTCTTTTTCTCTCTCATACCTCTCAATAATTTCCTTGACTTGAAGCGGTTCATTTTTGATTATATGATTGACTATGGCATCAACATTCTTAATGTTATCCATTGCCTCGACATATTTTTTCACAATTTTGCGGATTTCTGAAGGAGAGAGATTTTTAGTATCTGGTTTATCATCAGGTTTAATATCTGGTAGTGATTTCGGAAAATTTGAAACTCGATTTCTGAATTTCCCGGAATCCATTTCGGAAATTTCCGAAATGCATAACCATTTGTCTTCATCCGCAAAAGCATACCATTTTGTCCGGTCAAATTTTATTTCGTTATAATTCCCGCTTAGCAGGATGCCTTTTTCTTCCAGTTTCTTCAGGGTATATTCAATTTGATTTCGAGTCAGATACGGATAGAGTCTTTCATAAGCTTTCACTGAGTTGTAAGTCCAATAATGTCCATTAAAAAAATTCTGTCCGTTTGCCTTATTTTTTACAATCCAAAACTGGAAATTTTTTATCATTATCGCTTCAATGATTCCATATTCTGCCGCCACATTTATATCAAAGGAATGCTGCAAACTCATTACTTTCCCCAGGATTACAAAACTATTGATTAAATAAATTACTCCGTATGAAAGGCATTAATTCCAACACTACCCGCTCTTTCTCCTCTGATGAGAGGTTTAGAAAATATTCAATTGTCGCTTTTTCTTCAATACCCAGGTATTTTTCAATTTTGAATCGAGGAACCGGAAAATAAGTTGCCCTGCTGCCGGTTTTGAGAATCTTTCCCCCGAGTTCCTGCCAATGATCATAGAAATAGTCAACTGAAAAAGAAGGAAACATCTCGGCGGCTTCAGCAGGACGGAGCATATCATTATTTTTATGGTAATTCTCAATCCTTTTTTGTTTGAATTCTCTCCTTTCTTTCGCGGTCATAATTATCCCCTAATAAAAATGCCCGATAGCGTTGTCGCGCTTATCGGGCTGTTTCGGTGTAGATAAATCAAAAAGATACCATAATAATAACATAAAATATTCTAAAATTACCTACACCAAATTTTTTCTGATAAGGTCGACAACCCTTATTTTATCAATAGTTTATTAGTAAATATTTGATATAAAAAAATCAATATTATATACTTTTAATTCGTCAATAATCTTTTGGTAAAATTAGAATAAAGTAATAGAAGTATTTAGCTAACAAATACTTCAATAAGAAAATAAATATTACAATATGATAATAAAGGCCATTCATAATGACCAATTATATATTCAAAAATAAATATTGTCAATATTTTTTTCATGAGGTATAATGATGATTCAGGAAAGATTGAAATACTTAAGAAAAGAATTGAAACTAACTCAAAAAGAATTGGCTGAAAAACTAGAATTGAACCAACAAACTTATACAAATTATGAATACGGAAAAAGAGATATTCCTAATATAATATTAGAAAAGATTGCTTCATTATTTGATATTAATTTGAATTGGTTGATTACTGGTATGGGTAGAATGAAAAATGAAAGTATATCAACAAAAACACCTTTATTCCATACATATGATTTTTTTAATGATTTTGATAAATTATTACCGTTTATTGCAAATCCAGTTGCCCATTTGATTGTTGAATCCACACCTTCTTCTAATTATAACCTTCCCTGTATAGTTTTAGAATCAATTGACTCAGGTGAATGGTATGTTTTTGAACGTGGTAGAATTTCAATACAAGGAACTGGAGGAGGTTATAATAATCTTCTCATTTTATTATCAAAATTGAAAAAAAATAATATATCATTAGGTAAATGGACTTTATCACAAAAAATGATTTCCGACTTTGAGTCCGGTCAAATTTTATGGCCTGAAGTTAAAAAGAATGCTGTACCTCTATTTTCATTTATAAGCAATCAGGATGATTGGCAATCAATAATCAAATACTTTAAGGAAATTCTTATAAAAGAGTACATTGTTGAAGAAAAAAAATAACATCCTTTGTTTCGTACGATACAATAATACTATTCGGGGGAATTTTACAACTTAAGATTAACGCTGATTATTTCTGATTCCATTATTGCGGGGGGTTTTCGTGGCAAAAGGAATTTCCGAAACTAAAAACAATGGATCACTTGAAAGTAAGCTCTGGCAAGCCGCTGACAAGCTCCGGAAAAATATGGACGCCGCCGAATACAAGCATATCGTTCTAGGTTTGATATTTTTAAAATACATATCCGACGCTTTTGAAACCCTTTATATAAAGCTTAAGGAAGGTAAAGGCGATTTCGAAGGCGCTGATCCAGAAGACCCTAATGAATACATGGCTGAAAAAGTCTTCTTTGTTCCTTCCATCGCCAGATGGAAAAACATTTCAAATAACGCTAAAAAAACTGAGATAATTCTGGAAAAAAGGAAGAAAACGGATATCGGCGGCTATCTCGATGAGGCGATGGAAGCCATTGAGAAACTGAACCCGTCGTTAAAAGGCGTTCTCCCGAAATCCTACGCCCTGCCCAACCTGGACAGGCAGAGCCTGGGCGGATTGATCGATCTGATCGGCTCGATAGAACTCGGTACAAAACAGGCACAGGAGCGTGACATTCTAGGCCAGGTATATGAATATTTCCTCGGCCAGTTCGCCCTAAAGGCGGCCAGTTTTATACCCCCAGAAGCGTTGTCAAAATTCTCGTCGAAATGCTTGAGCCTTATGAAGGCAGGGTATTCGACCCCTGCTGCGGGTCGGGCGGCATGTTTGTCCAGAGTGAAAAGTTTGTAAACTTTCACCGCGATCATTATAAAAAAAACGGTTCGAATGGCTTTGAGCTTAATCCATCCGACCGGATTTCAATTTTCGGCCAGGAATCGAATCAGACGACTTGGCGGCTATGCAAGATGAACCTCGTCATCCGGGGCATCGACAGTACAAACATCAAATGGAACAATGAAGGCTCTTTCCTGAATGATGCCCATAAAGACGTGAAGGCCGATTTTATCCTGGCCAACCCTCCTTTTAACGATTCCGACTGGAGCGGCGCTCTCTTGAAGGACGACGCCCGCTGGCAGTTCGGAAAGTCCCCTTTCAATAACGCGAACTACGCCTGGATACAGCATTTTATTTATCACACTTCACCATCCGGCATAGCCGGTTTTGTTCTGGCCAAAGGCTCGCTTACATCAAAAACAAGCGGCGAGGGGGAAATCCGCAAGAATATTATAGAAGCCGGCCTTCTGGACTGCATCGTCAACCTGCCGGCAAAACTCTTCCTGAATACGCAGATACCGGCCCAGTCCTTTGGATGTAACAATGAACATCATAAAAGTTAATCCTCACACGTTGACTTTTGTACCGTACATCATTAAAATAAACGGCGATGGCTGACAGATTTGAAATAAAAAAAGTTTCCGCGGCTCTCAACGGCGACTGCCTGATTGAATTGTCCATACCCCGTGCCCAGAGTCTTCTGCAGAAAGTACGCATGATCCCCGGCCGGAAATGGGACGCCGGTAAAAAAACCTGGCTGATCCCCGATACTCCGCAGGCGCGGCTTTTAATTGAGCAGTATTTCGACGTTTCCATAAAGAACGCGGATGAAAATCCCGTTCAGGCCGCGATCGGGCGGGAAACCCGCATCCGCGGGTACAGCAGGAAAACAAAAGAATCGTATTCCAGGTATAATATTTCCATGCTGGAATATTTGAATAAGGCGCCGGAAGAGGTCAATTCGCAGGACATTAAAAATTACTTGGATTACCTGGCCGATGAAAAGAAAGCCGCAGCTTCCACGCTCAACTGCGCCGTCAATGCCCTGAGGTTTTATTACGGAGTAATATTAGGGAAAGATTTTGTTTACCGGGTAAAGCGGGCAAAGAAAGATAAAAAGCTGCCGGCGATACTGAGCAAAGAGGAAGTAAAGGCCCTTATTGACAGTTACAAAAATATTAAACACAGGCTGATCATAACCCTGATTTATTCCGCAGGACTCCGGTTATCCGAAGCGGTTAATATGCAGATAGCTGATATTGATAAAGAGCGGAAACTGATCCACATCCGGGCTTCTAAAAACAAGAAAGACCGTTATACCTTACTGTCCGATAATATCATGCCATTATTGAAAATGTATATCCAGAACTATCAGCCTCAGAATTGGCTTTTTGAGGGTCAGGGAAAAGGATTAAAAATCAGCGGCCGGACAGTTCAAGCAATTTTTCAACAGGGAATTATTAAAACCGGTATTAAGAAAAATGCGAGCGTTCACTCTTTGAGGCATTCTTTTGCAACGCATCTTCTTGAAAATGGAACGGATATTCGATATATACAAGAAATTCTTGGACATGAATCCAGTAAAACCACTGAGATTTATACCCATGTCGCGGAGAAAGACTTGAGAAAGATCATCAGCCCGTTAGATAGAATGGGAACGATATGACTGCGTGTTTTGTCCCGAATCGGAAGGATATACGCAGTGCGGATATCCCTCTGAATTTGGGTAGTTATACGCATTGCGTATATAAAGAGTTAAGCGAAAGCCGGCAGATTTAAAAGCGATTAAAGCTTATGCTAAAATACTCCTTGGATACAACCGAATCCGCACGGCCTTTTGTTTTTAAAAATTTTGTAATGTTGGGTTGTTTGAATAAAAGCGAAGTTTTAAAGTATAAGTCAAAAGCGGGTTATAGGAGAATATTTCTTTGATTTCCGGGGTTCTACCGACACTCTTTTTGATTAATCCTGATGAAATATTCAATTAAGGTTTTAAATCTACAAAAGTTTATTATACCGATATTGATTATTTGTTATTATAAGTGTAATACCGCTCCTGTTAATTCCGACTTTATTATAAGCTTTCTGATAATCTTAAAGAATCTTGTTATAGATTTCCTTTTTTGTTAAAATATCGTGCGGATTAAAATGGTTTGTAACAGAATGCCGGCCATCGCTTAACAGCGGCTAAAACGCTGCGGTACTCGCCGTTGCGACGGCTCCGTTCCTCGGGTTCGCCCTGCCGTGGGTAGGACGGTGAAGAAGGACGCAGGGCTCACCAAACCGCTTCGCCTACAGCGGAGCTGTACGGCTCAGCGGCTTCGTTTAGCCGCGAAACGTTAAACGCAAGGCGCGCGGGCGATTAAATAAAATAAACATTTGGAGGAATGAAATGTTCAAAACTTTCTTTTTGTTAGTTGTCACGGTGATTTCAGCATTTATTATTTCAAGCTGTATTCAAGCAAAACCCGACTTAAAACCATTGGTTAAACAAACAAATGATGTTTCACTTGTTGTCCTAAAATCAAGGGTTTTAAATTTTTGGGATTTAAGAACCGATCAAAGAAAAAATATTTTTATTTACCTAACTAATGTTACTGATGGCAAACTTTATACAAATTGTTTGATCTATCAAAATGATTTAGTGTTTTTACCTAATTTACCAAAAGGACAATATAAAATTAGCTATTTAGGTGTACCTCTAAATGGTGATATATTTTTGATTGCTTCTTTTGATGATAAACCTGTTAATAAAGATCAATCAGAAGTCACTAACTATGATACATCTATAAACATGAAACTTTTTGGTTTTCATGATGTATCTTCTTATAATTGTGCATCGCTTGACTTTAACATTGATAAACCAGGTATTTATTATTTGGGAAATTATAGCATATCTAATATAGGTGTAAAATTTATGAACAAAGGAAAAAGTTATATCAAAAAAATTGAAGATCAAGATGCTATAAGCGAATTCTCAAGTTTCTTGACTAATGATAAAACTATGTGGAATGATAGTAAAATATATTATTCTACAAATGTGTTTTATAAAGATGAATTCTATTTAAACTAATTCTAATTATTTAATCGCGCGCCCAGCGTTTAACAGCGGCTATACGCTGCGGTACTCGCCGTTGCGACGGCTCCGTTCCTCGGCCCTGCGGGCACATTGCCCTCTGGCACGTCTTTTGCAAAGCAAAAGCCGTGCCAGTCCTACGGACCGGGCAACGTCGTATAGCCGCACCGTTAAGCGAAAGCCGGCAGATTTAAAAGCGATTAAAGCTTATGCTAAAATACTCCTTGGATACAACCGAATCCGCACGGCCTTTTGTTTTTAAAAATTTTGTAATGTTGGGTTGTTTGAATAAAAGCGAAGTTTTAAAGTATAAGTCAAAAGCGGGTTATAGGAGAATATTTCTTTGATTTCCGGGGTTCTACCGACACTCTTTTTGATTAATCCTGATGAAATATTCAATTAAGGTTTTAAATCTACAAAAGTTTATTATACCGATATTGATTATTTGTTATTATAAGTGTAATACCGCTCCTGTTAATTCCGACTTTATTATAAGCTTTCTGATAATCTTAAAGAATCTTGTTATAGATTTCCTTTTTTGTTAAAATATCGTGCGGATTAAAATGGTTTGTAACAGAATGCCGGCCATCGCTTAACAGCGGCTAAAACGCTGCGGTACTCGCCGTTGCGACGGCTCCGTTCCTCGGGTTCGCCCTGCCGTGGGTAGGACGGTGAAGAAGGACGCAGGGCTCACCAAACCGCTTCGCCTACAGCGGAGCTGTACGGCTCAGCGGCTTCGTTTAGCCGCGAAACGTTAAGCGAAAGCCGGCAGATTTTAATGCGATTAAAGCTTGTTTTAAAATACTCCCTGGATACAACCGAATCCGCACGGCCTTTTGTTTTTAAAAATTTTGTAATGTTGGGTTGTTTGAATAAAAGCGAAGTTTTATAGTATAAGTCAAAAGCGGATTATAGGAGAATATTTCTTTGATTCCCGGGGTTCTACCGACACTCTTTTTGATTAATCCTGATGAAATATTCAATTAAGGTTTTAAATCTACAAAAGTTTATTATACCGATATTGATTATTTGTTATTATAAGTGTAATACCGCTTTTGTTAATTCCGACTTTATTATAAGCTTTCTAATAATCTTAAAGAATCTTGTTATAGAATTCCTTTTTTGTTAAAATATCGTGCGGATTAAATTGGTTTGTAACAGAATGCCGGCCATCGCTTAACAGCGGCTAAAACGCTGCGGTACTCGCCGTTGCGACGGCTCCGTTCCTCGGGCTCGCCCTGCCGTGGGTAGGACGGTGAAGAAGGACGCAGGGCTCACCAAACCGCTTCGCCTACAGCGGAGCTGTACGGCTCAGCGGCTTCGTTTAGCCGCAAAACGTTATGCGAAACCGGCTGCTGGATTCAGTTCTGAAAAACAAAAAGCTGAAGGGTCTGTTTCTGGAAGGGCACGGCAAACCGGTTGATGTTTGAACTTTAAGGTTTAAAATTTTGGAAAAAGGGAAAACTGGATTTTTAATTTTCATACTTTGTTGATTTTTAAATCTTGAAATTAAAAAAAATGAAACGGAATAAAAGAACGGGAAATCCATTTTCATAGTTGATATATTTAGTTGAAAATATTACAATTAGGTTTGCCGTGCGAGGTGGAAGTCGAGAGCCGGCATCGCATAACACGGGAGTCTGTCGCAAAAGCTCTTCATGTACATTTTTCATAACTTACGATAGAATATAATAAAACCATATTTAAGAGGTGTCAAATGCTGGGGAAATTCAAAAAATATATTCGCGATCAAATCTACTGGCTGACCGTCGATCCCGACAAAATCAGGGAAAACAATCCGCTGGTCAAAGTCATTGACGATTATGTTGAGAGCTATATTTCCCCCGCTGAATTTGCCGTTAAACTGCGGAATCAAACAACGGGAGCAAAAGCGGTCAACCCTACAATGATGCTGAAAGTCCTTTTTTACAGCTTCGCGTCCGGTATTTACACTTCACGTAAAATAGAAAAAAGGATGAAAAACGACCTGAACACGATTTATCTCGCGGGAAATACCACCGTTGACCACAGTAATATCTGTAGATTTATCAATAAATACCTGGATGAAATCGTTAGTATTTTCGGGAAAATGGTATACATTCTGGCGAAATCGGGTTTTATCAGTTATGAACTGGAAGCTATAGACGGTACAAAGATAAAGGCATCGGCCAACAGGAATTTCACGGGGAATGCGAAGGAATTCCGGGATAAAAAGGATAAAATCGAGGAAAAGATCTTAAAAATCCTCCAGGAAACGGTGAACAGCAATACCGATGATAAATATTCCAAAAGGATGGCAAATAAACTCAAGAAGTTTGAACAGCAGAAATCCGGGATAGATAAATTTCTGAAAACAGTTGAGGACAGGAATTTAGACGAAACGGAAAGCGTAAACCTGACAGACAAAGACGCCAGGTTAATGAAAATGAATAACGGATCAATCGGCCCCGGGTATAATTGCCAGGCCGCCGTTGACAGTAAAAATGAATTTCTCACGGGCGCGATGGTATCAGACTGCGCAAGCGACCGTAACCTTGCTGTCCCGATGATAGAGGAAGTAATGGATCACCAGGAAGAGCCGAAGGAAGACACAAAGTTCACGCTGGACGCCGGATATTTCACATCGGATAATATCCAATACGGTGAAGATAAAAAGATCGACCTTTATATCCCCGAAGGAAAAGAAGAAGACGGAAGTCCGAAAAAGAGAAAGAACAAGGATAAAATAACATCCAAAGACTGTGAATTAATAATTGACGGTAATATCAGGAAAATCAAATGCCCCGGAGGCCAGATTATGTGCGCGGAAAGAGCTTATAATGATCGGGGAGTCAAGAATTACCGTTTCTATCCAAAGCGCGAGTTGTGCAGGAAATGCAAGCTGCTTTCAAATTGCGCCGGTAAGCTGGAAGCATTAAAAAACAAACGGTTTAATGTAAAATATGAATATTTTGAAACGGTTGAATTAAGGCGCAAGATGAAGGAAAAGCTTAGGAGTATTGAAGGTAAAAGAACTTATAATGAACGTGCCTGCCTGATCGAGCACATTTTCGGGACAATAAAAGAATACTTCAACTTCGGAAGGTTTTACTACCGCGGTCTGGATAGTGTAAACACTATCTGGCATATGGTCTGCATTGCGTACAATTTCAGGAAAATGGCGGCTTTGGGGATTAAATTGTAGGATTAGGGGCAGGAGATACAGTTAAAATCCGGACTGAATGATCATATTACCCGGGATGGTTTGTAAAATTATTAAATAAGCCATTTCAATATGACATCGCTGATTCATTTTATTGCTTTTGCGACAGACT
>CAWIGG010000006.1:0-432856 GCA_963835575.1 uncultured Spirochaetota bacterium | reverse complement strand
GTTTTCCAATTCAAGGTTTTTTATCTCTCTGGTCGTATATACTGTCTGATAACTATTCCTGACTTTTTCATAATCTTTAAGATGTTCAATTTCCCCATTCTTTTGAAACGCTTTTATCAGGCTATTAAAATCCGCATTGCCTTTAGATATATTCAACGCTTTTTCCAAGATATCCTTTTTAGCAAACACAGCCTTTTCTTCCGTTATAATTTGAAGAGATTGTTTTATATAATATTCCGGTGGGAATATTTTGATGGAATTTTCCGGAAGATTTTCAAAAGACTTCGGCAATCCTCCGACACTTTTCCCCAACTCTTTCATTTCATTCTGCCAGACCTTTTTCACAGCTTCCAGATCAACCGATTGCTTTTCCTTCCGGGTGGAAAGAATCAATGCTTTTTCAAGGGATTTTGTATTTTCACCCAGCTCTTTTTCTTCTGCTATCTCCGTCAGTTTCTCCTTCATTACTTTGGTTCTTTTCGAAGTTTCCCCTGACTTCCTGGTCAAACCCATTTAATTTTGTATATCCATCATTATCAATGGACGCATCGAATTTCTGTTCTCGCAAGCCCCGGCAAAGCTGGTTTTCATATATCATCATGATCAACTTCCTGTTGTCGTAAATAGCACTGTTATTAATCGCTTTAAACTTGTTGTCAGAGGTTTTTGTAATATTAAATATAACAGCATGAGTATGCGGCTGAGGATCGAGGTCACGGTGGTGTGATGGTCGAATAAAACATAGAGCATTTTCTCGGTGTTAATATGCTCATAACCGTTTTTTCCATGATTGTAAGTCGATTGGACGAGATTATCTTCAATGTATTTCAGGGTGATCGAGACACATGTTTATGAGCCGTCATAATTTTTTCCGCGTCGCCGGGATTTTTAGAGAGGTAATATGTTACACCGATACTTTTATCAGGCGATAAAGTCAGATCCCTGCCGGGATCGTGTTCGCCGTTACCGGCCAGAGTGATTATCCTTTTTCCATAAGCATTCTTACCATTGATCAAGCCCTGATAAGTCTTATCATCGAGGACAGACAATTTCAAATCATCAGCCAGTTTGCCATGGAATTCAATTTTATCATTTTTGTCTTTCAGATAGTAATTGTCCTTTTCATATTTTTCCATAGAATTATACATTTTTGAAATTGTAACCATGCCGACTCCTTTGCTTTATCAGCTCAATGCTTATATTAAATTTCTTTATACAATTCTTTCCATTGATCTTCTGGAATAGCGCTATATTCAGTTGATTTTTCCCTTTCCTTATGCTCCAGTTCCAAACGCTTTTTTTCTTTTTCTCTCTCATACCTCTCAATAATTTCCTTGACTTGAAGCGGTTCATTTTTGATTATATGATTGACTATGGCATCAACATTCTTAATGTTATCCATTGCCTCGACATATTTTTTCACAATTTTGCGGATTTCTGAAGGAGAGAGATTTTTAGTATCTGGTTTATCATCAGGTTTAATATCTGGTAGTGATTTCGGAAAATTTGAAACTCGATTTCTGAATTTCCCGGAATCCATTTCGGAAATTTCCGAAATGCATAACCATTTGTCTTCATCCGCAAAAGCATACCATTTTGTCCGGTCAAATTTTATTTCGTTATAATTCCCGCTTAGCAGGATGCCTTTTTCTTCCAGTTTCTTCAGGGTATATTCAATTTGATTTCGAGTCAGATACGGATAGAGTCTTTCATAAGCTTTCACTGAGTTGTAAGTCCAATAATGTCCATTAAAAAAATTCTGTCCGTTTGCCTTATTTTTTACAATCCAAAACTGGAAATTTTTTATCATTATCGCTTCAATGATTCCATATTCTGCCGCCACATTTATATCAAAGGAATGCTGCAAACTCATTACTTTCCCCAGGATTACAAAACTATTGATTAAATAAATTACTCCGATGAAAGGCATTAATTCCAACACTACCCGCTCTTTCTCCTCTTATGAGAGGTTTAGAAAATATTCAATTGTCGCTTTTTCTTCAATACCCAGGTATTTTTCAATTTTGAATCGAGGAACCGGAAAATAAGTTGCCCTGCTGCCGGTTTTGAGAATCTTTCCCCCAGTTCCTGCCAATGATCATAGAAATAGTCAACTGAAAAAGAAGGAAACATCTCGGCGGCTTCAGCAGGACGGAGCATATCATTATTTTTATGGTAATTCTCAATCCTTTTTTGTTTGAATTCTCTCCTTTCTTTCGCGGTCATAATTATCCCCTAATAAAAATGCCCGATAGCGTTGTCGCGCTTATCGGGCTGTTTCGGTGTAGATAAATCAAAAAGATACCATAATAATAACATAAAATATTCTAAAATTACCTACACCAAATTTTTTCTGATAAGGTCGACAACCCTTATTTTATCAATAGTTTATTAGTAAATATTTGATATAAAAAAATCAATATTATATACTTTTAATTCGTCAATAATCTTTTGGTAAAATTAGAATAAAGTAATAGAAGTATTTAGCTAACAAATACTTCAATAAGAAAATAAATATTACAATATGATAATAAAGGCCATTCATAATGACCAATTATATATTCAAAAATAAATATTGTCAATATTTTTTTCATGAGGTATAATGATGATTCAGGAAAGATTGAAATACTTAAGAAAAGAATTGAAACTAACTCAAAAAGAATTGGCTGAAAAACTAGAATTGAACCAACAAACTTATACAAATTATGAATACGGAAAAAGAGATATTCCTAATATAATATTAGAAAAGATTGCTTCATTATTTGATATTAATTTGAATTGGTTGATTACTGGTATGGGTAGAATGAAAAATGAAAGTATATCAACAAAAACACCTTTATTCCATACATATGATTTTTTTAATGATTTTGATAAATTATTACCGTTTATTGCAAATCCAGTTGCCCATTTGATTGTTGAATCCACACCTTCTTCTAATTATAACCTTCCCTGTATAGTTTTAGAATCAATTGACTCAGGTGAATGGTATGTTTTTGAACGTGGTAGAATTTCAATACAAGGAACTGGAGGAGGTTATAATAATCTTCTCATTTTATTATCAAAATTGAAAAAAAATAATATATCATTAGGTAAATGGACTTTATCACAAAAAATGATTTCCGACTTTGAGTCCGGTCAAATTTTATGGCCTGAAGTTAAAAAGAATGCTGTACCTCTATTTTCATTTATAAGCAATCAGGATGATTGGCAATCAATAATCAAATACTTTAAGGAAATTCTTATAAAAGAGTACATTGTTGAAGAAAAAAAATAACATCCTTTGTTTCGTACGATACAATAATACTATTCGGGGGAATTTTACAACTTAAGATTAACGCTGATTATTTCTGATTCCATTATTGCGGGGGGTTTTCGTGGCAAAAGGAATTTCCGAAACTAAAAACAATGGATCACTTGAAAGTAAGCTCTGGCAAGCCGCTGACAAGCTCCGGAAAAATATGGACGCCGCCGAATACAAGCATATTGTTCTAGGTTTCGATATTTTTAAAATACATATCCGACGCTTTTGAAACCCTTTATATAAAGCTTAAGGAAGGTAAAGGCGATTTCGAAGGCGCTGATCCAGAAGACCCTAATGAATACATGGCTGAAAAAGTCTTCTTTGTTCCTTCCATCGCCAGATGGAAAAACATTTCAAATAACGCTAAAAAAACTGAGATAATTCTGGAAAAAAGGAAGAAAACGGATATCGGCGGCTATCTCGATGAGGCGATGGAAGCCATTGAGAAACTGAACCCGTCGTTAAAAGGCGTTCTCCCGAAATCCTACGCCCTGCCCAACCTGGACAGGCAGAGCCTGGGCGGATTGATCGATCTGATCGGCTCGATAGAACTCGGTACAAAACAGGCACAGGAGCGTGACATTCTAGGCCAGGTATATGAATATTTCCTCGGCCAGTTCGCCCTAAAGGCGGCCAGTTTTATACCCCCAGAAGCGTTGTCAAAATTCTCGTCGAAATGCTTGAGCCTTATGAAGGCAGGGTATTCGACCCCTGCTGCGGGTCGGGCGGCATGTTCGTCCAGAGTGAAAAGTTTGTAAACTTTCACCGCGATCATTATAAAAAAAACGGTTCGAATGGCTTTGAGCTTAATCCATCCGACCGGATTTCAATTTTCGGCCAGGAATCGAATCAGACGACTTGGCGGCTATGCAAGATGAACCTCGTCATCCGGGGCATCGACAGTACAAACATCAAATGGAACAATGAAGGCTCTTTCCTGAATGATGCCCATAAAGACGTGAAGGCCGATTTTATCCTGGCCAACCCTCCTTTTAACGATTCCGACTGGAGCGGCGCTCTCTTGAAGGACGACGCCCGCTGGCAGTTCGGAAAGTCCCCTTTCAATAACGCGAACTACGCCTGGATACAGCATTTTATTTATCACACTTCACCATCCGGCATAGCCGGTTTTGTTCTGGCCAAAGGCTCGCTTACATCAAAAACAAGCGGCGAGGGGGAAATCCGCAAGAATATTATAGAAGCCGGCCTTCTGGACTGCATCGTCAACCTGCCGGCAAAACTCTTCCTGAATACGCAGATACCGGCCCAGTCCTTTGGATGTAACAATGAACATCATAAAAGTTAATCCTCACACGTTGACTTTTGTACCGTACATCATTAAAATAAACGGCGATGGCTGACAGATTTGAAATAAAAAAAGTTTCCGCGGCTCTCAACGGCGACTGCCTGATTGAATTGTCCATACCCCGTGCCCAGAGTCTTCTGCAGAAAGTACGCATTATCCCCGGCCGGAAATGGGACGCCGGTAAAAAAACCTGGCTGATCCCCGATACTCCGCAGGCGCGGCTTTTAATTGAGCAGTATTTCGACGTTTCCATAAAGAACGCGGATGAAAATCCCGTTCAGGCCGCGATCGGGCGGGAAACCCGCATCCGCGGGTACAGCAGGAAAACAAAAGAATCGTATTCCAGGTATAATATTTCCATGCTGGAATATTTGAATAAGGCGCCGGAAGAGGTCAATTCGCAGGACATTAAAAATTACTTGGATTACCTGGCCGATGAAAAGAAAGCCGCAGCTTCCACGCTCAACTGCGCCGTCAATGCCCTGAGGTTTTATTACGGAGTAATATTAGGGAAAGATTTTGTTTACCGGGTAAAGCGGGCAAAGAAAGATAAAAAGCTGCCGGCGATACTGAGCAAAGAGGAAGTAAAGGCCCTTATTGACAGTTACAAAAATATTAAACACAGGCTGATCATAACCCTGATTTATTCCGCAGGACTCCGGTTATCCGAAGCGGTTAATATGCAGATAGCTGATATTGATAAAGAGCGGAAACTGATCCACATCCGGGCTTCTAAAAACAAGAAAGACCGTTATACCTTACTGTCCGATAATATCATGCCATTATTGAAAATGTATATCCAGAACTATCAGCCTCAGAATTGGCTTTTTGAGGGTCAGGGAAAAGGATTAAAAATCAGCGGCCGGACAGTTCAAGCAATTTTTCAACAGGGAATTATTAAAACCGGTATTAAGAAAAATGCGAGCGTTCACTCTTTGAGGCATTCTTTTGCAACGCATCTTCTTGAAAATGGAACGGATATTCGATATATACAAGAAATTCTTGGACATGAATCCAGTAAAACCACTGAGATTTATACCCATGTCGCGGAGAAAGACTTGAGAAAGATCATCAGCCCGTTAGATAGAATGGGAACGATATGACTGCGTGTTTTGTCCCGAATCGGAAGGATATACGCAGTGCGGATATCCCTCTGAATTTGGGTAGTTATACGCATTGCGTATATAAAGAGTTGTACGCAAGCCGACCGCAAAATAAATTTTATTAAAGGAGTATTTGTATGTATTGTAAGAAAACAAAGTGTTTATGGTTTTTTGCTTTTGCACTTCTAGTTACTTCTTGTGCAACCACTAATAATATGATCAAAAAAGATTCCGTTTTATCTGGTAAAGACAGTTCTGTTATTTATGGAAAATTTATTGATTTACCTTATTCAGAATCTTTAGTAAGTTTCTCTTTTTATAATAGAAAAAAAGACAAATTTTATGACTATACTTTAAAAACTTATGATGATAAAGGTTCTAATATAATATTCGCATATGAAATACCCGCTGGAAAATATGAATTGTTTAGCTTTACAGAATCTTATGGGAGAAATATTAATACTTATTATTGGTTCAACGACATCACAGAAGTTTATTCAATTACAAATTATCCAAGTGATAAGATTTTTAAACCATTAAAACATACTGAAATAGAAATTCCAGCAAATCAATATGTGTATATCGGTGATTGGTCATATAAACCTCGCTATAACGAACCAATAATATATACTAATAAAAATAACACAGACAATGAAACGTCTCTTAAATTCCCAAATATTACTAAAAATTCAATTTCTATTATTCCAGAAACAAAAGTGTATAATTATAACTTGGCAAAATTGTCAAACAATCTTTCAATTGCTGTCATATATATATCAAATATAACTCTTATTGATGATGAAAGGACCAATTTCTCTGAAATCTCTTCCATCTATTTAATCAACAAGGATTCAAAGAAATTATACAGTTATAGTGTTAAATATCCTTTTACTAAACTTTGCTTTTTCAACGGTTTACCCGCAGGAAAATATAAAATTAAGAAATTAGAATTATCAAAAGAAGGTTCTGATGAAACTGTCAGTTTTACTGAAGAATCTATTCCAGATGGAACTAAAATTTTAGATGGAAGTTTCGTTTTAGAACTTGGTAGCCCTGGCAATCATTTTGTCTACCCAAATGCCAGCATAGATTTTTCGATTAACAAACAAGGGATTTACTTCTTAGGTTCTTATGATTTTATCAATGACTCGCGAAGTACGCTTGGTTATAAAAGTAAAACACAAGTTATCAATCATCCTGATCGAATTAGTGATGATATTAACACAATAAAAAAGCATTTGTCTTTTGAAAATACAGGGTGGAATCTTAGCAATATTATCATTATGACTAATATATTTTACTCTACTAATTTTACTTTAGATTAAGATATAAAACACCATTTTGCGGTTGGCTTGCGTACAACACGGCGTTTGCGCTGCGGTGCGTGCTCGTAAACTGCGCGCGCTCCTCGGTCTCACCTTTTGTCGGGTAGGACGGAGAAGAAGGACAAAATGTTCGACAAATCGCTTCGGCTTGAAATTGTGAACATTTTCTAAGCCTCAGCGACTTCGCAAACGCCGCACCGTTAAGCGAAAGCCGGCAGATTTAAAAGCGATTAAAGCTTATGCTAAAATACTCCTTGGATACAACCGAATCCGCACGGCCTTTTGTTTTTAAAAATTTTGTAATGTTGGGTTGTTTGAATAAAAGCGAAGTTTTAAAGTATAAGTCAAAAGCGGGTTATAGGAGAATATTTCTTTGATTTCCGGGGTTCTACCGACACTCTTTTTGATTAATCCTGATGAAATATTCAATTAAGGTTTTAAATCTACAAAAGTTTATTATACCGATATTGATTATTTGTTATTATAAGTGTAATACCGCTCCTGTTAATTCCGACTTTATTATAAGCTTTCTGATAATCTTAAAGAATCTTGTTATAGATTTCCTTTTTTGTTAAAATATCGTGCGGATTAAAATGGTTTGTAACAGAATGCCGGCCATCGCTTAACAGCGGCTAAAACGCTGCGGTACTCGCCGTTGCGACGGCTCCGTTCCTCGGGTTCGCCCTGCCGTGGGTAGGACGGTGAAGAAGGACGCAGGGCTCACCAAACCGCTTCGCCTACAGCGGAGCTGTACGGCTCAGCGGCTTCGTTTAGCCGCGAAACGTTAAGCGAAAGCCGGCAGATTTTAATGCGATTAAAGCTTGTTTTAAAATACTCCCTGGATACAACCGAATCCGCACGGCCTTTTGTTTTTAAAAATTTTGTAATGTTGGGTTGTTTGAATAAAAGCGAAGTTTTATAGTATAAGTCAAAAGCGGATTATAGGAGAATATTTCTTTGATTCCCGGGGTTCTACCGACACTCTTTTTGATTAATCCTGATGAAATATTCAATTAAGGTTTTAAATCTACAAAAGTTTATTATACCGATATTGATTATTTGTTATTATAAGTGTAATACCGCTTTTGTTAATTCCGACTTTATTATAAGCTTTCTAATAATCTTAAAGAATCTTGTTATAGAATTCCTTTTTTGTTAAAATATCGTGCGGATTAAATTGGTTTGTAACAGAATGCCGGCCATCGCTTAACAGCGGCTAAAACGCTGCGGTACTCGCCGTTGCGACGGCTCCGTTCCTCGGGCTCGCCCTGCCGTGGGTAGGACGGTGAAGAAGGACGCAGGGCTCACCAAACCGCTTCGCCTACAGCGGAGCTGTACGGCTCAGCGGCTTCGTTTAGCCGCAAAACGTTGGGCGAAATAGCGTGCGGATATATTATTAAGGAGGACATAAAATATGAATTGGAACATTGAATATACAAAAGTTGTTGTATCTCTTCTAACACCTATAATTGCAAGCATCTTTGGAATAATTATATTACGCCGTATTGAAAGTATTAAAAATGAAGTATCAAAAAAATATGATTTTAATAGAAAATGGGCGGATGAGTTTTTTCTATCCTGTAAAGAATTTATGGAATGTGTTGAACGATATATGACATTATTACATCAATTAAAATCATTAAAAGATGTAAATAACGAAATTGGAATAAAATATCAAAAAGAATGCACTGAGCTTAATTCAAAATTACCAGAACTTGAAATGAGAATAAAAAGACTTACATCATTGTCACCAATTAATCGAAAAGATGTGATAGAAAAAGCAACTGAAATATTATCATATATTTCTGATATGTTAAAAAAAGGCGGAAGTTTCGATAAAATGATAGAAATGAATGATACTTTCAATGCTGCAACGAAAAAAGCACATGCAGAAATGCTTAAATTATAAAAGTCGCACGCTACATTCGCCCAACACGGCGTTTGCGCTGTGCTCCTCGCCCTCCGCTCAGTCGCTACGGGCTGCGGTGCTCGGGTTCGCCTTGCCATAGGTAGGCCGGAGAAGCGCAACGCAAGGCTCACCAAACCGGCTCGGCAAGAGCGAAGCTCTAAGCCTCGCCGGCTTCGCAAACGCCGACCGTTATGCGAAACCGGCTGCTGGATTCAGTTCTGAAAAACAAAAAGCTGAAGGGTCTGTTTCTGGAAGGGCACGGCAAACCGGTTGATGTTTGAACTTTAAGGTTTAAAATTTTGGAAAAAGGGAAAACTGGATTTTTAATTTTCATACTTTGTTGATTTTTAAATCTTGAAATTAAAAAAAATGAAACGGAATAAAAGAACGGGAAATCCATTTTCATAGTTGATATATTTAGTTGAAAATATTACAATTAGGTTTGCCGTGCGAGGTGGAAGTCGAGAGCCGGCATCGCATAACACGGCATAGCTGCTCCGGTGCGTCCTCGCCTGCGGGCTCCGGGCGCTCCTCGGTCCTTCGGACACATTTCTTCGCCAAGAAAACTAACGTTTTCTAAGGCTCAGAAACGTCAGCTATGCCGACCGTTAAACGCAATTTCACCAGCAGGAGTTATGATATGAATAGAATATTAATACTTTTTATTATTATTATTTTCACAAGTTGTTCTACAAAAATTGTTCGATTTTATCCTGATCAAATATGCAAAGTAACAGCTTCTTCATCATTCGTAAGAGAAAAACCTAATATAAAGTCCAAAATACTTTTACAATTAAATCATGGAAGCTTGTTAACTGATTTGTTTTTAACTAATATTATTTCTAAAATTAAAAATCACCAAAACTATTGGTATAAGATTACTCTTGATGATAGTTCCACTGGTTATATTTTCGGTGGATTTTTAGAACCAGTTCAATTTAATTCTAATTTTATTAATAATAGAGAGATAATTTTAAAATCAATTATATCAAAATATGATAATGGTTATGAGGCAGCAAAAGCTATTGAAAAATATCAATTATCAAACCAATCAGATTTTTTTAATCGAAATAATAATGGGTTAGCTATCAATTTAATTAATGAAAAGAAGCTTTATTATCCAAATAATGATGATGAAAAAGGAGATCACTATTGTTATTATGATTTTCTTAATGATATAGGCTATTATCTAGTAGAAGATATTTATTATGAAGGTGGTGATTTTTTGTTAATTAATTTTAGAAATGGATTTTCAAAGAAGATTAATAACATACCATTATTTTCTCCAAATACTAATAGATTTTTAATTGCTTCTTATGGTGTATATTCAATAAATCATACTGAAATTTGGAAAATTAACAAAACCAATTTTGAAAAAGAATGTGAATTATTACAAGACTCAAGAGATGATTCTGAAATAAGAGAAGTAAAATGGATTAATAATGAAAAGATTATCATTACTAAATTATCGAGTGAAACTAAAAGTCCGATTAACTATACAATTATATTTTCGAATAACAATTGGCTAGTTCTATAAAACTGCTGGCGAAACTGCGTTTAACACGGCATACACGTTCCGCTCCGTGCTCGTAAACTGCGCGCGGTGCTCAGGCTTCGCCACATTTCGCTTTGGCACGGATTTTTGCCTGTAATTTCTTTAAAGAGGGAATCTTATGTTCAAAAATGATAGTATTTATAGTAAAGCTTTACAGCAAGATGGCAAAAACACGTGCCAACCCTGACGGGCCGCGAAACGTCGTGTATGCCTGCCGTTGTGCGAAAGCCGGGCCAAGGCTTTTTATAAAAGATACCCGCCATCCTTGGCGGGAAAATAAGGGGGAAATTTATGAAAGAAGTAGCTGAAATTATCAAAGTGATTGCTAATTTTATCACCATTCTTGGAATTTTAGGATTATTCCTGGCCTTTTTTAGGTACAGAAAAGATTTTCAGTTGAAAAGAATTGAGTTAATAAAAAATCTCTATAATGAACTGAATAATCATGAGTTATCAGATTTATATGAGAAGTTAGAAAACGAAAGTCTAAATAATTTAAATGATTCGAAGAATTTTTCATATCCTTTAAACATTCTTTTAAATAACATTGATATTTTATATTATTACGATTCCCTGAAACTTATTAAAAAGGAAGATTCGGATTCTTTTTTAGACATTCTATATATTTTAACAAAAAATAAAGGTGTTAAAGAATATATTAAATACGCACATGAAGGATATCCTGATAAAATTAGCACAATCGGTAGTGGTTTAGAACGTCTTTCTAAAAAATATTTAACAACAATTGCCGATTAAATATATTATCACAAAACGCCATCCGTGGCTTATCATAATTATATAATTATTGGCCCGGCCATCGCACAACACGGGAGTCTGTCGCAAAAGCAATAAAATGAATCAGCGATGTCATATTGAAATGGCTTATTTAATAATTTTACAAACCATCCCGGGTAATATGATCATTCAGTCCGGATTTTAACTGTATCTCCTGCCCCTAATCCTACAATTTAATCCCCAAAGCCGCCATTTTCCTGAAATTGTACGCAATGCAGACCATATGCCAGATAGTGTTTACACTATCCAGACCGCGGTAGTAAAACCTTCCGAAGTTGAAGTATTCTTTTATCGTCCCGAAAATGTGCTCGATCAGGCAGGCACGTTCATTATAAGTTCTTTTACCTTCAATACTCCTAAGCTTTTCCTTCATCTTGCGCCTTAATTCAACCGTTTCAAAATATTCATATTTTACATTAAACCGTTTGTTTTTTAATGCTTCCAGCTTACCGGCGCAATTTGAAAGCAGCTTGCATTTCCTGCACAACTCGCGCTTTGGATAGAAACGGTAATTCTTGACTCCCCGATCATTATAAGCTCTTTCCGCGCACATAATCTGGCCTCCGGGGCATTTGATTTTCCTGATATTACCGTCAATTATTAATTCACAGTCTTTGGATGTTATTTTATCCTTGTTCTTTCTCTTTTTCGGACTTCCGTCTTCTTCTTTGCGTATTCCGGTGAAATGTGCCGGGGTTCCGGGCGAAATGTTACCACTTTTCAAAACACTAAAATTCCCAAAACATTTTAAGGCAGGTGGCATGTTTCATCCAGAATCTTTAGCATAAATTTTACGCATAGAATCAACCCCCTTCAATTCGATTTTAATAGCAGAATGATTTATCCTGTCACAGATTGCGTCAGCTATCGTAGGATCACCGATTTTTTCAAACCAATCTTTTACCGGCAGCTGAGAAGTTATCAAAGTAGAGTTTTTACCATGCCGGTCCTCAAGCATTTCCAGAAGAGACAATCTTGAGGGTGTATCAAGAATTTCAAGACCAAAATCATCCAGTATCAATAAATCCTGCTTCTGGATAAAATTCATTTCTTTTGAGTAACTACCTTCCGCTTTTGCGAATTTTAACCGGGTAAAAATCTTCAAACAGTTGAAATAAAGGGTCCTGTAGCCCTGCCGGCAAGCCTGATTACCGAAAGCTGATGCAAGATAGCTTTTCCCGCTGCCGGTAGCGCCTGTAATAATCATATTTTCTTTCTTTCGTATCCAATCACAATTCGAAAGCCTCAATATCAGATTTTTATCCAGTTCTCTATCCGCACGGTAAGAAAGATTCTCCAGACCAGCCTGATATCTGAAACGCCCTCTTTTGATTAAAGATGACAGTTTCCGATTATACCTTTCGTCCCATTCCGAATCCACAAGATGCGCAATTGTTTCATCGGCAGTCAGGCCGTCAG
Source organism: uncultured Spirochaetota bacterium (assembly GCA_963835575.1). Classification (GTDB taxonomy): domain Bacteria; phylum Spirochaetota; class Brevinematia; order Brevinematales; family JAOACQ01; genus CAVYGN01. Next base: position 420,143 of record CAWIGG010000006.1, on the reverse strand, counting down.
GCGTTTTACCGGCAATGATATCCTCAAACGCCCTGGACATCCCATGCAGTTTCATCTTCTGCATTTTTTCAATAGTTGCTTCATTGGTCATATTCAGTTCCTCCTATTCAAAATATTCTCTTCCGCGGATATTTTCATGCATCTTAACGGCCGGAAACAGTACCGATTCTTCCTCAAAATTATCCAGGCCTTTCTCCAGAATCCGCTTTATTCCCTGATATGAATAATACTGAAAATCAAGCGCCCGTTTACAGGCTTTATCGAGCCTTTCTTTTCCGAGTTTTTTGGCCAGGCTTAAGATGCCCAGACAGACCTTATATGCCTGTTCTGGATAATCCCTGCTTTGCAGGACTCTCTTTATCATTTCTTCAACATCCGGACCAAGCGACTTACCCCAATGTGTTAACTTCTCCGGATTCCAGTCTCCGACCCACCTGTGATGGGGCGGCATATGTTCATGTGTGGTTGTATAAACTTGCTTTCTACGGTCCCGTGGATAGGCTGCAATGCGGATATTATCAACAAATATTTCCACTGTCCGATCGGAAGTAACAATATCTGCCATTTTGCCTCTATATCGATATGGAACGCTGTAGTAATGAGAATCTTCTTTGAGACAGACATGATAGTTGAATTGGATCTTAGCTTTTGAGAAGCTTTTAAAACTGTATCTTTCCTTCGGAAGCGGTTTTAACTCTTTCCGTTCTGTTTCCTCGAAAAATTCCCGCCTGCTGACTTTGAGCTTCTGCATCTTCTTTGAATTATAGATTCCCAATTGTTCCCGTATAGCAATATTCAATTCTCCCAGAGTATAAAAAACTCTATTCCTGAGAACGGCAAATATCCAGCTGTAGGTGATTTTTACGGCGTTTTCAACGTGTGCTTTATCTCGCGGTTTATATGGTCTTGCAGGGAGGGGACACATAGAATAATGTCTGCAAAAATTCTGAAATTCAGAATTAATTGCAGGTTCATATTTATTGCCCAACGTTACAGCGCTTTTTAAACAATCGGGTATTATGGCTCTTGGTGATCCTCCGAAGTAATACAACGCGTTCTCGATAGCCCTGATTAAGTCTTCTTTCTTCTGGCTATCCGTCGCTTCCACATATGTATACTGGCTTGCTCCAAGAATGGCTACGAATACCTCTTTCTCTATAACTTCTCCTGTGGAACGGTCTACAATCGGAAATTTCGCGCCGGTAAAATCAACAAAAAGCTTGTCTCCGGCCTTGTATTCCTGGTGCATGGATATTTCAAGAGAACCTTTCCAGATGCCGTAGTGATAGCAGAATTGAGAATAGCGATAGCCTCCTGGATATTTTCTCAGGTATTCTTCCCAAAGCAATCTCAGATTGACGCCTGTACGCAGTAGTTCCTTACTGTATTCGGGGAATTCATTGTACAGATTATCCTTTTCGGTTTCTTCCTGACTGTCACCTTCTGCCATCGATTCGAAAATTTCAATTAAAGCAGAATCGCTCATTTCATAAATTTCCGCGATGGTTAGGCCGCTTTTTTCAAACCTGGATATATATCTTTGCACGGTTGGCCTGGAAATATCCAGGGCCTTTGATGTCACACGGCAGCTCAGGCCGTTTTCTTTGATCATCCGGATCACTTCCCGGATTTTCTTCATAGGCTTCCTCCTGTTCGGCATACCAACTCCTTCTTATTTTTTCAAGAAGGATTAGCTTAACATTCTCGGAGGAATTCTTCGTGTTTGATTCGCTTTTTCTTATGGTAGGTGGTAACATTTCATCCGGATTACCCGGCATGTTTCACACGGATTGGGTGGCATGTTTCACCCGGAACCCCGGCATGTTTCGTCCGGATTTTCCATCTTCTTTTCCTTCGGGGATATAAAGGTCGATCTTTTTATCTTCACCGTATTGGATATTATCCGATGTGAAATATCCGGCGTCCAGCGTGAACTTTGTGTCTTCCTTCGGCTCTTCCTGGTGATCCATTACTTCCTCTATCATCGGGACAGCAAGGTTACGGTCGCTTGCGCAGTCTGATACCATCGCGCCCGTGAGAAATTCATTTTTACTGTCAACGGCGGCCTGGCAATTATACCCGGGGCCGATTGATCCGTTATTCATTTTCATTAACCTGGCGTCTTTGTCTGTCAGGTTTACGCTTTCCGTTTCGTCTAAATTCCTGTCCTCAACTGTTTTCAGAAATTTATCTATCCCGGATTTCTGCTGTTCAAACTTCTTGAGTTTATTTGCCATCCTTTTGGAATATTTATCATCGGTATTGCTGTTCACCGTTTCCTGGAGGATTTTTAAGATCTTTTCCTCGATTTTATCCTTTTTATCCCGGAATTCCTTCGCATTCCCCGTGAAATTCCTGTTGGCCGATGCCTTTATCTTTGTACCGTCTATAGCTTCCAGTTCATAACTGATAAAACCCGATTTCGCCAGAATGTATACCATTTTCCCGAAAATACTAACGATTTCATCCAGGTATTTATTGATAAATCTACAGATATTACTGTGGTCAACGGTGGTATTTCCCGCGAGATAAATCGTGTTCAGGTCGTTTTTCATCCTTTTTTCTATTTTACGTGAAGTGTAAATACCGGACGCGAAGCTGTAAAAAAGGACTTTCAGCATCATTGTAGGGTTGACCGCTTTTGCTCCCGTTGTTTGATTCCGCAGTTTAACGGCAAATTCAGCGGGGGAAATATAGCTCTCAACATAATCGTCAATGACTTTGACCAGCGGATTGTTTTCCCTGATTTTGTCGGGATCGACGGTCAGCCAGTAGATTTGATCGCGAATATATTTTTTGAATTTCCCCAGCATTTGACACCTCTTAAATATGGTTTTATTATATTCTATCGTAAGTTATGAAAAATGTACATGAAGAGCTTTTGCGACAGACTCACGGCACATGCGCTGCGGTGCTCCCCTTCAAAAGCAAAACGGGGTAGCAAAATCAGGGTGCGCTCCTCGGGTTCGCCCCGCCGTCAGCAGGCCGCAGGAGAAAAACGCGGGGCTCACCAAATTTGCTCGCCAAGAACTGCGGAGCAGTTCTAAGGCTCGCAAACTTCGCCTGTGCCGACCGTTATCTGCCATTGCGAGAAATGAAAGGAGGTATTAAATGAATGAATATTTAATAGCTGGTTTATCTGCTTTAACTGGAATAATTGGTTATCTATTCCGTGAATTTCAAAATAGAGTAAAACCATTCATTGAGATTTTATATGTCAATGGAACTGTTACAAAAGGATCTGACAAGATAATTATTGAAGATGAAGCTGTCTTTGAACTTGGAAAAGATTGCGTTTATATTGATTCATTTGAAAAAAATATGACTATAAACGAAGTAGGTGAAATTCTAAAGCAATGTATGTATATTAAAGATGTTCGTAAAGATTTAAACGATATATTACTTGAAATATTAGAATCTGATGATTCAAATACAATACTAAAAATTTTTTCAAAATTATGTTCAATTGAAAATTTTGACGACTTGATTACAAAAGTAATTGCTGGTGATAGGATTCTACCATATGAAGCTATTGATAAAACAAATGGTGAAAAGATAAAAATATTTTTTGACGAAAAAGAATATGAAGGGACATATTGGATTGCTTTTCCAAAAAATACAACAACAATTGGTAGAAAATTAAATACTAAACCATTATTTGATAAATTTTCAAACTTTATTGATACAATAAAATATTGGGACATTAATGGATTAAAACATTATTTAAGTAATTTAAAAGAATTTATTGAATTACATTATCAGAAAGCAAATCAATTTTTTCCTATTGCAGAAAAAATAATCAATAAAAATTCAAGATGGATTTTTAAAATATCTATTACTAATTTAAGTAATAAGCCTATTTTAATTCAAAAAAAAGCTTTATTGTATATTTATGGGAAAATATACAAACCTATAATTGAAGAATGCTATTTATTAAAGATTAATAAAAAAGGAAAATTTGATGATGCTATTTCCCCAATTATTATAAAATATGGAGAACTTATTGAAATTGGTTTTATAACAAATAAAAGACAAATTGATATGGAAAATGGTGATGCTGTAAGAGAATTATATAATAAAAAGAATTCTGTATTTCGTTTAATTATCAATATTAATAAAGTTGGTCTTTTTAGAAAACAAAGATTCAAAACAAATAAAGCTGAATTTATTGAGTTTGAACCTATTTAGAAATATTCTCGCAACGGCAGATAACACAGTATACCTGTTCCGCTCCGTCCTCACTGGCGTTCCGGGCGGTGCTCAGCCTCACTTTTTGAAAAGTAGGTCGGAGGAGAAAGACAAAAAGTTCGGCACATTTGCGAGCCTAAGAGCGGCAAGCCTGGCTCTAAGGCTCGCAAACGTCAGGTATACCCACCGTTGTACGAAAGTCGGGCTTGTGAAATCAGGACATAGGTAACGGAAAAGCTTCAGGACATAGGTAACACTTTCCAGGTATAATTAGGTCAGATCTCATTAAGGAGGCTGACAATGCCCTGGAAGGAGGTTAATATCATGAAGCTGAAATTAGCTTTTATTGAAAAGTCATTCCAAAAAGGTGTGAACTTTACCGAGCTTTGTACTGAATATGGGATCAGCACAAAAACCGGTTATAAGTGGAAAGAAAGGTTTTATGAAGAAGGGTTGTCCGGTCTTCAAGAAAAATCTAGGAAACCGCTTTCAAGCCCTAATCAACTTTCTGAAGAAATAATCTGCGAGATCATCCGTATCAAGCAAACGAAGCAGAATTGGGGACCTAAGAAAATCAGGTCGGTTTATGTCAGGAACCACCCGGATAATAAAATTCCTTCATTAAGCACTGTCGAAAGGATATTGAAAAAGGCCGGATTTGTAGAATTAAGGAAAAGAAGACGACACATACATCCGGAAAGAATACAGAACAGGGTAGCACCGAAAAAACCAAATGATATCTGGACAGTGGATTTCAAAGGCTGGTGGTATACCTCCGAGCAGGAAAGATGCGAACCACTTACAGTACGTGATGATTATTCCAAATATATTTTATCCATAGCCATACTGCAAAAAGGTGATATTAGTTCCGTCAAATTTGAATTTGACAGACTCTTCAAGCAATATGGATTACCGAGTATGATAAAATCCGATAATGGGCCGCCGTTTGCCAGTACACAGGGTTTACTTGGTTTAACCAGACTATCAGCATGGTGGTTGTCTCTGGGCATAAAGCTGGACAGAATTGATCCCGGCTCTCCCTATCAGAACGGAGCACATGAAAGGATGCACCTGGATATGAAAAAGGAACTGGAAAACAAAATCAGCGGTAGCCTGAAGCTGCACCAGGCAGTATTCAACGAATGGAGAAAAGAGTTCAACGAGGAAAGACCGCATGAAAGCCTTGGAATGAAAACACCAGCAATGGTCTATATAAAATCGGTTAGGAGTTATGATGGGATAGCCGATTGGGTTGTATATCCCAAGGGATACATCAGCAGAAAGGTTAATAACAGAGGTTACATTTATTATAAAGGTCGGCGTGTATTTATTACAAATGCGTTGGATGGTTATCATATTGGTTTAAAAAGTAAAAGCAAAGCTTTTATGGATGTGTGGTTTGAAAATAATCTGATAGGTAGTATGGACTTGAATACTTTTATATTTAGGTCTATACTGAAATAGTAATTCAAGGGCATTTTGTACTCAAAAAGGGTTACCGATGTCCTGAAGCTAAAGTGTAACCTATGTCTTGAAGTCGGACCGGCCAGCGTATTGTTTTAAAGAATTTTATGGAGGTTTATTTATGAAGATTACTTTAATGGTATTTTTATTGTTTATGGTTAATATTTTCTCGTTTGGTGAAACAAATACTTTAACCAATGGTTCAAAATCATTTATCGACCTAATAACAAATGATACTCATATTGTATTATTAGATGAATCAAACTTATCTTTGGTATATGAAGTTTCCCAGACAAAAGAAGAAATATATAATAAATTAGCAGATTGGATTGCCATTAATTATAATGACTCTAAATCTGTTATTCAAAATAAGGACATAAATACAGGCAAAATAATTGGGAAAGGAGTTGTCCATTTCCCATTTCTATTTATAACTCCAATGTGTGAATATACAATAATTATTGATGTAAAAGATAAAAAGTATAGAGTTCAATATATAAATTATATTTATCTTGGAGATGGTAAGATAAGAAGAGAATTTGATTTAAATTTTGAAAAAAATTCAATTTATGAAGTTCAAAAATTATTAATATTACAATCAAGAAATATTTATGACTCTATAAATAGTACAAATAACAATAATAATTTTTAAAATGGCCCGACCTTCGTACAACGACCCTGTCGAAAAAGCCAAAAACGAGAATAAAAACTGTCTTCTGAAAGCCGGATAGAGTATCATTTTTCATTTCTCTATCCGGATTTTCCATTTTTCCAATTTCAAGCCGGTATTATGGCTATGAACACCCCCTTAAATCTTACCAAATATCTGGATTTTACCAATATTATGCACTATACAGAACAAAAGCCACTGGATATTAACCTTACTCTTACCCCTGAGCGTAAAACGGTCCATACCTTTACAAGAACGGATGTTACCGAATACCGGCTCAATTATTCCCATCCTCCGGCTGTACAAATCCCTGATTTCCGGCAGATCAATTTTATTTACCATTTCTTTTGAATAGTTTTTATCCCCTCTTTTGTCCACCAGATATAATGTTCTTTGCCTTGTCTTATCGGGATGTTTTAAGCATTGTCCCCTTTTCCCGCATTTTGAACAATCCGCCTGCCTGGCCTGATATTTATGGCCGAAATTACTCAATTGCCTCTGGTATCCCTTATAGCTTAATATTTTTCCATTCGGGCATATATAAGTATTATCAGCTTCATTTTTTTCAAAATCGTGTTCCCGGTATTTCATCGGTTTCGGCTTGAACCTTCCCCGATCGGTAAACCGTTCATCCCTCCCTCGAAATTGATTGTCCGGTATCACAGCTTCCATCTTCTTTTCTTCCGCCAGATATTTTAGATTTTCTTCGCTGAAATAATTCGTGTCCCCCAGTATTGTTTTTCCTTCCAGCGGATTTGTTTCTCCTTTTATCACGCTTAAATTTTCCTCCGTTATTTCAACCATCGGCTTCAATACTTCCCCTTCCTGGCCTAAACCAAAAGCTTCCGCCGCGGTAATCACCTGATGCTTTGAATCCACTACCGCAAGTCCATTATAACCTTGTATCACACCGTGGGAACTCTTGATTTTCGCGCTTTCGTTATCGGTAATATTCGATTGGTTTTCACGTCCCCGCTTGCCGTATTTGGGATTCTGGGATTTGAGAAAGGCATCGATTTTCTCCGCTTTCTTCCGTATTTTTTCCGATCTTTTTTGAAGCGCTTTAGACTTTTCATTTTCGCCGGAGCAGTCAGCTTGCGCGTGTTTTTCCAGTAGAAATGCCGCCAGCTTTTCAAACTTTTCCTGTTTCTTTTTCAGGTCTTTGAATGTACCGCTCCATTCTTTAGAAGCGTTTGAAGGCAATTTACAGCCGTCAACGGCGAACATGTCCCCGCCGATCAATCCCGCAGAAGAACAGACCATCAGCACAAACTGAAATACTATTTTAATCCGGTCTTTCATACCGGTAACAAAAGCGGCTATAGTGGAATGGTCTGGAACGGTATTCCCGGACAGGGCTTTGAAGATGACATTCACCCGGCAAGCTTCCTCAATCCTGCGTGATGTAGTAATACCTTTCGAATAGGCAAAAAGGATTATTTTCAGAAGAATTGCCGGAGAAATCGCTTTCGAGCCTGTTTTATCATTTTTATAATTTATATCAAAACAGGAAAGGTCAGCCTTTTCCTCGATTAGGAAATTGAGTGTGTGTTCATATGTTCCTTCGATCAGCTGATCTGAAAAATTGAGCGGTATCATTTCCATCTGCTCATAATTAACTGTCTTGTATCTTGCCATATAACCTTCCGCTATTGATTTATTTCATTCATTATTTTAAGCTATATCGATAATAATTTACATTAAATATCACTTTTTCGACAGACTCAACAGCGGCTGGGCGCTGCGGTGCTCGGTTTGCGAACCTGCGCTCCTCGGGCTTCGCCACATTTTGCTTTGTCACGTTTTTTGCAATATAATAAATTTAGGAAAGTTTTGAAAAAACGGTGTTTGTAAATTCCAGGGGAAACTTTGAAAATGCAAAAACTGCGCCAACCCTGCGGGCCGCAAAACGTCGCCTAGCCGCACCGTTAGCTGAAAGTTGCGGAGTTTTTTATAAATTATTCGCCATCCTTGGCGAAAAAACAAAAATATTTTGGGAGGTTTTATGTCTGATCATTATCCTATTCAAAAACTTACAGAAGGTTTAATTTTACTATTAGGTGATCGACCTTTAAAAGAGCGAACAAAATTAGCAAAAGAATATTTTGAAAAACTTAAACATTCAAAAGAACTACCAAATGATAGCTTATTTATTAAATGCTTTGATAAAGCAAAAGAAAAATTCTTGAAATCAGTTGATGATATGTCAAATGACGAATTAGTTGAATCTTTAGTTACTTATATTGATTTATATTCAGTTACTATGAAAGAGGATGATTATGAATGAAATGAAAGTCTTTCGTTATACAGATAAGGATGGTGAAGAGTATGAAATTAATATTGAGATTGGTGAAGGTTATATAAAATATTTTTATAAAGATAAAAAAGGAAATATTTATAAATATGGTGCAAATAAAGATGAAGAATCGTTTTTTCTAGATTTAATAAAAAAAGACATTGATAATAATAGATTTCATAAAAAGTTGAAATAGAGAATTATATGCGGCATCCTTGGTACGTCAAGATAAACTAGATTGACCTAATGGGTTGAGATGTACCCATACTGCCAATTGCCTGTTAGCAGGTAGCCAGGTGGACGTGAACGGGAGTAATCCCGTTGGCGAAGTTCTACGAGGCGAAGATATGAGCCATAACGCAAGTGAATCCGTTAGCCTCGTTAGCCGAAAAAAGAGAGTGACCAAGCCATCAAGGAGGCTGAAGTCAATATCCGCAGAGCAGGAACAGGTAGAAAGCTGCGGAACTCTCCGGGGTTGTAAGGAATAGCGCGTATCGAAAGGTTAGTCGCAGAACTTGAGAGACCCTTCAGAACAAGGTCAAACCTAAAACCATAAGGGAATACATAACCTTATAGCTGTTCTGACAGGGAGTCGGATAAGCCCATAGTAGTGATGAAGCAGGGTAATTCCCGCAGAGCGAAGGGGCTTTACTGCAAATATGTTTGAGTTGAGATGAAAGGAGGTCTGATTGGAAAGAATTCCTACTACAGGAAAAGACGGATATAAAGGACAACTGCCTGAATACAAAGGTAGTATCTTGATACCGTTGAAACTCTCCTCTCTGAGACACAAACTGGGTCAAAAGGCCAAACAGGAAGCAAAGTATCGTTTCTACACGCTATATGATCACCTTACAAGAGAAGATGTGCTAAAGACAGCGTGGTATCTGGTCAAGAAGAATGGAGGCAGTCCAGGAGTAGATGGAGTATCCATTGCACAAATTGAAAGCAATCCGGAAGGGGTGGAAAATCTTCTGAAAGAAATCTCTGAAGAGATAGAAGAAAAGAAGTATATCCCTGAAGAAGTTTTGAGGGTGTATATACCCAAGGCAAATGGGAAACTTCGGCCACTCGGTATACCGACAATAAAGGATAGGATAGTGCAGATGGCGGTAATGTTGATACTGGAGCCAATATTTGAATCTGATTTTCTGGATTGCTCATACGGTTTTAGACCGGGAAAAAATGCGCATCAGGCGCTGGAAACGATCAAGCAACACATTGAGAATGGATATACGGCAGTGTATGACGCAGATTTACAGGGATACTTTGACTCAATACCGCACGATAAGCTAATGAAAGGTTTGGAAATGAGAATTAGCGATAAACACATATTAAAGCTTATTCGGATGTGGTTGAAAACCCAGATAGTTGAAAAGGGAAGTGAAGGAAACCCGAAGAAGGAAAGGCCGAAGAAGGGTACACCGCAAGGTGGAGTAATATCCCCATTATTGGCAAATATCTATCTTCATTGGTTTGACAAAGTATTTCATAAGAACGATGGACTTGCAGTGCAGGTAGGTGGAAAACTGGTAAGGTATGCCGATGACTTTGTTATTTTGACGAGGTATTATCAGGACTGTATAGGGAAATGGGTAGAGCAGAAATTGGAGGAATGGCTTGGCCTGGTTATTAACCGGGAGAAAACCAGGGTCCTGAATCTCAGGGAAGAAGGCGCCAAACTTGATTTTCTTGGTTTCAGTTTTAGGTACGACAAATCGAAACACAAGGTAGGGCGAAAGCGCTACCTTAATGTATTCCCGTCTGAGAAGGCTTGTATCAGGGAAAGAGGCAGAATAAAGGAAATGGTAGGTAACAGGGATACTTGCTTATCGGTTGAGGAAATGATTGAAAAACTAAACCAACATCTGCGAGGTTGGGCAAATTATTTTCGATTTGGTTATCCATCAAAAGCATTTCGAAAACTAAACTGGTACACTGAAGAATCTCTGATAAGAAACTTTAACAGCAGGAGTCAGAGACGATATAAACTGCCGGAAGGAGAAAATTACCATTTTCATTTTAAAAGATTAGGGCTAAATTTGCTTAAATCCTAACGGAACTGTGAATGCCATAGATGAGAATTTGCAGGAAAGCCGGATGCGGGAAATCCGCACGTCCGGTTTGATGAGGGGAGGATAGGTCGTAACTATAGGATATACGCATATTGAGACACAGAAGGAGAAATCCGGAAACGGAATTATGGCGGAATCTAATTACTATCGCTTATTCTTCTACTCTACCCGGGAATAAGGGGAATAAGTGAAAACATATTATCACAAAGATAATAGGTTAAATGTTGAATCAGAAAAATATCTTGGTTCCGGATCTCAATGGGATGTTTATAAGATTAACCTTGTAAATGAAAAATTAATCGAAAATACAATAGTTAATACTATGATATATAAAAAGAATAGAAATAATGATGAATATTTTCAGAAAAAGAATTTAGAAATATTTATAGACGTAAAAAATGCTGGTTTGCAAACATTGAAGTATTATGATCCTGGAAAAATCGATTTCGATGATATAATTATAGCAGAAGATTTAAATCAAAACAAAAGAATATATGTTTCTCCAAATAGTGCAAGAAGGAAAAACAATATAAGTGAAATGATAACCGCAGCACTGAATAACAAAACAATATCTGATGGATTAGAAGATGTTCCTGAAACAGAAAAGTTACTAATGAATAATAAAATAAATGAGATTACTAATTTTAATGATTTATTTGTTACAATCCAAAATGAAATGGAAATTGCAACATCCAAAAACTTATGTATGTGTGCCGATGCTTTTTTCTTTGGATTAATACCTGAAGTAAAAACTTCAATCGATATAAAAATTGCTGATTTTGATAATATAAGTAAATATAAAATAAGTAAAAAGAATAAGTATGGGAATGAAAACGAAATGCTAAGTGCATATTGGGAATTTGTAGATAATTTCGTTTGCGGAACAAATGAGAAAGAATATAAAAGTATAATTGAAGAAAGAAAAAGATTATTAATGTCAAAATAATAACTCCTATTTAAATTAGTTGAACTACTGACATACATCGCCATCCGTGGCTTTGCTATTTGTTCCGATTTCGACCGGGCCAGCGTTTAACACGGGAGTCTGTCGCAAAAGCTGCCGAATGAATCAGCGATGTCATAGAGTTATAATAGAAAGTTGTGTATAGGAATAAATATTATAAAAAAGATGGCGTACCCTCTATAATTTATTTACGACAATAAACAAAAGGAGGAATACGCCATATGCCGAAGCACAACGAAGATTTTAAGCTCTTACAGGCTTTTAATCAAGATGAAACAGTAGAATTTTTATGTCTTGAAGAATTGGCAAGGATCGGGGCCAGGGAAATAATCAAGAAGGCTCTGGAAGATGAAATTAATGGGTTTCTTCAGGAGAGAGAGCATTTAACTATCGAAGACGGGAGAAAGGCAATAGTAAGAAATGGGTATCATAAAGCCCGTCAGATTCTCATTGGTGGAGGGGCTATTGATGTATGTATTCCGAGAACAAGGAACCGACTCGGAGGCGACAATTTTCAAAGCCTAATAGTACCGCCGTATATGAGAAAAAGCCTGAGAATTGAGGAAGCCATTCCATTGTTGTATCTCTATGGAGTCTCAGAGATGGATATGGAGAATGCCTTGAGAGGATTGCTTGGTGAAGAAGCGAAAGGATTATCAGCCTCAAGTATAAGCAGAATGAAACAAGGATGGGGTAAAGAATATGATGAGTGGCGGACATCCGATTTAAGCGATAAAAAGTATTGCTATATATGGGTTGACGGCATTTACTTCAATGTACAGGGCAGCGAAGACCGTTTATGCACTCTTGTAATGATCGGAGCCAATGAGAATGGTGAAAAGGAGATTATTCTTGTTGAAGAAGGTTACAGAGAGAATTCCGAGACTTGGTTAGGGATATTAAGAAACCTAAAAGAAAAAGGTTTGAAAGGTCCTATTCTTTTTATCGGAGACGGAAGCCTTGGATTCTGGAAAGCAGCCAAAGAAGTATATCCTGAATCCAGATGGCAGAGATGCTGGGTTCATAAGATAAAGAACATTCTAAACAAGCTGCCCAAAGTATTACAGTCAAAGGCAAAAGAGATGCTTCATGAGATATGCAATGCTCCTGATAAGGATAATGCTATCAAAGCTTTTGAATTATTCCAGGCGGTTTTTAATCCTAAATATCCAGCAGCTGTCGAATGTTTAGAAAAGGATTGGGAGCTTATGATCGAATTTTATAACTGTCCGGCGGAACATTGGGTACATATCCGTACGACAAACGTAATAGAATCTACCTTCTCTACAGTTCGATTAAGAACTAAAAAGATGAGAGGCTGCGGAACCAGGGAAACGATTCTAATAATGGTCTATAAATTACTGGATAAGGCATCCAGGCGATGGAGAAAATTAAGAGGTTATGAAAAGATTAGCCTTGTATTGGAAGGCGCTGTTTTTGAGAACGGAGAGCTTGTAAAAAAGGCAGCATAAAAAAATGAGAGGGTATGTCATACACAACATTTGACAAAAACTCGATGTCATATTGAAAATGGCTTATTTAATAATTTTATAACTTTCTCGGGTAATATGATCATTCAGTCCGGATTTTAACTTTGTAACGCCTCAAGTGTGTGATTAAGATTAAAATAAGAAAAGGATTATAAATTTATTACCAATTATTAAATAAAGTATCTGGATTTTTAAAAAATAGATGTTTTTATTTTGTCAGCCAGGTGTCAGTAAAATTTTTTGGAAGTTTTGTTATTCTATGGTATATAAGGAATTACGCATTATCCGTAACCCCCTCTCTCCGAGCATATCTAAGTCTATATATTACAATCAATTAAAAATATTCACATCTTTATTTAACTAATCATTTAACATAATTGTTGGTTATTTGATGAAATCTTTTGGCTGGTTTGGTTAGTTTTGGTAGAAATTTGCCAACTTAATACTATTAAAATATAATGAATTAGGTTTTTCACATGCACAAGCAATTATCTGATTGTTAAGTATTTCATTGCGAGTAACAGATAATAATTGTGGAGGATAAATGATTCTATACAAATATAACATTTTTTTGGTGGTCCCAGATTATTTATTCCGGCGGATTTTAAATTATGACTTTATCTGAACTTTCGATTAAACGCCCATTATTCGCCTGGATGCTGATGACCGGGCTCATCGTATTGGGCGGGATTTCACTCATGAGGATAGGGATCAGCCAGCTTCCGGATGTCGATTTTCCGGTAGTCTCGGTTAATATCAGGTTTGAAGGCGCTGCCCCAGAAGTCATTGAGACTGAGATCGTCGATACTGTTGAAGACGCAGTGATGAGCATTCAGGGTGTCCGCCACGTCACATCTCAATCGGAAAACAGCGAAGGAACCGTTACCATTGAATTCGACTTGAGCCGTAATATCGACATTGCGGTCCAGGACGTCCAGGCCAAGGTAGCGCAAATCCAGCAACGCCTTCCAAAAGACGCCAAACCTCCGACTATTTCAAAAGTCAATCCTGAGGATCAGCCTATCCTTTTACTGACTTTAGACAGTGACCGGTATCCTCTCAGGTACCTCATGGAATTTGTCAACGACCGTTTGAAAAATCAGTTCGCCATGGTCGCGGGAGTGGGTGATATCACTCTGGGCGGATATGTTGATCCAAACCTTCGGATCTGGCTGTCAGCAAAAAGCCTCAATTATTATGATTTAACAGTTTCCGACATCGTCGATGCCATTCAGAAGGGACATTCGGAATCTCCAGCTGGTACTATAAATAAAGATAATAAACAACTTTTTGTACGGACAATGGGTGAAGCAACAACAGTTACACAATTTGAGAATCTCAGTATCGATCAGCGTAACGGTCAGCCTAATTATGCAATGCTTTCACTTAAAGATGTCGCAAAAGTCGATGAAGGTCTGGCGGATGTCACAAGACTGAGCCGTGGGAATGGCGTTCCCGGCGTCGGGCTCAGCATCAGAAAACAGCGCGGTGCAAATTCAGTAAATGTGGCCAAAGATATCCGCGCCAAGGTCGATGAGATACAGAAAAGTCTTCCTGAAGGTATGCATCTGGCTATTAATTTCGACAGCACCCGATATATTGAACAGTCCGTCAAGGAACTGAATTTCATACTCATCCTTTCTATATTACTGACCGCGTTCGTCTGCTGGATCTTTCTCGGATCATGGTCCTCAACTTTGAATGTTCTTCTTTCCATGCCGACTTCGGTGATCGGAACCTTTATCGTTCTTTATTTTTCAGGATTTACTTTAAATACTTTTACATTAATGGGACTGAGTCTTTCCGTTGGAATAGTTGTCGATGATGCGATCATAGTGCTGGAAAATATTGTCCGGCACCAGGAAAGGGGTAAAAACCGGATGACTGCAGCCATGGAAGGTTCCAGAGAGATCAGTTTCGCGGCAACTGCGGCAACCATCTCCATTGTAGCCATTTTTCTACCGGTTGCATTTATGAGCGGAGTGATTGGAAAGTATTTTTTCCAGTTCGGTGTAACAATCACGGTTGCAGTATCGCTGTCATTGGTAAACGCTCTGACCCTGACCCCCATGTTCTGTTCCCAGTTTGTCGATGCCGGAAGCAGAAAGACAAGAATTGGCAGTCTTATTGACTGGCTGCTTTCCGGATTGACAAATATCTACAAGCACACCCTGTCATGGGTTTTGGAACACCGTCTGATCGTCATTACATTGGCGTTCACTTTTTTCTTCCTGAGCTTCATGACATTACGCTTCATCAATAAAGAGTTCCTGCCGGCTGAAGACCAGAGCCGCTTTAATATCCGTCTGAAGACGCCAATCGGGTCATCACTTGCCTATTCCGATTCCAGGTTTTCCGAGGTTGAAAAATTCCTCGCAACCAGAAAGGAGATCGACCGCTATGTCCTTCAAGTTGGAGGAGGTTCTCCGGGCGATGCCAACAGCGGGCAGGTTCTGGTAACGATGAAAGACCGCGGTCACAGAGGCATCGACAAGGACGCCGGGCACGAGCTAAGCCAGCAGGAATTCATGGCGCTTTGCCGGAGCCGCTTCAACAAGATTCAGGATGTCCGCGCAGTCATTCAAGACCTTTCGATGCGCAATTTTGTCGCGTCCCGGGGTTTCCCTGTCGAATTCACAGTACAGGGGCCTGATTGGGATGCGTTGGCAAAGTATTCGAGTCAAATCATGGCTGAACTGGATAAAACCGGTCTCATTACCGACCTGGACTCGGATTTTCAGGAAGGTGCTCCTGAACTTCATATCATTCCGAACAGGAAAAAAGCGATTGCGTATGCCGTCAGCATATCCAGCATCGACCAAACTGTAAATGCAATGATCGGCGGGATCATAGTCGGGACTTACCTTGAAGGCAGCCACCGCTATGACATCAATATAAAACTTGAAGATACCGGGCAGGATCCCAAAGAAAAGATAAAAAGTCTCTATGTGTGGAACAGCCATGGAGAGAGGATCCCTCTCTATAAGCTGGTAGATATAGAGGAAAAAAATACTAAGATCACAGTCAATCGTTATAACCGCGAACGCTCCGTCACAATATATGCAAATGTGAAAACAGGAAAGTTTCAACAGAATGCGCTTCAAGCGGTTGAGGCTATATCCAAACGCATCCTGCCTGCCGGATATTATATCACCATGAGCGGAAGTTCAAAAACATTCGATGAATCTTACCAAAGCCTGATATTTGCCCTGGTTCTGGGAATATTCATCGCATATATGGTGCTCGCGGTCCAGTTCAACAGCTTCATCGACCCCATCACAGTGTTAATGGCCCTTCCATTCAGCGCCTCAGGAGCGCTCATTGCCCTGTTCGTCTCCGGCCGTTCCATCAATATTTACAGCATGATCGGTCTCATCCTTCTTATGGGGATCGTGAAGAAAAATTCAATTCTCTTGATCGATTTCACAAAACGAGTACGCGTCGGCGGTGCAAAATCAGTCAAGGACGCCCTGCTGGAAGCATGCCCGATCCGTCTGCGTCCGATCTTGATGACCTCACTGGCAACAATAGCAGGGGCTATACCTCCTGCACTTTCAATCGGCCCGTCGGCGGAAAGCCGCATCCCGATGGCGATCGCGCTGATCGGAGGTATAATAGTTTCCACTTTATTGACAATTTTTGTTGTGCCCTGCGTATATAGTGTACTCTGCCGGTTCGAGAAGCGCCGGCCGGAGAGCAGTCAAGCAAAATTAAAGGGATCATTGAAACGGGGATAACAAAATACGCTTTATTCTGCTTATTTCCTTCACCTCCCGCTGCCTTGGCCAAGATAAACGAGTAAATAAAATATTCATATATCCTGGCTATACCATGAAGCCAATTTTTAAATAATTAAATAAATAAAATATTTCCCCAAATATTTGGTGATTTTTATAAAAAATAAGTGTTTTATTTTGTCAGCCAGGTGTCAGTAAAATTTTTTGGAAGTTTTGTTATTCTATGGTATATAAGGAATTATGCATCATCCGCAACCCCCTCTCTCCGAACATATCTAATTCTATATGCATCAAGTGTTTACACTTGTGGCCCAAGTTTTTGAACAGCATTTTTATTGATTTTACATTTAATTCTTTGGTTAGTTTGGTTCATTTTGATAATTTAACTCGTATTAAAACAAAGTTTTGTTTTTTATTCTTTTCTTGTCAGATTAATAATATGTGGTATATAATATATTAAATGAATAATAGGAGGTATTTATGCCTTTAACCGCAATAGAAAAAATCGAAAAAGAAGTTGAAGAATTAACTATAAATGATAAACTCGACTTGCTGGAGAATATTGTCATCCAATTAAAATCTTCCGGATTACAGGACCGCATCAAAATTTTACAGAATAAATCAAAGATAAACATAGGTCAAAAACCCGATCTTTCCCGTTACCGCGGGATTTACAAAGGACGGGACCTCAATTTAACAAAAGAAAGCAATGATATGAGGAATGAATGGGAAAGAAATACTTAATCGACACAAACATTTTAATTTACTATTTCGGAGATCAAATTCCTTCCGGATCGTTAAAAGAAATCGAAACAATTTTTAATAATTCTTTTAATATGTCCTTTATAACAAAGATTGAATTCCTAGGCTGGAAGAAACATACAGAAGAGGGTTATTCATTATCGGAAAAGTTTCTTGAACCGGCAAACGTTGTTTTAATGACAGATCCCATATTACGGCTTACTATCGATTTGAAAAGAAAATATTTAATAAAATTAGGCGACGCGGTCATTGCGTCCACTGCCATTATAAATAAAATGACGCTGGTAACGCGTAACGAAAATGATTTTAAGAATATTCCCGGCTTGAATATATTTAACCCCTTTAAGGCCGAATAATGATTATTGGATTCTTAGATGTCTGAATTGGACGAGTTAAAAAATCAGATTAATACTTTGAAGCTGGAAAATCAATCATTAAAAGAAGAAAATATCAGGCTCAGGACTTCCGCAATCAAAGGATCATACCCTCAAATTCCCATTCATAAGCCGGATGATACAGAAATATTAAGAAAGATGCCGGTAAAACCCGATTTAGAAAACCCGCCGATCTATAAAGAAAACATTAACCAGCAATCCCCCAACGAATCTAAAATTCTGCTCTTTCGAACTCTGTTTAAAGGCAGAGAGGATGTTTATCCTGTCCGGTGGGAAACCCGGAATGGAAAATCGGGGTATTCGCCTGTTTGCGCCAATGAATGGGATAGAAAGTTTTGCAGGAAACCTGTTTTAAAATGCAGTGAATGCGAAAACAAGAAGTATTCCCCTCTTACGGCCAAAGTCATTTCTGACCATCTTTCCGGCAAAATTACCGCCGGTGTCTATCCTATGCTTCTGGATGAAAAATGTAACTTTCTGGCATGTGATTTTGATGAAAGTAAATGGCAGGATGACGCTTACGCCTTTATTAAGACATGCCGGGAACTGAATATTCCCGCGTACCTTGAACGTTCCCGTTCCGGTAATGGCGGGCATATCTGGATATTTTTTGAAGCTAAAATCCCCGCTTTCCAGGCGAGAAAACTCGGATTCATTATTCTCACCAAAACGATGGACAGCCGCCATCAGATAGGATTATCTTCTTATGACCGTTTCTTTCCAAATCAGGACACAATGCCGAAAGGCGGTTTCGGGAACCTGATTGCGTTACCCCTTCAATATAAGCCAAGAATGGAAGGAAACAGTGTTTTTATAAATGAATCCTTTGAAACTTTACCGGATCAATGGGCTTTTCTATCGCAGATAAGCAAGAATACCCATGTTGTAAAAATTAAATATTATTGAATCTTTATTTAGAATAAGATCCTTATTATGTTATAATATGAATAAGAGGAATATCTGTATGAATATCATTAAAAATCGTTTTATTGCGGCCGGTATTGTTCTGAGTGCAGTTTTTTGTGTTTCTTTATTTTCCTGCGCTCATAAAGAAAAAAATGTATTGCATGAAGGAGACAGAATATCTGATATGAAACAACGGCTTAATTTGAGCGATGATCAGGTTGCAAAAATCAAGGCTATTTATGCTGAATCAAGAACAAATATCAGATTATTGATGAAACAAAATAAAGCAGATATTGAAATCCTTAAATACAAAGTTAAATCCGGTGCTTCCGATAATGATTTAACGAACATACTGAAAGCATTGAAAATTGATAATCAAAAGATAAGGAATGTCAGAATAAATGAGATGGAAAAGGTTAATGCTCTTTTAACGCCTTCACAACAGGCGCAAGAGATCATTTCAATGAGTGAAAGTGTGCGAATTTCGAATGGAAAAGACAAACATAAGAAGTAAGCATTCCAAACTTGTTGACGCTCCTTTAGATTGAAACTTTGTATTAGACGGGCTTAGAATATTAATGATTTAGAGGATTTATGAAACAAGTTTTATTAATTTTCTTTTTCTTACTATTTTCAAGCTGCTCTTTTAGGGAGCCTGGCTGGCAGCCTGTTACAGATACAAGCTCTGATGATTGGGATGGAAATTACTACATTAAATATGAAGTAGTAGGGACAACATACGATGTAGACATTGTTTTTGAGGATTCCGATGGAAATTATTATGAAGAGGACGGAGATTCTACTCCATGGTCAACAGAATTCCAGGTTTATTGCGGTACGGATCCGTCCCCTGACCTAGATTTAACTGTCTATCTTTCAGCGCAAAATCTAGATGATTCTGGAATAGTACAAGTAAACATTTATTACAAAAAGAATCCATCAGATAGTTATTCATTATATCAAAGCTCTAGTGATTCAGATACGGCGACTGTTTCAGGTAGTTTGTTATAAATAGTGTTACACCGGCCATTCCCTTTGAGTTAGTTTTGTCATAAATGCTGGCGACATACCAATATTTGTCATTTCATATTAAAGTTATCTTTATTGATTGTTTATGAAAGCCATCTTCATCATGAATCAGTAATCCTTCATCTATCCAAGATTGCATTATTACTATCGGCTTCCTATTATAAACAGCTATATCATTAGGTAATGATTGGATAGTTGCGATATATTTTAATCTGGATTTTAGTTGAAATGTCGAGGACCGGGTAGATTCCCCAGTGGCAGGGCCATGAGATTCCCCACCTTTTCCTGAAAAATACCGTTCTTGATTTTAGATGAAAATCAGAAAACGGTCAAATAGTATTACCTTCCAATATTAATAAAATTAAAATTTCAAGAAAATGGCATCATTGGGGATCAACTTGTAGAAGGAAACGTATCAGTAATCCGGATTGCGTGATTCTGATTCCCCAGTTTGTCTGGAATTATATCTGAAAATAATTCTCTGACCTTTTAAAATCTTAAACCTAACTCTATCCCAGGAATTGGTATTATAGTAAACCGACTTGACTTATTCATAATTTCTTGAAAATTTTGTGGAACGTTATTATTATACGCCATGTATTCAGCATCAAAAAATATCTTAATATAAAAAGGCACCTTATAAAAGTCAAAATCAAACCGGTAACCCAAATTTACAGATATATACAATTGGAAACCATTAGCAAGAATTTTATTATCATTATTATAATAAGTAACAAGCTGTGGAGAAAGCCCAGCCAATATATATAAATTTCCCCAAATATATCTTTGATAACATATACCAATTGAATATTGCCATATATAACCTGGGAATGGACTCTGGTCTAACATATCTGAAAATACCCCAGTAAATTTACAAATAGACGGCATTATAGCAATTGAATTCAAAGTATCAAACCGATATTCAGATTCAAAGCCATACCCAGGCTGAACTTCAGCATTTTTTGAACCTGGTGGAAATGGGATAAATGAGAACAGCAATCCAAGAGGACATAAACCTATATACCATTTATATTCTTTTGGATGTAGTTCATTACTAACGATCTTAGTATTACCATTAGTTTCAATAAAGTTTGTTGAAATACTATTAGTAACAAATGAATTATTCTCTTGCCCGTATAATTTTTGGATAGAAAGACAAATTACTGATACTAAAATTAATAATATGAGATTTCGAGATAGCATGTATAAACTCCAAGTTTTTTTTAAAAATATAACATTGAATTTTAGAAAACTGTAAATTTTATTTATTATCCTATTATCCGGCCCACCAAGGACGGCTGGATATATTTCATTATTCAACTTCGGCCAGGCTTGCTTACAACGGCGAACTTGTTCATATTATAAACTCATTTCAGCCTGTTTTACGAACTATTACGTCAATTTTCCCAAAAAACATCGTTTATGATTTTAGATGAATATCCGAAAACATTCAAATAAGTTTACCCTCTTTCCGGAAAGATTTTCCATCTTTGGATTTTACCAGGATTTTAATCGAACCTGAAACAAGCCGGTTAAGCATAGCCCCTCCAACCACAGGATCAGGGAATATTGCCAGCCAGTCCTTCAGAGGCCGGTTACTTGTTAGAATAATAGACCTGTTTCCAAGCCTTTCATCGACAATCCGGTATAGGCATTCCGTTTCTTCATTGTTGAGTTTTTTGAATCCGAAATCGTCTATGATCAGGAGGTCTGTTTTAATACACTTCCTGAAAAGAGTATTTTTGAACATAATCTTTTCACTTTTCAAGTTTTCAAAAAGAGCGGCGTCTTTCTTAAAGATGACAGTATAGCCTCTCCTACAGGCTTCATGGCCGACTGCCTTTGAAATATGAGTTTTACCTTTATGGAAAGCTTTCCATAAGGGGAATTATCGAAAGTTTTTGTTTATGGAAAGATCTTAAACTAAGAACAATAAAATCAAATCAAATTAGCTAAAAATCTTTCCATAATAATTATCTACAGAACTCCCGCAACCAATTCAATAAATCTATATCTTCATCCCAAACAGGAACATCTTGCGTAACAACTTCCATATAAGCAGATTCCAATGCTTTTCTCTTAAGTTCTGAGTTTGTTCTGGCATAAAGTTCTGTTGTACTTACATTTACATGACCCAGCAAATCTCTTATATAAATCAGATTAACTCCAGCTTCTAACAAATGAATAGCCTTCGTATGTCTCATCATATGAGGTTTCAATTTATCAGGAAACAGAATATTGGGGTTTAGGTCTTTTGCTTTTTTAAGATTCTTCTCCAAAATATAAGTTATCCCGGGCCGTGTGAAAGGTTGCCTGTTACTATTATAGAATAGAGGATAATTCTGTTTCCCGTTATCCAATAAATGATTCTCTTCCAGATAATTCTTTAATAAGTCACAGCTTTTACCCATAATGGGAACAGCTCTCATTTTTCTGCCTTTACCTGTTAATAGTATAGTAGCTGGTTTCGCAAGGCGGATATCTCCTACTTTTAATTCGATTAATTCTTGAACACGAGCTCCGGTGTCATAAAGAAGAACCATCATTGTTAAATCACGCCGTCCTTTTTGTGTGTTTGTATCTGGCTGCTCGAATAGAACCTTTAGGCTATCCTGGTGCAGATAATCAATTGTTTTGATTTCGCGCTTTTTAAATGGGATACCTAAAATCTTCTGACATTCAAATATGAATTCAGGATTTTCTGTCTGCACATACCGATAAAAACTATGAATAGCCGCCAAACGTTGGTTGCGTGTATTAATGCAGATCCTCTTTGATTTTTCAAGCCAAAACAGGAAGTTTTGTATTGTCTCTGCTTTAATCTTGCTAAGAGTCAGGTATTCCGGACTGATATTCATTTCAGTATCACAGAATATCAGTAACTGTTTGAATGTATCCCGATATGACATAATTGTATTTGTGCTGACATTTCTCTGCCCAGGGAGATATTGTGATAAATATTGGGTCAGTGTCTTCGCTAAATCAGTTTGTTTCATGGGATTCAACCTCCGGTATTAAAAATGAAAAGTTTTCTTCCACAGATGCTATGATTGTTGGATATAAATCAGCAGTAAGTCTTAGATAGTGTTGTGTACCTCTTAAATCAACATGACCTAAATAAGTTGAGAGATATGGCAGAAGTTGAGCAAGATCTGCTCCCTTTAATACCCACTTCTTTAAACAATGAACTGAAAAAGTATGTCTCAAATCATGAAGTCTTGGACCTTTTCCACTATGGGAAATGCCGGCTTTCCAAAGCAAATTTCTGAAAAGCCAGTATATGGTAGCTTCATTGTAATGCCCTCCAAATGGAGAAGGGAAAAAATAAGTATCAGCTTTATCGTACTTATGTACTTCATATGAATAATGGCGGCATCTTTCCATTAATGTTTCTGCCATTGGGACCATTCTTTCCTTTCCAAACTTAGCATCTCGTATATAAAGGATTCCCTTTCCCAGATCCACATCATCCAGTTTTAAGTTTAAAGCTTCAGAGATTCTAAGTCCGCATCCATATAACATTCGTATAATGAGCTGCAAGACGAGATGACGATTAGGCGAAATATCGGAAACAGGATAATTATCACTCACAATAAAGATACTGCGCATTTCTCTTTCTGAGAAAATATATGGAACATAATAATATCTTTCCATTGTAACGGCCGCAGCCGGATAGATATATGCTTCATAGCCGAGACGAACCATATATTTTGCAAATCCTCTCGCAATTGAGATCCTCCCAATTCTTGTTCTATCTGTTTCATTAGGGTTTTTCCCCGTCCATGAAAGCACCATTTCTTTCGAAAGCTTTTTTTCTGCCAGATGATTCCTTTCAAGATAGCTATCAAGCTGCTTAAGAAGGGCAGCCCCTTTGATGTATTTGTAACCAACTGCGCGCTGCTCTTTTACATATCCATCTAAAAGCTCTCTGAGATTGCTGGAGAACATAATTTTATCTTGAGACATCTTTAAATACCTCCTCAGGATCAAGTGCACATTGCTTTAAGCCTTCAATTCCTACCTGTAAGTAGACTCCTGTGGACTTAGAGTTGATATGCCCTAGAACTTCTGATATTACAGGCAAAGGAGTCCCTTGTTCAAGCAAAGTGCTTGCTAATGTATGTCGCAGAGAATGCAAACCATGCCGTTTCCCTCTGGGTATAGCAATTCCTGCGTTTCTTGTATGCTTTGTTATGATATTATACAGATTGGCATTCTTACTAAATGCTTCATAAGGTGCGTTCATGCGTAAAAATACAAATGGCGAATCACTTACAGGGCGTGCATTCCGCAGATAATCAATTAATGCCCAGCCGATGTCTTTCAGAATTGGGTATGCTACAATGTTTTTTGTTTTATTCTGTTTAATCACTATGGTTTTTGATTTCCAATTTAATTCATTCAATTTTAAGGATTTGATATCACCTACTCGAATTCCAAGACGCGAAGCCAGAAGAAGGATGGCATAATCTCTCTTGCCGGTTGGATTCCCTCTATCGATATTTTCCAACATACGAACCACATCTTCCTGTTTCCATACAGAAGGTATAGAAGGGTAATAGTACTTCTTTTGTTTGGGGACTTTCAATAATAAGTCCTCCTGAGTATACCGGTTCAGGTAAAGAAATCGTAAAAATACCCTCAGTGTTGTTAGGATTGAGGCCATGCTCTTTTCATGATGGGCATAAATCGTTTTGACATAATCAGAAATGATTTCTGCTGTAATATCATTTAGGTTTTGAATTCCAAGAGAATCAAGATAATCGATAAAAAAGAAAAGACGTTGTGTGCGTGTTCTCAGACCTCTTCTTGAATATTCGTTATCTTCGCACTCTTTTTCATAGTCTCTAAGTGCTTTTTCGAACTGTGGTGGTTTTACATATCCTGGTTTCTTTACAATTCTTCGAATCACTACGCCATGAAGCTGGAAATCGCCTAACACCCTTATTTTTCGAATAATGTTCTTGAATTTTTTAGGCATAGCTTCAGTATAATAGTTGATTGAACAATTGTACTTTCCTTTCAGAAATTCTCTTCCAAGTCCTTCTGAAAAATATGGTTCTTTCCTTTCGTTTGCAAAAATAATAACTTGCTTGTAAAAGGCACGAAAACCACAAATCGTGATATAAGCATAATGCAGCCTTTCAAGTTCTGCTAATACCTTAGCGACCAGTTCTCCAATGGAAATCTTTGTTTTCATAAGCACCTCCAAGATTATTCTATATAATCTATTGTGAGGTGTTATGGAAAGAAATAAAAGTAAATATGGCTTAAAATCTATATATTCGTCTATTTCTTTCCATAAACAAAAACTTTCGATAATTACCTATGCCGGGAGGCCCGGCGATGACGACAAACTGTCTCATGGCAGGACGCGATTTCCCGGATTAGTCTTGAAGGGATAGCACTCTCATTGAAATTAAAATCAAACCCCTCGAAAGTGTTTTCCTGGCCGAACTTCGCTTCTCTCAGCCTCTTTTTGAGCATGTTATTATCTCTCCTGAACTAACAGGTAGAAGAATTCTCCATAGTCCAGGTTTGATTCCTGCGCTTCCCTGATACGCATAGGAAGGTTGAATAGCATCCCCGAAAGTTTTAACCTCCTCAGGTTTGCCTCAAGCTGATTCTGATGTTCCATATTTCCTCCTCATTTTCTTTATTGAAAGTAATAGCTGCCGTCCCTGGTCATTTCAGACCCTTCTTCTGAAATTTCAAACAGGCTATCCTGTTTAACCTTGCCTTCATTTTCCATCCAGCATTTGAATATTTTGGGATCGGTTATCTTTGCTGATTTTGCTCTTTCACAGACCTTATTGAAATATCCTTCTTTCGAGAATTTTTCCATAACACTTAAGAATCCCAGTGCCCTCCGGCAATTCAGATTAGCATGAACAGCAAGGATTTGAAAGATCAACTGGTACGCAGATTCTCCGTATTTCCTTGATTGGTCCGGAATATACTTTGGATACCCTCCGGATAGCATCTCCCTTGTATTCTCCGGAAAATCTGTCTTCTCATATGCCGCGTGTCCTCTTGGCACAACAAATTCCCGGATGAGTTTGTACTGATAGAAAATCTTAACTAAATTGCCGGTTCTC
This sequence comes from uncultured Spirochaetota bacterium, assembly GCA_963835575.1. Lineage (GTDB taxonomy): Bacteria > Spirochaetota > Brevinematia > Brevinematales > JAOACQ01 > CAVYGN01. Next base: position 394,069 of record CAWIGG010000006.1, on the reverse strand, counting down.
CTGACAAAGACTTCCTCACCCCGATACCTGGGAGGCAGGGAATACCTCTTTTTCTCGAACTGGACAAACTGATCAGGGTGTACCTTGGCCTTTTTCCATATGGGAGTCTTAAATCTTTCTTCAGGAAGCTTCTTAAGCAGGGGCTTCTCAATCGTTTCAAATACCTCCATTGGTTTCAAGCCGGTTGTTCCGTGGTCTCTCATCCCGTATTCATGCCTGCACCATTCAAGGGTTTTTATGTTTAATTCCTTTAATGAAGCTCCGGGATTAAGTGCTTTAAGCTTTTTGAACAGCTCCCTGGCTACAGGGACCATTCTCTCTATCTTGGCTTTATCCTTTGGTTTCCTTACTCTGCATGGATCAAGAAATGTATTGTAATACTCCGTGTAATCAGCATAAGCCTGATTATATTTAGGATCGTAAAGGTCCGGTGATATGATGCCGGTTTTCAGATTGTCCAGGGATATTCTTACAGGCACACCGCCATAAAACTCCAGCATATCGATATTGCTTTCTACAAATGATTCTTGATTTTGTGAAAAGACATATTGAACAAACGTCAGCCTTGAACTCGACATTATTCCGATAAAAGACTGTACAATCTTGTTATGCCCCAGGTGATCATGTGTTCCTGCCCTACCATAATCAAGTTGGATCTCCTGGCCAGGCTCCGTTTCAATCCTGATGGTTTCCTTTAATTCCTTTGCTGTAAGGCCGCTCTTTATCGAGAATCTCTTGAAACTTGTATGGCTTATGTCCAGATTATGCCTTATACAGACGACTTCAAAAGCTGTCTTGGGTTTCATCCCATTTTTCGGATCGTTTATAAGCCCGTACAGCTCCTCTTTATATCGTTCAAGTATGCTTTTTTTGGAGGCCCTACAAAGGGGTGTTTCAGGTGAAATTCTTCCCTGCTTATTGCTTCTCCATCCTTTTCAAAGCCATTCTCCATGATTTTCTGAATAGCCTGGCGGATTGTCTTTCTATCCCTGCTTTCCTGTTCGGAAATTTCACTGATGCTTTGGTCGACTTTCCATCGCCTGTAAATGTCATAGTAATCCTGATCGTTCATAAATCTGTAACCCATTCATTCCCCTCCGGTTTTTTACGGAGAGTATGTTTGATTTTTTAGTTTCTGAACAGGAAAAGATAGGCGGGGAATCACATGGTCCTGGATGCTAAAAAGTGAGGAATGTGGTGGCCCTGACCCTGGGAATCTCATGGCCCTAATTTGCCTTTTTAATGGGGAATCTGAGTGGCCCCGGACAGCTGAAATGATCTTTAGTAAGGTATATTCAAACCTAGGCGTCTTTTCCCATATATAGTAAAACTCGAACTATCAGCCCCAAAACTCAATTCGCACTTTTTTCATTATTATTTTTCCTGTTGACCTTCCTGTCCGTGTGACCATACGATAATCAAGCCCGTATATTTAATACAACTCCGTGAAAGAAAAACAACTCAAATCTGGACGAAACCCGCCGTTCCACTTAAAATATACCGGTCGCTTCTATAGTGATATTTAAAGCATGTACTAAAGCAAGGATTCAATCTTTGAGGTTTGCTGAATGGAAAACAACACGCCGGCACAATCCGGCAATGCTAATGTCATACTGACCGGCGTTTCCGTTTTTCTTGTGTCTTTCGCTTCTCTTTTTTTCGAGATAACCTTTCCCCGCATCCTGCTTTTTATCCGGTATTACAACGCCATTACCATTATTCCCGCGGCTATGCTCGGCATGGGGGCGGGCGCCGTATTTTCCTACCTCATGGGCAAAAGCAGGATCGCGCATTTTGTTTTCCTTCTCCTGTTTCCTTTTTCCGTTTTTCTTTCCTTTTATGTTTTAATCTTTTACGCCCAGCAGATCATAATCATCTTATCAGCGGCCTTTGTGTTTTTTGTTTCAAGCGTCATCATCACTTATTTTTTCATCATCGGCCGCTCAAACCGGATTTATTTTTACAACCTGGCCGGCGCGGGCCTCGGAGTGGCGGTATCGTTTTTCATTTTTCCCATGATCGGCGGGGAGAACAGCATCATCCTCAGCGCGGTCATCGCATCACTAGCCGGGGTAACAGCATGCTTGAACAAAATCTCTTTTCCGAAATTCCGCGTCATCGCGGCCGGATTTCAGATACTGGTCTTTGCGGCAATCGCGTCGGTCTTGGCGTATAATCTCTCTACAGATAAGATCGATATCATCAGGATGATGCCGCTTTCAGCCAAAGGCGATCAGGACCCGCTCCTCACGGCGCATGGCATCCTCAAGGATAAAACCAGCGTCCATCTTTATAAAAAATGGAGCCTTATTTCGCGCATAGACGCCGTCGAGAGCGCAAAAAAACTCTGGGACAGTCCGTACACAGGTAAAAGGGTTTATCTTTATCAAAACGATTTGTACTTCAGTTATGTCCCGATTTCGGACATCGCGCATTTCAGGCATCCGGCCTATGTTTTATACAAGGAACCCAGGACATTGATCATGGGCACCGGCGGCGGGGCCGATATCGCCATAGCCCGCGGCAACAACTGCAAACGGCCTGACGGCGTTGAGATCGATCCCGCCATTGTGGATATCATGCGGCGGGAACTCAGCAAAACGAGCTCGGACGTGTACGGCAAGGCGGATATCAGGGTCATCGACGGCCGGGCTTTCGTTAAAAATTACAGGAACGCCTATGACGTTATCCTTATGAATTTCACCGATCTTAATATCGCGTTCCCGAATTCACAGGTCTTCATGGAATATTATCTCTATACGGTGGAGGCGCTCCGCGATTATCTCAACGCGCTGACCGATAACGGCCTTGTTTATATCAACAAATGGGTGTCGGTCGGCAAGGGAAGGAAGCCCGAGCTCCTCAGGCTTACGGCGACCGCACTGGAAGCCCTTGAAAAATCCGGATTTAAAGAGCCGGGGAAGCATCTTTTTATCGCGGCCGAGAACCCGAAAAAATCCCTGGTATTTCCCGGAGCGGTAAGAGGCTTTCTCCTTATGAAGAAGTCGCCGTTCACAGACGCTGAGATCGCGGCAATAAAAGAGTGCATCGGGAATACGCATACAGAGCTTTATCCTGAAAATGAATCCATTGAAAACAAGTCATTTTCGTATCTGATCGATTCAAAAAACAGGAATGATGTCATCAATGCGTTTAAAAATGATATTCATCCCACCTATGACGACAGGCCTTACTTCAATGAATTCGACAAAAAACATACCTTCGCGGGAAATGTGGCAAAGGATTTTATTATGCTGATGCTTCTTCTCATCTGCCTTCCGGTCGTGCTTATCATTTTTATTGACAGAAACCTCCGGAGAATAAAAACGCCGCTCTTTGTCTTATTTTTCGCGTGCACCGGCCTCTCTTTTATGATGTTCGAAACATATCTTATCCAGAAATTCAATCTTGTGCTCGGAAGCCCTATTTACTCGCTGACTTTTAATGTCGGAGCGATCCTTCTTTCGGCCGGCATAGGCGGATATTTCAGCGCGAAGTTAAACAAAAAGATTTCAATGATCCTTGTGGGACTGATCCCTTTTGCTCTTGTCGCCTATTATTTCCTCATAAACGGCTTCGCGTATAATCTGCTGAACCTCCCGCTGGCGCTGAGGCTGCTTTTGTCCGGTATTTTTTTGTTTCCTATATTTTTCCTCCTCGGGATCCCATTCCCGGGAATTATCGCAAAGGCCAAGGAGGTCTTCAGCGACAGGTCTGCCGGCATCATGTTCGCGGTGGATGGCAGCTTTTCGACCCTTGCCGTTGTTTCTTCCATTATTATTTCAATGATTTACGGATTTTCGTCCCTGCTGATTTTATCGGCAATCGTTTACTCTTTAACCGCGGTTCTCTATATGATTATAAGAAAAGTATAATTGTGCAATTCTGCCGGTATTATTCTACCGCTTCCAGTCATGCTCGCAAGCCGGTATTCAGGAGCGGACAACCCGGAACACCTATTGGTAGTGTCGATTTCATGTTTTAACATGCAAATATTTTCGTTTCGCGAGATGGCCCTTTATACTGATAAGGAAATGAATTCAGGAATGCAGGGAGGATTGATTTGATGCAGAATAAAATAAATATTCTCTTTATTCTCAGTTTCATTCTTTTCCTCGCCGCTTGCGGCTCAAAACAAATTCAAAAGCCGGACTTTACGGCGAAAAAGGGCGACCTGATACCGCTGAAAAATAGCACCTTTACAAAAACCGATTTCCTTAGATAACTTCAAGATTTAAAAAATTGAACACTTGAAGACACAAAAACAAAAATGACGCCAAATCCAAATAAAAGTAGATGATTCTACTTCATAATTCCCTTAATTCATCTCTAAAACTAACTTTTTGACAAATCTCTTTAAATTTAAAGCACAGGCTGCCATGTAATATTGCTGAGAACGGCCTGATTCTCCTTTATATTTCATCATTCTTAAACCATGAAATCGAACCAGTGCGCTTATCGTCGATTCAACTTGTGCCCGAACTTTCATTTCTTCTTTAAATTTATCGGTCTTTTGTTCTTCTCTCCGCTTGCACAAAGTTGTGTATTCTTTTGTGATACATAATTTTCGCCCCCCGCACTTTTTACTTGTTCTTCTGACACATAACCCATAATTTATACAATTTCCGCATGTTTCATGTGAAAGGACACTTGATACGAATTACTTTTCTCACTAAAATTCCAGGAATCATTCGTCTTTCCTGCCGGACAGACAGCTTTCCGGTTTTGAATATCTATTGAAAATTTATCCAATCTGAATTCTGCCGGAACTTCGTTTGAAGTTTTTTGTATATATCCCATCAGTACCTGGTCTTTATCTTCATATTCTTTAATCGCGCTGCTGCTGATATAATTGCTATCCGCAAAGATTTTCTTCGGATTTAATTTTGAATTTTCATTCCTTCTATCCAATTCCGGTAATATTTTATTGTCATTTTCCTTGTTTGATTGTGGTATCATATCAACTATGAAATTCACCTCGCCTTTGTTTGCTGTTTCAACGATATGGCATTTCTCGCCTGACCAGCTTGTTTTTCCTTTCTTTCCTAATTGAATGGTTGTATCCCGCGGGTCAATTACGCTCTGCATCGGCTTTTCTATTTCATCCACTTCTATAAACACTTTTTCACCTACTTCTTTTTCTCGAATGATCACATTTTCCTGAAATACGGTTTTCATTATTTTTAGCTGTTTCAAGACTTCTTCATTTTCTATCTTAGAACCCTCAATCATCCGCGTTATTCGATAGCCATCTTCCACAATCTCCGCCTGCTTGTCCGATCTCTTCCCCTTTGACATCCCGAATGAACTGAATTTCTTTGAGTAGCGTTCAATCAAATCCGCTGGAATATTTTCTTCATACCACACGGGATTATTTCTTTCTAATACTTCCAGTAATACTCGCACAGTTCTGAAGAGTAGTTCTGTCGTTGATATCCGGTTTAAATGTTTTACAATATGAGTCGCGTCAATACGCTGGTGTGAATTACTTTTAATCAAACCTTTTTCCCGGCAAAACTCCACCATTTTCTTAAAGGCGTTATTTTCTTCTCCATTATTCCGAAAACGCTTTCTGAAATTACAGAGTGTGCTAGAGTCAAAAATGAAAACTTTCTCGATCGGCAAATGTAATGCGTATTTCCAATCCAGCCGCAAATACACAGCTTCCGCTGCTTCTGAGTCTGACAGAGAATCAAAATATTGCAGAATGGTAACCATTGATAGAAATGCCGGTGATATTCCATTGCGTCCTTTCCTGGAGTATAAATGTTTAAAATCCCCATCATGAAATATGGGATATATTTCCCTGGAAAATATCTTTAATGGGTTTGTTTCTTCAAGTAAATCCGACATCAAATTAGTTACCGAATATAGTTCATCCTGGCTATGTCTTTTTAAACTCATTTTATTACCCTGCAATTAATTATGTTAAATATTATGACACATTAATATAATTACAGCAATGTATGTTAATGCATTTTTCAGCGGTATCGACCTGGCGCCCGCCGGTGAATATATCAGTAATATAATAGAATCGGAAATGCGGAAGAACGGCATTACCGGGCTTTCGATCACGGTGGTGGAGGGGCTGGATACCGTTTATTCGGCTGGTTTCGGTTATGCCGATACCGGTAAAAGAATAAAGATGACCACGGGCACGATCCTGAACGAAGGCTCCGTTTCCAAGCTTTTTACCGCGACAGCGGTTATGCAGCTCGCCGAACAGGGAAAGATCGGCCTGGACAGGCCTATTCAGGAATACCTGCCTGAATTCACCGTTCTCTCCCGCTTCACAAACAGCGGGCCGATAACCGTTCGCGAGCTGCTGACGCACCATTCCGGGCTCCCCAGCGAGCGTTTGAAGGGCATCTTTTTCGGGACCAACGCTCCCGAGGGCTATACCAATGAATTTACCAAGCTTCCAGGGCTTTTCAGCAATGTTTATACCGCGGCCGCTCCCAATACGATCTTCTCCTACTGCAACCTGGGTTTCAGCCTCTTGGGGTGTATTGTCAGCCGGGTCAGCGGAAAGGATTACGAAAGCTATCTGCAGGAAAATATTCTCAAACCTCTCGGAATGGGGCATTCTTCTTTTCTCATCAAGCCCGAGTGGAAAGACCTTTATTCCAAAGGCTATTCCGCCGCCGGGGAAACAGTTATCCCTTATGTCCGTGACATACCGGCCGGAGGCCTCAATACGACGGCGGACGATATGTCGGCGTTCCTGAAGATGCTTCTGAACCAGGGAAAAACGGGGAATACCAATATTTTAAAGGCAGCCACACTGAAAGAAATGCTGACCGCCCAGAATACGAATGTCGTTCTGGACGGCAGTTTCCGGATTGGGTTGACTTACTGGCTCATGCCGGTACCGGAAATGGACAATCGGGTTTTCGCGGGCCATGACGGTGACCTTCCTCCCTTCCATGCATCGCTGTTATTCAGTCCGGAAAAAAATATCGGCGTTTTTATTCTGGTCAATTCGATGAAGGGAATGGGTTCTCTTGGCCTGAACAAGATCGCTTGCGAGTCCCTGCAGTCAATATTGGAAGCGAAGTACGGCGTTCTTTTCACCAACCAAAAGCCTTCCCCGGTTGTTAAAACAAGCGCGGCTGATCTGCAGGCCCTTCCCGGTTATTACGCAAGCAGCATATCCGGCTTTAGCGAGCTGAAAAAGAACGGCGACGGGCTGCAGTACAGCTGGGGCGGTACCTGGCTCGACCTTCAGGCGCACGAAAACGGGCTTTATTCCCTTCAGTTCAAGCTCTTCGGGCTGTTTGACATAGATACCGGGTACAAAGTCATCCAGATCAAGCCCAGGAAGGTCCTGGGCAGGCAGATGCTGTCCTTCATTCTTTCCGGGGTGGAATACGGTTCGGCGGAAAAAGTCACGCCGGTTGAAATCCCGGAGGCCTGGATGAAGCGCGCCGGGAAGTATAAAGTTCTGAACAAAGACCCCTGGTTTTCTCCGGACAGCTTTATTATGGAATATGACCGGAACAGCAGGTTCTTCTTCCTGAACGGAGCGCCGCTGCAGCCTATTAATGATAATGAAGCGGTGGTTATGGGTCTGGGAAGGAACATGGGCGATACAATACAAGCTGTCAATACCGCGGACGGAGAAAGGATCCTCTACAGCGGTTACGAACTGGAGAAAGAACAGTGACATAAAGGGATTTTCGATCCGGGCAATGAAAAGCAACTAATCCTTTTGGCCGGTTTGACTCATTTTGATTCTCTAATAAAAACAAACTATTTTCATATTACTTGATAAAATTATTTTTCGTGTTTTATATTTTTCGATTGTTTCGTTTTTTGATTATTAATAAAAAGTCTAATATACTTTTCCTTAAATGAGCGTTATCGCTCATTGCGTACTATAAAAGAAAGGCGGGTTTTATGAAAAGAAATATCTATTTTTACGGTATTTTTATCGCTCTGGGGGTTTTGACAGCGGCTTGTTCCAATTCTCCGGATTCTTCTCAATCCGGACCCGCAAGCGGTCGAATCATAGCAGCCGCTAATTGCAGCGGTACTTTTACGTTATGTGCTAATTCCAATTCTTCCTTTTATTCCCCTGATCCTGCAGTAGGTAAAACTATTTCTTCTTCTACTATTTCGGCTTGCGGTTCATCTGCTTTTAATACCGACCCCGGTATTTACTTTTTCCAATTTTCAGGTCAGCGGTCATATAATTTTAATGTCCCGGCAGATCAAACAATTTATATAACCTACATAGATAATCCCAAGCAATGGATTATCAGTAACGCGCCTTTCAATTTTTCCGGCTTTTATCCCAGCCAGGCAAACTCAATTTATGTCTATAACGGCACTATCTATACCGCGGGGCGGGACTCCAGTAATAACGCCTGCTATTGGATTGGTACTGCAAAGACGCAATTAGCGGACGGCGGAACAGCAAACTCAATTTTTGTCACTAACGGGACCGTCTATACTGCCGGGCTGGACGCAAATTCTAACGCCTGCTACTGGACGGGTACGGCAAAGACACAGTTAACGAGCGGAGGAAAGGCAAACTCAATTTTTGTCTATAATGATACTGTCTATACTGCCGGGCAGGACAATACCATTTACTACAGCGCCTGTTTCTGGACAGGTACAACCGAGACCATGCTGCCCGGCGCAACCCTTCTCGAAGCATACTCAATTTTTGTCACTAACGGAACCGTCTATACCGCTGGAATTGGTTGGGACACCCAATTTGAAGCCTGTTACTGGACGGGAACGAAATAAGACCATTTTAGCAACGGGGGGGCCCCTCTTGCCTGAAGCACGATCGATCTTTGTGTATAACGGCACCGTCTATACCGCCGGGTGTGATAATAATGATAAAACCTGTTACTGGACGGGCACGAACAAGACCATACAGGCTTGGAGCGGACAGGCATATTCAATTTATGTCTATAACGGGACTGTTTATACCGCCGGTTGGGGCGCCTGCTACTGGACAGGTACGACCAGGACAAGCCTGGACATAAGCGGACAGGCATACTCAATCTTTGTCTATAACGGCACCGTCTACACAGCCGGGCAGGATTCCAGCAATAAAGCCTGTTACTGGACTGATACGAACAAGACGATATTGCCTTAACAAAGGCAATAACCCGAATATCCGCCTTCTGATAACTATGAGATACAGGCTTCCATTTACCCGGCTATAATCGAATTTATAAAAATTATTTTTGTCAGGTGCCAGTAAAATATTTCTGGAAGTTTGCTATTCTTTACATATAAGGAATTACTTAATATCCGTTTCCCACTCTCTCCAAAGAAGTGTCCCGCTTAGGCAGGGAAGCATCGGTTATTTTTCATAATTTTCTTAACTTTAAATGGAAGACTTTGTCCGCCGGAGCGTCAATCCGGGCAAAACCATGCGAGCCGAAGTAATCCCTCTGCGCCTGGGTCAAATTTGCCGGCAGTATCGCGGAACGCAGGCCGTCAAAATAGGATATTGAGGAGGACATTACAGGCACGGGTATTCCATGCCGCACGGCTCCGGCGACGGCCTCCCTCCAGCCTGTGTTTTTTTCCTTGAGATGCCGCGCGAATTTTTCAAAGATTTTCAGTTCATTATTCTTTACGTCCTGCGAGGCTATTTTATTCAGCATCCGGGACTGGATAATGCAGCCGCCCCGCCATATTTTCATGACATTCTCGAGCTGAATTTTCCAGTTGTATTTTTGTGACGCGGCCTCGATAAGCCTGAAACCCTGTTCATAGGCGGTTAACTGCGTACAATAATAAGCGTCCTGCAAACCGGCCAGAAACGCGCCGCGGTTTCCTGTAAAAGGGCGGGAACTGTCAAACAGCAGGGCTGTTTTTTTTCTTTCTTCAATCATACCGGAAAGGTATCTGGATTGTACCGCTTCCCCTGTCAGAGTAAACGGTATCCCGAGTTCCAACGCGCTTATCAAAATGTCCTGCCCTGTTCCCTTCTGGGTGGAATAATCCAGTATATTATCCAGGACAGGAATGCCCTTATCATCAACGGCTTTCAGCAGTTCACAGGTGATTTTCAGCAGGTAACTCTGCAGAACACCGCTGTTCCAGGATGAAAAAACTTTATAGATGTCCGGCAATTTCATTTTCAGCATTCTTGTCATGATGTCAAAGACTTCCGCGATCAGCTGCATGATGGAATACTCGATGCCGTTGTGGACCATTTTAACAAAATGGCCCGCTCCGCCTTCGCCGATCCATTCGCAGCATGGAGATCCGTCATATCTGGCGGCGACTGATTTAAACATGCTCTCGATCATTAACCATGCTTTGCGCGATCCCCCCGGCATGATAGAAGGCCCATTCAGGGCTCCCTCGCTGCCGCCTGAAATACCGCAGCCGATATAACCGATCCCGGATGATCCGAGTTTTAAGAGCCTTCTTTCTGTGTCCGCGTAATGCGAGTTCCCGCCGTCAATGATAATATCGTCTTCGGAAAGGAAGGGCAGAAGCTCTTTGATGACTTTATCAACTGCCTTGCCCGCTTTTATCATAATTAATATTTTTCTGGGCTTTGAGAGGGAAGCGGTGAATTCACCGATCCCGTTGAAACAGATAATGTCTTTTCCCGGGCATCTATCCGCGATAAATTCCGATACGGCTTTTTTTTCTTCTCTCAGAGGCCTGTTGTATACTGAAACTGCATAACCATGGCCGGAAAAATTAAGGGCCAGGTTTTGTCCCATAACTCCCAATCCGTAAATACCTATGTCGCTCTTTTTCACTTCTTTACCCTCTTTCGTCCGCTTTAAGCCTTCCAGTATTTCTCCGCATACGGCCCGGGGCGTCTGATCGATATTGACCGTAATTCCGTCTTCCGGCCTTTCCAGTATTTCAAACTGGCTTTTTAAAAGCTTTACGGGGAAAAAGTGCCCTTTGCGCCTCTTTAAATACTTTGATACCAGTTCATAGCTTCCATCCAGGAGTATGAAAGTTACCGGGACCCTGCCGCCGGAAGAAAGTATCGACCGGTAGCTCTTCTTTAAAGCGGAACATGCCAGCACCGCCCCTGCCGGCCGGTCCCATTCGATTATTTTACCAGCCAGCAATTGAAGCCACTCTAAGCGGTCGTTATCGTCAAGAGGAATGCCCCGGCGCATTTTAGCAATATTGGGTCCGGAATGAAAATCATCGCCGTCATAAAAAGGCAGACCCAGCGCTTCCGCGAAAATTTTACCGACGGTTGTTTTCCCGCACCCGGAAACACCCATAAGAATATAAATCATAACATTACAATCCAAATCATAATTTATAAAATAATCAACTCATACTAATTAGTATTCCGCTAAGTCACGCGAATGCACACTAATAAATTCTTGAATTATAGCTATATTTAAATTAACAGGAGGACAATAAGGCTATTGCTTATTATTTCCTTACTGATCAAAAGCCTTAGGGATTTTATAATTATTATATGCCTAATCCATTTCCTTATTTTATACTTTTTCAGGTTTCTTAAATAGCGGAATGACGGTATCCTTTTACATAGGTAATAACTATTATTATAATCATTTTTTAGCTCTTCCCTTCTTTCCGTCTTCCTGTAAATCATCGCATATTTTCCCAAATTCGCGTATATTCGCGTGAATTAGCGGATTATCAGTTTCCAGAATTATAACAAATAATTTATGCAATCTCCAGAAATCGGATGGATCCATATGTCAAGCAAATAATGCTCTTTTTGACTTTTATCCGGCGCTGTTTTATATTGAATAAAAATCAAGGGATACATTAGCGGTCCCGGTATAAGGAATCCATTATGAAACCTGCCGATCCGGAAAACAAAAAACTGCTCGAACTTTTCAAGGACCTCCGCGTGGCCGACATCAGGGACGGGATGGACTGGCTCCAGATGCATCCTTACGGCTCCATGGATTATGATATCCGCCCGGTATTCCGCGTCCGGGCCTGCGGTATTGCCAGGACGGGACGGTCCGCTACCTGCCGTACAGCGGCCCCATACCGAAGCTGACGCCCGATGAATACACGGCCTGGTCGGACTGGTACTACGGGAATGTCTGCACCTATCCATGGGTTGACGGGATAACCGAAGGCGATTTCATTGTCATCGACCGGAGCGGCGTGGACGCCGGGCTGATGGGCTCCCACAACACCCTGGAATGCCTGAAGCGGGGCGCGGCGGGCTTTGTATCGAACGGCGGCGTTCGCGATACAGATGAGCTAATAATACAGAAAATCCCTTTCTGGTCAAAATTCATATCGCAGTCGATGGTCCAGGGCCGCCTGCAGTTTGACGTCATGGACATACCGGTCCAGGCGGGCGGCGTTACGGTCAACCCGGGAGACGTGGTGGCGGCCGACGGCGACGGGGTTATCGTGGTGCCGCGGAAAATAGCGCCGGATGCCGCCATGTACGCGCTCCGGGAATTACGAAAGGACAAGGTCAACCGTAAAAAGCTTTATGAAGACATGGGATTACCCCCGGATGACACCGTCAGGTAAAGGAGAAAATATGGACTCTTTTTCAGGAAAAGACGCTGGAAGGACCTTCGTCCTCCGGCTTGACCCCGGAAATGATGTGCTGGACAGCGTCAATGAAACCATCCGAAAGGAAAAAATAAGGGACGGCGTGGTGTTATCAGGGATCGGCACGCTGGATTTCTGCGTCCTGCATATGGTCATGACAACAGGATATCCTCCGGTGGAATATTTCAAAAGATGGAAAAACAAACCCCTGGAGCTCGCTTCCGTCCAGGGGATCATCGCGGACGGCGTTCCACACCTGCACGCCGTGGTCTCGGACCATAAAAAGGCCTATGCCGGCCACCTGGAAAAAGGATGCCGTGTTTTATACCTGGCTGAAATCGTCATCCGGGAATTCGATACGCTTAAGCTGGCCCGTATTACAGACAGTAAAGGAATAAAAAGGCAGGTTAAAGCGCCGACGGTAAAAAAGAACAGGTGAGCCGGAGAAGACAAAGAAATAATATCAAAACCGGGAGAATTAATCCATATGAAAAAGTGTTTAATTTTTTATTTTGCTCACAAACTTCGCATTTATCCTGACCAACTCATGTTCCAGAGTGCCTTTGATCGACGCCTCCATTAAACGGGATATCAAATTTATTAAGAGTTATCAAGGAAATATCAATGCAATGGATAATGAAGGCAGGACAGCTTTGATGTACGCGGCCGAAAATGGACACAAGAATATCATCAGCCTGTTAAAAGAGGCCGGAGTAAAATAAAAAGGCCGGCCCGGCATACCTATTAGCTATCATTTATGTTTATTAAACCGGCCGCCGAACATATCTTGAGGAATTTTAAAGGGATTATATTATATGAATATCCGAGTACCGGAACAAAACGACCTGGAAGCAATAAACGGGATATTAACAATTTCCTTCAGCCGGATTTATGCCTATTTTGCCAGAAGAAGCATCGCTTCCCTTCAAAATACTTTTATCTCGGAAGACGGGGGCAAAATAGCCGGGGTTATTAACTACCGGATTTTTGATCTTGAAAGTAAAAAAGTCGGGTACCTTTACTACCTTGCGGTTCATCCGGATTATAGAAGGAAAGGGATCGGAAAAAGCCTCATTCGTCAGGCAATTCATTCTATTGAAAAGGAAACAGGACCGGCGGATATATATGCCGCCATTGAAAAGAAGAACCGGCCTTCCAGAGAACTGATAGTACAAATCGGGTTCATTCCCATCAGCAGGTCAACAATTAAAGAAAAATACGGCGCCGGACGGTTCAGGCTCTATACCCTCATGAATCTCATGTTCTGGGAAGAGGTATTCATATTGCCGGCAAAACAAATAAAAAAATAAAAGCGGTTTAAAACCATAAAGAAACCTTTCTTCTTATTGAAGAATTGTTTGATTTTTATCCAAAAATAAGCCACAATTATCTTGACTATACTATATAAGAGTATTAACTTTACTTAAAGGAGATGATAAATGAAAATCTATGTAGGAAATCTTTCGTTTAATACGACTGATGCGAGTTTGAGTGATATTTTCAAAGCTTTCGGCACCGTTAGTGAAGCAACAGTCGTTATTGACCGCGGATCAGGCAGATCGAAAGGCTTCGGGTTCGTTGAAATGCCCGAGCAGGCTGAAGCTGAAGAAGCCATCAAACAGCTGGACGGCAAGGAAGTCGACGGCAGGAACATTAAAGTGAATGTCGCCAGGCCGAGAGAAGAACGCCCCAGCCGCTTCTAAAACCTATAAGTTCAAAGCTTATAATCAAGCGTTGAAAAGGTAAATAGCATCCGTCTGTCAATACAAATAGTTCACTCGGTTTGTGATGGCAGGCGGTTTTTACCTCTTTTATTCAATAGCGTTAAAAAGTGTTTGGCTCCATGCTGAAAGAAAAAGCAATCTTTGAGGAATTCCGGACGGAGGGATTATGTTTTATATTACTTTATCCGTTATTCTGATAGCATGCCAGGTCATCATTCTGCTTTTTCCTTTTATCTACCGGATGCCGCTGCAGCTTAATTTTGCCGCCCTGATTTCGCTCATCCTTCTCGGAATTCACTGGCTGTTATACCATGATAAAACCGGTATTCACGCCTTCGGAATTGTTCTCTGGGTTTTTATCATTTTAATCGGATTGATCGCTCTGCCCAATGCTTACGTTGTTCTCATCGGCGCCGACAGGGCCCGGAACAATAAGCCGGTAGTTTTTGAACAGGCAGACAGCGTCAAATCGGTTGCCGTTGTTTATCATCCCGGCGGATCGGGATTTCAGAAAAGGATAAACACGCTTATCGCCGGCAGACTCTCCGGCAAAGGAATAAAAGTCACACTCTATACTGCCGGACCCGATTTGAAGATAAACCCGAAAGAAGTATCGGCAATAATACTCTCATCCCCGGTCTATGGAAGCAAACCCCGCCCGCCTTTTGTTGATTTTATTAACAGCGCCGATCTGAAAGGCGTTAAGTGCTTTGTGATCCTGAGCGGCTGGTTTACCGATATAAGCCCTGAAATGAAGGAAGCCATGAAAAGTCGGATGAAGCAGTTGATCGAACCCAGGGGCGGCATATTCATCGGTTATCAAAAGTTCGGCACCTTTGTCTCGGATCTGAAGAGCGAACCGGATTCCATGGCGGATGATTTAATAGATAAATTATAATTAATAGAGAGACCTTCGAATATCCGGGCTTACCTGTTATAGAAGATATTATTTTTTATTTTATCGGGGAAAAACAATATGGATCTCATTAAAATCGAAACCGAATTAAAAAAGCGGTGGTTTGTCCCTTATGACTGGGGAAAGATTCAGGACAACCGATATGACAGATTGACGGATTTTATCTATTCCATCGTTGAATATGACAAACTCATCGATACAGCAGATAGAAACTTCGGCGGCCGTGAGGATTATACAGCCCTGAAGGATTACGCGCTGAACCGGTGGTACAATTTCTGGTCGGCCATGGCGTTAGAGCATATCTTCGCCGCCTCGCCCCATGTCAAGGCGGAAGCCGACAGAAAAAACCGTTTCTCCGATTTTGAGATCGGCGGCATCAAGTTCGATCTGAAGACATCTGTATTCCCTGCTGGCTATGGAAAAACACTGGCCGAGGCGCGGAATGACCCCTACAGCCTCATCCTGTGGCTCTATGAAAATCAATCACGGGAAAGGAGAATGCACTATAAAAACCGGCTCTTTCTCGTTCTGTTTTCGAGGGCCGGACAGCACTGGAAACTCAAAGCCGAAATAGACTGGCTGAAGACGGTCATTGACGGATATACAGCCGGTTTCGAAAAGCAGAGGCTCTATCATTTCTGCTTTGATAAAAAGGAAATAACGCTCTCCGACATCATTTTTGCCGTGAAATAAAAATCACTGTTTAATTTTTTTGCCGATTTGCCGGTCTTTTTGCATTTTTTTCGGCAGACTAAGCAGGCAGCAGTTAATCGGAATCACATAGTAAATTCAAGGATCAATGTATGAAAGGGAAAAGCGTACATGAACTGCTCAATGATCCGGGATTGAAATCCCGGATAGAAAAAATGAAGAATAAAATGTACGGCGGTTCATCGTTCGTCAAAGAAAACAGCAGATCCATCGCCTATAAGGAATACCTGCACTATTTTATATTTACATCCATTAAAACCATTGGAGTCATCACATCCTCCAAACTGGTTGTTGACGAGGACGCCGGCTATAAAATAAAATTTAAATATAAAGATTATAAAGGAACGGCAATAAACGGCGAAGGCTCCCTCTTCGTGCACTGGCCTTCAAAAGAACATTGGGATAATATGACAAAACGCATGGTAAAAGGCAGTAATGTTATTGTTTTTTATGACCCGGAAGAAACAAATATATATGAATTATTTTATCTTGATTAGTCGTTATTCCCCCTGTTGGAAGGCCGTCAATTTCAACGCTTGTTTCATTCAAAAGCATTCATCTACTTTTATAGGAAATTACCTTTGCTTCAGTTTTCAAAGAGCCGTTTAAGTCAGCATGGCAGATTATAAATTCTTTGCTTAATCACTGATCACCTGATTCCTGCCGTTTTTCTTGGCTTTATAAACCCTTTTATCGGCCAGGTCCAGCAGTTTGTAAATATCGGGCTCCTCATCAAAATTCGCAAATCCAATGCTTATAGTGATGTGTTTCATCGGATGATCCTGGTTCAGAAAAAAAGTATGGTTATCCACAATCTTGCGGATCTTTTCATTGGCCAGGATGGCCCCTTCCCGGGAGGTTGAAGTATAGAGAATTACAAACTCGTCTCCTCCGTAGCGGCAAAGGATATCCCTTTCAAATAATACAGACTTAACGATCCGTGCTATATCCATAAGGACATTGTCACCGATCAAGTGCCCGAATTGATCATTGATCTCTTTAAAGTTGTCAACGTCCAGCATTGCGATCCCGAAATTGACTCTTCCATCCAGTTTATATTGAAGTTGACTGACCATCCTCCGGATCTCTATGTCCAGATAATGGTTGAAAAACCTCCTGTTATATGCTCCTGTCAAACTGTCAATTTCAGACAGATCCTTCAGCTTTTTCTGCAGTGAGTCGGTTTCCATGAAATTAAAGAACGATATAAACAGAAGGGTAAAGACCGCAGTTATGATATTATATATAGAGATCGCTTCCAGTATCTCCGGCCGGATTGTATAAACTTGAGAACCATTTCCAGTCAAAATATACAATGCAATTAAAAGAGCTGAAAAAAGAACGACTTCCAGGATTTTCCATTTTATTTTTAGGGATAACGAATTGACAATTATCATTCCTGAAGTGATCAAATACAGCCAGAAATTACTTTTCCAGCCCAGACAGTAGGAGTCGAACATTGAATGAGCAATAATTACCAAAACCGTTAATTGTAAGGACAAAAGAAATTTTTCCTTTTTAATAAGGAAAAAATTTAATATTAAAATACTGAAACAAAAAATATTGAAAATCCATAAGACCCGGATCTGAAGATAAAAAAACAAGGCAAACAATATGGCAAAGATCAGCATACATATTATAAATATCATCCGGAGCAGAATATATTTCCTTTTTTGCTCGGCATTCAGATGACTTTTATTGTTGTTTGCCAATCTATTCATAAAACCCCCGGCAGATCAAAATCAAATCATCAGAAATCTCATTTTTGAATGATAATAACCCTAATTAATATAATAAATTACTATTTTTTTTATGTAAAAAAAAGCTTTCGCGGGTTTTTAATTACCGGCTTGAATTTTTATAATCCCATGAGGGATATTCTATATGAAAGAAGAATTCTTGTCAATACAAATTTATTTTACGATTGTAAAGTTGATCCGCGATATGCGAAATCCCGCCATGCCGCCATATTAACAGGATTTAATCGTCATTCCATTGTCTCAGACGCTGTCTTGAGGATCGGAGGTAAAAAGTCAATAGACTTTACCAGCCGATTTTTGCAAAAAACTGGGCTTAATGGTATGATAACTAATTGTTGATATTATTAATGGACCTTGAAAAGGAGGCTTAATATGGGGAAAAAGGAAAACCAGGGCTTTTCAACAAAGGCAGTGCACGCCGGCGAGATCCGCTATAATGAATACGGTTCCATCACAACGCCGATAGTTCAGAGCTCGACATTTATTTTTAAAAATACAAAAGAGATCAGCGAGCTTGCCACGGGCGCGAAAAACAGGTTCGAGTACGGCCGCTACGGACATCCGACCCAGCTTGCCGCAGAGGGAAAACTGGCCGCCCTTGAAGGCACCGAGGACGCCATATTATTTTCCTCCGGTATGAGCGCTTTGACGACAACGCTTTTCGCCCTGCTGAACGCCGGCGACCATGTTATCCTGACCGACGACGCCTACAAACGGACCCTTGATTTCTGCAAGACAAGGCTGCCGAAGTTTAATATAGAATGCACCATCGTCAAGATGTGCGATTATGACGCGATCGAAAGCGCCATAAAGAAAAACACGAAGGTCTTTATTTCCGAATCGCCTACGAACCCCTACCTGAACATTATGGACCTTGAACGGTTGATGAACATCTTCAATAAGCATCCCGGCATTACTGTTATTTCCGACAGCACTTTCGCGACCCCGTTCAACCAGAAGCCGCTTGAATACGGCGTGCACCTGGTTATTCACAGCGCCACCAAATATTTCGGCGGCCATAACGATCTCCTGGCAGGCGTCGTGCTCGGCAAAAAAAACCTGACGGACCCCATCCGGGATTTTCTCAAAACGACCGGCGGCGTTATCGACCCGTTTTCGTCTTATTTACTGATCCGCGGTTTGAAGACATTTGAACTGCGCATGATGCGGCATAACGAAAACGGACAGAAAATAGCGGAATTCCTGGAATCGCACCCGATGATCAAAAGGGTCTACTATCCCGGCCTGCCCAGCCATCCTCATTTTACTGTGGCCCGGGAACAGATGAGCGGCTTCGGCGGCGTGGTGACGTTCGAGATGAAGGACGACATCCAGTATGTCCATAAATTCCTGAGCGCCCTCAAGATCATTAATATCGGGCCGAGCCTGGGCGGCGTCGAGTCCCTCATAACGCACCCTGCGTCCATCAGCTACTACGATTACACAAGGGAGGAACGGCTGAAACTGGGCATCAAGGACGGACTAATCCGGCTGGCGCTGGGCGTGGAAAATTCCGAGGACATCATCGCCGATCTGGAGCAGGCGATACCGAAATAAAAGTAAATGCAGATCAAAATAAAATAATTACAAGCGGGGCTTCCGCCCCGCTATTTTTCTTTTTTTTAGTATGTGGCAAGAGTAAAATCGATTGTTGAATCCGCTGTCAGATTGGTGGTCGATGCTAATCCCGGGAAGAATGACATATAATCCCCGGAATTCACTGATGTGCTGCCGTCAACATCCACCCATCCCATGAACATATAATCTCCTGCCGGAAGATTTCCGACTGAATAGGAGATTGTGCTTCCGGATGTAAATCCGGCAATATTAGACACAGAGCCGCTGCCGCTGTTTGTATCGAAGTCAATTAAATATAACTTGCCGATCTGCGGAGCGGGAAGAGTAATGGTACCGGATATCGTTATTTTCTGTCCGGCAGAAGAACTAGTCCCTGCTGATGAGCTGCCACCGGTTGAAGAACTGCTGGTGCCCGCACTAGATGAAGAAGAACCGGAGCTTCCATTGTCTCCCGGCTGCTGAGAGCAGGCGAGAAACGCCATGAGAGCTGTCATTACCAATAGACCTGAAAAGAACCTGATTATCATTTCATCCTCCTTAATATATAAATTTAGACATATCACAATTTAAATGGACTCTTTTTATGGCAGTTCTAAAAACTCAAATATTTAGAACTGCCGCTATTATATGAGTTCATGCTACCGCCCGAGTTCTCTGTCTGAAAAGATCATCAACCAGTGAACTCTATACGGTAGCGCCAATTAAATTTACAAGAGATTATATAACCGGGGCAGTTCCAAAACCTATGTTGGAAATATCTGATTGATTTTGAGTTTTTGGAACTGCCCTTTATTAATAATACGTTTCAAACTACTGAATTTTGATAAAATAATAAAAAATATTTTGCTGCTTATAAGATCTGAATAACTCATCAGGATTCTACAGCGCAGACTGGCCTGTTCCGCTGATAGGCAGAAAAGAATAGATGTGAAATGTTTCCAAAACTGGAATGACTGTTATTGATTGTCGAATATTTAATGAAGAATGAAAATAAATGAAATGTAATTATTGACGATTGAAGACTTTTGCAGGGAATTATCTTAAGTTTACTGCGCAATGGTCTTGATTGATTAATACCATTCAGGATTTCATCAGTTTGATAAACTTTCTTCCTTTGTTAGCGTTCATCGCGGACCTTGAGCAGGCCATACCGAAATAGCATGGGCTAAGGTCGACTCATTTCCAGTATTCAAACTTTATTATTTTATATCTTGAGTTTAATAAAAATTTGCACTTCGCCGGATCGAATTCTTCATAGGGGACATCATGTGTTGTATCAGTGAACCAGTACTGATCCTGCTTTTTGGTTATATTCCCCTTTGAGTCATAACTATATTCCTCCGCGGTAACGCTGCGGGTTTCCACATATTCATCATTCAAATAAACCGTAATCTCACGCTTCAAATTACCGGCTTTATCATACTCATACAATTTTACAGTCTGGTGTTTTTTCTGATACTCAGTATAAAATTCCACAGTTCGAGTTAATAACCCCTTAAAATATTCATATTCAGTAACAGATACGGTGCCGTCCACATCGAAAGTCTCTTTCTTAATATCACCGGCATCGTTATATTCATAAACTGTCCTTGTCCTGTGAAAAGGTTCTCTGCCCGCTCTGGTTTCGGTCTCCGATTTGACCTTTCCGTTCCCATCATACTCAAATTCAGTAACCGAATCAAAAGACAACCCCAGCATGGAAACACGGGAATTTGCATCTTTTTTAATTTCATTGTATGTATCCTTCAAAAGATTGCCTTTATTGTCATAATCATAGATATGCTGCGATTCCAATTCCCAGTCATTTTTTTCATTATCACAGGAATAAGTTTTTTCGGAATTAAGAAGGCCATCCGTTCTATAGGAATATTCAGTATGGCCCGCTTCCTTTTCGCTGTTATTAAGATAAGTCACAATATGCTTCAGGGATTTTTTCCGGCCATCGGCATAGGCGTATTCAAAACGGAAGCGTTTAAGATAATCGGGGCCCCATTCCTCCCTGCTGTAAAAAAGCTTGTTCCCTTTTTCATCATACTTCCAGATATTTATTTCCTCTATTTTCGGCTTGGAATCCCCCAATGAATAGTAGGACGCCTCCTTCACGGTTTTCACTTTACCCTTATAACCCATGCTTTCAGCGTCGCTTTTAATTATGGCAGGCTTTTCGGATTCGCAATAAATAATAGAAAAAACTCCGGCTGAAATCATAAGACTCAGAATAAAATAGAAACTTTTTTTAACCATAAGGCATACTTCCTTTTTCTATTGCGCCTCTATCCATTGATTAGAGCCGTTATTATTTTCTGTGCCTGGCCGGCTGAAATAAAAAAACAGCTCCAGGATAAGCATGATAAAATACGATCCGGATTTCAGACAAAACCGTGTTTTTTAGCGGCAAATAAAAAAGCCGGCAGCATAAATTAAATCATAAAATGGGTTTTTACTCTTCGATCAATTCCCCGAGTTTTGTTATGGCAAACTCCACTAATTTATGACAGATCTGCCTGTGGGTTTTGTTTTTATACGCTTCCTGTCCCCCGGGAGCGTTGAAGTCAATTCCCGTCAGTTCATAGCAGTTGTCGCTGCCGAATTTTTCCCTGAATTCGCCCATAAAAACCTGGACCTTTGCGTTTAAGAGCGTCCTGTCATCCTCCGGTTTCATCCGGCCGTACCTGGCGCCGAGGACAAGAACAGCCCCGGCCACAGCCCCGCAGAGCGACTTTGTCCGGCAGACACCGCCCGAGAAACCTGTCGCGATCTTCGGGACAAGTTCCGTCCGTATTCCCGCCAGCTCCATGCCCGTTAAAGCCACGGATTCGGCGCAGCTGTATCCTCTGTCAAAATAACTTAAGCAATTTTCAATATCAGTCTTTGAAACAGGCATTTTATCTACCTCTTATACCTTTCAATTTTAAAATATTATTCTTTCTCGCAAAATAAATCAAGAAAAAAAGCTTTTTATAAAGAAATCCTTTACGCGGAATTACCGGTGTTTTAATTGTTTCACAAAATGTTATAAACCAGACCCCGTAAGGAGGTTTTTTTCCAGCCGGTTTTTTTCACATTCCAGCTTTAATCAGTTTTTATTTTTCTGACCGCGCCGAGCCTGCTGTTCCTGATAAAGATCAGGCAGTCCAGCGCTACCATTGCCAGATTGACGCAGTAAAAAACGATGACCATATTAAAATTATAATAAATCTTATGCAGAACCCCCGCGGCATATCCAATCAATACAATCAGAAGAAAAATAATACTTTTACCATTATTTGACCCGGAGCGGTAGGATTTATAAATCGAGAAGGGCCACGCGGCCCCGAAACAGAGAAGCATGATAATTTCAAAGACGCTCATAAAAACCTTCTTAATCAGAATTAGAGAATAATTTAATGAAGGCCCGATTATATGTCAAAAGAACCGGAAAATTTAAAAAATCCCCAGGACCACAACTTTTGACAGTGACAAACCTGTGAAAATATTTTGTTCCATTCGGTCCTTGCATATTTTTTGGAATTTCATTTTATAAATACTACTCTAAGTTCATTTCACAGGAAGAAAGGAAGACACGAAGAGCCGCACTTAGCTTTAGCCATTGTGAAATGAAAATATTTTCTATGTTGTTCAAACTATATTATAATTCAGAAATTTTACAGAATCTTCAGTGTTTTTTAAGGGACTGTCTTAAAGTCTGTGACTTTTTTATTTTCTGAAGCGCTGCATTCTCATAAACCTTTCTAAAAAATATTACCCAATTCTATACTTGGTAATAAGTTTTAACAATATCATAAGAGTTTAACTAATTCCACATCTCTTCGTGCCTTCCCGTCTTCCTGTGAATTATATCTTTTCAAATAAGATGCGTTTTATCCGGGGTGAACCGGTATTTTATTCCCCCGTCAGGCGTTTGAGCTTCAAAATACTGGTGTAATAGTCAAAAACCGCCTGGAGATAGCCCATCTGCGCCTGCGTGAATGAAAATTCCGAATCGATGATTTCCGAAGCAAGCGCCGCTCCCGCTCCGTATCTCTTATTCGCGACATCAAGCCCGAGCTGAGCCTGGTTCAGCCCTTCCAGCTGGCTCCCGACATTGATCTTCGCCACCTCCAGCTGCATAAGAAGCGACTTGACCTGGAGAGACAGGTTTTCGGCCATTTGCTCCCGGGCGTTCAAGCTTTTACGGATATTGGCGTTGACTTCCTCAACGGAGTTTGCGGTTCTGGAAACAGGGAGCCAGTCGTCGATCGGAATGGAAAGCTGAAGTCCCGTGTTCCACCCCGTCACCCAGTCCCTTCCGGCATTCGTCATGTTGTATTTCTCATAATCTGTTTTATAATTGAAGAACGCGGAGAGCGTCGGGTATTTCGCCCCGTCATTAATGTCTTTCGTTACCTTCAGGATCTCAATGGAATAGTCCATCGTTTTCAAACCTATGTCGTTGGAGAACGCTTTCTCCAGAACATTGGACTCCGTTAAATCAGTCAGGATCAGGTTGGTATAATCCATGAGATTCCCGATGAATTCAACATCGTCATAATCCTTGATCCCTATGGAATCGCAGAGCGAGATCCTGGCCGTCTGATAAGCGTTCCTGGCAGTGAGAAGCCTGGGCTGGTTGTATTTATACAGCACGTTGACCCTGATCTTGTCATATTCGGACGCGGAACCGTTGACATAGTTCAGCCCGATATTCCTCACCTGGTTTGACAGCGATGCGTCCTGTCCCTCCGAAAGCTTTATATTTTCCCTGAGGAGGAACAGATTGTAAAATGAGTAAAGCGTATTGTAAGTGATTTCTTTCTTTTTATCCTCGTATTTTCTGTTCGCCAGGTCCAGGCTGATCTGCTTGACCCGCATGGAATTCCAGAGCCTGAACCCTGTGAAGAGCGTCTTATTGACGGAAATTCCCGCCGAATAATTATCAGCGAACACATTCGTGTACTGAACGGGAATGAGCGTAAAAGGAAAACCGCCGGCCGGCGGGCCCGCTGTAAAGGAATCCAGGATTCCGTTATTCACCGTCTGGGGGTCCAGAAAGGTCAGGCTGCCGTTGGCGCTGATCTTCGGAACGGCATAGTCGGCAAAACTCTGGCCCAGCTGGGCTTTCGCAATCGCGACATCATCGCCGGACTGCTTGAGCTGGAGATTATTCATGAGTGCCAGCTCCACGGCATTGCTGACGGTAATTGTTCTGACTTCTCCGGCCAGGGCGGCATTCAATGCCAGCAGTATTACGAAGAACGCCGTTAATATCTGTTTCATTTTATCACCTCTTATCTATTCTCTATCCCGGTTATCCGATTTTTTTTCTGATCATTTTGAAAAACAGGATCCCGGGTATAAACTATTTTACCTTAATTTTGACTTCAACCGACATTCCAGGAAGTATGATCAGCGACTCAGGGATTTTGTCAAACTCGATCCTGACAGGGACACGCTGGGTGGTTTTGGTAAATTCCCCGATGGAAAAAGGCGGCGAGACAATGCCGGCCGCGATTCGCGTCACCCTGCCCTTAAAAGGCCTGCCCGGATAGGCATCGATATAAATCTCGGCCTCCGCGCCCAGGCGGATATGAGAAACCTTGGTTTCCTCGAAATTAGCCGTGACCCAGAGGAAGTCCAGATCGTTGATCAGGTAGATGGACTGGCCTGCCTGGACGATGTCCCCCGGCATGAACAACTTTTTCGCGATCACACCGGAAATCGGCGCCATGATCTTTGTGTTCCCGAGCTGGGTTTCTATGATGCCGAGCTGAGCTTTGGAAGTCTCTATCTGCGCCTGCGCGATGGAATACTGCGCCTCGGCCGTTTCCAGCGTCTTGGAAGCATGGGTATACTGTTCCCTTGTCGAAACCCCGCTGTCAAAAAGGGATTTCGTCCGCTGGAAATCGTCCCTTGCCCTGTCAAGGCTCACTCTGGCCAGGTTGAGGTTCTGCTTCGCATATTTCATCGAAGCGACCGCCTGGACCTCCTGGGCTTTCAGGTCATCACTGTCCAGCTCTACCAGGAGCTGTCCCGCCTTAACCTTGTCTCTTTCCGAAGCCAGCAGGGTTCGGATGCGTCCCAGCATTTTCGGGCTGACGGCGGCATGGTCGCTGTCGATCGCGGCGTCATCCGTGCTGACGAAGTTTACGGCATCGCTCAGCAGAAAAAAGCCGGTGATAAGCCCCGCCGTTACAAGAACGATCAGAATAATCACTCCCAATATTACTGGTTTTTTTCTTTCATTTGTCTTCATATGTTTCTTCCTTTATATATATTTTGTATCTTTAAAAAATGCAACTGTGTCCTACGCGAAGTGCAAACTCAGCCCAAAGTCGTCATTGCGAGCATCCAGTTTTATTCTTTGCCGATGATTCTCGTGCGAAGCAATCTGTCTGCAGATCATTCATTCGTCTTTATTCTTATTACTCCGCATAACCATCTTTATTTTTGTGTTTCATCTACTCTTTATTTTACAGATTGCTTCGTGCTAAATCTCCCAGCGCAAAGACATCTGTCCCCTCGCAATGACGACTTTTGTACTTCGCGTGCATTAGCGGGTTACCCCCGTTTCTCTCTACACAGCCTCCGCGTCCGTGTAGGCCCCTGTAAACTGACTGTTGTAAAGGTCGGCGTAAAAGCCTTTCCCGGCTAGAAGTTCCTGATGGCTGCCCATTTCGATGATCTTCCCATGGTTCATCACCAGGATCTTTTCCGCGTCGCGGATAGTGGAAAGCCTGTGCGCGATCACAAAGCTTGTCCTGCCCTTCATCAGTTCCTTCATCGCCTTCTGGATGTAAACCTCCGTCCTGGTATCAACACTGCTCGTGGCCTCGTCCAGGATAAGGATGGCCGGGTCGGAAAGAATTGCCCTCGCGATAGTCAGGAGCTGTTTTTCCCCCTGGGAAATATTGGACGCCTCTTCGTTCAGCATCGTATTGTAGCCGTCGGGCAGCGCCCGGATAAAGTGGTCGGTATGCGCGGCTTTGGCCGCCTGGATGATCTCCTCCTCGGTCGCACCCTGCCGGCCGTAGGCAATGTTTTCACGGATCGTTCCGTTAAAGAGCCATGTGTCCTGGAGCACCATTCCGAACATGGAGCGTAATTGGCCCCGCCGCAGGCTTTTGACATCGACGCCGTCCACCGTGATCCTTCCCCCGCTGATCTCATAAAAGCGCATCAGCAGGTTGACCATCGTGGTTTTCCCGGCCCCCGTCGGGCCGACTATGGCGATCGTCTGCCCCTGTTTGACATCGATATTCATGTCTTCCATCAGAACAGCGTCTTCCCTGTAGCCGAACCTGACATGCTCGAAGGCCACGTCGCCCTTCGGCTCCTCGATACCTTTTGCAAAAGGATCGTCTGGGACTTCCTCGGTCTCGTCCAGGATCTCGAAAACACGCTCGGCCGAAGCGATCGTCGACTGGAGAATATTGGCGATATTCGCCGTCTGCACGATAGGCTGTGTAAACTGCCTCGAATACTGGATGAAAGCCTGGATGTCCCCGATCTTGATGGCCTTCCTGGCCGCCATGATCCCGCCGACGACGCAGACCAGCACATAGCCTATATTATTGATGAAGTTCATCATGGGGAAAATAATGCCGGAAACGAACTGCGCCTTCCAGCCGGCGCTGTAGAGCTTCCCGTTGATTTCCCTGAATTCCCTGACGGATTTTTCCTCATGCCCGAAAGCCTTGACGATCTTATGCCCAGTGTACATCTCCTCGACATGGCCGTTCAGATCGCCGAGGGTTTTCTGCTGGGCCCCGAAATATTTCTGCGAAAGTTTGGCGATGTTGGCCGTCACCAGGATTGAGACCGGCAGGGTCACAATGGTGATCAGTGTAAGCCATGGGCTGATGGTCAGCATCATGACCAGGACGCCTATAATGGTGCAGACTGACGAGATGATCTGCGTCAGGCTCTGCTGGAGGGTCGTACTGATGTTGTCGATATCGTTCGTAACGCGGCTCATGATCTCGCCATGCGTGCGGGAATCGAAAAACTTCAGGGGCAGGCGCGAAAGTTTATCGTTCATGTCCCTGCGCATATCGAACACGGTTTTCTGCGACACGCCGGCCATCTGGTACTGCTGGATGTAGCTGAAAAGCGCGCTGATAAGATATAGAAAAATCAATAAGAGGATGATCTGGCCTATATAAACAAAATCGATGGACGGCATCGGTTTTTTAAGCATGAACGCCGCGTATTTATTCATCAGTCCGTCGAAAAGCTTTGTCGTCGCATTTCCCAGGATTTTCGGCCCCAATATGTTGAAGACTGTGCTGAGCACGGCAAAAATAAATATGATGCCGAGTTTGAGATATTGCGGTTTTAAATAGACAAGAAGCCGCTTGAAAGTTCCCATGAAATCCTTCGGTTTTTCCACAGGCCCGCGTCCCATCATGCCGCCGCCGAAGCCGCCCCGGCCGCGGCCGCCGCCGCGCCCGAAGAGCCCCTGAGGCTGAACGGGCCTTTGTTCCCTTTTATCTTCGCTCATGCTATCTCCTCTTCCGAAAGCTGAGAGGCCACGATTTCTTTGTATACCTGACAGCTCTGATAAAGCTCTTTATGGGTGCCGATCCCGCAGATCGTGCCCTCATCCAGGACGATAATCCTGTCGGCGTCCATGATGGTGGCCACCCTCTGCCCGACAATGATCACGGTGGAATGGGCCGTTTCCTTTCTCAGGGCCGCGCGCAGCCTGGCGTCCGTCTTGAAGTCCAGAGCTGAAAAGCTGTCGTCAAAGACGAAGATTTCCGGTTTCCTCACCAGGGCGCGAGCTATCGAAAGACGCTGCTTCTGGCCCCCGGAAACGTTGGTCCCGCCCTGTGAAATGATCGAATTGTAACCGTCTGCCATCTCCGAAATGAAATCGGCGGCCTGGGCCGTTTTCGCGGCTTTCCGGATTTCGCCTTCAGAGGCGTCCTCCTTGCCGTAGAGGATGTTGTCGGCGATGGTCCCGGTAAAAAGGACGGCTTTCTGCGGAACAAACCCGATCTTGGCCCTCAGGGCCTCCTGGGTCATATCCCGGACGTCTACGCCGTCTATCAGGATGTTTCCGCTGTCCGCGTCATAAAAGCGGGGGATCATATTGATCAATGTCGACTTGCCGGACCCCGTGCTTCCGATGATCGCCGTCACCTCTCCGGGTTTCGCGGAGAACGAGATATTGCGGACGGCCGGCTCCTCGGCGCCGTGGTACCTGAATGTCACGTCGCGGAACTCTATGTAGCCTTTTGTGCGCGCGTCGGTTTTAATTTCTTTTTCGGGATCGTTGATTTCAGGCTCAATGTCCAGGACCTCGTTGATCCTTTCCGCGGAGGCCTGGGCCCGCGGCAGCATGATGAACATCATCGACGCCATGAGCAGTGAAAACAAAATCTGCATCGCGTACTGGAGGAACGCCATCATATTCCCGACATTGGACGTTCCCACGTTCACACGGACGCTTCCAAACCAAATGACGGAGACGGTCGTCAGGTTCATCACCAGCATCATGACGGGCATAAGCATGGCCATCATACGGTTCACCTGCACGGACGTCTGCATCAGGTCGTTGTTCGCATCATGGAAACGCTTTTTTTCGTCATCGTCGCGGTTGAAGGCGCGGATCACGCGGATGCCCGTGAGACCTTCCCGGAGGACAAGATTGATTTTATCCACCTTTTTCTGAATTGACTGAAAGAGCGGGAACCCCTTGAGGGCCACTGTAATGATCACCGCGGCCAGGACGGGAATGACAATTACGATCACCCATGAAAGCCCGGGGTCTTTCGAAACGGCCAAGATAATGCCGCCGACGCACATGATCGGCGCGCTGATCATCATACGCATCATGATCATCACCACCATCTGGACCTGCGTCACGTCGTTCGTGTTCCTGGTGATGAGCGACGGCGTCCCGACCTTATCGAACTCATGCAGGGAAAATCTCGACACATGAGTGAAAAGTTCGTTGCGGATGATCTCCCCCAGACCCATGGCCGCATGGCTCGACAGGTAGCCCGCGAGGATCGCGCAGACTGAGCCTCCCAGAGCCACCAGGAGCATCAGGCCGCCGGTTATCATGATATAATTGGTATCGCCGTTGGTAATGCCCTTGTTCACAATGTCCGACATCAGGGTCGGCAGGTAGAGGTCGGACATCGACTGGAAAAACACCAGGATGATGACCGCCGCCACCGGTATGGAATAAGGCTTTAAATATTTGAATAGTTTGATCACAAATCCTTCCTGAAATTTGAGTATTTCTTTTTTTTAAATATTATTCATAAAGACGCAAACTCTTGTAGTCTCACGCAAAGCCGTCCCTCGGCAAGCTCGGGACAGGCGCCGCACGCAAAGAATGCAAAATTTTGATTTCCTTTGCGTGAAAATAGGGACTATTGGATTACCCTTTTACTGATTGGTCATCAGCCTTTTCATGATATTCAGACCGTAGTCAATTGCTTCAAGCTCCTCCGGCGTGCCTTTGCTGATGACATTCCCGATATTTTCCTCCATGTCTTTACGAAAATCCCGGTGCATTTCCTCAAACTTCGGGGAAATACTGACATAAACGACCCGTTTGTCTTCCAGGCTTCTCGTCCTTTCCACCATTCCATTCTTTTCCAGCCGGTCGATAATCCCGGAAACCGTGCTGTCGGTCATGCTGAGCTTCAAGCTCAGGTCATGGACCTTCATCTTTCCGGATCTGCTGAGCATCCCGAGCAGGAAACCCTGGGGCATGGTAATCCCGCTGTCCTCCCAGATACTGCTCATATGATGCCGCAGGAGAAACATCACTTCCTTCATCAGCTTTTATCAGTTCCAGGCTTTTGTCCATCGTCTCCATAAAAAATCACCCTCCCGGTATTAATTATAATTAGCATACTAATATTTAGTACAAGAATATTTCGCATACGAAATAATTATACTAAATTGGCAAAAAAATGTCAAGTACATTTTTTCTGACAATCTTTTCCATAATCTGATTAAATAATGATCGAACGTAAGCTTTTTATACCGGCACCAATTATACAGGATTTTAATGGCTGTAATTTAAAATGTGAAGACTGAATTACTAATCCTGACAATCCTGATCTATTGGGGTCAGCAAAACCTGCCATTGTTATAGATAAGAGACGGGATTAACTGCAAAATATTGCGGTTCGGATATTATTTTTTCTGACCGGAACGGTCAGGGATTCAGCTCAAATTTCGTGTCTTCCAGGTAGAGGGTAATTCTACCGGAGGGAAGGACTGCCGTGATCTGCTGAAAAACCGGCAATCCCTGAATGGAATCATAATCGATTTTAACATCGATGGCCGGAGCGGTTTTACCTCCGGAATACGTAATGGAATCGAGCATCCCGATTGTTTTATTGTAATTCATTGAGATACGTTTTTTCCCTGATGTATTTACGGCTTCGATGGAAGCGCTGGCGGCATCCTCGCTGACGATCTTTAACTCAAAATTATTAGTCATCAGAACATAATAGAGCGACTCCAGACTTGTGAATACGCTGTTAATGTCGCTTTTGTTGTTTTGAATAAGCACGCTGCCGTCTTTTTTCATCTGGACATTCATGGCGCCGGGCTTTTCCAGCTGGTAAACGGCCTGGCCGTTTTGAAAAGTGAACGCGCCTTTGAACATGCCGTTTCCGAACCTGCCCGTCGTTTTCATGATAAAGCCCGTTTGATAGGACTTAAACTTTGTGAAATAGGATGTGATATTATTCTGGACCTGGGAAACTGTGAGCGGAAATGACCAGGCAGGGATGAGAAGAAGGAAGAGGAATAATAATTTCACTGGAACCTCCGGAAAATTTTACACTTCTCTAAAAAAATCAATAAATGTCGGAATCCGTATGCAGCGAATTTCCGGCAAAACGGCAATGGCTGATATTGGTTGATATTTTATTTAACCGGCATAAAAAAATCAAAAATGTCGCAGACTTTTTAAAGCTCATCCCAGGGGAACCCGGTCTTCCGCGAAGCCAAACGAAGACACACTAAGTTAATGTTTTAGAAAACCTTCATGGTTATCCGCAATCCCAAATTTATTCATATTAATTTGTGTTATTCGTAGTTTTCCGTTCGCGGATATCTTCAGGTTCATTTGCATGCATTAGCGGATTACTCGTTGTCTTCCGCGAAGCCACGCGAAGTCACGCTAATTTCTTTTTAATTTCATTTGTGTTAATTTGTGCTATTTATGTTTTTCATTCCCACTGTCTATTCGCGTCTATTCGCGTGCATTAGCGGATTATTCGTTCTTATTTCTCCGGTTTTAAAATTAAACCTTTGGGACTTAGGATTCATGAAAAACGGGAGCCCTTTTCAGAACTCCCGTTATTTTATTCTCAGATTAAATGATTACTTCACAACAACCTTATTGATCCTGATTGACACGATAATCTCCGGGTTATTGATATGCCTGACCATGATGATGCCTTCGCTCTCGCCCTTCTGGGCGGCTTCCAGGTTCAGGACCATCTTTCCCGAGCCTCTGAAAGGCACCGTCAGGAGCTGGATTTTTTCGCTTCCCGACGATCTCTGGCCGTAGATCAATTGGCCTTTATAATCGGAAAGAAGGTCTTCCGTCTGCCTGACCGAAAGAACGGAGGGTACGGCTATCAGGGCATAGTATTCCGAAGGGTCCTTGTCTTTATCCAGTTCGATAGTCAGGATTGTTTCGGAGCCCATCGTGATATGATCGTCGTCAATTTTCGCGTTAAAGAACGGTTTCTCCTGAATATAATCCGCCATGTCGATCTCTTTTTCCCGGTCAATCCTGACAACGGTAAATTCCGAAGATCTCAGCTCAATACTCCCGTCTTTCGCGTCTATCAAAAGCGGAGAGCCGGTAAGCGCGGTTTTTTTACCGTTAACGACGGCTTCCGTTTTTGTGAATTTTTTATCCACGGCCATCGTCATGAGAAGGTCCAGAAAGCTCATGACCGTCAGCGGCGATGAATAGACTCCGCCCAGAAGCGCCGGGCCCTGGATCAGGCCGGGTTCCTGTATCATGATGACGCCCCCGGCGATTTTATTGAAGAGCGGGCCGAAATTTTTATCGCCTTTCAGATACAGCGCCTTCGCGTTCAGCAGGAGATAATATAGTGCGCCGGTTCTTTCAAAAGAGCGGAGGAAGCGGTAGGTGTCGTAAGCCTTGATGAATTTCAGATTGATGTCTTTCATATTTTTCGATCCTTCGACATCGAGCAGCGGTGCCATCTTTTTGACATACCATTCCGCAACGGCCGGATCGGTCGCTGCCTTGTAAATGACTTTTCCGTCGATCTCCACCGGGATGACTTCGTCGCTGTTTTCTGAATTATACAGCGCTTCTTCCATGATACTGATTTTCCTTTTTTTAAGTTCACCGGCAGTCTGTACCGTCATCGCCTCAGCCAGGGCAATAGTGCCGGCCAACTCTTCTTTTAATGCAGGAGAATCCTTCAGGTATTTTACCATCACTTTCAGGTTCCTGACCGTCCACGCGCTCCATAGCGCGTTTTCATCAATGCCGGGATAAGGCCGGAAAAGTCTTGTGTCCGGATTATAGAACGCCTCGTTCAGGTCCCTGACTGTTTTGACAAGGTCTGACTTCAGAGTGCCGCGCATGCCTTCATCATCGATGATTTTTGCGTCAATCGCTTTCAATAAACCCGCTCGTATCGCGGCCGCCGAACTGAGCGCTTCCGAGTGGCCGAACCAGGAGTACATCGTTGTGACCATGTTCATCACCATGCCGTCCAGGAGCCTTCCGGGGCTCGAATAAACAGCGGCCCTTCCGCCTTTGTCAATTATAATTGTACTGCCGTCCGAAATCCGGATGTCGGAGAAAGTAATCGGATAGGAACTGATGTTCCTGATCTCTATTTCCCTTTTATCCAGAATTTTGCCGCTGGAATTTTCCAGCGTGAGAAACAATTTTCCATATTTTCTTCCCGTCACTTCAAAATCGATATTTTCCATGCCGGGTTTGATCTCATAAACAATGTCTTTATCAAGACCGGCGCCGGAAATCCTCAGTTTTATATTGTCCTTGAGGCTGTTAATCACTACCGCCCTCGCGGTGACTTTCGCTCCGGGAATGATAAGCGGCATGAGGCTTACTTCCAGGAAGCTTTTCTTTATGACATCAATATCCTTTATTTTTTCAAAATAATCGTATTTATTGACAATCGTGAACCGTATTTTACAGCGGCCGGTCTGCGGCGGAAGCTGGATATCGGCATGAGCGGTCCCGCTGCCGTCTGTTTTAATGATGCCGCAGTAAACGACTTTTCTCTCGCCCTCCCGGATGGTCTCCTGCTCTTCGGCGTTATTAGCGTTTTCCGAAACCTCAGCGGAAGATTCCGATTTAAACTGCTTTGCTCCGCTCCTCACGGCCGATAATTTCTTTAATGGAGCCGTTGACGGCTGGCCGAGTGTGGCCGGAGCGTAATCTTTTTCCGCTTCTTCATCCAGCTCTTGATTAATGCCCGTTAAATCCCGCCATGAAACAAGATAGTTTGCGTAATCCCTTATAGAATCGCCGACGGCGGAAACCAGCGGCTCTTTGGCGCTTTTGGACTGGACGCGGTTGTCGAACACTTCCAGAATGCCGTAAACGGAAACGGGATTCCCGCTCAATTTATCAGCTGTATTGATCTCTATGTTCAGATGCTGGAGCGGGCTTCCGCTGTCCGGGGATTTTATTGTACAGTCGATGGGCGAAGCGGTAAAGGCAATGGCCCATCCTTCGTAATAATTTTCGCCGTCAAAACCAGCGGCGGCGATCAGGCTGTAGGGAGACGCGCATTTTATTTTAATGGATTTCCCTTTTTCAATGTCTTTCGGCAGTTTTATTTCGGCGGTATTGAATTCATCGTCCGAAATTGGAGTAACAACAATGATCTTCGGATTGGAAAGCTTTTTATTGACGATAAGCTCCACTTCCTGCGAGGCATCGGCAATCGGGGATTTAAGCTCTATACTGTCTTCTTTATTCTCAGATTCCTTGACTATGAAGATATCCCTGCCGGGGACAGGCGTCGTGTTTTCGTAGGGCGCCATCGTCGCGCTGAAAGAATTGACCATATGCCCTGAAACAGGAATGGTCTGCCTTTCCACATGCCCCGATTTTGCGAAGAGATAGCTGACGCTGCCCTTCGGCGTGACCACTTCGATCCCAAAAGGCCCGGAATGTCCGCCGACATCCAGCGCGGCTTCTATCTGCCCGTCTTTTATCACCGTTTCGACGGGCGGGCCGGCTTCTATGCCGTCGCAGCCGGGAAGATAGCACCTGGTCTGCAGTGTCGCTTTTCCATTATAAGGCTGATTGAGGTCGCGGAGCTCATTTTTTATATTGAGGCCGTTGCCCCATCTCTTCCCCACGCCCTCCGCGTTCCCGAAAAACCACCCTCCTTTGACCTTGCCCAGATTTTTCGCGTCTGTTATCTGTTCAAACTCATAAGCGAACAACAGGGCGCCGAGCGCTCCTTCGACGACGCTGAAAGCCGCGGAGCCGGTCAGTTTTCCGTCCGCGGTTTTTACATTAACACTATATTCGCCCGGTTCAAGCTTTTTTGTCTTTCCGCTCATGACGGTTTCAACCAGCATCCCGGCGCTGTTCAATTTGAATTTTCCCAGGTTTCTCGGCGACGCGTCCTTTTTCTGCAGGCTGATCTGAATTTCTTTTGAAGGGCTTGCCGGGAACAGCGCTTTCAGGAAAACATCCTCGTTCGGCCAGTAAACCGGCTGGTCTGTTGTCACCGAGATAAATTTAAAGCGCAGGTTGTCCCTGATGCTTTTTGACGGCGCTTCGACCTTTTTATCCTTCAAGTTGACATTAAACAAAGCTGTTTCCTTTTTATCCGTTTCCGCTTCCTTCTTCGCGCTGCTGAAAAGCACAAAAATCAAGCTCAGGGCCGAGACCGAAAAGAGAATCCTCCGCATAGATTTTTTCTTCATAAAGTCCTCCTTAAAATATTGCGATGCGACACATATACTACGCTTAATAGATGGAAAAGTAACAGAAATATTTCCCCCGCGGAGTTAAGAATAAAAAAACAGGGACATGGAAATTAATCTTATACTTTTAATATTTATATTAAAGAAAGGAAATGCCTGACTTAATAAAACAATAATGGCTCAGAGTATCAATTACCCCTTCCAGATATTTTTCTTTTTTTCTTTTCCGTATAGAGCCTTTTATCGGCTTCGGAAATCCAGTATTCCAGGTTTTCATGAGAATCGGGCTTTATTATAATATGGCCCAGGCTGGCTGAGATCTTAAAGGGTTTTCCGGATTGACTGTTGAGTTCACTTTCATGATAAGTCATACGCTCTCGGATATGATTGACAACTTCTTTCTGAAGATCGTTAGCCAGTATAACAAATTCATCCCCTCCAAGGCGGGCTAATATATCTTTTTCACGGAAGGTCTTCTTCAAGATGACAGCCATCGATTGTATGGCAAAATCTCCGTTCGAATGCCCATATGAATCATTTATCGCTTTTAATCCGTCCATGTCAGCAAAGAAAAGAATTGCAGACAACCGGTCTTCCTTCAGCTGTTTGAGTTTCAGTTTTGCCATATTCAGGAAACCGCGCCGGTTCAGAAGCCCCGTCAATTCATCTTTTTCCGACTGGTCCTTCAGGCTGATATTATATAAGGACAGTTTTTTCAAGGCGCCGCGGAGCCTTTTTTCCGCGTTTTCCTTCTGGCTGAAAAGAAAAATACGCTTGAGCGTACTGCTCAAACTGGATATAAAAATCTGGAACATCACTTTGTCAAACTCCGGGTTTTCAAACATAATATAACCGAAAATTTCCTCCTTAAAATAAACAGTCTGTACGATAAGCGAGTATCTGGTTCTTGAAGGATACCCTGAAACCGGCAGAAGCTGGTTTCCTGAGAAAAGGGATTTCCTGAAGCGGGGACTTTTATTTTCTGATGATACGGTTTTCGAAGCGAGAATTTTAGCCGATTTCGCTTTTTCAAAAGGGGCCCCTGCCTCATGATACTGCGGTTTATCATAAAGACAGATATAAAAATGCCTGTAATGCAGGTTCTGAGCCATTATTAAACTGGTCCTGGACAATTCTTTAAAATCGGTCACGGACTCAATCCGCTGTATGCTGTCCCGTATGTCATAAATCTGGTATTCCTTACGGATCCATTTCAGGGCCTCATTATTTTTTAACAGGATCTGGATATATTCCATTGCGGTATTAAGTATGCGCTGGATATTGTTCCGGCTGTCCTGGGTTTCATATAACAAATCAATGTTAAGAATAAGCGTTTTTATTGCACTTTCCCAGCCGGAGATGCTCCGGTTGAGCCTCATATCATCATCAATTGAATAAATAAGCTTTTCAAAAAATTCTTTCCTTTTCTCCATAATGCCTTTTTGAGATACCAGAAGTTCTATCAATTCAAGCGTACGGGAATAAATACCGTTCCAATCATTATTTTCCGTTCCTTTCCCGGAGAGATCATAGAGAAGCCTTTTTTTTAAGATGCCGGTTTTATCGCCCGCCGTATCGGAAAAGATTAAATCATCGGGCGATGCAGGATCAATACCGGCATTGAGAAACCTGCATCCGCATGAATTCCGAATTATCAGCTTTGTCGGCAGTACAGTCTGCTGAGGCGGGGTTCTGCCGCCAAGCATATCCATCAGGCACTCAAAAGCTTTAACGCTCATTTCCGGAACAGGCTGACGGATTGTAGTCAGGGAAGGATAGAAAAACTCGGATTCCCGGATATTATCAAACCCGATTACGGCAATCTCGGCAGGGACCCGGATGCCGATAAGACGCGCCTGTTCAATCAGACCGAAGGCCTGGGCATCATTGGACGTGATGATGGCGTCAATTTTCAAGCCCTTTCGTTTAAAATCATCAATGGCTTTCTGGCCGGTTAAGTTTGTAAAATCGCCATGGAAAACCATATTTTCATTGAACGGCATACCATAAGATCTTAGCGATTCGCAATAAGCTTCAAAACGCTCGTCCGCATCCAGATTACCGGCCGGGCCCCTGACAAACGCGATATGTTTTTTCCCATGCTCTTTGACAAGATGGCTGAATGCCTCATAAATACCCTGACGGTTTTCCGTCATGATGCTTGGTTTATCGAGAACACTGCAGCCGATGCAGACAACCGGTTTGCTGCCCATTCCGGCCACCAGTGTTTTCATATATTGCGGGCTTTCATAACTGAGAATGGTATTACCGAGAAAAATGAACCCGTCAAAATTGGCAGGACTGACATATTGATATATGGATGATAACTGCGCATAATAATAAAAAGGCGTATGAGGGGTTTCACCGATAACTGTAATTAAATTGATCCCCTTCTCTTCCGCGCATTTATGAATGTTTTCAAAAAAAAGTTTTCCGAAAGAATCGTACAGGCTGTGAATCTGCAGACCTATCTGGAAAGGATGTCCAGCCGTTTTTTTAATCATCAGCATCCGCCTGTTTTTTTATATTCAGACTGGTATATTGTAACTGGTGATTATAATTTTTCAATAGAAAAAAGTTAATTGATTGACAGGAATAATTCTAGTGCCATAAGAAATAATTTGTTGTCCGGCCGGGAAAAAAATATAATATTGAATCCCCCCGTTTTCCCCACCAATTTGACGGGAGAACTATTTTTAATTGTGGAATTATAAAATATAACGGCTCATCACTGTCCAAAATTTATTAAATAGTCATAGCACTAAACAAATTTTTCCGTAATATTTGCCCTGAAAATGTCACGCGAAGTCACACCAATAATATTTTTTTCCATTAAATGCCCTGACAGTTCAACTTCCGGATGCCGGAATTTAAGCATAAAACGCTGTTATGGAAATGTAAATTATTATTACCGGTAAAGCTGCTGTTTTTTCATAGGCCGGAAGTTAACTTACTCCCGGTCATTATTCCAGAAACGCCTGAATGCGCCTGGCAGGAATTTCCATTTATTCGCTGAAAATATTTATTAAAATAAATTTTTGCGGGAATGTGCCAAAATTCCTATAGACAAATTTGATGTATTATCTTAGTATATTCAGGAATTTTAAATTTTATTTCCCCGGGAGGATCATGAAACAGCTGAGGAATGAAAACAGGGTCTCAGAAAATGCTGCACAGGCAGTTTGTTTTGAGAATGTGTCCTGCCGCATCGGCAGGAAAACCATAATCGATCATATCAGCCTTGATTTCAAGGCCGGTCAAATCTCCGGTATAGTGGGACCCAACGGCGCGGGCAAAACCACCCTTTTGTCCATGGTACTCGGGCTGCGTCCGCCGTCAGAGGGAACGGTCACTGTTCTGGGCGAACGTCTGCCGTCCCGCGGCTACAGCCTCCGCAGGCGCATAGGCGTTGTGCTTCAGGAAACTGCCCTTTATGAAGAGCTGACCGGTTTTGAAAACCTGCTTTTTTCAGCGTCTCTGTACAATATTCCCGAACCGAAAAAGAGAATCAATGCCGTGCTTGAGCTTCTGGACCTTTCCGGACGGTCGGGCGAACCTGTCAGAACCCTTTCAGGAGGCCTGCGCAGGCGGATCGCGATCGCCAGGGCGCTCCTGCATAAACCCGAAATGCTGATTATTGACGAGCCGACCCTCGGCGTCGATGTCGAGGCCCGGCATGCCGTCTGGTCGCATTTGCGGCTTTTAAAATCCGAAGGCACGACAGTCCTGACAGCGACCAATTATCTTGATGAGGCCCAGGCCCTATGCGATAAGGTTACAGTCATCCGCTCCGGCCGGCTGCTTGTATCGGAATCCCCCGATTCATTGATTGCCAGGGCCGGTTCCTGCCTGGATATTGAATGCGACGCGGGCCAGGCGGCAAAAATCATTTCCGAATTAAAAAATTCCAAAGATATCATACGTATTGATCAGACGCCCGCCGGATTGTCCATATTTTTAAAAGGAAATTTAAAATCCGATAATATCGTCCTGACAATATTAAAGACCGTCCCCATCAGCGGCTTCAGGATCCGGCCGCCGGACCTTGCCGAGGTTTTCCGGTCTTTGGAGGCCCCCTCATGAAGAATTTCCTTTCGGCCGTAACCGGCGCGGCGCGGGCCGAGGCCGTTCAATTGGGAAGGTCCCCTTTGCTGATTATACTCACTGTCATACAATCGGTCACATTCATACTGCTTGTCAGCATTTTCGGCCTGACAGGCAGCAGGGCCCCCACGGCAGTTGTTAATGAGGACGGGGAACTCTATTCAAGGATTTTCATAGCGAATATGGAAGCGGCCCGCCATTCTTTCGCGATAAAGCTCATGAATAGAGAGGAAGCCCTTTCGGCCGTCAAGCGCGGGGAGCTGGTCGCTGTTATAACAATACCCCGCGGTTTCTCGAAAGCGATAGCCAAAGGCAATATAATTTATATTGACGCCTTAGTCGACAATATCGATACCGATATGACCCAGGACATCCAGAGGGCAATGCCTTCGGCCGTTGTGTCCTTTGCCCGCAATCTTCATCTGCAGGGCATCCGGGTCCGGGTCGAAGAGCATGATCTGATCAAGCATGACACCGGTTTTATCCCTTACCTGGCCGTAAGCGCTCTTGCTTTGAGCGCCTTTATTGTCGCCGGCATTTTGAGCGCCGCGGCGGCGGCCCGGGAATTCGAGTCCGGGACATCGAAAATGCTCCTGACCGCTCCCGTTCATCCGCTTGCCCCGCTCATCGGACGTATCCTGGCGGCCGACGCTTATGCCGCTCTGGCACTGGCCTTCAGTTCGGCGCTTGTCATAACAGGCTATGGGGTCATACCGGCGCACCCTGTCGAGATGGTCCTCGCTTTATTCACATGCATCATTATTTTCAGTTGTGCCGGTGCGGCGCTGGGCGCTGCCCTTAAAAGAACCCTTCCCGTCGCTTCACTGATTTTCGGGCTGGCCCTTCCCCTTTACATTGACAGCGGCTCGCTTGAGCCCGAACGGTTTGACGGCAATATCATCTGGGCCATCGCCCATCTTTCTCCGGTCTATTACGCGGTAGGGATCCTTGAACATGCGTTTCATGGATATGAGGTCACGCCCGAGCCTGTTTTTATTAATTTTTTAGTACTATTGCTCTGGACAGCCCTTATGCTGATTATAACCGGTAATATTTTGAAAAGGAAACTTTCATCATGATACGGGGAATATGGATCCTGGCGCGGCATGATCTCCTGCTCTGGCGGCGCATGCCCCTGGCACTGGTCAGCGCGCTCATACCGCCGCTCGGTATGGTCATTCTTTTAATTGTCCTGACTTTTTCCGTCGGCAGGCAGCCTGTCGCCCTTGTTGTTTCCTCGTATGGAAAGGAAGCGATGCGTATGGTAAAAATCATTAAAAAAGATGCGGAGGCCTACCTTCTGACAGTTACCGATTCAAAAACAGCGGCGCGGATGCTGAGAGATCAGGAGGTTGCGGCCGTTATAACCATTCCCGGGGATTTTGACGATTCGGCCGCCGTCAGCAATGCAAGGCTTGAATTGGTTTTAAACAATGTGGATATCGATTTCGCCGATGATATCCGCCGTTCCGTCGACCGTTCCGCTGCGCAGTTTGACGCGCCGGGTCTCGGGTTCCAGGAAGAAGGTTCCGAGGTCTTTAATTTTGCATCAAGGAACCCCTATCTCATCGAGATCGCGGAGGAAGATCTCAGAGTAGCCAATGTCGATTTTCTCAGTTATCAGGTCCTCCCGGCATTCATACTCCTTGTTCTCAGTATCGGCTTCATAGGGACAGCCCTCTTATGCGCGCAGGATAAAGAACGGAGTACCGCCCGTTATCTTGCACTGGCTCCCTTGA
Source organism: uncultured Spirochaetota bacterium (assembly GCA_963835575.1). GTDB lineage: Bacteria > Spirochaetota > Brevinematia > Brevinematales > JAOACQ01 > CAVYGN01. The sequence continues at coordinate 353,106 of CAWIGG010000006.1, read as the reverse complement.
CTTCATGGGCTTTGATCGCGGGAAGGCTTTTCGGCGGACTTGCCGCGTCCATGGCAGTGCTTGCGCCGGCGCTCTTTATTTGTTCACTGACAGGCGTTATTTCTCCGCCGGCAGGTCACTGGCCGGCCCTGGCCGCACTTTTCATGGCCACCGGTTTATGCGCTGCCGGGCTGGGAGCGATCCTCGGCTCGCTTTTGCATGGCCCGCGGCTTGTCGCGATGGCCTCATCCGTATTGGCGACATATTTATTCTTTCTGGGCGGGGGATTCACGACCATAGCCTTTCTTCCAGACTGGCTGAGGAATATCAGCGCTTTTAATCCCTTCCGCTATTCAATCGACGGGATGAGGCAGGCCCTTTTCTATCCGGGACTTGACGGCCTTCCGTTTGATATATCCGTACTGACAGGCACAGCCCTGGTCTCTGTTATTCTGGGAGCCCTCGCTGTACGCCGTTCATGGAGCGCCTGAAACTCTCGGGGATCCTTAACCCAGTCGGGGATAGTGCGTCCCTACGGCTGTTGACTGCCGGCTGGCGCCTTCGGATATAAATTGATAATATGGCCTTATTGTTTTTAATACTCTCACAAAATTCAATACGCATCGGGCTCCGTCCCGGCAGGTGCGGCCATTTATATTAGATATCGACATACAATTATCTTTTTCCTTTTACTCTTCCCGCCCCTTCGGCAAGCTCAGGGCAACGCTTCTTTTCTTCCTGTAAAAAATCGGTCCAATCAATTTTATCATTCATTATTGACCGGCCATATTATTATCCTTATTCATAATGGGGGATATATTGTAATTGACCGGGACAACCTGAGAGATCGATAATATTAAGCCTTAATTCGACACGCTCAATCCCAACGCTCCCGTCAGGGGAAGTATCCACTTGCGAGTCTTGTACGCGTCATAAATATACGAATCGGAAAACAGCGTCCAATAAGACCAGGGTATATTATGGCTTTCAAGTTCTTTCCTGACAAATGCCGTCCAGTTGCTGCGGGAAGTCATATCCGCCCTGTCCTGACAGGTAAATTCGCTCATCCAGAGCGGGCGGTGATTGGCGAGGCCCCATGCGGCCGCGTTCGAGATTTCCATCCGGATAATACCCGGGCCTCCCGGATTAAATTCGGGAGAACCTATCGTATTATATTGATTGATCCAAATAATAACCCATCGCCCCACTCCGGCCGCGGGGATAACGGGACGTGGAGGCGGGCCGGGCCAAGTGATGTTTGTCGTAGCCCAGTCGGGTCCTATCCATGGCTGGCCCTGAAAACAGAAGAGTCCCGGATTATAATAATGGAAGGTCACTATCACATTGGATTCAGCCGCGGGAATTCTCAAGCCGTTTAAACCGCTGACGGCGCTCCAATCCACACAGTCAACAATAACAGTATGGTGATTATCGATTTTACGGATTTCCCGGAGGCATTGTGTAAGGCGGATTGGCCAGCGCATGATCCGAAAACCTGATGGGTATCCGTACGGAATCGAGTCCGGCTTTGGCTTTAGCCGCCAGATCAAAATGCGGCTCAAGGATGACCATTCCGCCTGTCCATGCGCCTTCCTGAGGGGCCGCGTCCAGAAGGTTCCCGAAATTCACGCCTTTGCCGAGTGCCCTGGCCTGCGCATAAGGATCTAAAAGACCGTCTCCGGCAGGGTACGGTTCGGCAGGACCTGTGTTCTGTACCAGATTCCGGCCGTAGGTATTCAATAAAATTAAAAACGCTAAAACCGCAAGATAAATCTTAAAGCTTTTATACCGCATTCCATACTCCCTATACTTTTTCCCCGGAAAATGCCCTGACTTATTTTTTTTATGATCACAATTTTGTCATGGTTGTCGATAAATAAATGATAAAGAAAAGACATCATTATTTCAATAGGCTTTTTGTACTAAAAGCGCTGGTTTTCTATACTTATTTTATGCGTAATCCTTATGGTCATCGATGTTTATTTTTTAAATCCTTTTAATATTGCTGATTCAGCCTATTTTCAGGACCTTTGAGCCCCGTATTTTTCTTTCCTTCAATTCAGTCAAGGCCATGTTTGCCTCTTCAAGCCGGTAAATTTGTATTTCCGGCTTAACCGGAATTTTTGACGCTATTTCCAGAAATTCACCGACATCTTTCCTCGTTACGTTCGCGGCGCTTTTAATTTCCTTCTCCATCCATAGATGCCGGGAATAATCTAGGTCCAGCAGGGCTTTTTTATCCGACTCTTCCTTCCGGATCGCGTTGATGACAAGCCTTCCTCCAGGTTTTAAATGGTCAAGGGCGTCCAGGACCGTCTTCCAGACCGGCGTGGTATCAATAACAGCATCCGCTTTTTGCGGCGGTTCTTCCGTAAAATCGCCGGCCCAATCCGCTCCAAGCTCCAGCGCGAAATTCCTTTCGGCTCCGCTTCTGGCAAAGACATAGACCGGAGAATGGGGAAAACAATATTTTACGGTTTTTAAGACAAGGTGGGCCGAGCCGCCGAAGCCGGACAGCCCGAGACTCTGCCCATCCTTCAGTCCGGTCAATCTGAGGGAACGGTAGCCTACGGCGCCGGCGCAGAGAAGAGGCGCGGCCTCAAAGTCGCTGTATATATCCGGAATGGAATATGAAAAATCCTGATTGACAACAACGTATTCGGCATAGCCGCCGTTCACATCCCGGCCGGCGGCTTTAAATTCAGGGCAGAGATTTTCAAATCCGCCGAGGCAGAAGGAGCATTTTCCGCATGCGGAATTGATCCACGCGACGCCGACGCGGTCCCCTTCCTTGAAACGGTCGGCATTTTTCCCTTTTCCGGCTATTTTTCCGACGATCTGGTGCCCGGGAATTACCGGAAGAATTGCCGGCACCGTCCTGCCCTCAATTTCATCCAGCTCGGTATGGCAGACCCCGCAGGCGGAAACCCTGATAAGGATTTCGCCTTCTCCCGGGACCGGGACCGGCACATCGGTAAATTCAAGCGGCTCTTTATTTTCACTCAGACCGGCAAGCTTCTTTAACAGCATGGCTTTCATAGGGATTCACCCCCATTTTTTTAATATTTTAAATTCAATTGGATAAATTCACAATAGCAAAATATAAAAAATATATTTAAAAGTCTAATGTAACCTGTAATATATATTTAATATTTGATAAAAAAGCGGATGAGGTATAAAATATGCCAAGTCCGGTTTTTTACCGCAATGGGATTAAAACTATTTATGGAGGGATTTATGACGCTGAAAACAAAGCTTTCCCTTGGTCTGGGCTTCCTTTTTATGATCATACTGGCACTGGTGGTTTTTTCTTCTATTTATATCGGGAAACTGGCTCAGGAGTCCAGCAATATCCTGAAGGATAATTATGATTCCCTTGTGTATTCAAAAAATATGTTTTATAGCCTGGATGATATGACGGCTTCAATAAGCAGTATATTGAATTCTAAGGATAATAAATTAACGGAATATTACCTGCGCCTTTTTGAGACAGGAAAAGCCGAATTTGAAAAAAATTTAAAAGCGGAAAACAATAATATAACGGAAATTCATGAAAAGGAATATGTCGATACGCTCAACAGGGATTATGATATTTACTCAAGCCTCAGCGTCCAGATCAGAAAAGGAACTTATGCCGGCGTTCTCTATTTCACCGAATTCCTGCCTTCTTATGAAAAGTTGAGGCATTCCATCAATAATATAAACGATGTCAATATGCAGGCTGTCGTCCGGAAAAACCAGCTGACAATCCGCGACTCTGTAAACATCATCAGCATCATGGCTGTCATAGGCGCCATCTGTATTATACTGGCTTTCGGATATTTCTGGTATTTCCCTGTTTATATCTCCAATTCAATTTCCTATTTATCGAATAAAATGAAAGAGCTTTTGAAAAACACCGGTATTAAATTGGATATGAAGACAAGCGACGAAGCTTTTATCATTTTGCAGTCAATCAATCTTCTCGATAATAAATTCGGATTAAAAAATCAGAAAAGAAAATGAACAAAATCTTATCACATTAATGAAATTTCATGACAAGACGGCCGGATATTACCTGCTTGATGAACTTTTAATGGTATTGATCCGGTTCAGTTTTTCCTTATCTTCAATAATCGTCTCAATCCATCTGGTGTTATCCAATTCCAGGTTGATCTGCAGGGGATACTTGATTACTTCCCCGTTCCCGTTGATATAAATCTTAATCGTGGGTTTGAGCGTTTCCACTTTCGCGAGCTGGATTACCTCGCCAATTTCATTGGTGTTTAATTCTACAAAATCCCCCATATGAAATATTGTCTCGGCGACCAGGTAAGCCGGCATTCTATTGATAAACTCCGCGGCGAACCGGGGATTGAATTTAGTACCGGCATTTTTCCGTATCATTATCAAAGCTTTCCAGTTGGCGAATTTATCCCTGTATATTTTATCGCTTGTAACAGCGACATAATAATCGCAAATGGAAACGATTTGAGGCATGTCCTCCAGTTTATCCCTTGTAATTCCCATAGGATAGCCTGTGCCGTCCCAGGTTTCATGATGCATCAGCGCTATTTTTAATATCTGGTCGCTGTAGCTGGTCTGGCTTTTTAAAAGGCTGTAGCCGTATGTGGCATGCTTTTTTATGATCTCAAATTCTTCTTCCGTCAATTCGTTTTTTTTATTTAAGATTTCCTTCGTTATCAAAAGCTTACCGACATCATGCAGTAATGCCCCTATTCCCAGCATCTTAATCTGCTCATGCTTCCAGGAAAGCAGTTTTCCGAATAAAACCGAAACCAGAGCGACATTGACTGCATTGAAATAAGTATGCTCGTCATATTCCTCTAATTCCGCCAGATTGAGCAAAGTCCCTTTCTCAGCGACGGACACTCTTTCAATAAATTTCTCTACGGTTTCATTGATTTCTTTTTCAGGCAGGGGGGTCCTTTTTACCACCGCATAGCCGATTTTCTCTGAAAGGGCATAAGCTTTTTCCAGAAGCTCATTGGGATAAACCTGTTTCTCTTCCGCCTGATAATTGACCAGCGGCTTCTGGTAATAAATTTTTTTTATTCCTTTTGCCAGCAGGTCATTGATAAAGTCTTTCGAAAGCGGCCTGTTAGCCGGATAGATGACTCTTCCGTCTTCCAGGCAGAGATTGCCCTTAAGTATCATTCCGGAATAGAGACTGTTCGCGTATAATTCCACATTTGAATAGGTGTTATTAATTTCTTCCATTTTTAGCCCCGAACTTAAAATATTAGATTGATTATTTATATATCAATATTGAAAATATTTCAATTAATAATATGTTGTTATTTAAGTGCGGTCCCAAAAATCTTGATTTTTAGAACTGCCGGCCGTTTAATTTATGAAGAAAGATTTATTCTGCCTGTCAATTGAATAATATACTTTTTCAGGATATAATGATTTTAAGTAACTATCCAGCCGCATATTTAATAGCGGAGCCGTTCAACGCGTCAATAAGGGCTTGATAAACACTGACGCCCATCTTTTTTACTGTAGATATATAACCCCTGATTCTGCAAAAGGCAGCCGCTCCATTCCAGCTTCTGAATGTACCTGATATTTTCTGCTGGACTTTTATCATTCTGATATCCCGTTCCGCCAAATTGTTGCTGAATGGAACATCTTTTTCCCGCATAAATAAAAGGACAGATTCTTTATATTTTCTTAATCGGTCTAATAGGCATAAAACCTTGCCCCGCTTTTTTCTGCCGCGTTTAACAAGTCCTTCCGGCTTTTCAGGCGTTGGATTTACAGCAAATCCTTTCGCGATGATCCGGTCATATTCCGTATCATATTCTATAATCCTTTCCGCCGGTATTGGAAAACTTGCCTCTTTATCATTCTTAATCCTTATAAGAAGATTACCCATCTCCTTAGCCCATTCCTGACCCATTTCCTCATGTATCCAGATTAGCTCTCTCAAATGGTGTACATTACACAATCCATGACGGCATAAGAATTCCAGATAACTTTTCCATCCATCGTGGATAATAATACCGGTAAATCTTGTGAGAATGTCCATCGCACGCATCGCCTCTGTGCCGCGTTTGTCATGAGAAAAATAATAGGTAAAACGTTCATTCGAGGCAACATGGAGCCATTTTAATAACCCTTTTATCCGAATACCGGTTTCATCACAGTGAAGAACCACTTCTTTTAGTATCAGTTCTATGACTTTCTGTTCATACTCTTCTAATTTATTGTAGGTCTCCCGGATAAATCCTTCAATCGTTGCCTTGCTGAGCGGCACTCCCAATAAACATTCGGCGTATTCCGAAAGCCTTTCATAGGGTATCAACCCATATGTTTTCATATAGACCAGATGCGCTTTAATGTTTTTTCCATACTGTGCCTTATTGGTTATGCCTTCCGGAAACTCCGCCGTTACTCTCGCACCGCAATGCGGACAATCTTTTACTTCCGAGCGATGTTCGGTAACTTCCACTTTTATCGGAGGTATATCGAACACCTGCCTTCTTTCCGTCCGCTTAACTGATTCGGAACTTAAATCAATTCCACAACAGGAACATTTTTCAACCTGATGTTCTATGATCTTATCAGGGCTTTCTACTTTCTTCAGAGTATTTCCCTTATGTCCAAACTGGCCGCCTTGTTTTTTACCGCTCTTTTTCCGTAAATTCTTTACTGTATTTTGGAATGGATTATCGGAAGACGGCGGTTTATTGCTGTTATGGCTGTCCTTATTAAGCTGTTCTTCCAATTTCTTAATCTTTTCCGCTTGTCTTTGAATGATTAAACCCTGCTCCTTTATCTGGTTTTGTAAATCAGCAATGATGCCTTCAAATCGTTTTAAGCAGGCCGCACAGTCTTTTTCTCTTCTATCTTCATTCATGCTATAGAATAGCATGGTTTCATGCTCAATGCAAATATTTCATGTGACTATTTTTTAGTGGCTGGATAGTTACGATTTTAATTAAATATAAGGATAGATCCCGGGAGTATAAATAAAATAATGCCTGCATGAAATATCGGGAAAAAGCAGTATATATTTTAAAAACTTACTATTCATGAAAATAAGTCTTTTGAATAGAAATTATTTTTATCGGAGTGTGTTATGAGCGAGTATATTCAAGGCGCGGTAAATATTACGGCTGAAGAAGCCCGTTTTGACCAGCAGAAACTCAACCGGATTGCGGATCAATACCTCCGCCTTTATGAAGCCGGAAGGATCCAGGGCGCCGGATTCCTCCTGGCCAGAGAAGGAAGGATTTTCGCCCACCAGTCGCTGGGCAATCTGAATTATGAAACAAAAAAAGGGCTTTTTAAACCGGATTCTATCAAGCGCATTGCTTCAATGAGCAAAGTCTTAACGGCCGCAGCCGTTATGAAGCTTGTGGAAGACGGCTTTCTCTGGCTCGAACAGCCGGTTAAAACCATCATCAAGGAATTCGATACGCCCATGCATAGCGGAATAAACCTGTGGCATCTGCTCACGCATACTTCCGGTATTCCCGCCGACGGCGGTTATTTTCTTGAACCCTATCCGGAAGATAGATGGGAGGCTCTCAGGTGCGAAAACTGGATCAAGAAAGGAATACTGTCCGGGGTTGTCCAGAATAAGCCGGGCGAAAATTGGAACTATTGCACATCCGGGTTCAGCGTCCTGGCGGAAGTCATCACCCGGGTATCCGGGATGCATTACCATGAATACATGGAAAAAGCCCTGTTCCAGCCCCTCGGGATGAACCGCTCTTTTATGGAAGTCCCTGAGGCCCTCTGGCCTGAAGTAAGCTTCACTGTGGACTGGGAAAAAAAGAGGATGACATCGGCAAAAGAAAGAAAAGGCGCTCCCGCCGGCGGCGCCGGTGTCTTTTCAACCATGTATGACATATTTAAATTTGCGCAGTGTTTCCTCAACGGCGGAGAATATAACGGAAGCAGGGTCCTCGGGCGGAAGACCGTCGAGGAAATGACCCGGAACCAGCTGGAAGGGGTGCCGGCATTCCACTGGGGCAAGAACTGCAGAAACTACAGGCAGGGCCTGGGCTGGGGCTTCTACTGCGACGGGCCTGCGGTCGGGCCTTTCACTTACAATCATGAAGGCTGGGGCTGGTGTTCCCTTTTCATCGATCCGGTCGAAAAATTTATCTTCATCTCTTTTGTGCCGGATGCTCATGACTGGGACCCTGAAATCATGGTAAAGCCCAGGGCAACAGCTTTTGCAGGCATTTTATAAATAGAAGTTTTTGATAATCCTTTTAATTCAATATTCCGGTCTTCTCAAGTTATAAAACCAGGACAATACCTGTTAGGACCCGGGGAACAATAAAAAAAGTTTTATTCCGCATCTTTATCATAGATTTCAACCTTATTGAATTAAAAGAAATATGATAATTAAGCGGTTTTTATCAATCGCTTTTAATAAATTAAACCGCTCAATTCAGGCGCAAAAGCATCACAAGGATTTTTGGAAATTATGCATCTTATAGTTTATAATATTTATATTATTAAGGGCGGTTTGAAAAACCCACGTATCATATACAAATAGTATATAAAAACATATAATCATAGTCAAAGAAAACAGAGGTAAGGCTATGACAAAAATTAAGCGGAAAGACCGTAACTTGTTTGAATATCAGGAGCGGATGGAAAAGCTAAGCGGCGTAAAAACACCGCTGGATAAGCTTAACAGAGTTGTAGACTTTGAGATGTTCCGGCCGCTGTTAACAGAGATTTTGGCGCCGAAAGAGCAGAAGGCGCCGGGTGGAGCGCCACATTATGACTATGTTTTCATGTTCAAGATACTGATATTCCAGAGGTATTACAATCTTTCCGATGAGCAAGCGGAATTTCAGATCAATGACAGGTTATCCGTTCAGCGATATCTTGGGATAACACTTTCGGACAAAGTTCCGGACTACAGTAAAATCTGGGAATTCAAGGAAAAACTGACGAAAGCGAAAGCAATAGAGAAACTTTTTAAAATATTCGATGAGAATCTTGAGAATAAAGGTGTGATAGGGAAAGCGGGCGTTATGGTAGACGCAAGTTTTGTGGATGTTCCCCGGCAGAGGAACAGCCGCGAAGAAAACAAGAAAATAAAAGAAGGCGAGGTTCCGGAAGATTGGAAAGATAATACGCATAAGCTTTCCCATAAAGACAAGGATGCGCGCTGGATGACCAAGAATAAAGAGAGGCATTACGGATACAAAAACCATACAAAGGTTGATGTGAAGTCAAAACTTATTCGTTCTTATGTCACGACAGATGCGAGCGTTCACGATTCACAGGTAGTTGAACCTCTATTGAATGAGAAAGACAAAGGGAAGCCGTTTTACGCGGACAGCGCATATGTTGGCCCAACGGTAGCAGGAATATTAGAAAAATTTGAGATGAAAAACCGGATTCACGAAAAAGGATACAGAAATAAGCCATTGACGGAGAAGCAGAAAGAAAAAAATAGAAGAAAGAGCCGCATCCGAGTTCGTGTTGAGCATGTTTTTGGTTTTGTTGAAAATAGTATGAACGGCAGTACAATACGATCGATAGGAAAAGAAAGGGCAGAGAGCCAAATCGGGCTGATGAATCTGGTTTATAATTTAGCACGGTATGTTGTGGTAAAAGGTCGAATTGCGTCTTGTGCGGCTTAAAATACAGAAGATATGGATAATATTGCCCGTGTTTGGCTGAATTTTGGTAATAGAAACAGTTTTTAACCTGTTGGCAGAAATATTTTGAAAATATTTTCTATTATCAGGGAAGTGTTGATAAATTAGACGGTTTTTAAAACCGCCCTTAAGTAAAAACACGGATTTAATATAAAAAAAAGGAGTAGTTATGAAAAGGACAATAATTTTATTGCTTACTATAGTGTTTCTAAGCACAGGCATCAATTTATTCGGCGACACAACCGGAACAGCGAAAAATGAGATACCGCTGAAGAATGGTATGAAAATTAAAAAAGGTTCGACTTTTGAAACATATGAAAATGGGACAATCAAAAAAATCATATTGGCGGCAGATTGGACGGATAAAATTATGGAATGGACAATGAAAGGCAATTCTGAAGTCACAATGTACTCCAACGGAGCGCCTGAAAAATTCATTCTGGCTAAAGACTGGCTTGACCATCATGACGGCAAGAGAATAAAAGCAAATACCGATCTGCTTTTTTTTGAAAATGGTAATTTTAAGCAATTCACTTTATCAAAAAATTGGATTGATACTGACACAGGCATGATGTTAAAAGGCAAAACCGCGGTCATTTTTTATGAAAGCGGCAATTCAAAAGAATGTACAATAGCTCAAGACTGGAAGGATAAGGACGGGAAAATATTAAAAGCAAATACTGATGTCATCTGGGATGCTAAAAATATAATCAGGATTTTTGTTATTTCAAAAAACTGGGGTTCTTTTCCCGCGGGGACAAAAGTTTTTATACAAAACGACGGGAAACCGAAAGTTTATGATCCCGATAAAGACAAGCTGGAATAATAAGACTATTCTGAATCAATCCGTCAAGCCGGGTTTTAGCATGATGCGAGAAAGCGAGCCCTCGAATTTTCTAAATAACCGGAAAACAGCTATTTTTTCGCATTAGCGCCGGTTATGGATGAATGATTGGCCAATAAAATGATGCAGATCAATGCTTCTATAATGGAAATAATGCCGTAAGGTATCATGCCGTTTATGAAACGGTTCATCCCCTTAAAAATGAAGTGCAGACAATAGCAGACAAGGCCTGTCAATAAGGACACGCTGATCAGCGCCATGATAATTTTTGCTTGAATATTACCGAACCATTGTTTATGGAAACAGGTATAAAGCGCGCTGAATTCCAATATTCCCCAGGAAAATATGAGGAAAAGTTCCGATGTAAATATGCGTTTCATCAGCTTTTCCGTGCCCATCCAGACCAGAATAAAAGAAACGATTCCGATAATAATAATATGAAGAATTTTTAATTTTTTTCCATGTATGGACCCATTCAAGCTGCTGATGGAATAAAAAAGCCAGCCGCAGCCGATCAATCCGGATGCGACTGAAATATTGAAGAAAACCGCCGATGAGGCGTCCGACATAAACATCAATTGGCCGTAATTCAATATCCAGGCTGTCAAATAAGCAATACCCGATACAATCAGGAAGGCATGCCCCAGGAGCATTCCCAGGAATACCGCCGGCTCATATTCTGCTTTCTTCATAAAAACCCCATTATTACTTCTAATTAAAAATTCTATCTGTAATACTGGAAAATTTCAACAAATCCCCGGCACATTGACAAATTCATTTTTCCATAAGGTTTTACTTTAAAGAAAATCTTTACTATATTTTTTTATATAACGAAAAATAATTGTCAAATAAGGAGGTTCTATGACAAGGAAAGGAAAAGCCATCTGGGAAGGAACGATAAAAGACGGCAAAGGGACCATGGAACTGGGTGAAGGAAAAATAAAAGGAAGCTATTCATTCGCGTCCCGCTTCGAAAACGGGAGCGGAACAAACCCGGAAGAGTTAATAGGCGCCGCGCATGCCGGCTGTTTTTCAATGGCCTTTTCCCTGATGCTCGGGAATGCCGGTTTCCCGCCCAAAAAAATTACCACCGAAGCGGCGGTAACAATTGAACAGTCCGGCCAGGGTTTCGCGATCACAAAAATAAAATTGTTTACGGAAGCTTCAGTTCCCCGTATCAGTGAAGCCGAATTCAAGAAAATCGCGGAGCAGGCTAAAAAAGACTGTCCCGTTTCAAAGGCATTGACCGGCGTACCGGTTATTGAACTTGAGGCCGGGCTGATTTAAAGTTTCCTGTAATTTAATTTCCAAGTTAGAAAAAGAATTGTTTTTTCCTGACAGGCCCCGGCTGAAAAGCCCGGTAGAAATCCGGAAGATATAAGCGGAAAAAAATCGAGTTTAATGACTAAAAAAGCCCCTCTTCTATTTAAGAAGAGGGGCCCCCTGACACTTTGATTTATGGGAAGTTCCAAAAACATTTGTTTTTTAGAACCGCCCTTATATATTATTTATCACTTTCGCCTTTGTCTTTTTTATCTTTGCCTTTATGGTTTCCCCATTTATCATGCCGAGTCATCGCGATAACGATCTTGGCCTGCTGGGTAGGGGTTAAAATATCGCGGACAGAGTCCGTATATTTCTTTCTGGCGGTTTCAATATTCTGACGGTCACCTGAAAGAGTATCCAGAACGGCCTTTATTTCATCATCTTTCGCTCCGGCTTTTACTTTGTCAACCAGTGTCTTTAAGTCGGCGGCCGCCTGGTCAAACAACGGCTTCATTTCCTTCTTTTCATTATCACTTAAAGCCTGCAGCTTATCAGTCTGATCGCCCGTCAGGCCGAGCTTGTCTTTCATGCCGAGTATAAAACCCACAGCGCCCTTTTCATGCCCGCCTTTATCCGCCGGTTTGGAATCATCGCCGTAGGTCAAGCCGGCAAAAGCCAGTATCAGGCCGACTGCCACACTTCCCGTTAATACTTTCATTAACGACTTTTTCATAATTTCTTCTCCTTAAATAAAATTACAGTATCTTTAATGATATTTTCCACTATTTACATGATTAAGTGTCTATAAATGGAAAAAGATGCAAAAATTAAAAATATTATACTGAAAGTAAAATGAGCGGAAAACATATTTTTTAGTAATTTTTCATTCTAAGATAGGGATTATCAGGCACAACCCTGGAATGCGAATAATCTCAAATAATATTATTGCAATATTTATTATCATTTAATAAAATATCTGAAAATTATTTAAATTTACGGGAGATGAAAATGAATCTTTTTTCTGGAATTTTAAGAAAAAAGAATGTTCAATATTTATTATTTCTTATGGTAATTATTATTACCGCGGCTTCCATCCGGAGCTATACTCTTTTTAATAATTATATGGGGGGAGATGAGCTTAACCACTGCAACGAAGCCCGGCAGTACGCGGCAGCCCATCAGCTTCCTGTAACCGGTCCGGGACTGTATGGTTCCGGCGCAAGAATACCGGGCGGGGCTTATTACACGATTTTATCGCTTTGCGGCGCTTTTACCGGACAGCCGCAGGTTTTTTACCTCTACAGCTTTACGCTCTTTATGCTGGCTTCTCTGGTTTTCCTTTTAATTTTAAACAGGCGCTACGGAACTCTGCCGGCCCTTATTATCGCCGGATTCATGCTCATCAGCCCGACCTTCCTGGGTATGGAATCACGCATCTGGAATCCCAATTTCGCCGCGCTGTTCAGCCTTCTGCTCGCGGCGGTTCTTATAGAGATTTTTTCCGGAAATAATCACCCCCTCCTGATGTTTATCTTACTGCCTCTGAGCGTCATTATCGGACAATGCCATCTATCTGCCTTATTTTATCTGCCTCTGGCACTGATGATCTATTTCACCTTTTTTTACCGGGGACCTCATAAGGCGTATTTCTGGGCCGGCATCGCCGGCGCTGTCCTGCTCTATGTCCCGTACATGATCAGTGAATTATATAACGGGTTTCAGAATACCCGCAGTATTCTGGCGCTTTCAGGCGGCGTAAAAGACATCAGGTTTCCTATTCTGACTTTCTTAATTATACTGCCGACAATTGATATGACCACATTGAACAGCGGCGATTTTATGGTCAGCATAAAGAGATTCCTGGAAATGCCCTGGTACCTGGTGGTCTTTGTGTTTCCAGCTTTATTCGCGAGTATTTTATTTTCAATATCCTCTTTTATTTATACATTTACACTGTTAATAAAAAACATCGGAAATAATAAAAAGGATAAACCGGGAATAATTTTGAACGAAACTGATATTCATATGATCCGGTTCACTTTTATCCTCTTTGCCGTTCTGGCGCTGGTTTTCATCATCCTCAGGCTTCCGCCCTGGAGTCCTCATTACTACTATCCGGTTTACGCTTTCTGCTTTATACCGCTGATATACGGTATCCGCTTCATCACAGACGGTTTGAAATGGAAGGAAATACCGGTCATTGCGGTTTCGCTCTGGATCATGGTTTCAGGGGCCCTGGCGGCCTATTCGTTCTTCAGCCGGGAATATGAACCGATTTCCGTCAATAATCAGGTGAAATATACAAAGGTCCTGCTGGACGACGCTGCGGGCAGGCCTTTCTCTTTTAAACCGCCTGAAACTGAGGGCTTCTATAAAAATATCGCCGAAACCTTATTAAAGAGGGAATGGAAATCCAGACAGGATTCTCCGCTCAGATATTTTCTGGGAGAGACAGAGCATTTAAAAGAGAAGGATAAACTGGAACTGCAGAACTCAACTCTTCTGATGGAAGACAGATGGATGAAAGTATACCGCATCCCGCAATAAGTCCTTCTGCGTCAGCCGCGGGTTTTCATTTGCCGGACAAAGCCTTTTTTCTCTTGAAAATTAATGTGTCATACCCGATGAAATTCATGATAACGGCAACGACAATGCCGATCAGCGTATTGATCTTATAATGCAGGCCGATATTCAACAGCAGATAAAACAGGACCACCCTTGTAACAAAGGAAATTCCCGTTACGAGATGGAACTGCGCGCATTTGACGGCGGCATCGGAGAATCTTTTGAATTTATATCTCCAGGTGATAATCGAGTGAAGGATAAAGCCGACAATGATCGACACCTCGATACTGATCGCGTTGGCCGCGTTCTGAAGAAAAACGGATTTAAATCCCAGGTTTTCGATTAAAAAAACAATTGTCAGATACTGGGACAGCGCGACCAGAAGGCCGTTGAGCCCGTATTTGATAAAATGGGCAAAGCGAGAAGTGTTGTATTTAAAGATGCACCAGAACGCCCTCAACGCGTCTTTCAACCCGATCTTCTTGCCTTCCTGGTATGTTCTGCCGTAATAGGATATCCCCACCTCATAAACCCTGCAGCCTTCCTCCCTGGAGAACTCCCCGATTTTTGCCGTGATCTCGGGTTCAAAACCGAACCGGTTTTCTTCTATTATAATTCTATCGATAACATCTTTTCTGAATACTTTATAGCATGTTTCCATATCCGTCAGGTTCAAGTCCGAGAACATATTCGATAATAAAGTCAGAAACCGGTTGGCCAGCGTATGCCAGAAATAGAGGACCCTGTGGGGTTCGTCGCCGATAAACCTTGAGCCGTAAACCATATCGGCCTTGTTGCTCAGGATCGGCCTGAGTAATTTCTGGTATTCATTCGGGTCATATTCAAGGTCCGCGTCCTGGATCAGCACAATATCGCCTGTCGAATTTTTAAAGCCCGTCCTTAAAGCGGCGCCTTTTCCCTGGTTCTTTTCATGATAGATGACTTTGTATTTATTTTTATTCAGACCGGAGAGAATTTTTCCGGTTCCGTCTGTTGAGCAGTCATCCACAATGATGATTTCCCTTTTTTTTATTTCTTTCGGCAGAGGCGCTTTTTCAACAACCTTTATAATTTCAGCAATGGTGTTCTTTTCATTATAAACCGGGATAACGATTGATAATTTCATCTTCATTTTCCTTTTAATATAATTTTTATCGCTATGATCAAAAATATCCTGCTCATGATAATCTTCTACCGGACATAAGTATTCCCGATGATCCGGAAGCAGTAAAGGGGAACAAGCGCCAGATTAAAGAGCATCATCAGGAAAGCGGCGGAAACGGATACGGTAAAAGCGGTTTTATTTTCCTTTATTTTATTAAAATATTCCATCAATCCGACCGCGTAGATAAAGACGGAGTTCAACAGCATCCTGTTTCCGAACGTATCGCCCTGCGACGGGATATGCCAGCTGCTGATCAGGTAAATCTCTGCAATGAGATATAAAGAAAGAAGAATTGCGGCGGTTTTCTCCTTCTTAAACATAAAATACAGGCCGGCAAAAGAAAAAAGAACAACAGGCGACCGTGTAATGAGCCCGCAATACGGTGAAAAAAGCGTGTAAAGGACCTTCGGCTGGTTCCAGTAAATAAACCCTTCCCCATGGGCGGCGTAGCCGCTTGTAAATAATGATCCGTAGCTGACAAGATTGATATAGAGCTGAAGGGAATAAATTGCCCCAAACATCAGGACATAAAGAAGGCCGCCCGGCAGATGCAGTTCGCGCAGGCTTTTTGTTTTAAAAAACCGGACCAGCGCGTAAACGGGCGGGATAATCACTACCAGCGCGTCCTGGTACCTCGTGATGCTTGAAAAGCCGCCCAACAGCCCCAGGACCACCCAGTGCCTGAGTTTCATGTCATCCTTATTCAGATACCATAAGGCAAGAAAGGCGGTAACAAGGAAAACGGAAACGGTATGGGAAAGCAGGGGCTCCATGGTCATATAATACACCAGCGGGGTCGCCAGGCAGACCAGGAAAACTGATAGTAATACAAAGGGTTCATCATACTTTTTTCTTCCCAGCCTGTAAAGGATAAAAAGCGCGGCAAAAGCGTAAGCCATACTTCCCAGCGCAGCGAAAATCTGATAAAGCGGGCCGTAACCATCCGGCTTTATGCCGGGGAAAAACCAGCTGAGGACAATGGTAATCAAATGCCCGATAAAATAAAAAGGAATTAGAAGAACCGGGAAACCGACGGGATAATTAATGGGTATTTTTCCGGTAACCGAAGGCTTCGGCAGATCGCTTAATTTTCTATTTCCCGTAAAGCCGGACCTTTCGTTATAAAAATGCTCCAGCTCCGATTTCAGGTCCAGCTGATGTTCAATGGCGAAAGCCCTGACGGTGCTGTAATAATAAACGCCGTCCCCGCCTATCACGCTTTTAGTAATATAAAACCGGCCGAGCATGGCCAGGACAAAACCAATGATCAGGAACAGGAAGAGTATCTTCTTTCTGCCGGCCATCCATTCTATGAATTCCCTCATTATTCAATCTCCGATAAAGTATGGCGTAAATTTTATTGAAGAATGTTAAAAAAGTCAAATCACAAATATGTATTATTATATGCTATAATAAAATAATAACAAGAAGCAATCTGTCGGCAAAAAAGATTACTTAACGTGCAGACAGATTGCTTCGCATCAAAATTTAAAGCAGAGTATAAAGTCGGGTGCTCGCAATGACGGACTTTGTGTTTAACTCTTATATAGAATATCTTTATTTTTATTGCGATATTCCTGAAAAATGATTAAACTTGAAAAGGGATCGGTTTTAAGTTAAACTGTTTTCATATCATCAAACATTAATAGAATTAAAGGAGCAGTCTATGATTAAAAAAATAATCCTTGCCGGAATGATCGGCGTATCCGTTCTATTGATCCAGGTTTCTGTTCTGTCGGCCGCGGCTTCAAAAAACGCGGCAAAAACCCTGACCGTGGTCGGGTTTGTCGGAACAGCTGAGGTCAAAACAACTAAAAACAAGTGGAAAACCCTGAATATTGATGATAAAGTCACGGAAAAGAATGAGATCAGGATATTGAAAAAATACGATTATCTGGAACTCGCGCTGGAAGACGGCGTTTACAGGGTAACCGGAAAAACCACATTGAAAGTCGCCGATCTTTTCAAGAAAATCAACAGCGATAAAAAAAGAACATTGAACACTACGGAGGATTATAAGGTTGCGACAACTACAGCCCCCGCGGCTGTTTTGGGCAACACAGGCGCGCCCGGGAAAACTCGAGCCGGCCTGTTATCCTTCCGCCGGAGCTGTCTTTTGTCGTAACCGGTTTTTATAAAGGCGCCTGCACTTACAGGATCGGTAATAAAAGCTGGCAGCCGATCGGCTATGGGATCAGGCTTCCCAGGGAAGCCGAATTAAAGATCACGGACAAGGACGGGACCGTCCAGCTGAAATTTTTCGATAAATCCTTCACTAATATCACCGGCCCCGCTGATATTATGCTGACGGATGTCCTTGCCGCAAAAAAGAAATCGATGTAGAAAATATGACTTACATTTTTTTGAATAAGGCTATTAATATCCAAGAAAAGTAATTTATATACTGATATTACGATTTTAACCACGAAGATCACGAAGAACACGAAGCTTTTTTGATTTATTTATTATTCATTGGATTTTAAATAATCAACAATCTTTTGAAAGTTATTTAACAAAGAATTATAAAAGGGCAGTTCCATCCCTCACCATTTTGTAAGCCCGCCTTGAAGCAATCCAAAATGGTGAGGGAGGAACTGCCCCGGTTATAGAATCTCTTGTAAATTTCATTGGCGCTACCGTATAGAGTTCGCTGGTTGATGATCTTTTCAGACAGCGAACTCGGGCGGTAGCATGAACTCATATAATAGCGGCAGTTCTAAATATTTGAGTTTTTAGAACTGCCCAAAATTAATTTCATATCATTTCTAATTTTCTTCGTGTTCTTCGAGTCCTTCGTGGTAATTTTTGGTCTTTCTTTCAGGTTTCCCGGTTGAAATAAAGTAAAGAGCGCAAAAAATTATAATCTAATACAGGCGCCATATCCTGAAAACCGTTTTATTTTGACTTAAATCATTAATATATGTAAAATAATCGGCTGCTCGGTATGAATCATATCTGTCAGTAATCTAATTTATGGAAAAATATCGTGGAAAACTTATCACCAAACTGCATAAAAATCCAGAAAGACGGAAAGGATATCTATATCCTGGGTACGGCCCATGTCCTGGCTGACAGCAAAAAGGAGGTCGAGGAGCTCATCAACACAATCGATCCCGACACCGTGTGCGTGGAGCTCTGCGATTCCCGCTACCAGTCCCTGAAGGACAAGAACCGCTGGCAAAACCTGGATATAGTCAAGGTCATCCGGCAGGGCAAGGGTTTCCTGCTCTTCGCCAATATGGTCCTCTCCTCATTCCAGAAAAGGATCGGGCTTGACCTGGAATCCGCCCCCGGCGATGAAATGATAACGGCGTTCCAGCTGGCCGAGGCAAAGAATAAAAAGGTCGTCCTCGCGGACCGCGACGTGAATGTCACGCTGCGCCGCGCATGGCAGTTGTCCTCATTCTCGGACAAGATGAAAATTCTAGAATTATTAATGGAAGCGCTTTTCACAAAGGAAGAAATAAAAAAGGAAGACGTCAAGGAAATGATGCAGGGCAAGGACGTGATGAACGAGATGATGACGACTTTCGCCGAAAAGCTCCCGAAGGCCAAAGAAGTCCTGATAGACGAACGCGACCGCTACCTGGCCCACCGCATCATAACGGCGGAGGGTAAAAAAATCATCGCCGTTGTCGGAAAAGGCCATCTGAAGGGCATTCAGGAAACGATCGAAAAGGGTTTTAACTACGACCCGATAATAGAAACCGTACCGCCGGCCGGAATCGGCACCAAGATATTCCCATGGCTTCTCGGCCTTGCGATACTGGCTTTGATCGTCCTCGGCTTTATGAAAGGCAGCAATGTAGGCGTGTCGATGCTCTGGGCCTGGGTACTGGCATCAGGCGCATGCACATCCATAGCGGCGCTCGCCGTCATGGCCCATCCGCTGACCATCATTTCCGCGTGGATAGCCGCGCCGATCAAGCTCATCGCGCCGCCCATCAGCGCCGGGATCCTGCTCGCCCCGCTCGAGGCCGTGCTCCGGAAGCCGCAGGTGAAGGATTTCGAGAGCCTGAATAACGACATCCAGACCGTCAAGGGCTTTTTCAAGAACCGCGTGACGAAGATCCTCGTCGTGTTCGTCGCCGTGACCATCGGCGCCATCGTCGGCCACACCGCGGCGATCGTGTGGATCACAAAAATCCTGGCAACGAAATGACGCTGTATTAAAATATCTCTGTTTATATACAACACAGTAATTCAATACTTAATCGCGTCATTGCGAACATTCTGTAATCGTTATTGCCTCTGGCTTCAGCGTGAAGCAATCTGTCCAATCTAAAAGATTTCTTTTTTTTCTGATAATTTAATCTTACAGGATAATCCGCGAATATATGCGAATAGACGCGAAGTGAATTTTAATATATTACAGCTCCCTTCGATACAATTTTTTGGAAAAGCTCAGCAGAAGGCACACCAAAAAATCACTCAGGGAGCGTTTTAAAAAATTTAATCCAGCCCCTCTCTCATTAATTCATCCATTGAAATAACAATGGCTTTTTCCGGGAATTCCGGTCTCTCTCCGCAGACGGCCAGCTTATAGGCCGGGTCGATATTATATTGTCTGAGATAATAGCGGTCATCATAACCTGATCTGACTTTGATGCCGTCTTTTTCCATAATAACGCTGAAAGTGTTCAGCCCGAGCGACAGCCCCTTCCCCACGGCCTTGATATAGCTTTCCTTGAGCGTCCAGATATCGAAAAAATAATCCGTCTTTTCTTCCGCCGGTTTTTTCTGAAAGACCTCGTCCTCAAGCGGCGAGAAATAGCGCTTGGTCAGCTTGAAGTTAACAGGCCTGACCTGCTGGATATCGGCGCCGGCGGGCGTCTCGTCAAAAGCGCAGACGGCCCAGCGGCCCGAATGGGATTTATTGAATTGCACTTCCGACCTGTCCTTGAGGAAAGGCTTGCCGTAAGGATTTCTCTCAAAAACGATCGCTTCATTCTTACATCGCAGTTTTTTGATGATGACAGAGCGCGTCAGGACATCGGCCGCCGTAAAGCGGACGGCATCCTCGAAAAAATGGAAGCGGCCGGCGCGCGCCTTTCCCTCCGGGCTTAGGCAGGGGAGGAATTGATCGAAAAAAGTGCGGCTCAACTGGCCGTCGATTTTAAGGGCGTAGAGTTCGAGCATAGAGAGCTCCTCCAATAATAAACCTTTTCCTGCTTTATTGACTTCACTTTAAATTTAAATACCAAGAACATCAAGGCACCAAGAACACAAAGAATAACCGCTGAGGCGCAGAGTACGCAGAGGGATTAATAGAATAATAATAAAAAGCAGAGAAACATTCAGACTTTTACTATTCCTATTCTCCATGCCCTCTGAGTTCTCCATGGTTTATTCCTATAGTTTTATTTTAATAAATGTATGCAAACCCCATCATAAAAACCATTAATCAACCCTAAACCCTTTCCCGGTCCCCCTTCGTGGTCCTTGGTGTTCTTGGTGTTTAATTTCAACCGTCCTATTATAATAAAATCCTGTAAAATAATCATAAAGAACCTTTAATCATTCAGACACCCCGCTATTCCCATTCGCGTCTATTCGCGTGCATTCGCGGGCAGCCCTTCGGGTTTTCCTATCTCCTCTCCGCGATCACCACCCCGTCCTCAAGGGATAAAAACAGCGCCTCGAAGCAATTGTCCCGCGAAAGCTCCTCGTTAAATTCCCTGAGGAGTCTGACACCACCCATGTATTTTCCCTTTTTATCCTCCGGCAGAGATGCCGCCATGCCGGCGAAAAGAAAATTATCCGCGGCGAGGACCCCGTCCTTAATGATCTTATTCCGGAGAATGCTTAAATACGCCGGGTAATCCCTTTTCTGCGCGTCGAGAAAAACAAAATCAAACATTTCACTTGTTTTACCAAGAAAGTCAAATGCGTCCCGGCGGAGGAGCCTGATTTTTTTACAGCCGCGAAAAACTTTTTTAAGCCGGGTAAAGCGCTTCGAGTCGCGCTCCAGAGCGGTGATTTTCGAACCTTCCGGCAGGCCTTTCATGAGCCAGAGGGTGGAATAACCGCTGCCGGAGCCTATTTCCAGGACATTCCGCGGCGCTTTTGCCTTAATGAGAAAATACAGTAGCCGCGCCGTCTCTTTCCTGATGACAGGGATTTTATCTTTAACGGCCTCAAGGTACAGCTCTTCCCATTCCGGCACGTCCAGCCCCCGGTTCAGAAAGGAAACGTATTCCTCTTCTTCCATGGAAATAGAATTGAGGATTTTATCCATATTCTGGAAAGAGCCCGTAAACACATTCAAAGAATCTTTTTCAATTTTTATCTTTGACAGATCTTTTTTATAATCCGATTGAGGCAGGCTTTTTACCATTTCATAAAGCGTTTTTCCGCCGCTCCCTCGGGCCGAGGGAAAATCGTAAAGAATGATGTTCTGAAATAGTCCGGCGTACTTTTTTATTTTTTCCGCGATCCTGGGGAGCTCCTTGTCGGAAAGGATGCCGATGTAAAGGTTTACCCGAACGGGTTTATAATACTCCCTGATTGTTTTAAAAAGGCTTTCCATGGAGCTGTCATTATGCGCGGCGTCAAGGATAAAATTCCCTCTTTTTTCCGTCCGGAACGGGATTCTCATCCGCGCGCAGGTTCGGATATTCTCTTCTGAAAGCCTGACGCCGGCCGTCAATACTGCCGTTAAGGCCGTCAGGAAGTTTTCCACATAAACATCCCCTGTCTGGGAAAGATGAATATTTTTCAAGACAAGGCTTTTGTTCCGCAGTTTTATGCGAATATCGAAAACACTGCCGAGGCCGCTCCTTTTATGGATCTTATACTTTGCCAGTAGAGGCAGGTAATAAAACAGGGATTCCTTTTTTTCCGCTTCCTGTTTCAGCCTGGCAAGAGCCTCTTTTCCCTGAAAGGCCGAAATAACCGGTGTTTTTTCTTTAATGATGCCGGCTTTTTCCCCGGCGATTTCCGCCAGCGTTCCGCCCAGCAGGGCCGTATGATCAAAGCCGATGGATGTGATCACCGAGACAACAGGTTTACAGAAATTTGTCGAGTCCAGCCTGCCGCCAAGCCCGGTCTCCAGCACAATATAATCGCAGGCATTCTCAATAAAACAGGCCATGGCAAGAAAAGTCATCACATCAAAATAGGTCAGCCTGTCTTCCCAATTATATTTTTGTATGAAATTATGATACTTTTCAATGAGCCTGATGAGATCCTCATCGGATATCATTTCCGAATTGATCCGTATTCTTTCATTGATTTTTAGAACATGGGGCGAAGTATAAAGGCCGGTTTTCCCGCCTTTTGATAACTCAAGAAGCCTTGATGCGTAATGCGCCGTACTGCCTTTTCCCTTTGTTCCGGCGATATGAATGATTTTTATGCCGCCGGCATCCAGGCCGGCTTTATCAAGCATCAAACCGACCCTTTCCGGAATGTATGTCAGGGGGCCGTATTTTCCCGGATTTTTCTCGAAATTGATAAAGGTATTTAAAAAGTCTATCGCCTTATCCAGGGTCATGATAAATTTCCATCCTCCATAATAATCAATATTTTAAGTGAATTACACCAAATTATCAATATCTTAATTTGAGTGGTTCTTTTATCAAAAGCTTATTAATTGGTAGTTTTCCACCCCGCGTCCTTCGATACGCCCTGTCGGGCTACTCAGGAACCGGCGCGGGGTGGAAAACTACCATATCATACATTGCAGATAAATAAAAAATAAATCACTCAATTCAGGAACATTACTTTTTTACTTTAAAATTTGATCGGAATATGGTATAATATAATAGGTTTGGGTGTCGAGGGAGGAGGAAAAATGAAAAATTCAGTTATTTTATTCTTTTTCTGCGCTGTGGTCGTGTTCAATTCATGCAGTCTCTTATTTGACGATTCAAAAATCGAGGGTAAGTGGTGGCTGTCCAAAGATGTGAGTCCTACCAACACAATTGTCTATGATTCCAAGGACAAATCAACCTATCAGGCAGAATTCAAATCCGACAGGACTTATATAGCAACCATTCCGGCAACGGGGGATCAGTCAAAAGGACGATGGACAATTGATACTGCCGGCAAGGCGTTAAATATATATTACACAACCCCTTCAGCAAATACAATGTCGGCAATTTATGATTTCCCGGAATATAACATACTCAAGATGTTCAATCCGACAAATTCATCCTATTATATTGAATTCACAAGGAATTGATCAATTCCTGAACTGAAATAAACAATACCTATAAATAAAAACCTCCCGCACAACGCGCGGGGGTTTTTATTTAAAAGCCAAACTAACTATTTTTTCGCAAGTTTAGAATCCCAGGCGCTTGAACTGCTTTTCTATGTCTTTTTTTGATATACTGAAAGCGGCAGGTCTTCCATGAGGGCATGAAAAGCGGTTCGGCGTATTTTCCCATTCCCTGACAAGCGAGAGGGCCTCCTCTTTCGAAAGGCTTTCACGCGAGCGGACCGATTTTTTACAGGCCATCTGCTTCAAAGCCCGGTCGATAAAATCGGAAGCCTTCGCGCCGCTGTTTTCCTCCAGCGTCTCTACAAAGCCCATAACGGCATCCCCTGCTTCCTGATAATCGATAAAAGGCGGCGCGCCGCGGATGACAAAACTCGCGCCCCCAAAATGCTCCACAAGAAAACCCATCGATTTGAGCAGGGGCAGGTTTTCATTCAAGCCGTCAATAATATCCGAAGGGACATCGATGCTGACAGGCGTGAGAAATTCCTGCGGGGTCAGAAGGCACTTATCATAATTTTCCTTCAGTTTTTCATAATTGATCCTTTCATGCGCCGCGTGCTGGTCCAGCATGATCAGCTCTTCATCGCTTTCAAAAAGAAGATATGTCATGAATATGATCCCGACAAAACGGCATGCGGAAAGAGCCTGAGCTTCAGCCGTGAATAATTCTTTTCCGGGCAATTTATGATTGGTTTCCGTGATTGGCGAGGCCGGAGAGACTCTTATAAAATCCCCGGCAAAGCCGTCTTTTTTTTCCATAAAAGCGGAAATCGCGCCGCTGATCTTTTTTTCATAAGGCGTAAAGCGGACTTCTCCCTCCTCCGCTTCCGATATGCCCGTGTCCTCCATAATGGCCCTGTGAATAGCTTCCTGTACAGCCTTTGAAATGGCGCTTTCTTCCCTGAAGCGCACTTCCCTTTTCATCGGATGGACATTGACGTCCAGATACTCCGGTTCCACCGTAAGGTATAAAAAAACGCCCGGGAAATAGCCTTTCGGGACCAGATTGCCGTAGGCGTTATTCACGGCAAAATAAAAATTCTTCCATTCCACGGCCCGGCGGTTGACAAACATGTTCTGGTACATCCGGTTGGCCCGCAGAAAAGCCGGCCTTGTGACAAAACCCATAACCGAAAAATGAGCGCCCATTCCCTCAACGGGAATAAGATATTCCAGGGCGTCCGGATAAAAATCAGCTATCCGTTCGAGAAGCGAATTTTTATCGGGAGATATATATTTTCTTTTCCCGTCGATCAGGAACTCAAAACTTATTTCCGGGAACGCAAGAGCTTTTTTTATGATTTCCCTGTTCAGGAATTTCTGCTCCGAATTGTCTGGGGCCAGGAATTTCAGCCGGGCTGGAATATGATTGAAAAGATTTTTGACAACGACCGTCGTGCCCGTATTCATGCCGGATTCTTTAAAAGACAGGACGCGGCCTTCCTTTACTTCAAGGGAATAGCCGGACTGGCTTTCCCCGGTCCGTGAAAGAATATTCAAATCCGCCGCTTCAGCAATGCTTGAAAGGGCCTCGCCCCTGAAACCCAGGGTAGAGAGGCGGCCGATATCGTCAAATGAAGTGATTTTACTGGTTGTATGGTTCTTTGTGCAGATTTCAAGGTCTATTTTATCCATTCCCCTTCCATTGTCCTGCACTTCGATATATGTCTTTCCGCCGTTCGAGATGTGGACCGAAATCCTGCCGGCCCCGGCGTCTATGGAATTGTCCAATAGTTCCCGGACAACGGACGCAGGCCGCTCGATCACTTCGCCTGCGGCGATTTTTACAACTGTATTGTAATCCAGTTCATGGATCAGGCCCACAATTCATTCCTTTTATTCATCTTAAGGGATAAAATAATCCCGGTAATGCCGATCAGGATCATCGGAAGGCTCAGTACCATCCCCATTGTCAGCCAGCCTCCGGCAAGATAGCCGAGCTGACTGTCCGGCTCGCGGAAAAACTCCACAAAAAAGCGGGCCGCGCCGTAACCCAGGAAGAAGACTGAAAATACCAGGCCCCTCGGTTTATTCTTTAACCTTGATACAAGTAGAAGTATGATAAAAAGCAGCAGGCCTTCCAGGGCCATTTCATAAAGCTGGGAGGGATGCCTGGGCAGATTGACTAAATTCTGTCCGGACTCCGGGCTCATCCCCGTTTTTTTCATCAACTCCTGGACCCAAGGCTCGGCTATCGGAAACCAGCGGTTTTGCGGTACAGTTCTGAATTGCATTCCCCAGGGAACCGCTGTCGGCTTTCCCCAGAGCTCGCCGTTCACAAAATTACCCCAGCGCCCCAGAAAAAGGCAGAAAGGGACAGGCACGATAAAAATATCCGCGATGTTCAGATAATTCTTCTTTTTCAGGATGGTATAAATCCATTCGGAAACGATCACTCCAATAAAAGCCCCATGAAATGATAATCCCCCTTCCCAGATTTTAATGATGTCCTGGGGATTCTGCAGGTAATAACCGAGGTTGTAAAATAATACATAGCCCAGCCTTCCGCCCAGGATCACGCCCAGAAAAGCGTAAAAAACGACATCGGAAAGCTCAGTGTCGGTAACTTTGATCTTTCCTTTTTTTATCTGTCTGTAAATAAACAAATAGCTGAATAAAAAGCCCAGCACATACATCAGGCTGTACCACCTGACGGCAAAAGGGCCCCAGAGCTGAAGGATAATGGGGCTGATATCCGGCTGATTCAGAAACGCGAACATATTTTTCTCTCCTTAATAGACATCAATTCCCCCGCCGGAAAGGCAGGGAGGAACCGACTCCATAATATTATTTGATTTATTATTTTAAAGAACAGGAAACCTTAAAGTCAAAATTAGTCGCGTGTTAATTTTCGTTTGTTTTATTTTCACACAGAGGCCGCAGAGTTTAAGGTTGAAATACTTCATGTTTTTATATTAAAAAGAACTCTGTTTTCACTTCGCACCTCATCATTTTTCTGCATATTCTGCACATTCTGATAAATTGGTGAGGGGTCAGAGCATCGCTCTGTGTTCTCCCAGACTGTGTGAAAACTATTTTTCGCCACGTATTTATTGAAGTTACGGAACGAACAATATAGAATTACGATGCAAAACACCGACTTTTCACACAGTCTGTCCGTGAGCTCTGTGTGAAATTTTATTTTTTCAACTTTTTTTCTGCACCGGTAATGATCTCTTTCTGTTCTTCCTTCTTTTTTAAATTCTTTTCCACAAATAGTTTTTCCCCGGTAAAGGGGTCTTTTTCCGTATAATACATCAAGGTTGAATAACTGGAGGGGGTCGGCGTAAAAACCTGGACCTGTTCCGGCTGAAGATGCAGTTCCCTTGAAATATACTTTTTCAGCCCATTCATGTCTTCAGTTGTACAGCCCGGATGGGCCGCTATAAAATAATAAGTGAGGAACTGCTTTTTACCGAGTTCCCTGTTTACCTGATCGAATTGCTTTTTAAATTCCGTCAGATGCCGGGAACTGGCCTTACCCATCCTCTGAAGGACTATTTTCTCGCTATGCTCCGGCGCTGTTTTCAATTGCCCCGAAATATGTCCGCCGGCCAGTTCGCGGAGGTATTCAGAACCGTAATCCCTGTCCTGAAGGACAAGGTCAAAACGGACGCCGGAAGACACAAAAACACGGACCGGCTTTCCTTTTGCCGTTTTCAGCTTTCCGAGCTTCCTTAAAAGATCAATCTGCCGCTTATGTGTAATGATCAGGCTTTTGCAGGCGTCCGGCTCCAGACAATGCTTTCCGGCGCAGAATGAGCCTTTTTCATTTTTCCCGCATTCCATCCCGTACATATTGGCCGTCGGTCCGCCCAGGTCCGATATGATTCCTCTGAACGCGGGATGTCTGATCATCTCCTCCGCTTCCTTTAATACCGATCCCCCGCTTCTTGAAACAACCGTGCTTCCCTGGTGAACGGCTATCGAACAGAAGCGGCATTCCCCGAAACATCCCCGGTGAGTGGTTATTGAAAAGCGGATGGTTTCAAGCGCCCGGACTTCGCCCTGCTTTTTATAATAGGTATGGACATCCCGCTCAAAGGGAAGGTTATAAACGCCGTCCAGCTCGCCTGATGAAAGCGGCAGGGCCGGCGGGTTCTGCACCAGAAAACGCCTGTTCACTTCCTGAATCAGGCCTTTCGCATTTTGAGCGTCATTATTATCATAAAATATTTTGAACATTTTCATAAACTTTTCTTTGTCAGTACGGACTTCCTCAAAATCAGGCAGCCTGATATAATCATTTAAAGACGCAATATCTTCCCCGCGGGCAATAGCGCAGAGGCCGCGGATTTTTGTATAATCCTCTTTCCGCCTGAGACAGCCGGCCAGTTCCAGGACCGCGCGTTCGCCCATGCCGTATATCAGGATATCGGCCTTCGCGTCAAAGAGCACCGGCCTTCTGACTCCGCCGCTCCAGTAATCAAAGTGGGCTATCCGCCGGAGGCTGGCTTCCAGTCCTCCCAGCGCGATCGGGACCGTGCTTTTAAAAAAACGGCGGATCAGGTTTGAATAGGCGATGACAGCCCTGTCGGGCCTTCTGTTATTGACGCCGCCGGGCGTGAAATCATCCTGCCTCCGTTTTTTCAGGGACGCCGTGTAATTAGCAACCATCGAATCGACGCAGCCGGCGCTGACGCCCCAGAATAAGGCGGGCTCGCCGAGCCTTGTGATATCGCCGCCGTTTGAAATATCCGGCTGTGCAATAATACCGACTTTATAGCCGGCGTTAAGAAGGACTTTCCCTATTAAAGCTGTGCCGTCATAGGGGCTGTCTATATAAGCGTCGCCTGAAACAAGAATGACGTCGAGCTTTTTCCATCCGAGTTTTTCAAGCTCTTGAGGTGTCGAAGGTATAAACATAATTTAATCCTTTTTTTATTTTATCATTATTCCGGTAAAATTGAAAATTAATAGGAAGGAAGAACAAGACCAGCCACAGAATGTCACAGAATAACACTGAATTTATAAGTATTAATATCCGGATTATTATTAGTTAATAGTTTTTAATTCCGTGAGTTTCTGTGCAATTCTGTGGCAGAAAAATAAATCTCGTATTTGGTCAATCATAATTCATTCCCTGAACGGGAACAATTTCTTTATTTTTCTTTTTAAATATGGTAACATATTGAGTTAACAGGAAAGCTGATGTGTTTTTTGGGGATGGAATGAAAAAACTTTTTTTTATCTTATTCTTAACTATTCTGACCGGCACTCTTTCCGCTGTCGAATTCATGGATGTTAATGAAATTAAGCCCGGCATGAAAGGCTACGGCCTTTCTGTGTTCAGGGGCTGGGAACCCGAGCAGTTCGGGGCTGAAATAATAGATGTCATGAAGAATACCAGCCCGAAAGGCGATATTATTCTGGCCAGGCTCAGCGGCCCTGTTGTGGAAAAAAGCGGCGTCATCGCCGGAATGAGCGGCAGCCCTGTGTATATCGAAGGCAAACTGATCGGCGCTGTCGCTTACACATGGGCTTATTCCAGGGAACCGCTCTGCGGTATTACGCCGATCAAACAGATGATCTCTGAAAAAAATAATGCGCGGAATGGGATAGAAAGTCCTTCTTCAACAGAAGATGAAAAGTTTAAAAGGATCGCGACGCCTCTCTTTCTCAAAGGATTTACCGGCGAAGGCGAAGCATTCATAAAGGATTTTTTTGAGGCCGGAGATACCAATAATTTAACGATAAAAAGAGGGTCTTTTTTTGTCATGAATTCCAGCGGGGTTCTTTCAGGCACTGAAGAAGGCCCTGTTTCCAACCTTAAGGCCGGGGACTCGGTGGCAGTTAATCTGGTTGACGGTGATTACCGTGTGGAAGGTATCGGGACGGTGACCTATGTTTCCAATGATGATGTTTTTATATTCGGCCATCCCATGGACCTGGCCGGGAATGTTCCTGTTCCCATTTCCCGCTCCTATATTTATTCTGTTGTACCGTCACTTTATTTTTCATTTAAACTGGGCTCGTCATCCGTTCCGATCGGCTCTACCGTTTATGACGGCCAGGACGGCGTCTATTGCCGGATGAACGAAAGTTATTCCATGATACCGGTGGATGTCAGGATTGAATATGACAAAAAATCTTATGCCTACCATTTCAGGGTGGCGGACAACCGTTATTATTTTTCGTCGCTGACAACCGGGGCTATTTCGTCATCATTTCTCGACCATGCGGGCTACCTTGATGATAAAAGGATCAATTTAAAGTTTGGCATTGAAATCGAGTATAAAAAGAAGACTTATGAGGTCAGTAATGACTTTCATTACGCGTTTAACCCGAGTTATTTCAGCCTGGTCGGTATGATTGCCGATTTGAACCTCTACCTGTCATCTTTTTATGAGAATAATATCGGCGGCATTAAAATCAAAAACATACACTCCGAAATTCTCATTGAAAAGGGCCTTGATTATTATATCTTAGATAATCTGACAGTCGATAAAAGCACCTATTACCCGGGAGATATTATTCACTGCAAAGTCCAGTTAAAACAGTACGGCGGCAATTATATTCAGAAATACTTTGACCTGAAAATCCCCTCTGACGCAAGGAGCGGCCAGTACTGGCTTCTGGCAGGGAGCGAATCTCAATTTTATGCCGAGGCCATGAGGCTTTTCCCGAAGTACTATACTGTCAATAATATTGATGACCTCGTCCGTTTCGCCAGCTTCCGCCAGGATATCACGCGCCTGTCCGCGGGGCTGATTTACGCGCGGCCCGGCGTTATCGTCAAGGATAAAAAGCTTGAGAAATTCCCCGAAAATTATCTATTCCTTTTTGATTATAATAAACCCTGGGATAAAGCGAACGCCGTACTCTTCCCCGAATGGATTATGGATGAAGCTCCTCTTGAAAAAGCCGTATTCGGCATGATGAAAATAAATGTTGCGATCGGAAATAAGCTGTCGCAGAGCGCGGAGTGAGTTATGGATGAAAATGTTGTTGTACAGACACAATTAAGCGAAAAACTCTGGACCATTCCCAATATTCTGTCAATTTTCAGGATCATCCTTGTGATCCCGATAGTTCAGCAGCTCGGGCTGAATAACCCAATATCAAATTTTATCGCATTTGTCATTTTCGCAGTAGCCCTTCTCACCGATTTTCTGGACGGCTTCCTGGCCAGGGCGCTCAAATCCGTCAGCAAGATCGGCTATTTTATCGATCCTATGGGCGATAAAATCCTTGCCGTTACGATATCCGCCCTGCTCTATTTCAGCAAAAGGGCCCCTTTTTATTTTTTCTTCCTCATAGTCTTAAGGGACCTGATCATATCCATAGGCGCCCTTTACGCCTTAAACACAAAGAAAAAAGTCGTACAGCCCCTCATCAGCGGAAAAGTGACCGCCATTCTGCTGGGATTAACCCTCGGTTTTTATCTTCTGAAATACTCATTCATCAATAATACAAAATTGCTTCACATAATTTTCAATAACATCGTATTTTATGGAACTATTCTCACCTCGATATTTTTAGTGCTTTCGGGAATAATATACGGAGTGAACTATTATAAAGCTTTCATGATACAGAAAGCGGAAAAAAATTAAACCGGATAAAGGGGTTTAAAATGAAGTATGTTCTTTTTTTAATAGACGGAATGGCGGATTATCCGCTGGCGGAATTGGAAGGAAGGACGCCTCTGGAGGCGGCGCGGACACCTCATCTGGATGAGATGGCAAAGAATGCCGTCTTCGGGACTTTTTTAACCCTGCCCGAAGGGTTCCCCACTTCATCGGATGTGGCGAACATGTCGGTTTTGGGCTGGGACCTCGGCAAATACTATACCGGCCGGGGAGCGATAGAAAGCTACGGCATGGGCAGAGAGCTGGATGATGAGACGGTCGCGTTCAGACTGAATTTGATCACGGTCAAAGAAAACATCCTGGAAGATTATTCCGCCGGCCATATCACCAATAAAGAAGCGGAGGAGATCATCCAGAGCCTTCAAAAAACTTTCGGGAATGAAAAAATAGAATTCCGTAAAGGCGTGAGCTACCGCCATCTTCTGTATTTGAAGGGGAAGGAATTCAGCCCGGAAGTTTTGTACGATAAGCCTGATTCATCCCATGGCCTGGAATGGGAAAAGATCCTTCCGAGGCCTAAGACAAAAGAGGGAGAGCTGACTTCAAAGGTCTTAACAGACCTGATTTATATGTCAAAAGGACTGCTTGAAAACCACCCTGTCAATAAAAGAAGGACCCGCTCGAAAAAAAATCCGGCCAATCTTATCTGGCCCTGGTCGGGTGGAAAAAGGCCGGCCATGCCTTCATTTCAGGAAATGTACGGCAGGAAAGGCGCTATTATCTCCGCCGTCGATGTCATTCTGGGGCTCGGCAGGCTCGGACAGATGGACGCGCTGAGGCCGAAAGGGGCCACAGGATACATAGACACGAATTATGAGAATAAAGCCAGGGCGGCCGCCGCTTTCCTGAAGAGCAACGACTTTGTCTATCTTCATATCGAAGCGGCCGATGAATGCTCCCATCTTGGAAACCTGAAGAATAAAATAAAGGCGATTGAAGACTGCGATAAGCGTCTGATCAGGACTTTTCTATCAGAATATAAAAAGCGTTTTACTGAACCCCTGCGGATTATGGTGCTGCCTGACCACCCGGTGCCGGTCAAGCTCCGCAAGCATACCCGCGAAGAAGTCCCGTTTATGATGACCGGCGCGGATGTCATTCCCGATCCCTCGATCCGGGAGTATAATGAGAGATCCTGCCTGAAAGGACAGTTTACCCATCTGAAAGGGCGGGAGCTGATGGACCTGTTTTTCCGGGAAAAAATAGGGCGGAATTAAAAAAATGCTGAAATTAAATGATTATCTCAAATTTGCCGTCTCATGCGCATCTAAAGCGGGAAAAATAATCAAGAAAGGTTTTTTTTCTGAAAAGGATGTTGTTTTTAAAAGCTTCGCCAATCCTGTGACAGAGTTTGATAAAGCCTCGGAAGCGCTCATCGTGGACATGATCGCTAAAAAATTCCCTTCCCATTCCATTCTTACGGAAGAGGGCCTTTCAAGGCAGAAAGAATCGGACGTCAAATGGGTCATTGACCCGCTTGACGGCACTGTGAACTTCACGCACCGCATCCCGCTTGTCTGCGTTTCCATCGGCATTGAGATAGAGGGAAAAATTAAGGCCGGCGTTGTCTATAATCCCCTGTGGAATGAATGGTACTGGGCCCTTGAAAACGGAGGGACTTTTTTAAATAATAAAAGGATCTTCGTTTCACAAACGCGGGATAAGACAAAAGCCCTCCTCGTCACAGGCTATCCGTATGAAAGTGAAGGGCGTATAGAATACCTTCTCGACCCGCTCCGGGATATAACCAGAAGCTATACCGGCTTCAGAAGGCTCGGCTCGGCGGCCATAGACATGTGCTTTGTCGCCAGGGGAAGTTTCGACGGGTTTTATGAGGAGAACTTAAAGCCATGGGACACGGCCGCGGGAAAAATCATCATTGAAGAAGCCGGCGGTAAATTATCCGGCTATTCGGGAGATGAGTATAATATCTATAAAAAAACCATTGTCGCCACAAACGGCCTGCTTCATAACGATGTGCTGGAACTGGTAAAAAATATCCCCAATCCAGAGTAAGTCCTTATCATTCACTTTAAAACCTTTATTACTTTATCCTGAATTAAAGGTCCTTCCAGTTTCACGCAGAGACGTCCTTTGATTGGACTCGGGACAGGCGCCGAAGGCAAAGGTAAAAATCTTAAAAATGATTCTTTGCGTTCTTTACGCCTTTGCGTGAATTAATGTTTTTAGAAAAGTATTTCAGCTCAAGATTGACATCTCATCATATCCGATATATCATTTTTGATATTATTTTTAAATTTTTCCCTGTTTTTACATAAAAATCCTGGTGTCAAAAACACTATCCGCGCATAAAACGCTCTTGTTATGAGCAGTGTTTTTCAAGGGTTTTATAATTCTCAGCCGATTCATCTGTTAATGGCATATATATTGCCATTAACAGATGAATTATTATTATGGGAGAAAAATATGAGGCGTATATTTTCAATATTTGTAATTGTTTCAGCCCTTTTGAGTATAGATATGGCTTATTCCGGCATTTACGGGGGACTGGCAGGGTTTGGCGGTGTTCTGATATATAATGATATTTCTGAACTCAATAAAAGGTTTTCGGCTAACGGCTACGGCCAGCTGCCTGATTGCACATTAGGCATCGGCGGAATGGGCGCCATTCTTATCAACAATGTTTTCATCGGCGGATGGTGTATGGGAATACCTCCGCAGACTGTCGATAACGGCAAATATTTGCTGTCCACTATAAGCGGAGTCGGCATATTTAATGCGGGTTATACGGTTCTTGATTCTGATTTATTTATGATAATACCCGCTCTTGGGATAGGAGGATATTCCAGAGAGCTGGAAATTCAGCCTTCCGGCATTTCTAACGCGGGTTTTAATTATATCCTTCAAAACCCTGGTACAATGACCCGGATGTCCTATTCTACAATAGCATTTGAAGCTTCCCTTTTGAGTTTAGTTAAGCTCGGGCATGATTAATGTTGGAATAAAAATAGGGTATATTTATATGCCTAAATCCGGTTGGTCCATTACCGGTTTGAGCGCCAATGTTACAAAGCTTTTGGACCAGCCCGCCATCAATGAGCACTCATTTTATGTTTCTGTCGGCATTTATTTCGGCGGCTTCTCAAAAAGCTTCAGGCAATCCCTGAAAGAAGTGAGAAACCCGCGGGCATGAATTACAAAATGACTTTTTTGATGATGCCGATCAAACGAACAAGAATTCACAAACAGATATAACAAACCAATGAGACTTTTATAGAATATAAACTGTTTTGAAAATTAAACGGAGTTTTAAATGAATGTAATCGGCGCCAAACTGGCTGAATCCCTGAAGGTGATCCTGACGGTCCTGGGAATAATCAGCGCTTATCCCGAAGTCACAAGCGATAATTTCTTTGTTTATAGGAATTTTAAGGACAGGACGATTATTAACGCTCAATTCAGCTGCGGCAACCTGATCAATCCTCAGCTCCGTGATGTTATAGACAGCGGGGTCGCGGTCAACATTATTTACCAGGTCAAAACAGAACAGAAGAATCAAATTATATATAAAAACGTCACAATGCGCCGTATTCAATTTGACGGGACCAATTATATTATTAATAATCAATCCCGCTTTTCCTATGACCAGATGACAAATATTATCACTGTTCAGGAATTGGTCTTTCTGACAAACGCCGGCTCCTATCTTAACCAGGAGCTCTCTACTGAAGTGGACATACTCCTCAATTGCGACGCGACCCCTGAGATCATCAATTTGTGGGGAAACAGGCCCAGAATCATCCTCAGCTACAATATTAAGGAATAAAAGATGAAGATACGATTTATAATTATATTTATTCTGGCCATGGTCCTTATCCTTTTGACAACATTACTGGCAAGCTATACGATCATCACGCATACACAGAAAGCCTTTGAAAACGAGCTTGTCTATATTAAAGACCTCGCGGCCGGGAATACGGAAATCCAGCAGAGGGTTTCTCTTTACAAGGCCTTTTCCGAAAAACGGGCAATTGAAGTGACCCGTTCGGTGCTCGGGATATTTTTTGTTGAAGTTATAATTATGTCTCTGCTCTATCTCCTGTTTGTCTACGGCGTGACAAAACCGATCGATAAACTGTCCGGCGCCGTCAAATTCCTCTATTTTGATAAAAGCGAAAAGGAACTCTTGTTAAAGGAAACCGGTACCGAAGAAATCCGGATCCTGATCCGGGCTTTTAATGAAATGATCGTCAAGCTGAAAAATTATGAGAGGATCCTGGGCAATATACAGAAATACCGCGGCTGGAAGGAAATATCCAGGATCATTGTCCATGAAATCAATAATATCATCTCCCCGATCCAAACATACGTCGAGTTTCTGATCGATAAGGTGGAAGAAAAAGAAAAGGTGGCTTTTATTCTGAATAAACTCAACGACATGAAAATGATCCTTCATAAATTCCGGGACATCTCGCATTACCCCGACGCCAATCTTGAGAATAAGGACGTGATACCGATCATCAGGGAAGTCTGCAGGGAATTTAAAAACGCGAAGCTGGATTGGAAAGGGGAAAAGCCATTCAATTTAAAAATAGACGTTATTCTTTTCAAAGAAGTCATCCGGAACCTCATCAAAAACGGTATTGAAGCCGGGAATGATTCCTCAGTTATAATCAGTCTGAAAAATGAAGGAAACAAAAAAATCATCTCGATTCAGGATTCCGGCAAAGGCATGAGCGATGAGACGATAAAGAAAATATTTGAGCCAGGATTTTCTACAAAAAAAGGTAACATAGGGATCGGTCTCTCGATCGTGAAAAGCCTCTCGCAGGAGCAGAACGCCCTGATTGACGTGAAATCCAGACTTGATTCCGGTACGACATTCCAGATTATTTTTCTTAATGATTAAGGAATAATCCGGCAAAATTTTTTATAAGGATAGAAACATGAAATTATTAGTAGTAGACGACAATGAGGACGTGATTTCCAGTTTGAAAGGCGTTTTTGAGGAATATGAAGTTGTCGGCGCCGATTCGATCAAAAGCGCGAAAAAAATCCTGACGCTGGAAAGCGACTCGTTCGATATCGCCGTAATCGATATGAAGCTAGGCGAGGAGGACGGCCTGGAGCTTCTGAATGAAATTAAAAGCCGCTTCCCATTTATTGAATGCGTGATGATCTCGGGATATTCCAGCGTGGAAAAAGCCGTGCTGTCGATAAAGCTCGGCGCTTTTGACTTTGTTGAAAAACCCATTTCCTATCAGAAAATGAAGGTTGTCATCAACAACGCCATCGAGCATAAAAGGTTTTCAAGCCTGTTGAAAAAGGAAATAGATAAGTTTAAAA
The DNA here is from genome assembly GCA_963835575.1 of uncultured Spirochaetota bacterium. GTDB lineage: Bacteria > Spirochaetota > Brevinematia > Brevinematales > JAOACQ01 > CAVYGN01. The sequence continues at coordinate 316,523 of CAWIGG010000006.1, read as the reverse complement.
TCATCGGAAATTCCACGGCCGTAAAGAAAATGAATGAAATGATCGAAAAAGCTTCGCAGATCGATTTTCCAGTTCTCATTATGGGTGAAAGCGGCGTCGGTAAGGAACATGTGGCGCATCTGATCCATCTGAAAAGCAAGAGGGGAAAGAACGAGATGATCAAGCAGAACTGCGCCGCCATCCCTGAAAATCTGTTTGAAAGCGAGCTTTTCGGGCATGAAAAAGGGGCGTTTACAGGCGCCGGCGGAGCAAAGAAAGGTAAAATCGAGCTCGCGAGCCAGGGAAGTCTTTTCCTGGACGAAATCGGCGATCTTCCTCTTTCCCAGCAGGCAAAACTCCTCCGCGTTCTGGAAGACAGGGAAGTAACCCGCGTCGGGAGCGAGGCGAAAGTCAAAGTTGATTTCCGCCTGATCTGCGCCACAAACCGGAACCTGAAAGAGGCAGTCGATGAAGGCAAATTCCGCGAAGATTTTTATTACCGCATCGGCGTCCTTGTTGTTCATATTCCTCCACTGCGCGAGAGAAAAGAGGATATTTCCATACTGGCGGACCATTTTCTCAAACAGGCCTGCATAGAAAACGGTTCAGTCATAAAAACCGTTTCCCCTTCGGCAATGGCCCTGATATCCGAAATGCCGCTCAAAGGCAATATCCGCGAACTCAAGAACCTGATGCAGAGGCTTTTCGCATTTTCTGAAAAGAATGAAGTCCGGGATGAAGATGTGCAGAACATCATGGGAATTACCCATAAAAACGGGGGTGATGCCGTTTTCCAGAAAACGATGCAGTACAGCGAGGCCAAAAAACTTCTGGAAAAAAAGTATATCGAAACCCAGCTGGGCCTGCATAATAATAATGTCTCAAAAACAGCGATCAGCATCGGCATACTGCCCAATAATCTCCTCCGGAAGATGAAGGACCTGGATATTGTTTTATAATACTTAGCCAACAGCCTTGAGATTTTAAAATACGAATCGGAACCACAGATTTCACCGATTTCACAGATTTATTCTGTGGAATCCATACTGAATTATAGGAAAATATAAATTTTATTGATTACAATTAAATCGCTTCTACAATAATTTTCTATTTCGCATATCATTTTTCGTTTCTTTTCTATATTTATAACAAAAGGATTCACTGAATTGTTTCGAACCCATAATCTGTGTTTTCTGTGAAATCTGTGGTTCCGTTCCTTCTATTTCAACTTAAGCTTCCTCTAACGACAAATTGCCAAAATAATCGTTTCATGGTACAATTATGACCAATTCAATTTAAGGGCGGTTTGTATGAAAGGTTTGGTGATTATTCCCACATACAATGAATCAATTAATATTAAGAAGATTGTTCCTATTGTTTTAAAGCAGAACAAGGGCATTGATGTGCTTGTTGTTGATGATAACTCACCCGACGGCACAGGCCGCGTTATAAAGGCAATGATGAAAAACAGCGGCCGGGTCCATCTTCTGGAGCGGAAAAAAAAGTCCGGCCTCGGCAAAGCCTATGTGGCCGGTTTTCAATGGGCTTTAAAAAGCCCGAAAGGCTATGAGTTTGTCTGCGAAATGGACGCCGATTTCTCACACGACCCCAATGAGCTCTATTTATTCTTCGACGCTTTAAAAGAGGGATACGACGCTGTCTGCGGTTCTCGCTATGTCCGCGGCGTCCGTGTTTTAAACTGGGACCTGAGAAGGCTTTTCATCAGCATTTTCGGCAATTTTTACGCCCGCTTCGCCACCGGCGTCAAGCTGACGGACCTGACGGGCGGGTACAACTGCTATAGCCGCAAAGTGCTGGAAAGCATGAACTTTGATCATATCAGCTCGAGCGGTTATTCCTTCCAGATCGAAATGAAGGCCAAGACAATCTACCACGGCTTCAAAATAAAGGAAGTCCCGATCATATTCCGCGACCGTTTTGAGGGTACGACGAAAATGAGCGGCGGCATTGTGAACGAGGCTATTTTCAAATGCTGGAAAATTCGTTTTGACAAATGGCTGAGAAGGATTTAACGGATATGGAAAAACCTGTGGTTAAAGTCCGTTTTGCACCGTCGCCGACAGGCAGGCTCCACCTCGGCAGCGCCCGCACCGCCGTTTTTAACTGGCTTTACGCCAGGCACTGCGGCGGCAAATTCGTTCTGAGAATAGAAGACACGGACCTCAGCCGCTCGGAAGATATTTATACGGAGTCCATTATCGCAGACATGAAATGGCTGGGCATGGGCTACGACGAGTTTTATAAACAGAGCGGGCGCTTTGAAATCTACCCGGAATACGCCGACAGGCTCATTCAGGCCGGCAAGGCTTATTACTGCACCTGCTCAAAGGAAGATGTCGTCAGGCGCAATAAGGAAAAAGGCCTGGATGAATATAAATACGACCGCTTCTGCAGAAAAAGATATGAAAAACCGGCCGGCGAATATACCATCAGGGTGGACACAGGCGAAGAACGGAACATCGCCTTCCAGGACATCGTAAAAAATAAAATTACCGTCAGCACAAAAGAGCTGGACGATTTTGTGATCATGAAAAGCGGCGGCACGCCGACTTATAATTTCGCCGTTGTTGTGGACGACGCCCTGATGGGCATCACGCATATCATCCGCGGGGAAGACCATATTACCAATACGGCCAAGCAGATCATCCTTTATGAGCATCTCAAGCTGGCCCTCCCGCAATTTGCCCACCTTCCGCTGGTGATGGACAAAGACAAAAGCCCCCTTTCAAAACGGAAAGGCTCGACAAACATCGAGTATTACCGGGCCCTCGGAATCCTTCCGGAAGCCCTTCTGAACGCCATCGCGAGGCTCGGCTGGTCGCATGGCAACGATGAAGTGTTTACGGTCGAAAAGCTGATAGAGCTTTTCGATATCGGGAAATTGAACAAATCGAACGCCGTTTATGATGAAGAGAAAATGATATGGATCAACGGCAAGCATCTTAAAACGATAGCGCTTGAAAAATTGACCGCGCATTTTGAGGAATTTATGAAAGAAGCCCGGCTTGAAAAGAAGGGAAGGATGCTGGAAGCCTCATGGCTATTAAAAGCTCTGGATTCACTCCGGCCGAGGCATAAAACGATGAAAGACCTGTATGACGAGGTCATCTTCTTCGCCTGCGACGAATTCAAAACGGATGAAAAAGCCGCGTTCGTTTTTGAAGAACTCATGCAAAACACGGCGATAAAAGATTCTTTTACCGAAGCCTCCGGATTGATTTCCGGGGAAGCTTCCGGAATAGAGGAAAAATTAAGGGTAATCTCGGAAAAACACCAGGTCAAATTCGGCGACCTTGTCCAGGCCATCCGCATAAAATTGACAGGGAACACCGCCAGCCCCGGCATCACGACCGTCATCGAACTATTAGGCGGTGAAGCGCGGAAAAGAATCATATTATAATATTCTTATCAAAAGCTGCCATGTTAAACCTTTGACATACCATAGCGCCTATCATATTGCAGATTATAGAGTTGCTAAATTATTGACACAAATATATTTATGGAATCCCTTGACTAAATAGGAGTTAAGGACTAATATTAATGAAATAGTAAAGTAAAAACACCTTGCAATAATTCCAATCTTTTATCGGACCGGAATTCATTAAAAACTCCTTCGTTTGAGATAATGGTTTTTTTACAAAGGTTGGTTTTACTTTTTTCAAAAGAGGAGTTTTTATGATTAAAAAAAAGATACTCATGGTTTATCCGAAGATACCCAGCACATACTGGAGTTTTGAATACAGCCTGCCTTTTATCGGGAAAAAAACGAATTTCCCGCCCCTCGGTTTACTGACCGTAGCGGCTTTAATTCCCGAAGAATATGACGTAAAACTGATCAATACAAACATCACCCCCTTGAAAGACAAAGATATTATCGATGCGGATTATGTTTTTATTTCGGCGATGATCGTCCAGAAGGATTCCATGGACGAAGTCATCAAATTATGCAGAAAATACAATAAACCCGTCGTGGCGGGAGGCCCCCACCCCACCGTTTCCCATCAGAGCATCAAAGGCGTCGACCATTTTGTCCTGGATGAAGCGGAAATCACATTGCCGTTATTTTTTAAAGACCTGAAAGAAGGGAAAGCCAAAAAGATATATCGGAGCGAAGCAAAACCGGATATAACGACAACCCCGGTACCAAGGTTTGACCTCATTGATATCAACCAATATTCATCGATGGTCCTGCAGTATTCCAGGGGATGCCCCTTTAACTGCGAATTCTGCGACATCATTGAACTGTTCGGCCGGGTGCCGCGGACAAAAACCCCGGAGCAGTTTACCGTGGAATTGCAGAGAGTATACGATACCGGTTACAGAGGCTCCATATTCGTCGTTGACGACAACTTTATCGGGAACAAGATAGAGGTAAAAAAGCTTCTGCGCCGCATGATCGAATGGCAGAAAGAAAAGAAGCAGCCCTTTACTTTTATCACCGAAGGCAGCATCAACCTGGCGCAGGACGAGGAACTGATGGACCTGATGGCCGCTTCCCGGTTCAACATGGTTTTTGTCGGGATCGAGACCCCCGTCGAGGAATCCCTGATCCTGACCAATAAAAAGCAGAACACAAAGATGTCGCTCCTTGAAAGCGTCCATAAGATACAAAAAAAAGGGATAGAAGTGTCCTCCGGTTTTATACTGGGCTTTGACAACGAGCCTGAAAACATCTTCGACCTTCAGATCGATTTTATAAAAGAGTCTGCCATTCCCACTGCCATGGTGGGCCTTATGGCCGCGCTTCCCCAGACACAGCTTTACAGGCGCCTTGAAAAAGAGAACAGGATCCTTCATGAAACTTCCGGCAACAATACCCATGACCTCGAGTTGAATTTTATCCCCACAATGCCGGCGGAAAAGCTGATCGCGGGATATAAAAGGGTGATATCGACCATCTACAAGCCGAAAGTGTATTTCCAGCGTTGTTACGATATGCTGATGATCATGCCGGACAATTTCCGCTCTTCAAAAGTTAAAACATCGCTGTCAAATATCCTGACTTACGGCATGGCTTTCTTCCGCTCGCTCTTACTGCAGACGTTCAGCCTCCACGGTTATTATTATCTCAAGTTCCTGGCTAAAGTGCTTATCAAAAAGCCCGGGGCGTTCCCGAAAGCGGTGCAGCAGGCCATCTACGGCTACCATTTCTTCAAGATCACCGAGAAGCAGATCAACCATAAAATGGCCGTCCTCAATCGATTCAAGGCTTACATGGAGAAAATAAATCTTTCACTGCGTGAAAAAACCGCCCGGGTGCAGGGCCTTGATCTGAAAAAGGCGCTCCGGGAAATCTTTACACTCCGCAAGAAAACATTGCCTTCAATCAAGGTTAAGTATCTGACCGCCTCCCGCTATTCCAGCCATTATATTGAAAACACGTTTAAAAACCTGGAAGAGCTGGTACAAATATATGCCAGTAAAGTAACGCAATTCCTGAAGGATAAAATTGAAAGCATCGATACCAGCGGCATAAAAGATATTATCGAAGAACTCAACAAATATAGAATTGCCGTTCTTTCCAAAATCCGGAACGAACAGCCTCAAAATCACATAAGCCCTCAAGACAGGCTCGACAATCTGCTCAATACCATTGATAAAATGGTTTTTGAACTGGAAAGTTATATATTTAAAAAAACCGTGCCGGTAACTGTTCTTGAATAAATTTAATCTGCATTTTTATAAAAATGCTTAAAAAAGCTTTTTTACGATAAGATCATAGGATTTTTGTCACGACTGGCAGCCTGGGGATGTTCACTTTCTTTTGTCCGGCTTGCCTGTCGGTTATTTCATTTTCGGAGTCAAACCAGCCCCTTACAATAAGCGGGCAAATAAAAATTTTGTCAGCTTAGCTGATTTTAATAATAAATTTCGAATAATCGATACTCAGACTATACAAAATCCTCTCTATTTTCTCAAATATTGGGCATATTTCATAAAATTATGCGCAAGGGATACCCAGCATAGCTCCAAATTCACTTTCCGTTGACCTCTGTAAACTGTCTGAACATAACCCTTCTGTGTTTTGATGTTTGAAAATACGTGTTCTTTACCTATCCTGCGGTTGTATATCTTTTGCCCTTCTTCGCTGTAAAGTTTTGTTAAATAAGCATCAATCTTAGACCGATTATTCAATTCAAACTCACTGAAAATTACTGTCTTTTGCTGTGTTTTCGGTTTGATGTTTTTATAACACTCACTGAAAAATGGACATCTTTCACAGCCCTTCCGTGAATACAAAAATGTATATCTTTGGTTATTTCGATCTAAATACCCATTTTCCTTACGGCCGCCCCGGCATCCCAGGATATATTCGTCATCAATCTTTTCCAGTTTAAAGTCTCTTCGCTTCTGTGATTTATCACTGAAATCCCGCTCTTTCGTATCCACATAAAGGTCTTTTCCTTCCTCCACCATCCGGATTGTCTCTTCCATGTCCTGAAAACCCGAATCAAAAAGGTATTTGCTAGCCTTATCAACTTTTAATTCCGCTTTTTTCTGTTCCACCCTCTTTACCATTTCTTCCGTATGCTGTTTTTCCGGTGTTGTGATTGCTTCAAAATCTATAATCACATCATTATTACTGACCATCATCGCCGAATTATATCCCTGTATAAACACACTATGCGGATTTCCAGACATCAGCTTGCTTTCGGGATCAGTCAGGTTGGTGAATTCTTCGTCTGTCTTTTCCCCTCTCTCTACCTGTTTTTTGTATTCATCGATTTGGTTCAAAACACTATCGTAAATCTTTTTCCGCCTTGATACCCGCTTCTTCTCCGCTTCGTAATAAGGCTGCTCCAGCTTGCCTTCCCGGTAAGATTCTTCCAGTTCCAGGTCTTGTTTCACAATCTTTTCCGCCATCTTCTGGTAAGTGTCCATCAGCTTCCGGGTATGTTTCTTTCCCACATTCTTATTCTTACTCGCGTAGGCCTTGATCTTTGTGCCGTCACCCACTACCATGTCCCAATCTATAGACCCCATTTCGTTGAGTATATATAAAAGCTGGCTGAACAACTCCTCGATCTTTTCCTGAAAAAGTACCTTGAACTCGCAAATTACCGAATGGTCAATTTTCAGCCGGTTTGAAACATACATAAACCCAATGTGTTTTTTCAGCAAATCTTCTATCTTTCGGCTGATACGATTTCCCGTAATGTAACCGTAGAGTACCGCACAGATCACATCCCGAGGATTTTTAATCTCTCTGCCTCTATGGTCGTTCTTATAGTAAGCCGCGAAATCCTCCAGTTTAATACGGTTTTTGATGAATTCTTTTAGTATAAATTCTCTGGAATTCTCATCAAACTGCTCGCCTATATTGATCGCGAGGAACTCACCCTGCTCCAGGCTGTTCTTTTCAAATCTTGCCATCTTTTTCTCCCGTTTTATTTTAACGGGAACCCTGCCGTATGTCCATGAAGCATGTTATAAAAACCGACAGGCAACAGCATTAAAACAAAAGAAAGTGAATCGAAAGAAAAATGCCTATTTCGAGGCCATTTTCATACGAAGCTATCGGTTTGTATGAAGGTATGTCATCCGGCTTTTAAAAAAACGATCCCTGATTAAAATAGCCTCCTTATATCGCCGTCCAATGGCTTTATGCGTCGGTTGCGGCGTCCTTGCCGCAAGCATGTGCCTCTCTTCTATTATTATATTAGCAGATGACACGACTATAAATCGAGATTGTAGATTATGGATAAGAGGAAAATGGCCTTGGGAACAGATGTTTTGCATTGCTTCTTTTATGATTATTATTCTATTCATTCATAATAAAATATTCTTTTTTAATACAAGAATTGGAGAAAGGCTTATCCGGCAGTACCAGCGGTATCACAGACATTCTTGTCTGTGTTTTCCCATGTCCGGCGCTATCATCATTCCTCGTTAATTACTTTTTACTTATAAATCTCTTACTCTGATCTTATCCGGTGTTATCACAGCAAACTTTTTGTATAGGGATATGCCGTATTTCGATATGACAGATGAGATGTTTTTGACGATTTGCTGTAAATTTTCGTTGACGTAACGTATGAAAACAATTCCGGTATTCTTATATTGATAGGAAAAAACAGGCTCCCCGAAATCACTGTCTTCCGTCAAAATGAGGGCATCGTTTTGCCGTGCTAATTCCATTACCTGGATATCGGATTTGCCGGAGCCGGACTCCAGCACCGATAAAACAGTTATTCCCGATTCTCTCAACTGTTTCACAATCCGGAAATCGACATTTTCATCGGCAAGGATTTTAAGGGACAAGCATCTCCTCCTTGCCGATGACATCCGCCGAATATGATAAAACGGCGTATATGTCTTCGTGTTTGAGGTTTGGGTAGGCAGTGAGCAATTCCTCCATTGTCATCCCTTCCGACAGCTTCCGAAGCAATAATTCAACGGTGATGCGGGTCCCCTTAATGACCGGCTTGCCGACCATAATGACGGGATTTATTTCCAGCCTGTCTTTATAATTCATTTTACCACCTCGCTCATATTATTATAAGATAATTTTTTATATAATTCAAATGGTATTTATTTAAACGGCAACAATTTTGACACGACTGGCAGTCAAAGGGGTTGCGTACTTTTTTTCTTTTCGAGAGGCTGTCTCACAGCCTCTCGAAAAGAAAAAAAAGACGCTAATTTCCCCGTCAATTATTGACGGTTTAAAATATAATAGAATAAAATTGAAATAATGAATGCCTCACGATGATTGTGAAAATATTGCCTTTATTGAATAAAAAGAATGATTTGAAAATCAGGATTTTTTCTTCTTCCTCGCCGCCGGTGGCTTATCATCAATAAGAATCTTCTCCAGGACCTCTTCAATCCTCTCAACATAATAAAGGTTGAGGTCTTTTAAAATCTGTTCCGGCATTTCGCTGATGTCCTTTTCATTATTCTTCGGGACAATGACGCTGAAGATGCCGCCCCTCTTCGCCGCCAGGAGCTTTTCACGAAGGCCGCCGATCGGCAGGACATCGCCCTTGAGGGTGATCTCGCCCGTCATGGCGTAATCGTTCTTCGCCTTTTTGCCGGCGTAAGTGGAAATGATCGAACTGATCATGGTCACGCCCGCGGACGGCCCGTCCTTGGGTATGGCGCCTTCCGGCACATGGATATGCAGGTCGTTTGTTTTGAACTTGGCCGGGTCTATGCCGTATTTTTCCGCCACGGCCTTGGCGTACGAAAAGGCGATCTTCGCCGATTCCTGCATCACTTCCCCCAGCTGGCCCGTGAGGATGAGGTCGCCCTTTCCTTTAAAGATGGAGCTTTCGATATAAAGAACGTCGCCGCCGTTCTCGGTCCATGCCAATCCGGCTATCACACCGACGCGCGGTTCCTTCTGGCCCCTGGTAAAGTCGAACTTCCTGACGCCCAGGTATTTTTCAATTCTTTTCGAATTTATCTGGACCGTTTTGATGTCATGCTTCACCTTTTCCCGGGCTATCTTCCGGATCACCTTCCCCGCGTTCCTTTCGAGGTTCCTCACCCCGGCCTCTTTTGTGTAAAACCGGACGATGTCCAGAATGGCGTTATCGGTGAAATTGATCTTCACATCGCTCAGCCCGTTTTCGATCATCTGCTTGGGTATGAGGAATTTCTTGGCGATCTCCTTTTTTTCCAGTTCAGTATAGCCGGGTATTTCTATGATCTCCATCCTGTCCCTTAAGGGAATGGGAATATTATATAAGTTATTTGCGGTAGTCAGAAAGAAGACATAAGAAAGGTCAAAATCGAGCGAGAGGTAATGGTCGTTAAAGGCGTTATTCTGCTCCGGATCCAGTACTTCCAATAGCGCCGAACTGGGATCGCCCCGGAAATCCATGCTCATTTTATCTATTTCATCCATCAGGAAGACGGGGTTCATCGAACCGGCCTTCTTCATCATCTGGACGATCTTCCCCGGCAGTGCCCCGACATAGGTCCTGCGGTGGCCGCGGATTTCCGCCTCGTCCCTAACGCCCCCGAGGGACACACGTATAAAATTGCGGTTCAGCGCGTGCGCGATGGATTTCGCCAGCGATGTCTTTCCTGTGCCGGGAGGCCCGACAAGGCAGATGATCGGCCCCTTGGACTTAGGGTTCAGCTGGCGCACGGCGATAAAATCGATGATCCTTTCCTTCGCTTCCTTCAGGCCGTAATGCTCTGTTTCCAGGATGTCTTCCGCCACCACCAGGTCTTTATTGTCGGTCGTGTAAATGCCCCAGGGCAGGTCCACAAGCCATTCGATATAATTATAGAGGACCGTATATTCCGGCGACATATTCGGTATTTTTGAAAGCCTTTCCAGCTCCCCTTCAAACTTTTCCTTGACCGATTCGGGCATTTCCTTTCCCTTCATCCTTTCCTTCAGCTCGGCGATCCCTTCATCCTGGCTTTCACCCTCGTCCAGTTCCTTGCGGATTTCCTTGAGCTGCTCGTTCAGAAAATATTTTTTCTGCATCTTTTCCATTCTGTCCTGGACGCGCTTGTTGATATCATCCTCTATTTTCAGGACATCGATCTCTTTATGGACCAGCGCGAGCGTTTTGGTCAGCCTTTCGTTTATCTCATTCTCTTCCAGGATGGCCTGCTTGTCCGTCACCTGCGACGGGATATTGGCCATAACAGCGTCTATCAATTTTTCCGAATCGTCGATCGCGACTATCGAGGCGGCCGTTTCCTTCGGGATCTTCGGATTGAGGGAGATATATTCGACGAACTTGTCTTTAAGCGTCCTGATCAGGGCTTCCAACTCATTGCTGTTCAATACCCTGCTTTCCAGGTCGTCCACCTCGGCCAGATAAAAGCCGTCATCCTGCACATATTTGGAGACCCTTCCCCTTTTCAAGCCCTCGACAAGGATCCTGACCATCCCGTTCGGCATATTGATCAGTTCCAGGATCGTGGAAATACAGCCTACCTCATAAATATCCTGGTCCGAGGGATTTTCAACATCCTTGCTCTTCTGGGCGGACAGGAAAAGCGGCAGGTTGTTCTCAAACGCGTGCATTACCGCTTTGACGGACGTTGTCCTGCCGATTATAAGCGGAACAACCATATATGGAAAAACGACAATGCCCCTCAATGGTATCAGGGGCAGCTTTTCTCTTTTTTTGTTATCAACATCAGCCATTCTCTTACCTCATTACGCTATTTTGGGCTCTTTGCCCGTACAGACAACATCTTTATCAATGACGCAGTGCGAGACTTTTTTCATGGACGGTATTTCATACATAATGTCCAGCATCACTTCCTCTATCACTGAGCGCAGCCCGCGCGCGCCTGTTTTTTTCTCTTTTGTTTTTTTAACGATCTCGTTTATGGCCTCTTCCGTAAACTCAAGCTCGACATTCTCAAGGCCCATCAATTTCTGGTACTGCTTGATGATCGCGTTCTTCGGGTCCGTCAGGACTTTCTTGAGCTCTTCATCCGTCAGTTCGTGGAGCGCCGCCGTGACCGGAAGCCTCCCGACCAGTTCCGGAATAAGGCCGTATTTAATGAAATCATGGGGTATGGCTTCCTTCAAGATCGTATCGGTATCGATCTTTTTATTGACCTGCGCGCTTTTAAACCCGACTTCCTTCTTGCCGATCCTTGTTTTGATGATATCATCCAGCCCGACAAAAGCCCCGCCCACAATAAATAATATATTGGTGGTATTCATCATGATGTTTTTCTGCTGGGGATGCTTCCTCCCTCCGTAAGCCGGCACAGACGAGTCCGTTCCTTCTATCAGCTTGAGGAGCGCCTGCTGGACCCCTTCGCCCGAAACATCGCGGGTAATGGAAACATTCTCGCTCTTCCTGGCTATCTTGTCGATCTCATCGATATAAACTATTCCGACTTCGGCCCGTGAGATCAGCTGTTCCAGTTCCCTGGATTCCGGGTCAAAATATCCGCCCGCCGTGTTCTGCAGGAGCCTGAGGAGGACATTTTCGACATCGTCCCCCACATATCCCGCTTCCGTCAGCGTCGTCGCGTCGGCTATCGCGAAGGGCACATCCAGGAGCCTTGCCAGAGTCTTGGCAAGGAGCGTTTTACCGCTTCCCGTGGGCCCTAATAGAATAATATTGCTTTTTTCTATCTCCACGTCATTTTTATCTTTCATGAAAGAGTTCGAAAAAATCCTTTTGTAATGATTATAAACCGCCACGGAAAGGATTTTTTTCGCGTTGTCCTGGCCTATGACGTACTGGTCCAGAAATTCCTTCATCTCCTTTGGCTTCGGCAGTTTATTGACCGTATTTATGGCTGACTGCTTATGCTCATTTTGAATGGCCTGGTACGAGTTGTACAGGCAGCTGTCGCAGATATAGACCTCGCCGTCGCCTTTTACCATGCGGTAAACATCCGAAGACATCGCTCCGCAGAAATTACATTGAATGACTTTCCTGTTTTTTTGAGGATTTTTATCCATATCCTCTCTTCTTACTGTCATACCTATTTCCTTTTTTCAAGAATTTCATCCACAATCCCGTACTTTTTTGCCTCGGACCCCGACATAAAGAAATCCCTGTCCGTATCCAGCTCGATCTTGTCGAGGACCTGGCCTGTATGCTTGACCAGTATATTGTCCAGCGTGCTTTTTGTCCGGAGCATTTCCTCCGCCTGGATCTTGATGTCCTTGGCCTGGCCCTGGGTCCCTCCGGAAGGCTGATGGATCATAATCCGGGAGTGCGGCAGTGTAAAACGCTTGCCTTTTTTCCCGGCGGCCAGAAGCACCGCGCCCATCGATGCGGCCTCGCCGATGCAGATCGTGGAAACATCGCACTTGATATACTGCATTGTATCATAAATCGCCAGGCCTGAAGTGACTACGCCTCCCGGCGAATTGATATAGAGATTGATGTCCCTTTCCGGGTCTTCGGCCTCAAGGAACAGAAGCTGGGCAATCACAAGGTTCGCCACATCATCATCGATCACCGCCCCCAGAAACACGATTCTATCTTTTAAAAGCCTGGAATAAATATCATAGGCCCTTTCACCCCTGTTGCTCTGCTCAATAACCATTGGTATCAACATAATAAACTCCTTTTATAATCCTATAAATAGTAATATAACATAAACCCGGAATTAAGCGATTCTTTTACCCCTCACCATTTTGTTAGCTTCTCATGCGCTGCCCGACAAAATGGTGAGGGGAATTATATACGCTATAGTTAAATAAAAAATAAATCGCTCAATTTCGGCTGATCATGGTTTTAATTCACCATTAAATATAATTAATAATGAAGGGAAAGTAAAATTTCTATGGGTGCAGACTGATCCTCAATGGAACAAAATTATTTTATTTTTTAAAAAAATGAGCTCTCAAGCAGTGTAAAAACAATACTGTTTAAATATATGCAGGCCTTCAGGCTACCCTATTAACAAGATCGTCCAGGCCTTCGATCCGGATGATTATTTCATCGCCTTTCCGCATAGGTCCGATGCCTTCCGGCGTTCCTGTCGCGATCACATCCCCCGGGTAAAGGGTCATAACTTTGCTGATAAAACTCACAAGGGTAAAAACGTCAAAAATCATATTGGACGTATTCGAGTCCTGCTTTACTTCCCCGTTCAGGACAGCCTGGATTTTCAGCTTCCCCGGATCGGCTATCGCGGTTTCAATGAACGGACCGAACGGGGCGAAAGTGTCAAAACCTTTGGCCCTTGTCCATTGCCCGTCTTTTGCCTGCAGGTCCCTCGCCGTCACATCATTAAAGGCCGTATAACCCAGGATATGTTCCGGGGCTTCGCCCGCTTCAATATTCTTTGCCGTTTTGCTGATGACTACCGCCAGTTCGGCCTCATAGTCAAGTCTGCCGGCTGAAGCGGGATATATAATTTTTCCTTTATGCGGCAAAATGCTTGATGGTGGCTTTAAAAATAGAACGGGCTCTTCCGGGATTTTACCTTTCATTTCCTCGGCATGACGGGAGTAATTCAGCCCGACGGCCACGATTTTTGAAGGGTTCGCGGGCACCGATATGTCCAGTTCTGACAATTCATACTCTTCCCATTCATTACTCAGTAAAAAATCGTTTAATTTCCTCACTTTACCGCCGTAAAGCGCCCCGTAAAAACCCTTTTCTTCACCCTTCTTATAGAAAAAGCCGATTTTCAATCAAAGCTCCCAAAAAAATAAGCGATAACTCATTACCGCTTCTTTTATTATATTACCGGGTATTTCCAAAAACCTGGGTTTTTGGAAATGCTTATATCACTCAAAAGGCTCTCTGGCCTGCCTTCCCGCCGTAAGTATCAAACTGGTGACAAAGCGGTCTAATTTTTCAATATTCTCATTCGATATCTCTTCATATTTCACACCGAGCATATTCCCGTTAACAGTACGGACAATTCCCCAGAAATCAACTTCATCATTATTGGTATCCGGAAGCCTGAATATGACATGCACAAGATCGCCTATGACAAATATCTGCCTGACTTCCATGGCCAGGCCGCCGGTGGAGATATCCACTATTATGCCTTCACCTTCGCAATTTTTCAGGGTATAACTCGCTTTTATATTCACCCCGATCCTGGTCGGCCTTAAAGGCATTAAATCCTCCCGTTAAAAAACAAATCCTATTTAAACAGGCCCACTTCCATTTCCGTATCCTCGCCGCTGGCGAGCTTTGAGATATTCTTAACCTCGTAGACTTTTCTCTCGATTTCCGAGAGCTTCACTTCCAGTTTACTGGACAGCCTCATCCCTTCCTCATAAAGAAGAAGAGACTCTTCGACAGGCACACCGCTTTCCAGTTTATCCACGATCTCTTCCAGACGGTGCATATCCTCTTCAAAACTGCGCCCGGTCTTTTCGGCTTTCTTTGCCATTTATTCACCCGCTTGAATAAAATTAAACTATTAATTAGATGGATTATTACTTAAATCTCATTATAAAGCATCCGTTATAAAAAATAAAGAAATTCGGCCATGGCATAAAACAATTATGCCCGTCAAGTTCTTTTAAGCATCATTTGACAATATCAGGGCGCTGTGCTAAAGTCAATTGATAAACTGTTTGAGAGTAAAATTTTATGCCCCTGCAGAGGAGACTTTTATGAAAAATATTTTTGAATTGTCCATTTCAACAAAAAACAGAATTGAACTCGTTAATATCAGCCATATGGTCCAGCAATGCATTTCCGAATCAAAAATCCAAGAGGGGATCTGCGTCCTATTCGTGCCCCACACGACAGCGGGAGTCACGATCAATGAAAACGCCGATCCGGATGTGGTATACGACATCAATCATTATCTCTCAAAGCTTATCCCCCAACAATCCGGCTTCGCCCACGCCGAGGGAAATTCGGACGCCCACATCAAATCGAGCCTGTTCGGTCCTTCCCTCACTCTGGTCATATCCGGCGGCAGGGCCCTCCTCGGAACATGGCAGGGGATTTATTTCGCGGAATTCGACGGCCCGAGGCATAGAAAATACACTGTAAAGTGCATAGAGGGGTAATAATGGCTCAGCTGGTTATTTCATGCGCCGGGGCACTCGCGGTTTTTCTTGCCGTATATATAAAAAAAAAATCCCTGATATTGTCCTTCCTTTTATCACCGACGGTTTTTTTATCACTTCTCTTTTTATTCAATTATCAGCTGACTGTCAAGTACCGGAAGGAAATAAAGGAAACGGTCTGCCTCCTCGTCGATAAAAGCCGGAGCGTTCCTTCTTTTAATCCGGGGCTTCTCCCGGATGATATTAAAGTTTTTTATTTCGCCGACACGGTTTCGGAAAATACAAACCGGCTGAATGATCAATACACGGCGCTATATGACAGCCTTAATTATCTCAAGATAAAATTCGGCGGGAATACAAAGATAGCCGTGATAAGCGATTTTAATGACAACTACTCTTACATTCCTTTTGAAAAACTGCCGGATATTTATCCTATTATAATCAAACCGGTAAATAAGACCAATAATGACCCGCTTTCACTGACAGAGGCCGCACTGCCGGAATATCTCCAGAGCGGACAAAAAGAGAATATAAAAATAAAAATAGAATCAGCGAGGGACCAGAAGGCGGATTTAAAAATAATCGACAGCGGTAGAAATATCCGGAATATCCCTGTCCATTTAAAACCGGGGGAAAATGAAAGCGATATTCCCCTGGTGCCCGGCCGGCCCGGTTTTCACATTATCTCATTCACCATCGATAATAAGGAAGACCGGTATACGAACAATAATTCAATTGTCAGGGCCATCGATGTGCTGCCGGAATTTTATAAAATCCTTCTCATCTCGGGAAAGCCATCCGCCGAATTCGCCTTTATCAGGCGCTTCCTGGCCGGACTTAAGTGGATTAAAACCGATGCCGTAGTTTTAAAAGAATACCGGGATAAAATCCGCTTTCCGGAATGTCTTTCCTACAATGGGATCATACTTCTCGATTTAAAGGACAGTCAATTTTCAGACCTAACAGAACTCATTAAAGCGATAAAAGCCCAAAAACCAATTTTTTATGAACCGGGCCTGAATGAGTATCATGAGATGAGACAGCTCCTCGGCCTTTTTTCAATCGGCCCCGCCCTGGAAAACTTTAAAGAAAAAACTTTTAACTATGATAATTCCGAGCTGATCGTGAAAACAGCCCTTGACGAAAAAGATTTATTGATAGAACCTCTGCCCCGTTCCCGGGTTTTTTTCGGATTTGATACATGGAAATGGGACTTCTCCAGGCTCGGGGAAGATATCGCTTATAATTTGTTCGCGCATTTCTGGCAGAATAATGTGAATTTTCTGATCGGAGATAAAAATCAGGGCCTGCTTTTCAATAAATTAAATTATATAACCGGCGAAAACAATCCGGCCGGTGTTTCCGCTCCCGGAATATACCGCCGGCCAACAAACCGTCAGGAAACGCTCTACTCTATTTCGGACAATCCCATGGAAAACGGCATGCTTACGGAAAACCGGGAAACCGCTGCCGGATACAATTCAAATTTTATTTATCTGGACCAGATCACCAATCTGGGGGGATACTTAAAAAATCTGCGGAACGGTAAAATCACGTATCAGAACGCTCAATTTGAAATCGGTTTCCGAAATAATATCATTATATTTTTATTGATAGTTTTGTGTTCGGCGGCCTTCTGGATACTGAAGGATTATTTTGAGATAAAAGGGTAAAAACTGAATTGAATTATGATTTATTAAATCGACCCCAATTCCACACAGATTTACACGGATCAGAAGAATGTATTTACTTAAGGGCAGTTCCAAAAACTCAAAATCAATCAGATATTTCCAACATAGGTTTTGGAACTGCCCCGGTTATAGAATCTCTTGTAAATTTAATTGACGCTACCGTATAGAGTTCGCTGGTTGATGATCTTTTCAGACAGCGAACTCGGGCGGTAGCATGAACTCATATAATAGCGGCAGTTCTAAATATTTGAGTTTTTAGAACTGCCCTTAATATCAATGAAACCTGCGCTGAGCACAGTCGAAGCATCCGTGTTTATCGGCAAAATTCCGTTTTAGGAGTTTACTTTGAGCCTGCCGAAGGGTGAGTTATTGGGGTAATTTGATATGTCTCACTTTAATAATTATATTTTGTTATGAAATTTTTAAGTAAGCTGTCCAAATTGAAACTTCAAATCTCGAAATCAATTATTTTTTTCTATTTTCATGACTATTGATGAGAAAAAATAAATTGCTTAACTTTGGAATGCTATTCTCTTTTAAATCTCATATAAGGCGAGTCCTCGCCGAAAAGATAAGTCCTTCCGCCTTCCTGAAATCTATAGGCGGCTATTAATCCGAGAAGACCGAACCCCTGATAATAGAATAAATCCATGTTGTAGATCCCCTTATTCAGGAGCACGCTGTACTGGTTGGTTTCAAACGGCCGGTTGGAAATAAATTCGCCTATCATATTGCCGTTAAGCTTGAACCGGAACCCGTCATCGGAAGCGATATCAAACAGGAATATTCCGTCTTTTAAGATCTCGATTTTAGCGTTAAAATCGAGAAAAAAATCCTGGGCATAGGCGAAATTGCCCAGGTCTTTATGGACAAGCACAGAACCGCCCGGGAAATCGATTGTATTGATATAATATATTTCCTTAAAATCGGACACTACCGGAGTATCCAGCGTTTCAATCTTTCCTTTCTGTTTGGTGATGGTCATCTGAATGTTTCTGCCGAAAACAACAGGAGTGATTACCTTATAAATAAAAAAAAGTCCGCATAACACCGCGGCATAGAGCAGAATCATTCTTCTGTCTGTCCATTTCAACATAAACACCTCAATCGGAACTAAAAATTAATCGGTATTAAACCCCAGGCTTTAGTCCAGATCCTTTTTATAAAATCCAGGCTGTCCAGCGGTATATAATAACTGAACGGCGCGTAGAACAGGAAAACGCAGAATATCTCGGCGGCAATAATTATGGAAACTACGCGCAGAAATTTATCGTTTGTCTTCATATGCTCTTTAAAATAATGCTGAAAAATAAGAAAAGCCAGGAAAAAAGAAAAGATCAGCGGAATGAAATAATGATAGAGGTACATGACCCTTTCCAGCGACATCATCAATGCCATATAAACGATATATAGAATTGAAAAATACACAATAAGCTTGAAAGAGCCTTTGTCCTCTACCGGCGTTTTAAAGAAAATCCTTCCGCCTATATAAATGAGGGAAAGCGCTATGCCGGCCAAAGCGGATAACCATATAAGCGGATTCCCCTGCAGGTAAAGATAGGCGACCTTTCCGTCTGTTTTTGTCCAGCGGTAATTGATGCTTTTATAACCGAACGGCCACGTGAAGGCCGGACTGCCGTTTTCATCGAGTTTTGACGGGTCCCATTTCGGCACACCCTTCTCATAGCTCTGCATATAACCGACGTAATCGCGAAGCATTGTGAAAAAACGCAGCGGATCGGCGTTTTCATGAAGGCTCAATATCGATTTATATTCTTCCGACGCCTGATAGAACCGGCCGTTCATAACATTTCCCGCGATGGCGAAATGAATATAAAAACTGATAAAAAAGACTATAAGGATACCCGCGGCAGCAGAAAGAGTTTTTTTAGTAAAAGTTATGATCATTTCTTTTGTTATTTTCAACTGCAGGACATCGGAACCGTAATCTTCATAAGCCAGAAAAACAAAAAGGAGCAGAACAACGGCGCTGTTAAGCTTAACAGAAACAGCCAGACCGGCAAGAAGCCCCAGAATAAAATATTCCAGAACTTTTCTTTTTTCTTTTTTCCGGAGAAGCTCTATAAAATAATAAACCGCGGCCAGAATAAAGAATATCTGTATGCCCTCAAGCATGGCCCCCCGCAGGTGCACGATAAGCGCGTTATCAAACAGATAGAAGGCGGAAAAGAGCAGGGCATAATGAATTGAAACGGAAAGCCTGTACAGGATCATAAAGAAAAAGAGCGCCGAACATGCCGAAAAGAGAATGGGGAAAAAACGCATCCCGGCAAAGGAATACTGGTCCGGAAAAGTGGAAATATAATCCGTCGATAAAAAAGGCGCAGTATCAATGCCCTTATTGGGCGCTATAAGGGCTTCGCCCAGGGCCATTATCAATTTCCCGAGCGGAGGGTGCGGCTCCATAAAATAGACGCCGTTTACATACTTTTGGGCCGAAGCGATATGATAATTCTCATCCCAGAAAGGGCCGTTTGGATATGTATAACGGAAAAAGAAAAGAGCGAAAGCAATCAGGAAAACCATTCCGAGATATGTAAAAAAATACTTCTTTTGATTCATAACATTTGCCGAATTCATATATCCAGCCTTATTAAAATATTTCCCAACCGGAAAATATTCTAATAATTAGAAAGAAAAAAGTCAAAATATCCGCTCATATCAGGAAATTATTAAATCATCCTTGATATCTATTCAAAAAAAAGATATATTATCATTATTAGAGAAAGAATAATTTACCGGCCCGGGTATTTCAATTCCTGTATTAATTAAAAAATCATATAATTATAGAAGTAAAGAGAGAGGTGGTATCTATGAAGAAAAGAATAGTAATAAATTTAATCCGGGTTTACATCATATTCCAGATATTTATCATACTGACTTCCTGTGTTTTACCGGCCCAGGCTGATCAAAAGTCCAATCCTCCATCAATTGCCATATCCATACCGACAAACAATCAGACGGTTTCATCAAACCTTTATGTTTACGGCACGGCGTCGGGCAATCCGGCGATCAAAAGCGTTTATCTCAGGATAGACAATAACACGTTTATCCCCGCTGACGGTAAGGAAAAATGGTCACGGAATATCAGCCTGGCGGACGGAACACACACTATCAATGCATTTTCCAGGAATATTAATGATACGGACAGCGCCACGAATGAGATCAGCGTTACTGCCGACAGCTCTTTCCCAATAGCAGCCATATCCAGTCCGACCAATAACGAGTCTATACAGACCAACTTTACGCTAAATGGAACAGCTTATGACAACACCGGTATTGAAGGCGTTTATCTCTCGGTCGACGGATGCGTTTATTCAAAAGTCACCGGGACTTCAAGCTGGTCGACAAACCTGATTGTCAGCAAGGCTGACCATACATATACGGTTTATGCCAGGGATATTGACTTGAACACCGGAAGCGCCGCGATGATCTACACCCATCCCAGGGCGGAGCAGAACCCTTTCATTCAGGCCCGGAAGCTCGGCAGGGGCGTCAATATGGGGAACTGCCTGGAAGCCGCGCCGAGCGAAGGCTGGGGAGTCAGAATAGAAGATAATTATTTTCAGCTGATCAAACAGGCCGGTTTTAATTCTGTCCGGATCCCGATCCGCTGGTCCACCAATGCTTTAACATCCCCGCCCTATACGATAGACCCCGTACTTTTTGCACGCGTGGACAGCGTCGTTTCCAACGCGCTGGCCAATAACCTGACGGTTGTCATTAATGACCATCATTACCTGGAAATGTTTACCGATCCGGACGCACATCTTCCGAGGCTTATATCCATCTGGCAGCAGATAGCGGACCGCTATAAAGACAAGCCGGACACGCTTTATTTTGAACTTTTGAATGAGCCCAACGGGAGCCTGACGGCCGCAAAATGGAATACCATTGCCGCCGCATTAGTGGACGCAATCCGCGCGATAGACCCATACCGGACCATTGTCATCGGCGGGGTTGACTGGAACGGCATATCAGGACTGCAGCAGCTGACGCTCCCGGCCAGGACGAATCTGATCGCCACATTCCATTTTTACGACCCGTTTATTTTCACCCACCAGACGGCGGACTGGTCGGACCCTTCCATTATGAATCTTTCGAATGTCCTCTGGCCCAATATACTTCCTGATCCCACTAACACAGTCCCCATGCCTTCCGGAGCGCCTTCATGGATAGCCGATCAGATCAACGCTTACAACACGCATGACGTTAATATGCCCGGCGGTAAAAACGATATCATCAGCAAATTCACAACAGTCTCCAACTGGGCGGCCGCGCATAATATCCCTGTCTGGATCGGCGAGTTCGGGTCTTACAGCGGCGTTAATAACAGTTCGGATATGCCGTCACGTATTAAATGGACAGGGTTTGTCAGGACAACAGCCGAGAAATTCGGATTCGCCACGGCTTACTGGGAATTCTGCGCCGGCTTCGGAATTTATCCTTACAAAGATGGGCCATGGAAAGACGGCCTGACCAACGCATTGCTGTCGAATTGGTAGCCGGTTTGATGCTTATTTATTATAATTAAATAAGATAAATATTAGTTTTTTGGCGACAGTTAAGAAATACTTGACAAATTCCGAAAATAAATCACAATATGAGTGGTTTAAATACCCTTAATAGGAGAAAATTATGAAGAAGTGTCATATTTTTTTCATCGCGCTTGCCTTTTTATTTACAGTCAATCTTTTCTATGGAGCGCATAATATAACAGAAGATGCTCTTGATACAGTCGGCCCGGACGGGATTCCCCAGCTGATAGACGTGATACGCTCAACCTCTCCGGAAGATGATGAAATAAGAATCAAGGCCATGAAGCGATTGGGCGAACTGAAAGCCAAAGAGTCCGTTGATATGCTGATTGAAATGCTGCAGACCAAAAGGCTGGTTGCCGGCGGAAAAGAGCTTTACAACTGGAAGCTTAAAGTCGCCGCCGCAAAGGCTCTGGCCGACATCGGGGATGAAAGGGCCGCAAATTATCTGGTCGGCATGCTGAGAAATGAAACGGATAATACTGTTAAAAGAGCTGCCGCTCAGGCGCTGGGCTTAATGGGCGAAGCGGCCAGGAAGAAGTCGGTACTGGACGTCATGCACAGCGAACTGGAAGGGGTCAAAGATAACGGTCTTGTGGCCGATCTCTGCGAGGCTCTGGGCAAAATCGGCGATAAGTCTTCTTTCGTTTATATGCTCCGCATAACGCAGGGGCCTTATCTTAATTTTGTCAAGGAAACAGCCCAGAGGAGCATTGCCATGACAAAGTGGGACAAAGCTTCCGTTTATGAGGAAGAAAATTCGGCAACTACAACTACTTCCACTAATGCCGCAAAATATAATAAATAGAATGCCGTCCATCACATAAACCATAACCTGTCCCTCTGCAGTAGAGACGCACGGCCGTGCGTCTCTACTGCAGAGGGACAGGTTTTTTTATAAGCGGAGGGGAAAACCATTTATGAAAAAGAATTCAAAACTTCAGAACAGGATCGACACGATACTGGATACTTTTATCAATAAGGGGAGATACCAGCCTGCCATTGAAGACCTGACAGAGCTGGAAAAGGACCTGGGAAATCACGATATCATCTCATATTATCTGGGTGTCTGTTACGCGAACACATCCTCATACAGCAAGGCCGCCGCATGTTTTAAAGAAATCACCACATCGGCTGAGCTTTCCATCATACAGCTTATCCAGACCAATATGCTCCTCGGTTTTATCTATACGGAGTTATCATCCTATTCCAAGGCTGAAAAATGCTTTAAAAAAGCCCTGGAAATCAATCCCGAAAGCTCCATGTCATTTTCAGCCCTGGGTTATGTTTACTACCTGACCAAAAAATTCGATCTGGCTATTTTTAATTTTAAAAAAGCGCTTCAATTCGATCCCAATAACGCGAGCGCTCATAATAACCTGGGTTATACTTATGCCGAGCTGGGGATCAACCTGCCGGAAGCCGTCAATGAATCCAGAAAAGCAGTGGCTTTAAGCCCGAATTCCGCGGCCTACCGCGACAGCCTGGGCTGGGCGGAGTTTCAATCGGGAAACTTCAAGGAAGCCGTAAAGGAATTGGAAGCGGCACTGCAGTTCCCGACTAAAAATCAGGAACTCATCTATACACACCTCAATACCGCCATCAAGAAACGGGATAAAGCCTGAATCCTGCTTTATTTCAAACAGAGCATATCATCAGCATTATTTTACAATGTCATTCTTATTAGAAAAAAAGCGTAAAAAAAGTTATAATCAAATAATATATTTTTATTATTCAGTGAATTTATGAAAAGAGGAAACCCTATGAAAAAAATATTTGTCGACGGCGCGCATGGAACGACAGGCTTGAAAATTTTCGAAAGGCTGAAAAACCGCGATGATATAGAAATGATCGAAATATCCGAGGAAGATAAAAAGAACCCGGCTGAAAAGGAAAAGCGCTATAAGCAGGCAGACCTTGTCATTCTCTGCCTGCCGGACGACGCCTCAAAAGAAGCCGTTCAAATCCTCAAAAAGACTGGGGCAAAAGTCATTGATACAAGCACGGCGTTCCGGACGGACCCGGATTGGGTGTACGGAATGCCTGAATTGAATAAAAACAACCGCGGAAAAATCAAGGCTTCCAAAATGGTATCGAATCCCGGATGCTACCCGACGGGATTTATACTCGCGCTCGCACCGTTTATCCAGCGCGGCATTGTACCGGTTAATTATCCCGTTGTGTCTTATGTCGTCACAGGCTACAGCGGCGGCGGGAAAAAGATGATCGCGGATTTTGAATCTAAAGATAAAAGCGTCTGGGAAGAAATCTGCGCAAGGCCTAAAAATCTCAATCTGCATCATAAGCACCTGCCGGAAATGAAGAAATACACCGGCCTTGCAGAGTACCCTCATTTTGTTCCCATAGTCGGAAATTTCTATAACGGCCTTCTGGTTTTCATACCGCTTTATCCCTCAGGGCTCAGGGGAAAAAACACTCCCGGCACTTTAAGGGAAATACTTTTGGAACATTACAAAAATGAGCGTTTTATTAAAATTATTTCAAAAGAAGAGACGGATAAAATAGGCGACGGTTTTATCAGCCCGACCGGATGCAATGAGACAAATAACATGGAAATTTTCGTTACAGGTCATGAAGAGCAGATCCTGCTTATCGCCCGCCTGGACAATCTCGGCAAAGGTGCTTCCGGTGCGGCGGTGCAGAATATGAACCTGATGCTCGGGTTTGATGAAAGCGCGGGGCTTGTTTAATTTACATTCTATCGGGTTGGAACCACAGACGCCATGGTGTTCCTCGGCATGCTCGGGAACCAAGCTTGTCGAACCATGCACAGATTTCACTGATATTTTTAATGAAACCCGTAATAAGAGCCGTCAAAACAATGTTCAAGGACCTTTCTTTTTTTTCCATATTAATAATTGTAATCTTGTAATCAGTGAAATCTGTGGTTCCGATCTTTTTTAAATTTTTTCTCTTGCGATAATCCTCATACTGGTCTATGATATAATTAAAGCGGGGATTTTTGTTATGAATAAGATTTCCGGTAAAAAGAAAACGATCAGGCCGGCCATTGCCGTTATGATTGATTATATGAACGATGATTACCAGAAAAATTTATGGAAAGGCATCAATCATGCGGCGGAAATTAACGGCTGCAATATTATCGGCGTCCTGGGCGGATCCATCAAGGATACCATCGGCGCGTACAGGCAGAGAAACAGGGTCTATGACCTGATCAGCCCCAGTACGGTAGACGGTATCATCTGCCTCACAGGCTCTGTCGGCGGATATATAACTGAAAAGGAAACGGCCCAGTTTTTTGAAAAATACCATCCCATCCCCGCCGTTCATATCCTGAAATCCATCCCGGACAGCTGCAGCATCATACTTGACAATGAAAACGCCATTATCAGAATTGTTGACCACCTTGTCAAGATTCATGGCATCAAGAAAATCGCCTTCCTGGCGGGGCGGCAGAGCGATAATAATGCCATTGAAAGGCTTACAGGTTATAAAAAAGGTCTGGAGATGCATGGGATCCCTTTTGAACCCGGACTGGTTTATTATTGCGAGCGTTTTGAACGATTTATCGGCAACCGCGCTGTCCGTTATCTGCTGAATGAAAAACGGGGGCAATTCAAAGCCCTGATCGCTTCAAATGACTACCTGGCCATTGATGCCATCTCGGAACTGCAGGCGCAGGGCTTGAAAGTACCCGAAGATGTCGCCGTCACCGGTTTCGACGATATCCATGACGCTATCAGCGTTTATCCGCCCTTGACAACAATCGGAATGCCCTATCATGAAATAAGCCGGAAAGCCTTTGAACTCATCATGGGAATGATAAACGGGAAAAATGTCCCCAGATCGGTGACCCTGTCCGGGACTCTGATGATCAGGAATTCATGCGGGTGCGCCAACATGTTCGGACACTCGTCAGACCCGCTTATAACCGGTATTCAGAATATTAACAGCAAAGGAAACACCAGGCCAGCATATACTATAATTGAAAGACTTCCGGCATTACTGGAAACGCTGTTCCCGATAATAAAAACCGATACCAATTATTCAGATTGGGCTCTTGAATTAAGCGATGCGCTTTTCAAAGAAGTATTCAGCGGTGAAAAGGGTGTTTTTCTCGATATATTCCGTAAATTAATCATGAAAACCTATCAGAAAGGAATCCATTTTTCATACTTTTATATGATCGCGAATTACCTTTTTTCATTTATCAGGGAAAATCTGCCCGAGTATACTCAGAAAATCGGAGAATTGAAAGAACAGACCCTTATTTCGATAGGCGTCTTTGCGGAACAGATACTGACAAGTTTAGCCATTAATAACGAACTTCAGCATGTCGTAGTCGACAGAGTTAACCAGGGTATTAATTACGCTTATGACGAAAAGCAGATTAAAAAAACCCTCGGGGAACAGCTTCCCACACTGGGCATTCAGAGCTGTTTTGTTTCACTTTACAGCAGGGATAAAAAAAGCGGTCTGAAATTGTCCCGGATGTTTTTTCATTATCAGCAGAGCGATAATGTCCGGATCGACACAAAAAAGAAATTTTTCCCCAGCCGGAATCTTGTCCCCGGCAACTTCCGCTCCGAAAAACGCTTTGCATACTTCCTCTTGCCCCTTTATTTTAAAAGCGAGGATGTCGGATTTATTCTTCTTGAGGCCGGCAATACGGATGAGACAATCTTCGAAAATCTGTCCAAACAGCTCGGCATCTCTCTCAAGGGCGTTTCTTTAATCAAAGAAGTGCGCCGTTATAATAAAAAGCTTGAAACCATGGTTGATGAGCGGACAAAGGCCCTGAAGGAAGCGCAAAAAGAGCTTCTTGATAATGCCCATAAGGCGGGCATGGCAGAAGTGGCGGCCGGTATGATCCATAATATCGGCAATCTGCTGAACAGCGTCTGCATTTCTTCAGACACTATCATCAGCCATCTCAACAAATCGCATGTGGGAGGATTCCTGGATGCGATCCATATCCTGAAAGAAAATCAGGACCGGTTTAAGGATTTTTTCGAAAATGATCCGAGAGGGGAAGTTATATTTAAATATTTCATATCCCTCAGCGGCTATTTCCAGCAGGAAGAAAGCACAGTTGAAAAAGAGGCACGTTCCCTTCAGGAAAAAATAGATTTGATTATAGAGATCGTCAAGGATCTGAATGTCTACGCCGTCGACGACTACAGGATGACCTGGATTGAAGAAATATCCGTTACAGAGGCAGTTGATACCGCTTTAAAATTAAAAAACGATATGATCGATATGCTGGATATCAGGGTCATAAAAAATATTCCCGGAAATCTCAAACTGAAAACTCAGAAATCCAAGCTGATACAGATTCTGGTAAATATCATTAAAAACGGCCTGGAAGCCATGCAGGATATAGAAAAAACCAGCCGCATCCTGACGATAGCAGCCGACAATTCCACAGGAGGTTTTATCAGATTAATCATATCGGACAACGGCGCCGGTATTGAAGACAAGGAAATAAAAAAATTGTTTTCATTCGGCTACACGACAAAAAAAACAGGCCATGGGTTCGGCCTGCATACATGCGCCAATTTTATGAAGGAAATGGGCGGAAAGATCAGCGTCTCGAGCGGCGGCATTGGAAAGGGCACGGCTTTTTCCATCCTCTTTCCTGTCATCGAAAAAAATCCTAGATAATATCACGCAAAGACGTCCCTCGGCAAGCTCGGGACAGGCGCCGCACGCAAAGAATCTCTTGAAAATCGAGTAAAGACTTTTGCACGGTTTCCGCAAACCATTAACTGATAATTAGTTCACCCTGAAAAAGTCTGTTTTCATAGTTATTTGCAAAAATTCACTTCTTCGCGTCTCTTCGCGCGGCTTGGCGGACCGTTGTTTTCCGCGAAGTCACGCGAAGCAGCGCTAAGCGAAGGAGATTGTTGCTAACAGAGTTTAATCTTTTTTTCTTTCGGCTTTATTATTAAAACTCCCGGTTTTTAAGTGTTTTTTTCGATTTTCCGGGAGTTATTTTACACTATTCTTGCCTTTAAACCCAATATTTATGAGGTCTTATAGGGTTTTTCAGGAACAGCTAATTAAATAGAAACCGTGCAAAAGTCCAGTTTAAAGCGGCAATTTATTGTCTAAAGTTTTATCAGGCAGCGAATTATCTTAAATTTACTGTGCAAAGGTCTTGAGTAATGTTCAGATCTCAAAACCAACCTTTGTGGTCTTCGCGCCTCTGCGTGAAACATTAATTGGATTTTTCACACCGCCGGTTCGTAACACAACAGGACATTTCCGTTGGCAAAAGCCCGAGTTTTTATCAGCTTCATGCTCAACTTATCCCTCACGCCTTCGAACATCGTTCTTCCCCCTCCGAGAACAACGGGGACCACCACAATCTGGTATTCGTCGATCAAACGCTCCTGCGTCAGCTGCGAAACTATGCTGCCGCTCCCCAGGATTGCCATGCCGGGCCCGGATTCATCCTTTATCTTCCGTATTTCCGAAATGTCTTTTATCAGCTTTGTATTGTTCCACGCCGCCTTGTCCAATGTCCTGGAAATCACGGCCTTCGGCAGATTGTTCATCCGCTCCGCGACAAGAAGATCATTCCTGGCCGCGGCCGGCGTCGGCCAGTAGCCTGCCATCATCTCATAGGTGATCCTGCCGAAAACCAGAAGGCCTCCGCCGTTTGCATTGCCTTCGACGAAAGCGTCCCATTCTTTATCCTCTTTAGCATTGCGGGCCCAGCTCATACCGCCGTCAGCATCGACAAAGTAACCGTCCAGCGAAACCGAATTAAAAACGATCAATCTCCGCATATGCCCTCCTTTACATCCCACTGCCCTGCGGGACTTATATAAATATAAGAATATTTTTTGATTTATACAAATGACATTTGCGGGAATGTTCACTTTCTTTTGTCCAGCTTGCCTGTTGGTTATTTCATTTTCGGAGTCAAACCAGCCCCTTACAATAAGCGGGCAAATAAAAATTTTGTCAGCTTAGCTGATTTTAATAATAAATTTCGAATAATCGATACTCAGACTATACAAAATCCTCTCTATTTTCTCAAATATTGGGCATATTTCATAAAATTATGCGCAAGGGATACCCAGCATAGCTCCAAATTCACTTTCCGTTGACCTCTGTAAACTGTCTGAACATAACCCTTCTGTGTTTTGATGTTTGAAAATACGTGTTCTTTACCTATCCTGCGGTTGTATATCTTTTGCCCTTCTTCGCTGTAAAGTTTTGTTAAATAAGCATCAATCTTAGACCGATTATTCAATTCAAACTCACTGAAAATTACTGTCTTTTGCTGTGTTTTCGGTTTGATGTTTTTATAACACTCACTGAAAAATGGACATCTTTCACAGCCCTTCCGTGAATACAAAAATGTATATCTTTGGTTATTTCGATCTAAATACCCATTTTCCTTACGGCCGCCCCGGCATCCCAGGATATATTCGTCATCAATCTTTTCCAGTTTAAAGTCTCTTCGCTTCTGTGATTTATCACTGAAATCCCGCTCTTTCGTATCCACATAAAGGTCTTTCCTTCCTCCACCATCCGGATTGTCTCTTCCATGTCCTGAAAACCCGAATCAAAAAGGTATTTGCTAGCCTTATCAACTTTTAATTCCGCTTTTTTCTGTTCCACCCTCTTTACCATTTCTTCCGTATGCTGTTTTTCCGGTGTTGTGATTGCTTCAAAATCTATAATCACATCATTATTACTGACCATCATCGCCGAATTATATCCCTGTATAAACACACTATGCGGATTTCCAGACATCAGCTTGCTTTCGGGATCAGTCAGGTTGGTGAATTCTTCGTCTGTCTTTTCCCCTCTCTCTACCTGTTTTTTGTATTCATCGATTTGGTTCAAAACACTATCGTAAATCTTTTTCCGCCTTGATACCCGCTTCTTCTCCGCTTCGTAATAAGGCTGCTCCAGCTTGCCTTCCCGGTAAGATTCTTCCAGTTCCAGGTCTTGTTTCACAATCTTTTCCGCCATCTTCTGGTAAGTGTCCATCAGCTTCCGGGTATGTTTCTTTCCCACATTCTTATTCTTACTCGCGTAGGCCTTGATCTTTGTGCCGTCACCCACTACCATGTCCCAATCTATAGACCCCATTTCGTTGAGTATATATAAAAGCTGGCTGAACAACTCCTCGATCTTTTCCTGAAAAAGTACCTTGAACTCGCAAATTACCGAATGGTCAATTTTCAGCCGGTTTGAAACATACATAAACCCAATGTGTTTTTTCAGCAAATCTTCTATCTTTCGGCTGATACGATTTCCCGTAATGTAACCGTAGAGTACCGCACAGATCACATCCCGAGGATTTTTAATCTCTCTGCCTCTATGGTCGTTCTTATAGTAAGCCGCGAAATCCTCCAGTTTAATACGGTTTTTGATGAATTCTTTTAGTATAAATTCTCTGGAATTCTCATCAAACTGCTCGCCTATATTGATCGCGAGGAACTCACCCTGCTCCAGGCTGTTCTTTTCAAATCTTGCCATCTTTTTCTCCCGTTTTATTTTAACGGGAACCCTGCCGTATGTCCATGAAGCATGTTATAAAAACCGACAGGCAACGGCGGCAACAAAAGAAAGTGAATCGAAAGAAAAATGCCTATTTCGAGGCCATTTTCATACGAAGCTATCGGTTTGTATGAAGGTATGTCATCCGGCTTTTAAAAAAACGATCCCTGATTAAAATAGCCTCCTTATATCGCCGTCCAATGGCTTTATGCGTCGGTTGCGGCATCCTTGCCGCAAATATGTGCCTCAATTCTTCTATTATAATAGCGGATGACACAACTATAAATCGAGATATTTATTTTTACTGATTAGGGTTTGGAGGAAAATGGCCTCGGGAACGGATGTTTAATTTCAACGGTTTTAGGCTGGAGAGTGGCAAAATATATGTAAAAATATTATACATTATACTTAACCTGCAAGTCAGGTTGAAGCCGATGTTAAGTACTTGATTCTTCATCTTGGAAAAGATCATCTTCATTATCCAGCAATGATTTTTCTCGATATAACCTTCCCCCATTTAATACTATGTCCGGTTCTGGTAATTTAATACCTGCAACTATTTCATTTATTGATTCATCTTTTCCAAAAAACCCAATTAATCTAAGGCTTTGATTCCATTCCAGAGCCCAGGACCAACATTCTAATTCCAGATTCTTTCGAATATTACATTTAAAATTATCTTCTGCTGCAATGCCATTAAATCTAAATTCCCAATTTGATATTAATGCTTTATATTGCTTACTGATTTCATTTCCCCAATCAGAACGAATTGAGCTTTTAAGGCAAAAGAAAGAACCAGGCCAGAAATGACCGATTTGTTTATCTTCTTCATAGGTTAAAAGGTAAAAAAAAGCCATTAAATGCATTAAAGCCAAAGCATTGGATCGTTCTTCATTAATCTGCGGATTAGTAACGAGTGAAAATGTCATTTTTACACTTGATCCATAATTCACTGGAATTTCTATTTTTTCACTACTTTCAGATATTGTCTTGCCAGTCCTTCTGCTAAATGACTTTTTAATCTTACTGTCTAATTCATTCCTAAACTTGGGATTCTTTACTACAAATGGTGAATTGATTTGAGTTATTGCGGAAATATCATCTTCGAGGTTTGACTTATCATTATTGCATTTTGAACAAGTATATAAGATTAAATTCCAAGATTTTTCCAATGAACCTTTAGGTACAAAATTCCTGCCAATCACATGTTCCTTTGTAGTATTCTCATCTGATAACTTAATACCACAATATGGACATGTTTTATTTTTGAGAATAATGGCTTTGCCAGGGCTTAAATATTCCATTTATCTCTCTCTTTCTTTCGCGCACCAGCGTCCACATAACAATAATTATAACTGTCCCACATAAGCTTCCGATTTCTTGCCCCGCCTCATTGCGAAAACCTGATAGTATCAAACATCCACCTGTATCTGAAAAAGTTTTTGATAGATGCCGCGCTCGTCCAGGAGTTCCTGATGAGTACCGATTTCGACAATTTTCCCGTTTTCCATGACAACAATCCTGTCGGCGTTCATGATGGTGGAAAGTTTATGGGAGACAATTATAGTTGTCTGCTGGCCGAGGATTTTTTTCATCGCCTTCTGGATGAGCTGTTCCGATTCGGCGTCCAGCGAGCTTGTCGCCTCGTCCATGATGAGGATTTTCGGCTTCCTGAGGATTGCCCTGGCCAGGGCAATGCGCTGTTTTTCGCCTCCGGATAGACGGACCCCGCGCTCGCCCAGCACGGTTTCATAGCCTTCGGGCAGTTTTGAGATAAAAGTTTCCGCGTTGGCGACACGGGCCGCCTCCCTCACCTCTTTTTCGGAAGCTTCCGGCCTGGACAGCCTGATGTTTTCTTGAATCGAGCCGGAAAAGAGTATATTTTCCTGTGTCACTAGACTGATCTGCTTGCGCAGGGACAGGGGATTGTAAAGTATGGTGTTTTTATCATCTATTAAAATCTCCCCTTTAGTCGGCATGTAAAAAACCGGGATAAGGGAAATAAGTGTTGATTTCCCGGCCCCGCTGTGCCCGACTATCGCCACCGTTTCGCCTTTCTTTATTTTCAGGCTTATTCCGGAGAGCGCGGTGCGTTCATCTTCATACTGAAAGGTCAGTTTTCTGAACTCGATATTCCCTTCGATTTCCCCGATGGAGGGAAGCAGTGTGTGTTCTCTTTCTTTTGAGTCAATCACCTCAAACACCCTGTCGGCGGCCGGCTTCAGCTTCCTCAAGATCATAAAGATGTCCGTGGAACGGCTGAGGGGCTGGGCCAGTATAAAAGCCAGGAAGATAAAGTTGACTATCTCCTGCGCCGACGCGACCCCCTTCTGCACGCTCACCGCGCCTAAAATCAGAATGATCAGTACGCCGGCGACGCCCAGGAATTCAGCCGACGGGGTGCCTAAAAAACGGACCTTCATTTCCTTCCGGGTCGCCTGGAGGTGGCTGTTGTTCGCGGCGGCGAATTTATTTTTTATTGTCTCTTCCACCCCGTAACCCTTGATGATCTCCATTCCATAAACCGCTTCCTGAATATTAGAGGTTATGTCGGAAATATTTTTCTGAACGCCCAGGCTCATCTTCTGGACAACGGCCCCCAGGCTTCCCAGTACTACCGCCAGGACCGGAGCGATGGCAAAAAAGAAAATGGATATTTTAGCGTTAATAATAAACATAAAGACCACAACAGAGACAAGCGTCAGCGGCTGGGCAAAAAGCTCCACGGCTATATTCATAAAAAAGATCTCTATGACGCCTATATCATTTAATATGCGGGACAATATCTCTCCCGTTTTGTTTTTCTTATAATAAAAGAGGGGCATATCCACCATCTTCCTGAAAATGTCCCTGCGGATATCATGCATGACATTCACGGCCAGTGTGTTGGATGCCAGGAATATCAGATAATGAGAAAGGGCGTAAACCAGTCCGAAAGCCAATAAAACCAGGATGCTGGTCAGATTGACCTTCTCGAAATTTTTCCCGATAAAGGCATTGGAAAAGAAAGTGCCTGCCGACTGGATCCCGCCGATCTGGCTGGCAACATAGATCATAACAAAAAAGAGACAAAAGATTAAAAGAAATTTGTGTTTTAAAGTGTATCCGGCAAGCCTTTTATAAACATTCATAATAAAACCGTTCCCTCTTTTAATTATTGACATACTGCGGATATAATAATATCTTACTATCATTTTTTTGTCAAAATTGAAATTACGGCCTGAGTGGAAAATAATGCTTTTTCATCGACAACTCAAGACTTTTCCAATTCCAATGAATCAGCCACAGAATTTCACAGAAGATCACGGAAATAAATTATTACCTAAATTCCCAAAGTAAAAATACCAAATGGGGCCCCAATCTGTTATAATATATTGCTTTACAAAACAACAGAAGGAGCACCCAAATGGTGAAAAACATCAAAGTTGGTTTTACGGCGCAGGATTTGAGCAGCGTGAGCGGGATTTATCCCGTGCTGGTATTTTTGAAAAAGATTGGGTTCAATCAGTTGCTCAAAAAATTTATTCCAGCGCGGGAATATTGTAACCAGAAATTCTCGTTCGAGCAAATTATTACGGGAATCGTGTGCGCGCTGATGGCAGGGTATAACCGGATCAAGAAGGTCGAGAATTTTACTGAAGATCCATTGTTCCGGGCAGCTCTGGGCTTGAAAGGGCCGATCAGTGATTCTACGATCATCAAGCGGATTGAAAACGTTGGTATGAAAGAATCTTACGCGATGAATGAGTTGAACGGAAAGCTTTCCCGCAAAGTCCACGCGAAGTTCCGGGTAAAAACGAAAATCGTGGACTGCGATTCGACCGTCAAGACGGTTTACGGAAGCCAGGAAGGAGCGGCGGCAGGCTACAATCCGCATAAAAAGGGAGCGAAGAGCTATCATCCGCTTCTGGCATTCCTGAACAGCACAAGGGAATGTATTCTCTCCTATTTCAGGCCGGGCGACGCTTACACAGCGAATAACGCGCCTGAATTTATCCGGCACATTTACGGAATACTCCATACCGGCTGGAAAAAACTTGTGTTCCGGATGGACAGCGGATTTTTCGACGGAAGGATTTTCGATGTCATCGAAGAAATGAAAGGGGCTTTTTTTCTGGTCAAAGCCAAAATGAAAAACCTCGCGGCGTTTCTGGAAAACAGGGGTTGGACAGCGGTTCCGGATCGAAGCGGCTGGGAACAGGCGGAATTTGAGTACCGGGCGCATGGATGGAAACATGCGAGGCGGTTCATAGCTGTCAGAAAGCTGATCCGGATAGAAACGGAAGGGCTGGTATTCCCGAAAGCGGTTTATGACTATTTTTGCTATTGTACGAATATGCGTTTGAAACCTTGGCAGGGCCATAAATTTTACGGTGACCGGGGTACGTGTGAAAACTGGATCGAAGCCGTGAAGCAGCAGATGTTCGCCGGGATGCTTCTGACGCAAGATTTCTGGGTGAATGATTTTCTGTGGAGCTGCAGCGTGCTGGCGTATAACGTTGGAATCTGGATGCGGTATCTGGTTGACCGGAAAAGTCACCGGGAAGAACCGGAAACATTCCGGGCGTGGTTTATTCGGGTTGCGGGGAAAATCGTGAGACAGGGCCATCAGGTAAAACTGGTGTTGAGCCGTTATTTTGCGGATAAGGACCGGTGGCGGAAATTTTACTGCCACTTATGTGAGCTGCAGATATAGCGAGTTCCCAACCGGATGATGTGAAGGCCGCCACAAGGGTGTGTTGCGCCCGGAGCAGCGGAATTTGTGGATTTACGAGTATTCAGGCATCGCCAAGGCTTGTAATTGCAGCAGCCGCGAGACTGGGATGATAAACCGATGCCAAGCAGTGCCGCGCAAGGCTGATTTCAAGCGGAAATCGCGGAACTCTGGGAATTTAGGTATTAAATTTTTTTAATCATAATTCTGAAAACTTTATCCTTAAATTAAATATCATATTATAATTCAGTGTAGTTCTGTGAAATTCTGCGGCTTATTGCATACTATCAAAATAAATGATAAAATGATATCAATAAATAGCTAAGGATGCATTTATGATTAATATTTTAATAATCGCCGTCATTATCATTTTAATATTGATCGCGCTGATTTATATTTCCGGGAGCTTCCCGGTTTTTTATACTGAAAGAGACGCTTATGACAGGAATGACGAGCCCCCCCTGATGGACAAAAACGCGAAAGAACAGTTTTACGCGAATAAAAAGTCCTCCAGGCTTGTCATACTTCTCCATGGATTCCCGAGCACTCCTTTTGACTGGAAAAAAATCGGCGTACTGCTCTCAAGCGATTATAACGTACTGATCCCACGTCATTACGGGTTCGGGACCACAAAAGCTTTTTTTAAAAAAACATGCTTTGCCCAGTGGTATAAAAGCCTGAAAGACACCTACCTGGAATACAGGCCGAAGTATAAGGAAGTGTTTGTCTGCGGTCTATCATTCGGGGGAATGCTTGCTTTAAGGCTTGCCGAGGATTTCGGCGGCGATAAAAAGCTGGCCATGAAAAAAATCATAAGCATCTCCACACCTGTTTTTATAAATAATATTTTTGAGCGTGTTCTTTATGACTGGAAACTGTATATGATCAGGTTAATATCATGGCTTATCAGCGAAATACCATATATTGAGAAGGATAACAAAAAAACTGACGACGACGGCGCCAATTGGCTTGGTTTCTATGGGGTTTTCCCGCGCCAGATATACAGCATGCTCATGGGAATGAGGGAGACAAGGAAAAACCTCAATAAAATAAAAATTCCCGCATTGCTCATGCACTGCAGGGGAGACAGAACAGTTCCTTTTGAGAACATGGCTTATATCTACAGCCATATCTCATCGGCCGATAAGCAGAAAATCGAATTCAGCCTGGACGGCTGGAAACACACGCGCCACCTGCTGACCATGTATAATTCGACTTACAAAAAAGTTTATGATTATATTAAATCGTTCATAGAAAAATAAAAAGCTTTTTAATCATTTAGGATTCCCGATTCAGGTTAAATTCTTTTTGCCAACCACAAAAACGCCAAAATACCAAGAAACACCAAAATAATTATATACTACCTTTTATTTTATTTATGATAATGAAATTTAATATACTGATTGAAATAAAAATAGAAATTTTATTAAGGGTATTTCCAAAAACTACCATGAATAGCAAATTAGTGTTTTTGGAAATGCCAAAAATATTGTACTGAAAGAATAATAAGTTCTTAATTAATAAGAATTTTTTGATTTTTAGAACTGCCCTAAACTTTGTGTTTCCTTGTGCCCTTGGTGACCTTGGTGTTTAATGAAATATTTTATTTTTTATCAAGAATATTTGTATAAATTTTCAAGGCGCAGACCGTGCTATGCGGAAGCCGGTAATATAGCCGCGGCGGGAGAGAAAGTAAAAATACCGGTTGCCCTTTCTGAGTTTTAACGCGAAATCCGGCCTGCTCTTATAACAGCCCCCGCGGACAATATGCTCTTTTCCGGTCTGAGGGCCCGCCGGATTGGTGACGCTTTCCGTACCGGCGGACGGAGTATACCAGTCATTGCAGTATTCCCAGAGATTCCCGCTCATATCGTAAATCCCGAGTTCGTTTGGCTTTAACTTGCCGACTACGGAAGTTTTAAAATAAGTATTCTCGGCATACCAGGCCACTTCATCCGGGTTATCGCTGCCGCTGTAAATATATCCTTTTGATTTAACACCGCCCCGCGCCGCGAATTCCCATTCGGCTTCCGTAGGCAGCCGGCAGCCAAGCACCTTTGTGATGTCATGGGTGATTTTTCCCTTCGAATCCAGCAGTCCGCCGGTATTGGTGTCATAGGCGGCGGGAAAGCCTTCCTGAGCGCTCTTCCAGTTGCAGAAGACAGTTGCGTCCCTCCAGTTTACATCCATAACCGGTTTATTGCCCCTGCCCATATCTTTATCATCCGGTACCCTGTAACCTGCGGCGATGCAGAAGCGGTCATATTCCTTATAAGTAATTTCATATTTCCCTATATAAAAATCGCTGAGCGTCACCATATGCAGAGGCATATCGTATTTATCCCCATTCGAAGTACCCATATCAAATGTCCCGCCCTTGACAAAAACCATTCCCTGAATGATATTCGTATCGACATCGGCCATATCCCTTTTGTTCTTTTCCCTGTTCAGCACAATCACCAGAACAACAAAGAAAACGACAAAAATGACGAGCGAGATAACCATTTTTTTCCCTTCAGACATGAAGAACTCCTGATATATTATGTACTATAATTATATATGTTAATTTATTCCGGTTCAATACTCCGTTTGTTGGATTTTGCCTGCTTCACCCCCGTCCCCCTCTCCAGCGGTTCCCGAGCCTTGCGAGGCGGGGTGAGGCAGACATTATTTTTTTTTGAAAAGAAAGATTTTCCTGTCGATCGTGTCGGTAATGGTCAGGAATTTTCCGTTCCGGCTCAGATAAACCGAGCCGAGATCTTTATGGGGGATAATTATCCCTTTCCAGGTTTTCCCCCCATCGGAAGTATGGAATTCCGCCCATTGCCTTTCCGGTTTAATAAAGTAAATAACTACCGAACCTTTTTTCATGTCGCTGAATTGTATAGCCGCAAGAGGCGGATTCTGCATTGATGAGAGTGTGAGCATTGGAGTTCCCCCGCCGAAGTTCAGCAGAGAATAATCCCAATTCTTCCCGGCATCGGCTGTTCTGTACAGAACGCCTTTATTATTTAATATATAACCTTCTTCCTTATTCCTCAAAAATACGGCCGCAATGAAACCCGAATCAGGCGGCAGCTTTAACTCTTCCCATTTTTTACCCTTATCCGAGATTTTGAATACCGAGGAACTGTTGGCGAGCCATCCCTCGCCGGAACTGATAAAACTGAGCGATTTAAACTGGATATCCCAGACCGCATTCTGAGCATACGCTATTTCCTTCCATGAAAAGCCGCCGTTCTTTGTTATAAAAATTATACCGTATGCCCCGGATAGAATGACTGTATCATTGCCAATAAAATCAAACCCGCAAAAATACCGATCGGAGTTATTTTTAAATTTCCAGACCATGGTTTTACCCGAATGATAAGAAATAATCAAATCACGGCAGGCGGCGGCGCCGGAATCAGAGTTAAAAAACCCGGCGATATTGACAGCGTTAGTTAATTTAATCTCTTTTATTTTCACCCAGGAATGATTGTTTTCCTGACCGAAAGATAAATGAAACAAAAGCATGGGAAACAGCAGGCTGTAAAATATTATTTTTATCCAATTTTTCATCTTAATACCCGCAGTTAACTATCTGAAGCATTATTATAAGTAAACAGCGATGAAAAAACAATTATCCCTGTTTTTCTTAATAAATTTCTTATTTTACCGATGGTTTAAATATCTCTTTATCTTTCCTCCTCTACCGTATCTTCAGGGATGCGGCAGAAGGGGAAAGGAAAGATTTTTTTTCGGGAGGAATCTATTTATGATGAGAGCACTCTGGACAGCCGCTTCCGGGATGATCGGGGAGCAGTTCCATATCGACACAATAGCCAATAATCTGGCCAATGTGAACACAACGGGTTTTAAAAGGACAAGGGCTGAATTCGAAGACCTGCTCTACCAGACTCAGCGCCTGGCAGGCACGCCATTGTCCGAGATCAGCCAGTATCCGATCGGCATACAGACAGGCCTGGGAGTCAGGCCGGCCGCCACACAGAAGTTTTACACACAGGGGAATCTTCAAAATACAGGCAACAAACTGGACGTAGCCATTGAGGGCGAAGGCTTTATCGGCGTTACCCTGCCGGACGGCACGAACGCCTATACAAGAGACGGCTCTTTTAAAATCGATTCCAACATGGAAATTGTCACATCGCAGGGATACAGGCTTTTTCCGCCCGTAGTCCTGCCGGAAAATTTTAACGGCGGGACCCTCAGCATAGGCGTGGACGGAACTGTGACGGTCAAGACGGAGGGCAGCGACGAAGACGTCGAAGTGGGAAAAATTTCACTTTACCGCTTCATTAACCCGGCGGGCCTCACCAACATCGGCGAGAATTTCACGAAGGAAAGCCAGGCTTCCGGACCCGCGACCGAAGGAACGGCATCTCTGGCAGGATACGGTAAACTGCACCAGGGCTTCCTTGAAATGTCCAATGTCAACGCGGTAGAGGAAATGGTGGATATGATCGTGGCGCAGAGGGCTTATGAATTCAATTCACGCGCCATACAGGCAAGCGAC
This sequence comes from uncultured Spirochaetota bacterium, assembly GCA_963835575.1. GTDB lineage: Bacteria > Spirochaetota > Brevinematia > Brevinematales > JAOACQ01 > CAVYGN01. Next base: position 277,102 of record CAWIGG010000006.1, on the reverse strand, counting down.
TCAATGCTCGGCACGGCAAACAGCCTCAAGAGGTAAAACATAAATAACTGGCCTGCAGCCCCCCGGAGAATACCGGGGGGCTGTTCTTTTTGAGGAGCGTGATACAGCTGGCGCCGCATCACGGCAGCAAAAAATGGCCGGCCGCGATACGCAACTGGCCATGGGGAAACCATTTTCATTTACCTTTTATCCAATCCATTCATTCTTATTTGATCAAGCTCTTCAGAATCAAAAAGACCGGACTGGTATAATTTAAGGAACTCTTCCGATAAAGTTGAACCAAACAGCAATATATCGTCAGTATTGACTGTCACTTTAATACCGCTGTCAAACAGCTTGCGGATTGGATGCTTCCTGAGATTTCTGACCGCGCCGAGCTTTATATTACTGGTCGGGCAGATATTCAGAATGATATTCTTCTCTTTAATTAATTTTATCAGGTCTTCCGATTGCGAAACGCTTATTCCATGCTGGATTTCATCCACTTCGATTTCCTCAATTGTTTTGGCAACAGATTTATAATTGGAAAACTCGCCGATATGAATTTTAGTGTTTATTCTTTTCTTTCTCGCATAACTATAAACAGGTTTTAATACCGGATTAAAACGGGTTTCCTCCATGCCGTAACTATCTATTGACCGGAAGACCCCGGAATCAAGGCAGGTATAAAGACGTTTTTCAATCGTGTGAAAATCAAACGGCCTGTTTATTCCGATCACCGGCCTGAAATCCATCCTTGTTTTGTACTTTTTAACAAGCGAACCGATGAATTCAATAAATCCGGCCGGTTTGTCATAAACCTTCATTAAATTCAGGTCAATGCTTCCATGCAGGACAACAATACCGTCATTAAGCGCCTGTTGTACAGCCATTTCCACTATCTTTTCAAAATTATCAATCTTGTAAGTGGCAGAGCGGGTATTCTTTGCTATGAAATTTAACATGCCAGATAAGCCGTAATACCTCTTCGGGATTTTTATAGTACTGCCTGCCAGTTTTGAAAAGCTTTCAGAAGATAATCCCAGGGTCAGGTGATTATGAAGTTCTCCCTTGGCAGTCTTTTTTAAAAGATTGATGTCATTATTTTCTATGGCCGTTTTAAAGATTTCTTTATCATTCATGGAAATACTTCCATTAAATTACAATTCGATGACTGATGGGAAATTTATAATTTCCAATCTTAATAACTATATTCAAAACTGTAAATATAAATCCCGTCTACAGCGAAAAAAAAGACTGATGAAACGCGGTAATCTCAACTCTTTATTATTTCATATAAAAGAAAAGAGCATTGTTCTTACATCAAATCACAAACCCAATTTGTCCCTTTTCTGCAGATGAGATAAAAACTGGCTGGAACATCATTTGTAATTGTGTTGATCGTATAATTAACATCGATATTTACATTAATTCTATCCCCATCGTTGAACCTGTCATCTATATTATCTTCAGGTTTAAATTGGTAAAACACTGAATTATCCATCATGACATTATTGCTTATGATAAATGGGAAAACATTTATAGAATAGGGGCTCTCGTTATGATGACTCATGTTCTGCAGCTGGGTCGTTCCAGAAAAATGTTCCAGTATTACATTATTGACTGTAATATTATTTGTAGTTCTTTTCACTATTTCAACTTCTGACCATAAAGAATGACTGATTTGGTATTTCAGGCTGATCAGTGTATCATCATAGAGAACTTTCGTAGATTTTGAGTTATCTGCCGCGCCTTCGATCTCATAATTACAATAGTGTACCAATCTTTGACAGTTTGATATCACTAAAATAACTAAGCAAAGAAATGCAAATCTTATAAACTTCAATATCTTCCTCATACCCCCTGTTTGATTTCCATTATTATGATGAATAATTACACAATTTATTAATATTATACTCCGGACTTTTAATTTATTCAAGACGCTGATTGTTTATTTGAATATGACAATAATGATTTGTTTTTTTATCATTTTTATTTATAATATTAATGCGTGTTTAAATCCCCGTAATGACGGCAGCCAATCCCAGGTTTGTTGATAATGTAATAAAGGCAGAAGAAATACAGTATATCTCTGGCCTCTGTTCCCTCTGCGGCCTCTGCAAATTAAATAAAAGAAAAGGAGATTAATATGCTTTCAAAAGCCCTCTACGAAAAATTCAAAAAGCGCGCTTTATCATACCTAAAAAAATCTAATATTATTATCACCCCGAAGGAAGCTTCCGGGATGGAAGCGGCCGAATACGGACTCGGCATGCCGGAATCCATCGGGCTGGAACTGGTCGTCTACGTGAATACGGACCGCTGCTGCGCGAAGGAGCTGATCCTCTTTCCGCGCCAGACATGCCCCGAGCACCGCCATCCCGCTGTGGAAGGCGGGCCCGGCAAGGAAGAGACATTCCGCTGCCGGTGGGGCGAAGTCTATCTTTACATCCCCGGCGAAAGCGCCGCGAAAATAAAGGCCGTTCCCCCGAAGGGAAAAGAGGCCTTTTTTACCGCGCGCCATGAGATCGTCCTGCGGCCGGGCGAACAGTACACCCTTCCGCCGGACACTCTGCACTGGTTCCAGGCCGGGCCGAAAGGCGCCGTCATCTCGGAATTCTCCACCAAAAGCCGCGACTACGCCGACATCTATACCGACCCGGCGATCAACGCTTCCGAACCGAGAAAAGTTTAATTTCATTAGTATTTATTGGTTATAATACCCCAATTAATCGCGGATTATACGGATATAGCGGATTTACACAGATCAAAAGATGAGTAAAGTGTGGACTTTCTTTCGCTTTCACATCGGCTTCACCTCAGTACAATGCTCAGGAAAGGCAGCTCATGTGAAGCCTACAAATTAGTGAGGAACTACACTTAATTAAATTCCATTGAAATTAAAATTTTTTTCGAAAGAGTTGATAATATATTTCGGGATAAATATTTGCCAACGCCGGGATTAATAGAGTATAATTTTTGTGAAGATTTAACATTATTCATGAAAACTAATGACAAAAAATCAAAATAACTGTGACTAACTTTAACCGTAATAAAATCCGCGCTAATCCGTGAAATCCGAGAAAATCTGTGTGCAATTGGGTTAATAGGCAAAGCTTTATATATTACATAGAGGAGGCCATATGTACGACGTGACAGCGCTCGGGGAAATCCTGATCGATTTTACGCCGGCCGGTTTATCAGAGCAGGACAACGCCCTCTTCGAGAGGAACCCCGGCGGGGCGCCGGCGAATGTGGCGGCCTGCATGGCGCGCCTGGGCGGTTCCGCCGCCTTTATCGGCAAGGCAGGCGATGATATTTTCGGGCGCTATCTGCGAAAGGCCCTGCATGACGCCGGTGTTGACAATAGCGGGCTCGTTTTAACCGGCGATGCTGGAACGACCCTTGCTTTCGTCGAACTTAAGGAAGGCGGCGAACGCGATTTCAGCTTTTACCGCGACCCGGGTGCCGACACATTACTCAAGCCGTCCGAAGTCAAATACAGTCTTATCAGTCAGTCCCGCTTCTTTCATTTCGGCTCCCTTTCGCTCACACATAAAATCGCGCGAAGCGCGACACTTAAAGCCCTTGAAACAGCCAGAAAAGTCCGTGCGATAATTTCTTATGACCCGAACCTGCGGCCTTCGCTCTGGAAAAGCCTGGAAGAGGCAAAAAAGCGGATTTTATCCGTTATGCATTACGCTTCCATTGTCAAAGTCTCAGCCGAAGAGCTGGATTTTCTCACCGGAGAAAAAGAGATGGAAAAAGGCGCTCAAATATTGATCCGTCAATACAAAATCCCACTTCTGCTTGTCACTTTGGGGAGGGACGGCGCGTCGGCTTATTTTTCTTCGTCTTCCGTCTATCAGAAAGCGTTTACAGATATAAAAACAATCGACACGACAGGCGCCGGCGACGCTTTCCTCGGCGCGTTCCTTTACGCTTTTATCCATGAAGAAAATCTGGATGTCCATCACTTGAATCCTCAAGGCCTGCAGAAATGCCTGCGCTTCGCATGCGCCGCGGCCGGTCTGGCCACGACCCGCAAGGGAGCGATACCGGCGATGCCGTCGAAAGAGGAAGTGAAGGCGATTCTGTAAGATTACTATCCGGATTTTCCATTCAAAAAACGGGTAATCCGCGAAGCCATGCGAATAGACGCTAATAATTATTTATTCTTTTTCCCATTCGCGTTGATTCGCGTGAATTCGCGGAAGACAATAATGGTCTCTGAAATATTGATTTTTTGCGAAAAGATCAAAACAGAATTAAAATATAAATACATTTTTTTGGAGGACTACAATGGACGAAGAAATTAAGCGCCTGACGGAGGAATCGGAACAATACGTCGCCGTTATCGAAAAAATAAAAGCCGAGTTTCAAAAGGTTATTGTCGGCCAGGACAAGCTTCTTTCCCGGATGCTCTCGTGCCTTCTTTCAGCCGGTCATCTTCTGGTGGAAGGCGTGCCGGGACTAGCCAAAACCCTGGCCATCAAAACGCTCTCCCAGATCCTCGACCTTGAATTCAAGCGCATCCAGTTCACTCCGGATATGCTTCCGGCTGATATCCGCGGAACGCTTATTTATAATCAGCATAAGGGAAGCTTTGAAATAAAAAAAGGGCCGATTTTCGCTAATTTTATCCTGGCGGACGAGATCAACCGCGCCCCTTCCAAGGTACAGTCCGCACTTCTCGAATCCATGCAGGAAAAAACGGCCACGATCGGGGATGAAACATACGATATGCCTGATCCTTTTTTTGTGATGGCCACGCAGAACCCCATCGAGCAGGAAGGCACCTATCCCCTGCCGGAAGCCCAAACAGACCGGTTTTTCATGAAAGTTCTGATCAACTACCCTTCTGAAAGCGAGGAAAAGAGAATCATCAACAGGATGAGCGGCCTGACATACCCCGAACCGAAAAAGGCCGCCTCAAAGCAGGACATCCTCAAACTGCAGAAATTCGCCGAGCGGATCTATGTGGACGAGAAGATCAGCGATTATGTTGTCCGCATTGTCAACGCCACGAGGAATTATGAAAAAGGCCATGTGAAATACGGCGCTTCGCCGCGTGCCTCGATCAATTTCATCAGGGCAGGAAGGGCCGAGGCGATTTTCGACCGCCGAGGATACGTGATCCCGGAGGATATAAAAGCTTCGGCTTATGATATATTAAGACATCGTCTCATCCTCAGCTTCGAAGCCGAGGCGGAAGGCATCACGGCGGAGAATGTGATCGAAAATATTCTGAATACTGTCGAGATACCTTAAAATTTAAAAAAGCAATCTTGTTGAATTGAGATGCTTTTTTTCTCAACACGAAGATCACGAAGAGCACAAAGGACCACGAACGAGGAAAAGGAACAGGAAGATAGGAAGATAACTAACGGCTCTTTAGTTTAAAATTATAGACTTAATTAAAGAATCCAAATTATTATATCCGATTTTTCACACGGATGAGCACTGATTAAAGCGGATTTATAGGATTTAGTTATTCCCCAAGCCGCTTGAATTATTTTGTCCGATTCCGAATGTAACATAGAACGCTAATAGAATTTCCAAGTAGGCTCATCCTGGAAAATCCTGACATGATAAAATCGTAAAAGAATCGCATAATAAGACTAACCCACCTAAATAGTACAATATTATCTTTTGACAACTTTTAAATAAATATGGTACACTAAACATCATAATATTAATTGTATCTCATTTTGGGGGTATAAATGACAATTTATGAAGAAATACAATCTAAACCAGAACTTAGTTATCTGAAATTTGAAGAAGTAAGTAATTTAACAAATGATTTTGATTCTTTTTTTAATTCATTTGATATGGTTAATCGAAATGAATCTATTATAGGTCAATTATTACCTACTGTTGAAACATATAAAAGCACTTATTCAAATATTTTAATAGACATTTCAAAAACACAATGGGCAGAAGTTAAAAATTCTAATATATTACTACAAAAAAAAGCAGCGATTTTAACAAGATTAATTAGTCTTAGAAAAGATATAATTGGAAATTCTCCAATACTTTTAAGTGCTTCAGCATATCAAAAGATCAACTCTAAAGGTATAGATATTATAAACGAAAAAGAAAACCTATTAAAACAAATTGAAACATATAAAAGTGAAATTCAAGAGAAAGTTTCTAAATTTAATGAATTTGAAAAAGAAGTACAAAATGAAGGCAAAAAAGCTATTGAGAAAGCTAACGAATTACTTGAAGAAGCAAGAAGAACCTTAAAAGGGAAATTAGCAGTTCAATATAAAAAACAGTTTGAAATAAAAGCTAAAAAATTTAATGATATAGCTAATATCTGGAAAATTACTACTTTTTTTTCAATAGGTTTATTAATTATTATTTTTGCTGGAATCTCATGGCTTGAATATAATTTCCAAGAAAAGATTAAAAATATTATTATTAGTGTAAATGTAAGTAAAGTTGGAATTATTTCGATATTAGCTTGGTTAGTATTTTTCTTCAATCGTAATTATTCAAACAATAGAAATTTATCATATATCTTCGAACAAAAACATGTTATGTTAGAAACTTATATAGCATTTATTGATACAATTGAGGATAAGGAAATAAAAGATAAAATAGCCGCAGAGTTAGGTAAAATTATTTTTGAAGTGAGTTATAATAGAAAGTTGTGTATAGGAATAAATATTTTAAAAAAGATGGCGTACCCTCTATAATTTATTTACGACAATAAACAAAAGGAGGAATACGCCATATGCCGAAGCACAACGAAGATTTTAAGCTCTTACAGGCTTTTAATCAAGATGAAACAGTAGAATTTTTATGTCTTGAAGAATTGGCAAGGATCGGGGCCAGGGAAATAATCAAGAAGGCTCTGGAAGATGAAATTAATGGGTTTCTTCAGGAGAGAGAGCATTTAACTATCGAAGACGGGAGAAAGGCAATAGTAAGAAATGGGTATCATAAAGCCCGTCAGATTCTCATTGGTGGAGGGGCTATTGATGTATGTATTCCGAGAACAAGGAACCGACTCGGAGGCGACAATTTTCAAAGCCTAATAGTACCGCCGTATATGAGAAAAAGCCTGAGAATTGAGGAAGCCATTCCATTGTTGTATCTCTATGGAGTCTCAGAGATGGATATGGAGAATGCCTTGAGAGGATTGCTTGGTGAAGAAGCGAAAGGATTATCAGCCTCAAGTATAAGCAGAATGAAACAAGGATGGGGTAAAGAATATGATGAGTGGCGGACATCCGATTTAAGCGATAAAAAGTATTGCTATATATGGGTTGACGGCATTTACTTCAATGTACAGGGCAGCGAAGACCGTTTATGCACTCTTGTAATGATCGGAGCCAATGAGAATGGTGAAAAGGAGATTATTCTTGTTGAAGAAGGTTACAGAGAGAATTCCGAGACTTGGTTAGGGATATTAAGAAACCTAAAAGAAAAAGGTTTGAAAGGTCCTATTCTTTTTATCGGAGACGGAAGCCTTGGATTCTGGAAAGCAGCCAAAGAAGTATATCCTGAATCCAGATGGCAGAGATGCTGGGTTCATAAGATAAAGAACATTCTAAACAAGCTGCCCAAAGTATTACAGTCAAAGGCAAAAGAGATGCTTCATGAGATATGCAATGCTCCTGATAAGGATAATGCTATCAAAGCTTTTGAATTATTCCAGGCGGTTTTTAATCCTAAATATCCAGCAGCTGTCGAATGTTTAGAAAAGGATTGGGAGCTTATGATCGAATTTTATAACTGTCCGGCGGAACATTGGGTACATATCCGTACGACAAACGTAATAGAATCTACCTTCTCTACAGTTCGATTAAGAACTAAAAAGATGAGAGGCTGCGGAACCAGGGAAACGATTCTAATAATGGTCTATAAATTACTGGATAAGGCATCCAGGCGATGGAGAAAATTAAGAGGTTATGAAAAGATTAGCCTTGTATTGGAAGGCGCTGTTTTTGAGAACGGAGAGCTTGTAAAAAAGGCAGCATAAAAAAATGAGAGGGTATGTCATACACAACATTTGACAAAAACTCTTTTGAAGTTGTTGAAACTGGTTATATTAAAGGTAATATTGAATCTACTCCTACTTTAGTTGGTCAAATAGAAAATATATTAAAAACAAATAAATAAACTATACTTTATTAATATCCTGACACTCTTCCCGCCTTCCTTTCTTCCTGTAAAACTACATATCCTTGAAAACAAGCGTAGCCCCCCCAACACCTTTAAACCTGCCCCATCGTCCTATTTATCTTGTATGCAACAAGTGAAAATAAAAAGCATCTCTAAACAAAACTAAATCCTATAAAATCCGTAATAATCCGTGTTAATCTGTGTGCCGAATCGGATATTACAAAAAAGGCTCTATAATCATAAGCCTCAATAGGCAAATAAAAGAATCATAAATTACCTTATGTGGTTCTTAGTGGTGAATTATAATTCATTCCCCTTTCGGGCTTTCGCTTGTGTTTTTTTTATCTTTTTCTTTCGTTTCAGGAACTTCCACGACAACGGAAGCGGTAATGAAATCATGCAGGCGCTGATGGTAGATGGGATTGAAAACGATCAGCTGTGGAATATAAAGGGCTACGGCGGACAGCGCGATGAGTGAATACCGGACTATGCCCTGCAGGATGGAGAGCCTTTTCTTTTCCACACTCATCACGATGATCCTCATGATCCGCGCGCCGATCGTCTGGCCGTTCGCCTTCCAGCCGAGCGCGAAATAAGACGCCTCAATAATGAACTGGGCGATGGAAATGGTAAAGCCCCTGGAATCCATGAATCCCTTGAGGAGCTTTAACTGCAGGTTAAAATCCTGCTGCATCATGATGGGCAGGAATTCATTCCTGTAAATCAGAAATATAAGGATATCGAGGATTATCGCTATTATGATTTTATCGATAAGAAAGGAAACGACCCTTTTCCAGGCCGGCGCGAATTTCAGTGCTATGGGCGGCGTATTTTCGGCGGCCGCTGTTGTTTCTTCATGGTTATCCATTTTATTATCCATTAAATCCGGCTGATGATTGAACGCAGCTGGTCATATTTTTCCTTCGTTTTCCGGATGATGTCCCCGGGAAGCGGAGGGGCCGGCGGCTTCTTGTCCCAGTTTAGTGTATTGAGATAATCCCGGACAAACTGCTTGTCATAGCTCTTCGGGCTTTCTCCGGTCTTATAGCTTTTTTTATCCCAGTACCGCGATGAATCGGGGGTGAGGACCTCATCGACAAGGATCAGGCTTCCGTTCTCATCCAGCCCGAACTCGAATTTGGTATCCGCAAGAATCACACCTTCTTTCCCCATAATCCCGGCGGCTTCTTTATAAATTTTTATCGAATTCTCAATAATCTGATCGGCTGTTTTCTTCTCAACAATTTTACACAGTTCCTGATAATTAATATTTTCATCATGGCCGGTTTCGGCTTTTGTCGACGGGGTAAAAATGGGCTGAGGCAGTTTCTGCGCAAGTTCAAGGCCTTTCGGGAGACTATTCCCGCCGGCCGTCCCTTTCTGCCTGTATTCCTCATATACGCTGCCGAAAAGATAGCCGCGGACAACGCACTCCACGGGCAGGCGGTTCACTTTTTTCACAAGCACGGACCGTTCCGGCAGGCCCTCGTAATTTTTAAGAAAAGGGAATCCATTATTCACTTCTGTTGAAAGAAGATGATTGGGTATAAAAGAAATTTTTGAAAACCATTTGTTGGAAATGGAATTAAGGATCAGCCCTTTTTCAGGGATGCCCTCATTAAACACAACGTCAAACGCGGAAAGCCTGTCTGTCGTGACGATCAGCCATTTATCTTTTGAGACCTCATAAATATCGCGGACTTTACCGCTGAAGAGCTTTTTCAACTCCTTAATATCGGTTCTGACAATCGCTTTTCCGTTCCCCATACAATTCACCTTAATAAAAATTGATTTCTAAACAAAGGCGACGATTAAAATCGCCGCCTTTGGATATATTTTAATCTTCGCCTCTTCCAGCGATGCCTTTCGTCGTTGAATCGATTTTCTTGACAGGTTCCTTCGGTCTCAGGCTTCTGACAGCCGCGCCGGCCTGCCACATTTCGGAATTCTTGATCGCGGACAATTCCTCATTCAGTTTTTTCTGATAATCCGGCGAACTGCACTCGCTGATCACACGGGCCGTTTCCACGCCTTCCTTGACCCTCTTATAGAGTTCCTTGAAAGAAGGAAGCACGGCTTCCTTAAAACGGGGTTTCCAGTCCAGAGCTCCTCTCTGCGCCGTCGCTGAGCAGTTGGAATACATCCAATCCATTCCGTTTTCATCAACCAGTCTGATCAAGCTCTGGGTCAGTTCTTCCACTGTCTCATTAAAAGCCTCGCTCGGGCTGTGGCCGTTTTCACGGAGGACCTGGTACTGCGCTTCCATGATTCCGGCAAGCGCTCCCATCAGAACTCCTCTTTCACCCGTCAGGTCGCTATACACTTCCTGCTGGAATGTTGTGGGGAAAAGATACCCTGAGCCGATCCCGATCCCGACGGCAACGCAGCGTTCCATTGCCTTTTTCGTATAATCCTGACCGACGGCAAAGCTCGAGTTGATACCGGCGCCTGAAAGGAAATTCCTGCGTACGGATGTGCCGGAACCTTTCGGGGCGACCATGATCACATCGACATCGGCAGGCGGGATAACCTGGGTCTGGTCTTTATAAACGATCGAAAATCCATGGGAAAAATAAACAGCTTTGCCGGGTTTTAAATGCTTCTTGACCATCGGCCAGATCTGCATCTGGGCGGCGTCGCTTACCAGCATCATGATGATCGTGCCCTTGTCAGCGGCTTCTTCAAGCTCAAAAAGGTCCTTGCCGGGCACCCAGCCGTCCTTGACAGCCCTGTCCCAGTCCCTCATGAACTGCTTGGATTGGCCTACAATAACATTTAAGCCGTTGTCTTTCATATTCAAACCCTGGGCCGGGCCCTGTACGCCGTATCCCAGGATCGCGATGACTTCGTTCTTTAAAACCTCTCTCGCCTTGGATAAAGGGAATTCTTCGCGCGTGACGACTTCTTCCATCACTCCGCCGAAATTAATCTTGGCCATAACAGCCTCCTTTATTATTTCTTTTATTGACTTTGTACAGACTTATGCAGTTCCCGCGTCATTTAGATTACCCAAAAGGTCTTTAATAATTAGCGCAGTTCCAATCCCTCACCATTTTGCCTGTTTACAGCAGCAGGACATCTAACAAAATGGTGAGGGATGGAACTGCTTATAACAGAGGGGTTTATTATATTATTGAATGGGACAAAAATCAAATTATGGAATTGATTGAATATGATTAAAATAAAAATATAAAGAATAAAAAATGCATAATGTTATAAATAATATTATAATAGTTTGAATAATCATCTGAAAAAAATAAATTATTAATTTACATGAATTCAAGAAGGCGCTATGGTTACCATCATCCGGGGCGGGTTTAAATCAGGTAAAACCGAATTGATCCTTTCCCATGTCGAAAAAGAGATTAAGGAAAAAAGACAGCCCCTTCTCCTCGTCCCTTCCAGGATACAGCGCGATGAGTTTTCCGGCAGAATCGCGAAAGACATATCCGGTTACGCGGGAAGGGCCGTTTTTACATTCGGCGACGTATTAAAACAGGCGCTGCCGGACGAACGGTGCCCGTTCCATTCGATCAGCGATTTCGAGTCTTTCATCCTGATCAGGCTTATTATTGAAGAAAATAAAACAAAGCTTCATTACTTCAAGAATATAGAAATGTACAGCGGCGTGGTCCGGCTCATCTATTCTCTCATCATGGAGCTCAAGGCCGGGATGGTGCTGGGGGATTATGAAAAAATAAAAAACAGCGCCATGAAAAAAACCGGCAGAGAAGCGGAGAAATGGAAAGATATATACACTATATTCGAACAGTATGAAGAAAGGTTAATGAATAAAGGCCTGTGCGACAGTTACAGGCTTTTTATGGAAACCGCGAAGGAAATAAAAAACAACACAATTTTTTCTTCCTGTTCCATGCTGGCCATTGACGGTTTTTTTGATTTTACGTCCGTTGAATTCGAGCTGATTAAAGCCCTGATCGGTGTTTTTGAAAAGCAGAATAAAAAAGTTTTTCTCACCCTTCCCGGCCCGGCTTACCCTCTCCTGGAAAAAACCTTCGAGGATTTCAATAAGAATTTTAAAATTGAAGTCATAACACTTGAAGAAGGCGGAAACCCTTTTGCGGAGATTTCGAAATCCCTCCTGTCCGGCGCTATTCAAAATATCCCAACGGAAGCCCGGATATCAGTCATAAAAGCTTTCGGTAAATACAGGGAGATTGAGAAAATAGCTCATGAAATAAAGCGCCTCAAAATTATGGAAAACTACAGTTATAATGATGTGACAATGATCATCCCGAATATGGAAGCCTATCGAAGCAGTATCAAGAGCGTTTTCGGACGTTTTCAGATCCCTTTCTATAATACGCATGATGAGCCGTTAAAGGAAAATCCCGTTATTATCTACATCTTTTATATCTGCGAATGCGTCATGAGAGAAAACGCCGTTGACAGCGTTCAAATCTTAAGCATTGTCAACTCAAACTTTATGTCCAATAAAAATTTTAAAACCCTGGCGGGATTGACCGGTGTGCTCTCTTCATATTTCAGGGGGAATAAAGAATCATGGGAAAAAGCTTTTGACGCGAAAATCAAATATTATAAGGAAATGCGGAATAATCTTTTCCTTTATGATGATGAAGGGGATTATACCCCTGATGAATTGGACCGGAAGATCAATGAAGCCATGGAAATGAAAAAAATAATGGGACAATTCCTGTCAATCATTTTTCTGCCTTCTGAAAAAACAAGCATCGACGGCTTTATTGAATGGCTTTCCGGCCTCATCAGCGGATTCGGGATCAGGGAAGTTCTCAATTCAGAAGCGGCCGCCGGCAGCCTGATCGCGGTAAAGGAATTCACGGCGTTCAGAAAATTAAAGGACACACTGCTCTCTTTAAAAAAATCCCTCAGGATACTGGGAAGGGAGGATTTTTCAAGGCTTGAATTTTTCCAGATGTTTGAAAACCTGGTCCAGAACGTCACATACCGCTTTCAGTATTATCCGCTGGAAGCCGTGAAAATAGGCGCTCCTTTCGATATCAGGGAAAGCTCAAGCCGGGCCGTTTTCATAGCCGGGCTTAATGAAGGGGAATTCCCCGGCGGGGTATCCCTTTCGCTCTTGAACGGGGCCGAGAAAAAGAGGGTCAACGAAACCGCCTCCAGGGCCATATTCCAGGATGAAGAAAAAAGGAGCGTTTCAGAAAGGCTGGATTTCGCCGTCTCAATATCCAGATGCCGGGAGCGGCTGTATCTCAGCACAACGCCCTATGATGAATCCGGAAGGGAGATATTGCCCTCTCTTTATCTTACGGCAATGCTGAGACTGATTGAAGGACAAAAAAACGGTACTCAGGAAGAGGATTCCTTTTTTGAAATTGTTCCTTCGGAACAGTGGATGGACCTCTATGATATGAACAGCCTCCTGTCGCATGATTTTGACCTGCTTGAGAATAATCTGCAGAAAAAAATCCTGCTGGAAAATACAATATATCAGGACGTCCGCAAAATGCGCTCCTATTATCAGATCATCAGCGCTTTTAATGATATTTATGAAGGCGTAAGAACTGATGATAGAGAGACTTTAAAAAGCCTTTCCACCGGCAGGAGTTATTTCGGCGGCCTTGAATTTGACGAGGATTCCCCCTCCAACAGATTAAACCGCGATTGGGCGCAAAGTAAGCTCAATAAAATGATATTCAGCAGCTCGCGCCTGGAAACTTTCGGCAACTGCCGGTATTTATTCCTCTTGAAATATCTCTTCGGCATCCGGGAGGAAGCCTATCCTTCCCAGAAAATCAAATCATCATTCAAGGGGAGTTTTTACCATGCCGTTCTGAAGGAATATATCGAAAAAACCGCTGACTTTCCCCGGGACTATCTTATTAATCACAGGAATGAAATCCGGAATGTCCTGGATGAATGCGTGGAAAATAATTTCAATGAATTCATGAACCGGGAAGGGGAGCAGGGCCTTTTCAGCATTGAAAAAGAATATTACCGCAGGATCCTCAGAAACTTTATAGACTATGACGCTCAATGCCTGCGGGATTTAAAACCGGTTGAAACAGAATTCGCCATCAATGCAAAGCTTGAGCTGGAAGGTGGAACCGCCCTTCCTGTAAACGGCAGTATCGACAGAATTGATGTAAAGGAAGGGGAAAATGGTGAAAGCTTCCGCATTATGGACTATAAAAGCGGCAATGTTTATCATTACAAAGGGGATTTCCTTATTCCTCTCAAACTCTTTCAGGGCTTTATATACGCCTGGTCGCTCGGGAAGCCTGTGGAAAAAATATCCTATGTATCGATAGAAAAAGAGGGTCCATTCAAAAAAATGGATGTCCTTCCCTATCCCTGTAAAATTAAGGCGGCCACTGATAATAACAAATCTGCCGGTAACACTTTTGAAAAAATCTGGGCCCAGAAGAAAACCGAGATTGAAACTGTTTTTGATTTTATCAGGGACGGTAATTTCCTGCCGTTTACACTGGAAACAGATTATCAGGAGGAAATACTCGGATTTTACCGGCGTTTTTATCAGGAAGGTTCTTCGATAAAGACAGAATCGGATAAGAAATGCGGATTCTGCCCCTATACAAAGGCATGCCTCCGAAGGGATAAATTAAACGTCGAATATTAAAGAGCTGTCAGATAAATCTCTCTGAAATAATCAGCAGGCTGCCGGCTTAGATAAATATAGAATCCACTACTTCTTCTTTCCTTTCATTCCAGATATTGACGGCCCGGCAGAAAAGCTCAAAACTGAGGGTTTCTGCAGGGATCAGGGATTGATATTTATTCATAAAAAAGATCGACAGCGCCAGCATTTTCAGCGAATTTAGATAGGAACGGAAGCTTGAGCTGTAGCACTGGATCCATTCGCATATGGATTTCTGATCATCAGGGTCTACGCATTTCAGGCAGAGATGCCTTTCTATTTCATTTTTCTGAATGTACGCATCGACTATCATAGGAGAATGTCCTTCTTTTATAACCTTGTAATACTGTTTGACATAATTATAAGTTTTGTCGTCCTTTTCCAGGAGAGAAAAAGTCTCTTTCATATTATGCCTCCATACAGGAAATCACATGTAAATTATCGGCATTTTCAAATACTTATTAGCAAAAGCAGTGCCAATATTAACCGGGATTAACCTTAATTAAAAATTAACCCGAACTGCCTGGCTAAAATATTTTTATTTATAATATCGATAATTCCACTCACCAGCTGTCTGTAACAACAGTTTGGCATAACACACTGATGAGGGGCTATTTATAAGCTTTTGCTTTAAGTATCGCTCAATTTGGGATTAATCCGAAGTGGAACGATTCCCGCATGTTTTACTCCGTTCATCAACTCGCCACGGTAATTCAAATCCGGGTTTTCATCAAATACTCCGGACGTATAATATCCATGTGTATAAAAAAGTGAACGTTATTAAGGATTTGCCGAATAAGTCATAATTTATTATTAAATTAATTAACTTTATTTCAGATTAAATAAGTGTAAGGATATTGTACCAATATGAAAAAATCCTTGTATTTTAAAATGCATATTGTTAGCACTTAATAAAAGAAGTCGTCCCTCACCAGTTTGCTTGATTCCCCGGTGCAACCCGGTAAACTGGTGAGGGACGGACTTTGTGTTGAAATTCTTATTTTTTCATTAAGCCCTATTTATATTGAAAAGTATCATTAAAATATATATAATAAGGACAGATTCAAAATCCCGGGTTTTTGGAAATGACTATAAATAAAAAAAAAGGGCCCCTATGTTTTATTTAAAGCTTCATCATATTCATGTCTTCGAGTTTAATTTAAAAAGTATTTTCTCTTTTTCCAGAAATTCTAAACAGATTCTTCATGATATCAGCCTTAATATCAACGAAGGGGAGATCTTCGGCATTGTCGGCCCGAGCGGCTGCGGAAAGACAATACTGCTAAAAATAATTGCCGGGCTTGTTTTTCCCGAGGCCGGCGAGATATATTTAGAGGAAAAAGACATCACCAGAGATCCGCCGTTTAAACGCGGCATTTCGATCGTCTTCCAGGACTTTGTCTTATACCCTCATATGACGAATTTGAAAAATATTAATTTTCCGGTCCTTCTTCATACATCCAGGGATAAATCACATCATTCTATTGAAATAGAAAAGGTGGCAAGTCTCCTGCATATAGATGAGGAGATGCTTTTGAATAAATTTCCCCGGTACACTTCACTGGGGGAAAGGCAGAGGATAGCCATCGGAAAAGCCGTTATATCCTGCCCTAAAATACTGCTGCTGGACGAGCCGCTCTCGAACATTGAAGACAGCCTGCGTACTGAAATCCGCCATAATCTCAGGAAGATGATTAAAGAAAACAACATCACGGCCGTTTACGTTTCCCATAATCAAATGGAGATCGGGGAAATTTCCGATAATATCGCCGTGATGCAGAAAGGGATTGTTGAGCAGGTAGGAACTTACCAGGAGCTTTACGACAACCCAAAAACGCTTTTTGTCTCAACTATTATTGGAGAAAAGACAAACAACATACTGCCTGCCGAAGAGGTTAAATACCTGACGAACAGCAGGATAGCCTACACTCTGACAATCCGGCCGGACGAATGCCGGCTGAAAAAAATGGATGATTCCATCGAGCTCGAGGGAGAGGTTTCATTCATTGAGAATTTCATACAGGACGGCAGGAAAATCATTTTTATCGAAAAAAATGGTGAACTATTCGGCGTGGAAGCGCCTCTGGACTATCCTGTCGAAAAAAAAGAGCGGATTAAGATTTATATTCCCATTGAAAAGGCCAAATATTTTGACGAGACCGGGAACCCGGATTCGCCGGAAAGGGTTTATAATCTCTGGTAATTAACAAGCGGGGATGTCTTATGATCATAAAAAACGGCATTGTTTTCGACTGCAGGAATAAAATAGACGGCAAAAAACTGGATATTTTAATAGTCAAAGACAGAATAAAAAAAATTGCTCATAATATAGAAGAAAAAAATGAGCCTGTCATAGAAGCCAGGGGCTTATTTGTGATCCCGGGCCTGATCGATCTGCATGCCCACCTCAGGGAACCGGGCGAGACCCATAAAGAAACAATAGGTACGGGTTCGCGCGCCGCGGCAAAGGGAGGCATCACGACCGTCCTGGCCATGCCGAACACAAAGCCTCCGGTTGATAATCCCCGGCTTATAGCCGGGCTCAAAGAAATAGCGGCCCGGGATTCAGTAATCAGGATGCTTTTCGCGTCCTGCATGACGAAAGGCAGGCTTGGGCTTGAGCCTGTGGATTTCTTCCGGAATAAAAAGGCCGGCTGCGCCGCTTTCAGCGACGACGGCTCGAGCGCGCAGGACTTTGAAGTGATGGAAAAAATCTGTCTGGCGGCGAAACATGCTAAGGCACTTCTGATCGAACACCCGGAAGTCCGCGCCCTTTCAAAAAATAGACCGTTGAGTTACGGCGCCGCTTCTAAAAAATATTCCCTGCCCGGCCAGCCCGCGGAAGCGGAAAGCCTTGCGATCTGGAGCCTCGGGACCATCGCGGGCATGACAGGGGCAAGGGTGCATTTCACCCATGTCTCCACGCAGAAGTCCATAGAAGCTGTCCGGGCGCTGAAAGATTATTATCCGGGTCTCATTACATGCGACTGCACGCCGCACCATCTTCTGCTTTCGGAAAGCATACTTTTAAAAAAGCTTGACCCGGATAAAAAAATGAACCCGCCGCTCCGGCCGGAACAAGATAGAAAAGCCATAGAAGAGGCCGTAATAAACGGCATCATCGACGCGCTGGCCACTGACCACGCCCCTCATTCTGAAAAGGAAAAGAATCTGCCGTTTGAGAAAGCGCCGTTCGGCGCCATCGGGTTCGAAACCTTCCTGGCCTCGACATACACGCATCTTGTTAAAAAAAAGAAGGTGAATATATTAGACTGGCTGAAGCTTATCACCCTGCAGCCGGCGCGGATCCTGGGAATAGAATCAGGGCGCCTGGAAACAGGAGGAACAGCGTCACTGACTCTGTTCGATCCTGATAAAAGTTTTGAGATAAAAAAAGAAAATATGATTTCGCGCTCAAAAAACAGCGCTTTCCTGGGGATGAGATTTTCAGGCTGCGTCGAATATACGATCGCCGGAGGAAAAACCGTCTTTCCTTTATGATTTTTCCCTCACAAGAACTTCCCCGTCTTTCAGAAACCTTTCCTGTTTAAGTGTGGAGACAGAAATAAAACTGTCGATATAACAGTTCCCGCCGATTTTCATGCCCGCGGGGACCTTGACATCCTTTCCGATTAAAGTGACGCCGAAGTTGAGTATTTCCTTGAAAGCCTTATTAACCTTCGTCGCATTTTCGCTGCCGATGGAAGCGTGCGGCTCTATGGTGGGAAGGGTGCTGTCTTCTGAATATTCATCAATGATTGAATTGACGATAAAGGCATTATGCCCGATATGATGCCCGGGCAGGACCAGCGAATTTTTTATAACGGCATGTTTATCAATGCGGACATTGGAAAAGATCACCGAGTTTTCGACTTTTCCATGGATTTCCACATTCTCGCCCACGATTGAATTGGTGATATGAGATCCGCGCCCCAGCGAAGAAGAGCTGACTGAGGTAATATCCCCCCGTATTGGCACATAAGCGTTATAGTTATCCAGCATCAGGTAATCATCGATCATACTCAGATGGACGTCATAATATTCCTTCAGGCTTTTGAAAGGCATAATGTAGCCTTTCGCGTCAACAGAGCGGATATTGAATTCCTTTATGATTTTCTGGATTATGTCCACGTCAAGATTGGATTCATCAAGAAAAAGACTTTCATATTTTTTAATGAAGATGTCTTTTTCCACAACCAGGCCGCAGAAATAATTCTTCATAGCGTATTTTGTTTTTATCGCGATATTGGGAGTGGTCTCAAGTTCGCTTTTCAGCGTTTTCATATCAAACCAGATGGGATAATTGCCCTTCATGATGATGATGCTCTGCAGGGAATTCTCCTTTGAAAAATCCATCAGGAACTGCCCAAATTTCTCAGCGATATCCAGGTAATCGAACACATAGAATTTTATAAAGGGCCAGCCCTTGACAAGATAATTGAGAACGATATCCTTGTCCCTTTTTACAAAAACCACGACATGCTGAAGCTGGATCGTCGAGACCGAACTGATGGCAAAATCTATATTGCAGAAACGGGGCGAATAAGGCAGAAGAAAATGCTCCGCGTATTCATCAAACGAGAGAAAATTATAGCTGTTTTCGCCAATGATGATCCCGAGATCAATATTATTTTTCTTAAAAAAAGCCATATTTTTTACCTGTTTAATATTTTAGGGATATTTGTCGCAAATGGCGGATAAATGATCCCATGTTCTGTTATTATCCCCGTCAACAGCCGGTGCGGAGTGACATCAAACGCGGGATTATAAGCATGCGCATTCAGAGGGGCTGTCTCATTCCCGCCGCAACGCAGGACCTCATTTTTGTCCCTTTGTTCAATCGGTATTTTTAAACCGCTTTCGATGGAAAGATCAAATGTGGACAACGGCGCCGCGGTATAAAACGGGACCCCATGGTAATGCGCGAGCACAGCCAGGGAATATGTGCCGATTTTATTCGCGAAATCGCCGTTCCGGGCGATCCGGTCCGCGCCGACCAGAACAAGATCAATACCTTTAACGGCCATCACCGAAGCGGCCATGTTGTCGCAGATAATCTCGTACTGGACGCCTGTTTTTTCAAGCTCCCAGGCCGTCAGCCTTGAGCCCTGCAGGAGCGGCCTTGTCTCATCCGTATAAACAAAAATCCCTTTCTTTTCCCTGAAAGCCCTGAAAATAACGGCAAGGGCGGTCCCGCCGCCGCCTGTCGCCAATCCGCCCGCGTTGCAGTGCGTGATGATCTTCGCCTTTTCAGGTATTATTTCATTGCCGAAGACCGCGATATTCTCCGATTTCTCTAAATCTTCCCTGTGAATCTGAAGCGATTCTTTTTTCCATTTCCTCTGAAGGTCCTCTTTACTGCCGCTTTTCTTTAAAATCTCCCTCAGCCTGCCCAGAGCGTAAAAAAGATTATATGCCGTAGGACGGCTTTGCCCCAGCCGCTTCAGGATGGCTTCGGCCTTTTTTTTAAATTCAGGGAAACTTTTCATATTTAAATAATTCCTGACGGAAACATAAGCGCCGTATGCCGCTGTTACGCCGATCGCGGGCGCGCCCCGAACCGCCAGGGTTTTGATGGCCTGATAAACCTCTTCCTCGTTTTTAAGCTCCAGATAACTTTCTTCCTTCGGAAGTAGCCTTTGATCTATTATAAAAAGCCTGTCGTTTTCGAGATAAACTGTCCTGACTATCTGCGTCATTTCCTCCCTCTCTTAAACTTGCTTTTTATCTTATAATAGACTGTCAGCGCGAACAGAAAAATAATGCGGAAAAGCCGGACTATATTATAGGGATGGGTCAGAAAAGTATAAAAGCCGTTCCAGCCTTTTTTCTGGAACCAGATGGGCGGCATTTTTTTCTTGCCCGCAATCACTTTAAAAGAATTGCCGACGCCTGTAACGACTGAATTCTGGTAATATGGCAGGTTTTTGGTTATCCATTTTTCCTGTTTCGGCCCGGAACTGTAGCTGGCGATGAATATTTGAGGCGAGCTTTTACGGATCGTGATCAGAACATCCTGAAGCTCCTGGCTTTTGATATTGGAGCGGTAGCTGCCGACAATCCTCGCCTGCGGAAATGACTTGCGGATCCGTTTGATGGTTTCCATTGATACATTTTTTGATCCTCCGAAAAGAAAAACGGTGTAATTCATTTCATCGGCAGCCCGCATCAGGTCAAGGAAAAGCGTGACCGGCATTATAATCGGGACTGTTTTGCCCGTGAACATTTTAACCATCCAGGACACTGTCTGTGAGGAACAGACGACAACCTCAGTCCGCATGATGATATGCTGCAGTTCTTTATTAAAAAGAGCGGAAAACATTGTCTTTTCATCCAGAAGGAGCATCCGGAATCTTTCTTTATCATAGATTGTCTGGATCAGGCATTCTTTAAGTTCTTCGCGGTTGGTCAGGCTGATTTTCACTTTGAGGAAATTGGCTGACAAGGGGATCATAAAAATTCCTCCTGGAATTATTAATGGGCGGTTATAAATCCCGGAATAATGTTTTCATTAAATCCGGTTTCTCACCTCACCCGCAGGGTTTCCTAAAAAACGATATATGATTCTAATATAGAAAATGAAAATTTTCAAAATAATCATCCTCTTTTGAACAGGGTAACCTTTTGTAAAGGCTTACTGAACACTAAGAATATCATTACAAAGCCGTCATTGCGAGCAACCAGTTTTATACTATGCCGATTTTTCTCGTGCGAAGCAATCTGTCAACACGTTAAGTCATCTATATTCGCAGACTGATCCCCGACTTGATCGGGGATTTCGCACTATAATCAGTTCCGGGGGCAGTGCCGGACGCTCGCAATGACGGCTTTCTTCTCATTCACTATCCGAAGCACACTTTTGCTTCGCGCGCGGCCTTTGTCTCGTCCAGGCGCGTAATCGGCATTGTCAGAGGCGCGGCCAGAAGCTTTTCGGGTGAGGACTCCGCCGTTTCCGCGATTTCTATCATCGCCGCGATAAATTCATCCAGTGTCTCTTTGGACTCCGTTTCCGTCGGCTCGATCATTATCGCTTCCTTAACGATCAGCGGAAAATATACCGTCGGCGGGTGAAAACCCCTGTCAATCAGGCTCTTGGCTATATCAATGGCATGAATTCCTTTCGCCAGCTGTTTTTCAGCCGAAAAAACGCATTCATGCATGCAGGGCCTGTCATAAGGAAGGCGGTAGTATTTTTTTAATTTTTCTTTTATGTAATTGGCGCTCAAAACTGCCAGTTCGGAAGCCTGTATCAGCCCTTCCCTGCCGAGAAGGAGAATATAAGCATAGGCTTTGAGAAGCACTCCGAAATTCCCGAACAGATGGGAAACCCTGCCGATGCTTTCTTTTGTTACTTTATCCAGCCGGAATTGTCCGTCAGCCGTTTTTATCACTCTCGGCGCCGGCAGTAAATGCGCCAGCGGCTTTTTGACGCCGACAGGTCCCGCCCCGGGCCCGCCTCCGCCATGCGGGGTCCCGAATGTTTTATGGACATTGACATGGACCACATCAAACCCCGCTTCGCCGGGCTTGACTTTTCCCATAACGGCGTTCAGGTTCGCCCCGTCGTAATACATCAGGGCGCCGGCTGAATGAGCCAGATCGGCTATTTCCTTTATTTTTGTCTCGAATATCCCCAAAGTATTCGGGCATGTCATCATCACGGCGGCGGTTTCCGGGCTCAGCGCTTTTTTAAGTGCCTCTACATCCATCTCGCCGTTTGAAAGGCTGGGAACGGTTATGATCTCATACCCGGCCATAGCGGCGCTGGCGGGATTTGTCCCATGGGAGGAATCCGGGACAATGACGTATTTTTTCCGGTTTCCTTTTGATTTGTGATAGGCCGCGATGAGCAGAATTCCCGTCATCTCGCCATGCGCGCCCGCCATCGGCGCGGTTGTTACAGCGTCCATACCGGTTATTTCGGCCAGAAGACCCTCCAGCTCATAAATGACCGAAAGCGAGCCCTGGACCGATTTATCACCATCCGGCAGATATGAAACAAGAGGGTGCATTTCATTAAAGCCGTCCAGAACAGCTATTTTTTCCAGAATTTTCGGATTATATTTCATGGTGCATGATCCCAGGGGATAAAATTCCATATCAACGGAAAAATTAAGCCTGGACAAGCGCGTATAATGCCGGACAACATCCGGTTCGCTCACTTCCGGAAGGGCCGCGGGCTCTTTCCGCATCATATTCTGCGGCAATTTCCGCGCTTCAGGCAGATCAGATTCAGGCAGAGCTATTCCCCTTCTTCCTTCAGATGATTTTTCATATATCAGCTTTTCCAGTTTTATCATAACAATTCCCCCAGGGCTTTAACATAATCATCCATTTCTTCCCTTGTCCTTTTTTCCGTAACGGCGATGAGAAGCATTTTGTCCAGTTCCGGATAAAAACCGCCCAGCGGCAGGCCGGCATAAAAGCCTTTTTTATTCATCCCTGCGGCAATTTTAGAAGCCGGTAAAGGCAGTTCAATGACAAACTCGTTGAATGTCGGTGATTTATTCCAGATGGATATTTTTTTTATTCCGGAAAGGCTCTTTTTCAGATATTCCGCCTTATTATAATTCAGATTCGCCAATTCCTGAAAACCATGTCTGCCCAGAAGGGAAAGATAAATGACGGCGCGGAGCGCGCAGAGGCTCTGGTTGGAACAGATGTTCGACGTGGCCCTCTGCCGTTTGATATGCTGTTCCCTGGCCTGGAGCGTCAGTACAAAGCCCCGCTTTCCGTTCCTGTCAACAGTCTCGCCGACGATCCTTCCGGGCAGATTTCGGACATAATCCTTCTTGACAGTAATAAACCCGAAAGACGGCCCGCCGAAGCTTACCGGCATCCCGAGGCTCTGCCCGTCGCCGACGGCGATATCCACGCCCATTTCGGCCGGGGTTTTTATAAGACCGAGCGGAACGGGATAGACTGACATAATGAGTAATGCGCCGGCGGAATGGGCTTTTTCAGCCGCATCGGTATAATCGCCGATGCTTCCGAAAAAGTCCGGGTTCTGGACGATCACCGCCGCCGTTTGATCATTAATATTGGAAATAAGAGGTTTTTCAGGATTATCCCGGTCCGTTTTCAATTCGATCAATTCGATGGAATGGTTCAATAGATAGGTTTTCAAGACCTGCCGGTAAAAGAGGCTTACGCCGCCGCCGATTAAAAGCCTGTTCCTCTGGGTGATGCGGACGGCCATCAAAGCGGCTTCGGCCAGAGCCGTTGCCCCGTCATAAAGAGAAGCGTTCGAAACATCCAGCCCCGTCAGCCGGCACATCGCCGTCTGGAATTCGAAAAGCGCCTGCAGGGTGCCCTGGGAACATTCCGGCTGGTAGGGAGTATAAGCCGTGTAAAACTCGGCCCGGCCTGAGAGGAAATCTACAGCGGCGGGAATAAAATGGTCATAAACCCCGCCACCCAGAAAAGATACCGGACCGGTATCATTTTTTTGAGACAGCTTTTTAAAATAATCTAATACCTCAAGTTCCGTTTTTCCTTCGGGAATATTAAAGGATTTTGTCCGGATCTTTTCCGGTATGGATGAAAACAAATCCTCAATGGATTTGACGCCGGTAACTTTGAGCATCTCCGAAGTTTCTTTTTCAGTATTCGGGCAGTAATTCATCTCCCCTCCCTGATCAGTTTATAAAATTACTTACTAATTAATAAATAAAATATCCAGAATTTCAAAACAAGGACCGTCTTTGCGAGCACCCGATTTTTTCCTTTGCCATTGACTATCGCGCGAAGCAATCTGTCTATACATTAAGCAATCTTTATTGCAGACAGATTGCTTCGCATAAAAATTCCCGGCAGAGTATCAAGTCAGACGCTCGCAATGACTGCTTCTTGTTCTGAATAAATCGGGTATTTTACAATCCCTTCACAAGCTCATCATATTTATTTCTATCCATGAGACTCTCTTTTTCAGACGGATTAGATAGTTCTATCTTTGCGATCCAGCCTTCGGATTCAGGGCTGGAATTAACAATCTGCGGTTCGCTGTTAAGTTTCTGGTTCGATTCAACGATTTTCCCCGACACCGGCGCAAAAATTTCACTGGCGGCTTTGACAGACTCGATCGAGCAGAGCACGGCCCCTATCTTGACTTCCCTGCCGGTTTTAGGCAGTTCGACATACGTGATATCGCCCAGCTGATGGGCGGCGTAAGCCGTTATGCCGATAGCGCCGCTGTTCCCTTTAATACTGATCCACTCGTGATCTTTTGTATAAAATACGGGCATATCTGCCTCCTTAAATCATTCGGCAGTCATCAGTCAACTGCCGGTATTTAAATATTATATAATTTATTAAATCCGCTCATACCTAATCCGAGCGATTTTTACACCACGAAGTTCACAAAGCTCACGAATTTGCTACTTACTATTTTAGAATAAATTATCTTCGTGTGCTTCGAGTTCTTCGTGGTTAATTTTCAAATCATAATATAACAATAAGTTATAGCATTTTCACGGAAGAACCGCACTATTTAACTAAATATTAAATATATTCTCATTTTCTTAATGAGCCGTTTTTATAAAACGGCAGTCCTGTTATGACCGCCTCTATTTCAACGGCGTCCTGTTTAATAACAAGTTTTGTGCCGGTTTTTGAATATTCAACATTGACATAACCCAGCCCGATGCCGCATGAAAGCATCGGTGAAAAAACGCCGCTTGTCACTATACCGATTTCTATTCCATCGGCCGTAATTTTATAATCCCGGCGCGGAGAGCGGCGGGAGTTTGTCATAAAAGCGATCTTTTTCTTTTCAATGCCTTTTTCCTTCTGCCTCAGAAGGGCGTCTTTGCCGTTAAAATCCTTTGTAAAGTCGATAAAAGCTTCCAGGCCGGCTTCGAGCGGAGTCGTTTCCTCATCGATATCATGGCCGTAAAGGCTGTAGCCCACTTCAAGGCGGAGGATATCCCGCGCGCCGAGTCCGGCGGGTTTGACCCGGGGATCCGAAAGCAATATGTCCCATAATTCCTTGACACTGCCGCTGTCGATATAAATCTCATATCCCAGCTCTCCGGTATAACCGGTACGGCTGATGACCGCTTTTTCGCCCAGAATATCCAATTTTTTAAAGCCGAAATAAGGAATGCTTTCAATCTCTTTACCGAACTTTTCAATCAGGATATCCCTTGTCAGCGGCCCCTGTAAATCCAGCTTGGCCGTTCTTTCCGAAATATTTTGAAAAACAGCAATGCCGTTCAAATATTTTTTTATATTGTTAAAATCCTTTTCCGTTGTTTCGGCGTTAACGACGATCATCAGCTCATCTTCCGCAAGCCGGTAAATAATGAGATCGTCGATTATGCCGCCTTTATCGTTGAGCATGGGCCCGTATTTACAGCGGCCGGGGAAAATCCTGGAAACCGGGATGCAGACGGCTTTCTCTATCCCGCTTTTTTCAATATTTCCTTTTAAATGGAATTCGCCCATATGGCAGATGTCGAAAAGCGCCGCGCCTTCGCGGCAGGCTTTATGCTCGTTCAGGATACCGGCATACTGGATCGGCATCTCCCAGCCGCCGAAAGGCGCCATCTGCGCCTTCAGCCGGAGATGTTCGGAATAAAGAGGTGTTCTTTGAAGACCCTGCATCTTTTTTTCCTTAAAAAATTTACAGCGGAGCTTTATTTGAATGGAAATCGGGAAAAAGCTTCCGGTATTATTTTAGCACCGCCCGGGATTTTTCTCAAGGGAATCACAAAAAAGAACGGGAATTTACTTTATTATATATTTTTTTGATTGTTTTTTTTTATTGAGTCCATTATAATTTTTCCTGCCAGTTTTAAGCTTAATGAATATAACTACATAAAGAAGGGAGAAATTAGTTTTTTATGGATTTTAAAGCGATCAAGCTGCACCGGAAACAAATAATATGGCTGTGTATTATGCTTGTTCCGGTTTTGGTTTTTTATATTAATCTGGCAATATTTTCAGTAAATATTCCCTATAATGACGATTACCCGACTGTCTATATGTTCATGGTCAATTTTCTGGACAGCAAATCCTGGCTGGAACATTTCAATCTTATCATGGGTTTCTGGAACGATCACCGCCAGCCTGTCAACAAGCTGATTACCCTTCTGCAGTATTCATTGTTCGGTCATGTCAGCGTCAGGCTGATGCAGTTTATCGGCAATGCCGGACTTTTAGTAATCATATCGGCTCTTTACCGCATGTTTCGCCCGAAAACAGACAAAATAATGCTTTTTGTACCGGCGGTATTCCTCTTCTTTCAGACAGGCTACGCGGAAAACAGTTTTTTCGGTATGGCATCAATTACCAATTTTTATGTGATGGTTTTCGGTTATCTCTCGATTCTGATCCTGTCTGAAAAATCGAAGTTCTGGGGCTGGACAATTCCGGCCTTCCTTTTAAGCGTCGCGGCCTATTTCTCGCAGGCAAACGGAATCCTGTTCCTCGGGACCGGTCTTTTGTTCCTTTTATACAGGAAAGACTGGAAAAAATCAGGGCTATGGCTTCTTCTCTCACTCCCAGTAATATTTTTTTACCGTTATTATTCCGGCGATTTTATGCACTGGAATTTCATTAAATTCGAAGCGCCTAATCTGGCAAACATCAATCCGTTATATTTTTTCTATTTTATCGGCAACTGTTTCGGCGCCAGTTTTTCAGGTTATCTTTCAGAGCAGGGAGGAAGCCTGGTAAATACGATCACCCGGATACTTCCACTGATTACCGGTGTAATCGTTGCTTCATACTTTATATTCCTGATAGTGATCCGGTACGACAGGAAGAATCCGGCCCTCTTCGCCGTTTTTCTATTCCTGATATTGTCCGCTTTCGGTGCGATGGTTGTCAGGGGCGGAGATATGGGCCTTGAACAGGCTATAACTTCACGCTACCGTGTAGTATCAATCCAGTTCATTATATTAATTTATCTGAGTCTCATGGAATTGCTGGAAAATACGGACTGGCTCAAACGCTTATTCGCCGCTTCGCTTATTTCATCCATCCTGTACTGCGGATTTATTTATACCATCAAATATAAAGCCATCGTCAAACACAGGGAGAATTTGATCATTAGCCTGAGAAAATGGAAAGAAACCGGCAAAGGATTATATCCCCTCGCGGATGAATGGAGCGATTCACCCGACAGGGATCTTTTTATATATATCAAACGCGGCATTTACCGCGTCCCGAATTTTTAACTTTCCCTGATAATTGGAGTGACTGATGCTTCTGACATTGCTGATTTGGATCTGGATAACAATTTTTTGCTATATTTACGGGTCTTTAACTGTCAGGATATTAAACACTTTATTCGGTTTTGAAAATAAAAGCGGCGCCAGCCTTCCTATTATATTGATTTTAGGCGTCTGCGTACTGGGAACGATCGCTTCATATTTTTCTATTTTTATGAAAATAGGTCTGGCCGTCAATATTATACTCATATCAACAGCTTTAATTTATGTTTTATTTGACCGCAAAAGATTGATGGCAGACCTCAAAGTCCATTTAACCGATACTAAAAACATAAATATTCCTTCCCTGGCCGTCTTTATTGCTCTTTTTCTCATTATCCTTTTTGAAACTTCGATTTACATACCTAAAAATTTTGATACGGCATTATACCATGCCCAGGCCATCCACTGGATAGAGAAATTTAAAGCAATTCCGGGTTTGGGTAATTTTCATAAAAATTTAGCTTATAATAACGGCTGGTTTCTGCCCTGCGCGCTTTTCAGCTTTTCTTTTATTAAAGCGCAGTCTTTTCATGTTTTAAACGGCATATTTTTTCTATTCGGGGCTTTCTATTTTTTAAAAACGGCAGACGGTTTTTTCAGGGGGGAAAACAGATTGGGCGGACTGATCAGCTTTTTTGTGATTCCGATAGCCGTTTATCTATATACCAACTTCGCTTCATCGCCCGGCACGGACATGCCCACCTCGATAATAATATGGGTGATATTCTTATTATTCATTAATAAAATTGGAGAACGGAAATCTTATGAATTTGACATTATTAGCGTGCTCATTGTTATCTTTTCCTCCTATTTAATAACAGTTAAGCTGACGGGAGCCCCTCTTTTTTTATTCGCGCTCTATATTATCGCCATTGAATTATTCAAAGGAAAAATCAGGCCTTCATTATTAATTTTATTATCCGGCCTGATCATATTCCCATGGATTGTCCGGAATGTCATCATTTCCGGTTATGCCGTTTACCCGGTAATTCAAACAGGTTTTTTTAATGTTGATTGGAAGATGCCTGAGTATATCATTCAGGATGATATAAACGGGATCAGGGATTGGTCCTTCCCGATCGGAAATATGCCTGTCTTAAATTACCTGCCATTATGGCTGAAGGGCCTAAATATCCAGTACAAGTACGTGATCTGGCCTCTTTTTACATTGATGTCCTTATCGTTGATCTATTATTTTACCGCATTCTTTTTCCATATAAAGAAACTGCCGCTCCTGATCATAAAATATAAAAATTATTTGATATGCTATCTTACCGCATTAGGCGGAACCATGTTTCTTTTTTACAGCGCGCCGGATGTCAGGTATGGGGCCGGAATATTCTCTGTTTTCAGCCTCCTGGTATTTTTACCGGCATTAATCCGTTTAATTAAAAATAGTTCCGGTCATTTAATGCTGTCAAAAATTTATTCGGCCCTTTTGATAGTGTTTATGATCGCATTTGAAGTCTTTCTTTTCAACAGATATTTTTTTATAGACCGGCATATCAAGTTTTTGAGAGATCATCCATCCGACATCAAAAATAGGATCTTAGTGCCCGCCGATTACGGGAAAAGCCCGAACGGAGTTTCAGAGTTTACTATTGATAATAAATTTAAATTTTTTATACCCAAAATATCGACAGCAGACTGCTGGTACGAGCCGTTCCCAAGCACTTCCAAAGTTCTCGGAAAGCTGGAATTGAGGGGGGAAAGTATTGAAGACGGCTTCAGAAATAAGGACCAGTGAGGGGCGGTAAGGGGTTAATATCACGAATAGACGCTAATAACCCTGGATATATAAGGAAAGAGCTGTTGAAGTAAAGTCATGTATTTATCCGATGTTTAAAATAGATCGGAAAAACGCGTTTTCACTGTTATCAACTTGACAGGCTTTAAGGTTTTACTAGAAAACGGTTTTATCAATCAAAAATAATAGAGAGGATTTTAATGAAACTATTTTTATCCCTGATGATTCCCTTTTTTATTTTTAAGCCTTGCGGCCATGCCATTGGCAATGCCGAAGCATTTTAATTTATCGTCCAAATATGAAGCGGTTATCTGGACATGAAAGTTTTTTACTATTTGAAAAGAGTTTAAATATGATTACTCATATTTCGATATAGATTAAAAGAAATCAATGACAGGGGGAGAAAAATGAAATATTACCCGTTTGTTTTTCTGCTTATATCCTGCAATTTATGCATAATGTCATGCAGCACTAATTTGCAAAAAGAGGAACCCGGTGCGCCGCAGTCTATCTTTGAAACAAACTGGACCAGTGATTATTTCGGCTATCCGACTGATATTTTTGTCGATCAAAACAACTGGATTTATGTTATCGATCAATCGGCAGATGCCGTCAGGATTTTTGATGATAATTGCTCCTATCAAACAGGCTGGACTAATAACAGCCTAAATTCGCCTTTCGGAATCACAGTCAATCCGAACAGAGATAAAATTTATGTGGCCGACACCTGGAATCAACGGATTGTGGTTTATACTTATTCGGGTTTTCTGATAACAAATATAAACATAGGCGCAAATGTTTTCGACATACTGGTCGATATCAATGACAATATTTATGTATTGGCAGGCAGTTCACTTTACAAATATAACAGCAATTATAGTTTGGCAGCTAATGCCAATGTAGGCGGCGGTTACGGCCTTGTATTTGACGGATATGGAAGAATATGCTCATTGATCAACGGTTTATCGAAATACGACACGAATACATTGGGGCTGGTTGAAAATTTCTCATGGAATTGGGCTGGAAATTATGCTCCATTAGTAGGCTGCGATCTTGCGATCAGTCCGGATAAGACTAAATTGTTTGGAGTAAATCATCCGGCTGATATATATAGTTCTTCATACATTGAGATTTATAATACCAATGGAACTTTTTTGAGCAACATTTATGTTACTTATATAGAAAAAGAAGGTTTGTTTTTATCAGCCAACACAGCTATCGCGTGCAATTCTTCAGGTAAAATATATCTTATGGCCTATGACTATAATAATTCTAAATGGAGATTATATAAATTCAAATAAACAAAAGAAGTTTTGCCGATTTTTTAAGCCGGACTGCACGGCGGATGGGACGGAAAATAACTCCCAGCGGGAACAGGAATAAATTAATTCTTGATTTTTTTGCAAAATATTATAATATCATCATGTGAGGAGGTTTTATGATCAAATCAATCTTTTTTTCCACAGGAATTCTGGCTTTTTTTCTGTTTTTTTCCTGCAGTATGGCGCCGTCATCAAGTTCAGACGGAGGGGGATCGCCTTCTACCCTGACGACAAACAGCATGACACCGGCCCCCGGTTCAACAATAGCGACCGGTGCAACCATTTCCGCGTCCGTCGATTATTCCATAGGAGGGTTTTCCGGTTCGGGAAGCTATTATATTGCCATCATAGCTTTACAATCCGGTACCTCCTATTTAGAGTTTGCACAGCATACCGTATCTTCGGCATCGGGAACAGTTACCATCGGCGGTACCCTCAACACGTCTGGCCTGACTCAGCCTTATCAGATTACTATTGAACTTTGTCAAAATACGGGACCCTCTACGGCCAAAAGGCTCGCCAAAGTCGGCCCGATTACCTACAATTAATTAATTGCGAAAGCATGAGAGAATAAAAAAGCGGCCTCCCGATGGGAGGCCGTTTTTTTTATTTTACATTTTTTTATTACGCCAGTCCTCTGCCCACCTGGTTGACCGTTTTGTTCAGCGTATTGTCCGCCGTCTGGATCACCCGCTGGTTGGCTTCATAGAGGCGGTTTATTTCGATCATCCTTGTCATCTCAATAACCGGATCGACATTGGATTTCTCCAATACGCCCTGAAGGACCTGCGGACGTTCCGTCCCCTGCGCGATGGCGGCCGGCCCTGAAAAATCGCTTTCCTTATACAGGGTGCGGCCGTCTTTCTGAAGGTAGCGTCTTTCGGGGAAATCCACGATTTTAAGCTTGTCGACAAGCGTCATGTTTTTCCATTCATTGCCGGCCTTGTCCACAAAATCCTCCGGCCTGTAATCAAGATTGACATAAATATTCCCTTCCTTATCGATCTGGAAGTTGTTCTGCGCGATCTGGATGAAACCCTTCTCGCCTTCAAGCTTAAAGCCATGACTATCGGTCAGAAAGCCGTCTTTATCTATCTTGAAGTTGCCGTTGCGCGTAAATCTTTCCCCTTCTTCCGTCATGACCGAAAAGAAGCCTTCTCCTTCCAGCGCCATGTCGAAATCGTTGCCTGTATTGAGAAGACTTCCCTGCTCGAATCGGATATACGATTCGTTAAACTCGACGCCGGTCCCGAGCTTCCCAACGACAGGGGCAAGATCATAGCTCCCCAGGGGGAATTTGACCTGGCCGTCGTCATTCAGGCGGCGGATCAGCATTTCGGGGAACGCCTTTGTCACAGTCGTCTCCCGTTTATAGCCGTCCGTATTCACATTTGCCAGGTTATTGGCCACCGTGTTCATTTCTTCCATCGTGACCATCATGCCGCTCGCGCCGGTAAATATGCTTCTGACCATATCCGCCTCCCATGTATTACGACTCTAACAAATATTATTCTTCTTTCAGAATATCGGAAGAATATGAAATTAATAAAGCCAATTGTATTTGAAGAAAAAAGGGTTCCTTATTATATTCTATCAGTAAATAAATTAACCGCTGAAAATAACTGAGAGGATATTCTGATGAGCATAGATCTGCAGTCTCTGGAAAAGAAAAAAGCCTCCGAATGGTCCCTTGTTCTCTCCGCCATGCATATCCCCCATACTCTTGATAATGTTGAGGACAAATGGGACATCACAGTCGGCGGAGACTTTGAAAAAGAAGCGCTCCGGCAGATCAAACTTTATGAAAAAGAGAATAAAGAGATCCCTGTTATTGACGCCAAGTATACCGCGCCGCTCATATCCGTATTGACGCTGTTTCTCGTCTTATTTTTCTTTCAAACACTCTTATACCAGTCCCATGTTTTTGAAAGCTGGCTTTCTTCGGGCGATTCTTCCAGCCTGGACATTCAGAAGGGCGCTGTCTGGCGCGCCGTGACCGCCCTGACCCTGCATGCCGACATCGTCCATTTTCTCTCAAACGCCTTTATGGGATCGATCATTTTTTATAACCTTTTCGCCCAGACCGGGACCGGCCTCGGTCTTTTCCTGGCCCTACTCTCCGGCATCGCCGGGAATACAGTAAACGCGGACCTTCATCCCATGGAATACCACAGCATCGGCGCCTCAACGGCCCTTTTCGGCGCGTTCGGGATCCTGGCCGCCTTCCGCATGGCAAGCCTGACGCAGGCCCTGAGAAAGCGGAGCTGGCAGCCGGCTGCGGCCGCGCTAATCTTCCTGTCATTATTCGGAAGCGGCGCCGATGTGGATTTTATGGGGCATTTCTTCGGGCTCTGCTGCGGATTTATAATAGGCCTTGCGGCCGGATTTATCTTTAAAAACCGGAAGGTCCCCGGACATGTCGGACAGACCGTTCTGGTTCTCGCCTCTATTATGATCATCATAGCCGCATGGTTTAAGGCGCTTTCGTAGTTTACCACCAAAACACCAAGAGCACTAAGGACCACCAACGGGGTAATCCGCTAAGACACGCGAATAGACGCGAATTGGGAAAAGCGTGAAGGGTTAACAGGAAGACGGGAAGTCTTTATCAAGATCAACCTTTGAGAATTTCTTTCGGCCATTTATTCCTGATATCATTTTCATCTTGATAATAATCAGCTTTATTTTTAGATTTATAAATTTCCTGATATGGTATTATATTTATTTTCCCTGAATCCGGATATTCGCAAACATCTATTCCAGTAGCCGTACGAATATCCAAATACCGGCAAGATTTATCTGTATGATTATAAAGTTGATGAGCTCCGTCCTGTCCTGTTTCAAAGAAGATAATGTCCCCACTCTTTAATGTATGAAATCCTCTTGGAGTTCTCAGGGTGACTTCACCGGCTAATATGACAAATATTTCTTCCGAATCTCGATGAAAATGATATGGATAAGAAAATTTATCCGGATCCAGAGAACGAATGTAGAAATCCAGGTATTTAGATTTTGTTATTTCGGCTAATTTTTCACTTGTATGCCAGGTAAATTCCGGAACAGGAGATTTTCTCTCCTTAAGAACAATTTCATTTACATTAAAAATGAATGACATTTCAATATTCCTCCTTCATACACTATAATCGAAATATTTGAATTTAAACCCCAATAAAACATAGAAATAAACTACTGCTTACTCTTCTGTCCGCCGGGCGCAGCCCGCCCTCCCACAAGTGTCCTATATCATATTAAGCAGAGAGTAAAACAACACAGGCAGATTTAAGTAAAACCAAATCCTATAAACCTGTGATGAGCCCTTCGACAACAGACTGAGTGAAAAATCGTGTTTTAAGTGTTGTCATCCCGA
Organism: uncultured Spirochaetota bacterium; assembly: GCA_963835575.1. GTDB lineage: Bacteria > Spirochaetota > Brevinematia > Brevinematales > JAOACQ01 > CAVYGN01. The sequence continues at coordinate 242,715 of CAWIGG010000006.1, read as the reverse complement.
GCGGAGTCGAGGGATGACAATTTGATGACTTTTCACACAGTCTGCAAGCTCAGGGCAGGCTCTGCCGACTATCCGCCCTAATCCGCGTCATCCGCGTTCAATTGGGGTTATAAATCAGCTTTAATAAAAACAAAAAAGGATTATCAAACAACATCCTCTGTATTACCGGCGTAGCCACCCCTTTACCCCCGTTCTTCGTGTCTTCCCGCCTTGTAAGCTATATTTTGGAGAAAAAGTTTACAAAAAATAATTCTTCAGTAGAATACCTCCTTGTGGAAGTTGTTGCTCACTACCCGCCTGCCTTCTGGTTTGAAACCAAGGCACACAGGAAGATTGCCAACTCCACAAGGACCGTTTTGGTCTCTTAAAACAATTGCCAGGATATTCCCTTGAATAATCCTGTCGCTCATTACAAGGGTGCCGAAATGGAACGGTCTGATATTTTAATCTGCTGGAGGAAAAAATGCTAATCCGGGATGCTATCGGGATTGATCCCGATTCACAACAGTATGTGTGTATGTATGTCAAAGCGGAAGACTGGAAAACGGAACGGAAAGCCTTTCCGGTTACCACAAGCGGCCTTGATAATCTGATCGAATGGACTCGGTCGAAAAATGACCCGATTATCGCCATCGAGGGAAGCAACGGGCAGAGTAAGCCCTTAGAGAAAGTGCTTCGTAAGGAATCGATGACCTATTACTCGTTTAAAGCAAGGGATGTTGAACAAAAGAGGAAAAGCCAGCTCCCGGCGGGAAAGAACAACGAAAAGGATGCTCATGCCGCCGCTCTTTTGGCTTTAGAGCGTGAAATGAACGGTTCTCTGGAAAAATGGAGAAGGGTCTATCCTGTTGACAGCGAATTACAGACGATAACCCGGAAATATGAAAGTGTAAGCGGCAGGATCACAGAGGAAATATCCGGGCTGTGGAAGCTTTTATGCGAGGCTTCCCCGGATGTTTACCTGTTCTTAAGCGGCAAGAATATGGAGACGGATAACAGACATAATGTTTTGAATAGCGCAGGAGTACTGAATTTGCTGTGTAATTGTCCCGATTTAAGCCAATGGAGGAGATTAAGTGCGGAGAAAATGAAAGAGCTGATGGGTGGAGGCTCTTATAGAGGCCGGGATAAGACCATCGCCGGCTTACAGGTAATAGCCCAAAGAATCTTGGGTGTAGCGGGCCCCATTTCCATGATGATCCGGCAATCTGCTGAAAATATTATTCTTTTGAAAGGCCATAAGGAAGAAATGAAGAAGATTTTGGATAATCTGGCTGAATCCAGGGAAGCTGTCCGGGTTTTAGCCTATGACGAATCCAATGGCAATGGGTTGAAAGGAATCGGCGTGATCACTGCCTCTACGATGATAGCCGAGATTATTCATATCAATCGTTTTGTTAAAGAGGACAGCCTGGCGTTATATGCGGGATTCGGTATGGTGGAAGATGAAACCGGAAAGAAAAATAGGGGTGAAAGAAAGAAGATGAAACATACTCACGATTATAACCGCCGTTTGAAAAACGCCTTTATGAACGCGGCCAAGAACTTTGTTCACTGGAATCCGGACCACCATATTTCCGGCATGCACAGGAATTTGATAAAAAATGGAATGAGCAGGCTCGAAGCGAATAAAAGGGTTGCCAGAGCATTAGTCCGTAAGATATTTCGGATATTAAAGGACTATGAGTCTGAAAATATAAGGAAAATGGAAGAAAACGGGGTGGCAAAAGTGGGTTAGAAACCCTGCGGAAATATTCCGCGAGCAACACCTCCATTTTCTTCCGCCTTTATTATATCGAACTACTGAGGTTTTTTAAATATTTTGATTGTTTTTTTCTTGACTTAACTAAAACAATCTTCCTGTTAATTTCCCCTCATTCGCGTCCATTCGTGTGCATTCGCGGATTACCCCGTTGGTGGTTCTTCGTGTTCTTTGTGTCTTGTTGTTGAGAGAAAAGTCCTCTTTAAATTAAAACAATACTCTGACGATATCAATCTTTTTCTCTTTGCCTTTGACCTCGATCGGTTCCACTTTCTGCGTCCTGTAAAACTGGCGAGCCTGGGAAAACAGGGCCTTTGAAACAAGGATCTCGCCAGGCGCGGCGGCGGAACAAAGCCGCGAGGCCAGGTTCACCGCGTCGCCGATACAGCTGAAGTCCATCCTGAACCCGGAGCCGATATTCCCGACAACAACATCGCCTCCATGCACCCCGATGCCGATCTCGAAATACGGAAGGTTCTTCTTCTGGCGGTCTTCATTGAATTTTTGAACTTCCTTCATAATTTCAACGGCCGTCGAAAGCACCAGGTCGGCCTTTTTATCGCCGCTGAAATGCGCCATGATCTGGTCGCCGACATAATCGTCGATATCGCCTTTTTTATTATTGATGATCCTTGCCTGTATTTCAAAATAAAGGTTCAGGACCTCTATCACCGTTTCAGGCTGGTTCTTTTCAGAGAAGGAAGTGAATCCCCTCACATCGGAAAATATGAAGGCGAGATTTTTCTTGTCCGTTTTACCGAGGACCGGGAATTCTTCGCGGCCTTTCTGCTGTTCTATCATGGAGCGCGTGGACTGGGAGACATATTTCTCCAGGTGGAATTTCATCTTTATCTCATCCAGCATGTTATTAAAAATATCCGATAGCCTGCCGATCTCATCCCTCTGCTCTATGACAACTTTATTATCAATATTTCCCGCGCTGACCTCCAGCGCCCATTTTTCAAGCTTCTTTAAGTTCCTGACCATGAAATTAACAACATAAAATGAAACAACAATGCTGAACGCCAGAATAATACCGGCGATGATCATGGCCGTCGTGACATTCTTGTCAATATCCTCGCCCATTCTGTTCACATTAAAAATGATGGACAGGGCCCCCAGGAGCCTGGCGTCATCCAGATCCTGCGAAAGCATGCTCATCGCTTCCATGATCTTTTTCTGGATATCGCCGGCCTCTGTCGCCTTGTCGTTTTTATAGGCGTCGATCTTGTCCTTTTTAAAGGACTCGAGCCATTTCCCGGCGAGCAGTACCTCGTCCGCTTTCTGGATCCTCTCTTTCCGGTCTTTCATGACTTCTGAAAAGACTTTTAAAAAGAGAAAATCTATATCGCCGGCTTTTACCACCTGGCCTGTTGTTTCCTTAGCGGCTTTTTTACCGCCGGTGTTTTTTACGGCCTCAAAATCTTTCCCGAGTTTATCTTTATATTTCGTCCAGAGTATCCTGTAAATCTCATTTTTCCTTCTTTTGTCAGATGCCTCATAAGGGAGATAATATTTTTTATAATCCGCCAGGACGTCCACAAGCTCTCCATTATGAAGAAAGATGGGATAAGTTAAGGCGCGGAACCGCTCCTCTTTTTTATTTTTCTTTTTTATTTTAAAGTCATAATAGGTCAGGCTTTCCTTTTTCTGCGAAAGCGCGTCTTTTATAAACGGAAGCTCGCTGTATGTCCTGACATCGGCGGACGACGCGCTGAAGACAATCTTTTTATTTCTGTCCGAAAGGAGGATCTGCTCGATATCATTATTATATCTCTTGAAATTGGCCGCTTCCTTGACAATAATCTCATACTTGACCTTAAGGTCCTGCGCCGTGGTCTTTATATCGCGGTCAAGGTAAAATTCGGCAGGGCCGCCGAGGATCTGCGTGAAAATCCCCGCCTTTTCATTTTTTTCCTGCTGGAGGATCCTTCTCTGGTCTAAAAACATCACTACGGTCAGCACAAAAATGATGGCCGTCATGAATATAAAAAGAAGCGCGAGAAACCGGATCCTCAGGCCGAAGAACACCTTTCGGAATTTTTCTTTCTTCGTCCTTCTGCCGGGGATAATACTTTGAAAAATATCTCCGGCCTTTTTCAATATTCCGTTAATAAAACTTTTTTCACTCATAATATCTCCGCCTGTTTCTTATTAAATTTATGCCGGGATTTCAAAAACGGCTTCCGGCTTCCGGCTAAAATCGTAACCTGATGGGAAAAATCTGTCAATTTATTGAAATGGAATAGATTAAAAAAAATTTTGTAACAATCCGGCATAGCTAATTATAATTGGTTATGGAATATTCAGACATTTATTCATTAATTATCAATCCCTCAAACTTTCGGGCCTTTTCTGCCGATGATTAAATAAAAAATAAGGCGCTCTTATGAATATATTTAATCCGGAATCTGTTGGGAATACTTTTTTAAAAAAGATCAATCTGTCTGTATTTATCATCATGTGTCTAACATTGTTCTTCTATAATAATAGTCCCGGCTTTTCCACCAATGACATATTGAAAGGCTATAAAATCAGCCGGGATGAGCTTCCCGGATGGATTGAAGAACAGGTGATACTGGACCACATGAATGAGCCGGACAAATGGCAGAGGGTTTCGCCGGAAAGCTTCTCGAGGCTCGATATGTGCGAGGGTTATTACAAAGCCGGCCTGTCCTTCTATAACGGCAGGAAAAAAATGCTCGCCCTGAAAACCTTTATGAAAGGCGCGGGTGTTTTAAAAAAAAGTCCTTATAAAAAAGACTGTCTGTTCTATACCGCCAGAATTTTTTATCAGCTCAATAACCGTGAGAGCGCGCTTTACTACATCAATAGAACACTGGAAGCAGGAAAAACAAATTCCCGGTTCACTGAAGACGCCGAAAAACTCAAGCGGAGGATCCGGTGGGAATACATATCCCATTACGAAGGCCTGCCGGACGACAGCATCAGCGCCATCGAGTTTGACGGCGACGACCTCTGGATCGGGATGTGGACGGGCGGAGCCGGGCGTTTTACCCGCAGTTCTCACAAGCTCACCCTGTTCAAGGCGGGGAAAAACAGCCTGATCTCGCCGCATGTCCGGTGCATCGAAATCGATAAAAACAGGGTCTGGATCGGGACTTACAACGGCCTCTGCTGTTTTGACAAAAAAACGGAAAAATGGAGCCGTGAAAAAGGGGACCTCGGCTATGTGACAATAAAAAGGATCAGAATTCTGGGCGGCAGGCTTTACGCCGCCACGCTCGGGAAGGGCCTTTTTGTTTTTGATGAAAACTCGGGAAAGTGGCGGAAGGAATTTCAAAAAGCCCTGCAGATCACCGATATTTTATTTGAAAAAGGCCGGCTCTATATTGCCTCTCTGGACAAAGGTGTTTTTATTAATAACGATGGGAAATACCAGAATTTTCTCGGTGATATTCCGGTAAAATCCCTCTGCCTGTATAATTCCCTCCTCTGGATCGGGACGCACGGCAGCGGTGTTTACATAATGGATTCAAAAGACAGGATTATAAAACATTTTACATCGGGGAACGGAATGGTCTCAGACTATATTGAGTCGGTCAGGGTAATGAAAAACAGCATGTTCATCGGCACGCTCGGCGGAGGCGTTATGTCATACCATTTTAAAAGCCGGCAATGGTCTTCCATGAATGTTCTTACAGGGCTTCCCTCCAATGATGTGGTGAACATCAATTTTGAGAAGAACAGGATCTGGTTCGGCACCCTTTCCGGCGGGATCGGTATTCTGGTTTCAGAAAATTTTGAGGATATATAACGGATAAAACTATGAAACTGGCATTAAAAGAAGATATTTACAGGATTGATAAAGCCTGCTTTGAACAATACGGTATTCCCGTAATTGTTTTAATGGAAAACGCCGGAGGGGCCGCGTACCTCGCGCTGGAAGAAAATATTTCCTGCTTTAAAAAGAAAAAATACCTGATCTTCTGCGGCCCGGGAAATAACGGCGGCGACGGAGCGGTCCTGGCGCGCAAGCTTTATTCCGAAGGCGTAACAGTCCAGGTGATCTTCACGGATTCCCAGGATAAATTCAAAGGCGAAGCGAAAGTCAATATTTCCATTCTGGAAAAAATAGGTTTGCCTGTTTTGAAGGCCCCTCTTAATCCTCAGGAAATAAATATTCTGATCCGGGACGCGGATATTCTGATAGACGCGGTCTTCGGTACCGGTTTTCATGGCGAAGTTGATGAAAAGACGGCACTGATATTTGATTCCATCAATCAGTCCGGCAAGCCGGTCGTCTCGCTGGACATACCATCCGGCCTTTCGGCGGACGGGGCCGCGGCCGCTCATTCGGTAAAAGCCGGCCTGACTGTCACATTCGGCCTGCCGAAGCTCGGTATGATCGATTTCCCCGGCAGGGAGCTTTCCGGAAAAACCATTGTTCATAATATCAACATACCGCTTGAGCTGCTGGAAGACCCTGCCATGAAAAACAACCTGATCACTGAAAAAGACCTGGAAAAAATCTATACGCCGCGGAAAAGGAACACAAATAAAGGAACTTACGGCCATCTGCTCCTGATCGGAGGCTCTGACGACGGCTCCGCCCGGATGTCAGGCGCCGTCATACTGGCCGGCACAGCGGCGCTCCGGACAGGCGCCGGCCTACTTTCCATCGCCGCGCCGGAAACGGTCATCAAGCCTGTGCAGAAAAATCTGCCGGAAGCTATGGCCTTCGTCCTGCGGGAAAAGGAAACCCCGTCTTCAATACAGAACCTTACCGATTTTATCTGCCGGAAAAAAATCCATACTGTGTTGATCGGAAACGGCTTCGGCGCCGGGGAAAACCAGCTCGCGGTCATAAGGTCCATATTGGAAAATAAAACAATCGATAAGCTTGTGATCGACGCGGACGGCTTGAATAATCTCGCGGAAAACCCGGAAGTGCTTGAAAAGTTAAAGGCTTTTGAAAAAGAAAAAATCCTGACGCCGCATATCGGCGAGATGGCGCGTCTTGTTCAAAAAGACATAGCATGGGTCAAGAACAATAAAATCGAATGCGCGCGTCAGTTCGCCTCCGGATATAATGCTATTGTTGTCCTTAAAGACGCCGTTTCCGTGATAGCCGCGCCGGACGGAAATATCTATATGAGCGACAGGGGAAGCGCGAGCCTAGCAAAAGGCGGAAGCGGGGATATTCTGGCCGGGCTTATCGCCGGACTGGCGGCATCCGGCTACACGGCCCTGAACGCGGGCCTTCTGGGTACTTTTATTCTGGGCAGGGCCGGCGAACTTTATGAGGAAAAACAGGGCAGTGAATCTGCCCTGGCGAGGGATATATTGGACCTGACCGGGGATGTTTTCAAGGAACTTACTTCCGGCATTCATTCATCCAGCTTTAAAATATACTGAATTTTCTCCCAGGCCTTTGTCTTATAACGGCGGAATACTTCAACGCTTTCATCATTCTTCACATCAACGGTGCTTATAAAGGCGTTCGCCTCATTTATAATCTCATCATAGGCTTCAATTAAATTCGCCCCGAACTCGGCATCCTTTTCCTGGAGCGTTTTTTCATCTATCAATTTCTGGAAAGTTTCTTTTGATTTCCGGGCGGAAACCGCCATGTCCCTGGCCAGGTTTTTAGAAAACCGGCTGTCATAAACCCCGCCGTAAAAGCTGTCCGCCAGGAGGCCTATCGAAGTGTAAAGAAAATAAATGTTCTGGCCGCCCAGAAAACCGACGGCCTCGATCCTGCTGTCCTCGGTAAAAGCGGCCGGACCGGCCGATATCAAAAGAATAAACAAAAAAAGCATTTTTTTCATAATTATACTCCTGGAATTCTTTTATTTCCGTCTTTTGATTTTATCGGAAATTAATCTTTTATTCAATAGTATTTTTTTCTTTATTATAAAATTATTATAGGACAAATCATGGCCCTCATTCCAAAAATTAATATAAAACCATAATACATTGCAAAATAGGGAATGGCTTTATACAATATCTCATAAAGGAATTTTAGTATTATGCTTTACGAACTGAAGGAAGAAATCGTCAATCAGCCGGAAAAGGGCGTGTTCAGAAGGATTTTTGTCGATGATAATGATTCGCTCGACCTTTATGTCTGGTATAATAAAAATAAAGAAATTATCAGTTTTCAGCTTTGCTACGGGAGCCGTTCCAGGGCCGCGACATGGAAGCCGGGACATGACCTGATTCATGAAAACATTAATAACGGCAAAGGATTGGGCAGGTGGAAAGGCATTATGCTTTTAGAGCCGGATGGAATTCTCGACAGGGAAAAACCGGCGCAGGAATTCATAGAAGCTTCCGGTAATATTGATAAAGAAATAGCCAATTTTGTTTACCATAAATTATTGAATCAGTTAGAATGAATTCAAAGTATAAAAATATACATACTCTAATAAAAGCAGGCGGCTTATTGTACTTTTTTTCTATTCAAATTATAATCTTTCCCGAGTGATTGCAGGTATTACCATCAATCATAAAATTTATAATCTGGAGAAATATTATGAAACAGCATAATAGACTGTTATCAATTGTGCTCTCTTGTCTCGCGGCCTTTTTTGTTCTCTTGTCATGCTCTCAGGAAAGCGTCAGGCCCAATTTCAGCCTCGAAGGGATCGAAGGAAAAACGGTATTCGAATCCGAGGAGGACTGGGCAGCTAAGCTGATTGACCGGAAATATATGCTGATCAACAATGTCTGGAACAAGGGTGCGGCAACCGGGAAATACCGCCAGAAAATATTTTTAAATGACGTTTCCGGAAAATCAATTTTCGGATGGTCCTGGCAGTGCAATTACGGCAGGGGAGTGGTGGCATACCCGGAAGTCCAGTACGGATCGAGCCCATGGAGTACGCCGACAGCCGCCGACACAGGCTTTCCCTTCCAGGCCGGGACAAAAAAGCTGACGGTCAATTACAGCGCGGCCCTGACGGCTTCAGGGACCTATGATATGGCCTTCGAATTCTGGACCGTCAAGGGCATTCCTCCCGTCAAGGATAAAATCAAAAATGAAGTGATGATCTGGATCAGCACATCAGGATTGCAGCCCGCGGGGAATCCCATCGGGATATGTTCCGTCCAGGGCGTCACATACACAATTTATACCATGAAAACGATGGCGACGATTCAGGCGCGAACAGCAATGTCTGGTCGATAACGACATTTAAGGCCGGCAAACCGGTTCTGAACGGACCTCTCGACATTTCTCCATTTATCGATTACCTGCTTGAAAAAGGCATCATGTCGAAAGACGAATATGTCGCATGTCTGGAGCTGGGAAATGAGGTCGTTTCCAGCACAGGAAATGCCGAAATCCGGGATTATTCCATTAAAGTGGAATAAAAAAATCATCACATATCATCAGACAGGGTAATCCGCTAATTCACGAATGGACGCAAAGGGAATAGAAAATAAAAGCCCGCTAATGACGCTAATAGACGCGAATAATATTCGGTGTAATTCTCCGGGAAAAAACATATGACACATTAGCGTTAATTCGCGTGATTCGCGGGAAAGCAAACCCATTTAATTAGTGCTCTTCGTGCCTTGTGTTTATTTACGGCTTTTTAAGTTCCGTTTAATCCCTTGAATATTCTTAGGAATGAAAATTTTAAAATTTGATGATAAAATTTCTACTAAATGAGGTATTGAGGAATTATGTCTAAAATGTTCATAAAAATAATTGTTTTTTGTTCATTGGCAGGCTGTTTAATATTTCAGGCCGGCACAGCTTCAGCCTGGACATCCGGCGATTACGATAATTACGATTCATCATCATTTGCCGGTCTGCCGGAAGCGAACGAACGGATAGACATGGACAATATTGATTATCCCCTGCTCCACGCCGCGATCTTTTATGCCTCAAACCTGGAAAGGGAAAAGCACAATCTCCCCGTCTTCCTGCATTCGCCGGCGCTGGAAAAGGCGGCCAAAGGCCACAGCGACGATATGGCAGCCCGCGGCTTTTTCTCGCACGAAAGCCCGGTCAGTGGAAAGGAGACCATGCAGAAGCGGCTCTCTCTTGCCGGCATCAGGAACGCGTACATGGGCGAGAACATCGCGGAAACCTTCGGGATCGAATATGAACCGGGCAGTCCTGTTTATACCCCCGATGTGAACGGCGGCTATTTCAGCTATTCTTACAAGGGCAAACCGATCGAGAACCACACATATCTGGGTTTCGCCCTGGCGGTTGTTAAACAATGGATGAATTCTCCCGGCCACAGGGCAAATATTCTCAATCCCGGATACCTGTATCTCGGCACCGGGGCCGCGCATTATAAAAATACGGATTTTCACGGCATGGATTATTTCAAATGCGTTCAGGATTTCTCAAGCATGAAGGGCGGCGAGTGAAATAAAAATTACTATCTGAGAAGTTGGAACCACAGACGCCGTGGTGAGCTTGTCGAACCATTTCACTGATTACACAGATTTATGGATTTATTATGACTTTAATAGCCGCACTAATTACTTCATATATTAGCGCATCGCTCTTTGTTCCTTCTTCCATTATTCAGAATTATAATATGATTTCACCAACTTGAAGTGAGTCTGCCAATCACATTGCAGTGTCTGTGAAATCTGTGGTTTCGTTTCGTTGTTCCTAATTCATTAAATAGCCGGCTTGTGATTCTTATTCTTCCAGGTTGAATTTCACATAATCCGTGCCGGCGCTCACGACAACATCCAGGGTTTTATCATATTTGCGCAGGTGCTTTTTTACAAAATCCCCCACTATTCCGGTATACCCGCAATCCGTCTCTTTATTCCTGCGCCTGGCGCACGAATAATTATCACAGGTATTTTCTTTAGGGAACTCCCGGCGGACCGCATCGCAGATTTGAAGTAATTTTCTGGCGCCGTCAAGCATGCACATTTCCTCAAGGCTCATAGTTTTCAGGTTGTATACGACCATCACATGTCCGCCGGACATATAAAATTCCAGTGCTGCCGCCGTCATAAGCCGCTTTCTCTTTATTATTTTAGGACGGTTTTAGGAACCGCCCTTTACTAATTGCAGAATGATTTTCATTAAAATCAATTCATGTTTTTGCGATATTCACCGGCATCGACTAAAATATCCATAAAGAGGTTTTTCATGTCTTCAAGAATGGGAAAAGTTATTTATCATTTTAGCGGAGAAAAACTGTCGCTGGCCTTTCCATTATCATCCGAAACGGCAGGAAGAGGCTTAAGAATTATACAGCAGGAGAAAATACTTCCGTATGGGAAACAAATTTCCATCTTCCTTCAGCCGGAATCTGAAATCACTCTGGAAGAATTATTCATTGAAGAAGAGCTCATATTTAATAAAACGGACAAAGTGTTTTTAAACGGCTATCAGAGCTGGACGGAAAGCCGTGAATATAATATCAACGAAAAAATGCCGGGGCTTAATAAACTTTTGAGGCCGCTGTACCGGCATTTCCATCTGGAGTATTTCGGCGACTATTATTTCCAGAAATACAGCGGAAAAAAAGGGAACTTTCACGGCTGCACTTATACATATATTAGAAACGCGGATGATAATACGCTGTCCTTTTACGGCTCTCTGTCGGAAAAAAGCGGCTTCACAGTTTTTCAATACAATACCCCGGCGAATAAAATCCTTATTAAAAAAGACTGCGCGGGCCTGAAAATCAAAGAGGATTACCAGGCCTTTGATCTTCTGATCAGCCGCGGCCCGGAAGAAAAAGTTTTTGAGAATTACTTTAAAGCTATGAATATAAAAAAAGCCGGGGTAATACAACGGACAGGCTGGACCAGCTGGTATTATTATTATACAAATATCACAGAGGAAATCATCCTGGAAAATATCAGGGCTTTCAAGGACAGAAATATACCGATAGATATTTTTCAAATTGACGACGGCTATCAGAAAGCCGGCGGCGACTGGCTGACTGTTAATCAGAAATTCCCGGGCGGTATGAAATATCTCGCCGGCGAGATCAAAAAGGCCGGTTATCAGGCGGGTATCTGGCTGGCCCCTTTTATCTGCACGGAGGATTCTGATATTTATCTTCATAATAAAGACTGGACCATAAAAGACGATAAAGGCAGCCCGGTAATCATCGGCTATAACGACAGCTGGAAAAGCCGGTTTTACGCCCTTGATTTTTACAACCCGGAAGTCAGGGAATATTTAAGAGACGTTTTTAAAACCGTACTGGATGACTGGGGCTTTGATATGGTCAAGCTCGATTTTCTCTATGCCGCCTGCGTCAAACCCGGAGAGAATAAAACCCGCGGACAGATAATGTCCGAAGCCGCCGGGTTTTTAAGGGAACTGGCCGGCGGCAGGCTTATTTTAGGCTGCGGCGTGCCGCTCGGACCGGCATTCGGGATTTTTGATTACTGCCGGATCGGGGCCGATGCCGGACTGGAGTGGGAATTTAAAAACGGCGCAGTTATCCGCTACCGCGAGAGGGTTTCCACGATAAACGCGCTGGTCAATACGATAGGGAGGCGGCACCTTTCCGGCTATGCTTTTCAGAACGACCCCGATGTTTTTATACTCCGGAAGGACAAAAACACAATGACCGCGGACCAGAGACAGACGCTCTTTCTCATCAACCTGATTTTCGGAGGGCTTATTTTTACCTCAGATAATATCAATGAATATTCAGAGGATGAAATACGGATTTATCTCTCGCTTTTCCCGCTGAAGGAAAAAAATATCACTGAAATAAAAACAATTGATAATATCTATAAATGGCGTTTGAAACCTTTTCTCTATCAGTTGATAATCGGCGCGAAACCTTACTGCAATGTCTATCAGATCGGGTTCGAGATAGAAGGAAGAAATTATCTGGCCTTTTCAAACCTTGGGAATAAAACCGTCAGCGTCAAACTGGAGAATGGGATTTATCACAACGGCAGGGCGGATGATTTTATGACTGGCGGAAAAAGCATTTCAATAAAGCCCTTTCAATCATTGTGCTTATTAAAAATCGGCGGGCATGATTTTGAACCGGCCGGAAGCACAGGGCATGTCTTTCCCTTCTGTGATATAACCGGTTTTAAAATCGACGGCGATAATATTTCCTTAAAGGGAGCGGCTAATCCCATGCGGAAGAGCACGGTGTATATAAAAGTCCCCGGCGATTGCGCCGGCATGAAAGTGAACGGGACATATTGCGGGTCTTTTGAAAAAGAGGGAATCCGTTTAATAAAAACGGTTTTAAACGGACCGATATAAATTAATCGTATATTCCAATAAAATTATAAGATCTATTTAAAGTGAAATCCTTTTTTTTCAAAAAGGGACAAACACGCATCTACAACATCCGGATCATAAAGAATGCCTTTGTTTTTCCTGATTTCGTCCAGGGCTTCATTGATGCCGATCGGCGGGCGGTATGGCCGGTAGGAAGCCATCGCCTCCACGACGTCCGCCACACTGATGATCATGGCTTCCAGCATCATCTGGCTGCCTTTGAGCGCCCGCGGATAACCGCTGCCGTTAATCCTTTCGTGGTGCTCATAGACAATTTCCGCGATCGGCCATGGAAAATCAACGGTTTTTAAAATATCATAAGCCACCTGAGAATGGACCTTGATCAGCTCAAATTCCTGCTTGATCAGACGGCCCGGTTTATTAAGGATTTCGGGAGGCACATAAATCTTGCCCAGGTCATGGACAATCGAGGCAAGCCTTATCCCCTCGATTTTATCTCTTGACAGGCCCATTTCCGTCGCTATGGAACGGGCGAGGTCCGAAACACGGCGCTGATGCCCCGCGGTATAAGGGTCCCGCGCTTCGACGGTCAATGAAAGGGTCTGTATCATCCCCCCCATGATTTTCCTTAATTCGCTGATGTGGTGGGCCTGTAGTTTTAAATGGTCCGCCTGTTTTTTTAACTGATTATACATAATGGAACCCTGGATTTTACTGCTGATGATGCGCCGGATATCGCTATAAAGCTTACCGTTTTTCGGTCCTATTTCCAGTAGAATAAAACCGATCTGTTCATAGTGACAGATTGCCTCGATTATGATTGAATAGCGTTTGTTTCTCGATAATAGGCCGGCCGGCACTAATTGATTTGTCTGGAAAAAATGCTGGTATTTTGTAAAATCAACTTTTTTATTATTGTCATAAGCAGCCATTAATTTCGATTTATTCCTGTCTACGTCAAATTTGGATAAATAGCATGACGGTATATCCAGCATCCTTATCATGTCAATAATGGCCTTTACTATTTCGCTTTCTGAAGAGAGATCTATAAACTCTTCATTTAACGCGTTAAGGATATTAAATTGTTCCGTAGATGTATACAGGTCTTCTTTTTCTTCAATATTGGATTTTTCCGCGATCAAAACCCGCATCTTGTGTAAAACATCCTCGGCCCGGTGCAGAATTTTAACCGATCTTAAAAGGTGCGGCATAAGGCTTCTTCTCATTTCGGAAAGGAAATTCTGGGCCGCATTGACCGGGTTGCCGAGCCATTTTATTTTGAGAATATATTGGTCCCATTGAGTGAGAAAAGTATTATCTTTTATCCTTCCTTCCAGAAAATCATAAAAGCCGTTTAATATTTTATCTATATTATCAAGTGTTGTCCTGTCGTTTTTCAAAATATTTTTATGGTTTAAAATGTTCTTTTTTATATTTTCTTTTTGGCTAATAATATTATTATTGCTTTCGGATTTTATTTCTTCCGATCCGGCGTTATTGACCTCCTGAGAAAAGCAGCCGCAGGACTGCCGTATGACTAACTGGGTGGGAATTATGATTTTTTTCTCAACATTTTCCCCGGAAATCATATCCGATAATGTTTCGACGGCCATGGCCCCCTGATCAAACAAGGACTGGTTGACTGTCGTCAGAGGCGGGGCCGAATGCCTGCTGAGTACTATATCATCGAAACCTCCGACGGAGATTTCCGATGGTATCTGGAAGCCTCTTTCCTGAAGTTCCTGCATCGCGGCAAGCGCCATATTATCATTGGCGGCGACAATCGCGTCAAACTTCACATGTCTTTCATCCAGTAAAGCTTTTACGGCCTGCGTACCGGATTTGGCCAGATAATCGCCCATATAGATCAAAGCCGGGTCCACTTCAATATTATTCTCCCGGAGCGTTTGAATATAAACGTCATACCTCTCCTTCGCGTCGGGATTATTTTCCACACCGCTGATATAAGCGATCCTTTTTCTGCCATGTTCCTTGATAAAATGAAGCAGGAGCTTTTTCATTCCTTCTTTATTATTAATAAACAGCGAATGACATTTTTCGATATTATAAGCGATGCTGACAACAGGAAGAGGCAGAAATTGACTGCAGAAAGCGCTGATCTTCTGCTCACTGACATAAGTGCCGATGGCGCCCGCGATAATGACAAGGCCGTCGATATTTTCCTTGCTGATCAGGTCATAAATAAAATTCCGGTTCGATTCGAATTTTCTCGGAGACTGAAGGGCGCCTCCGTTATAAACAATAAGATTAAAGTCATTTTCCTCAGCTTTCGCTATGATGCCTTCAAGTATTCCCTGCTGATAGAGCTCATCAAGCCAGTCTGTCAATAAACCTATTGTCAGCCGTCTGTTTTCTTGCTTTCGGGAATGAGCCGGAGTATTTTTCCTCAAAACTTGAGGCCTATGATTATTTTTCAAAAAAGCCCCTTAATTAAAATATTCTCAGATTCTTAAATACTCAAACTCTTTATTATTAAGGATATCTACAGAAAAATGGATTTTTTTATTTTGTGATATTGAATATTGTATAAATAAAATAAAAAAAGTAAACATTATTTATAAATAATAGTTCTGCCGGACTGGATTGTGTGAGAATTAAATAAATCCTACTTTTGGTCGGATAACCCGGGGACTTTTGTATCAAAACCATAAATTGTAATAAATTATTTTTTGTAACTATCCAGCCGCATATTTAATAGCGGAGCCGTTCAACGCGTCAATAAGGGCTTGATAAACACTGACGCCCATCTTTTTTACTGTAGATATATAACCCCTGATTCTGCAAAAGGCAGCCGCTCCATTCCAGCTTCTGAATGTACCTGATATTTTCTGCTGGACTTTTATCATTCTGATATCCCGTTCCGCCAAATTGTTGCTGAATGGAACATCTTTTTCCCGCATAAATAAAAGGACAGATTCTTTATATTTTCTTAATCGGTCTAATAGGCATAAAACCTTGCCCCGCTTTTTTCTGCCGCGTTTAACAAGTCCTTCCGGCTTTTCAGGCGTTGGATTTACAGCAAATCCTTTCGCGATGATCCGGTCATATTCCGTATCATATTCTATAATCCTTTCCGCCGGTATTGGAAAACTTGCCTCTTTATCATTCTTAATCCTTATAAGAAGATTACCCATCTCCTTAGCCCATTCCTGACCCATTTCCTCATGTATCCAGATTAGCTCTCTCAAATGGTGTACATTACACAATCCATGACGGCATAAGAATTCCAGATAACTTTTCCATCCATCGTGGATAATAATACCGGTAAATCTTGTGAGAATGTCCATCGCACGCATCGCCTCTGTGCCGCGTTTGTCATGAGAAAAATAATAGGTAAAACGTTCATTCGAGGCAACATGGAGCCATTTTAATAACCCTTTTATCCGAATACCGGTTTCATCACAGTGAAGAACCACTTCTTTTAGTATCAGTTCTATGACTTTCTGTTCATACTCTTCTAATTTATTGTAGGTCTCCCGGATAAATCCTTCAATCGTTGCCTTGCTGAGCGGCACTCCCAATAAACATTCGGCGTATTCCGAAAGCCTTTCATAGGGTATCAACCCATATGTTTTCATATAGACCAGATGCGCTTTAATGTTTTTTCCATACTGTGCCTTATTGGTTATGCCTTCCGGAAACTCCGCCGTTACTCTCGCACCGCAATGCGGACAATCTTTTACTTCCGAGCGATGTTCGGTAACTTCCACTTTTATCGGAGGTATATCGAACACCTGCCTTCTTTCCGTCCGCTTAACTGATTCGGAACTTAAATCAATTCCACAACAGGAACATTTTTCAACCTGATGTTCTATGATCTTATCAGGGCTTTCTACTTTCTTCAGAGTATTTCCCTTATGTCCAAACTGGCCGCCTTGTTTTTTACCGCTCTTTTTCCGTAAATTCTTTACTGTATTTTGGAATGGATTATCGGAAGACGGCGGTTTATTGCTGTTATGGCTGTCCTTATTAAGCTGTTCTTCCAATTTCTTAATCTTTTCCGCTTGTCTTTGAATGATTAAACCCTGCTCCTTTATCTGGTTTTGTAAATCAGCAATGATGCCTTCAAATCGTTTTAAGCAGGCCGCACAGTCTTTTTCTCTTCTATCTTCATTCATGCTATAGAATAGCATGGTTCATGCTCAATGCAAATATTTCATGTGACTATTTTTTAGTGGCTGGATAGTTACTATTTTTTTAGATATACAATCGCTTCAAGGTTAATAAAACAAACATTTTCATGACTTTATCATTCAGTCAGAGGAATTTCCGCTATTGACAAATTAATAAATTTGTTTTAATATACCAAAAAGCTTATTGCCTTTGTATAAAAAAGACGGGATCATGAAAAAATTAAACAGAAGCATTATTTATCATGACATTTTTATTTACCGTTTGTCCATGAATCTGCTTTACGCCTTCCAATACCGTAAACGGTTCAATCAAATAACACGGCTTTTCAAACCAGGCGATTCGAGGATTGTCGAGCTTTGTTTCGGCGATATTTATGTGGCGGAATTCTGCTCTAAAACAGGCCGGTCCTGGACCGGCTATGATTTAAACGAAAGTTTTGTCGGATATTCCCGGAAAAAAGGCTATGACGCTCATCTGGCGGATATCGAGAAAATAGAGAAATTCCCGCAATGCGACGTGTGTATTATGACCGGATCACTCTATCACTTCAACCGGAACCTGCCGGACCTGTTTAAAAAAATCCGCAAAAGCTCAAAACGCTTTCTTTTATCAGAGCCTGTGAAAAATCTTACCCATAAAAAAGGCCTTCTTCAATGGCTGTCCGGCCTGTTAACAAATGCGGGCAGGGGAACTGAAAAATTCAGGTACAATGAAGACAGCCTGATTAAAGCCGTAGAAAAAATAAAATCCGTCATTAAATTCAAATATCATATCATCTCAAAAGGGAGGGATATGCTCCTGGAGGTCGTATGGTAGAGATCAGTGTAGTAGTACCTGTTTATAACAGCTGCGATTGCCTGGAGGAATTGGCCAGGCAGATAAATATCGCGCTGAAAAACCTGGCCGGCTACGAATTGATCCTGGTCAACGATAAAAGCAGTGATAAAAGCTGGGACAAAATTACCGAATTGGTGTGGAAAGATCCTCATATCAAAGGAATTAATCTGCGTAAAAACAGCGGCCAGGATAACGCTTTGATGGCCGGGCTCCGAAACGCGTCGGGGAAATACAGCGTCATCATGGACGATGACCTTCAGCATTCTCCCCACGACATTCCCAGACTTTATAACCATATCAAAAAGAACAATTCAGACGTTGTCTACGCTGTTTTTAAAAGAAAAAATCAGGCCCTCTGGAAAAACATATGCAGCTGGCTGAACGGTAAAATAGCGCAAATCGTCATCGGCAAGCCGAAAGGCATTTATATGTCGCCTTTTAAAATCATCCATCATGGCGTGGTCCATGAAATCATCAAATACAGGGGCCTTTATCCCTATATCGACGGCCTCATTTTCGGCATAACAGACTGTATAGGAGAAGTCACCGTCGAGCATCACAAACGCTATAAAGGAAGAAGCAACTATAACATGATACGGTCTTTCTCCGTTTTCCTGAAACTGGCGACCGGATTTTCAATTTTTCCTCTGCGCCTGGCTTCCTATATGGGGATTATAATCGCGATCATAGGTTTTGCTTTAGGTCTTTTTTATGTCTGTGAATATTTTTTATTGCAGCATAATGTGGAAGGATGGACAACGCTTGTCGCCATCGAGCTTTTCAAGGGCGGCATGATCCTTTTCTGCATCGGAATAGTCGGAGAGTATCTGGGGAGGGCTTTTCTTATCATCAATGAAAGGCCGCAATACACAATCAAGGATTTAATAATCAGCAAAAAGGCTGTAAAAAGGAGAATAACAAACAACAGTAAACCGCGTTAACTTAAAACAGAAAAAGATTACTTTCCTTGACGATTGATCCCGCGCTTTTTAATAAAGAAATTTTCCTTGGATGGGAGAATGATACCTTTTAATATTCCTTTTATTACAGGACGTGAAAGAAAATACTTGAATGCTGTCATTAAAAGCCGCAAATTATCCGGGGACGGCGGATATACAAAAAAATGCCAGAACTGGATGGAATCAGCGATGGGCGCTCCTAAAGTCATGCTGACCGGTTCATGCACTCAGGCTCTGGAAATGGCCGCCCTTCTGGCTGATATCAAACCGGGCGACGAAGTCATTATGCCATCCTTCACATTTGTATCAACTGCCAATGCTTTTGTTCTAAGGGGAGCGACAGCGGTATTCGTAGATATCCGCCCAGACACAATGAACATCGATGAAAATCTGATAGAAGCGGCTATTACCTCAAAAACCAGGGCAATTGTGCCGGTTCATTACGCGGGCGTCGCCTGCGAAATGGACGCGATTGCCGATATCGCGAAGAAGCATAATTTATTTATCATCGAGGACTTGGCGCAGGGTTTTTTATCGAAATACCGGGGCAATTTTGCCGGTACAATGGGGCATTTCGGATGCATCAGTTTCCACGACACAAAGAATTGCGGCTGCGGTGAAGGCGGCGCGATTCTGGTCCGGGATGAGGAATTTCATGAAAAGGCGGACTGCGTCCGGGAAAAAGGGACAAACCGGTCGAAATTCATCAGCGGATTTGTTAATAAATACACCTGGGTTGATATCGGATCTTCATTCCTGATGTCGGAACTGAACGCTGCCTTCCTCTATGCCCAGCTGGAAAACTCCTGGTTGATAAACAAAAAAAGAAACGATTTATGGAAACTTTATTTTGAAATGCTGAAGCCCCTGTCCGATAAAGGGTCCATAGAGCTTCCTTCAGTACCCGCCCATTGTGAAACAAACGGCCATATATTCTATATAAAGGCTGCTGACACGGACGTAAGAACAGATCTTATCAAGATTCTGAAAAAGCAGGGAATACAAGCCGTCTTTCACTATATACCGCTTCATTCATCCCCTGCCGGAATGAAATACGGACGGTTTTCCGGCGAGGATAAATGGACCACCCGCGAAAGCGGCAGGCTGCTGAGGCTTCCCCTCTATTTTGACCTGTCCGCTTCAGACGCGGGGAAAGTTGCGGAAGCGGTTATAAAATATTATTCTTGAAAATAAATATGAAATATTTTAAGAGGTGGTTATATGAATTTTGAAAATGTTTTTGTCAAGCCATGGAAAGAAGTTCTCGATTCATGCCTGGATTTACTTAAAAAATGCGGGGCATTTTTTAAAGACTGGAAAATCAATTTAAAAAAAATCGCGGTAAACTGGTATTTCTTCATATTCCTGATTTTTGTCATTCTCTGTATATTTACCACTTTAACAACCATAAAAATCGAAAACGCCACCATTACCGATCCTTACGGCGTTAAAAAGGACATCACCCTGCCGCTTCATGACAAAGGAAATCCCATGGAATATGTCTTTAACGGGACAATCAGCTTCAATATGTTTTCCCAGCACTGGGTAAAAATAATTCCCGACGATCTGGTGGAAAGCATCGTCATTAACGGCAGTCAGGTATCATTGACGGGAATAGGCCAGGGCGCCCTCAGCGATTACATCAACGGATTCAATATCGATTTAAGCCCTTACCTTTCAGAAGGCAACAACAGGATAGAGATAAAAATGACCAATTACGGAGGGGCCTACAGCATGGACCTCCAGCCGTCCGACTCGGATTTGCTGATCCAGATAATCATGGTTATCTCGGTCCTGCTCCTGATCGTATTAATGGTCATGATCTTCAACAGCCTGAAGCTAAACAAAAAATTCCCCGATCCGGCCAGCCAGGCATTGATTTATTCCCTGATAATCGCGGCTGCGGCAGTCAGGGTGTTCATGCTCCAGTTCAGAACGGGCGACTTTGAGGAATTCATCGATTGGTACAATTTCATCAAGGCAAACGGCGGGATTTTCTCGCTCAAATACGGGTATTCCGAGTATCCGCCGCTGTTCAGCTATTTACTGGTCCTGGCGACATATGTCCCCATCGCCAAAGCCGCCGCGGTCAAGATCATCATATTTATTTTTGACTTCCTCACGGCCGGTATCGCCGCTTCCATCGTGGGCATGAAATATCAGGAAAAGAAAAAACCTGAAAGGGCCGCTTTTGCCTTTTTCGCGGTTCTCTTTG
Source organism: uncultured Spirochaetota bacterium (assembly GCA_963835575.1). Classification (GTDB taxonomy): domain Bacteria; phylum Spirochaetota; class Brevinematia; order Brevinematales; family JAOACQ01; genus CAVYGN01. The sequence continues at coordinate 221,611 of CAWIGG010000006.1, read as the reverse complement.
CGCCCTCTCTATTATTCAACAGCAGTTATTGGGGACAATGCGACGTCATTTATGTCGGCCTGGCAATCCTTTCAATCCTTTATCTTCTCAAGGGAAAGAGCGCCGCTGCAATGGCGGCATACGGCCTGGCAATCTCATTTAAAATCCAGGCGATCTTCATACTGCCGGTTTTCTTTGTGCTGTTTATGAATAAAGATTTAAAATTCAGATACTTTTTTATCCTGCCCGCGGTCTACATCGCATCCTTCATCCCGGCGTTTCTGTTCGGCAGGCCCATCGGCGATCTTTTTATGAATTATTCCAACCAGGCGAAAATGTACGGCGTTCTTTCCATCGGCTGCCCGAATTTCTACCAGTGGATTACTGACAAAATCGGGCAGGCTTTTACCCCTGCGGCCGTCATGCTTACCGTCGCGGCCGTGCTGTTCCTCACTTTTATCGTCTGCCGGAGAGGTGAAAAAATCGGGAAGGATATTATGATAAAACTTTCCTTACTGATCGCGCTGATCGTTCCTTTTTTCATGCCCCATATGCATGAGAGGTACTTCTTAACGGCGGATGTCCTTTCGATTATTTACGCGTTCTATTTCCCCAGGTATGCCTATGTCTCGGTCATAATTATTCTGATTTCATTCTTCAGTTATATGCCTTTTATGATGGGAATGACCATTGTCCTGCCGCTGCAGTTCCTGGCGATCATCATGCTGGGGGTGATCGTGCTGGTGGGATCGGATCTGTTTAAATCCCTGTATTCCGGCAATATTAAGGAAAGTTGATCCGGTATTGAGTTTTTTATAATATCAGGAAAACCGCCGGGAAATATTTTATTCCCCAGCCAGCTTCATCCGGCTCATAATAAAAGAGAGAAAATTAACCGGCAGCAGCTTTATGATAAGATAGAAGAACTTATATGTTATACCTGGAACGCAGAGAGGTTTAAATTTCCTCAGGCATCTGACGGAACTCCTGACCACTTTATCGGGACTCATCCAGAGCATCAAGCCCCTGTTTTTCAGGTCTTCCCTTTTCATTCCCAGCTTTTCATGAAAATCCGTCCTGGTAAACCCCGGGCAGAGCGCCTGCACTTTAATGCCATGGGACTTTAACCTTACAGCCAGCGACTCGGAAAAGTTATTTAAAAACGCTTTTGTCGTTCCGTACAGGATATCCTGAGGCGTCGGGATAAATGACGCCACGGAGGAGACGTTGACAATAAAACCTTTTTTGTTTTTCATCATCTGCGGAAGAACGGCATGGGTAAGCCTGACCGGGACTTCATTATGGACCGTCATCATACGGATCTGGCTCCCTATTGTATCCCGATCAAAATTAACGGTACCGCCGTAACCGGCGTTATTCACAAGCACTTCTATATTTTTAATAGAATAGATTTTTTTAATTATTGACTCGGTTGCTTTCGGATTTGAAAGCTCCGCTATTATGACTTCCGTTTTAACATTGAATTTTTTCGATAATTCATCAGCCAGCGCGGTTAATTTAGCCTTTCTCCTCCCTATCAGTATTAAATCATATCCTTTTCCGGTATAACATTTCGCGAACGCCGCGCCGATGCCGCTCGTCGCCCCTGTGATCAATGCGGTTCTGGTTTTCATGGTTTTCCTCCATCTTTATTTAAGAAATTTCCCCATCAGGATGACATTATCATACCGGCCGTCAATCTTCCTGGATTTTTTCAGCCTTCCTTCCTTAAAAAAACCGTACTTTTTATATAGCCTTATGGCGTCTTTATTCGACTCAAAAACTTCAAGCTCTATCTTTTCCAGCCCGTTCCTTTTCGCGTGCTCGATCGTTTTACCGATCAGAGAGCTTCCGATACCCCGGCCCCTGTATTCTTTTTTAATGCCCATACCCAGCCGCCCGGCATGAGAAAGTCCTTCGAATTCCTTCGGCAGGATGTCGCACCAGCCGATGACTTCATCCCCCCTGACGGCAATATACTGGGGCAGATCGAAGTCAAGTATCTTTTTCACAAATTCCTTTGTTCTTTCCGGAGGAAAACCCTCGACGGCGGCAAGATACTTCCGTTCCCTGGCCACGCTGTCCACGCACCTGCCGTAGGACCCGATATATTCCGAAGACATTTTTTTAATGATAATTCCGTCATCCATGTTTTACCTCTATTAGTTTGAAACCACAGAGTGCGCAGACAGACTGTGTGAAAAAAGAGAATACATTTATAAGATCAGGCATCTAAAGGTTCCTGCTTACTTTAAAGAAGAGCCTGAATAAAAAATTACTGATAATCATTGAAATTCAGACTATATTGCGGCTAATAACTTATCAAAACCAGCAATATTCAGAACTCTTTTAAAATTATAGATAAATGCCGTGAAATTAAACTCGCTTTTTACTTTATCAATCCCCTTCAGCAAGAAATTATTATAACCAAAATTTCCTTTTATTGTTCCAAATGGATGTTCTGCCAACTCTTTTCTGATTGCAACAATCTTTTGCCCCAATTCACTTCGGACCTTCTCATCGAATTTATCCATATCTTCCTTTCGCACCGATAACTTTACCGTCCTGCCTTCTTTGCTTTTTGTGCATAAATGCTTCTTCTCACAATTCTCGTTCCTGCACTTGAATTCCGCTACAGTAATCCCCGTGTTTTTATCCTGATATACACTTTGATTATTTAATCGTAATCCTTGCGGACAAATCAACTGGTTCTTCTCTTTATCAATCTTGAAATCTTCTGCCAGATATCCTTTTGCCGGGATACTTTCTTTCTGCTGCTCTTTGTACCTGGACTTTTTTTCTTTTTCATCGCGCGGGCTTGGAATATAGATTTCATGACCCCCGTCTGTAAGCGGTAATATCTCACTTTCGCAATAATATCCGGCATCCAGGACATGTATGGTTTTTAATCCCGGTTCGGCTTCAAGTTCTTTCTTTATTTCTTCAACTTTATTAACCATATTTCCCGCTTGATGAACATCATTACTTTCATTGGTTACATCCACCGCGACAATCAATTTATTCTTTTCGTCCACTGCTATCTGCGCGTTGTACAAAACATCCGTTTTCCCTTTATCTTTCCCAATTCTGCCGTCGGGATCATTCCCGTAAACGATTTCAAGTTCCGGATCGGCCTCAAACATTTTTTTTATCGCTTCTACTTTTTCTTTTCTTGTCTTGAGGCTGTCCAGCTTTTTTTCAATGTTGCTGGATAAAAACTCAAACTCGTTTTCTTCCGATTTATCATTTTTATCCAATTCCAAAAGATATTTGTCTATTTTTTCATTAATCTTTTTCTCAACTCCTTCAATGCTTTCCCGCCTATAAATATTACCCAGACTGTTTTGCCCACTTATTTTCGTTCCATCTGTCGCTGTTAATTTAAATGTCAGCAGTTCTAATTTGCGGCATACTTTCAAAAACTCTTTGAAAATGTTTTTTATGCCCTTAATATTATCCCTTCTGAAATCCGCTATGGTCTTAAAATCAGGCGCTAAGCGGCAGGTCAGCCATATCAGTTCCGTATTCCTTTTACATTCGTTTTCTAATTTCCTCGTGGTCCTGACTTTGTTCAAATATCCGTAAATATATATTTTCAACAATACATCCGCTGTGTAGGATGGACGCCCTTTTTTCGCCTCTTTAATTTTGAATCCCAACCTCCTGATGTTTAGTCTGCTCACATATGCGTCTATAATTCTTACAGGGTTCTTCTCTTCTATCAAACCATCAATAGTTTCCGCGTAAAGTACTATCTGGTCTCTTGGCTCTCCTGTTATATGGTTCATCTTACACACCTCAAATTTGATTACATATTATACCTTATTAAAATAAATTTGAGGATTTTTCTCCGCCTTTATTGTCTTACACCGCCTTTTTCACACAGTCTGAGAGAACACAGAGAAAATTCTATTTATAAATACTCACCGTCTTTTCTAAATTTTATACCAAAAGTTGTATTTTGGGAAGAAGAAAATTTTAATTTAATTTAGAATAATTCCCATCACCCCTAAATTCTAATTTCATTTCATTATTACTCCGTGCCCGGCGCCCGGCCCCGACCCTGAGCCTGAGCCTGCCGAAGGGTGTCTCCGCGGCTATTTCCCCGAGCCTTTCCCCACAGGGCAGACGCTCACGCAGATCCCGCAGAGGCTTTCATTTCTGCCGGTATTCTTTAAAGTCAATTCCCGGCATTTTTTCCTGCATCTATCAGCGTTATAAAAATCTTCCCTTTTCATTCCGGTATTCCACAATTTACCGTTGGCCGCTTCCGCCGGACACAGGACAACGCATAGATCACACTGTCCGCAGAGGCTTTCATTTATAGGAAATTCCGGAACAGGCAATTTTTCTCTTACCAGGACCGCAGCGAGCCTCAGCCTCGGCCCGAACTTTTTAGACACAAAGAGGTCTGTTTTGCCTATCCAGCCGAGCCCCGCCCGTGTCGCGGCCATTTTGTGAGAAAAAAGCGCGGTCAATGTTTTACCTTCCTCTTTGTCAAGCTCTTCATCAGTGACAGTCGGTTTTACCGGGAAATTGTCTATTTTATAATCATTCAGCCTTTCTGAAATCTTATTTACCGTCTCCTGAAGAATTTTATTAATAGAGTAATAATGTTCGTAATATTCCGGCGTCGGGCCGTTTTCTATGCCGTCAATGATGCCGTTGTCCAGCTTCCTGCCGATGGATACGGCGTAATCATAGCCCTTGAATTTTTTATGAACAAGGCCTTTCAGATCGGCAAATCCGTAAATGAAATCCTTTTCTTCGGCAAGAATGCCATCAATGATTTTACTGATATCAAGCATACAAATCTCCGCATTCAAAAAGACATCAGGCATATTATAAAGATACAACGCATTCTCTGCCAATTTTATAAATATACATTGTTTCAACGCCGAAGACGGTATACGTGAATGCTGTCTCCGGTGATTATTTGAAGAATACCACCGTGAACTATATAATATTAGCGGCTCCATTTTGATAAAGGATTACATAATGTTTATAAAAGGGTTCGGATTCGGTATGCTTCTGCAGATAGCGGCAGGGCCGGAATTTTAAAAAAGAAAGAATTTGATCCTCTTCAGCTCCGGCTCAGTCAGTTCGAAAATTATTTCCCCGGCCTTCGCCGGGTTGCCGGGCTCTTTATTACATTATTTTATGCCGAAAATATTTATAACCGGTTTGAATATAACCGCCGGAATCATTATGGTCCTGTTCGCGGTCAAATTTATCATGCAAAAGGAGAATGCTTATGAAAGAACAAATTAAAGCGTCTTACCTGGAATCTCTTGAGATTTTAAGCAAATTCTGTTTAGATGAGAAAAACTTTGCTGAAACAGCGGCCGTTTCCCAACTCATATCTGAAACCTTTAAAAGAGGGAATAAAGTCATGGCGGCCGGCAACGGCGGCAGCGCCTGCGACGCGATGCACTTTGCCGAGGAATTCACGGGGAAATTCAGGCAGGACAGAAAGCCCCTGCCCGTCATCGCCTTTACAGACCCGGCCCATATCACGGCCGTGGCCAACGATTTCGGTTTTGACGACGTGTTCGCCAGAAGTATAGAAGCCCATGGAAAAAAAGGCGATGTCTTTATCGGCATTACCACAAGCGGGAATTCGCCGAATATTATAAAAGCCGTTGAAAAATGCAAAGCGGAGGGAATTACATCCGTCGCGCTCCTCGGGCGGGACGGCGGCAAATTAAAGGGCAAAAGCGACTTTGAGTTTATCATACCCTGCCGGACATCGGACAAAGCCCAGGAAGTCCATATGACCATCCTTCATATTATAATAGAAGGAACGGAAAGGCTCTTATTCCCTGAGAATTATAAATAATTCAACGGATATTTACATTACGGCGTCACGTCCTATTTGATAAGCTTTTTCCAGCAATTCCGGAAACTTCAGCACATCGCCTGGCGCGTAAACTCCGGGCGCAACTATTGTCGATATGACTTTTGCCCTGACATAGCTTAAAGAATTCTGCAGGTATCCGGCCGTATGCCCGGCGGCTTTTTTATCCGTGTCTCCAAGGGGTATCACTAAAACAACCGGCCTGCCTTCAAAAATAGGCTGAGCGCCGAACCAGCGGTCCTGAAAGGCCTTAAACTGCGCTGTCGGCCCCTGGTAATAAACAGGCGTTCCCATTATCCAGACATCGCTTTCTTTCATCTTCTTCAGAAGCGCCGGCATATTGTCCTTCTGGACGCAAATCCTTGTATCCGCGCACGATTCGCAGGCAAGGCAGGGACTAATATTCAGGTCTGTTAAACGGACCTTTTCTATCAGCGCGCCGGCTTCCCGCGCTCCCTTCAATATGCTGTCTGTTATTATTTCCGTATTCCCGCCTTTACGGGGACTGCCGATTATACCGAGGACCTTTTTCGGATTATTCATATCAGACCTTCCTTTTTTATAATATCCGATGCGACAGGCTCAGCACAAGTTCATCACACTGATTTCACGGATGACACGCCCCCGATTTCCCCCGGTTTAACCGGGGGACTCGGGATTCACTGATTCTTTTTATTATTATTAAAGATAATCCGTTTCATATTGGGTTACTTATTAAATTGTATCATAAATAAAAACCGGCTGTCAAATAATGAAAAGAGTTCAACTTTGAAAGTTTTAATTTAGCCTTGTTTTTTGAAATTTTAGATATATTATATTGATATTTCAACAGTTTTTTAATATGATATTGAGGGCTATTTTAATAATTGGAGGGATTATATGGATGAACAAATTTTCGATCTCATCATCCAGCTTGAAGATGATTTGACAATGATGTACAGGAAGCTCTCTTCCATTTCCCGTTTCGCCAGAATGAAATCAGTTCTGGAGTTTATGGTCAAGCAGTGCAGTGAACACAGTATGTCCATTAAAAAAATGGGAGTAAATACCGTTAAGCCGACTTTTAATGTCAGTGCGGTATCGGCCCTTCATACCCATATCAAAGACAATCTGTTTTATGAGGCCATTAAAGAACCCAATTTGAATAAAAGCGTTGATAACCTGGCCCGGGGCGAGGAAAACATAGGAAAACTGTATCTCAGCATCGCGGACTATTATAAAAAGCTGGCAGAATTTTATTTAAAGATCGGAGATGGTATTGAAAAGATCGCCGGAGAGGAGTTTAATCACCGGGACGAGATTGCCTCAAAAAAAGAAAGCATCCAATAATCAAACTATCTTTATATAAATATTAAATCAAATCTGTTTTTTTAATAATCCGGATTAAAAAGGAGACTGATTGATAATGAGAATTCAAAAAGTTATATCATCGCTCATATTTATTGTGATCCTCGGCATATTCGCTTATATTTATATGCCGTCATTCTTGACGGATTCACTGATTAAACCAAAAAGGCAGCCGGTCTTAAAAACACCCCGGGATTATGGAATGAAGTATGAAAGTATTGATTTTAAATCGATCGACGGAGTAAAAATTAAAGGGTGGTATATTCCGGGGACTTCAGAAAAGCTCATCATCATGACCCACCCGATGATATTTACAAAATACGGCTTTTCGGCGAAAGACCAGGGCCTTTTTAAAGTCACAGACCTTGACGTGGAATTTATGAAAACGGCAAAAGCGCTGAACGGCGCCGGCTATTCCGTACTGACATTCGATTTCCGCAATCATGGCGAAAGCGATCCGGCAAATAACGGGTACTCCGCCGTCGGGCTTTTCGAATGGCAGGACCTGGCCGGAGCGCTGGATTATATCTCGGGAAGAAGCGATTTAAAGAGTAAAAAGACCGGCTTTGTCAGCCACTGCATGGGGGCCAATTCAACTATCATCGCGATGAGCAAAGCCAGGGAGAAATTTAAAAATGTCAGATGCCTGATCGCCGTTCAGCCGGTATCCGCCGATGTCTTCACACAATGCCTGATAAAAAATAAATATCCCCTCTTTTCGTTTTTCTATACCGATGTCAATAAAAAAGCAAAGGATTTTACCGGCTACAGTCTGGAGGAAATGTCACCAAAAAATTATGTCAAGGATATTACTGTTCCGGTCCTGTATGTGCAGGTCAAAGCCGACCCATGGACCACCAATGAGGATATTGAGGGCTTCTATCAAAATACACCGGCAGTAAAGAGGCTTTTATGGATAGAGGGAAAAGAGCGTTTTGACGGCTATAATTATTTCGGCAATCATCCGGAAGAGATGCTAAACTTCCTAAAAAAATATATGTGATTAAAAATACTTTAATGTTAATAATATTATCTATTCCAAAACTTATTCGGACTCAGCAAAGGAGGAATCGATAACCCGCTAATACACGCAAACTTGTGGTGAGCCTGCCGAATCCATAAACGCTAATTGGGATAAAATGGAGAGAATTGTAATGGAAATATTTAAAGAAACAAATTTTATTTGCGAGCCTTAGCGTGAATTCGCGGAAAACCAGTCAATCCTCATAAGATTGTTTATAGGAGTCATTTATGAATTTCCCGCAGTCGATATTGTTCACAATAACAAACGCCTGCAACCTCCGCTGTCAGATGTGCGGACAATGGAGTAAAGAAGGCTATATGCATCATAATAAAGCCGGCCTGAAAAAAGAACTGGGACTATCAGACTGGAAAAGGCTCGTTGACGAAGCGGCTTCGCATCAGGCTTCTTCCATATTACTGCGGGGAGGCGAACCATTCCTCTTCCCCGGCATCATTGAACTTCTGGAATATATCAACGGAAAGGGAATATTTATTTCCATTGACACGAACGGCACAGTGCTGAGAGACTACGCCGCCGATATTCTCCGCATCGGCAGAATGCACCTGACCGTCTCCGTGGACGGGCCTGAAGAGATCCATGATAAAGTGCGCGGCTTTAAGGGCTGCTTTAAAAAAATAAAAGAAAATATCGCCCTGTTGAATGAGCTGGAAAAAAAGAGCCCGAACAAAATAGGAAAATCGATAACTTTTACCATCAGTCCTTATTCCTATAAAGGCCTGGGCAGTATGCCGGATATCGCCAGGAGCCTCGGCATCGGCTCCATCTGCATTGTCCCCTATTATTACGTCCCGGAAAAAATCGGCCGCCTTTATGAAAAAGAGCTTATGGACAATTTTTCATGCAGGGCCTTTTCGTGGCGCGGTTTTCATCATGAGGATTCCGGAATCGATTTTGATATCTTCCGGGAAGAGTATGGAAAATACCTGGCCGGTTTGAAGGAGATCAAAAACTTTCCCTACCTCCCTCTTACCGAAGACGAGTATAAAACATGGTTTGATAACCCATTGACCCCCGTTAAATCAATCCCATGCTCAAATGTGGAAAAACTGATCGATATCCAGCCCGACGGCAGCGCGAACTTCTGCGTCGATTTCCCCGATTACTCATTCGGCAATATTAAAGAATCAACGATAGAAGAGCTCTGGAATTCTGAAAGGGCGGAACTCTTCAGGGAACACAGGCGAAAGGCCCCATTTTCAGTCTGCTGGCGCTGCGGGGCGAAATATATGTCGGAAATAAAGGGATAACGCCGGTTGGCAGTCAAAAGTCGGAACTCATCAGTCTATTAGTTATAAACTGTTGACTAATGACTTCCGATTGGTGTCATATTCCCGGAAAAAATATTTATTTTTATTAGCAAAAAACATCCGTCCGGATCGTATTATATATTGAGAACCGAATGATCTCCCGCTTGTTTTATTTTTAACAATATAAAATTTGATTGAAATAAGCCTATTATAAGTTATTATATTTAGTTAAGAAAAGATTTATGATTAAGAATGTATTATCAAATAAAGGCATTAATTTTTTATTATTATTTCTCTTTTTTGTCTTGAGTTTGTCATACAGCAGCACAAATACGTTCTCAGTTTCCGCCGGCGCGGAAATGATGTCCGGCTATACGCTGTATAAAATCGGTGGAAGCGTGACTTTACCGGACGGTTCAGGGAGCACAATCCCCTTAAGCCAGCTGAAATTTCCGCTCAATACTTACCTGTTAAGAACAGAAGCCGAATTGAATTTCCTGGATAATTTTAATGTAAAGCTCTGCATCAAAAAAAGCCTGACATCCGACGCCGGCAAGACAGAGGATTCAGACTGGGGCTACTGGTACCTTTCCACTAATTCATGGGCGGATTCGGCGAGTCCCTCAACGCTGGATATATTTTCCACATCCGATACAAGCATTAACTTCTTTTCAATCGAAGGGATGCTGCTCTATACCGTATTTTCAGGGAGCTGGTATTCCGCCGCCTTCGGCGGGGCTTTTTTATTTCAGTACTTTTATTTCGATATCAGCAATCTGGACCAATGGTATCCTTCATATGAACAGTATAAATCATATTTAACACCGGATTATGCCAATCATATTTTAATTCCAGGAAAGGTCGGTTCATATGAATTACGTCAGTACATTCCCTATTTTAATATGGCCGGGAATATCTTTTCCGATTTGTTTAAATTGTATTTGATGCTTGGATTTTCCCCCATTGCTATTTGCGCCGACCGCGACGACCATATTCTCAGGTCAAAGGAAATGAATGCTTTCAGTACGGGCAGCGCCTATATAGCCGGGGCAAACTTATCTCTCAATTTTACCAGCGCCCTTTCTATTTCAATAAATGGTGAATTTATGTACGTCATGACAAGCGGAAACCAAACCCAGACGCGTTATGAAAATACTTCGGAGGGCCCGGCCGGTCTGATCAATACTGTCGGATACAACCAGGAAAGTTTGCAGTTTAACGCCGGCCTGTCGGCGGGGTTTGGATTTTAAAACAGAATAATCCTGTCCAAAATTAATTTCCGCTGGATAGGCAAGACTATCAGGATATTTTAAAATTGATTATAATGTTTTGTATCCGTTCAGCCATAGAATGGATTAGGCAAGCCTGGATGGTGAACCTGCAGACTTTGTGAAAACAACTTTTATTAAACTTGAATGAATACCCAAAAGCCGGGATTTAACCACAGATCACTGAGAACACTGAGTTTATACTATTTAATTCATTACCTTGCAGCATATTATTAAATCTCTGTGTCCTCTGTGTACCCAGTGGTTAATAAAAATATTCATCCAATATTTTCATTATTCAGTAATTCCTTCCAAATAATCATTCCTGATATATTATTCCTGATAAAAAAAGTCCGAAAATTATAGGGAGGGGTTTTTTGAATCCTTATAAAACAAGGAATCGATAAGCTTCTTACTGGCGGCATAATTATTGCTTAACTATTAATGCAGGGGAGGGCTTATGATTGAACGGGAATTAAACAAGAGAATGGAAGAAAGGATTTTTAAGGCGGCTTTAAAATTATTGGCGCGGAAAGGCTTTGACAGAAATTCAGTGCGCCAGATCGCTGAAAAAACAAAAATCAATGAAAATCTGATCAATGCATGTTTTGAAGGCAACAGTCAGATGGTCAACGACCTTTTTAATAAGGTGAAAGGCTCAATGCGCGCATGAAAAAGGCGATAATTATTTTAATTCATGCCTTCATCGGCTGGGCCCTCTGCGCGGCCGTGATGGGCGCCGGAATGGCGCTCCTGCCTTTGAATGCCGCTCTGGTTATCCATGCCTTCGCGGCTCCGGTTATCTTTTTCGCGGTATCGATCTTTTATTTTAAAATATTTAATTATACGGATCCACTTAAAACGGCTGTAATTTTTGTTCTGACTGTTATATTCTTGGATTTTTTTGTTGTAGCGTTATTGATAGTTAAAAGCTTTGATATGTTCAGGAGCCTGATCGGAACTTGGCTTCCTTTTACGCTTATTTTCCTATCGACCTGGGCCGCAGGATCGGTTATAAAGGGAAAAGTAAAATAATCGGCATTGTATTTGGCAATAATCTTTTAAACAGTTATTAAGAAGACCTGTTTGTAAAACAGATCCGGGCGCCGGCCATTTTCAAACGGCCTGAACCGCCGGACTGCATAAAACCATTTCCGTAATAAACAGCCTCAGTTGGTATAAACACCTCCCCTGAGAAGAAAAATGTTGATAACAGTGGCAGCTAAAAGGCCCTGGATGCCGCCGACTTCATGCGACGTTGGATAGAGATTTATCAATTTTATTTTTGCCGCGCCGCTGCCGGTAAATGCATTATAAGCAACAACCGAATTGGAATAGGGGACTAATTCATCAATGGGAGAGTGCATCAGTATCATAGGGGCCTTCGGCATCCAGCCTTTATAGAGATCATTTTCCCGGAGGATGGACATAACGGGACTGCCTGGATTATTCAGCATACCGATAAAAACGCTTGAAAGCATTGCTTTGGGTATATTAGTATTAATATTCGAGCTGATCTGCGCCAGGCTGTGTTCCCCGTCAATTACCAGCGGCATACTTGTGTCATAAGGAACATTAAGGGCTGATGAAGGATTGAACGCTCCATAGATCGAACTATAACCCAGCACTACATAGGGCAGAAAATCAGGAGCCCCGAATGGGGTGTCCTGCAGCATCACATTCTTCATGGTCCCCGAAATATCAAAAGGACCGGCAAGAGGTTCTGAAATCATCAGCGGCAGTTCAATACTGTGAAAGGTTTCCAGCTCTCTGGCAGCGGCCATTGTCGAATAGCCTCCCTCGGAATATCCCATCACCGCCACCCTGCCGTCCCATTTTACCTGGGCGCTGTTTGTCGCGCAGAAAATCCTCGCGGCCCGGATCATATCCACGACGGAAAAAGCGATCGATTTTCCATGACAATAAGGATGGAGTTCATGTTTATCAAAGCCCATGCCGGGATAATCGGGCATTGCAGTAATAAAGCCGGCTATACCCGCGTTGACTATGCCGACCAGGACCTGGGGATCATTCATATTATAGGAAGGCGCATTGGTCCGCATGTACTGCGTGGCATGCTGAAGGCTCAGGATCGGGGCCCTGTAAGGCGTCCTTTCACACATTCGTGTCTTTGGCATGATCAGCAGGCCGGAATTGGTGATAAAATTGCTTTTCGCATCGATCGTCCGGTATATCAGCCTGTAGAGCTCCAGTTTTCTGGGTACGCCCGAAAGTCCGAATATTATCAATTCCTGCTCGGTCCGGTCAAAAAGCCACCTGCTGAGCGGATTGATATTATTATAATTGGTTATATATTTGTTTTTCAATTCATCCACTTTTTCTTTGACTAAATTCTCTGAATAATCGGCCAGCCTGACCGCCGCAAGGAGATCGCCCCTGGAAGCTCCCTGGTTTAACCGGGGCAGGATAGGAGGGAAGATTGAAGGTTCGCCGCTTTTATCGATATAAAAAACAGCCCCGTCCTTTTTTACCAGCGCCAGCCCGCTGCCGAAGGAAGAGGCTTCATCATAGGTATTGCTGATTTTTAATGTTCCATTCTTATCAATAAATCCCCATTTCTGATCAATCTTGACGGCCGCGAGACCGTCAGAATATGGAAGCGCATTTAAATAAGTAATTGCAGAAACAGCCTGACCTCCGGTATTGATATACCGCCATTCCTCTAATCCGGTCTTTACAGCAGCCAGGTCTTCTGAAAAGGCTGTCGCATCTTCATAAGCCGGCATAATGATATAATTGATGCCGCTGCGGCCGATATATCCCCATTTGCCGGACGGATTTTTTACAGGCGCAAGGCCGCTGCCGAAATTGCCGGCATCATCAAAAACAGGCTGGATGATAAAACTACCGTTTTTATCAATAAAGCCCCAAAGATTATTTGTACTGACTGCGGCCAATCCTTCTGAAAAATCCTTTGCCTTTTTAAACCGCGGGGATATAACAGCTGACCCGTTTTCACCAATATATTTCCAAAGTCCGCTGATCATGACAGGAGATAATCCTTCCTTAAAGCTTCCCGCGTCTTCATAAAGGAGCTGAATGACAACGTTTCCGCATTTGTCAACATAGCCCCAGAGATTATTCTTTTTTACAGCCGCTTTTCCATTGGAAAAAGGCCGCACATCCTGATAAAGCGAATTAACAGCAAGTCGGCAGTCCTTATCCATAAAACCCCAGTAACCGCCTGTTTCTGCCGGCGCGCAGTCTTCGGAAAACGATCTCACATCGCTGAACGCTCCCCGGTAATCCGAACGGGTTAAACAGCATCCCGTCAAAAAGAGCAAAATTACTCCGGAAATCCTCAATACAATATTTTTCATTATTACCACCTTTATTAATATTTCTTAACATGATAACAAAAATCATAAAAAAAGCAATTGTCAAAAAGATAATAAATGCCGTAAATTCAAGCCTGAAAATTTAATTTACCTATAAAAATTTATAGACAGTACTAAGAATTTGAATTGTGAAGATTAAATCATAAATGAGTTTAAAAATCATTTTTTAAATCGTTTGAATTATCAGAATAATAATGTTACAATATAATTAAACAATGTTTATTTATTAAACAATGTTTATACTTATGGAGAATATAATGGGATCGAATGAACGAAAAGAAAGGGGAAAAGAGGAACTTAAAAGGAAAATCCTGGATGCGGCAACCGAAATTATCGTGAAGGAAGGGTACGAAAACCTTTCAATCCGTAAAATTGCGCAAACGATTGAGTACTCCCCAGGAAATATCTATCACTATTTTAAAAACAAGGCGGAAATCATTTCCTTCATTGTGGATGAGGGTTATAAAAAAATCCTTCAGTCGCAAAGCCGGATGAAAATAGATCTCATTAACCCCGAAAAATCGCTGGTTGAATCGCTCAAGGATTACATCAATCTCCAGATGGACCAGCCGAACAGCTTCCGGGCGATTCTCTTAAACGATATTGAAGGGACAGGGGAGAAAATCGGTGTACTGGAAGAAGGGATCTCTAAAAAAAGAAAAACATTCGAGGTCATGATACAGGTGCTAGATCTCTGCGTTCAGAAAGGCATATTCCGGCCTGTTCCCCTGGAACTGACTGCCCAGATCATCTGGTGCGCGACGCATGGGCTGATCACCCGTCTTATTCTGGAAAAAAACATCCCGGATGGACAAAAAGAGAATTTGATTAATCGTCATTTTGATGTCTTACTCAAAGGCCTCATGAATCAGGAATAATAAATTTCTACTGCTTTTTAATAACCCGGTTGTTTATGATTCTTTATAAAAGAACCGGAATAAATTTTATTATAAATCAAGGAGAAAATAATGCGAAAGTTTTTAATTATAATCTGTTCATTGATCATAATAAATCTTGCAGCCGGCTGTTCTTCCATAAAAGGAATGGCAGACCGGGAAATCCAGGAACTCATCAGACAAAACAGCGGAGAAAAAAAGAGATAATAACAGATGCCGATTTGAAAAATCTACCGGAGCCTGTCCGGAGGTATTTAAAATTCGCCGGGGTTGTCGGAAAGGAAAAAATCCGGATTGCTCATGTTAAATTCAGCGGAGAGCTGAAGAGAGCTGAAAACCAGCCCTGGATGCATGTCAATGTGGAACAGGTTTCAGGCATTGAAAACCCGTCACGGATTTTTTATATATCGGCCGGCTTTTTCCCGTTCATCAGTATGACCGGAAGGGACGGCTATATCGACGGCAAAGGCAATATGCTCGGCAGACTGACGCCTCTCATCACCCTGTTTGACATGAAAGGACCGGAACTTGACAGATCAGCCCTTGTGACCTTTCTGAACAATATGGTTTTCATACCAACGGCTTTTCTGAATAGTTATGTCAAATGGGAAAAGATAAACGATGGTTCGACAAAAGCCGTTATAATGGACCGCGGCAATACCGTATCGGGGATTTTTTATTTTGATGAAACCGGTGAAATCACGAATATGATTACAACCGGCAGGTACAGGGATGAAAACGGCCGTTTTATCAGGGAAAAATGGACCACCCCGCTCAGGAATTATATTGAATTGAACGGTTTTAAAATCCCTTCAGAGGGAGACGCGACACACCAGAATACAAACGGGGGCGAATATGTATACGCCAGATTCCGTCTTGTCAGCCTGGAATATAATAATACGAATATCCATTTAAAGTAGGGAGAAACAAATGAGCAGAAAAACAAACCTTCTTTCAACAGCCGCATTATTGGCCGCTGTCATTCTATCCGGCTGCTTTAACCCGAAAACAATCATTGTTGAAAATCAGGATCTGACAAAAATCCGGAACGGCAGTTATACCGGCGAATATGAAATGGGACCGGTGAAAGCCCATGTCAGGGTCAAAGTTGAAAACAACAGGATTGCCGGGATCGACATTTTAGAGCGCCGGAACGGATTGGGCAAAAAAGCGGAGAGCATTACAAATAAAGTTATAGAAGAGCAATCGGTTGAAGTTGACGCGGTAAGCGGGGCCACTCTTTCGAGTAAAGTGATCCTTAAAGCGATTGAATCGGCTTTGAAAGGAAAAGCGCTCTGAGAAGACTATGCCGTTCTCTCGCTGATCTGCGGGCTGTATATAGTTATCCTGTTTTTGCCGTTCCGCTTGGAGTAATAAAGCGCTTCGTCGGCATGATTAAAGAGAAAATAAACCTCCTCTCCATCCCTCGGAAACTCGCAAAGGCCCATGCTGAGCGTAAAACCGAATTCTTTCCCGTCGCCCGAAATGATCTTCTTTGAGCGGATCAAATTCAAAAGCCTTTCGCAAACCTTGTAAGCGCTTTCCACGCTTGTGTTTGGGAGAAGAAGAATAAATTCATCGCCCCCGTAACGGCACGCGATATCGATATCCTTCCGGATGGTATTCGCGATCGATTCCGCGAGTTCCTTAAGGACTTTATCCCCGTAACTGTGGCCGAACGAATCATTGACAAGCTTGAAATTATCCACGTCAAAAATCACGAGTGTAAAAACCCTGCCGTAGCGTTTGCTTCTCTCGATTTCATCATTCAACTCTTTAAAAAAGTAATGATTGTTGTACAGACCCGTCAGGCTGTCATGGATCGCCCAGAGGAAAAGCCTGGCGTTTTCAAGAATTGTGGAAGTGAAGTTGGCTATGATAGTAATGGTTTCCAGGTCGTCGTTTGTAAAGGGCGGTTTTGATTTTGAATTGGTTATCTCGAAAACCGCGGAAACATCATTGTTGATCTTGAGCGGCATCGCGATTACCAAACCGACCTGTACTTTCATAATATCGCCGATGATCGGGTTCCCGTAAGGGCTGTCTTCAATGGAAGGCACAAGAATGGGTATGCCCTTGACATAAGCATCCCCCGCGACACCCTCGCCTGCCTTGATATGAACATCGAGAAGATTACTGTAGCCTTCGTATATATTCGTATCCAGGACTATTTTATTATTCGAATCATAAACATAAGTATTTTGATATTTAAGGACTTTATTTTCCTCGTCATAAACGATCAGAGAGCCCTGGGATGCTTCGACGGACTCGATGGCAAAGCGGACGATCATGGTTTTCAATATTTCGCTTTCCCTCAGGTCCAGTATCCTCAGGAATTCGCTCATCTCTTTGATGATTTTGATGGCCCTGTCTTTTTTTACAAAAAGATACTCTAAATCGGGCATATTTTGAATCTCGGGAAGCTGGCCGGGTTTGCGCTTTGAAGAGGCTGGTTTTCTTTTAGCCATCTGTACCCCGCAAAATAACAGATTTACTTACGCATACTCCTGATTCTTTTTAAAATTTCTCCGCTTGTGAAATGATATTGATTTAACAGCTCGCTCCTCGTCCCAATGGAAGGGAACTCTTCGGGAAGAGTGATTGAGTCTACTATCTTTTTATTGTTACGGCGTAAAATCTCCAGGGTGAGGTACTCTGCCACGCCCCCATTCCAGACGCCTTCCTCAAGAATCAGCACAGGTCTTCTGCCCTGTGATAAATACTCCGTTATATTATAACTTATCGGCTTGGCAAAACGCAAGTTAATTATTTCAATTTCAACATTATTTTTTTTGAGAAGTTTTTCCGCTTTTAAAGCCTCTTTTAATAAAGTGCCGGTTGATACGATAATGGCGTCTTTTCCTTTTTTAACAATAACGCCTTCGCCTTCAACAACCGGAAACGAACCGGGATCATATTCCGGGTAATCCAGCGCCTCGTCTTTAGGGTAGCGGATCACAACAGGAGACTTGAGATTTTTGAGGGCATAAGCGAGCATCATAATCAGTTCGGTCTTGCAGGAAGGCATCATGATCTTAAAATAAGGTATAAGCCTGAGATAGGAAATATCGAAAATCCCCTGATGGGTTTCGCCGTCGCCGGGAACAAGCCCCGCCCTGTCAAGGCAGAAGAGGATTTTCGCCTTCGCGATGCTGGCGTCATGGATCAGCTGGTCAAAACTCCGCTGGAGAAAGGTCGAATAAATCGCCACAACGGGTTTTTTCCCTTTCAGTGAAAGTCCGACGGCGTAATCGACGGCATGCTGTTCGGCAATGCCGACATCGGTAAAGCGTCCCGGAAATTTATCCGCGAATTCCTTAAGCCCTGTCCCTGTTTTCATAGCCGCGGTGACCGCGAAGATGTCGGAATCTTTTTCGGCCAATTCCATCAGGGCCTTTCCGAATACCTTGGAATAGCTTTCCCCTTCTTTTTCAATCGGTATGCTGGAATCGCCGTTCAGGGAAACGCCGGTTATGCCGTGATAATGGCCGGGATTATCCTCGGAAGGTTTATAACCCTTCCCTTTCATGGTCACAATATGAATGATGATGGATTTATTGATGTTTTTTATTTCCTCAAATGTCTCGATCAATTTTTTTATATTATGCCCGTCTAATGGGCCGTAATAACTGATGCCCATATCCTCAAAAAAATTTTTCTGCAGGATGATGGACTTGATGGACTCCTTTATACCGTAAAAAAGCCTGACCAGCGGACGCCCTATCATAGGGACCCTGTTCATCAGGATCGACTCGAAGCTTCTCTTAAAGTGAAGATAAGAACGGGATGTCTGCAGTTTTTTAAAATATTTAGTGATCCCGCCGACATTCAGCGAAATGGACATACCGTTGTCATTTAAAATAACTATGACCGGAAGGTTGTCATGGGAAATCGTATTGAGGGCCTCATAAGCGAGCCCTCCCGTAAAAGAACCGTCGCCGATAACGGCGATCGTGTTTGTTTTTTCCCGGTTCAGGATTTTTCCGCGCGCTATTCCGGCGGCAATGGAAAGTGATGTCGAGCTATGACCGGTATGCACCGGGTCATACGGGCTTTCATCGGGACTTGGGTAGCCTTTCAGGCCGTTTTTCATCCTGAGGGAAGGGAATCTTCCTTTCCGTCCCGTTAAAATCTTATGGACATAGGACTGGTGGCCGACATCCCAGATGATATTGTCCCGCGGGGCGTCAAAAACATAATGCAGGGCGATCGTCAGCTCGACAACACCGAGGTTCGGCGAAAGATGCCCGCCGGTTTTCATAACGCTTTCGATAAGAAATTTGCGGATTTCGTCCGCCAGGACATTCAATTCCTGAATGGAAAGCTTTTTTATATCTTGAGGGTAATTCACTGACTCCAACATAAGTTATTTCCTTAGCGTTACAAGGGGCAGTTCCAAAAACTTTTAGGTTGGTTCGATAACAGACTGTGTGAAAAGTCGGTGTTTTACATCGTAATTCTATATTTTTCGTTCCGTAACTTCAATAAATACGTGGCGAAAAATAGTTTTCACACAGTCTGTAAACTCACCACAAGTTTTGGAACTGTCTTAAATCACCTGAATAAAAGATTGATCATATTGTTTAAATAGTTCATGAGCAGTTCCTTCTTTTTGTTGTCCCGGATACCGGTGAATTCCAGCTTGAAGGAAGACAAATTTGTCGTCAACTGCACATTGGTCATATTATTTGAACCGACGACCATATTTGAGACAATATCAGAATAGTTTGTCGTAAAAACGAGGTCATTCTGATTAAAAAGCGCCATATTGGTGGGCGATTCGTTCATCACCCTGAAGTCCAGGTTATAAATATCAGTGGAATATATCGATGACTCCGAACCGAGAGAATTAATGTCAAACTCGCCGCTTATCGCCAGTTTAAATACCTCGCCGTTGATGAGAGTGGAATGATAACCCTCCAGCGACGCAAGATTGCTTTCCAGTGTCAGCACCTTGGCATTGAGCGCGAAACTGCTTTCATTATTGATTGATAGATTATTCTGGCTGCGGAGGTTGTCGTCCTCATTCACTTCCAGATCGGGGAAGAAACTGAAAGCGTCTCCTTTACCCTTTTTTCCCTTCTTGGCCTCATAAGCGTTCTGCCTCTGCTCAAGCCTGTACTTCATGATCGTTTTTTCGTCAAATTTTATTTTAATGATATCGCCCGGTTTGATCCGGATTTTGTAGATGGAGCCGTTCAGCCAGAGCGACTTTGAATAGATAAGTGAAAAGAAAAAGAAGCAGAGTAAAGAAAGGAAGATGAAACTTTTTTTCATATTTTTACCTCTACCGATTTTTTTAAATCTTCCAGGATTGTCCTTACACTGATGCCTTCCGCCATGGTGTTATAGCTCAAAATAATCCGGTGCTTTAAACCGGGGATAAGGACAAAGTCCACATCTTCTTTATCGGCAATTTTTTTATTATTGAGATAGGCATGGGCTTTTGCAGCCCTTAAAAGCATCTGCGATGCCCTGGGACCGGCGCCCCACTCGACATATTTTTTTATAAAATCAAATTCCGTCGAATCCGGCCGCGAATTCCTTGTCAGTGTAATAATATAATTTTTGACTTTATCGGAAACCGGGATTTTTTCAGCTTTATCCATCATTCCCAGAATTCCTTTTCTATCAATAACAGGCACGATATTTTCAATATTCGACGGTTTTGAATCAATTATTTTCATTTCTTCCCGCTCATCGGGATAACCGATGTCAATATGAAGAAGAAACCGGTCCAGCTGGGCTTCCGGCAGTGGGTATGTCCCCTCATACTCGATCGGGTTTTGGGTAGCAAAAACAAAAAAAGGAAGTTCCAGAGGATATGTCTTTCCCAGGACGGTGACTTGTTTTTCCTGCATGGCCTGCAGAAGAGCCGACTGTGTTTTCGGCGGCGTCCTGTTGATCTCATCCGCCAGTACGATATGGGCAAAAAGAGCGCCTTTAACAAACTGAAAATCTTTGCTGCCTTTCTGCGAGAAATCGATGATCTCGGTACCGATGATGTCGGATGGGACTAGGTCGGGAGTGAACTGGATCCTGTTAAAGGATAAATCCAGGGTCCTGGCAAGGGAATTGATCAGGAGGGTCTTGGCAAGACCGGGCACACCTTCAAGAAGGGCATGCCCGCCCGCGATAACCGTAATCAAGAGCAGGTCGATAATCGAGTCCTGGCCGACAATGGTTTTCCGGATTTCACGCTTGATATTGTCACTATCAATGGATTTCAAGGTTATCCCCGTCTTTTTTCTCAGAGCCCCCCGAAGGCTTTTGTTTCTCATTTTTATCTGCTTCTTCAACATAATTCAGGCGGAGCGTGTCCAGGAGCATTTTCAAAGTGCGTTCTTCCTCACTGTTCAGATTGCCCTTCGTTTTCTCCTCCAGCACTTCAAGGAGTTCGATAATCCCCTTAACCTCTTCAATCTCCATGCTTGTTTTTTTTGTAATAGGGTTCTCCAGCTTTCCCAGGGCTATGAGCCCCGACTGGTAAAGCATAAAGATATAAGTGATAAAATTAAGCTTCGGCCTTTCTTTCATACATGACCTTCCGTTCCTTCTGCTTTAAGCGTTCTTTGCTTTTTTACCGACTGCGTCAAGAATCGGGAACCGCTTTTTAGCCGGTTTGCCGAGGGCCACATTTAATTCTTCCGTATTCAAAACTTCCTTTTCAAGCAGAAGATTCGCGATCTTGTCCAGCTTATGTATGTTTTCGGCAAGCATTTCTTTTGCCTTTTTATAAGCGTTGGAAATAATGCCTCTTACTTCCTCATCTATTACTTCATGAATTTTCTCGCTGAAATTTTTCCTGGCGACAAGGTCTTTACCCAGGAATACCGGTCCTTCTTTTTCGCCGTAGGTCACAGGGCCCAAGACCTCGCTCATACCCCATTCGCAAACCATGGAATTAACAATTTTTGTCGCCCTTTCTATATCATTGGAAGCACCTGTGGAAATCCATTTTTTTCCGAATTTGATCTCTTCGGCAGCCCTTCCGCCCAGGAGCACCATCAGTTCTTCGAGGATCTGCTCTTTGGTATAATTCTTTTTTTCATCGAGCGGCAGATAGCTTGTGCTGCCCAGGGCCCTTCCGCGGGGAATGATGGTCACTTTATGCACCGGATCGACCAGAGGCAGTACATGCCCGAGAATGGCATGGCCCGCTTCATGATAAGCCGTGACCAATTTATCTTCCTCGGTGAGTACTGCGCTCCTTCTTTCAGGCCCCATCATCACCTTGTCCTTGGCGAATTCGAAGTCTTCCAGGACCACTTTCTTCCGGTTCTCGCGCGCCGCCTTGAGGGCAGCTTCATTCACCAAGTTCTCGAGGTCGGCACCTGTAAACCCCGGCGTTCCCCTCGCGATGATGCTGAGGTCGACATTTTCCTCCACCGGGACTTTGCGCGTATGAATTTTCAATATGGCTTCCCTTGCTTTGACATCCGGCTTATCAACCACGATTTCGCGGTCGAACCGCCCCGGTCTCATCAACGCGACATCCAGGATATCGGGCCTGTTTGTCGCGGCCAGTATGATTAGGCCTTCAGAAGAATCAAAGCCGTCCATATCCACAAGGATCTGGTTAAGCGTCTGTTCCCGCTCATCATGAGAACCGCCTACACCCGTACCCCTTGAACGGCCGACAGCGTCAAGCTCATCGATAAAAATGATGCAGGGCGCGTTCTTCCTGCCCTGCGCGAAGAGGTCGCGCACCCTGGCGGCGCCGACGCCGACGAACATTTCCACAAATTCGGACCCGCTGACGCTGAAGAAAGGCACCTCGGCTTCCCCTGCGACGGCTTTGGCCAGGAGGGTTTTACCTGTACCGGGCGCTCCGACTAAAAGGACGCCTTTCGGTATCCTGGCGCCGAGAGCGACAAACTTCCTCGGGTTTTTTAAAAACTCAACGACTTCCTGCAGGTCCTGTTTTGCCTCTTCACAGCCCGCCACGTCGGTAAATTTGACTTTATTGTTGATTTCTTTATGCAGTCTTGCTTTGCTTCTTCCAAAAGACATCGCTTTTCCCGGATCGCCGCCCTGCATCCCGCGGATCAGGAAAATCCAAAAAATCAAAAAGCCCACAGAGATGATGACAATCCACCAGATGAAGCTTGAACCGTAAGGGTCTTTAAGCTTTTCAACCTCAATTACCACGTTGTGTTTTTTAAGAAGCGGCAGTAATTCCGGGTTGTCCAGGGGGATTATGGTAATAAAACGTTTAGAGCCATCCACAGCTTCCTTATAATTGCCGCTGATGGTCTGGCCTTCCATTTTTACGTCTGTTACACTGTCTCCCTGTATATGCTTTAAAAAATCAGTATAGGTAATGGGCTTCTCTTTTGGTGTGTTGGTCAGCAGAAGAAAAGCGAACATACCGAGAAGTATCAATAGAAAAATCCCGAAATACCTGCCCTGCTTTTCATCCGCGAAAGGCATCATCGGATTTTTATTTTTAAGGCCTTTATTTTTATTCATTCTGTTCTCCTTTAAGAAAAGAAAAAATATTCCCACTAATCTATTAATATATTGAAAATTACACGTATCGTCAAGCGTCAAATGCCCCGCGCTTTTTAAGAACCCTGACGGATATAATCTCTTTGGTTTTCTTATTCACATAAAAATCCGTGGAAACCCTGAATCCGTAACCGGGAATATAGACCGCGATGATTTTTTCATCCGCCGCTTCCAGAAGAAAAGATTCCTCCCTCTGGATGACGCTGAATTTACAATCAATAAAAAAATCTTTTACTTTTTTTGTCCGGGCCGCCGCGATCCTGATCCTGTCGCCCTCCAGCCTTTGCCTGACCTTCAAACCGGACATTCCCCCGGGATCAAATGAGCAGGCGTTTTTTGCCGGCCCTTCAGGGCGGAACCCGCCGGCGGATCTTTTTATAATGAGGCTGTAACTTCCATAGGGAACACTGAGATTATTATTAAGTTTAACATATTTCGGCTTTTTAGGGAATTTTTTTGAGCTTTTCTCAAAAACGATACTGTCATAGGAAGAGACAATTCTGAAGGCATTATTCTTAAATACTGTCTTGTTTCCTTCCTTATTTTCACAGAATTTCAATATATCGTCCAGCAGATCCGAATTGGGATAAAAATCCCCGGCCATATAGTTTTGTATGACCCATTTCAAAAAACGCCTCAGCAGGGCCTTCGGAGTATTCTTATTCCTTAAAAGCAGATTTTTCTTTATGGAAACAAGGCCTTCTTCCTCATAGATTGATTTTTTTAAAGGCTCCAGGAGCGCCTGCCAGACCTGTTCCTCTTCCATAATAATCTCATAGAGATCCATGAATTTCCGTCTGAAGGCCGGGAACCGTTTCTCAAAAAGAGGGATAATGCTGTTCCTGATATAATTTCTGTCAAACGCGTCATTTTTATTGCTGGAATCAATACGGTACTTAATATGATGCTGATCAAGATAGGCCAGAATATCATGTTTTTCCAGATACAGAAGTGGCCGGATGATATCTCCCCTTTTGACCGGAATGGCGGCCAGTCCTGAAACGCCGCTGCCTTTGAGAAGGCGGAAAACCATAGTCTCCGCAAGGTCATCCAGATGATGCGCGGTGGCCAGCTTCCGGCAGTCCTTTTCTTTCATAGCGTCTTCGAAGGCCTGATAACGGAGCGCCCTGCCGGCAGCTTCCAGCGATAATTTATTATTTTCAGCATAGGATAGGACATCAATATCCTTTAAAACAAATTCAAGCCCGAGTTTGCCGGCATATTCACACGCGAACTTCTCATCCTTTTGGCTTTCCCTGCCGCGAAGATGGTGATTAATATGCATCAGAACAGGCGTGATTTTAAACTGCTCTTTAAATTTATTAAACAGATGTGCCAGTAATACGGAATCCGGGCCGCCTGATAGAGCGATGAGTATCTTTTCCTGAGGCCGGATTAAATTGAATTTTGAAACGGTTTCGAGAAAAGTTTTTTCGATGATCCCTGAAAATCCGCTCTTTTTCATTTAGGGCAGTCTAAAAGCGAACAAAATACTTAAGAATTAAGAACATATTATTCTCCGAGTACAATGTTTCAGGTATTTCCATAAACACCGGCTTGATACTTAAGGCAGTCTTTGGAAATACCCTTTATTCATTATATACATTCATCGCGTTTTCGATTTCATTATTAATGATCATTTCAATGGCATCGCATGCTTTTTCGATGGAAGGGGCCAGAAGATGCATTTCTTCAGGAGCAAATCTGTCCAGAACAAAATTTTCCAGGCGCTGGTCATCCGCCGGCGAACCGACGCCGATCCGTACGCGCGGAAAATTATCAGACCTCAGGAACTGTATCAGGGATTTAATACCGTTATGGCCCCCGCTCGAGCCGTATTTCCTGATCCGGATTTTTCCCGGGGCCAGATTGACATCATCACAGACGACAATAATATTCTCGGGCATGATCCTCAAAAAGCTGGCCATGTAAAGGACCGCTTCACCGCTTAAGTTTACAAAAGTCTGGGGTTTCAGGAGCATCACTCTTTCCTTGCCCAGTCTGAACCTGCCGATCATGGACTTTTTTTTCTTGATGTCCACGCTTGTGTCATGTCTCACCGCAAGGCGGTCCAATACAATAAATCCCAGATTATGCCGGGTTCCTTCATAAGCCTCACCCGGGTTTCCCAAACCTACTACCAGTTTCAAAAGCAACCTCCGCCGGAGAATTTATTTAACTTCGACCAAGGCTGTACCTTCATGGGTCAATATCTTATAATTGCCTTTTGGAATATCCCTGACAATCAGATACTGGTTTATCTTCAACTGAGAGATATCCACATCAATTGACGCAGGCAGATTCGCAAGGTCAGTATTAATCCTCACCTGCCTTGTAAAGATATAGAGACCGCCGCCTTCCTTGACGCCTACCGGAGTGCCGGTGTACTTAACCGGGACTTCCGTTGTGAAAGGCTTTTTGGGCGTTATCGCGTAAAAATCCACATGCAGGAAATTTCTGCTTATTGGATGAATTTTATAATCCTTGATGATCACAGGAAACTTTTTCTTACCGGCTGACAGATTAAACACCTGATGCCTTCCATAAGTCTTAAAGGTTTTCTCAAACTCTTTATAGTCTACGGTAATGAAGATATTTTCCTTAATTTCCGGCCCATAAACTACACCAGGCAGTTTCTGCGTGCTTCTGATCTTAAGGGAATTCGATTTCCCCATCATCTGCCTTTCTTCCGCATTCAAAACAAAATCGCTTTCTGACATAAACTATTCTCCTCTATTTACACTTCTTTTATACTTTATTCTCCGAAACAAACAGCGAACTGACTGAAAGGTTCAAATGAATCCTTTCTATCGCCTGTCCGATCAGTTCATAAACAGACAGGACATGCAGCTTATTTCCCATCAGCTTCTTTTTAGCATCATCAATCGGGATCGTGTCAGT
This sequence comes from uncultured Spirochaetota bacterium, assembly GCA_963835575.1. Classification (GTDB taxonomy): domain Bacteria; phylum Spirochaetota; class Brevinematia; order Brevinematales; family JAOACQ01; genus CAVYGN01. The sequence goes on along the minus strand of CAWIGG010000006.1, from coordinate 195,201 downwards.
CAAATACAGATTATCAATAACCGATCCTTTTATCCTTTCAGCGGCCGGTCCCGAAAGAACGGCATGCGTCGAATAAACATTGATCGACTTCGCGCCTTTCTTCTTGAGCATTTCCGCCGCCTTGACGACAGTGCCCGCCGTATCGATCATATCGTCTATCATAATGACATTCATTCCGTCCACGCGGCCAATGAGGTGCAGGACTTCGGCCTCATTTTTCTTTTCTCTGCGTTTATCCAGTATCGCCATACTGACTCCGATCTGCTTGGCAAAAAAACGCGACCTTTCCACTCCGCCCGCGTCCGGGGATACAACGACATAATCCGAAAGGTCCTTAACTTCCTTGAGGGTATTAAGAAATACCGGCGTCGCGTAAAGATGGTCCACCGGAATATCAAAAAAGCCCTGTATCTGCGCCGCGTGCAGGTCCATCGCCAGGACCCTGTCCGTCCCGGCCACGGTCAGCAGGTTCGCCACAAGCTTTGCTGTGATCGGGACCCTGGGCTCCGCTTTTCTATCCTGCCGGGCATATCCGAAATACGGTATAACCGCCGTTATCCTCTCCGCGGAAGATCTCCTGAGAGCATCGATAATAATAAGAAGCTCCATAATGTTTTTATAAGCAGGATTACACATCGGCTGGATGATAAAGACATCCTTGCCGCGTATATTTTCCTGTATCCTGACAAATATCTCGCTGTCCGCGAACTCCGTTATCATCACATCGACCAGCTCAACGCCGGTATAGCCCGCTATCTTTTTTGCCAATTCCTGATTGGCCCTGCCGGATATCAACCTTATATTGGAAAAAGGCACTTCGAGGCTCCAATTTTCTTTTTTTGTCAAAAAACCGCAAGAGAGATTCAGCATAAAACTTAGTTTTAATGAAATTGAATATGAATCAAAGTATTAATTACAACTGGGGCGGAAGGACTCGAACCTTCGAAATGGCGGATCCAAAACCCGCTGCCTTACCAACTTGGCGACGCCCCAACACTATTTTAATTTTTATTGTTCCGCCTGATAGGCCTCTAAAATAGCATTCTGGATCTTTTCCCTGAACTGGGAATTAATGGGATGCGCCACATCCTTCATTTCACCGCTTCTTGTCCTTCTAGAGGGCATAGCGATAAACAAACCATTGTTTCCTTGAATGACTTTAATGTTGTGAATCACAAAGCTGTCATCGAATGTAATCGAAGCATAAGCCTTTAACTTGTTCTCCCCTTCTACTTTCTTGATCCTGATGTCTGTGATTTCCATAAAGTTTATCCTCCTGAAGAAAATTAAAAACCAATCTTTTACCGTCTGCAATAATGAGGGGTCACCGTGTCCTCCTGTAGTAAGGTCCGCATAAAAAAGCTTTATAGCCAGACTGACTTTTTAAAGCCGTCAAATCCTTTTGCGCTTTGAGGGAGTCAGTATAAACATACACCAGTGATGACCCGCTTCCGCTCATAAAAGAGAGGCGCGAATCAAGAAAGCCGTCCAGCCTTTTTTTTATGTCAGCTAATTCTTGACAATTATTAAAAACAAAAAGCTGGAGTTTATTATACACTATTTTTTTAAGAAAATCAATATCGGGGGCCGTCTTGTTAAGAAATTTTTCCAAGTCGTATTTCTTTTCTTTATCATTGATAAGCGAATAGGCCCAGCCTGTCGAGATGTGGATCATGGGGTAAATGATCAAAAATGCCATATTTTCGAGTTTTATATCAAGAGATTCCACCTTTTCTCCCTTTCCGCGGACCCGGCAGAGCCCGCCGGTAAAGAAAAACGGTACATCGCTCCCGATTTTACGGCCTATCTCAATAATTTCAGCCATCGGCAATCGATAGGCTTTTGCCAGGGCTGTCAGAACAGCGGCGGCGTTCGAGCTGCCACCGCCGAGGCCCGCTCCGATGGGAATATTTTTAACGATTTTAATTGAAAAAGAGTCGTCAATTTGATACTTTTCCTTAAATAGCCTCAACGCTTTACTCACAGTATTTTCGGCCGGAATATCTTCGTTTTGAAACAGGGTATTGTCTTCAGTATGCCTTTTTATTTCTATTTCATCATAGAGAGTCACTTCCTGAAAAAGACTGTCAATATAATGGTAACCGTCCGCCGAATCGACGCCTGTCACATCAAGAAAAAGATTTATTTTTGCATAGGATTTAATATTATTTATTGAAGTAAAAACACCATTTTTCATAACAAAGCGCCCCCGGCGGTTAATTATCGGAACAGAAAGCCGGGTTTCTCAATAAAAATTTATGAGGCAGTTCCAAAAATCTCAGGTTTTTGGAACTGCGCCTGATTCAAAATATCAACGATGATAATTAGTTGTCCCTGAAAAAGCCAGCAAAGGCTTATGAATATTGGCCAGGAAAGCAAAAATAGTGTAAAATAACTCCTGGGAAACAGCAAAAAGCCAATAAAAACCGGGAGTTTTCACAATGACACCAAATATATTAAAAGCGGAAGAAGAGCTTTTTAAAATACCGCTGAGAAGGATTGTGGATTTAAACCAACCCCTGTGTAAAATGGCGGAACGGTTTAACTGGAAACATTTTGAAGAAACGATGGGCGAATTGTATTGTCCGGACAACGGAAGACCGGGAGTGCCGACAAGGCTAATGGTTGGGCTGCATTACCTGAAATACGCGTTTGACATGAGCGATGACGACGTAGTGGCATTTTGGGTGCAGAATCCATATTGGCGATATTTCTGCGGTGGAGAGTATTTTGAGCATGAATTTCCTATCAATCCTTCATCAATGAGCCGCTGGCGGAAAAGGATTGAGAAAAGCGGATGCAAAACAATGCTTAAAGAGACGATCCGTGCCGGTTTGGAATCGAAAGCGATCAAAAAATCGGATTTGGCAAGAGTCAATGTGGATACGACCGTACAGGAAAAGGCGATTGCTTATCCGACCGATGCGAGGCTTTATTACAAAGCGATCCGATATCTTGTACGTTACGCGAAAACGCATAATATCCAATTAAAACAAACATTCGAGCGGGTTGGCAAACATTGCCTTCTGATGCAGTCTCGTTATGCCCATAGCCGGAAGATGAAGAAAGCGGCGAAGGAAGTCCGTAAGCTCAGAACATACCTGGGAAGGCTTTACCTGGAAATAGACCGAAAAACAAACGGGAAGTTTCTGATAGACGAAAGATATGGTAAAACGATAGAAGTGATCGGACAACTATTGAATCAGAAAAGACAGGATAAAAACAAGATTTACAGCATTCATGCGCCGGAAGTGGAATGTATAGCGAAAGGCAAGGCACATAAGAAATACGAATTCGGATGTAAAGTGGGAGTGGTCAGTTCAGCGAAAGCCGGTTTCATACTGGGGATAGAAGCTTTTCACGGGAACCCGTTTGACGGCCACACACTGTCGGCGAATCTGGAACAGGCGGAAAGACTGACGAAGGATTTTGTAAAAATCAAGCAGGCCGCGACGGACGGTGGATATAAAGAACACGATTATCAAGGCGATATTCAAGTCATTGTCTCAAAACACGGAATGAAAAAGAAAAATCCGGCGCTGCATCGATGGATGAAGCGAAGGAGCGCTATAGAACCGGACATTGGACATTTGAAAAACGATTGTTCGCTCGACAGGAATTACTTAAAAGGCGAAGAAGGTGACAGTATCAACGCAATTCTTTCCGGCTGTGGTTTTAATCTGAGAAAGCTCCTGCGGGCTTTCTTGCGCCCGGTTTTTGAATGGATAAATTTCGTTATCAAAGTAAATTTTCCTTTCAAAGCTATTGGCTTGTGCTATGGTTTACTCTGAAAATCGGCTTTTTCAGGGACAACTATTTACAGAACGCTTTAACGGTTCCAATTCATGCAGCCGCTCTGGCTTTCACTTTCCTTATAAATCCAGCTTTGCCTTGAAATAACTATCGAAAACTTCCTTCGCCTTTGCGGCCCAGTTTTCCAGCCCCAGCTTTTGGATGAGGCATAAATTATAGACTTTAAGATTATGGGGGAATTTATCCGCCCTGTCCGCCAGGGGCTGCAGCTTTTCACAGGGAAATTCAGCGCATTCAAAGCAGAAATTCACTTTTTGCTCCTGAACACAGCGGTATATTTTACATTCTTCGCTGAAACCAAGCTTCTGAAGGAAATAGCATCTCCCTTCAATACTCCGGCATCCGTCGCAGCCTGTTTTCGCGCTTTCCATACCGTAAGTTTTTACAAAATAGCTTTTCAATCCCTCGTTTTCTTTAGCAAGATAAAGCGGACAGTTAAAGCAGTCCCTCCCGCAAGGGGCCGTCATAAGCCGATAATCCATTTGATCCTCCATTAAATTTAATTCATATATTTAGTGGAGGGGAACCGAATTTTGTGACATCTTTACAATTTTATTTTCCAGAAATTGACCCTGGGCAGATCTTTTTCAAACTTTAAATAAAATCGCATTATTTCGGCTGTCTTTTTTAATTTTTCATATTCCTTCTGCAGATCAACCTTTATAATTTCCTTTCTGATCCTGCAGCGGCATTCAGCGTCCTGATTATAGAGAAAGCAATTCTCTTCCATAAAGTTCCTCACTTTCTTTTTTGACCTGGACCAGATTTTTCTGATATTTCCCGCACTATCGTCCATGATTTGAGAAATCTCATCATAGGAAAGTCCGATTATTTCCCTGAATATAAAAATGATCCTGGCCTCATTATTCAGGCAATGGCAGAAAGCGGTCAGGCAGTCGTCGCACTTTTCCTTTACCCATGCGGCCCTGCCGGTATTAGTTTCATAATAGGAAATTTCATCATTTTGAAAAAAATCCTTGAATTCATGCCTGGAAATGACTTTTTCTTTTTTTGAATACCGGAGAATTGTCCTTTTGGCCACGGTATAGATCCATGTGGAAAGACTGGATTCGCCCTTGAATGATTCAATGCTTTTAATAATCTCAAACCAGGCTTCCTGTGCGGCTTCCAATGCGATATGCTTATTCCGGATCATCCTTCTGGAAAGGCATGATACTTTTAAACCGTATTCTTGAACTATGGTATTCAGATCAATATTATTTTCCATATAATAATTTACCTGCACCCGCCATAAACGGCGAAATTATAATATTTCCATATGATTTCAACATCCCTGAAACCGGTTTCTTTCAGCCATTCAAGCTGGCTGATCAACCGGGCCGGCCTGTCTTCCTCATAATATTTAGGAATCCATTTGTTATCAATCTCATCCTGTGACACTGTTTTGTTCATATATTCCTTCCACTTTTTCATATAAACATCCTGATTATAATCGTTTGAACCCAGTACCACATCCGCGTTATAAAACACGCCGTTCTCATTTAACGCATGATAGATTTTAGTGTAAAATGTCTTTTTATCATTATCCGCCGCCAGATGATGCAATGCCAGGGAGGATACTATTACATCATATTTTTCTTTGAATTCATAACTTGAAAAATCGCCCGTGGAATACAAAATATTTTCATGCTTTATTAATTTCATCCGGGCCATGCTGATCATGTTTTCCGCTATATCCAGACAGGTAATCCTGGCGTTCGGGAACTTTTCAATGATGCTTTTTGAAATTGTCCCGGTGCCGCAGCCCAGATCGATGGCTTTTATCGCATCATTCCTTCCGAAAGGGATCGACAGTGCCAGCGCTTCTATCATTTCACTATAATACGGTATAATCTTTAAAATGATAGAGTCGAATTCCTCCGCTTCCGATTCAAAATGGTTTTTAATATTATCCATTGATGATCTCCAAATATTTCATATATTTTTATAATATGGGCAGTTCCAAAAACTCAAAATCAATCAGATATTTCCAACATAGGTTTTGGAACTGCCCCGGTTATAGAATCTCTTGTAAATTTAATTGGCTCTACCGTATAGAGTTCGCTGGTTGATGATCTTTTCAGACAGCGAACTCGGGCGGTAGCATGAACTCATATAATAGCGGCAGTTCTAAATATTTGAGTTTTTAGAACTGCCCATATTTAAATAAAGCCGCGAGGAGGATGCTGAATAATGAGGTTTTGGCATGACGGGCCTCCTGTTTTTTTATTCCATCTATTAAAATTGTTCATTGTTTGAGACACGGTTTCCTCGATAGTACTGAACGGTTGTCCCGATAGTACAGAAGAGCAAGAAGCAGTAAACTCGACGACCGGGCTTACGGTATTGAAACGCCCGGTTCCCGGGTACACCACTCCCTGCTTTACAGCACTACCGAGAGAACCGCTCAGGTCTACCGAGGGACTCCCTTATCGAGGGGAGCGTTATGGCTGTCATCTCGGTACAAAGGCTTCGTTGTTACTTGATGACCGAACAATCGCGGCGGGACATGCCTGATGCTAGCGCAGCCGCAGGCTGTGCCTCCTCCTGCGCAGTACATCTCACTCTAATATCTCCCGTATATAATACCCGCGCCGAAATACCCGAGGCCGACAACGGCCAGGAAGGCAAGAACATAGACAATGGTCATGGTAAGGGTTTTAAGCTTTACTTTATTACCGAACTTGATGCCCAGAATCAGAATAATAATGACAAAAGCGGCCAGCGCTATTTTGAATTTGATCGGCAGGATCATCTGGCCGTTATAAAAATGCAGCCAGTCCATCACACCCAGAATGATCGTGGGAAAAACCATCACCAGAGCCAGGATGGAAGAATGACGCGCCGTCAGTTCAAGGTCTTTCTTCTTGTATATTATAGCGATAATAAAAAAGACCAGCGCGCCGAAAACAAGGCCGATCGGCATGTGCGTGATGGGCGGATGGAGAGGTTCCTTGAAACCGATAGAAGCGAAAAAATCATAAAGGGAATTGAGCATATCCAGCCTCCTTTTGAATTATTTATCATTCCAATAATTATTTATTGACGGAAGCGCGCCCATTTGAACACAAACGACAGGGCAAAAAAAGCGAAGCTGACAAGCACGATCGTCGCCCCTGTGGCCGCCGAGTGGATATAATAGGAAAGAATGAGGCCTGTAATGCCGGATATGACGGAAATGATTATGGAAAAGAGATGGTATTCCAAAATGTTCCTGGAAAAATTACGGGCGGCGGCGGCCGGCAGGACAAGAAGCGCGTTGATGACAAGTAGTCCGACCCACTGTATTGAAAGGGCAACTACCAGCGCGAGCAGGGCCGTGAATATTATTTCAGGAAGCTTTAAAGGGATTTTCCTGCTCCGGGCGAGGGACGGGCTGATATTGGCCATCAACAGGGAATTGTATGAGAAACTCCAGACAACAATACAGCCGATCAATATAATAATAAGGTAGAGAATTTCCACCGGCCGGATGCTCAGGAAATCGCCGATCAGATACGAAGTATACCTGGCAAAGCTGCCGGTACGTGATAATAAGACAATGCCCAGGGCGGCGGCGGTTGAGGAAAAGACGCTGATGACCGTGTCGGCGGTATCCTTCATCCTGTTTTTCACAAAAAGTACCGTAAAGGCAAAGAAGACTGAGAAGCCGATGATGGAAAGTACAGGGTCGCGCAGGCCGAAGATAATGCCAAGCGCTATGCCCGTCAGGATCGAATGGCCCAGCGCGTCCGAAAAAAAGGCCAGTTTACCTGAAACAATGGCCGTGCCGAGAAGGCCGAATGTCGGCGCGACAAAAAGAACCGCCAGAAAGGCGTTCTTCATGAATTGAAGACTGGCCCAGTCAAAAGGAAGGGCCCTGTCTAAAAAATGATAAATCCAGTCCATTATTTCTCCTCAGGCATTTCAGCATTATTAACCGGCTGCGCTCTTTTTATCCATGGCTTCCCGAACGCGCTGATAAACTGAGGATTGTTAAACACATCCTCGGGACTGCCGGAAGCGATAACCGTTTTATTCATAAAAATCACTTTGTCCGCGTATTGATGAACCAGATTGAGGTCATGGGATACCAGTATAATGGAAAGATCGAAATTTTTCCTGATCTCCGATACAAGGTCGTAAAAAAGAACGATTCCCGCCTCGTCAATGCCGGACAGCGGTTCATCCAGCAGAAGAAGGTCCGGTACGGGATCGAGCGCCAGGGCCAGAAGGACGCGCTGAAGCTCGCCGCCGGACAGGTTCCCCATTTTCTTACCGATCAGATGCTCCGCCTTGACCCGCATCAGGCTATCCTGAACTTCCTCTTTTGTTTTCGCTGAAGGCGGCAGCCAGACGGAGGTTTTGTATTTTGCCGCCCGGTAAAAATCGAGGACGCTTACGGGCGATGAGGCTTCAAAATGGAGATTCTGCGGGACATAACCTATGACAGGCCTGTTCGAATGCAGGCCTTTGTGGTCCTCAAATTTCAGGTTCCCGGAATGTTTGACTTCGCCCAGGATGGCTTTAAGGAAAGTCGTTTTCCCGGCGCCGTTGGGACCTATGACGGCCGTCAAAGCGCCGCAGTGGATATGGAGATTGATGTCTTTTAATATTTCATTCCGGTCCTGAAATACGGAAAAATTCTCCACCTTCGTACAGCAAAGCCCGCAGGCCTTCGGCAGGTCTTTTATATTGCCGCGTTTTTCTTTAACTTTCATTTCAGAGCTTCCTTGAGAACATTCAAGTTGCTTTCCATGATTTCCTCATAGGCCGTTTCCCGCATCGGCCCGGTCTCGCCCGGGTCCAGGTAATAGAGCTTTAAGCCGGTTTCATGCGCGATGATCTCCCCGGCTTTCGGAGGGTACTGCGGCTCCGCGAACAACGCTTTGATATTTTTATTCCTGATCAGCCTGACCGCTTCAGCCAGATCGGAGGCGCTGGGTTCTGTCCCGGGAACTCTTTCTATGGACGCCGCGATCCTCAGGCTGAAATCGCGGGCAAAATAGGGAAAAGCGTCATGAAAAGTAATAATGTCCCTGTATTTTGATTTTTTAATGGCAGCCTGCATTTTTTTCCGTAAGATTTCGAGCTTTTTGACATAATTGACGGCATTTGAGAGATAAAGGTTTGAATGCGCGGCGTCAGCGGCGGAAAGCCCTTCCGCTATATTTTTTACTTCCAGAACAGCTTCCGCCGGGCTGACCCAGAGGTGGGGATTGGGTTCGCCGCTAACCGGATCTGTAATGAGAGGTATTCCATCGCCGGCCAGTATTATTTTTAATCTGGGTTTTGACCTTTTCAAATCGGCCGTTACTTTGCCGATATAGGATTCCAGTCCGGCCCCCTGCATGATAAAGACCGACGCTTTTTCCAGCAGTTCCATCTGTTCCGGCGTCAACTGCATATCATGGACCTCGCCGGCCGATGGGTTTACCAGATTGACCACCTGAACATCCGGGATATTTCCGGCTATATTTAAAGTAAAGATATAAAGCGGATAAACGGATGTGACAATAAGCCTGCCGGAAGGGTTCTTCGTTCCGGCCGATTTTTTATCTGTGCAAGAAAGGACCGGGATTAATAAAATTAAAAGCAAAATTCCGATATTTTTCATTTTAAACGGCTCCTGTTTTTTAAGGTCTTTTACTAATCTAACAATTCAACACACTTACATACCGTGTGTAAATATTTTATTAACCACCCATTCACCCCTCTCCACTTTGCCAGTTTCTTTAATGAGCCCGGCAAAGTGGAGAGGGGTCAGGATAAACTCTGTTCACGAAGAACACGAAGTTTATTTAAGGTTAAATTATTAAAATTAAAAAATGAACTATCAATAACAAAATTAAACCCACCTATTTATTTTCTTCGTGCTCTTCGCGATCTTCGTGGTGAAATTTTGACCGCATCACTATCGATCGTTGTCCGAAAAGTAATTATAAAACCACAAATAATATAAACATGTTATATTTGAATGTCAACCCAGACGGCCGCGTGGTCTGAAGCCTGGCTGACGGCGTCCTTCACAGTCGGGAAAGAGGTATTGCCTTTCTTAAAGATGCCGCGGCGCTCTATACCGGCGGCCTGGATCTTTTCAAAAAGAGGATCGGATAAAAGGATGTAATCGATCTGTGCTTTCCCTTCCATGTATGTCCATTTTTCCCCACTGTATTTCGGTGAATTCAAGACATCCCTCAAATGGGGATATGAGAGCAGGCCCTTTAAAGCCGGACTGTCCGGCGTATCGTTAAAATCGCCGGCGACAGCGATGTTTTCATTCTTTAAATCATATTTACTGAGGATTCCGGCAACCCTGGCGGCCTGTTCTGCCCTCTTCGCATCATTCGCCTCCTGAGTGCCGTACCCCTGGCTTTTTAAATGATTAAAGAGAAGCCGGATCTTTTTACCGCCCGGCAGGGCAATCTCATACTCGGCGCAGTCCCTGCTGAATATCTTATTCCCTTTTTCGTCCCTGTCATCCACATGGCTTATCATGGAAATAATTTCATGTTTTGAAAGTATCCCGACATCGATGCCGCGGCTGTTGTTCCCGTCTATTACCATCACATGAGCATAGGGCATTGATAATTTTTTCAGGATCATGTCGTTAAACCGGCAGAGCGTCGGCCTTGATTCCACTTCGACTGAGCAGAGGATATCGGCATTGACAGCCTGAACGACTTTGCCCGTATTCTCGATGGAAATTTCCTCGACCGGCTCTTTTTCCAGCTCAACCCAGCCCAGCCAGTCATTCCGCCCCCTGGCGGCAAGGGTGACGCCGCTTTTATCGCGTTTTACCGTATAAAGCTTGCCTTTGACAACATTGATGCTGAACCAGCCCTTGTTCTTTTTATCCAGAAGATATTTGGCGAGCAGGCTTTCTATCTTATTTTTGTCATTCCCTTCATAGACATCTTTTTCCAGAAGCTGACTGAGCTGATTGGCGTCATTCAGGATGGCAGAAGCCCTGGAAGAGAAATTCTCGAGCTGAAAAACCTTCGCCCTTTCGAAGAGATTATTGAAATTAAATGTTCCCAGTCTCATGGCGCGCCCCTTTTTTAATTAATGAGTTAAATTATAACTTCAGCCACTATGGGAGTCAAATATAGCGGGGTGAGTAAGCCGGCGGCATCAGTTATGGACAGGGCGCTAAATTTATGCTATGATTGAACAGCGGGGTTATTCGTGAAGACAAATAATTCATTTGAAAAATTAACACGCCGGAAAGTCCTGCTCGCCGGTCATTCCTCATATGCCATCGGCGGAGAAGCGGATTATTTCGCCGCGCCGTCCTCCATTGATGATCTCTTTTTTTTGTTTGATTATGCCCGTAAAAATTCCCTCCCCTATTTTCTCTTCGGGCTCGGGGCGAATATTCTCTTCCCGGACAGACCTCAAAAGGGATTTCTGTTTATTTCTTTAAAAAACCTCCTTGAAATGGGGTATAAAAACGGCAGGCTGTTTTTTTCATCCGGTGTTCCCCTTTCTTTTCTTGCGCTATGCGGCGCCTATTTAAGGAGGGAAGGCCTCGGTTTTACCCACCTCCTGCCCGGCACTGTCGGGGCCGGTATTTATATGAACGCGCGTTGCTATGAAAAAGAGATTTCGCAAATAGCAGCGCAGGTCTATTATACCGATCTGAATGAAAGCTCTCATTCCATCCGGACGATTTCCCCTGAGGCCTGCTGTTTTGATTATAAAAAATCCGTCTTTCAGGAGAAAAACTGGGCCATCCTGGGAGCTGAAATTGAGGCCCCGGAAATAAGCGGAAAAACATTCAATGATATTCAAACGGCTTTTAATAAAATTAAAAAGGCCGCCGGCTCCCTCTCATCGCTGAAACAGTTCTATTCTTTTTTTCATAAAGAATCCCGCCGCGTCCCGGCCAAACTCGATTCAAAGTCTTTTGATGAAATTGAAAGGGACAGAAACGGCAAAAAACATTTTGAATATCCTTCCTGCGGATCGGTGTTTAAAAATAACCGCGCCCTGGGAGCGCCGACGGGTAAGATTATAGAAGAGCTGGGCCTTAAAGGACTTTCACACGGCGGCGCCATGGTCTCGCCTTATCATGGGAATATGATCATTAATTATAGAAAGGCCAAAGCTGCCGATATTATTTACCTGATCGAAACTTTGTCAGAAAAAATCCATGAAAAGCATGGGATCGTGCCGGAAAAGGAAGTGATTATTCTTTAATTCTTTTGAGTTCACCACCAAGATACAAAGGACACTAAGAACCACCAACGAGGTTGCCCGCGAATACACGCGAATGAGGGAATTAACATAAAGGCGTGAAGGCACGAAGAAGGAACGAAGTTAAGTTTGGGCTACTCTTGGGCGAACAGAGGATTTAGGAAAAGATAATTTATTGTTTTTTAAAAAGACTAATGTATAGACCCCAATTAAACTGGATTTACAGGTTTTTCAGAATTATATTTTCAATATTAAAATTTGCAGATGAGTGAAATGGCGCAGTATAATAGACTAAAAGATAAAATTGAATTGAATTTGTGATTTTTAAGTTTGAAAATCAAATTAAAAACGTATAATAAATTTATTAAAAGAGTATATTAATAAATAATGACAAAATTCCCCAACCATTTTTCCCGCCTTCCAGTTAATTCCGTTCGTGAATCTTGGTGCCCTTAGTGTCTTGGTGTTTAATAAAAAGAATTGAACATGGATAAATATGTTTTTAATAACAAGGAATCCTATAAATTTAGGGAAATTATTATTGCTTTTTTGCATGTTTATGATTAAAATTATAAAAAATTGAATAAATAAATCAAGTAGAATATTACAATTCCGATATTTATACCAAGGGCAGAATTATATGAGACTATTCAAAAGCCCGTAAAAATATTAAGTAAGGAGCCGCATATGGGTGAACCAGAAGAAGTCCAGGTTGAAACAGAGGAGCAACCGCAAGAGCAGCAGCCCAAAGCGGGTTTCTCTATCGGCAAATTAATAGAATGGCTTCTGTCGAATCTTATTCCCGTGATTATAGCCGTTGTTATATCCACGATCATTGCCTATGTATTGATCAGGACAACTCAATCCAAGAAAAGCGAGGAAATATACAAAACAGTCCAGCTGGCCCCCAAGCCGGCCCCTCTTATGATATTTCCGCTGGACGATTTCAGGGTCAATACTGCGGACGTGGACGAGCCTCATTTTATGCGCGTTAAGCTCAGCCTCGGTTATGACGGACAGAATAAAAAGCTGGCCACGGAATTAGTCGAAAGGACCCAGCAGATCAGGGATATTGTTCTTCAGATTTTAAACTCAAAGGAAAAACAGGACATCGACACTCAGTCCGAAAAGGAAAGGCTCAAGGATGAGATAAAAAAGAATATCAATAATGTTTTAACCAGCGGAGAGATCAGCGATATTTATTATGACGAATTTGTAATTTCATAAGGAGAATTTCTGTATGACAGAAATCCTGTCCCAGGATGAAATAGATGCATTATTAACAGCAGTATCAAGCGGCGAGAGCATTCCCTCGGAGCCTTCGCACGGCACGGCAAGAACTACGCAGTCCGGGCCAAAGAGGGAAAAGAAAAGGCTTAAAGTCTATGATTTCCGCCGTCCGGACAAATTCTCAAAAGACCAGATCCGAACTCTGCAGATGATGCATGAAACCTTTGCCCGTTTGACGACAACTTCGCTTTCAGCCCAGCTCCGGACGCTCGTGCATGTGCATGTCGTTTCCGTTGACCAGTTGACGTATGAGGAATTTACCCGCTCCATTCCTTCGCCCACAACGCTGGGAATCATCAACATGGACCCTTTAAAGGGCAGCTCTGTGGCGGAACTGGACCCCAGTATTACCTTTGCCATCATTGACCGGCTGTTCGGAGGAAGGGGGAATCCCTCAAAACCAACCGCGAATTGACCGATATAGAACTTTCAGTTATAGAAGGAATTATCGTCAGGCTTCTCGGTAATCTCAGGGAATCCTGGGCCAATGTGATTGACCTGCGCCCCAGGCTGGGAAATATCGAAACCAACCCGCAGTTTGCCGGGATTGTACCGCCCAACAGCATGGTCGTGCTGACAACTTTCGACACGAAGATCGGCGATGTCGAAGGTATGATGAATTTTTGTATCCCTTACATCACCATAGAACCGATTATTTCCAAGCTGTCGGCCCAATACTGGTATTCCAGCATCAGAAAAGGCATCACAACGGAAAATCTTTCCCTGATCAAGGACCAGATTTCCGATGTACAGGTTGAGGTGATCGTGAAGCTCAGCGAAACGGTATTGAATTTCAATGAGATCGCCGCCATACATACCGGCGATGTTATACGGCTGAAAGATTCGACGAAGATGGATGTGGAAGTCCTTATCGGCGATAGTGTAAAATTCAAGGGCAAACCCGGTGTTGTCAGCAAGAAAAGGGCTGTCCAGGTCAGGGAAGTCCTCACGACAATTACCGAGGATATGCTGCAGGACATCCTGATGAGGGAAGAAGATTAAAGACTTTTTGGTTAAGTGAAATGGCGCTATCCCTCACCATTTTGTGAGCTTCACCGATACTGTCTTACAAAATGGTGAGGGACAGCAAAAATCAGAACAACATTAACAATTCCGAAAACCAGGGTTTTTGGAATAAAAAAAACACTTGTATTTATAAAAATAAATTAGAATTTACCGATATTTAAAATGGTTATTCTCGTAAAGGAGGAAGCATATGAGTGACGGCACTCTTTCCCAAGATGAAATAGATGCATTATTGCAGGGCACGGATGAAATGATGACGGAGAATCTGGGCAACACTCCCGGCGGGGGAGGTTTTGCAGGCGGGAAATCGGTTGCCGCGGATGCTCTTTCCGATAATGACAAGGCGAATCTGGGCGAGCTTTTGAGGGAAATCGGCCAGGCCCAGGCCACGGCCATTTCAACATTGACCGGGATCAACGCGGCTTTTTCATCGCCGTTTATCGACGCGGGACAGCTGGATAATTTAAAGAAGGACATAAAAGGCAGATTGATACAGGCCAAAGTCAGCCTGACCGGCGGCGTAACGGGCGAACTGGTTTATGTCGTCCCGGAAAAAAGCGTGCTGACGATTACCAATATACTCATCGGCCAGGAAGATAATAATGAAATAACAGACCTTGTAAAAAACACTTTCGGCGAAGTTATTTCACAGACAACAGGAGCTCTGGTCAATATTCTGTCTGAAAGACTGAGCAAGTCGATAACTCCCGGGGCCCCGAACCTTGAACTGCTTCAGGACGCTTCCGGAATTACGCCGTCAGGCGGCCAGTATTTTGTCCGGCTGAATTATGTATTCAGCCTTCAGAATAAAGGAAACTCCAAGTTTTACGTATTCCTCGCGCTGCCGATGGCCAGAAGCATAGCCGGCGCTTATTCCGTAACCAAGGCAAGCATGGCGACACAGTTCGGCGGCGGAGTACAGCAGCCTCAGACAGGCATACCGATCAGGACAGTCGGCTTTGAGCCCCTGCAGGTCGGCGTGGCTTCAGAAGCCATGGGCAATATCGCCCTTCTGCTTGATGTTCCGATGCGCGTCACTGTTGAGCTCGGGCGTACAAAAATGACCATCAAGGAAATACTGGGCCTGGGCGAGGGTTCCATCATCGAGCTTGATAAACTGGCAGGCGAGCCGGTGGATATCCTTGTGAACGACAAGCTGATAGCCCAGGGTGAAGTCGTGGTCATTGACGAAAACTTTGCCGTCCGCGTGACCAAGATCGTCACCCCGATGGAAAGGATATTCGAAAGCTCCAACGAATCGAAATTCTAAAAGAATTTAATAGAGAAAAGAGAGCGGCTTTTGATGAGCCGCTCTTTTCTTTTAAACACCAAGAGCACCAAGGACACAAAGGGCCACGAACGGGGAACGAGGAACGGAGTGGAACCACAGATTTCACTGATTTCACAGATGGATTTAATATCTGGAAATGGACAGGACAATCCGCTAATCCATGTAAAGGAACTCGAATAGGGTATGGGTTATGTCCGGTAAACATAGTATTTCAAATCGGCATTCCTATTTTATTTCATTGAAGCAAATTAATTAACCCCAATTCAGCAGGATTTGTGAGGATTTCAAAGGATTAAGGTTGGTTACAGCGGGGTTGTTAAATCCCTGACAATCCTGTTTAATTCTATATTGGAATCCACAAAACAATTTTTATAATGCTATAATAGAACTCTTCATTAATAATTCTTGTTTTTCCGGGCGTAGCCCATCATTACCTTTTACCATCTCCATTCACGCAGGTGTTGTTAAATTCTTCAAGGCTGCTCCCATGAAAACTATATCCTTTGAAATCCGTTTTGATCTGTGTACATCTGTGTGCCGAATCGGATATTATAAAAAAGGAACTTAATTAAAATATTTTGTAAAATAAGAAAGATGCGTTAATCCCCAGTTGGTGATTCTTAGTGCTCTTGGTGCCCTTAGCGGTTATTTTTTAGGACACTCATATTTTTAGCCCACCATCCGTTATGCATGCTGAGCTTCCTGATCAGCCAGAACGGAAGGAGGCGGTAATGACTGCCCAGCCTGTAACCGAGCCATTTCATCCCGTTCCTGTAGAAAAAAACCGGGATAAGATGAAATTTTTTATTTTTCAAAAGGAAGTTAAATTCCGACATTAAAAATCGGAAGCCTTCATCGTCCGCCTTGCCGAATTCCTTTATGATCCAGTCCTCAATCTTATGAAAAGCCCCTATATCAAAATACCTTTTAAACTCCTGAAAGGCCGTATAATTATGCGAAATGATAAACAGCGGCGTCCGCGGCATAAAACAATTCGTATCCGGCCAGAAGAAGCTTCGCGCCGGCATAAGTGTCTTCGGTGGAAATGAGATTTTTTTTAAAATAGCCGATCTCTTCCATCGCGGAGCGCCGGTACGCGGAAAAAGCGTTTGAAAGAAAAGCGGTTTTTATTTTGTATTTTTTTCTATCTTCCAGTGAACGGGTAAATGATCCATCCTTGTATATAAAATGGCGGGAATGCTCCGCGAACGGCGTGGCTTCCTGACAGGGCATCTGCCTGCCGTACACGGCGCCGATCTTTTTATTTAAAAGAAAAGGGCGTACAATATTCTCAATCGAGCGGTTATCAACAGGAAGGGCGTCCTGCGTCAGATAGACAAGAATATCCCCGCGGGCCGCTTTTCCCGCGAGCGTCCGCGTCCCCCCATGATCAAAGTCCTTTTTTTTGACATGAATGATTTTCGCGCCGTGTTTTTCGGCGATCTGAAGGGTCCTGTCCGCCGATGAAGAATCCGCGACTATTATTTCAGGAATTTTAATGCTCTGCTTTTTTAATTTTTCAAGAAGGGCGGCAAGAAATTTTTCCCCGTTATAGGCGGGAATGATAACGGATATTCGGTTTTCCATTCCTTAATCCCGGTTTAATTTCCAGCTGGCGTAAATCTTATTCGTGATTTCCTTGGCGATTTTTAAAGTGGCTATGTCCGCTTCCCCGTTCCGGACGGGCTTTTTGCCGTTTTTGATGCGGTCTATAAAATGGATCTGCTCGAGCTTCAGCGCGTTGTCCTTATGGACGAAAACATGCTCCACCAGGCTTTCCTGGGTATATTTGATCTCTTCTTTAAGCACCAGGTATTCCGTCAGCGGCTGGCGGATGATCATTATATCCTGCGTCGCGTAGTCCAGAAACACATAAGCCCCTTCCTGGGATATGGCGAGGGTCCTGACTTTATTTGTCGAGACCCGGCTTGCCGTGATATTCGCTATGACGCCGTTTTCAAAATAGATCGAAGCATTGGCGACATCCTCAAAACCGGAGTAAATCTTATGGCCGTAAGCGGCGATGCTGACCGGTTTTGACTTCGCTATGGAGAGGACTATATCGATATCATGGATCATCAGGTCCAGAACAACGCCGACATCCGTGATGCGGCTTTTCGGGCCGAGCCTCTGCACCTGGATCAGATGAGGCTTTTTAACAATATGCTGAAGCTCCTGCACGGCGGCGTTAAAACGCTCGACATGCCCCACTTCGAGGACAAGGTTTTTCTGTTCAGCCAGGCCGACGAGCTTTTCTGCAAAATAGACCGTTTTGGTCATCGGTTTTTCAAGAAGCACATGCTTGCCGGCTTCCAGCGCCGCGCTGGCGAACCTGTAATGCAGGAATGTCGGCACAGCGATAATAACAGCGTCAACGGAAGAAAGAAATTTCGTATAGTCTGTAAATCCTTTCACATCATAATCCCCGGAAATCTTTTTAACCATCACTTCATCAACATCGCAGATGGATGCAAACTCAATATCCGGTAATGTGGGAAGTATATTGATATGATATCTTCCCATATGTCCAGTGCCCGCGACCCCAACCTTCAACACAAAACGCTCCTTTTTACTCTATGATTATTGTTTTTTCAGTATATCTTTATATTCTGGATGTTTTTCAAAAAAATCAATGGCATAAGAACAGGTCGGTATAATTGCCTTATAATTTTTCCTGGCATATTCCACCGCCTTCAGGACCATTTCCTCCGCCGCGCCCTGGTTCCTGAGAGCGGGCGGCACATAAGTATGATATAATTCCACAAGACCCGGACGGATTTCCTCATATAAAAGATACCCTTTCATCTTATCAACAATGAAATAAAACTCTTTCTTATCAGGGTCATGGATAACTTCAATTTCCATAAAATCGCCGTTCCGCTTCTTTTATTAATATAATAATATAATCACATTCAGCCCAATTATCATGTTTTCGGAAAAAATAAATTATGAACCAGGGTGTTTATTCCTGTTTCAGTTATCTTTAACCATTTTTCCGGATTTACCGCGCTTCGTAAAAACAAATACCTTCAATATGATATAAGTTATGAACAGAACACATATAATAATGAAGCCGTAGGATATTTCCTTAAAATATTTGTCCAGAAGCTCTTTCTGCGAAATAAAGAAAATAACCCAGCAGGGAAAGCGTGATATTCCAAATAAAGGAGCCAATGGCCGTAAATAATATAAAATCCCTTAATTTCATTTTAGACAGACCGGCGGGAATGGAAATCAGGTGCCGGATGACAGGCAGAAGACGCCCGAAAAATGTCGAGCTTCTCCCGAATTTATTAAAATAGGCTTCCGCTCTCTCAATCGAGTGCTCGTCTATCATAATGAGATGCGCCAGCTTTGTCCTGGCCAGTCTATGAATGACAGCCCGCCCTAAAGACATGGAAATCGTATAATTAAATAAAGCGCCGATAATCGAGCCAATCGTAGCACATAGAATAACAAGGATGATATTGAGCTCGCCGTTCGCGGCTTTGAATGCGGCCGGCGGGATCACCACTTCCGAGGGAAGCGGCAGAAAGGAGCTTTCGATCGTCATAAGGCAGGTGATCGTAAAATAATTGATGTTGCTCATATACCAGGCGATTATTGTTCTAAAGAAAGCTGTCATAAAATATAATCCTATAAAATAATTAGATTATAATTTTAATATGATGCGGCAAAAATAACAAATATGGTGAAAAATTCAGGTCATGAATTATAAAGGTTATTATTCACCGCAGAGACGCAGAGACCCTTAGCTCTGTATGCCGGCAACCGTGTCGCACCGGCCGGAGAAAACTATGCCATATAAATTACTGATATCCGTGACGGACAATATGCCGTAGGATAAAATACCCATTGATTACCGCCAAATTATGATGTAAAATATTGTAAAAAGTCTGGAGTGATTTAATATGAGCATCGAAATTTATTATTTTTCAGGCACTGGGAATTCCCTGGCTGCGGCAAAGGATATAGCCAAGAAAACAAGCGGACTATTGATATCCATTCCGGCAGTAATGGATAAAGAAAGCATAAAAACAGGCGCAGATAATATCGGAATTGTATTCCCCTGTTATCTGGCTCGGCTTTATGGCATACCACTGATAGTAGAAAAATTTATCAAAAAACTGGAATATAGCGGCGTAAAATACATATTTGCAGTGTGCACGCACGGAGGTTATGGGTTTGTTAACGCGCTTCCCACTTTAAAAAGCGTAGCTGCATTAATTAAATCAATGGGAGGTACACTATCAGGAGAATTTTCAGTAAGGCTTCCTATGAACAACCTGGATTATGATCATATTCCAATTCCTATAGAGAGAAATCATGAAATTATATTCAAAAATAGTAACTATAAAATTGTGGGTATATGCCAGCGCATAACCGGCAGGAAAAATGCCAAATATAAAACCATAAAATCACTCATTAATTTGCTGTTGACCCCATGTACCAGATGATGAAAAAATATATTGTTATATCACTAAGAAAAAATGCTAAAGAACCAGAAGATTCAAATCTGAGCTTTCATGAATTAATACCATTAACTGATAAAAGTATTTACGTTGATGATAAATGCAATGGCTGCGCAACTTGCGCAAAAGTTTGTCCTGTCCAGAATATAAAAATGATTGAAAATAAGCCCGTTTGGCAGCATCATTGTGAAATGTGTCTTGCTTGTGATGAATGGTGTCCAACAAAGGCTATTCATCACTGGTGTAAAATTGAGGGAAAAGATTACCACCACCCCGATGTGACGATTTCAGATATGCTCAGACAAAACGATAAACAAATCCAGGCATAATTACGGCTTTCCGGCAAGCCGGAGTACAAACGGCCCAAGCACACTGGCTGCTGATTATAATGGCATATAGGAGGACAAACCATGATTCAAATTTTATTTTATTTTCTCTATTTTCTATCCGGAATATTCCTGCATATGAGCCTTTTGCATTTATTTTCATTTTATGAAACACAGCATCATCCCATGATCGCCAAAGCTAAAAAACCGTATCTGGCAAGTAAAATATGGGGAGTTGTTCAATTATTCTTTGGACTGATTATTCTCGTATTGTGCAAATATCAATTCGGTTTGAACCTGCCGACAATTTTAGTCTTTACAGGGTTCGGCTTTTGGGCAATTTTTCTTGGGATTTTCTCGGGAAAACCACACAAGAAAAATAACGAGAAATAAGCAATTGATTGAAAAATAAATCCGTCCATGGTCTGGCTTTTCGTGTTGATTTCCGGCCGGGCCAGAGTTAAAATACAGCATAGTAGTTCCGGCTTACGGGCCGCAGGGCTTCGTCTGCCGTTTATGGGGTTTGATTATGGATTTTAATATTTCGCAGGGGAAAAAAGGTTTCAATAATAAAGGATTCAATTATGAATTTTTTGACTATATTTATCAAAACAATGATTACGCGCCATGGGATATCGGCCATCCTCAGAAAGCGTTAGCAGAATACATTAATAAAAGTAAACTGCCGAAAGGTAAAATTTTAGATGTCGGCTGCGGAACAGGTGATTTATCGATTTTTCTCGCTGAAAAAGGCTTTGAGGTCGTCGGGATCGATTATATTCAGAAACCGATCGATACCGCGAGGGAAAAATTTGGAAATAAAAAATTGAACATTAAGTTTGAAGTCAGGGATGCTTTTAAGCTGGACGATTATAAAGAGGAATTCGACTATGTTTTTGACGACGGATTCCTGCATAACCTTTCAGACGAATATATTTTATTATTTGAGAAATCTTTAAAAAATATATTGAAAAAAGGCGGTTTATATATTGTAATGGGAGTTAATAGTGATTATGAGCATCCCGGGCCGAAAGGGATCAATAAAAGTAGTTTGAAAAACTCATTTAAAGAAGATTGGAAGATTTTGGAAATAAATAATGTCGCCTGTGAAGATTTGCTTAACGGCAGGGATGAGGTCCCTGCCGTTTTGGCCGTTATTCAAAAACTGTAAATTGCATAGTATTGCTAATATTAGTTAAAATTATTGAAACAGAGGGAGGATTTTACCATGCGTTTTTCCGAAATGATTTATCAAAGACCTGATTTCGACAGGCTGGAGAAAGATTTCCGGGAAAAACTGGCCGCTTTCCATAAAGCCGGGAGCGCGGAAGTCCAATCTCATATTATTCATGAAATAAACGGCATACGCGAGGATTTCGAAACGGCCATGAACCTGGCCAGGATACGGCAGACATTGGATACACGCGACGCTTTTTACGATTCGGAATCCGCGTTCTTCGACGCGAATCAGCCGCGCTATCAGGCCCTGATCGATGATTACTACCGGACAATTACAGGATCCGGGTTCAGGCCCGAACTGGCAAAGAGTTTCGGCAGACGGCTTTTCGACCTCGCCGAAGCGGCTTTAAAAACATTTATTCCGGGGATCATGGAAGAACTCGCCGATGAAAACCGGCTCTGCACCGAATACATGAAGCTTCTTGCCTCGGCGGAAATCGATTTCGACGGGAAAAAACTCAATCTATCAGGGCTTGGTCCATACAGGGAATCGCCGGACCGGGAAACACGGAGGCCGGCCTCCGAAGCCTATTTCGGGTTTTTCTCGCAAAACCGGGAGAAGCTGGATTCGATTTTCGGCGATCTCGTCAATATCCGGGACCGGATAGCGAAAAAGCTGGGCTTTAAAAATTTCATACCGCTCGCCTATCTCCGGTTGTCCAGGCTGGATTACAACGCGGCGATGGTTAAAGATTTCCGCGATTCGATTTATAAAACATTTGTACCCGCCGCTAACAGCCTGCGGGAAAGCCAGAGGTCCCGCCTGGGTCTTGATCATCTATATTACTATGATCTACCGGTCTGTTTCAAAAACGGAAATCCGAAACCAACCGGAAGTCCCGGAGATATCATCCGGAAAGCAAGGGAGATGTATCATACGTTATCACGGGAAACGGCCGGCTTTTTCGACCGGATGCTGGATGAAGGATTGATGGACCTGGAAACCCGCCCCGGAAAAGCGGGGGGCGGATACTGCGGCTGGCTGGCGAAATACAAAGTCCCGTTTATTTTCTCCAATTTTAACGGCACATCAGGCGATGTGAACGTGTTGACGCATGAAGCGGGCCATGCTTTCCAGGCCTATATGAGCAGTCATTTCACCCTGCCTGAATACATCATCCCGACCCTGGAAGCCGCCGAAATCAATTCTATGAGTATGGAATTATTCACCCTGCCATGGATGGAAAGTTTTTTTGGACCGGACGCCGATAAATACCGTTTTATGAACCTTTCAGGAGCGTTTCTGTCAATGCCCTATATGGCCCTGGTGGACGAGTTCCAGCATATTGTTTATGAAAACCCGTCATTCACTCCTGTGGAGCGCTTCAAAGCCTGGCGCGAGCTGGAAAAAAAATATATCCCTGCCAGGGATTTCACGGGGAACCCGTATCTCGAAGAAGGAGGGTTCTGGCAATGCCAGCTTCATATATACCAGTATCCTTTCTATTATATCGATTACAGTCTGGCGCAGATCTGCGCCTTCCAGTGCTGGATTAAGTTCCTTGAAAATAGAGAAAGCTCCTGGAAGGATTATCTTAATCTCTGCATGGCCGGCGGAAGCGCCGCTTTCCTGAGACTTGTCAGGATTGGAGGACTAGAATCGCCCTTCGATCCGGCGGTACTTGAGAAAAGCATGGGACCCGCGAAAGACTGGCTGGAGAAGATGGTTGATGCAATCTGATCTTATCACCGCAGAGACCCTTCGCCAAGGCTCAGGGTCGGGGCCGGGCTCCGAGGACGCAGAGAGGAATTTAATTTCGATTCTTTAAATTTTTAAATAAAGATTTTAATAACGCCGCTTTTATATAATATCCGATTCTGCACACGGATAGTACGGATAACTCGGATTTTCGCGGATCGGCTGATTACATACATCATTCTAAAGTCCACAAATCTGGTCTTGACAGTAAAGTATTGCTTGATTAAGATGAACGGAAGAAATTTCGTATGTTTTATTAAAAACTAATTTCGGTTATATAGAGTTAGGCGCCATTTGCACGCTTGTGTCTCGGCCGCCGCGTTGACATCAATTACATACTAAACCATGAATCTTATGATCGAAGGGGACCAAAAATGACTGACTGGAGTACAGCAATCTGCGAAACAAACGGAATTAACATACACTACATGAGAACCGGAGGAAGCAAATCCCCTTTAATTTTGCTACACGGATTAACTGCTAATGGAGCCTGCTGGACTGCTTTGGCACATGCTCTAGAGGGAGAATATGACGTAATCATGCCGGATGCTAGAGGTCATGGAAAGTCGAGTGTGCCTGACTATGGGTACCGATACGAAGACCATGCAAACGATGTCGTCGGCCTTATAAAAGCTCTAAGACTTCCACCTCCGGTTCTGCTCGGACATTCTATGGGAGGTATGACTGCAGCCGTAGTAGCAAGTCGTAGCCCAAAGCTACTCTGTGGCCTAATCTTAACTGATCCAACATTCTTGAGTCCAAAAGTTCAGCGTGAAGTTTGCGATAGCGATGTGGCCGATCAGCATCGACGAAATCTCGGTAAATCATTAGAGGAGTTGTTGGCAGATTTGCAGAGTAGACACCCAAATCGGTCATCGGATACACTCGAGCTAATCGCCCAGGCACGACTTCAAACCAGTATGGCATCTTTCGACGTTCTCACGCCACCAATCCCTGATTATAAGCAATTGGTGAGTGCGATTAATGTTCCAAGCCTGCTCGTATTTGGTAATAAAGGTGTGGTTTCGTCTGTTGTTGCCGAAGAGCTGCAACGTCTTAATCCGAGATTTCAGGTTGAACAAATCCGGGAAGCTGGCCATGGGGTCCACTATGACCAGCCCGGGCGCTTTGCGGTTGTCGTCAAATCCTTCTTACGAGGTACACCCTACCGCATCGAGTAGAAAGTTTACGAAAAATGGGCGGACATATAACTCCATGGTAAGTGCAAACGGCGTCTAACGACCCTGTCGAAAAAGCCAAAAACGAGAATAAAAACTGTCTTCTGAAAGCCGGATAGAGTATCATTTTTCATTTCTCTATCCGGATTTTCCATTTTTCCAATTTCAAGCCGGTATTATGGCTATGAACACCCCCTTAAATCTTACCAAATATCTGGATTTTACCAATATTATGCACTATACAGAACAAAAGCCACTGGATATTAACCTTACTCTTACCCCTGAGCGTAAAACGGTCCATACCTTTACAAGAACGGATGTTACCGAATACCGGCTCAATTATTCCCATCCTCCGGCTGTACAAATCCCTGATTTCCGGCAGATCAATTTTATTTACCATTTCTTTTGAATAGTTTTTATCCCCTCTTTTGTCCACCAGATATAATGTTCTTTGCCTTGTCTTATCGGGATGTTTTAAGCATTGTCCCCTTTTCCCGCATTTTGAACAATCCGCCTGCCTGGCCTGATATTTATGGCCGAAATTACTCAATTGCCTCTGGTATCCCTTATAGCTTAATATTTTTCCATTCGGGCATATATAAGTATTATCAGCTTCATTTTTTTCAAAATCGTGTTCCCGGTATTTCATCGGTTTCGGCTTGAACCTTCCCCGATCGGTAAACCGTTCATCCCTCCCTCGAAATTGATTGTCCGGTATCACAGCTTCCATCTTCTTTTCTTCCGCCAGATATTTTAGATTTTCTTCGCTGAAATAATTCGTGTCCCCCAGTATTGTTTTTCCTTCCAGCGGATTTGTTTCTCCTTTTATCACGCTTAAATTTTCCTCCGTTATTTCAACCATCGGCTTCAATACTTCCCCTTCCTGGCCTAAACCAAAAGCTTCCGCCGCGGTAATCACCTGATGCTTTGAATCCACTACCGCAAGTCCATTATAACCTTGTATCACACCGTGGGAACTCTTGATTTTCGCGCTTTCGTTATCGGTAATATTCGATTGGTTTTCACGTCCCCGCTTGCCGTATTTGGGATTCTGGGATTTGAGAAAGGCATCGATTTTCTCCGCTTTCTTCCGTATTTTTTCCGATCTTTTTTGAAGCGCTTTAGACTTTTCATTTTCGCCGGAGCAGTCAGCTTGCGCGTGTTTTTCCAGTAGAAATGCCGCCAGCTTTTCAAACTTTTCCTGTTTCTTTTTCAGGTCTTTGAATGTACCGCTCCATTCTTTAGAAGCGTTTGAAGGCAATTTACAGCCGTCAACGGCGAACATGTCCCCGCCGATCAATCCCGCAGAAGAACAGACCATCAGCACAAACTGAAATACTATTTTAATCCGGTCTTTCATACCGGTAACAAAAGCGGCTATAGTGGAATGGTCTGGAACGGTATTCCCGGACAGGGCTTTGAAGATGACATTCACCCGGCAAGCTTCCTCAATCCTGCGTGATGTAGTAATACCTTTCGAATAGGCAAAAAGGATTATTTTCAGAAGAATTGCCGGAGAAATCGCTTTCGAGCCTGTTTTATCATTTTTATAATTTATATCAAAACAGGAAAGGTCAGCCTTTTCCTCGATTAGGAAATTGAGTGTGTGTTCATATGTTCCTTCGATCAGCTGATCTGAAAAATTGAGCGGTATCATTTCCATCTGCTCATAATTAACTGTCTTGTATCTTGCCATATAACCTTCCGCTATTGATTTATTTCATTCATTATTTTAAGCTATATCGATAATAATTTACATTAAATATCACTTTTTCGACAGACTCAACAGCGGCTAAAACGCTGCGGGCCGCAAAACGTCGTATAGCCGCACCGTTAAATGCAATTGCCGCTTGTGAAATCAGGACATAGGTAACGGAAAAGCTTCAGGACATAGGTAACACTTTCCAGGTATAATTAGGTCAGATCTCATTAAGGAGGCTGACAATGCCCTGGAAGGAGGTTAATATCATGAAGCTGAAATTAGCTTTTATTGAAAAGTCATTCCAAAAAGGTGTGAACTTTACCGAGCTTTGTACTGAATATGGGATCAGCACAAAAACCGGTTATAAGTGGAAAGAAAGGTTTTATGAAGAAGGGTTGTCCGGTCTTCAAGAAAAATCTAGGAAACCGCTTTCAAGCCCTAATCAACTTTCTGAAGAAATAATCTGCGAGATCATCCGTATCAAGCAAACGAAGCAGAATTGGGGACCTAAGAAAATCAGGTCGGTTTATGTCAGGAACCACCCGGATAATAAAATTCCTTCATTAAGCACTGTCGAAAGGATATTGAAAAAGGCCGGATTTGTAGAATTAAGGAAAAGAAGACGACACATACATCCGGAAAGAATACAGAACAGGGTAGCACCGAAAAAACCAAATGATATCTGGACAGTGGATTTCAAAGGCTGGTGGTATACCTCCGAGCAGGAAAGATGCGAACCACTTACAGTACGTGATGATTATTCCAAATATATTTTATCCATAGCCATACTGCAAAAAGGTGATATTAGTTCCGTCAAATTTGAATTTGACAGACTCTTCAAGCAATATGGATTACCGAGTATGATAAAATCCGATAATGGGCCGCCGTTTGCCAGTACACAGGGTTTACTTGGTTTAACCAGACTATCAGCATGGTGGTTGTCTCTGGGCATAAAGCTGGACAGAATTGATCCCGGCTCTCCCTATCAGAACGGAGCACATGAAAGGATGCACCTGGATATGAAAAAGGAACTGGAAAACAAAATCAGCGGTAGCCTGAAGCTGCACCAGGCAGTATTCAACGAATGGAGAAAAGAGTTCAACGAGGAAAGACCGCATGAAAGCCTTGGAATGAAAACACCAGCAATGGTCTATATAAAATCGGTTAGGAGTTATGATGGGATAGCCGATTGGGTTGTATATCCCAAGGGATACATCAGCAGAAAGGTTAATAACAGAGGTTACATTTATTATAAAGGTCGGCGTGTATTTATTACAAATGCGTTGGATGGTTATCATATTGGTTTAAAAAGTAAAAGCAAAGCTTTTATGGATGTGTGGTTTGAAAATAATCTGATAGGTAGTATGGACTTGAATACTTTTATATTTAGGTCTATACTGAAATAGTAATTCAAGGGCATTTTGTACTCAAAAAGGGTTACCGATGTCCTGAAGCTAAAGTGTAACCTATGTCTTGAAGTCGGACCGCTTGTATTGACTTTGATTAACAAATAATGTATACTCTATGTAGATACATGGAGGTTTTTATGGAAGTTTCTATTCAAAAATGGGGAAATAGTTTAGCTTTAAGAATTCCTATTAATTATGCAAAAGATATTAATCTTAAAAAAGGATCTCATGTCGATTTAATCAAAGAGGATAATAAAATCATTATTATTCCAAAGAAGCATAGTCTAAAACTAAAGGAGATATTATCCAAAATTAATGATACTAATATTCATGATGAAGTTAATACAGGAGATCAAATTGGAAAAGAAGCCTGGTAGTTATATACCATCAAGGGGTGATATCGTTTGGTTATTATTTACCCCTCAAAGTGGACATGAACAATCGGGTCATAGACCAGCCATTGTAATATCTCCAAAAGAATACAATGAAAAAGTTGGACTAGCTTTATTCTGCCCAATCACATCAAAGATAAAAGATTATCCATTTGAAGTTAGAATAAATATAAAAGGTAAAATTGATGGTGTAATCTTATCAGATCAAATCAAAAGTTTAGACTGGATTTCAAGGGAAGCTAAATTTATTACTAAAGCATCTGATGATTTATTTGAAGAAGTTATTGAAAAAATTAATTTATTAATCAATTAAAGGCGGGGTCAACTGCATTTAACGTGTTTGTAGAAAAAGTCATTTTCAAATGTTGATTCCCCTGTTGTTCAATCGGGAAAATATTTTCCGGTCAAACCGTATCTATTTTGATTGAATCAGCCTCATTCAGCCGACAATTCCGACGCTACGGCTGCTTTACGGCATCATATCCCTCCAAACACATGAATTTTTCCCATATTATGCACAATATTATGGGCAGTTCTAAAAACTCAAATATTTAGAACTGCCACTATTGTATGAATTCATGCTACCGCTCGAGTTCGCTGTCTTAAAAGAAAGCCGACCAGCGAACTCTATACGGTAGCGCCATTTGCATTTACAGGGAATTTTTTAACCGGGGCAGTTCCAAAACCTGTTGTGGAAATATCTGATAAATTTTTTAGTTTTTGGAACTGCCCTTATATAACACCCATTGTATATTGCATTTCTCTTTGCCTCTCAGTGTAAATCTGTTCAAGCCTTTGCATGACCGGATATTACCGAACACCGGCTCAACTATCGCCATCCTTCGCCCGTAAAGTTTTATGCCCTCCGGGGTATCTATAAATTTCTTCATCTCGTCCGAGTAATGACGGTTGTCGGCATTCAGCGGTTTCTGCAGCGTCCTGTATTTTGTTTTATCGTTTTTCAGGCAATCTCCGCGGTACGGGCAATTACGGCATACCGAATACCGGCATATATATTTCGCGTAAGTTATGTTTTTCATTTTGTAGTTATACCGAAACCTCAGTTCTTCATTATTTTTACATATATAAACATCGCTTTCGGAATTATAATAAAAATCGTCGATCGTGTATTGTCCTTTTTTCTCAGATCATCTCCATAGCCGATGTGTTTGACGCCATGACTTCCAGAAGGCCTTATAAAGAACCGATCCCGTTCCATGATTCCTTTACATTCTTTATGGAAAACTCCGGCAAAAAATTCAATCCCTCCGTCGCCCAGGTATTTTTAAGGGACATGGCCAAAAAGATCAATGAAGAGCCGATCTATCCCGTCAATTCATTCGTCATTCTGAACACGGGCGAAATCGCTTATGTTGTCGGGCACAGGCTCAGCCCCTTCACACTGCGTCCGATTGTCAATATATTCCTTTCACCAAATACAAAGGAAAGGGGATTTGACAAGCTTGCCAAACACCCGCTCCAGATTGATCTTGAAGGGGATTACACCCGTTATGTGGTCAAGAGGGTGATGGAAGAACATCAAATCGACTCGTTCAATAGAATCATTCATGGACTCTAGGAAAAATTTATGCGCGGCATGACTTCAACAGATACTGTAACGGAAATGCTTTCCATTTTAAAAAAGGAGTACCCTTCATGGCATGCTCCCATCGTCACATATGTTAAAAATTCCCGGGGGACGCCTTATAAAATCCTGATTTCAACTCTGTTAAGCCTCCGGACTAAGGATGAGACGACGGCCGGAGCTGTCAGAAGACTTTTCGATGAGGCAAAAACTCCGCAGGAAATGATCCTGCTTCCGGAAGAAAAAATAAAAAAACTTATTTATCCCGTCGGTTTCTATAAAGTGAAAGCGGCGAGGATCATTCAGATATCGAGGATACTCATCGGAGAGTACCATTCAAAAGTGCCGGACGATCTGGACGAGCTTCTCAAACTTCCCGGCGTCGGCAGGAAAACGGCGAACCTTGTCATCACCCTGGGCTATAATAAGCCGGGGATATGCGTGGACACGCATGTACACCGGATATCAAACCGCTGGGGTTATGTCAAAACGAAATGGCCGGATGAAACTGAATTCAGACTGCGTGAAAAACTGCCCCTGGAATGGTGGATCGAGTATAACGACATCCTTGTCGCCTTCGGCCAGACGATCTGCAGGCCGGTATCGCCGCTTTGCTCCGAATGCCCTGTTGAAACATACTGCCCGAAGATCGGGGTGACGAAGCACAGGTGAAGGGCACGATGCGGCTACGCCGCATCGGCAGCAGGATTGTCCCCCGGTAGAGCAGGGGCCGGAGTTTATCTTTCATTTTTTCTAATCGGGCCAAACTGGCATCCTGCTGGCGGAAGTTAGAATCACTCCAAAAATTTCCGGGTAGTTGCCATCGCACTGGGGTAAACCGGAAATTTTTGGAGTTCAAGGGAAAAGCGACAATGAGGCCCTCAAACGCCGGCATCCGTGCCGGCTGGTAAAGGCAAGGAGGATTTGAAAATGAAAAATAAACTCCGGCCTAGGCAGGAAAAAACCGCCGGGGGACGATGATGAAGAAAAATAATAAAATAAAAAAATTGTGCGGGGACCAGGATGAGTACTGATCCAGACTGTGAATCAGAGTACATAAACTGTAAAGGCTCAAAAATTAAGAATAATTTTATAATTTTGGATTTTTATGCTTCAAAGGGTGTATAATTTTATTTTAAATATTAAAAATAAATTTGCAGGGAGCATTATGATGAGAACCGATAATGCAAGAATACTTGTTATAGGCGCTGGTGTGAATGGATCAGCATGTGCTTCTGTTCTGTATAAAGGTGGAATAAATGTCACCATACTTGCAAGAGGAAAGCGTTTCGATGAAATCCGTGAAGATGGAATCATTATTGAAAATCCATTTAACAAAAAGCGTAGTGTTACTAAAGTGCCCGTTATCAACAAACTGAACTCAGAAGACATTTATGACTATATCTTTGTTGTCATACGGAAGAACCAAGTATCAGAATTATTACCGATTTTAGCTGAAAATAAATCTCCAAACATAGTTTTTATGATAAATAACCTCGCAGGACCGGATGAATATACTAAAGCATTGGGTCAAGAACGTGTTTTGATGGGCTTTGTTTTTGGAGCAGGTAAAAGAGAAGGTAGTGTCATAAAAGCCATGATATCTACATCAATCGCAGTGCCGTTTGGCGAGATAAATGGGACTATAACACCAAGACTTACCCGGCTTATAAATATCATACGTAAAGGAGGTTTCAAAGCGAAAGCCTCAAATTGTATTTTAGATTTTCTTGCCACACATGCCGTGGGCGTTCCGCTCATTGCCAAACTTACAATAAAGTATGGACTTGATATTAAAACTTTAGCCAAAAGTACTCAAGACCTCAATCTTTTTGTAGATGCGATGCGTGAATCATTTAAAGTTCTTCAAGCTCTTGGATATCGAATAGTTCCAAAAAGCCAAAACATAATTAAATTTCTTCCACGTTTTATTATAGCCACGGGATTCCGGGCTTTACTTTCTTCAAAATTAGGTGAAGTTGGATTGGCATATCATGTATCTCAGGCGCCGGATGAAATGAATTGCCTTGCCAAAGAACTTGAGGTTTTGGTTGAAAAGTCCGGCCTTCCTGTCCCTGCAATAAGAAAAGTATTTGAAATGCAGTAGTTATTATTTAGATATGGATGTAATGACACAATACCCGGCTTCCTGACGGGACGGTAAACGCCGTTTTGCCGCAGCCGTTTGACGCCGGAAGTTTTAAATTATTTCAAAGAGGGGAATTTATGGAATATCAATCGCATGGAATGAATATTTATTATGAATCTATCGGTTCCGGTTTGCCAATAATTATGATTCATGGATGGGGCCTGGATCACCGGTCCCTGAAAGAGTGCATGGAACCGCTGTTTACAGGATATGATGGAATTTTCAGAAGGATTTATTTTGATCTGCCGGGAATGGGAAAAACGAAAGGAAATGAATGGCTGTCAAACGCAGATAGAATGCTGGAGCTGGTAATTGATTTTATTGAAGGGGTCATTCCGGATCAGCCTTTCCTTATAGCCGGAAAATCATATGGAGGGTATCTGGCAAGAGGCATCGTGCAGAAAAAACAGCGTATGGTTAAAGGGTTACTTCTTGTCTGCCCATTGGCCAGGCATGAAACACAATATAAAAACGCACCTGTATTCAGCGTTTTAGAAAAAGACGATTCTCTCAGTGAGATTCTGTCTGATGAAGAAAGATCATATTTTGAATCAATTAATTCGGTTATCCAGACAAAAAAAGTATGGATGAGATATAAAGAATCAGTATTGCCCGGACTGAGAATCGCGGATAATACCTTTATTAACAATCATTGGGGGAAAAAAGCGGCTTATACTTTTGATGTTGATCGCCTGGGACAGCCATTAGATAAACCGGTTTTAATAATCATGGGAAAACAGGACTCTGTCGTGGGGTATATTGATTCATGGGATTTCCTGGAGAATTATCCGAGAGCATCCTTTGTTGTTCTTGATAAAGCCGGTCATAATCTTGAGATAGAACAGCCGGAATTATTTAACTGCCTGACAAAAGACTGGCTGGAAAGAGTGATAGATTCAGAAAAATAAGTAACGGTGCTTAACAGCTGCTTTATGCTGTGTTAGTCACCGCTAACTGCGATTCTACACGCTCTGCAAGCGATGTGTTAATTGAATCAAGTTTTGGCTGAACTTCGCATGCTTTGCTAAGCGAAAATTGGTTATTAATACTTGAAATTCAAAATAAAGGAGTTCATATGAATATAAAAATCCGGGTTGTTCTGATTTTTATTTTATTTTCAAGCTGTAATAAATCTTCTGACTTAATGAATTATATACAGAAGAATGATTATAATAATACAACTAATTATTTATCCGGGTTTTCCATGAAAGAGAAGTATAAGATAATAAATGATATTCCATATAAGCAATATTGCTCGCCATTTGCATTATCGCTGCAAAAAAACAATTTAAACATTATTGAATTTTTATTTACAAATGGAGGCAATGTCAATTTGCCTGACACAAATGGATATTATCCGCTTTTTGTCGCTTTCACAAATGAAAACAAGGAAACATATAAGTATCTGGTAGAAAGAGGCGCAAATTTTTATCTGGCATTTAATTTATACGATAATAGGATTTCTTCTTATTTTAACGGAAAATATTTTTCCATATACATTTATTTAATAAACGAATTAGGGTATGACTATCATACAAACAGTTATTTAATTGATTCAATCAATTTCAATTACACAAATTTCTTGGATTATATGATTTCAAATGATGCAATTTCAATGGATACTTTATTGTCTTTAGACGAGGTGAATTTTTATAAATTATTTGCATTATTATCTTTTAATAATAAGGAAACATTCTTTTATTCAATGACCAGACATTATGCCGTCGAAGGCCTTCAATCCGATGAGAATAAAATAAACACAATCTATAATATTATGCTCACTAATATGCCGGCCCCGGTTTTAAAGAGCGAATCATTTTATACCAATAATTTCTATTTTTTATGCGCTTTTAAAACAATGCAGCCTGTCTATTTATTTTATGATATATATAAAGACAATATTCTTAACCCTCAAGAAAACAATCTTTTTGGAGAAATTTTATTATATTATTTATTTAAAAGGTTTGGAACTTCAGAAAGTCCTTTGGACCTGATGTATTGCGGCATTAAGTCAAATAACATAGCTTTTTTAATTGATAAAACAGCAAGTTTTGATATTGAGCGTCCTGAAGGATGGACCATTCTTCATTGGGCTTTGTATCATAAACTGGATAATGAATTAATAAAAAAGATAATTAACAAATCTAAAAATTTAAATAGAATGACTAAAGAGTTTTCTTTGGCTGTAATTGACTCCGGATATAAATTCAATGGCGGAATCAGACCGCTGGATATGGCCGTAATAAAAGGTTATGACGACTCTATAATTCACCTGCTGATCAATAAAGGCGCAAAAGGAAATTCTAATATCTATGAAATTTATAATGGGCCTTATGATTTATCTGGGACAGCTCATTAAACAGTATAGTTTTTCAGGCTTTAACGTCACAATACAGGAGAACATATGAATATAAAAATCTGGGAAGTGCTGGCATCCAAGCCTTTTTTAGCGGCGATAATCGCGCAAGTGAGTTCGCAGATCATTAAAGTTTTTTTACCCGTTTTCAATAAAAAACCCCCGGATATAAGAAAAATCGCAGATTATGGCGGTTTTCCGTCGGCCCATACCGCGTTTATCGTCGCTGTGACGGCGGCAATCGGATTAAACGATGGCTGGAATACCCCTCTTTTCGCCCTGTCAGCCGTTTTAGCCGGGATTTTTGTCTATGACAACATGAAAATGCGGAGAGTAATAGAAATCAATCTCAATCTCACTCGACAGCTCATGTCAGAGCTTCATCAACCTATCCGGGATAAAATCCCTCAATTCAAGGGGCATTCAATAGCTGAAGTCATAAGCGGCGTCATCTGGGGGGCCGCCTGGGCTGTTATAGTTTCTCTTTTTTAATTATCCGGATTAATTTACAGGAGCCATGTCTAATATGACAAAGCTTCCGGGCTTGATGACCGGCCTCGGCCTTGGATTTTCGGCGGTCGGTTTTGGGGCCGGGCCGAATTCGGCCGTCGGCAGAAATAGATGGTGCGTATTTGTATCGATCGCGATGGTCCTGGCGCCTTTCCGGGTCGCCGCGTTGTCAAGGAACTTTAAAAATATCTTTACTCAACTCCTGAATGACCGTTAAAGTGCCGTCCCCGCTGGATGCAAAGGCCAATTTCAAACCGGGGTCGAATGCGGCCCCGTCAACATGCCCGCCGATCGGTAAAGCTGTAATGATCTTTCCGTTTTGCGTGTTCATGATGACCATGAGTTTATTATTGCAGCTGACGAACAGACGGTGGTTTTCATTATCGACGGCAATGCCGGTCGGTTCTTCACCCGGCGTCAAGGGGTAGTTTTTTATCACCCTCAGAGTTTTTGTGTCAATGACAGATACCGAATTTTTGTCTTCAATATTGACATAAACGGACCCATTTTCATCGGATGCCGAAAATTCGGGTTTTCCGGCGAGAGGAATTGTCGCGGTTATCTTGTCATCTTTCGTGTTGATCACTGTCGCGTTTGAGCTTCTGCCGTTAAAGACGAAAACCAGATGAGAAAATGTGTCATAGAAGATCGCGTCTGGATTGCTGCCGGTAACGGGAATCTTTTCGATTATTTCCAGTGTTTTTAGATTGAAAACCGTGACGGTGTTATCCCTGCCGTCGCTGGTGAACCCTTTGTTGAAATCCGGGGCCAGCGCGATCCCGTGGACTCCCTGCGTTCCGGAAATAGTACCTATCAGCTTTCCGGATTT
Source organism: uncultured Spirochaetota bacterium (assembly GCA_963835575.1). Classification (GTDB taxonomy): domain Bacteria; phylum Spirochaetota; class Brevinematia; order Brevinematales; family JAOACQ01; genus CAVYGN01. The sequence goes on along the minus strand of CAWIGG010000006.1, from coordinate 159,757 downwards.
TTCATCCAGGACCTGCACCATGGTTCCATGGGAGAGGAAAACCCTGCCGCTTGCGCTGTCAACTGTCAGTGCGTCCCAGCCGCCGCCGCCTTCTATTTGAAAACGGTTGGCTATTTTATATCCCGGGATATTAGTTTGAGCATTGAGCCCTGCGGCATAAAAGAACAGGGCCAGGCAGAAGACAATGGAAATAGTATTTTTCATGGAAAGCCTCCATAATATTGATTAACAATAATAATTATCAGTTTGTAATATAACCAGCAGGCTGGCTATAGTCAAATAAACCGGTTTGCCGGAATCAATTCTATTTTATCATGCTTAATTCCCCGCTTGATTTTACAGAATATTTATATTAAAGTATTATGTTTGTAACAAGTATTATATATAGAAGGTAAAAAATGAATGTTTTAGGAATTTCAGGAACGCCGCGGGTAAATGGGAACAGCGCCGTATTGATTGATTATGCGCTGAACCCATTCAAAAAAGACGGATGGGAAACAAAGCATTTGAAAATGAGCGAGTTGAAAGTTGGGCCATGTGACGGATGCGAAACATGCCGGGCTGAAGGAAAATGCCGGATTGAAGATGATATGCATTATTTTTATGACGCGTTTGACTGGTGCGACGCGATAATTGTGGCAAGTCCGGTTTACTCGCGGAACATCAGTTCGCAATTGATGTCGGTATTGGACAGGCATTATGGAGTTTCCATGAAAAGACCGCTGCGGGGAAAAGCCGGCGGCGCCATGGCGGTCGGACGCGGAAGCAGCGGCGGCCAGACGATAACAATAAACGCGATTTATAACTGGATGCTGTCATGCGGCATGATCTGCGTCCCCGGCGAATTAAACGGCGTGACGGCTGTCGCGTCCGAGCCCGGCGATATTTTAAAACAGGAAAAAAGATTAAAACAGGCTGAGATATTGGGTGAAAATGTACTAAAAATTAGTAAAAAACTAAGGCTTTAAGCGGCCGCTTTGCGCCGGCATTTTGACCGCGATTTTTTAGAGGTTTTTATGTTTGGCACTCAAAATTATATTGCTTTTTTGCTTGCAGGAATATTATTAAATATCACACCGGGCCAGGATACTATTTATATTGTCGGCAGAAGTATCGCTCAAGGAAAAAAAGCCGGTATTTTATCTGTTCTTGGTATTTGCGCCGGTGCGTCATGTTATAATGTAATTACCGCTCTTGGATTAGCCGCATTATTAAAGGTTTCTCCATTAGCTTTTAATATTATTAAATATTCAGGCGCCGCGTATTTAATTTACTTGGGCATAAAAACTATTATAAGCAGCTCTGATTTATTTCAAGATAATGTGATTAATAAAAATAGAATGAGTGATTTCAAGATATTCAGTCAGGGTTTTTTAACCAATTTGTTAAATCCTAAAGTGGCGTTGTTTTTTCTGGCTTTTTTACCGCAATTTATAAATCCGATCAATAATTATGGCGTATTCTCATTTTTATTCCTGGGCTTTACGTTTATTACCACAGGAACTGCCTGGTGTTTAATACTTGCCATATTCTCATCAGATATTTTAAGATTTCTCAGAAAGGATAAAAAAACATCGTTTATTTTAAATAAAGCCTGTGGTGTTCTATTTATTGGTTTGGCTTTTAATGTCATTTTTTTTACACATTGATTTATGCGATACAAAGCGGGGGCGAAACTGCGTCCTGCACGGCACGGGCATTGCTCTTCCCCCCTTCCCCCGGCAAGCCCGGGACATCGCCTTGCCATCGCTGAAGAATGCCCGGCCGCGGTGCACCGCACTAATGATCCGCCTTCGGGCAATCAACCATGAGTAAAGCCGGATACTTATAATACATGGATTGAGCCCGTCGAAACGGCATTTTCTTTCTAAAAATGATCTTTTTTCAGCAAGTTTTATTTATCTGGTAAAATTCATGCCGTATTCCAATCCTAAAAGCTCATACACCTGGTCGCGGTTAAGATAATTACCCCAGGTAATACGCCTCAATAAGTTATTATCCGGATCGCGAATCTCATGAAAATTTTCTTCCCCGGTTATAAAAGTAAAATGAAGGTGAGGTGTATTATTAGCCGCGCCGCTATAAGCTACTAATGTTCCGTATTTAATAAATTTATCGCTATACGCGGCATGATACAAGTCAGAGCTATATGCGTTTAAATGAGCATAGGAATATCCTTTGATTGTAAATTTTTTACCTGTGCAGTCAGTCCATAAGAAAGGAGTATTGGTTATATACAATATCTTATTTGCTGAAGCAGGTCTACTGAAGATGCTGATTCCGCCATCTGCAATTGCATAGCACGGGGTGTTTGTCGGCGCGTAAAGATCTGCGCCTGTGTCAATAAAATATCCTAAAGCCGTTGCATTGCTAATCGGATAATTGAACATGGGTGAAGAACGTTTTAATGTTGTGACGAATATTGAGGCCGCTGAGGATGTATATCCCAAAAAATCGACGGCTTTAACGGTAAAAATATAATTTTGGGATGATTTTAGACTATTGATAATGAAATAATTTGCATAATTTGTTGCTATTATGTGGTAACTGCCGTCCGATGATTTGCATGTGACAATATATCCCGGATATCCGGACCCGGTATAGTCAGGCTTATTCCAAACTAATATTATTGACGACATTGTTTTCAAATTCACGGTTAAATTTTTAGGCTCCGACAGTAATATATATCTCGCGCTGACAACCTGGCTGTCTATCCAGCCGCTCTTTAAAGCAATCGCCCTGATGGTGGTATTCTTTTCAATGGCAATAGGGCCTGAATAGGTTAATCCATGTGTTGACGAGGGTGTGGATCCGTCCGTGGTATAAATGATTGTTGCCCCGGATGTCACACAACTGATTGCAGCATTCACGGGTCCACTGTAAACGCCGGCTGGAGGAGTGAATCCGGGATTTTTTACGGACCATTTTATCTGAGAAGGGCTGGTTGTCATAATTTTATTTACCTGAAATTGGCTTAACGAACAATTAAAAAACCACAGCTCATCCAGCAGCATTTTCAATCCTTTGTATCCCAGATAGGGGTAGTTGCCGATGTGAATATCATGATTTGATTTTCTGATGGATTTTCCCTGGTATGCGCTTGGAAGGACCGTTCTGCTGTCCACCACGCCGTTGATATAAAGAATAAGTTCACGTCCATTATATACCCCGGAACAATGCGTCCATTCACCTGACGGCAAAGGCTGGGTTGAGATAACCCTAAAATCGTTTTCAAACCCCGGTTCAAAGGAGATTGCGAACTCAATCTTCCCCTGATCATTTAAGCCGAACCAGTAAGCGTCGCCCCAGTCATACCATTTGTTGAGAATATTCTCACCCCCTCCAATGGGATTTTCCATAGGTCTGACCCATACGGCGATTGTCATCTGATTCGCGATTTGAAATCCCGGCTGGTCTTTTACCAATATGTCGCCTGCCCTGGTATCGTTGTTAAAGTAAGCCGCCCTGCCGAATTTTCCCGCTTCAACGCCGCAGGTTGCGTCTCCTGCGGCAATATTTCCATCCGCTCCGCTTCCCGAGTTGTCCCGCACAAAATTCCCTTCATTTTGATCAAAACTCCAATAAGCTACCGGGTTCAGATAAGTCCAGCCGACAATAGCTAATTGAGGGGTATCAATTTCCGAGGTTTGATTTGAATCGGTACCCGAATCCGCATTAATACTTTTCTGAATCGAACATCCTGACAATACTGTCAGCGCTAAAATCGCAGTCAAAAAACACAATAACACTCTTTTTTTCATAAGTAATTACCTCCAAAAATTATTAATGAATGATAAGAAAAATTATAATTCCATTGGTTGATATTTTATTCTTGCGTATCAATAAATGCAAAAAAATAAAAAATTAATAATTGCCTGTAAAGATTAAAATCCATGAGTTTAAAAGAAATTACCGCTTCAAACTGTCAGAAGTCCCAAGGACCGATTATCTCTTTTATTTATCCCCAAATTTCTCCATCCATGTTCGGGGCCTGTACCCGATTAGAACGAAGCGGATTCGGCAATGAACTTGATGTAGTGTCCGGCAACCTTTGCCGCGGAAGCAAAATAGCCTGTGATGACCGCTGTACAAAAAGAAGATGAAACTTTATAATAAACAAAAAGAGGAAATATGATTAATGAGTATATAAAACTATTCTGCCTGACTCCCGGCGCAACCCTGAACGATGTCAAGAAAACTTACCGCAGGCTTGCCGGGCAGAACCATCCCGACCACTTTACAAACCATGAACAGAAAAAGAAGCAGGAAAAGATCATGGCAAGGATAAATGAGGCTTATAAAATAATCGCCGCCGGTTTTGATGATTTAAAAAAGAAGGCAAAAGCAAAGCCGGCTAAAGACAGCATGATCAAAAAAGATTCGGACCGGGACGCTGTTTTATATAAAAAAGGGCTGGAATATTTTAATAAATATTATACAAAGTATCATTATTTCTTCACTCATTTCTCGGCGTCGGAGCGCCATACCGCTGATGAAACCGAAGATAATCTGGCCAAAGCCAAATCTTTTTTCACAAAAGTCCTGCGGGAATATCCGGAAAGCGATTGGGCTTTCGATTCGGAGGAAAAATTAAAAAAAATCGAAAAGATGCTTGCCCGTCTGGATGAAAACTCAAATGGAGAATCGCAGACCCTGCCGCGCAAAGACCATGAATTTTATTATCAGAAGTTTAAGGATATGTATAAAAAGTAAAGGCGGCCGGAATTAAAAATAATGAATAAAAAAGGAACTGCCAATGCCCAATGAACTATTAATAAAAATCGGGGGCGTTTTTCATTTGATCTGCGCTCTATCCCATATTATATTCCCAAAAACGTTCAATTGGGATGAAAATCTGAAAGAACTGCCAGCCATCAAAAAAAGAGTCATAAAGCAGTTATTAAATACGTCAAACTTCTCCGTTTTATTATTCTGGCTGATCTTCGCCTATTTACCTTTCTTTTACTCAAAAGAGCTTTTAACCTCTCAGATCGGGAAGGCGCTTCTGACCGGCATAATTATCTTCTGGTCTATCAGGATCTTTATAATACAGCCTCTTTTTTCCGGCTTGCCTGTCGGTTATTTCATTTTCGGAGTCAAACCAGCCCCTTACAATAAGCGGGCAAATAAAAATTTTGTCAGCTTAGCTGATTTTAATAATAAATTTCGAATAATCGATACTCAGACTATACAAAATCCTCTCTATTTTCTCAAATATTGGGCATATTTCATAAAATTATGCGCAAGGGATACCCAGCATAGCTCCAAATTCACTTTCCGTTGACCTCTGTAAACTGTCTGAACATAACCCTTCTGTGTTTTGATGTTTGAAAATACGTGTTCTTTACCTATCCTGCGGTTGTATATCTTTTGCCCTTCTTCGCTGTAAAGTTTTGTTAAATAAGCATCAATCTTAGACCGATTATTCAATTCAAACTCACTGAAAATTACTGTCTTTTGCTGTGTTTTCGGTTTGATGTTTTTATAACACTCACTGAAAAATGGACATCTTTCACAGCCCTTCCGTGAATACAAAAATGTATATCTTTGGTTATTTCGATCTAAATACCCATTTTCCTTACGGCCGCCCCGGCATCCCAGGATATATTCGTCATCAATCTTTTCCAGTTTAAAGTCTCTTCGCTTCTGTGATTTATCACTGAAATCCCGCTCTTTCGTATCCACATAAAGGTCTTTTCCTTCCTCCACCATCCGGATTGTCTCTTCCATGTCCTGAAAACCCGAATCAAAAAGGTATTTGCTAGCCTTATCAACTTTTAATTCCGCTTTTTTCTGTTCCACCCTCTTTACCATTTCTTCCGTATGCTGTTTTTCCGGTGTTGTGATTGCTTCAAAATCTATAATCACATCATTATTACTGACCATCATCGCCGAATTATATCCCTGTATAAACACACTATGCGGATTTCCAGACATCAGCTTGCTTTCGGGATCAGTCAGGTTGGTGAATTCTTCGTCTGTCTTTTCCCCTCTCTCTACCTGTTTTTTGTATTCATCGATTTGGTTCAAAACACTATCGTAAATCTTTTTCCGCCTTGATACCCGCTTCTTCTCCGCTTCGTAATAAGGCTGCTCCAGCTTGCCTTCCCGGTAAGATTCTTCCAGTTCCAGGTCTTGTTTCACAATCTTTTCCGCCATCTTCTGGTAAGTGTCCATCAGCTTCCGGGTATGTTTCTTTCCCACATTCTTATTCTTACTCGCGTAGGCCTTGATCTTTGTGCCGTCACCCACTACCATGTCCCAATCTATAGACCCCATTTCGTTGAGTATATATAAAAGCTGGCTGAACAACTCCTCGATCTTTTCCTGAAAAAGTACCTTGAACTCGCAAATTACCGAATGGTCAATTTTCAGCCGGTTTGAAACATACATAAACCCAATGTGTTTTTTCAGCAAATCTTCTATCTTTCGGCTGATACGATTTCCCGTAATGTAACCGTAGAGTACCGCACAGATCACATCCCGAGGATTTTTAATCTCTCTGCCTCTATGGTTGTTCTTATAGTAAGCCGCGAAATCCTCCAGTTTAATACGGTTTTTGATGAATTCTTTTAGTATAAATTCTCTGGAATTCTCATCAAACTGCTCGCCTATATTGATCGCGAGGAACTCACCCTGCTCCAGGCTGTTCTTTTCAAATCTTGCCATCTTTTTCTCCCGTTTTATTTTAACGGGAACCCTGCCGTATGTCCATGAAGCATGTTATAAAAACCGACAGGCAACAAGGAGAGGAGAAAAAAACACCTGCCGTTCGCCCCAAAGGCAACGGCAGGTTTATCGCATTTCTCATGAAAATAGGAGGAAAAGCCTGCCGGAGAGAAACCGTCATCCGCGGCAGAATCGGATAAAGCCTTAATCCCCATAAATAACTCTCTTGTTTCTCTCTATATATAATACCGGAATACAGGTCAAATAAATGAAATTATTTAAAAATATATTTTATCTGTTTTTTTCAAGAAATAATATCAAAATATTAAAACTTTTAGCGCTTTTTTTATAGACACAAAGGTGTTTTGCAGGGTAATCTTCAAAAGCCGGGGAAATGATGCTGTCAGATATATAATTAAGGGCAGTTCTAAAAACTCAAATATTTAGAACTGCCGCTATTATATGAGTTCATGCTACCGCCCGAGTTCGCTGTCTGAAAAGATCATCAACCAGCGAACTCTATACGGTAGCGGCAATTAAATTTACAAGAGGTTCTATAACCGGGGCAGTTCCAAAACCTATGTTGGAAATATCTGATTGATTTTGAGTTTTTGGAACTGCCCTTAAAACATTCGCTTAATAATCGGAACAGCAGATCTATTATTTATTGATATACTTAAAACACATGTTTATAATATCACCGTTAATAAGATTAAATTCCCGGATTAATTTTCACATTTAAAAAGGAGAAAAGAATGTCCATATACCGGAAGAATATGATCACCAACGACTGGGTCATTTTCGCTCCGAACAGGGCCCTAAGGCCGATGGATCTCAAACATGAAGAGCTTGATAATATCAGTATCCTGAAACATCGCCCGGAATATAAAGATACCTGCCCTTTCTGCCCCGGCAATCAAATTCAGGAAAACAAGGAAGTTTCAAGGATTGAAAAAAATGGAAAATGGCAGATAAGGATCCTGGAAAATAAATTTTCCAGTGTCGACCGCCATATAAAGCTGGAAAAGAGGCACCGCCCCCTCTGCAAGGAAATAGACGGATTCGGTATTCAGGACGTCATTGTTGAAACTCCAAAGCATAATACCACTTTAGCTTTTTTCAATACCGATGAAATGGCCTCGCTCCTGCAGATCTATTTAGAACGCGCCGGGCAGATCAGGGAAAATGAGTATGTCAGGCATATTGTCATTTTTAAAAACCAGGGCATCAAAGCCGGCGGTTCGCTGGAGCATCCCCATTCACAGATTTACGGGCTTCCTGTCGTGCCGTTTGAAATACAGATACGGCTCCGCGAAGCGGAGCGCTATCATGAACTGAATGACAGCTGTATGCTCTGCGATATTCTCAATAATGAGTATTCAGAACGCGGCAGGATTTTTTATGAAAACGACTATTTTGTCTGCCTTTCGCCTTACGCGGCGCTTTCGCCCTATCATTTCTGGATCGTGCCGAAAAAGCACTCGCCTTCCTTCCTCTGCATAACGCCGGAGGAAATAGGCTCCCTTTCGGACAGCATGATCACGGCATTCGGCAAACTATACTCTCTTCTTAAAAATCCCGATTTTAATTATGTTTTCCAGTCGCTCTGCTATTATGAAAGAGAGGAAAGATATTATCACTGGTATGTCAGCGCCATACCCCAGCTCAAGCAAAAAGGCGGGCTGGAGTATGCCGGCGGTTTTTATGTCAACACGGTCCTGCCGGAAACGGCGGCCGAGGAACTACGCCGGACGGACCATAAGGCCGTATGTAAATAATTTGTAAACTTTCATGATTATGCAAAATTAAAAACTTAATAAGAGTATCTTTTATTTTCATACCTCGTTTTCACACTTATAATTCGATTGTCGCTCTAGTTTTATATGAATAAACAAGGGTATTAAATTAATTAAGGTGTAAAACATTCTATTATCGCTAATAATTAATGCAAATCTCCAATGGGCAGAAAAAATAACTCCGTAGGATAAAATACCTATTGATTGCAACAAGATTTAATGATATAGTCACATGTTAATTTAAAATGGAGGCTTGATATTTATGGCACGGAATAAGATATTGGCGTCAAGCATGTTTACAGTGCTGGTATTACTCTGTATTCAGAATTTAAACGCTCTGCAGAATAATTCAAATTTTAATGATAATCTTTCAACCAATAATATGACGACTAATGATTCTATTACCATAAATACGGTAAAAACCAATTATCATTGGTATATAGGATTCCCTCCGGGCGATCTTATATTCAGCTTCGTTCCGGTTGATGGAGTTCTTCAGCCCTTTTATAGTTTCGGCGCTGAATATTGTTTTGATACAAAAAATTCAATTACATTCGGCCTTGGCGCATCCAAGTTTGCCGGTGTATTTTCCGATCTGCTGCTTTTGACACCTTATCCGGGTTATATCTGGACATATTTGTCCGGGATCGGTTATACAAGGTACATTTGGGAAAATCTTTCTGTAAGTCTGTCATTAAGCCCCCAATACATCGCATATTACGATAATAATGGCAACTTTCTCGCGAGCGGATTTCAAATGTATATTATGTGCGATATAGGCTATAGGTTTGATTTTATCTTGTTTAGTTTACCCCTATACGTTTCTGTTTTTTTTGAGGCTGACTATTTGGCCTATCTTCACGACAGCAGCGCTCCGCAAAGGTTTCGGGAAATAGACAGGATGGGAAGCCCTTTTACATTTGTACCCCTTCCCGGCATTGAGATAGGTTATAGATTTTAAATAATCTGGAGGAAAATAATGGCATACAAATTGGCTGAAATAGTATTGATATTGATAATATTGACGTTTTCTCAAAAATTAGCCGCCCGGCAGAACATCATCATATATACCGGAGGCAATTGGGGAGGTTTGACAGGTTCTTTGCCGTTTTCTGAAACAACTAATGTAAGCCATGCCACAAAATTGGGCGCTAATATCGGTTTACACACTGAATTAAATATTTACGGCAATCATATTGAAACCGGCCTGGATTATGTATATTATAACCAGGATTTTATTTATAACGACAGTTTAAATAACATTTCAGGAACAAGGACGTTTTTCTTACATGCGCTGACTATCCCGCTCACTTACAATTTTCACTTTTTTAACCGGGAAGATGGAAATCCATGGCTTGTTTTCGGCATCGGTATGTTCGGCTCCTGGTTCTTTTACGAAAAAGTTACAGATGCCGGCAGGCTCACCGATTATCATTTGAATAACGCGAATTATGGAATATATTTGCACTTTATTTTTTATCCTTTCGAGTTTTTGGATAAAAATCTCCTGGGTATATATGTGAATTTATCCAGATCCATAAATTCAAATAATTTTTATTCTGACAAATATATTTTAAATAATAATGCCGCCGGTACAGCCTCAACAACTTTTGGTTTGGCAATGAAATTTTGAGAATTGAGCAGGAGGATGGTTTATAACCGGTTTTGCGCCTTTTTCGCTTGCCGCCAGCTATGCCCCTCTTTATATAAAATGAATTTCTCAAAAGACTGTTAAATTTCGTATTAAGCGGATAAATTGCGGGTAACCATAAATAGCCCGGATTATTCACCTGAAAAAAAGTATAAAAAAAGCCGCGTAACTTTACTCTTTATGATATAATTAATTGCGACCTAAAAATACCCCAAAGAGGAGATACGCGGTGAAAACAGTATGTCATAAACAAGAAGAAAAATCAAGCGGTTTTGCCTTTTTAGGCAAGACTATTGAGATGGACTGGAACGGCGGCGACATATCCACTGACGGCGGGCTGTTTCTGGTATCCGGGCTCTTAAAAAAGACCGGAATTATCAATAGAATATCCGGTTGTATTGAGGATTGCAGGGACCAGGACCGGATAATTCATGAAATGAGTGAATTGATCGGACAACGGGTCAGCCAAATGATCATGGGGTATGAAGACACCAACGACGCGGGAGTATTACGGTATGACCCGATGTTTAAATTCGCGGCAGGGCGTTTACCTGAAAGCGGAGATACCCTGTCCAGCCAGCCGACGCTGTCCAGGCTTGAGAACAGCATAAACCTTCGGGATATAACGAAGCTTGATTTCTGTATGACGGACTGGTACATTGACAGCTTGATAGAGCGTAAAGCGGAAAGTGTTGTTCTTGACATAGACGGCACGGATGATCCGACGCATGGTAAACAGGAAGGAAGCCTGTTCAACGGTTTTTATGAACAAACGATGTACTCACCGCTGATTGTTTGTGACGGAGATACCGGAGACCTTGCGGCGATTAAACTGCGGCAGGGAAACGCGGGTCCGGCAAAGGACGCGCTTGCTATGATCAGGAGAATTGTTTTGGCAATAAGGAGGCGACAACCGGAGATCCGGATAATCCTGCGAGGTGACGCCGGATTTGAAAACCCGAAGATATACGAATATTGCGAACAAAATGATCTCCATTATATTCTGGGAATAAAGGGTTACCGGAGATTGGAGAAGAGGACAAGAAAGCTATCCCGCAGGGCAAAGACATATTTTCAAAAAAGCGGGAAAGAAAAGACGCTTCATACGAATTTCAAATACCGTGCACAAAGCTGGGAAAAAGAACGAATGATTATCGCCCGGATACGCTGCAATGAATTGGGACAGGACACCCGTTATCTGATAACCAATTGGAAATTTTCAAAGGCAAGGTATGCATACAGATTCTATGCGAAGCGTGGAGATATGGAAAACCGGATCAAGGAACTGAAAAAGGATATGAATCTTGACCGTTTGAGCTGCCATCGATATATGGCAAATTATTTCCGGCTGATTCTTGCGGGTTTTGCCTATCAATGCATGCAGCGCTTAAGGAAGGGATTGAAAGGTACAGAATATGAGAAAGCGCAAGCCGACACTATACGGTTAAAAATTCTGAAAGTTGCTGTACAGGTAAAAGAAACAGTCCGGAGAGTATGGCTGCATTTTTGCTCAAGTTTCACTGAAAAAGCGGTATTTCAAAGGCTCTCGGACAGCTTTGCGTAATGAAAGCCTTTCTGGATGTTTTTGACTCCGCTTAAAGAAGGGGGAAACTGCGCCCTTGTAACTGCAAAAAACAGATTTTTGAAAAGTTAGAAAGGATTGGACGGAAAAACGGAAGGTTAACTGACAAATTTATGCGGCCGCTTGAACAGCCGGGCAGTTTTTTATAGAAAATACACCCTCTGTGGGGGTGAGATGAATAATGCGGGATAGAGGATTCTTTTTGTAAAACCCTGTATTTAATAGGAATCCTGAAAAATTGAATTTTTTTTAAATCATACTTAGACTATTCACTTATAATCAGATTATGTATAATTATTACCAAGGAGAAGCAGTAGAATGAACTGCACCTGTCAGAAGGCACGCTATCTCACAAAAAAAGCATGGCTTCGCTTTTTCCTGGCCCTGGTTGATAATACTCTCGGTTTTTTCTTTCATAAATCAGGCGGGAAAATACCTGAAAAAGTAAATAAGATCCTCGTCATCAAGCCCGACCATCTCGGCGACATGCTTCTTTTAACAAGTGTTTTCCCTCTTATACAAAAAAGATTCCCTGACGCTGCTATCGATATCGTCTGCGGAAAATGGGCTTTACAGGTCCTTGAAAACAATCCCTATATACAAAAAAGGCATATCATTAACCACTCCTTTGCGAACCGGAGTAAAAGCGCCCGCTTAAAAAAATGGCTGGAATACATGCGGACATATTTTTCAGCGCTGAAAGCGATACGGAAGGAAAATTATGACCTGGGGCTTTTTATGCGCTCCCGCCGGGGGAATCTGTTAAGCCTTGCCCTGCTCGGCGGAATTAAATATACCATCGGCCATGGGACCGCCGGCTTCGGCCCTTTTCTGAACCTGATGACCGGCTGGGAAAGGGGCAGGCATGAAACGGAGCATTTTCTTGAGGTGCTCAGGCCGCTGGGAATCGACGCTGATATAAAAAATCTGCGTTATGAAATATGCCCCTCAAAAGAAGATTTTTCTTTTGTGAACGATTTCTGGAAAAAGAATATAAAAAGGTCTGCCGGGACCGCCGTAGTTCATCCCGGAGCCGGCCTCCGGATTAAAAGCCTGTCCAATGAAAAATGGAAGGAAGTCGTCAATATACTTGAGAAAAAAGGCTTTCAGATAATAATAACAGGAAGCGGTGATGAAAAAGAACTGGCGCGGGAAATATCATCCGGAAAATCATTAAACGCGGCGGGGCTGTTTAATATTCCACAGCTTGCATTGCTTTATAAGAAAGCCTCTCTGATCGTGACAGTGGACAGCCTTTCTTCCCACCTGGCCGGCTGGAGCGGGACAAAAACGATCGTCTTTTACTGCGGTATGGGAGATAAAAAACAATGGGGCCCGCTCGGCGGAAATATTAACGTACTCTCTCTGGACAAACCCTGTTCTCCATGTGAAACCGGCTGCGGCAGCATGGCCTGCATGGATTTTGACACCGGCATCCTCCGGGAATTAATTTGACAGAAGAGCTGTTCGATATTTATAATTTATGACAATTTGAATAATATTTAACAAAGGACGTTCTATGAACATACCTGATTTTTCAAAGGCGGCCATTCTTGTCATCGGCGACGTGATGCTCGACCAGTATTACACAGGCCGCGTCAGCAGGATTTCACCGGAAGCGCCTGTGCCAGTAGTGAAAATCCAGAGCTGCCGCTACGCGCTGGGCGGCGCGGCCAATGTGTCGAATAATATCGCCGGTCTGGGAGCAAGGTCATTCCTGATCGGTACGGCCGGCAAAGACGGGAATAGAAAAATCATGGCCGGCCTTCTGAAAAAAATCCATATTGAAGATCTCCTCATTCAGACCAATACTCCAACCATCACAAAACTCAGGATAGTAGGCGAGCACCAGCAGATCGCGCGGCTGGATTTCGAAGAGGCCGCGGAACCTTCGGAAGCCCTCATTAATAGAATAGAAAAGCAACTTGATTTATTGATCGGCCGGGTACAGGCCGTCATTATCTCCGATTACGCGAAAGGCCTTTGTTCACCGGCCCTCTGCAGAAAAATAATCGCGGCTGCCAGAAAATACAAAAAACCAGTCATTATAGACCCGAAGGGGAATGACTGGGAAAAATACCGGAATGCCTTTCTCGTCAGCCCGAACCTCAAAGAACTCGGGGAGATTTCAGGAAAAGACATTAAAAACAATGACGCCGAGATAGAAAAACACGGCAGGGAAATATTAAAGAAATATTCTTTTAATAACCTTCTTGTCACCCGCTCTGAACGGGGAATGAGCCTGATCATGCCGAAAAATGTCTTTCATATTCCGACGGAAGCGCGGGACGTTTATGATGTTTCCGGAGCCGGCGATACGGTCATAGCGGCGCTGTCGGCCGGCATCGCATGCGGCATGAATCTTGCTGACGCGGTCAGACTGGCCAACAAGGCCGCCGGTATTGTCGTCGGCAAGTTCGGCACTGTCCCAATAAATAAAAAGGAGCTGGTCACATCCTTTGAGAAAAAAGAAGAAAGCAAAATCATGCCTCTGCCGAAACTGTTAAACAAGGTTAAAGAATGGAAAAAAGACGGGAAAACCATAGTCTTTACAAACGGCTGTTTTGACATCCTGCACCGCGGCCATGTTGAATACCTCAGAAAAGCCAAAGAAATGGGCGACGTCCTTATCATCGGCCTCAATACCGACGCTTCAACCCGCCGGCTGAAAGGGAAAAGCAGGCCGGTTAACAATGAAAACGACCGGGCGGAAGTCCTATCGGCATTGGAAGTCACAGATGCCGTTGTATTGTTCGGCGAAGATACTCCAGCCAGGCTGATCCGCTCCGTCAGGCCGGACATTCTGGTCAAAGGCGGCGATTATAAAGCGGAAGATGTCATCGGCAGAGAATTCGCCGGGCGGACCGCTATTATTCCCTTTCTAAAAGGATACTCGACAACAAATACCATCAAAAAAATGGAGGCTGGAAAATCATGATCGTCGTCACGGGAGGAGCTGGTTTTATAGGATCTAACCTTGTCAGGGGCCTGAATGATGAGTCTGAAAAGGACATTCTGATTGTTGATAATCTTAAGAATAGTGAAAAGCATAAAAACCTCAACAGCCTGGAATTCGCCGACTATATGGACAAACTGGATTTCGTCAGGAGTTTAAACCATCTCAATAAATTAAAGATCGATTGCATTTTTCTTCAGGGTGCCTGCTCCGACACGATGGAACAGGACGGCAAATATATGATGGAAAATAATTACGAATATTCCAAGCTTGTCCTCCATTTCTGCCTGGAAAACAGGATCCCCTTTATCTACGCTTCCTCCGCTTCGGTTTACGGCGACGGTAAAAAAGGCTTTAAAGAGGAAAGAAGCTGTGAATACCCTCTGAATATCTACGCCTTTTCCAAATACCTTTTTGACCAGTATGTCAGAAAGATCATTCATAGAAGCAGGAGCCAGATCATAGGCCTCCGGTACTTCAATGTCTATGGCCCGCAGGAAAACCACAAGGGCAGAATGGCTTCCGTCGTCTATCATTTTTATAATGAGATCATGAAAGAAAGCCGGATCAGGCTTTTTGAGGGAAGCGCGGATTTTTTACGGGATTTTATTTTCGTGAAAGACATCGTAGACATCAATCTCTTTTTCAGGAAA
The DNA here is from genome assembly GCA_963835575.1 of uncultured Spirochaetota bacterium. Taxonomy (GTDB): domain Bacteria; phylum Spirochaetota; class Brevinematia; order Brevinematales; family JAOACQ01; genus CAVYGN01. The sequence continues at coordinate 144,450 of CAWIGG010000006.1, read as the reverse complement.
AACCCCTCAAAGAAAGGCATCTTTAACTGCGGCACCGGACAGGCCGAGAGCTTTCTCAAAATCGCCGAAATAATGGAGGGATCGTTCCCGGGCTCAAAAATAGAGTTCATTCCTTTCCCCGAAGAGCTTAAGGGTAAATACCAGGGCTATACCCGCGCCGATCTCGCACAGCTCCGCAATGCCGGCTACTCGAAAGAATTCACTTCTCTTGAAAAAGGCGTCGCCGCCTACGCAGAAATACTCAGAAAAAGCGGCGGATATTTGATGCCGGGATAGTATTTTATTCATATATTATTAGTTAGACGACCTGGCGGTGGGCTGGTGAATTATATTTTCAAGGAGAAATACTTATGATACCTGATTTTCAGTCTATTATGTTACCAATGCTCAATGCTTTAAAGAACGATACAATAAAAACACATAGAGATATCAGATTAGAAATGATTAACCATTTTAAAATATCTGATGATGAACAAAAAGAAAAGATTTCTTCCGGTACTCAGCCCCTTTATTATAATAGGGTTGCCTGGGCTATGGCATATTTGAAAAAGGCTGATTTAATATCATCACCACGCAGAGGAGAATATCAAATTACTATTACCGGTAAAAAGGTTTTAAAAAGCCCACCGGTTAAAATAACTATTTCATTTTTAAAAGAATTTCCTGCTTTTTCAAAAAATAAAAATCCAGATAAAGATGATTCCATAGAAACCAGTGAAGAAATATTGGAAAAAACTCCAGATGAATTAATTGAAATTGGCTTTAAACAAATAACGGATGAATTGTCACTCCAATTAATTAATCAAATAAAAGATGGTTCTTCATACTTTTTTGAAAAATTAGTTGTTGACTTATTAATTAAAATTGGTTATGGTGGTTCTGATATTGAAAATGGTGAAGTAACTCAAAAAACTAATGATGAAGGTATTGATGGAATAATTAAGGAAGATAAATTGGGATTAGATAAAATATATCTTCAAGCTAAAAAATGGGATAATGTTGTTGTTTGTCCAGAAATACAAAAATTTGTTGGTGCACTTCAAGGCAAAAGAGCTAAAAAAGGAATATTTATTACAACATCCTCATTTTCAAAAGAAGCACTTGAATATGCACAAAATATTGATTGTGCTATAATTTTAATTGATGGAAAGAAATTGACAGAATTAATGATTGAAAATGAAGTGGGTGTTTCTATTAAAAGAAGTTTTAAAATTAGCAAAGTAGATACGGATTATTTTATTGAAGAATAGACATTAGAAAAACACCACCGCCACGTCGTATAGCCGCACCGTCTGTGCGAAGTTGGCATTAATTTTAGTTGGAGGTTTTGATATATGACTCTTATTTATGTATTAGGTTTTATAGTTGTTGTTATAATACTAATTATGGTAATTACTAATGTTATGAAAAAAATGAGCCGGGAAAAAATTAAAAATATTAATGTAATTGATGTTCAAAGTAAATTATCAAATTTACAAGATGCAGAAATGCTCGCAATGCAAATAACATCAAAAATAAGATTTCAAAATAATATTAAAGATGATGAATTTATCAAAGAATTTCAAGACCATATAAATAATGGAAATGAAGGTTTTATAATTAAAGAATCAAGAAAGTTAGCTGATCAATGTCCAAATTTAGCTAAATATGCAAAAGATTTAATTGATGAATCAAAAGGAAAAAACTGGAAACAATTGAGATTTGGTTCAATAATTTTATTGCTATTATACTGTGATTTACATAAATATAAAAATGGTGAAATACCATCAAATGAAGACTTATTAATTATCAAAAATTAATGCCAACTTCGCACAACGACGGCTTAGCGCTCCGGTCCGTCCTCGACTGCGGTCTCCGGGCGGTCCTCGGTCCTGCGGACACATTTGGCTCTGTCACGACTTTTGCTGCGTGGGACGCAAAAGTCGCGCCAGTCCTTCGGACCGCAAAACGTCGCCAAGCCGCACCGTTAGCTGAAATTGTTGGCGATTTGGAGGTTAATTAAATGATTAAGTGGAATCCTGAAGATTATAATAAAAGTTCATCTCAACAAAAATATTGGGCTTTTGAATTAATATCTAAACTATCATTAAAAGGAACTGAAAAAATATTAGATATTGGTTGTGGTGATGGAATAATTACTGCTGAAATATCAAAATTAATTCCCCAAGGTTTTATATTAGGAATAGATGCTTCATTAGAAATGATAAATTATTCAAAAAATAAATATAATAAATCAAATTATAAAAATATTGATTTTCTATTTATAGATGCAAGGAATATTAATTTTGAAAAAGAATTTAATATTATTTTTTCGACAGCAACACTTCATTGGATAAATGATCAGTTAACTGTTTTAAAAAAAATAAAAAAAGCTTTAAAACCAGATGGAAAAGTTTTTTTACAGATGGGTGGAAAAGGAAATCAAGAAGATTTAATTGCAATAGTAGAAAATATTATTAAAAAGGAGAAATGGAAAAGTTATTTTAAAGATTTTACAAATCTATTTTGGTATTTTGATAAAGATGAATATATGAACTGGATATTAGAAGCTGGCTTAAAAGCTAAAAGAGTCGAGTTAATAGATAAAGATATGACGCAAATTGGAAAAGAAGGATTATTTGACTGGATTAGAACAGCATTTTCGTCTTATATCCAAAGAGTCCAAGAAAATGAGAAGAATATTTTAATTAATGAAATTGCTGAAGATTATATTCAAAAATATCCTTTAGATAAAAATAATATTTGTCATGTTAAAATGAAAAGATTGGAAGTAGAAGCTCAAGTATAGATGGCCAACAACTTCGCTCAACGAATCTGTAGAAAAACCCAATATTGAGAAAGCTGGAGCCGATTGGAAATGGAAAGAAAAGATCAAATTGGAAGAAGCGTATAATTTTATTTTCAATAAGGCCTATTCCTTTACACATTTGGTCAGCGATAACACTCATAGTAGGGCTTGTGAAATATTGAAGGATCATTTAATCGGGCATTATCATAATTTAAACGAATCCATTACGGTTGAAAACAGAATTATTTTAAACATAGCAGATGCGATGTAATTTCATGCGCTATTCCGGCAGACCCGGTACACCATGTCCCTTCATTTTTTAATTTTTCGTAGGAGGATAAAATGAGGTTCTTCATAATTCTTTTTTTCCTTTTCCCGGTATTCTGCAGCGGCGAAGATAAGAAGCAAAGCAACGAATATTATGCTTTGTGCTCGACATACCTTTCCTTGAGGGAACAGCCTGGTAAAGAAAGCAAGCTCCTGGCAAAAATACCATTCAAAGGCAAAGTGACTCTTCTTGAACAAACCGGAAAGACGGAATTGATGGACGACGGCATTGCCGGAAATTGGGCAAAAGTCCGTTATGACAATAAAACCGGCTATGTTTTCGGCGGCTATCTGACAAGGTTCAAACCGCCGGAAAAAACCTGCCCGGACCTCGTCAGCTATATCTCGAACAATTTCAAGCTCCGGGACCATGTATTGCTGGACGATACCGGCGATACCGGGGAATCGTCCCAGACCGAGACGGTGGACGTTTACGAAAACGGCATCGTTGTCAAGTCGGATCTGGGATGGGAATGGGGCAGATATATTATTTATCTCCCGGCCGGAACAATCGAGGAAGCCTATCTGATAACAAAATACTATACGGAATCGATAAATAAAAGCACCGATATCCCGGCTGATCAGAGCAATTTGGCTCTGAATAATGATGAAGAATTCACAAACTATCATTTTGAGGCCGCCCGGCATACGTTATCCCTTCCCCATACCGGCACCGCAGATCTTCAGTATTTAAAAATACGAAAAGATTATAAACAAGCAGTGGAATCTTCATTCGCATCCCTTATTTTTAAAAAGCATCAAAACGGAAGGGTTTCCATCGAATACGATTTCGGGATATGAGGAGATTTGAATGAGACTTTCTTTAATTCCCATCATCGTCATTATGCTGATTCCTGCAACATTTTCGATCGCCGATGTTATGACTACGGAAACCATCGACTTTCAGGAGTGCTCTCAGGCGTCTCTCGAGGTCACGAATAACAAGATCTACTGGTTGTCCGGAAGGCTCGATAAATCCCTGTTCTTCGAGTACCTTTCCAAAAAGAACGCCCTCACTGGCTTAAAAATCAACAAATTCAGCCCGGCTACAGAAGGCTCGAAAGATTATTCGGGATCGCACAATTTCGGCTCTGACGTTCTGAATTATTCGGTAAAGGGAATATCCGGCAAATTCAGCCTTAAAATGAAGAATGGAAATATCATCAAAGGGGAATTTCAGACCGACAGCTCTCAGCCGCCGGAGTTCGCCTTGATCGGCGGCAGACTTCTTATGGTCGTTTCGCGGGCAATAGATCCCGATTACGATTTGATGGACTGTGCTTTTTATGATATTGTCACAGGACAAAATCTGCGCTTCGGTATGGAACGGGCCGAGATCAAGCTTGCCGAGAAATTCAAAGACATCACGGTCATTGTTTTCGGAAATCCCGGCAATCGGAGCATCAACCGCATATTGATACCGTTAAACGACTATGTCATATTCAACGAAAAGAAGAATGTCTTCATGAGGTTTCCGGTGCCCGGAAACCTTCTGGATGCCCGGAATGATAACAATAAACTGATTTTCGTGACGACCCGGGGGCTTTTTGCCTTCAATCCCCTGAGCGGGGAGAGCACCCTTATGACCCTGGACCGCCGACTGACAATCCATAATACTATACCGGTTTCCCTACCTGTCTATGACGAATACAGCGATACGAACGGCTACCCGCTTCTTAATTTCAGATTTACGAACCTTCAATTGGAACATATTGGCCCTGACAGCCATGATATCAGGGCTTATTTTTATACGACCAACCGGGACGGCGATCCTCTCATCGAAATCGATACGTCTTATCATTGGACAGGGACGGTCTCAAACGATTTTATTTCTGTAATAACCAATCATACCGCCGGGCTGAACGATTCCTATTCCGTTGTCTTCGATCTGAACAACTCATTTCACCGATATTATGTCAGTGACACGAACGGCTCCGTCATCTATGAGAATAACCGCAGGGGGATTTACCCGCTTTCGTTCCCTCTGACTAAAAAGACGCCGGACCAAGTCTATTTCGAAATGAACCGCCGCCTAATCCAGCCGAACCCGGAAGGTATCGATTTTAACGCCGACAGGCAGAATTTTAAAATCCTGATCCAGGAGCCTAAGGAAGCCGCCCTGACCGGGGATAATGTCTATCTGAGAAATCTCGATCCGGCAGCCTTCAGGGATTGGGAAAAATCCGCGGACGATTCGAAGGAATATTCAAACTATCCCATCCTATCAAGACTTATGACCGGTGACACGGTATTCGTTTTGATCGAAAAGGGAAAATGGAGCTTTGTGAATGATGTCAAGAATCAAAAATCAGGATGGATATATAATAAATACCTTAAAGCGAAAGTATAGTTCCGTTTATAAATATTTTGGCTCCTTTGCTACAAGGAGATAAAACTATGGAGCTTGAAAAATGGACCAAAGAGCTTGTGTCAAAATATGCCCTGAATGGAAAAGTGAAAATCTTTACCGGAAAGCCATTAAATTTCAGGAGGATCAAAATGAAATTCATTTTCATCCCGCTTATGATACTTATCAATTGTATTTCCATGATTTACGGCGATCCTGTAAGTCCTAAAAAAATCGGTTTTTCCGATTCCCTGCAATCATCCTTACTGGTCACCAACGCAAAAATATACTGGTCTCCCGGAAGGCTCGATAAAACGCTGTTCCTGGAAAACCTGGCAAAAAAGAACGAATATAAAGGCTCGAGCTCGATTCAAAGTTACGAGATAAAAAAAGAGGACCGGGAAAGTTATACCGGGACTTACCGTTTCAAGGACGGCGTATTGAATTATTCATTCAAAGGATACTTTCTCAAATACTCTTTCAAGGCAAAAAATTCCGCGATAAAAGGCGAATTTGAATTCACCCCCGATTATCCGCCGGCATTTGCTCTTGTCAACAATAGGTTCCTTTTTGTAGCAAACGTCGGGGTTAGTCCCGATTCTGCTCAATGCGATTGCACTTTTTTCGATACCGGCACCGGACAGCGCGTCGACTTCGAGATGGATACACAGTGCGAAATTAAAAAATTCTATAAATTCCGCAATGTCGACCTGATCATTTTCGGAAAGAAAACGGCCGGAATGGGCACATTGGACCTTCCTGAAGACAACTATGTCCTGTTCAATGAAAAAAGAAACGCCTTCTTCAGGCTGCCGATGGCGGTCGATCTGATCGATACCGGTTATTTTAACAGCAAAATCTTTTTTTTGGGGAAAAACGGGATTCTTGTCCTTAATCCGGACAGCGGAAACTGCGAAGCGGTGTCCATAAGGGATAAAATTGTGATCAACAAGCCCCTACCCGTTTACTTTTCAATCTATTCCTCAGATGCAGATCCCGGCTTGACCAACATCCAGTTTACGGAACTTAAGAAAGGGGATGCTGTCAAAGCTTATTATTATTTAACAGACGACAATGATACCGCTATTATCGAAATTGAAACATCAAAATATCAGGAAGGCTTAATTTCAAACAATATTAATTTTTATATTATATCAAACGAGGGACAGGATGGGAAGTATATAACTATACCCGCCAACGAAAACGGTAATCTCGGCGATTATTTCAGAGACAAAGACGGCAATATTATTTACCAAAAAAACCGCAATGGAGTATACCCCTTGATGTTTCCCGTGATCGAAAGCGCTTCAAATGTTGTCGCTTACGCCATGAACCGGGGTTATATCAAGGTAAAAAAGGATGATTTCGAAATCACGATGGACAGAACGGCGCTCCGGCTGTCGCTTGAGGATCCGGCGGAGGCTGTCCTGACGGGGGACTATGTCGCCGTGAGACGTATAGAGTTTGAATCTTTCAAGGACTGGGATAAGACCGCCGAAGAGTCCAAAAACTATACTCAATATTACATAGCGTCGGTACTTGTGAAGGGAGACAAGGTGCTGGTGATAGCCGAAAAGGGAAAATGGAGCTATGTTTACGATGAAAAAAACAAGGTGATGGGATGGATCTACAATAAATATCTCAAGACAAAATGACTCTTCAGTAAATAAGGAAACAGTATGACAATATCCGCCGCTCAATGGAATCCGAAACAATCACGGCTGAAAGAAATCATCAACAACCCCGGAAGATTTATTGAGGCCGTCTCCCTCTGCCTGGAAATGCATGCGCTGCTTCATGCTTCGGACGTTTCGGGCAGTAAAACGCAAACCTTCGAGGACAAATTGTGGGACGGCCTGACGGAAAGCATGTTCCGCGCCCTGCCGGCCGGCCATGCTCTGACAATCGCATGGAATATCTGGCATATCACGCGCATCGAGGACATCACCGTTAATATCCTTATAGAAGGAGACAGCCAGGTCATAAACAGCGGTGATTGGAACAAACGGCTGAACACATCCGTCCGGGACACGGGCAATGCCATGACAAGGGATGAAATCCTTGATTTCAGCGCAAAAATCAACTGGACGGAACTCCGGAATTACCGCATGGCCGTGGGTCGGCAGACCCGGCATATCATCGGCGGATTAAAGTATGAAGACATGAAAAAAAAACCGGCCCCGGACCGGCTCAAACGGATTCTGGATGAAGGCGGCGTTCTGGAAGACAAAGATTCCGTCTGGCTGATCGATTTCTGGGGCAGAAAAACGACGGCCGGAATTTTGCTGATGCCCGCCGCGCGGCATCAGGTCGTTCATTTGAACGATGCGTTCAAGATAAAGGAGAAATGCTTAAAAACTGTCTAGACAAACTTGATAATTTCACTTTTTACTCTCTTTTTATTATATTTAATCAAGACTTTTGCACGGTTTCCGCAAACCATTAACGGATAATTAAATAGAAACCGTGCAAAAGTCCAGTTTAAAGCGGCAATTTATTGCCTAAAGTTTTATCAGGTAGCGAATTAACTTAAGTTTACCGTGCAAAGGTCTTTAATCAATATTAAAATTTCTTAAAAGCTGATGTGCCGCACATCAATTAAGGGTTCATATGAACAATTATATAGAAATCAGGGTCACGGTCAATAGTAAAAAACCGGCGTATAAAATAGCGGACGCCCTGCTGGAAGCAAGGCTTGCGGCATGCGTGCAGATCGGCGGGCCTGTAAAGAGCCTGTATTGGTGGAAGGGGAAAAGGGAAAAGAAAAAAGAATGGACTTTGATTATTAAAACCAAACAGGATTTATTCGACGAAATAGAACAAGCCGTCAAGAAAATTCACCCTTACCAGGTCCCAGAAATCATCGCGACGCCTATTACAGGCGGCTCAGAAGATTATCTTGCCTGGATAGAAGACACAGTCATAAAAACTAAATAAACCGGAGTTAATATGGACCTCTTGAATTTTAAAAGCATTACTATGGAAGATAAACCGGTCTTCGACCGCTTTTTTTCCCTTTATCTGCCGAAAATATCCGAATATACTTTTACCAATCTTTTCATCTGGTCAAAACCTAAAAATATCGAATTTACCGTCTATGAGGATGGTCTTCTTATGACGGCCCGCGATAAGGAAGACCGGCCGTATTTCCTGCCTCCGATCGGGTACGAGGACTGTGAAAAAATGCTCAATTTCCTCATCGATTACGGAAGGGAGCACGATATCCGCCTGATCGAGCTTGTGCCGGAATTCCAGAAAAAATACATCAAAAAGCCCGGCTGTACGGTCCTCGCCGACAGGAACAGCTTTGATTATATTTATAAATCCTCATCGCTTGCAACTCTCAAAGGCTGGCGCCTCGACGGGAAAAGAGGGTTTGTCAAAAAATTCAGGGAAAATTACCCGTTTGAGTATAAACGTTATGAAGCGCAATATCAAAAGCAATGCCTCGAGCTCTTTGAAACCTGGATGGGTGAAAAACATGCAGTGGACAAAAGCATTCTGGACGAGTATTCCGCCTTTCAGGAATTTATCGGCCATTTTGACAGGCTGAACGCCTCGGGAGGCCTGATTTTTGTTCAAGGAAAGCTGGCGGCCTTTTCATTCGGCGAGCGGCTGAACGAAACGACTTTTGTCATCCATTTCGAAAAAGCGGATTCAGCCTATACCGGCAGCTTTCAGATCATCAACCAGCTCTTTATGCAGAAGGAGGCCGCGGAAAAATTCCCCTTTGTTAACCGGGAACAGGACATGGGCATTGAAGGCCTCAGGAAAGCGAAACTCAGCTACGCCCCCTTTAAACTCTTAAAGAAATATACCGTCGCATTTTAAGGACAGTTCCATCCAGCCCCCTCTTCTTCAAAGCTTCCCGCGGTCATCGGTTTTATCACATTTTTTATACTGAAAAGAAGTTTCAAGAGCTGATGCCCGGTTTATTTCATATTTTCAATAGAAAGATTGGCATTAATAAAAGAAAGTTTTTCCCCGTCATTTCCGGATAAATTCCAGACATTATTCATATAATCAAGATAATTGGTCAGGAAGAGCGGTACCTGCAGGATCATGAAATCATTTGTCCTTATTTCCTGAACGCTGTAATGAAAAGCCTGATTGAGATTCGTTTCCCTGTGATTATTGGTCTCAATGGCGTAAACCCTTAGGTCGAATGAAAGATCCCTGGCCGATGCCTCGCCCCGGTTGAAAATCTTTATCAGCGGCTCTATATTGGTTTTAAACATGACTATATTGGTTACTCCCTCCCCCTGATTGGATGAGAGTGAATTCGTCACGCTGTATTGTTCAATTTTCATGTCAGTAAGGAATTCAACAGCCAGAAGCGGCTTTAAGAGCCTTTTTGTCTCAACCTTTATGAGATTAGACTGCATTATTTGAAAATAAGGGTCCTGCGCCGTAACAAGAAACTCCGCGGTCCCGTCCTTGAGGTCAGATGAGGTTTCCGCCGTCAGGTCAAAGTATTTTTTCTCGCCCGGAGAGAACGGTATATTACTGACAGAGCTGAAAGCTATTTCTTCGCAGCCTTTGACAGGCGTTATCTGCAGAAGGGTATTTTCAGAATAACCTCTGCCTTTGTTTAATACCGCGACCCGGAGATGGCTCTTCTGCCGGGCATGGAAAGCTTTGTCCGGGGATTCATCCATTGATGCGCTTATTTCAAAAGCCGGCGGCTGGGGCGGCATTATGGGAATTTCCAGCATCATATCCTCGCTTTTAATAAAAGAATTCGTTTCATGGGCGTAGACCCTGAAAAGCGCCGTTCCTTCTTTTATATCCGGGGCCGCCTCCACTCCGATGGAAAAATCCCTCTTCCATCCGCTCCAGAGATCGAAAACCGGGGGATTTTCCAGCGTCAGCCCGCCGCAGTTCGAGATTTTCTCCATCTCAAGCGTAACATTATACGCCTCAAATCCTCCCTTGTTTTCCACTGTAAAATTCAGAAAGCCCTTTCTGGGGGCGATCAGGATATTATCCGGCCCCAGGTTTTTCGCGCAGGAGACAAAAAGGACCGGCCTTTTTGAAAGCCTCATGTATTTATCCGGATTTTCAAGCGCCGTAATTATATTGGAATAATTTTTCTTTATCGCGATATCAAGCGGGGTTGATTTCTCGTCGATATCGATATTTTTCTGCGTGGACTGGTTCGTCAGGACGGCCCCCTGGACGATGAGATATTTAACGGCCAGGACATCCTCATAGTATGTGAAATAATGCAGCGGGGTCCATCCGTATTTATCCGGGGCGTTGATATCCGCGCCTTTCATCACCAGGAGCTTGACCATATCAAGATTTTTTTTAAGGGCGCAATAATGCAGAGGAGTGGCCATGTTTTTATCCCGGGCGTCCACCACAGCGCCTTTACCGATCAGATAAGCGGTAATTTTGATATTCGGCTGAAGGACCGCCCAATGGAGCGGCGTCCTGTCTTTGATGTACTGATCGTTGACCTTGGCGCCTTTTTCAATAAGCTTCTGCACATCCTTCAATTTTCCTCTTGAGACGGCCATGATCAAATCCCTTGTCAGATCGGAAAAGGCAAGCACAGCCGGTATGAGTAAAAAGCAAAGAAGAAATATTTTTCTTCTCATAAGAAAAAGCCCCCTTCATCAACTAAAGCCCTATAATCAGGAGTTCTTGAATGGAATTCAAATCCGCCCCCAGAGGGAGCAGTATTTTTTCTATTTTTTTTGATTCCTCGAATTTCTGCTGTTTAGAATAGACCAGCCAGAGGTTTTCCAGGAACTCTTTGTCTCTGAATCTCCTTGTATAAAGATCTTCAAGCATTTCGAGGCCGCCGTCAATATCCCCGCCGGTAAGCCTCATCACGGCCAGGTTATTCGCCGCGTAAAAATTCAGGGGATTTTCCTCGAACGCCGTCCGGAACTCCATTTCAGCCCTCTGCCTCCCGTTCTTCCCGGCAAAAAGATAATGTCCGAACTTTACATGGACATCGTCCAGGGTATCGCCCGGCGAAAGCCATTTCGAGACCAGCGCCAGCTCATTTGTATCAATGCCTTTTTTCGGCTCCATCAGAAGCCGTCCTTTTTTCAGCGGGTCAATCCTGATATCATAGAGCCCTTCAAAACCCTTCGGGTTGAAATATTTAACGGCCGTAAAAGGATAGACGCTGAAGAGGTTCCGCAGTTTGCCGGCGGCGGATTCCTTCTCGACCAGCGTTGAATAAAGCGTAATATTGTATTTTACCGGCGGCATCATTTTAAAATAATTAGAGATTATCATATCGGCAAGTTTTTCCGCCATAATGCCGGCGCTTTCAAGAGTCGGGTGGACATGCTCGAGGATGAGGGCGTCGCCGCTGATCCCGTCCCTGTCAAAGCCGTCCAGTATTGCCTGCATATCAATATACAGGCAGCCGTATTTTTGCGCAAGGCTGGAAACGGCGGCCTGTATTTCCGACGAAGCGCGGAAGCGGAGACTATCCAGGTCGCAGGCCTTCCGGAAATAAAAACGCGCGAGCTGGGTGTTCTTATTTTTCAAGAATAGTTTTCCCGCCATAAAACAGGCCCCGGCATTATTTTTTATGACGGCATCCAGTTTTTCCTTATCAGGTCCCTTTGGATTTTTATTAATGATCATTTCCAGATCAGGTCCGGTATTGCTCTGAAGGAACCCGCCCATGACCGGCGGGAAGTCCTTGAGATTGGCCGCGGTACCGCAGGCGATCACCGGTATGCCCCGGGATTGAAAAAGTTTGATCATTCCCTCGTAATTATTGCTGAAATCGCTGACAGTTTTCCGGTATAGATCCGAACCGTAAATTATCCCCTGTTTCCGCGCCATTTCGGTCATCAAATCGTTTCTTTCCTGATTCCCGAAGCCGGAAACAGCTTCTTTTATGAGCTGATAAATTCGGAGTTGTGAAAGGAGAGTATTAATTTGAAATCCAATGGAATTGAACTCTGCCGCCCCGCCGATTCCGATGAACTCATTATGCCCGAAATAGATGATGACCAGATCGGGCGGGTATTTGACGGCTTCTTTTGCCAGGACGAGCCCGATGTGGGAATTTACGGCCGACATGGAAAAATTGATTACTTCAGCCTTCTTCCCCAATTCAAGGCTGTTCAGCATCTGTCCCATCCGGTAGGGGAACGCCTCAGTCTTCGAATAAGGGAACCCCTGGCTTGTCGATTCCCCGATGACATAAATCCTGAATACGGAAGACCCCTTTTCGGCCGGAAAATAAAAAGGCGGGCATTCGGGTACCGTGACATTGTTTTTTGTCATATACTGCGCCATAAAAAGGCTGTTAGGCGTCAGGTATAGCTTGTTATTAACAGTTGTCTTGAGAAAAAAATCCGTGCTGTAACCCGCTCCGGCCAGCCTCAAAGAGATTTCTATTATAAAAAATACAAATAAAATCAATATAAAATAAATTGCAGTATAAATCCAGATTGATTTTTTTCTATTCACAATAATTCTCCCGGGATTATCTATCAGACGACGCAATATCAGGCGCAGGACCGTTAATAAGGGTGATAGAGCCATATTACATTGTCATGCTGTATGAAATTCAGAATCTGAATCATTATAGCATATTTTAACGGAACTGAAAATTTTCAAATGTAAATATTAATCCCGCTCGGGGAGCGACGCCAGAAGAGCGGCGTTATAGCGGTACCAGCCGGTAAGACTTTTGAACCCATCAGGCCTGTACCATGGGAGCGTTTTGAAGCCGATGATGTCGATATGGTCCGTGGAGCCGATACGGCCCATGTCATTCCAGACGCCGGGCCGGGGCCTGCCATTATATTTGATGATTTTATCCTTCGAATTGATCTTGGGCCCGTTCATGGAAATGGTATTGACGACGCCGTCGTTTTCAAACCAGCGGCTGTCGACAGCGACAAGCCCGTTTCCCTTCTGCATATAGGAACCGATAAGCCGGGCCGATCTCCTGATAAAGGGGTTCATCCAGAACCCGGGAACCTGCCAGCCTTTTTTATCTTTGGTATCCATGGTGCTCCATGAAAAATAATAAACGTCCGGCCTGGCGGCGACCCACCTGTTCATCGCAGCCGCTCCCTCGGGCTTTGTATCATAAAAACAGCCGTCATCAGTAAAGTACCAGTTCCTGTCGCTGAAAATCCTGTCTATATAATCCAGCGCCGGTTCGCCTTTTTTTCGGACAAGGCCCCAGTGTTCCAGCTTGAAATCGTATACCGGTTTTTTAACCAGAAATATCAGGTTACTGAGGAATTTCCTGAAGACGGGATTATCATATTTGAACTGTGATGCCAAAGTGGTACCGTCGTGCGGGGAACTAACCGTCATCAGGCCGGAAACCCAGCGCTTTCCGCCTTTAAAGAGCGGGCTGAAGCCGCCTTTGCTTTTTTTCTTTTCTCCCGGGAAACCGGCTTCCAGAAGCTGGACCAACATCCGGGCGGTCTGACCGCCCTGGCTGTGGGCCAGAATATGCACTTTTTTGACCCGGCCCGTTTTTTTGTCTTTTTCTCCCCACTCCGGATAGAGTCCGGGATATGACCTTCCGAACCTTTGATGACCGTACTTTTTTGAATGCGCCGCGCCGTAGTCCACCCTGCCGCCTTTGATGCATGCGTAAAGCTCGCAGGCCCTGTCCCAGTTGCTTGATACAGGCCCGACAGACGCCGTATAGACTTCATAGCCGTCTTTCCTCAAAATCTCCTGCATGTCCTGCAGGCCGCCCCAGTAGCGGATGCCGAGGCCCTCGTCACGCCCGAAGCCAAGAAAGCCATGGAGAAGGATTATCGGGCAATGGTTTTTTCTTTTCGGAATATTATTTTCTTTCATATCTATTTTTATAATATAAATATTTTATTCTGCTATTTTATAGCAAGCGCACTATTTTATCAAAACAATAAATAAATTGAAAAAGGCTTTGAGGCTTCACCCCGCCTCGCAAAGCTCGGCACCCCTCTCCAAATTTGGAGAGGGGACGGGGGTGAGGCCTGAATTATCCTATTGTGAAGTTAAAAAATATTATTTATAAATTGTTTTATTTATAATATTCCTGCAGGGGTTTAACATCCGCCGGCTTATGATGAAGCGCTTCCAGCGCCTCGGCTAGGGCCACCATAGCCTGTATTGTGGTAAAGAGGGGTATTTTAAGAGTTGTCGCCGTTTTGCGGATATAGGTGTTGTCCGCGTGGGCTTCCTTGCCGGCCGGCGTATTGAAGATGAACTGGACGGCGCCGTTCTTGATCTCGTCGATGATGTTCGGCCTGCCTTCCGACAGCTTCAGGACAACACCGCTTTCTATTTTATTGTCCTTCAAATACTGCGCCGTGCCCGATGTCGAAATGATTTTATATCCGAGGGCCCGGAGCTTCTGAAGCGGCCTGACGATTTTCGGCTTGTCCTGGTTGTTCACCGTGACAAGCACAGTCCCGTCCCTGGGAAGCTTTTCCCCGGCCGCCAGCTGGCTTTTCAGAAAGGCCGTACCGAAGCCGGTATCGATGCCCATCACTTCGCCCGTCGATTTCATTTCGGGCCCGAGAACGGCGTCGACATCGGGAAATTTATTGAACGGGATCACCACTTCCTTGACGGAAATATAGGACGGTTCTTTATAGCCTGTGATGCCGAGGCTCTTAAGGCTGTGTCCGACCATGACCTTTGAAGCCATTTTCGCCCACTGGACCCCCGTCGCCTTGCTGACAAAAGGAACGGTGCGGGAAGCGCGAGGGTTGACCTCTATAAAATAAAGATCCCCGTCCTTTATGGCGTACTGGATATTCATCAGGCCTTTGACTTCAAGGGCCTTGCCGACGGCGATGGACTGGCGCTCGATCTCCTTCAGCATTTTTTTATCCACCGTGATGGGCGGAAGGATCATCGCGCTGTCGCCGGAATGGATGCCGGCCTGTTCGATGTGCTGCATGATACCGGCCGCAACGACATCTTTTCCGTCGCCGATGGCGTCGACATCGATTTCCTGCGCGTTCTCCAGAAATTTATCGATTAAAACCGGGCCGTCCTTCAGAGACTCGGCCTCTTCCTTCATATACTTTTCCAGCTCTTCCCTGCCGTAAACGATCAGCATCGCGCGGCCGCCCAGCACATAGGAAGGGCGCGCCAGTATGGGATAGCCTATCCTTTCGGCTATCTCCGCGGCCTCTTTGAAATTCTTTGCCGTTGCTGAAGGCGGCTGTTTAAAACCGAGCCTTTCGATCAGGTCATGAAAACGGTCGCGGTCCTCCGCTATATCGATCGATTCCGACGAAGTTCCCAGGATGGGAACGCCGGCCTTCGTCAGAGGCACCGCGAGCTTCAGCGGAGTCTGCCCGCCGAACTGAAGCACAATGCCCAGCGGTTTTTCCTTTTCATAAATATTCATAACATCTTCGAATGTCAGCGGCTCGAAATAGAGCTTGCTGGAGATATCGTAATCGGTCGATACGGTCTCGGGGTTGGAATTGACCATGATCGTCTCATAGCCTTCTTCACGCAGGGCCATAGAACAATGCACGCAGGCATAGTCGAACTCGATACCCTGTCCGATGCGGTTCGGGCCGCTGCCCAGTATCATCACTTTTTTATTCTGAGTGGGAAACGCCTCGTCCTCATCCTCGTACGTCGAGTAAAAATAAGGAGTCTTTGCCTGGAACTCGGCGGCGCAGGTATCGACGAGCTTATACGTCGGCTCCACGCCGAGCGACTTTCTGTATTTCCTGACCTTCAGCTCGCCCGGGTCCCCAACGAGAAGGTCTGAAAGCTGACAGTCGGAAAACCCGTACTGCTTGATCTCTTTCATACTGTCCCGGTCAAGCTCTTCCAGCTTCTTTCCCTTAAGGCTTGATTCCATATCAACAATTTCCTTTATGTTGAACAGGAACCATTTATCGATTTTTGAATAATTAAATATTTCATCCGGCGTAAACCCGGCGTTGATGGCGTCCTTGACCGCGATGATCCTCTCGGGATTGGGGATGCGGAGCTTTTCCGGCAGTATTTTCTTAAGCTCTTCCAGAGAAATATCGCCCTTTCCATAAAGATAGTCGTTCAATCCCGTGTATTTATTTTCAAGGGAGCGCATTCCTTTCTGAAGCGCTTCCTTGAAAGTCCTCCCGATGGCCATCACCTCGCCCACAGATTTCATCTGCGTGCCGAGGACGGGTTTTGTTTCCTTGAATTTCTCAAAATTAAAGCGGGGGATTTTGACGACGACATAATCCAGCGTCGGCTCGAACGAGGCCGGCGTCTCTTTTGTGATGTCGTTGGGGATCTCATCCAGGGTGTAGCCGACGGCGAGTTTCGCCGCGATTTTTGCGATGGGAAAGCCCGTGGCTTTTGACGCCAGCGCCGAGCTCCGCGAAACGCGCGGGTTCATTTCGATGACGATCACATCGCCGTTATCCGGGCTGACGGCAAACTGGATATTGGACCCGCCCGTGTCGACGCCGATCTCGCGGATGATGGCGATGGAATAGTCCCTGAGCCTCTGGTATTCCCTGTCCGTCAGGGTCTGCGCCGGCGCTACTGTAATGGAATCGCCCGTATGGACGCCCATCGGGTCGAAGTTCTCGATCGAACAGACAATGACGACATTGTCCATCTTGTCGCGCATCACCTCGAGCTCATATTCCTTCCAGCCCAGGAGCGATTTATCGATCTGGACCTCGTTCTTGATGCTCGCGTCGAGTCCTCTTTTTATGACTTCTTTAAACTCGTCAATATTGTACGCGATCCCGCCGCCGGTGCCGCCGAGGGTATAAGCCGGGCGGATGACGTTCGGGAACCCGATTTTATCGACAACGGCAAGGGCTTCATCAAGCGAATGAATGATAAAGCTGTCCGGCACCTTGAGCCCGATCCGCTTCATCGCTTTGTTGAACTCCTCCCTGTCCTCGCCTTTTTTTATCGCCTCGTAATTGGCCCCGATCATTTCAACCTTGTATTTATCGAGTATCCCTTCTTCATAAAGCTTGACGGCGGCGTTCAGGGCAGTCTGGCCGCCCAGCGTGGGCAGAAGCGCGTCGGGCCGCTCTTTTTCTATGATCTTCTCGAGATATTCCGTCGTGATCGGCTCGATATAGGTCCTGTCGGCCATTTCCGGGTCCGTCATGATCGTAGCGGGGTTGGAATTGATCAGCACGACCTCAAAGCCTTCCTCGCGGAGGGCCTTGCAGGCCTGTGTGCCTGAATAGTCGAATTCGCAGGCCTGGCCGATGACGATCGGCCCGGCACCTATGATCAGGATTTTATGGATATCTGTCCTTTTGGGCATAAAGTCCTCTGAATGTACTCCATCGAGACTTACACAATTATATCTTTATGGAATAACGCAATTGAAGTATTATAACAAAATCCGGCAAAATTGTCATTTTTTATGAAAGGTGCAGCGGTGTTAATTTGCATGAAAACATTTTTTTAATTCTATTGACATTGAAATATATTTAAAAGAATAGTTTGACTGATAAAAAGAATATTAGTAACTATCCAGCCGCATATTTAATAGCGGAGCCGTTCAACGCGTCAATAAGGGCTTGATAAACACTGACGCCCATCTTTTTTACTGTAGATATATAACCCCTGATTCTGCAAAAGGCAGCCGCTCCATTCCAGCTTCTGAATGTACCTGATATTTTCTGCTGGACTTTTATCATTCTGATATCCCGTTCCGCCAAATTGTTGCTGAATGGAACATCTTTTTCCCGCATAAATAAAAGGACAGATTCTTTATATTTTCTTAATCGGTCTAATAGGCATAAAACCTTGCCCCGCTTTTTTCTGCCGCGTTTAACAAGTCCTTCCGGCTTTTCAGGCGTTGGATTTACAGCAAATCCTTTCGCGATGATCCGGTCATATTCCGTATCATATTCTATAATCCTTTCCGCCGGTATTGGAAAACTTGCCTCTTTATCATTCTTAATCCTTATAAGAAGATTACCCATCTCCTTAGCCCATTCCTGACCCATTTCCTCATGTATCCAGATTAGCTCTCTCAAATGGTGTACATTACACAATCCATGACGGCATAAGAATTCCAGATAACTTTTCCATCCATCGTGGATAATAATACCGGTAAATCTTGTGAGAATGTCCATCGCACGCATCGCCTCTGTGCCGCGTTTGTCATGAGAAAAATAATAGGTAAAACGTTCATTCGAGGCAACATGGAGCCATTTTAATAACCCTTTTATCCGAATACCGGTTTCATCACAGTGAAGAACCACTTCTTTTAGTATCAGTTCTATGACTTTCTGTTCATACTCTTCTAATTTATTGTAGGTCTCCCGGATAAATCCTTCAATCGTTGCCTTGCTGAGCGGCACTCCCAATAAACATTCGGCGTATTCCGAAAGCCTTTCATAGGGTATCAACCCATATGTTTTCATATAGACCAGATGCGCTTTAATGTTTTTTCCATACTGTGCCTTATTGGTTATGCCTTCCGGAAACTCCGCCGTTACTCTCGCACCGCAATGCGGACAATCTTTTACTTCCGAGCGATGTTCGGTAACTTCCACTTTTATCGGAGGTATATCGAACACCTGCCTTCTTTCCGTCCGCTTAACTGATTCGGAACTTAAATCAATTCCACAACAGGAACATTTTTCAACCTGATGTTCTATGATCTTATCAGGGCTTTCTACTTTCTTCAGAGTATTTCCCTTATGTCCAAACTGGCCGCCTTGTTTTTTACCGCTCTTTTTCCGTAAATTCTTTACTGTATTTTGGAATGGATTATCGGAAGACGGCGGTTTATTGCTGTTATGGCTGTCCTTATTAAGCTGTTCTTCCAATTTCTTAATCTTTTCCGCTTGTCTTTGAATGATTAAACCCTGCTCCTTTATCTGGTTTTGTAAATCAGCAATGATGCCTTCAAATCGTTTTAAGCAGGCCGCACAGTCTTTTTCTCTTCTATCTTCATTCATGCTATAGAATAGCATGGTTTCATGCTCAATGCAAATATTTCATGTGACTATTTTTTAGTGGCTGGATAGTTACGAATATTAGTTATTATTAAGTTAAGAATATCCATTATATTTTTGCCCGCTTTACAACATTTAACAGGAAGAAGGGAAGCGATGTCCTGAGTAAGCGCAGCGCATTGAAGGGGCGGGAAGGAATAAGGCGGTTTGTCATAAATTGATCTCTGTATCTTCCCGTCTTCCTGTGAAAATTGAAAATATTAAAGAAGAATAATTAATTTATTGGAAAGGTTTGAAAAGGAGTGTATATGGATAAAATCGAACTCGGCCGCACGGGCCGTATGGTCAGCCGGATCTGCCTGGGATGCATGATCATGGGAACATCCGTCAAAAAGGATGAGTCATATTCGATCCTCGATTGCTTTCTGGACGCGGGCGGGAATTTTATTGACACGGCCGATAACTACGCCTGGTGGGCCGGCTCAGGCGATGAAAGCGAGACGGTTATCGGACAATGGATTAAGGAAAGGAAAAGCAGGGAAAAAATTTTCCTGGCGACAAAAATTGGCGCCAGGCCGAAAGATACGGCTGCGATAAGGGATGAAAAAGGAGAAATAAAATGGGACCTTTTTCCAAAGGAATTCGAAGGCCTTTCCTCCGGAGCGGTACGCAAGGCCGTCGAGGGAAGCCTGAAAAGACTTCAAACAGACAGGATCGACCTCCTGTATACCCATATAGACGACCGGAACGTTCTTCTTGAAGAAACTCTGGAAACACTGAACAGCCTAGTTAAAGAGGGAAAGATCCGGCACATAGGGTGCAGCAACTACCGCGCGTGGCGCATTGAAAAGGCCCGGAATATCAGCGGGTCAAACGGATGGGCGGCTTTCTGCGCCGTCCAGCTCCGCTATTCCTATCTCAGGCCTAAACCCGGCTCCGACTTCGGCATCTATCCCCATACCGGCGATGAGCTTCTGGACTACCTCAGGGAAAATCCTGATATAATCTTAACCGCTTACTCGCCGCTTCTGAAAGGCGTTTATGACAATCCCGAAAAACGGAAGACATACGACCACTGGCCTTTTTTTGAAGGCCCGGATACCGGCGCCCGGCTGAATGCCCTGGATGATTTATCCCTGGAATTGGGAGTTAAAAAAAGCCTGCTGGTCCTGGCCTGGCTTCTTCATCATCAGCCAAAGGTCATTCCAGTTGTTGGCGTCAGCAGCCGGGCACAGCTCGAGGAGAACCTCAAATCGCTGGATATACATCTGAATGAAGAACAGATGAATATGTTGAAAAATGTTTCCGCCTAACGAAATGTCTCTTATTAAATCAAGAATCATTCTTAAAATTACATTTTTATACCAGTTCTGCTTATAACTTTATAATATCCTTATAATGATACTATCTTTATATGAAAAAAAAGCAGTCTTTATTAACAGTTCATTGATTCGTGTCAGTTAATAAAATGCTCTTGATTTAATTTTACATAAATAATATAATACAATTAGGGGGATTTAACCCGCAATGAAGAAAAAGAACGGCCGTAAAACAATTGCTTTTTTCATTAACCAGTTTAATGGGTCTTACCATAGTGTTATCTGGCCTCTTATGTTTGATGTCTGCAGGAAAAGAGATATTAATGTTCTTTTCTTCCCCGGCAAATCTCTTTGCTATTCTTATAATTTTAATACCCAGTTTAATATTATTTATTCCCTCGCGAATAAATATTCAGTTGATGGAATTATTTCCAACGCTACATTATCCGTTTATATTGAATTGAAACAATATTTCTCATTTCTCAACCACTTCAAAAAGATCCCTTTAGTCAATTTAGTCAGTGAGGTCCCCGGAATACCCAGCGTGATCATTGACGAATCGATCGGCATCAAAAAAGTCGTTCATCATCTTATCAAAGAGCATGGCGCAAAAAAAATCGCTTTTGTAAGAGGCCCTGAAAAATTCCAGGAAGCCGATAACAGATTTGAGGCCTATAAACAAGCCCTGAAAGAAAATAATATTGATTTTGATCCTTCCCTTGTCGCTCCGGGAAATTTTGTGTTTGATTCAGGCTTCCGCGCGGTTGAAGAACTGCTGAAAAAGCGTAAAGTAAAACCGGATGTGATCATGGCGGCCAACGATGAGATGCTGCTGGGAATTATGACGGCGCTTGATAAAATGAATTATCAAATTCCGAGGGACATTAAAGTGACCGGATTTGACGATATTGAGGAAATAAAATTTACGCATCCGCCGGCCACTACTGTCCGCCAGCCGTTTAAAAAAGAGGTAGAAACAGCCGTTGATCTTTTATTAGACCTCATGGAGGGCCGGGATGTTCCTGAAATCGTTTCCCTTCCAACCCGAACTGGTTATCCGGCAGTCCTGCGGATGTTCTGATGAACTTTTGAACAGTGTTTCTCTTGAAACAGATCAAAAAGAAGATTCCCGGGAAGAAATACAGGGTAAAATTCCGAATGAGTTTGATCCGGCAATTTTCAGTGAGATTTTCGAAGAAATTCAGGATTTCTTTGCTGATAATCAGTCGCATACTGCCCTGATAGGCCGGCTTTTAAAAAAATTAAAACAGGATATCACCGCTCCTTCGGAAAGCAGCTTTTTTCTTCTGGGCATGGAGGAGATCCTCAAACAGCTTATAAAAGAGGATGTCGACATCTCCTTCTTGCAAAAGGCATTAATCATTATCCGCAAGCTTATTATCCCTTATCTCAAGGATATTAAACAATTAAATAAAACAGAGGATATTTTTCTTAAAGCCCAGGTTCTCTACAGCACATTTCTGAACCGTGTTCAGTATAATATATTAAAAAAGAGAGGAAATCAGGAACTCCTGATTTATTCGATCAGTCAATCCATTATGTCAACTCTTAATATTCAAGAATTGATCAAAGTTCTGACTTCCCAGTTCGACATTCTTGGAATAGAGAAATTTTTATTATGTTTATATAAAAGCGATATCCGGTGGGACGGCAAGCTGAAATGGGAAATCCCGCAGGAGTCTAAAATACTGCTTGACTATCGCGGCGGCAAGCATGTCAATCATTCAAACCCGGTTATTCAGACAAATAAAATAATACCGCCCGGGTTTATAAATTCAAATGAGCAGGTAAGCGCGGCTGTTATGCCGCTTTTCCTGAGAAACGAGCATTTCGGCTACATTGTGCTCAGCATGATCAAGAACAATGATATTATCTATGAAGAATTACGGAGCCAGATTTCCGGAGCCATAAAAGGCGCTTTGCTCCTCGAGCATGAAAATGAAATCTCAGAAGAGCTTAAAAAAACACTCCAGGCCCTTGAAAACTCCTATAAAAAACTCGAACAGCTTTCCGTTCTGGACGAATTGACCGGCCTATACAACCGTAGGGGATTTATGACTCTGGCCCGACAGCACCTTGATCTTTCGAAGAGGAGACCCCGCGAATTCCTGTTTTTTTTCATCGACATCGACAGCTTAAAATTTATTAATGACACATACGGTCATAAAGAAGGGGATTCCATTATCCATGAAACAGCGAAAATTTTTATCAAAACATTCCGCCAGACAGATATCATAGGCCGGTGGGGCGGAGACGAATTCGCTGTTCTTGCAATTGATTCAACCATCCAGGAATTTTCTCAGATCAGAAAAAGAATGTTGGAATTCATTAAAGACTATAATCAAAATTCCGGCAAGCCGTATACGCTTGACTTTTCCGTCGGCTCGGCGCCTTATTTGCCCGGAAAGTATTATTCCATTGAAGAAATGATGGAAGAAGCCGATTCCAAGCTTTATCTGGAAAAAAAGGCAAAAAAAGAAAAAAAGAAAAAAGCCGCGTCTCAATAGTTTTCCTATTTATTATTTTTTTAATAAAAACCATTCGATTATTTTGTAAAATTCCATTCCGCACTATAAAATATCTCTTAATAATTCCCGTTTTTATTAAGGGCATTCCCAAAAACCACCAATATATCAAATTGGTGTTTTGGGAAATACCAAAAATATTTTACTTGTGGAATAATACATTTTTAATTCTTATGTTTTTGTCAGTTTTTAGAACTACACTAAATATTTAAAAATCTGGAGGACGGCATGTTTTTAGGTTTTACAGGGCCGAACGCGGCAGGAAAAGGCGAAGCGATAAAATACCTGGTTGAAAAAAAGAAGTTTATCGCGTTTTCATTGTCCGATATCATACGGGAAGAGGCAAAACACAGGGGCATGGAACCGACGCGCGACAACCTTATCGCCATCGGAAATGACCTGAGGGAAAAGGAAGGCCCCTCCATTCTGGCCAAGAGGACAATCACTAAAATAAAAAATTCGCCCCAGGCCATTGTCGACAGCATCAGGAATACTTATGAGATCGAGGTGCTCAGGAATAACCTGGCCGATTTTAAGCTCATCGGAGTGACGGCTGATATCAATAAAAGGTTTGAACGGGCCCTCAAACGAGGCAGGGCCGGCGACGGATCGACAATAAAAGAATTTATCCAGAAAGAGGAAAGGGAAAACTCCAGGGACGATAAAGCCCAGCAGCTCGGCAAATGCTTCGAACTCGCCGATTATAAATTAGATAACGACGGTACTATTAAAGACCTTTATAAAAAGATTGACGGCATCCTGACTGAGCTGAATTACCAGCCTTACAAGAGGCCGACATGGGACGAGTATTTTATGAAAATGGCCTTTCTTGTCGCGGAGCGCTCCACATGCATCAGGCACCATATCGGCGCCATCATCGTCAAAAACAACCATATCATCAGCTCGGGTTATAACGGCGCCCCTTCAGGCGTCAAGGACTGCATCGAGCTGGGATGCCTCCGTGACCAGATGGGGATCAAATCCGGCACACAGCATGAAGTCTGCCGCGCGGTCCACGCCGAGCAGAACGCCATCATCCACGCGGCGCTTCATGGCTCAAGCACGGAAGACGCGACGCTTTACAGCACCCATTCGCCCTGCATCATCTGCGCGAAGATGGTTGTCAACGCAAGAATAAAAAGGTTTATTACCTGCACCTATTATCCGGATAAAACATACGAGGATTTATTCAAGGAAACGAGCGTGCATTTTGAAGTCATTGATAAACCGCCTTTAAATATCACAGCGCTGGATTAACCGGACGGCGTTTTAAAGTAAAATTTTATTATCATGCTGATAAACCCAGAAGCTTCTAAAATCTATAAATAATAATCCGCTTAATAAGAACATCATATGTGAGGAAAATAATGGAAGTAAAGCTGGCCGGATATAATGTGGACACAACCGTTCTGGAAAAGCTTAAAACAGACGGATGGGACGGAAAAAATAACATCACTCCCGAAACCATCTCGGCGGCATACGCCAGGATCAGCAGGGACCCGCGCCCTGTGACCGAGCTCCGCGCCGATTCCCGGGAGGAAGTGGACAAGGCCAGAAAATCGAACGAAAATATCGTTTTTAAGATGGGACATCATTCCGTGGCCGAGCATGCAATGCTTAATTTTGACATACTCGGGCTTTCCAGGCTCGCTGTCGAAGCGCTGGAGGAAGCCCGCCTCTGTTCCTACACGGAAAAGTCCCAGCGGTACATCACGCTGGAAGGCGATTACGTCATGCCGGCCGAGTTCAATAAGGATGCCGAAAAACTTTTCAGAAATACAGTCGTCAATCAGGTTGAGGCCTATAAAAAGCTTTTTCCAGTCCTGCATGAATTTCAGAAAAAACAGAGCCCGGAAATGCTCGAGTCAAAATCCGGGCAGAATATAATAGAAGGATGGGCCAAGGAAGACGCGCGCTATGCCCTGCCGATGGCCACGGAATGCCAGCTCGGTTTTTCGGCGAACGCGAGGAACCTTGAATACATCATCAGGAAGCTCAAATACCATCCATTAAGCGAAGTCCGCGAACTCGTCAATAAACTTTACGAGAACGCCCGGGGCATCGTTCCCTCGCTCATCATACTGTCCGATCCGGAAGCTTTTAAAAAGCAGTTCGGCATGGAAGTATCCGACGGACTTCTTGAAGACGGCCGGCAGAAGCTCGCAGACCTGGCGGGAAAAATAATACCGGACAGCGGGCAGAAAGAAAATCCCGCCGTAACGCTTCTGGACCATACGGAAGACCCTGATTCGAAAATCATCGCGGCGCTTCTGCATACCTCTTCCGGCAAGCCCTACAGCCTCTGTCTGGCCGGGGCAAAAAAAATGGGACAGGCCGGGCAGATGAAATTTATAAAAGAGCTTTTAAGCGGCCTGGGCGAACATGACACGCTCTTCAGGGAATTTGAGGCGGCCGATTTTCTTTTTGAGATCATAATCAGCTCCAGCGCCTTCGCCCAGATGAAGCGGCACCGGATGATGACCCTGCTTAAACAGCCTTACGATCCCTCGCTGGGCTTCACAATCCCGCCCTCAATAAAGGAAACAGGGCAGGAAGGCCTTTTTACCCGAGTTATGGAAGAAACTGAAAAGGCGTATGACAGTCTCAATAAAGATAATGGCACCGCCGCGGAATATATTCTGACAAACGCGCACAGGCGGAGAATTCTGGTTAAAGCGAGCCTGAGGGAAATATATCATATCGCAAGGCTGCGCATGGACAGCCACGCCCAGTGGGACATCAGGGAAATTTCAGCCGAAATGGTAAAGGCCGTAAAAAAAGCGGCGCCGGCCACGGCGGCCCTGGCCTGCGGCAAGGACGAATTCGGGAAAATCAAAAAGGAATTCTTAAATCAATAAAGGATTTTCGAACGTAAAATGATTATGTTAAATAAAAGCCGTCATTGCGAGCATCCTGTTTTATGCCTTGCTGATAATTTTAGAGCGAAGCAAACTGTCTGCAAATAAAGATGACTTTATGAAATTACAGATTGCTTCGCACGATAATCAGCGGCAAAGAAGATAAATTGATGCTCGCAATGACGGGCCTTTTGTTAAAGTTATAAGTTATTCGACTAACAATACTTTTCCGATTAGAAGGAGCCTCCATGCACCTGAAGAAAGTCCATATCCACAGCGAAAGATACCCTGTCAATAATGTCTATCCCTTTAACCTGGACATCTTCAACCACACCCATTCCATGGCATTTGAGACGCCGGTGACTTTTTTCATCGGAGAAAACGGGACCGGCAAATCCACGATGCTCAAGGCGCTGGCCAAAAAATGCGGCATCCATATCTGGAGGGACGAGGAACGCCCGACCTTCTATTATAATAAATACGCCGAGGAACTATACCGCTACATCGACATCGAATGGGAAAAGGATAAAGTGCCCGGCTCTTTCTTCGCCTCGGAGATCTTTCAATACTTCGCCGAGTACCTGGACGAATGGGCCCGCTCCGACAAAGCGATGTTCGATTATTTCGGCGGCGATTCCCTGATCACCCGCTCGCATGGCGAGCGCCACCTGGCTTTCTTTAAAAGCCGCTACCAGAGGAAGGGGCTGTACCTCCTGGACGAGCCCGAAAACGCCCTCTCGCCCAAACGGCAAATCGAACTCCTGAAGATAATGAAAGAGACCGTCAATACCGGGAATGTCCAGTACATCATCGCGACGCATTCCCCCATCATCCTGGCCTATCCCGGCGCCGAGATTTACAGCTTTAACGGCGCTCCGATACAGAAAATTGTTTATGAGGAAACGGATTACTACAAAGTGTACAGGGATTTTTTAACGGACAGGAAGAAGTATTTAGATTAAGATTAGATTAGATTAGATTAATAGGCAATAAATAAAAAGGAGGCCGTCATGGCTAAACACAAAGTCACTCCCATCAACCTTCTCATTTTTCTCATCGCGGTGTTCTTTCTGATATTAGGGCTCCTGGGGATCATTCCAGGCATTGAGGAAAGTTATTTCACGCTCAGATACACCCTGGCCCTTGAAGTGATCTTCGGTATTGTGGAGCTTTTCGCCGGCATCATACTGCTTGTCAGCATGTTTACCGCCGTCGATAAGAAGCTTCTCCGGACCTCAATGTACATTATCCTGATCTTCTGGATTGCCCGCATTATTCTCTCGAAATTCGCCGTGGGCCTTCCCGGAAGCTATCCGGCGCTCCTGAACTGGCTCCTTCTTCTCTTTACCGAGCTGATCATCGGAGCGGGAATTTACATCATCATAAAAAAGGTCGAAGAAAAATAGACGGGTTTTACAGGAAGGCGGGAAGACACGAAGAAAAATCTGGAGATTTTAGAAATAAAATTTAATTTCCAGATTTGAAATTGCAATTTAGACAGCAAAAAAATAATGTTTCAGAATCCTAAAAAATTATTTTTCCCGCACAGAGAACACGGAGTACAAAGGGATATTGTTTAATCTTATGCAGATAAAGAATTATAGCTTACTCTGTGCTCTCTCAGACTGTGTGAAAAAAGAGAATACATTTATAAGATCAGGCATCTAAAGGTTCCTGCTTACTTTAAAGAAGAGCCTGAATAAAAAATTACTGATAATCATTGAAATTCAGACTATATTGCGGCTAATAACTTATCAAAACCAGCAATATTCAGAACTCTTTTAAAATTATAGATAAATGCCGTGAAATTAAACTCGCTTTTTACTTTATCAATCCCCTTCAGCAAGAAATTATTATAACCAAAATTTCCTTTTATTGTTCCAAATGGATGTTCTGCCAACTCTTTTCTGATTGCAACAATCTTTTGCCCCAATTCACTTCGGACCTTCTCATCGAATTTATCCATATCTTCCTTTCGCACCGATAACTTTACCGTCCTGCCTTCTTTGCTTTTTGTGCATAAATGCTTCTTCTCACAATTCTCGTTCCTGCACTTGAATTCCGCTACAGTAATCCCCGTGTTTTTATCCTGATATACACTTTGATTATTTAATCGTAATCCTTGCGGACAAATCAACTGGTTCTTCTCTTTATCAATCTTGAAATCTTCTGCCAGATATCCTTTTGCCGGGATACTTTCTTTCTGCTGCTCTTTGTACCTGGACTTTTTTTCTTTTTCATCGCGCGGGCTTGGAATATAGATTTCATGACCCCCGTCTGTAAGCGGTAATATCTCACTTTCGCAATAATATCCGGCATCCAGGACATGTATGGTTTTTAATCCCGGTTCGGCTTCAAGTTCTTTCTTTATTTCTTCAACTTTATTAACCATATTTCCCGCTTGATGAACATCATTACTTTCATTGGTTACATCCACCGCGACAATCAATTTATTCTTTTCGTCCACTGCTATCTGCGCGTTGTACAAAACATCCGTTTTCCCTTTATCTTTCCCAATTCTGCCGTCGGGATCATTCCCGTAAACGATTTCAAGTTCCGGATCGGCCTCAAACATTTTTTTTATCGCTTCTACTTTTTCTTTTCTTGTCTTGAGGCTGTCCAGCTTTTTTTCAATGTTGCTGGATAAAAACTCAAACTCGTTTTCTTCCGATTTATCATTTTTATCCAATTCCAAAAGATATTTGTCTATTTTTTCATTAATCTTTTTCTCAACTCCTTCAATGCTTTCCCGCCTATAAATATTACCCAGACTGTTTTGCCCACTTATTTTCGTTCCATCTGTCGCTGTTAATTTAAATGTCAGCAGTTCTAATTTGCGGCATACTTTCAAAAACTCTTTGAAAATGTTTTTTATGCCCTTAATATTATCCCTTCTGAAATCCGCTATGGTCTTAAAATCAGGCGCTAAGCGGCAGGTCAGCCATATCAGTTCCGTATTCCTTTTACATTCGTTTTCTAATTTCCTCGTGGTCCTGACTTTGTTCAAATATCCGTAAATATATATTTTCAACAATACATCCGCTGTGTAGGATGGACGCCCTTTTTTCGCCTCTTTAATTTTGAATCCCAACCTCCTGATGTTTAGTCTGCTCACATATGCGTCTATAATTCTTACAGGGTTCTTCTCTTCTATCAAACCATCAATAGTTTCCGCGTAAAGTACTATCTGGTCTCTTGGCTCTCCTGTTATATGGTTCATCTTACACACCTCAAATTTGATTACATATTATACCTTATTAAAATAAATTTGAGGATTTTTCTCCGCCTTTATTGTCTTACACCGCCTTTTTCACACAGTCTGTCTGTGCACTCTGTGTGAAATTCCGGTTCTTTCAAATTTCTAGCAAATCACAGTTTAATAAATTTATAACTTGAACGGCAATGAAAATAAATAAATCATTAAAAACCTTCCCGTCTTCCCGTCTTCCCGCCTTCCTGTGAATTATTTCTTTCTACCAGCTGCCTCCGCCCCCGCCCCCGCCCCCGCCCCCGCCTCCTCCGCCGGAAAATCCGCCGCCGCCGCTTGAGCCGCTGCTGGAAGGGCGGGATGTCATCGTCGAGCTCATACCGGAGATGCTCGAGTTCAGCGAGCTGATAAAATACGCCGTGGAGAAAGCGGTAAAGCTGTGCCCATGGTACCACGAAGGCGGCTGCGTGATAATGCCGGCGAATTTCGCGGCCCATTTATCGCCCATTCCGAACGCTATGGCATAGGAAAGCGTCCTGTCAAAATAATTCGGGTCTTCTTTCATAAGGGCCTCGAGCTTCGGCTTTTCAGCCTTTTCAATAAAAAGTTTGAAACCTTCAAGGACTTTGTATTTCTCAAGGCCTTTAGCTGTCTTCTTTGGCATATAAATCCCGAAAATAATTAAAATGACCGCCGATACAATACCCGAAGCGATATAAAGAGCGCTCCATCCGGCAAAAAACGTCAGGAAAAATCCGCCGAAAACAAAGACCATGGCAAGGAATATAAAGAGAGCGCGGAGGCCGCGCGAACCCGGCGTATAAAAAGCCTGACTGCCGATATAATCATTGAGCTGGCTTTTAACGCTGTCGAAAGTCGTATAAAAAGTGTCTTTGAGCGAACTGATCAGGACTTCCGTCTCTTTTCCCTCAAAAAGCCCATTGAACATGGTTTTCTCGTATTCTTTAGCGTTGTCCGGCAGTTCTTTCTTTTTAATCAATTTGAAGTCTTTTGATTTGAAGAGCGTCCCCTTCTCCAGCTCTTCTATTTCCAGATACCCGGCCGCCGCCCAGTAATAGATCAGGCACAGAACATCCCTGTTATCCGTCACATCATCGATGATGACCCCCGCCTCCGCAGGCGTCATATCTTCCGGCGGTTTGAACTGGACCATTTTCACGATCTTTACATCGCGCCCGTATTTGTTCCAGACCAGAAACGCGATGATCAGCACTAAAAAAGGTATAATGATAGCGAACAGCCCCGAGTTGTTCTGAAGCCATAAAAGTTTGTCCAGTATATCATTTTTTACAAAATAATCCTTCGGAAGCTTGATCCAGGCGGTTATTCCCTCATTCGGATTTAAAGCCCGGATTGTCCTTCCGGAAAGCTCATCCGCTTCATATTTATAATAGCAGGCGTCGTTTTCCTTCGAGCCGTATACCCCGGAATAAATTCTATAATCCTTTGAGCTTAACGGGACTGAGGAAGGCAGTTCCATTGAGAACACCGCATAATCTATTTCAACCGGCCATTCATTGCCGGTCAGGTTCCAGTAAATTACGGAATAATCGTTGAATCTCCGGACCTCTCCATAAACTTTATAATTGATAATATAAACCTGGTCGCCCTCCACATAAGCGTTTTTGGAACCGATCCGGATGCGGATCATGGCATTGTTTTTTTCCACCTGATAATGAAAGTTCTGGACCGAAATGTCATAAAGAAGGTCCTGATATCGATCCCCGAAAAGAAGTGGATATTCGGCCGATTCGCCTCCTTGCGCCTTTGTGATAGTATAGCCGTATGGAATATCCCTGAAAATACCATGCCTGGGCTCGGTAAAAGTGACGGAAATTCTTTCGTTAATGTCCAGTACACCGTCTTTCAGGACTTTGACATGGATATTGTAATCTTTAATGCTGAAATATTCGCCGTAAGAAAGGGATATTGAAAGAAACAGAAATATAAATATAAAAAATCTTTTCATAAACAACTCCTTCCCTATAACACTTTCGGGGCTCCCGCTAAGGATCGCGAAGATACGCTAAGGTTATTGTTGAGTGTTTGCAAAACGTTTCCACTCAAGTTTCTTCTTTGATCCGAAATTTATAATGAGTCCAAGCGATAAACCCGTAACTTTCAAATAATTTAAAATCTGAGCTTCATCAATAGAAGTCAGCTTCTCTTCAACTTTCAATTCCAATATTATTTTGTCAAAGCATATTAAATCGGCAATATATTCTTTTTGAAGCAGCTGTCCTTTATAATTAATTCTCAGTCTTTTCTGAGATTCAAAAGGGATTTGCATGAGCTTTAATTCAATTTCTAAAGCTTCCTGATAAACCGCTTCCAGAAAACCGTTCCCTAACTCATCCTGCACTTTCATAGCACAACCCATGATTTTAAAAACTTCTTCCTTAAATAATAAATCTTCAGCCATTTTTTTTACCAATTATATATTCTTCTTAGCGTTCCTTGGCGTGGCTTAGCGGATAACCCAGTTCCCTTTAAAACTGCACCTTGACATTCTGCTTTTCGGCTTCCGCTATTTCAAAGAAGGCCCGTTTTTTGAAGCCGAACATGCCGGCAAGTATGACAGACGGGAAGCTTTCGCACTGGATATTATAGTCGCGGACAACGGCGTTGTAATATCTTCTGGCGTTCTGGAGCTGGTCCTCAATTTCCGCCAGGTTCTTCTGCAGATCGAGGAAATTCTGGTTCGCCTTGAGCTCCGGATAGTTTTCAGCGAGGGCAAAAATAGATTTCAGGGCGCCTGAAAGCATGTTCTCCGCCTGGGCTTTATCTTCCACTTTCTGGGCGCTCATGGCCGCGTTCCTGGCCTGGACCACTTTCTCGAAAGTGGACTGCTCATGCTTGGCGTAGCCTTTGACGGTTTCCACAAGGTTCGGGATCAGGTCATAGCGCCGCTTGAGCTGGACGTCTATACCGCTCCAGGATTCATCCGCCTGGTTCCTCAGCTTGATAAAACCGTTATAAGCCATCATCACCCAGAGCAATATCACTACAACAATGCCGCCTAATACAGCCGGTACTAGCATAAAAAGCCTCCTCTATCCTTACAGAAAAATGACAGCCAGATTGAATATATTTTTTTTAATCAATAATTCAAAAGCCCAATAATTATATTATAGTTTGGAAAAATTGCCAGCCCTGAAGTTTAATTTTTTACTGTCCGCGGAACGGGGGAATTCAGCTTTTTACAACAAAAGAATTCGGTTTGCATATCGAACAGCCCATGATATGAAGACGGAGTTTGTTTTCCTCTTCCCACATTTTGGCCAGGATATAATCCTTATTTCTCAATTCATTTTTGCAGACCGGGCATATTCTTTTTATGACTTTACCGGGGGGATAACAGGCGGGACAGCCGTAAACAAGGACCAGCTTTTCCTTTCCCAGGGAATAAGCGGTTGTTTTGACCCTTTCCCCTTCCTTTATAATTGTGCCGCAGACCGGGCATGGGGTCCTGCTTAGATTGATCTCCACGTTTTTTGTTTTATAATTCCTCCTGGCAAAGGAGATGTTTTTCCTGACCACAAAATTAACCACTGCCAGAACAAAGATAGCGATGATGACGGAAATAATTATCTCTAAAATAACATTTCTCCCGTTTTATTTTTTTAATCCGCTTTACTATATTATACCGGATCCTATCTTATCTTTCCGATCTCAACATAATTCACCCCGGCGGCGGCAAAGATATCAATATTATTTGTCGAATAATTTGTCGGCGTATTATTCTCAAAGATGCAGTTATAGCTGTCAATTTCAGCAGTAATTTTTATAGTATTATCATCAATAAAGTCATAGGTATAGGCATAATTATAAACGAAATAAACATTAGTAAAAATAAAAAGGATATTCGTGTAATTAACCTTCGTTAAAGTCAGCAATTTGTCCGTTTCTTTTATGGACCAGGTTCCCGTATTTGTTATAATATTCCCGTTTGTATTACAGGTCTCCCAGAGACATGAATTTTTTTCATTAAAAACAACAGCTGTGTAAGAAGAATTGGTATAAACTGTGACCGATCCGCCGCTGGAGGTAATTGTAATAATATTGCCGTTATATGTCTGAAAACTGCCGTCAATGTAAACTACCCTGTTATACATCCATTCTCCCAGCGTCTTCTGCCGGTCGGAAGGGGGGTCTTGAAGCAGATCGCAGGCGCTCAGTATTAATAAAATTAATGAAAACACAGCTAAAAGATGAAGTATTGAATACCTAAATTCCTTACACATAAAACAGTTTCCCGAATATTAATAATTTTGCAGATTATCCGGTCTTCCGATAATCCGCGTCCATTAATTTAATTACATTTATTTAAAAGCAATATTCAATTTTGTCAATACCGGAGGAAAAAATATTTTCAAAAACACTTGACATAATACTACACGCGTAGTATATTATATGTACTACGAATGTAGTATTTGAAAATCTTTCCTATAAAACAAATAAACAAAGGAGGTTTTTTTCAGGGTCTCATGGGGTTGCCCCAAAATTTTATATAGATACCCGCCGGCGGCAAAAGCCTATACTTAGCCCGCCGCGAAGCAGAACCGATGCGCCGGCGGGATTCCATTACGGCTTTACAGGGACAACCCCCTCGTCTTCATACAATTAATCTCCATTAATTAATAATTAGAAAACCGCGATTCTCTTCATCAGAAAGTACCTCTCTATAGACAGGCGGCCGGACGGATACCCTCCCGTTGAGCCGCCTGTTTTTATTATCGGGCACCAAT
Organism: uncultured Spirochaetota bacterium; assembly: GCA_963835575.1. GTDB lineage: Bacteria > Spirochaetota > Brevinematia > Brevinematales > JAOACQ01 > CAVYGN01. Next base: position 110,396 of record CAWIGG010000006.1, on the reverse strand, counting down.
CAGGTATAGAATAAATGATTCACGCAATACAAGAAAAGGATGATTTGTCCTGCCGCAGGAAAGAAGATATTATAAAACGGGCCTGAATATAAGAAAGTTCTGTTTTAAATTATTCCGCGTCCGCAGAAACTTCATTTTAATATGATCAATTAAATCGACTGCGTTTTCCTGATTTTTTCAAACGTCACCACATCGGCCAGCCTCTCGAGGCTTTTTCGCGTTTCAGCGATCATATTGCTTATCTTCATTTCTTTTTCCAGAATGGAATAGAGACGCATATTATAAAAGTATATGGCGGAGAGGAAGCATAAGCTGGCTATTGTAGCCACGGCGTCGGAAAAAAACTTGTCTTTTAAAAATCCCGCGCTGAGGATCCTGTTGGACCAGTAGGGAATACTGACATTATGCGACCGTGTTACGGAAATCTCGAGAGGGGCGAGACTGCTCTGAGAACCGTTGGCGGAAGGGCCTTTTTTCTGGTTGATATGGATATTTCCCAGCTTGGTGCCGATGCCGACCAGTATATCGGAAAGGGAATCCGCTGTCTGTATCAAAGTGAGCACCGGCGGCGGCGGCATGACTTCCTTCTTGGAGGTCTTCTGCTCAAAAAACTCGCGCCTCGAAATGATGGGATATGTATAGCTCGCGTCCGAAAATTTGCCGAGCCCGCGCTTCAGCTTGTCGATCTCCAGCTGGAAAACCTCCCTGCTGAAAACCCTGACGGGCCCGTAACCCTCTATATCGATCCTGTCAATAAAGAAATTCTCAAACTCGCTCATAAACTTGCCGAAAAATTTCAGGGCAAGCCTGGCGGTATTGTTCTTATCATAACTAAAGCTCTCTTCTTTTACTTCATAGAAGGAAAAATCATAAAAATCCGTCAGCAGGGTGAAGCTGTAGCTTCTGTAGCCCGAGGAATCCTGCCGGATGAAATGCTTGAGAAAATACTGGATTTTGCCGATCTCGGCCTTTTCCTGGAGAAGGTTCTGCCAGGCCTTTGTTTTATCATTAATATAAACGTTGATCTTCTGCTGAATAAGGGCCGTGCAGTCAAAAGAAAACGTATTGATAACGCCGCCCTGCTGGTTTCGGATCATATCGCCTATTTTTATAAAACGCCGGTATTCGCTCATATTCAGGGCAAGGATACAATTATAAAGGCAGGGCGCATCGTCCTGAAACAAAATCCGCCGCACCTGAATTTCCGCCAGCTCGACTAGTCCGGCCGGCCTGTGCTGTTTTTCCAGAACCTGGATAATGCTGGAACGGATGATATCGGGATATTCAACCTGGTATTGACAGGTTAAAAAATACGTTTCAATCTCTTTATAATTCTCCAGCATCTGCTTCAATGAATAGGAAGACTTCGGCGCTTTTACCGCGGTTAAGGCTTCGCAGAGGCGTTTGAATACGATGATCAGGTTGTAATCAAGCTTGTCCAGATCCATCCAGCCCTTGTCCAGCACAAAGTTCAAAACATTGATCAGTTCGCCGGCGTCCTTCTTCAATCCGGCAAAAAGGGATTTTACGGGATTATAATTAAATTTGATCCCCGAGATATTCAATCCGAAACGGATAAATCCCGAATATTTCCCGAATTCACGGATCTTCTTATAATCCTTGAAGAAATAGAAGAAAAATGGGTTCCTCATCTGCTTTATCTTGATCTTTTCACTGTTCTTCTGGGCAACCTCATCGGTGGAAACATGCTTATTCCGGATGATCTCCTGAACCTCCTCTTTACTGAGAGGGGCTTCATCGATGACTTTGCCGATTTCCTGCGCGTCAATAAGCTCGATCTTGCGGATCTTGTCCTGCAGGCTGTCGCCGGATTCCAGGATCTGCTTGACCATTGCGGCCGCTTCCGGCTCCCGTTCCGCCTTGAGAAGCTCAGCCATCCTGGAATATTCCTGCGAGGCTTCCAGTATCCCGTTTTCCTGACCGTTTGCCATTTTCTACTCCTGTTATAGAATCGGCAGAAAAAGATATAGAATTATATCCTTATATAGTATACTTTTTCAGTTTTTAATTTTTTTGGCTGAAACCACAGATTTCACTGATTTCACAGATTATTTCTGTGGTATCAATATTAAATCTCAATTCGAATTCATTCTATTAACAATAAACGAAATATGAAATATGTTTCAGTAAACAAAACGTTTGAATTTTAATGAGCTTTCACCAAAATTAATCGGCAAACCTACTTTCATTCCCGAATTCTTTAAACTGTTTATTATTTGCGCCTCATCTACTCTCGTCAAACATCTTTCCGCTTTAATTTCCAGAATCACTTCATTATATACGATAAAATCAGGCACATAATATTTTTTCAGTTCAATATCTTTATAAAAAACCTTAAGAATGGGGTGAGATATATAAGGGATTTTTCTGAGTTTAAATTCTAATTCAAGGCTTTCCTAATATACTGCTTCCAGATATCCTGATCCTAATTCTTTGTGTGCCTCAATAGCCGCACCAATAATCCCATAAGCCCGACGATCTTTACTTTCTTCTTTTTTCATATTCACAATTATAGCATAATTACACTGATACTTTCAAAATTATCATCTGTGACATCTGTGTAATCTGTGGTTACAACACATATTACTTAAGAATTATACTCTATGATTAGTTATTTCTAATAAAAAAACTATTTTACAAACATACTGACATCGTCAATAATAACCTGCGGGTTTTCTTTTCCCAGCCGGAAAACCAGCCGCGCGTTTTTATCGGTCTCCTGTTTCATTTTAAATTCAAGCGCGTATATTTCCATATCGGGCGAAAGAATTACCGTCTGATTGTAATAAGACCGCGGATCATTGCCGCTCCCGGTTAACCCGGCCTGGATGCTCCTCTTCTCTGAAGACCTCGCGGAAAACCGGACGATATACGATTTTCCCTTTTCAATTCTCAGTCCTTCCTGATAGAACATTATGGAAGATGCTTCCTTCCCCGGATCTTTTATCGTGATTTTTGCGTTCCGTTCCTGAATTTCACTTCCAACAGAAGCTTCTGCTGAAGCTCCGCCGTCTGCCGTCAAATGCCACTCAACCATCCTGTTTGATCCCTGGTCAAACGTGCCGTTGTAAATATAATTGCCGTCCGGTAAAGGCGTTTTTTCCAGCTTCGCGCTGTTTATCTTTGTAAAACTGATATTATCAAGATAAACGGATGACAGGTCCAGGCCCATATTGAATTCCAGGCGCGCCCTTTTATCCGTTTCCCCTTTCATGGTAAAGACAAAGCTGTAATTTTCCATTTTAGTTGTCAGGTTGAAAAATTTCAGGCCTGAATAAGCCGTCCAGGAACCGCCGATTTCCGTCAGCTTGACCATGATCGTACGCGGTTTTTCCCCCCGGGCGTCAAAGGACAGCTTATATGCCGCTTCCTTCTCAAGCAGGATGGGGATCTGGACAAGCTGGATGGAATAGCTTTCCCTGCCCGGCAGTTTTATGCCGGCCCTGAATTCGCCTTTATTAATCGAAAAAGTCCCCTCGCCCGCGAAGCCGGTCAGGAACTGCCAGTAACCGTTTGCCGCTGTGTCCGAAATCATGGAATCCTCGACAACACTGTAAAGAGGGTATTCTTTTATGTTTGTCTCATCGAAATTCCCGTTATAGATAAGATTTCCATCAGGCAGCGCCGGCCTCAGCGGTACAACGCTTTCAGTGATAACCGGCGCCTTCCTTTCCTTCAGCGGCGGGTAATTGTCCTTCCGGTACACACGGACATAATCAATTGCTAATGTTTGAGGAAACCGCGTATTACTGCCGGGACTGCCCGGCCAGTTCCCGCCGACGGCCAGGTTAAGCTGAAGGAAGAAATCCCGGTCAAAAGGGGCCGGGTATGTGTATTCATAAGCTTCCGTCTCCCTCCTGCCGAACCAGCTGTTCTGCGTCAGGTAAAGCCTGCCGTCAACATACCAGCGGAATTCTCCCGGTTCCCATTCCAGGGCGAAGATATGATAATCATCGGAAAAGCTCATCCCGGCGGGCAATGTGTTTGAACCTCCCGTGTGAGTCCAGGGAACCCCATAATGAAGGGTCCCGAATACAGTCGAAGGATCGCTTCCGATCAGCTCCATAATGTCAGCCTCGCCGCATGAAGGCCATCCGCCGTATTCGCTATTCGGGCTTTCCCAATCCTCCGGCATCAGCCAGAATGCCGGCCAGATGCCTTTGCCCGAGGGAAGCTTCGCTCTTATCTCAAACCGGCCGTATGTCCAGAATGCTTTCCTCTGCGTCGTCATTTTTGCCGAAGTATAAGAACAGCTCATATAGGGTTCTTTTACGGCTTTTATGATCAGACTGCCGTTTTCCACAGAGGCGTTCTGCGGCCTGTCGGTATAATACTCCAGCTCATTATTTCCGAAGCCGATGCCCCCGAGCGCGAAATTCCATTTTGTCCTGTCGATCTGATTGCTGTTGAATTCATCGCTCCAGACCAGCTTCCAGGCATCGCCGAAAGATAATCCCGTTAAAAAAAAGCATAAAATAATCAGATGAAAAAACCGGACGTGTTTATTAATATGTTTCAACCGCATAATAAAACCCCATCTTTCAGGCATAATTTTAATAAAGTCATAAAGGAAAGTAAATAAAATGGAAATTTGATTTAAAATTGTTTTTAAACATTCCTGTTTTTTTATTGTTTCGCCGGGATTATTATTATATAATAAAATGTCTATAAATTACTCTTCCATCATACGTCTGTGTAATTTATCTGATATACAATTTAATAGAGGGGCTGAATATGAAAAAATCCCTTTCTCTGATTATTCCGGCGTTAATTACATTTTGTTTTACAGGATGCATAAAACAATATCAATAATACCGGCACCAGCGGCAATAATAATACGCAGAAAAATATTTTTTTTGAGGCCGCTAAAAACGCCGCTCCTGATTTTCAAGAAGGCTCATCAAAAGCGTCGAGAGCAAACTGGAATTGGGGAGGACCGATCTTTGAACTATACAATACATTTAAAGACTATGATCCCGGTACCGACAGCGGCACAAACAAAACCGGGCTGGACAACATCTACAAATTCCTCTATCAGGCCGGATCATTTTATAACGAATGTATGACCGGCGGCACTTCAGCAGGGGACATCAAACTCACATCTCCTTATAATTTTTGAAGGACCGATAATACTTATAATAAAATCCTGAACCGGGAAAGCGCTGACCAGGCGAACTATTTCGCTGGTAAAAAAGACGGGACCGTTGATTACTGCCTTCTCAGCTGGTACCGTGAATATTCCTCCAGCCAGAGGGAGCGCGGCATCATGCAGGGATACTTTGATGAAGGAACGGGCAATATAAACATAGACCTGGTATGCTATGTGGAATATACGAATTCAGCTTATTCCCAAAGAACACACCTGGAGGGGAACACAAATACTCACCGGTTCACCAAACTCCTGACAGGCAAATGGAACGGCGGCGCCGCTTCCTACCGGGCATGGTTTGCAGGCAGCGGCATATCAAAGGGAAGCGGCAATACCTTCCTGTTTAAAATCAAGGATAATAACTCTGTCCCTGCTGAAAAATACTTCGATTTCCCGTCGGACGCGGACGTATCAACATTACAGGGCATGAGCGACGCAGGCAGTAATTCAACTTCTTCTCTTTATCAAGGGGATGTTGACGCCATGGTCGCCGGAGGGGAATATTTCGACATCATTACCGACACTCCCGCCGAATCGGAAATCCCCAGCTCGGCCTCTCAATTCCATGGCAACGGCATGGGAAATATGAAGCCGGCGTCTGAAACAGAACTGGAAGGCGTTTGGTACGGTAAAACCTGGCATATGACGCTTTCCGGAAATTACTGTCTATTGGGAAATAACGCGAATACGATGCTCTTCGCGGGAATAATAAACTTAAACACGAACACCGTCCCGAAAATAATAAATTTTACAATAACATCCGCGAGCGACACAAATTATAACGGCAAAACATTTCCGGGGATCTACCAGCTGTCAAACGGCGTTTTACTCTATAAAGTCAACCAGCCGGGAGACATACCGAGGCCTTCCGACTTCAGCGTAACAAACGGTACCGTTTTAGCCTTCGGCAGGGACACGAACAATCTGCCAGATGTTCCCGGCGGCTTTAAGGAATTCACATTTATGCCGCTGGAATTTCATTACGCGCACCCGGATGATATTGATTACGTGGCCGCGTTCGCGACCCCGGACTGGAGCGGCCCGGGCAAGCCGCATAACGGCATCGACCTCAAAATTAAAACCAATCTGACAAAAAGCGCTATCATATCGCCGACTTACGGGACTATACAATATATCAATTACAATACCAACAGCCTTTCCACTCCGCCTTACCAGATTATGGTTTCAGTGAATATTTATATTAACAGTTCCTATACAGTCAGCCTGGTCTTCGAACCAAGCGCGGCGATAGGGTTCCTGACAAATCAATTGAACGCGATCAAAGTTTCAGCCGGCCAGGAGGTCAGCCCCGGGACCGTAATCGGCGATCTATTGGTCGGGCCGTACGGCTGTCCATATTATCATAGTAAAGGAAGATGAAGGGATCTGCCTGTGCCCATACCATAATTCTTCTGCCGCGGCAAAAGCGATTTACGATAATATTATCGCAATGTACGGGACCAATCTTTCCAACAGCAACATCTGCTGCGCGGAATGGATTTCCAACTATTAGTAAAAGAAGGATAGATTGGTATTTGTTTTTCATACAGAGTTCACAGAGGACACAGAGTTTTCAAGTTAATCTTTATTATAGCTCCGCGAACTCTGTGGGCCCTGTGTGAAATTATTAATTTTTCAAGAATACTTTTTAATTATTGGCGTGACTTCGCGCGGCTTAGCGGAAGATTCAATATTGAAGCGGCACCAGGAAAAATTGGTCCGTTCTTCTTGGTGAAATTCACATCTCTTTGGTTATTAACTTTTGCCCTGATTATTTCTTCTTAACTTTATCCTGGTTCCAGAAATCTGAGAAGAATGTCGTGCTGTTCATATTCATTTTAAACAGAATGAATCCTCCGGAGCCGTCCACGGTCAGTCTTTCGGGATACCATCCGCCTTTTCTGCCGGTCTGAAACACCACCTCGTTCGTTATCCTGAATACATACTGCGGAAGCGGATCGACGGTATAAACGATTTTCAGAGGTATGCCTGTTACAGAATCGAGCCAGGCCCTGCCAATCTGTCTTTCGCCTCTAATCATTATTCTTTTATAGTCGTAAATGATGAATTCCCTGTTTTCATAGGTCACTTTCCGGCCGGTATTGCTGAGCGAGATATTTGTCTGTTCGCCCGGCATGAAAGGAATCAAATTATCAAAGCCCACAACCATCCCCTGACCTTGATTGGTACTCCTATTTCTCCTCTGCGCCTGCTCAATATCATTTTTCTTTCTTTCCGTCACGTCAACACCGTTTTCCAGATATTTTACCATATCCGATTTAAGCTGATTGCTCTCATCCAGGTATACTTTCATTGTTATTTCCTCGGCTTTCTTGACATTACCATTGTCTTCCAGCACATAGTTTTTTATAACCATACTTCCGGGGATCCAGTTTGTGTTTTTACCGGCAATTTCAACGGCTTTCTGCCAGAGAGGATCGGTACCGGGGCTTTCGCCGAATGACAATCCGAAGACAACAAGCAATAATGGAATCAATAATAAAATCCCCTTCCTCAAATATCTATGCATTTTTTCTCCTTCAAAATAGGATAAAATATACTACACTTGTAGTAAATTGTCAAATTAAGCAAAGGCTATAATATTGGCCGGTCAAGCCGTTTTAATGACAGAAGGATATGAAGCCTTGAATTTATGTCACATTCTCCGGATGCTTTACTGCACTTTGGAGACATTGATCGTATAACTGCCGTTAAAAATACTTCCCATATCCCCGTACATGACGCCGGACCCGCTTGAACTCCAGCCGTCGGAAAGAACCATGGGGAACCCGTCGTTTTCAATTGTTTCGTCGGTAAACTGCCTTAATATTGCCCACAGGTAAAGACTCGTGGCATACACCGGATTTCCATGCTCATCAGCGCTCCACATCTCCACCGAGGCAATGTTATCATCAGGAAAAATAAAAAAATAACTGGTTCCGGGGGCCGTGGTGATTTCCCCGAATATTCCATCCTCCAGGTCCAGGGTTGAAGGGCACTGGAGGTTCTGGAACCACAAATCGGAATCCGACGTCGACAGCGTCCAGCCTCCCAGGCTTTGATTCATAGGACTGTATTCCAGCGCCGGATAGTTCGGGTCCATGCCGATGACAAACACGCCGTTTGTCGAAGGGTCGACCGTGACGGTAAAGCTCAATGAGGCGCTGTATCCCGAAAGCGTGGTGCTGTCTCCGCCCCCCAGGTCGAAAGTCGAGCTGGTAACACTAAACGTCATATCAACCTTGTATTTTTCCAGATCGACTTTTTTCCAGTAAAGCGTCACCAGGGCGGTATAGACCAGCTGGCCTCCGGAAGCAATACGGTCCTCGCTGTAGTTCAGATAGGTGGTTGTCGAAGAGGTGTCGCCCACTGTTTCAAGATACTGGTCTTCGTCGCCGTTGTAGCTGTACTGGACGTCAAACCCGACGCCGCAGACCTGGTAGGTGTCCCCGCCGACTTTCTTTTTCATCTGGAAGATCGCTCCGCCCTGAAGAATGGAAGCCTTTAACGCGGCATAGGCCGCATCCCCGCCGGAGGTTTCAAGAACCTGGCCGAAAGTCCCGAGACCTTCACCGGTCCATGGGGAAACGCCGTATGTGCAGAAATGGCTTATCTGATAACGGACTATTTCGGTATCAAAGCAGAACCCTGAATTTGTCTGCTGTTCCCACCGGTTGGAAAGGCTGTTAAATAGAAAAATCCCGTAATTCGAGTTTGTGGCCATGGGGAGTTCGGTCGGTATCTCAATGGTTACCGGCTTCAGGAAGGAAAGGCCGTCGGGCAGGAACTGCACTCCGGAAGGGAACGGGCTGATCCCCCTGACCGCCGCCAGTTCTGAAGAATAAAAATACGGAATGACCGTTATTGTTTCGTTGTGGTCCAGCGCGCCTGAGGGAATTGAAATTGTCAGGCTTCCGATATTAGTGGAAACACCGGCCGTTCCGGCCGGAAAAGACAGAGAAACTACGCTCGATGAAGAATTCTGTGTACCCGTTCCGCCCGAGTTCCCGCCGCCCCCGGACTTCAGGGAACAACCGCCCAGGACAAGGAGAAACATAAACGTAAGAAAACTCAAAATAATAATACGCATAAATTCCCTCCTTTTTAATTGATCATAGATAAATCATTTATATTTATTTTAATTAACTGTGAAAATATTTTCAAATTTATTTTTTATATATCCTTCTGATCCATCTCCAAAAAGAAAAAATGAAATTTTATTCACAATATCAATTTACCCTTCAATTCCCCCTTCTTGACATTCTCCGCTTATTATAATAAAATTATGTCCGGCTTTTTTGATGATGAGTAAATGAATTATCTCATTTTCATCAAGCCGTTTAATACGGCCTTTTAAACCGGGTTTTTTGTTTAAACCGGCTGGAAAGGCTTTGAAAAGGAAAATAAAATGGGATTAACAAAAAAGAAAAATGAATTGTGGTTTTATGAAGACCTCTATACCGATATCAATTACGGCTTTAAAGTCTCGAAAGTCCTGGTCCCGGAAACGGACACAGGCTATCAGAAGATGATGATCCTGGAAACGGAGCGGCTGGGCCGCGTTTTAGTTCTCGACAATATTGTTCAGCTGACGGAAGAAGACGAAGGCATTTACCACGAATGGATCGTCCACTGGCCCATGTTTTCACTCCTGAAGCCGGCCAAAAACGTGCTGATCATCGGCGGCGGCGACGGCGGCGTGGCCAGGGAAGTCCTCAAGCATAAATCCGTAAAATCCGTCACCATGGTGGAGATTGACCGGATGGTGATCGATAAATGCAAAGAATTCATGCCTTCGGTTTCAGAAGACATTTGGGATGATAAACGCCTGCGGCTGGTCATCGGCGACGGCGCGCAGGCCATCAAGTCCATGAAGGGCAAATGCGACATCGTGATCATCGACTCGCCCGACCCGATCGGGCCGGCAAAAAGCCTCTTCAGCACCGATTTTTACCAGAGCGTTTATGACGCGCTCGCGGACGGCGGCATTGCCATCCATCAGACCGGTTCCCTCATCCTTCAGCCTTCGGAATGCCCCGGAAGCTGGCGGCAGAGCGAACGCACATTCGACGACGTCAGGGTCATCCAGTTTTCAAACGTCAGCTATATCGGCGGCCCGTTCAGCCTGACGGCCGGGTCAAAAAGCCGGAAGGTTTTCCCGAAAGCCGGTCAGAACGCCAGGAAGGCATACAAAACATCCGGGATCAAATGCAGCTGGTATTCGCCGGATATTTCCGCTGTTGTTTATCCGGAATTCCAGAGCCGGCTCGAGGCAGGATAGATATGGCGAGGAAGCCGTCATGGACATCGCGCTCGGCAGCAAAAAAATCCCTTCCGTCTCCAGAATAGCGAGATGGAGCAGAGAAACATGCGAGGCCATCAATATGATCGCCTACGGCGAGCCCATGGTCTCAAACCGGGAATTCGGCGAGGGCGATACGCTCGTTCAGTATATAGAGACTAGCGCCATCAATTACAGGCAGTATGGAGCGACAGGATGCGCGAACTGTTTTACATGCGCCTATCTTCCGGTTGAAGACGCCGTTTCCTATACACTGTCTTATTACGGGGCCATGAACGGCATTTGCTGGCATGTTCCCCGCGGGTCGTTTTCAGATGTCAGGGAGATCCGCAAGAAAAGCTTTATATATGAAGCCTGTCTTGCTAAGGACAATAAAAAGCTTCTGCCCGCCGGCACTGTTCTGCTCCCTAAAATGACAGAAGTCTCAAAAGTCTTTTCAAAAGATTTCAAGCTTCCAGTGGAAGAGGGTTTTTCGTCCGCTTTTGAGTTGATCATCGATATATACGGCTGTAATTATTCCAAAATCGCTTCTTCTAAAGCTGTCGCAGAGTGGGCATCCTCCGATTTCTGCAGGGCGGTAAAGCTCAACCCTGTCGGGAAAGCGGAAGCGCCTGATTTCGGCCACGCGAAAAAGAAGACGTCCGGCCCTTCCGTCACGCAGCTTTTAAAGCAGGGCTCAAACATCAGCCACTACTCCGTCAACTGGCTGATGATCATGACCAATATTGTCTCGACCAAACCTTATTCGCTTAAAAAAGCCCTGACTTCGGCGATGAAGTATTTTAAAGGCGAAAGGGCTGTCTGCTGGCTGATCCCCCGCGGCTGCGTGGGAAAAACCGTCAAGCAGATCGCGGAAAAGACATTGATCTTTGAGGTGAATAAAAAAGACCTGGATTGATAGCCTTACCCGGTATTTCAGGCATAACTGGCATACAGATTTTCGATGTTTTTCATGGGACCTGCGGCATATTGACGCACTTCTCATGTTAAACTGAGCGTTTTTCAAGTTTCCCTTTCTTAATTGATTTCATAAGTTAATTTTCAGAATATTGGACTTTTATCCCGCATTATTCATCTCACCCCCACAGAGGGTGTATTTTCTATAAAAAACTGCCCGGCTGTTCAAGCGGCCGCATAAATTTGTCAGTTAACCTTCCGTTTTTCCGTCCAATCCTTTCTAACTTTTCAAAAATCTGTTTTTTGCAGTTACAAGGGCGCAGTTTCCCCCTTCTTTAAGCGGAGTCAAAAACATCCAGAAAGGCTTTCATTACGCAAAGCTGTCCGAGAGCCTTTGAAATACCGCTTTTTCAGTGAAACTTGAGCAAAAATGCAGCCATACTCTCCGGACTGTTTCTTTTACCTGTACAGCAACTTTCAGAATTTTTAACCGTATAGTGTCGGCTTGCGCTTTCTCATATTCTGTACCTTTCAATCCCTTCCTTAAGCGCTGCATGCATTGATAGGCAAAACCCGCAAGAATCAGCCGGAAATAATTTGCCATATATCGATGGCAGCTCAAACGGTCAAGATTCATATCCTTTTTCAGTTCCTTGATCCGGTTTTCCATATCTCCACGCTTCGCATAGAATCTGTATGCATACCTTGCCTTTGAAAATTTCCAATTGGTTATCAGATAACGGGTGTCCTGTCCCAATTCATTGCAGCGTATCCGGGCGATAATCATTCGTTCTTTTTCCCAGCTTTGTGCACGGTATTTGAAATTCGTATGAAGCGTCTTTTCTTTCCCGCTTTTTTGAAAATATGTCTTTGCCCTGCGGGATAGCTTTCTTGTCCTCTTCTCCAATCTCCGGTAACCCTTTATTCCCAGAATATAATGGAGATCATTTTGTTCGCAATATTCGTATATCTTCGGGTTTTCAAATCCGGCGTCACCTCGCAGGATTATCCGGATCTCCGGTTGTCGCCTCCTTATTGCCAAAACAATTCTCCTGATCATAGCAAGCGCGTCCTTTGCCGGACCCGCGTTTCCCTGCCGCAGTTTAATCGCCGCAAGGTCTCCGGTATCTCCGTCACAAACAATCAGCGGTGAGTACATCGTTTGTTCATAAAAACCGTTGAACAGGCTTCCTTCCTGTTTACCATGCGTCGGATCATCCGTGCCGTCTATGTCAAGAACAACACTTTCCGCTTTACGCTCTATCAAGCTGTCAATGTACCAGTCCGTCATACAGAAATCAAGCTTCGTTATATCCCGAAGGTTTATGCTGTTCTCAAGCCTGGACAGCGTCGGCTGGCTGGACAGGGTATCTCCGCTTTCAGGTAAACGCCCTGCCGCGAATTTAAACATCGGGTCATACCGTAATACTCCCGCGTCGTTGGTGTCTTCATACCCCATGATCATTTGGCTGACCCGTTGTCCGATCAATTCACTCATTTCATGAATTATCCGGTCCTGGTCCCTGCAATCCTCAATACAACCGGATATTCTATTGATAATTCCGGTCTTTTTTAAGAGCCCGGATACCAGAAACAGCCCGCCGTCAGTGGATATGTCGCCGCCGTTCCAGTCCATCTCAATAGTCTTGCCTAAAAAGGCAAAACCGCTTGATTTTTCTTCTTGTTTATGACATACTGTTTTCACCGCGTATCTCCTCTTTGGGGTATTTTTAGGTCGCAATTAATTATATCATAAAGAGTAAAGTTACGCGGCTTTTTTTATACTTTTTTTCAGGTGAATAATCCGGGTATCATTATCTGTTTCTTTTATCACATAATTCGTCAATGGACTGTTTTATGCGTATATAGTATAGAAAATCCTCTCAAATGTAAATGAGTTTTACTAACAGCCGCGAAAGGAATTTTAATCAAATTAAGGAAGGTTTTCGGGGAGCCTTTTATGGCGGTTACAAATTTGATTATAAATTCCCTTTTAACGCTTCATCCCGTTCAAAACGGGTTCTTATTAGAAGATATTGGTATTTTAAGCGATAATCAGACAGCAATAATGGAAACTTTGGCCGAACCTCCGGTACAAAAAAGCGAAACCCGGAGCGACTATCAGCTTCTGAAGATGTTCAATTACAGCCAGGCGGTTTATCTTATATATCAGGACATTTATGTATATACAAAACCGGGCCTCTACAAAACCCATATCGTCGACGGTTTGGATATCAGAAACAATGAAATGAATCCTGTGGCAAATCTGTTTTTTAAAAACAATTTATGGGACCTCGCTTTTATCAGCGCGAATGTTTTTAATTATTTAATTTACAGCGATGATGATCTCTATTATATCTATTCCGTATTATTGTCAATGGCGGAGGTCTGGGCTATTTCCACCTGGGACGGCACGTCGACACAGAATATGAACGTGAGCGCGACCGTGTTCGCATTGACTTTTTAAAGAGAATGTTTTCTAATTATTAAAATATTGAAAACATAAGAAAGAATTTAAATTTACTTTCACTTGCAGGCCGTCTGAAGAACCGCTTTCCCGGCCCTGTTTGAACGATCAGTTCCCGTCTTTTTTTTAAATCCGTATCATTCAACTCTATTTTGACAATTTCAGGCTGAACCGGGAATTTATTTAATAAAAACCGGAAGCTCTATTTTGATTAAACATCGATTTTTGATTTTAATCTTGACCTCAAGTATAATTTTCCCCATATAGATCATAATTATTAAAGGGCAGTTCTAAAAACTCAAATATTTAGAACTGCCGCTATTGTATGAGTTCATGCTACCGCTCGAGTTCGCTGTCTGAAAAGAAAGCCGACCAGCGAACTCTATACGGTAGCGCCATTTGCATTCACAAGGAATTTTTTAATCGGGGCAGTTCCAAAACCTGTTGTGGAAATATCTGATAAATTTTTAGTTTTTGGAACTGCCCTTAATACGATTATTCCCATAAAAAAGGAGATAATGTAATGAAAACAGCACTTTTCATACTGCTTCCCTTATTATACTTTTCAGCCTGTTCTGCCGGAGAAAAATATTCACTAGATCAGAAGAAGGAAGCCCTTGATCATTTTGACAAGAACCTGTCCAACGGTTTTCTCGGCACCAAGAAATATATCCGTAAAACGTTTGAGGATATGGTAAGGGAATACCGGCTTCCTGTTTCTCCGGCTGATTGCAGGGATGGAATAATCAAAGCGGCGGCAAAACATCAGGAAAAAGGCACTATGAGCACCAGCCGGTATTATGATGATGTTATAATCATTGAAATAAAACAGGGCAGGATCAAATCGGTATTCTATGATGAAACAAACGGGTATGGAAGTAAAAGGAATGATGAAATGTACAACCGCAATATGAAGTATGGTATGACCCTGCCATACCTGGCAGGGACAGGTTTGAGTGCGGATGAGATATTCGGGATGCTCCAGGACGGACTGATGAGAGATCAGGAAGTTTATCATCTGGACGCAGTCACCGGCGCAACTGAGTCTCTCTATCGCTTTAAGACAGCATGTATCCGGGCTTTTATGGAAGCCCGGAAAGGGGAATAAAATAAAACATGGCCAGTCCATGAAACAAAACTGACAGGATTTTTTCTCCAGCTGATGGAGATGTTCCTTCTGAAGATTAAGGATGCTAATATGCTGGCATAAAAAAGGCGGCATTGCCGCCGCCTTTAAATATCTATTGTTTATTAAAGAGTAAATTTACGGTTACGGGATTCATATCTATTTACCAATTTTTTAAGAATTGAAGCTTTTTAATTGTTATTCATCCGAGACTCAATTTTAACTGCCTTATTATCCCATTTCAGAAAATAAATCATCCGCCTATCATTTTTGAAATATTCAGGCTTTAATGGATTTAATTCGACAACAGCCGAATCAGCTTCCGTTTTCCGGATTAACATTACACCGGAAGCCTGCTCTTTTTCAGAACCGTTGAAATACACATCAAAACGAACGGGACAAACTTGGTTCAATTCCATTGCCTTAAGATTCGGGAAAGATGGGCTGAACCGGAGCCTTACTGAGTCAGCTGGCGATAGTTGAGGACTTGAAAAATAAGCCTCTGTAATTTCCTTTACACCGTCCCGCTTTTCCAGAAGAATTTTTTGACTGAATATTCCGTCATATTTTTCTTCCATACTGTTACTATCAGAAACAAAGGAAGGCGGAAAATTTTTCACAAGTTTGAATATTGGCAGGATCATTGAATGCATGCCGCATGTAAAATAAGATTTATAACCCGTAAAAAAAGGCTTTTTTGAGCTTTCTTCATCTTCCGGAATTGAATACTTTTTACCCTGTATCATTACATAGCTCTTACCGCCCGCCATACCGCTGGAATCTCTGCAGAACAGGGGAAACCCTCCATCAGGGCTGTGTTTCCCGATATCAGTGATCCCGCCATATTGAGCCGAAACTCCATAATCACTTAAATAAACAAGCTCAATATCCCTACCATCCTTCAGTTTAAATTTCAACCTCTGATCCTGATTATTGGGTTTTGATTCCCAGTCCATGCCTGAAACAAACAGAGGCCGCTCTTTTCTTGAACCATGAATGTAATGTAATACATTTGTGTCATTAATATAATCTTCCTGATGCTTATCATGGTAAGTCATAATAGCCATGATATAAGGTTTTCCATTTTCGAGTTTTTTCCCAAAAATAAACGCCTCAACCGATTCATAATCCGGATCGCCTTTAAAGAATGCCATGATGTGTTTTTCCGCACAATAGCTGACGGGATAAAAAGGTAAAATTATATTTTGTGCGGCTGAATCCTTCTGATAAACGGCCAGGGTATTTGTCGCAACAATCAGATTTTTTCCCGGCGTACCGGATTCACTGCCGCCGGAACCGCCAAACATTACCGATATACAGAAAACGCCGAAAAATAAAAGGCAAACCATTTTAAAAATTACTTTTATGTTCATTTTATCCTCCTATCTTTTAACAAATTATGAAAAGTAAGTAATTCTATATGAGCATATGGAAATAACCATCAAATAAAAAATCATACTTCGATTTTGTCGGTATCCGGCTTATTTTTTCCTTTAGGGCATTTTAACCGTACCAGCAGACAGGAACATCCGGCGGTATGTCTTATGGATCAATGTTCCGGCCTGACAATCCTCAAAATTTCTTCAATCTGATTTAAATATTTCAAAAAGGCATCCCGCCCCGCAGAGGTAACCCGGCAGGTGGTCCTCGGCCGCCGTCCTGCATAACCTTTAAGTACTTCTATGTAGCCCGCGTCCTCAAGTACCCTGATATGCGCCCCCAAATTACCGCCGGTCAGACCAGACTGCTCCTTAAGAATTGTAAAATCGGTATCCCCAGATGAAACCAGTATGGTCATTATGCCTATGCGCGCCCTGGCCTGGAAAATTTCATCAAGATCGGGAATTTTGATGCTATTCATGGGATTTCGCCTGTTTCTTGAAGATTAATCCCGTCGCCAGAAGCGATCCGCCCCCAGCCAAAGAAAGCCAGAAATAAAAATAAGGCATAGGAATAATCAGTGCAATCACGGCTTCGAATACAATCCATAATCCTATCCAGGCCAATTGCCTCCCGATAAAAACACTATTGGCAATATAGACGACTCCTATCCAGAAAGGCCAGTATAGGGTAATGATTTTTTCACCCAACGCCATGATTACAAAGGGGAAAAACAGTCCCGCGGCGGCAGTTATAGTCAGGCTTAAGAGACCTAATTTTTTAAGGAGCGGGGGAGCTTTTTTTGAATTAGCACGCCTGCTGAATCCTATTATAAATGAAATTGCCATACCAGCAACGCAAAGGGCTAACCATAACAGACCGTATTTCCAATCCTTCACCCACGGACCGGCCGCGTTGCCTATTATCCAGATAACTCCCCATAAAAGGAAGTATGGGTACCAATCCGCGGCCCGCAGCCTTGTCTGCTCAGTCAGCTTTTTTAAATAAGCGATCTGTTCCAGGGCCTCCCCCTGTTTCAAGGTCAAGTCTGATCCAGTCATAAAATAATCCTCCTATAATTTCTATTATTTAGAACACTATGAAATATATAATAGTCTATTATACAGACTATTCTGTGAAATATCAAGTATTTTTAAAAATATTTTTTAGTGACTATTTAAACATACCTCAAAACAAAGCAATCTTGAATACCGGTGAAGAGTTTAGAAAAATAATTTGTCTTAAAGCCGACGGCCTGACTTCAAGACTTATAGAAATTGCTATAATAATTTCAAACCATAATCCGGCAGGTTAATACAATAACTCAATTTTTTTCAACATAAGGTTTTCTGACCTCAAAAATAGTATAATCTTTTTTATACAATACCGGTTACAGAATATCCGCCTTGAAATCTCCCCAACGCCACCCAAAATTTTGTTTCAGTGTTTACCCTGATCGAATCGGGGTTTTGCCTTGAATGCTGCCGATGAGCAACTTCTTATAAAAAATCCATGCATGAAAATTTATTCTCCCCCAGTGTCTGAATGATTTCTCTTCCCGGAATATTTTCTTGCCGATATTTCTTTTAAGGCTTAAAATAAAACTCGTTTATAAAAATTTGTTTTCTGGAAAATTCCATACATATATAAAAAAAGTTAAGGATGCTAATATGCCGGTTTTAATCGCTTTAATCATCTCGATGCTTGCTTCAGCCGTGTCCAATATAGGCATTATTTTCCAGAAGAAAGGCGTAAACGCCGTTTCAGGAAAGAGCAAAAAAGCGGCCTTTAAATACCTGACAAACGGCACATGGATATCCGGCCTTGCCCTTATGACGGTTGGATGGGTTTTTTATCTTGCTTCGATGCGTTATGCCCCGATCTCCATAATCCAGCCGCTTCAGGGCTTCGGATTTCTTGTGTTTGCGGCCTTCAGCATATTTTATCTTCATGAACGCATCAGCCCGGCAGACTGGGCTGCCGTCGCCTGCATGCTCATCGGCATTATCATTCTCGGCATCAGCACATCCGGCGGCGCGGGGCAGGGAGATTTTAAGCCGGCGCCGTTATTGGCGCTGAATCTTTTTCTTTTTCTTCTGCTGATAATCCTTTACTTCTTGATGAAAACAGGAACATTGAAAGGCATCAGGATTGAAGCCTTCTGGGGGATAGTATCCGGTTCGATAATGGGCATTGCCGCTTTATTCACAAAAGCCATGCTCACCTGTGCCGGCAATAATGATTTTTTTACAGCGTTTGCAATATATCTACCCGTTGTCATACTGGTCAATATCGCGGGTCTTCTGGCAATGCAGCGCGGTTTTCAGACCGGGACCGCTATTATTGTTCTTTCCACCCAATCTGTGCTCAACGGGGTAATACCAGTTATCGGCGGACTGCTCGCTTTTTCCGAAAGGCTTTCGGCAGATCCGCTTGTAACGGCTATGCAGATCGCGGGATTTATTATGGTCATAGCCGGGACCGCGGTAATATCGAAGTTCAGCAAACAGGTTTGAATAATTTATGCTTATATATGAAGGTGTCCCGCACATAAGCGCTGGATATCATCAGCCGTGTTTACATATAAATTTCTAATTGTCAGCCCGGATTAAATATCATCCCGGTTTTTCATCTCAGATATTTCATAAACTTTGATTTATCCAGATAAAAATGCTATATTTATTTCCAATGAGAGCATTCTGACAGTTTTTAATTACTCCATTTACTGAACAGCCCCTGCCTGTTTAAATATCTAAGGAGGTTTTTATATGAAGAAACTAATCGGAATCTTTTTTTCTTTATTAACACTGTTCCTGTTATCCGGAAGCCTTTTTGCGGCCGCCGACCCTGATGATAAAGAGGGCAGCAAGGACCCGGCGTTATTCAACCGCATACCCGGTTTTTTTATTTCCCGCTATGATGATATTGAATTTGACAAATATGATTTTCAAACCGGCTCCGGGAAAACACAGACAGTGGAAGGCCATCGTTATTTCATTCAGTATTATTTAAAATCAGGCGCCCAGCAGCCCAGCCCTCTTCAGATCATCCGTAATTATATCAACGCAGTCAAGGCGATCGGCGGAAAAGTCGTTTATCAATGGCAGGATCCCGAGGCGGATGTGACGCTGAAAGTGGTCAAAAACGGCGCAGAGGTGTGGGTATATGTGCGTGCGGGGTCGAACGGCATTTATGAGCTCACGATCATCGAAAAGCAGGCCATGGTGCAGGATGTCACGGCTGACGCGAACAGCCTGGCCCAGAATATCAAGGAAACAGGCAAGGCCGCGCGGTATACGGCATTTATTTTGATACCGGCAAGGCCGTGATTAAACCTGAATCGGAACCTTCTTTAAAAGAGAGCGCCAAACTGCTTCAGGCAGATCCCAAACTAAAGCTTTATGTGGTTGGCCATACCGATAATGAAGGAACTTTTGAATATAACATTAAACTGTCAAAGGACCGGGCGGAAGCTGTGGTCAAGGCGCTGGTCAGCACATACAAAATCGCCGCTGCCCGCCTTCAGGCTTTCGGGGCCGGACCGGTTTCCCCGGCGGCCTCAAACCAGACCGAAGAAGGCCGCGCGAAAAACCGCCGTGTGGAATTGGCCGAACAATAGAAAATATTAAAAGGGCTGGGGCTTACGGCTCCAGCCTTTATAAACGAGGGCAATCAAAAGGCATTCAAAAAAACTCTGCCTTTTTACTATCCAGGAAATTCAATCTTACGGGCTGGAACCACAGATTACACTGATTTCACAGATACTTTCTGTGAAATCCATATGGAATTATAGTAGAATAATTTGAATTTATTAACATTTACCCAAATTAAATCAGTAAACTGAATTTCCTTCAATGGTTCCTATTCTGAATTAAGTTTCATCCTAGTCAATATTGCCAAGAAACTCATCGCGAACTTGCTTTCACTATTTCAAAAATATAATCTGTGCTATCTGTGAAATCTGTGGTTCCGTTTCCTTATTCCAATTTAATCTTTTTGGCCGTCAATCAGGCTGATTACCGGGCAGGATTTCCATGGTCTTTTTTTCAGTAAAGCGGATAACGGTTATCTCTTTTTTATGCCCGATGCTTTCTTCCGTCAGAAGGCGGTGGAGGTCGTCCATCGAGCCGATGGGCTTCCCGTCAAACTCCACAATAATATCCCCTTCCATTATACCGGCCGCTTCGGCGGGACTTTCTTTCCTCACATTTATGACAAGGAAGCCCGTGTCCCTGGGCAGCTTGTAATAATGCGCGAGTTTACGGTGCAGTTCCACATTCTGCCCGCCGATCCCGATATAACCCCTTCGGATTTTCCCGTCCTTCATCAATAAAGAAGCGACATACTGCGCCGTATTGCTGGGAATGGAAAAGCAGAGACCCTGCGCCTGAAGAATAACTGCCGTATTCACGCCGATCACTTCGCCCAATGAGTTCAGAAGAGGCCCGCCGGAATTTCCCGGATTGAGCGCGGCGTCCGTCTGTATTACATTATCTATCAGGCGGCCGTTCGAAGAATAAAAAGAGCGGCCGAGCGCGCTGATAACGCCTGCGGTCAATGTATTTTGAAAGCCGTAAGGGTTCCCGACCGCTACGGCCAGCTGTCCGACCGTAAGCCGGGATGAATCCCCGAAAACGGCCGCGTCCAGGCCCGACTCTGAAATCCTGATAACGGCTAGGTCCGTGTCCGGATCGTCGCCGACCGGGCCGGCTTCATAACGCCGCCCGTCTGTAAGGACCACTTCTATATGCTCTTCATTATGAACAACATGGCTGTTGGTCAAAATAAAGCCGTCCGGAGTAAAAATAAAACCGGACCCGCTGCCGCCTGCTTCCGGCACACCGTAATTGCGGGCCGATTGGGAATGATTATGATTATGGTTCTGTCCGACCTTGATATGAACAACCGATGCGCTGATTTTTTTTGACACCGATACGACCGTTCTGGAATAAGCGTCTAAAAGCTCAATGTCCTTTATATTCTGTTCGCTTTTCTTGCCCGCGCTCTGGTAGGGAGAACCGTCCAGAGATACAAATTTTAAAGAGTTGTTTTTCATAAATTCCTCATTGTATTATTATTTAAAGTGTTTTCAGGAATTTCAATTTTACGAGTTGAAACCACAGACGCCGTGGTGAGCGTCAGTCGAACCATTACACTGATTTCACAGATATTTTCTGTAAAATCTATACAGAATTATTGCGCGAATAATATATTTTCTGTTTTTTACTAAAAATACTAACTGGAATCGGTTAAATTTTTTCTGAAAACAAAAACCATAAAACCTATAGGATCATTTCTCATCTTATGTACTACGTTTTGGTTAACAGGTATACTGTGCCGTTCCAATAACTTCATATGCTTGCTCATCACTCTTCTTTTCTTTTTCCATAATCATAATTACATAATGATTTCACTGACTTGTAGTGTGGTTCATCGGGCTAACCAACCAAGCTTTCCGTTTATATTTACAAAATTATAATCTGTGTCATAGTTCGGCAAGCTCACTACAAGTCTGTGAAATCTGTGGTTCCATTTCGTTACTCCTTCTCCATAAAATAGTTGGCATAGCTATAATCTTATTATGATGAATAATAAATTAATGTCTTTTACCTCAAAATAATTAAAATCAACACAAAAGTCAAATCCAGAAGATAGATTTTTGTTTTGACTATTCTTTGACCTGCGGTTTAATTAAAGGCCTGATGATCCCCGGCACTGCCTCCCGGAGAAACCCTGGTCAGCGGCCGGGGAACATCAGCTTTCGTGATAAAGAATTAATTGGTCTGTTTTTTTATTTTTTCTGAACTACGATGTCATTCTGTTTGATCTTGTCTTTGCCGTCGACAATATCCGCAAGAGCTAATTTTTCCTTAACTTCCGTAACTTTTACAGAACCGATTTTTTTGTCCTCGCTTCCCAGGCTCTCGCCTGTATCGGGATCGATCAATTCCTCTCCCTTCTGCATCACGTCAAACACCTGGCCGACCGCAATTCCGGAATCTTTACCCAGATTGATATAAACCTTGTCTTCAGATACTTTCATGATTTTTCCTTCCAGGGTCTGATTGGCGAATGATTTGCCGAACTGGTCCACAAGATCATCCACGCATTTCTTTGTCGCTTTACCGATTATGGTCTCATCAAAGCCGGTGGAACCGAATGCGACGTCTGTGGGAAGCAGATCGGCGTTTTCAATGGATCCGCCTACGGCAGTCTCTTCCCCCTTTCCGCTTTCAGCGCCCAGGAGCCTGCCTGTTTCCACATTTATGATCCTGACATCCGTCGCCACCCTTGCGGTTGTGGTATTGACCTCGATGCCCAAGGCTTTTGTTTTATCTGTTTTCTGTCCGAATTGATTGACGCTGCCGACTACAATAAACTGCACGCCCAGTATCTTGCCCATTTTTGCCGCGGATTCAGGGGTGACCATGCCGGTCATCCCGAGTTTCTGCTCTTCCAGCATGCTCTCCATCTTGGCCCGCTCCATAACGTCAAACTTTCCTGATTTAAAAAGCGCGGTTGCCAGCATGTCTGAAATGCCGTCCCCGACTGCCCAACTGCCCTCTGCGGAACCGGCTTTGTACTCAAAAGTGATAATGGCGATCCTGGGCTTCTTCGCATACATCACACATGAGAGAAGCAGTAGAATGATGACCAATATTTTTGTTTTCATAAATAATCCCTCCTTTTATTATTATAATAATATTTTTTCAAATATTGAAACCTCAAACTATTATGGATTATAACATAGTTCTCTTTCCCTGTAAACAAGGTATGGATTTGCCTCTGCTTTTAAAACTGCCGCTTACATCCTTTCCACCGCTTTAATACCGAGAAGATTCAGGCCTTCTTTTATGATCCTGGAAGTCCTTTCGGCCAGAAGAAGCCGGGAATATAAAATTTCATCTTTTTCCTTGAGGACCGGCATGGAGTTATAAAAGCTGTTGAAATTCTGCGCCAGGTTAAAAAGATAATCCGCTATAAAATTCGGCGTATAATTTTCCGCCGCGTTCATGACTACATTCGGGAATTGAGAAAGAATAACAGCAAGCGACCGCTCGATCTTTCCGGTAAACAGGATCTTCGCGTCATTTTTTAAATCTTTGTTCAGTTCCTCTGCCTTGCGCAGGATCGATTTGATCCTGGCATAAGTGTACTGAAGATAGGGCGCTGTGTTGCCCTCAAAATTAAGAGCCCTGTCCCATTCAAATACAAGCGTACTGGCGCGGTTCTGGCTGAGATCAAAATATTTGACGGAGCCCGTCCCGACAGCTTCGGCGACCATGTCCTTTTCATCTTCCGGCAGGCCGGGATTTTTTTCCTCGATGATCGTCCTGGCGCGGGTTTTCGCCTCGTTTAAAAGGTCCTCCAGTCTGATCACATTGCCCTTGCGCGACGAGAAGATCCCGTCCGGAAAACGCATCACCCCGAACCAGACATGCTCTTTTTTGATATCCCAGCCCAGTAATTCGGAAATCCGGAAGAACTGGCGGAAATGCGTCTGCTGACGGTCGTCCGTCACATAGATGATGCGGTTAAGCTTATAGTTTTCCCTTCTGTATTTCAGGCAGGCCAGGTCAGAAGTGGCATACAGATACGCGCCGTCTTTCTTCTGAATAATGCAGACCGGCAGGTTTTCCTTTTCATCAAAAAACACGACCAGGGCTTCTTCTGACTTTTTGGCTATTCCTTTGTCAACAAGCTCCCGTACCACCGACGGCATCATTTCATGATAAAAGGACTCGCCGTAAAAAGTATCGAATGTAATGTCAAGCCTTTTATAAATAATATCATATTCCTTCATCGAGACATCGATGAATTCCTTCCAGAGCTTTGTGTTTTCTTTTTCCCCGTCCTGCAGTTTTTTGAGTTCTTCGCGGGCGCTTTCAATAAGTTCAGGATTGTTTTCAGAGCGCTTCTCAAACTCCACATAGATCCTTTCCAGTTCCTCTATCGGGTTTTCCCGATATGCCGCATTGTCCAGCCAGTTCCGGTACCCGACTATCAGCTTTCCGAACTGCGTGCCCCAATCCCCGAGATGGTTGTCGCCGGTCACATGATAGCCGAGAAAGGAATAAATCCTTTTTATCGAATCGCCGATGACGGTGCTCCTGAGGTGGCCGATATGCATCCTCTTGGCGATATTCGGCGAGGAATAATCGATGATGATATCTCCCTCACGGCTGATAAAAGAGAAATCGTATTTCTCATCGCCTGTCTTTCTCAGGACCTCGCCCAAATAATCATCGTCCAGGAAAATATTGATAAAGCCGGGGCCCGCAGTCTCCAGTTTCCGGATTTCCGGATGGCTCCCAACCGCCTCAATAATTTCCAGGGCCAGCTGCCGGGGATTTTTCTGAAAATACTTCGCCGTGACCATGGCAAAATTAGTCTGATAGTCGCCGAATTCCTCATTATTGGTTTTTTGAATGAACAGTTTGTCCCAGTCATTGAATCCGGCGAATTTATCCTTGAGAGATTTTAAAAAGATCTCCTCCAATATTTTATCGAGCGGTTTTAACATTACATTCTCCTGTTACAAAGCTGTCATTGCGAGTCACAGAAATTAAACCTCGCCATTATTTATAATACGAGGCAATCTGCCTGCACACCAAACATGCCTAAATGCGCATACAGATTGCTTCGGACTATGACTTTCGTCATAGTAGAAATCCATCCCCTCGCAATGACGCTTTCGTACTCCCTCTCCATTCATAGCGCGTCTTTGCGAGCGTCATGCCTTCTCCTTCGCTTCTGACCATAGCGCGAAGCAATCTGTCTGCACACCAAAGCGGCATGCTCGCTATGACAACCTTTTTATGCAAACTTATTTTTTTCCATGCCTCATTTTTACACTATTAGTTATTTTATACATATTACCTTAAAACCTGCGCCAGATATTCCAGATGTTTCGTTATGATATCCCAGGATTTAAATGAAAAGCCGAACTCTTTCTTTATTTTGCTGAGATCAAACAGGTAAGGATCTTTGCCGTATCCTTTGTCCTCCAGAACGATCCTGCTTTTTGACCCGGTAAACTCTATGGCTTTTTGCGCTATCCTCTCCCACGAAACCCATTCGCTTCCCAGGCCGAAATAGATTTCCCTGTTGACTTTCGATTCCAGGACAGCCAGATAGATCCGCGCGAGGTCGCCGGCCCAGATAAACTGCGTCCCGTCCTGTTTGACCAGGCGGATATCATTTCCAGCCAGCGCGGCTTTCACAATGTCACGGAAGCGGGAGTCGTTCTCAATCGGCGCGCCCTCGACAACGGGATTTCCCACGGTATAACCGGGGCGGATAATATTGCAGCGCATGGGGTGCTGATAAGAAAGCGCCAGAAGGTATTCCTCGCTTGCCGCCTTTGTCGCGCAGTAATAATTGTTGGGTTTTGATTTCATCTCCTCGTTCATGTCAGGCCTGAAATCCCCCAGCGCGGCTGTGGATGAAGTATAAATAAGGCGCTTGACGCCGGCCCCGGCTGATTTCTCAAAAAGCCAGACGGAGGAAAACGTGTCCTTCTGCAGCATTTCCACGGCGGAATTACCCCAGTAAAGGGCGTTGTGGATGCAGGCGTCATGGCCGGGGAGATTTTTCTCAATTATGTTCAAATCCTCCATACCGCCTTTGATGACCCTGATCCCTTCTGTTTTTTTAAAAAGAGGGATTTTATCCGGGTTCCTGGCAAGGACCGTTACTTCGTGCCCGGCTTTGACCAGCGTCATAACAATTGATGAACCGATAAAACCCATACCGCCTGTCATAAAGACTTTCATAAAACGCTTTTTCTCCTCTGTTATGATATCGCATTATTTTATTATAATGGAAGATAAAGTTCAAGAATCGGCGGGGAATCAGCCGCGGAAATATTAACGAAGTCATGATTTAACAATTAAAGACTTGAAATGAAGAAGCATTTTTGTAATATCCGATTGTTCACGCGGATTTTCACGGATGAGGCGGATTTTATAGGATTTAGTCATTCATTAAGACATCTTTAACTTTTACTCGGTGAAATGCCGTATGCAGATGGTTGAAAACAGGTATTTATGGAATGCGACCAGACTGTGTAAAAAGTAAAAAAACGCTCCCTGAGTACGTTCTCCCTGCTTTTACGCTTGTACTCGTGGTGAGCTTGCAGAACCATCGAAGGGAGCATAACATAGGGTCCCCTTCGATACAATTTGCCTTCGGCAAATCACACTTCGATAAACTCAGTGCGGCGCTCAGGGAACGCTCTTTTTACACAGTCTGGTCGCCGGGGACATTCTCGATCACGGCTGCGCTGCGAAGCAGCACAGCTCTCCGCTATCTTTTCTTTCCAAGCGTGCCCAGTAGAAACCCGGCCGCAAACCCGCCCGCCCCGCAGAGAAGTATATTGATCCTGATCGTTTCAATGCCTATGACAGCATTTAAAACCTTATGCCCGAAATCGGTTTTTAAACCCAGAAGATTCAGGATGGAAATATACTGGCCGGCGACTTTTCCGAAAATGATATATCCAACGATGAGCCCGATGATTAATAGAACGATGCCCAGAGTGATGGAATTCTTCATATATATCTCCTTTTATAATATTCTGCCTCAGAATGGATTCGGCAGGCTCGCCACAAGTTTCACGGAAAAACACAGAAATAAAAAAAAGCATAGGCAGAATTTTTTATTACACCAATTAATATTTCAGTGCGTTTCCGTGTCATTCTGTGGCTATTTATTTGGCATTATCCCGGGAATTTCGCCTCGAGCAGGCTGACTCCATACTTCGCCAAAATACTGCCGCAAACCAGGCATCCCGCGCTCAGTATTATAACCGCGTACAGGACTGCCGGATTATCCAGCTTATAAAATATATTGAGTAAAAGAATGGCGATTGAAAGCAGGAAGAAAAGGCCCGCTAAAATTATCTTTTTGACCAGGATCGGCGTCGTTACCCTCCGGAAGCGGATTTTTCCGTCCATTAGGCCGGCCAGGAAAGCCCCCAGTACGACCAGCGGCAGACAGCAGGACAGAACGCCGACAGTCGTCAAAAGTGAAGCCTGTACGCCGCCTTTTATCAAAGCGGCTATTATTGACAATACCAGAATAGTAACTGTAAACGCCTGAGGAAAATGCACGATAACGGGATGGATGTCGAGCGAAAGGATGAATTTCCGCCGGGGAGAAGAAATCTTTTCCGCATAAGGCTCAAACATGGCGGCGGGGACACCGCAGGCGGGGCATTTATCCTTGAGTTTTCCTTTTTCCATAATATAGCCGCATGATTTGCATTTAACCAGTTCTTTCATAAATAAATATCCTCTTCTTTATGTTTTCATATATCAGCCGTCAAACGGATTTATCTGCTCTTTATTCTTAATAGTAATTAAAATATAATCAAAATTATTCTATAAAGTCCAATATTTTATCACAGGAAAAAAGATAGTCAATGATCATGGTTAAGAATCCGCCGGGAATTTTAAATATCCTGCTAACGGAAAAAAATCAACAGGACAGCGCAGAATAAACTCATCGAGGCCGAGGAAATAATATTCAGCTTCATGGCTGATGCAAAATCGGCCCCTTTCTCATTCCGGTAAACCCGCCTGAGCCAGAACAAAAAATAAATAATGACCGGCAGTTGAAAGCAGATAAAAATGAAAGCAGGCAAAAGCCCCTTAAAAAAATAATAATAAGCGAAGAAGCACAATGTCACGGCGGCGAATAAAACGGCCGTAAAGATAAAAGTCCCTTTTATGCCTAAAACAAGGGATATGGTCCTGTCCCCCGCCGGCCGTCCTCGCCGTGCTGATAGACCTGTGTCATAGGATAGGAAGCCAGCAGAAAAACGCTTGTCAAAGCCGCCAGCTGGATAATTTCCGGCCTGAAAAGATCATTATACCCGGTTTTATCAAACGCGCCGTATGCCATAAGAAATGTAAAGGCGCCCTGGACAATACCCGTGCCGAGCCAGCCCGCGATGGGCCTTTTTTTCAAGCGGATTTTATCATGACTGTAGGCCTTCGAGGCGAGGCCGTAAATGAATAAACACAGGACAAACTGCGCGCTGATGAAAAAACCGAACAGTAGAGCGGCCAGATCAAACAGAAGCGAGACCCGGAGGAGGTCTTTTGTCACGGCCGGAGGGTTTTTCAGGCCGCCGATGCTTTCCTCGTCCCTGTCATAATACGAATTAAAGCCGTTGGACGCCGGATAAAGTAAGAGATGGATAATGACAAAAGAAAGAATGAGCTTAAAGATATCGATATCATGAGCTGCCGTGATTGAAAGAAGAAAGACGGGCATTAAAAATAAAGAAAAAGGGATCCTGAGGTGCAGCCATGTCGAGCGCGTCATGCGGCCTCCTTTAAAAATATTCGGAAAAACTGAAGGCGATATAAATGTAATTCTCGAAACTTTCCCCGCTTAAAAGGTCAGGCATATTAACGCCGATATCGAACCTGAACGCCGAATCTTTATCGCCCAGTTCCAGGGGATAAAACCGGACCCCGGCCCCGATAGTATAAATTGTTTTTGAAATATCAGCGGCCTCGCCGTTCCTGAAGCCGCTGCCGAAATCGAAAAACAGCGGGATAAAAAATTCAAGTTTTGTCGGCCAGTCAAAAGTCAGAATATAAATACGGAAATCTATATTCCCGTAAAAAATGTAATTTCCCCTGACATCCCCCAGTTTTATTCCCCTGATCGAATCCAGATCCAGCGGCGAGTCCTCGGTCGGGCTGAGGCGGGCCCTCAGCCTGTATCCGATAACGCTTTTATTAAAAACGGCGAAGAACTTACTGTGCTGTAATTCCGTTTTCCAGCCGGAATCCAGCGGTGACAGGCCGAACCAGATATAATTATCATCGCCCCAGACGGTGCCGCCGTCCCTGTTGATCAGGCCCTGACCGGCGCCGATCCCGAGATACGTCAGGGTCCTATTTACCGGAACGGTATTGATGCTGTTTAAGCCGACTTTATTGGTAATAAGATTGACGGTAATATCCCCGTAAATATCCCACCGGCTGCCGCTGACCGGGAAAACGCGGTCCGCTTTCGTATAAAAATCCCACTCCACGGTCCTTGAAAGATAATCAAGCGTATTATTATCATAATGCGAATCCAGAAAATCCTGATAGGCCAGCTTAACCTCAAAATTATAATAACTACCCGAGACCCTGGGATAATCATAAGTTATTTCAATGTCTTTAAAATCCGGGACTGTCACATACTGGCCTTCCAGATCGAGCTGCTGGTTCAGGCCGAATAGATTGCCCTCCTCGATCAGAAATCCGATCATATGCCCGGTTTTATTATCATAAAAATAATAGGGGACCGGGAACAAAGTCCATTTGTCAACGGCCGCGACTATAACATCGACCGGACAGTCCGCGGCATTATCAGCCGCGGAATTTGAGATTATAATATAACCTATTTTAACTTCGCTGAAGATGCCCAGGTTTTTAATATTCTGAGCGCTGTTGCTGATGACGGCCGGAAGCTCTAAAGTGGAATAAGTGTCACCCTTCTTAAAAAGCAGTTCCTGCTCTATTATGGAATTCTTCGTTTTTGTGTTGCTGACAATGCTGATTGAATGTATGATATAAGAATGGACCGGTGATGTTAATAAAAAAGATAATAAAATGTAAAATAATACAGCATTTCTTTTCACTAATATTTCCCGCATATCATTTATCCGGATTGCTATTTCTCTTTTATATAGTGGCAGTTCCAAAACTTATTGTGGAAATATCTGATAAATTTTTAGTTTTTGGAACTGCCCATAAATCAATCCGGGCATATTTTAGTTTAGGGCAAAAAAATCCACAATAAAAGCAATAGACCGGGATGTTTTGATTTTTAATCAGAAACACAATATAATATCACCTTAAAAAAAAATCAGGGAGTTTAACATGACTTTTTTACAGGCGGTCATCCTCGGCATAGTTCAGGGCTTGACGGAATTTATCCCCATCTCCAGCTCGGCACATCTGGTCATCATACGCTGGCTTTTCGGCTGGAATGACCCGGTCCTGACGGGCCTTTCTTTCGACATCGCCCTTCATATGGGGACGCTTCTCGCGTTGATCGTCTTCTTCGCCCCGGATTGGGCGCGGCTGATCAAAGCCGGCGTGCAGAGCATTGCCGAACGCAAAATAAAAGGCATATTCGACCGGCGTCTTGTCTGGTTTTTGATCATCGGCTGTATACCGGGAGGTCTGGCCGGGGTATTTTTTGAAAGCAAAATTGATAAGCTCTTTCATACAACCCCCATCAATCCCTCCGCGATGATCGCGATGGGGATCATCATAGCCCTGATGGGCGGGCTTCTTTTCGCGGCCGACAGACTGATCAAGCACACCCGCCGGATGGAAGAGATGACGGCTAAAGACGCGTCCCTGATCGGCCTCGCGCAGGCGCTGGCGATATTTCCCGGGGTGTCGCGGTCGGGAAGCACCATCACCGCCGGAATGGCCCTGGGCCTCACGCGCGAGTCCGCCGCGCGCTTTTCATTCCTACTTTCCGCGCCGATCATCGCGGGCGCCGGGCTGAAGGGCCTGTACGATCTTCATAAGACCATAAAACTGTCCGATTTTATGCATAATGACTTGGCGTTCTTTATCGCCGGTTCTTTGACCGCGGCGGTCACCGGCTTTTTCTGCATCAAATTCCTTCTGAGGTTTCTGCAGAAGAACTCCACAGGCGTCTTCGCATATTACAGATGGTTTTTAGCGGCACTGGTGATTATTGTAGCTCTGATAAGGAAATAATTAGGAATCGGATAGTCCGCTAAGGCACGCGAATTAAAATAAAATGAATTAAAAACAGGATTTTTGTATGCCGGTTGATTTAATTTTTAAAGATGAAGTTTTCAAAATTATAGGTTGTGCCATTGAAGTTCAGAATGAACTGGGAATTGGGTTTTTAGAGGCGGTTTATCAAGAAGCTCTTGAAATTGAATTAAAAATGCGGCATATTCCATATGAATCTCAAAAACGTTTAAGTATTAATTATAAAGAGAGAGTTCTTCAAAAAGAATATATTGCCGATTTAATATGCTTTAATAAAATAATTATTGAACTGAAAGTTGAAGAAAAGATCACTTCCAAAGATGAAGCACAGCTATTAAATTACTTAAAAGCCACGGGTTTAACTCTGGGACTTATAATAAATTTTGGTTCGAAAAATAAACTGGAATGGAAAAGATTTGCCAGTACTAAAAATTAGAATTAGCGTGTATTCGCGTGGCTTCGCGGAAGACTGAAGAACCGGGTAATCCGCTAATGCACGCGAATAGACGCGAAGAGTAATGAATGGTTGAATTAGAAAAGAGAATCCTTAGCGTGGCTTCGCGGAAGACTTATTAAGTTAATAATTTTTACTTCCCATTTTCATCATCGCTATTGCCGGGGCGCTCAAGCTTTATAAGCAAAAAAAAGCCCCGGAACATTTTCCGGGGCCGTTATACAATGACTTTTTTTACTTCGCGTACCAGACATCGTTTAAATGTCCATCACTCAAATTATAGCCTCCGATAACCCACATCGTGTTTTTGAAAACAACACTGGTACAGGCATATCTCGTTGAAAAAGCGGCGCCGTTAGTTGCAATCGTCCAGTTAGTGCCGTTGGCAGAATACCACACATCATTGGTTATTGTGGCACCTCCGTCAAAATCCCCCGCGATGACCCACATTTTGTTGTCAAAAACCACGCTCGTATGATACTGGCGGGCATGGAAATCCGCATGATATGTCGCGCGGTTCCAGCCGGTCCCGTTCGGGGAATAAAACACATCATTGGTCCAACCCGGCGCGCCGGTAGGGTTAGAACCGGCGATTATCCACATATTGCCGTTGAATCCAAGCATGGTATGGCTGTTATGATAATCGTACCCCGCCGAATCGGCAGCCTTATTCCAGTTGGTCCCATCGGAAGTAAACCAGGAATCACCTTGGCAAATGCCTGAACTGCTGACCCCGCCCACAAGCCAGATAGAGTTATTATAAACCAGGCAGGTAAAATCCCGCCTGTCGCCGAATGCGGCATTATTGGTCGCGCAGGTCCAGTTGGTCCCGTCGGATGAGAACCACACATCATTGGTCTCAATATAACTGGGATTCTGCCCGCCGATAACCCAGATTTTATTATTAAATACAAGACTGGTATGCCAGCGTCTTCCTCTAAAAGACGCTGAATTGACGGCGCATTCCCACTGCGCTCCAATTATGCTGCTGGCGGACGAAGATCCACCGGTACTGCTGTTGACTGATGATGATGTTGAACCGCCGCCGCTTCCGCCGCCCCCGGCATTAGGCTGGGTTGAACAGGCGGCTATAAGAACAATTATTATAAAAGCCGGCAATAAGCCCCATTGTTTGAATTGCTTACTATTTCCTCCTATAATTTAAAAAATCACATTTATTATATAGCAGATCGATTATTATCACAACCGGGTATGACGAGAGAATATAGAAAATCTTAATTGTATTAACATATATTGGTTTCATAAACGGCATTTGTTTTACTGACCCTAATTGCCTCACCTACATCCCCATTTTCTTCATCGCCCGCGCGAGGCGTCCGATCCCTTCATCGATGGTCTTTTCATCCGCATTGGTAAAGTTGAGGCGGAGCGTATTTTCTTCCGCTTCTTTCGCGTAAAAGGGATTGCCTGGGACAAAAGCGACCTTTTCCTCAATGGCGTAATCGAAAAGCTTGAGCGATGAAACTCCTTCGGGCAGCGTCATCCAGAGGAACATGCCGCCTTCCGGCTCCGTACAGCGGATCCCGGCCGGCAGCTTTTCCTTTATCGCTCTCACCATGGCGTCGCGCTGCTTTTTATAAGCAACCCTTATTTCACTGATATGGGCGTCTATATCGTTATCGATTAAATATTGATAGACGATCCGCTGGGCGAAATAATCGGTATGCAGATCGGAAGCCTGTTTGGCCACGATAATCCTGTCCATCAGGTCTTTCCGGGCGCAGAGCCAGCCGAGCCTGAATGAAGGAACGACTATTTTTGAAAAAGAGCCGAGAAGGACCGTGTTTTCAGGCAGGTATGTCTTGATCGAAGACATAGCCTTCCCCATAAAGCGGAGCTCGCCGTACGGGTCGTCCTCGATAAAAAGAGCCGGGTAATCCTTCATCGCTTCCGCGACGGCTTTTCTTTTCTCTTCCGAATAGCTGATACCGGTAGGGTTCTGGAAATTGGGAACGGCGTAAAACAGCTTGACGCAGTTTTTCCTCAGAATATCTTTGATCGCTTCTACATCAGGGCCGTCTTCATAAAGCGGTACCGGGTGAAAATTTGCCCTGTAAATTGAAAATGCCTGAATGGCGCCCAGATAGCCCGGCTTTTCTATGATGACGCTGTCGCATTCATTTAAAAAAGTCTTGCCGAGCAGGTCAAGCCCCTGCTGGGAGCCGTTCGTAATGAGGACCTCGTCCGGGTCTATTTTAAGCCCTTTTGTTTTAAAATATCGTCCGGCGATAAACTGCCTGAGCGGCAGGTGCCCTTCCGATGTGCTGTACTGCAGCACTTCCTTTCCGGCCGTATCCAGCACTTTATCGCAGGCTGCTTTTATTTCATTGATCGGAAAAAAGTCGCGGCTGGGAAGCCCGCCGGCGAAGGATATCGTCTCCGGGTCCACAGTGACCTTGAGTATTTCCCTGATGAAAGAACGGGGCACATCGCTGACGCGGTCCGCGAAAATCGATTCCATATTACCTCCAACAATTTTCAGCCACAGAATTACACAGAAATTCACGGATTAAAATATCTTGTTGAGGATTATTTCTTATTGATTAATCACCCTAATGCCCAAACCTTTAACTTAGGGAATAATATAAAATATTTCTGTGTTTATTCCGTGAAATTCTGTGGCAATTTAAAATTTACAAATTATCCTGCCAGTACCAGACCCGGAACGGGAAATTTCACGCAGAGTTTTTCCACTTCTTTTTTTATCGCTTCAAGGGCTTTCTCGTCCTGATGGTTTTTGAGGGCCCTCGCTATCCATTCCCCTATTTTCTTCATCTCGGCTTCCTTCATGCCGCGCGTTGTGGCGGCCGGTGTGCCCAGGCGGATGCCGCTCGGCCTTAAAGGCGGATTGGGATCATCCGGGATGATCTGCTTGTTTGTGGTTATTGAAACTCTGTCCAGGACCTGTTCTGAAAGCTTCCCGTCTATACCGAAGCTTTTGACAGTGTCCGCCACCATCATATGGTTATCCGTGCCGTCTGTGATCAGCTTTACGCTGTTTATCATCAAAGTCTCAGAAAGCGCCTTCGCGTTCTTGAGTATCTGAACGGCATACTCTTTGAACTCGGGCTGAAGGGCTTTGCCCAGCGTGACAGCTATGGCGGCTATCGTATGCATATGGGGCCCGCCCTGAAGGCCGGGAAATACCGACTTATCGATCTGCGGAGCGTATTTTTCCCTGCACATGATGAGTGCCCCTCTCGGCCCTCTCAGGCTTTTATGGGTTGTCGTCGTCACGATATCAAAGCCGTAATCAAAGGGGTTTTTCATCACTCCCCCGGCGATGAGCCCGCCGATATGCGCCACGTCCGCCATGGTAATGGCGCCGACCTCGTCCGCGACCCTTTTAAAATCCTCATAATTATAATCCCTGGGATAAGAAGTATAGCCGCACAGAACGATCTTGGGCTTTGTTTCCTTAGCGGTTTTCATCAGCGCCTCAAAATCGATCCTGCCTTTATCATCCGGGTCCGTTTTATATCGGACAAAATTGAAGATCCGCCCTATATGGGAAACAGGCGCTCCATGCGTCAGATGCCCGCCATGGGATAGGTCCATCCCCAGAACGGTATCGCCGGGTTTCAGGAAAGCCAGATAAACCGCCTGGTTCATAGGCGAACCGGAAAGCGCCTGCACATTGGCATGCTCGCACCGGAAGACTTTTTTGGCGCGTTCTATCGCCAGCCTTTCAATAAAATCGGTATATTCCTGCCCGCCGTAATATCTTCTGCCCGGGTAGCCTTCCGAATATTTATTCGTGAAAATACTGCCGTTCGCGGCGAAAACTTCCGGGTATGTATAATTTTCCGAAGGAATGAGCTCAATCCCCTTCCTCTCGCGCTCTTCCTCGCCCAGGACGGCGTTGAAAACTTCCGGGTCGTTCTGTTTTAAAAGCTGCCAGTTTTTATCCATACTCCTCCCCCTCTGTTATTAATAACCTATTATTTTAAATAGCTGTTCTCTTTTATTCAATTTTTGATTGTTTTAACATGAAAAAGGAAGAAGAAGAGAAAATGGATTTATTAAGCCGTCATTGCGAGCGGCCCGTTCTATCCTTCGATGATTACTATCGCGCGAAGCAATCTGTCAATTCATTAAGTTATCTTTATCTGCAGACAGATTGCTTCGCATTTAAATCTTTGGCGAAGTATATAGCCGAGTGCTCGCAATGACAGACTTTGCATTGAATATCTTTACTGATCTGTAATCCTTGAATAGAGATGTGAATGACAAAGTCCCTGATAGGCCGGTTTTGTATATTCTCAGTTATTTGTCGATTTTGTCTCCAACGGCATTGCCTCTCCCTGGGTCAGGAGCAGATTCGCGGAATCCTCGATCATTTTAACAAAAGAAGGACTGAAATATTTCCTTTTGGACATCATGATCAGGTAATTGGCCGAGACTTTTTTATTATGCTTCATGATGGAATTCAGCAGGTCCATTGCTATCGGTTCATCGATAGTGGTTTCCACAAGCCTGTTCAAAGCGCTGACAGCCGCTGTTGAAGGCCTGATTTCACCCAGAGCAGCTATAATGAGGACCCTCAGAGAGTCCTTATCACGGTCCTTGATATCTTTAATATATGATATAAGCTCCTGAGCGTCCCTCTCGTCGCCGATCCGGCTGATCGTCCAGATGGAAATCCGGAATATACTGCGGAGCTGCTGAGACCGCTCTTCCTTACCCTGGTTTGCTATCGGATTCGACTGGGAAAGCCATTCGTATATCTGCTTCCTGGTATTGGTCAATTTCAGCTCGCCGATCCTTTTTATGCTCCCGTAGACCATGTCCAGGTCATTGACCGACATCGCCTGGAGCAGTACCTCGGCATCGGCCGCGGTTATTTTACTAAAATAGGCTTCATAAGTATTAGTGTCCGCCAGGGCCGCCCCTGTCATTAAAAACATAATAAAGAATAAAATACTTACTTTCATAAAAACCTCTTTTAAACTTCTTAAAATAGATTATAACATTCCCGCCTGAAAATCAAATATAACTTATTTAATTATTATATAATATTTTTTAGTATTGACAGCTTTAGCCTCGCCTTCCCAGGAACGGTAATATTTTAAATTAACGGTGACCATCCCTTTTTTAACGCACCGGAATTTCCATGCCTTCCTGGAAGGAGATCCTGTCAATTTCTTCCCGGCCGTCTGGCAAACAGTTTCTTTTATTAAAAGGACGCTGTTCGTACCGGAGAGCTTATAGTACCAGTCATATCCTGTGGTAGGATTCGTCTCCAGATCAATTACAAAAGTATCAGAAGGGTGCATCATATTAGTCGCATTCTCCTTGAGAAACACACTGCCTTTAATCAATTTCTGATAAGAAGTTTTATCCGGATTTTTATCCTGGCAGATACCCGTAGAACTGAAAATTAACACGAAACAGCATATAAGAACGAGTTTTTGTCAAATGTTGTGTATGACATACCCTCTCATTTTTTTATGCTGCCTTTTTTACAAGCTCTCCGTTCTCAAAAACAGCGCCTTCCAATACAAGGCTAATCTTTTCATAACCTCTTAATTTTCTCCATCGCCTGGATGCCTTATCCAGTAATTTATAGACCATTATTAGAATCGTTTCCCTGGTTCCGCAGCCTCTCATCTTTTTAGTTCTTAATCGAACTGTAGAGAAGGTAGATTCTATTACGTTTGTCGTACGGATATGTACCCAATGTTCCGCCGGACAGTTATAAAATTCGATCATAAGCTCCCAATCCTTTTCTAAACATTCGACAGCTGCTGGATATTTAGGATTAAAAACCGCCTGGAATAATTCAAAAGCTTTGATAGCATTATCCTTATCAGGAGCATTGCATATCTCATGAAGCATCTCTTTTGCCTTTGACTGTAATACTTTGGGCAGCTTGTTTAGAATGTTCTTTATCTTATGAACCCAGCATCTCTGCCATCTGGATTCAGGATATACTTCTTTGGCTGCTTTCCAGAATCCAAGGCTTCCGTCTCCGATAAAAAGAATAGGACCTTTCAAACCTTTTTCTTTTAGGTTTCTTAATATCCCTAACCAAGTCTCGGAATTCTCTCTGTAACCTTCTTCAACAAGAATAATCTCCTTTTCACCATTCTCATTGGCTCCGATCATTACAAGAGTGCATAAACGGTCTTCGCTGCCCTGTACATTGAAGTAAATGCCGTCAACCCATATATAGCAATACTTTTTATCGCTTAAATCGGATGTCCGCCACTCATCATATTCTTTACCCCATCCTTGTTTCATTCTGCTTATACTTGAGGCTGATAATCCTTTCGCTTCTTCACCAAGCAATCCTCTCAAGGCATTCTCCATATCCATCTCTGAGACTCCATAGAGATACAACAATGGAATGGCTTCCTCAATTCTCAGGCTTTTTCTCATATACGGCGGTACTATTAGGCTTTGAAAATTGTCGCCTCCGAGTCGGTTCCTTGTTCTCGGAATACATACATCAATAGCCCCTCCACCAATGAGAATCTGACGGGCTTTATGATACCCATTTCTTACTATTGCCTTTCTCCCGTCTTCGATAGTTAAATGCTCTCTCTCCTGAAGAAACCCATTAATTTCATCTTCCAGAGCCTTCTTGATTATTTCCCTGGCCCCGATCCTTGCCAATTCTTCAAGACATAAAAATTCTACTGTTTCATCTTGATTAAAAGCCTGTAAGAGCTTAAAATCTTCGTTGTGCTTCGGCATATGGCGTATTCCTCCTTTTGTTTATTGTCGTAAATAAATTATAGAGGGTACGCCATCTTTTTTATAATATTTATTCCTATACACAACTTTCTATTATAACTCTATAAGAACCATATTTCTAATAAACATAAACTCCCCCGCATAAAATCATCATTAAACCTTAAAAATAATACATCATATTTATGCTAATTTCAATACCTTTTTCATTATCAGAACGGTTCCCCCTAAATCTTTCCTTTTTTCCCCCGGTATGCTAAAATATCCTTACAGGACTTCATATATGGAAAAGAATGAAAGTAAACCTTCCGCAGGCAAAATCGATTTTTTAAAAGATTTCAAGAGGGCCGTCTATCCGGGCACATTCGATCCGCCGACAAACGGTCACAGCGATATCGCTAAAAGGGCATCCCGCATTTTCGATGAATTGATCATCGGCGTAACGGAAAATGACGCCAAGGAATCTCTCTTTTCAGTTGATGAAAGGCTCGAAATGCTTCAAGCCATGTTTGACGGCGAAAAAAATATTATTGTAAAGAAATTTTCCGGACTTCTTGTCGGCTTCGCGGCAAATGAAAACGCGGTTGCCATAGTCAGGGGCCTGCGCGCCATCTCCGACTTTGAATATGAGCTTCAGCTTGCTTCGCTGAATTCTTCACTGAACAAATCCGCTGAAACGATGTTTTTTATGGCAAGCGATGAAAATCTTTTTACCAGTTCTTCCATGGTCAAAGAAGTCGCGAAATTGGGCGGGGATATCTCACAAAAAGTCCATCCTTTTGTTCTTCAAAAATTAAAGCAGAAATTCTCAAAAAAATGAACGCTGAATCGGAATAGAAAAGGGGCTTATTATGTACGACTTCAAGAAAAAAATACTGGATATTGTAAAAGCGTCACCACGCAGGCTTGTCCTGCCTGAAGGCGAAGACCGGCGGGTCCTCAAAGCCGCGGAAATGATCATTAAAGAGAAGTTTACAACAGAGCTTTTTGTGCTGGGAAAGCCTTCTGAAATGGAAATCACCGCGAGGAAAGAAGGCATATCGCTTAAAGGCGTTACATTGTTGGACCCGGAAAATTCCCCTCAATTAAATGATTTTACACATAATCTTTTTGAATCGCGGAAAGCCAAAGGCATGACAGAGGAAGAAGCGGTCAATCTGATGAAGGATGTCGTTTATCATGGGGCCATGATGCTTCATACCGGAGAGGTTGATGCCGTGGTTTCCGGAAGCCTGACGCCGACCGCAAAAACCGTCAGGGCGTCGCT
The DNA here is from genome assembly GCA_963835575.1 of uncultured Spirochaetota bacterium. Taxonomy (GTDB): domain Bacteria; phylum Spirochaetota; class Brevinematia; order Brevinematales; family JAOACQ01; genus CAVYGN01. The sequence continues at coordinate 70,848 of CAWIGG010000006.1, read as the reverse complement.
TATCATTGTTAAACCGAAAGAAGGCATTAAGACAGTCTCCGGCAGTTTTGTTATGATCGTTCCTGATTGCCCCTACGGCAGCGACGGCGCTTTTATATACGCCGACAGCGGAATAGTACCGGAACCGACGAGCGAACAGCTGGCGGATATCGCCATCTCTTCCGCCGAGACCTGCCGCAAACTTCTCAATATCGAACCTGTCGCCGCCCTGCTCTCATTTTCCACGCTCGGAAGCGCCGATTCGCCTTCGGTACTGAAAGTGCGCAGCGCTGTGGAGATCTTAAAAACCAGGAATGTCGATTTTCTCTTTGACGGAGAAATGCAGTTTGACGCCGCCGTTGACCCGACAGTGGCAAAGCTCAAGGCGCCTCTTTCAAAAGCCGCCGGAAAGGCCAATGTCATGATCTTTCCCGACCTCAATTGCGGGAACATCGGCTATAAAATCACCCAGCGGCTTTCCAGGGCCGAGGCTTACGGCCCGCTGATCCAGGGCCTGTCTAAACCGGTGAACGACCTTTCCAGGGGAGCGACGCCGGAAGACATTATGATCGTTTCTGCCATTACTGTGGCGCAGTCTTTATAATCAGCAAAAAGCTGAAAGCATAAATCTGTTTTAAATTCATCTCAATTCATTACCGCTTTCAGCTTTTAGCTTTACGCTTTAAGCTTTAATTATCAATGAAAAACAAGGAGGAAAATTATGTATCTGTTAGCTAATTACGGGTGGCTTATTACCACCGGCAGTATTATAGTCGTCATACTCTTCTTTTCCGGGATCAGGATCGTCCGCCCGACCCACCGCGGACTGATCGAACGCTTCGGAAAATACGTCCGTTTCGCTCAGCCGGGCTTTCACTGGATCATACCAAGTATTGAAAAAATGTACCTAATCAATATTACCGAGCAGATGGTGAACGCCGAACCCCAGGAAATTATTACAAATGACAACTTAAACGCCCGGGTTGACGCCCAGGTGTATTTCAAAGTCAGGTTCGATGAGGACAGCGTAAAAAGATGCCAGTATAATGTATTCAATTATCAATTGCAGATTGTCAATCTGGCCAGGACAACGCTTAGAAACATTATCGGTACTATGACTCTTAAATCGGCCAACAGCGAAAGAAGCAGGATCAACTCCGATCTTCTGAAAACCCTTCTGGATGAGACAAAAAGCTGGGGACTTGATGTTGTAAGAACGGAATTAAAGGAGATCGACCCGCCGAAGGACGTGCAGGAAACAATGAACAAGGTCGTCAAGGCCGAGAACGAGAAGATTGCGGCCATCGACTTCGCGACGGCGACGGAAACGGCGGCCGACGGACAGAAAAGGGCCGAGATCAAAAAAGCCGAGGGTATCAGGCAGGCAAATATACTCAAAGCCGAAGGCGAATCACAGGCCATCAAGCTGGTGAACGAGGCCGCGAACAAATACTTTGTCGGCAACGCTCAAATTCTCCGGAGGATCCAGATGGTTGAAGATTCTCTCAAGGATAACGCGAAGATTGTCGTCCCGACAGGCTCCGACCTCGTCAATGTTCTCGGAGAACTGGCTGGTGTTCTTCCGTTAAAGAAAGAGAAAAGATCTGAATAAACATATAAGAGACGGCTGTTCCGGAGATTTCCGGGACAGCCTTTTTTTATATTATTTAACACTTGCGTTCAAATAAGATATATAAAAATTCAGCCGGCCCTGATCAGGGCCGGCTGAATAAAATTTATTTTCAATCAGCATCGGCTGGTTTTCTTTTACGTCTTCTTTCAAGCCAGGACTCAACCCATTCATAGACAACAGGGACAACAACAAGCGTGAGGAATGTCGAGGTCAAAAGCCCGCCGATCACTCCGACCGGGAGGGCCTGTCTTCCGCGCGAGCCTTCGTTCAGTCCCAGCGCCATCGGCAGCATGCCGAAGATCAGCGCAAAGGTTGTCATAATGATCGGGCGGAGCCTGATGGGGCCGGCATGGAGCAGCGCTTCCCGGATGGAAAGCCCCCGCTCTCTCTGCTTATTGGTAAAGTCTATCAGCAGGATCGCGTTCTTGGCCACGAGTCCGAGCACCAGCAGGAGCCCGATATAGCCGTAAATATCAAGGTCGATATGCGTGATGAGAAGCGCCAGGAAGGCCCCGATAATGGCCAGCGGTATCGACAGCATGATGATCAGAGGCTGGATGAATGAATTGTAGAGAGATGCCAGAATCATGTACATGAATACTATTGCCAGAAGCATCGCCAGGATCATTTGCGGGACCAGCTCCCTGTACTGCTTCTGCTGGCCGGCGAAGTAATAACTGTAGCCGGGAGGAAAAGCCACGGATTTGTCGATGCTTTTTGTAATACTGGTTATCATCTCGGAAAGCGAATATCCCTGCGCCAGGTTCCCGAAAATCCTCACTATGCGCTGTTTGTTTTCGCGGAGAATAAGAAGCGGCGCGGAAGAATAGGTGAAATTCGCTATGGCTGAAAGCGGTACTTTCTGACCGGACCTTGTCGGTATCATAATGTTTCTTATATTGCTTACCGTTTTTCTTTCCGATGCCGCCATCCGGATGATGATATCGTAATCCCTGTCGCCGAATGTAAATTCGGAAATAGTGTTACCCGCTATCAGGTCCCTCAGTATTAATCCAAGCGATTGGGCTGAAATTCCCATCTGCTCGGCTTTGATATTGTCCACCTGGACAACATACTCAGGCGCGCCCGGTTTGAATGTGCTCGCCACATCGACGGCGCCCGGTGTTTCCGAAACGATCCGGAATATCGTCTGGGACAGGTCCCCCAGAGTTGCCAGATCCGGGCCGGTGATGTTCAGGTATATGGGCGACGTACTGCCGCCATTCCCGCCTCCGCCGCCGCTGCCGTAAAAGCTGGATTGCGTGATCCTGTATCTGAGGTCCTTATCGAACTTGCCCCTGATATAATTCCTAACATTCGCCATAAGGGCTTCCGTGCTTATTTTTCTATGCTTCAGGTCTTTCATATCCACGAATATGGAGGAAATCTGGCTCTGGCCGTTTGCGCCGACCTGGCTGTAAAAAGTCTCAATCGCGGGCTGTTTTACCAGAAAGGTTTCCACATCCTTGACAAAGGAATCGATCTTGTCCAAGGGCGCTCCCGGATAGGTTTCCAGATAAACCGAGAATGAGCCGCTGTCCGTCGAGGTCATGAAGTTCTGGCCGATATATTGCGCGCTGTAAATGCTGAAAGCCATCAGCACAATGACAGCGAAAAGGATGATGGACTTATGGTTCAGGCTCCAGCGGAGAATATCCTGGTAAGTCCCGTTCAGCCAGTTATAGAACCTGTTCCACCCGCCGGAAAGGTTGTTGAAAACCCTGGCCAATCCTTTCGCTTTTGTTTTGTCCACTGCTTTGAACCAGTACGCTGAAAGCATCGGCGCGGAGGTGAAAGCGTCGATCAGCGACACGATTAGGGCAAATGCGACAGTCAGCCCGAATTCGCGGAAGAACTGCCCAGTTACCCCGGAGAGAAATGAGATCGGGATGAAAACCGCCAGGATCGAAAGGGTTGTCGATAAAACGGCCATTCCCACTTCATTCGTCCCTTTTTCCGCGGCGATTTTCGGCTTTTCACCCATTTCGATATGCCGGAATATATTTTCACGCACGACGATCGAGTCGTCAATCAAGAGGCCCACAGCAAGCTGGAGGGAAAGAAGCGTCATCGTATTCAATGTAAAACCGGCCAGATATACAAGGAAAAAAGCCCCCAGGATCGAGTTCGGGAGCGCGATAGCCGTAATGATGGTGGAACGAAAATTCCCCAGGAAAAGCCAGACGATGATGACCGCGAGCAGGGCCCCGAGAAGGATGTCCTGCGTAACGCCGTTGATGCTTCTCATGATGAATTTCGAAGAATCGCTGACCGTGTGAAGCGAAATGCCCTTGGGTAAAGTTTTTACAATACCCGGCAATGCCTTTTTCAAATTATCCGAAACGCCGATAGTATTTCCTCCGCTTTGCTTATAAACTGCGAACATACATGCGGCCTCGCCGTTTACCTTTGCCTTGGTTACCTCATCTTGCAGTTTTACTTCGACTTTCGCGATGTCTTTAATATGAATGATCCTGCCGGTGGAGGTTGTCATCGCGATGTCGCCCATCTCCTTGACATTCTGGGCCAGGCCCAGCACGCGGACATTGATCCATTTGTCCGATTCATAAATCTCGCCGGCCGGGAAAGTAATATTTCTCTGGGACAATGCATTTACTACCTGGTTGTAAGTCAAGCCGCTTGCCGCCAGAAGGCCTTTATCCACCGTCAGGTTGATCACCTTGTGCCGGGATGAAAGAACGTCAACCTCGCCCACGCCGTCCACGGCCTGGATCCTCGGCTGGACGATATTCTCGAAAATTTCCTGAAGGTCCGCCATGGATTTATTGCCGTTGATGGACATGAAAATGATCGGTGTATCTTCCGTGGATGCCCGGTTTATGACCGGCTGGGATATGGCCAGGGCCACGGCCGTGGGCAGGGTGCTCATGGCCAGCCCCACTTTTTCCCTGACTTCCAGTTCCGCGAATTTGATGTCCGCCGATGAAGTGAATGTGACCAGCACCAATGAAGAACCTTCCCTTGAAATGGAAGCCAGGGTGTCCAGGTCCTCGACGCCGGCCAGCGTATTCTCCAAAGGTTTCGTGATAAGCTGTTCAACCTGGTCCGAAGAGGCCCCGGGATATTGCGTCACAACATAGATAACCGGAAAATCGATATTCGGGAGCAGGTCTACCGGCAGACGGAGGTAGCCGACGATCCCGATCGTGATGATGGACAACACGATCATCACGGTAAAAACGGGCCTTTTTATTGCAATGCCTGCTATACTCATAATATTCCTCCTTCTTAGAGAATTAATTCAGAAAGAAGCAGCTCAGTCGTGCGTCTTTAGTCAGAATTCAAAAGTCCTCAGCTTATTGCGCTTTCATTTTTCCGGACTGATGACGGTTCGTCAAGCCCGCCGCGCCGTTTGTGACTGACGACTGCTGGCTATATACGGACGGCTGCTGGCTACCATTTTGCTGGGTAGAGGTTTTTATCCTGTCCCCGTCGCTGAGTTTGAACGCCCCTTCTGTAATAATTTCATCGCCCTCATTGAGATCGCCCTGGACTTCCACCTGGCCGTTCCAGGAGTAACCGCGGTTTACATTTACCTGCCTGGCGATCCCATGATTATTAACAAAGACATATATTTCATCCAGCGAAGTGATGACGGACTGCTCCGGCACGACAAAGGAAAAAACCTTTCCGGTGCGGATGTCCACCCCAACGGTCATTCCCACTTTAAGGGTCATATTCTTGTTGACCGCCTTAACCGTTACGTTTCCCGAAAGGATATCGCTCTCGATATACGGGGGAACGGAATAAACCGTTCCATCCAGATTCAAGTTCGTGTCCTTTTCATAATAGATCCTTGTTGTCATTCCCTTTTTTACCTTCATCAGGTCGTCGATCCCCAGGCTCAGGACTATTTTGATGCTGTTCGGATTGGCCACTTCGGCGACAGGCTTTTCCGTCGTGACCGGCTCTCCCCTGTCGATAAAAAACAATTTGGCCACTATGCCGTTAATGGATGACCGGACCGGCGCGAGCTCAAATGTCTGCCCCACGATATCGCGGTCGATGTAGGATATCGCCTGGTCTTTATAGACCAGCGCCCCTTCCATGACCGTGTTATACTGGAATTTCCCGCTGACCTGTGAGTAGATAAAGACCTGCGGGTCGCCTTCGACCAGCCCTTCCAGCGTCAGGGCCTCGTCCACCCACTGTTTCTTCAGGATCTGGGAACCGACGCTGAACGCCAGCGGAGCAGGTTTTCTGCTGTTTTCAATGATCCTTGTCACGATCCTGAAGACCGTCACGCCGAAAACCAGCGCGCCGATAACAATAAGTAAAATAATGAGGTTTCTCTTTGACTTATTTTTTCCCTTTACCATATATTTACACCTTCTTCGTTATTTTTATATTTATTCGGTCAGGCGTTTTATCTGCAGAATACTTGAAAAATATGTATAAACAGCCTGGAGATAATTTTCCATGGCCTGGGTGTAGGCCGTTTCCGCATCCGTAAGGTCCAGCGTGGAAGCCTGGCCCACCCTGTATTGATCATTGGCTATCTTCAAACCGAGCTTCGCTTCCTTCAGACCGTCCTCTTGGCTGACAATATTCTGCCTGGACTGGTCCAATAATAGTAAAAGCGATTTAATTTGAAGCCGGAGGCTGTCCAGATAATTCTGCCGGTTAAATCGGGTCTTATCAATTGTTTCCTGGAATTCCCGGCTTGTCTTTGCCGTTCTGGAAATGGGAATAAAGCTGTCCAGGGCATAAGTCAGCTGCAAAGCGGCCGACCAGTTGGGCCACCAGTTTCTGTCGGTTTCGGTAAAATCCCTTTTATAGCTTTCCTGAAAACTGAAGGCCGCGGAAACTGTCGGGTAATAATTCCCCTCATTGACCTTCTTGGTCAGTTCCAGTGTTTTGACGGCATAATCCAGGCTGAGCAGATTATAACTGTTCGACGCGGCCGCTTCCATTATATTGGACTCGCTTGTATTTGTCAGTACCACATTGGTATAATCCATCAGATCGCCGAGAAATTCAACCGTGTTATAGTCATTAACGCCTATTGAATTGCAAAGCGCTATTTTCGCCTGGGTGTAGGCGTCCCTTGCCTGCAGTATTTTCGGGAGGTTGTTTTTATACTGTACTTCCGCGCTGATCCTGTCATACTCCGAAGCCAGTCCGTTCCTGTAATTAATGATCACCGTGGCGAGCTGATTGGAGAGCTGTTTGTCCAGGTCCTCGCTTAATTTAGTGATTTCTCTCAATACGGCAAGATTGTAAAAAGAACCGGAGGTTTCATAAACCGTTTCTTTTTTCTGATCCTCATATTTTCTTTTGGCCAGATCCAGGTTCATTTTTTTTATTTCCATCAGGTTCCACAATCTGAACCCGGTAAACAGGACCTTGCTGACCGTGACGCCGGCAGAGTAATTGTCGGGAAAAACGTTTGAAATCGTAGAAAAGCCTTTCGGTACGATTGTGGACGGCGAAATGAACATATACGAATTCGGCGCTGTGACAATGCCGTTAGAAACCGTCAGGGGGTCCAGCAGTGTTGCGTTCCCGCCCAGGGTTATTCCGGGAAGGGCGAAATCGGCGAATGTTTCATCATATTGGGCCTGCGCGATAGTCAGGTCTTTACCGGCCTGTTTCAGATCAAGGTTGTTGTTAAAGGCCAGATAAAGCGCATTGGATAAGGTAATGGTCTGAATATCGCCCGCATACGCGAATACGCTCAAGAATATTAATGGAATTAAAAATTTATAGATCATCTTAATCTCCTTTGATAATTATTGCTTTTTCCATGTTCCGGAAATATTGAATACTATTACTATTTTGATATCCCAGCGCTCTGTAAATATATTTTTTAAGCTCCATTGAGGCTTTTTCCATAAACGGTTTTTCAATTCCCGGCTTTTTACCTGAACCCGCCATGGAAAAAAAGCTCTGCTGATTATAATAGATTGTTGTGATTGTCATTGCCGCGGCCATTCCCGCGTCGATATCCGGCTGTAATTTTCCCTCATTTTTCCCCTGTTCGATGATATCTTTCAATAAAAAAACAAAATAATCCCATTCTTTTACGACAAAACCGTATATCTTCCGAAGTCCCGGGTCGTGATAAACTTTTTCCATATTGCCTGCCTGTTCTTCAAGAAAAACCCGCAGGCATTTTCCGGCATAGGAGTTTAAATGAACCGCCTGATCGATAAAACTTTCGAACCTGGTTTCAAATAAAGAATCGGGAAGGAGCCTGTTGATTGCTTTCCCGGCCTCAAGAAAAATATTGATGATGACATAGGCAAAGAGCATCATTTTGCTTTTAAAATGCCTGTAAATTGTCCCTTTTCCGATCTCAAGAGCCCCGGCAATATGGTCAATATTGGCTTTATAATATCCATTTATTTCAAATTCCTTCCGGGCGGCCGATAAAATCCTTTTGTCAAATCGCGTCAGATTTTTCATTTTTAGAATGTTAGTCATAAAAACCCTTAACACGCGGACTTTCACGTCTTATTTTCTTTTTTAATATATTAAGCATAATGCTAAAAATCGTCAAATAAAAAATCGTCAAATAAATATTAAAATCCTGAATTCCAGATACGGTCAACATCCGTATCTTTGAATTATTACAGACAATCCGTTATAATCTAAAATAAAAATAAAGTGCAAAGAGATGATAGATTTAAAAGAAAAAAAATGCAAAATAAAATATTTTCTTGAAAAGTATAAAAGCGCCCGCGGATCATGCGTCCTCTGTCCCCGCCGCTGCGGCGTTGACAGGAATGTTAACTTCGGCCTCTGTAAAGAGCCTTACGAGCCTAGGATTTCAAGCTTCAATCTGCATCATGGCGAAGAGCCGCCGATTTCCGGAACACACGGCAGCGGTACAATATTTTTCACTGGCTGCAATATGAACTGCGCCTACTGCCAGAACTTCCCCATCAGCCAGCTTCATGAATCAAACAGGCAGCTGACAATCGAGGGACTTGCCGAAGTGATGCTTACTCTGCAGAAAAAAAAAGCGCATAACATCAATTTTGTCACGCCCAGCCACTATGTCTACCAGATCGCTGAGGCCCTTAAAACAGCCTGTGAAAACGGCTTGAACATCCCGCTTGTATACAATACTGGCGGCTACGACAGGGCCGATGTCATAAAAGACCTGGACGGGATTATCGATATTTATCTCCCGGACGCCAAATATGTCAGCCCGGAAATATCGAAAAAATATTCAAACGCGGAAAATTATTTCGAAGAGAATAGTCTTACCCTTCTCGAAATGTATGCTCAGACCGGTGACGCTCTGATTGAAGATGAAAACGGGATCGCGCAGAAAGGCATGATTATCCGCCATCTTGTCCTGCCGGATAACAAGGAAAATTCAAAACAGGTTCTTCAATGGATCCATGACAATCTCTCCAACCGCGTCCATCTCGCCATCATGGCCCAGTATTTCCCGGCCCACAGGATCAGCGATTCCTTCTGCGCCGAAATGAACCGGAAAATCAGCCGCAGGGAATACGATGAGGTTCTCACCTTCGCTGAGGACCTCGGTTTTGAGAACGCATGGTTCCAGGAATATCAATTGTAAGGAGCGGCCATTGGAAAATTTACTGAGCTATACATTCGCCGAACTGAAGCAAAAATGCCTTGATAACGGCTATCCCGCGCATGCCGCTTATCAGCTTTTTAACTGGATATACAGAAAGTTCAATTTTTCATTCGGGGATATGTCCGATATATCAAAAAAAATGAGAGATGACCTCAAAGACAAATTCCAGATCCTGAATCTCACATTAATAGATGCCTTAACAGACAGTTCAAAGGAAACCGTAAAGTTTCTGTTTGAGACGCAGGATAAAAACCATATCGAAGCGGTCCTTATCTTTGCAGATGATTCTTACTCCGAAGAAAATGACACGAGGATCACGCTTTGTGTCTCCTCACAGGCGGGATGCGCCCTGGGCTGCGGCTTCTGCGCGACCGGCCTGCTCGGTTTTAAAAGAAACCTCGACGCGGGCGAAATCATCTCGCAGGTCCTTTTTGCCGAGGATTACATAGAGCGGAACGGCCTTTACAAAAACGATAAATCCGCCTCGCGGAAAATCTCAAACATCGTTTTTATGGGGATGGGCGAGCCGCTCCTGAATTATGACAACACGCTTAAATCCATTCATATCCTGAAGTTTTCAGGCGGGTATAATCTCGGCAGCCGCCATTTTACGCTGTCGACGGCCGGCATTATCCCCCAGATTGAAGCGCTTCAAAACGAAAAAGAGCAGATCCGCCTGGCCGTTTCACTCCACTCCGCCGATCAGAATAAAAGGGCCGCGCTGATGCCGGTTTCTAAAAAATACCCCCTCGCCGGTCTGATAAAAGCCTTAAAAGCCTATCAGGAAAAGAGCGGAAGAAGGATCACATTTGAATATGTCCTGATTGAAAAAGTGAATGACTCCGAAGAGGACGCCGCCGGTATTAAAACCCTCTTAAGCGGCCTGGATTATAATCTCAATGTCATCGCCTACAATCCTCTGGAAGAACTGCCTTATATGCCGCCTTCCGAAAACACCATCCGGCTTTTTACGCAATACCTGAAAAAGCTCCAAATACCCTTTGTCTTCCGCAGGAGTAAAGGCCGCGAGATCAAAGCCGCCTGCGGACAATTGGGACTTTTCTGGAAAAATAAGAAAGTTTCTTGAAATATCTATTTTTACTAAAAAAACAAAACGGCGGAAATCCAAAAGGGTTTCTGCCGTTAATTATAATAATTGTATGATCCTATTTATTAATCGTTCCTATGAAAATCCCTGCGCTGTGAGCGACATAGATTGTACTGCCTTGTAAGGCAATCCCCCAAGCGTTAAGGCCCAAACCGCCGGCCCCGGGAAAAACTGCATAAGACCAATCGACCCCGCTATTTTTTGAATAATAAAGTTCCGCGCCGTATTTCACAAGATAAACATCACCGTCACTGTCCGCCGCGAATCCTGTCGCCGCTCCTCCGCCGGTCGAAATTTCATCCAGCGTCCAGTTCGTCCCCTCATTCGAGGAAACGGATACGGCATAATTCACCCCGGCAATAAGATTATTCCCTGCTTTGATGATTGTCTGAACCGGATCGGCTGGAGACGTGGCAGTTACATCATGATACTCAAAAGAACTGCAATCCAGGCCGGAAATATAAATCCTGGCAGCCGTTCCGATATATAATTTGCCGTCTTTTATTGCGAGACTGTATAAATTAATGTTAGTCGCCAGAGTTCCGCTGTTATAAAGGGTCCATGAAATGCTTGATTTCGGCGAGACATAAAGGCCTTTGTCAGTGGCCAGATAGATGGTGTCCGCGCTCGAGGCTATATTTCTGATCTGTACGCCGCCGAGATCATTCGTTATTTTCCCGTCGGCCGGAGTATAAACGGAAAGCCCGCCGAATGTGCCGATATAGCATGTGCCATTATCAATAAGGACCGCATTGACCTGATCATTTGTAAGGCCGGAAACGGCTTTATTCATCACAATCCAGTTTGTTCCATAATTAGAGCTGAAAACAACTCCCGAGTTAAGCGTCCCCGCCATTATTTTTGTTCCCTGGACAGAAATGCATCCATAAGAATCCGATGGAAGCCCGTCATTAGTATAATAATTAGTAATTTTTGTGATAGTATAACCGGAGATGATGTAACTATGCGAAGAGGTGGATGAACTTGACCCACCCGAACCCGAAGAAGGATTCGCGGTACAGCTTACAAATACCAAGAAAAGTAATCCGGTAATAAAAAATCTCATACTTTTCCTCCATTTTGCGAATAAATAGACAATATTTAGAATAATATATAATATTATTAGTAAAATTTCAATAAGGCTTTTGTACTATTTTTAGTTATCAACAGTTTAAAGTGTTTGAAAATGATATCAGTTTAACAAACATAAATATCAATTAATGTTAAACAATAAATATATAAATAAAAATAGTATTGATATATTAAGTTTTCAATTGTACAATTGTCATGTGATAAAAGATAATTTATAAATGTTTCCCAAGAGGCAAATAAAATGGAACAGAATCCCGCCCCGATTTCGGAAAAGGCCAAAAAACTAAAATTACTTAATAATTATGAGGGATTATTGTCCTTGACCGGCAAATTATTCGAGGAAATACAGGATGATAATGCAAATGCCTCCAATTTCAAGATCGATCTGGATGAATTTATCCACGAACTGATCAATGAAGTATCCGGTCAGGAACTGTTATTTATCCGGATGCTTTCCAGTCTGGAAACACCCAGCCCCTTTATTTCTCACAGCCTGAATACCGCTATTTTCAGCTTTATTATTTCTTCATATATTGAAATCGACACTCATATACAGTTCATGATTTTAACAGCCGCGCTTCTTCATGACATCGGAAAGATCAATTTTAGTGAAAAGATAAAGGCCTTATACATTTACCGGGATGAAGCGCCAACCCTTATACAACAGAACCATCCCGTGTGGGGAGAACGATTATGCCTGTCCTATCTTAAATTATCTCCGGAAATCGCCCGGCTTGTATTAAATCATCATGAGCAGAACGACGGTTCCGGTTACCCAAGACATCTCAAGGAAAACGAGCTGACTATCTACGATCAGATCATAATAGCGGCGAATCTGATCGATAATATCCTGCAAAAGACCCATTATAACAGCTTCGATACAATGCAGACAACAGTTCAGAAGCTGATGGATAGCCACCGCAACATATTCAGCGCCACGATCAGGAACGTCTTTAATGATATTTTCAGCCTCTAACTGATTTATTGTCCCGGTAACTCACACCGGATACCCAGAAATAAACCTGTTAATCAGTTTTTAAAAGATAATCCCTTAAACCTTTAATTGTAAACTGATAAAAAATATTGGCTTGGAGTTATAATAGAAAGTTGTGTATAGGAATAAATATTATAAAAAAGATGGCGTACCCTCTATAATTTATTTACGACAATAAACAAAAGGAGGAATACGCCATATGCCGAAGCACAACGAAGATTTTAAGCTCTTACAGGCTTTTAATCAAGATGAAACAGTAGAATTTTTATGTCTTGAAGAATTGGCAAGGATCGGGGCCAGGGAAATAATCAAGAAGGCTCTGGAAGATGAAATTAATGGGTTTCTTCAGGAGAGAGAGCATTTAACTATCGAAGACGGGAGAAAGGCAATAGTAAGAAATGGGTATCATAAAGCCCGTCAGATTCTCATTGGTGGAGGGGCTATTGATGTATGTATTCCGAGAACAAGGAACCGACTCGGAGGCGACAATTTTCAAAGCCTAATAGTACCGCCGTATATGAGAAAAAGCCTGAGAATTGAGGAAGCCATTCCATTGTTGTATCTCTATGGAGTCTCAGAGATGGATATGGAGAATGCCTTGAGAGGATTGCTTGGTGAAGAAGCGAAAGGATTATCAGCCTCAAGTATAAGCAGAATGAAACAAGGATGGGGTAAAGAATATGATGAGTGGCGGACATCCGATTTAAGCGATAAAAAGTATTGCTATATATGGGTTGACGGCATTTACTTCAATGTACAGGGCAGCGAAGACCGTTTATGCACTCTTGTAATGATCGGAGCCAATGAGAATGGTGAAAAGGAGATTATTCTTGTTGAAGAAGGTTACAGAGAGAATTCCGAGACTTGGTTAGGGATATTAAGAAACCTAAAAGAAAAAGGTTTGAAAGGTCCTATTCTTTTTATCGGAGACGGAAGCCTTGGATTCTGGAAAGCAGCCAAAGAAGTATATCCTGAATCCAGATGGCAGAGATGCTGGGTTCATAAGATAAAGAACATTCTAAACAAGCTGCCCAAAGTATTACAGTCAAAGGCAAAAGAGATGCTTCATGAGATATGCAATGCTCCTGATAAGGATAATGCTATCAAAGCTTTTGAATTATTCCAGGCGGTTTTTAATCCTAAATATCCAGCAGCTGTCGAATGTTTAGAAAAGGATTGGGAGCTTATGATCGAATTTTATAACTGTCCGGCGGAACATTGGGTACATATCCGTACGACAAACGTAATAGAATCTACCTTCTCTACAGTTCGATTAAGAACTAAAAAGATGAGAGGCTGCGGAACCAGGGAAACGATTCTAATAATGGTCTATAAATTACTGGATAAGGCATCCAGGCGATGGAGAAAATTAAGAGGTTATGAAAAGATTAGCCTTGTATTGGAAGGCGCTGTTTTTGAGAACGGAGAGCTTGTAAAAAAGGCAGCATAAAAAAATGAGAGGGTATGTCATACACAACATTTGACAAAAACTCCTATGGTTGACAATTGCATATTTTTCTGTTAGAATTATCCGATTTAAATTAGCCGGAGGAAATATTATGCAGATAAACGCAATTTCAGAACAATATTCCAGAATCCGTTACCGCTTTTTCAAATGGCGCAGCGGATCGGCCGTTATAAACAAGACTTTATTAGCTTTCGGCGGAGCTGTTTTAATGGGGCTTCTGGCCCAGGTAAAGATTTTTCTTCCATGGACTCCTGTTCCCATCGTCGGGACTCAGCTTGGTGTCGTTTTGGCCGCGGCATTATTAGGCAGAAACTGGGGCGGCATCAGCGCCGCGATTTATGTCGCCGCAGGAGTTGCCGGCATACCCTGGTTTGCCGGTATGACCGGAGGGATCGGCACACTTTTCGGGCCGACCGGCGGATATCTGTTCGGTTTTATCCTGGCGGCCCTTTTTGTCGGCTATATGATTGATAAGTTCGCCGCATCCCGCCGCTTCTTTCCGCTCCTTGGAATAATGCTTACTGCAAACCTTATCTTAATCTATGTCCCGGGCCTTATACAGCTCGGTTTATGGCTCAGTCTTATTAAGGGAAAACCTGCCGGAATTCCCGAATTATTATGGCTGGGAGCAGTTCCTTTTATCATCGGCGATATGATAAAATCCGTTGCAGGCGCTCTCCTCATTAGCATGATAACCCCGAAAAAGGATTATATTGAAGAGAAGTAAAATGGAATCACAGTGGAACATGTTTTAAAAATCCGCGCTCATCATCTGCTGTGCCTTCAGGGGTACCAGGGATTCGGCTATAATCAGGAATTCGAAGCCAATATGAACGAACTGGTTGAGCTTATTGCCGGTAAGCCTGAATTAAAATTTGAAGTGATAACAGGGATCGATATTATCTGCGTTCATTGCCCGCACCGCGTCAATAATGAATGCCGGAGAGACAATGATTTGCCTGACAGGATCAAGGAAACCGATCTAAAAGTATTAACCGGCCTGGATCTGAAAGAAAAGACCATTGAAAACGCTCAACGGCTTTTTTCAATGGTCAATAGGAAATTTCAAACCGTATCCGGATTAAACGGCATCTGCGGCGGCTGCGGCTGGCTGGACAAGTGCCTCTGGTTTCAGGCCCGCCGTCCGGAATAAAAAAAAGCAGGTATTCCCCCCCGACGCTGTTCAGGAATACCCGCATTCTGAGTTTTTTTAAGCAGTTCTTAAATACTAATTAGAAAAGCATTTTAAATTATTGAATTTAATTAAACAGCTTCTTCCTCTGTAAATATATATACTTCACATTATTTTAAAAAGATACAAAATATTTTTTTAGAAAGCGGCGGCGTTCAATTGTCCTGTCCCTTAAACTGTAAAGAGTTTCCGACAGCGATCTGATGGGGTTCCAGGCGCATCTGCGGGGAAATGGTCACGAACACAGTGCGTATTTTTCCATTCCGGGAGCGTCACATCCGCTTTTGTCTGGACCGGCTGGGGGCCGGCAAACTCAAACTGCATTTTGTAAAATCTGGAAATATCTATTTCGGTAATATTGAATTTCCTTCCAAAGAGATTGGCATAGATGAGAACAGCCGCCTTGAGTATCTTGACCGAAATCCGGTTGGCGGCGGGATCATACTTCACCTCAACGTCCCCGTAAGCGGTCGTATCGTATGTAAATGACATCACCTTTACGCTCGCGTCCGTAATAAACCGGGCTTTATCCGTTGAGATTTCAATCCTCGGGTTTTGGATGGACCATGTATAATTACCTTTGATGCCGGCCACACTGAATTTCTCAGTATTACCGATGGGGCCGACAGCGGAGAGAAAATTGTCCAGAACGGTTTCTCTGATGATTACCCGCGCGTCCATCTCCGCAAAGTTGTATGAATAAAACAGGAACATCAGGGTTTAAACAAAAAACGCTTTTCCCGGCATAATAAGCTCCTTTTTATTACTTTAATGTTCAGTGTTACATAAAACCCGCCGGATTATCAGTCAACAAGAAAAAATATTTCACTATCGATCTGGTTTGGATTGCCGGTGTTGAGCTCCAGAAGCCTCCTGAGATGCGTTATACTCTCGCTGTCTGTTTTAATAAACCTGTAGCCGGTCAGACTGTCCTGAAAATGGATCAATTCGGCTTCAAATGTCAGAACAATATCCGAATTGATCAGCCGTATTTCAATGGTCCCCGTTTCTATATCCTCCCTCTTAACGGCCGGACCAATCTCCGCCAGAAGCCCCTTGAGAGAGATATTAATAACCTTAATGCCGAAGGTTTTTTTTGAACTTATGAATTTGCTTTCTATCTTAAAATTGACGCGGCTGAACTTTCTATTATCCGGCATTGATCCCTCCTCGATATTTATTATTTATTAAATTCTTTAATTAATAATTATTATTATCTTCTCATATTTTATCTTGCCGATTAAAATATTGCCAAAATAAATAGCTAAATTCAATTTAATAAAGAATAAATTTATTTCACAAAAAAATCAAATACAGTTATAATTTTTATAATAATACATTTTATTTCCCTGAAATTAAGTCATTCCTGAATTGAGCGATTTTTTAATAAAAGTTTATTAATAAATAAAATAAATCGTTCAATTTAGAAAAGCGATTGTTTTTTAAGGAATTTAAAAATGGATAATATTACCGAGCCGGTTTCCGACAAGGTCAGCAAACTTAAAAAACTCAAGGCTTATGAAGTTCTTCTGGAATCCCTCGGAAAGCTTCTGGCTGAAATCCGGGACGAAAACATCAACATACTTGATTTCCGGACCCATCTCAGAGTTTTTATCAATAAGCTCATCCAGGAAGCGGCAGGACATGAGGATTTTTATATCCGTTTATTATCATGCCTGGAAACACCCGGCCGGTTTCTTTCACACTGTCTGAATACGGCAATATTCAGCTTCATTCTTTCCAATTATCTGAAAATTGATCATAGTATTATGGTAAAAATCATTACCGCCGCTCTTTTTCATGATATAGGCAAAATGGATTTTGATGAAAACATCAGAACTTTATATCAATTCAGAAATGAAGACCCGAAAATGACCAATAAATACCATCCGATCTGGGGAGAGAGGCTGTTACTGTATCATCTCAAAATGCTGCCTGAGGTTGCCCGGCTTGTTTTAAACCACCACGAACGGAACGACGGCACCGGATATCCGAGAGGTCTTAAAGAAAATGATCTTTCTGTTGAAGACTATATAGTCATAGCCGCCAATACCGTCGACAACCTGCTTCAGCAGACAAACTATGACTGCATGGACACTCTGGGAAAGGCAATCAACGCATTACTGGAAAAGAACAGCACTATATTTAATCCCGCCGTTAAAAGCGCCCTGAACGAAATATTCAATCTTAAAAATGAAGTGAGAAAATCTAAAAGATATAAGCTCTCTTCAAAATGCTTAATCGAGGACATGATGCTCGGTGTTATGAATCCATGCGAAATTAATAACATTTCCTCGGGCGGATTGGAAATCATAACGCCGGAAGACCTCAACCGGCTGGCTGTTTATAAGCTGAATTCCAGGATTTCCGTCAGTCTTTATCTGAAGGAAAAATTCTGCAAAATAGTCTGGAAGAAAAAGCAGCGGAATAAATACTCTTACGGTCTGAAATTTGAAACACCGGATATTCCTGTTGTACAAAAAGCCCTGAATGAGCTTGAACTGAAGAAATAGGATATCCGGGTTGGCACTTTTTAAAATATTAACTGCTTCCGGCTATTTTAATCCTATACCCTTGAAAAATGTATAGCAGAAAACGCCGTCTTCCCCGGTAGTTCTGTACAGGTCCGCGATCCCTTTCTGCCAGTCTTCATTGCTGATCAGATGATTACTTAAAACATTTTCCTTTACACCTTCGATCATGGCTATAAACGTCTTTTTTGTAAAACCTTCAACCATTTCCGGCCTGGATGCGTCCGCATAAACCATCCTGGGCGAAACATGGACATTCCTGAAGCCGGCTTGCGTGAGCAGCGGATAGAGCCGCCTGCCTATCAAAGAATTTCCTTTCATCATTGCCTGAAGCTCAATCTGACAGCGGATGGCTTGAAGGGCTTCGGCGCTTTCCGGATAAAAATAGACTGAGCCATGGTCCCCTTCAATGCCTGAGAGGGAACCGCCCTTTTTTAACACCTGTTTCAGCATGCCGAGCGCCAGCGCCGGGTCCGATAGATGCTCCAGCACAAAGCAGACAAAAACATGGTCAAAGCTTTCCTTTTCATGAGGCATATGAAAAATATCACCTTCAATAAATACGACATTCTTAATATTTTCTTCTTTAATCCGCGCTTCCGCTGTTCCAAGTGATTTCGTGGAAATATCCATTGAAATGATTTCAGAAGCCGGGTTTTTTTCAGCCAGAATTACCGTTTGCGCGCCTGTGCCGCAGCCGGCCTCAAGGATCCTGCTTCCGGCCGGATAAACAGAATCATGATGAAGAAGTTCTGCAAGCGTCTGCGCCTGGTCAAAAAGCCGGACCGATTCCCTTTCAGAATAACCGTGAACATACTGTTTGTGAGACATCTAAACTCCTTCCATTTATAAATACTACATATGTAGTACATATAAAATATATTATCCATATCATATTGTCAAGGAATTTCAAAATATTTTTTATTCATAATTATTTTTTTAATGGGTAATAATCTTCAGTATATTACAGAAAAATTCCTGCCTTAAGTTGGATAATAACCCTACTTAAAGTAGTGTTAAATTTTTAATTTTTGGTTTTATAATATAGAATATAAAAGGGTCTTCTAAAGATAAGAAATTATAAAGGAGGATAAATATGCTTAAAAAATCTTTAGTAATGTCTCTATTATTATTGGGCTTTTTATTAGTGTCAGGCTGCGGGGGGGACAAGACCGTTAAAAAAGATGAGGCCCCTTCAGCATCTTCAGGAACCCCTGTGTTGATCAGTAATTTTGAAGACAACAAAACCACCACTGCTTTCGGCGGCGACTGGTCAGTCTTAAATGATGCGGCCAACAATGGCGATTCTACAGCTCTGCCCGATCCTTTTGCGCTGGAAAAAACGGATAAAGGCGGGGCTAAAGGGAGTTCCTATTTTGCAAAATTAACCGGAAAAGTGACTACTAAATTTCAATATGGTTTTATCGGTATCGGCTGTAACTTTTTACCTGGAAACGCCGCTATGGACCTCAATAAGTATACCGGCGTTAAATTTTTCACCCGCGGAGATGGAAAGAGCTATAAAATACAAATTAAAACCGGTAATATTACTGATTACTGCTATTTCACTTATACTATCCCCACAACCAGCGAGTGGACGGAGATTACAATTCCATTCAGGTCTTTCCAGCAGGAAAGCTGGGGACAGAAAAAGCTCCTTAAAGATTCTTTAACGTCCGCTTTCGGCCTTCAATGGGAGACAATCGGCCAGCCGATAGCCTCAATCGATCTGGAGCTGGATGAAGTCAGCTTTTTTTAAAACCAGAATAGTGCGGTACTAAAACCCATATAAAAAATACAAATCCCGCCCCTTACAGGGAATATTCATATCTATTCTCTGAATGGGGCGGGATTTTGTTATATGCTTTGCTTTTATTTAAAGTATTATCATCGCCTGCCTTTTTTGTTTGAAAATATCCTGCGCAGTAATGGCATATGCAGGCTGATTGCTTTTTCCGGGCATATTTCCTGACAGCAATAACACCGGATACAGTTAGAGTAATGATAAACCGGCGGTACAGCTTTATTATTTTTGTGCCAGTTTACAGCTTTTGGCCTGGCGGGACAGATATTGACGCACATACCGCATTTGATGCATTTTTTATTATGAATAACCGGTTTGGACACCAGGAGATTGAGCGCGAATTTTCTAACACCCCCGGGTTTGTACGGCTCAATTTTTAATCTGTCAATTTTAAAATCCTTGATCCTGAAATCATCAAGTTTGTCGCCCAGAATTTCAATATTTTCTTCCATATATGTTCCATGTCCGGCTTCCTGACCAAACTTGACAGTCGGCACAAATTCCGGGTCAATTTGAATAAGCCTGCAGACTGTCGCATCAAGCGCAATCGGATCTTTTGAAAACAAGAGCACATTCATTTTTATTGGATTCCCTCCGCGGGGACCGTTTCCCTCCATAGCCATGATTCCATCCATAATATAGAGACGGGGTTTGACACAGCGGTCCACATCGACAAGCATTCTGGCAAAAGCATAAGCATCCGGCAGTTTAACATGAAATTCCGGTTTTAATAATCCGGGTATGCATCCGAACTGGTTTTTCACACAGCCGGTGAATTTCTCAAGCGCATGAGTCTTTAATTTCGGCAGGCTGATAATTCCGTCGCTTTCCAGAACAGCCTTTGCTATGACAAACTTCTTATTTTGAATGCCTTCTTCAAAAAAAACTTCTCTACCGTCGTCAAACTCGGTAATTTTTACATTTAATTCATCGGCGGCGGCCGTAAGCCCGGCTTTTTTGGCCGCGGCATAAGCGCTGCCGAAAGACGGCGAATCGCCGTAGCTTACCACCGCTCCGGTTGAAATAAATAATTCCGCAACAGCTTTAAACACAGAGGGATGAGTATTGACACATTTTTCCGGCAGATCGCCTACTAATAAATTGGGCTTGAGGAGTATTTTCTCTCCTTTTACCGCAAAACGGTTTATTCCTCCCAATAAATTGATGCCCTTTAAAACAGCATCTTTAACTTCTTTATATTCATACGATCCGCATTTGACTAAAGCAACTTGAGCCATTACACCTCCCTTAACTGAATAACCGTTCCCTAAAATATACCTTTCGGCATACCTTTACTCACATTACCATCCCGCCGTCAACATTTAAGACCTGGCCTGTAATATACCTTGCTTTATTAGAAACTAAAAATAAAACCGCATCGGCGACGTCTTCAGGCTTTCCGTAATCGCTCATGGGGATGGTTTCCATCATTTTTTTCGTCACTTCCTCTGAAAGAAGTTCCGTCATATCGGAGCGGATATAGCCTGGGGCAACCGCATTGACATTGATGCCGCGGACCGCCAGTTCTTTTGCCGCTGTTTTAGTGAGACCGATCAAACCGGCCTTGGATGCAGAATAGTTCGCCTGTCCTATATTTCCCATCAGCCCGACAACGCTGGCAATATTGACAATACTGCCGCTATTCTGTTTAAGCATCTGTTTTGAGGCATACTTTGTACAGTTAAACGCGCCTGTCAGATTAATAGAAATAACAAGATCCCAGAATGATTTAGGCATCATCATCAACCGCGCATCTTTTGTTATGCCGGCGTTATTAATAAGGATATCAATTCTTGAAAACCTCTTGACGGTGCTGTCCATCGCTTCTTTTGTGGATTCCTCTGAAGAAACATCATGCTTTATTGAAAAAGTTTCAACAGAATACAGGCCGGCTATTTCTGCAGCGGCGGCATTCGCCATCTCCTCATTGATGTCCGTAATTACTATCTTCGCTTTTTCCTCCGCCAGCTTCATGGCAATTGCCTTTCCTATTCCCCGCGCCGCTCCAGTAATCACGGCAACCCTGTCTTTAATTCCCAGATCAGCCATTTTTCCAAATCCTCCTTATCCCGAATCTTTTTTTACAAATTCTGTCAATCAGTAAAAAAATTGAACAATATTATATCTACAGACTGAATAACCTTCAAATCTCTTAAAAGTCTTGTCCGTTTGACTTCAATCAATATAGGCATTAATCAGCAGTAATTTATCCCGGGGCGGATAATAAATATAGATTGAATAATAATCGGGAGCGATGACATCAATCATATATATTAAATTGCCAAATTTATTTTTAATAAAACCGCGGTATTTATTGAATTGTTTATTCATTTCTGTTTCTGAAATATCGGGAAAATATCTCAGGCATTCATATTTAAATACAGATAATCCGGAATCGGCTTTGTTAATATAATTTTCGATCCTGACATTTTTAAACACATACATAAGCTCTAAATCACCGTTTGTGATCTCATAAAGCGTTTTTGTGATATTTGTAATCCGTTCATATACTTTTGTCCCGCTGTATACTGAGGTTATCTGCCGGTAATAATAAAGCGTGAATTCTTCACCCGCATTATTTGTCGATAATTCGGAATGATTTGATTTTTCAACGGATAAAGCCAGCTCTTTGCCGGAGAAACGGTCAATATGATTATTCACAACAAGTATTTTACATTTTTCTTTATTTTGATTGATAATGGAATTTCTGGTTTTTGTAATATTGTTTTGACTTTCCGCGTTTTCCGGTTTTATGACAGCGGGAGTGATTGTTTCCTGTTTTTTCACGGGACCATTGCTTTTAACATGTTTTAAGTTTTGGCCGCAGGACACAATAATTAACAAGATAAAAAAGAATAATGTTTTATTCATTCTTGAAACTCAACACCCTGAAATGCGTCTTGACTTATGCGCTGACAAGAAGATCATTAAATCTAACTTTAGGCAGGATTTGATACCGGTCTGGAATACGGTTTAAGATCTCGTCATAAACTTCCATAACGGAAATGGCAAGAGATTCCTTATAAATAATAAAATAAATCGTGTCATCCTTGCCGTCAAAGATAAAAAGGCTTTTACCGATCGGGAAGTATTCGCTGCGGCTGCTGACAATCCGGCGGACAAAGTTTTTCATTTCAATGATTTTCGGCTTTACTTTAAACTCAAATAAAATCGATACTTTCATTTTATAAATCAAATTTCTAATAAATAAGACGATTTTCCTCACCAGTATTTCCATTTTTTATTACCTGTTTTTTATTAAGTGAAATTATAATTATTTTGATTATCTTTCCATGGAAACGTTTTGAGAACCGCAGAGGGGACAGCTGACTTCCAGAAGATCATTTTCCTCATCTGTTTCTGTCACATAATCAAGCCATTTATGACCGCAATCCTCACAGATAAAACGAGCTTCCAGTTCCTCATCCATATCGTTTACATCATCATCAATCGTATTTTCCTCATCATCCACAAAATCATCATTCATTTCGCCCAATTCATCCTGGTCCTCGCTTTCATCGACATAAAGGTCATCCAGATCGTCAAAATCCTCGCTCAGGTCTGACGCATCATCGCCTTCCTCGTCCTTGGAGATAAATTGATCGACATAATCAAAATCATCTAAATCATCAAATTCCGCATCATCCGATATGGAATTCCCCATCATGTCCTTCATATACATATCGCTGCTCCTCAGTTTACTTGAGGCAAAACCAGCCGTTACAGCCGTTTCTCCCCGCTGTAAAACCAACAACTCAATTTTTGTACAATAATATTAATCTTTATTTTAGATATGTCAAGAATTTTTATACATTTATTTTTTGCAAATAATTCTTTCTCTCATTATAATATACAGCCGGAGTTAAGGAAGGGCGGCTATGACAGATTGCATATTTTGCAAGATAGCGAAGAAGGAGATTCCCGCTAATATTGTCCTGGAAAATGATAAGGTTGTGGCTTTTAAAGACGTTAATCCTCAGGCGCCGGTCCATATTGTAATAATTCCGAAAGAACATTTAAATACGCTCAATGATGTGAGCGATTTTTCAATTTATGGAGATATCTTTCAGGCTGTCCAGAAGCTGGCGAAAGAACTGAATATTGATCAAAGCGGCTACAGGGTTACAGCAAACTGCAATAGAAACGCGATGCAGTCCGTTTTTCATATTCATTTTCATCTTATGGGCGGAAGGGTTTTCGGATGGCCCCCCGGATAGGTCCGGAAGTAATAGGTAATTTTAATTAAAGAGGTGATAAGAATGCTTCAAGTTGACGTACGAGACAATGAATCGGTTGATTCCGCTTTAAAAAGGTTCAAAAAGGAAGTTGAAAAAGACGGTATCCTGACAGAAGAAAAAAAGCACCGTTTTTATGAAAAACCGTCTGAATCAAGAAAGAAAAAGATCTCAACCGTTCAGAGGAAGATCGAGAAGAAAATCAGAAAAATGCGGCAGATGAGCCGTTATATTTAATAGAGAACATTTATATGGGAATGTTTGAAGATATTCAGAGGCAGTATATTGATGCGCGTAAAAAGCAGGACAAGTTTCTGACTAATGTTCTGAGCATGCTTGTTTCCGAGCTAAAATACGAAGTGCTCAATAAAAAGAAAGAACTGGAAGACGGAGACGTACTGGCCTTTATTCAAAAGACAATCAAACAGAAGAAAGATGTTTTACTGGAATTTGTAAAGGCGGAACGCACCGATTTATCCGACAAAGAAAAAAAGGAAATCGAATTCCTTTCCTCCCTGCTCCCGCCCATGCTTTCAGACAAAGAAGTCATGAAAATAACTCTGGAGGTCAAAGAGGAGCTTGGAGCCGCCTCTCCTTCCGATATGGGTAAAGTCATGAAAGAAGTCATGGCCCGTGTCAAGGGAAGGGCTGAAGGAAGCCAGGTTAAAAATATTGTCACCGAAGTGCTTCAAAACGGCTGATAAATAAAGAATAAGATGGCGTCCCTCACCATTTTGCAGGCTTCACCGGTGCTGCCTGACAAAATGGTGAGGGGCGTTTTTTTTTGGAAATAAAGAAATATTAAGCGGCTTTTCTATTCTTTACCGTCAGCTGTTTAAAGGAAAGCCCTCTCCTGATCCGGTTTATCAGAGGATTCCCTCAAACGCTTGTAATATCCGGCTATGAGGTATAAAATATCTGTTCTGAAAACATCTGCCGGAGATGCGATACCAATTTGAAAATTAAGAGGAGCCACTATGCGGATAGAATTTACAAAAATGCAGGCGGCAGGCAACGATTATATATTAATGGACGCTTTTAAAAACCCCGGGTTGATTGAAAATGCCCCCCGGCTTTCAAAAATAATGAGTGACAGGCATTTTGGTATCGGCGGCGATGGGATTATTCTGGCCGCGCCTTCTGAGAAAGCCGATTTGAAAATGCGCATGTTCAACGCTGACGGAAGCGAGGCTGAAATGTGCGGAAACGGGATCCGCCAGCTTGCCCTGTTTGCTTTTAAAAAAGGCCTGTCAAAAAAACTTGATCTTGATATAGAAACTCTCTGCGGGATACGGCATATTACCATAGCTCAAAACACCGACGGGGCAATAGGAAATATTCAGGTCGACATGGGAAAACCGGTCCTCGAACCTAAGCATATCCCGGCAGCAGCGGAGTTGAACAAAAAAGGCTATTCACAGATAGATTTGACAATTCTGGACCGAAAGTTTCTCTTTACACTTGTGTCGATGGGAAACCCTCATGCTGTGACCGTCATAGATGACGTGGGCCATTTCGAGGTGGAAAAATACGGCAAAGTGGTCGAAAACAGGCTTGATGTTTTTCCCGGAAGGACCAATGTCGAATTTATTCAGCTCGTTTCTCCCGGTGAAATTAAAATGCGGGTATGGGAGCGCGGCAGCGGCGAGACTCTCGCCTGCGGGACAGGCGCCTGCGCAAGCGTTGTATCATGCGTATTAAACTCACAGACCGGGCGTAAAGTGCTTGTTCACTTGCCGGGCGGGGATCTCACAATCGAATGGCCGGAAAACGGCTCTGTTTATTTGAACGGAAGCGCTCAAATGGTTTTTGACGGGATTTTTAATACTGCCGATTAGGCTTCATTCTTGTTTATAATCAAATCTTTAACTGCGAAACAACTATTTCTTCCCCATTTTTCATTTTGATTTTAAACGTTCTTTCAGGATAGAATTTATTCTTTAAATTCTCGACCATACTGTCATTCACAAGCAGTTTTACGCCGATGTTTTCGGCCGCAAGGGCTATTTTTTCGGAAAGCTCTATGCCGCTCCCCGCCACTCCATATTCCCTGAGGTCCCTGCCTTTTGTGTTGTAAGCCCCGACAATAACGCTGCCGCTGTATATGCCGGCATTAAGCGAAATTTCACCGCCCTCGCCTTCTATCAGCTTCTCAATATCGCCTATTGTTTTCTGGGTCGCTTCTATGGCGTTATATTTCTCATGCTCATAATAATAGGGAACGCCGTAAACAACAACAGCTTTGTTCAGCTGGAAAAACGGGTAAGCCTCATACTCATCCGCGTATTCCCCGATCACAGTTACGATAGTATTCATCATTTTAATATAATGCTCGGGCGTTATGTCCCGCTGGCTGAGATGAAATTTTATCGTGGCAACCGCGGCTGTTTTTTCTTCTCCTTCCTGCTTTAAACCGAACTTCGCTATTTCGCTTCTGATATTCATGGAAATATAATCATTGAGAAGCGTGATATTCCCCTTTTCCTTGGCCAGCTTTTCTGAAAACTCTATCAGGCCGGTTTCAATATAACCGCATTCATTCGGCTCATCCACAATGATTTTTCCGGGACCGGAAAGCAGGGAATAGTTTGCAAGAAGGCGGTAAACTTTTTTCGCTTTAATTTTTTTATAGAAAAATAAAAGGAAAACAACCAGTCCGTTGACAAGCATAATAAAAGTAAAAAACAGAAAATCGAGTTTGTTTACAGTGACATTAGTGTTAAAGGACAGAATACTCAGAAAATTCACTTTTACTTTTATAAAATATTTCATCACAATATAGGCGATAGGTTCCCCGAATGATATCAGGATAAACAGCATCAGCGGAAAAGTGCCGACACTTTTGATCCTGACGTTCCTTTTTTTAATGATAAACCCGAATAGAATGGAATGCAGATAATAAAAGATCGTATGAAGAGGCGTCAGCGTTGTCAGGATCATAAACAGATTATACAGATCATTTCCCTGTATATTCAGGTAATAAATAATCATCCCCAGAATGACTATTTCCATCAGTAAACAGATAACGGTTGTATACTGGAAAATGGCGCTGGTCTGGGCGGTTCCGGCCGCCCTTTTCTTTTTACTTCCTTTTGATAACGTTTGAATAAAAATAAATAAAAATTGGAAGAAAGACAGGAATAAATAAAAATAAAATGTGATCAGATCAAAGCGCATATTAAAATAAGTCAGAGCTGTGTAAGATAGAATAACAACTCCGGCTTTATATACAAAAAATAAAAGAAGGCTGATAAAAGCCGACATATCCAATCCCCCGGATTTAATTATAGACAGTTCTAAAAACCGCCAAAATATTTAAAAATAATTAAGGGCAGTTCTAAAAACTCAAATATTTAGAACTGCCGCTATTATATGAGTTCATGCTACCGCCCGAGTTCGCTGTCTGAAAAGATCATCAACCAGCGAACTCTATACGGTAGCGCCAATTAAATTTACAAGAGATTCTATAACCGGGGCAGTTCCAAAACCTATGTTGGAAATATCTGATTGATTTTGAGTTTTTGGAACTGCCCTGAATATATTATTCCGGGCGTTTCAATCCCTCACCATTTTGTTAGCTTCACCGGTGCAGCCTGACAAAATGGTGAGGGACGGAACACCTTTATTTTTTTCGGAATAAAGGCCCTACATATTGAGAAAGTATAGAAAAAAACGATAAAAATAGCAATTTCAATCAATATTTTGTATAATCTACTTGTGCCTGAATTAAGCGATATTTTTGCATAAGCTTACAAGTAGCTGGTAAATTCATTTTGGGAAAAGATAAAATAAATTTCCCGGTTTAGTATGAAAGGAATTCATTTATGCGGCGTGAAAGAATAGGTATCGTTTTTTTTATCTTTATACTCTTTTTTGTTCTTCTGCAGATCAGGATTATAGTCATTTCATTATTCCCTGACCCCCGTTTAAAAAGCATTTCCTTTCCGGAAACGATAAGAGGCTCGATTTTTGACAGGAATCAAAAAGAACTGGCCATCTCATCAACATTCTATTCTTTTTATATCAGACCTAAATCCATCAGCGAAGACATGAAGAAGGCCTATTATTCCCTTCTTTCCCAGAGACATTTCCAGACCAATGAATTATCCGGAATATTCAGCGACAGAAATTTTATCTGGATCAGAAGAAAAATGTCCCTGACCGAAATCGAACCTGTAAAAGATATGATTTCAGTATTAAAAAAGAGCAATATCATTTTAAAAGACGAACTGGGAATTATACCAGAACAGGGCCGTTTTTACACTTCATCCGCGGCCGCCCATACTGTCGGCATTGTCGGAATGGATAATAAAGGTCTTACAGGGCTTGAACTTTCCATGAATACTTATCTGGAACAGGGAAATTCAATCTATACAACACTGGACAGGGATCTTTCTTTAATAGCCTATGAAGAACTCAAAAAGGGCATTATAGAAAATCAGGCGGAATACGGCAGTGTTGTTATAATGGACAATGCCTCAAGGGAAATATTGGCCTTCGTGGATTTCCCCACATTTGACCCGAATGATTTAAAAAGCATGAGCGTTTATAACATGCGGCTGAGGGCGACTTCCAGTATTTTTGAGCCCGGTTCGGTCATGAAGCAATTCAGCGCGGCTTTCGCCCTGGAAAAAAAATACAATTCGCCTTTCTATCCGGTTTATGATTGCAGCGGCACCGCGTCTGTTCAAGACCATGATTTTACATGTTCCGAACCTCATGGTCAGGTGGATCTGTCCACAATTATACAAAAATCCTGCAATGTGGGAATGGTCCAGGTGGCTGACCGGTTTAAAAAAAATGAATATTATCAATTTCTTAAGGAATTCGGGTTCGGCGATCCTGTCTCTCTTCCTTTGAATGAAAATTCCAGCGGTATCTTGAGGAATACTGGTAAATGGTCAATATTATCGAAATATATGATCTCTATCGGCCAGGAAATAGGCGTTACGGCAGTTCAGCTGGCTGCCGCCTCAAGTGTTATCGCTAGCGACGGAAATTATAAAACCCCGGTTCTCATCAGCAGTATTATTGATGAAAAAGGCAGAAATGTTTACAAGCCCGGTTATAAAGAGTATCCTGTTATTTCGCCTGAGAACAGCAGGGCTCTTTTGAAAATGATGGAAAAAGTTGTCAGTGAAAACGGGACCGCCATCAGCGCGAAAATTGAAGGCATAACAATAGCCGGTAAAACAGGAACGGGCCAGATCGCAAAGGAAAGCGGGAACGGTTACTATAAAGATCTTTTCAATGCCGTTTTTGTCGGGTATGTACCGTCTTCTGCCCCGAAATATACTTTTGTTGTCATCATCCATAAGCCGCATGGCATTAAACATACCGGAGGACTGGTTGCCGCTCCGGTTTTCGCCAATATTATCAGGAGAATGATCGCTTCCACTCCCTATTTTTCCGGCGATTAGCGGAGGAGCTTATTAAGAATATGAACACTTTAAAAATAGAAAAATTTAACACTCCCGAAGGGCTCATAAACGCGCGTATATCAAGAAACGGCAAAATTATTACGCTTCATTCGTCCCGGCCTTTTGAAGAAGCCAGAAGGATTACTACCCGGTTCAATTCATCACTGAACTGGATATTGATAGCCGGTTTCGGCCTTGGTTATATTGTAGAATATCTCCTCGAAAATACTCAATTCAATATAATCGTTTTTGAGCATTCTGATGAAATCCTTCAATTTTCAGAGGAGACCGGGAATAGCGCCCGACTTTTTTCGAATCCCCGCGTGCATTTAATAAAATATGATATTTCAGGCATCATTGATTTCCTGGATAAAAACTCCATTAAAGAACTGAGTTTTTATATTCACCGCCCCTATTACACACTCTTTCCGGAAATTTATTCTTCACTGGAAGGAATATTAATCGCCTATCTTTCTAAAAAGAATATAAACAAAGCCACTTTAAAAAGATTCCAGAAGGTCTGGCTCAAAAACACAATAAAAAATTCTTTGTTTTATTTTAAAACTCCGGGAATTATTGATATCAGGCACAATTTTGAAAAAAAACCGGCTGTCATTATAGGGGCCGGCCCATCGCTATCCAAAAATATTGAGATTTTAAAAGAATATATGGATAAAGTTGTCATCATTTCCACGGATACGGCCTATGCGAACCTCTGCGGGCATGGCATTCAGGCCGATTTTGTCATCAGTGTCGACCCTCAGGATAAAAACATGTTCTATCTTCTTTATGCATTCAATAACAAAACGGCCCTCGTAATGGATTCCGCCGCATCTTTTCTCGGCCTATTGAAATATAATCCATCAAACACTTACTTCTTTGACACAATTTTTCCATTTTATAACGAATTAAAGCAATTCTGGGGAGAAAAAGGCAGCCTTCTCTGCGGAGGTTCTGTTTCTACCACTGCTTTTGATCTAGCCCGTTATTTAAAATGCGATCCCATAATTTTTATCGGCCAGGACCTTGCCTATTCCAAAAAACATACCCATATTAAAGGCAGTATACTCGAAGAATTCCTCTATTATAAAATAAACCGCTTTCAGACCTATGAGGCATATAATTCCAAAATGCTTTTACTCTCCGACAGGATTGAAATCGACGGCTGGAATAACACAAAAGCCGCTACGGACAGGAAGTTTCTGACTTTTCTGGATTGGTTCCAGAAGGAAATCCAATTCACGAACGCTGAAGTGATCAATTCGACCGAGGGCGGCGCTTTAATAAAAGGCGCGAAACATATCCCTTTAAAAGAAGCTTTGCTTCAGATAAAAAGCCTTCCGGTTCTTAATAAAAATTTTAAAACTGAATTCCAATCAAAAGATGAAGCCGGTTATATTGATATATTAAAAGAAATTGGAAATGAAATAGACCATCAGATAATCTTTTCAAAAAAAGCCTCCGAGGCTTCCCGTTCGGCTCTCAGGAAATACCATTTAAAAAAACAACTGACATCTGAATTTAAAGCCATGTCGGATTTTGATCAGATTTTCCTTAAATGCATTCAGGGCCAATCTCTATTAGCACGGCTGATTGAATTTACCATGCAGGATTCAATAGAGAGAATTCTTGAAACACAAGAGCATGAATCGCTTTCCCCGGACCTGTTAGAAGCCTGGAATAAATTGTATGAAGAAGCTTTTGACGGATTATTCTATTTGCAGCGGATTATAAAGAAAAGATTATTACTGCAATAAATAAATAGGGGGATGAGCCATGCTCATCCCCCTATTTATTATAAAACTTTCTCTCGCTTTAAGTTAACAAAACTGCCGGCGGCCCTTTATTTGTTTGTAGAAGTTGTGGTAGTTGGTGTAGTAGGCGTCGTTGTTTTTGTAGGAGCGTTCTGGTCAGTAGCGGCTTTCTGCCTCTTCTCTTCCTGTTTGTAGAGATAAATCTTTTCGCCGATAGTTCTGAGGTCACTAACCCTTTTCTTTAATCTTTCAGCGGCCAAGATACCCCATGCGGCCTCATCTTCAATATCAAGCTCTTCACGGATGATCGCTCTATCATATTCCACTTCAACATCTTTGAAGTAAATCACAAAATCGCCGCCCTTTTCCATTTCGGGTTTATATACGGCAAAGGAATCAAAAGCGACAAAAGGATAACTCTTTGGATAAAGAGCAACTCTCTGTAAAACCCTGTCCTGGATCTGGTCTGTATAATCCGGATTTGTCCAGACCAGCTTTCTCCAGCCGTCATAGAATACAGAACCCATAAAATAATCCTGAACTATATCATTCCTGTCGCGGATGCGGACGCTTGCCTGCATCTGATAATTAAGCCCATAAATCCATGCAGAAACGGACTTAATCTGTCCGACATTCATCAGGATGCCCGTTACCAGACTGTTTTCTTCCTTGGAATCATTCACGTTCACATCTGAACCGTCGTCATAATAAGGATAGAAATCAAATGGCGGCTCAATGACTGCCCAGGATAAAAATCTGCCTTCAATGAAATGGATCCTGCAGCCCAGCACGTCGCCGAACTTTTTGCTGGGAACTTTTTGAGTATAGGAAAGCACATTGTTCCTGACGGTATTGGCAGAAGATGCCAGTATAATCCTCCACTTGTCAACCGCCCAGTCGGACCCGGTAAACTCAACCTGTGGATAGCCGTACTGGCTCAGGTCAATCGCCTTGCCCTTAGTCACCATATCAGCATGGATCTTATTATCTTTCTCAGCCACCTGACCTATATTTTGATCATATACATTGAAGTCAATCAGCATTTTTTTAACAGCAGAGAAAGAAACTGAACTGATCATTAAAAATAAGCTTACGAAAAACCACAAAACTCCTTTCATCATATATCACTCCTTTAAAAAAATAATTCATTTCCGTATAGCAATTATTTTATAACTAATTTTAAATATGTCAATATTTTTTTCAAAAAACTAATGTATTTAAAAGACCGGCCGATATTACCAATAGAGCCGTTCTGCCTTTTAAGTTATCATTATAATCGGAAACAGACCTTTAAAAGTTTAATAGAGGAAAATATTTATTTTTTAGTACGGATGAGCACTGCATACCCCAGATTCCAGCTGCCGACTTTTTTCCTGAACGGCTTTCCGTCGACTAAAATATAAAGTTTCTCGATTTTTGTGTTGGCTTTAATTGTTTCAACAAGTCCGTTGATCAGCCACCATGCAGAATCATTTTTCGTCATAACAAACTGTTCAAACACATTATTAAAACTGAGGATTACCGCGACTTTTTTCGGATTATCGATAAACCAGAAGTCTTTTAATAAAACTTTATCATCAAGAGGCAGCTTCAAATCATACTGAATAGGCCCAAGCAGATATTCCCTGACAATTCGTTCTTCATCTGTTATATTTTTTTTATCGCTATGCTCAATGTTTCTCTTTTCGGATTTTAAAGATTTTAAATCTTTATCAGGGTAATAGAAAGTATAGGCAGGCCTGCTGAAAGAAATGATAATTGTTAAAAGAATCGCTATTATGGCAAAAATAAGAATGCCCGCAATGATGATCAAATGGACTTTTTTATTAGTACTCATTGTGTAAAACCCCTTGTTTCATTATATTTATGTATAAAAGCAATAATCCCATTGCTTATGCCCAGAGCGATTTTATTTTGATATTCACGGTTCAATAATTTTTTGGCTTCCTGCGATTGGGACAGAAAACCTATCTCTACTAAAACCGAGGGAAGACTGCTGTATTTTAACACATAAAAGTTCGCCTTTTTTATGCCTCTTATTTCAGCAGAAGTTGTTTTGTGCATATAATTCCCTATTTCTTTCGCCAGCTGTTCCGACTGCCTTCTGACCGCGTCTTTCAATAAATCAGTGATAATAAAATAAAATCCTTCCGTTTTATCAATATCGCTTTTAGAAAATCCCGCGTTTTCTATCATTTCAACCGAAAGAGCTTCTTCATCTGTCGCCCTGTCGGAAAGAGAATAAATCTCAACCCCCTTAATATTTCTATTAAGCGATATATTTCCATGGATGCTGATAAAAACAGGGTTTTTTCCTTTCTTGAGCAGTTTATCCGTTATATCCGTCCTTTCTTTCAAAGTCACATACTCATCACCCTTTCTGGTAAAAATAAGCCCTAATTTTCCGTCTTTTTTCAAAAATTGATAAAGAAGCCTCGATACTGCCAGCACAATTTCCTTTTCCTTAATGCCGTTAACTCCCAGACCTCCCGGGTCCTTTCCCCCATGACCGGGATCAATGATTATGGTATCAATCGGGCTGAATCCTTTTTCATTACCCTGGATATTATAATTACTCTTTTTCGTCAGGTCATCTTTTTTTATGGTTTCATTACTCAAAGGCAGGGGTTTTAAATTCGTCGCTTCCTTTTCCGGGGTTGCTTTATTCAGAACCCGATCTATCTGACCGGTATAATCCGGCGGCAGTTCAATATCGCCTTTTGAATTAATCTTCAATATCTCTTTCATATAAATGACATTTCCGCCATGGACAATATAAGGCAGAGTAAGATAGATCCTCAACGAATTTGTCATTTTGCTGAGCTCAATAAAACTATAATTGATATTATATTTATATTCAATATGATTTTGGAGGCAAAATGAGGAAAGCGTAATATAGGATAGAGTCTCTCCTCTGCTCAAATTTGGTTTAAACAAAAAAATGCAGGCCGCAATAATAAATAAAGTTGTTACTTCCTTAAATCCCATAAATAATACAAGCCTTTTAAAGTTAGATGCTGATCAATTAAATCGATTGTCAGTGAAGATGATTTTATCAATTGACTTAAGCCCCCCGTAGCCAGCACTTTATACTTGACCCAGTTCATTTCTTTGGCGATCCGTTTCGTGAGTTCATCCACCATGGCCCCGTTGCCATTAATGATCCCGGAGCGTATCCCGTCCACAGTATTTTTGGCGATAAGGTTCGACGGTAAAGAAAGATCAATATGCGGCAGTTTTGACGCTTTTTCTTCCAGAGCCCTGATGGAAGTCATAATGCCGGTCATAATCAGCCCGCCTTCATAAACCCGGCCTTCAGACATAATATCAAAGGTTGTCGCGGTCCCGAAATCCACTATAATAAGATTGGTCCGGGGGAAAAGCAGGCTGCCGGCATAAGCGTTTACAATCCTGTCGGCGCCGATTTCTTCAGGATAATCATAATGGACATCCAGAGGAATATCCTCCGTCCGGACAAAATAGGGTTCGGTATGATAATATTTCTGGAACATATGGCTGAATTGATAGTTCAACTGGGGCACTACGCTTGAAACCATCACTTTACCTGTAAAATCGGCTTCATCCACGCCCCAGAGTTTTTTTAAATTGAGATACTGAATGGCCAGCTCATCTGTAGTCATAGTCTTGTCCGTCTGAATATTACCGTAGAACAGAGGTTCAATATTCTTTTGTTCCTTTATATCCTGGATCTTAAACACGCCGAATGTGATATTGGTATTGCCGATGTCAATAACTATTATCATTCTTCCCTCTTTTAGATAAATTCGTCTTTCAGCGGCCTTGCCATGAGTTTTTTCAGCGCCTCAAGCGGAGAAAGCCTCTCTTCTATAATATCATGCACCGCATGAGATATCGGCATTTCTATATTAAAATCATGCTCCATCTGAACCAGAGTTTTAACAGTTTCAACACCCTCCGCGACCATTCTCATTGAAGATACGATATCGCCTATTTTTTTCCCTTTGGCCAGTTCTTCCCCGACGCGCCCGTTCCGGCTGTAGCGGCTGATGCAGGTCACGATCAGATCGCCCAGACCGGCCAGTCCGGCAAATGTCTCTTCTTTCGCGCCGAGCTTTAAGCCGAGCCTTCTGATCTCCGCCAGCCCTCTTGTAATAAGCGCGGCCATTGTATTGTCGCCGAAGCCCAGGCCCCTCAGTATACCGGCCGCTATGGCGATCACATTTTTTACGGCGGCGGCTATCTCGACGCCGATGATGTCCTGGTTCCGGTAGAGCCTGAGCGTTTCTGTTGAAAACGCCTTCTGAACCGTTTCAGCAAAATTCGTGTTTTTTGATGCGGCAACGATACTGGTCGGCACACCTCTTGCCACTTCTTCCGCATGGGATGGGCCGGAAATCACCACAATACCATTATGCGGGAATACTTCCGATAAAACTTCGCTCATCCGTTTTTCAGACGGAAATTCAAGCCCCTTCGCCGCGCTGACAATAATATGAGAAGGCTTTATATGCGGCTGAAAGCGTAAAGCCACGCTCCTTAAATATTTTGAAGGAACAACAAATACCAGCATATCCGCTCCGGAAGCCTTTTTTTCATCAGTGGAAATTTCAACCGATCCCGGAATTTTAATCCCGGGAAGATAATCCGGATTTTCCTTTTTCGTCAATAAAGGACGGGCTTCTTCTTCGCTGAAAGCCCATAACAGGACCTCATTATTCTGCGCGGCCTGGATGGCAAGAGCTGTGCCCCAACCGCCCGCCCCGATAACGGATATTTTCATAAATATTTCCTTATTCGGTTATTTCATAAGCCCTGACAAACCCTCCCTGGTAGCTGGTAACCCAGAGCTGTTTCCCGTCAGGTGAAACGGATATTCCCATCGGTCTTTCCATTTCAACCGATTTAACAATCTTGAATGTTCCCAGGTCAACCACAACCACCTTGCCGGAATAATGAGCCGCAGCGAATAAATATTTCTCGTCGGGAGTGACTTCAATTGTCCTGGCCTGTGATCCGACCTCCACTCTTTTTTCCACCTTGCCTGTTTCCAGATTAAACTTCAGAACCATGCCGTTCGCGTTTTCCGACACATAAAGATATTTCCCGTCCTTTGACAGCACAATATGCCTAGGATTGGGCGAAACTGGGATATCCTTTATCACCTGAAGACCGGCAAGATCCAGATAGCTGATCGTCCCGCCGCCCATGTTGGCAATATAAGCTGTTTTCGAGTCCGGGGCCACGGCAATTCCCCTCGGAATATAGGTGTTTTTACCGCCCAGCTTGATGTCTATTATATTCTTCATAAGCGCCGGATCAATAACGCTGACGGAACTGGAATGCCAGTTCGCCACCAGTATGTATTTTCCGTCAGGAGTCACTTTTATTACCTTGGGTGTTTTACCGACTTTGATTTTGGGCATGAATGTGATATAATTGGTTTTTCCCTCATAATCAAATACTTTCGCTTTCTGCAGGTCCCCGCCGTTTGTATATTCCGCATGTGTTATATCATAACGGACCACATCCGCACCGTTATGAAAAGAGACCCAAAGATACCTGCCGCCGTCTGAAAAATCGCATTCAACCGGCTTTTCGGCGAATGAGTTTATCGGCTTTTTATTCTGATAATCCCAGCCTTTCGCCGGTGTCCGGGTAAATTGGACCTTTTCTTTTATTTTTAAGGTTTGCGTATCGATCAGCCAGAAATTCAGCCCCTCCAGGTTCATCACAGCCGCGTATTTCCCGTCCGGCGACACAACGACGGATTTCGGGGCCTCGGCTTCCGGGAATGTTTTTAAAAGCTTTAATTCAATTGAAAAGCCTTTCAAGCTTAAAATCACAGTTAATACTGCCAGAAAAGATAGTAATCTCATTTTTTACTCCTGTTATATTATAAAATACAAAACCTGAAGTTCATAATTTTTTAATTTCTCATCATTGTCCCGTCTTTTTCGATGATGAGAGGATTGTTTTTAATATCCTCCCCGGAGAGCTTTCTTATCAATTTGATCACATTACCTTTTTCATCATATTTCGGTATTCCCTTATAAATCCCGTCTGTAAATTGAATGAGAGGAATAATCCTGCCTGAGATAAAATCTCCTTTTTCATTTAATGATACATTGAGTATCAAACCGAACTTCCTTGAACCGGAAGTGATGAATTTGCTGTATGTCACAAAATTTCCCAATGAATAAGCGATTAACTTATTTTTATACAATTCCATCGCCCTCGGGACATGCGGACTATGCCCTATGATAAGATCGGCTCCGTTGTCCACCGCCAGATGGGCGAACCGGACCATATTGCCGCGGGGATTGCCGCCAAAATATTCCATTGTGTTTGTCAGATGAAGGGCCGGCTCGCCCTCGCTTCCTCCATGGACCTCAATAATGACAATATCATTAGAAAGCGAAACCGCTTTGATAAACGGGACGCATTCTTCCAGTTTAAGAATATTATTGGAAAAATCAAACCAAGTAAATCCGATAATAGCGATTTTTCTGCCCTTGATGCGGAGCTGTAAAACCTCATTTTTAGCGCCTGTATATTTGATGCCGACAAAATCGAGATATTTCCTTGTGTCTGAAAAACCCCTTTCACCGAAATCCAGGGCATGGTTGTTGGCCGTATTGACGGCGTTGAAGCCGGCTTCTTTCAGGTATTTCAGATAGCCCGGCGGCATCTGGAAGGCAAAGCTCCTGCCCGTGCTTACATCCTTTAAAGTCTTATTGTAATAAGTCGCCGCTCCTTCCAGATTGGCGATAAGGATATCAGGGTTCCCGTTTGTCAGATAAGGCCTGACGAAATTCAGGGCGGCCTTTCCATGATCAGGCGGCAGGAGCTTGACCGGATAGAGCGTGCCGATCATCGTATCGCCCACGGCATTAATGATTATATTTGTTTCAGCAAACAATGCGGATGTTGTTAATAAGAGCATTATAATCATGCTTTTCATTATTTTTCCTTTAATAAACATGGGAACTTGAATCAAAATGCTTGATTTTCCGCATTTTGAGCGGCTCTTTCATTATTTATTGAATTTTACTGATGATCCCATCGTCTGAAATCCGGATGGGGTTATTCTTAATATCCTGGCTGGACAGGTCCCGGATCAGAAAAACGCTCCTTTTCTGCTCGTCATAATAAGGCAGCGCCTTATACTCCCCGCTTTCGAACTGCATCAGGGGAATGATCCTGCCGGAATTAAAATCCCCGTTTAAATCCAATTTGGCATTGAGAATAAGGGAATATTTGACATGACCTTTCGCTCCCATTGTATAAGTGGCAAAATTACCAAGCGAATAGGCGATCAGTTTTCCCTTGTATATCTCCATGGCCCGGGGAACATGCGGCCCGCTGCCGATGATGAGATCGGCGCCGTTATCAATTGCCTTATGGCTGAATTCTATCAGCCTTCCCCTTTTTTCACCCCAGTGGTATTCAAGCTCGTTCCTGATATGCAGGGCTTTTTCCCCCTCCGCGCCGCCATGAAAAGATATGATGATGATATCATTGGTGGCTTTAACACGCCTGATGAACGCCATCGATTCCTCAATATGAAGATGATTGTTGGATGAATCAAAGTAGCTGAACGGTACGACGGCCACTTTTTTGCCTTTTATTTCAAGCTGAAGGTACTCGCCCGGTTTGCCGGCATAGCGGATCCCGACAGAATCCAGCAGGCTCCTTGTTTCGTTATATCCCGCTTCCTCAAAATCGTAGGCATGGTTATTGGCCATCGTGAGCACGGTAAATCCGGCGTCCTTAAAATAATGAACTGATTCCGGCGGCATTCGGAAAGCCCAGTACCTGCCGGAAGCGACATCTTTATGCGTATATGTGTAATGCGTAATGGTGCCTTCCAGGTTGCCCATGACAATATCCGGCGCCTCATTGGTCAGATAAGGCCTGACGAACTTAAATGCGCTGGCGCCTTCTTCCGGAGGAAGCATCTTAACAGGATAGAGCGTGCCGATCATGACATCGCCGACAGCGTTTATGGAGATCAAATCCTCCGAATAGGACAGGCTCAAACATAAAAAAATAAACAGCAGACAAAACTTTTTCATCACAGCTCCTTCAGCCCAGTTTTTTCTTCAGGATTTCGTTAACAGCCTTCGGGTTTGCCTGTCCTTTTGTGGCCTTCATGGCCTCGCCGACGAAGAAGCCCATCACCTTCATGTTCCCGGCCTTGTATTTTTCAACCTCGGCCGGATTCGCCGCGATGATCCTGTCGACAACGGCCTCAAGCTCGCCTGTATCGGAAATCTGCTTCAATCCTTTTGATTCTATGATATCCTTCGCGGATTTTTTTGTTTTAACCATATCCGAATAGACTTCTTTTGCCATTTTCCCGCTGATCGTCCCATCAGCGATATAACTTATTATTTGAGCGTTAGCGGCAGGTGTTACATAAGTTTTTTTAAAATCGCTGAAGGATATCTTCATTTCATTTATGTAGGCATTTGTTTCGCTCAGGATCCAGTTCGCCGCTTTCTGCGGTTCCGCTTTTGTGTTTTTAACGGTCTCTTCGAAATAATCAGAGAGTTCATTATCATCCGTCAATGTTTCCGCGTCCTGAAGCGTTATTTTATAATCATTGATAAACCTGTGCTTTTTAGCCCTGGGCAGTTCCGGCAGGGATTTCTGCAATTTTTGAACTTTCATTTTATCTGGCTTTATTGGCGGCAAATCCGGTTCCGGGAAATAGCGGTAATCATTCGCCTCTTCCTTGCTCCGCATGGAAAACGTCTTGTTCTGGCCCGCGTCAAAAAGGCGCGTCTCCTGGATTATTGTCTTTCCTTCCGAAAGCGCTTCCTTCTGCCTTTCTATTTCATATTCAATGGCTTTTTTGACGCCGTTAAAAGAATTCATATTCTTTACTTCAACTTTTGTCCCGAATTCCTTCTGCCCTAACGGGCGGATCGACACATTGGCGTCGCAGCGGAGGCTCCCTTCTTCCATGTTCACATCGCTTACGCCTATGTATTTCATGATATTCTTCAGCTCTTTCAGATAATAAAAAGCCTCAACGCTGGAACGCATATCCGGCTCCGATACGATCTCAAGCAGGGGAACACCGGCGCGGTTCAGGTCCACATAGCTGTGCGGCTGGCCTTCCGTATGGACAAGCTTTCCGGCGTCCTCTTCCATATGCGCGCGGGTGATGCCTATTTTTTTCACGTTTCCGTCCGGCATATCAAATTCAATAAAGCCTTTTTTCGCTACGGGAAAATCAAACTGCGAGATCTGATAGCCCTTGGGAAGGTCGGGATAAAAATAATTCTTCCTGTCAAATTTCGAAAAGGCGGCTATTTCGCAGTTTATGGCCAGTCCTGCCGTTATCGCCTTATTTAAAGCTTCTTCATTAAGTACTGGAAGAACTCCGGGCTGTCCCATGCAGACAGGACAGACATGACTGTTCGGTTTGGCGCCGAATTCAGTGGAACATGAACAGAATATTTTTGTCTTTGTATTCAGCTGGACATGCACCTCCAGCCCTATAACAACCTCGTAATCCATTGTTTTTCCTCCGGTATGAATATAAAATAAGCACCTGATATTTTAGCTTATTTTTCAAAAAAAATAAACAGGAAGAGGGGAAATTCTAAAAAAAGGGCCCCCCTGAACCCGAAGGAAGCCCTGTAAAATTAATTACATTTAAATATACTAAAATTGAACCGTAAAGAGTGGGATGTGTATTATTTCATCAACATGTATATCCAGGTTATTATTATAATAACTGATGGATTTTTTTGCAGGAGGCGCTTCTTCCATTAAATTTAAGCCTTTTTTCAGATTACCGTTATAACCCGTTTCATAAAATATCGGTATAAACCATGATGACACATAACCCAGGCTTAATCCAATGAATAAAACAATCGCCGACGGACTGGTATTGCCTCCCAAAAAAAGAAAAGAAGAAGTCGCTATCGACCCAAAAGTAAACACGCATTCAATTACGACCCCTGTATAGTCACCCTGGATCAGGCTCCCCAATCCTAACATTCCCATAGGAGGCACCAATAAATTTAATGTGCCCGTCCACAAACCGCCGCTTTTTTTATATTTTTGAAAGAGGTTCTCTCTGAAATTTCTATCTTTATCAGCAGATAACTCCTTCATTTTAACCATATTATTTGAAGAACTGATATGGTAATTATTCAATATATATCCTTCCAGGAGCTTTCTTTCAGTCGCTTCCATTTCCCGGGAACGGGGCAAATTTATTTTATTATTCGTACTGTTTTCATTGGTTACAGTCATGTCCTGTATCATCTTATTTGAGGAAATATCAACGGAATACATAAGAGAGCAAAACATCATTAAAAAAGTCAATAATATGAACTTTATAATCAGGTATTTGATTTTCATGTTTGTCCTCCTGATCAATATTCAATACTGATCAAATTGTAATAAAAAACATCCGCGTATCTTTTATCCGGCTTTATTTTACCAAGCCCGTCAAGCAAGCTGATTTTTACGGAAGTATCAAGCCCCAGTGATTCCCTGAGGTTTGAATTATACTCATTTTCATATAAAATCGGCCTGATCCAGGAGAAAACATATGCAATAGAAAAACATGTGAAGCCGACAATACCCGGAACCAATAAATTTGAAATTAATGCACTGTATGTTTGCTGTCCTATTGGAAGCGAGTTGAATTTTGCCCAACCCTGTAACCCGGAAACCGAAACAGCCACAAACCCGCCCCAGGAAACAGCGTATTGAAAAACAAAGCCGAAATCATCCCCCTGTATGGCGCTTCCTATTCCAAAAGTGCTGCTTAATGGAAATAAAATGTCCAGGACTGTAATACCAACCGCTATTTTTTTCTGATACATTTCATACAGCTCCTCCCGGGTATTTAAATCCAGCCTGGAAGAAACAGCCCTCATATCCGTTTTAAATGCCGGTTTCATATGGGATTTGCTTTTTATATAAACATTTAATAACTCGATCCTCTTTTTCGTTAATTCCTCATTATCTGTCTGTCCGAAATTGATATTGGAAAAAAACAGGCAGAAGGCTATAAATGTAATTATAAATTTTATGATGATCCTCATACTGCGTCCTTCCTTATCTATATTAATGCAAATAAATAATGGTATAATTTAAATCTCTTTCACTTTTTTAAAAATAAAAATTCAGTCCTGCCCTTAAATTATACTGGCTATATGCCATAAGATTATAAAATATACTTTCTTCATAATTCCAGATGTTCATTCCAAAATCTGAAAATGTAAGCAATAAAGTGATTCCGGCATCCAATCCCATATAATCAGTAATAGGATAATTGATGCCGCAGCCTATCTTTGCCAAAACACCTAGAGTAGGATTTGTTTTTTTTACATATTCATAATATCCACTTTGATAAAAAATGCTTCTTAGATTATCAGTCATTATCGGAAAAGCCACGCCCAATCCAAGGTCTGTATATAACATTCCTTCATTAATAACCAGATCCGCTGTTACCGGAATTAAACCTAAAGTGCCGAAAAACCCTTCATAGGATTGAATAAACATTGAAAGATAAGAGGTTTCAATCCCGTATTGAAGCCCTGTCAGGCTTCCCATGAGAAAATCCATGCCCGAACGAATAGCCTCCGGCAATTACGCCATTATAGCTATTGTATCTGCCCCAAGTTGATGATATCCATGAGTTCCACCCGCCGTACAGCTTTACAGTAAAAAACTTATTCAGCGGTATATCAGCAAACATTGTACTGAATAAAACAATAAAAAAGAGCGATATAATAAAAACACGTATTTTCACCATAAATACCTCCGGCGAACATATTATTCAAAACCTGTAAATATGGTAGAATAATTAATATTTAATATCAATACTATTTTTTTATTAATTTTGATAAAATAAATAATATT
Organism: uncultured Spirochaetota bacterium; assembly: GCA_963835575.1. Lineage (GTDB taxonomy): Bacteria > Spirochaetota > Brevinematia > Brevinematales > JAOACQ01 > CAVYGN01. Next base: position 28,185 of record CAWIGG010000006.1, on the reverse strand, counting down.
CAATCAAATTCCTAATAATAATACCTTTTATAAATCCTTATTTTGCAATTTTATGAAAATTTATTTATAATTATTTTCTTTCAGGAGGCCCTTATGTCCCGCGCAGGTATAGCTCTGGTCGGTTTCGGAACAATCGGCTGCGGCGTTATCAAGATTCTTGAGAATGATTTTGAAGCCATTAAACTCAGGACCGGTATTGATTTAGACCTTAAATATGTCATAGATAAGGACTGGATTACACCCCGCAGTGTGGAAATAAAAAGGGCGAAAAAATCATCCGATTATAAGGAAGCCTTGCAGGATAAGGATATTGACATCATTGTAGAGCTTGTCGGCGGAACTCAATTTTCCTACACTCTTGTTGAAGAAGCCCTTAAGGCCGGGAAAAACGTCGTCACAGCCAATAAAGCCCTCCTGGCCGAAAGAGGGGCGCCTCTCTTCCAGCTGGCGCGGGAGCAGAATAAGTCAATTGGTTTTGAGGGGAGCGTCTGCGGCGGCATCCCTATCATAAGGACAGTGGGGGACGCTCTGGTGGGCGATAAAATCAATTCCATTTACGGTATCGTTAACGGCACCACCAATTATATACTGACAAAAATGCTTGAGGAAAATCTCAGCTTTACAATGGCCCTCAAGCAGGCGCAGAAACTCGGATTCGCGGAAGCCGACCCCACACTGGATGTAAACGGCTTTGACGCGGCCCATAAAATTACCATACTGGCGGAACTTGCCTTCAATACTCCAATCCGCTTTGAAAACGTTTATACAGAAGGAATTGAGGGCGTTCATCTCCAGGACATAAAGATCGCGGCGGAGCTTGGCTATGTTTTAAAGCTTCTCGCTATCGCAAAACTCGACCCGGACAATACCGTCGAAGTCCGAGTTAATCCGACGCTTGTGCCGAAGGGCAACCAGCTTGCCTATGTCCGTAATGAATTCAACGCTGTCCTGTTAGAAAGCGCCTATCTGGGAAATTCCATGTATTATGGAAGAGGCGCCGGTTCGCTTCCGACCGCGACAGCCGTCGTGGCGGATATAATCGATATCGCAAAATCGGTTCAAAACCCTAATAATACATTTAAATACCGTAATTTTAATAATTACCGTCTGAAAAGCATCGGTGATATTGAAGCCAGATACTACCTCCGATTCAATGTCCTTGATAAAACAGGTGTTCTCAGCAGGATTTCAGGCATATTCGGAACTAATAATATCAGCATTGCTTCCGTTATCCAGAAAGAACGGAGCAAAACCGATTATGTCCCTCTTATTATGACCACTCATGCGGCATCGGAAAAAAATATTATAAAAGCGCTTGATGAGATTGAACGGATAGATTTTACAAAACAGCGCGGAATTATGCTGAGGATTATGGAATAGCAGAGATTTGCCCTAAGAAAAGTTTATTCCAGTCCTCTTTTATAAAAATCATCGATAATACCTGCCAGATTATGACCTTTTCTATTTTTCTTTTTAAAAATATTTTTAAACTCGCCCAACAGATCCTGATAAATATCAATAGACTTGACAAAAGCGTCTAAAAACGGCAGATTTTTCAGACGGTTAAACTCAAATCCGGCTTTTCCAATTATAAATGAACCGGTTGATAATATACAAAGCCGGATCAGAAAAAGGAATACTTCTTCTAATGAGCCGGAGTAGATGGTGAAAAACCCAAGGGATATTTTTTTCCCTTCCTGAATCATTATAATCTTCATTAAGGATAGAGGAATCGTAAAAATCATCAAATATAGAATATTACGTAAAATATGGTATGATATATTTCCTCTGGAATAGAAAGAACTGGCCCCATCAAAAACAGAAAAATAATGAGATCATACAATCCGTTTAAAAAAAAAGCCCCTATTGTCAAACACAATAGGGGTAAAATAATCAATAACTTCTTCATTTATTTGCTTTTTGACTTCCCTTCACTTTTTTCTTTAGGACGCCGCTTTTGCCTTATTTTTTTCGGCAGGTTTTATCACCGCTTTTATCTTTGTTCTGCCTTCGCCTTTAGGCGCGGATTTTTCCTTTGCTTTAACTTCAGGTTTTGACTTTCCGCTTTAACCTCAGCCTTTTCTTTAGTTTTCACATCGCTTTTCGGTTCCTCTTTTGCCTTGGTCTTAACTTCCTTTTTTGTTTCAGAAGTCCTGGCAACATTAACAGCTGCTTCAATATATTTTCTTCTTTGACTGCGCGTCTTTCCCTTTAGACAATGCTTCTTCCACAAGCTCAATCATAGCCATTTCAGCGCCGTCTGAAGTCCGGTTTCCAAGCCTGTATATTCTTGTATAACCGCCGTTTCGGTTTTTATATCTCAGGGCAATATCCTCAAAAAGCTTCTTGAGAATTTCCCTGTCTTTAATATCCTCATTGATCATCCTTTTAGCATTAATAGTATTATTCTTTGCTTTTGTAATCATTTTTTCCGCATAAGGCCTTAACACTTTTGCTTTCTGAATCGTTGTCCTGATATTTTCATATTTAAAAAGCGATGCGGCCAGGTTCCTTAAAAGCGCCCTTCTATGGGAAGTGTTTCTGCTCAATTTGCGGACTTTATCTCCATGCCTCATACCTATTCTCCTTCTTCAAAGTCTTCCATGGCTTTCTTTTCGCCTTCGGACGCATCTGATTCAGACTCCTCCAGACTCAAGCCGTAAATTTGAAGTTTTTCTGATATTTCGGTAAATGACTTTTTTACCGAAATTCTTTATCTTCATCAAGGAATCTTTATCATATTTCAATAATTCCCCGATCGTATTGATATTTGAACTCTTAAGACAATTATAAGAGCGGACTGAAAGATCCAGCTCCGTGATCGGTTTTGCCATAATATCATTGGCCGCCGCAGTCTCCGCTACTTCACCGGATTCCGCTTCCTCCTCTTCCGCCTCAAAATCGATGAGGAGAGAAAAATACTTTTTAAGAATAGAAGCCGCTCTGGAAACAGCATCCAGCGGAGCCATTGCCCCCGATGTCCATACTTCAAGTACGATTTTCTCGCAGTCTGTTTTTTCTCCGACCCTGAAATCCTCAATAATATAATTCACTCTTGTCACCGGAGAAAAAATCGCGTCAACCGGAATAACGGATATAACAGAATTCGAATCAAACAAGATCCTCCGCCGAGCGGTAGCCGCGTCCGTATTCAATCTGTACATCCATTGAAAGATCCGCATCGGCGTTCAGAGTGGCGATTTTTAAATCCCCATTGATCACTTCGACCGTGGAATCAACGGCAAAATCCTTCGCAAGAAGCTCTCCCTTGCCGGATTTTGCCACGCGGATGACCTTCTTTTCACTTCCGTCGTTGAGAGACAGCTTGATCTTCTTTATTGCCAAAATGACATCGGTTAAATCCTCTTTTACTCCTTTAATCGGCTCAAACTCATGATTGATCGCCTTCGACCTTTATCGAGGTGATCGCATAACCGGGTATAGAGCTCAAGAGCACTCTCCGCAGCGAATTGGCAATAGTAACGCCTACGCCTTTTTCAAACGGATAAATATTAAATTTACCATAAGAAGAAGTGTAAGTGTTCTTCTCGTACTTTATCTCATAAGGCAGCATGATATCTTTTAATAAACCTTTTTGAGACATTTCATTCCTCCATTTCTCTTTAAAAAGGATGGTCTCACTATTTAGAAAATAGCTCTACGATGAGCTGTTCTTTAATTTCAATTTCGGGATTTATTTCCGCCCTCGTAGGGATCGCAAGCATTTTTATTTTCAGATTTTTACTATCAATCTCAAGCCAAGCCGGGACAACTTTGTTCTGCGATGATTCCAGGGCCTTTACTACAAGGTCCAGATTTTTCGCCTTTTCATCCAGCGATACTTCCTCCCCAACGTTGACAACATAAGACGGAACATCCAGTTTTTTCCCATTAACCAGGACATGCCCATGCCCGACCAGCTGCCTCGCGCTTTTTTTCGAAGGCGCAAAACCGGCCTTATGGATAAGACTGTCCAGCCTTCTTTCCAGATATTGAAGAAGCATTTCGCCCGTTACGCCTTTATGCTTTGCGGCCATTTCGAAATACCTTCTGAACTGCCGCTCAAAAACCCCGTAATATCTTTTAACTTTCTGCTTTTCACGGAGCTGGAGAGCGTATTCCGTCGGTTTTCTATTAAACTTTGAAACCTTCCCGGGCGCGCTTGTCTTTTTTATTCAATGTGCAAGCCTGAGAATAACATTTATCTCCTTTTAAAAAAAGCCGTGTGCCTTCTCTCCGGCATAATCGGCAGGATGCTCCAATATACCTTCCCATATAGTACCTTCCTTATACTCTTCTCTTTTTTCTCGGCCTGCACCCGTTATGCGGTATAGGCGTAATATCCCTGAGGGTTTTAATCTTTAAGCCCGCGGCATCCAGAGCCCTGATAGCGGATTCTCTTCCGGGTCCCGGGCCTTTTAAACCGGATATGCAGATACTGCACGCCATGGAATTTTGCCTGCTCAACCGCTTTTTCAGCGGCAAGCTGGGCGGCATAAGGCGTCCCTTTTTTGGTTCCCTTAAAGCCGACGCTTCCGGAACTGGCCCATGATATGGAATTTCCATTTAAATCCGTAATATTTATAATCGTATTATTAAAAGTCGCCCTGATATTGGCTATACCTTCCAATACGCTTTTCTTTTCTTTCCGTTTTTTTGTAACCGGTGCAGCCTTCTTTGCCATTAATTAAAACCTCCGTTAAACCTTATTTCTTTCTGCCGATCGTATTTGATCTCGGCCCTTTATGTGTCCTCGCGTTTGTTCTTGTCCTCTGGCCCCTGACAGGCAGACCTATTTTATGCCTGTGGCCTCTGTAACAGCCGACATCTATAAGACGCTTAATATTCATCGCCACTTCAGTCCTGAGATCGCCTTCCACTTTAAAATTATCTTCTATGACATCCCTTATTTTTGCCAGCTCGTCCTCGCTCAAATCCTTGACTTTCTTCGCCGGTTCTATCTTTGCCATTTCCAGTATTTTCATTGAATTATGCCTGCCGATACCGAATATGTATGTCAGGCCAATAAAAACAGCCTTATTGCCGGGAACTTCCCTTCCTGCTATTCTTGCCATTATTATCCTCCGCTTCTATTTTCTCTTTTCTCCCATCTGTCTCTGCTTATGCTTTGGATTCTCGCAGATTACCATAACAAGGCCATGGCGTCTGATAATCCTGCATTTTTCGCACATCTTTTTTACCGACGAACGCACTTTCATATTATTCTCCTACTTATATCTGTAAACAATTCTCCCTTTTGTCAAATCATAGGGCGACATTTCCAGAGTCACTTTATCACCGGGAATGATTTTAATATAATTCATTCTCATTTTACCGGAGATATGCGCCAGAATCTGCTTCTTACTCTCCAGCTCCACCCTGAACATAGCATTGGGCAACTGCTCCAATACTATCCCATCAAACCTAATAACGTCTTCTTTGTCCATTAAGACAGAATGACCTCCCTGATTTGATTAAAAACGGCATCTACTGCCTGGTTTCCATTCACGGAAAACAACAGCTTCTTTTTCTTATAATAATCTATAAGCGGGGCCGTTTCTTTTTCATAAACCTCCATTCTCTGCTTTACCGTTTCACTATTATCGTCGCTTCTGATCAGTAAAGCCGAACCATCATCATCGCATTTATCATCAATTTTCGGAGGATTATAATAAATATTATAAATTTTCCCGCATTTCGTACAGAACCTTCTGCCTATCAGCCTCTTCAGTAAATCTTCCTGGTTCACATCAATCAGGATAACTTTTGAAAGGGCCTTTCCTTTCGCTTCCTTATCAAAAGTCTCCGCCTGATTAATGGTCCTCGGAAAACCGTCAAGCAGGAAACCGTCCATGCAGTCTTTCTGATTTAATCTGTCAAGTAGTATCCCGACAACAATAGAATCCGGGACCAGAAGACCTTTATTCATATAACTCAAAATCTCTTCCGTTGGAAAGGAGCCTTTATAGGTCCCTTTAACAATGGCCCTGAAAATATCCCCCGTCGATACATGAAGAATATTAAACTGCCGTGATATCTTCTCAGACTGGGTCCCTTTTCCGGCTCCCGGAGGGGCTATCAGAGCCAAATTGATCATCTTATCCGCCTCTTTATTTCCTGGCCGCCGGCCGTGTTATAAATCCGTCAAAGTGGTACATCATCAGATGCGACTCAATCTGCTTTAAAGTATCCAGGGCCACACCAACCATAATCAATAATGATGTGCCTCCCATCAGATAACCCAGCTGAGACGGCACATTAAATATCCTGACCACTACTGTCGGTATTAACGCAATCATACCGAGGAAGATAGCTCCCGGCAATGTAATCCTTCTCAGAGTAAACTGAATAAATTCTTCAGTTTTCTGGCCCGGTCTGACGCCGGGAATAAAACCGCCTGATTTTCTCAGATTTTCCGCAATATCATGCGGATTGAGCTCAATCTCCATATAAAAATAAGCAAAAAACAGGATTAAAGCAAAATAAACGATACTATACCACAATTTATCCGGATGCATCTGCGCTCCGATTATTTTAAATATTTCAAATTTTGCCCCGAGCCACTGCTCAAGCTGTATCGGTATTATCAAAAGAGATGACGCGAAAATTATAGGAATAACTCCCGTCGGATTTACTTTAAACGGAAGGAAAGAAACCTGTCCGCCGTATGTGCCGCCAGCGGCAGCCCTGTTGGCGTACTGTATCGGTATCTTACGCAGCCCCTGCTCTTCAAAGACAACCAGTCCGATCACTACAAAGAATAAAGCGAGTACGACAAGCAGACTCATCGGGTCCGCCGCCCCGACATCTATTCCTGTAAACAATTTAAATAACGAATACGGCAGCCTCGCGATAATACCCGCCATAATAATCAGCGAAACACCGTTGCCTAAGCCCCTCTCGGTAATCTGCTCTCCCATCCACATCAATATCAGGGTGCCGGCCGTAACAGCCAGTGTGAACACAATTGTAAATTCCGTATTGCCGATCATCAGGAACCCGTCCCTCACATTCTGCTCGATCAGGCCTCTGGCATAAATAATTCCCTGAATAATCGTAACTAAAACGGTCCCCAGCCTTCCATACTGCTGGAATTTCTTTCTCCCTTCAGGACCTTCCTTAAGCATACGGTCTACAGACGGCACAACAGCCTTTAAAAGCTGCATAATAATCATTGAAGTAATATAGGGCATAACGCCCAGGGAAAAAACAGACGCGTTTTCCCTCGCGCCGCCCGTGAACAAATTGAGAAAATCGGCTATACCGCCGCCGCCGCCGGAAGATGCTCTTGTCGCTTCAATGAGCCTGATAACGTTAATACCCGGAACGGAAATCTGAACACCGATCCTGTATACGACAAGAATCCCCAGCGTAAAAAAGAGTTTCTTTCTGAGTTCGGGGACTTTAAAAAGATTAATAAATGCTTTTAACATAAGTTACATCCTATAAAAAAGGTCAGGCCTCAATAATAGTTACGCTTCCGCCCAGTTTCTCAATCTTTTCCCGGCCGCCTTTAGAACAGGCGTTAACGGAGATTTTTAAATTTTTGATATTCAAATCCCCATTGCCTAAAAGCTTTACAGGCAGACCATTATCTTTTATCAAACTTTTCTTTATTAACTGTTCGTTATTTATTTCACTTCCCTCTTTAAAGACTTCAAGGGACGCGACATTAACTATATTATATACGTTCCTCGACAGCGGGTGGAATCCCCTCTTGGGTATCCTTCTGTATAAAGGCATCTGGCCGCCTTCAAAATGCGCGCCGACCGAGCCGCCCGACCTTGCCTTCTGGCCTTTCGCGCCTCTGCCGCTCTGGCCGCCCCTGCCGCTGCCGATTCCCCGGCCTCTCCTTCTTCTATCTTTAACAGCCTTTCTATTTACTTTTATCTCAATGACCGGCATATTACCTCCAATAATCTAACCGTTTTTGGAAGAACTTCCAAAAATTTCCTGCACGGTTTTTCCTCTTCTGACCGACAGATCTTTAACATCCATTAAATTAAAAAGCGCGCTTAAAGTAGCTTTTACCAGATTGACAGGATTCGTCGATCTGAGCGATTTCGTTAAAACGTCATGGATGCCCGCCAGTTCCAGCACCGGTCTGACAGCCCCGCCCGCAATGACACCCGTACCTTTTGAAGCCGGCTTTAAAAAGATAACTCCGCTTTTAAACTTTCCGATTACTTCATGCGGTATTGTCGTATTTTTCATTTTTATCGGTTTGGCCGCTCTGATGGCCTTGTCTTTCGCTTTTTTTATGGCATCGGCCAATTCATTGGCCTTACCGTAACCCAGCCCGACCATTCCTTTTCCGTTGCCGACAATGACGACGGCGTTAAAGCGGAATCTCTTTCCGCCTGTCGTTACTTTCGCAGCCCTTCTGAGACTGACAACTTTTTCAGCCCATTCACTCTGCACTGGATTCTTATAATTTTCTCTTGGTGCCATCAGTATCTCCATTTAATCTTAAAATTTGATTCCTTCTTCCCGGCATGCGTCAGCCAGGGCTTTGATTTTACCATGGTATTTAAATCCGTTCCGGTCAAAACAGACCGAATCTATCTTTTTTTCCTTTAATTTCATGCCCAGTTCTTTCCCCAATACTTTTGCGCTTTTGATATTTTTACCCAGTTTTTTATCTTTCAATTCTTTGGCGATGGAGGAAATCGACAGCAATATTTTTTTCTTGACATCATCAACAACCTGCACATACATATACTTTCTGGATCGGTAAATAATCATGCGAGGCCTGTCCGAAGAGGCTTTCAGCAAGCGTTTGCTTCTTCTTCTGGCTTTGATCATTCTTTTTCTTCTCATTTTCAGTAAATCTATCATATATTCCTCTTATGTATTTTATTTATGGAAACTATTTAGCGACTTTTCCTTCTTTGAGCTTCACTCTTTCATTCAGGTATCTGATACCCTTGCCCTTATAAGGTTCGGGCGGCCGGATATGCCTGATTTCAGCCGTGGTCTGCCCGACAAGCTGTTTGTCGCACCCGCTGATTATAAGCTGACCGGGGGTTTCAATCTTCATGATGATGCCAGCGGGAATCTTATAAACAACAGGCTTGGAATAACCGGCGATAACAACAAGATCCTTGCCTTTTATTTCCCATTTATAACCAAGCCCCTGAATAGCCAGGGTCTTTGTAAAACCTTCGGTCACGCCCAGAAGCAGGTTTCTTGTCAAACGCCAGTACAGACCCTGATAAGCTTTGGCTATATTCGCCTCAACTTTTCTGTAAATCATTATTTCTTTATCATCATTTTTAATATCAATATACTGTACGGCAAATTCCTGCTGAAGCTTACCCAATTTTCCTTCAACCATGATCTTCCCGTTCTGTACATTCACTTTCACCCCGCCGGGAATGATTAGGGGTTTTTTTGCTAATCTTGACATTTCTTTCTCCTACCACACATAGCAGATTACTTCTCCGCCGACTTTTAAAGCTCTCGCTTCCTTGTCTGTTACAACACCCTTGGAAGTAGAGATTACAGCTATTCCCAGATTATTATAAACTTTCGGAATGCTGTCGATATTCACATAAACACGCCTGCTGAGCTTGCTGATTTTCTTTAAACCGGTCAGCGCAGACTTGCCGTTTACCCTTTTTAAAAAAACAGTATAACTGAATTTTGATTCGGACGAATCCTTAAAATCCGATATATACCCTTCTTTTTTCATAACGTTCAGGATATTGCCGACTATACCTGATTTTACGACATCGACCTTTTCTCTTTTTCTTGATACGGCATTTCTTATCTTAGTCAAAGAATTGGCAATAATATCCATAAGACAACCTCGCTCCTAAACTCTACCAACTGGACTTAATAACACCAGGTATTAAACCCTGGGACGCATACTTTCTGAAACAAAGCCTGCAAAGCCCGAAATCGCGGAGATAAGCCCTCGGCCTTCCGCAAAGCTTGCATCTATTATATTCTCTTACTTTAAACTTCTTCGGCTTCTGCCATTTTACAACGATTGATTTCTTAGCCATTTATTCCTCCCGGGATTTTTTCTTATTTTTCCTTAAAAGGAAACCCAAGCTGCTTCAAAAGCTGGAAAGACTCTTCATCATTGCGCGCTGTCGTGACAATAGTCACATCCATTCCCCTGATCTTCGTGATCTTGTCATAATCAATTTCAGGGAAGACCAGCTGTTCCTTCAGGCCTATCGTATAATTGCCCCTTCCGTCAAAACTGGAAGAGCTTAAACCCTTGAAGTCTCTCATGCGGGGAAGCGCCACTGAAACAAGCTTATCGATAAAATCATACATTCTGTTGCCGCGCAATGTCACCCTCGCGCCGATCGGCATTCCTTCCCTTAAATGGAAATTCGATATCGATTTTCTCGCGTATGTCTTAACGGCTTTCTGGGCCGCTATTGTCGTCAATTCGTCAACCGCGGAATCCACCACGCCTTTATCCTGGGTCGCTTCTCCCAGACCGACATTCAGTATGACCTTAACCACTTTCGGCACCGCCATCGGCGTGGAATATTTATAGAGCTCATTCAAAGCTTTTATCACTGCTTCATTATAGTGCTTTCTCAGCCTCGGTAAATAATGCCGGGCCGGCGCCTTAGGCTGTTTTTCAGGCTTTTTCTCCCCGGCCTGTTTCTTCTCGGGTTTCTTTTCCTCAGCCTTCGCTTCAAGGAGCTTCTTTTCTTCTTTTTTCTCTTCCGCTTTTTCCTCTACAGGCTTCTTTTCAGCTTTATGTTCTTCAGCCTTCGGTTCGGCATGCTTTTTTTCAGTCTTATGCTCTTCCGCTTTTTCGGCCTTAACATGCGCAGTTTCGGCTTTCTTTACCGCCTCATGCGCTTTTTCGCTCTTTTTAGCTGAAGCAGCGGCCGCTTTTACGGGCGCTTTATCGCTTTTTTCTTTTTTTACTTCTTTAACTTCTTTCGCCTTTTTAACATCTTCGGCAGGCTTAGACGTTTTAACGGATTTTGCCGTTTTACCTTTTTTATCTGCCTTTTCTGTAGCCATTCTGAACCTCTCGTCTATTCAAATTTATGTTGACATTTCTTGCAAACCCTGGATTTCACGCCATCCTTTTCAACCTTAAACCCAACCCTCACCGCTTTACCGCACTTCGGGCAGAAAACCATCAGGTTGGACGGATTAACCGGGGCTTCAATTTCAATAAAACCGCCGGCGGGATGTTTTTTAGGGTCCTTCTTAACCGATTTTTTTACTAAAAAGACGCCTTTGACCATTGCGCCTTTTTTGTTAACCTGGATAACCTCTCCCTTCTTACCTTTATCGCGGCCGGATAATACAACAACCTGATCGCCTTTCCTTATCTTTTCCATACATTATTCTCCTAAAATACTTCCGGCGCAAGGGAAATGATCTTCATAAAATTCTTATCACGAAGCTCCCTGGCAACAGGTCCGAAAATTCTCGTGCCCCTGGGCTCATTTTCCTTGTCTATCAAAACCGCGGAATTTCTGTCAAACCGGAGATAGGAACCGTCCTTCCGCCTGATTTCCTTACTGGTCCTTACCACAACAGCCCTGACAACTTCCCCTTTTTTAACAGCGGAATTAGGAAGCGCCATCTTGACGGCCGCCACGATTGTATCTCCTATGTACGCATAACGTCTTTTTGAACTGCCTTCCACATGAAAACATTCTATGATTTTGGCCCCTGTATTATCAGCCACATCCAATCGCGTCCCCAGCATTACCATACCAAACCTCCAGCTATTTGACCTTCACTAATATTTCAGCAACAATCCATCTTTTTTTTTGCTGATCGGGATACTTTCCTTTATTGCGACTTTATCGCCCGCTTTGCTTTTATTTTCAGGATCATGGGCATAAAACTTACTGCTGGTTTTAAAATACTTGCCGTACTTTGTATGCTTTTTAACGCTTTCCGTCTTTACCACGCGGGTTTTATCCATTTTATCGCTTGTAACAACACCGACTTTTATTTTTCCTTTTACCGCTTCACTCATATATCACCCCTTACTTTTCAGCCTTTTTTAATTCTCTTTCTGTGAGTATCGTATTAATGACGGCCAGTTTTTTCCTCAGGTTTTTCTTTTCCATCAGATTCGTCGGCCTTTCTATTTTCATTTTGAACTGTATCATCCTGATGTTATGCTGTATATCCGCACGCATCTTTATCAGTTCTTCGTTCGATAAATCCCTGAGCTCTTTTAATTTTTTGCCTACCATACAGCTCTCCTATAATTCCACTCGTTTCACAAACTTTACCTTGATGGGAAGCTTGTGCGACGCAAGCCTGAAAGCTTCTTTTGCAGAAACCTCATCAACGCCGGAGATTTCCATAAGAACCCTTCCCGGCTTCACTACAGCCACCCAGCCGTCCGGCATACCTTTTCCCTTACCCATTCTGACGCCTTCGCCTTTCTTTGTTGTGGGTTTATCCGGGAATATTTTAACCCACAGCTTGACGCCTCTTTTAAGATAACGGTTTACGGCGACACGGGCCGCTTCAATCTGCCTGTCCGTAATCCAGGCAGGTTCAAGGGAGATAACACCGTATTCACCGAATACAACCAGATCGCCTTTATTGGCGTTGCCTTTGATAACGCCTCTCTGCTGTTTTCTATATTTTGTTCTGCTTGGGAATAGCATTATTTTCTCCTTCCTTCCAGCTCTTCTTTATAAATCCAGACTTTTATCCCGATGATGCCCATTTCCGTCAGGCTTTCACTCATCTTATAATCAATATCAGCGGACAATGTGCTGAGCGGGAGCCTTCCTTCCTTGAATTCCTCGGTGCGGGCGATTTCGGCGCCGTTCAAACGCCCTGAAATCCTGATTTTTATTCCCTTGGCGCCGGATTTCATCGCGTTCCGGATAGCCTGCTTGATCGCTTTTTTATAAGAAATCCTTCTTTCAATCTGGCGCGCTATATCCTGACCGGCAACGCTCGCGTCCAGTTCCGGGCTTTTTATTTCCCTGACCGATACGGAGATCTTTTTTCCGCTTACCATTTTTTCAAGGGCCTTTGAAATAATCTCTATTTCCGCGCCTTTCTTTCCAATAATAATACCGGGTTTAGCCGAATTAATCGTCACATTCACAAGCTGGGGAAACCGGCTGATTTCAATCTTCGAAATAAAAGACTTGGCGTAATTCTTATTAATAAACCCTCTTATTTTAAAATCTTCAATAAGATAATTGACATAATCTTTTTCGCTGTACCAGAGCGAATCCCAGGTTTTTACAATACCGAGCCTGTAACAAACCGGATTAACTTTCTGTCCCATTCTCTACCTCTCCGTCTTATTTTCTTCACCGCCGTTGACGATAACGCTCAGGTGGCACGACTGTTTTCTGAGAACATCCGCCCTGCCTCTTGCCCTGGGCATCATTCTTTTTAATACCGGCGCCTGACCGACAAAAATCTCTTCTATCTTCAATTCCTTATCCTTATTTGCCTGTTCAGGGAATTTATTCTTAAAATTAGAGGCGGCCGAGAAAATAACTTTATAAGCCATCTTTGCCGCTTTATGCGGCATCGAACCCAGAATATAAAGCGCATCCGTCACAACTTTGCCTCTGACAAACTGAATGACCTTTCTCATTTTAAAAGGCGATATCCGAAGATTTCTACCTATTGCATTTGCATTCATATTATTTCTCCGTTGCCGCTGCTGCTGGCGCCGCTGCCGCAGGCGCTGCCGCCATTGCTCCCGGCATCGCTCGCGGTGCACCAGTACCCGATTCTTCTTTTTCCGCTTTTTTTACTCCGGAATGGCCTCTGAATATTCGGGTTGGGGAAAACTCGCCCAACTTGTGGCCAACCATATTTTCCGCTATAAAGGCAGGAATAAATATCTTACCGTTATAAACATGTATCGATAAGCCGACCATTTCAGGTATGATCGTGGAACGTCTTGACCATGTTTTAATCGGCTTTTTATCCGCGGCTTCCTGCGCTTCCAGCACCTTCTTATATAATTTTGAATCTACAAACGGTCCTTTCTTTATCGATCTTGACATTCTGACACCCCGCTCAATTCCTTATTTTCTCTTCGACAAAATATACTTGCTTGTCGTTTTCTTTTTATTTCTTGTTTTATAACCCTTTGCCGGCACGCCCGTCGGGCTGACCGGCGTCCTATAACCCTTCTGTTTTCCTCTTCCGCCGCCATGAGGATGGTCAACGCTATTCATCGCAACGCCCCTTACAAAAGGCCTGATGCCCATATGCCTGGAAACACCGGCCTTGCCGAGGAACATATTTGAATTATCCGCGTTGCTCACTTCACCGACCGTTGCGCGACACTGCAGAAGGATCATCCTTATTTCATTGGAAGGCAGCCGGAGGATCGCGTAACGCCCTTCCTTGCCGTCGAGCTTCGCGTATGTGCCGGCCGATCTGGCCAGCTGACCGCCTTTTCCGGGCTTCATTTCCACATTATGGATAATTGTTCCAACAGGTATCGCCTTCAGGGGAAGATTATTTCCCGGTCTTATTTCTATCTTATCTCCCGCTTCGACGGTATCCCCGACCTTCAAGCCGTTCGGCGCCAGAATGTATGCCTTGTCTCCGTCATGATAATGAAGGAGCGCTATTCTCGCCGTCCTGTTCGGATCATATTCTATCGACATGACCTTCGCGGGTACGCCCAATTTCTCTCTTTTAAAATCTATAATACGATAAAACCGCTTGCTGCCGCCGCCTCTATGGCGCACGGTAATCCGGCCGCCGCTGTTTCTTCCATTACCGCGGCCTCTTTTAATTCCGCCGATCAGGCTTTTCGTCGGCTCCGTTTTCGTGATTTCACTGAAATCGGAACTTACTTTATGCCTTAAACCAGGTGTGATCGGTTTATAGCGCTTCAATCCCATATGTTTCCTCTCGCTTAAACTTTATAAAAATCAATTTCGCCATCTTTTAAAGTCACGATCGCTTTCTTCCACTGGGAAGTATAGCCGTAACTCGTCCTGACCCTCTTCCATTTTGAAGGCATTCTGGACGTGTTGACCTTGCTGACCTTAACCTTATAGAGCGACTCAACAGCCTTTTTAATCTCAATCTTATTGGCGTCCATCGCCACTTCAATAATGTATTTTTTCGACGGCTTGAGCGCGCTCGCCTTTTCCGATAAAACAGGAGATTTTAAAATTGTATTTAAATCCTTCATCGTTAAACCCCGTTATTGTTTAATATTAGCGAAAAGGCTGCCGACCTTTTCCATAGCTTTTTCAGAAACAAGAACCCTGTCCGCGTAAACAAGCGGCAGCAAATCAAGATCCGAGGCATAAAGCACTTTAATATTCTTTAAATTTCTCGATCCGAGGGCCATGTTTTTGCTGTATTCAGCCGTGATAATCACAGTTCTTTCTTCCTTATTCTCTATAAACTTATCCACGGCTTTCATAAAGTCTTTTGTTTTAAAGGTCTTAAGCTCAAAGTCACTAAAAATCCTTACTTTGCCCAATTCCGCCAGCTTATTAAAAACGGATAATAAAGCCGCTGTCTTTTGTTTTTTACTGATGCCTTTTGCCATATCACGCGGCTTCGGTCCGAAAATAACGCCGCCGCCCCGCCATAACGGAGACCGGGTTGAACCGGCGCGGGCGCGCCCGAGGCCTTTCTGGCGCCATGGCTTTTTGCCGCCGCCCCTGACTTCAGACTTTGTTAAAGTGGAAGCGTTGCCCTGCCGTTCACGGGAAAGCCTCGCAACAACAGCCTGATATAATACATCTTTTGAATATCTGCCCTTCAGGAAAGGATAGTTTACTTCCCTTACCTTCTCAGACCCGTTATATAAATCCAGTTTCATAAGCCAACCTTCTCCTTAACAGCGTCTCTGACCATCACGATTGAATTATTTGAGCCCGGAATAGCGCCCCTGACAAAAAGAAGTTTTTTCTCCTTATCCAGCTTCACCATATCCTGACTGAGCGTGCAGATCCTTGTATTGCCGTAATGACCGGGCATTTTCTGGCCTTTCCAGGTTTTTGCCGGGAATGTATGGCCGCCTATGGAACCGGGCCTTCTATGCCAGTGCTTGGCCCCATGAGCAGCGGGACCGCCATGAAAGCCATGCCGCTTCATAACGCCGGTAAAACCGCGCCCTTTCATGATACCGACAACATCGACTTTCTTGACTGTATCAAACAAGCCCATATAGTCGCCTGACTGGTACGCGGCCGCATTGTCTGTCCTTATTTCCCTGATATGGCGGACCTCTTCTCCCTTATTGCCTGTATATCCAAGAATCACCGCATTATAGCCGTCTTTTTCGATCGTTCTCTCTCCCATATATTTGAGGCCTGAGAAATCAACAACAGTGACGCCGACCATGCAGTCATTCCAGTATAACTGGGTCATGCCCAGTTTTTTTCCTATAATTCCCACTTTCTTCGCCTTCATTTCATTCCACCTATGCCATAATAATTATTGTTTTATCTCCACCTCAACTCCGGCAGGCAGCTGCAATTCCATCAGCGCATTGACCAGATCTGAACTGGGATCCAGAATATCAATCAGCCTTTTGTGAACCCTCATCTCAAATTGCTCTCTCGCGTCCTTATTCACATGAGGCGATGTTAATACCGTATATTTCTTGATCCGTGTCGGCAGGGGAATAGGCCCTGAGACCCTTCCCCCCTTACTCTTCACGGATTCAACAATCGATTTCGCCGATTTATCTATCAAGTTCACATCATAGGCTTTTAATCTGACTCTTATTCTGCTCACAGTAAAACCTCTTTACACTATTATTCGACTATCTCGGTAACAACACCTGATCCGATAGTTCTTCCGCCTTCTCTGATAGCGAAACGCAAACCTTTTTCTACCGCCACTTTGGTAATCAAATCAATAGTCATGTTCACGTTATCACCGGGCATAACCATATCAGCACCCTGAATAGCGGCGATATTACCGGTCACATCAGCGGTACTCATATAGAACTGAGGCCTGTAGCCGACATGGAACGGGGATTTTCTTCCGCCTTCTTCCGGCTTGAGCACATAGACTTCCCCTTTGAATTTCATGTGAGGAGTAATTGAGCCGGGTTTAGCAAGAACCATACCTCTCCTGATCGAGTCTTTTTCAACGCCTCTGAGGAGCAGTCCGACGTTATCACCGGCCTGGCCCTGATCCAGGATCTTTCTGAACATTTCAACGCCGGTCACAACGGTTTTAGCTGTATCATGATAACCGACAATTTCCACTTCTTCCTGAACTTTGACAACGCCTCTTTCAATCCTGCCTGTAGCCACTGTACCGCGGCCGGTGATCGAGAAAATATCTTCGATCGGCATAAGGAACGGCTTGTCCAGTTCTCTCGGAGGTTCCTTGAAGAATGAATCCATTGCATCCATCAGTTCCTTAATGCAGGCAAATTCAGGAGCGTTAGGGTCCTTTGAAGTACTGAACAATGCCTTGGAAGCGGAACCCCTGATGATCGGAGTGTCATCGCCGGGGAACTTATACTGGTTCAAAAGCTCTCTGATATCCATTTCAACAAGATCAATCAGCTCTTTATCGCTATCGGCGACCATATCTACCTTATTAATGAACACTATTATAGAAGGCACATCAACCTGTCTCGCAAGAAGCACATGTTCCCTTGTCTGAGGCATGACGCCGTCGGTAGCGGCAACAACGAGAACCGCGCCGTCCATCTGGGCCGCACCGGTGATCATGTTCTTGACATAGTCGGCATGACCCGGACAGTCTACGTGCGCATAGTGCCTTTTTGTTGTCTGATATTCCACATGCGCTGTCGAAATGGTTAAAATCTTCGTATCATCACGCCGCCCCTGGGATTCAGAAGCTTTAGCAACGCTATCGTATGAAATAAACTTGGCCAAACCCAAAAGTTCAGCATATTTTGTTAAAGCTGCAGTTAATGTTGTTTTACCATGGTCAACGTGTCCGATTGTGCCTACATTTAAATGCGGTTTTGTCCTTTCAAATTTACCTTCAGCCATTTTATTGCCTCCTCTTGGTTTTTATAATTTCACTTTTATTCAGCTTTTAAAATCGTATCGTATAAATTCTTCGGGACCTCGCTGTAATGGTCAAAAGCCATCACATGCGTTCCCCTTCCCTGCGTCGTGGAACGGAGAATCGTCGCATAGCCGAACATTTCCCCGAGCGGGACATGGCTTGTGATCAGCCTGGCGTTCCCTTTCGGCTCCATTCCGTTTATCTTTGCCCGGCGGGAACTGAGGTCCCCGATCACATCGCCCAGATAATCCTCCGGGACCATGACATCGACTTTCATAATCGGCTCAAGCAGGACGGCATCGGCCGCGTGCATCGCTTCCTTAAAGGCCTTTGAAGCCGCTATCTTAAACGCCATTTCGGACAAGTCAACTTCATGATAAGACCCGTCATAAACCGCGACCTTGAGATCCACTACCGGGAAACCGCCGATCACTCCGCTCGAAATAGCCTCTTCAACGCCTTTTTGAATGGCGGAAATATACTCCTTAGGAATACGACCGCCGACAACTTTATCCTCAAACTCAAAACCCTTGCCTTTTTCCAGGGGCTCGACCTCCAGCAGTACATGGCCGTACTGGCCGCGCCCGCCGCTCTGGCGCACATATTTCCCCTCGGACTTGACATGCTTTTTGATCGTTTCCCTGTAAGCGACCTGAGGCTTGCCTATGTTCGCCTGGACCCTGAACTCGCGCACCATTCTGTCCACAATAATTTCAAGATGAAGCTCGCCCATCCCGTATATCAGGGTCTGGCCCGTCTCATCATCCGTTCTGACCTTGAAGGTCGGGTCTTCTTCCTGAAGCTTCTTTAAAGCCTCGCCCATTTTATCTATTTCTTCTTTTGTCTTCGGTTCTATGGCCACGGATATCACCGGTTCCGGGAAATCGATGGCTTCAAGCATCAAGGGCCTTTCCTCAGTAGACAGACTGTCGCCCGTTACCGTGTCCTTAATACCGACAACAGCGACAATGTCGCCGGCCGAAACGCTGTCTATTTCCTCCCTTTTATTCGCATGCATGCGGAGGAGACGGGCCACTCTTTCCTTCTTCCTTCTATTAACATTATATATATAGCTTCCCTTTTCCAGAGTTCCCGAATAAACCCGTACAAAAACAAGCTTCCCTACAAAAGCATCGACCATCACCTTGAAGCCAATGCCGCTGAAAGGATCCTTGGCGTTTGGCAGCACCAATTCTTCCTTGTTTGTATCTATATTCATTCCCTTAACAGGGTGAACTTCCAGCGGTGAAGGCAGATAATCCAGCACAGCGTCAAGCATCAACTGTACGCCCTTGTTCTTTAACGCGCTTCCGCAGACGACCGGGAAGAGCTCGTTGGCTATTGTCAGCTTTCTCAAACCCTTCTTGATAGCCTCAACCGGTATATCCTTGCCTTCCAGGTATTTTTCCATCAGGTCGTCATTGCCGTCGCATATATGGTCTATAAGAGAAACCCGGAGCATTTCCATCTTTTCTTTTAAATCGTCCGGCACGGGGATTTCATTAAAGTTTACCCCTTCCGAATCATCTTCCGGCCAGTTATAGGCTTTCCGGCCGATAATGTCCACAACGCCTGTAAAAGTGTTTTCAGCGCCGATGGGTATCTGTATCGGAACCGCTTTTACGCCCAGCTTTTTTTCCATCGACGCGACGGACATATAAAAATCCGCGCCGACCTTATCCATCTTGTTGATAAAAGCGATCCTCGGCACATCGTATTTGTCCGCCTGGCGCCAAACTGTCTCAGACTGGGGCTCAACGCCTTCTCCGCCGTCAAACACGGCGACAGCTCCGTCGAGGACCCTGAGAGACCTTTCCACTTCGGCGGTAAAATCAACATGCCCGGGAGTGTCAATCAAATTAATTTTATACTCTTTCCAAAAACACGTCGTCGCGGCGCTCGTGATGGTGATCCCTCTTTCCTTTTCCTGCACCATCCAGTCCATTTCGGCAGCGCCTTCATGGACTTCGCCCATTTTGTGCGTCTTACCCGTATAGAATAAGATCCTTTCGCTCGCGGTTGTTTTTCCGGCGTCAATATGCGCCGCTATACCTATATTCCTTACAAACTGTAAAGGAATAGCCTTCTCAGATGCCATACGCCCCTCTTACCACTTGTAATGCGCAAAAGCTTTATTCGCTTCAGCCATTTTAATCGTATCAATCTTCTTCTTGATGCAAGAGCCCGTATTATTGTAGGCATCCAGGAGTTCCCTTCCCAGTTTCTCGCTCATAGAATGTTCTTTCCTATCGCGGGACAATGTCACAAGCCAGCGGAGGGTCAATGAATTCTGCCTTTCAGGCCTGACTTCCGTCGGCACCTGATAGGTCGCGCCCCCGACCCTTCTCGACCTGACTTCAACAGGCGGCTTGATATTCGCCAGGGCCTTATCAAAAGCGCCCAGGCCTTCCTCGCCGGTTTTTTCCGCGAGAAAATCAATCGCTCCATAAACGATGCTGGAAGCGATATTCTTCTTCCCGTCCAGCATGATACGGTTTATCAGTTTTAAAACCATCATATTTTTATATTTAGGATCGACCAGGACCCTTTTTCCGAATACTCTCTTTTTTCTAGGCATATTATATCATCCTCTTCCTTACGATTTCGCTTTCTTGGCGCCGTATTTCGAACGGCTGCTCTTTCTCTTTTCCACGCCCATCGAATCAAGGGTCCCCCTGATGATGTGATAGCGCACGCCGGGCAGGTCTTTTACCCTTCCGCCCCTGATAAGAACGACAGAATGTTCCTGCAGATTATGCCCGATGCCGGGAATATAAGCCGTCACTTCAAGACCATGCACGAGCCTCACCCTGGCAATCTTTCTTAAAGCCGAGTTCGGCTTCTTGGGCGTCATTGTCGTAACCCTGACGCAAACCCCTCTTTTCTGGGGATTTGACTGGAGAGCCGGCGACTTACTCTTTACCGCGGCGGACTTTCTCCCTTTTCTTACCAATTGGTTAATAGTCGGCATATTGCAGAACCTCTTTCTTCATAAGTCTATGGACAAGGGACATATTATAAAAAATATGCACTTTATTGTCAAATTTTCGAATATTTAATTTAAAATTAAATTAAAATAAAATTAAGCGGTTCTTTTTGCAAAAGTTTCTTTTCCAACCGGCCGCTGAAGACAAAACGGCGAAAAAATTGAGCGTTTCCATACCGGGAGGGATTTTTCTTATTTCTTAAATATCGTTTTCATAAAATCATAAACTTTGTAAATATTTTGAAACCCTATATTCGAATTTATAGCTCCGTCAATCGAACCATAATTCGTAAAACTTTTATTTGTATAAAAATATACTGATGTCACCGTAAACGGCTCCCGCGTCTTCGTGCCGTTGACAGCGATAAAATACGCTATGACGGTGATGTCATCATAGCCGTCAAAATTCATGTCCCGGGATGAAACCATGTAAACACTGCTGTAAAGCCAGCGGCCGCTGCCGTAATGATCAGGCAGCTTTAAAACCACATTACCGTTTGTATCGATCAGATACAGATCCAGGACTTCATTGCTCTCCCGGAAATTATCGACGGGAACAAAGCGGTAATATCCGAAATCCTTAATATTAAGCCAGAAGGATTCCTTTTCATTTATACCCCTTAAATCCAGCTTTTCAGGAAACAGGGGAATTGAGGGAAATAATAAAAATAACAGCATTAAAAAGGCAGAATATTTCATGAAAGAAATAACCTCCTTTTTATAATAGCACTATATTATAAATCTTTTTATTATTATATGAAAGCATGTGAAGCCTGCGGCGCGGGGAAAGAAAGATAACTTTTTCATTTTTATGCTATTTTAGAATTTTATGACTTGCTTTTTACCTTATAATTAAGTATAATTAAAATGCTGATAGCATAGAGGGAATTAGTTATGAGGTCAGGCAGCGACGAGGAACTCCTCCGCGATTTTAAAGCAGTGGAAAGTTTGCCGGATAACGATAAAGTCGTCGTCAAGGAACTCATTAACGCCTTTCTGGTTAAAAACCAGATCAAGCATATGGTCAGCTAATAACGGCATATCCGAAATAAAGGGGAATTTTATGTCTACCGTTACCTTAACCGATGACAAACTGAATGAGATTATAGACTCCGCAGCTCATAAAGCCGCTGAAGATACCATTTCAAGCCTTCTCAGCAGCAAAAAAGCCCTTAACCGCTTTCTTGAAATGGCTGAGGACAGGGCTTTCGGAAATATCCTTCAAAACACACCCACAGGCAGCGCCATTTCAGGCAGTGAATTCCTCGGTAAATTAAATAAACACATGGCCGGTTTGAAATGAATGTCCTGGTTGAGGATTCTTTTGTCAAAGATACGATGAAAATCAAAGACAGAAAGCTGGCCGCCAGAATAGGCAAACTCATAACAGACGCGCAAAGCGCGTCTTCCATCCTTGATATCCGTAATCTGAAAAAACTGGAAGGATTTAAGGATTTTTACCGTGTCCGTATCGGCGATTACCGCGCCGGTTTTAAACTCGAAGATAAAAACATCCGCTTCCTTCGCTTCATGCACCGCAAAGATATCTACAAACATTTTCCTAAACCTTAACTCTCCCCTCCTCACGCTACGGCTGGGTTAGAGCCTGTCTCCGCAAGCCCATTCGCCGGGCCGCCTGTTTTGGCGGCGCGCCGCACGCCTCCCTCTTAACATAACTTTGCTTATGGTCAAGCAAGGGTTTTAATCGCGATTTTTAATAAAAGAAATATTTATCAGTATAAATGTTTCCCTTTTGCCATCTTTTTTGTTTCAATTATTCCAATCTTATTCCTTTTGCCCTTCCTTATCCCGATTTTTTGCCTTAATTTAATTTTTCACCAGCACGGGGGAATCTTAAGTCATCAGGGCATCCGGCTTCCATCCGGCCGGTCAGTTATTTATTTGTCCCTTGTAGGTAGAATGGCTTTTATATACCGAGGACCGCGCGGCCGGGCTGATGCCCGGAAGCTGCCGGAAGAGGAGGCTGAAAGTAATAAGCGTCCGCTTCCAAAAACGCCGTTTATAAAAAGAGGGGCTTGAATTAAAAGACAGTTTTTGGAAGCGGACGGATTTAAAATAATGCTCCTCTTCCGGCGGCTTTTTTGCCCGCGGCAAAACCGCGCGGCAGTCTGTTAATTTGACTTTCGCTTATTTTTCGCTTATGATTTATATAAATAGATGAAAGAGGTGGCTTTATGGACATTAATCTAACCCTTCAAAACAAGGAATATGAAAAACTTGAAAGTTTGGCTAAAGTAACAGGAAAACCTGTAAAAAAGTTAATTTCTGATTTGATTCATGATTCCTTGAAATCTTCCCGGTTAGCAAGATTAATGAATGATCCCCTTTATAATATTAAAAATTTAGATAGTAATGCTCCTTCTGACTTATCAAAAAATATCGATAAGTATATTTATAATAACTAATGGGCTGACAATATAATGAATAAGATTTTTATTGATACAAATGCTTTTATAGCTTTGTACTCTGCGAAAGACCAATTTAATAATTTGGCAAATAGTATTAATAAAAAACTCTTGAAAGAATATGATTATATGACGACAAATTATGTTATTGATGAAACTATAACAGGTTTGAATGCAAAAGCCAATCATATGTCTGCTGTTGAGTTTTATGAGGATATCAAAAAGTCTAATTTTATAGAAATTATTTATATCAACGAAATGCTGGAAAAAGAGGCCTTCCATTTATTTAAGGGGTACTCGGATAAAGGCTTCTCTTTTACCGATTGTACTTCTTTTGTCATTATGAAGCATTATAAATTAAAAACAGCTTTTACCAATGACCATCATTTTGAACAGATGGGTTTTGAGATACTTATAAAATGAAGGCTTTTACTTTCTTTATTTCGCAACATATCAGAGTGAGCGTTGAAGTCCGCAATCCGGCGGTGAAGTAAGCGGTCATCAGGGCTACCGGCTTCCATTCGGCCAGCTTGTCAGAGGCATTATAAACCGTCCTGTTTTTTCCGAAATAGCATCAGAAGCGCCGGTGTTTTAGACAGCCTTAATTCGGGAAAATTCTCAAATTAGTGTCATACGCCGCCGATCTTCAACAAAAGACTATATTATTTCGGGAATTTTCCCAAATTAATGAAAATCCTGCGAGGGCAAAAATGGCTATGGTTTCAAGCTGGAATCATCAATAAATTCAATCTCAATTCCCCAGCCTTCATGCATCCTTATCAATTCCGGTAACTGGCTTAACAGCATCGTTTTCCCATTCTTCAGACATACATCCTCCATTTTTTCCGGCCCGCCACCCCCTAAAAAAAACCGGCGGTCAAACCCTTCCGGCCCGACCGCCTTTGTATTATTCTTCCTTCTTCAAATAATAATCAAACACCCCACATTAGCTTTTAGCTATTAGCTTCTAGCCGTTAGCTGGCTAAAAGCCAACAGCTAACCGCTAACAGCTATTCTTCTTTTTTCAAATAATAATCAAACACCCCACATTAGCTTTTAGCTATTAGCTTCTAGCCGTTAGCTGGCTAAAAGCCAACAGCTAACCGCTAACAGCTATTCTTCTTTTTTCAAATAATAATCGAACACCCACCCCTTAATATTCTCTCCGTTTTTTCCCTTCACCCCCGTGTCGATGTACGCCCAGAAGCCTTTTTTGTCCCCTACCGTCAGCGCGATGTCCGAACGCTTCAATAAGCTGACCTTCGCGCCCTTCGAGAGCTTGATGAGCGCCGCAGAGTTCGTGCCCGCCTCCGCGCGCACGTTCACGTTGCCGCCGGATATAAATTCTCATACTGATAAGACTTTTACTTTAGATTCGCTCCCGATGCTTCTCTGACTTCTTCTTTAGACTAATTTTTTGCCCTCATTTAATTATTCACCAGCACGAGCTTTTTTTATTCTATTTTAGAATTTAATGACTTGATTTTTACTATTTAATTAAGTATAATTAGAACGTCAATAGCGCATTATGTAATATGAGGGGGCTTTTATGCCGTCAGCAGCGCCAAAACTTTCTAACTTACAACAGGAACTTTTAAGAATCTATTCTTTTAATATATCCGAAACAGACTTAAAGGCCCTTCGGAGATTTTTAGTAAAGCACTTTTCAAAAAAAGCCGTCCAAAGCGCCGGCGAGGCATGGAAGGGGAAAAAGCTTTCCAATGAAGTAATGGACAAATGGCTCCATGAAAATTCCTAAAATTGTCCTGGATACAAATGTCCTCCTCGTTTCCATCCCTGAAGAATCCAAATATCATTGGATTTATAAGAAAATCGAAAACGAGGAAATAGAGCTTTTCATTACCAATGAAATTTTAACCGAATATATCGAGATTATATCAAAAAAATTTAACCGGGAAACCGCCGATTCCGCGGCCGAAGTCCTGACTTCCGCGCTCAATGTCCGTCAAATCATCCCTTACTACCATTGGAAATTAATTAAAGCCGATCACGACGATGATAAATTCGTTGACTGCGCCGCGATCTCCAATTCCGTCATCGTTACCGAGGACCACCATTTCGATGTTTTAAAGCAGGTCCCTTTTCCCCGGGTCCAGGTATTGAATATCGAGGAATTCAAGCTCTTATTCAAGAAGTAATGCTAATTCCGGCCGTCCTCGTGGACTGCTGGGTTAACCTGAGTTCTATGACCAATAATTAGCTTTTAGCTGTTAGCTTCTGGCTATTAGCTGGCTAATAACTAATAGCTGACTACAAACTATTACTTACGACTAACCGCTTTTATCATACCATTTATAAGTTTCCCAACTCCTTCACATTCCGTTGCCGCTTCTTTATATGTTTTTTCATCAATAAATTCCAGACCTTTTGCTATAAAAATCTGTGTCTCAACTTCTGCCGCCGATCCTCTAGCGATATATAAAAAATTTAAGAACTCTTTATCCGTATTCCTCGCTTTTCCTTCCGCAATATTCGAGGCTATAGACACCGCCGCACGGCGCATCTGGTTTACCAATCCGAATTTCTCGTCTTCCGGAAATTTCTTTGTTATACTATAAACCGTCTTAACAAATTCTACGGCCTTCTGCCATACCTGTAAGTCTTTGTAACTCATCTGAATTAGCTCCTAGCTATTAGCTTCTGGCTGTTAGCTTCTGGCTGTTAGCTTCTGGCTGTTAGCTTCTGGCTGTTAGCTTCTGGCTGTTAGCTTCTGGCTGTTAGCTTCTGGCTGTTAGCTTCTGGCTGTTAGCTTCTGGCTGTTAGCTGGCTAACAGCTAACCGCTAACAGCTAATAGCTATTCTTCTTTTTTCAAATAATAATCGAAAATCCACCCTTTAATATTCTCTCCGGTTTTCCCCTTCACCCCCGTGTCGATGTACGCCCAGAAGCCTTTCTTGTCCCCCACGGTCAGCGCGATGTCCGACCGCTTCAGCAACGTGACTTTTGCGCCTTTCGAGAGCTTGACCAATACCGCCGAGTTCGTGCTCGCCTCCGAGCGCACGTTCACGTTGTCGCCGGTGAGGATGTAAATAGAGCCAGATAATACAGAAGAAGGCTTACCAATATCGGGAAATTCAGATTTATTGGTATAAATTGAATAAGTTATTATAGGAATCAATCCCTTTATATATTCATTTTCATTATAATAAAAATATTCGCCCCTTTCATTTCCTAACATTATAATATTTTGATATTGATAAACTTTTCCTCTTAACAAAATTGTCTTATTCGATTTATTTTTTTTGATTTGGTATGTTCCGTCAGAATAAATATGAATATGTAGAAAATCGGGGATATCTACCATACTCTCTACAATTAATATCTCAGGGATTTTATTAACGGGTTTAAAATCATTTTTTCCGCCAAGATCGCTTCTTTTTACCCAACCATAAAGCGTTGATGGTGGTTGCCAATTTGTCACTATGTAAGAATTAATATAATACCATGTTTCGTTAGAATCATTATATTTTATATTCGTTTGAGAAATTAATTCTATTTCCCTCCAATTATTATTATAAAAATTAGTAATTTTTATCGATTTAATATCCGGTTTTTCAAATAAAATTGTATCCATATTCATGACAATTGCTCCATCTTTATCAAACGGCTGCAAATCGGAAGCATAAACAAAGTTTATAAACAAAACTATTATTCCCGTAAATATATAATATCTCATTCTTTCCTCCTTTTTATCTATGATATAAAGTAATGTGTACATGAGTATCATGCTTGACCATTAAAGAGTTGAATTTTTCATATAAATCTGGTTCTTTTAAAGGATCTATATATAGATAAAGATTATCAGGATCATTCGGCAAATCATAAGAATTACCTGGAACTGTACTAAATAAATAATCTGGATTCAATATTTGAGTAACCCTTGGATCACTTTTTAAACTGCTATAAACTTCATCAACTAATCCCGAATGAGCATTATACTGGTCTCTAAATGTTGTTTCCCCTATTTTGTCTGTATTCTTAAAGTATACCGTCTCCCCATTCTTCGTTATAGCCCCGATATCAAAAGCATAGCCGCTTGTATGAGGCTGTGCATTGGGCCTCCACATACTATTGATCTCAACTTCACTCCAGCCTTCGGATTGCGCCTTATCAACCATATATATCGCCGTATCCGATGCTAAATTCTTTATTGCAAGATAAATATTTGTATTTCCATGACTGTCTGTTAATGTTGAACTATTCGGATCGGATGGAATATAATATTCGGCTTTCGGGAATTTAAACTTGACGCCTTCGATTGTAACAGATACAAATTCTCCGTCATCATGGAAATTTTGCATTTGCTGCTTATAAAAATCCCCAAGCAGTCCTTCTGACTCAAGTGTATTTTTTACTTCTGTATAATGATGGTATTGATCCCATGCTTCATTTGTTTTTTCACCCGTAACCGGATCATTCATTATTTGTCCATACATTTCCGCACTGGTCGGCTGATGGGTTTCCCCGCTCATATCGCTCGTAATAGCTGTCATCTGCGGGGTTATATATGGTCTTGCCGGGCTTCCGAACTCTGCGTTATACCTAGCTGCTTCCGCCTTCTTCTTCGCTGCGGCAGTGTCAGTCATCAAACTTGTTTCTTTATTATCCACCTTCTTCAAACACAGCGACGCGCTGTAATTTCCATACGGCGTTACTTTCCCGTCCGCGCTGATGTTTATTCCATAGCCGTAATTATAGCTCATATAGTTCCCGTTATACTTCCCATTGCTGTCCCTCATCTGCTCGTTGTGGCTGTACGTCATTCCAAGGCTTCCGCCCGCCCG
>CAWIGG010000005.1:0-486560 GCA_963835575.1 uncultured Spirochaetota bacterium | reverse complement strand
TCCCCAAATTTACATATTCATTACCGCCGCCGCCTCCGTATTGTTTACGGAACATATGGTTAAAAAGAATATCCAGCGTCTGAGTATCGCCCCAGCTTAAAGGCTTGGGATCCGGCAGAGGAGCGAGAGCCACGGCCCTGACCATAAGATAAAGGTAAAGTGTCATCGCGAAAATAAACATCCATCCGCTGTATGTCAGTATTTCGATCATTTTATCCGCCAGCCCATAATTCACTTCCGATTTTTTTATAACAGAATCAAAAATCCCGAAGAAGAATAAAACAACAATGGCTAACGCGGCGAGGATGATAATTATAGGGTCGATTTGTGTTTGCTGCATCATTCCCTGCTGAAGCCCTGTATTATCTACCGTAGTGAAACCGAATAAATATTGATTGGTTTGAGGGACAATCTGATTATTATTTACAAAAATTGAAAATGCTATAAAAGCCGCTATACCAATTACTACGGATATTCCATAAACGACCCCGGCTGTGCTGATCCCAAAAGATTTTTTTACTTTTACAAGTACCGTATAAAAAGTAATATAAGCGGGCACAAGAAAGATGCCGATCAGAATAAGAGGCAGATGGAGCGGATAAATAAGCCTGATAGCAAACAAATATACATAGAGCAAAATAATGCTCGTGATAAACAGAATTCCAAGAATGATAAGCCCCGGAATTCTGGCGGCAAACTCTTTTTTAAATTGCTTCGTCCCGTCCTGCACAATAATAAAAATGGCAAAAGGCAGCATAACAATGAAAAATGCGGCAATAAACCACAAAGGAAGCATATGATCAGTAAGAGAAAGTCCCATGATGAAACCGAGCAGGATAGTCATTCTTTCCGCAAAATGGATTTTTACCTCATTCCTGAAATACATCATTTCTTCATACCAGAGCACCATGACAAAAAGCATCGCCGCGACCAAAAGCACGTTCAAGGAATAAAATTTTCCGCTCGCCGAGGATTGCTGCCAGAAATCATAGGAAAAAGCGAAAATGAAAGCTGACGCGATGGCAGGTAGATGAACTGAAAGCGATATTTTACCTTTGTCCCGGTTGAAACCCAGCAGCTTAACCAGAACAAGATATAACATAAAAATGGCAAAAGCGCCGCTGAAAGCCACATAAAGGTTCACGCGGTGAGCGACATCACCCAGCGGAATAAAGGTAAAGACCTTGCCCAATATGCCGTAAAGCGGGTATCCCGGAGGATGACAGGCGCCCATTTGGTATATCTCTGTTGTCAGCTCGCCGCTATCCCCGGCTATAACACCCGGCGCCATCGTCCTTATGTAAACGATAAGAACTATCAGTGTAATGATTGAAGCAATAACAAGATCAAACCATTTGATCCTGTAAGGCATGAAGCCTTTAGGATAGATCCCCTGAAATATTTTGCTTTCTTTTATTTCGTTTGCATCACTCATAACTGTAACCTTTTTATCCAGCGGAATAATGATTTGAGTATTTTATTTTAAAGATCAAAATATCGCAATAAACCGGATAAATTTTTAAAATCATTGAATTTATTTATCATCAGATACAAAATCGTGAATTATTGTAGATGGACAGTATATGACTTTTTTGTCCGGTATACAACTTTATTATCCAGTATACGACTTTATTGTCATTTCACATTATGAGAAAGGGATGATTTAAAAGTAAGAATGGATTAATTATTATTTTAATAATGAAATGGCCATGTTGTGTAAATCAGAATTGGATAGAGCGATTAACTTCTTCTTAATTACCCTGGAATAGGATTCATTTTCTGTCTTGGTAAGCTTTTCTCCCCTGAATCTTTTTAAAACAATATCCTTCTGTTTTGGGCTGAATATTTCAGATAACGCATATTCAAATTGATAATCGGTTACAACTGATAAAATTTCTTTTGACTTTTTTGAATCAGATCTGAAATATTGCTTAAATAATTCCCTTGCTCTCTCTATATTTAATTTATCGTTATCATAATTATGGTTGATATTTGATTTATTGAGATATTCTCCTAATTCTTTGAATAGATCGGATGATTCATAACCTGAATTGTAGACATCATAGGAGAAATGTAGTAATTCAGGGCCATTCTTAAGATTGATCAATTCATTAAAATTGAATTTATTGGTTTTATAAATATTAGCCATCATAGCCGGAAACATATGCCACAATCTGAGTTCATTACTGTTTATGACATCGATCAGCAAAGATATATCTTCGCTTTCTTCTTCTGTAGTAAACATTGAATAACCAGCTCTTTCAAGTTTAGATTTTAATTCAGAATCCATTATTAGTTATTCCTCTTTGTTTTAATGTTTTTTTAAATTTATCGAAATGTTTTAATACTTTTTCTTCAGAAATATCACCTTTGGCAACTTCTATAAATTCTTTTTCAAGTCTATTGAAATCTATTTCATCTTTCTTCTTTTCGGCAAGAGACTCACAGTCATCGTAGTCAATTGAGGTTCCTCGAAATAGTTTACTGATTATCAGATCATAATAGTTCAATATTCCGATACTAATTTTTGAATATTTTTTAAGCATTAAGCTTCGTCCTGGTTCTAGCGGACTATGAACTAACTCTGTTGTATGGATTTTATTTCCGCAATATATATCAAATACAACTTCATTGTCTTTTGACCATCCATTGCCGGTTACATTTTTATATCCAATTTTTTCTAATGTACTGATAAGTTTTTTGTATTCGTTTTCTTCAGGGATCATTAAATCTATATCCTTTGTAGATTCTTTAGCACCAATAAGAGTCATAGCAGTACCACCACATGCTATAAGTCTTATTTTACCAGGAACAACACTATTCCAAGCCGATATTTGATCTAAAAGAGTGTTTTTGTCTATTCTCATATTATCCTCTTGTATATAATAATACAATATATTGTATATTATCGTACAAATATTTGTATAATATAATACAATTATATTTTAGATTTGTCAATATTGAATATGTTTTGCTTTATCCTAATCGATATCCGGTATTTTTTCAGGCAGAAAACCTGTCGGCATATTATCGATAAATTGTTTTTTGTAATCATCCAGAGGATTAATATATCTATCCGTCATTTTGATGTCAGAATGCCCCATCAGCTTTGAAAGGGCAAAGGGATCGATGGCAATTCCATTTACCCTCGTGGCTGCGAGAGCTGTGCCGAAAACATGGCGGAGATCATGAAGAACAAGGTTTTTGATATTCAGCAGTCTGCATAAAACGCTGAAAGTTTCCGAAACTTCCCTTGCCGACATTGTGAATATTCTGCCTTCTTTAATGTTATTTGATTTTATCCATAACAGCAGATCATTTCGTAACCGTGGATGAAGGATTATGGTTACCTTCTTCCCGGTTTTACCCTGGGTTATACTCTGCTTGAACTGGATGATTTCTTGATCGAATTTCATCTTCTCGATTGTAAGGTCAAGAACATCGGAACGGCGGAGGCCGGTCATGCAGAGGGTTTCAATAATGAGAAAAAATTCAGGGTCATGAATGGATTCAAAGATCATTTTGAGTTCTACAGGGGTAGGGATTCTATCACGGTGCATTTCATCATAAGGAACATGAATATCCTTGAATTTAACCTTTTTTTCCTTTAATTCACCCCATTCCTCAAGTTTGGAGAAGAACCCGGAGATGGTACTTAATTCCCTGTTTATCGTTGTGTTTTTAACTTCTTTTTGGCGCTCTTTTTTATAAATATCAATATCAAGAGTAGTGTAATCATCAATTTTCTTGTTCCCAATAACTTCAATAAATCTTTCAATATTATTCCGGTCCAGCCGCCAGCCTTTGTTATTGACCTTTGACCAATTCTCAATGTAGAGTGTTATTAATTCACCGGCCATCTTTGATGATTTCTGCTTTCTCAAATCGTAAAACTCGCCGGTTGATATTTTAAGCTTTAACCTGGCTTCCTCGGCATCAGCTTCTTTTTTGCGCATTATTCCGTGAAGCTTTATCCTTTTACGTTTTCCTTCAAGTGTAACAGATGCGTAATAAGCCTTATCCTTCTCATCCCAATATGCCATAGGCTACCTCCTTTCCTGACAAGTTTACTGGCAGAAAAGTGTCAGTGCCAGTAAATTCTCTAATTCATTATAATTTACTGGCAGATAGCTGGCAAATTTTATCAAAATGGGCAAATTTAACCAGGAGCTTATTAATGAAACTCATTGATAAATATAGAGTTATTTGGCTGGTTTGGTTAGATTGGCTGTAGGGATATCGGAGAGAGGGGGATTCGAACCCCCGGTACATTGCTGTACACGCGCCTTCCAAGCGCGCACCTTCAACCACTCGGTCATCTCTCCAAAGCCTTTGCAAAAATCTATTGATTTTTGGAAAGGCACTGATTAATAGGCTTTAATAAATAAAACGGACTCAGCGGTAAGCCTTTACCCTACCCGTTATAGGGTAAAGGCGGCCGCTGAAACCCTATTACAACGACATGGTTACTTCTAGAACGGGGTTATTATAATGAGCTTCTCCTAGATTTTCAAGAAAGAGAGAACTTTCAGAATGACGGATTTAAAGACATGCTTGACAATATTAAAATCTGACTATGTGCCCGAGCCAGAATACTAAAATAAGGGCAAGGACATGGAGCACCCACCAGAAGGGCTTTAATAATAAAATTTTACTCATAATAACCTCCCGTTATTTCCATAGTACATGGCCGAGAAAATAGACCAGGCTCAAAGCGCCGAGATGGATCAGCCAGTAGCCCATGTTCGGGAACCTTATAAACCGGCCTTTATTCCTGGGGGATTCAAAATTATTCGAGCTCATCATTTCCACATCGAAGAGCATTTTTCCTATCAGGAATACACCCCAGAGTATCAATAGATCGGGGAGGAGCGTTTTCATAAAAATATAATTCAGATTAAACCTGCGGGGAAGATACTGGATTAGATAGTGAACCATTGTTATTGTTCCGATGATGGCCATCATGCCGTTAGCGAGATAGGCATAAGGGACCAGCCCTTTGTTCAAGAACATAATGGGTAAAACCAGAATACTGATTAGGCCTGCAATAAATGGGATTAAATAAATAAGATGATGGGGTGTAACCGGATGAGTACGGACATGCAGCAGAAAGCTGCCTATGGAAATAAGGAAAAGGCAGATGATTAAAACCAGATTTAAGTATCTTTTTTGGATCATACCGTTTCCTCCTGAAAACAGAATAATTATAGAATCCATCGGTATTTTGACGGCTGTTCTTGAATGAGAAAAGGAGCATAGAGAGGCTGAGAGTCTATGCGAAATTCAGGTATTTCACTTGGAATGAGAATTTGATATATCAATAAAAAAAATTTTAATATGGAAAGCTTTGATAATAACAATAAAACAAATTTTGCATTGATAATATTTGTTTTTTATAATAATATTAAATATCCATTATAAATAATTCATTTCACTTTTCATTTATTAATTATTAAGTTGATTAATAATCCTGTACGGGCTGTTTTGGCCGGATAAAGATCGCTTCTTAAGTCAAAGTTAAAGAAAAGACCAGGCGGGAGCTGTTATTATGATTTCACGAAAAAGCTTAAAAAGAAGACCGACAATCGGCGTCTTAATCGGCATGCTGGAGGAAGGGTGCCAGACAAAGATATGGAATTGCATCGCCGATTTCGCTGAAGAGCTGGATGTTAATATCATATTTGTTGTGGGGAAAGCTCTTTCATCCCCTTACGGCTTTGATTCCCAGCATCATATTATTTATAATATGGCTGACAGAAGGAATATGGACGGATTGGTCATCATGTCCGGCACTCTCGGCAATTTTATCACCGACGGTGAATTGAAAAAATTCTGCGACCGGTTCCGTCCCCTGCCCATGGCATGTATCGCCCTTTCGGTCGAAGGCGTCCCGAGTGTGCTGGTGGATAACAAATCAGGCCTTCATGAAGCGTTTGATCACCTGATCAAAGATCATGGATATAAAAGGATAGCGTATATAAAAGGTCCTGAAGGCCATCAGGAAGCCGATGTCAGGTTCGAAAGTTATAAAGAGGCATTAAAGAAATATCATATTCCATTCGATCCGGCCCTGGTAACTCCCGGAAATTTTGTTTATAACAAGGGTTATAACGCGATAAAGATCCTTCTGGACGAGAGAAAGGTAAAATTCGACGCCGTTGTCGCCGCCAATGACGATATGGCCCTGGGCGCTTTTAAATGCCTTCAGGAAAGGGGAATAAAAGTCCCCAGGGATGTCGGGCTTATCGGTTTTGATGATATTAATATCGCCAGGAATTTAAATCCGCCGTTAACGACAGTGCGTCAGCCTCTCTACGAACAGGCCAGGAAAGCCCTGGAGATTGTCCTGGCCATGATTAACGGTAAAAAGACCCCGGAGCAGATTTATCTTCCCACAAAGCTGGTCATCCGGCAGTCATGCGGCTGTTTTTCCCTTTCATTGACGCAGGCCGATTCCAATCAGAAGGAATTTTATACAGGCGTCAGCAGCCATGAAAAGAATTTAAAAATCAATCAAAAACGCATTCTCAGTAAAACAATTAAAGAACTGGAGCAGAAGGGCATATCCAACCGCTTTTTATCATTGTGGATTGAAAAACTTCTCAATGCGATGATTTTGAGCTTGAAAAACAAAAAGATCGAAAATGATAAATTTCTCTATATAGTTTCTGATGTGCCGATCGGTCTGATGAGCAATGTCAGCGACGAGTTCTTATGGCAGTCCGTAATCAACAGCCTGCGTGATGAAATCCATGTATATATAAAAGATGATGATTCCCTTTCTCTTCTTAAAATCATGTGCCAGAAAGCGCTGATCTATATCGGCGATATGATGCTCAGGCCGGACCCGTTCCACTCTATCTATGAACAGCATATTGTCTGGACGCTCAGGGAAGTCAGCAGTATTTTGACTACGACTTTTGAATTGAATGAGCTGCTGGAAGCCATAGCCAAAGGTCTGCCCCAGCTGGGCATATTAAAAGCCTATATATTTTTATATAACGACGAGCCGAAGAAAAAGGAAGGTTTTGTCTGGGATATTCCGGAATGGTCAAGGCTCATCCTGGCGTTTAATAATGAGGGGAGATTGAGTGTAAGCGACAAAGAATCTCTCTTTCCTACCCTGAATATCTTACCTGATAAACTGAAGTCCCATAAAAAAAGCCGCAATATGATCTTGATGCCGTTATTTTTCAGAAATGAGCAATTCGGATATATTTTATTTGAGATGGGCACAAGATTGGCAACTACTTATGAAACGCTGCGTTATCAGATCAGCAATTCCCTCAAAAGCGCGTTCCTTTTCAAGAAGCAGAGGGAAACCGAGGAATCCAGAATTGCGGCTAAAACAGCGGATAAAATTAAAAGCCAGTTCCTCGCCAATATGAGCCATGAAATCAGGACCCCGATGAACGCCATTATAGGCTTTACCGGATTGCTGCTGGAAGATGAGCGGGAAGCGGAGAAAAAGGATAAGCTCAAGGTGATCATGAGGGCCGGTAATAATCTTCTGGAAATCATCAATGACATTCTGGATTTCTCAAAGATGGAAGAAGGAAAGATTGATTTTGAGAAGATCAATTTTTCTTTAAAAACTATTATCAATGATGTCAGAAAAATATTCCTGATCAAGGCGGAAGAAAAGGGAATCCTTTTTAATGTCGAAATCGATAAAACTCTGCCTGAGCTGGTATTCGGCGATGAGCGCAGGGTCAATCAGATTATCTTAAACCTGGTCAGCAACGCTTTTAAATTCACAAAGGAAGGCAGCGTGAGCATCACTTGTAAATATTTGAACCAGACCGCCTCGATCAGCGTTATTGATACGGGAATAGGGATAACGAAAGAAAAATTTGACACGATCTTTTCCTCTTTCAGCCAGGCGGACCCGACCACAACTCGGGAATTCGGAGGGACAGGTCTGGGTCTGGCCATATCAAAAGGCCTGACTGAAAAGATGGGCGGTAAAATATATTTTGAAAGCGAGGCCGGCAAAGGTTCGGCTTTTTATGTGGAATTACCCCTGCCGGGATCCGGGGAAATTCTCTCCGGGAAAAAGTGTAAAAATTCCTATAAAGACGAGCAGATGGTCCAGCAATGGCTGAAAAGCGCTGAAGGGGATTCGGAAATTAAAAATATTATTCTAAAGGCCATAAAAAAACTGCCGGATCAGATCCAGGATGTTGAAGCTGTAATTTCAACAAATGATCATAATATGATAAAAAAAGTGATTCATGATATCAAAGGAGTCAGCGGCAATCTGGGTATTATTGAAATATATGATATTTTTTATAAAATGAATCAGGAAATAGAAAAAGATGTTTTCAGCGTCCATAAATTGAAGGAATTATTGAACGGCGCCAGGGAGATAGTGAAAAGAATTCCTGATTATTATTTTACCGATTCAACAGTGCGGGAAAGCATGAAACCGGTAAAATTCAGGATACTGGTCGCCGAAGACAATGAGATGAACCAGGAATTGGTGGGAGCTCTGTTAAAAAAGCTTAAAGTGGAATATGACTTTGCGCTGAACGGGCGGATAACCCTGGACAAACTTAAAGACGCCGTCAGGGGAAATAATGAATATCATCTGCTTCTTTTAGACATGCAGATGCCTGTCATGGACGGCCTGGAAGTCTTGAAAAATTTAAGAAATGATAAGGAATTAAAAAATCTTTATGTGATTGCCCTGACGGCGCATGCCATGAAGGGCGACGCATTAAAGTATTACAAGGCCGGGTGCAATGATTATATATCCAAACCGATCAATAAAGAGGATTTCAGGAGAAAGATAATAGAGCTGATGTCCAGAATCAAAGAAAAAGAAGGCAGGAGCATAAAAGAAGCGGGCAATAAAAAAGAACTTGCTCTCGCTATTAATGAACAGGAAAGCAGGGAACTGGATGAGATTATCAGGGAATTGAAATTTAACGCGAAAATATTCAATCAGGAAAAAGTTCTCGGCCTTGCGGCGCGGCTGGGCCGGTTCTCTTCTCATGAATTCTTCAATGAAATAAAAAGAAAGCTGGAAATAGCCGCCAGGGAATTCGATGATGAATCCATTATCAGCATAATAGATGAATTGGAAGGATTGAAATATGAAATATAAAATATTGATAGTCGACGATCTCGCTGATAACAGGAAATTGCTGGCGTCTATCATTCAAAACAATACGGATAGCTGCATCATCATGTCCAAAAGCGGGCTGGATGTCATTGAGATGTTTGAAAAGAATAAAAATGACCTGCCTGATCTCATATTGATGGATATTATGATGCCGAGTATGAACGGTTTTGAGACGGCGGAACGTCTTAAAAAAATGCCTGGCGTAAGGGATATTCCCGTTATTTTTGTCACAGGCCTCGGCGATTCGGACAGCATTACTAAAGCCTTTGAATCGGGCGGTGTCGACTATATTACCAAACCTTTTAAAAAAAATGAGCTGCTGGCCAGGATCAATACCCATTTGAAATTAAAAAATGCCTTAAAAGACCTGGAAGAAAAAAATGCCATGTTGAGGGATAAGGAAAAGCATCTTCTGCATCTGGTGGAAGAGAAAACAAAGAAGCTGGACAATGTTACAATGGCAATGGTGACAGCTTTTGAAAACGTCAACCTTCTCAATGATACGGATACGGGAAAGCATATTAAAAGAGTGAGCGGATATTCGGCAATTCTGGCCGGGGAATACGGCTGCGACCTGGATTTTGTCAAGAAAATAAAAATATATTCATCCCTGCATGATGTCGGAAAGATCGGTATACCGGACAGCCTTTTAAAAAAAGAGGGTAAATATACCGCCGCGGAATATGAAAAAATGAAGGAGCATGTCACCATCGGGGCGAAAATGCTGGACAGTCCTGATATTGATAATATGGCGAAAAATATCGTCCTCTATCACCACGAGAGATGGGACGGCTCGGGATATTTAAAAAATCTGAAGGGAGAGGAAATACCGCTGGAAGCCAGGATTGTCGCTTTTGCCGATGTGTTTGACGCATTAACGACCAAAAGAATATATAAAAAAGCTTATTCAGAGGAGCAGACCGAGAAGATATTAAAGGAAAGTTCCGGCTCGCATTTTGACCCACGCATTGTCGAGGTGTTTTTTGACTGCCGGTTGAAAATAATAGAACTGATGATGAATAACATCGAATGAAAAACTTACCGGTCGGATTAGATCAGAACTTTCTGACTGACTCAAAAAAATATCTTTTCCTCCGGCAAATAGTTTATGATTTCTCTTAACATTGAATTTTTTAATTGCCTCGTGTATTCAGCCTGGTAAGCGACTATTCCGTTTTCAGTCATGAAAGGTTTGTTAAGGATGCCGGAATAAAGAGAGCTGTTTTTCATTTTTTTAAAAAATACCTCGTTCATCCGGAATACTCCGACACTGACATCGCGGATATTTTCAACAGGAAGCTTTGTAAAAACTTTCTTAATAAAATCCGGGTAAATTTTTTCCAATCCGGGTATCATCATAAGCGGATCAAAACAGAGCCGGACTTTCCAGCCTATTTCCATGATTTTTTTAACGGCGTTCAGACGGGAGGAAAGGGATGGAGTTGATTTTTCATAACGGCTGATGATTTCCTCCGGCAGGAGTGTCCATGCCGGTATGATATCCGGCGAAGGTTTATTTTTTATAAAAACGCCTGTGTTAACGCTTTTTGTCCGTATCTCAAGCGTCAGGCCGGGGTTTTCATACGCGAACCCGATCCATTCAGAGGCAAGGCCGAGAATATTCTCAAGCGCCAGGAGGTCGGTGTCATATGAGACAGCCAGGCTTATCGGAAAGCTTTTTAAAAGACGTTTCGTTTCCTTAAAAAAATCTTCCGTATTGACAAAGACGGTAATGTTGGCCGAGGGGTACATTCCCTGCAGGAAACAGTAGCCGCATTCATAGACGCAGTTCAGCGCCGGTGAGGCATAGTAAGAATTTTTGACGCCGAAATTCTGGCAGATTGGCGGCAGTTCGTAAAGAAAGTTTTTCTTTTTTACCGCGAGAATGAGCTTTTGCGATTTTTTCTGCAGATGATAATCCTGGCCGGGACGGCTGAATACTTCTTTATAATCTTTAATGGTTATAATCCTGGCCCCTTTCATTTTTTTAATTATTTCTTTTGGCAGGGGATAATTTTCAGCCGCTTCTTCAATATAAATATAATCAAAAAGAACCATAACTTAGTTCCTTGATGATTTTCTCAAAAATTTTCCTGCTTTCATTTTTATGATTTATTTTAAATTGAAAATAACCTGTAATGGTTTTTTCCAGATTTCCCCCGGCAGTTTTATAGTCTCCGGCGGCTTTATACAGCCGGCTTTTCATGGCCTCTGTAAAACGGAGAGAGGCGCTAAGGCTGTTTAATAGAAGATGATCCTCTCCGGTCAGTATGCTTTCCCCTCTTTTCATATTTAGCCGGATCAGGTCTGTAAAATCCTTAAAGGCTGTCAGGTTTTTATCAGTCCAGGCCCGGTGTTTCTTTCCGCCATCAAGGCCGGCTATGATTTTCATGCAGAAAACCATGTGCGGCGGAAGGAAGGTGAGAGAAGCGTCCATAAAACCGGAGGCTTCCGCATCAATACAGTCAAAGCCCGGAAAAACAATCTGTCTGCCTTTTTTAATAGCTGGAATGGTTATAAGAGATATTTCAGAGAGAGCATGCTTAAAAAGAATATCCGGATAATAGGATTTGTCTGTTTCATAATCAGTAATTTTATTGCAGAGGACAAGAGTCCCCGGTTTTAAACCCGGATTTTTTGCTTTGCATTCTCCAACATGTATGAAATTTATTTTCTCAATGTTATCGAAGCGGTTGATCAAAAAAGCCGCCGCCGCCGCTCCTCCGGCGCTCCCTTCCCTGCCGATGACTAACTCAATGGACTCATTCCGGAAAAGCTCGAGTTTTTTTGAGGAAAAATCCTTTTTTAATCGAAAATAGTCTATAATGCTTTTTGAATCAAATGACTGTGTGACGGCAATGCCGATTTCAGGCAAAATGTTCCTCCTTTTTGTAATCATATTTTAATGGGGAACTCCTTTTTTAGGAAAAAATAGGTGGTTTAAAAAAATATTGCCGCAGAATTACACGGAAACACACCGAAATAAAGTAATAATCTGGATTATACAGGCCTCACCCCCGTCCCCTCTCCAAATTTGGAGAGGGGTACCGAGCCTTGCGAGGCGGGGTGAGGCTTGATAATTTTATATTCCCTCTTTTTGCAAAGGAGCTATTTTTGTATTATAATATTATTCATTAAATTATTAGTATTCATTATAATAATTTCTTACAGCTTTATGCTGTAATAAAAAAACAGGAGGAACTTTTATGCGCAGCGACATGGTAAAAGCCGGTTTTCAGAGAGCGCCCCACAGGTCCCTGTTCCGGGCAATGGGGTTTGACGATTGGGAAATAAAACGTCCCATAATTGGTATCGTGAACTCCTTTAATGAATGCATTCCGGGGCATATTCATTTAAATAAACTCGCCGACGCCGTCAAGCACGGTATTTACGCCGCCGGCGGCATGCCGATGGAGTTCAATACGATCGGCATTTGCGACGGAATCGCCATGGGGCATGTCGGTATGAAATATTCCCTGCCTTCGCGCGAGCTCATCGCGGATTCCGTTGAGACAATGGCGCAGGCCTACCAGTTCGACGGGCTTGTTTTGATCGCTTCCTGCGATAAGATCATTCCCGGGATGATGATCGCCGCCATGCGTGTGAATGTGCCTTCGATTTTTTTAAGCGGCGGGCCGATGCTTCCCGGCAATGTCGGCAGGGACGACCAGCTAGACCTGAATGATGTTTTTATCGGCATAGGAAAGAAGGCCATCAACGCGATCTCGGATGAGGAACTGCACCGGCTGGAATGCGAGGCCTGTCCCGGTGCGGGCTCATGCGCGGGCATGTTTACGGCCAACACAATGTCGAACCTGAGCGAAGCCCTCGGCATAGGCCTCTTTTTTAACGGGAGCATCCCCGCCGTGTTTTCCGAAAGGGAAATGCTCGCTAAAAAAGCGGGCTTGAAGATAGTCGAGCTGGTGGAAAAGGACATCAAACCGCGCGACATTATGACAAAAAAAGCGTTTGAGAACGCCGTTGCCCTTGATATGGCGTTGGGCGGCTCGACAAATACAGCCCTGCATCTTCCGGCAATCGCTTATTACGGCGATGTCAGCCTGGAATTGAAAGATTTCGCGCCCTTTACGGAAAAGATCCCGCACCTGACCTCAATGGCGCCGGCAGGCACTCATCATATCCTTGATCTTTATTACGCAGGAGGAGTTCCGGCGGTTCTGTCGGAATTGGCCAAAAAGAAATTGATCCATCTTGATGCAATGACGGTTTCGGGCAAAACGCTCGGCGAAACGCTCAAGGAAAGCAAGGCCGGCGTGAAGAATTATGATGTCATCCGCCCGATCGACAAGCCTGTTCATGAAACGGGCGGACTTGCCGTTTTAACGGGAAATCTCGCTCCTGAAGGCGCTATTGTCAAGCAGGCCGCGGTCGCTCCGGAGATGATGAAGCACACAGGCCCGGCCCGCGTATTCAACAGCGAGGAAGAGGCCAGTAAGGCGATACTGGGCAGTAAAATAAAGAAGGGCGATGTCGTCGTCATCCGCTATGAAGGGCCGAAGGGCGGCCCCGGAATGCGCGAAATGCTCTCGCCGACTTCTTCTGTTGCCGGTATGGGGCTGGATAAAGACGTCGCTCTGATCACGGACGGCCGTTTCAGCGGCGCGACAAAGGGCGCGTCCATCGGGCATATTTCCCCCGAGGCGGCTTCGGGCGGCCTGATCGGGCTGGTGGAAGAAGGTGATAAGATTGAAATAGATATTCCCAATAAAAAGATAAACCTTCTCGTCTCAGATGACGAGATCCAGAAGAGAAGAAAAAGCTGGGTTCCTCATCCGCCCAAGATATTGAGCGGCTATGTGGCGCGCTATTCCAAGATCGTCACATCGGCCAACAAGGGCGCCGTGTACGAATCAAAGTAAAGCAGTGCCGGTAATGCTAACAAAATGGTGAG
This sequence comes from uncultured Spirochaetota bacterium, assembly GCA_963835575.1. Lineage (GTDB taxonomy): Bacteria > Spirochaetota > Brevinematia > Brevinematales > JAOACQ01 > CAVYGN01. The sequence goes on along the minus strand of CAWIGG010000005.1, from coordinate 472,521 downwards.
GGACAGCTAATTTAAGCACAAAGTTATAAGTTGGGGAGTGTAAGCCCGGAGAGAAAAGGCAGGCTATGGCAATTTAAATCCTGCTGCCCGCTCTTTTAAATATGGGCATTGCTATTGGGATGCGCTCCCTTTTTAAATATGATTAATGGCAGCTCCAAAAACCAATTTTTTGTGGCTGCCCGGTAATATAAAGCTTTAATTTAATAAGGCGGCGATTCGAATGAGGCGCGCCTCTCGCCGCCTTTATTTATCAATATTTAATGTCCAATATTTATAAGCGCTTTTTTCAGGATCGAAAGCCCTTTTTCCATCTCTTTCATTGTAATGTTCAGCGCCGGGAAAACACGGACGATATTGCCATGCTTTATATTGACGATCAGACCGTTATTCCTGCAGAATGTTTTGACCCGGTCAGCCGTGTCCGCGCTGTTTAATTCCAGCGCGAGGAGAAGTCCTTTGCCGCGAACTTCCTTGATTAACCCCGGGAACTCGCCCTGCAGTTCTTTTAAGATCATAAATGTCTTTTCCCCGACAGTGTTGACGTTCTTTTCGATATTTTTGTCCAGCATATATTTGATCACAGCGTAAGAAACGGCGCAGCCCAGAGCATTTCCGCAGTATGTCCCGCCGTGGTCGCCTTTTGTAAGCTTTTTCATAAGTTCCTCTGTGAGAGCGAAAGCCGCGAACGGGAACCCTCCGGCTATGCCTTTGGCCATCGTCAATATGTCCGGCCTGACGCCTTCATAATCCAGATAGAAGGCTTTGCCGGTGCGGAAAAAGCCTGTCTGTATCTCATCGGCGATGAAATAGGCGTTGTGTTTTTTGCAGAGCTCGGCTGTCTTTTTCAGATAGCCTTCGGCCGGGACAATAATTCCCCCCTCTCCCTGGATCGGCTCCAGGATGACGGCCGCGGTATTATTGTCAACGGCTTTTTCCATCGCCTTGATATCGTTAAAGGGCACAAAGGTAAAATCCTCAATGAGAGGCTTGAAGCGACCGCGGAGGTCTTCCTGGCCTGTCGCCGACATGGTGCCGATGGTGCGTCCATGGAAGCCGTTCAAAGCCGCGATCACTTTTATTTTACCTGAAGCCTTCCTGGCCAGCTTCAGTGCGGCGTCGTTCGCCTCGCAGCCGCTGCTGGAAAAATAGATGTATTTTAAATTCTCCGGTAATACTTTATGCAGAAGTTCCAGCAGGTTTGCCCTGGCTGGAGAGTAGGTCAGCCAGGCTTCGGGGCTCTGGATCACAAGTTTACTCTGCCTGATCAGGGCTTTTGTGATGACGGGGCTCGCGTGGCCGAGGGCCGTGACGCCCCAGCCAGATGTAAAGTCGATGTATTTTTTTCCGTCCTCGTCCCACACTATAACGCCTTTTCCTTTTTTAACGGCTATCGGTATTTTAACGCCGAAAGGCGCCAGGTATTTGTCTTCAGTTTCCATTGTATTTATTTTTTTGTCCATTTATATTCTCCGGTTTTGCTGCATATAAAGCCGTTCTAAAGGTTCATTGAATGTATGAGGCTTTATATTTTTTCTATCATCTTGATTATTTCCTCTAATTTGCCCTGTTTCTGTTCGCCGTTGGAAAGATTTCTCAAAGTATAGTTCCCGCTTTTGACTTCATCTTCGCCGATAAAAAGAGCGTATTTTGCTTTCATCGAATCGGCTGACTTCAGATGCTTTTTCAGCGCCGAATAGCGGTACTCCGTTACGGCCGAATAACCCTGCCTGCGCAGTGAGGAAATAATTTCCATTGCCTTTTCCCTGTACTCCTCGCCGATGAAAGCGGCGTAAATCAGGGGCGGCTTGTAAAAATCCTTTTTTGAGACGGCTCTGGTCTGCTCCAGAACAGCCGCCAGCCTCTCCATACCGAAGGCAAAGCCGGCCGCCGGAGTTTCCATACCTCCCAGCTCTTTTACAAGGTAATCATAGCGCCCGCCTGCGGAAACGGTGCTCTGCGCGCCGAGGACGGCGGATTTTATCTCAAAAACGGTGCGGTTATAATAATCAAGGCCCCTCACGAGCCTTTCATCGATTTGATAGGAAATATTTAAACCCTTCAGCCCTTTCTGAACTTCGCTGAAGTGCGTCCTGCATTCCGGGCAGAGTGATTCCAACCCCGAAGGCGCTCCTTTAATAACTTCCCTGCACCCTTCTTCCTTGCAGTCGAGAATACGCAGGACGTTTGTTTCATAACGCTTCCGGCAGTCGCGGCACATTTTTGCCGCTTTATCTTTAAAATATTCCTTTAATGCTTTCAGGTAAACAGGGCGGCATTCCCGGCACCCGATCGAATTGATATAGATTGTATAATCGGTAATTTCCAGCGCTTCAAAAAAATCCTTATTGAGCTGTATCAGCTCTATATCGGCGCAGGGATTCGGGTCGCCTATATATTCGACGCCGTACTGGACAAACTGGCGGTACCTTCCGGCCTGCGGGTTTTCCGCGCGGAACATCGGCCCGTTGTAATACATCCTGGCCGAATATCCCTGCATGGAAAGGCCGTTTTCCAGATAGAGTCTGACAGCCGACGCGGTGCCTTCCGGCCTTAAAGCTATCATGCGGCCGCCCCGGTCTTCAAAAATATACATTTCTTTTTTTACGACAATATCGGAAGTTTCTCCCGCGCCCCTTGTAAACAAATCGGCATACTCGATGACCGGGAAAGAAATATTTTTATATCCATAATTGTCGAGGATTTTTTCCACATTGGAGCTGATATATTTATAAAAATCGGACTCAACTGGAGGTATATCGTATGTCCCTTTTAATTTCGAATAACTCATTTGTTTCCTCCTGAATGTTTTGCAAAGGGCTCATATTATAACACATTTTGTCCTATTTTATCAATGATAGCGGGCCTTCAATTTATATGAAAATCAATGATAATTTGTTTTTTTTTTTTATTTTTCTTATAATAACCGAAACCGGCTTAAAAGGAATTCGGGGAGGACTTAAATCATGATTATTGTACTCAAACCTTCGGCGACAAAAGAGGAAATCGATCATATTGTCGGCATGATTGAAAAAGTTGGCCTGAAAACCAATATTTCCAGCGGAGAAACGCAGACTATTATCGGAGTTATAGGCGATAAAACCAAATTGGCTGATTCTCCAATCGCCTCGCTTGCCAGCGTGGATTCAATTGTCCAGGTCTCGAAGCCCTACAAGCTGGCCAGCCGCGATTTTCATCCTGATGATACGGTCATTGAAGTAAATGGAATAAAGATCGGCGGCGGCAGTCTGGGCATTATAGCCGGCCCATGCAGTATTGAAAACGAAACTCAGCTTATGACGATAGCGGCCGCAATTAAAGAAGCGGGCGGAAATATCCTCAGGGGCGGCGCGTTTAAACCTCGGTCGTCTCCCTATACCTATCAGGGCATGGGGGAAGAAGGATTGAAGCTGTTAAAAAAAGCCGGCAAGGAATTTAAAATGCCTGTTATTACTGAAGTTATGGATACGGCAACAGTCGGCTTGATTGCCGGGTATGTTGATATTCTGCAGATCGGGACCCGGAACGCGCAGAATTTTTCCCTGCTGAGAGAAGTGGGAAAAATGAACAAACCGGTTGTGTTGAAAAGGGGTATGGCGCAGACTATTGAAGAATGGCTGATGTCCGCCGAATATATCATGTCGGAGGGCAATCAGGAAGTCATACTCTGCGAAAGAGGCATAAGGACTTTTGAAACGGCGACGCGCAATACGCTGGATTTAATAGCTGTACCTGTTGTTAAAGAAAAAACCCACCTGCCTATTATTGTGGACCCTAGCCATGCTGCTGGAAAATGGCAGTATGTTGTTCCGATGGCGCTGGCGGCAATAGTCGCCGGTGCGGACGGTATTATGGTGGAAGTGCATCATGAGCCGGAAACGGCAGTGTCAGACGGCGCGCAGTCTCTAAAACCCGATAGATTTAATTTTATGATGAGTGAATTAAAGAAGATCGCTTCCGTTATCAATGTAGGTAAAAACTTAAAATAAATTCTGGAGCTGTTATGAATAGCAAGAAATTCGGCATATATGGCCTCGGTTTGGTAGGGGGATCCCTGGCCCTGGCTATCAAGGCTTTTATTCCCGGTTCAAAAGTGATCGGCTTCGGCAGAGATGCCGCCAAGCTGGAATCCGCTAAAAAGCTTGGGATGATTGATAAAATCGCGGGTGAAAATTCGGAGGTAATTGGAGAACTGGATTATTTCATAATCGGCACGCCGATTGAAACAGTAGCCGATGTATTCAGTAAATACATGAAAAGCCTTTCAGAAGATGTTATAGTCATGGATGTCGGAAGTGTTAAAAGGCCGGTGATCAGCGAAATTAATAAAATCAATACAAAAGGAATACATTTTGTCAGCACGCACCCGATGGTGGGCAGTGAAAAATCGGGCCTTGAATTTGCGCGGGCGGATCTCTTTGATAAAAAAATTGTCGGTGTTATCGGAGAGGGGTCTGAAGAAATCCTCTCGGAAGTCAGGGAATTCTGGAAAACGCTGGGCGCTCAGATAGTACTCGTTTCGGCCGATTTTCATGATGAAATAGTCGCTTCAACGAGCCAGGCCCCGCATCTTATAGCTTCGGCTATATCGAGATGTCTTGAAAAGGACGGGTGGGCGGATGTCCGTTTCTTCGGCCTTTATGGAAAAGGCCTTCTCGATACAACGCGCATTTCCCAGGGGAACCCGGAAATGTGGGCGGATATAACGCTTCTTAATTCAGACAATGTTGAAAGGTCGCTGATTGATTTTTCAAGGGAAATAGATACATTGATTCATATTATCCGTAATAAAAAAAGGAAAGAACTGATTGATTATCTGACGAAAGGCAAGGAATTCAGAGAAAAGTTATAATTTGTTTTCACAAAAGATATAAAAAAAAGGGCGGCATTTTCGAATGCCGCCCGTTTAATTAAATAATTATTATTTTGCTGCGGGAACAGCAATTCGGAAGCCCATGTTGTTATAATAAAATGTCGGTTCATACTGAACGCGGGTCGAAGGCCTGAAATCTTCAGCGAGTGAATTCCATCCGCCGCCCTTGATCACTCTGTTCGTTCCGGAAGCAGGGCCTTTAGGATCGGTGTTTTCGTTTTCAATATAGCTGCCGAACACATCCCAGCACCATTCCCAGACATTTCCGTTTATATCATAAAGATTCCAGTCATTCGGCTGTTTTGTGCCGACATCATGCGTTGAAGAAGTGCTGTTTTCTTTATACCAGGTGTAATTCCTCATCTCGTTTGCATTATCGCCCCAGAAATATGTGTTTGTTGATGCGGATCTGCAGGCGTATTCCCATTCCGCTTCTGTGGGCAGGCGGTAGCCGTTAGCGTCCCACTTCACATTTTTAAGATTTAAATCGGCAGCACCCGTTTTATAAACTTTGGTTAATTTATCATCAGTATAGTAAACAGGGGTCTTTTTTTCCATTTCAGACAGAGCGTTGCACCATTTAACCGCATCATACCAGTTCACATTAACAACAGGGTTGTCATTTGAAACGCCTTTGTAGTTATAACCCATTGAGCCGGTATTATCAAAAGCATATCCGTTTGCCATTGCCCATGTATACACTTTCGCCCAGTTGGCATAAGTGGTTTCATATTTAGACATGAAAAAGTTATTAATAGCCACCTTATGAACCGGTTTTTCACTTGAATCGCCCTTATCAGAACCCATCAAAAAAGAACCGGAAGGAATGCCGTTAAATATCATGCTGATGGAATTAGTTGAAATGCCAGTAAGCGCGGGAGCATTGTTCTTTTTTGCGCAGCCCCAGAATAGAACCATCAAGGTCAGGGCAGTCAATACTAATAACACTTGTAAACTTTTCTTCATTTATAACCTCCTCTAAATAAATACATGAATTATTTTTATTTCATAAAAATAATAAAAAACACTAAAATCTGCGATTTGCGATTATTATAAATTGCTTTGAATATTAATTCAATATTTTTCTATTCCTCTATTGCTGAAAGATTGCATAAATTAGAGAAAAATGTCTGGTTTTTTTAAAAAAATAATTCCTTTAATTTTCTTGAAAGAATGGAGTTTTAGGTATAATATGACTCAGGTTCTATTAAATAATGTTGAGCGGAACGAAATATGAGATTGATTTATTCAATTCTGTTCCTTTTTTTAAGCTTTTCGCTATTCCATGCCAGAATGTATTATACTTTTCTTTTTGGTAATTTTGAAATGAATAATGTGACAAATCTTTCTATTGTCAATGAATATACGAACTGGCTGGAGCAAGCGTTAAAGAACAAAAAGTTTTTCCCTGCCGAGCTTTCCGGGAACGGCAGTTTAGATCAGGCTGATTATATCATAAGCGGAGCTGTCAGACAGTCGTCCGAGAGATATACCACACAGATATTTATTTCAGAAACAACAAATAAAATAAGGCAATGGTCAGATGAAGTGTATACTGAAGATGTCTGGAGTTTAAACGGAATACGGGAAAGCGCGAAGGTTCTGGCTGAAAGAATTATCCGTCTGGTAAAGAATCAGCAGCTTCCCCCATACCGGGAGAGGCATGATTATAAAAAGGAATTTTCAATAAAGGCGTCCGTATTGACAAATGCAAGTCCTGTTAATGCGAGAATGTTCAATCTTATCAATATACCCATGAGCTATCCTTACGGTTTCCGTTTTGACTTTCCGCTGGCGTTCGGCCTGGAGTTGTTTCAGATAGAATTTACCTGGTTTATACCGTCCACGCGGCTGGGGCTGGGTATCGGGACAAAGGCATTTGATATTCATGGGACAAATGCCGGAAGCATTTTACCATTAACAGTGTTTGTGCCGCTTTATATTGCTCCGAGCGATTACGGTTTTGGAAGAAGCGATATCTATTTTACTGCTGAATGGGGCTTTTTTATTCCTCAATACAGTTATGTTGATTTGAGTTTTAAACTGATAATGAACGGGATCAGTTTTTCTATAGGCTGGATTATGCTCCCCGGTTATGCGGATGTCAATTATTCACGGCAGTATTATGATTCTTTTTATGCGGGCCTAACATTGATGTTCGGCAGCTATCAGGTTGACTGGGAAGCAAAGTAAAAAAGGCAGTTCTAAAAAACAATAAAAACAATTAAAAAATTTTGAACATATTTTTCTTTAAGTACAATATTTTAGACGTTTGCAAAAACACCAATTTGAAAACGTCCTAAATGTAATAAGGATAATTCCGACAATTATAAATACCTGGAGGATGAAAAAATGCGGATATTATTAATATCTTTAGCGCTTTCTTTTTTTTGTTTCAGAATGGTTTTTCCGGTTGGAACAAATGATCTGGGAACTGTTCTCTGGACACATGAATCGAGCAATATTATTGTTTCCAGCCTCAGTGTGATGGATCAGAAGCTGTATTTCGGGAATCTATCAGATAAATTATATTGTCTGAATTCTATATCAGGAGAAATTATCTGGGTTTTCAGCACAGGCAATTCCAATAATACGTTTCTATCAAGCCCTTTTTATGCTGACGGCAAGGTATATGCCGGTTCTTATCAGAATAAAATGCTGTATTGCCTGGATGCGGCGGCGGGAAGTAAAATCTGGTCATTCAGCGCCGGCGGCGAAATTGAGTCCAGTCCGCGGGTTTTTGCCGATAAGATCTATTTCGGCTGCTGGGATAATAAAATGTACTGCCTTGATGCAAAAAAAGGAAACAAAATCTGGGACTTTGAAACGCAGAACATTATCCGTTCCAGCCCGCTCATTATAAATAGTAAAATCTACTTCGGCGGATTTGATAAGAAATTTTATTGCCTGAATGCCGCAGATGGAACAAAACTCTGGGAGTTTATATGCGGCGGGGAAATATTTTCCAGCGCCGCCTTTTCGGAAGGAAAGATTTATTTCGGCTGTAAAGACGGCAAGCTTTATTGCCTGGATTTTGAAACAGGCCGGGAAGTCTGGGATTTTAAAACAGGCGAAAGTATACTGTCCAGTCCGGCCGTTTATGACGGGAAAGTTTATTTCGGCAGTTTCGATAATAAATTCTACTGCAATAATTCTCGGACCGGCGAAAAAATATGGGAGTTTACAACCGGGGATGACATTGATTCCTCGCCCTGTGTTGTGGAAGGAAGCGTCTATTTCGGGAGCCATGATAAGAAATTTTACTGCCTAGATGCTGATAAGGGGAGTAAAACCTGGGAACTGGAAACAGGCGACATGATTGAATCAAGCCCATGTATGGCCGACGGCAGGTTTTATTTCGGGAATGACAGCGGCCGTATTTATTGCCTGGATTCCGGTTCTAGAGGCATTGATGGAGGAAACACTCTGGGCGGACAGGAATTTTTTATAAGTCATTTATCAGCAGTATCAGCCGAAGAGGGAAATACAAATGAGAATAAAATGGTTCTGGAAGAATCCAATGAAAATATAACAGGGGTTATCATTACAAATTATATAACCAATTATATATATATTACGAATTATAATGGACCGCAAATGCTGCCGGAGGGAAATAATTTAGTGCTGTTTAATTATACTATTCAGGCAGGTTCATTTACCAATGAAAAAAACGCCCTCAAACTATATAATCTGCTTAAGAAAAAAGGGTATGATGTTTATGAATCTTATAAAAAAATTCACCGGAAAAAATATTACCGCGTCAGGGTTGGAAAATTTATCATGCTTTCAGATGTGCAGAATATGATTAATAAGCTCCGGGATGACGGCCTGGATCCTGTTTTGGTGAAATTCGTCCGTTAATCCGGAAAGCGGATAAATAAATTAACCCTAAAGTATCATGCCTGTTTTCAGTTCAAAAAATAATTGGGAAATGGTTTATGGCTTTTTTAATAGTATTATCTAAAAAAAGAATGAATGAAGTATTCATGCATTCTATCGAAAAAAAGGATTTGGGGAAGATCAATCAATATCTTTTACACGGAGCGGATGTGAATTATACTGATGAAGAAGGGGAAACACCTCTGATCAAGGCGGCGCAATCCGGTTCAATTGACCTGCTGGAGATGCTGTTAACTAAAGGCGCGTTAATTGATCATAGGGATAAAGACGGCTGGAGCGCGCTGACATGGGCTTCGGAAAAGAGGCAGAAAAGCTGCGCGGTCTTGCTGCTTGAACGGGGCGCGGATATCAATATAAGGGATAATGACGGATGGACGCCGCTGATGGAATCGATTATCAGCAGTAATAAGGAAATGACCGTGTTATTTCTGGGGAAAAAGGCTGATATTCATCTAAAAGATAGTGACGGTAAAACAGCTCTTCACTATGCTGTGGAAAATATGTCTTATGATATAGTAAAACTTCTCATGAGAGAAGGAACCAGTCCGGATGATAAAGATAATGACAACTGTTCGCCTTTAACTATTGCAGAACAGAAAAAAGATGATAAAATGATTAAACTATTAAAAAATATGATTTCAAAATAAATGGAAAGTGCATTAGTGAATCGAATAAAAATAATTGATTTTAAAAAATTGCTTTCAGAAAAAACCGATAAGGTTATAATCCAGTTCATACGCTATTTTATGGCTGGAAGCCTGGCTTATATATTTGATTTCGGAAGCTTGATACTTTTGACATTTCTGCCTTTTTTCAAAACATATTATATTCTTGCCGCCTCCCTTTCATTCATTATCGGGCTTGTGACTAATTACTTTTTCAGCATCCGATGGGTTTTTAAAACGAGAAATATAAAAAACACTAAGGTCGAATTTATCTTATTCGCAGTAATCGGCAGTGTCGGGCTTATATTGAACGGTTTTTTTATCTGGCTCTTTACAGATTATATTTTTGAAAAATATTATTTTATTGATGACAAACAGGTTAGGATACTTTTATCAAAAATAATTTCAGCATTTTTTGTTTATATCTGGAATTTCACTGCAAAGAAATCATTTCTCTTCAGGGATAATCCGAAATAGAATTTATTATTCTATCTAAATGACAAATAAAGATATACAATCAATTATTTTGACAAAATTTCATTTTGTTTCTATAATCTTCGAGAGTTTTTTCGCTCTTCAGTCGATAATAACTTTGATATTTAAGATACCTTTTTATGAAGTTAGGAGGTTTTGGTATGGCTATTCAAGACCTTTACAAATATGAACCGACAGGCTGGAAAAATGAGAACACCCTCCTGCTCAAGCTGGAAGATGATAAAGAAATACAGATAAAGCAGGCCGCGAAAGTTGAGGAAAACCATATTCTTTTCAATACACATGGAATGTATTATAAGGAATTTCCCAGTGATTTTTCCAAGGTCAGGGCTTATACATCTTATATTATTCAATATGCGCCGGAATTATACAAAGAAATTAATCTTCTTGAACAGCAGATCAGCGAAATAGTAAAAAATGGCATTGAACATGGTAATAAAATGGACCCTAATAAAAAGATCAAGGTCTGGTTCGATTTTAATAAAAGAGCAAAAATCATTGTCGAAGATGAAGGCAAAGGCTTCCATATTATGGATGATTGGAACAAATTCGCATTAAATAGAACTCTTTGCCTTGTCAAACAGGATTTTGAGCATTTTGCAGAACTGGTGGCATGGTCGGGGCCTGATTCCAATGAAATGGACGGAGGCAACGCCCTGTTTGCCGCACTGGAGTACTGGAATGGCGGTTTTCTCTATAATCAAAAGTGTAATAAAGTTGCCGCGGTACGCTATTTCCCGGATAATGCAGAATATAAAAATTATATTTGAGTCATTTCTAAAAACCTTGGTTGGTTAGATAAATTGGTCGGTGTCCCTCGAATTTGCTTGTTTGTTGAGCCAGCAGAACCACGGAAACTAATCTTGCCGAACCACGCCGCGAGTTTTGGGTCGTACCTTTAATCGCGTACTTCAAAGCCAATCAGCAAAATATCATCCATTATTGGAGAAACACCCCGATATTTCTGTATCTGTTCAATAATACTTGAGAGAGTTTTTCCCAGGGGAAGACCGCTTGAAGCGCGGATAATACCGCAAAGATTTTGTATGCCCAATATATTATTATCGGGATTCATTATCTCATAAGCGCCGTCAGTATAAAGAAAAAGCTTGTCTCCTTTCTGAAGAAAAAGAGAATTTTCTTCATAATCCATTTTTTCCGAAACTCCGAGGATGCCTCCTCCGCAGTTTAAAATTTCTATCTGTTTTGTATTATTTCGGTAGAGTATCGGAGGCGGATGCCCGCCTTTTGCGAAATCAAAAGTAATCCCATTTTCTTCAGAATTAAAATGAAAATGCCCGTAAATAGCGGTCAGGAAGTGGGTTGTCATATTATTCATAAGGCTGTTGTTCAGGTGCGTCATGAATTCTTTTGGTTTCAGGCCGTAATGACGGCAGGTTCTGTCGGCAAATGCCTTGACAAGGGCTAAAAATAAAGCTGCCGAAACACCATGGCCCATAATATCGCCGAGGAATACACCCATACCGCCTTCCCTCAGCGAAGTGAAGGAAAAATAGTCCCCTCCGACGGATTCAAGGGGAATATAGCGGTAATCAATATGAAGCTTTTCAAATTGCGGCATTTGCCTGGGAAGAAGGGCGCTTTGAATGAGCTGAGCGTTTTTTAAATCCTGTTCAATAATATCAGTATGGCGGCGGAGTTCTATTTCGCTTTTTTTCAGAGCTTCCTCTACCGCTTTGTCCTTACTGATTGTTTCAAGGAAAGAACGGCCGTTTTTAACGGTACTTAGAATAATAAGATCATAATGTTCTTTATTTAATATTTGAAGCGCTTCCTCATAACTATTAACTTTCTCTATATTTTTTATATTATCGCTGAGTAATGAATAAAGGGCTTTCTCGGATTTAGTATCATTATCAATAAATAATACGCTTAATTGAATTAATTTCTTATGATTCTTGAGCATAATGAATCCCCGCAATTCATATCGAACTAATATATTATATATGATTCTTTGGTAATAATAAAGAGAGAATTTATTTGAAAATATCAATCAATATTTTTATTGGAGCAAATATTTTCGGCTTTTTGAAGGAGCGGAAATATTGTTCTCCGCCCCTGTCAAAAAGCTTTTGAGGAGGTTTTACCAGGTATAGAGGCAGTTTGACAGCCCTTTATATTTCATTAAACGGCTTTAAGGAGCTCAATTTCCTTTCCTGAATCTCCCTGTGCCAGGCATACTTCATTGGGATATATTTCTATATTGCTTTCTTTTAAATAGAGCTTGAATTTTTCCTTATTGTTTTTTTTAGGCAATTGAACAATTAATTCTTCATCACCCAGATCAAACTTCTGCCCGTCCTGTAAAACTTTTACATTTTCAGTATTTCCCGATACGAGTTTATAAAAGCCCGGCACATACCGCTCTTCATGCTGTCGGACAGTGTCTTCAATATAGGGAATTTCCTCTGCATTTGAGTAAAATAATGCTTTTTTATTCTGGTATTGAATGACCGAATTAAGCCCTATATGTTCAGGGGCGGCTGACATATTAATAATATAGTCAACATCTTTGTAAGATATCCTTGCCGATTGAAAAAGCGTTTCAAGATCGCTCTGGCTTTCAATCACGCCTGTATTAATGAGTATTTTTTTGTCATAATTAAGCAGAACGAAATAGGAGCTTTTTGAAAGCGATTTACCATAAGGGAGCATAATTCTGTAGCTGAACACAGTATAGTAGACATTTCTGTTTAAACCTGTTCTTAAATAAATCATATAATCCTCCGGCAAATAAATTTATATAAACAATAAAAAAACCCGCAGGTGGTAACCTGCGGGTTTTTTGTTTATTTTTAGCCCTATTATGGGTGTAAAATAAACTGTTCTGCAAACAGGCTACCCATTCTATTATTGACACAAATAAGCGCTGACTTTACTGCAAGCATAATATTGAATAATCTGTTCACAGGGTTCATTGATATCCTCTTCATTTATAATATCGGAACTAGTCTATCACTAATAAAAGATTTTGTCAATTAATTAAGAGCGCTTCACTGAAAAAAAATACTTTCAAGCCGGGAACATGTTTGTTTCTTTTCATAATCTTTTATTTAATGATTATAGAAGTTTATAAATTCGCTCTTAATAATGAATAAAGAAAATTCTCTTGACATGAAAAGAATTCAGAATTAAAATCTTTTGGTTAGTATCGCAGGAAGAAAAAATGAAAAAATGATTATTATAACAGTCTTTATAAATTGTTTTGTGTCTGAATAAACTTAATAAGGGAGGTCCGATGCACAGGATTTTAGCGGTGGATGATTATCAGGAAATACTTAATATTGTTAAAACCAAGCTTTCAAGAAGCGGTTATGAAGTAGAAACTGTTAATGATGCCGCGGTTGTATTGAAGAAAATTAAGGAATTCAAACCCGAAGTTGTGCTGATGGATATTATGATGCCGAAAATAACCGGTTTTGAGCTCTGCAAGTTAATAAAAGAGAATAAAAACTTAAAACACATCAAGGTAATATTTTTAACGGCAAAAGATCTGGATTTTGCCCGCCAAAAAGCCGCTGAAGTTAACGCGGATGGCTTCATTGCGAAACCATTTTCGCCCAATGAACTGGCGGAATATATTGATGCCTTATTCAGGAATCCTTGATGAAAAATCCCTTTGTATGGATGTACGGAAGAATGCTGGAGCAGCATGACAGAATTTTAGAGAAAAAAATCCGCCGGCAGATTGAAATATCATTAAGTCACGAATTAAAAACTCCTCTTACGAGCATACTTGCGTATTCAGAAATGCTCCTTGAAAATTTGAGTGATGGCCAGAATAAGGAATATGCGCTTCTTATCAACAAAAATAGCATTGAGCTCCTTCGGCTTATCGATAATATTATAGCCATATCAATTTTCCCGCATTATTCATCTCACCCCCACAGAGGGTGTATTTTCTATAAAAAACTGCCCGGCTGTTCAAGCGGCCGCATAAATTTGTCAGTTAACCTTCCGTTTTTCCGTCCAATCCTTTCTAACTTTTCAAAAATCTGTTTTTTGCAGTTACAAGGGCGCAGTTTCCCCCTTCTTTAAGCGGAGTCAAAAACATCCAGAAAGGCTTTCATTACGCAAAGCTGTCCGAGAGCCTTTGAAATACCGCTTTTTCAGTGAAACTTGAGCAAAAATGCAGCCATACTCTCCGGACTGTTTCTTTTACCTGTACAGCAACTTTCAGAATTTTTAACCGTATAGTGTCGGCTTGCGCTTTCTCATATTCTGTACCTTTCAATCCCTTCCTTAAGCGCTGCATGCATTGATAGGCAAAACCCGCAAGAATCAGCCGGAAATAATTTGCCATATATCGATGGCAGCTCAAACGGTCAAGATTCATATCCTTTTTCAGTTCCTTGATCCGGTTTTCCATATCTCCACGCTTCGCATAGAATCTGTATGCATACCTTGCCTTTGAAAATTTCCAATTGGTTATCAGATAACGGGTGTCCTGTCCCAATTCATTGCAGCGTATCCGGGCGATAATCATTCGTTCTTTTTCCCAGCTTTGTGCACGGTATTTGAAATTCGTATGAAGCGTCTTTTCTTTCCCGCTTTTTTGAAAATATGTCTTTGCCCTGCGGGATAGCTTTCTTGTCCTCTTCTCCAATCTCCGGTAACCCTTTATTCCCAGAATATAATGGAGATCATTTTGTTCGCAATATTCGTATATCTTCGGGTTTTCAAATCCGGCGTCACCTCGCAGGATTATCCGGATCTCCGGTTGTCGCCTCCTTATTGCCAAAACAATTCTCCTGATCATAGCAAGCGCGTCCTTTGCCGGACCCGCGTTTCCCTGCCGCAGTTTAATCGCCGCAAGGTCTCCGGTATCTCCGTCACAAACAATCAGCGGTGAGTACATCGTTTGTTCATAAAAACCGTTGAACAGGCTTCCTTCCTGTTTACCATGCGTCGGATCATCCGTGCCGTCTATGTCAAGAACAACACTTTCCGCTTTACGCTCTATCAAGCTGTCAATGTACCAGTCCGTCATACAGAAATCAAGCTTCGTTATATCCCGAAGGTTTATGCTGTTCTCAAGCCTGGACAGCGTCGGCTGGCTGGACAGGGTATCTCCGCTTTCAGGTAAACGCCCTGCCGCGAATTTAAACATCGGGTCATACCGTAATACTCCCGCGTCGTTGGTGTCTTCATACCCCATGATCATTTGGCTGACCCGTTGTCCGATCAATTCACTCATTTCATGAATTATCCGGTCCTGGTCCCTGCAATCCTCAATACAACCGGATATTCTATTGATAATTCCGGTCTTTTTTAAGAGCCCGGATACCAGAAACAGCCCGCCGTCAGTGGATATGTCGCCGCCGTTCCAGTCCATCTCAATAGTCTTGCCTAAAAAGGCAAAACCGCTTGATTTTTCTTCTTGTTTATGACATACTGTTTTCACCGCGTATCTCCTCTTTGGGGTATTTTTAGGTCGCAATTAATTATATCATAAAGAGTAAAGTTACGCGGCTTTTTTTATACTTTTTTTCAGGTGAATAATCCGGGATTTTGGAATTCAATCCGCAAATTATTTATATGACGGTAATTAACTTATCCGCTCTTATCCGGGAAACCATTTTGGAATTTCAAAAAACATATATAACAAAAGAATGTCTTTTTAAAACCAGCCTGGATGAAGGGGCCGCAATTTACGGCAATGAAAAATTCTTTAAAAAAATGCTGCAGGAACTCCTTATTAATTCATATCTTTATTCAAAAGAAAATGATAAAGTCTTGATCGATATTAAATTGACCAAAAATGTTAAAGGGATTGAATTGGTTATTTCTGATAACGGAATAGGTATTAAAGAAAAGTATTTAAACAGGGTGTTTGACAAATTCTTCCGGGTCGAAGAAATAGAAATGGCAAAAACACCCGGACTCGGCATCGGGCTTTCGCTTGTTAGAAAGATTGTGGAATTTTTTAACGGCAGCGTTCTTATAGAAAGCCGGTATAAAGAAGGCACGACTGTCAGTATTCATTTTTCTCTTAACAGGCCGATACCTGAAAAAGCGGCTCTTTCCAATACCGGGGTGTCATCACCAGTTAATATTGAGAAATAACTTTACAAACACAGCCTTTTTTTTTATAATTATGAGACTCCTTCAACATATTAAAGAAGATCATTCTTCTCGTCCGATGTTTGAAGCAGATATTTCAATTTGTTTCCGAATAATATAATGAGAATAATTAAAGTCATAATATTACATAAATAAAAACCGGAGATAGACATGAAGGTAGCTATAGCATGCGATCATGCAGCCTATATTTTAAAAGAAGAAGTTAAAGACTATCTTCAAAAAAAAGGTTTTGAAGTAATTGATTTCGGCACGCATTCTGAAGAAAGCGTGGATTATCCGGATACAATTAAACAGGCAGCCCGTGCTGTCGGTAAAAAAGAGTGCGAGTATGGCATTGTTCTCTGCGCTTCAGGAGTAGGGGCATCAATAGTGGCGAATAAAATAAGGGGCGTCAGAGCGGCGCTCTGTTTGGATGAATATACTGCCGAATACGCCCGCAGGCATAATAATGCCAATGTCATGGCCATTGCGGGCAAAAGAATGTCGATTGAGGATGCGGCCCGCTGTCTGGACATCTGGTTTTCCACCGAGTTTGAAGGCGGCCGCCATCAGCGAAGGATCGATAAAATCGATGAAATTGAAAAAGAGGAATGTTTATGATTGACGCATCCACAAAGGTTTTCTGTATTATCGGCAATCCTGTCCGGCATTCATTTTCACCGGCTCTTCATAACGCGGCATTTCAAAAAGCCGGTTTAAACGCTGTTTATACCGCTTTTGAGGTCTTTAATGTGGAGGATGCGCTCAAAGGGATGAAAGCGATGGGAATAAGCGGCGCCAGCGTTACTATTCCCCATAAAATGAGCGTTATTCCTTATATTGATGAAGTTACGGATATAGCCGGAATGATCGGCTCCGTTAACACATTGATAATGAAAGACAATAAGATAAAGGGCGATAATACGGATGCCCCCGGGTTTTTCAGGGCTTTGAGTGAAAAGACGAAAGCCGATAACAAAACGATCGCTGTTTTCGGGGCGGGAGGCGCCGGAAGGGCTATACTTTTCGCGCTGTTTTATTATTCCAGCCCTTCTAAAGTATATATTCTGGATACTGACGCGAAAAGAAGGGAAGGATTAAAAGAAAACATCTGCCGCGGTTTTAAACAGAAGAAAGATTTTGAAACCGGCAAGGTTGAGGCTATCGCTAATGAGAAATGGGGTGATATAAAGGGATCTATTGATATTATCATCCATGCCACGCCGATGGGGATGGAGCCGGATAACAATTCATCCGTACTGACGGAAGATGATATCCCGGAGGGCCGCGTTTTAATGGATATTGTTTATCATCCCCATGAAACGAAGCTTATTCAGAACGCGAAGCGAAAGAAATGCAGGATTGTTTACGGTATTGACATGCTCCTTTACCAGGGCGCTCTTCAGTTTGAACTCTGGACCGGGCTGAAAGCCCCGGTCGGGACAATGAGAAAAGCCCTGAATAAAAAAGTTTATAACAGATGATTATTGAGAGGGTAAAAAAATATGCGTACATTTAAAAAATCATCCAAGCTGGACAATGTCCTTTACGACATCCGCGGTCCCGTCCTTGATGAGGCCATGAGGATGGAAGAAGAGGGCTATACAATTATCAAATTGAACACCGGCAATCCCGCGCCTTTCGGCGTGGAAGCGCCGGATGAAATCATCCATGATGTCATTATTAATATAAAAGACGCGGAAGGGTATTGCGATTCCAAAGGCCTTTTTCCCGCACGTAAGGCCATTATGCAGTACTGCCAGCTTAAAGGCATTGAAGGCGTGGAAATCGGGGATATTATTATGGGAAACGGCGTCAGCGAGATGATCATAATGGCCATGCAGGGACTTCTCAATAACGGCGATGAGGTGCTTATACCCATGCCTGATTACCCGCTCTGGACAGCGGCTGTCAATCTCTCAGGCGGAAAACCGGTCCATTATATCTGTGATGAATCCGCGAACTGGTTCCCGGACATAAATGACATTAAAAAGAAAATTACTTCTAAAACAAAAGGCATTGTGATTATAAACCCCAATAATCCGACGGGTGCAGTTTATCCGAAAGAGCTGATTGAAGAGATTGTAAAACTGGCCGTGCAGAACCAGCTGATTGTTTTTTCAGACGAAATTTATGACAAGATCCTCTACGACGACGCGGTCCATTATTCTCCGGCGACCATGTCAAAGGATATTCTTTTTGTTACGATGAACGGGCTTTCGAAATCACACCGGGTGGCCGGGTTTCGCGTCGGCTGGATGGTGTTGAGCGGCAACAAAGCAATAGCAAAAGACTACATCGAGGGCCTTAATATGCTGGCCTCCATGCGGCTCTGTTCCAATGTGCCCGCCCAGCTTGCCGTACAGACGGCTTTAGGAGGCCATCAAAGCCTGACTGAGTTGATCAGGCCCGGCGGCAGGCTATATCAGCAAAGGCAATGTACTTATGAAGCCGTCAACAGCATCCCCGGTCTTTCATGCACAAAACCGATGGGCGCTTTTTATGTCTTCCCGAAACTGGATGTTAAAAAGTTCAACATCAAGGATGATGAGAAATTTGTTCTGGATTTTTTAATTGAAAAGAAGGTCCTCCTTGTGAGAGGGGTGGGTTTTAACTGGCCGGAACCGGATCATTTCAGGATAGTTTTTCTGCCGCGCCTGGATGAACTGCAGGAAGTGTTTGCCCGTTTTAAGGATTTTCTCAGCAGCTATAAGCAGTAAAATATTATATTGTCTGCATCACCACTCATAATTTTACAGGAAGGCACGAAGACGCGAAGATTTATAAGGTTATTATTTGGATTATTGACCTTAAAATATGATTAACATATTTGATCATTTCTCACAATATCATTGAATGATTTTCAGATGATTTTGAATTCATTTAAGAACTAAACGGCGGATTCCATAGACCAATTGGAGATTGTGTTAATTTCATATATGTTAATATTTGTGCTTCATGAACCGGCAATAATATCTCTACACTTTTCAATTCAATAATTAGAGTATTTTCTATTAATAGATCGATGCGATAATTACAATCAAATTGGATTCCTTTGTAATTTACAGGAATTTCCTTTTCCAATTCAAATTTTAAATTTGATTCAGATAGTTCATAAGCCGGACATTGACGATAGATATTTTCAAGTAAACCTGGCCCAAGATTCTTATGCACTTCAATCGCTAATCCAATAACTTTATTTGACAATTCATCAAATACCATATATTTTCCTTTCTTCGTGCCTTCGCGTCTTCCTGTTTAATTTATCTATCTCGGCTCGCCGTATTTGTCGGTGATTGTTTTGATTAAATCCGACCTGCCGAAATTGAGAAGGCAGGTTTCCATCTGTTTATAAACTTCCCTGTCCCTTCCCGAAAGGATATACGCGGTAATATAATTATAGATGGCATCTTCGTTCTTTATCATTTCCTGAAACTGGGCAAGCGCAAGAAAATTACGGTACTCGGCCTGATAAACCTGCATAATGGAATTGATATAAAAAAAGGCGTTTGTATAATCTTTCTTTTCGATATAATCATTAATAATATTATTGAACGCCTGCTCTTCGGGCAGATTCAAAATATTTGTATTCTTGAAAAAGGGATTTTTTATGGGCGGCGCGGGAATGAATGGAATCCGCATAGTGGAAAACGGCGGCTGTCTGGATAAAGTCAGGATTGAATAATATCCGTACATTTCATGAAGCGGCGTGAAGAAAAGCTTCTGCCGAACGGTATCCGGATTTTCAAAGAAACTGATCAGCTTTTTCTTTTCTTTATCATCATATTTATACACTATAGCGATTTTTTCGGCCAGGATCCGCGCTATCAGAACATGACCAGGCCAGTTATAGTGTACATGATCAAGAAAAATATTGTTGCCCAGGATTCTATGCCCATACCAGGCTTTCAGTATATTCTGCAGCGGTACATAATGAAAATAGGGATTAGCAGGGCCTTCATTTTTCGCGGAATAATTTGAAAGTAATGTATTTAGCTCGCTCCTGGCCCTGAATGGTACCGCATCATAGTCTTTAGCCAGAATATAATTGGAAACGGAATCATCCTTGAAAAGCTTTTCTTTAGCTTCGGCATCAAGATAGAGGACGAGGGAATTTTTATTATACTCAGGATGTGTTTGCCTTTCTTTAAAAATATTTAAAACCTCTTGCGGACTCCCCAGGATTAATTTGTTATAATATTCTTTTATAAAATTCGAAATCCGGGTATTATCTGCATTTTGCCCGCTGTCTGAACTAAAAGGAGGCATATCTATCAGATTGCATGCCGGATCGACAACAATGACATGAATTTTGTTTTGAGAATAAAGCCTGACAATCGAATCGAGATTCCGAATAAATTCGCCCGCGGTACGGGAATCCAGTTTTTCGTCCCTCGGCAGCATCGTATTATTGAATTGTTCCGCCATCATTGTGCGGTTTTCCATTCCTTTAGGGCGCGTGAGATCGCCGATCAGGTTGAAAAGCAGCTGGAAAATCCGCAGTTCTTTCAGGGCGAGATACAGCTTTTTTGTAAAATAATTACCGCCTGTTGTGGCGCTGATTGTTCCATAGTACTCATTATGGCCGGAATAGATAATGATAAAATCCGGTTTATATTCAAGAAGCTTTTCTGCCGCGTCAGCGTCATAGTATGACGACATGGCGGAAAAGCCCATGTTTAGCACTTCTACGCCGGCATATTTTCCGGATTCACGCAGGGCCGTTTCCAGGATTTTCGAAAACGAATGGTTGGAATAGTAAGGGAAGCCCTCGGCTGTCGAACCGCCGATGACAAAACCCCGCAGGACGCCCGGTTTTTTTTCGAAAGCGAATACGTTTTTGACAGGCTGTCTGGACAGGTCCACTACACGGTTGTAATATTTATTCCTGAAATCCTTATTGTCAACATAAAACTGCCTCATATAAGGGTGGCGCACAAACGGGCTGGTGTCTATGCCGGCGCCGGCGATACGGAGGCCTATTTCAATAAAGATAAGGAATACAACTATTAAGCCTGTGAATATTAATATAAAAAATACTTTTTTAAGTTTTTTCATGTCATATTCCTGATGACTAATTATCTTAAAGACGCATCAACAGACTCTAAATACATGTATTTCACAGGTTCGGGACACCGTTTTACGCTTTACTTTTTTTGCTTATATTTTGCAGTAATGGATTCTTTATCACGCTTCGGCGGTGACCCGTGTGTGAAGTGGAAATTTTCCGGCTTAATAGCCCGTCTGCCATAAGTTATTTACATCGTGTCAATCAAGCTGGGAAAAAACCTGCCTGGGAATATTAATCGTATTGGTACAGCTTTTAATAGAGTTATTATTTGTTTCGCCGGTTTTTTGCCGGAACGACTCAAGATCCGCTTCCGTCTCATTTGTGTTGGAATGAATCCCGATCGTGATGGCTGTTCCGGTATCAATTTTCAAATAAAGAAAGTTTTTCCCCATATATATCATTTCCTTTTCTTTGACTTCAATAATAAAGTCCTTTATGGATTTGACAGGCATCGGTTGATTCTGGTATAGATAAACCAGCTGACGGATTTCATAATGACCGGGTTTCAATGAATATAAATAAAACCCGTTATCATGGTCCATTTGTATGAGAAAAGGCTTTTCATCAGTTTGTCCGGCCGGATAAATCTCAAGAGCTAAAAATCCCCCGTCATTTCCATCAAGCATCGGAGATTTCATTTCATACTCATACGTTCCATACAAATATGCCGAATTTTCCACGCCGCTTTTACTTAAAGCGGAAGGATCCAGATTTTGCTTATAATTCAAGCCGCAGGACGAAATCAATACGAAAGGGCAGATAAACATTATCATCAAAAAGAATATTTTCTTCATTGAAGCAGCTCCTTAAATCCCTTGTACCATGTTTTTTTACCTTATACGGTAAAACAAGCCGTTGGTCACAGGAACGCTGACAAATTCTTTGTTGGATAAAGAGGGATAGTATTCCAGAAACCATTCTTTGTCGTCAGCCAGACAATTTGTCACAATCATCTTGTCCCGCTGCTTGTCAGTATCGGGATCCAGTATAAAAATAAACTGGCCGAGATAATTGAGCTTGTTTGATTCAAGCGTGAAGCCGCATGTATAATCATCAAACCAATCTTCCGGCGTCTGAGGGTCGATTATAACACCTACGCGGTTTATCCCTTTGCATGTACAGGGTATATCAGCGATAAAAAAACTTTTATCCTGAGATGGAAATACAGAAATGGTTGGGGCGCTGACCAGCATAAGCATGACTGTTGATAAGAAAGGCATCCTGGTGCGGTTGACCGAAAAAACGACGAGAGTGTTATCCGGTTTATAATGCCTCATCTCTTCAGGCTTTACAATTTTAGCGCTGCCCAGGCTATTGATAAAATCGCAGCCGTATACGGCAGCTGTTAAAGCCATCATCATAATGAGCAATCTTGCATTGAACTTATGAACCATAATTATCTCCTTATTAGTTTTTACTAATATTATCTTATCATATTACCGGGAAATATTCAATTTAACATTATCTTTCATATGCTCCCCATGTTTTGTTATATAATCCTTAAGGTCAAAAATCATTAATAAAGATGCGAAAATGCGAATTATTTTTATGGTTTACTAAAAAAACAAGAATTAAAGCATAAAGACCGTAATTGAAATGACGGCTTTTGACGGATAGCGCTGAAATCTGCAAAAAAAAAGCGGCGGAGCAAAGCTCCGCCGCCTGTATTCAGTTAATAAGCTCTAGTACTTAATTGTGAAATCAATAGCTGAGAATAAACCAGCGAGCTGTGTTTCATTACCGAACCATCCCTTTACTTCATAATTGTCTTTAGCATAACCGATGTATGCACAGCTTCCGCCGTATGCATCAAAGTCAGGAATGTTTACAAAGTTCAGCCAGTTGCTGTATGTTGTATGACCATAAACGTCCTGTTTGGTCTGGTCCAGGTAACCGCCGTTGTCGCCGCAGCCATTCGGGTCGTTGAGCATAATAGCATAAACAAGTCCTGCGCTGAAGTCGCCGGCGAACTTGGTATTGGCGGCGAATTTAATGAGAGGATGGTAGTAAGCATGCATTTCATAAGTATCCCATTCGCTCTGGAAGCGGCTGCCGGCAGTCAAATTATAATTAGTAGTAGCGCCACCAGCTGTCGCATTTATTACTGTGTCTGAACCGCTGAGAACAATGTCATAACCCAGGCCGAGGTTGAAAGTCAAAGCGGGAGAAACAGCCAGGGCTA
Organism: uncultured Spirochaetota bacterium; assembly: GCA_963835575.1. GTDB lineage: Bacteria > Spirochaetota > Brevinematia > Brevinematales > JAOACQ01 > CAVYGN01. Next base: position 449,254 of record CAWIGG010000005.1, on the reverse strand, counting down.
CTCCGCCGAAAATAGGCATAAACATCAAAGAAGTAGCATGGGTATTAGTCATTGCACCTGCACCGCTGCTGAGAATTGATACTACTGTTTGGTTATCAGATTCGAAACCGATCGCGGCATAAATAGAAACCAGTTCATTGACAACATAGCCTAATTTAACAACGCCGCCGCCGTTAAACATTGAAGTGGAACTATTATTGGTCCCATTCATAGTCCCCTGATCATTAGTGGTAGACTGGTCGAATGAAACTGTCTGAACATCTGCTACTCCATTAGCTGCATAGCCGCTGATATTAGCAGCCCACTTTGTGTAAATTTCAAGGCTGAAAGCTTCCATAGAGTAGTCAATTACCACAGGCACTAGCATTTGGAAACCGCCGGCAGAACCATTGTTTGTTAAACCGGCATGATTGTCATTCTTTACCGCCCCACCCGTCCAGAAATAAAAATCAGCTTTGTTCCAGGGATGCGCGTTGATGCTCAGATCGCCGATCTGGATGTTGTAGGCCACGTCAATAGCGAAAAGGTTGTAACCGACAGAACTGTTCATGTCGGCATTGGTTGATATCGCGGGAGCAGGATTTGTAGCAAAAGAGGTGACACCCTGTCCGAGGGTCCACCATGAAGCGCCGATAGCCAAATCAACGGAACCGAACTTTAAACCGCTGATCTGGAAATAACCGGGAGAAGTCGCCTTTAAAGGCTTGCCATTTACATCAAGTCCGCCGCCGCCTTTGTAGTTGATTGAACCAGCCGCGTTAACATAAACTGTAGGAGCCGCACCAACAACCATGCTGACAATATCAAGGCCATAGCCAGATGTGAGCGGAGCTCTCAACTTATAATCCAGCGTGAAGGAATCAAAGTTCACGCTGACGCCAGTACCCTGGCGGCCGACTCTCAGGTCATCCAGCGGGATGCCCCACCAGTTTTCACTGGCATACCAAGTTGAACCGTCGTTGCTTTGGGCACCATAACCCCAGTTTGACGGTACAAGACGGCCATAAACCTTACCGCTGACAGAGAAACCCATGCTGCATAAAGCAAGCAGAGCTAGAACTACTAAAATTCTCTTCATCAGAAAATCCTCCTATAAAAATTTTTGCATTACTATACCAAGAAAATTCACAAATGTCAAGTGAAAATTTATTATTTGAAAAAAAATTTTCGGCTTAAAAAGCCTCATGATCATATTCCCATTAAGACTCAGAAAGCCGCGCCGATATTAACGCCCAATAACAGGGCATATTCATTCTGTAAGGAAACGTTTACGCTGTCATAGTAAGGCAACATGACCACTTTAACCAGCGGCTCAATATAAAGCCCGCCTGTATTATCAAAAACGATCTTCCAGCCGAATTCAAGCGGCGCTATAAAACGGGGATAGGTAACCCCATTTATTATATCAAACCGGACCCCAACAAGCAATCCAAGGAAAGGACCTTTAATGGCGTCATATGACATATAAAGGCGGCCGCCGATGGAAGCGTATATGAGCTGGTTATTATTTGTCGCTCCGGTTTCATTATACCTGACATACTCGTACCCGAAATCGGCCGCTAATGATATAACCCCGGAAGCCAGCATTTCAGCCTCAAACCCTCCGCCAAACCCTCCATAATAGAGAGCGGGGAACGTATAAGTGCTGTCAAAACCTATCGCGTAATTTTTAAAAGCCTTATTCTCCGCGAATGCCAAAGAAAAAGCGAATAATAACGCGGTTATGAAAAATATAGCAGATAATTTTCCTTTTTTCAGCATATGAGATCTCCTCTAATGAAATAACTTGCTGAGAATTATTATATAATAGATATATAAAACCTGCAAAGAAGCGGAAGGAATTTTTATTAAGGGAATCTAATAAACATTAATATTATGAGCCGTCAGTAAGAGCATATTTCCGTTTACGGTAATTATAACGGTATAATTTTCCTTTTTCTTGAATTATTTCCTTCCCGCGGTTAAAATATCCAGCCTCAGGCTGACAGCTTAATAATATCACCATTTCTGGAGATTTGCAATGAACGGGAAAAATAAAAAAGTAGGATCCGTCAAACCAGTATTTTCTGGTTGTTTTTATCCTGTCTAATTTTATAATTATATTTCTTATTTTTGCAATACTGGAATTAATATTCAGGGCGGCGGGCATCGTCCTTTCAACGGTTTTTATCAAACAGCATTATGTAGCGGACATTTTCGGCGGACTCGCGCCGGCGTTCGGTTATTCATGGATTTTTCTCGGGATATCAGCAAAGAAAATGAATTTGAAATCCCAGAGGCAATGATTCAACCATTATCCGGAATATGACCGCACTTTCGCCATGCCGCAAAAATTAAAACTCAACGAAAACTATGTTTATATTCAGCTTGCCGGATGGGATCCTTCACCGGTTATTTTGAGTTCATATACTCCTTTGCCGCGTCAGCGATTTCGCGCATAATAAATTTGAATTTACTGATATCCGGTTCAAGGAGCGTAATTCTGAAACCGTACAGATCAGAGTTAAAGCCCGATGAAAGCGGGACGATACAGATGCCCCTTGAGGCCAGCAGGTGGTATACAAAGCACTTGTCCAGACCGGGAGAATCAGCCAGAGGCTTGATAATCTCCCCTGCCGCTTTATTGGCCGGCTTGAGATATTGTCCCTTTCGCAGCGAGCCTTCCTTAAAAAGCACCGTCATGTAGAAAGCGCCGTAAGCCTTATTGAGCTTGAGGCCGGGCACTTCCGAGAACAGGCTGTACGCGAGCTGCGACTTTTCCCAGTAACGGGCGTTTCGCTCTGCCAGATAGGGATAATAGCGCGGGTCCGACATGATTTCCGGCAGCGCTTTCTGAGGCAGCGTAGTGGAACAAACCTCGAGCATTTTGGCGTCTATGATGGTCTTGGCATAACGGGCAAACGAGGCGTCCCTTTCACGGTTGTAAAATTCAACCCAGCCGCACCGCGCGCCGGGCGCCGGGCCAGGGAAACTCCTTGGATATACCCCGCATGGCAATGCCGGGTACTTTATCGATCACGGAAGCCAGCTTGTTGTGGACAGAACCTCCATAGAACAGGTTGGAATATATCTCATCGGAAATGATAAAAAGATCAAATTCCCGGGCGATATCCACCACCTGCTTGATAACATCCTTCGAATAAACCATACCTGTCGGATTGTCCGGATTGACGATCAGGATGCCGCTGATTTCGGGGCGCTTCTTGATCTGCGCGCGCAGATCGCCGATCTCCGGGTACCAGTTGTTATCCGGATCGAGGCGGTATGTAATGTGCTGTGAACCCGAGTGCGCCGCTTCCGCCGATGAATGCGTTGAATAAGCGGGGTTGGGACCGATCACACGGGCGTTTTTATTGAGATAGTTATAAACGGTAGATATCGCGTCGCCCAGCCCGTTAAAAAACAGGATATCATCCGGACTGATCTGCGCCCCTCCCTCGAGGTTGCGCTCCCGGGCGATATATTCACGGGTTGCCAGCAAGCCTTTTGTGGGCGAATAGCCGAAACTGAGATTATCGTTTCTCACCAGACCGGCGATGATTTCCCTGATCCATACCGGAACTTCTTCCCCCTTGGCTACCGGGTCGCCGATATTCTCCCAGTAGATATTGACCCCTGTTTTTTCAATTTTATTGCCGATCTCGACGATCTCCCGGATTTCATAGGTCAGCTCATCCGCTCCCGGGTGGATTATATTATTTCTCATATGATTTCAGACCTCCATAAATTAACGGCGTATCTTTCCGGTGAATAATAGAACCTAAATTCCCAAAGTAAAAGTACCAAATGGGGCTCCAATCTGTTATAATATATTGCGATACAAAACAACAGAAGGAGCACCCAAATGGTGAAAAATATCAAAGTTGGTTTTACGGCGCAGGATTTGAGCAGCGTGAGCGGGATTTATCCCGTGCTGGTATTTTTGAAAAAGATTGGGTTCAATCAGTTGCTCAAAAAATTTATTCCAGCGCGGGAATATTGTAACCAGAAATTCTCGTTCGAGCAAATTATTACGGGAATCGTGTGCGCGCTGATGGCAGGGTATAACCGGATCAAGAAGGTCGAGAATTTTACTGAAGATCCATTGTTCCGGGCAGCTCTGGGCTTGAAAGGGCCGATCAGTGATTCTACGATCATCAAGCGGATTGAAAACGTTGGTATGAAAGAATCTTACGCGATGAATGAGTTGAACGGAAAGCTTTCCCGCAAAGTCCACGCGAAGTTCCGGGTAAAAACGAAAATCGTGGACTGCGATTCGACCGTCAAGACGGTTTACGGAAGCCAGGAAGGAGCGGCGGCAGGCTACAATCCGCATAAAAAGGGAGCGAAGAGCTATCATCCGCTTCTGGCATTCCTGAACAGCACAAGGGAATGTATTCTCTCCTATTTCAGGCCGGGCGACGCTTACACAGCGAATAACGCGCCTGAATTTATCCGGCACATTTACGGAATACTCCATACCGGCTGGAAAAAACTTGTGTTCCGGATGGACAGCGGATTTTTCGACGGAAGGATTTTCGATGTCATCGAAGAAATGAAAGGGGCTTTTTTTCTGGTCAAAGCCAAAATGAAAAACCTCGCGGCGTTTCTGGAAAACAGGGGTTGGACAGCGGTTCCGGATCGAAGCGGCTGGGAACAGGCGGAATTTGAGTACCGGGCGCATGGATGGAAACATGCGAGGCGGTTCATAGCTGTCAGAAAGCTGATCCGGATAGAAACGGAAGGGCTGGTATTCCCGAAAGCGGTTTATGACTATTTTTGCTATTGTACGAATATGCGTTTGAAACCTTGGCAGGGCCATAAATTTTACGGTGACCGGGGTACGTGTGAAAACTGGATCGAAGCCGTGAAGCAGCAGATGTTCGCCGGGATGCTTCTGACGCAAGATTTCTGGGTGAATGATTTTCTGTGGAGCTGCAGCGTGCTGGCGTATAACGTTGGAATCTGGCTGCGGTATCTGGTTGACCGGAAAAGTCATCGGGAAGAACCGGAAACATTCCGGGCGTGGTTTATTCGGGTTGCGGGGAAAATCGTGAGACAGGGCCATCAGGTAAAACTGGTGTTGAGCCGTTATTTTGCGGATAAGGACCGGTGGCGGAAATTTTACTGCCACTTATGTGAGCTGCAGATATAGCGAGTTCCCAACCGGATGATGTGAAGGCCGCCACAAGGGTGTGTTGCGCCCGGAGCAGCGGAATTTGTGGATTTACGAGTATTCAGGCATCGCCAAGGCTTGTAATTGCAACAGCCGCGAGACTGGGATGATAAACCGATGCCAAGCAGTGCCGCGCAAGGCTGATTTCAAGCGGAAATCGCGGAACTCTGGGAATTTAGGTCGAATGGTATTCACCTCTTGCCCTTTCTGATAAACTCAAGCCGCGAATACGCCTCTGTCCGCATATCGCCGGTCCTGCCGAGTTTCAGGTCGATAAAACCGCGGCCGGCCACCATCGCGGCGTTGTCGCTGCAGTATTCAATAGGGGCTGTATACACCGAAACGCCATCCCGCTTCATTTCGTTAAACCGGTTTCTCAGCGAGGAATTCGACGCGACGCCGCCTGAAATGACAAGCGTTTTAATATTATAATCCTGAATGGCGTTTTTGGCTTTTCTGGCGAGCATATCCACGGCCGCTTTCTGAAAAACGGCGGCCACATTCTTTTTTTCTTTTTCCGGATCTTTCAGCCTCTTGAGGCGGTAGGCAATGGCCGTTTTAAGACCGCTGTAGCTGAAGTTATACCTGTCCCTTTTAGTGTCCGGCAGGAGATAGGGCATGTCTTCGAATTCTTTCAGGATGGCAGCGTCGCCTTCCTGCGCCAGCCGGTCAATGACGGGCCCGCCCGGATAACCCAGGCCCAAAAGTTTTGCCACTTTATCGTACGCCTCGCCGGCGGCATCGTCAATCGTCGAGCCGATCATTTCCATTTTACCGAAATTTTCCACCAGGAAAAGCAGGGTGTGCCCTCCGGAAACAACTAGGCCGATATAGGGAAACGGTATTTCATAAAAAAGATGCGGGGCGTACATATGCGCCTCGATGTGGTTCACCGGCACAAGGGGCTTATTGAGGGAATAGGCTATTCCCTTGGCGGTTGAAAGCCCGACAAGCAGGCTTCCGATCAAGCCCGGCCCGTTTGTCACGGCGACGGCGTCTATGTCTTTAAGCGGGAAATCCTTTACAGCGTCATCCAGTATATCCGTTATCTTAAGAAGATGGTTCCTGGAAGCGATTTCCGGAACAACTCCGTTATATTTTTTATGAATTTCGATCTGAGAATAGACAATATTGGAAAGGATCATTTTTCCGTCTTTAACCAGTGCCGCTGATGTTTCATCGCAGGATGTTTCGATGCCGAGAATTGTCATACAACAAATCCTTCAAGCAAATCGAGGGCTTTTTTTAATTCACAGCATACAGTGCGAGCGTCTTTGGCCGTAAGGGTCGAATAAAGGGGCAGGCTGACCTCGCTTTGATAGGCATTATAGGTATTGGGATAATTATTAATGGAATAACCCAGCCGGGTATAGGCCGGATGCATCACCACCGGTATAAAATGAACATTTAAAGCGATTTTATTTTTTGCCATTTCCTCTATCAGCCAATCCCGCTTTTTTTCACCCGCGTACCGGAGGCGCAGGGGATAAAGATGATAGGATGATTCCCTGTCCTTATCTTTAAAAACCGGCAGCAACAGCCGCTCATCATCCCCGAATTCTTTCTTATAGATCTGTACGATTTTTTTTCTATTTGGGATCATCTCTTTTTCAAATCTTCTGAGCTGGGCGATCCCGAGCGCCGCGTGGATGTCGGTCATATTATATTTATACCCCGGCAGTTCAATCGAATAACGCCAGGAGCCAAGCTGCATCTTGGACAATGCGTCCTTGCTCTGCCCATGCAGAAGCAGCAGGCGCAATGTTTTTTCTATCTCTTCCCCGCCGTCATTCTCAAAACCATCAAAGACAACGGCCCCGCCTTCCGCCGTCGTGAGGTTCTTAACGGCATGGAATGAAAAGACTGTGAAATCGGCGCAGCCCCCGAGTTTTTTCCCTTTATATTCCGCGCCGAAGGAATGGGCGGCGTCCGACAGGAACAGGGGCCTCTGCAGTTTTTCCTGAAGAGTGCCCTTTTTGGGATTATAATTATTTTTATACTGATCGAGTACTTCCTTGATCCTGTCATAATCGCAGGGCAAGCCGCCGAAATCCACGCTGATAACGGCTTTTGTCCGCGGTGTGAGCGCTCTGCCCACAGCATCCGGATCGATATTAAATCCCCCTTTTTTAACATCAACAAATACCGGCCTGGCTCCAGTATGAAGGATGACATTGGCCGTGGCTGCGTATGTATAAGGCGTTGTGATGACTTCATCACCCTCGCTGATTTCAAAAAGCCTTAAAATCAGCTCAAGGCCCGCAGTCGCCGAACTCAGGCAGACCGCTTTTTTCACGGAGCAATAGCGGCGGAGCATTTCTTCGAATTTTTTCACTTTAGGTCCGGTCGTGATCCAGCCTGATTTCAAAGTATCGATCACTTCTTTAATCTCAAGCCTGGTGATATCCGGCGGCGAAAAAGGGATAAATTTCCGCGGCATAATTAGTCCTCAAATTTAAATGAATATTAATAATAAAAAAGGCGACTATCAATTATAAATGAATAAAATATTAAAATCAACCCGGCTCAATCATCCCTCGCCGGTTTGTCAGGCCCGCCAGTGAAGCAAACAAACTGGTGAGGGATTTGCCATTTTTAAAATTGAAGAGTAAAATATTTATCAATTTAAGAGGTGTGCCGGTTATTAGAGATCGCAGCAGCCTTGAAATTCTGAAAGCGTCTCAGCAGGGATCCCGGTTTATTGATATCTCATCAGAAAAACAGGATGCACCGCTAAAGTAATTGAATTGTTTTTAATCGGCATTCTTGGATACAGCAGATTAACCGGAAATGATATGATGAAAAACCAATTAAGGGCAGTCCCAAAAATTTGAGTTTTTAGAACTGCCCTTAAGAAAATCCATTCGGGAGATAATGTCAGTAATATGGAAAAGAAAAACACAAAAGAATTTTTCATAAAGCTTTTATTAAAACCGTACATTTATCTTTTTATCATTGCTGTATTATTAATTATCTACCTGTTTCAAGAGAATATCCGGATAACAGACACAGCCATAGTCGGAAAAAATGGGAATGTTCAGGCTGTAAAACTGCCCTATTCGGCTGAAGCGTCTCAGATTGATTATGTCATAAAGGGAATTATTCATTATGATCCCTTTTTCTCGCCCGATGTCCTGCATATCACCGCCGGCGGCATCATGGTTATTAAACTCAACGGGAACAACCTGCCTTTAGAAGATTATTCCCGTGACATTCTGTTTAACAAGGAAAATGGATCCCAATATAATATCGGGCGGTACCTGCGGTCCGGGGAAAATGAATTTGAATTCACTATAAAAAACCCCGGAGGACAAACCGGGCTTAAAATAGAAAGATCAACCAGCGATTTAAAGTTCATAGTCCCCATATTTCTTTTGCTTTTCATCGCCGCTTATCTTTTTTTCTCCCTCTTTAAGCGCCGCTCTAAAGACAATGTGATACTCTGGATTTTAATATCCGGTATTCTGATACGTGTCCTCTATTTATTGGTAACGCCTTTCGATGTGCGGAGCTATGACCCCGGCGGGCATATAGGGTATATCGAATATATCGCCGCGCATTTCTGGCTGCCTCCAGCCAATTTGGGCCCAGAGACTTACCAGCCTCCGCTTTATTATATCCTTTCGGCTGTTATCTACAAAATCTCGGCTTTATTTACAGCTGATAAATATGCCGCTTATTTTATTCTTCAATGTTTTTCTTTATTGATCTCCATAGGTTTTATGATTGTCTCTTATCTTTTTATTAAAAAAGTATTCCAAAACAACCCATTCGAAAACAATAAAGCCTCGGACATACTGCCCGGCCGGCAGGGAAAAATCATCTCCTATTCCAAAAGCAGTTTGAGATTGATGCTCATCCTCTCTTCACTCCTCGCCGCTTTCTGGCCTTCATCCATTATCCATTCCGTCAGGATCGGGAATGACTGCCTCTTTTATTTACTCTTTGCAGTCAGTCTCTATTATCTTTTCTCCTGGAATAATTCAAAAAAGGTAAAAGAAATATACCTTTCCGTTCTTTTCGCGGTACTGACGCTGATTACAAAAGACAGCGGGTTTCTCCTTTTTATCATCATCGCCATAACATACATCTATCATTTTTTCCGCGACAGGCAATACGCCTCTTACCTTAAAACCGCTCTGTTTCTCGGCCTTATATTCATCGCCGGGTTTGCTGTCACTTTTGGGAATAGAGTGATCGGCGGGATCAGAGGCGAAAAAATTAACGCGACTGTCCCCGGCAGCGGAGGCTTAAAATCGGAAGAAGTCGGGAATTCGGCCAGGAATTATCTCTTTTTCAATATTTCAGACTTCATCAATGAGCCTTATGTTTATCCCCTGGAGGATAGAGGCGGCAGGCAGTATTTCTGGAATTATCTTTTAAAAACCAGCCTCGCAGGGGAATTTAAATTTATAAACCCGGTTTCCGTCAATATGGCCGCCCTGATGAGTTATTTCTATCTCTGGATGATCGTCTATATGCTGGGCGGATTATTGCTGATGGATTATAAAAAATTATTATTCAACGGCGTTATGCTGGTAAATCTTTTTGTTTTACTCTCCGGCGCGGCGCTGTTCCGAATTTCCATGCCGGCATCCGGCAGCAATGATTTCCGCCTGATTCTTCCCGTTTTAATTTCTTTTATCTATTTATTCACTTTCAGTATTTCAGAGTATAAAAAAAGAGGCTGGAAAAAACTGGAATACGCGGGTTACGGCATGGGACTGCTCTTCTCCATGTTCAGCGCCGTATTTTTTATTTCTTTACTTTTTTGAATGTTTGAAAAATCCGGTTTAATATTACTAATAAAAGGAAGGAGCCCTCTATGAACATGCATTTACTCAAAGATTCGCTTTTCAAGATACTGAAAAATTTATATTTTATTCTCGGTATCATTATCATACTTACGATTGTCCTGATGAATATCACTTCCATTAAATTAACAACCGTTAATATAACAGATTCATCCGGGAATACTCAAAAAAACACTCTTCCTTTTAACATCCCATCGAATGAGAATATCAAGGAATACACTTATTCAGGAATAGTTCATTTTAATATTTTTTCCCAGAAATGGGTCAGGATCATTCCTGATGACGGCGTTACTTATATTAAAGTAAACGGTAAAGACACTTTTCTAAACGACATTAATCCGGTTTCACTCAGGGATTGGATGAACGGATTTAATTTTAATCTGGGCAAATATCTCACTAACGGCGAGAATCAAATAGAAATAAAAGTATTTGATAACGGCGGCAAAACAGGTTTGAAAGTGGAAAATACTTTCCGGGACATCGGTTATTTCATGTATTTAACAATTTTCTTGCTCGCATCAGGCATCATATTTTATACAATAATTTTGAAAATTATGAATCTGAAGAAAATAGAAAATGTTCTGGCTCTATTACTATTTATGACTCTGGGTTTTATTCTCAGATTGTTCATGTTTAATGAAATATCCGGGGATTTCGGAAATTTCCTCTCCCCATGGCTCTCCCAGATCCGGAATAACGGAGGTTTTTTAGCGCTTAAAAACAGCTTTTCTGATTATACTCCGCCTTATCTTTATATTATGGCTTTTATCACCTACCTTCCGTTCCAGGACATTTATTCTCTGAAAATGATATCCGTCATTTTTGATTTTATCTGCGCAGCTTTAATCGCGAAGATCATACAGAAAAAATTCAATAAGGAATGGCTGACCGTCATATCATTTTCCATCCTGCTCTTTTTACCGACGGTCTTTTTAAACGGCGCATACTGGGCCCAGTGCGACAGCATCTTCACAGCTTTTCTTCTGGCTTCAGTCCTGGCTATGATCGAGAAAAAACATTTTTCCGCTTTTGTTTTCTACGGAATCGCTTTTTCGCTTAAACTGCAGGCGGTTTTCCTTTTGCCTCTTTATATAGCCCTGCTGATTAAAAACGAGTTCCATTTCAAATACCTGTTTATCATACCGGTCTGCTATATTGTGTTTATTCTGCCCAATGCCCTTCTAGGAAGGCCGCTGACCGATTTATTCATGATTTATGTCCATCAAACCAGTACTTATAATACCCAATTGACATTATACGCGCCGAATCTTTATCAATGGTTCTCCAACGATCAAATTTTCCTTTATGCCGGGGTGACGCTCTCATTATCGGTTGTCTTGCTGGTCTTTTATCTGCTGTTCGTCAATAAAGTCAGGGTCACAAAAGAGATAATCATTAAGCTGTCCCTGCTCTTCCTGCTGATCATCCCGTTTACCCTTCCATCCATGCATGAAAGGTATTTTTTCCCTGCGGACGTCTTTTCAATCGCTTATGCTTTCTATTTTCCCGCTTATTTTATCGTAGCGATCCTGGTCCAGCTGGGTTCGTTCTTCAGCTACGGTCCATTCATTTTCGGAAAGGAATCAATTCCAATGGCGTATGTGCCATTTTTTATGCTGGCCGCCATCATTATTGTTGTTTTTGATCTCATTAAAACTATTAAAGGCAGCAACAGGGTTTTGAAAAGAATAAAATTTTAAAATTAATATTGAAAAATTGAAAGATATTATTCCCTGTATGTATAAAGGGCGGAACCGCTGATTTCACAGATTTCATTGATATTCAAAATCACAATCTGTGTAATCTGTGGAATCAACTCAACTTTTATTTAATAAATCGTCCACCGCTTGCTTTAAACAGACGGTTCATGACCGCCTTTCCCAGGCCTTTGTCCTTCACAATCTGCGTAACTATGATATCCATGCCTTCCCCGTCCAGTTCGGCAAAGCTTTTGTATAATCCGCGCGCATATTCCCTGATATTTTTGAAACAGATCACACTCATTCCGGACGGAACAGCACCGCCGCTTCCTATTATAATCAGGCCGATTTTTTTACCTGGAAAATTTAACATGATTTTCGCATTGTCGATCCGGTCCGCCATAAATACATCCGCGGAAGGCTTATAATGGCTGTATTTTGTGCCGGGTGAAAGAGGTTTATTAAAATGCGCTTCTGAAGATATTACTTCCATATCGCGATATGAAGCGAGCGCTTTTTTAAGCATATCTTCTGTGACAGCGCCCGGCCGGAGAATATGAAGCTTTTTCTCTTCCAGGTAAACAACCGTCGATTCCAAACCTATTTCGCAATCACCGCCGTTTATTATGGCATCAACCCTTCCTTCCATTTCTGAAAATGCCATTTCAAAGGTTGTCGGGCTCGGACGCCCCGACCGGTTGGCTGAAGGAGCGGCAATAGGTAAAGAGCATTCCTTAAGCAATGCTCTGGCTATCGGATGAGAAGGGATGCGGACCGCGGCAGTTTCAAGCCCCGCTGTCACTATATCCGGTATCCGGCTGTTTTTTTTTAATACAAGGGTCAATGGACCCGGTGAAAATTCTGCAAAAAGAACGTAAGCGGCTGGAGTTATATCATCCGCGGCCTGTGAGAGCTTTTTAGAATTAAAAATATGAACTATCAAAGGATTATCTGCGGGCCTTCCTTTTGCCGTAAAAATTTTTTTTACAGCCTCTTCATTATAAGCATCCGCGCCCAGCCCGTAAACAGTCTCAGTCGGGAAAACGACAGTTCCTCCTTCTCTCAGAATGCCGGCGGCTTTTTTTAATTCCTTTCTATCAGACAGGATATTATTAAAAATAATTGTATTCTTTTTCCGCATGATAAAGAGCCTCTTAATTTTGACAGGCCTACAAATAATAACGCAATCCAATAGAAATGATTATGCCGTTAACATAAACCGGCTTATTGCTGAATTTACTGGTATCACCGCCGAATATAAGACCCGCCGCTCCGAATTCAAAAAAGAAGCCGAAAAGATCCCCCGGGTTCAGCATCAGGTCCATTCCCAAAAGCCCATATGTTCCCCATGCGAATTTTTCATCGGTAAAATCAGAAGAAGGAATGACGCCGATCAAACCCGCTTCGATATAAGGCCTTAATATATCTGCATTCTGGCTGGCCACAAAAACTATACCTGCTTTGTATAGAGTATAGTTGGCCCAGGTCTCGTTTGAATAAATAGAAGTGGTTTGAATACCACTCATTAATCCATAATCCGCTTCTAATCTCAAGGCGACCCAATTATCCAGGAAATACGGACTGTTCACGCAGATCCCGAATTTAAAATCATTGGGAAGCTGGCTGAAATTGGCATCGGCTTTGATCCCTATACCGAAATGATTCAACCGCGAATATGACGCATTTGTTTCTCCAAAAGAGAGAACAGAAGTAAAATGAATAATTAATAAAACTATAAAGCTCAATAATATTTCCCGCATATTGCATAACCTTCTTTATATTACTGCCCGGATTTTTCTCATAAAACTATTTATAAATTCCAGATCCCTGTAATATGCTGCTCTGTTTACGACGATTCTTGCGCTCGATGTAAAAAGTGTTTCTATAATAGAAAGCCCGTTTTCCCTGAGAGTACTGCCTGTTGAAACAATATCGACAATACAGTCGCTCATGTTTGTGACAGCGGCCAATTCGACAGAACCGTATAATTTTATGATCTCTGCCTGAACAGAAATTGAGGAAAAGAACTTTCTGGCTATACCCGGGTATTTTGTAGCGACTTTCAAATAAGACCTTGAAAAAATCTCTTCCTTTGTCCTGTTCTTTTTAGCCGCAACAGCCATTTTACACACTCCAAAGCCGAGGTCAAGAAGCTCTATTAAATCCGCATCATGTTCAATCAGATCATCTTTTCCGCAGATCCCGATATCCGCAGTGCCTGTCTCTATATAAGCCGGGACATCCCAGGCCCTGAGAAGAAGAATTTTTATATCCCTGCTCACAGAAAAAATCAATTTCCGGGAATCCCCTGGAATAGGCGATTCCATAATGCCGCATTTCAGCAGAAGAAGTTCCGCTTCTTTCCCCAGCCGTCCCTTCGGAAGAGCAATTGTATATGACATAAAAGCAACTCCAAAAACGGTTGTAATACCGTACGAAAAAAATGAACCCGGACTGCAACCGCCGAACGCTAATTAATTATTAACATTATAGTATAAGACGGTTTAAACATCAAAAATCTTTCTTTATCGTTATTACTCTTTCCAGACCGTTATAATCTTTCTTTACACTTATTTTTGAAAAACCCGCATCTTTAAATATTCCGACAGCCTTTTCCCACTTATAATCTGTTTCAACAATGATAAAACCTTCTTTTATTAAAAAATCAAGCGCAAATCCGGCAATGCCTCTATAAAAATCCAGCCCGTCTTCCCCTCCGTAAAAAGCCCGCATCGGTTCATAAAGAAGCGCGTCCCTGCCCAGATTTTTCAGATCAAGTTTCGAAAGATAAGGCGGATTGGAAATGATCAGATCATAGAGGGGATTATTGCCCTTCAAATTCTTATCTTCGCTGTCTTTTTTTTTCATCCTGTCCGGATATTTAAAAAAATCTTCCTTTAAAAGACGGATATTTTTTATTTTAAGCCTTTTAATATTTTTCCCCGCAATAGAAGTTTCCATATCAAGCGCCGTGATACATGCGGCGGGGAAAAGTCTGGAAAGCGATACGGCTATGGCGCCGCTGCCCGTGCCGATTTCCAGGATGTTTTTAAAGGGATATTCCGCTTCTTCGGCCGCATATAGAAGATGTTCTGTGTCAGCGCGGGGAATGAGCGTTTTTTTATTGACAAGAAATTTGTCCCTGTAGAAATATTTATAACCCAGAATATAAGCGACCGGTTTAAATTTGCCGCGCTCCCTGATGGAACGGTCTATCAATAAACGCTCCCAGATCGGGATATGCCGGTCCTTTTTCAAAGCAATTTCATAAGGTTTCATACGGAGATGGTGTGAAATGATAAAATTGACATCGATATCCGGCGAAGGCACACCTTTATTTTTTAGATAATTTTTCCATTCCTTCCAGAGTAAACCCAGGGTCTTTTTTTTATTCATCTGTTAAAATCCAAAAATGTCAGCTGATAATTATTTTAAAAAGCTGTTAAAAATAAATGCTCCGGCTGTTATTATAATGATTATAACCAGTAAAATTAATACGATAAAAGAAAACAGCAGGGCCCGTTTTGTGTATTTGCCTAATACTACCTTTTTTTCATGAATTTTAATACTTTCCCTGTAACGGCCGTACATCAGGTATAAAAATAGTGATAATAATACCGCGAGGGAAAAAAGAACATAGAGTGTTTTCGAAGAATTGGAAAAAAGAAAAAGCAGATATGATAATACGACTTCAAAAATAAGAATGGCAAGAATAAAAAATAGATATTTCAGTATTTTCATTATTTAAAGCTCCTCAGAGTTAAAATTTTAAAGGCTGTGCCGGCATAAGTCAAAGTTTACAATTATGCATAAAAAAACTGCCACAGAATCACACTGAAGTACACGGAAGGAAGTTTTAAGAAATTTTAAATCTTAAAATAAATTCTTTGAATTTTTAATTAAAAAAACTTTAAAAATCAGTGTTATTCCGTGAAATTCTGTGGCTGATTTTGCCGGTTAATTTTTTAATAAATCCTGCTGTCAATTATTCCATAATGACTGGAAATGTCAACCACCCCGTAAGTAAGGTCTTCCCAGAGCATTTCAAACACCTTCATGGCTGTCCTTAAGCGTATATTTTCCCTTAATCCTGCGAACTGGAATCTGTAGACCGCAGTCCGGCCTTTTTTGCCGAAACCGATAAAGACTGTTCCCACCGGCTTCTCTTTAGAACCGCCTGTTGGACCGGCTATACCCGTTACGGAAACATTATAATCCGCGGGAGCTATTTTTTTCAGACCTTCTGTCATCGCGTAAGCCGTTTCAAAACTCACCGCTCCGTGTTTTTTTAAAACGCTTTCCTTAACGCCCAGGAGCTTTTTCTTAAGCCTGTTGTCATAAACAACAATACTGCCGAAAAGCGCTTCAGAAGAACCCGGAACATCGGTCAAAATCTTGGATAAAAGACCGCCCGTGCATGACTCCGCAAAGAGCACTTTTTTATTACCGTTCACAAGTTTTGTTAAAACAGTTTCCTGGATTGTGGAAGCGCTCCCATAAGCGAAAACCTTTTTCTCAATATAAGGTAATTTCTTCAGGATTATTTTTGCCTTATCAAGAGCAGCCGCCGGATCAGGCGATGGGATATCAAGCCGGAGCGTCACCTGCCACCCTAAATGGGCTATCGTACCCACAGTAATGGAAGAGTCATTGATGTCTTTTAAGGCCTGATCAATAAAAGATTCCCCCAGGCCGATTGTCTGAATATAAACGCTTGATTTTTTCACTTTTATCTGAAACCGCCCGGTGATATATTTTATAAAAAAAGGCAGCATCATTTTCAATTCCGACGGGACACCGGGAAAAGCGGCGATAAGGCATTTCCCCTCTATGATAAACCCGGGCGCCGTACCATGCGGATTTGGTATGATCTTTGAGCCTTCTATTATATAAGCCTGTTTTTTATTTTCCTCCGGCATGGGTCTTTTCATCTTGATGAAGCGGACGCTGAGATGCTTCAGCAGGGATTTGTTCATTGTCAGCTTCTTTTTCAGAAATCCCGCGACGCACTCCCTTGTCTTATCGTCTTCCGTAGGGCCCAGCCCGCCTGTTATAATGATAATATCGTTTTTTGAGAGAAATTTAAGGGCCTGTTGAATATCTTTGCTTTCATCTCTTACCGATAATTTTTCCCGAACAGCCAGACCTATTGCCGCCAATTCATTTGCTATTAATACAGAATTTGATTCAGTAATGATCCCGTCCAGTATTTCATTGCCGATTGTCAGCACGGCCACCCGCATAAAGTTCTCCTTTTTTGATAAACAGTTATTCGGCCACAGAATCACACGGAAGCTCACAAAATTAAAAATATTATCCTTTTAAATTCACACTTAATAATATCAAAAAAACCAGATCACGCCAATTACTAATGGGCAGTTCTAAAAACTCAAATATTTAGAACTGCCGCTATTATATGAGTTCATGCTACCGCCCGAGTTCGCTGTCTGAAAAGATCATCAACCAGCGAACTCTATACGGTAGCGTCAATTAAATTTACAAGAGATTCTATAACCGGGACAGTTCCAAAACCTATGTTGGAAATATCTGATTGATTTTGAGTTTTTGGAACTGCCCTAATTGCTTTCGGTGTTATTCCGTGCCATTCTGTGGCCAACTATTGATCAATTAATTAAGAAAAAAATTATAGGGTAAACCGGATAAAATGTAAAATTTGCAAATTCTATTACAGGACGTTAAAATTTATTGCTTAATGGAGGTTTCACAATGTCAAAGGCTCGTTTGATAAAGGAATTTTTTCAGTATGTCCGTGAAAATAAAAAGCTCTGGCTTATTCCGCTTCTCATAATCCTTTTCCTCGTCGGTATTGCGGTCCTGATTTCACAATCGCAGGCTCTGGCGCCTTTTATATATTCGCTTTTTTAATCCGTCATGAAAAATGTATCAATCCTTGGAATTTCAGCCTTCTATCATGATTCCGCGGCCTGCCTGGTCCGGAATGGTGAAATAATAGCGGCCGCGCAGGAAGAGCGTTTTTCACGGAAAAAGGGCGATGCTTCTTTCCCTGTCCGGGCTATTGAGTATTGTCTGAAAGAGGGCGGTATCCGGGCTGAGGAAGTCGATCATGTCGTCTTTTACGACAAGCCCGTTCTTAAATTTGACAGAATCCTGGCATCTTATATCCATTCCGCGCCGAAAGGACTACTTTCTTTTCTGAAAGCAGTTCCTCTCTGGCTTAAATCAAAACTCTGGGTGGAAGATACAATCTGCAAGGAATTGAAATATAAGAAAGAGGTTTTATTCACCGAGCACCATCAATCCCATGCCGCCAGCGCTTTTTTCCCTTCGCCGTTCGAAAAAGCAGCTGTTATCACAATAGACGGGGCCGGCGAATGGATAACCACAACAATAGGCGCCGGTGAGGGCAATAAGATCAAACTCCTGAAAAAAATAGAATTTCCCCATTCACTAGGGCTGCTTTATTCCGCCTTTACTTATTATTGCGGTTTCCGCGTCAATTCGGGCGAATACAAGCTGATGGGGCTGGCCCCTTACGGGAAGCCGGTCTATCTCGATTTAATAAAGAAAGAACTGATCTGTAGGGCAGATGATGGTTCTTATCTTATGAACGAAAAATATTTCAATTATATCTCCGGCCTGAAAATGATCAGCCGCCGTTTCGAAAAGCTATTCGGCAGGCCGGCCTTAAAGCCTGACGGACAGCCCGATCAGTTTTATATGGATATCGCCGCTTCCATCCAGGAGCTGTTTAATGAGATACTTGTTAAAATCGCCCTTGAAGCAAAAAAAATAACCGGCATGGACAAACTCTGCATAGCCGGCGGGGTCGGACTGAACTGCGTAGCCAATTCGCGGATTAAAGAAGAAGCGTCTTTTAAAGATGTCTGGGTCCAGCCCGCGGCGGGAGACGCCGGATGCGCCCTCGGCTCCGCTCTTTATGTCCATTACAGCTATCTGGATAATAAACGCGTCGCCGACGAAAAGCGGGATTTTCAAAAAGGATCTTATCTGGGCCCTGGTTATACAGACGATGAGATTGAGGAAGAATTGAAGCGCCTGGGCGCCGTTTATAAAAAAGTATCCGGAAAAGAATTGGCCGCTCTTGCCGCGAAAGAAATCAATAACCAGAAAGTTGTCGGCTGGTTCCAGGGAAGAATGGAATTCGGGCCCCGCGCGCTCGGGAGCAGGTCAATCCTCGGGGATGCCCGTTCCGAAGAAATGCAGAGCAAGATGAACCTCAAGATAAAATTCCGCGAGTCTTTCCGGCCGTTCGCTCCCACGGTTCTTGAGGAAAATACCCGCGATTACTTTATCTGGGACGGACCGTCGCCTTATATGCTCTTTACAGCCGGCGTCAAACCCGATAAGCTCATCCGCGCCGATCTTTCGGGAAAAAAAGGTTTAGAACTACTGAAAGTAAAAAGGTCCGTCATACCGGCCGTGACGCACCTGGACAACACAGCACGCCTGCAGACTGTCTCGGAAAAAAATAACAAGCTGTTTTATGAGCTGATTAAAGAGTTCGAAAGAACCAGCGGCTGTCCTCTTATTATAAACACTTCTTTTAACGTCAGGGGTGAACCGATTGTTTCTTCCCCGGCCGACGCTTACCGCTGTTTTATGGGAACAAATATTGATATGCTGGCTATCGGCAGCTATATATTATATAAAGAAGATCAGCCGGAATATAAGGAGATCGGGCAATGGAAAAAATCGTTGATAAAAGATTGATCAAAGAAAAACTGATAAATTATAAAAAATTCGCTTTTTCATTTTCAGCGGGGATGGCTCTTTTACTTATTATTGCGTTATTAAAAAACTTCCCTGTTGTTTTTATAACGATCATCTCTTTTTTACTCGCCTATCATCTTATTTGCGGTTTTTTTTATGTGGAAGGTGTATTTCCTTTTTATATTACGGTCACTTCAATAGGAAAAATCATCGGTATTATATTGACAAACACTATATTTACGATTGTATTTTATCTTTTATTTACACCTTTGTCCCTTCTGCTCAGGCTTTTCGGTAAGGATAAAATAAGAAAATATTCGAAAAATCCAGTCTGGCTTGATATAGAAGAAAAATTCAATGATCCCGAAAGGATAAGGCATCTTTATTAACGAAAAAGCTAATGTCAGATTTATTTTCAATATATTTTTCTCACCAAAAATAGTTGGAATTATCACAAATAACTAAAGGTTTTATTCCCTCACCAGGTTGGACAGCACTGAAAATATAAACGACTCGTACCCAAAGCGGGCAATTTGATAGTCTTTTAACGCGTTAAAAAATTCCGTTTTGTTTTTCACGCCTATTTCAGCGTATATGGCCCCGATATGATTTTTCACGGTGCTTTCAGTTATGAAAAGTTTTTTAGCGATCTCCCTTGATTTAAATCCCTGGAGCATCAGCAAAAACACTTCTTTTTCCCGGGGACTCAACTTATATTTTACAAAAAACGAATCCTCCGGAATAGTGATGGATGCCATAATCTGCTTAATATCTATGGCGCTCCATCTCATCCCCTGAATATGCATACTGTTTAAGATTGGAGTCGCTTTGCAAAGAAGCGTTACTTTTGATTTATCCTTTTTAACAATTCTGAATTCATTAAAATTACTCGATATTCCCTGAATAATACGCGAACAGTACTCATGAAGACGCTGTTCATCATCCCGATGGATATAATCTAAAAGTGAAAAACTGTAAAGAGGGCTTTCTTCAGGAATCTGGAAAATATCAAAACCGGCTTTATTGACAAATAAAAAATTCATATTCAGGTCCGTTTCAAAAACAAGAGTCGGCAGGAATGTAGCGATTTCCCTGAACCTTTCTTCGCTCCGAATTAAATTTTCAACGGCTTTTTTCCTTTCCTGAATTTCCTGTGTTAATTTTTTATTGACACGCATCAGTTCAATAGTTCTCTTTTTCACTTCCTCTTCAAGATTCTGTGCTTGATTCCGGATACTATTGATCATCATTGACGCTTTCAAGGCAATCGACAGCTTTTGCCGGAGCGTATCATAGACTACGCCTTCTTTTGTTCCGAAATCAAGGATTAAATAACCCAATTGTTCTGAACCATGAAAAATACCTTGAATAATATAGCTTGACCTATCCAGAGCTTTATAATATTTTTCAGGAATAATCATGCCGGGAGAAAAGATTATTCCTTCCCCTGGAATGGGCAGCTTTTTGCCCGAATGCATAGCAAAAATCAAGCGGGCTTCTTCCATGGGCTCCTGAGGGTTTGAATAAAGCGCTATATAACATTCTTGAATTTCAAAAAACGGTATGGCTGTCTTCAGGATGCTCAATTGCTTGCCAATATCGAATGCTGTGATAAGCTGTTCTCCCAGGTCATTCAGTTTTTCCATATATGATTCGCTCAGGTTTGTAAATAAACGGGCCGGCAAATTTATTTCTTTTGACATACCTTTTTCTTTCCGGCAGCCGCAAGTCTCTCGTACTATCAATTCTGTAGGAAGGCAGACATCAGTTTCCTTACTGTCATTTGTAACACGGCGGTATAGAACTTCCGCCGCTGCTCTGCCCAGATCTGAAAGAGATTGATCTACCGTCGTTAAAGAAGCTTGCCCGCTGGCTTCAATATTATCAAAACCGGCTACTGCAATTTCATCGGGCACTCTTATCTTCCTGAGAGTCAATTCCTCCAGCGCTCCAAGAGCCATAGTATTGTTCGCCGCGACAATAACATCAAAATTAACTTTCCTATTATCCAGCAATATTTTGACGGCTTCTCTTCCCGAAAATATAAGGAAATCACCTTCCACGACAAGTTTTTCATCAAAAGGTATATTATATTTATTTAAAATATCCAAGTACACCTTAAAACGAGCTTCCGATTCCGGATTACCCTTTGGACCTGTAATATAAGCGATTTTCCGGTATTTATGAACCTTAATTAAATGATCCAATAAATCATTCATTCCTTTTATATTATCCGTTATAATGGAAGGTTGATCGTTTATTTTAGAACCTATAGTAACAATTGGTATATCTGAATAACGTTCAATATATTTTGAAAAGTGTTCAACACCGACATAGTTGCCTATTGAAGAAGCCATTATAATTAAACCATCTATGGTTTTCTTGGTGATAAATTCGAATAAAATATTGCGGTTTTTCTCCCAATCATCGGGAGCATTAAGCCTTCCCGTAATAAAGCAGAATAGATTAAGACCGTTTTGTTTTGCAAAAGTATGAACACTGTTAATAATACTGATATGATACGGTGATACAATCCAATCGCTTAAAATCGCGAATGTCAATTTTTTTTTGGAATGATTTTTTAATGGAGTTGATCGTTCCTCGAGCATTAAATTCCTCTTTTTGATAATACCATCGCCAGTACGATAGTATGCTTTAATCCAAAAAATAATTCAACAATTTATTACAGGACGGATTAAACACTGTCATAATTAGGGCGGTTCAATATAATTTATAAGATTAATAAAATATTCTGTCTTAACAGAGAAAATTCCTGAATTAATGTTATTTGAAACACCTGAAGTATTATATTTAAAACCAAACACATGTTCGATTTTTTTAGAAGAGCTCTTATCAGATTGAATATCCCGGAAAATAAAAAAATCCCCGGAAGATTCATCCTCCGGGGATTTTAACTTACGTAGTAATCAGATATTGATCTCGGCTCTTTTTATTCCAAAACCTGTTTTAAACTAACATTCTTGAAATAAAGCGCATTCGGATCATTACTGCATTCAAACTCAACTCTTGCCACATCATCAGTACCGAGTGATTTAAAAACAAAAGCTATGGTCTGCCAGTCAACTGTGGCATCAAAAGCTTTTTGACCGGAATAAGCAAGCCAGTCGCCGCCGATCTTTCCGACTTTAAATTGAAACTTTCTGGGCTTATCTGCTTTAACATCAAAAGCCATCTTATACTTCTTTCCGAATTTGAGTACCACAGGCATCTGTGTCAACTGAACCTGCCAGTTATCATTGCCGGGAGATTCAATAACTATTTTGCAGACTCCGTCTTTCACCTCAAAATGGCCTTTTGCCGGCATATTTTGAAGCAATTTCCATTTCCCACCGATCTCTTCCTTAATGGTCTGAGATAAGGCATTGTAAACACTGTAATCTCCAAGACTATTATCCGGGAAATTACTGTCTTTCACCATTTCATCACCGAGCTTCTCGCCTGAATCCTTTTTAACTCCAGCGCCGCCGCAGGAAACAAAGGACATTAAAGCAACTAAGCAAATAGCCGCAATCCCTAACTTCATAACCTTTTCCATTTTTTCCTCCTATATTAAAATTATGATATTATAATCGCTTTTTTATTATAAAAATGAATTAAAAAAAAGGTATGGACTTTTAGTATGAATTTAATCATACTATTAGTAGGAATTTAATCATTTATGCCATCGTTTTCATTTATAATGGATGCCCTATAATAGCCCGCTTTCTATTTAAAATCAAATTTACCGGCAATCTCTCTGATGAAAAATGTATTATAGAACTATACATCCCGGGCTTTTAGAAAATTATTGAGCTATTCCATCGCTTTTATTCTTAAGAAATCAATTTACCGGTTTTTATTTTAAACTCCGGGCTTCTTTTGGAAAATACATTGAAAATACATCCAGAACATCCGGGGATTTATCCGAAAGATAATAACCTTTCGTAAAATACTCAATCGCTCTCCGGCTGTTCGTTGTCCTTGAAGCCAGGAAAATCCCAAGATTAATATTGCCTCCAGGAGCGGCCGGATACATCATATTAAAGGATATAAGATATTTATATGTGTTATTGGTGTCATTTTTCCTGACATAAAAATCCGTCATAAAATCCACAAACTCAGGGGGACTGGCGGCCAGAATTTGTCTGGAAGGATCGAATTCTTTTCTGAAATCTTTATCGTGCATGAGTTCATTATTTTTTAAAAGGGAAGTCTCCATATTATACTGAATGAGCATTTCTTTATAGGGAGTATCCCGGAATAAGTAAGCTATGTTTATGTAAGCCTGTATTTCATAAGCCGGCAAATAGTAGTTCAGCTTATCAAAAAGCGCCTGATTATCAGTGATACGGAGGATGTCATTCAGTGAATCCTTTAAAGAAAAGCATTCGGCAATGCTTTCCGCCAGGAAACGGCTCACAATCGAATGGCCTCTATGGTTAAAATGCAGATGGTCGATAAAGATGTCGCTGCCCAGAATCTTTTCTCCAAAGCTGTTTGTCAGCTTATCAAAAAGCGGAATATAGCGCATATTCGGATACTTCTTATTATTGGCCTGGTAGAAATCCCGTAATTCATTTATCAATTCGCTTTTAACCCGGAAAGGAACGATATCCTTATCTTTAGCTGTTATAAAATCATTTATATAATTACTGTTTTTTTCCTGTTTGTTTTTGACTGCATTCAAATAAAGAATGTTCGCATTTTCATTTGCAAGCTTGTTTGTTTCAATCTGAGCGCTGAGCAGAGCCGTTTCATTTGTTCTTTTTTCTTTTATGGAATTATAATACTGTAAAATCAAGTCTTTTAATTCTTCATCACCCTTTCCTTCAAAGGGAGGCATATCGATTAGATTGCAAACCGGCTCGATGATAAACACAGGGATCTTCCTTTTTGAGTAAATTTTCACTATCCTGCCGATATTTGCGACAAACTGCCCGGCGACGCTTTTGTCAATAGAAGGATCAGGTAAAATTTTCAAATTATTAAAGCGCTTTGACATAAGAGTTTTATTGGAAATATTTTCCGAGGGGATAAGGGAAGAAATCCATTGATAGACTCTGAATTCTTTCAAAAAAAGCGAAAGATTTTTGGTAAAATAATTTCCCCCGGTCGTTTGGCTGTATGTACCGTAATATTCATTATGCCCCGCGTAAATGACAATAAAATCAGGATCGTATTTAAGGAGCTTTTTTGCCGCGTCAGCGATATAAAAACTGCTTACTCCCGTAAAACCCATATTGATCAGCTCAATATGCTTTTTATTTACGGAATTTTTCAAAACAATTTCAGTCATATTAGGAAAAGAAAACAAGGACTGGAACGGAAAGCCTTGTACGCTGGATTCACCGAGAACAAATCCCCTTAAATAATTATCCGGTTTCTTTACAAGGAACATGCACCGGGAAGCCTCTTTTAAAAGATGTTTTGAAGAAAAATCAATAGATTTATCATTATTGTATTTTTTATTAAAATAAGGGTTTTCTATATAATAATCCTGCATATATTCCAGTTTTATAAAAACATCCGTGGAATAGCCGATTCCGGCGGCCCTGAATATTATTTCCAGAATTGCAAAAATAAGAAAAATCATAATAAAATTAGACAGGATAAAAACAACCAGAAAAAAAGGTTCGACGGATTTTGCTTTTTTATTTTTTTCGTTCATTGCAAATCTCCCGAATTGATGATATTACTTAACTATCAGCCTATGGCTGGATATTCTAACCTGAGGAAGGAAATAATTCAAGAAAACAATACCGATTCCATTATTGTCGCTTCGGTTAATAAATTGATTGGGCAATTTGATATTAAAACCAGGTATAGGCCAGACTATTGATAACTAAAAAGGTTTGTAATAATAAAACTCGGGATGCAAAAAATGATTTAATGGAAATAATTGATTATATTGCTAATGATAAAAAGGATTTATCAAAATCTATATATCATAAACTTAAGAACAAAGCACTTACATTATCAAATATGCCATTAAAAGGACGAATTGTACCAGAATTGAAAATATTTAGTATTGATATATATAGAGAAATAATTGAAAATCCTTGGAGAATAATCTATCGAGTTCAAGATAAAGAAGTGATTATTTTAGCGGTTATAGATGGAAGAAGAAATATAGAAGATATTATTTTTGAAAAATTACTTGGAAAATAAAAGGGTGGCCAAACCATCGCCTAACGACCCTGTCGAAAAAGCCAAAAACGAGAATAAAAACTGTCTTCTGATAACCGGATAGAGTATCATTTTTCATTTCTCTATCCGGATTTTCCATTTTTCCAATTTCAAGCCGGTATTATGGCTATGAACACCCCCTTAAATCTTACCAAATATCTGGATTTTACCAATATTATGCACTATACAGAACAAAAGCCACTGGATATTAACCTTACTCTTACCCCTGAGCGTAAAACGGTCCATACCTTTACAAGAACGGATGTTGCCAAATACCGGCTCAATTATTCCCATCCTCCGGCTGTACAAATCCCTGATTTCCGGCAGATCAATTTTATTTACCATTTCTTTTGAATAGTTTTTATCCCCTCTTTTGTCCACCAGATATAATGTTCTTTGCCTTGTCTTATCGGGATGTTTTAAGCATTGTCCCCTTTTCCCGCATTTTGAACAATCCGCCTGCCTGGCCTGATATTTATGGCCGAAATTACTCAATTGCCTCTGGTATCCCTTATAGCTTAATATTTTTCCATTCGGGCATATATAAGTATTATCAGCTTCATTTTTTTCAAAATCGTGTTCCCGGTATTTCATCGGTTTCGGCTTGAACCTTCCCCGATCGGTAAACCGTTCATCCCTCCCTCGAAATTGATTGTCCGGTATCACAGCTTCCATCTTCTTTTCTTCCGCCAGATATTTTAGATTTTCTTCGCTGAAATAATTCGTGTCCCCCAGTATTGTTTTTCCTTCCAGCGGATTTGTTTCTCCTTTTATCACGCTTAAATTTTCCTCCGTTATTTCAACCATCGGCTTCAATACTTCCCCTTCCTGGCCTAAACCAAAAGCTTCCGCCGCGGTAATCACCTGATGCTTTGAATCCACAACAGAAAGTCCGTTATAACCTTGTATCACTCCATGCGAACTTTTTATCTTCGCGCTCTCGTTATCCGTTATGTTGGACTGCTTTTCTCCATGCCTCGATTTATTCTTTGGCTGTCCGGTTTTCAAAAACCTTTCTATTTTTTCCGCTTTTTTTAATATCTTTTCTATCCGTTTCATTTCTTTTCCTTTTTCATCCGGGATTCCGCCGTCCTGATCGCGCTTTTCATGTTCCGAAAGCATCTCTTTAACAAGATTTTCCAGCTTCTCTTTTTTCTTTCTTAAATCATCGAAAGTCCCCGACCATTCCTTCGAGGCGTTTGATGACAGCTTACATCCGTCCAGCGCGAACATATCCCCGCCGATCAGATTGAGCTCCGCGCAAACAAGCAATATATTCAGAAAAATGGGATAAATTTCATCCTTCATCGACGAAACAAAATCCGCGATGGATGTGAAATGTGGAATGGTGTTCGCGGAAAGAGCCTTGACTATGATATTTGTTTTACAGAAATACTCGATTTCCCGTGATGTGAAGATGCCGTGTGAATAGCTGTAGAGGATGATTTTCAACATAACCTTCGGGTTGTAGGCCGGTGCGCCGGTACAGTCATTTTTATATTTACTTTCAAAAATGTTCAGATCGATTTTATTATCAATCAGATAGCTTAATGTGTACTCAAATGTACCGGGAATAATTTGCTCTTCGAATGAAACAGGTATCAGTTCCATCTGCTCGTAATTGACATATTTATACCGCGCCATGTCTTTCCCCTCTTGATTTTACTGTGCTTTTATTTTAAAGTAATATGCTCGTTTTGACCATATTAAGGAACTTTTTCTACAGATTCAACACGGCGTAGGAGCATCGCGCGCAGTAGCGCGCTTCGGGCTTCGCCACATTTTTGGCTGCGCTTCCAGACTGTGTGAAAACTATTTTTCGCCACGTGTTTATTGAAGTTACGGAACGAAAAATATAGAATTACGATGCAAAACACCGACTTTTCACACAGTCTGTTCGCTCCGCCAAAAACGTCTCCTACGCTCGAAACGTTGATGTGAAAGCCGGGCTTGAATAATTAAAAAATTTGACTTTTTAAGAAGGGGCTTATAGCATAATTCTAATAATGAACTTTGAAGCAATATACTGATGTACTAAAACAGCCTTTTTGTGCCTGTTGATGTTCCTGCAAGAAGCCCGGAAACCGGTTTTTTTCAAGAATGTCATTAAATAACGCATCCCGATGGAGAAAAGGAGGATTTTAGTATGATCGGTAATCTGCTTTTTACTGTTTTATTCTTTGCGGTCCTGATCGTTCTGGCGTTGATTATGGGCCGGTTTATGGGAAAAGTGTTCGGCGGAGAAAAGACTTTTCTTTCGCCTGTCCTGCTGCCGGTTGAAAATCTGATCTATAAATCATGCCGGATCAATCCGACCGATCAGATGAACTGGAAACAGTATGCCCTTGCCCTGATTTTGTTCAACCTGGCCGGTTTTTTATTCCTGTTCATCCTGCAGTTGATCCAGGGGGTTCTGCCCCTGAACCCGCAGAAATTCGGGGGGGTCCGCTGGGACACCGCGCTCAATACAGCCATATCCTTTATGACCAACACAAACTGGCAGTCCTATGCCGGCGAGTCCACAATCAGCTATTTAACACAGATGGCCGGTATGACTGTACAGAATTTTGTCTCGGCCGCCACGGGTTTCGGCGCCGCTCTGGCTCTTTTCCGCGGTTTTACATTGAAAAATTCCAATACAATCGGCAATTTCTGGGTGGACCTCACCCGGACGGTCCTCTATGTCCTGATCCCGCTTTCACTTGTTTTATCCCTTGTTCTTGTTTCGCAGGGGGTTGTCCAGACGCTGGGCGGCTATGTCCATGCTTCAACACTGCAGGGTAAAGAACAGGTTATAGCCGTCGGACCTGTCGCGATGCAGGAGGCTATCAAG
Organism: uncultured Spirochaetota bacterium; assembly: GCA_963835575.1. Lineage (GTDB taxonomy): Bacteria > Spirochaetota > Brevinematia > Brevinematales > JAOACQ01 > CAVYGN01. The sequence continues at coordinate 420,853 of CAWIGG010000005.1, read as the reverse complement.
GAACTTGGAAATAACGGCGGCGGCTTTTTTAACGCGAATTCTTCACATCCCTTTGAAAACCCGAACTTTCTGACCAATTTTCTAGAGATCCTGGGTCTGCTCCTGCTTCCATTTTCATTCCCCTTCATGATGGGCTTTCTCATGAAGAGCCGGGGCAAAGGGATCGCGATCTTTATGGCGATGTTTATATTACTCATCGCCGGCCTTGCCGGCGCAGTTTACTTTGAAATGAAGGGAAATCCGAATCTGGCGAAGCTGGGTGTAGTCCATGGCGCCAATATGGAAGGCAAGGAGACACGTTTCGGAATATTCACTTCCGCCTTTTTCAGCGTCGCGACGACGGTTACATCCACCGGCGCGGTCAACTCGATGCATGAAAGCATGCTCCCAATGACGGGCCTGGTCCAGATGTTCAATATGGGGATCGGCGAGATCATATTCGGCGGCGTGGGAGTCGGCATCATCAGCATGCTCTTTTACGCTTTTATGACGATGTTCCTTGCGGGCCTGATGATCGGCCGCACGCCGGAAATATATAATAAAAAGCTGGAGCCTTTTGAGATGATCATGACGCTCATCGGTATGCTCGCGGCCCCGATGGGGGTATTGATTTTTTCATCGCTGGCCAGTGTTCTTCCTGTCGCTTTGTCAAGCCTCAATAATGCCGGCCCTCATGGACTGTCGGAAATCCTGTATGCCTATGCGTCCCCCTTCGGTAACAACGGTTCCGCGTTTGCCGGCTTGAATGCCAATACCCTTTACTATAATCTTTCGATTTCCGCAGCCATGCTGATCGGACGCTTCGCGACGATCATTCCGGCGCTGGCCATTGCCGGGTCGCTGGCAAAGAAAAAATCCATCGCGGACACTCCGGCAACGTTCCATACTTCAACGCCGCTTTTTGTGGTCATGCTGGTATTCATCGTCATCGTGTTCGGCGGCCTGACATTCTTTATGCCGTTTGTCCTGGGCCCTGTGCTCGATCAGCTTTTTATGAACGCCGGAAAATTATTTTAAGAGGTGAAATATGTATAATGATAAATCAAAAAAAATAGACTGGAAGCCGATCCTCCTGGACGCCCTGAAAGAATCCTTCATCCGGCTGAACCCCGCTGTCATGATTCGCAATATTGTCATGTTCGTCGTGGAGATCGGCGCTGTCATAACGACTTTTATTACAATATTAAATATAACGAATGCACAGCCTTACTCCTTTAACCTGAGCATTTCGGTCTGGCTCTGGTTCACGGTGCTTTTTTCCAATTTTGCCGAGGCTGTGGCGGAAAGCCGGGGCAGGGCCCAGACGGAGGCTTTGAAAAGCACCCGGAGCACGACCATGGCGCATAAGATTTCGGAAAAAGCGACAACTGTGAAGCCCGGTGAGATAAAGGAAATCCCGGCGCTTAATTTGAGAAGAGGCGATTTTGTTCTCATCAGGAAAGGGGAATTGATCCCGGGCGACGGCGAGATCGTTGAAGGCACGGCGCTTGTGGACGAATCGGCCATAACGGGCGAATCGGCCCCCGTCATCCGCGAATCGGGCGGCGACAGGAGCGGCGTGACGGGCGGCACAAAGATCATCGAGGGAACGATCAGGGTAAAGATCACCTCCAACCCGGGCGAAAGCTTTCTGGACACGATGATCTCCATGGTGGAAAGCGCGAAGCGGCAGAAAACCCCCAATGAAATCGCGCTTGAAATCCTCTTGATCGGTTTGACCATTTTATTTATTGTGGTTGTTGTCACACTCATCCTTTACAATAAATATTCCGGTGTCAATGTGACAATACCGGTGCTGATAGCGCTTCTGGTCTGCCTGATGCCGACAACCATCGGCGCGCTCCTGCCCGCGATCGGCATAGCCGGTATGGACAGGCTGATCGAGAGGAATGTGATCGCCCTGTCAGGCCGCGCCGTCGAGGCTTCGGGAGACGTGAGCATAGTGCTCCTGGATAAAACAGGGACAATTACGCTGGGGAACAGGATGGCGAAGAAATTCATACCCGCTGATGGCATTACAATAAAGATGCTGGCGGAAAAGGCATTATTCGCTTCCCTTGCCGATGAAACCCCGGAAGGGAGAAGCATTTTAACACTGGCAAAAGAAACCCTTCAAATCCGGGGCAGGGACATTAAAACCCCGGAAGACGCGAAATTCATTCCGTTCACGCCGGAAAGCAGGATGAGCGGCGTTGACATGGAAGGCAATCAAATCCGTAAGGGTTCCTATGAGGCAATTGAGTCCTATATTACCGGGAAAGGCGGAAAAATGGACGATTTTGTAAAAGCAAGTGTAAAAGATATTTCTGAAAAAGGAGGAACCCCCCTTGTTGTGGCCGAAAACGACAAAGTCCTGGGGGCCATACGTTTGACGGATATCCTGAAGGTGGGGATCAGCGAGAGATTGGCGCACCTCAGGAAAATGGGGATCAAATCGGTGATGATCACGGGGGATAACCAGCTGACGGCCGCCACTATCGCCGCGGAAGCCGGGATTGACGACTTTATCGCGCAGGCGAGGCCTGAGACCAAGCTGGATATGATCAAAAAATACCAGGCTGAAGGTTACCTGGTAGCCATGATCGGCGATGGGACGAACGACGCCCCGGCCCTCGCACAGGCGGATGTGGCCGTCGCGATGAACGCGGGGACTCAGGTCGCGCGGGAAGCGGCGAATATGATCGACCTGGACTCCAACCCGACGAAGCTTCTCGATATTGTGGAGATCGGCAAGGAGATCCTGATCACCCGCGGCGCGCTGACTACTTTCAGCATCGCGAACGACATATCGAAATATTTTGCCATTGTGCCGGCGATGTTTATGGCGGCCTTTCCGGCGCTCGGAATACTCAACATCATGCATTTGAATAACCCGGAATCGGCGGTCCTGGCCGCCATTATTTTTAACGCGATCGTCATTCCGCTATTGATACCGCTTGCGCTCCGCGGGGTAAAGTACAAGACGCAGACGGCGGTTTCATTATTGTGGAGGAATTTATTGATTTACGGCTTCGGCGGGGTGATCCTGCCGTTCCCCGGAATAAAGCTGATCGATATGCTTCTGAGCCTTTTTAAATAGTTTTAATCAACAGGAAGACGCGAAGGCGTGAAGAGCGTAAGGAGAATAGTCAAAAATAAAAGAATTTATATTTATGAATAAAGATAAATATAATAATGAAGAGAAAAAAATAAATTTGGAGTTTTGAAAAAAATACTAGTAAAACAAACTAAACAGGAAGTTCGGAAAAATACGATCTTCGTGTCTTCGTGCCTTCCTGTTAAAATATAACTCAGAGGAGAATTTTATGAAATTAATTTATCAGTCCATTGCTTTATTGATCATTATGACGGTCCTGACCGGGATCTTTTACCCGCTTCTCATAACCGGTATTGCCCAGCTTGCTTTTCCCAAACAAGCAAACGGCAGCCTTATCGTGAAGGACGGCAAAATAATCGGTTCTGAATTAATAGGCCAATCTTTTACAAATGATATCTATTTTCAGGGAAGGCCTTCCGCCTCGGATTATGACAGTACTAATTCCGGGGGCTTTAATTTAGGCCCATGCAGTTCCAATCTGATCCTGGCGGTCAGCAACAGGATTGCGGAGATCAGAAAAATTAATAAGCTTGATGATACGGCAAAAATTCCGCCGGATATGGCGCTTGCCTCCGCCAGCGGGCTTGATCCCGATATCAGTATCGAGAACGCCGAAATCCAGGCAAAAAGAATCGCGGGAAAAAGAAATATTTCAATTGAAAAGATCAAAAAAATTATTGAGGATAACAAAGAAAATGGTAAATACGGCTTCTGGGGTATTGAAAAAGTGAATGTTCTGAAATTGAATATGGCCCTGGACTTGCTCAAGGGGGAATAAAATGGCGCAGGAACACAGAAGGCTTGACCCTGAAACAATACTGAAGATGATGCAGAGCGAGGAAAGGGAAGTAAATGACAAAAGCGGTATCCTGAAAATTTACCTGGGATATTCCGCCGGGGTCGGAAAAACGTACAGGATGCTCCAGAACGCGCAGATGCTCAGGAAAAACGGAATAGATGCTGTAGTCGGCATTGTTGAAACTCATGGGCGCGCGGACACGGAAGCGCTGACGGAAGGCCTCGAGATCATCCCTCGCAGGAAAATAGAGTACCAGGGCATTACTTTAGAGGAAATGGACCTGGACGCGATCCTCAAACGGCGGCCGGCCCTGGTCCTTGTGGATGAGCTGGCGCACACAAACGCGGCCGGATCGAGGCACAATAAAAGATATGAGGACATCGAGGAACTGATCAATAACGGGATCAATGTCGCGACGACGCTTAATGTCCAGCACCTGGAAAGCATCAACGATATAGTCGAGCAGATGACGGGAGTTCATGTCAGGGAAATCCTTCCCGACAGCTTTTTTGACAAGGCGGATGAGATCGAACTTGTCGATATCCCGATAGAGGAGCTTGAAACCCGGCTGAAGGAAGGTAAAGTATATATTCCCGATAAGGCCAGGCTCGCCATGCTGGAGTTCTTTAAAAAAAGCAACCTGATGGGACTGCGGGAATTATCGCTCCGCTATACAGCCAGGCAGGTCAGCGACGAGATACTGGATTATATGCGGCAGAACGCGATCAAGAGCCCGATCCCCGTCGGCTCGAGGATCCTTGTCGCGGCAAGCGCGAGCCCCGCGTCGCAGAAATTGATCCGGAGCGGCCACCGCATGGCGGAAGACCTGGATGCCGAATGGTTTACGGTTTTTGTCGAATTGTCCCAGTTCGGGAACCTGACGGAAGTACAGCGGCAGCAGTTGTCGAAGAATTTAAAGCTGGCCGAAGACCTCGGAGCAAAAACGGTAACACTCATCGCGGACAGGATCGCTGACGAGATCGCCTCGTTCGCAAAGGAAAACCATGTGACCCTGATCCTGATCGGTTTTTCATCCCGGTCGCGTCTGGACAACCTGATCCGGGGATCGGTAGTCGGGGAACTGATCGGGAAAGTAAAACCTATCCATGTGATGCTGGTCGATACAACGGGGGAGTCTTCAAGGCAGGAAGTTAAATCCGAGACAGGGAAAAGCTGGGAATGGACAAAATATATCGTTCCTTCGCTAATTGTGATCGCTGTTACAACCGTGTGTTATTTTCTCATTCATATACTCGGGTTTACAAACATCATTATGCTGATGCTCCTGCCGGTACTGATAGTGAGTTTCTTCTGGGGCAGGAAGCAGGGTGTCTGGGCTTCTCTTTTATCCGTCGCCGCTCTCGATTTTTTCTTTGTCAAGCCTTTTTTCAGCTTTTCCATAAGCGACATCCAGTATCTGCCGATTTTCATCGTCTTTTTTATCGTCGGCGTAACGACCAGCATTTTGTCCGATATGGTCCGCTGGAGAATAGATACTTACAAGAAGCAGGAAAAATTCCTTTATACGATTTACAATTTCAGCAAGGAGCTCTTGAGCCGTAATAACCTGAGCGAACTTCTCGGTTCAATCATTAAAAATATCGGGGATTTTTTCAAGAGCGACGTGATTGTTCTCCTGCCCGGCAAGGAAGATAATGTTAAGATCATGGCGGAAACAGAGGACAGGGCCGTATTCGGCGAGAATGAAAAAGGCATATCCCAATGGGTCTATAAAAATAATAAGACAGCCGGCCGCGGCACGGACACTCTTTCCTCATCCCCATGGTTTTATATGCCGCTTTCGGCCAACAATTCGGTGATCGGCGTCATTGCCATTTTAAAGAAGGATGATAAAACCTTTTTTTCGAAAGACGAAGTCAGGTATCTGGACTCTTTCGCGAATATCGCGGCGATGTCTATTTCCAGGGCCCTGTCCATATCGAGCTCGATGGACTATATTTTGAAGAGTTTGTAATCAGAGTTGGTAATCCGCTAATGCACGCGAATGGACGCGAATGGGGATTGGCAGGAAGGTGGGAAGACGGGAAGAGGACGGAAAGGGTTTAGCCACGGAATTTCACGGAATAGCACGGAAGGGACCACGAACGGGGTAATCCGCGAAGCCACGCGAAGGAACGCTAAGGGTTCACAGGAAGGCGGAAGGTACGAAGGTATGATTTATGGAGCGGTTTTATTGGATTTCAAGTTGGCTGACATTGCAGAGAATGATTCGGTGTTTAAATACAGAGGGTACAGAGAGCTAAGACTGGAATACAGAGAAAAATAAGAGAGAAGTCCTTCAGGCTTTGTTTAAGCTTTTTAGTAAACTCCAATTTCACATGGATGGGCGCGGATGACTCGACTACCTGCCTTCCTGCGTCAGCAGGCAAGGCACTCGGCACAAGTCCCGCGGATTTTCGAGGATTATTAACTCTAAGCCTTCAGCCTATGTGTCGAAGGCCGGCGGGACGATTTTCCGTTGGGAGGTACTGGCTTAGCCAGTACCGACACTGGCCCCATTTTTTGCGATTTTTGGATGCGAGAATTATAATTTTCCCTATTAAGGAGGACTTATGAAACGTTCAACCGTAGTCCTGATTGTCATCGTTGTCCTGCTTGCCGGTGCGGTCTTAACGGTTAATTTCGGAAACCCGGATATTCCTGTCAGCCGGCTTATGGCCAAATACGCCAACGAGGACTCGAAATTCGTCGTGCTTGAGGGCACAGCCTTTCACTACAGGGACGAGGGCTCGGGATACCCTGTCATTCTGCTGCATGGCTTTTCATCCTCGCTCCAGACATGGGACGGATGGGTGCGGAACCTGACAAACCGCTACCGCGTCATCAGGCTCGATCTGCCCGGCTTCGGCCTGACAGGGCCATGGAAAGGCCATCCTCCGACAACAGAGAGCTCGGTACGGGCCGTGGACCAGCTGACAGAGTATTTGAAAATCTCCAATTTTGCTCTCTGCGGTAATTCCATGGGCGGAAGGGTGGCATGGGAATATACCGTCGCCCATCCCGGCAAGGTCTCGAAACTTGTCCTGGAAGACGCGGGCGGCTACCCGTCTGCGACAACATTGCCGGCGCTCAAATCGGCTAAAATCCCTTTTTTCGGCAAGCTGGTAAAATTTTTGACGACCAAAAAGATGGTGGTCAAGAATATCGAGCTCGCTTATGCGGACAGGTCCAAGCTGACGCCGGAGACCGAAGACCGTTATTATGAGCTTATCATGAGGGAAGGAAACAGGGACGAGATCGGCAAAAGGATGCGGATCTCCGAACCGGACAGCTCGGGTCTGATCAAAACTATCCGCACGCCGACGCTGATCATGTGGGGAATGAAGGACAAGGTCATCCCGGTGGAGAACGCCTACCGGTTCCATCAGGATATCGCCGGCTCGAGACTTGTCATATACACCAACCTCGGCCATGTCTCGATGGAGGAGGCCCCCGATTTGTCCGTTAGGGATATGATCAAGTTCCTGTCGGAGAAGTAAGCCGGATCATAGACGGCAGTTCGCCGTCCGCCGGGATCAATAACTGGAAATTAATCAAAAGTCTTCAATTTCCGACTTTCCTATACTTTTCCATAAGGGTAAATGCAATAGAAGAAACGAAGCCTATGCTTGCGGCAAGGCTTGCCCTGAGTAGCCCGAAGGGCGTATCGAAGGGCCACGCGAATGAACGCGAATTTGGGAATTTACAAGGCAGGAAGGGGTCTAATGGGGTAATCCGCGAAGCCACGCGAAGGAACGCTAAGGGTTTACAGGAAGGTAGGAAGACGGGAAGGTGAACGGAGAGGGGATGGCCACAGAATGGCACGGAATGGCACGGAAGGGTTCGGTGGTTAAGCAGTAAGGGCTGCGCCGGTAATAGAAAAGCTGTTGTTTGATAATTCCTTTTTGTTTTTACTAAAGCTGGTTTATAGACCCCAATTCCACACGGATGACGCGGATGAGACGGCTTCGCGCGGATGTTTGGGGAATAATATCACTTTATTTTTCAAATATATCCGAATATATTTTCATAACTTTATTAGCAACTTCCAAAGCATCAAATTTCCTTCCATCAATCATAATGATTTCTATTGAACATTCGCCTATTCCGCAAGCGCCATGACCGCACCGTCCAACACCACATCCACTCATCAAGTTTGCATCTTGTGTTTTTGGGATATAATTTAATTTAAAATGCTTACTTGCATTTGTTATGTCCCGGCAAATATTATAATAAGAGGATTTTTTAAATTCTTTTATTTTTTGCTGTCGAGTTTCAGATTTTAATTCATCTTCTTCAATCCACTGCTTCAAATGATATGCTGTTATAATAAAATTGAAAAAAGTATAAGCATTTAATTCATTATTCAAGTTACTGTAATCATATTTTAGTTTTTCAAACAAGTCATCAGAATTATCAAGCGAGTAAGTCAAACTCATAAAACTTCCTTTCTATGCAAATTTTGCCTAAAAAAGTTCAACGCCGTCATCCCTCTACCACCTTGATCTCCTCCTCCGTCAACCCATACAGCTCATACACCAGCCGGTCGATCTGCCTGTCCAGAAGGTCGGCCTGCTTCTGTAAAAGCGCCTTATCCTGCTCGTTTTTGGTGTTGTTGATTTCATTTTGAGTAGTTAGCATTTTGTTGACGAGTGAAACCATTTTATCATGCTTTTCTTTTTCTAGATGTTTTGAGAAATCTATTGTTTTAATAGGTAAATATTCAACATGTTCTTTCTTTACTTGAGCTAAGGCTTCACCTTTTTCTGGATTTAAAATAGTATAAGCAAAATCCATTAGCTTAGAATTTAATATTCCTAATAGGTATAATAAATTATTGTTATTACTCGATAAAATAATATGTAAATTATCTCTTGCGATATAACCTTCTTGTACTATTGTAGATATTATTGAATCTCCAGTCTGCCTAACAAGCAGTTTTAATTCTGCATCAAATATTTTAGGATTCCTTGGCGCAGCCAACCATTCACCATAAAGAATCCAGTAATCTTTATTCCAAAGATTTATATAACGGTTTATCAAACTGCCCCTTAATAAAGGTTTCCATTCCTTTCCGGGACGTTTACCTTCTTTAACAAATGGTTTTTCTTTCATTGTCTTTTCCATTTGAGGCGGATTTCCTTTACCTTTTTCAAAAGGTTTCACTCCGTTATAGACAGTATATAATTCTTTTAAAAGTTTTGATTTTCCTATGATTTTTTTATAAATAACTCTCTTTGATTTATCAGCCACAATGTTGATTGAATCACCGTTTCGAGGTATATCTTTAATTGACAGTGTATGAGAAGGAACAATACTATTATTTCTTAAAATTTCAATATCAAAATTATAATCATCCGTTTCTAAAATATCTTTTCTTTCAAATATTAAAATATGAGTATCAACTACGGCATTAAAGACCTTTTCAGGTATATGTAAAATCTTTTTCCATTTGTAAAAAGATGTCATATAGATTCTAATTTTTTGATATGTCAACGATTGAAGCCAGGTATTAGATATAATGATACCTAAAACCCCATTTATTTTTAATAATTTGCTGTATCTTTCCAAAAATAATAAATAAAGGTCTTTTTGATAATCCTGATGTTTGTATTTCTCAGAATAATATTTTTGTTCCTCTAAAGAAATTAAGTAGGTATACGGCGGGTTCCCGATCACCACATCAAACCCGCCGGTATTAGATACGGTGCCACAGACATTGGTGTCACAGACATTCTTGTCTGTGGACTTTTTATTACCCTCGCCGGGATGATCCTGACCACAGGCAGGAATGCCTGTGGCACCATTGATATTGCGTGGACCTTTTTCCGTTGAAGTTTTAAATACTTCCGGGAACTCCTTTTCCCAATCAAATGCATTGATCGACCGGATCGTCTCTTTATCGAACAGGGAGCCTGAGTCATCATAAAAATCGCTGGCGATGAGGCTGTTGCCGCATTTGATATTGTCTGAGAGGCCGGGCAGGAGTTTGTCCCTTCCGCTTTTCCATTCATGCCCGCCGAGGAATTCTTCCGTTTCGGACGCCTCGTTTTCCATCAGCTTGAGATAGAGCGAAAGCTTGGTCACTTCCACGGCCTGAGGGTCGATGTCCACGCCGTAGATATTGTTCAGAAGTATCTTCTGCTTTTCCTTTATAGAGAGATGGTAATGCTTTTCGTCGATCTGGTAGATTTTCCCTTCCTTGAGGGCCTTGCCGATCCTCTTTTCATCGGTGTAGTATTTTTTATGGTAATTGAGGAGGTATGTATAAGCCCCGATCAGGAACGAGCCGGAACCGCAAGCGGGGTCGAGGATTTTAAGTTTGGAGATTTCAGCGGGGGTCATTGGTGAACCACAGACAGGAATGTCTGTGGCACGGTTGTCTGTACCACTTCTTTTACTGGTTTTACCAGCGGTATTACAGACATTCCTGTCTGTGACTTTATCAACAGACTGATCTGCAGGGCTTCCAAAATATTCCTCATTAAAATACCAGCCGGAATAATCGTAAGTTTCTTCTGTTAAACCTTCTTTTTTCGGGTTATCATACATATAATGTATCTTTTCAATCAGTTCTTTTTCATTTCTGATAATCCTGTCATAAGACTCGTCCTGCCAGATCGAACCTGTGCCGCCGTTTTTCACGTTAATCTTATGCGCTGATACGCCCTTTATCCCTTTCATAATATCCGGCAGGTTGTACTTTTCCAGGGGTTTGAATATGAGATGAACATGATCCGGCATTATTACAACGCATAATAAATCATAAAATTTATTATTTCCCTCTTTAATATGATCCATTGCTATTTTCTGATCTTCTGATGATAATGGTTTTCTGTCAATGCTGTTAAAAGTGATAAAATATGTCGCGTCATCGATTGTCCAGTGAGGCAGGTTTCTCTTTTTTATTTTTAACGCGGGATTATTGCCACAGGCAGGAATGCCTGTGGCACCGGGGTTGCATGTTTCACCTTTTAATAGGGCGCCCACGGTATTTTCAACGATATAATTCACAATGTATTGAGGGGTGTAGTAAACGCCGCCGGCTTTCCTGACTTCCGGCTTTTCTTCCACTTTGGCCTGATGTCCGGCGGTAAGCCGGATGATCTTGCCGAGGAACTGCTCATAGATATTTCCCAGCGCCTCGATGGGAAGCACGGAAAACTCATAAGGACAGTCCGGGTAGTACATTTGTGAAGCAATATCAATCAAAAGATCGTTGTCTATGGAGAGGCTAACTAGAAACGGCTCGATTTTGAAGAGGTCGCTGTCGTACTTGTCGTTTGCCCTGACAAATAATGAGTTCAGGGAAGCGTAGGCGTTCCTCTGCCCGGTCATTTCCCGGATACTGCCGTACTTTTCCGTGCCCCTGTCCTCGGCGATCCGAAGAAATATGACCCTGTCGATGATTTTCTGGACGGCGTAATTGATCTGGTAAATATCGAGGTCGGAATTCCGGAGCGCAATGTTTTTCGCCAGCTCCTCGCGCCAGTCCGAGATAAGCTTGAGGAATTCCCTGTCCACTTCCGAAGTGCCTTTTTTGATTTTGCTTTCCCCGATATACCTGTCGAAGCTCCCCTTGAGTATGGCGTTTTTAGAAAAAGTATTGTAAATAAAATCGAACTGCTTTTCATATTCGTCGTAAATGCAGTAGAAGACCCGGCTGACGCTTGCCTTATCGTTTTTGTGGGGCTTAATGCGGGTGTCATAAACGGCGAATTCCTCAAAGTCAGTCAGGATTGACAGGGGAACTTTCGCGGTATAACCGTAACGGCGGATTTGATAGGCCGGATCGATTTCCTCTTTAACGTTGACGCTGGGTTTTTTGGCTTCCACGAAAAACTTGCGGCCGCCGCCGATGCGGAAGCTGTAATCCGGCGCCTTCGGTTTTCCGGCGATGACGACCCTGTCTTCACGCACCACATCCCTGTAATCCTCGGAATAACCCTGCTCGTTTCTGACATCCCAGTCCAGAATCTCGAAGAATTTATCGATAAAATCCACCCGTGTATTGGCTTCGTCATAGGAAAGACTTTTATATTGTTTAATGTTGGCTTTGAAATTATCCGTAAGTATTTTTAACGATTTCAGCTTTTCCTTCATTTCCATTTTTCAATCCTTTGAAAAATTCAGGGTTGTTTAATTCATTAATTATATATCTTTTCAAATGATTAAGCCAAAGTCTTATAACAAATAATTCTTTAATTTTAGTCATTAGATAGGTAAGAATCTACGGCGTAGGAATTTTGAACAGATTAACAGACAGGAATGTCTGTTATACCGGATAAAAAAGAATGGTTTATCATAAATGAAAAAAATATTAATCAAAAAAGCCGCTCAAAAAACCATCCGAACCCGAGGCCATTTTCCTCCTGGCCATAATCAGCACATCAAATATCTCGATTTATTGACGTGTCATCCGCTGCTATAATAATAGAAGAGAGGCACATGCTTTTGACACGGATGTCAAAACCGACGAATAAAGCCATCGGACGGCGACATGAGGAGGCTATTTCAATGAGGAACAGTTTATTAAAAGCCGGATAGCACTCCTCGGTATTATCCGACTGCTTAGTATGAAAATGGCCTCGACCTGTTTTCTTTCTTTGGTGCTACCTTTCTGTCTTTTCGAAAAGACAGAAAGGTAGCAATCCCCCTGGCTGTCAGCCGGTAAAAACCCCCGGCAGTTGCTGCCGGAAAAAACCCTCATGTCTGAAAGGCTTTCTGCAGTTTCTCAAATTCCAAATAGAGCTTCTCCCAAAGCTCGATTGTTATATCCTGCGGCCTGACCGCAGGGTCAACGCCGGTTTTAATGAGCGCTTCTTTCGAAAAGCCTGAATCTTTTAAATTGTTATAGATGGTTTTCCTTTTCGCGAGGAAAGCCTTTCTCAGGAAAAGGTTGAATGCGTCCTGGGGAATGGAAGTCTTTTTCTTTTTCATTTGAATAACGGCGGAGTCGACGGAAGGAGCCGGGAAAAAACTATTCCTGCTGACAGGGAAGAGTTTTTCAATATCAAGATAATACCGGCAGAGAATGGAAAAAGGGCCGAACTGAGAGGAGGACGGCCGGGCCAGTATTCTCCCGACAAGCTCTTCCTGAAGCATCATGATGCCGGCATTGAACTCCGGGCTGTCGATGAATTTTTTTATCACTTCGCCCGCTATGGAATAGGGAACATTGGATACGAAAAAAAGATCTTTCTCTTTGAGCTTTGACAGGTCGAATTTCAGGAAATCCTCATTAAAGAGAATTAAGTTCGGGCTTTTCAGCTCAGAATTGAGGAATTCAAAAATTCCCTTATCGATCTCGATGGAAAAAACCTTGTGACTTTCTATCATAAGACAGGTCAGAGCGCCCATACCGCTTCCGACTTCCAGTACTGTTGAAGCAGGGGGAATGCATGAGACTATTTTTACGGCATTATTCCTGTCGATGAGATAATTCTGTCCTCTTTCCTGTGAAAGCCATAATTTATTTTGATGAAGGGCTTCTTTTAAAAATTGGACTGAAAACGGATTGTATATCATAGTTATAAAAATCCTTTCCATGGTTTATCATAGGGATGAGATCATTACTTTAAAACACATCCGGATAAAAATCAATGGAACAAATAATACTTTTAAACAAATTGACACTATTGCATTAACTCATTATACTATATTAAGTTATTTTATTCTTAACGGAGTTCGTTATGAAGATTGCCATTAATGATATTATAATCGGCAAAAGGGTTAGAAAAGAAATCGGGGACTTGTCAAATTTAAAATCCAGCCTTGAAAAATACGGTCTGATCAATCCCATAGTGATCACTCCCCAGAATGATCTGATCAGCGGTTTTAGAAGATTATGCGCCGCGCGGGAATTGGGCTGGAGGGACATTGAGGTGCGCGTCATTATCCCGGAAAGCGGGCTGGATTTTCTGGAAATGGAAATGCATGAAAATATGGTCAGAAAGGATTTTACCATAGAAGAACTGAACGACGGGCTTGCGAAAAAGAAAAAACTCCTTTCCCCGAATATTTTCATAAGGATCTGGAATTTCATAAAAAGATTGTTTGGTTTAAAGTAGTTTATACTCTGGGAGTTAATACGTCATGTTTCTCAGGAAAATTCTTTACTGTTTATCGCTAAGCTTTTGTCTTATTTTTGTCTCATGCGACGAGTTCATGCTCAGAAAAACCGTTTCTGTCCAGTTCCTGGAAGGCGATGTCAGTTTTGATCCGGATAATGTTTCCATGTCCGGGGATTTGATTTATACAATTAAAAATAAACAGAATAAAACCCTTCAGGAAATATTTTTCATATCCCATTCCCAGGTTATAATCGACAACATCCGCTATAACGGGGATACAATCCGTTTTGAACAGGGAATAGGTTATGGAAGCGGTATATACAGGATCCGGGTCGCTTCTCTTTTAAGCGGAGCGTCGGCGAAAATTGAAATCAAGTTCCATATCAGCGGGCCTGTGGAGGAAGACCGTTTTCTCCTGACTGCGGATACGGTTTTTATGGACGCTAAAAAAATATGGCTGCCGGTCCCTTTTGCCGATTTGCCGGCCTTTCTTTATTCAATCAAGATAATAACTCCGGATAATTATTATACGGTAATGGGCGGGAAAGAGCAGGAAGAGTCCGTAAAGAACAATAAAAAAACCACATTATGGGAAAGCGAGACTGATGATATCCTGCATACCGGGGACATTTTCATCGGCTTGTTTGAAAGGATCAAGAAAGATAATATAAGCGTTTATACTACTGAAACGAATAATATCGGCCTGATTTTCGATGATACATCCAAAACGATTGATTTTTTATCAAACAGATTGTGGAAATACCCTTATTCCCAGACATATGTGGTTAATGAGCTGTTTCAGTATAAGGACACCGAGGAATTCATAGACGGCGAAAAGATGGCCAATATCGTGCAGATATCTCCCGAATTGACATCCGACGGCCTTCTGGATGATGAGCAACTTGAAAATTCTGCGATCCCTTATATCCCGAGGCAGAGCTATGCAAAGCTGTTTGAGGTACTGGCGCACGAGCTTTCCCATGCTTATGTGCCTCCATTTTTAAAATTTGAGGAAAAAGATTATATTGAATCGGAGTCTTTTGCCGAGTATATGGGCCTGACGACCATAGCTTATTATAATCCGGCGATATATAATAAATTCATTCAAAGAAACAGGATTGATTTGATTAATCTTCAGCTGGCCAATCAAACAAATTTGAGATTATTCAACTACATCTACGGCGTTAATGTGCTTCATTCGGCATTCGGCGAGAATAAAGATGAATTTTATAATTATGTCAATATGCTTATCCAGAAATATTCCTATACTGAGGTCGGGCTGGATGAGTTAATACAGACTGCTTCTGATTTAACGGACAGTGAAATGACCAATTTGATTAACGGCGATGCTCTGTCCCTCTGGAAGGATAATAAGCTCTATAATATTGAGCTTTCTTATATCAATGTTTTTGTGACAAATAAAATTAAAAAAGGCATATCAATAGATGCCAAAAGAATGATTATTATAAACAACAATTTTCCCATTCCGCTCAAGGTATCGCTCATTGAACGTTACCCGGATCGTGTTTTTACCAATTCGATAGAATTAGTTAAAAATTCCAATACAAATATTATTGTTGAATATTATATTTTATCTATTGAAGCAAAATCAAAAATGGATATGCTTGAAGAAAAATTGTCTGATAACCGGATTTTATTTGTAACGAATAATAACGGTGAAATGATCATTAACGCCGTAAACAGTTTTTATAATTATCAGAAAATAAATAGTAAAAATGTCAAAATTGATAAAACAAATGAGGCATCCGGGGATTTTGAAACTATTCCGGCAGACAGGGAAAGAAGCGCCGCAATTGATACGAATATTCAATTTTTGTATGATACTCAGAATCAGACGAATAATGAGCTGTATATCCAGGCTTATAAATTGATAGCCGGGAAACCTTATTCATATGTTATATTTAAAATAAAAAAAGAAAGAGAAAATTATATTATTTCAGGAGTTCTGGATCCTTTATTTTAAGTTCGGGGTCCGGTAATAAGAAAGTGTTGAAAATCATAGTGGATGTTTCCGAAAGCGGTCAAAAGGCGATAAAATACCTGCTGAGAAAGACAGACGGCACGAAGGTTTATCTATACAAACTGTTCAGAAAAGGATTGATCCTGATAAACGGAAGAAAAGCCGAAGGCTCGGCAGTTGTCAAGCAAAATGATGAGATATACTCAAAGTTTCTCGAATTGATGGAAAAGAAAGATAAATTTTTAAATTTGCCCGGGCATCTGGACGTTCTCTATTCTGATGATCAGATTATTGCAGTCGATAAGGATGATAAAACAGCGGTCCATTCTTCTCATAAAAAGGATTGTCAGGGTTCTCTCAATGAAAGGGTCAAAGCCTATCTTTATCAAAATAATGAATCTTATGAATTTGTTGTCCCTGTGCACCGGATTGATAAAAATACAGCGGGCATAGTTTTATTCGCCCGGAATTATGAGGCGGCCAGGAGATTTTCGGAATATTTCCGGGCGGGGAAGGTGCTGAAAATATATCATACCCTCCTGAAAGGGAGCCTGAAGGAAGAAGTGTTTATTGAGGCTGATATCGCGCGTCTGCCGGGCCGGAGTGTTGTGGAGGTCAGGAATTTAAACATGACAAATAAAATCCCTGATAAGGAAAACTGGTTAAAGCAGAAATATATTTATTCGCCGGAAATTTCGGCGACTATCATAAGGCCGCTGTCAAACAACGAGGATATGACTTTATGCGAAGTTGAGATATGGACGGGCCGCCATCACCAGATAAGGGCTGTGTGCCGGGCTGCGGGACATCCCGTGGCAGGAGATATGAAATACGGGGGAGACGGAACATATATGGAAACCTCCCTGATCTGTAAAAAAATGATGATAAAAGAGATTAATCTCAGTATAGAAAGCAAATATCAAATTAAATGGAGAAAAAATAATGGATGAGAAACAAGTAGAAAAAGAAAACAGCCTGGAAATCCGGTCGTTCAATGAAATGAACCTTTCGCCGAAAACTCTTAAGGCGATTGAGGAGATGGGTTTCGCCGAACCGTCGCCGATCCAGAGCCTGGCCATACCCGCCATGATGACTGGCGAGGACATAGTCGGGCAGGCCCAGACAGGCACGGGCAAAACCGCGGCATTCGGCATACCGATCATTGAGAAAATGAATTATCATTCCAAGCACATTCAGGCGCTGGTCCTGACGCCGACGCGTGAGCTTGCCATTCAGGTCGCGGAAGAGATCAATAAACTGGCCAAGTTTCACAAAGGATTTAATATTGTGCCGATCTACGGCGGCCAGTCGATTGACAGGCAGTTCAGGGCGCTCAAGCAGGGGGTTCATGCCGTTATAGGGACCCCGGGAAGGATCCTGGACCATTTGAGGCGCGGCACGATGCATCTGGACGAAGTCAAAACCGTTGTCCTTGACGAGGCGGATGAAATGCTGGATATGGGTTTTCTGGACGATGTGAGGGATATACTGACAAACACGACAGACCCGGACAAGCAGACGGTCCTTTTTTCGGCCACAATGCCGGAAGAGATAACGAGGCTCGCGAAAAAATTCCAGAAAAATCCGCGGTTTATAAAGATTGTCCATAAAGAGCTGACCGTTCCCATGGTCAGGCAGTTTTATTTTGAGGTCAGGGGAAGCGACAAGCCGGCGGTTTTGACGAGGCTTATTGATTTTTATAATCCGAAACTTGCCATCGTTTTTGTCAAAACAAAGGTCGGCGTGGAGGAACTGAAGGAAAAGATACACGCGGCGGGCTATTCCGTTGAAGGCCTCCACGGCGACATGAAGCAGACCCAGCGCGATTATGTGATGAAGCGTTTCCGCAACAATGATTTTGAAATACTCATCGCGACTGACGTGGCCGCGAGGGGCATTGATGTGGATGATATCGACATCGTTTTTAACTATGACCTTCCCCAGGATGAGGAATATTATGTGCACAGGATCGGCAGGACGGCGCGGGCGGGAAAAGACGGTATGGCGATCACATTTGTCACAATAAAAGAATTCAGGAAATTAAAGGATATTGAAATCTTCATAAAGTCTAAGATTGAAAGAAAAAGCATACCGACTTTAAAGGATGTCGAGAATATCCGGAGCCAGGCTTTTGTTTCTTCCATCAAGGAAAACATTGAAAGCGGCGAGCTGGATAAATACATCACCATGATTTCCGATACACTTGAGGAATATTCCTCAATCGAGGTGGCGGCAGCGCTGATGAAAATGATGCTGGACAGGAAAGGGACGGAAGAACCCAGCATCGGATTTTCGACGGATGAGGAAGAAACGACCCGGTTTTTTGTGACGCTCGGCAGGAAGGATGAAATCGGGGTAAAAGACCTTATTGACTGGATCTTTCAGAAAAGCGGGATCAGCGGGCGGGATATCGGCGATATCGCCCTGCTTGAAAAATTCTCTTTTGTAAGCGTTCCGTCCCAGTATTCCTCAAAGTTTCTGGAGTCTCTCAACGGCGCGCAATATAAAGGCCGCCGCATTCATGTTGAATTAGCCAATAAACGGTGATAAGATGTAGAGACGCACGATTCGTGCGTCTCTACATTTAGAGGTTGGATTATGGGAAAGATTCAGGTACGCGTGGAAGCGGTTATTTATAATTCTTCAGACGAGTTGTTGATCGCCCTGCATAAAAAGAAAGGAAAGGCATACTGGGTCCTTCCGGGCGGCCACGTTGAACAGGGCGAAAAGCTTTCATCTTCCTTAGAGCGCGAACTGAGGGAAGAGCTGGGTCTTGAAAATACTGAAGTGAAAGAGCTGGTTTTTGTGGACGAGTTTATCGATATGGAAAACCCAAGGCATATTGTCAAGATCGGCTTTCTGACTGAATTGTCTGAAGAAGAGCTGAAAGACATTAAAGTGAAAGCGCTTGACGAGTCAATTAAAGATGTCCGGTTTTTTACTAAAGAGGGTATTCTGGAATCGGAAGATATTTTCTATCCGTCCAAGGATTTTTTCCTGGAGCTTCTGGAATTTAAGAATATGGATTAAGCAATGAATAAACTTCATTTTCTGACGCCGGGTATTCCCCTTTCGACAAAACCCAATAAATCTATGGAAAACGGGCTCAATCGCGTTAAAGAGCTGGGCCTGGACGGTATGGAAATAGAGTATGTCCGCGGCGTTATAGTGGATTATATCAGGATGAGGCAGGTCGGAAAATTAGCGAAAGAATCAGGGCTCGTTTTAACGGCCCACGCCCCATATTACATCAATCTCTACGCCCGGGAAAAACATAAGGTCAATAAAAGCTATGAACATATCCTCAACACTGCCAGAATTTTGGACTGCGCTAACGGGTACAGTATTGTTTTTCATGCGGCCTATTACATGGGGACAAAACCGGCCGAGGTCTATCCCGCCATTCGCGAGCATTTACAGCATATCTCCGCGATAATAGAAAAAGAAGGACTTCGGGTATCTCTCAGGCCGGAACTGATGGGGAAAATCTCCCAGTTCGGCACGCTGGAGGAGATCGTCAGCCTCTCGAAGGACCTGGGCGGGCCGATCAAGCCGTGCATCGATTTCGCGCACCTGCACGCGAGGACCGGCAGATACAACAGCTATGAGGAATTCGCCGGGGTGTTCGAATACATCAAAAAAGAGCTGGGCGAGGAAGCTTTAAAGGAAATGCACATGCATTTTTCAGGGATAAAGTATTCCCTCAGAGGGGAGCAGAAGCATGTGATCACGCGCTTGAGCGATTTTAAAACGCGCGAGTTCCTGAAGGCCTTGCGGGATTATGAAGTCTGCGGAGTACTGGTCTGTGAAAGCCCGAACGGAGAGGGAGACACGCTTCTGCTTAAAAAAATTTATAACTCGATGGGATGACATTTCCTGGTTATGATCTATGGGTAATCCGCTAATGCACGCTGATAAACGCCCCAATAAATGCGGATAGTAAATTATACCCGGCTTATTTCTTTATCAGCAATGGACAGTATTAGCAAAATAAGTTATATTGATATTATTAGCTAATATAGAAATTCGCGTGTATTCGCGTGGCTTGGCGGAAGACTGGTTGTAGAATTTTCATGATTGGTTCCATTAAATGCTTTAAAGTGGAATTACAATATAACTGGAGAAAATCATGTCTTTTATACAGATTTTAAATAAATGGGAATCTTTTGACTTTAAAGGTTATTTCAGCAAAGTAACGGTTGAAGATGTACGGAAAAGCCTTAATAAAGACAAACTTTCCGAATTCGATTTTTTGAATCTCCTTTCCGATACGGCTTTACCCTGTCTGGAAGAAATGGCCAGGAAATCCCACCGGCTGACCCTTCAATATTTCGGCAGAACGATCCAGCTGTACATTCCGCTTTATATATCGAATTACTGCTCGAATGAATGCGCCTATTGCGGCTTTAATCATAAGAATAAAATTCAGCGGGCAAAACTTTCACTTGAAGAAGTGGGAAAAAACGCCCTGGAAATTTCGCGGACGGGCATCAAGCACGTCCTCTTCCTTACCGGCGAGGCGAAAGAAGTCACTCCGCTTTCTTATATAATGGACGCGGCAGGCATCCTGAAAAAATATTTCGCTTCTGTATCGATTGAAGTGTTTCCCATGGAAACCGGGGATTATAAAAAATTAAAAAACGCGGGGATTGACGGCCTGACGATCTATCAGGAAGTGTATGACAGGGAAATATACGGCAGGGTCCATCTTGCCGGTCCTAAAAGGAATTATGAGTACCGGCTGGAAGCCCCGAAAAGAGGGGCGATTGCCGGACTGCGGTCCGTCAATATCGGGCCCCTGTTCGGACTGGGAGAACCGGTAACAGAAGCCTTCTTCTGCGGCCTGCACGCGAAATACCTTCAGGACAGTTACCCGGAAACTGAAGTGAGCGTTTCACTTCCCCGGCTGAATGAGGCGGAAGGGCATTTTAAAGCCCTTCACCTTTTGAATGATAAAAAATTCGTTCAATTTCTGACCGCGTTCCGGCTTTTTCTGCCGAGGGCGGGGATTACCGTGTCGACCAGGGAGAACGCTCTTTTCCGCGACCAAATTCTGCCGCTGGGTGTGACGAAAATGTCGGCCGGATCAAGCACGAGCGTCGGGGGATATTATCCCGATAAGGAAATAATATCAACGCCGCAGTTCGAGGTTGCCGACCATAGAAGCGTCACGGAAATAGCAGGGGTTATAGCGGCGGAAGGTTATGAGCCTCTGTTCAAGGATTGGGACGATATCCGTTAAGGAGAATAAAAGCTGAATGAAAAAACAAAGTAAAATTAATGCCTTCATCAATGATTTTTTGATAAACAGACTTTTCGGCGTCAGGCACAAAATTGTCCCCATAATTTCTTTTCTGATCCTGAGCATACTATTTCTATTAAGTTCTCTTTTTCTTTACAGTGAAAGACAGGCGATCATCCAGAAGACTGAAGACATGTGTAAATCCACGGCCATCGGCCTTTCCAGCGTTTCGATAGAGGCCATTACCCTGGATAAAAAGGCGGTGATCAACGATTATATTAAAAATTTAAAGAGCGCGGCGATTGAAGGACTTTATAAAACGCATGTTATCGAGTATATCAGGAATAAAGATAAAGATGATAATATCTCTTACGAGGGCGAGATCATAGGCAGCCTGGATTATAATGAAATCGGGAAAAAAATATCCGGCGGGGAAATGAAGAACTATCTGGGTTTGAAGGAACTGAAATTGAATGTGGTGCAGAGGGGCAGCAGAAGATTTTATGTTTATTACTATCCCATATTATGGAAAATCACAAAAAACAATAAAACATCAAATTATCCCCTCGGCGTTATCGTAATCGAATTTGTGGAAAGGGAAATATTAAAAACATTTTATCAGGCGACGACTTTTACCCTGAGCATAAGCATAATCGCTTTTATCATCACTTCCCTGCTTGTAGTCATCTATATGTTTTTGACAAGAAGGCTGGAAGGGACCCTGGAAACAGTGAAAATCCTTTCCGTAACGGATGAATTGACAAAAATATTCAACAGAAAGAAATTCAACGAGGTGCTCCATGAGGAATTTCATAAAGTCGCCAGGTACGGGCACGCCCTGTCGCTCATCATGTTCGATATCGACCACTTTAAAAAAATAAACGATAACTTCGGCCATGACACCGGCGACGCGGTCCTTGTGGCGGTTGTCTCGGTCATCAAGCCGATGATCCGCGACACCGACCTTTTTGCCAGGTGGGGCGGCGAGGAATTTATGATCCTTTCTCCCGACACGGATAAATGCGGGGCGGTGGAATTCGCGGAAAGAATGCGGAAAAAAATCGACGATCATCATTTTCAAAAGGTCGGGAATCTCACATGCAGTTTCGGCGTCGCCGCGCTTCTTAATTCAGACACCCTGCATGACATACTCAAGCGCGTGGACCTGGCGCTTTATGACGCGAAAAGACGGGGACGGAACAGGGTTGTACTGCAGTAAGGTCTGTAAATTTCATTTTCATCTCGAATAACTTATTTATGACAGGTTCAAGGTGATTTTATGGCTTTATTTTATCAAAAGTTTTTACATTATATCTATACAAATCAAAGTTCCTTTACCATTGCGGTCGGAAGCGAAATAGACCTTCAAGGTTTCCAGGTCGATGCAGGGGTCTTTATCATTATATCCTGAGGAATAAGCGCTGATGGAAGCGGATTGGTTCGCGCCCAGGTAATCAGTATATCCGGCGTAAAGCTGGTATTTACTTCCCTTCCGGACGCAAAAAAGATATTTTTCAACCCAGTTGGTTATTCCTTCGTGATAGCCGTCAGTCCCATATATCGCCGATAAATTACTGATGCCCAGGCCGGCGCCGGTTCCCCAGTCACCGTTCAGAATAGCCCAGGATATTTCCTCCCAATTACCTGTGCCTGATGCTAAAATTAATGCCGGATCGTATTGGTATTTATTCTTGAGGCCCAGATGGACGGCATTGGTGCTGAAAGAGGATGTTGTGCTTGTATAACCAAAATCTGTGTCAAGAATATATGTGACCACGTTTGTAGAAGCGCCGAGACTGCTGATGAATGTAATATAGGTATTGGTTGAACTATGTGGTGATGAAATAAAAGTGTGAATTCCTTTAAAAACGACAGGAGATGTTTCGTTGCTGACCGTGTTGATATTCGTGTCCATCCTGACCGGCGCGCTGAACTTTCCCGAGCTGTCCATTTCGGCGTAATAAATATCATACCCGCCGCTGCCGCCGGGCCTGTCGGACGCGAAGAAAAGCCATGCTCTGCCGCTGGCCGTGTCCCGGTATAAAAACGGCGTTATTTCATTGTATTAGTCCGAGCTGAGATAACCGCTGCCGTCGGATAACGCCAGATGGTCTGCCGTTCCGCTGTTTATTTTCGATTCATCCTGTCCCAGATAACCGCTGCAGCCGCTGAAAACGATAAAACAAGCAATTCCAATTATAATTATTTTCATTTTATGTCCCCCTGTATATCCGTATTAAACGGGAATTATTAAAAATATTAAAACCTGCCGGGAATTTTGTCAATAGACGGTTCAATGGGATTTTATGAGAGAAAGCGAATTAAGCTCCCTGTTATAATTATGCCCTATCATAAATGAAATGAATTCTATCATATTATTAATTACTGACGGGGAAATTATTTTATTTTCCAGAAAGAGCGGTGACTCATTCCGTTCTATATCCTGGATAAAACGGATGGCGCCGTTCCCCAGATTGAGAGGGTTGTTCCCGCTGCCGCCGAGAAGGGACTGGTATTCTTCAGCCCGGATGAAGGAAGGGAGAAGGCCTTCGTTTTTCAGCAGTTTGATAATGAAAAAAAAGCAGTATTTTTCGCTTTCCGGCTGGCCGTTCATTTTTTTGATGGTGTCCAGGAAAAGTCCAAAAAGCCCGAACGGCTCCTCCTTCTGCAGAATAATATCAAGCGTTTCAAAAATGAGAAAAAGATAGGAAAGCTTATTGAGATCGGAAGTGATGGCGTCGAACGAAGCTTCCTGCCTTGCTTCCTTGAGGGACGGGAGGGATTCCTCGTTTTTTTTATAGCAGACGCCGGAGATGAGGTACGATACTATAAGCGCTTCCCTCCGCGTGCTTTTTTCCTTATTCGAGCCGAAAGAGGCGATTTCCAGCCTGCCGGTTTCCCTGTCCAGGACGGTCAGGATTGTGCTTCCCTCGCCGAAGTCATTTTTTTTTATCAGGATTCCGTAAAAAGAAATGAATTTACCTTTCGGGAAGGCCATATCAGTATTCAGTCTTTATTTTCATACATAATTTTCTCGATGATCTCGTAACTTTTGAGATGCCCCCGCTTGTCAAAAAATTCCTTGACAATGGCGAAATTGCCGGCGCCGATATAATAGATCCTTCTGAATTTGCCCAGCTTTGATGAATTTTCCTTTGACAGCTCCCTGAGGACGCAGTCAAAATGGACCAGACTGCCGGACTCTTTATGGCGGACCGCGGTATAGTGGTTCCGTATCGGCATTTTGCAGATGGTGCATTCGACATCGACTGCGGCGGCCTTGGGCGCTTCCTGCCCGCTGTTTTCAGGCGCCGGGGCCGCTTTTACCTGCGCCGCGGCGGGGCTCTTTTGGTCCTGCTGAGGGGCCGCCGGCTGAGCCTGAGGAGGAGCGCTTTGTGCTTCCTCTTTTACAATTTCAGGCTGTGTTTTCTGTCCGGTATTATCAGCCGCATTTATACCTTCGCTATTCTGTTCCGAACCCTGATTATTCTTTTTATAATTGGGTTTATTATTATACCACTGTTTCTTTTTTCTGTTGAACATGGGTTTTCTCCTTTTTATTCAGAGATTTTAAAATAATAAAATAATATTAATAAGATCATACATTAATCTTCTAAATTATTCAGCCACAGAATTTCACTGAAGAGCACAGAAATAAAACATTAATATCTTTAGCAATTTAAAGTAGAATCT
The DNA here is from genome assembly GCA_963835575.1 of uncultured Spirochaetota bacterium. Taxonomy (GTDB): domain Bacteria; phylum Spirochaetota; class Brevinematia; order Brevinematales; family JAOACQ01; genus CAVYGN01. Next base: position 395,968 of record CAWIGG010000005.1, on the reverse strand, counting down.
TATATTTATATATAATATAAAAATTCAGTGTTATTCCGTGTCATTCTGCGGCTGTCTCCTTGTAACAAATGTAAAGTAAAAAAGTATAATATTGCTTTCTGAAGCTCAATAATAACAAAAAGAATAATCGATAGTATTTGAAAACAATCTTCTATTTATTGTAAATCAGATTTTGTGAAAAAGGAATTTTTTATTCATACGGCTTTATTATTATTCTCTTCTTACAGTCTGTTCCCCGAGATTTTATCGAACAACAGTTGTTTTTTAAAAGTGAGCCAGACTTCCCGGTTTTCCTTAAAATCGGAAGTTAATGGGACCCCTGTCATCACTTCGCCGCCGCAAGTATTGATGCTGACGACCGCACTGTTCCTGATCGGGATCTGCTGTATATACGTCACAACGCCTTTAAGAGAATTTTCCGTTTGAGAATGATGCAGTACAATATCGTTCGGCCGGACGCCTATCAATTTTTCCTTCAGCGTTTCGGAAATTGTTCCGCCGTCCAGAATATTGACCGCTTTTGTCTCGCTGTTGGGATTAAGAAATTCGGCCGCAAATAGATTTACGGGATTATTATAAATCTCCTCATAAGTGCCCGTCTGCAGTATTTCCCCGTCTTTCATGACCGTCAGTATGTCGGCAAGTATCAGGGCTTCCTGCTGGTCATGTGTCACATAAACCGTGGTGACGCTGAACTGCCTCAGCAGTTTTTTAAGCTCGACGCGGTATTTTTCGCGGAGTTTCGCGTCGAGGTTTGAGAAAGGCTCGTCCAGCAGAAATATGGACGGGTCCCTTGTAATACAGCGGCCTATTGCCACCCTCTGCTTTTCCCCGCCGGACAACTGGGCGGGATTTTTATCAAGAAGATATTCCATCTCAACGCCGAGGAGTTCGCTGGTTTTTTTGAATTTGGCCTTTTTTTCGTCATCCAGTTCCGGCGTCTTTTTTTTAAAAAAGAAAAAGGATGTGATATTGTTTTCAGAAGTCAGATGAGGATAGAGTGCGTAGTTTTGAAAAACCATGCCTATCTTTCTTTCCGAGGGCTGTATTTCGGCCATATCTGTGCCGTTAAATTTAATCGTCCCATTATTCGGCTGTTCCAGCCCGGCGATGAGTTTTAAAAGCGTGGTTTTTCCGCAGCCGCTCGGGCCGAGAATGACCATTGTTTTGCCGTCAGGCACCGTCAGATTGAGATTTTTTATGGAAAATCCCTGTTTTATTTCCTTCGTCCCCATCAGCGGCTTGATGTTCTGTTTTCCGAAATCCTTTGAAATATTGATCAGTTCGATTAAAGCCATAAAAAAACGCTCCCCGGTTTAAAATCAAAAGCTGCTCGTATCTGCCTGAAAATAATTTTAATGGGATTATAGTATGCAGTCAATGTTTGGCGGAAAATACTTTGTTAATTTATTTAATGTTTTAAATAATTTATAATAATGATAGCTTAAAACAAAAATCAATCGATTTTTTTAGCAAAAGCTTTATAATAGCCCCTCACCATTTTGTCAGCTTCTCCGGTGCAGCCTGACAAAATGGTGAGGGGAAATATATACGCTGTAGATAAAATATCATTTATCGGGAGGAAACTTGCTGAGAAGGTTGTTCTGGGCAATATGCCTGTTCTTTACCCTGGTTTATTTTTATTTTGTCATACCTCCCCATGTCTACAAAATTGCCCCGTTTGTCATTTCGCTCATCGGCGCGGCTCTTGTCTCTTTTTCCTGATCCAGTTGACGGGCGATTTTAAGTCCTTCCGTCATTTTAATAGAGCCGCTCCAAAAGAGGAGACATTAAATGAGAAAGCTGCTCCTTTTATGATCATACCGGGATTCATTATGCCGTTCGTATTTTATATGCATTTCACGTTTAATGAGATCGGCCTGCTGAAGAAAGACGGCGCCCGCACGCGCGCGATGGTACTGGATCGTTATTCATTGGAAGTTTTTTCAATAAAAACCATGGGTAATCACGGGATATATAATGTTGTTCTGGAATATTCTGTCAAGGGAAAACACATTAAAATCACAAAAAGCCTTTATGAAGAGGATTATAAGAAGGTCCATAAATATCAAGATATCGACATTATCTATTCAAAAAAGGACCCGTCAATGGTTATACCGCTGATCACGGAAGGCGACAGGGAATTGTATAAAGACGTTCCTTTGAGAAATATTAATTAAAAATTTATTATTTTATTTTCTCTTCATTTTCGTCCCCCGGCGGTTTCTCCCTGTTAAGGCCGGGATTGATTTTTTTAAATTTTTGCTTAACCAATCAATATATAAAAGCCTCTGATAAGAATTTTCGCCGCGTCTTGCGGAAGCGGCGTAGGGCTGCCCATAAGCGGCCGGCTTGAACGCGGGTAATGTTCGAGCCCGCCTCTTTTCGGTATATCAGGAATCAAGGCGGACACAATAAAGAATTTTCTTGAAAATGCTTACAAGAGGCAGGCGAGTTACCCGCATGCGGCCGCGAATGGCTGCAGCCTAAGCCGCTGGAGCAAAAAGCGGTATGTGTTATATATAAAGAAGCTCTATATAAAGTCTCGAGCAAAAATTTAAAAAAACAATTCCGGCCGACTACCCTCCGCCGGGCGGACATTCTTGCAGTGTGCAGCGCAGCGCAGCTGTGCTGCCCTCACTTCTACCACCCGCCTCCGCCTCCGGAACCTCCGCCGCCTCCCGACGAGCCTCCGCCGCTTCCGCCCGGTGAGGAGCTGGAAGGTGCCGTGGCGGATGAGATCGCGCCGGCTATGGAACTGCCGAGGCTTGATGAAAAATCTGAGGCATTGAAATGAGTCCAGCCGCCGCCGTGATACCAGGACGGCGAGTAAGCCGCCGTTCCCGCGGCCGCTCCGGCAAGAACTCCGGCAAAGAAAGCGCCCCATGTCTTTTCCGTGTCAAGGGCCATCGCGAAGGGCAGGAATTTCTCATAAACTTTCGGGCTTTTATCCGGCGGGTTGATGTAATTCTGCGAATACTTTTCCGTGATCCGCAGAAAATTCTTAAATCCTTCTATTTTGTCCATCAGTTTCCGCCCGCCCAGCGTCGGGGCTTTTAACAGATGATAAAACACAAAATTCAGAAGGACAAGGACCAGTATTCCGGCCAAAAGCCAGATGGAACCGTAAATGACAAAAAATACCGAAGCTGCTATTTCCGCTGCGATGAAGGGAAGGGCGAAAACTGTTATAAACAGGGCGGATGCCGCGCTCACGATTTTTGATGCTCTTTTTGACGGGGCCAGAACGGCTTTCCAGCTGCTGAAAACAGTTGAGAGCAGGGTAACGACGCCGAATGTCCAGATTGTCAGCCAGACGGCGAGAAATACGGCGACAAAGTTGATGGTCCCGCTCATCAAACCGAAGGTAATACATGAAGCGACAGCAGCCAGCGTCAGGATTACTCCCGGGATCAGATAAAAACTGTTTGTCCTGAAATTCTGCTTTTCGTAGTTCAGCCGGAGCGATGTATGGAATGATGACTGGGCGTCCTTTATTTCACTGTAGAAAGAACGGGTGAGAGACATTTCTTTTTTCCCGCCGAAGAGCCGCTTGAGGATCTGATTTTCCTCCGGTTTAAGCTCCCCTTTCGCGTCCGGGACTTTTTTGAGCGTGACGGCGGAAAGCTCATCCTCTTCAATTTTAATAAAGCCCTTCACGGCCAGATTGACAATGGCGCTGGCAAAACATTTATTGTCATAACCCATCTTCTCGATAAACCGGATCGCCGCCGGCGACAAACCGTCCGGCGCTTCATAAAGCGGCATAATATGCCCCTTCCTGGGGTCGATGCCGACAGCGAGCCAGACCAGCAGATAAAATATGAAAACAACAATTGTTCCTGCCAGAATGCTGAAAAGGGCGCTGTTGTCGTATGCCAGCTCTTTTCAGTATTCCATTCCTGAAGGCCGGCTGATAATGCCTTTCGGCCACCGTGCAAGTATTGTGAAGCCCTCGCCTTCGTATAATTCCCGGGTTGTCTTGAGCACGATAAACCCTCCGCTGTTTTTCTGCCGGGTCCAGTCTGCGCCCTTTTCGCCGGAAGCGCCTGTGTAAGCCTCAAGAAGAAGGAGTTTTTTCATGCCGGCCTTGCCTGTCGGTTTTTATAACATGCTTCATGGACATACGGCAGGGTTCCCGTTAAAATAAAACGGGAGAAAAAGATGGCAAGATTTGAAAAGAACAGCCTGGAGCAGGGTGAGTTCCTCGCGATCAATATAGGCGAGCAGTTTGATGAGAATTCCAGAGAATTTATACTAAAAGAATTCATCAAAAACCGTATTAAACTGGAGGATTTCGCGGCTTACTATAAGAACGACCATAGAGGCAGAGAGATTAAAAATCCTCGGGATGTGATCTGTGCGGTACTCTACGGTTACATTACGGGAAATCGTATCAGCCGAAAGATAGAAGATTTGCTGAAAAAACACATTGGGTTTATGTATGTTTCAAACCGGCTGAAAATTGACCATTCGGTAATTTGCGAGTTCAAGGTACTTTTTCAGGAAAAGATCGAGGAGTTGTTCAGCCAGCTTTTATATATACTCAACGAAATGGGGTCTATAGATTGGGACATGGTAGTGGGTGACGGCACAAAGATCAAGGCCTACGCGAGTAAGAATAAGAATGTGGGAAAGAAACATACCCGGAAGCTGATGGACACTTACCAGAAGATGGCGGAAAAGATTGTGAAACAAGACCTGGAACTGGAAGAATCTTACCGGGAAGGCAAGCTGGAGCAGCCTTATTACGAAGCGGAGAAGAAGCGGGTATCAAGGCGGAAAAAGATTTACGATAGTGTTTTGAACCAAATCGATGAATACAAAAAACAGGTAGAGAGAGGGGAAAAGACAGACGAAGAATTCACCAACCTGACTGATCCCGAAAGCAAGCTGATGTCTGGAAATCCGCATAGTGTGTTTATACAGGGATATAATTCGGCGATGATGGTCAGTAATAATGATGTGATTATAGATTTTGAAGCAATCACAACACCGGAAAAACAGCATACGGAAGAAATGGTAAAGAGGGTGGAACAGAAAAAAGCGGAATTAAAAGTTGATAAGGCTAGCAAATACCTTTTTGATTCGGGTTTTCAGGACATGGAAGAGACAATCCGGATGGTGGAGGAAGGAAAAGACCTTTATGTGGATACGAAAGAGCGGGATTTCAGTGATAAATCACAGAAGCGAAGAGACTTTAAACTGGAAAAGATTGATGACGAATATATCCTGGGATGCCGGGGCGGCCGTAAGGAAAATGGGTATTTAGATCGAAATAACCAAAGATATACATTTTTGTATTCACGGAAGGGCTGTGAAAGATGTCCATTTTTCAGTGAGTGTTATAAAAACATCAAACCGAAAACACAGCAAAAGACAGTAATTTTCAGTGAGTTTGAATTGAATAATCGGTCTAAGATTGATGCTTATTTAACAAAACTTTACAGCGAAGAAGGGCAAAAGATATACAACCGCAGGATAGGTAAAGAACACGTATTTTCAAACATCAAAACACAGAAGGGTTATGTTCAGACAGTTTACAGAGGTCAACGGAAAGTGAATTTGGAGCTATGCTGGGTATCCCTTGCGCATAATTTTATGAAATATGCCCAATATTTGAGAAAATAGAGAGGATTTTGTATAGTCTGAGTATCGATTATTCGAAATTTATTATTAAAATCAGCTAAGCTGACAAAATTTTTATTTGCCCGCTTATTGTAAGGGGCTGGTTTGACTTCGAAAATGAAATAACCGACAGGCAAGGCCGGCAGGAGAAGTGCGGCGGACGCGCTTTCAATCGGGAACTTCCAGTTATTGCCTGTGATATTCAGGTACAGTTCGTCATAATTATCGTTAAAAAGGATGCCCGGGCCTGTTATATATTTGATGATATAAGTATAAACGCCGGGTGTGAGCTCTTTATCGCGGCTGCCGATGTAAAGACGGATTTCGAAGTCCTCACGGTCCATGTGGTAAGGCTCTTCACGCCCGTTTTTCAGGATGGTATTAAAATCATAATCTACTTTTTTTATCATTCCCCAGCCCAGAGGCAGATTTTTTTTAAAATCCTGGTAGATGCCATGGATGATCTGGTCCCCGTTTGCGTAAACGGTGATCTGTTCAGTTACTTCCAGACTGCCGTCTTTCTGCACCTGGACGACGCTGTCGAAACTGAGGATTTTTTCCCTGTTCGCGGATCCATCATCAGCGTAGAGAGGAGAAATAATAAGGATAAAAAAGAAAATACTGAAGAGAGAAAAGGATTTCATAAAAAGCCCCCCTTTATAACCGATTTGACTGAGATGCTAAATATAACATAATTAAAATCATTTTGTCAAAAAAAACAACCCGAAGCGGATGGAAGGCATTTATTCTTAAAGCCCTGTATTTTATAAAAATATTTTAAATGCAGATCCAAAAAGCAGAATAATCCGGATTTTATTGAATAATAAAAAAGGGATTCACAAACGCCGGTTTTAATTTATAATTAATCATGGAAAAGAACAGGATTGTTTCGATTGATAATTTCCGCGGCTTTACCATCAGTACTGATGGTCCTGGCCAACTATATCGCCGGCATATCATGGGCCCCGCCCTATTTAAAGCACGCGAAGGATATCGGTCTGACCGTCATCGATGTGATCGCGCCGGCCTTTATCTTCGCGATCGGGCTGACTTACGGCCTGTCATTCCGGAAAAGGCTCATAAGAGACGGATTGAGCAGAACGGCCGGCCATTTTCTGAAAAGGAATTTTTCCATCATCGGGATCGGCTGCATCCTTTCGGCCGGCGAAACACTGTTAGGGCAGAATAAAAGCGGGTTCGACTGGGGCGTCCTGCAGGCGATAGGCACGGCGGGGCTTATCACGCTTCCCTTCCTGCTGATGCCTGATTTCGCTGTGTGGATTTGCGGCATCATCATCCTCATCGGCTATCAATTTTTCCTGGATTCATTCTTTCTTTCCGTTGTCCTCCGCTCGCCTCATGGCGGGCTTTTCGGTTCCATCGGATGGTCGTCCATGATGGTCTTCGCATCCGCGCTCGGCAGGTTTTTTCACCGGGATGAAAAAAGTAAATACAAAATAAAGTATTTGATGCTTTCTTTTCTGATTCTGGCCGCCGGAATATTTCTTTCTTACTTCAGCCCGGTCAGCAAGAACAGGGTCTCATCCAGTTATATCCTTGTCAGCCTCGGTATCTCGGCGCTTGTGTTTTACGGCTTTTATCTTCTGGAGTTGGTTTTTAAAATAAAGGAAAATATTCTTTCAAGCTGGGGCAAAAACCCGCTCCTCCTTTATGTCCTGCATCTGATACTGCTGGGCTTTATGGTGTTTCCGGACAACAGCTTCTGGTACTCTAACGCGCCCTGGTGGATCGTGGCCATTCAGATTGTTTTACTTCTGGGAGTTCTCAGCGGGATCGCTGTCATACTTGAAAAAAAGGAGATCACGCTGTCTTTATGAAAAAACTTTTCACTATTGACAATTGTCTGTTTAGAGCTAATATTAATAAAAATTAATACCGGCAGAAAAAATATAATTTGATTGTCCTGCGGACAGCATTTATGATCCAAGTGCTGATATTATAGAAGGAGGAACGCATGAAAATGCCGGGATACAGCTTTGCTTTGATGTTTTTATTTATTTTATCTTTTTCCGCCTGCGATCTTTTATTCCCGCCGCAGTACTACCAGAATATTGTGGCGAAAGGACAAAGCAGCGGCGGCGGGTGAGAGGGCGGCAACATTCAATCATGGCAATTTGTCGGCAATGCAGGGTTTTCATCATCCATAGGAACGCCGCAAATAAAAGTGATGTCTGATGGAAAACCCATAGTTGCTTATTTATACGCTCCGACCTATTTATACCTATGTCAGTTTAGTGGGAGCACCTGGATTGAAATAAGTTATCCTATCGGAGTAAATGAGGTTGCCTTTGCGCTTTATAATGGTTCCACACCTTATTTTATGGGTTCAGATAATTATGGTACGCTGCTTAATTATTCCTCAAGCTGGAATACTTTAACAAACCTGGGGGCTTCAGGTGTCATTGCGCCTTCAATGGATATATTATCAAGTACGATGAATTTAGCAGCCTATATCAACGGCAGCTATGGTACTATATATGAAATTAATTTGTCAACTCTGAGTATCAGTTCCTCCAATTTTGACAGCGGCGGAAGTATTACTAAAGCTGTTGTTAAAAATGCCGGAAGCAGGATTTATCTTGCTTACTTGAAAGGCAATTCTCTTTATATAAAAAGCGGCATCAGCTATGATTCAGTTGCAATTGACGCCGGTATATTGATTGATCCAAACGCGTCTCAATTCGCGATGACCGTGAATAACGGCAAGGCTTACATCGTTTTCAAGAGGGGAAGCGAATTCGCACTGCAGACATACAGTTATGATGGAGTCAGCACGAATTATCTGGGGTATATTACCAATACGAACGCGAACATGGTGGGCAGTCCCGCCATTGCTGCCGGGAACAATGCGATATACGCCGCATGCACCATGGATTCGATGCAGTATATCCGGGTTTTTTCCTATAACGGAACAGTTTGGAACCAGATCGGGAGCGACCTTGACCAGGGAATGAACCTGTCGATGGATGTCAAACCCGTCCACCGGCCAGCCCTTTATAGCTTATCAGGGTATGACAAACGGCAGTTTGATCAGCGTCCAGACTTATAAATAGAAAATGGAAGAATTATTTCTCAGATATCTTCTTTAAGTCTGAAATAAAACGTTCATGACTTTTCAAGTGTTTTCTGAACGCAATTCCTTCAATAAAAATTCTTTTGTCGTTTCTATGAGCTTATTTTTCCATATCAATTTCGAGAAAGTATGATCGGCGTCCCGGATTTCGACTAAAGAACATTTTCCGGGAAAGCTTTCCCGGTATTGCCGGGGCACTTTAAGCGGTACGGCCGTATCCCTTGTACCGTGGACGATCAGCACATTGCCGGAAAATTTTTTGGCCGCCGCGAACGGGTCGTATTTTTTCAGATCGTCCAGAAGTTTTTTATTAAAAAGAACCCCGTTGGTTTCGATGTTGTCACCGTAATGCGGATTCACTTTTATCAGCAGATCAATAATATTCTTCATATTCCCCGCCGGCGCCCATAATACCATCGATTTAAGACCCGGCAATTCATAGGCTATCAGGCTTGAGATCAAGCCGCCCATGCTCATTCCCAGAATAATTAAATTATTATTATCCGCAAAATCCGAGTTTCTGACGAAATCAAAAATCATTTTCGCCTCGGCAATCTCTCCCGAGGCCGTCATATCCTCAAATTTCCCTCCGCTTTCACCCGAGCCTGAAAAATCGAACCGGGCGCTGCCGATGCCGAGGGCTTCAAGTTCTTGGGAAAGCCGGACAAAATTACCCTGGGCTTCAAGCCTGTTGCCAGTAAAGCCATGGTACATGACGGCGAAAGGATGAAGCTTCTTTCCCGTTTCGGGGATATGGACCATACCCCTTAAAGTCAAACCGCCGCTTTTTATTTCGGAATATTTCTGCATAATCCGCCCTCTTAGATAATATCATCTTTAAAAATATATTGCACTTTTTGAATGGTATCATTTTTCCATTTCTCAAGTGAGTATAAATTTCAGAGGCGGCGCTCGAGTTCCTCACGGCATCTTTTAATGGAAGACCGGATAATTTTGAAACGGATAATAATCTTTCGGGATATATTAACATAGTCTCTTTTGCAATATATCATGTAATCAGCTAAAATATCCAATCAAAAGATTCTCATTTTGCTTTATTATAGAAAGATTACGGGGAGGCATTTAAACAATGGAAAAAAATGATTTGACCAGGCTTATCGGCCGGGACGGCAGGCCGAACCTCGGGCTTCACAGCCGTCCGTTCCAGCAGATCAACATCAAAGATTTCCGTCCCCTCTCCATGCCCAAGCTGACAAATTTCAAGAAAAAACTTTATAAATCCCTCAAGCTGAAACGCTGGGAATATATGGGCGTCTGTAATGAAGAGGTGATCTTCGGGATCGCCGTCGTTCACCTGGGTTATCTCAGCAATATTTTCGCGTATGTTTTTGACAGGAAAGAAAAGAAAATGAAGGAATATAATTTTATCCGTCCCTTCGGTTACAAAACCTATTTCAGGGGGAGTCCTGTTCATGGACAGACCGGCTGTAAAGGTAAAGACCTGTCGATAAAAATCGATAATCAAACCGGTTACAGCAGTCTGATCGCTTCAATTAACAGGGAATTAAACGTTGATCTCAGTTTCAAGCGGGCTTCCAATCCGCTCTGCCTCGCGACAAGGGAAGGACTGCATGGCTTTAATTATACGATCAAGGAAGCGGGCCTGGGCGTCGGAGGTGCTATTGCTTTGAAGGGAAAAAGGTATGAAATAAAAACCGGCAGCCCGGCGGGGGTGATCGATTATACCGTCGGCTATCCCGGACATATGACCTTCTGGAACTGGGCTTCCGGATCGGGCATGGATAAGGCGGGGAAAACGATCGGCTTTAATTTCTCGCTGGGCATCAATGAGACAGGGTTCAGCGAGAACGCGTTCTGGATAAACGGCAGAATGGTAAAGATCGATCTGGTCAATTTTATTTATGATGACCTTCATATCCTTTCGCCATGGCGGATTGTTTCAAGCGACGGAAGGGTGAAACTGACATTCCATCCGGAAGGCGAAAGGGCGTCGAACCTCAATCTCGGCCTGATAGCCAGTTATTTCCACCAGCTTTTCGGCAGTTTTACAGGGACGCTCAGCGACGGTAAAAATACCTATACTATTAAGTCCTCAGCCGGGTTTACAGAGGAGCATGAGTCGAAATGGTAAGTTGACAAGGAACGACGGAAAGGAACCACAGATTTCACAGACGCCGTGGTGAGCTTGCCGAACTATGACACAGATTATAATTTTGAAAGTATCAGTGTAATCATGTTATAATTAAGATTATGGAAAAAGAAACGAAGAACGATCCGCGAACATATGAAATTATTGGTGCGGCAATTGAAGTTCATAATGAAATGGGCTCAGGTTTTCTGGAAGCGATATATCAGGAATGCCTTGAAATTGAATTCAGACAGAGAGATATATTATACGAATCTCAACCTTTGCTTAAGGTTTTCTATAAAGGCGTTGAATTGAAGAAGTATTACATTCCCGATTTTATTGTCTATGATGAGATTATTGTTGAAATCAAAGCCGAAAGATGTTTGACGAAAGAGGATGAAGCTCAAATCATAAACAGTCTGAAGAACTCAGGAAAGAAAGTTGGTTTATTGATTAACTTTGGAGAAAGCTCATTGAAATTTAAACGGTTTGTATATTGATATGGATCTTATTCCTGGAATGAAAACCCTGCAGAGGAAATATATTCCATAATTCTAAATAGATGAGCTCGGCTGTAATCACCACAGATTATTTGAAAATATCTGTGAAATCAGTGAAATCTGTGGTTTCAACCCGTATTCCCAGGCAGTAAAATAATCGGAGGATGTCATGGCTGATATCACACTATCCATCGTTGTTCCGATGTACAATGAATCGGAGAATATCGCCGAGTTTTATCATAAAGTCTCCGCGGTTTTAAAAAAGCTCGGCGCCGGCTATGAGATCATCTGCGTTAATGACGGCAGTAAGGACAATACATTAGAGCAGCTGGCCGCTCTGAATAAAAAAGACAAAAGGGTCAAGGTCATCGACCTGTCCCGTAATTTCGGGAAGGAGATCGCTTTAAGCGCGGGCATCGATTTCGCTTACGGCAGGGCTGTCATTCCGATCGACGCCGACCTGCAGGATCCGCCTGAGTTGATCCCGGAGCTTTTCCGGAAATGGAAGGAAGGCTTTGAGGTTGTGACGGCCAGGAGAATCAAAAGGAAGGGGGAAACCTGGATTAAAAAAATTACGGCGTCCTTCTTTTATAAAATATTCAAGGCATTCACGAAATTCGATATCCAGGAAAACACGGGCGATTTCCGGCTGATGGACAGGAAAGTGGTGGACGCTTTGAAGGAGCTGAAGGAATCCCACCGCTTTATGAAGGGGCTTTTCAGCTGGGTCGGTTTTAAACAGACCAGTGTTGTTTTTGAGAGGGACCCGCGCCATGCGGGCAAGACCAAATGGAACTACCGGAAGCTCTTCAACCTGGCCATAGAGGCCGTCACGTCCTTCAGCCACATCCCGCTCCGGATAGCCAGCTTCCTGGGCGTTTTTATTTCCTTCTTTTCCTTCTGCTACGCCGTTTATGTGATTTTGAAAAAAGTTTTATTCGGCGATCCTGTCCAGGGGTACGCTTCCATGATCACAATTATCCTGTTTTTGGGCGGCATTCAATTGTTCGCGATCGGCATTATCGGTGAATACATCGGACGCATCTATAATGAGACGAAGAGAAGGCCGCTCTATTTTGTCAGGGAGAAGATCGGCTTTGACAGGCCCGCGCGGGGGAAAAAATAAATGAAAAAGGCAGACAATAAAATGAAGATCAATAAAGAATGGATCGTGAAAAGCTTTTTCGAGATGGTTAAATTCGGGTTCGTGGGAGTGCTGAACACTATAGCGGGCCTGGGGGGATTTTTTATCCTCCTCAATGTCTTTCATATCCAGTATGTCGTTTCGAATACGATAGGCTATAGCCTTGGATTCATCAACAGCTTTCTCTGGAATAAATTCTGGACATTCAAGAGCGGCGGGTTCAGCAGGATGGAGGTTGTTCTTTTCTTTATCGTCTTTATCATCTGCTTCTCGATCGAATCAGGGATGCTGATCTATTTAAAGGAGTCCGTCAAACTGGACATTTTCTGGAGCCAGATCATAGCGATGGTTGTTTACACGCTCCTGGGCTTTATTGGAAATAAAGCTTTGACATTCAATAAAGACTTCACTTCATATTTAAAGGCATTTGTGTCCAAATAAAATTTTATAAAACATTGTTCATTTATTGATAATAATGAAAATAAAAAATCGTGATTTGAAATATAAGGTGGGGAAACGGATAATCCGCTAATACACGCTAATGGACGCGAATCGGGGTGAAGGGGGATATGAATTGATATTGATGAATAGAAATCATAATGAAATTAATATTATTACCGAAAATTTGCGTGTATTCTCAGGAGATTTATATGTATTTCGCTAATCCACGCTAATGATATGAATTAGAGTAAAGGGATACGAATTTTTACAATTAGGGATAGAAAATAAAAAATTAAATGGGAAATTATTAGCGTGAATTCGCGTGTATGCGCGGAAGACTCCGTATTATGCCTTAATTATTTAATAAATTCTAATTTGGACAGCAATGATTTAAAGAAGGTGTATCATGGATAAGGTTTCCGTTGTTTCCTGCATGAGCTACATGCCGGAAAAAGTCTATACGGCAACTAAAGAAGCCCTTGAAAAAATTAAATTTAAAATCCCGAAGAATAAAACGGTCCTGATCAAGCCTAATGTCATGGCGGCGAACCGCCCGGAACAGCACAGCATTACGCACTATTGCGTTGTCGATGCCGTCTGCCGCCTCTTGAAAGAGAATAACTGCCGGATACAGATCGGCGAGTCCATCGCCTTTTATGAAAAAGGCCTCACGATGAAGGCGTTCGCGTCTTCGCGGATCAAAGACGTCGCCGCTAAATACGGCGCCGAGCTGATCGCTTTCGACGGTGAACCGCTGGTAAAAATTACAAAAAATCTCAAGGGCGTCAGAGAATTGTACCTGCCCCGAAGGCTTCTGGAAGCGGACGCCGTGATCAATGTGCCCAAGCTCAAGACGCACGGCGGGCTCAGGCTTTCCGGGGCGCTGAAAAACATGTTCGGGTGCCTGCCCGGCGGGTATAAGCAGAAGATGCACATCCGTACGAAAAACGATTTTGAGCTCTCGGACGTTTTTCTCGATATTCATGCCGCTGTAAAGCCGGCGCTTAATATCATGGACGCTATCGTTGCGCTGGACGGCGGGCCGTCAGCGGCCGGAAAGCCGAAAATAGCCGGGGCGGTTTTGGCCTCAACAAGCGCCGCGGCGCTGGACTCCATTGCCTGCCGTATCATCGGCTATGAGCCGGAGGAAATCGCGACACTTGTCCGGGCGAAGGCCAGGGGGTTTATCAGGGACTTCGACGCCGTCGAAGTCATCGGTACATTGCCTTCTATCACTTTCAAATCCGTCAATAAAAAACCGATCCCTCTTAGTAAGAAAAAGGAAGGCATGTTCGTACTGGACACTTTTGTTAACCCGCGGATTATTCAATCAAAATGCACCCGGTGCGGGGAGTGCAGGGGCTATTGCGCTCCACAGGCAATATCATTCGAGAAAGGTAATTATCCGGAAATTGACCTCGGTAAATGCATTAACTGCTATTACTGCATAGGCGAGTGCACTGAAAAGGCGATTGGGGTAAGGCGGAGTTTTATGAACCGCTTCATAAGCGTTTCAAGGGCTGTTCTTGGTATTTAGTTACCGGCAACACATACCGCAGGCAGCTCCTTTCTGTTTTATAAAAACCATACCTCAGGTATGTCCCCGCCGGAAGGGAGTTTATGATATAATAAATAAATTAGAAGTATAACCCTTTTTTAGACCGGGGAAAATCAAAATGAAAATGCTTGAATTGCCTGCCGGGCTGGATCAGTCCGGTCGCTTTTCCGCCTGCCTGCTGGTGTTTGTAAATCACGCTGTTTCAATAATATACAAAATTAGTTCAATTTTGATTAATTTCCGCGCTATTAATATCAGAACCGTGAACACCTGGGAAAAGCGCGCTTTTTCGGGCAGGGCCCGCCCCGGACGCGCGGACATGGTCTTACGGTAATAGTGGAGGTAGAAAATGAAAAAGATTTTAATCAATCTGATACCGGTAATAGGGTTATTCATAGTGTTGTCGGGGTGCGCGGTGGTCCCCGCCCCTGTGGCGCCTCCGTCCGATAACGGCAAGAGCATTAACGACGGCATTGGGGCTATGAGCCTGCTTCCGTCAGGAAGCAATTATACCAACGAACAGGACCTCGGGACAAATTACAGCGGGGCCGACAGGCCGTTTGTGCCGGCTGGTTGGGGCGGAGACTATAAGATCATAAGGATCAGCCAGGGACAGAATTATTACGACGGCTGCGTGCTGGACGATACTTACTTCTGGCTGGGAGAGATCGTCGACGCGGCGGCGCTTCCGGGAGGCAATGTCAATGAGATCGTCTTTGACCGCGCTCCCTTTAGATTTTCAGTCTCCCTGGCCGGGGTGACAAATACCAATACATGCGACGGGACGCAATCGGGTTATGTCGGGGCGCTGGGCACGCTGATCTCGCAGGACCTGGTCAGGAAACAGCCCGGCTCCATCAGCTTCGAGAAGGATTACCTGTATAGTTCCAGCGATATCGGCTTCAATCTGGGGTTCGGCGCCGGTTACAGCGGCTGGGGCGTAAGCGCCTCGATCAACGCGAGTTACAATTGGAACAGCAGCACGGCCAAGACGCGGGTCCTGGTCAAGTTTACGCAGGTGCTGTACCGCACCGATATGGACAAGCCCGCCGATCCCGATCGGCTTTTTGCGTCTTCGGTGACGTTCGACGATATCAAGAATAAAATTTCCGGGAATGTCTGTCCCGTCTACGTCGGTTCGGTGGAATACGGCAGGATGGGATATCTCTGCATTGAATCGGATTACGCGGAACAGGACGTCAGGACGGCGCTGGACGCCTATGTAGGCGGCTGGGGTTTTAACGCCCATGCCAGCTTATCCCAGACCAGCAGCAACGTGATGGAGCACTCGACAATGACGGCCATTATGCGGGGTACAGACGTAACAGGGGGACAATACATCAACGGCCTGAATGGTTTCATAGACTGGATATCCTCCCTGACAAACCAGAACGACATTACCGTGGGAGTTCCGGTTGCCTTTCATCTTTATTACCTGAAGAACAATGGCGACGCGATTGTGTACAGGCAGGGAGACGAACTGGCGGCCATTTATACCGGAACAAACATTCCCGCCATACCGCCGGTAGGCACCAATTTTGTCATCAGCAATACCATTACGATAAGTGGCGGTTCGATAGGTAACCTGAGCATGGGTTCAGGGATAACGGTGCAGGACAGCAACAACTATTATCTCCCGGAACCCTGGGGACAGATCAGCAATGCCTATTTTATCACTTATACCAACGCCAGCCCGGGCGATAAGATTACTTGCACCGGCCAATTCAGTGGTCAATTTGAAGGCC
The DNA here is from genome assembly GCA_963835575.1 of uncultured Spirochaetota bacterium. Lineage (GTDB taxonomy): Bacteria > Spirochaetota > Brevinematia > Brevinematales > JAOACQ01 > CAVYGN01. The sequence goes on along the minus strand of CAWIGG010000005.1, from coordinate 379,748 downwards.
CTGGAGCTCCCTCCGTCAGCGGCAGTTATACAAATGTTCTCAGTGTTTCCAATTTATTGGCCAACCCTTTACAATATACAAACAAAGTTTATACGAGCGGCTATATAAAATTAACGGTCAAAATATACCAGCTGCAGTAAAAAATATCAATGATAAAAGACGGTCTGTCCCGGGAAACCGGGACAGACTTTTTTTACATGTAAAAAAGACTGTCAATGAACAGGCAATAGTTCAATCTTTGATTTTACAAGCGAATCTTATTGTGCTATAATACTGGAAAGTATCCAGGAGCTTCTTGGTGAAGGCGTGTGGAAATATTTTTTTGAACAATGAGAAATTACTCTCACTTTTAAATCTGTTCATCCTGTTTCTATCTTTTACGCTCATTCCGCCGGTCATGTCTTTTTCTGCCCAGTCAAAAAGCACCGCTGTTATCGGGTTTATCAATAAAGGCCCTTTGGACAGCGAGATGAACGTCCTTTTGACCCGTTCATTCATTTCATTCTTTTCCAGACTGCCGGGGTCGAAGATCATCCCGTTCGATGTTTCCGATAAGGCGGCCAGGGACGGCGGTTTTTTCGATAAAAAGGGCCCGGATACAGATCTTGCCGTCCGGATCGGCCAGACGCTCCGGTGCCGGCAGGTTGTTTTCGGCAGCTACCAGACAGACGCGAAGCAGATGAAGATTGAAATAAACGTTTCGGCCTATGACACAGCGAGCGGCGAGGTTATTTTCAAGAGGCGCTACGAAGGGAACACGGGGAACAGCCTCCTGGATACGATAGATAATGTCCGCCGGGACACGGCAGTTCTTCTGGCCGGGAAGGACGTCCCGATGACGGAATTGAAAATCATGGCAACAAACACGACCGCGGCCTATGATGTGTTTCTAGGCGGCAGTCCGGATGGAACGGCCTCGCCGCTTTACAGCAAGGAGCTGCCGGCGGGCTCTCTTTTCGACCTGACCCTCCGCAGGAAAACAGACGGCCTTGAAGTATTCCGCACCAATATCCTGCTGACAAAGGACAGGGACGTATCGATCGATTATTACCCCACGGCGCCTGTTTTTATCCAGTCATCCGTCTGTCCGGCGGAAGTCTGGTATGACGGCGGAAAAACCGGGGATATATCCCAGAAACAGACATTTATCCTGAATGGACTGCCGGCCGGCTCATATTACCGTTTTTTTCTCAGGAACAAGGAATTGGAAACGGATGTCCGTAAAATATATATTTCCGAGGGAATTCCCTCCGCGTTGAATTTTGACGCAAATAATTTCCATCCGCGCATCAATTATTCCGGTCTTTCCCCGGCGTGGGACCTGCTTCTGCCCGGCCTTGTTCAAATCCAGGCGCATGACTACTGGATGGCCCTGATTTTCGGCGGTCTGTGGCTGGCCGATGCAGGCATATGCGCCTACTGCGTCTACGGTTATTTTGTGTCGGATAATATTGTCCGGAATGATCCCCGTTCCTATTACAGGGACCAGATCAAGCCGTACAGGGATTTCTATCTTCCCGCCTCGCTTATCACCGGCGGGTTCTGGATCGCGCTGGCGGCCGGAAGCTGGTTTTATGCGGAGCAGATGAAGGCGATCCAGGAAAAAAGCAGGGATTTCTCTTTCCAGATTATTCCGGCCGGAAGCGGCTTGGCTTTAAATTTGAATTATTACATTAAGTGATCCGGAGCTGTTATGCCTTATGAAGAACGCAGTGATGAAGAACTGATGAAAATGCTGCAGAACCCGGCCGGCGGCCAGAATAACTTCAAGGAACAGGCCGAACGCGGCTTCAAAGAGCTTTACCGGAGATATTATCCCGTGGCTTACGGCTTCTGCTTTCATTACGGCCTGAGGCATAACGATGCCGTGGAGGCCGTACAGGAAGCTTTTATCAATGTTTTTAAATATTCGGCCGGTTACAAGCCGGACAGAAATTTCAAGCCTTGGTTTTTTAAAATACTTTTCCATAAGGTCCAGGCAAAATTCAGTGAATTAATCCGCCACCGTCATGAAGACAGCGACGATCATGCCGAATCGCTGGGCGAGGAAAGCGCCGGCATAAAATTATTTCATGATCGGGCCGTATTGGACGCTATTATATATAGACTGCCGAAACATCTCAAGGACTGTCTTCTGTTATATATGTATCAGGATATGGATTTTGAAGCGATAGGGAAAACCATAGGAATCAGCTCGAGGTATGCGAGGATCCGGGTGGATGAGGCGATCCGGGAGCTCAAGCTGATCGCGGGGGAAAACAATGTCTGAAAGAATATCTTTGACCGGGAACAGGAACGATATAGTCAAAAACATCAGGAACAGCATCGGAACGCCCGTTCCTTCCGCCGCCGATATGGATAACGCATGGGAAAGCGCCTGGGCGCTGGAGGAGAGAAAAAACAAAGACCGCAGGCCCGGTATAGAATTCCCCCGGTTAACGCCGGCCTTTGGGGCGGCATTCGCATTGATTGCGGTCCTTGCTGTTATATTGTTTTTCGGATTTTACGGCAGACCGGGCTTTTTTAAAAAAAATGAGATCAGGATTTCCCGGTTCAGCGGAGGGCTTTCCATTGAGAAAAACGGGATGAAAAGCCAGGCCGGATTGAATACAATTGTCGCCGCGGGCGACAGGGTCATTAATGAAAGCGGAGTGCCGGCGGTTTTTACGGCTGAAGGCAGTTTCCGGGCTTCCTTAAGCCCGGAAGGAAGGGCTGTTTTTCTCACCTCATTTAAAAAAGACAGATTGAACTCGGATATCAGGCTGGAAAACGGAAGTATGGATTTCAGCGTAAAAAAACTTCTGCCCGATGAGACTTTCCATGTGATTTGCTCCGGCATGACTGTCTCGGTCGTCGGAACGGTTTTCCGCGTCAGTATGACAAACAGGGGAGTGGAAATCGCGGCATATGAAGGAGAAGTTTCGGTTTTGCGGAACGGCAAAGACTTCAAGGAACTGCATGTCAAAAAAGGCTGGATGTATTTTATTCCTGAGAAAGGCAATCCGCAGCTTTTCCCGCTGACGGGAATTTTGAACGGAGAATTATCACGATTTTCGGAAAAAGGAATATCTTTAATCTCAAATAACACGGCCATACTGGAGATAAAAACAAGCGGAGCTGCCGGAACCGTTTATTTCAACGGTGAAAATATGGGCCGTACTCCCGCGGGACTGGAAATCAAAAAGGACATGAGCTTTGACCTGGAAGCGGCGGGGAATAACGGCAGAGTGGCGCGGAGCATGGGAATGAAGCTGAAAAGTAATAAAACCATGTCAATAGATTTAAACCGGGAAAACGGTTTATTGTACCCGGTCCTGACTGAAGACAGAGAGGCTGTCCCGCTGATGGCACTCCAAGATGGGACCCTGGCCGTTATCAGGGAAACAAACGGATGGATTTATCATTTAAATTCAAGGCAATTGAACAAATTCACCGGAGCGGAAGCGGGATGGAAGGTCCCGCCCGTTATTGATGGGGATGCTATCCTGCTTATTAATGCCGGCGGCGCCGCCGAAAGCTATGACAACAGCGCTCATAAGGCCTGGACCCTCGGCGTCCCCGGGACCGTCTGGTACGGGGCGGTATGCGCCCATAACGGATCTTTATACGCGCTCGCGACCATGGACAGGGGGATTTACCTGTTTAATTTAAACGGCAAGATGATCGATCACATCGACAGCGCGAAAGCCGGTCCCGGATATTCATCCCCTGTTCTGGATGAGAAAAACATATTGTATTACATAGACGAATCCGGAAGGCTGACAGCATATTCCATCCCGGACGGCAGGGAGATCTGGAACACATCCCTGCCTTCTGTGCCGGCGCACCCCCTGCTTGAAACTGAAAATACTGTGATCGTCTATTTCAGGGTAAACGGCAGTATCAATGCCTATTCGAAATCGGACGGAAAAATGGTCTGGACGGCCGGAATTCCTGAAACTTCCCGCCGGGAGATTCATCTGGCAGCAGCCGGAGGGTTATTAACTGTTTATTGCAATATCAATAATGGCGGAAGATTATGGTCAATCGATTTGAAAAATGGATCAATGAGAGGAAGTCTGCAGACTGAGGGCAAAATTGACGCGGTCTATTCCGGTGGGGACCTTTTATGGGCGGCTACGGACGATCTTCTGCTGACCTCTTATGATATAGTTTCATTCAAGGCGGACAGAATAATCCATCTCGAAAGGCAGGCCGTCGATATAAGAAACTGGATGAACACCCTTATCGTTTTATCCCGGAATGATTTTGAGAGAATCGAACTGAGTCAATAATTGCGGTCCATACCCTCCGCCGGGGGTTTTTGTCACGACAGGCTGTCGGGGGTTTTGCGATATTTCTTTCTTTTCGAAAAGAAAGAAATATCGCGCTAAAGAAAGAAAACAGGTCGAGGCCATTTTCATACGAAGCTGTCTGATTGGTTGGAGGTGTGTCATCCAGCTTTTTATTAAAGATTCTTTTATTTAATAGCCGCCTTATTACGCCGTCCCTGTCCAGCACCACTTTGAGGTCAGACAATCAAAGTGGTGCTGGACGTCGGTTTTGACATCCCATTCGATGCGCTTCGCTTACTCAGGGCAGGCGTGTCAGAAACTTGCGCCTCTCTTCTATTATTATAATAACGGATGACACGACTTAATATTGAGATATTTTATGTCCAGATTATGGTTAAGAGGAAAATGGCCTCGGGAACGGAGGACTTGCCGAGCGGCCTCAATAAAAGCAGAAAAGCATATTCAGTCATCAAGCGTCATTGCGAGCGTCTGGCTTGGTACTTTGGTACTGATTATAGCGCGAAGCAATCTGTCGGTACCGGTAAAGAGAAGTCCATAAATAAGAAAAAATATCTGCCCTGCCAACAAGCCGGGGAAAAGCAGGCGGCTTATGAAAAGACCGCACCGTTATGCCAACCGTTTGCCCATTGATTTTATTTATGAAAAATTCTATAATTACGCCGGGATTTGTAAGGGGAAACAGGGGCGGCCGCGATAAGGGGGCGTTTATGGCGGTGCTTCCGATCACGCACGTCTTTCAGGCTTGTCACTTCAACCGGCCGGACCGCGGCGGTTTTTTGAACAAGGTTTTTTCAATTTTAAAGAATATCTATAATTTTAACGAATCTATAAATTTAAACATCCTTCGTGCTGCTCAGGACAGGCTCCGGCACGAAGAGCACGAAGATCACAAAGTAATATAAGAATTCATGCATTTTTAACAAGGATAGCCGCAAGTTTTTCGGGCGGAAGTATAGATATTATTTTGCGCCATGCATGGCGCAAAATAATATCTGAAGAATATAGATATGTTGACTAGTGGAATTGAAAATAGTATATTAATTATATGAAGTTTCGAAAAACTTCATGAGGAGGTTGCATTTTGAAAAATGAAAGATCTGCTGAACAAACACCATCAAATAGAATGCTTAAGGCTGATGTATATTTAAGTAAAGCCGGAAAGCGGCAGGAAGAATTGGAGAAATTGAGAATGATCATTCTTCGAAGAATTGAAGGAGGTAATATAAAAGTATGAACAACATTAACAGCAATAAAAAGGATTTGCCACCGGAACAACGTGAAGAACTGCTCAAAGTGTTGAAAGCCCGTTTTGAGAAAAACATGAACCGCCATAAAGGTCTTGAATGGGCTGAAGTACAGGCAAAGCTGGAAGCTAATACTGAAAAACTTTGGCCGCTCAATGAAATGGAAAGAACCGGCGGTGAACCGGATGTTGTCGGTCATGATAAAAAGACGGGCGAATACATTTTTTATGATTGTTCGGCGGAAACTCCTAAAGACCGCAGAAATGTTTGTTACGACCGTGAAGCGCTGGAGTCAAGGAAAGAACATAAACCGGAAAATAACGCTATGGATATGGCTGCTGCCATGGGCATCGAGATTTTAACGGAAGAACAATATCGAGAGCTGCAGAAACTTGGAAATTTCGATGCGAAAACATCGAGCTGGTTGAAAACACCTTCTGAAATCAGAAAACTCGGCGGCGCCATCTTTGCCGATCGTCGCTACGACCATGTCTTCGTGTATCACAACGGCGCGGAATCTTACTATGGCGTCAGGGGGTTCCGCGGCTCGCTAAGGGTCTAAATTTCGCGCTAAAGAAAGAAAACAGGTCGAGGCCATTTTCATACGAAGCTGTCTGATTGGATGGAGGTGTGTCATCCGGCTTTTGAAAGACGATTCTGTATTATCATAGCCGCCTTATTATGCCGTCCCTGATACCGCTGAAAAATGCATTAACATACATTGCTGTAATTATATTAATGTGTCATAATATTTAACATAATTAATTGCAGGGTAATAAAATGAGTTTAAAAAGACATAGCCAGGATGAACTATATTCGGTAACTAATTTGATGTCGGATTTACTTGAAGAAACAAACCCATTAAAGATATTTTCCAGGGAAATATATCCCATATTTCATGATGGGGATTTTAAACATTTATACTCCAGGAAAGGACGCAATGGAATATCACCGGCATTTCTATCAATGGTTACCATTCTGCAATATTTTGATTCTCTGTCAGACTCAGAAGCAGCGGAAGCTGTGTATTTGCGGCTGGATTGGAAATACGCATTACATTTGCCGATCGAGAAAGTTTTCATTTTTGACTCTAGCACACTCTGTAATTTCAGAAAGCGTTTTCGGAATAATGGAGAAGAAAATAACGCCTTTAAGAAAATGGTGGAGTTTTGCCGGGAAAAAGGTTTGATTAAAAGTAATTCACACCAGCGTATTGACGCGACTCATATTGTAAAACATTTAAACCGGATATCAACGACAGAACTACTCTTCAGAACTGTGCGAGTATTACTGGAAGTATTAGAAAGAAATAATCCCGTGTGGTATGAAGAAAATATTCCAGCGGATTTGATTGAACGCTACTCAAAGAAATTCAGTTCATTCGGGATGTCAAAGGGGAAGAGATCGGACAAGCAGGCGGAGATTGTGGAAGATGGCTATCGAATAACGCGGATGATTGAGGGTTCTAAGATAGAAAATGAAGAAGTCTTGAAACAGCTAAAAATAATGAAAACCGTATTTCAGGAAAATGTGATCATTCGAGAAAAAGAAGTAGGTGAAAAAGTGTTTATAGAAGTGGATGAAATAGAAAAGCCGATGCAGAGCGTAATTGACCCGCGGGATACAACCATTCAATTAGGAAAGAAAGGAAAAACAAGCTGGTCAGGCGAGAAATGCCATATCGTTGAAACAGCAAACAAAGGCGAGGTGAATTTCATAGTTGATATGATACCACAATCAAACAAGGAAAATGACAATAAAATATTACCGGAATTGGATAGAAGGAATGAAAATTCAAAATTAAATCCGAAGAAAATCTTTGCGGATAGCAATTATATCAGCAGCAGCGCGATTAAAGAATATGAAGATAAAGACCAGGTACTGATGGGATATATACAAAAAACTTCAAACGAAGTTCCGGCAGAATTCAGATTGGATAAATTTTCAATAGATATTCAAAACCGGAAAGCTGTCTGTCCGGCAGGAAAGACGAATGATTCCTGGAATTTTAGTGAGAAAAGTAATTCGTATCAAGTGTCCTTTCACATGAAACATGCGGAAATTGTATAAATTATGGGTTATGTGTCAGAAGAACAAGTAAAAAGTGCGGGGGGCGAAAATTATGTATCACAAAAGAATACACAACTTTGTGCAAGCGGAGAGAAGAACAAAAGACCGATAAATTTAAAGAAGAAATGAAAGTTCGGGCACAAGTTGAATCGACGATAAGCGCACTGGTTCGATTTCATGGTTTAAGAATGATGAAATATAAAGGGGAATCAGGCCGTTCTCAGCAATATTACATGGCAGCCTGTGCTTTAAATTTAAAGAGATTTGTCAAAAAGTTAGTTTTGGAGATGAATTAAGGGAATTATGAAGTAGAATCATCTACTTTTATTTGGATTTGGCGTCATTTTTGTTTTTGTGTCTTCAAGTGTTCAATTTTTTAAATCTTGAAGTTATCTAAGGAAATCGGTTTTTGTAAAGGTGCTATTTTTCAGCGGTATCGTCCCTGGCTTTATGCGGCGGTTTTGACATCCGTGTCAAAAGTATGTGCTTCCTCTCTTCTATTATATAGCGGATGACACAACTTGATATTGAGATATTTAATCTGCCGATTATGGTTAATGGAAAATGGCCTCGGGAACGGATAATTTGTTTAACATCTTTTTTGATTATTACTCTTAACTTATTTTAACCAATTTTCCTGGTAATTTTTAACTTAGCCTGCAACCGCTGACTGAAACGGACATTGAGTCTACCGCTCCCTGCTTTGCCGCACTACAGATTGTCCCCCGGCGGAAGGCAACGGCAGAGAATTCACTTTTTCTGGACGCTGATATTAAATGACGAATCTTTTTTATAAGACAAAAACGCGCATTCGCTTCAAGGGCTCGTTTTGCAGCCGTTCCAGGCCGCACGCCCGGAACTCGCACGCCCATTGTAAGTGTTTTATAAAAGATTCGTCAATAAATCTGTCTTGATACCTGATTTACCGACAATGGGCGCGCTCAAACATTCCGGGCGTTGAAGCCGGCCTGTCCCTTCGGCAGGCTCAGTGCAGGCAGCGGGCAAAACTACGCCCTCTGCGCGATGCTCAGAACTTCAATACTAAAATTATAGAAGTGCCGCGTCCGGAAAAGTGAATTCTCTGCCCCCGCCGGGGGACGATGATAAAGAGAAAAAAATATTAAAATAAAAAACGGACATTGAGCGATGTACTGAGCCTGTCGAAGTGTTTACCGCTTCCTGCCGGTCCCCGAGTAGCGAAGCGTATCGAGAGGGCTATCCTGCGCAAAGCATTAGGCAAAAGTCGAATCCCCCTCGCTCTCGATCCTATCTATAAATATACGGGATAATGATTAAGGGCAGTTCCAAAAACCTTAAGTTTTTAGGAACTGCCCCGATAATAAAAGCTTTTTGGTTAATGTAAATGACGCTACTGCGTGGAGTTTGCAAAGCAAACTTAGCAGTTGCATGAATCAAAACAATGTCGGCAGTTCTAAAAATGTGAGTTTTTAGAACTGCCCTTAATATATTATGATAAACTGCTTCCACTTTATTTCCGGCATGTCTATTAAATTTACATTGAGTTCTTTTGGTTAGTTTGGCTCATTTTGATAAATTTAATCATATCATCTAAAACAAAAATTAATTTCTTTCCACTCTTTTTCTTGTCAGATAAATAAATTATAGATTATAATAATTCCGGAGCTGATTATGGATAAAAATTTAAAACAGATCAAAAATATAGTGATTTCAACCATGTTTGAGTATAATTCTCCGGTAGATAAAATCTATCTCTTCGGCTCAAAAGCAACCGGAAAAACAGATAATCAGGGTGATTACGACTTATTGCTGATCACAAAGAATGATCTGGACAGAAATTTGGGCCTTCGGTTAATGAAAAAAATACGGGAAAGGCTGGCCCGGTTTTATATTGAGAATCGAATACCGGCGATTGGGACAGATATTATTATCCATTCCAGAAAAGAAATGGGAAAATATAAAAAATCAATGGGAACTGTGACATATCAGGCATTGAAAGAAGGTGTTTTACTGTGAATGAAGAAGTAATCAAAAACTGGATAAAAAAAGCCGATGAGGATTTAAAAGTTGTACGGCATGAATTAAACCAGCCGGCAGAAGAAAGAGCAACCGGGGCTATTTGTTTTCACGCTCAGCAGGCCGCCGAAAAATATATGAAAGCCTACCTGCTGACAAAAAGTATCGATCTCCCGAAATCTCACGATCTTGAGTATCTGCTTGCCGTTTGCGCAGACAACGATAAAGATTTTGAAAAACTGGATATTGGTAATCTGACGGACTACGCAGTCTCCGTCCGTTATCCCGACGATTTTTATACACCAAGCTTTGAAGAAGCAATTAAAGCTTCTGAATTAGCGAACAATATCAAGCAGTTTGTTTCAAAAAAGATAAAAACCTGATATCAAGGTGTTTACATCCCCCCGATTGGATAGGGGGCACAGCTGCGCTGTGCCGCACTACAGATTGTCCCCCGGCGGACAGATTATTATTAATAAACATACTTTATTATATTAATGATACGGCGGTGGAGTTCTCTCCAGGCACCCGCTCCAACAAACATCCTGTTGGGTATTCCGCGGGGCGCTCGGCGTCCTGCCTCGCTTGCCTGGAGAGAACTCCCCCGCCGATCGATATGAATTGACGGTTCATTGGCACGCCGGGGGACGGAATGAAGAATAAATAAAAATTAATCATAAACGGACCCTTTTGAAACTGAGAGCTTTTTATGGAGAAAGGATGATGTGTCTAAAGCTGAGAGAAAAAGACCTCGATAATAGACTTGATTCTTGATTTGACGACAATGGGCGCGCTCAAACATTCCGGGCGTTGAAGCCGGCCTGTCGCGGGTAAAACTACGCCCTCTGCGCGATGCTCAGTGTTTTAATTCCATATTAAGGAAGTGCCGCATCCGGAAAAGTGAATTCTCTGCCCCCGCCGGGGGACGGTAATGAAGAAAAAAATAAATAATAAAAAGAAAATTCAATAAAAAAGCCGTCTTTGCGAGCGTCCGGCTTGGTACTCCGGCACTGATTACAGCGCGAAGCAATCTGTCGGCGCCGATAAGTGCAGTCCATAAATAAAAACTATCTGCCCTGCCGGCAAGCCTGGTAAAAAAACGGACATTGAGTCTACCGCTCCCTGCTTTGCCGCACTATCGAAATGTCCGGAGTTTCCATAATGCTTTTAAAAATTAAAGACCTTAAACTGTTTATAATATCTCTGTGTTCTCTGTGCCTCCGTGGCAAACTTTCTTCCTATTGATTTAATTTATGAAAAGTAATATAATTACGCCGGGATTTGTAAATTAAGGGGAACAGGGGCGGCCGCGATAAGGGGGTAATTATGGCGGGGCTTCCAATCACACACGTCTTTCGGGATTGTTCATTCGACCGGCCGGACCGCGGCGATTTTTTGAACAAGGCTTTTTCAATTTTAAAGCATATCTTTGAAATAAACGAATCTATAAATTTCAACACAAAGACACGAAGAGTTCGAAGAACACCAAGTTTGCACTTATGAAAAGTTAAACGCAATAACGGCAAACGCTAATTAATTTTATGGAGGTTTTTTATGGTAGAAAAACAAACATTCCCTAGAATCCCTGAAAGCAACTGGTGGACATTAAGAAATCAATTTCATAAAACTTTACCAACATCAGTAACAACCAGTTATCTCAAATCTTTATTAAATTTAACAACTGATGTGGCCGCAAGTAACTTATTATCACCCTTAAAACAAATTGGTTTAATTGATGATGAAGGAAAACCCACTCCTCGTGCAACTAATTGGCGTAGTGATACTAAGTATAGTGAAACTTGTAAAGAAATAATTAAAGAAGTATATCCTTCTGAACTTATAGAGTTGTATTCTGGTTCAAATTTAAATAAAAACTCTATAAAGGAATGGTTTAAAAATACTACTTCATTAGGAGAAGTTGCAGCAGGTCAATGTGCTTCAATGTATATATTACTTCAAGAAGCTAAAATTAATTTGGATGATAACAATATTAAAAAGGCTCAGAAAATAGTAAAACCAAATACAAAACCACAACAAAAAAAATCTCAAACTCAAGAAACAGTAAGTAATAAATCTATTCAAAAAGTTGATGAAATCCCAAACATTCACATAAACTTACAAATTCATATTTCTCCAGAAGCGAATGCAGATCAGATTGAATCAATTTTTGCTAATGTTGCTAAATATTTATATAGGAAATAATAATGTCTTTAAAAAACACATTTTTTAAAATTCAAGAATTAAATAACACAATACAAGAATTATCCGGCTTACAAAAAAAGAAAGTAGTTATTTCTGATTATGATTTAAGAAATTATTTAAAAGATGCAAAATTATTAAAGACAGTGGAAAAATTGTATAATGATGGTCATCATGCAAGAGCTGTTGAAGAGGCTTATAAATTGCTCAATAATATAGTTAAACATAAATCTCAAATAACTAATGATGGTTCTAGTCTTATGAAACAGGTTTTTAGTGCTAAGAATCCAATATTAAAAATTAATTCGTTATCTAGTAATTCGGAATTAGATGAACAGCTTGGTTACATGGAAATATTTTCTGGATGTATGACAGGTATAAGAAATCCAAGAGCACATGAAAATGATTGGGAAGATACTCGTTTTAGAGCTTTCCAATTATTAATACTTGCCGATCATTTAATCGAAAGAATTAATAATTCTATAAAGTAAATTGCTAAAACAGTTTGTCGTTACTTGGTTTAACAAGGCATAGACGTTCCGCTCCTCAGCCTCCGCTCAGTTGCTACAGCCGGCGGTGGGTAAAACGGAGAAATACAAAATAGGGCTCGGCAAATGGGCTCGCCCAGGAGCGAAGTTCTAAGGCTCGCACACTTCGCCTACGCCGACCGTTAGCTGAAAGCTGGCGGACACTTTATTAATAATTTTGTAGGAGTATGAAATGACTGAATATGAAATAATAAGTGTAGTAATTTCTTCTCTTTCTTTTTTTATTGCAATTATTGCTTTATTATTTAGTAAAAAAGATAAACCAAATTTAATGCCTTTCAATCATTATTATACTCCCTTTGCTAATGTAACACATTTTACTTTAGTGTGGAAAAATAGTTCAGAAAAAGTAATTCACGATTTAACTTTAATATTGAATATTTTTGATGTTAATTTAAATGAAGTGTTACTCAGTAAAGTTGAAAATAAATTTTACTTTTCTATCAGTAATGATTCTGAATTTTATTTTTCATTTCAACCTTTACAAACTCCTTTTTTTGCAAGAGTGAGATTTAAAGGAAAATATCTTTCAATCCTACCTTTTATTAGATTTAGTTTTTCTCAAGAAATTTGGTATTCATTTTATCCATTAATTGATAAAAATAATAATAATCAAATTACAGGTTATAATGTCTATAATACCTATGACAAAAACATAGAAGATTTAAAATTAAGAAATAAACAAATTTTGAAAATTTATGACAAGGAAATTGATAAGAAAAAGTGGTAATATAGTCCGCCGCCCATCACCTTGTATCGAGGGGCCGCACTATCGAAATGTCCAGAGCTGCCTTAATGCCTTTATAAAATAAAACTTTTCTTTGTTTTGTAATATCTCTGTGATCTCTGTGCCTCCGCGGCAAACCTATTTCCTATTGAATTTATTTACAGGCGGGTGTATAATTACGCCGGGATTTGTATTTAAGGGGAACAGGGGCGGCCGCGATAAGGGGGTATTTATGGCGGGGCTTCCAATCACACACGTCTTACAGGCTTGTCTATGCAACAGGCCGGGCCGCGGTATATTAAACAAGGCTTTTTCAATTTTAAAACATATCTATTATTTTAACGAATCTATAAATTTAAACATCCTTCGTGCTGCTCAGGACAGGCTCCGGCACGAAGAGAACGAAGATTACGAAGTGGTATAAGAATTCATGAAATTATAACAAGTTAGTCGCCATTGACACTAAACATAACAGGGGGATATAATGCCTTTTGTTAAAAATAATAGCAATTATTCGGGTTTGTATTACTCAGATTCTTTTTTGATAAGAATCAATGAAAATTATAAGTATCTGTATGTTGACGAATGTGATATGAATGACTTTGAAGCACAAAATATTAAAATTAATGAGGATTATTACTTTGTGTTCATGCATGAATACTGGCATTATTTTATTAATTTATCTACATTTACAAGATTAAGAGATATTCATCTAATAAGAAATATTTCTGCGCTTTTTAGTCACACTTTAATTAATACTCAGAACGGAAAATCATCGGGGAACAAGGAATTATCAAAAAATGATAAAAAAAAGTTGCTAGATCTTATGAGATTAAAAGAAATATATTCCGGTGATTCAATTCCTGAAGATTTAATTAATTCTGATATCAAAATCAAAGATTTTTTTATTACTGAAATTATTTCTACGTTTTATAATGATGTTTACTTAGATTCGAGGAAAATAGAAATATCTAAAATTGTCTTATCCTTAAAAATTTTGACAAATGATAATAAGAAATTAAATTCTAAAATAACACTTGGCTCAACCGCAATTGAAGAGAGTTTGGCAAATATAATCGATTCATTTTTTGACAAAAAAGGAAAAGAATCAGTATATAATCCTGATTATATTATTTATTTAATTTTAGAAAAACTGTCTTTACACTATTTTAATTATATTCTAACAAAATACGAATTATCATGCTTAGCAACCCTTTCTTTAATGTCTAATGATTCACCTTATTCTCTCATTGATTTCTTTGAAACTTATCGACATTACAGAAATAATCTATTCTATAGTGTAGAAAAATCTCTTCAATTATTATCCCAAAAGATTACAGAGCCTTTTAAAAAAATTGCTGATTTAGTGTATCAAGATATTGATGATCTAGCTAATATTCATAAAGAAAGAGGTGCTATTGAAGAAGCAATGACTCAAATTCTAAGTTTAATTAAATTTCTCTTTAACAAACGAATTGAAAACCCTTTATTTGATCTTGATTTTATTAAATATGATAAATTGGATTTGAACATTTTAGAGGCGTTGTTTAATATTGTTATATCTTGTGATATTATTCAAGAAATAAAAAATAAAAATCCTAGTAAGTTAAAAAAAGATTTATATTTTACATTTGATCTTGCTACAAAATCATTGACTTCAGATTATAAAAGAAGTGCCGCTTTAGGGATTTTGAATTGCCAACAATATTTTGTTACAAGCCATTTGTGTGAAAAAGGCTTTAAAACAACTGAAGAACTCGAAATGGTAATTGAAAATGATTTAGATTCAGTAAAATCAATGTGTCCATTTTTTACTTGCTGTAGTGCAGAACCGCGAATAAAAGAATCTTCAAATTGCCAATTTTATCCTTGGAGAAATTTTGTTAAAAAAGATAAAATGAATTGCTGGTTTGTAAGTGGTATTAAGACATTATATGGTTTAATAAAACCCATGTCAACGGCGGCAAAAAGATGTGCCAATCGCTCACGCGACCGGTAAACTTTGTCTATATGTACCGTTAGATGTAATATTTTGTGGTGAAAATGTAATTATAGGGGGATTTTATGGCTTTAGAATTGGATGAGAAGAAAATATGGATAGAAATTGAAAAGGAATTAGGTGTAACAAAAAAGATTTTCGGTAAGAAAATAGCTTTTATCAAAGATAAGTTTCTAAGAAGTGTTATATTCAGAGATATTTCACATGCATATTATATGAAAAAAGTTGGTTTATCAAAACCAGCTGTAATAATTTCTGGTGGAGTAATCGAAGAGTTATTAAAACAATATTTAAGAAGCAAAAATATCGGTTCTATAGGAAAATCATTTAATGAATATATAAAAAAGTGTGAGGAAAAAGGATTATTAAAAGGAGTCATTCATAAATTATCTGATTCAATAAGAGAATTTAGAAATATGGTACATCTTGATAATGAAATATCAAAAAAATATTCGATATCTAAAGCCACAGCAAATATTGGTGTGGCATCTATATTTACAATTACTAATGATTTTTAGTAAAAAACGTCGCCTATACCTGGAACATTAAGTGCTAAATTTGGAGGTAAGAATAGATGAATGGACAATTATTACAGCTTTATATTGATGAGGTTGATTTCTTGCTCAGACTGAAACAATCCATTGGTAGCCTCAATAATCGAATTCATGACAAACTTGCTCTTATCGCAATCGAGAAACTTAAATTGATATTCCCTAAATTTATTTTTCACTATACTAACGCCGGAGCAGCAGGCATCGATATAAAAGCATATGATGACAATGATAATCTCATGCTTATTGCAGAAGTAAAAACAACTCTTACATCGAGCAAAGGTAATCTACGTGGTCCACAAAAGATAGCAATCAAAAAAGACTTTCAACGTTTGTCCAACGAGACTGGACAAATGGAAAGATATTTTGTCGTGCTCTCGCGAAGTACCAAAGAAGCGATAGAACGGCAGCTTGACCCTTCAAATTGTTTTCAGAATGTAACGATTCTAAATGTTCTTGACGATCTTGATTTCATTGAAACTGAAAAAGACTTTGAAGAAGAATAAGTGCCAAAAGCTGTGCCTTATAACGGTTAAAAAACTGCGATACTCATACTAACAACAGCTTCGTTCCTCAGGTTCGTCCTGCCGCAGGTATACCGCAGAAACACAACACAAAGTGAGGTATTTCATAATGAATAAACACGAGAAACTAAAATTTGATGAAATTGGAGATTGGTCAGAAATTAAACTAGAAATTATAAATAAATATCTTGGTGCTTATTCTGCAATTTTAAATCGGCAAAGATTTATCAGAAAATACATATATATAGATGCTTTTTGTGGCGCAGGCCTACACCTTTCAAAATATGAAGAGAGATTAATTTCTGGAAGTCCTTTTAATGCTATTAATACAAAACCACCTTTTTCCGAATATCATTTTATTGATTTGGATTCTTCAAAATTAGATTTTCTTAAACAAATGATAGGTGAAAGAAAAGATGTTTCCTATCATAATAATGATTGCAATAAAGTATTATTATCCGAAATATTTCCAGATATAACATATGAAAATTATCAAAGAGCATTATGCTTGCTTGACCCTTATGGACTTGATTTGGATTGGAAAGTTATTGAAAAAGCCGGAAAATCAAAAGCGATTGAGATATTCTTAAATTTTCCGGTTGCTGATATGAATAGAAATGTATTTTGGAAAAATTATAGTGAAGTATCACAACATAATTTAGATAGAATGAATAGATTCTGGGGTGATGAAAGCTGGAAGGATGCCGCATACTATGATGATGAAACATTATTTGGTAATGACAAGAAAAAAACCGATAATGAAACAATAGCAGGGTTCTTTAAAGATAGATTAAAAACTGTTGCAGGATTTAAATATGTTCCTGAACCAATTCCTATGAAAAATTCTAAAGATGCAATCGTTTATTACTTATATTTTGCTTCAAGTAATGAAATCGGTGGTAAAATAGTAAAAGAAATATTTGATAAATATAGATATTAATATAAGGATAATGAAATGAAAACCATCCAAAGAAAAACACTACTTTATAAAACCGGTGTGGAATACGGTGATTATACAATCAACCATGTTGAAGGATGTTCCCATGGCTGCCTTTACCCCTGTTATGCTATGATGATGGCAAAAAGATTTGGTAAAATAAAATGCTATGAGGATTGGATTGTTCCAAAAATTGTATCCAATGCTCTTGATCTTTTACAGCTTGAAATACCTAAATATCAGAAAAAAATAAAATTTGTTCATCTTTGTTTCAGTACAGACCCTTTTATGTATAAGTATGAAGAAATATCGGAATTAAGTATTAAAATAATAGAATTATTAAATCAGCGGAATATTAGATGCACAGCTTTGACAAAAGGGCTGCTTCCGCTATCTTTAGCCAATCTTAATAATAGAAATGAGTTTGGTATTACTCTCATTTCATTAAATGAAGTATTCAGAGCAAAATATGAGCCCTTCTCCGCTCCATATAAAGAAAGAATAAAATGTTTATATGATTTACATAAAAAAAACGTTAAAACGTGGGTTAGTATTGAACCTTATCCTACACCTAATATAATCAATCAGAATTTTGATGAAATATTGGATTCAATTTCTTTTGTTGACAAAATTATATTTGGAAAATTGAATTATAATCCTCTTGTAAAAAAATATTTCAAAAACGTAGAATTCTTCAACGAATTGAGTTATAAGGTGATTGAGTTTTGTGAAAAGAATAATAAAGCATATCATATAAAAAATGGAACTATGATCTCTAATACAGAACCTTATATTCCAGTCAATCCTAATTTTCTTTATCCTGTTACTAATTAGAAAGCGATTCAATAAACAGTTCCACTGCATCCGTGCTTATTCGCATGAACAATCGGATATTATAAAAAGGAGTTTCATTCTGCGCGTCGTTAAATTGACAGTCGAGCGATAGGAATTAAAATCTTTCCGATAATCACTGGAGGCCGCTATGAACTTTTTCCATAACTTCACCACCCCACTCTGGGGGATATTCTTCGGAAATCTGCTGCTTTTGTTTTGCAGCCTGTTTTATCTTGCCTGGTGGGTTGTCTCCTTTCGGCCGGATGCATCAGCCGGTCCGGGCGGCGGGTTCTTTATCACGGCCGCTTTTATCGCGGGATTGGCCGCGATTGTGCTGATGTCCGGCGGTATCAGCTCGCTTTCACAGAACTCAAAGAGCGTGCCGGTATGGATCATCCTGCTGGGCATTACAGCTTTATTTCTCATTCTGCTTCCGGTCACGTCCATCGCGTTTCACCGGGTAGTGACGTCGGAACTGATCATCATCCATATCTGGGCGGCGCTGGAGCTATGCGCTGTCGTTGTGCTGTACGGCACGGGGCGCTTCGGCACGGGGCGCGCCCTAACACTGACGGCCCTTGTATTAATTGCCTTCGTCATCGGTTTGATCTGCTACGTGATTCATTACCGTCTGGACAGCACGGCGGCGTACTGGAACGGCATGGTCCCGCTGGCGGTGGATTCTTTCGTAGCGGCGGCATTTCTGGGAGTGCTGGCGGTTTCGTAAGCGGGTGAAAGCGGCAGGCATGATTGGGCTTTATTCGAAGCTGAAGAGCTCCTCAGGTTCGCCCTGCCGTGGGTAGGCCGGAGAAGCGCAACGCAGGGCCCGGCAAATGGGCTTGCCAGGAGCATATAATTTGAGTATACTAATAATTGGAGAATTATCATGAAAGAAAACAGGATGAAAGCGGTAGTCTATGACAAAAAAGGCTCGCCTGAAAAATTGATTTATCGCGATGTTGAAAAGCCTGTTCCAAACGAAGACGAAGTATTGATAAAAATAATCGCGGTATCGTTAAACGCGGCGGATTACCGTTCGATGAGAATGGGGATCATGCCTAAGAGAAGGATTTTTGGGGCCGATGTAGCGGGCAGGGTGGAGTTGGTTGGTAATAATATCCGGCAGTTCAAGCCCGGGGATGAAGTGATCGGAGACCTTGCTGTTTACGGATTCGGCGGTTTCGCGCAGTACGCCGCGGTCCCTGAAAAAGCGCTGATACTGAAGCCGGCGAAGATATCGTTTGAGGAAGCGGCCGCCCTGCCTATGGCGGGAATGACAGCTCTGCAGGCATTGCGCGATAAAGGCAATATACAAAAAGGACAAAAGGTTTTAATTGTCGGCAGCGGCGGCGGCGTGGGGACCTTTGCTGTCCAGCTTGCGAAATATTTCGGCGCGGAAGTGACAGCGGTATGCAGTACAAAAAATGCCGGACAAGCGGGTTCTCTCGGCGCGGATTATGTCATTGATTACACAAAAGAGGATTTTACCAGAAGCGGCAGGCGTTACGACCTTATTTTGGCCGTCAATGGAAATTATCCGCTGTCCGCTTATAAGCGGACTTTAAACCGGAACGGCATATATGTCATGGTCGGCGGCGCTTTGCGGCAGGTTTTCAAGTCCCTTTTATTCGGCCGGCTGATGTCGTTCGGCCCGAAGAAAATGCGTTTTCTTTCGGCCAGGTCAAACCGGAAGGACCTGGAGTTTATCGCAAAGCTTGTAGAGGATGGCAGGATCAAGCCGGTTATTGAGAAGCGTTATCCGCTTGAAAAAACCGCCGATGCCATGCGTTATTTAGCCGAAGGACACGCACGGGGAAAAGTGGTTATAAATGTTCCATTGGGGCCGGCATAATGAGCTTTCTTTTTAATAGATTTTATGTTCATACAAAAAAGAAAGACCCTTGTGGAACAAAAGAGCGCGTTTTCAAATTTATCTGCGGGAGGCGTTATGAAAAAGAAAGACTATTATGAATATCTAAAGGGAGAGATCGGCTCTTTCAAGGGTGATTTCGCCTCTGTCATTTTCTATCTCCCTGAATTTTTCCGGCTTTTGTGCGAGCTCCTGACGGAGCATCTGAAGAGCGGCATCAGGATAAAGATCTACGCCGTCCTGGGCTACCTGATCGCGCCCTATGACGTGATCCCCGAGGCGATCTTCGGCCCCGCCGGGTATATCGACGACCTTTATCTCTGCTCCTATATGCTCATGGAGATAAAAAGCGAATACGGACCGGGCCTCCTGGAAAAGCACTGGCACTTCGATGAGAAGATCGGCAGGGTCCTGGACGCGTCCTATGAGGCCTCGAAAAAGGAAATGGAAAATATGGGCCTGGCCGAAAAAATTCTATCGCACGTCGGATTTAAATGATGAAATGAATCACAACATCCTCCTTTCTGTCGCAACAAGGTCCGTTTATAATTATTTTTTATTATTTTTCTTCATCATCGTCCCCCGGCGGATTCTTCCTGCTGAGGCCGGAATTAATTTTTAATTTTTTCTCATAACATCAATATAAACAAGAAAATTATCTGATTCGCAGCTTATTGCGGAAGCGGCGTAGGGCTGCCCATGAGCGGCAGGCTTGAACACGGGTAATGACCGAACCTGCCTCTTGTCAGCATTAATAGAACCAAAACGAATGTAAAAAAAGAATTTATTAAAAAAATCTTTCAAGAGGCAGGTGAGATACCCTTGTGCTGCCGCGAATGGCTGCAGCCCAAACCGCCGGAGCAAAAAAGCGGCATGTATCATATAAAGGAAGCTCAATACCTTGTATTGAACGAAAATTAAAAATTAATTCCGGCCATTGCCCACCGCCGGGGGACAATCCTGCTGCCGATGCGCGCAGCGCATCGCTCCCGCCAGCCGCAGGCTGTCCCACTTTTTGGAATTTCCAAATGATTTTCAAAATCAATACCGTAAGTACTGCAAAAACCGTACAGCAGGTACTGTATACGGCTTTAACCGTGGATTTATAATATTACTTCTTAAATCATTCCACAGGCTGTGTTCCATCTATGTCTGAATATTAAATTTAAAGGAGGATAGATATGATTAAAAAATTTGGTTTTTCCCCTGTTCTGTTAGTGTTTATTTTACTGACCTGGCTGGTTTCCTGCTCGTATGCTCCGTCTTCAGAGGCAGGTAATAACACTAATACCGGAGTTCACAATGCCAGTACGGTTACCAGGGCCGCTGCGGCAGTAAATTTGACAGGAATACAGCAGATCATTGACGGGTTCGGCGCCGCTACCGTCTGGAATGGTCAATTATCCGACGCTGAAATGGATGCTTCTTTCGGCAACGGGACCGGCCAGATGGGCCTTACTATCTGCCGAATCCGTTTCGATCCGAGCGGGCCGGGCGGAGCGGACAATGATGAAATTTCCAACTCGATAAAAGCGAAAGCCCGCGGAGCTGTGATTCTTGCCAGCGTATGGTCGCCGCCTGCTTCAATGAAAGATAACACCAATACTATCGGGGGATCTTTAAACGCATCCTCATATGCCGCTTATGCCGCCTGGCTGAGCAATGAAAAAAGCAGTTTCGGCAATATCGATATAGTATCTATTCAAAATGAACCGAACATCAGTGTAAATTATGAGTCATGCAACTGGACTGCGGCGCAGCTTCAGACTTTCTGCCAGAATAACGCGCAGAATATCGGAGGGAGCGTTATGATGCCTGAAGCCTATAATTTTGATGTCAATTATTCCGATCCCACTCTTAACAATTCGACTTCGGCGTCCCACATCGCTTATATCGGCGGGCATGTCTACGGGGCCAGCCCGTTTAATTATACCAATGCGATCAGCAAAGGCAAAAAGGTCTGGATGACCGAGCATTATTATGATCCTGATGATATCGGTACCTGTATGACCATGGCTAAAGAAATAAATGATTGTATGGATGACAATATGAACGCTTACGTCTGGTGGTATTTAAAACAGCCCAACTGCAACCTGATAAACTCCGGCGGTGGCTTTAACAAGAAAGGATATATTATGGCCCAATATTCTAAATTTGTCCGCCCGGGATACCAGCGTGTAGACGCGACATACAACCCCTCAACCGGTGTTTATATCAGCGCTTACAAAGGCAGTAAAGTCGTTATCGTTGCGGTTAACCAGGGAAGTTCTTCAGTAAGCCAGGATTTTACTTTTCAGAATGGCACTGTAACAAACTTGACCAGGTATACCACTTCGGGCAGTAAAAGCCTCAATAATGACGGGACAGTTACCGTTACAAACAATTCGTTTACTGCCGTCCTGGACGCGCAGAGTGTAACGACTTTTGTTGAAACCGGTTCGGCGGTATCCAGCAGCTCTGTATCATTAAGCAGTTCTGCGGTTTCATCCAGTCGTTCGAGCACTGCTTCATCGGCGGCGAGTTCGAGCCGGTCCAGTGCCGCTTCTTCAGTGGTCAGCTCCAGCCGTTCGAGCGCTGTGTCATCTGTAATGAGTTCGAGCAGCTCGAGTTCGGCATCCGTTGCTTCAAGTACGGCTTCAAGTGCCGGCGGCGGATATGCTGTGAACTATACTGTGAATAATGATTGGGGCGCAGGCGCCACGGTTTCAGTGACTATAAAGAATAATACTGCGGCTGCTGTAAACGGCTGGACATTAGTCTGGACGTTCGCCGGGAATCAGACGATCACCCAAATCTGGAACGCGGCTGACACACAGAGCGGAGCGACGGTGACGGTAAAGAACATGAGTTATAACAATGTCATCGGGGCGAACGGCGGTACTCAGGGCTTCGGCTTTAATCTGAGCTACAGCAGCGCGAACGCTAAACCGGTGGCGTTTACATTGAACGGGACAAGTTGTACACTCTACTGAAATGAAAATGCGGCTGGTTATATTTCCGCCGTATAGGATTGGATTCCATTAAAATAGGAATAGCCGGGGTTTATTAACCCCGGCTTTTTCTTAATAAATATATTGATTGCTATTACTGCAAGGTTCAATTTCCTTCAGTCTATTGTGACAAAATTTTTCTTTTCCCTGAGAAATCTCACTTTGATTCATATTCTATATTTTACTTAATAATAGATAATTTGACAATTCAAAAAGATAGTATTACTATCTAAAGTAGATAATATGACAATAGGAGAGTCTTATTTTGAAGCAAATAAGAGAAAAAGGGAAAGCAATCCGTGAATATATCATTCAAAATATCGGGTTGGATCATATTATAAAAAAGGCTTCGGAGCGCTTTCATATTACCAGGCAGACTGTCAATCATCATATAAAAGGTCTGATTGAAGACGGAATTATTGAATCTTCCGGAACTACGAATAATACAAAGTATACTCTGAAAGAACTATTTAGCACTTCTATTAAAATTGAAATGACTCAAGACATTGAGGAAGACAGGGTCTGGAGGGAAAAAATATTTGCCATAATACCTCAGTTACCGGAAAATGTTCGGGTTATATGTCATTACGGCTTTACCGAGATGTTTAACAATATTATCGATCATTCAGGAGCTGATCAGGCAATTTTAAAAGTGGAGTATAATATAAGAGATATTTCAATTATAGTCCTTGATAACGGAATAGGTATTTTCAAGAAAATCAAGGATGACTTTCAACTGGAAGATGAAAGACATTCCATTCTTGAACTGGCGAAAGGAAAGTTGACATCCGATCCGAAAAGCCATACAGGAGAAGGGGTTTTCTTTACATCAAGAATGTTTGACAAGTTTTCCATTCTTTCACATAACTTTTTTTTCTCAAGTTACTATGGAATTGATTGGCTTGTAGAATCAAAGAAAGTGACGGCAGTCGGGACTATGGTATGCATGCAGATAAACCGGAATTCAAAAAGAATTATGCAGGAGATTTTTTCAAAATTCACTTCGATCGATGATTTTGGTTTTTCAAAGACGATTATACCTGTGGAACTTCTTCAATATGAAGGAGAAGCGCTCATATCAAGGTCTCAGGCTAAAAGATTAATCGTGAGGTTTGAAAAATTCAAGGAAGTAATTTTGGATTTTAAAGGGATAAAGATGATAGGACAGGCTTTTTCGGATGAAATTTTCAGGGTTTTTAAAAACCTGTATCCCTCGGTTCATATCATATGGATAAATGCCAATAAAAATGTCGAAGCAATGATTAATCGTGTTTTATCACAAGAAAAATAAAAAGATAACTTTTAAAAAGGCTTTAAAACCATTGGTTTCAACAAATGAGATTATAAATAACGCATTGCATTGAATTCAGTATCTGGAATTATGCCTCTAGCTCATATAGCAGTACCCTGCGTCTTTTCCTATTTGAACAGAGGCTCCGGCTTTTCCACAACCACTGTGGGCAGCCCCATCTTGTTCAAAAGCTCTATGAACGGATCCGGGTCGAGCTCCTCGACGTTGACCATTGTTTTGACGTCCCATACGCCCTGAGCGGCGAGCATCGCGCCCGCTACCGGCGGCACTCCGGCCGTGTAGCTGATGGCCTGCGATTCCACTTCCCTGTAGCATTCCGCGTGGTCGCAGGTGTTGTAGATGAAAACCATTCTGTCCTTCCCGTCTTTTTTGCCTATGACGAGGTTTCCGATGCATGTTTTGCCGGTGTAGTTCGGGGCAAGCGATGACGGGTCCGGCAGAAGGGCTTTCAAAACTTTGAGGGGAACGACCTCGACACCCTCGGCCGTTCTGATGGGTTTTTCCGATGTGAGACCGAGCTTTGTCAGCACGGTAAAGACGTTGATATAATGGTCGCTGAAGCCCATCCAGAAGCGGATGCTGTTCGCGTCTATATTTTTCGAGAGGGAATGAAGCTCGTCATGGCCGTTCAGATAAATGGGCATTTCGCCCACGACGGGAAAATTGTAGATCTTTTTTATCGAATGGACTTTTTCCTCCACCCACTTCCTGTCGATCCATGTCCAGACCTTCTTGAATTCGCGGAAGTTGATCTCCGGATCGAAGTTTGTGGCGAAATATTTGCCGTGGTTCCCGGCGTTGACGTCCATGATGTCAATGGTGTCTATCGTGTCGAAATAATGCTTGACGGCCAGCGCGCAATAGGCGTTGACGACGCCCGGGTCGAACCCGCAGCCCAGGATGGCAGTAATGCCTTTGGCTTTACAGCGGTCTTTGCGTTTCCATTCGTAGTTGGCGTACCAGGGCGGGTCTTCGCAGACCTTGTTGGGCTCCTCATGAATGGCTGTGTCCATATAGACAGCGCCGGTATTGATGCATGCTTCCAGCACCGACATGTTGATGTAGGACTGGCCGAGATTGATGACGATTTCCGATTTTGTGTTCTTGATCAGTTTTTCCGTCGCCTTGATATCCAGCGCGTCGATTGAACGGGAGTATATTTTTTTTGTTTTATCTTTCATACTGTTTTTCCGCATAACGCTTTCGATGATCGCGCCGCATTTTTTCTGCGTTCTGGACGCGATGCAGATATCGCCGAGGATGTCGTTATTCTGCGCCGCCTTATGGGCCGCCACATGGGCAACGCCGCCGGCGCCTATAATCAATACATTTTTCCGCATTTTTTCCTCCCTACGATAAATTATTTATAAAATCCTTATAATCAAAACTGCGCACTGTTTCCAGCTTTCCGTTCAGCCTTTTAACGGCTATGGAAGGCATCTGCAAACCGTTAAACCAGTTCTTTTTTACCATGGTATAGCCGGCGGCGTCCGCTATGCGGACGATACTGCCGGGCTTCAATTTCGACTTGAAGTCATACGTGCCGAAAATATCGCCCGCGAGGCATGAGCGCCCGGCTATCGTATACTTGAACTTGCCTTTCGGCATCTCCATTTTCGCCGGCGTCCTGTAGATGAGAAGGTCCGGCATATGCGCTTCTGTGGAAGCGTCCACGACAGCGATGTCAGCTTCATTATGAACGATGTCCAGCACCGTCGTGACAAGCTCGGCGGACTCTGTGACCGCCGTTTCGCCGGGTTCGAGGTACACCTGGACGTTATACTTCTCGCCGAACTCCTTCAGCTTCATACAGAAGCTGTTCAATGGATAGCCTTCCTGAGTAAAGTAGAGCCCCCCTCCCAGGCTCACCCATTCCATTTTATGGAGAATTTCCGAGTATTTCTTTCCGATTATGTCGAGATTGTCCGAAAAATTAACAAAGTCCTTATTTTCACAGTTAAAGTGGAACATCAGGCCGCTCAGCATCGGCGCGGCTTTCAGCAATTCTTTCGGATCTGTGACGCCCAGCCTGGAATAGCGGCGCGCCGGGTCCGCCAGGTCGAATTGGGAATAGCTGAGCATCGGGTTCACCCTGAGCCCGATTTTTAAACTTCTGACATCTCTATAAAATGATTTTAACTGTGAATAGGAATTGAAAATAACCTTGTCCGCGTATTTTTTTATTTCCCTGATGTCGTCCTTTGAAAAGGCGGCGCTGTAGCCATGGACCTCTTTGCCGAATTTCTCGCGTCCCAGCCTGGCTTCGTAAAGCGAGCTGGAAGTTGTTCCGTCCATATACTGCTTCATCAGGCCGAAAACAGACCATGTGGAAAAGCATTTGAGCGCCAGCATGGACTTCGCCCCGGAATGGTCCCTGACGTATTTTATTTTTTTCAGGCTTTTTAATAATTTTTTTTCATCGATCAAGTAATAAGGCGTTTTTAAAGCCATTTTTTTACCTTCTGTATGTAAATATTATTGATAGGGAGCTCTGAAAAAACTATCCGGTAATATTATATGCCACTGCCGGTTTTTTATCAAAAAACCATGGCTTATTTGATAAAAAAACAAATAAATTGTTTTTACTTGTGGAAATTTTGAGTAATTTTTCGAAACAAACAGGCTATTGATTAAATTTCAGAAATTGTTTATAATTTTTAAAGAGTAATTATGGGGATCGGCTTTAATTAATCAAGGAGGAGTTTTTTTATGAACCCGGTATTGAAGAAGCTTCAGTATAAAGGCTAGGACCCCATTCTTATAGCGGGACATATCGAAGCCTGCAAGGATATCATTAAGGATTTGACGGTAAAGGTTCAAAATAAACCGCAGGGGAAATACGAGTTTATCCAGTTTTTTGCGCTAATGAGGGCGGAGCTGGATAAAGAGCTGGGCAGGATAGTCGACGCGGTCAAAGGGGACGGGCTTCTCTGGATCTGCTATCCGAAAGGAAGCTCAAAGAAATATAAATCGGATTTAAGCCGCGATAGGATCCGCGAGGTCGTCAGACAGTACCATTTTGAGGGAGTGTCGCTCGTTTCAATAGATGACGACTGGAGCGCGCTCCGGATCAGACACATCGATCATATTAAAAAATAAAATAAATCGAAACCACAGATTACACAGATTATAATTTTGGAAGTATCAGTGAAATCAAGTTATAATTATAAACATGGAAAAAGGAACTAAGGGCAATCCGCGAACATACAGGCAAAAACTTATTACAGGGTTATTCCCCGTTTTTTTGAGGTTATATAACTTTTTCCAAATTTTATTAGTAAAAAAAATATTATTTCTGTCATAATTTATATGGATATCTGTGAAATCAGTGCAATGGTTCGACAGGCTCACCACGGCGTCTGTGGTTCCACTCCTATCTTTGTCAATTGAAAAATATTAAGAGGTCGCATGGTAAAAAAGAATTTCACTGTCATTTTTGATATTTTCGAATTTGATGAAACATTAATATATAAAGACCCGGCGATGATCCCTTTTTACATGAAAAAAATGTTTGGAATTGATCCGCGGATCGTCTTTTTTGATAATGAAAAGAACCGGTCTTTGTCGGCCGAATTAAACGGCGTCCGTATGGTCCGGATAAAAAGCGCCCCGGCAAAGATTCCGCTGTTAAAAAAATTAAGACATCTCAAGATATTTTCTTATATCATTAAAAACGCCGGGAAAATCGATATCCTGAACCTCTATCATTTTTCTCCCTACACAATCCTTAACGCTCTTCTTTATAAGCGGCTTAATCCGGCCGGATTTGTTTATGTCAAGCTGGACGATGACCTGATCAATTTAAAGAAAAAGGGGGAATTCTGGGACACGAATAATATACTGTACAGATTTATATATAAAAAATACGGTCCTGATTTCTTTAAAAAAGTCGGTTTATTTTCCATCGAGACAAGAGAGGGCGAGGCATTAATAAATAAATATTACCGTTCCATCAGGGATAAAACCATTTATCTGCCGAACGGTTTTGACAATATGATCTTTAAAAAGGACATCCCGAAATTAAAAACTTTTGCTCTAAAGGAAAACCTTATCATCACCGTGGGGAGGATAGGAAGTGTTCAGAAAAACAGCGTTATGCTGATGGAAGCGCTGAAAAAAATTGACCTCAAAAACTGGAAGGCCGCTTTCATCGGGCCGGTTGAGGAGAAATTCCGGGAAAAAATCACGGATTTTTACCGCGGACGGCCGGACCTGAAAGAAAAGGTGATTTTTACGGGAAATATTAATGACAGAAAAGGCCTCTATCAATGGTATAACAGGGCGAAAGTGTTCTGCATGACTTCGCTCTGGGAAAGTTTCGGTATTGTTCTGGTTGAAGCCCTCTATTTCGGCGACTATATTATCTCGACAAATGTCGGCTCGGCGGAAGACGCGGTCAATAAAGGCGAGTTAGGCTCGATCATCAAGACCGGCGATTTGAAAGCCCTTTGCCGGGAACTGGAGGCAATTATTTCAGGGAGAAAAAAAATAGCGCGGTATTATAAAGGGATCATAGAAAACTCAAGAAAGAATTTTCTCTGGGAAAGCAGCATTGAAAAGCTCCATTCAGAAATTGAGAAGAGGATGAAGTGATAAACAAAGTGTTTTTTCACAGGAAGATTGTTTTAGTTAAGTCAAGAAAAAAACAATCAAAATATTTAAAAAACCTCAGTAGTTCGATATAATAAAGGCGGAAGAAAATGGAGGTGTTGCTCGCGGAATATTTCCGCAGGGTTTCTAACCCACTTTTGCCACCCCGTTTTCTTCCATTTTCCTTATATTTTCAGACTCATAGTCCTTTAATATCCGAAATATCTTACGGACTAATGCTCTGGCAACCCTTTTATTCGCTTCGAGCCTGCTCATTCCATTTTTTATCAAATTCCTGTGCATGCCGGAAATATGGTGGTCCGGATTCCAGTGAACAAAGTTCTTGGCCGCGTTCATAAAGGCGTTTTTCAAACGGCGGTTATAATCGTGAGTATGTTTCATCTTCTTTCTTTCACCCCTATTTTTCTTTCCGGTTTCATCTTCCACCATACCGAATCCCGCATATAACGCCAGGCTGTCCTCTTTAACAAAACGATTGATATGAATAATCTCGGCTATCATCGTAGAGGCAGTGATCACGCCGATTCCTTTCAACCCATTGCCATTGGATTCGTCATAGGCTAAAACCCGGACAGCTTCCCTGGATTCAGCCAGATTATCCAAAATCTTCTTCATTTCTTCCTTATGGCCTTTCAAAAGAATAATATTTTCAGCAGATTGCCGGATCATCATGGAAATGGGGCCCGCTACACCCAAGATTCTTTGGGCTATTACCTGTAAGCCGGCGATGGTCTTATCCCGGCCTCTATAAGAGCCTCCACCCATCAGCTCTTTCATTTTCTCCGCGCTTAATCTCCTCCATTGGCTTAAATCGGGACAATTACACAGCAAATTCAGTACTCCTGCGCTATTCAAAACATTACGTCTGTTATCCGTCTCCATATTCTTGCCGCTTAAGAACAGGTAAACATCCGGGGAAGCCTCGCATAAAAGCTTCCACAGCCCGGATATTTCCTCTGTGATCCTGCCGCTTACACTTTCATATTTCCGGGTTATCGTCTGTAATTCGCTGTCAACAGGATAGACCCTTCTCCATTTTTCCAGAGAACCGTTCATTTCACGCTCTAAAGCCAAAAGAGCGGCGGCATGAGCATCCTTTTCGTTGTTCTTTCCCGCCGGGAGCTGGCTTTTCCTCTTTTGTTCAACATCCCTTGCTTTAAACGAGTAATAGGTCATCGATTCCTTACGAAGCACTTTCTCTAAGGGCTTACTCTGCCCGTTGCTTCCCTCGATGGCGATAATCGGGTCATTTTTCGACCGAGTCCATTCGATCAGATTATCAAGGCCGCTTGTGGTAACCGGAAAGGCTTTCCGTTCCGTTTTCCAGTCTTCCGCTTTGACATACATACACACATACTGTTGTGAATCGGGATCAATCCCGATAGCATCCCGGATTAGCATTTTTTCCTCCAGCAGATTAAAATATCAGACCGTTCCATTTCGGCACCCTTGTAATGAGCGACAGGATTATTCAAGGGAATATCCTGGCAATTGTTTTAAGAGACCAAAACGGTCCTTGTGGAGTTGGCAATCTTCCTGTGTGCCTTGGTTTCAAACCAGAAGGCAGGCGGGTAGTGAGCAACAACTTCCACAAGGAGGTATTCTACTGAAGAATTATTTTTTGTAAACTTTTTCTCCAAAATATAGCTTACAAGACGGGAAGGCACGAAAGTTACTAACGACTCTTTAGTATGAAATTATACACTTAATATATAGAATCCTTATTATAAAATCCGATTCTGCACGCGGATGACACAGATTGTTACGGATTTTATAGGATTTAGTTATTCTCAAAGCTGCCTGGATGGTTTTACTTGATGCCAGATATAATATAGGACACTTAGTGGAATTTTGAGGGTGGGCTTCATGAGTCAGATATGAGATTATATAATAGATTGTTTTTTTGTTTTATGAAAGGCTAGTATACAATAATATTTCTCACCATATAATAACTTCTTCCCGCCTTGTTAAATATTATTGTCTTTCAAAAAATATATGATCAGTTGGCTAAAATAGAAATTTTGATTTAATTCCTTTTTAGAATTAAAATAAAAGGCAGTTCAAAAACATTAAAGTTTTTGAACTGCCCTAAGATCATTTATTTTAAGGGTGCTCCAAAATTATGCTAAGAAAAAAAGTCGCGATCATTTTGCTGAATTACAATCGATGGCGGGATACCGTTGAGTGTATTGAGAGCCTGTTGAATATTAATTACATTAATTATCAGATCATTGTCTGCGACAATCATTCAACGGATGATTCCTTTTACCGCCTCAGGCGGTGGGCGGAGAACAATGCCGCCGATTTTTATTTTATCAATCTGGAAAATGATTTCCTGCCGGAGAAATCCGTCAAATCCCGCCTGATCTTTATTGAAACTGTTTCCAACCGCGGCTTTGCCGGGGGCAACAATATCGCGATTGAATTCGCTTTAAAAAACAAGGCGGAATACATTCTACTTCTCAACAACGATACAACTGTGGATGCGGATTTTCTTGCCCCGCTGGTTGAAGCCTGCGAAAAAGACCCTGAAATCGGCATGGCCGGCGGAAAGATTTATTATTACGACCATCCGGAAAGGATCTGGGCCGCTGGCGGGGGAATGATCAGCCTTTTCAGCGCCGAATCGCGGCATTTCGGGCTGAATGAAACGGATAATGAGGTCAATTCGGCGCCGGCCGATCTGGATTATATCACCGGATGTCTTTTATTCATCCGCTCAAAAGTGATTAAAGAAGCCAGCCTGATGGATGAAAAGTATTTCCTGTATTATGAAGAAAGCGACTGGGCGTGGCGGGTAAAAAAAGCGGGCTATAAGATCCGGTATATTCCGGGATCAAAAATCTACCATAAAGTCTCGGCCGCAGTCGGATCGGGCGGGGATTTATTGATCAAATACTATATGGCAAGAAATCAAATCTATTTTGTAAAGAAAAATTTCACCGGATTTCAAAAATATTCCGCGCTTCTCTATGCTGTTATGAAAAATGTTTTACGCGTGGTTTTTCATTTTGTGAAGGGAAACATAAAAAAGAGCAATATTATCCGGAAGGCGCTCCGGGACGGATTGACAAATAGAATGGGAGCGTTCCGTTTATGAAAATCTGCCTGATCACAGGCTCCTGGCCGCCGAATATCTGCGGCGTAGCCGACGGCGTGAGCATTTTTTCGGGCTTCCTGACGGCGCGGAAAAATATTGAGGCCTTTATTATCACGACAAAGGGCTATAACTGCGAAGGCTTTACTAAAGATAATTTGAAAGTATACGATCCTGTCAAAAGCTGGACATTCCGGGAAATGCCAGGGATTTTCCGTCTGCTGAAAAAAATAAAACCGGATATCGTCCATATCCAATATCCCACGAATGAGTATAAAAAGAATATTTCAATTAATCTCCTGCCGGTATTTCTCAGGATGGCCGGATATAAAGTTGTCATTACAATCCATGAATATTCCTTCAATTTATCTTTTAAAGGAAGGCTCCGCCTCTGGCCCGCTATTTTCGGGGCGCATTCTGTTCTCGTTTCGGATAAGGCATACATTCCGGGCATCCGCAAGGTTTTTAAAAAAAAGGCCATCGAAATCATTCCGATAGCGCCCAATATTCCTTCTTCCGCGCTTGACAGAGAGGGCAGAAAAAAGCTTAAATCAAAATTAACGGGCGGTAAAAACATTCTTCTTCTCGGTTATTTCGGGTTTATGAATGATAATAAGATCGTTCTGCCGGTTGTCGATTCGGTGAAAAAGCTGAGCCATGATTACGGCATAAAAACAAAACTTCTTTTAATCGGCAATCTGGAGGAGAGAAACTCGAAGAACCCCCATGTCATTGCGCTTATGAAGCACATTAAAGAACTTGGGCTTAAAAAAGAATGCATTATCACCGGCTATTTAAGCGATAAAGCCGTGTCCGATTATCTTTCTGTACTGGATTTCGCTGTCCTGCTTTATAAAAGCGGCGTCTCGCCCCGCAACGCGACTTTTCTGGCGGCCCTGGCGCAGAATATCAAGATCATCACGACGGAAAATGAAAATTTCCGCCCACCATATAAAAATGTTTTTATAGTAAAGGACGATCCCGCGATAGTAGAAAACATCTGCGGGATTATTTTAAAGAATAAAAATAAACCCGCCGCGGACAGTAAAAGGGATTTCTATAAGGAAAGCTGGGAAAAGTTTACCGAAAAGCATCTTGAAGTTTATAGGAAAGTTTTAAAGAAATTTTAAGTTCAAAGGCGACATTCGCGAATGTCGCCTTTGAACATGGCCTTTTTATAAAAGGAATCAATAAGGAGGCGATCATGGCCGAATTATTTGAAAGGCCCGGTAAAGCCCCGGAGCTGCTCAAATTGGATCGGTTTTCAGGAAAATGGGTTTCCTGGGATACGCACCGGCCGATGCCCTGGATGAAAGAAGGCGGTGCCGGAAGCTCCAGGGAATTTTTCAGGAAAGCCTGCGGCGGTTACTGCTACCTGACGGATATTGAGGCTGAAACGCCTTTCGGCGGATTAATAGGCCATGGATTTCTCTTTTATGAAACTCAGATTGAAAAATACCGGCTGCTGTCATATTCAATACGAATAAAATAAATCCCGGGTTATTTGAGAAAGGAAAAATATCGGCTGATATAAAAAATAGTCTTAACAGAATATCCTCGGGAAATATCATAAAAAATCTGGATAACGCCGCCTCATTGAATATCGTCTCGGCGCCTGAGGGAGCGGAAGTCTTTCTGAACGGTTCCTTTGCCGGTCATACGCCTCTGCGCCTGATGAACGGCAGGGGGAGCATGCTGGAAATAAAAATTGTCAAAGACGGATTTGAGGAATATTTACTAAAAAATTATGCCGTTAATAACAGCGTCGATATTAAAGCCGTTCTGACGGAAAAGAAGAAATCCGGCCCGGATACAAATGGAAACATGACTAATTTCGGCGGCGGATCAAACCTGCCGGGCGCTCTTGTCTGGAATAAAACCATCAGCCTCTCTTCTGTGGAGAAGGAGGCCGCGGTTTATGAGGGAAATATTTATATCGTCGACGGCAATATTTTAAAAATAATTTCAACGAGCGGTATTTTATTAAGATCCGTAACAGCGGCCCCTGAAAAGAGCGTCCTGACCAGGCCAGTTATAGATCAAGGCAGGATTTACACCGGCTCGGATAAAGGCGGGATTTACGCCTATTCTATAAACGGCGGATTACTCTGGTCTAACAGCTCGGCCGGCAGGGAAAAATACAGCGCCTCGCCGGCGGCCTCTTTCGGCCTGGTTGCCGTGCCTTCCATTGATAAAGGAATTATGGTATATGACAGCGGAGTCTGTCGCAAAAGCTGCCGAATGAATCAGCGATGTCATATTGAAAATGGCTTATTTAATAATTTTATAACTTTCTCGGGTAATATGATCATTCAGTCCGGATTTTAACTGTATCTCCTGCCCCTAATCCTACAATTTAATCCCCAAAGCCGCCATTTTCCTGAAATTGTACGCAATGCAGACCATATGCCAGATAGTGTTTACACTATCCAGACCGCGGTAGTAAAACCTTCCGAAGTTGAAGTATTCTTTTATCGTCCCGAAAATGTGCTCGATCAGGCAGGCACGCTCATTGTAAGTTCTTTTACCTTCAATACTCCTAAGCTTTTCCTTCATCTTGCGCCTTAATTCAACCGTTTCAAAATATTCATACTTTACATTAAACCGTTTGTTTTTTAATGCTTCCAGCTTACCGGCGCAATTTGAAAGCAGCTTGCACTTCCTGCACAACTCACGCTTTGGATAGAAACGGTAATTCTTGACTCCCCGATCATTATAAGCTCTTTCCGCGCACATAATCTGGCCTCCGGGGCATTTGATTTTCCTGATATTACCGTCAATTATTAATTCACAGTCTTTGGATGTTATTTTATCCTTGTTCTTTCTTTTTTTTGAACTTCCGTCTTCTTCTTTTCCTTCGGGGATATAAAGGTCGATCTTTTTATCTTCACCGTATTGGATATTATCCGATGTGAAATATCCGGCGTCCAGCGTGAACTTTGTGTCTTCCTTCGGCTCTTCCTGGTGATCCATTACTTCCTCTATCATCGGGACAGCAAGGTTACGGTCGCTTGCGCAGTCTGATACCATCGCGCCCGTGAGAAATTCATTTTTACTGTCAACGGCGGCCTGGCAATTATACCCGGGGCCGATTGATCCGTTATTCATTTTCATTAACCTGGCGTCTTTGTCTGTCAGGTTTACGCTTTCCGTTTCGTCTAAATTCCTGTCCTCAACTGTTTTCAGAAATTTATCTATCCCGGATTTCTGCTGTTCAAACTTCTTGAGTTTATTTGCCATCCTTTTGGAATATTTATCATCGGTATTGCTGTTCACCGTTTCCTGGAGGATTTTTAAGATCTTTTCCTCGATTTTATCCTTTTTATCCCGGAATTCCTTCGCATTCCCCGTGAAATTCCTGTTGGCCGATGCCTTTATCTTTGTACCGTCTATAGCTTCCAGTTCATAACTGATAAAACCCGATTTCGCCAGAATGTATACCATTTTCCCGAAAATACTAACGATCTCATCCAGGTATTTATTGATAAATCTACAGATATTACTGTGGTCAACGGTGGTATTTCCCGCGAGATAAATCGTGTTCAGGTCGTTTTTCATCCTTTTTTCTATTTTACGTGAAGTGTAAATACCGGACGCGAAGCTGTAAAACAGGACTTTCAGCATCATTGTAGGGTTGACCGCTTTTGCTCCCGTTGTTTGATTCCGCAGTTTAACGGCAAATTCAGCGGGGGAAATATAGCTCTCAACATAATCGTCAATGACTTTGACCAGCGGATTGTTTTCCCTGATTTTGTCGGGATCGACAGTCAGCCAGTAGATTTGATCGCGAATATATTTTTTGAATTTCCCCAGCATTTGACACCTCTTAAATATGGTTTTATTATATTCTATCGTAAGTTATGAAAAATGTACATGAAGAGCTTTTGCGACAGACTCAGCGGCGGGACGCTCCTGGACACAATCGTATTGAAAAAGGATGAGTCCGTTTATTCAACGCCGCTGATTTTAAAAGAGGGAAATTTGCTTATATACGGAACCGAAAAAGGGGATATAACCGCGTATGACTTGAAAAATAAAAAAGAAATATGGAAGATCAATCCCGTAAATGACCGGATTGTTTTCCCGCTTCTCGGCGATGATAATGCCGTCATCATCTTTTACAGGGCCGGCGGGACAATTCTCTGCGTCAATCCGCTCGACGGCAGCGTTTTATGGAGAAAGAATATTCCTGAGCTTTCCAGGACCGCATTCAGTCCGGTCTTTTCAGGAGGAAAGGCCGCGTTCGCCGCTGATACGCCTTCCGGCTCGTATATTAAAATAATTGACGCTTTAAGCGGGAAAAAAGAGCCGCCGATCCGGTTGAGCTCGCAGTTGGCCTCATTTATCCTTGACGGAAATAATCTCTATATTGCGTCAAGCAGCGGCAAAGTCTACTCTTATAATATCGCCGCGCGTAAATACGAATGGACTTATCAGACAGGTTTGGAGACCGCTTTTATGACTGCTGACAGAGGCGGGGTTTATGTCATTAATGCCGGGCAGGTATTAAAAATAATCCGGTAAGAAATTTCTTCCTGACAATTAATTGCTCAATTATTTTATTTTTTCTTTTTTGAATACCCCGATTATGCTTGCACCGATAGTTGGGAACAGCCGGGCGATTATTTTAGAATGGAACTTGCCGTGTATGGTGAAGTTTACAACATCAGAGACAAGATGTATGGGAATAAAATGTTTTTTTTTCATGAATGCTTTCAGGGTTTTGAATGTAAAATAGCGGATATGGCCGACGCTGGTATTTTCATTCGGCGATATCTCGATGTTGGGGCTTATTCCGAATAAAAGCATTATTCTCCTTCCCAGTGAAGCAATGTTTGGAGTGCTGAGCAGGACAAGGCCGTCCGGTTTTAAGACCCTGTAAATCTCTTCAAGAAAATAATCCGTATCATAGATATGTTCGATGATCTCCCCGATAATCACAACATCAAATTGGTTCTTTTTATGAGGCAGGGGCGTTTTATCATCAAAAAAGAACTTAATTACGGAAATTCCTTTCTTGGAAGCTTTCAGGCAGCCGTAATCGCTGGCCTCTATTCCATAGTATTTATTGTTTTTATTCAACAGCGATATAAAGGAACCATCGCAGCAGCCGATGTCAAGAACTTTCCCGTTTTTCAAATTTAATTTTTCAAAAATCGAAACCATTTTATGTATTCTACTGCTATTTAGAATACCGGGATCTCTATTATCATACATGGACGCATAAATATTTTTCATTTACAACCTCATAATACAATATCTTGTTTTTTTTATTTATGAAAAACGATCATGAGCCGGCTAAATAAAGGATTTATCAAAATATATACGGTATGAAAAAACCGTTGCATATTATAGTAAATTGCTTATAAAATATCAATTAAATTAAATCCCTTTAATTTCGCTTAATTATATTCATATAATTATGATATATTTTTATTTAGGTATGAGATAATGTCCCGGAAATAATAAACGAAATTTCATTTTATGTAAAATCTTTAAATGATTCGGTTTAAAATCAATTATAAAAAAATATTTTTTGAAAAAATTTCAAAGTCAGCCTCACTAAAACGTATTATATATAGATACCGGTTTCCGGAAGGCATTTATGCCATCCCTGGAAAATGTGAATAAAAAATATTTTTTGAAAAAAAATTCAAAATCGGCCTCAATAAAAAGTAATATAGGTAACTTTCAGTTTCCGGCCGGCAGCAGCGCTTCAAGCGCTGCTACCGACATGGACCTGGCGGTAACAGCGGCGGCCCCCTCTTCCATAAGCTATGGAGCGGGCAATATTAATTTTTCCGTTACCGTCAGAAATGACGGCTTGGGATTCGGTTACCCCGATATGGTTGCCATGATTAATTTGTATGTGGCGGGTTCAAGCGGGCTGACAATTTACCAGATTATGGGATATCAACAGATTACGAATATTCCAATTATAATGATGACCAGCGGCCAGTCGATCAGTACCAATTTTAATATCGATATCAGCGCTTACGGCCAGCCGGGGAACAATTATTTCTATTTTATGGTGATGTATGCCACAAATAACGGGCTAAACAGCTATTTTCCTGTTTTTGAACCGGACAGCAATAATATC
Organism: uncultured Spirochaetota bacterium; assembly: GCA_963835575.1. GTDB lineage: Bacteria > Spirochaetota > Brevinematia > Brevinematales > JAOACQ01 > CAVYGN01. The sequence continues at coordinate 341,845 of CAWIGG010000005.1, read as the reverse complement.
ATACAGCTTAATTCTTCGCCGGCAGGCAAAAGCGGTTCAAGTTCTTCCGGTACCAGTTCATCTTCTACCTCCAGTTCCGGCATTACTTCGAGTACAAATAGTTCGATAGCCAGCAGTATCGCTTCGAGTACAAATAGTTCGGTTGCCAGCAGTATTGCATCGAGTACATCATCATCGTCATCTGCCGGCGGCAGTGGCGCCTTTAATTTTCATGATGATTTTAACCGGCCTGATTCCGATATAGTAGGTAACGGCTGGATGCAGCCCGGTTCACCTAGCGGTTCTGGAGCGGACAGTTATATCTCTAATCAGGAATTGGTATTCCAGGGAGGTTACAGCAACAGCGCATACTTCTCAGAACCTGTTGATAGAACAATTGGAATTAACTCAAACTTTACAGCGACAATCATTTTTACAATGGATGCTGGCAGTAAATTGATTTTTACGGTTTATGACGGAATTTCTAATAATTATATGTTTAATATTACCAGTTCAGCCATAGAAATACAAAAAAACTTTTCAACATTATCAGAAACCAATTCATTCTTTAATCCAAACCATATTTATTCTGCCAGTATCTTGAAAATTACAAACTATCTTTCTCTTTACTTATTGGATAATAATAATTCCAATTTAATAAATATAGGCGTCATGGACAACTCATTCGATCATTTCAGTTCTATTAAACTGGACGGCGGATATTATGATTTTATGACCACCAATTATCTGAAAACTTATATTGATGATTTCAATATCAGCGGAAATTAAATTCATTAATGACAAATATTGAACAGCCTCCGCTTAATAGGCGGAGGCTGTTTTTTGAATACCTGTATTTATAAATTGCTTTGATCTGTCATCCCTTCACACTGAATATGACTTTAGTTTTCATTCCGGTCCCTTTCGGCAGGGTGATGTACCCTTCTTCCGGATTGAACTGCTTCCAGGCCTTCCCGTTAATTTCCACGCTCTTGATAATGACATCCGGAGCCTCTACGATTTTCACATAATGCTTTTCATCAGTTCCATCGGACGAGAGATTAAAGTATAATTCGGCGTCCTGCCGCTTGACATAAAGGCTCGTGTAAAGATAGTTAAAAAGAGTCTGCTCCATCGAGTGATAGCCGGCTTTATAAAGATGCCCTTTCTTGTTGTCCAGAACATTCCCTTCCGCTGAAACAGTCGGGTAGCATTCCTTGTACTGATGGTCGATCATATATTTATCCCAGAAATAGGAACATTCTTTAAACCTGTTCAGGTATAGGCTGTTTGTGCTCAGCCTGTAGAGATTAAGCATGAGGACATTGCCCTCTTCCTGCGTCCACCAGTCCTTCACATCCTGAACGGAGGAAGGGCTATTTGAAAGCTGCTTGAAAAACCAGCCGTAGTTTTTGCTGTCCCAGCTGTATTTAAGCTGGGCCGCGGCTATTTTTTGAGCGGCATCGGCGTATTTCTTATCGCCGGTAAGCCAGTATGTCCGCATCATGACCCATGCCGTTTTGAGATTATGCCCCACCCAGAGCCAGGGGTCGAGGGACCTCCATTCCCGGCTGAACGATTCGCCCACAAGGCCGTTATCAGGATTGATCATGTGTTCTATGGCAGTATCCGCGATCTGCCGCAGATCTTTTAACAGAGCGGGATCTTTTGTTGCCATATAGTAATAGACCAGATAGGCGGAACATGTGTCTATCTCGGCGTTAAAAGATTTCCGGGTGCCTGCGGTACTCCAGTCTGAATTAACTTCGGCATAATAACCCTTGAAATCTTTGTCCCAGGCTTTTGTCTGCATCAGCCGGTGAGTTATTTCGACAAAAGAAAGAGTTTTCGCGTCATGAGTTGTGAAATAGTAGACGACAGGGCCGAGATTGCCGTATGTTTCGTCAAATAGATCCTTGTCGGAATCCATCGGATGATTGTCCTGCTTGATATATTGATACCAGCCGCCATGCTCCTTGTCCCAGCCGTTGTTGGTCAGGTATGTCAGCCCATGCTGTGCGAATTTCAGATATTTCTCATCGCCGCTGAGTAGATAAGCCGTGGAATAGGCAAAGACCATTCTTGAGAGCATACGCGGGTATTTTCCCGTTTCGCTTCCGATGGAGCCGTCTCTATTCACATCCGTAAAAAAGCCGCCGTTCTTTTTATCTATTGTTTTTTCCCAGAATGGGATAATGTCTTCCAGCGCCTGCTTTTTCCAGAAAGCGGGATCAAGATATTTATTAAGATCGGCATTCTCTTTTGCCCCGGCCTCAGCTGAATGCAATGCGGTAAATGGAACAAAAAGGGCAAAAAGCAGCAGAGTTAAACATATTCTTCTCATAATTCAGTTCTCCTTAAAATATTTTGAGATAAAACAGGCGTATTAAAGATTATTAAAAGTTGATAGTTCAGTCTTATTAGATTACTGAATTACACAAACTTAACAAATATTGTATTTTATAAATGCAGAATACTCAAAAAAGACAGGACTAAGCCTTTTAAAAATCCGGTGATTTAATATTTGTTGAAGATTGCGGGAAAGAAGATTGGAAAGGACTTAAGCATCATAATAAAACCGAATTTTGATTAAGGGCAGTTCTAAAACCCTGAGTTTCAGTCACTGCCCGTAATCAAAATTGATATATCACCAATGATTGTATTTAACAGTCTGTTTTTATTATTCCAGATGGAAACGCAGCGTCAGCTGCATGCAGACGGCCCTTGCAATACCGCCGATTTTAGCGGGTTTGAACTTGACCGCGTTGACGGCTTTTAAAGCGGAATCAGACAGTATTTCATTCGGCGATTTTTGTACTTCCACTTTTTTCACATTTCCGTTCTCATCAATATAGATCAAAAGCATGACCCTTCCTTCAACACCAATCCTTCTCGCTTCTTCAGGATATTTCGGGTTTATAGGCGTAACCGGCTGGGGAAGTTCCTCCACCAGATAAAAAGGGACATAATTGCCGTAATTATTGCCGCTGGAAGGCTCATCATCATCTTTCTGCAGTTCCTGCTGGTTGGTGATGATAACAGGTTTTTTCTTTTGCATACCTGAATCGTCAGAATTCATGACAAAAGGTTTGTAAGGTTTTGATTCATGGGCCGGCTGGTTATCGCTGATCTGCACAAAAGAATTATCATTAGTGTTAATGAACGCGAATTGAACCCTTAAAACCATTAACAATAATATAAGGGAGTGAGCAATAATAGATATTCCCGCAAAATGAATAAATTTCATATCAACACCTTTATTTCATCTTCTTATTTCAGTGCCAAGCATAATCCGTTTTATGCCCAGTTCTTTTATAACATCAATCACGCCTATGATATATGTATACCTGCAGTTCCTGTCGCCGTTGATGACTACCGCCGCATTTTCGTTATTACCGACCGTATTGAGAATTTTTGTTTTCAGTTTATCGATTTCATTGGGCAATTTATATTCCACATCATCAATATAAATCGAGCCCTGTTCGCTTATCTGAATTGTCATTTTCATCGGCTTATCTTCTGTTTTTGAATTTTTAGTCTCAGGCAGATTGATTTTAATCTTACCCTGGTATATAAGCGGCGTGGCTATCATAAAAATAATGAGCAGAACCAGAACAACGTCGGTAAACGGCGTTATATTGATTTCCACCATCATGTGTTTTTTTTCCGATCTTTTTCTCAACATATTTTTATTTCCTTAATAAATCTATGATTTCAGACGCGCAAAGCTCCATATCGGTTGTTATATTCTCGATTTTTTTCAGAATGAAGTTATAAGCGATAACAGTGGGTACGGCTACTGAAATACCTGTGGCTGTGGTTATAAGGGCTTCCGCAATGCCTGTAACAACGCCGCTGATGCCTGTCCCGCTGCCCGCCGAAAGGGCTATATCCTGAAAAGCGCGTATGATCCCTATGACTGTTCCGAAGAGGCCGATGTAAACAACGGTGCTTCCGATGGAACCCAGGATGCTGGTGAATCTTTCCAATTCCTTAACCTCAATGCTGATCTGCCTCTCCATCGCATTGGACATTTTAGTTTCGCCCTGGTGGGACAATAAAAGGCCCGATTGGACAACCTTTGCAAAGGGAGCCGAAATGGTGCCTGAATAGGCGATTGCCCCCTGTATGCTGTTGTTCTCCAGATAGTTCCTTATTTTTCCCATGAATTCCGGTCTTTTAATTTTACTCTTGCTTCTGAAATGAAATACCCTTTCAAGAATCACGGCCAGCGAAGTAATTGAGCAGAACAAAAGAACAAGCATCGTGAAACCGCCCATCTGAAGAATATCCCATATTGATTTTCCGACAAACATTTATTCCTCCTAACCCCTCACCATTTTGTCAGCCTGCTCAGGCGAGCCAGACAAAATGGTGAGGGGCTGTTTATTTTTCCTTTGTATTACAAAACGACGTTACCGCTCACATTTCGGAGAAACGTGGGAGGTAACATGACTATTATAACAATCGCGAAAACTCCTGTCATAATATTTCCTTGTTATTTTATATTGTCACAGCGTGCGTTTTACCTGGTAAAACGGCTTGCCCTGCGCCTGACGAAGGGTTCCAGTGCCAAGACTAATATGATAAATATACCATAATTTTATAAAACTTTAATTATATAAAGCAAATAATATGCCAACATGCCCTAAAAACAACTCTTTTAAAAATAAACTTGCCTGAGCTTATGATAATCTTTTACAAACTTATAATAAGAACAAACCAGAGAAATTATAACGAAATATCCTGATAAAAACAATAAAAATTCAGGTTAAATATGTCCAAGTTGATCATGACAGGTAGAATTTATTTCTAAATTAAGCGGTTATGGTTGCCGTTGATTATCAGTCATATTATCAATCCAGTATCTTTACAGAGATCACCTGAGGCCTATAAATAGTTAAAATATATAAATGGTTAAATTTCTTTATTTTTTTCTTCTCTAACCGATAATATAAAAAAAGATTATCATCCAATAAAATTAATAGAGAAAATGTTATTGAGAATGATTTTTCAGGAGGGAGCAAGTGGGAATTGGTAGAAAAGGCCAGGATATGTCAACGATCATTGGTTTACCGCTTGGGTTTGCTTTGATCGTATTGGCATTTATTATAGAAGGCGGAAATGTATTGTCCCTTGTAGGAAGCCCGACGCCTTTTATGATTGTAGTCGGCGGAACAATAGCCGCTACAATGGTATCCTTTAAATTGGAAGATATTTTTAATATACCGCGTCTAATAGTAATATGCATGAGGGAAAAAACGGTCCCTACAAAGGATTTGCTGGAAATGTTCATCACTTTCTCGGAAAAATCCAGGAGGGAAGGGATCCTGAGCCTTGAAAATGATATCGAGGATTTAATGAATATTGATCCGCTTATGTATAAAGGAATGAAATTGATCATAGACGGCACTGACCCGGAAGTAGTCAAGCATACGATCAGCAACGACATTTATCTTTATGAATTAAAAAGAAGGCATGAAGCGAACATATTTGAGCAGGCGGGAGGTTACTCGCCGACGATGGGAATCATCGGTACAGTGCTGGGGCTGGTGAATGTGTTAGGCCGTCTATCTTCGCCGGAAGCACTGGGCCCCGCCATAGCGCTTGCTTTTACGGCAACCCTCTGGGGTATCAGCCTGGCGAATTTGTTCTGGCTTCCGCTTGGCAATAAAATAAAGTTAAACCTTGCAAAAACCAAGCTTCAGAAGGAATTGGTGCTTGAGGCTATGATTTCCATACAGCAGGGTGAAAACCCCAGTATTATGAAAGACAAGCTGGAAGATTTCCTGAATGAAAAGGAAAAACAAAAACTGAAGCAGCTTGAAAGTCCGTCGGCTCAATAGATGAGAAAAACTCAAAACTTATAATATTTAAAGAGGAATGAAATGGCCGATAGAAGAAGATTTCAAGATCATGCGGGTAATCTGGAACGATGGCTTTTGACATATGCCGATATGATCACGCTTTTGCTCCTGTTTTTTATTGTCATGTACGCCATCAGCACCGTCGCGGTCAAAAAATTCGAGCAGGTTATGGAGTCCCTGGGTACCGTGTTCGGCGGAGGAAAACCGGGGATTGTAACGGAAGAGAGCGCGTCATTTGAAAATATCACCAGGGAAAACCAGCCGTATTCGGGAAAGTATCCTCTTTCCAGTAAAAGGGCTTATCAGCAGGCGCTCAGCTTTGAAAAAACCATTTCGGCCCTGCGTCCGCTCGTTAATGCGAGAAAAGTCAGAGTAACGCTTGAGGAAAGGGGTCTGGTTATTACGCTTGCATCAGACGTTTATTTTGATTCGGGGTCAGCTGATCTTATGAATGAGGGCAAAGAGGTCCTTGAAAAAATATATCCTGCTTTACGGGAATTGAGCAATAAAATAAGGGTAGAGGGAAATGCGGATGATGTCCAGATAAATCCTGAAACTCCTGTGACAAAATTGCCTTTGAAATATCCCTCTAATTGGGAACTGGCGTCGCAAAGAGCCATTAATGTTTTAAAATTTCTTGTGTCAGGCGGTGTTGATCCGAAGAGGATTTATTCCGTCTCCTACGGCGACGTCAGGCCGCTTGAACCCAATAGGGACCCTGAAAGCAGGGCGTTTAATAGAAGGGTTGATATTGTCGTCGTCACGGAAGGCGGCGAATAGATAAAAAGAAGAGACGCTGTAAACGGCGTCTCTTCTTTTTTTATAAGACTGGTCAATAAGTTAATCCGTATCCGAACGGATAGAGCGGGTCGTAGTTTTTATCCCCGGTATTGATCGGAACCTGCGCCATATTCTTCGGCCATGTAAAAGAAAGTTTGCCTGCCGGTTTAAAATCGCCGAAAAGAATGTCGGTTATGCCTTCACCCTCTGTGCCGGGAAGCCAGGCGGCTAAAATGGCGTCAAAATCATTGACAACATCCGTTATGATCAGCGGACGGCCTGAAATAAGGATCAGGATTTTCGGTATTCTGGAAGTTTTAATCAGGTTTATTAAATCATAATCCCCTTCGGAAAGAGACAGGTCATAGCGGTCTCCCATAAATTCGGCATAAGGCGTTTCTCCCAGGACAACAATAGCGGCATCAGCGCCTGAGTCGTCAAGGCCGCGTCCGTCCATGGAATATATCACTTCGGTCTGAGGCGAAACGGATTTCTGAAGGGCCTGGAGGATGGTCGTACCGGTTGTGGACTTGTTCCCGTCAAAGCCCATCCAGTTTAAAGTCCATCCGCCGCACTGGAAGCCGAGATTATCGGAACTCTTTCCGCAGACGAAGAGCTTTTTTATTTTTTTAGGCAGAGGCAGAAGGCTGTTTTTATTTTTCAACAGGACTAAAGACTCCCTGACGCAGCGCCGCGCTGTTTCCCTGTGTTCCTTTATTCCCGTCCGGCCCAGAAAAGATCTGTCGGCAAACGGGTGTTCGAAAAGGCCCATTTCGAATTTGACCCGGAGTATTCTCCGAACGGCATCATCTATTCTGGACATGGGCACATACCAGTTTCCGACAAGCTGTTTTAAAACGTAGGTAAACCATTGGTAACTGCCGGGTACCATGACCATATCAATGCCGGCGTTAATCGCGGCTGCCACCTGGTGCGGATAATCGCCGGGAAGAAGCTGAATCGCTCCCCAGTCGGATGAGACAAAGCCTTTGAACTGAAGCTCTCCCTTGAGGACATCGGTGATGAGATAACGGTTTTCATGCATTTTTTTCCCGTTCCAGCTTGAAAAAGATACCATAACGCACTTGACGCCGGCCTTAATTGCGTTGAGATACGGCTTTAAATGGATCTCCCTCAGTATTTTCTCAGACACGGCCGTATTGCCGCGGTCAATGCCCCACATATTCTGCCAGAGAGTATCGCCTGTGCCGCCGTCGCCGGCATAATGCTTGGCGCTTGCGATAATATGAAAATTTTTATCAAGGAGATAATTCTGCAGTCCTTTGACTGACGCTTCGCCCATCATGCTCACAATCTCCGGGTCTTCCGAGTAGCTTTCATAAGACCTGCCCCAGCGCTCATTCCTCGAGACGGCGATGCAGGGTGCAAAGACCCAGTTGGCCCCGCAGGCATAGGTTTCAACGGCTGTGACGCGGGCCATTTCTTCAACCAGGGCCGGGTCGCGGGTGCAGCCCATCCCGATATTATGGGGAAATATCACTGTTCCGGTTGACTTGCTGTTCCCATGCACGGAATCAAGACCGTAGAGGATCGGTATTTTTAAACGCGTCTGTAGAGCGATCCTCTGGAAGGAGTCGATCATATCCATCCAATCCTTCGGCGTGTTTGTTTCCGGTCTGGAGTCGCCCCCTGAAAGGAGCGCGCCCAGATTATAATTCTTGATATCGTTAATACTCGGAAGATACCCTTTTTCAACCAGGGTCATCTGGCCGATCTTTTCATCCAGTGTCATCCGGGATAAGAGTTCCTCAACTCTTTCATCAATGGATTTCCAGCAGAAACCCTGTGTTTGAAATAGAAAAAGTATGAAAAAAAACAAAAAGAAAATATTTTTATTTTTGAAAATTGACAATATGCTAAGAATCATTATTCATCTCCTTTTTTATTTAAAAAAGCACCATTCAAAAACTATCAGGGGTCTCCCGCGAATGCACGCGAATCAACGCTAATGATTATTAATTTAATTATTTTTTCTTTCCATCAATACAAATTCATTTCCCTTTTCTCCGATTCATATTCATTATTTTACCATACTTTCCATAATTTTACTTATGGTATACTTTTATATTTATTGCTAGTTTACAAAATAATAGAGCACCGTATTCAAACACCCAAAAATAAACCTCGCAATTCGTGATTCTTCGCGCCCTTGGCGACTTGGTGGTTAAATCCAATCAATTCATACTCCTTCAACCCGATTCGCGTTCATTAGCGTGTATTAGCGGGTTAGCCGTTTCCCCAGTTTTCTCAATGACCTCAGTGTTTATTTATAGACTTTTTAACATCTCCTATTCAGAAATCCCTGATTGAGCCGTCGGTGATCCCGGATATGATCCATCTTGACAGGATCAAAAAGACAATGCAGAAGGGAAAGGTTGTAATTACGCTGGCCAGGGCGCTTGAAGAAGGCTGGACCCGCGTCAGCAGGATCGGCACGGTCCATGACGATGCGTCCCGCATCAGGAGCATGGGAAGGAAATAGGCGCCCCAGCTGGTCAGGAATGTAATGATGCCGAGTGCGCCCAGAATAGGTGTAATCAGGGGCAGAATGACGCTTCTATAGATTTTAAACTCGGAACATCCGTCAATACGGGCCGCGTCGATCAAGTCGCGCGGCATGGAACTTTCAAGATACTTTCGCACCATAAAAACTCCATAGGCGCTTGCCAGCGCCGGCAGGTAAAGAGCGCGGGCCTTGCTGAACCATCCGAAGGTTTTCATCATGGCAAAAAGCGGTATGACGCTGACAGTTAAAGGGATCATCAGGGTAATCAGCATCATATTAAAAAGAATATCTTTTCCTTTGAATTCATAAACTGAAAAACCGAATCCGCCAAGCGAAGCCGCCAGAAGCGTCATAATAGTGCTCATAACCGCGATATAAAGGCTGTTGATAATGCTCTGCCAGAAAGGCGCCGAATAAATGAGCGACAAATAATTGATCTTAATGTTATCAACCCAGTCTTTTCCAAGAAGAAGATTGTCCGCATGAAAAGCGATCTGGTGTGTGTTTTTTGTGGCGGCGATGAACATATAGACAAACGGAAAAAGCGTAATAACCGCAAGTATGATGAGAGGCAGATATATTCCTGTTTTTACCAGTATATTTTTAATAACATTTAATACGGCTTTGAAGATTAAAATGCTTTTTTTATCTTTTTTCTTAATCTGTTCCATAATGGGCCTCCTATTTCTCTTTGAAAATGAATCTCAGGATTCGTGAAAGCAGGAAAATGACAATAAACAGAAAATAAGATGTCGCCGCCGCGATGCCGAAATTCATCTGGCTGAAAGCCTGATTATAGAGATAAATGACAACCGTCAGCGCGGGAACATAAGGGAGATTATTCGTGCCGACAAGGACGGCCGGTTCATCAAAGAGCTGCATCAATGTAATGACGGACATTGTGACGGCAAAATAGATCATCGGCCTCAAAAGCGGTAATGTGACGCGGAAGAAGATCTGGGGCCAGGAAGCCCCGTCAACCCGCGCCGCCTCATACAGGCTTTTGGGGATGCCCTGGAGGCCGGCAAAGTAAAGAATTGTATTCCAGCCGATCAGTCTCCAGACCATGATGATGCTGAGCGAAACAAGAAATAATTGATTCAGCCATGGAAGAGGCATTTTAAGCTTGAAAATATCCACAAGAAAAGTAAGATAATGAGCGATGATATAATTGAGTATGCCCTGCGGGGCATAGAGAAGCCAGAAAACAACGGCTATGGCAACTGAAGAAGTAATATATGGAAGGAAGAAAAGGGATTTAAAAAAACTCTTGAATTTAACGAACGCGGAGTTGAGCAAAAAAGCGAAGAAAATGGAAAGGCAGTGAAGGGGCACTATTGTAAAAATCAAAATCGTGAAGGTGAACCATAGCGAGTTCCAGAAATTCATGTCGCGGAAAATATAGATAAAGTTGCTGAACCCCGCAAACTGCCATGGCCTTCCGCCGTTCCATCTCTGAAAGCTGAGAAACAGGGAAAAGAGGATCGGAAAGGCGTTAAACACCAGAAAAGCTATATAAAACGGTGAAATAAAAAAATATGGGGCCGCTTTTCTCTGAAAATGGTTCCAGTCAAATTTCTTCTTTTTTTCGGTCAAAACGCCGGACGATGACATCCTTTTCCTCCTTTTTATTCCGTTCTGGCCCAGGCCCGCATTAAGATGTTTATATCCGCTTCGTTTGATGAGAGTGGAAATCCCGCCCTGTCATAATCAAATTTATCTGATGCATTTGTGCCGCTGCCGGATATCCCTGATTCTTCAGTGTAAAATCCGAAAAGAGAATCCGGTCTTTCGTTCAAGTTTCTATCATGGAAAGCAAAAACGGCATATTCCCCGTAAGGAACATCTTTAAATATAACTTCAGCTGTATTGTTGGAAATAACAGCGTATTTATACTGGAATAGATTTCCAGGCAGGATTATTCCCTGTTCGTAAAGAACAACCCTTGCCGTTCCGGAATTATCTTCAAAGCCTTTCAGGATTATTTTGATCATGCCGGATTTTTCTGATAAGTTATGCCTGTCCAGAGTGTTTGTCATATCAGGAATGCCCCACTCTGCTTCAGCGACTTCTTTAAGAGTTCTGGCTGCCGGGAAAAGGGTGATGCCCATAAACGAATAACGGTACCGGAAATCCTTTACCGGACCGATGATTTTTAATTTTCCCGATGCCAGCCATGATTCAGTCAGCTGGGATTGCGGAGCATAGGGCCTGTATACAAGTATGAAATTTGTACCGGCATTCATAAATCCGTTCATTTTATTGGAGAAAGCGCTGCCCATGGGCTGGAAAGCCTTATAGCCGCTGTAGCCAGGGTATCCGGGGCCCAGGTAGAGGAAATGCTTTGCTTCAGGCAGATAAAAGCAGAATACCCCGAATGTATGCTCGTCCGTATGGAGAAAAACAGTTCCCGGTTTTGTATTATCTCTTAAATAAGAAGCAGCCAGGTCCATCGGACCGTTAAAACGGTTCAAAGATACAAAAAGAATTTGAGGTATAAATAGTAATAAAAGAAGTATCAGGCTTGTATATTTAAGATAAGGCTTTGGAAGCTTCCAGATGGAGGAAGATAAAGCAATAAGGAATACTCCCAGGACCGGCATCATATAGCGGCCTATCAAAACAGGCCTTATAAATTCTGAAGCGGCAATGCCTCCGATGATTGTTAAAGCGTAAACAAGAAAGGCCAATAACGCCATTCTGTCTTCATTCCGTTTCCTGATCAAGGCCTTTTGAAGGCCGAAAATAATTATTCCGAAGGCGATTATAAAAGCCGGTATATCAGAAAAAGCGCTCCATGATTTCGGCACCCAGAAAACACGGAATTTATCCCCGAAAGGATACAACAGGACATCGGTAATAGTCCTGAAATTGAGCGGTTCTATCCAGTAGCTATTTGCGACCTTTTTAACCTGCTCCAATAAAGCGAGGACCCATGGAAGATAGGAAATGATCATAATACCGGCGCAGATGAAATACGGCTTGAGTTTTTTTCTATCCCTTAATATTAAATAAAAAAGCATGAGCCCATTGATAATTATTACAGCCAGCAAAGCGTAATAGTGGGTATAAGCGGCTGATATGGAAAAAAGAGTGAATAATAACCGGTTTTTCCTGCTTTTTTCGGAGACGGATAAAAAAGCGTACAGCGCCGAACCGGTTACAAAAAAAGCCGCCCATGTATACATCCGGACTTCCTGCGACATGGCCAGGCTGATGGGAACAAAAAAAGCGAGAAGGATATAGATAAGCGCGGTCTGCCTGCCGAATATTTTTCTCACAGGGCCAAGGCCGAGTGAAGCCATGGCGGCCGTGCCCAGAAGAGAAAAAAAGCGGAGACTGAAAACGGAATTACCGAAAATCAGGCTGAAAAGTCTGAGCGAAAAAAAATAAAGAGGAGGATGGGAATCCGTGGCCGCGATATTCCAGATATCGCCGAATGTATGCCGGATTATCATGGCCGAAAAGGACTCGTCATACCAGAGGCTTTCCCGGGCAAGACCGGTCATAAGATAAACAATACCGGCAGCCATTATGCAGAGACACACAATGAGCCATCGCGTATTTAATTTTTTTTCCTGAAGCATATTATCACCTTAACAAAAAAATACTTGCGCTTAATAATTTAAGGAATATTATAATTCAACAAGAGCAAATATCAATCAACCTTTTGTATGAATTTAGAGTATGAGGTACAATTTAAAAAATATATAATGGAAATCGGATTAATTTCTCGGGAATTACTGAAAAAGTCATAATCATTTTGTTTTTAAATAAAAATGTGATTTAAAATAATGGCCGGTCTTCGTTCTCCCTCACATTTCATCTTCTTTTTTTATTACCCCAAATTTTCCGGTTCTTTGCGGGCTCTGCGCCTTTGCGTGAATTTTTATCGCCCGCAAAGTCCGCAAAGTTTATACTCTTTGAAATAAATTATGACTTTTTTAATTATTCTCGTAATCCCTGTATAGAGATTTTCAGCTTGAAAAGTTTTTTTCTGTCTGCCTGATGAGGTTGGACAGCTCGATTTTATTCCGCATATTTGTTTCCTGATAGATGTTATGCAGGTGAGTTTTGACTGTTTTAATTGAAATAAACAACTTTTCGGCAATCTCTTTATAACTGGAGCCCTTCAGGAGCAGAAGGGCAACCTCGCCTTCCCTTTCCGATATGCCGAACATCTTGAAAATCGTGCCGGCCAGTTTCGCGTCTCCAGGCGCTATTGGCTGCTGAAAAAGATATTTGCCCGCAAAAATAAGGCTGAAGATGTTCCAGAAGAAATAAAACAGGATATTAAAATTAAATCCTTCCGGCAGGGAAAGAAAATCGGTAATAAAATAATAGAGGCGGGAAGAAAGAACGTCTGTGATTAATCCGGGAAGGAATATGAAATAAAGGATCATGAAAAAAGCGGCGGTCTTCCGGAGGGAAGGGTTGTCAATCTTCTTGATATTAAATATCGTATAAAAGGCGAAATAAGAAAGAATAAGAAGAGAAATAATACCGCCCAGGCGCGACTTGTTCAAAATTAAAGACCATTGCGAGGCTGACAGGCTTTCAGTAAATAAGAAAATCAATACGGCGAATAAAAAAAGAAGAATGGACAGACTGCCGAAAAACATTTTTTTTGTTCTGGAAAAACCCGTTCCCAGAAGATGGCTGAAAAACAGCGGAGCGGTATAAATCAAAAGGCAGTTTATTAATATTCCGGTTGTCGGGGTCACTATAAAATCAATCTTATAGGAAATATTAAAGTAATAATAAATGTATATGGCGTTCCCGATAACACTGAATGTCATTGAGAGAAGAAAAAAGAGATAGTACAGTAACAGCTTTTGTTTCCATTTCAGGTAGAGGAAAAAAGCAACAATAACGGCGGTAAAACCCATGATGAAGGATATCATATTCAGCCAGAAGAGGAAATGGCTCATAATTCTTCCTGTTATTTTCTTGATGTTTATTTTAAAGATAATCAAGCCAATATGCAATTATTCCGGCGAGATTTATCCGCTGATAATTTGACAATATGAAGATTTCCATTATAATATATGGAAATTTTTTCGGGTGGTATTCAATGAAGACGTATGTATTAAAATCGCCGCAGATAAAAAGGGAATACTATATTATTGACGCGGCCGGAAAGCCTCTGGGAAGAATCGCTTCCAAAGCGGCCCAGATTCTGATGGGAAAGCATAAACCGAGTTATACCCGGCATCTTGACAACGGTGATTTTGTCATCATTGTCAACGCCGATAAGTTCATACTCACAGGCAGAAAACCTAAAAACAAGATATATTATCATTATTCGGGTTATGTCGGCGGTATGACCGAAGTGCCTTTTAAGTATATGATACAGAAAAAGCCTCTTTTCCCTCTGGAAAAGGCTATAAAAGGCATGCTGCCCAGGAATAAGCTGGCTAAGAAGATGGTTAAAAAGCTTTATTTATTCGCCGGCGCCGAGCATGATTTTAAGAATATCACCGCCAAGCCGTTAGAAATATAAGGGAGGACGATCGAGATGTCAGATAAAATCTACGCAACGGGAAGAAGAAAAACGAGTGTGGCCAGGGTTTTCCTTATTTCTAAAGGAACAGGCAAGATCACGATCAATAAAAGAGACGTGGAAGCTTATTTTCCCGCCATGTACTGGGAAACGGTCCGGACGCCTTTAAAAGCGACAGATCTTCTTGGAAAATACGATCTCTATGTGACTGTCAGGGGCGGCGGCATGACAGGCCAGGCTGAAGCGGTCCGTCATGGATTGTCAAGGGCAATTGATAAGCTGGATAAGGAAAAATATCATAAAACCTTAAAAGACCTTGGTTTTTTAACAAGAGATTCAAGAATGGTGCAGAGGAAGCACTACGGATTGAAAAAAGCGAGGAAAGGTCCTCAGTACTCAAAGAGATAAACGGTTTATTTTTATATTCACGCCCCGTCTGTAGGGGTGGGTTTGAAACCCGCCCCTACAGACGGGGTCTTTTTTTTAGAGCCTGATCCTGTCCGCTACGACAAAAGCCCTTCCGTTTTTTACGGCAATGATCAATTCTTTAAGGCCTGTCGCGAACTTATCATTCACCGGAGCAAAAAATTTGACAACGGCGATATAAACTGAGCTGTCAGGAGGAATCGAAAAGCCGTTTACGGCGGGTGTTTTATATTTTTCAAGATAGAGTATTTCGCGCGTGCTTTCACCGCCGTAATGACGGTGCTGTACGGCGGCCTGTTCCGCCGCTTTCAATTCATCGGCTTCCCGGACGTCGGCAATGGATATATCATTGTAAAAATTAAGCTGCGGTATCAGCCTGTCAGGGTCGAGAATGACAGCGCTGTTGGTCGGGGCCGCGTCCTGACTGCGTTTATTATTCCACAGGATCTTCTTTTTTTCACCATTTACAAGAGCGTCTATATCGGGGACCGAGTCCAGGTTGCGGAAAGCGATTTTTCCCCGGACGCTCAGGTCCGGGATCGATTGAGAGAAAGGCAGATATTTTCCGGCTATAATAGCTAAATCGGGATTTGCGTTGCTGATGGATGCGAATGAATCGGCAAATTTCATATTATTTGATTCGGGAGCGTCTTTTTTCTGCAGGAAAAAAGCCCTGGAAGCATTGATGAAATTGTCAATACCTGCCGTATAGTACGCGAAATGAAGGATGGCAAAGTTTTTCATCATGTTGTTTATATCGCAGGATAACACGCCGCCTGTCGTGAATCCTTTTTGGAGTGTTTCTTCATAATAAGAACGGCTTGGTACAGCGACAATATAAGCGGCGTCTGTTGTCGGACGGCCGTTGTCCTGAATAAGCCGTTTATAGATATCAGAATAGGCGAACAGTTCATTACCTTCATATTTAAGGAGCCCTTTGAACCAGACCTGCGCCGCCGATTTTTTAAGTTCATCGGAAGAGGTGTTATTGATAACAAGAAAAATATTATTCTGTTTATACCTTATTGTACCGGGAATGGACGGGAACATAATGACTGTGATATTTTTCTGTTCCAGCGGGAAGAGCAGGTTTTCGTATGATTTGAAAACATTGTCTATATCTTTTGTGGTAATAAATATTTTATTCTGATAATAGATCTCATAATTCCTGTCATCACCGGAATAATTTTCAGATTTAAATTTACCGCAGATCAGAAGGGGTTTATCATCCTCGCTGACGGTAAAACCGTCCTGGTCCTTGCTCACATAGGGAATAATAAGGCCCTTGCAGCCTTCCGGCAGGGTTATCCCGGCATTGATCGAGCCTTTTTCGTCAGGATGTATAAGCCAGTCATCATTATAAAAATTGATATCATTTAACGAAAAGGAATAGATTATGTTGATCCGGCCCTGGAAGTTTGAAACGACATTATCCACAAACAGAATATTGCCGTTCAGATAGGGATTCACGCCGCCCTGTGAAGAGGAGGCGACGCTGATCAGCCGGGCCCTTTTCGGCAGGACCAGCTTGATTGAATTTTTTTCAAAAACATAATTCGCCTGGATTTTCAATTCCCTGGGCGTAACTGTAAGGCTTAGCCCGGCGGTGTATGAAAAAGCGGATCCTGCGGCGGAAAATAATAATAAAACCAACAATATATTTTTCATTTTGGCCTCCCGATTCTATAGTTTAATTATCGGAAGGAAAAAGACCTGGTAAAGGGGCTTTCTTATAATATAATCCTTACGCCGGCATTGACTGAAAAGCCTCCTGCGGGTATATCGGGCCGTTCAAAATTATTCTGATTAAGAATATTCTTAAACAGCAGTTCAATGCTGATATCCTTGCTGACAGCTTGAGATAAGGAAATGTCCCAGATCAGCCTGGGATCAAAGTAGGCGTCAGTCTGATATTTCTGGCTGTCTTTGTATGTCAGCCGCGTTCCCGCTGTGAATCCCCAATCGGCATAATTATATTCAACATTGATTGAAACCTGGTTCTGGCTGAAGAAAAGAAGGTTTGTTTCGCTTGGGAGCCTGAAAATGTAAGAGGCGTTCAGTATAAGGCTGTCAAAAGCTATCAATTCGAGAATCCCCTCTATTTCCAGGACATTCACATTGGATATTGAGCTGAAAGAATAGAGACCGCTTTCAGGCATATACGCGTAGTTCATATAGGAATAATACTGCTGATAACTGGCGTTGCCGCGGAGATTGATGAATTGAACAGGAGAATACTGAATTGAATAGAGATAGACCCATTTTTCCTCAGGGTATGTAAAGCGGTAATCAATCTGGTTTTCATTAACCAGTTTTTCCAGCGACAAATTATTCTGTTCGCCGTAAAGGCCGGCTTTCATGGAAAGAATGCCGGAATATTTATAAAAGAGCATGATATTGGGGTACCAGAAAAATCCTTTATAGTTGTAAACATCAAATTCAAGCCCCGCCTGAAAAGAGATATTACTGAAAACCGGGAATTTATTGAGGACGCTGAACCTTCCAAAGTGCAGTATGTCATTGCTGAAGGAAGAATAGGAATATTTCCCGGATAATTTAAGGAAATTATCCCTGCTCCAGTTCGATTCGAAGTCGATATCGCAGCCCGCTTCCCAGAGGTTTTTCGTGTCGTATCCGGAAATCATCTTGTGCGTCAGGTCAAGATAATTATAATATGCGCTTCCTTTCAATGTCGTATTGATATTGAAATTATAAAGTGTTCCCAGGCGGAGAGGCACATTTTTTTTTGTCTCGGTAATATTTGTCTCATTGGTAAAAAGCCCGATATCTCTGACATAATAGCCGAATGAGCCGGTGAGGTCGAGATTGGAGCTGACGGAATAAATCAGGTCCCCGTTCAGGTCGTCGATGTTCATTTCGGTATTAAAATAACTCTGGCCCTGGTAGCCGACGTTTCCCCTTGTATTACGCAGATAGGTGACAAGGTAATTAAAATTGCCGGACCTCTTGCCTGTATTCATTTCCGCGATAATATTATCATACAATCCGTAAAACATTTTAAAAGTAGACATGGAGAAATCTTCCTTTTTTCTTTCTTTAAGCATTTCGGATTTGAATTTGTCGCTGGCTTTTGTTTTGGAAAGCTCCTCTATATCAATCCTGCCGTAATCGGATGCGCGGTTGGTCAGTATGGAACCGTTATCATTTTTAAGAGGGACTTCGCTTTCGTCTTCTATGCTGAGCTTGACATCCGGGATGATAATTTTAGAATTGTCTTTTTCTTCCAGGAGTTCCTTCTTTGTGGTATTGGTATCTTCGGCGTAAAGAATTACTGAGCAGAATATTAAAGCGGTAAATAGGAAAAAAAACTTTTTCATGGCCGTACTCCTTTTTCATTACCTGTTAAAATAATTATTTATATTATACCACTGTGCGGTAAAAAAATAAAGATTTAAATGTGAGATGAAAATGAACGGCAGGCGGATGGACCTATTGAGTTAAATATATCCTGCCGTCATAGGCTGGCAGGGTAAATACGGTATTTGTCTTTTTATCGGTAATATCGATATGGCTGGAAGCCAGAGTAATCTGGATACTTGTTGAGTTGTTATTTACGATGACAATCCCGTTTTCAAATTCCCTGCTGTAGGTTTCCGGCCCGAAAACATTTGTCTGGCAAGGGCCCTTTGGATTTACCAAATCAGCGTCATATTCGTCAAACCACCAGAGCTGCCCATGGAGGCAGTCGCCCCTGTCAAAGCCGGAATAACCTCCATCCATCAGCATGGATGTTGTCAGGCCCATACGCATTCTTCTGAGATCATCGGGTGTCAGGGCGGTCAAATTTTGAGCTTCTGTCTGGCTCCTGTTTTCCCGCACATCGGCGCTGATAAAATGATAACGGGGGAGGGACAGGGGATTATAGGCGTTCATGGCGGACTGGTAGCCGTCCCATACTCCGTAACAGCCGGAAGGATTGCCGCCGTATAATCCATACCACCAGTCTGTGCCGAATTCATTGCCAAGCGCGTTTTCATCCATATTTCCATTAGCGTTTGTAAAATAGGGGCAATTTGTGGCCCAGGGTATGCCGCCGTTCCCTGTAAATATCGCGTTTGTTCCGCAGATTGTCCGGAGATTCTCCAATAGATACAACATGCCTTGCCGGAATAACTCTACATCAATATCATTATACACTTGATCACCGTTGAGGTCAGGCGGATTTGATGCATTAAAGGTGATGGGATATTCTGTCAGGCAGTCAAACATAATGCCGTCATAAAGCCCGTTTTTAAGATAAAGATTCGTTACTTTTGTAATGACAAATTTCGGCCAGGCAAAACTATTTTTATAAGGGTCCATGAGATGCCCGCCCCAGGGGGGATGGATATACTGTCCGTTGGTGTCCTTAATAAACCAATTACCGGGGTCGGACTCGGGCGGTATTCCCTGGGCGACCTGTGAAGCCGGATCAGGCTCCTGACCGAAACAAAGCCATGCCAGTATTTTAATATCGGGATGGGTGGCCCGGATTTTTGAAAGAGATATCCCTTCAGAAAGAACATTGTCGGGATTGAGAATAATAACATCCCATTGGGCCAGTCTCTCTTCTCTTAAGCTCACCTTGCTTTCATCAAAACTCATATGAAAGTAATTGACCAGCCGGGGATATTTCCGGGTTACATTCCCCGTAGGAGGGAGTTTCGCTCCCTGAATGATCTTGTCCTGGTCGGAAGATATGTTTTCCCCCGTTGAACCGGTATGGGGCGCGGCCGTACAACCGGAAAGAAATACTATTGACATTAAAAAATACAATATATACTTCATGATAAGCCCTTTAATTTAAATTGAAAGAAACCCGGCCTATTAACGTCGGCGAACTCTATGAAAAAATAGCAGTAGTATAAAATTAAAATTGCCCTAAATATATATTTCAGAGCTTGAGATTCTTAAAATCCTGCGCGTAAAAACGCTCGCCGTTGGGGCCGAAATCCTCAAGCAGGACGGGAGCGATCGCGCCTGGGATGACCGTTTCGACGGCATAGGGCGCCCTCTGCGAGCCGAGGTCTGTACGGAGCCAGCCCGGATCGAGGTATGATATAAGCACATTTGTCCCTTTTAATTCCGCGGCGATGTCCAGGGTGTATTTATCGATTGCCGCTTTTGTGACGCTGTAAGGCGCGAGTTCCGGCTGATCTTTAATACCGGATGTGATATTGACGATCCGGCCCCAGCCTTTCTCGACCATCTTAGGAATAAAAAAGCTGCAGATTTCGACGACGGCGAAAAAGTTTATTTCGAAGAGACTTTTCCATTCTTCCATCGGTATGGTCCAGACTTTCTGGCTTCGGCTCATAATCGCCGCGTTATTATAGAGTATATCGATATGCCCGGCTTTTTTATAAGCATCCGCGCACATGGTTTTAATTTTTTCAAAATTATCCAGCTCTCCCTCGACAATATCCGTTTTGATATTGTAGCTTTTAAGCATCTCCCGGGTTTTCAGCGCGTTTTCCTTTTTCCGGCCATGGAGTATGACATTGCATCCGCATTGGGCAAGGCCGACGGCAATCTGCTGGCCTATTCCGCGGCTTGAGCCGGTAACAAAAGCCCATTTGTTTTTCAACATTTCATTCATAGAATCCTCCGATTATGATAATAAATTTGAAGCGATATTTTACTATCATAAACAGATAAAAAACAAATTTTTTTATAAAGGCACACATTGATATTGTTTGTAATTAATATTTATTTATAATTATAAAAGATTTTTGAAATATTCCTTTTGCTTTTTCAACGCTGATATTATTCGAGATAATGACACATTTACATATATTCTAATATTCCGCTTAATATCCTTTGTGCTGATGAACATCTGGAAGGGATTCTTCAGTCAATAAAAGACTGATTAACGCGGCGATTGTTTCCGTAGCTATGACGGTATGGCTGTTCTTGTTGTCCCTGAGCAGGTTTCTGAGTTCCGTCCGGACTTCCGCACTGCCTGTGAGTTCAAATATGATATCGATTTTGTCGCTTAACAGGGCTATTTCCTTCATGGATTTGATCGGGACGCTCTGGGTCCGCGCGTAATCCTTGCCGGTAGTCTCCTGAAGATCGGCGACAGCCTGGATATTGACGCCTTTCTGCCGGTTTTTAAGCAACTGCTGGAGAAGAATAAAACCGACCCGTCCCAAACCGATTATGGCGATGTTAATTTCCATGCATTACCCCCTTGATAAATTCAGGAAATAATTCAAATAACCTGCCGGAAAGTAATTATACGGAATTAAAATAAAATTGCAAGCGATTTATTGAATACAAACAGTGTCAATTGGGGGAAATTATTTTCACGCAAAGGCGTCCCTCGATTAAACTCGGGACAGGCGCCGATCGCAGAGGACGGGGAATGATGGTAATTTAATACTAAAGCTTTATACGATTATGGATTTTATAAAAGAATTCCTGTTTATAATATCCGATTGTTCACGCCCTTCGACTGACGCTCAGGGTAAACTCCTAACACGGATGAGGCGGATGGATTCGGCAAGCTCACCACAAGTTTTTGAGGATTTAGTTATTATTCAAGATGGTTGGTTAGTAAAAGAATTTATTTCACCGCTGAGACGCAGAAGGCGCGGAAAGGCATGGCAACGCTGGCTGCGCCAGCACCACCACTGCAGTACATGTCCTCCGGCGGTAGGCAATGGCAGAGAGTAAACTTTTCTGGACGCTGATATTTAATCATTTTCTTATTTTATTAGACTCAAGAACGCGTTCGCTCCGAGGGCTTGTTTTGCATCCGCTCCCGGCCGCACGACAGCTTTTATTTGCCGGAAAATGAACCGGATCAATTGTTAATTATGTTGATCTTCTCGCTTTTGATTTCCAGTCTACTGGCAGCGTCAATATAGCCGCAGTAAATGGTATTATTTCCATGATTCAGATTGATCTTTATCTGATATGTCCCGGCAGGGTCAGTGTCCAGGGGCTTGTATTTTTTAAATTTATACTTCCTCGCATTGACCTTGACATAGAGATTTTTCAGTTTAATATCCGGTTTATCAATCGTGAATTTCAGCATCAGGGAGTTTGTGTGCACCGAAATCCGGTCAGCCGGTTCGATGATAATGATGCTGTACTGATTATCGATGACTGTTTCAATACTCCTGTTGGTCAGGATTTTATTCATCATAAAATAATCGAACACATTTTTTCTGAAGAATAATTTATCATATTGGTCCAGATCGTACAGCGTAAAGCCTCTCGCTATTTTCGTCGTCTTGATAATATCCCTGGGACAGTCAAAATACCCGAAATTGTCCTGGAAGAAAAAGGATTTTTCGCTGAACTGAAGCTTGATGTAGTTGAAGCTCCGGGCGTTGAAAATGACCATTTTATTGTCCTGGTTTTTCGCTACGATATACCTTCCCCTTTTTTTATCATTTTTCATGGTTATGACCGGCCGCATTTCGGAAATTTCCTCGATGTCCGTATAATTCGTGATGGTTTCCCCTTTGTAGTTCCTGACCGACAGGTTGTCGTCGGAATCCTTTACCGCCAGGAACCCGGGATCCGGCAAAAAGCAGACGGCGGAAATATCTTCATCAATGGTGCAAAGGATCTCGCCTTTCATGGACCACAGACGGCAGATCTTATCGGAGGATTCCGTCAGGAAATACTTGCTGTCCGGCGAAACCTGGATGGAACTTATCTCGTTGGTAAGGTCTTTGTAAACGAATTTGACCTTTCCGCCGAGGCTCCAGATTTTCAGGGTGTTATCCTTTGACGCGGAGAGGATGAAACGGCCGTGAGGGGTAACGGCAATAGCGGTCACCTGGTTGTCATGGGCTTTGAAAGTCCTGACGGGATTGCCGGACATGTCCCAGATCTTGATGCTGTTATCCGATAATCCGGCGTAAATCTGCTGATCCACAGGCGAAACAGTAAAGCAGTTCACTTTATTTTTATTCAGATTGACGGAGCCGATCAGGCTTCCGCCCATGCTTCTGACGTCCAGGATATTATCCTCGTTCACGGTGATGATCTTATTGTCTGCGGTGATGGATATGTTCGTTACGATTTTTTTTAAACCCCGTATGGTCCGGAACGTTTCGCCGGCGGTGTTCCATAGTCTGAGGGTACCGTCATCCATTGCGGTAAAAAAGGTCCGGAGGTCAGAGGACGCCGCTATGCCCGAAACCTGGGCGCTGCCGAAGGAAAGAGTCTTCAGAAGAGTGCCGTTGGGAGACCAGATTTTTATGGTATCATCGGAGGACGCGGACACGAAATTTTCCCCGCTGGGAACAAGCTGGATGTCGCGTACGATGCCTCTGTGCTCTTTCAGCGTCTTGATGATATTCCCGTTCGTGTTCCAGATGATGATGGAGTTATCGGCGGAGCCGGAAATGACCGTCCGGTTGTCTTTCGTGATCGCCAGGCTTTTGACGTAATCGGTATGCCCGACGAGTTTTTTGATCAATGTCCCGGACCGGGACCAGAGTTTGATACTACCGTCGGAATAACCGGCGGCGATGTACTGCCCGTCCCGGCTGACGGCAATGGATTCCACAAAATTTCCCTGCTGGTCATCGTCCTTGATGGTCAGGAGCAGAAAATCCCCGATGGCGGACCAGACCTTGATCGTCCCATCCCATGAGGCGGACACGATCTCATTGAGGAAAGGGATCGAGGAGCTTGCTTTGACTGCGCTGACAACGTCGTCATGCGCCTGGATGTTGTTCGCCAGATTGCCGCTGGGGTCCCAGACTTTGACGGTTTTGTCTTTCGAGGCGGAGACGAAGAAGCTCCCGTCCGGCGCAACAGCCAGGGACGTGATTTCCGCGTTGTGCCCCGTGCAGGTCCTGAGTTTCACCCCGTCCAGGGTCCAGATCTGGATCGTTTTGTCGGCCAGGCCTGCGATGATGGTATTGCCGTTCGGATTGAACGCGACGGCGTTCACCAGGGAGCCGGTGCTGATGGATTTGACAAAAGTCCCGTCGGTCAGCCAGATTTTTACCGTTTTGTCAAAAGAGCCGGAGATGATGAACCGGGAATCGGTCGTCACCGCCAGGCAGGTGACCGCACCCTGGTGGCTGTTTTTGATGATGGCCTGGACGGGCTTGCCCTTTTCATAAGGCCTGTAGTCGATCTTTACGAAATTCTGGCAGCCCGATAGGAAAAACAGGAAGAGAACGGCTGCCCTGTTAAAATTCTTCATAGTTATCGAAATGCTCCCTGTCAAAAAGTATGATGCCGCAGCCTGTTTCCGCAAAAGAATTGTCGGTCACGGCAAATGAATTTGTGATGATAGACATCATTATTTCCGAAAACTGCTGGTACTTTAAATTCACCATCTGGCTGTCGAAATCGTCGGCGGCCAGGGCTTTTTTAAAGGACACAAAAGCGTTGGACAGGCTTTCCGCGCCGCCGGTATTGTTGTATAATTTGAAATTATTCAATCCCAGGTAATAGTAGCAGTTATTTTTTTTGAACGGATTGTCGTTATTTTTATTATAACTGTCGTTGACGCCGGCCTGTATATTGTCGATCAAATACTGCATCGTATCGTTTCCGATCTCGTAGTATTTTTCATTATACAATTTCCTGGAATCCTCAAAGACCTTGTAGCAGAAGTTCTTGTTATCTATCAGGTCGGCATATTTTTTTTCCAGGATGGTCTTGATTTCTTCCATGGTTTTGGAGCTTTTCTTGTAGTCCGGCCCGAAATCCTTTACCGTGATATAAACTTTTCTTTTGCTGTAATTGGGGCCGATATTGGTGACAACGAACTTGTTCGTTATGATGGCCGGAACCGCTTCGTTTGTGCCTATTTTTTTGAAATTCGTCACGATCAGGTTTGAAGAGCCCAGGTTGGTTTCTATAGTGACGTATTTATAGTAGTTAACCGGAGAAAAGAAACCGTTAGCCGGCAGCGAATTAGTGGTAAGAAGCGCATTGGATAAAGCAATGAGAGAGAGCATCTTTTTCTCGTTGTATATGGTCGTGTCGAAAATGGAGATGATCCGCCTGGTGTAGGGCGCCATGATGTCAAATCCGGACATATCCCTGAATTTATCGAGGGATTCGGCCGGCAGAAGGTAGCATTTGAAGCCGGCGCCGGAAGCGCTGATCACTGCCGGTTTGCCTTTGGAAGATGCGCTGGAACCGGAAGAGGAAGTGCTGTTCGAGTTCGTCGATACCGGAACGAAATTTTCTGAAAATTGAATTACCGAATAAGATTCCCTGTTCAAGAGCTTGACGCCCGCGTTTGTCCACCGGGTTTCTTCCGAATACCCCGCCGCGACCTGGACCAGGATGAGAGAGATTGCCGTTAATAATATATAATGCCGCATAACGACCTCCTTTATTATTTAAAATTTACTGTCCGCTTTGCCGGCCATGGAGCGCTGACCGTTCCGGCCGGTTTCAATCCTGTAAGACCGGAAAACCCCGTTTCTTTCCTCAATGGTTTTTTCAATGACGCCCCTCAGTTTTTTCTCGTGGGAAATCATCAAAATGCTCACTTTCTTTTCAAAATAGATTTTCTCGATGATGAACTCCAGCAGCTCTTTTTTTAAATTAATGTCCAGCGATGTCAGCGCCTCGTCAAAAATAAAGAGCCTGGGAGGCAGCTTTTCCGGATAATATAAAAGACGGGCAATGGCCAGGCGCTGTTTTTCCCCGCCGCTCAGATCGATTATGTTTTTTTTCAGGAATTCCCCGCCCAGCTTCACATATTCCAGGTTCTTGATGATAAAATCGCCGATATTGTCCAGCTCGGGGTATTTCCCATGCCCGTAGATGCTGTTTCTATAATAAGTATAAATTTCCTTCAGATAATTTTCAACATTCATCCTGTATGTTCCCAGGGACTCGTTGACCAGCTGCGGCACATACCGGATAATGGAACTGATCACCCGGTTATGAACATAGCCGCTGTTTGAACTGTAGGTGATCTTTTTCCGGTCATGCCCGTAATAGTTTATTTCCCCGCTCTTGATGATCTCCCCGCCGATCAAAAGTTTCAGGAACGTGGATTTTCCGCTGCCGGACGTCCCTTCCAGGTAGACAAATTCGTTGTTCAGCAGATTAAAATCCAGGTTTTCAAAAAAGATTTGATTATCATACTGAAAGCTGACCCGGTTAAATTCCAGCACTTTTTGGTTGTTCTGTTTTTTCAAATCCAGGTCCGGCCGGGTTTCAATATCGATTCTGGGGTCTTCGAAATGGATCCGGCTGAATTTACGGGTCACGGCCTTAAACCGCTCCGGACCGGACGAAAGCCGGCTGTCCCGGAAATCTTTTAAAGAAACCTGGTCCGCGATCCTTCCCGTATTATTCTCTTTTTCGATAATAACCACTTTTGAGGAGACTTCTTTCGTTTCGGCCAGCTCCAGGATGCTGCTGTAGTTCAAATCATGCGCGACAATGAGGCCGGCGGAGAATTCCCCGGTCTTGATTTTGCCGAACAGGGTCTGGAGAATTTTATCGGCGGTTTCCGGATCGATATTCCTGATAAATTCATCCACCAGAATGATGGTTTTCTTTTTTTTCATTATTTTGGAAAGGAAAAACCTCTGGACCTGACCGACGGAGAACTCATCCTGAAATTTTCCCTTCAGGATTTGATCGTCATAGAACCTGTGGTTTTTCGAGAGAAAATCCAGGCCGGCCTCTCTCATGGTTTTATTCAGAAGTTCGTCCATTTCTTCTTTCCTGATGCCGGGTTTGATGAGCCTGAGTGTTTCCTTTATGGTTTCCGCAAACCCGTTCCCTTTGAGCGGCTCGCTGATCAGCTGTTTGTAGAGCGGGACCAGCTTGTGAAAAATATAGAAATTCTGGGGAATATAGGAGAAATATTCTTTACGGATTTCCCTTAAGTGTTTTAAATGCCGCGCCTGTTCCCTGTCATGCTTTGCCGGCGTCCCGCCGGGATTGACGAATAGCCGGGAAATACCGCCGTTCAGGATGCTGACGGTATTATTTCCGCCGGAAAGGGTGATATTCCCCGTCTGGAACAGCTTTCTATCGTTATTCTTCAGGATGCTTTTCAGCAGAGTGGTTTTTCCCGCGCCGCTGACGCCGGTCAGGAAAATAATCTCGCCGTCATGGAGCGTCAGATTGTCGATCTGCAGTATGGGTTCCGCCGGTTTATTGCCGGTGTATACCTGCAGGTTTTCAATATTGAGATTCATACAATCCCCTCTTTTTTTTAATCTGATTGATCATCAAGAGGCCTGTCAAAAAGAGCGCCAGGAATAGAAGGAAATAATAGAGGATGATGAAAATCAGCTCTTTGGTGATGATAAAGCCCGTTCCGGACTGCAGTCCGATGTACCGTATGATCTGCGTCAGCAGTTTGCCGATGGAATGCGGGTAGAGGGAAAGGCTGTTGAGGTTCCCGGTTTCCCGCAGGTACCATAATCCGCTTTCCAGGATAAAGGCGGTGATGACGGCGTACGAGACCCTGGAAATGATCCCGAGCAGGCAGTATCTTCCCAGGATATATTTTGCGATCTGGAATTTGGAATAGCCGATCACCTGGAGGAAATTCACGTCTTCCTTGTGGATGGAATTTTCCATTCTCTGCTTCAGCCAGAAATAAAATTCCGAGTTGACGATGAACGCGATGCCGAAGGAGAGAAAATAGACGGTATAATCGTCCTGCATGGAAGAGCCTTTTATGCCGACCACGATCAGCAGAATGGTCAGAATGGAAGGCACCACGATCAGCATTTCATAACCGGCCCTGAAAACGATATTGACCAGCCTGATCAGGAAATAACCGGGGGACGATTTGTCCTTCTTGTATTTCTTGGTGACGATTTTATTGATGGTATAAATGGAAGTGATCGCCATGGTTAAAAGCGAGATGATCAAAACGCTGAATATGTAAATTAGCAGGGTCGGGATGGAATAAATCAATTCCGAATACACGGTGCGGACGCCGTCCCGGTTATTGATGACGCCCAGGTTGAGCTCCTTGAAACTATAGTCTATTTTCGCTTCGTCTGCGGATGTTTCATAAGGGCTGTTGATGGGGAGCCCGCATTTCCGGCACTGTGACCGGCTTCCGTTATTGGTGGCGCCGCAGGTGAGATGAACGGTCATTTTCGTGTGATAGACGCTGAAGAGGCCCTGGTTCTCGACCGTCAAGATCCCCT
Organism: uncultured Spirochaetota bacterium; assembly: GCA_963835575.1. Classification (GTDB taxonomy): domain Bacteria; phylum Spirochaetota; class Brevinematia; order Brevinematales; family JAOACQ01; genus CAVYGN01. The sequence goes on along the minus strand of CAWIGG010000005.1, from coordinate 313,639 downwards.
TTTTGCTGAGATCATCCATGTCCTTCCGGAATAACAGGGCTTCCCTCTTCAGATCATTATACCCGGTTATATTATCCCCCAGCGGAATGACGATCAGCACAAGATACAGGAAGACGAGCGTCAGGATATGCAGGACGGTTTTGATGTTTTTCATGAAATTCCCTTTTTTATTTTAATGCTTTCCAGGCTGTTCTTGATGGTTTTCGCGTACTTATTGTCAAAATTGAAGCAGATGATGAAGGAAAGTATCTGCATAATATAAGAGATGACCAGGATGCATAAAAACAATATAAAAATATTGCCCAGAGCCATATAAAATTCCGACGGCCTGTTGAATAAAATCTCTATATTCCGGAGGAGGGACGGTCCCAGCCCGGCGTTTCCGCGGATGGTCATTTCAATAAAAATACTGATGGATATGAGGATGGCCAGGTTTTTGGAGAGCAGGTTGATGAGAAAGGATATATTGTTCCTGACGATCATATAGCCGATGGTGAGGAACGAATACCCCTCGATATCCATATAATCGACAAAACCTTCGTTAATGAAATCATCCTCGAATTTTATTTCCATCTGGTGCAGGATCGAATTGAGGATGCCGATCCCGAAAACGACCACAAAAATATTCAAAAATGACAGATCGCTGTTGAAAACAATAAGCGAACCGGTAAAGACAAAGGGTAAAAAAGACAGGACTATCACGATCAGGTAAAACCCTTTTAAAAACAGCTTGACAAAAGGATTGCTGATAAAATGATATTTGATGGATATTTTCAAAAGCGGCAGAAGAAGGGATATCAGGAATATGATGAGATAACTCTCCGAGAAAAAACGTATGGAATTGACGAAAGCCGTCAGAATGGACTGGTCGTATTTTATGATCTCATGGATGCTGATGGCCCAGGACTTGAAATAATCCCCTACAAAAGCCGAAAAAACAAACGCTTTGTGGTTGAACATGTCAGCGAACAAATAGAACAGGAAGGTAAAAAAGGCGAGACAGAAAAAATAGAATACTGAATATAAAAAGAGCCACCGGAATATGACGGATTTATTGCTTTCTTCCCGAATTGCCATATGTTCTCCAAATATTTTTTGTCTTATCCTTCTAACCCCCCTTCCCCGTCCGAGGAGAAGGGGGCGAAGGTCAATCGTTTTTTCATTCCGTTTTGGGGCAGGGCGTTAATCGCCGGAAGTGACTTCCTGCCTCAGCCAGATGGCCGGGTTCTGGTTGAACTCGGTCTGAATATTGAAATTCTCCATGACGTCTTTCCTGTAATAGGTGTTGACGCCGATGCAGAAGAACCATCCCCAGACTTCCTCGTTGTAAAAATTGTACGTAATGTTCCACAAAGCGGTATCGGCGTCGATTTTATCGAAAGAGGAAATCACATCGACGATATTCTTGTTGATATGGCTCAAATTGGACAATGTCGTCGGAAGGACGGATTTGTTCCTGGTGTAATAAAAGTCCCTGTAGATATTGAGCGAATAACGCCAGGAATAAATGGCCATATCAAACTTCTTTTCGATGAGATCCTGCCGGAATTCCCTGGTATCGGGAATATTGACGATGGAGATATTTCCAAGGCCGATGGAATTCAAATGCTCCTGATAGATGTTGGCCAGCTGGAAATCCAGGTTGTTCTCCTTCGAGTCGATGCCCTGCACCGTGATCCGCACGTTGTTCAGGCGCTTTTTAATGATTTTGTTGAAATCGGCCTTTAATTTGGACTCAAACATGGCCTCATTCACTTTTCCTTTGTATTTTTCCTTGTCAAACGGAAGCAGGATCTGGCTGATGTCCTTTTCTCCCGAGGATGTGTTGAATTTATTGACCAGATAGGGGGAGAAAATGGGCTTGAAAAGCACGTCGATCGGTCCCTGCTTCGTGGTGAAAATCTGGCTTTTAAAATCATTGAAGTCGAGGGCGTTTCTGAAAAACTGGCGGGTATCCTTATTGTATTTCGTTCCGCCGCTGCTGTCTTTGAGGCTGAGATTGTAAATCAGCGCGTACATCTTCTCCGGGAACGGCATTTTCATATAGGATATTTTATTGTAAACCTTCGAATTGGGGTCGTTGAGCGTTTCCACCAGCTTGCTGTTCGGTATGATGTTGAAAGCCACGTCGAGTTTGCCGGTCATGAGCAGGTTAATTTTAATGAGCGGGTCCTGGGCCAGCTGGTTGATTTCCAGTTTGGAAATCTGTCCGGAGTAATTGGTCAGCCCGGGCGATATCTTCGAGTAATCCTGGTTGAGCTCCAGGTAATGGACGACGGTATAGCCGTCCGGCAGTTTTTTTTCTATGTAAACAAAAGGCCCGGTCCCGACCGGCCGGTTTTCAAAATTCCTCTTTCTGTTGTAAATGGCCTGGTCGTTTTCATCGTTGAAATCGTAGCTTTCCCTCATGGACTTCGGATCGTCGATGAACATATGCCAGGGAATGATGTACATGAACGAAAGCATTCTGGCCAGATCGTACACGGACAGCTTTTCCTTTGTCGTGACCTTGATCTGATAATCGCTTACCTTTTCGATGTTTTCCACGTTCAGGGTCTTGAACTTCAGGTAAGTGTTGATCTCGTCGATGGCGCTGGGCTTGTGAAGGGTGCCTTTGACCACCCGGTAGGTGAATACCACATCGTCGGCGTTAAAATCGCGGCCGTCATGCCATTTGACGCCCTCTTTCAAATCAATGATAAAAGTATCGCTTTTGATGCTCTGGGCCTTGGTATTGTTGATGTCGATGATCTTGGACCCTTTTTCCAGGACCGCCTCTATCGAATTCGATTTGGCGAGGCCGTATTTCGCGTCCACATTATAGAGCTGGTTGTATGTCGGGTCCTGCAGCTGGGCAAACAGGGGAGAATAGAGCAGAATATGGAACATGAACAAATCCCTGTCCTGATCGTCCCCTTTCAGGCCGGTGACCGGTTCCAGCCTGGGGGAATTATTGTCGATATTAAACCTGAAAGTACTTCCGAAAACCTGCGCGCCGAATATGAGCGCAAGCGTTAATATGAGACAAAATCTTCTGATTATCATAAATTCCTCCCTTTTTTTAATATCCCGTCAATCTGTATTTAAAGACATACTTATTCAGCCCTTCCGTGAAGATAAAACTGTTTTTTAACAGGCTTTCTTCCCGACTGGAACGGACGAACCCGTTTTTATTATACCTCAGGAACAAAATATTGTTTCTCATATTCACGATCAATTCCGTTTCCTTCTTTTTTTCATCGTAATAGGAATAAATAGCGTCTATTTTTTCGTTAAAGAGATCGTTCAGCTTATTCAACTGCGCCGGCTCATCGTTCCTGATGATGAATTTTCCGCTGCTGTAGTCCAGGACCGCCAGCCTTTTCAGATTATTATCGTATTTTGTGCTGTTATCGGTCGATCCATGCTTGTAGAGAAGAACGCGGCCGGGGTAGAGCATGACGACATCGTCATAATAATCCCCGCGGACGAGCTTGTTTTCCGACAGCATTTTATTAAAAGAATCCGGAATATTCAGCATGTCCGTTTTCGTCAGATCGATTTTATCCACAAATGATTCCGGGATTTTTGTGGCGGTTGAAAAAACCATCCAGAGATTGTTTTCTATGGCCCGGACCCTTTTTAACTCATAGACCAGGCTGTTTCCCTTGATATGATATCCCAGGTCCCCGATCCTGATGCTGATGCTGTTCAGACCGGCTTCCGAAATCATCATTCCCGACAGATCGATGCCGGAACCCTGTCCTGTCAGTCCCGACCTGACAGCTTTCTTGAGGCTGTCCCTGTCGAGGAAGCCGTTTAAGAAGTCCGTATCGGTCAGAATGTCGATAATTCTGTCTTCAATGGATTCTTTTATGGTTTTTTTCTTATCCCGGGTTAATAATTGAGGCCAGTCTTCCGTTGCTTCTATTCTGAAACAGATGTCATACCTGTTGAAATCAGGGAGCCGGCCCCTGATTGACTTATATTGTTTCATCAGATCATTAAAATCAAGGACCATCTGAGAGTATACTTTTTTATACCCGGTTTCAAAATCGGTAAAATCTTTTTGTCCGCGCAGGTTTACGGCGGATTTGCTGAAAATGCTCTCGAAAAGGGCGTCATGGGCGAGCTTATTCAAGAACATTTGATAATCGCCGCCGTAAAAAAATGTCCTGGTCCCGGCGTTGAACTCTTTATAGCCGCCGGACAATAAGCCGATTTCGTTCCGGAAATAATTCCTGCCCGCGCTGATTTTTGAAAAATCCCTGAGGGCGTCCGTATAGCCTGCTTTGAGCCCTGAAAGATACTCATGAAAGTAGTTTTTTATGTCAAAATAGCTTTTCAGGCCGCTTTTAAATTCCAGGATGATTTTATTTTCGTTGGTCCTGTTATTTTTGTTTTTCAGGTTCAGGTTTTTAGATATTTCATTGTAGAAAAGAGAAACTTTTTTGATATAATCGACAAAATCCGGGAATAACGAACGGATATCGGCCGCGGCTTGAGGCTTTTCGGCGCTCAGATCCCGGGCAGTAACGGCAGGGCTGACAGCAAAATAATTGGTATAAAATTGGACCGGATTCCGGATTTTCAAAGTGACCGTAAAAGGCGCATCCCCGGATTTTTTTTTCAGTACGTTTCTCCGGACCAGCCCTTTGATGAACTCTTCCCTGTCAATGGAATAAAACTGGTTACTCAGGCAGAACTCATTGATGTCCTTATCGTTATCAAGATAATCCAATAAAGCCCCGTTTTCGGCGGAATTGGTCGCGGAATCCTTCAATAGAGAATGCTTTGACATATAAGCGTAGGAATTGGAAACGATGGCCCGGTATTGTTCCCGGGACTTTTTATTTTCCGGCCCTTTCGACAAGAGATCGAAACTGCCTTCGTCCGGGGACGAATATTCAGAGGCCAGTTTATCCCGGATACCGTCGTAATAATCTGACAGTAACCGGAGTGAATATTGTGTGAAATCATCTGTTATGGCATTGGTCTTCCCTATCATGTTTTCCGGAACGGCAACGCCGGAGTTTTCGACCCCGTTCAGGTAATTTTGATAATTCGCCAGGACCTGAGGGATCTTATCTCTCAAGGCGTCGTAAAAAGAAGCCATATTCCTGTCGTCCTCAAGGCCGTCATAAAAATTATTCCGGCAGCGGATTTCCAGATTTTCAAGGCCCGCGAGGCCGCTCTCGAAACCGGACAGGAGGGTATGGAATTTCGTGAAACTGTCTTCAATGACAGCGTCCGCGTGGCTGAGGAAACCGGTTTGCACCGTTTTAATGTTTGTGCAGTAAGCCGTGCTGGAATAAGAAAAATTCCGCAGGTACGCGTAAAAATCCAGGTAATCGGCGTTTTTTCCGGATTTGAAAACCGGGCCGGAGTTGTTATAATTTTTCTGGAATTCCAGAAAATAATCGAATTCTTTATTATTGTTTTGCATACGGAACCGGGAGCGGTACGCCTCTTCGAAAGGATGTACGATAAAATCGCCGGCGTCAAACCGGGAAAGATCAACTCCGTAAGGGACGAACAGGTCGCTGGAATCATTGTAATAATAATTCAGATTGCGCTTCACCGTCTCTTTGATATCGGGGATGGAGGCCAATGCCGCGCCTGGATCTAAAAACCGGGTCAGGACCTGTTCCCTATTTTCCTTCTGACTGAAAAGGGCGGCCGCCGTATTGTGAAATTCCCGGGATATGACATTACCGATCCTCTGGAAATTATAATCTTCGATCCGGTACGTCAGGCCGTTTTCAATGCTCTCGAAAACGGGCAGCTTCTTTTCCGACGCGTCAAATACGGAACCGCCGTCTTCGAAAGACGAGAACGGGTACGGCGGTTTGATAAAAGTGATATGATATCTGTCTTTTGCGGCTATTTTGACGACAAATTGCCCCTTGTTGTCATAGTCGTATTTAAAAGCAGTGCAGATATTGGACGATATGCCGGGATTAGAACCCTCGCCGGACGGAAGCTGCGGTGTCTTGATGACGGCATTGTCTTTTTGCGAATAATAGAGAAAAGAATCTTTGCTGTTTTTGTACTCTTTGAAAAGATCCTGGTTGATTTTATCCCCGAACCGGAGCTCCGTATAAAAATAGAGATTGTTTTTTGTCGTTTTATAGCAGAAACCGACTTCTTTTTCATTATAAACGGCAAAATCGAAGTTTTCCGCCTGGATTTCTTCGATAAAATTCAGCTTGGCCAACTGGAATTTTACCGGCTCGGCATCCGTATTGCGGAAAATATAGAGATAGTACTTGTATTCGTTATCTCCGTTTACCTGCCCGTAAAAAGCGTGATACCAGTTTTCCGCCGTTTTTTTCGATCCGATATATTTCAGGTTCAGGCATATCTCCCGGTCCTGAAAGTATCTATTCTCGTACAGGGCGGAAAACAAAAGCGCCGGCATAAACAGGAGTACTGTCAAAAATTTCAGCATTTATGTAAAACCTGTGTCTTCGTTATTTCAAATCTTCAATCCCGGAGTCTTCGGCATTGAGCGTTATTTCCGGGGCATTGACCGCTTCAATGGGGAAATTGACTATTCCGAAGCGCTGGGAATTTCCTTCCACGGAAATTTTATCGTTTCCCTGGACCGTAACAATGTAAGCCCAGGAATAATTTACGTTTTGATACAGGACGCCGTTCTGTTTCTTGAAAAAGGTGTTGACGGTGATTTTCGCCTTATTCCCGGATAAAGCATCGGCGATCTGTTTGCTGTCTATGATCGTCTCGTACTTGAAGACATTCGAAAGCTGGCTTACCGTCTCCTCGCTGAATTTAATGATCTTATCGGGCTTCGGGATGATATAGGCGTCAAATTTCAGCTTAAAGGGATTTTTTATGATGCTCTTATCCAGAACGGTTATATTCAGGGTCAATTTCTGCTTGATGGGCTCGGATTTCAGTTCGAATTTCAAATTGTTCCGGTCTTTTTTGATTTTAACGCTGAATATCTTCGAGCTGTCGGTATCCTGCCAGAAATCGATTTTTTCCCCGTTCAATCCGGCCAGGAGGAATTCTCCGTTATCGTCGGTTTTTTTGATCTCGTTCTTTGAGACTCCCTGCCTCTGTATCAGCAGCGTGATGTTCCTGGCCGGCTGGCCGTTTGCGATCATCCGGATATTATTCGTCAGGTAAAAAGATTTTTTTATGGTGAAGCTTTTGACAGAATGTACTTCGTCGCCGGGGGAATCGTTATCAATATTCCAGGCGGTTACCGTCGCTTTGACCGAAGTTGCGCTGTCGCTAAACTGTATATTGTCTGCCTGCCAGTAGTTGTCCCTGTTCCTTTCGAGTTTTAACGTCTGATCCTTGGTCCCGTCGCTCAATTTGATCTCCGCCTTGCTGACGCCGGAAGGATCGGTAATCTTGCACCGGAAGTTGTAATTTCTCCCGCTCGTAAAGTTGAAGATGGATGCGTCGGAAGTGTTGATGTCGATGACCGGGGGGGTCACGGTAACATGCTTGCAGATGACAAAATACCCCTTGCTCTGGATATCATTCTCGTCAATGACGCGGAACGTGTACTTTCCCGGCTGGAATTTATGAGGGGCATCGGTGACGTAAAAGCCTTTTTTCCTGACTAGGTCGAGATCCAGATAGCTGGTGCTGCCTTTGAGAATCGTCAGGGTCGTGATAGCACCTTTGGGGTTCTCTACTCCGATTCTGAAATTATATTCGCAGTTATTCCACATGCTTGTTTCCGTCCCGCCTTTGGTGACATTAATGCAGGACACGGAAGTGATATAAAATCCGCCTTTCGGCTGAACAATATTCTCCTGGATCGGCTTGTTCTTTTCCTCTACGGCCGCTTTTTCTTTCGGCGCGGCGGAAGAGGCCGCTTTAGACGAAGCCGCCGCAGTTACATTGGCGGCGTTGGTTTCCGTCGCGGCGGCCGGGGGCATATTGGTAGAAATTTCACCGGATATCACGATGGAATAGACATTATTATCCGGTTTATCCGACAGATCTCCGACCCAGAATATGAAATATTCCTTCGGCTTATATATTTCCGGCGCGAAAAAGTCGGCCGTATACCGGCCGTTCAGGCCCATCGAACTCATGGGATAGGTAAACAGAATGTTTTTGCTGGTGCTGTTCTGTATATGGAGAAACGAGTTTTTATTGTATTGGATGTCTTTGAGGAAGATATCGAATTCGTATTTATTATTGGGCTTAAGGTAGATGCTGGTATCGGTTTTGAGAACGATTTCCGTCTGTTTCTGCTCTTTTAAGTCGTTTACAATGATTTTATCGATCTGCTGGTTCTTACCGCAGGAAACCAGCAGCGCTCCGATGAAAGCCAGCATGACATAATATTTCTTCATAATCAACTCCTATATTTTTTCCCCGGAACACCATCCGGGTGGGTTTTGTCTTTTTTTTAATCGTTATGCAAAGGTAATAATCAGTATTGAACTGCCGCTGAAATGAAAACGGACAGCGTGCGCTGTATCTGATAAGAAAGCCCATCGGGTTGTTCATAACAGTCATTTTTCATAAATAAATATTTTTAATTATTACCTTATATTTTCTAATTACCGTTTTTTACTCTTATAATATACCCTGATTTTATAAAAATAAAACCGGGAATAAGAATTATAATTCACGGCATTAAAAAACACAAAAAAACCGATGGATACCCTCGTTTCCAGCCGTGCCGTTACAGACCGTGATTACCGGAGACGGCCCCGGAAACTATTTCGGACATTGGTTCTTCAATCTTGAATTTGAGGCGGATAAGGGGAAGTCAAAGGGATAATCCGCGAATACACGCGAATGGACGCGAAGATGGGTGGATTTTTTGTTTTAATTCTTGATTATTAACAACATACTTTTTATAAAACATTTCCTTCAATTTTAAACACAAAGTTCACAGAGACTATTATTGAACGGTGAATTTTGTCACAGTTTTCCTTTTTATAAGGGTCACAAAGAGCACAAAAAGTAGATATGAGAGTTTGGATTCAATTCGTTTCCTTTGTTTTAAATGACAATTCTTTCTTTTTAAGACAGACCGATGGGGAAACAGAATTTCACGGAAGGGTGCGGAATGGCATGGAATGGGGCTATGCCCTGTAATACAGAAGCAATTAAAGCCACTCCACTCAAAAGCCGTCATTGCGAGCGCCATGCCCCCTCCTTTGCCGCCGACTTCTGTGCGAAGCAATGCTTCGACAGGCTCAGCACAAGTCTGTCGAAATAGTAAAGAGCGTTTTATAAATGAAAAATATATCTGCTTCGCCTGAATTGGCCGCATAACAGAAGTATCCTGCTGTGATTTTGTTCTTTAAATATTTGCCTTCCCGGCGTTAAATAAATTATAATTTTTGAAACAAATCCTTCAAGGAGCATTATATGAATTTTCTGAACGGCTACAAAATCGAGAAAATCGACGGCGATTCCTTCAAAATCGATGCCGGGGGAAAGACCGATTATTTTATCGACAAACTGTCCGGTTATGACATGCATAACGCGCCCTTCTATTATAATGATGTCGAGGGTGATTTTATCATCCAGGCGAAAATCACGCCGGGGTTTAAAGAGACCTACGACGCAGGCGGGATTTTGGTCCTGGACGACGATAGCCACTGGATAAAGGCCGCTTATGAATTGACCGACCTGGGCCATCCTTCCCTCGTTACGGTGGTGACGAACGGCGTCTCCGACGACTGCAACGGGGAAAAAGCGGAAGCGGATAAGGTCTTTATCAGGGTCCTGAGAAAAGGCGATTACTGGGCCGTCCATTACTCCATCGATGGCCTGGATTGGGAAATGGTGCGGTATTTTTCGCTCGGGCTCAAAGAGAGGGTCAGGGCGGGGGTCTTTGCGCAGTCGCCGCTGGGTGCGGGGTGGTGTTTGAAGATTTAGTAATAGGGGAGAATGAGTTTAAAAATTTGAGGTCGGGTGTATAGAGATGCCTACGTGGACTCACCACGAAGATACGAAGAGAGCGAAGAAGCACCAACGGGGTGGGGAACGGACGGGGTAATCCGCTAAGCCGCGCGAAGAGGCGCGAAGGAAGTATGAATTTTTAGATTCAAATCTTTTTCATTGGCAACAAATCTGCATTTGTAACAATTCTTTTCAGGATAGCCACAGAGTTCACAGAGATGCCTTCGAGGCCATTTTCATACGAAGCTGTCTGATCGTATGGAGGAGTGTCATCCGGCTTTTGAGAAACAATTCTTTATTAAAATAGCCTCCTTATGTCGCCGTCCAATGGCTTTATGCGTCGGTTTTGACATCCGTGTCAAAAGCATGTGTCTCTCTTCTATTATTATAGCAGCGGATGACACGTCAATAAATCGAGATATTTGATGTGCTGATTATGGCCAGTCGGAAAATGGCCTCGGGAATAAAAGGAAGGGAGCCATAAAAAATAAAAAGAATCTGCTGTATAAAATTTTACTTAATTACATTATGCCATTTTCTCAAATGATTAAAAGAATATGAAACAATATTATCCGCAACTTTACAATTTTTTTCTAAATCGCCTAATATTTCATTGTTTTGTGTTTTTCTGCAATAATCATATTCTTTAACTTTGTTATTCAAATAATGTCTCCTGCTTAAATCTAATGCATCAGATGTTGGATATAATTTATTGTTTTTATCACTTGGCTTAGTAAGACCAAACAAGCTAAAACATTCCATAACAGGTTCTTTTATTATTTCTTTGCATTTATTGCAATCACATACATTTTTAAAATATTCATCTGGTTTATCATCCCATTTCTTTTCTAACAATATATTTTCTGCATCTGGATGGTAGTCAACCCTTTTATGGAATTTTGGAAAATAGAATTTTGCAGTGGGAACACCACCTCCGACTGGAATTACGGATCTGCTTTCACCGTACTCAATTCCATGTCCGACACCTGCTAAAAGCCGGTATTTGCTATTCGATAAAATAATCGATAAGTAACTACCATGTAATAAAATAATCGGCTTATTACATACTAACATATCTTTTAAGAAATTTATATATGAGTTTAAATAACTTTCAGTAATTTGTTCAGAAGATTCTTCTAAATTATCAATCCATAAAATAATACCGTCAGCAGTACAATTTTCATATCCTTTTATTATTTCATTAGTAAATTTTATATTATCTATTATTTCTTCATGTAAAACCATTTCAGCAAAAATCTGTTTATCTTTTATTAATTCTTTTGAATATTTTATAAAATTATTATTTTGTATTATTTCTGCGTTTAAATTATCTGGGTCTAATAAAAAATATGGAGCAATTAAAAAACTTGGTTTTAACTCAATTACTTTATCTTCCTCATCAACAAGAAAGTCTTTATAATCTGAATTTTTTATAGCGTTATCTAAAGTATTTAATTCAAAATTTAATACATTTTCACAGAGTTCTTTACTTTTCTTCTCATCGAAATCACTTAGTAATATAGGTGTGAAATCGGATTTTTCATTTATCCTTTCGTTAATAATGGTACCATAATGTTCGGCTAATTTCTTTATTGAATTTTTTATAGCCCATTTTCCGTTTTTATCTTTATTACTAATATAACGTGCGCTTTGAGTAAAAGCATAGGTTTGCGGATCAATAAAATAGTTTTTATTTTTAAGTTGTGAAACAAAAGCGGCTATTCCATCAGGTGCATGAGCGACAATATTACTGTTAAATCCAATTAAATCAAAAGAATCTTTATAATCACCTAAAAAGTATTGGTTTTCTTTAAATGTACCATATAACATAACATGCAGACAAGCACCATTTTTAAATTCCATTATTTTGCTCCTAATAAATATGTTTTTAAATATTCAATATTAGGCAACCATTTTAAGTTATTCTTTTTTGGTTTAAGTAATGTGTTAATGGTATCCGCTTTTCGATCATAACAAAATATCCCGATTCCATGATTCTTTGCTTCATCAATAACAACACCCATATTTCCAATTGATGGAATAAAAATATAACCATAGTCGAATGCATTTATATTTGATTTAACCTGATAAATAGCTCTTTTCCAATTTTTTAATTTAAATTCAATACCTATCACATTTTCTTCATTGTCGAGTGCTACAAAATCGATAACACGATTAAATAAAGGAACTTGTCTGTGATATTTAAAGTTCATTTCAGAAAAAAAAGGTAAAGCAATTTCTTCTAATTCTTTTTCACTTTGAAAAGTCATAATCTTTCTCAATATCATCTAATTTATTACTAATTCGAATATAATCCATCATATAGATAAGCATAATAATAAAAATTATAATTGCAACTATTATATTTATATAATTAAAAATAGGCGATTGAATTATTAAGTTAAAAATAAACAATAGTAAAACAATAGTTAAAATAACTAAAAAAATAAATCTAAATATTTGAATTCTATATAAAGCCCTGTTTAAAGAAATTTTTCTTTCTTCAAGTTTTTCATATTCTTTATAAAACCCTTTGTATTCATAATTAAAAGGTTTAAACATAAATTCATCTAATGTAATTTTATCGGGATTTAAAGTTGTAATTAATCTTAAAACCTCTGATGAATAGTGCTCAGTTATTTTATGAATGAAATCCTCAAATTTATCTATAATAAGTGAATTAAAAAAACGATATTTTAAAGTAATTTCTGAGCTTCTTTTGCTTTTAAGCATTTCAGATATTAATAAACTAAAAAAAGCTAAAAAAAGTGGAATAAAACTAATAATATTATTTCCCATAAATTCCTTTTATATTAATACATTATTCTTGATCTTTGATTTCGTTGTATAATCCGGGTATTTCATATAGATATATCTCAATATAGCGAAAAGAGATGTTTCACTAATATTTTTTTTAAACTTTCTTAATATATCAATTTGATTTGTAGAAAGAATATTTTTAATCTTCTCTTCTACAAATTTAATACCCCTATCTGTCAATAAAAATTCTTCTTCGTTCTGGTCACTTAATAAAGTGTTTTTATCTGTTTCTAAATATACACTATTTGCCCAATTTTCAAGTTCATCTACTTCAAAATCCATCATACTATCCGGTGAAAATGCACTTTTAATGAAACGATTATTAATAAAAAACTCTATATCATCATAGATTTCTTTAGAAAACGGCCCATAGTCCCAGGGATAAAACGCTTGATATTTTTCAATTTCTATTTTTGAATCAGAAAGAAAAGACTTTTTTATCTCTTCATTAAATAAAAACATCATTTTTATTAATCTTGTTCGACCTTTAATTGGTTCATTTATGTTATTCTCTATACCAGGCGAATATAATAGTAATAATAATATATGTTTCCCTGTAAGCTTTAGTTTATTCATTTTATCCCCTCCAAATACTCTATAATATTTATTTATATAGGGATATTTTATACAATTGACTAATATTATGCAAAAAAATTAAATTGTTAATAAATTAACTTCTTATGTTATTTTGATGGAGTTTTTGTCAAATGTTGTGTATGACATACCCTCTCATTTTTTTATGCTGCCTTTTTTACAAGCTCTCCGTTCTCAAAAACAGCGCCTTCCAATACAAGGCTAATCTTTTCATAACCTCTTAATTTTCTCCATCGCCTGGATGCCTTATCCAGTAATTTATAGACCATTATTAGAATCGTTTCCCTGGTTCCGCAGCCTCTCATCTTTTTAGTTCTTAATCGAACTGTAGAGAAGGTAGATTCTATTACGTTTGTCGTACGGATATGTACCCAATGTTCCGCCGGACAGTTATAAAATTCGATCATAAGCTCCCAATCCTTTTCTAAACATTCGACAGCTGCTGGATATTTAGGATTAAAAACCGCCTGGAATAATTCAAAAGCTTTGATAGCATTATCCTTATCAGGAGCATTGCATATCTCATGAAGCATCTCTTTTGCCTTTGACTGTAATACTTTGGGCAGCTTGTTTAGAATGTTCTTTATCTTATGAACCCAGCATCTCTGCCATCTGGATTCAGGATATACTTCTTTGGCTGCTTTCCAGAATCCAAGGCTTCCGTCTCCGATAAAAAGAATAGGACCTTTCAAACCTTTTTCTTTTAGGTTTCTTAATATCCCTAACCAAGTCTCGGAATTCTCTCTGTAACCTTCTTCAACAAGAATAATCTCCTTTTCACCATTCTCATTGGCTCCGATCATTACAAGAGTGCATAAACGGTCTTCGCTGCCCTGTACATTGAAGTAAATGCCGTCAACCCATATATAGCAATACTTTTTATCGCTTAAATCGGATGTCCGCCACTCATCATATTCTTTACCCCATCCTTGTTTCATTCTGCTTATACTTGAGGCTGATAATCCTTTCGCTTCTTCACCAAGCAATCCTCTCAAGGCATTCTCCATATCCATCTCTGAGACTCCATAGAGATACAACAATGGAATGGCTTCCTCAATTCTCAGGCTTTTTCTCATATACGGCGGTACTATTAGGCTTTGAAAATTGTCGCCTCCGAGTCGGTTCCTTGTTCTCGGAATACATACATCAATAGCCCCTCCACCAATGAGAATCTGACGGGCTTTATGATACCCATTTCTTACTATTGCCTTTCTCCCGTCTTCGATAGTTAAATGCTCTCTCTCCTGAAGAAACCCATTAATTTCATCTTCCAGAGCCTTCTTGATTATTTCCCTGGCCCCGATCCTTGCCAATTCTTCAAGACATAAAAATTCTACTGTTTCATCTTGATTAAAAGCCTGTAAGAGCTTAAAATCTTCGTTGTGCTTCGGCATATGGCGTATTCCTCCTTTTGTTTATTGTCGTAAATAAATTATAGAGGGTACGCCATCTTTTTTATAATATTTATTCCTATACACAACTTTCTATTATAACTCGCACATTTATAAAAACTATATTATTTTACTTTAATATTGATTTTGGAATTGGTGGGGTGATGAGAATCATATAGGTAACATATACAGATTGTTCAAATTAATAAATAAAAAATTAAAACCTTATTGTAAAATAGCAAAAAAGAAGAATTTGACAAAAAATCAGTAATTTTGCAAGTCATCCAAGGTCATATATTATACATTAATTTAATTCATACTGGTTAGATGATCTTGTCAGGAATAAAATTACTGAAAAGCATAAATAGGACTTTAAAAATTGGTATGGGGAATGGTTTTTAGATGTATTAGACTATTTTTTAACAAACAAATGAACAGTGATATTATTCACATAACAGTCCAATAATGATATTTTTCACAGCTAGAATTATAAATTGAAATTGATTGAAAATAAAAATGTTAAAAAAGCTTGGATTTTTATATGTCAAAAGGTGTATAATCTTGAAGGATAAATACTGAATTTTAATTTAAAAAATTATTATTAGAATAATTTAGTGAAGTTTCTTTTTCTTATTTATTTAATGAGGTAGAGTTTATGGTTGATATTCAAAAACTTATTTTCGAAATAATAAGGGAAGTAATTATTGGAGTTATTTTCCTAATTATCGCATTATTTGTTGTTCCAGAAGGAATTATTGCCTGGTTTATTAAAAAGTTAAAACCAGGTATTTTTGATAAAATACATGATAATTGGGAACAATTAGTTCAATATATGACTAACATATTCATTGCTCATAATATGATTGAATTTGAAAGCAACGTATTAATAAGAAAGCAATTTGATAGAATTAAAATAATTGAGCAATATGTGTCTAAAATCGAAAAAAACTTATATTTTGTGGATTTATCGGTTGATTTACTTAGAACTCTTGAATTTTCTTGCACCGGAACTTTTGGATCAATAGATAATAAGTTAATTTCTCAATCAATGAATTATTTACAGTATTATACTCAAAAGATTGAATATGATGAACAAGACCCATCATTTTTTTCAAATATTTGTAATACATTAGACAATTGTCCCCGGCCACGATAATTTTCTATTATTATGTTAAAATTGGCCATAATATTTTTCTTTTATGAAATAGTTTCGAGTTGTTCTTGAAAAAAGTGGACATAGAATTTACTCTAATTATTGTTCCTTTCTAAAAACAATAAAAAATACCTCTATGTCCAACAGTTTTATTTACCATTGCTTCGATCTTATAGTAAACAATTATGTTAACACTAAATATGAAGGGGGTAAAATATTTTGATTTGCACTTATTCATTTATTGATTTTACATTACATGATATTGCAGCACAGTAAGTTGTATCTATTTCAACGAGTTTGACATGCTCAATTATTTCCTTACCAATAAAAAATATCAACTTCTGGTTCATCATGCAAATAATGATCACCCAGTTTGGCCTTGCAATACTCACAGTGATTCATCCAGTATCGATCTTTCAATGTTACTGAAAAGTCTGTGTAAAATAGAGAACATTCTTTTTTAAAATAATCAATCAATTCTTTTGGCATATATTGTACATAGAATAACACGCTAAACTGGTCTATCAATTCAGTGCGTATTCCGGTGAAATGTGCCGGGGTTCCGGGCGAAATGTTACCACTTTTCAAAACACTAAAATTCCCAAAACATTTTAAGGCAGGTGGCATGTTTCATCCAGAATCTTTAGCATAAATTTTACGCATAGAATCAACCCCCTTCAATTCGATTTTAATAGCAGAATGATTTATCCTGTCACAGATTGCGTCAGCTATCGTAGGATCACCGATTTTTTCAAACCAATCTTTTACCGGCAGCTGAGAAGTTATCAAAGTAGAGTTTTTACCATGCCGGTCCTCAAGCATTTCCAGAAGAGACAATCTTGAGGGTGTATCAAGAATTTCAAGACCAAAATCATCCAGTATCAATAAATCCTGCTTCTGGATAAAATTCATTTCTTTTGAGTAACTACCTTCCGCTTTTGCGAATTTTAACCGGGTAAAAATCTTCAAACAGTTGAAATAAAGGGTCCTGTAGCCCTGCCGGCAAGCCTGATTACCGAAAGCTGATGCAAGATAGCTTTTCCCGCTGCCGGTAGCGCCTGTAATAATCATATTTTCTTTCTTTCGTATCCAATCACAATTCGAAAGCCTCAATATCAGATTTTTATCCAGTTCTCTATCCGCACGGTAAGAAAGATTCTCCAGACCAGCCTGATATCTGAAACGCCCTCTTTTGATTAAAGATGACAGTTTCCGATTATACCTTTCGTCCCATTCCGAATCCACAAGATGCGCAATTGTTTCATCGGCAGTCAGGCCGTCAGGCGTTTTACCGGCAATGATATCCTCAAACGCCCTGGACATCCCATGCAGTTTCATCTTCTGCATTTTTTCAATAGTTGCTTCATTGGTCATATTCAGTTCCTCCTATTCAAAATATTCTCTTCCGCGGATATTTTCATGCATCTTAACGGCCGGAAACAGTACCGATTCTTCCTCAAAATTATCCAGGCCTTTCTCCAGAATCCGCTTTATTCCCTGATATGAATAATACTGAAAATCAAGCGCCCGTTTACAGGCTTTATCGAGCCTTTCTTTTCCGAGTTTTTTGGCCAGGCTTAAGATGCCCAGACAGACCTTATATGCCTGTTCTGGATAATCCCTGCTTTGCAGGACTCTCTTTATCATTTCTTCAACATCCGGACCAAGCGACTTACCCCAATGTGTTAACTTCTCCGGATTCCAGTCTCCGACCCACCTGTGATGGGGCGGCATATGTTCATGTGTGGTTGTATAAACTTGCTTTCTACGGTCCCGTGGATAGGCTGCAATGCGGATATTATCAACAAATATTTCCACTGTCCGATCGGAAGTAACAATATCTGCCATTTTGCCTCTATATCGATATGGAACGCTGTAGTAATGAGAATCTTCTTTGAGACAGACATGATAGTTGAATTGGATCTTAGCTTTTGAGAAGCTTTTAAAACTGTATCTTTCCTTCGGAAGCGGTTTTAACTCTTTCCGTTCTGTTTCCTCGAAAAATTCCCGCCTGCTGACTTTGAGCTTCTGCATCTTCTTTGAATTATAGATTCCCAATTGTTCCCGTATAGCAATATTCAATTCTCCCAGAGTATAAAAAACTCTATTCCTGAGAACGGCAAATATCCAGCTGTAGGTGATTTTTACGGCGTTTTCAACGTGTGCTTTATCTCGCGGTTTATATGGTCTTGCAGGGAGGGGACACATAGAATAATGTCTGCAAAAATTCTGAAATTCAGAATTAATTGCAGGTTCATATTTATTGCCCAACGTTACAGCGCTTTTTAAACAATCGGGTATTATGGCTCTTGGTGATCCTCCGAAGTAATACAACGCGTTCTCGATAGCCCTGATTAAGTCTTCTTTCTTCTGGCTATCCGTCGCTTCCACATATGTATACTGGCTTGCTCCAAGAATGGCTACGAATACCTCTTTCTCTATAACTTCTCCTGTGGAACGGTCTACAATCGGAAATTTCGCGCCGGTAAAATCAACAAAAAGCTTGTCTCCGGCCTTGTATTCCTGGTGCATGGATATTTCAAGAGAACCTTTCCAGATGCCGTAGTGATAGCAGAATTGAGAATAGCGATAGCCTCCTGGATATTTTCTCAGGTATTCTTCCCAAAGCAATCTCAGATTGACGCCTGTACGCAGTAGTTCCTTACTGTATTCGGGGAATTCATTGTACAGATTATCCTTTTCGGTTTCTTCCTGACTGTCACCTTCTGCCATCGATTCGAAAATTTCAATTAAAGCAGAATCGCTCATTTCATAAATTTCCGCGATGGTTAGGCCGCTTTTTTCAAACCTGGATATATATCTTTGCACGGTTGGCCTGGAAATATCCAGGGCCTTTGATGTCACACGGCAGCTCAGGCCGTTTTCTTTGATCATCCGGATCACTTCCCGGATTTTCTTCATAGGCTTCCTCCTGTTCGGCATACCAACTCCTTCTTATTTTTTCAAGAAGGATTAGCTTAACATTCTCGGAGGAATTCTTCGTGTTTGATTCGCTTTTTCTTATGGTAGGTGGTAACATTTCATCCGGATTACCCGGCATGTTTCACACGGATTGGGTGGCATGTTTCACCCGGAACCCCGGCATGTTTCGTCCGGATTTTCCAATTCAGTAGATATATTTTTATTTTCTTTGTTAATGTCGTTATTATCTTTATTCTTAATAAAAATAAATCTATCGCTTAATAACGTCAAAAATGATGTTTCCTTGCCGCATTTCCAACAGATTTCAGTTGCCAAGTAAGTATAAAGGACACTGGCAAAAACATCGATATATGGCGACTCAAACCATTTGGTAAATTTTAAAATATCTGATTCCATATGAATAAACCAGATTTTATTGACGGAATCCCACTTGGCGCCCAAAGTTTTTGCTATTTCTTTATCAGAATAGTCCACATTTAATTTAATATAATTATCTTGATTCAATTAGTTCTCCTTCTAAGAATCCTTTTGATTTTTTCTCTTGATTATTTTAGCTTTATCATATAATATCATCAATAAAATTCAACTAATTTTTACATAAAACTTTGACAAATCATTTTCATTATCATATCATCATTATAGTACAAGTGGGGTTTTATTCTTATTATTTAAGTTAGATGGGAAATGGGCGATGGGTAAACCATCGCTTTTTTGTTTACATATTTTATTTTTGAGATAGGAGTTCACCGGTTAATTCACAGTTGATTATCGGCCAGATAAAGTACATCAGACTGGGTGGTCTAGGTGTTGAACTGGTTGGCATATTCCCTCCGGATTCAATAGCTATTGGATCATTGATAAAAAACATGCAGTTTATTTTGGATGGGAAGGAAATATTTATAGATGGAGTTGTGGTTGCTTACCAGAAAAACTTCTGTGCTTTTCTGTTTAAGGACATGACTACAGAGATCAGAGAATCCATATCTCAGTTTGCTTTTAAGAAGATTTCCAGTATTGAAGAAGAGAAAAAGTTGGACAAGAAGGGATAGACGCTGGCAAGGATTCCGGAAACCAGGATAATTCCCAGGTACAGAATAAAGTTGAGCAGGAACTAGGTATAGTTTGAAAATATTATGTATTCTTCAATATTTTTAAATACTTTTCTTTATATTTTTCCACATTTTCTATATTAATCAATTTAAATATATCGTTTTTTAATTCATCATTTTTAGATACTTTGTTTATCTCTGAAAGACTTTGAATTATATCTTGACGAATTAAATTATAGTGTTTTTCTGCCTGACAATTTACAAATCGGGTTTTTAAATGATTTACTATGATATTCTGATTGACTTTATGAGCAATGGCAATTTTCCAGATATTTTGTATGCATTGTCTTGAGGTTATAAATTTCTCATCTTGAGTATGTTTTAAGATTTTAACTAAATCATGCTGTAGTAGATTATTTTTATCACTTTTGGCTAAGTTACAGAGAAGCATTATTCCCGTAGAACGATGATATGAATTGCCGTCTGATAGCATCGATAGTAGTTCATTATATTCATTTTCAAACCAATCAACAACATTTTCAGTAATTGAAATTAATGAAGTTAATGCATTAAATCGAATTTTTTCATTTTTTGAAAATAAATCCTCAAAAAGTAAATTGACATCCTTATTCATAATATTCCCCCAGCTTCTGCCAGCTGTATACCTGGAATCCAGGCAGGCTTTGTTTCGTGTCCTTTATGAATTTTTCCGCCTCCCTGAGGGAGACTGTCTTGACGGCGATTCCCGTGACGGCATTGATATTAAGCCCTTTTTCCGCGTCTCCGATATCGATGAATACGGTGGAATTGTTGACCTGGGGATCGGTGGATTCAATTGTGCCGGCCACGGTAAAATCGATGGAATCCAGTGTGCCCTGCGCGTTCAAAAAAGTCAGATAAAGGTCACTGCCGATTTCGGCGTTCAGGTCCCTAGCCAGGGTGTTCCCGACAAGCATCCCTCCTTTTCTGAGGCTTCCTTCCGTGATATAATCCGTCAGCGTAAAAACAGAGGGGTCCTTTTCCGGATCGATCCCGGTAATTATGATTGGAAGGGAGCGGATGCCGTTGTCGATCTCGCCCTGAAACTGGATCCTTTCCGTAAAGGCGCGGACATACCGCTTTTGGCTTAAGACCTTTTCAACAGACGCGTAATCGGTCATGAAATTGCTGACAATATAAGGCCTTTCCTCTTCAAATGCCGCACTCCTTATCTTGTAATGGGCGGTCTCGAAATCGATGAGGTTCTCCTTCTGCTTGTCCTGCAGTCCCCGGACCATTCCCACAAAAAACACGTACATTCCCATGGTAACCATTATAATAAGAAGCGTCAGTATTGTCCTTATCCTCGAACGGAGCATATTGGCCAGGGCCAATCGTATCAGGTATTTCATTTTTCAGCCTCCCTGTGGCCGCGTAAAAATAAATTCATAAGTATCAGGAAAATTCCCCCGGCAAGACCGCAGACCGGAAGGCTGTCTTCCGGCGGAATGAACCGGGAGCCGGCCGCCGCGACGGCTATGAGAACAAGGTACAGGAAACCCGGAAAGGCAGGGATACGGACAGAAATCAGAGAGAATGAAAAATACGCCATAGCAAGACCCAATTGCAAAGTAACGGAAAAATACCGTATTTGATCAGTTGAAATGAAAAGAAAAACCGAGAACAAAAACATGATAAAGACCCCTGTCCCGAAAGCGGCCCACTTCTTCAGGAAATGAACGGCGTGACCTTTTTGCCTGCCGAGCCGCGGCAATAAAAAAGCGGAATCCAGGCTTGGACTGATGAGGAGGACAGCGTCCAATGCAAAAAACGGATGCCGCAAAACTGAACGGCATATCCGGCGATAATCAAAATATCCCATACGGTAAAAGTCAAATACAGGCCTTGTTCCGGGCCGAAAAGAATCCTTCTGACAGCCTTAAGGCTATCCAGATACTCTTTTATTTCCTTCTCTTTCATGGAAAACTCCCAATGGACCCACCCGCAGTATTATTAATACATTATGTATTAATAATAC
The DNA here is from genome assembly GCA_963835575.1 of uncultured Spirochaetota bacterium. Taxonomy (GTDB): domain Bacteria; phylum Spirochaetota; class Brevinematia; order Brevinematales; family JAOACQ01; genus CAVYGN01. The sequence goes on along the minus strand of CAWIGG010000005.1, from coordinate 291,784 downwards.
ACAAAAGGGTAAGGATAGTCAAGAATTCATCATCATTCTGCGATAGACCGTTATATTATGAAAACAATCGGGAAAAACCGGAATTGGGTACTTCCTGGAAATCCATGCCTGTAAAAAGTATTCGTTCAGATCCCGTCTCGAATGACTTCAACAGCGAAGCCAATTTCTGCTCCCCGTGATCGTCAATGCGGAGGACAAAGGAATATTGATAAATTCTCCATCTATTATATAATATTAACTATACTTTGGAATAAAAAGAGAGTAATTGAAATGAAGATAATAAAAAAGCTGTTCCTATTAATATTCGTTCTTTCTGCAAGAATATTCTCTCAAACAACACCCTTTGTTGAAAACGGGAAACTTGATCTTTCAGGATGGAATATTGACAGGGACGGGATTATCAGAATCGAGGATCGGTCCGGAGAAAATCTGAAACCGTCTTTTTATGATAAAGAAAACGATACAGCGGCATTTGACATTACTATTATTCTTCCTCAAAATAATAACAAATCCGCAGAACAAAGAGCCTTTGCTTTTATGCTCGAGCCTGTAGTCTCTCCTTATAACCTGTGGATCAACGAAAACATTGCCCTTTCAAATAATTTCAATTACTTTTCTCACTGGAGGATCAAATACAATATCAGGAGCGTTATACTTCCGCTGTACCTGACTTACTCCAATAACATCAGAATACACCTGGTCATCAATGATTATTCGAAGATAAAGCTTATCAGGGACAATCTTCTCATCGGCCTGGAAAGGGTGATAAGGAAATTCCGGTGGTGGTCTTTTTTCAGGGAAGGAATCACGGAAGGCGCCCTGATTTTGATCTTCCTCATCTCACTTTTACTGTGGCGGGGCAAAGCCGGGAACACAGCGTTTCTTATTCTCGGCCTCTTCTCTTTGATTCAGGCGCTTAACCTCATCGGAAGGGGGGAGTCCCTCAATTTCATCCCGGATATATCCTCAAGCTCTCTCGTCAGCATTCAGATGACCCTCATTTTCATAGGACTGTCTTTACTCATGGCCTTTTTTATGATCCTTTTCAACAGCCTGCCCGGCAGGATATCCGTTGCGGCGATGTCGGCTTTAACTGTGATTATGAGCCTGATGCTGTTTGTCCTGCCAGTTTCCCAAAAAGCTGTTGTCGAATACGGGCTTCTGGTATACCATTCTGTTTTATTGATTACATTGCTGTCATATATTTTATTGTCCTTCTTTTATCTGAAGAGGGAAAAAATAAAATCGCTGACCGTCATCATAACTTCAGCGGTCTTTCTGGTTTCGTATCTGATCTATTTTATCCAATATAAAATATATATCATAAGCTCATCCGTGATCGTCAACGGCCAGCAGGACACGCTCGGTTACGGAATGGTATTTTTTGTTCTGATTAACTTTCTCTATATTCATGTACGAAGTTCAAGAAAAGCGGAAAACAATGAAGAAACACTGCCGGAAGATATCGCCAGAAAATTCCTGCTTTCAAAAAGAGAATTTGAAATTCTGAAGTTATTGGTGAAGAGATACTCTTACAAAGAAATAGCGTCCAGGCTTTTCATCTCCAATAAAACCGTTGAAACTCATGCCTATCATATCTATCAAAAGACAGGCGCCGGGAGCAAACAGGAATTGATAGATCTTATCGGTTCGCTTCAATAGAATCCTTGCCATCTGAAAATAAACAGAATAATATGCACATTTTTCCCATTTGAAAGCTTTCTGATAATGGTCGATTCACAAGGAACTTTTTTCCTTATATAACGGACAACTCATCCAAGACTTTTGCGCAGTTTCCTTTTATTTATTTCACGGCATTAAAATTGAACCTGCGCAAAATGCTAAACATCTATACTTTAACTGCAAACTCCTCATAGATTCAGGGCATTTATCTGTGCAAAGGTCTTCATCCGGATATCCGTCACGGTCAAGGTCAGAAAAAAACATAAAAATCAGTGAAAAACCTTGATGTTTTTCTTTTCAATTCAGTGAACATTCCTGATGACAAGGTCTATAATATCCTGTAAAATTTAGTTGAATTCAAATATATGGAGGTGTTGAATGACGAATGAATTTGAAAGAAGAAAAAGCATCAGGAATAAAATTCTGCTTGAAGCTTTCTATGAGATAAACGGAAATCCCGTATCATGCGAAATACTGGATATCACCGGAAAAGGTTTGACGCTCAGAGTAAAAGGCTTTGTAAAAGCAGGAGACTCCATGAAAATCTTTATTGAAAAAGAGGCAATAACCGCAAAAGTCATAAACGTAAACGGGAACATTGTCAAAACGGCTTATGATATGAGACCGGAAGATGAACATGTCTTCCTTAATAATCTGATTTTATCGAAGTACTGGTAAGTCCGAATAACGGGAGACGGCCGATATGCTTAATTTTATTGTTTTCCTGCTATCGTGCATGTTTATACTCTTCTCGTTTTTCGAAGGAGGCATTATCTGGCGCGGACTCCTGTTTTTCATCCTCGGGACTGCGGGATTTCTCTTTCTCATAAAAAAGTTATTCGATTAATGATAAGGAGGTTCTCTATGAAAACCGCTCATTTCATGACAGCAGTTTCATTTTTTTTAGTTCTGGCATCATGCGCAAGACCGAATACTGTTCAAATGGCGGAGCCGCCGAAGTCGGCGGTTTTGACGGAAACCAATCTGGCAGACAGCGGGTCCTCAATGGATGCCTATGACCATGCTTTTGACGAATTTATGAAAGTCAGAAGGGATATCCCTTTCGGCCTGAATTCGGCGGAACTCAGAATTGACGGGTTCTTGAAGAGTGTAATGATACCGGCCCTGACAAATCTGATTAATGCGCTGCCTTCAGGAAAGAAAATTTTCATCGACGGTTACGCTTCCAGGACCGGCACCGAGGGACCGTCCGAAGGATTCATCGGCAATATAGCCCTCTCGAAAAGCAGGGTCGAATCGGTGCTGAAATATGTCCTCAGCCAGACCGGGCTTGACGGAACTAAGTTTGAGATAAGGGCTAACGGATCCTCAAAACCGCTTGACGGCGAGGACCCGGCAAGCGTTAAAAACTGCAGGGTCAGTTTTAATGCGGAATAACAGGCTTTGAACTTTTCATAAATCTCCTCCTCCGGCCGGTCTGCTTTTTCTGCGGAAGCAGCCGGTCCGGTAATTTAATCTGAATGAAGTTAAAAGGATCCGTAAAATAAATTTAGAGAAAGGAGGCGTTTATGCGTGCCATCACTCAAATTGCAGCGGCAGCGCTTTTGGCGGCAGCCGTCGCCGACTGCATCTCCCGGTTTTTTCAAGAAGCACTTGACTTGCTTTGATTTATTTACTATTTTACAGACGATTATACATTTTATAAAATAAAGGAGGATATTATGAAAAAATTAATCAGAGTTCTTCTAACAGTCTCGCTATTATCTGTTCTTTTCGGGTGCAATACGCTGACAATCGTGAAGACAGATGATTTGAACAAGCTTCAGACTGACAACAGCAATATGACCGCTGAAAACCAGGGCCTGCAGAATGATTTGAAAAATCAGAAAGACCAGGTGGCTTCCCTGCAGGATGAGAGGGACAGCCTGCTGAATAGGCTTACCAAACTTTCAAACGATAATGCGGGCCTGAAGAACATGGTCGATTCGACAAAAGGAAAGCTGGGAAAACAGATCGACAGCCTGAATTCGGAAATCAAGAACAATGATTTAAAGATCCTGGCCCTGCAGGACCAGATCAGCAATAAAGACAGCGAGATCGCCTCTCTCAGTAAGGACATCAGCGATGTCTCGGCTGAAAAAAATAAGCTGATGCAGGCCAAGGAGCTTGAAATATCAAACCTGAACATGGCCCAGAATAATATGGCAAAAGCCATGGAAGAGGAGATAAAATCGGGCGAGCTGAAAATCAAACAGCTGGGGGATGTCCTTAACATTGATTTTGTAGACAAGATATTCTTCGATTCCGGAAGCTCGGATATCAAGAAAAACGGGAAAAAAGTTCTGGATAAAATGGTTGCCATTTTGAAGAATATTAAAGACAAGCAGATCAGGGTGGAAGGCTATACCGACAATGTGCCTATCGCAGAAAGCTACATGTGGAAATTCCCTTCAAATTGGGAGCTTTCCACCGCGCGGGCCACTACAATTGTGCGCTATTTCCAGTCCCAGGGCATTGACCCGTCTCTATTAAAGGCCACAGGCTACGGTGAGTATAATCCCTTCGCCTCTAATGATACCGAAGAGGGAAGGGCCCAGAACAGGAGAATTGTCATACTGCTTGTCCCGCTGGATGAAAGATCGAAGTATAAGTAAAATCAATGTCTTACGGACACATCTGCCGGTATCGGTAAGATATTAGAAATAATATAATCAGAGGAGGTAGATATGAAAAATCTGATGAAAACTAGTTTTTTTGCTTTGGGTTTATTCTTTTTAGTCTCATGTTCATCTCCAAGTACGGTAAAGCCAGACGAAATGGATAAGCTGAAGGCCGAAAACCAGAACCTGACAACACAGCTAGGCGAAAAAGACGCTCAGATTGGAGCCTTGAATGAAAAACTTATGAGCTTATCGATGGAATCTTCTAATACCATTGAGTCCCAGAAGAATCAAATCCAAACATTAAGCAATCTGATCCGGAATTTGAACCAGGAAGTGGAAGCCGGCAACATGAAAGTAAATCAGACAGAGAATTCAATCAGGGTAACATTCCTGGACAATATTTTCTTTGACGAAGGGAGTGCCGAAATCAAAGCTGATGGTAAAAAATCCCTCGACAAACTTATTCCGATCCTAAAATACTTAAAGGAAAAGATTATCAGGGTGGAAGGCTACACCGACAACGTGCCGATCAAGGATTCCTTCAAGTGGAAATACCCTTCCAACTGGGAACTCTCAACGGCGAGGGCCGACGCGATCGTCAGATATCTGCAGGACAAAGGAATAAGTCCCGATGTCTTGAAAGCCGCGGGTTACGGTAAGTATAATCCTGCCGCATCAAACGACACTGAAAAGGGGAGGGCCCAGAACAGAAGGATCGTTGTCGAGCTGGTTCCGATGGATACCCGGGACGGTATAAATAAATCCATGCCATTGACGAAAAAGGGCTGTGTTTTAATACAGCCCTTTTTTCTTATCAGCTTTTTTAGCCCCTTCGGTTTTTAATGGATGGGGGAATATGGCAATTTCCGGCAGGCATCTCGGGCTCTACAGAGAGGATTTGGATTTCGAATGCGCGAACTGCCGGGCAATTCTCCGCAGGGCTATTCACACCTGGAGCTGATCAATATAACGATTTTTCTGAAAGTGCAAACGGAAGAAAAAGAACAATTCCGATATATATGGGGTCAGCTCAGTGGAACTATCATTCTCTGGATAAAACGTCGATGCCAGATTATCTGAATTCCCTGATAATCAATGTCATAAGGAAACATAAAATTTATCAGGATGATTTAAACAAGCTGAAGCCTCTTGATAGCAATTCATGTAAAAATATTTGACTGTAGCAACAAAAAGAACTGGAAGCTTCGAGCCTTCCGGTTCTTTTCTCTGATCTTCAGCCTGCGCAAATAGCATCACGGATTTTTTCTTTCACAGCCTCAATCACTTTCCCGGTTATCGCCGTTTTGCCTTTTTCTACACCATATTTGGTTGCAATTAAATGCTGGTAATTTGAAATTCCCAGATTGTCAAATATCTTCTTACCGCATACCAATGGACAGCCGTCGATGATAATATTTTTATTAGCGCTTTTCGCCGATTCAATAAAGCCGGAAAGGTTCGCTCCCATCGCAGCCAGACAAGTCATACTTCCCACATTGTCTTTTGAAAGGCCACGCGCAACTTGGTCGGCCAGATAGCCGGTATTGGAAGCACCCGAGCAGGCGTAAATCAGATTAACTTTATTGTCTGAACCACAGGAACAACTGCATTCTGCCATATTTTTGCCTCCACTTATTCAGAAATCTTTTCAACAAATTTATGAATCCTCGGCGCAATCAGGATTATTAAGGGAAAAGCTATTACAAAAGCGATCAAGTAGCTTTTCATCCAGATAAACACAAAACCATCTTTCAAACCCACATTAATGAGCGTTATGAAAAATATCATCACAAACGGCAGTATAAGCGCCATTAGAAACGAACGGAATAACGGGGCAAATTTTTTAGGAATCTTCATTTTCATATCTCCTTAACCTTTAATCCATTTAATAATCTCAACTTTTGAGGGTATTTTTCCGGCGCATTTGACCACGCCGTCAATCACCAGAGCGGGTGTGACCATCACGCCGTAGTTCATGATTTCTTCAATATTCTGAACTTTTACTACTTCGGCAGTAACGCCGGATTCGCTGACAGCTTTTTGAGCAAGTTCTGTCAGCATTTTACATTTGGGGCAGCCTGTACCCAAAATTTCGATTTTCATATAAACCTTCCTTTATTTTGAAATTATCAGATATATTCCGGTGAATATTATCAATACACCGCAAATTCGACGGAACCAGACGATACCTTTTGAGTTTTCCTCCCAGTTCAGGATGTTCTGCACCCAATTGATAAAAGTACCCGCGAAAACTATCACCAAGGAATGCCCGATTGCATAAGCAAGAATTATGATTATCGCATAAAGTAGATGTGCCGTTGCAGTCTTAAAAGCGACGGCGAGAATCGGCATCATAAACCCGAATGTGCAGGGGCCGAGGGCCGCACCGAAGAAAAGCCCCAATATGAGCGCGCCAACCAGGCTGCCTGATTTGACTTTTGCCTTCCAAATTGGGATTTCCGGCAATTTTATCAGATCGAAAAGGGAGATACCCACCAGGATAAAAACCACTCCGACTATGATAATTGTCAGTTTCCCGACATCGCCCAGCATCCTCCCAATCAAAGATGTTATGAGGCCCAGAACAAAAAGGGATATCAATATTCCTAAAGCGAAAAAGAGCGACAAAACCAGCGCCCGCGAATGTTTCATTTTCCCTTTGCCATTGATATAGCCAATCGCCAGCGGAATGCTCGAAAGGTGGCAGGGACTTAATACAACGCTCAATGCCCCCCAGATAAACGCCGCGGAAAGCACAATGGCGGGATTGAGCTTTAACAAACTGTTAAGCCAGTTAAATAATGAGATTAAGATATCCATTACTGGACACCTTTCTGTTTTAAAATTTGAACTAATTCTTCATAAGGAAAATACCCTTCATGCCGGTAAAATTCTTTACCCTCAGAATCCAGAAAAACCTGTGTCGGAATAGCACGGATACCGTAAGCTTGGCCAAACGGTTTCCCTTCTTCTGTCCAGATATCATAGAATACTACTTTGACCTGTTCTTTATAAGCTTCCTCAATCTGTTTCATGACCGGCTGCATCATTTTGCAGGGCACACAGTTGACTGAGCCCAGTTCAATGAAAGTAACTTTTGTGCCGGAACCATTGGTTTTTAAAGTACCTTCTGTGCTTTGTTTTTTTACGCAACTGGTCAGTAAAACCAGTCCAATGAATAAAAATGAACCTGAAAACTTTAGTAAATTCATCAATTTATCCTCCTAAAAAATTTCGTTTTATTAATGAGATGTTTTCATCATTTCTTTTTCACGCATCGAAGCGGCCCATGCGCCAATAAAACTCAATATAGCCGAACCCAGATAAACCCAGCGCGCGCTTGCCAGAAAGACGGATTTATCCTGATAGGGTTTCTGCCCCATAGCCATTGTAAAAACCATGGTCGAAAAAGTAATTCCGATAACCATTCCAAGATTCTTTACAAGCTGGGTAATACCGTTTGCCGCTCCCAGCCGCTCTTTAGGTACACTTCCCATAATAGTGCTGTTATTGGGAGATTGGAACATTCCAAGCCCGATTCCCATAACAGAGAGAGGAATCATGATAAACCAGGATGGCAAGTCGGCGGGAATAAAAGCAAATATTATTAATGCTATCCCGTTAAGTACCAACGCCGCGATTGCGAGGCTTCTTGAACCGATCTTGTCTGACAATGACCCGCTTAAAGGCGACAAAAGCGCCATTGCAACCGGAAACGCCATCATATATAAGCCGGTTATGATGGGAGAAAAGCCCAAAGTTTTTTGAAGATAAAAAGGAACAAGAACCGTGGGTGAGTACATAGTCGCGAAAGATATTAAAGCCGAAATAATGGAGGAACTAAAAGTTAAGTTCCGGAATAAGCGCAAATCGAAAACCGGATGTTTATGCTTTAGCTCCCATAAAATCAAAGCAACAGCTGTGAGTAAAAATAGTCCCACAATAAATAAAATAGAATAATTATGACCTACAATATTATTCAGGTTTGAAAAGCCGTAAATGAAAGATACTATCGTTACAATTAGCAAAATTGAACCCATGATATCAATATGATATTGAGTGGGCTGTTTTTTCTGCCTGGGTATAGTAAAATAAGAGACGGCAAACGCCGCGAAAGACAACGCGAAAGTGGCATAAAACACCGAACGCCATCCCGACAGACCGATGATTAATCCTCCCAGTGAAGGACCGGCTATGCTTCCAACCGCCATTGCGGAAGCCAGAATGCCGATATTTCTGCCCCGTTCCGATGGAGGATAACTTTCTGTGGCAATTGCCATCCCGTTTGCCATTACCATTGCTCCGCCAATGGCCTGCAAGATACGGAATACTATTAATACCGTAAAATTCGGCGCAAATCCGCAAAGCAATGTAAAAACTGATACAGTGAGGAATCCGGCATTATAGATTCTTCCGCGTCCTAAACGATCAGCGAGCGATCCGAAAATCGGCAGTAACGCCGACATAACAAGCAGGTAAATTGAAGATGTCCATTGCACTGTCTGGATTCCTGTCTTAAACTCGCCCGCGATGACCGGAAGTCCGACATTAACCATACCGGCATCAAACATAGAGAAGAAAGCGCCGATCATAATAGTATATAAAATGGCCCTTGATGGTTTATTTTCTGTCATAGATGTTCCTCTGTATTATTTCAATATCCAGTTAAACAAATACCCTGTCAGCATTATTCCAACCGCTACCACACTGAAATAAATAATGAGAAGTCGAGGCTTTAAAAGCTTCTTTCTGCTAAATGCTGATTCCAAAAAATATAAGGATATATTTCAAAGACACGTAGAGAAACAGGATGCCGAAAAGCGCCTTTAAAATATTCGGCTTAAACTTTGTCACAAGTTTCGCGCCGAATATTGCACCTATCAAAGCCCCTATGCCTAGTGTAATACCAACAGGCACGTTTACGACCCCTTGAAAGAACTTAAAAAAAGCTCCTACTAAAGCAATCCATACAAAAGTCGCCATGGATGTACCAATCGCCAGCTTAACGGGGGTTTTTAGAAAATATATAAAGGAAGGAACCAGCGCATAGCCCCCGCCCAAACCGATTATACCGGTTAAAAACCCGATTACTGAACCCAGTATATTTTTTGAAAGAGGTTTTCCGGGTATTTCCGATTGCGGGGCTGTCTGCATTCCTTTTGAAAAAATACCTTCGTAAAGCATCCTGACTGCTACAACGATAAAAGCGATCCCGATGATCAAATCAATTATTTTCCCGTAACCCTTGATAAATTCAAAAACAATTGATCCGATAATAACACCCAATACACCGCTGTAAGCAGTGAGAAGGGCGGTGTTTTTATCCACGTTTTTCAGTCTGATATGCTGCACCGCCCCGGAACCGGCAGTAAAAACAACGGCCATTAGGGTCGTCCCAACCGCGAACGAAGGATCAAAATGAAAACCGAAACGGATTACCGGCATCATAATGGCGCATCCCCCTGTTCCCAGAAGACCGCCAACTACACCGGCAACCAGACCGACAACAAGATAAACCAGATACATCAACATAAATTTCCTCCTATTTTTTATTTTAAAATCCAGTTAAACAAATACCCTGTCAGCATAATCCCGACAGCCACCACACTAAAGTAAATAATGAGCAGGCGCGGTTTTAAAACTTTTCTTAAAATAATGGCTTCCGGTAAAGACAAAGCTGTAACCGCCATCATAAACGACAGAGCAGTTCCTATTGCCATTCCTTTGTCCATAAGGACTTTCACAATCGGAATAACTCCGGCGGCATTAGAATAAAGGGGAACACCGACTAAAACAGCAATCGGGACAGCAAACCAGTTACCGGGACCCGCTACTTTTGACAGGAAATCAGCCGGAGCATAACCATGCATAAACCCGCCGATAGCTATACCAACCAGCACATAAGGCCAGACTTTGCCGATGATTTCACCGACATAATCCCTTCCATAAAGAAACCGGTCTTTCCAGGTCTGTTTTTCAATTACCGCGTTCCCGGATTTGATCTTATAAACATAGTCCTCAACCTGTTTTTCCAGTTTCATTCTTCCAATCGCCAATCCGCTGACAATTGCAATAACAATACCGCTTATGATATAAATAACGGCGACCTTCCACCCGAAAAGCCCCCAGAGCATAATCAGGGCGACTTCATTGACCATCGGCGAAGAGACAAGAAACGAAAATGTTACACCCAAAGGGATTCCGGCTTCTATAAAACCGATAAACAAAGGCACAGCAGAGCATGAACAAAAAGGAGTTACAATCCCCAACAGAGCTGCCAGAATGTTGCCAACAAACTCCGGCACTTTTTCCAGTATTTGTTTTGTCCTTTCCGGCGGGAAAAAACTCCGGATAATTGCGATTATAAAAATAATTATCGCCAGCAGAAAGATTATCTTTACTGTATCGTAAATGAAGAAATTTAGCGCGGATCCGATGTGCGATTCCGGTGATAATCCGATAATTCCATAGACTATCCAGTCTACAAACGCTTTCCACATATTTAAATCCTCACTTTGATTTTGAATATTTCGTCATTTAGACATATATCTAAGTGTATAATTAAATATTTGCTTTGTCAAGTGTTTTGCATTATACTATCATTTTGAGAGGTTGAAGAAAATGCGTGAATTAGTTGATTTACTTAAAGTTCTGGCAGATGAAAGCCGGCTGAAAATAATTTATGCTTTGGAAAAGAAACCAGCTTGCGTGTGTGAATTGGCCTCTTTTCTAAAACTGACACAAGCAACCGTTTCAAGCCACTTAAAACAGTTAAGGCAAGCGGGAATAGTGAATTACAAAAAAGATGGTAAATGGGTGGAATATTTTCTGTCGCAAAATGAGATTATCAGAACTTTGATGGAACAAATGAAACTTTATATACATGATAAGGACCAATTTGATCAGGAAATGAATAAAGTGCTTACTATCCACCGTGATAATCTGGAAAAATAATTAGATCTATAGGGTTCTGATCCTTAGAGTACGATTTTTTCCGTTTCATGAGCTGACCACTTTATAGCCTTAACATATTGAATTCAACTTTTCTTATACCTATTGACGGTCGTCCGGTTATACATTATACTTTTTTCAATCGGTTAATTGTTAAATAATTTTACTGTTTAGTAAAGAATCAAATATTTAAGGAGGCGATTTTTGCCGGTTTTAAAAAACAGCCGTCATTCCTTTAAAATAATTATTTTTTTATCAGGATTTATTATGTCTCTCTTAATATTCTACATTGATTATAAAATTTTAGGCTCTGCCTTAACTTTTAATTTAGTCTATCTGCTTCCGATCGTGCTGGTCTGCTGGTTTTCCGGTATGTGGCCCGGGATCATACTATCTGTTGCATGCACCGTTGAATGGGCAATTCTTCAAAGCTATCGCTTTGTGCCCGGGAACTATATTCTATTCGCATTTGATTTCATTACAAAACTGGCCATATATATATTTGTCGTTTATATTTTGTCCAGATTGAAAATAAGCCTTGAGAGAGAAAAGAAAGCGGCCAGATGCGATTATTTGACCGGCGTTTACAACCGGCAGGGGTTTTTCGAGTTCCTTGAGCTCGAATTATATAATATGAAGAGGTACGGCCGGTCTCTGGCAATCGCTTACCTGGATATAGATGATTTTAAAAAAGTTAACGACGATTTAGGGCATGCCTCGGGCGACAGGCTGCTGAAGAACCTGACCGCGCTTATACAAAAGCATTTACGCAAATCCGATATACTCGCGAGATTGGGCGGGGATGAATTCATCATATTGCTGCCCGACACAAACCTCACCAAAGCGCGAAAGGTTTTCGACAAAATAAAAAAAATGTCCGGCAGATTAATGGAAAAGAATAAATGGAAAAGCTCCATCAGTATGGGTGTCGGTATATTCAGGAAATGGGACAAAAAACCGGAAGATATCATCCATACCGTCGACAGGCTGATGTTTAAAATAAAAAAAAGCTCTAAAAACGATGTCAGGTATATGGAAATTTAAACCGGAATGTTTTTAATTTTTATCAAAGAGACCGTCGCTCCATTATAACCCAAATTTCTTATATAAATAGTATTTAGGGAAATCAACAAAAAAGACAAACAATACCGAGAATCCCAAAACAACGAGAATTTGACTTAAAGCAATTACCGGGACAATAAAACCATATAAGCATATCATTAAAAACACTGTTATTGCCGCAAGGCTGGAAACAATCAATCCTTTACCGGGCATCGAAGACCAGAAGTGCCTTCTTTCCCTTATAATCAACACCCTGAACTGGCTGTTAAATACAAGATTTAACATAATCAAAACGCGCATTTTTTCCCAATCCAGATGAAAATAATTTCTGCATACTATTATCACAATCAAATCTTCGGCAACTAACAGCAAACCCGGAAGTAAGGATGCTAAAGTGATATTTTTTACGTTCCATTTATTGGGGTTCATCGTAGATTTCACATTATCGCTTGCCAGCGACATGGTGACAAAATCATTTGCAAATACAAGCAATGATATGCCCAAAAGCGAGAGCACCATATCATGCAGCCAAAAAAAACCAATCGTTAATAACACCGCAATTTCTATTACTTTCGTGACCTTATTTAAAACCCATGTCAGCATCCGTTGATAAATCCGTCTGCTTGTTTTAACCGCTTCAATTACCAATCCTATCCCTGAACCGGTTAAGACCACACTTGCCGAAGTTTTAGCCACATCAGCAGCGTTGCTTACGGCTATTCCCATTTCCGCCTGTTTAAGCGCAGGAGCATCATTCACCCCATCGCCGGTCATACCAACCATATGTTCTGTTGACTGCAGTAATTTTACTATCCGGTATTTATCTTCAGGATATATTTCCGCAAACCCGTCAATTTCACTTATAACCTTGGTCCGCTCATCTCCGCTTAAATCCTTAATATCTGAAAACCGGATTATATTACCGCCAATACCCGTTTGCAGGGCTATTTCTTTAGCAATGGAAAGGCTGTCCCCGGTAAGCATCATTGGTTTTATTCCGAGCTTTCTTGCCTCCTCTATCATGCTTTTCGAATCCGGCCGCGGAGGGTCCGCTAATGCCATCAGTCCGGCAAATTCAAGTTTGTTCATATCGCCGTCATGCGACCTTGCAACCGCAATTGTCCTGTACCCTTTTTGAGAAAATTCCTCTATAGCTTTAATAATATTATCAGCGCTTTCTTTGACTATTTCAGGGCACATGGCCATTATTATTTGGGCCGCGCCTTTAATAACATTAAAACGCTTACCGTCATTTTCAATAACGGCCTGTGTGCTTTTTTTTGACGGATTAAACGGTATATATTCAATCTGTTTATATCCTGTCAAATCCGCTTTAATACTTTTGGCATATTTAATAACCGCGAGGTCTATCAAGTCCATTCCCTGCTCCTGTGATGCCAGAGCCGCCAAGACAGCGACATCTTCCTGTTTATAACCGGAAAACACCGCGCTGTCTATTACCGACAACTTATTTTGCGTTATGGTTCCGGTCTTATCAAAACAAAGCACATCTACAGAAGCCGAATCCTCAATTGAATCCAGTCGGGTTACCAGCACTCCTTTTTTTGCCAACTCCATTGCGCCGACAGATTGAACTATGGTAAGAACAGCCGGAAGAGCAACCGGAACAGCGCCCATTAAAAAAATCACAACAAGAGTCAGTATGGACAAAAAAGTAACATGGATAAACAAAGCGTATATTGAAACAGCGATCACCGCGATAAGACTCAAATACAGCATATATTTAACCACATCCAGCATAACTTTTTTCTGATGCGACACAGGCTCGGCATGCTTGACTAATTCAGCGGTTTTGCCGAAGAAAGTATTTGCGCCCGTATTGATGACAACGCACTTGGTTTCCCCGCGTTTTACTATGGACCCTGAATAAATAACATCCAGTTCTTTAAGATTAACAGACAGCGATTCTCCTGTTAAAGCGGATTTATCTACCGATAATTCCCCGTTAATGATTTTTGCATCAGCAGGTACTATATCACCAAGCTTAACCACAACAATATCACCCGGTACTATTTCTTTTGCAAGTCCAATTACCCACTTCCCATTACGTAATACTTTTGAATTAACAGCCAGCTTCTGTTTCAGCAGTTCGATTGCTTTACGCGAACCTCTGGAATTCATTTGCCCGATAATGGCGTTAATCGTAAGCAGCGAAAAAATAATTATTCCTTCAGTATAATGCTTCAATACAAACGAAAGCGCCATGGCAAGTTCCATCAACCAGGGCATCGGCCCCCAGTATCGCAGTAAAAATTCCAATAAATAATTAGTCTTTTTTTCTGTTATTTCATTCTTTCCAAATAGTGCAAGGCGGTTTTCAGCCTGTACTCCGGATAGGCCGTCAGATGTTGTTTCTAAAAATTCAAAGGTTTCTTTCAAAGATATTTTTTCATAATCTGAAGTTCTTTTAACTTTTAAATCCATAGCTAAAATTCCTCTTCGCTTTTAAAACACTCAATTTACTACTATTCATGTTATTTTTTATGATATATCTATATCCTAACCTCTCTCAATTCAAATCTTAGCTTAAGTTAGTAACTTTTTGATAATTAGTCAACAAATGTCCTGCCTGAAATATGAGTGTCAGGCGGGTCTAATATGCCATTTAAAGGAGAAATAAGTTCATGGAAATAACAGTCATATCAAAAGCATTTTCGGGGTCATGAGCGGGAAAGGCGGGGTCGGTAAATCTACCGTTACTTTTCTGGCGGCAAACGCGCTGCCCCTGAATGCGAAACTGGCCGAAACCAGGGGAAAAATCAATTCCAGCCTGAACTCAAAATGATTATTTCATTTATCAGAAAATATATATTCAAAAATACTTGCCGTTTGCAATATATTGTATTATTATGATAATTAGATTGAATAGTGAAAAAGGAGGAATTTATGAAACAGAACATGGGGGTCATTGACCGGATTATACGTGTATTACTGGCGATAGCAGTTGCTGTGCTCTATTTCACCCATCTGATCAGTGGTGTAGCCGCAATCATTCTCGGGGTCATCGCTGTAGTGTTCATACTGACCGGTGTTATCGGCATCTGCCCGCTTTACATGCCTTTCGGTATTTCAACAAAAAAGAAAGCTTAATCCTTTAAATGTGCTTCTTTTGTTTGTTAAGGGAGCACCTTTCTTATTTTCTCAAACATAATAATTCATTGTTTCTTTTTTGAATATTGATCCAGTTTGAGTATTGGGCAATTTTCATTAAAACCGTCCGGTAATATTCCAAAAGCCTGGATCAGTCTCGTCCAATAATTGACTTGCGCTGCCGTTGAGGCGATAATGACCATTTCCCGTTCAGTGAAAGCTTCCTTTACTTTTTTCACCAGTTCGGGTTCAATCAATATTGGCGTCCTGCAGATGGCGCGGGTATATTCCAGCGCCGTTTTCTCACGTTCACTAAAAGATTTTATTTCATCCAGCCGGTGCTCTCCCTGCAGGGCCTCAATCTCTTCATCGGAAATGCTGCTCCGCTGGAATTCTTTTGAATTCATATCGATACAGAATGGGCAGGACACGGTAAACGAAACTTGCATTCGGATCAGTTGAAGGAGCCTATGGCTGATTTGCCTGTCTTTGTGGGTAATCAGGCCTTCAAAAATGCCGGAACTGACCAATGCCTTCGGATAATGGGCCAGTATCCTGGGCGGGGTCAACTTCCTGCCGGCAGCAACGTCGCCGATCCGAATCAATAGTCTGACCCAGAATGGCGTTTTTTTAGGCGGATCGATGAACCGCATATCAGGGCCTGACCAAAGGATTGTTATCCCTTTCCCATGAGATCAAGTTTCCTTTCATGCTATAAACTTCCCGGGACCCCGGTTCCTGCATAAAAGTGGATAGAAAAATACCTATTCCCGCTAATGCCAGCAATCCATAAATAACTTTTCTAAAATTCATGTTATCCTCTCAAATATTCCAATAACCAAAGTTAATCAATCTTTCAACTTATTTCCAGCTAAATGAAAAAAGAAGTCCCATTACAGCGCCGTAAATAGAACTGATCCACGGGTTTGATGTGATCGGACAATGTCCTGAAGCGCACCCGACCGTCTTATAATAGATAAACCCGATTATTCCCCCGATTACCGGAGTAATCATAAATTTTAGCCATGTCATAGCATATTAACTATTTACTTTAAAATATCCGTTTCATAAGCCGACCCACTTATTGCGTGCCCCTATCTTTGACGAATAATCCATTCTACTTCGGGTTATCGAGGGTATCGATTTCCGTAATCAATGATTCCAGTGTCTCCTGGCACGCTGCACCATCCTGGCGTAAAGCGCGCAATTGCCGGAGAACACGATCGATGGATTTGTCCAGCTCGGTCCATTTTGCCGGGTTCATTGGCCTGAGCTGCGCCTGGGCGTTGTCCCATGCGGTCTCAAGATCTTTAATTCGGTTCTTGGCATCATCTAGGCGGTTTTTTTTTACTAAGCCCAGAGTATCTTCCGCTATTATCCTGAAGCCGGATAGATCTCCCAGTGGCGATACTGTGGAAGCGGCCGCAGATATTTTCTTCTGAAGCCAGGAATGCCTCAAGTTGTAGCCTGATCCGGCCCCTATCAGTATTACTGCCAGGACTACCACAACTTGCCACATGGTGGCATACCTTTTCACTCCTGTATCTGATACCGTCAATGGTTTTGTAATCATGTCCCGTCGGGTTATTGAAAGGAACAAGACTGTCAATAGGATCGCTAGGAGGAAAATGCCGCTCGTGATGGTTGCTCCCAGCCCCAGTCCGCCGTTTGTTACCTGCTGCGACAGAAAATCCCCAAGTGATGCGCCAAGAGGACGCGTCATAATATATGCAATCCAGAATGCCAGAACAGGATCCAGCTTAAATCGCCAGGCGACTGTCACAGAAGCAATAACCGCGAATACTATGATTCCTGTTACCAGGTAACCGAAGCCCAGTTTCTCCGCCATTAAGTCTCCCGAAGCTGTTCCCAGCGCGAAGGTGAAAAGAATTGCAAGCCAATAAAATAATTCCCTCCGCCTGGTAAAAATTGAATGAATGGATAGTGTTTTATCAAAAGCGTACCATATGATAAAAGTCAGCGCCAGAGCGATACTGAAAACCGCAGTACTGATTTCAAGAGAGACACCCATTTTATCTGTCAGATTATCTGTAATAAGAGTTCCAAATATACTAATCAAAACTACTGTCAGCCAATAGAGACCGGGTATATATTTTTTCGATTTGAACTGAAAGAAGATAACTATAAGTAGAATGACTCCCATAACAATAGAGGTGCCGGTCAAGCCGAGACCAAGACTGATGTTCAGGAAATCTGATGCTGTCTCTCCTACAGTTGTGCATAAAACTTTGATAATCCAGAAAAAAATTGTAATTTCCGGGACCTTGCTCAGCATTTGCGAACTTTGTTTGCTCATTTCCATTTGTCTTCCTCCTAAATTTAATACAGATAAATCTATTGTCAGGCGGCACGGATACCGTCGGCGTCTTTTATTACTGTTTCATCAGTCTGGATTTTCTTATTTGAGCGGCGAATATCATAATAATAAGAAGAAATAAAGGCATTCCAAGGGCAACCGGCAGGACCTGTCCCGGATTGAGATTATGCTTGGGACTGACGGCAAAATGCGTAATACTGCTTGTTAAAGGATAGGGTACGCCGTTGATTTCGGCGATAATTATCAGTGAATATTTTCCCGCTTTTACAAAATGAATTTTCCAGTCAAGGGGCAAATTCTGTCCGCCGTCTATCACGCCGACAAAAAGTCCTTTCTCGGCGCTCCAGTCTTCCAGATCGACTGGAAGCTTTGTTCCTTCATCTGCCAGCGACAGATAAGTTGTAATATTGGTAATTGTTTTCCGGGAAACATTCATTATTTCCGCCGATACGGTAACGTAATCGCCCGCTGTTCCATTCAGATTTTGACTTGATAATATCCTGATGTCTAAAAGCGGTAATCCTTTACTGGAGCCGGCCCAAATCGAATTTATTGAAGCGAGGCTTCCAATTATTATCAGAATGAGAAATTTATAAATATTCATTTTCAAAAGAAACCCCTAATCATTTTTAATTATGCCGCTGCGTTTGAATTTAATTATACTGTAAAGCATAAAAACCAAAGCAGTCAGACAAAATATCAAAACAGGAATAATATACTGTAAATTAGCGCCGATCGCGGTTTTATAATCAACCAGAACATTATCCAGCGATGAAAAGACATTGTCTGCCGGGTTTATGACGGAAAGAACCTGGCTAAACGGATTATTTTTAAGAACAGTCGGGAATATCGCAGGAAGGACTGAGGCCAATAAAATAATGAGTGAGGTCGTCAGCGTGTTTTTACTGGAACGGAACAGGAACGAAATGCCGAATATCATCATTTGAAACCCGAGAACGATCATAGTGCCCAGCATGAGGACATAACCCAGAAAAGCGATAGTGAGACGGCTCCCGGCGGATGTGACAATAATATATGGAATTGATATGAGATAAATCGCCAGCCATAATGTCAGGGAAGCGAGCAGTTTTCCAAAAACAAAATCTTTCATGGAAAGCGGGGTCAGAAAAAGACTTTCCGCCGTTTCTTTTTCGAATTCAGTATTGATGGTATTGGAGGCGTCAACTGTAATTATCAGCAAAGCAGTTCCTATGATTACCTTTGATATCAGCCAGAGCATTTCCGTCTGGTCTAGCAGGCTCAGCTCTTTATCCGTTAGAAATAAATAACTGGTAAAACTGAATATGACCGCTGTGATTAAAAACCAGACCATACTTTTCCAGGTATAAAGCGAAGCCTTTAATTCATTCGCCAAAATATACTTGAACATTTCAATCTCCTGTCAATTTAAGGAAAATATCCTTTAAACTGTTGTTCTGTAAACCGGTTTGTTCCTGAAGCTGGGAAATCGTGCCCTGTGCGATCAGTTTTCCATGATGGATGACGGCGATCCTTGAACAAAGCTGGGCCACTTCGTTGAGCAGGTGGGATGAATAAAAGATAGTCACACCGCCGGCATTTAAATTTTTCAATAGATTTTGAATGTCTTCCTGGCCCTTCGGGTCAAGTCCGAGCGTAGGTTCGTCAAGATACAATATTTCCGGTTTATTGATGAGAGAACGCGCCAGACTGATACGCTGTTTCATTCCTCTGGAGAAAGTTCCGATAATTTTGTTTTTTTCATTGATAAGTCCGACAATCGATAATTTTTCAGCGATTACATTAACCGGATCATGAATACGGTAAAGATGGGCAAAAAAAGAAATATACTCGCCGGCAGTCATCCATTCGTACAATCCGCGGCTTTCAGGCATTACTCCCGCGATCAGTTTCGCTTTCGTTGAGTCAGCCTGAAGTTCTTCATTTATTAAAACCTTTCCCTCGTCAGGCTTGATTATACCTGTTAGGATCCTGATTGTGGTTGTTTTACCCGCGCCGTTCGGCCCCAGAAAGGCGAAAAACTCCCCTTTTTTAACTTCAAGCGAAAGATTGTCCAGGGCTTTTGTCTTGCCGTATAGTTTGGTCAGGTTTTCGGTTTTTATTACGCTATTCATTCATTTTTGTTCCTACTGTTTTTATCCGCTTTATTTCCCCAGAATATATTACTCAATAGGCTTCCTGTACCAATAATAATAAAGAACCAGCTGACAAAAAAATTAATCTGGGCCTGGGAATCCGGCACATCATAAAATAATTTCAGATAAAGCCCAATGCCGATGACGGCCATGGATATAAATAATAATATCTGCTTCATGGATTTCTCCAATTAAAATTATTTATCAAGGAGTAAAAAGATGACTCGAGGTTTTTAAAATCATTTTTTCCGGCGCTCAATTTAATCACAGCAGCCTGGTCCGCTCCACTGATATACGCGGTCATTGTCCGGTAATCCGCTTTTCCGGCTTTTTCATCGTATAATAAGATATAAGCGTCATTTCCATTTACTTTGATTTTCTGATAATCCAGCCGCCGGTATCCGGCCGCGCTTTTTTTTAAACGCGGTTCTACCTGACTTAAAATAAAAAGCTCAAGGGTTGTATTGTCGGGAACATCCATCAAATTGATCAAACCGTGCCCGCCGGGAAAACTTATATTATAACTTCCCGGTTTATCGCCTGCTTTGACAATCCATTCTACAGGCAGCAATATTTCGAAATAGTTTTCTTTTATGTCTTTATTGATGTAATCCGCTGTCAAACCTCCGTTTGCGCCGGTCCTTTTTAAAAGAGACTCTGGATTATAAAATGTCCGGCCCCTGAGATTCGACAATGGCCCGAATGAGATCAAAGTCAATAGTAATAATGAAAGAACCGTCAATACCAGAATGATGATAACTTTATTGTTCATGCTTATCCTCATTAAAACTAAATTACTCAAACCACATAAAAAAATCAAATGTTAATAGTAATAAAATACTATCTTCATAATAATTCTTTCAAAAGCAGTAAATTTCCGGTTTTAATTTGCTTGAAGATATTTATTTCTTTCATTCAGCCTTCTTTTCATCAATTATATCATAGACAAAATGAAGAAATGATGAAGAATGTGCAAATATTTTTTTTATTAGCGGGAAAATATCTGGCGGTATCTTATAATATGCTTTAAAATAAATCCGAAGTTATTTCCGGCAGGAATGATTTAAAATATTATGAAAATATTATTAATAGAAGATGACAATCAATTAGCGGAAAGTATTTCCGCTTCGCTGACAAAGGAAAAATATCTGGTAGAGCGGGCTGAAAGCGGTGAAGACGCCCTGGACAAGATCCATGAAGCGGATTATGATATTGTTCTTCTTGATATTATGCTTCCGGGAATAGATGGTTTTGAGGTCCTTAAGACTTTACGCGGGATGTCCGTACCTGTAACAGTACTTGTACTGTCCGCGAGGGGCCTGGTAGAAGACCGGGTGAAGGGCCTGGACCTTGGGGCTGAGGACTATTTAACAAAACCATTTGCAGTTTCAGAGCTATTAGCACGAATCCGAACGCTTTTAAGAAGAAAACATAATATCAGCCAAAATACCATACAAATTCTGGATCTGGAGATCGATACATCCGTTAAAAAGGCAAGCAGAAGAGGGTATCCTTTAAACTTGTCCCCGAAAGAATATGAAATTCTGGAATTCCTGGCATATAACAAAGACCGGCTGGTGACCAGAATCGAAATTGGAGAACACATTTGGGGTGAATCGCTGGACCTTTTTACTATGTCGAATTTTATTGATGTTCATATAAAAAATCTCAGGAAAAAACTGGACAACGGACATGATAAATTGTTGCTTCATACAAAAAGAGGGTTTGGATTTATATTGACAGATAAGGATCTGAAATGAAAGTTAGAACTCGAATCATTACTCTATACATTGTATTAAGCGCTTCAATTTTGATAATATTCAGCATTTTCATTCTGGCCTTAGTCGTAAAGTTCTCATATGATTCTGCGGACAAGGAATTATCCTATCTTTCAAAAGAAGTGGAAAGCATTTTTGAATTGAATAGCGTAAAAACATTTACCATGCTTAATGAAAATGATGATTTGTCATTAGTCGATGACAAATGGGTTATAATTCTTTCTTCCAACAATCAAGTCCTTTATATATCAACCTATGCAAAGAAATACCAGGTTGCAATGGATTTTAATAATCTTAATAAATACTATTTGATAAAAAATAGTATTAATCGAACCAATGATAATGCCTCAAAAATACCGGAAAGAATAGTATATCTGAGGACTCATATTGAACCGGTTAAAATCAAAGATGAAATATTCTATTATATAATCACGGCAGTTAATATAAGCGATTTCTTAAAACAGATTCAAACGTATTCTATTGCTGAAATTATTGGCATTATATTGTTTTTGATCTTCATTGGAATTATCGGGTATTTCTTCGGTGAACGGATTCTTAAGCCTATCAATAGGATCACTCGATTAACCAATCGGATTAATTCCCAAAATCTTCATGAAAGGTTGCCTATTCAAAATGCGCATGATGAACTGGGACAGCTGACTATGGAAATTAACAGTCTTTTATCCCGTATTGAAAAATCATTTGAAACCCAAAAACAATTTATCTCAGATGTGGCTCATGAACTGAAAACCCCCCTTTCAATCATCCGGATTAAAATTGAAAATCAAATTAATTCTCAAATTTCTGACGATAATTTAAAAGAAGAATTATATCAAATCCTGGAATCCAGTGCGTATCTTCAGACACTTATCAATAAATTACTCCTGCTGGCAAGGCTGGATGAAAGCAAGTATTTTATAAAAGAACCAATTTATTTACAGGAGTGTATCGATAAAATTTATGAAGCACTGGTTCCTCTTGCTGAAAGCAAGGGATTAACTTTTAACCGGGATGGGGATCTGTCTGGTGTCATGTTTCTGTCTGATAAGGAGTTGATTCACATTGCCTTATTTAATATTGTTGAAAATGCAATTAAATATACAAAAAGTGGAACCATATTCATCCATTCAAGAGTTCATTTGAATTCGATAATAATTGAAATCGTTGATACAGGTATCGGTATAAGTAATTAAAACTTGTTCAGAATATTCGACCGTTTCTTCAGAGTTAAAGACAATATGACCCCGGCTTATTCTGGAACCGGGATTGGTTTATCTATTTCCAAAAAAATAATTGAAATGTTTGGCGGAACTATAACCGTTAAAAGCCAGATGAATAATGGTTCAATTTTTACAATTGTTCTGCCATTATTCAAAAATATTTAAGTCCTTCATAGTTTCTTCATATTGAAACATCTATAATATATCATATTTTATCCAAAGGAGGATATTTATGATTAAAGTGTGTGTAGTCCTATTTATCGCGGTAGGATTGGTAAGCGGCTTGTCGGTAGTATCTTCTGCTAAAGAAAAAGGGAAGGATAAGCAAGGTATTTCAATTATCAGTTCAGTAAAATTCCCCTCATCAGGAAAGAAAGACGAAAAAGAAGTGCAAATGGCTGACCTGGCAAAACTAAGTCTTATAGAAGCCATAAATATAGCTTTAACTAACGCTCCAGGTAAGGCCTTAAAAGCGAGGCTGGAAGTCAAGAATGGATATCTGATTTATTCCATTGAAGTAATAGCAATTGATAAAAGTATGATTGATTTAAAAATTGATCCAGTAAATGGACAAGTTGTAAAGAAAGAAAGTGAAAAAGAAAATGATGAAAATAAAGAAGGTAAATCTGAAAACGACAAAGAAGAAAACGAATAAAGGAACTTCATTTTGACCCCAAGATCAAATTTCAGCCCCCGTTGGGTGTCCAACGGGGGTTATTCATTTTTCTATGAATGGATTGATAAATAGTTTCAATAGAGATAAAAATGCCTGAAAAATACTTCACTTTAGTTTGAAGTTTTGAAATATGAATCGTAAATTATTCAGGCGCGCGGAACAACAAGACGCTTGGAACATTAGCCGGCATCTATATTGATCAGAAGAATTTCTGGTTATTAATTTCTACTTCTTTACAGCCTTCGCCTGTTCTTCTTACTTTTGCCTGAAATCTTTAGTTTTTTTGTTTCCAGATACATAATACTTTTCACCATTTCTGCCATCCTTTAATTAATTTTCATTAAAGGTAATCGTTATATTCCCCTATGAGGGATCTGTTTTTGACACGTATGGGAATTTCGTTTATTGCTACCCCGGGAAATTAGTTTATCATTTCCATGTTATCCAATAATTCCTTAGAGGGGATTTTGTCGGAAATATTGGCGGGACTCCTTAATATACATTTTTGTCTGGATGTGCAAAAATATCAAAGTTAAACTTACTGTATATCTTTTTCTCAAATTAACATCAATCGCAAAAATAGACACTTTCATTATTAGCATTTGACAATAACCAAATTTTTAACTATAATTAGCATATGCTATTTATAGGAGAAATAAATTCATGGAAAATACCAGTCAGATAAAAAGCATTTTCGGGGTCATGAGCGGGAAAGGCGGGGTCGGTAAATCCACCGTTACTTTTCTGGCGGCAAACGCGCTGGCCCTGAAAGGTTATAAAGTCGGCGTACTGGACGCGGACATAACCGGCCCGAGTATTCCACGGTTATTTCAATTAAAACTGGGCAGAATTCTCACCGACGGCGGCAAACTCCTGCCTTTTCAAACACAGCAGGGGATATCGGTTGTTTCGATGAATCTGCTGCTGGAAGATGAAAACAAACCGGTTGTCTGGCGGGGGCCGCTTCTGACAAAAGCCATCGAACAGTTCTGGACGGATGTGGAATGGGGAGAACTTGATTATCTTGTAGTGGATATGCCTCCCGGTACGGCTGATGTGGCGCTGACCGTCATGCAGAAAATCCCGCTGAACGGACTTCTGGTAGTGACCACCCCTCAGGATATGGTTTCCATGATCGTGAATAAATCCGTCCAGATGGCGGAGATGCTGAGTATCCCGATACTGGGTGTTATTGAAAATATGAGCGCCATTGTCTGCCCTGAATGCGGCAAGAGCTTTTCATTCTTTCCGGAACCGGAAGAGTCCATTCTGCAGGAGAATATATTGATGCGTCTTCCAATGACAAAGGAAATAGCGTCCATACCTTCACAGGGACTTGACTTATCAAGCGAAATAACGCGAGGATTGCTGGGGGAATTATCCGAAAAGATTGAAAAAGCTCTTGATCAGACTATTAAATAAATGTTTGAAGTATTATTGAAATGCTTACAAATACATCTTCTGCCGGTTTCAGAAAAGGAGGGAAAAATTGGGATTGATAAAAAAGAGAAACGAATTTTGGTTTTATGAAGACCTTTATACGGATATTAATTACGGCTTTAAAGTTTCCAAAGTCCTTGTCCCGGAAACGGACACCGGCCATCAGAAAATAATGATCCTGGAAACTGAACGGCTGGGCCGCGTTTTGATACTCGACAATATTGTTCAGCTGACGGAGGAAGACGAAGGCATTTACCACGAATGGATCGTACACTGGCCCATGTTTTTGCTCTTAAAGCCGGCCAGAAATGTTCTGATCATCGGCGGCGGCGACGGTGGCGCGGCCAGGGAAGTCCTCAAACATAAATCTGTAAAAACCGTCACCATGGTCGAGATCGACAGGATGGTGATCGATAAATGCAGGGAATTCATGCCGTCTGTTTCGGAAGGCATCTGGGATGATAAACGCCTGCGCCTGATCATCGGCGACGGTGCGGAAGACATCCGCTCCATGAAGGGCAAATGCGACCTGGTGATCATCGACTCGGCGGACCCGATAGGACCGGCAAAAAGCCTCTTCAGCACCGATTTTTACCAGTGCGTTTACGATGCCCTGGTGGACGGAGGAATAGCTATTCATCAAACCGGTTCTCTCATCCTTCAGCCTTCGGAATGCCCCGGAAGCTGGCGGCAGATTGAACGCACATTTGACGACGTCAGGGTCATCCAGTTGTCAAACGTCAGCTACATCGGCGGGCCTTTCAGCCTGACGGCCGGATCAAAAGGCCGCAAGGTCTTCACGAAAGCCGCTCAAAACGCCAGGAAGGCGTATAAAATCTCAGGGATCAAAAGCAGGTGGTATTCGCCGGATATTTCCACAGTTGTTTACCCGGAATTCCAGGGCCGGCTCGAACAGGACAAATACGGCGAGGAAGTCGTTATGGACATCGCACTGAATAGCAAAAAAATCCCTTCGGTTTCAAAAATAGCCAGATGGAGTAGGGAAACCTGCGAGGCCATCAATATGATCGCTTATGGCGAACCGATGGTCTCAAACCGGGACTTCGGCGAGGGCGATACGCTTGTCCAGTATATAGAAACCAGCGCAATCAATTACAGGCAGTACGGCGCGACAGGATGCGCCAATTGTTTTACATGCGCCTCTCTTCCGGTGGAAGACGCCGTTTCCTATACACTGTCTTATTACGGGGCCGTGAACAGCGTTTGCTGGCATGTCCCCCGCGGGTCATTTTCCGACATCAGGGAGATCCGCAGGAAAAGCCTGATCTATCAAGCAAGGCTGGCTAAGGACAACAGAAAGCTTCTGCCTTCTAGCGAGGTATTGCTCCCTAAAATGACAGAATGCTCAAAAATCTTTTTAAAGGATTTTAAGCTTCCGATGGAAGAGGGTTTTTCGTCAGCTTTTGAATTGATCATCGATATCTACGGCTGTAATTATTCAAAAATCGCTTCATCAAAAGCAATTGCACGGTGGGCGACTGTCGATTTCTGCAGGGCAACCAAGCTCAACCCTGTCGGAAAAGCGGAAGCGCCTGATTTCGGCCACGCGAAAAAGAAGACGTCCGGCCCGTCCGTCACCCAGCTTTTAAAACAGGGCTCCAATATCAGCCACTATTCCGTCAACTGGCTTATGATTATGATCAATATTGTTTCAACAAAGCCTTATTCGATTAAAAAAGCCCTGGCTTGCGCGATGAAATATTTTAAAGGCGAAAGGGCTGTCTGCTGGATGGTCCCCCGCGGCTGCGAGGGCAGGAACATCAGGCAGATCGCTGAAAAGACGCTGATTTTTGAGGTGAATAAAAAGACCTGGAATGACCGGGTGTATTGAATGAAGAACAGGATAAAGAGCTGTGAAATAAATGATCATGATCTTTCACAGGAGGTATAAAGTGCTGAGTCTGAAAAGAGTTTATAAAGCGTTAAATTTTTTAAAGGGTTTCTTTTACGGATTGTCAGGGTACGGCATGGCCGGTTTTGCTTTAAAAGCCCGAATAGACTCGGATCACCTGTTTATGCTGATAAATGCCGGGAATATGATTGGAATACCTGTCATTCCGTCCTATTATTCCCTCCGCCTGCTTCCTTACAGCGTTCCGGGAATATCAGCCTGGAAAAGAAGGATGCTTCGTGAAAGGGATATGATCGACTTTTTAATCTGAAATATTATATTAACATAAATTAAATAGGGAGGCAGTATGCCGAGACCGATGAAATGCAGAAAAGTCGATTTCAGTCCCGATACCCTGTTCTTCAAACCTGCCGGAATTCCGGTATCCAATCTTGATATAGTTGCATTAAATTTGGATGAACTGGAAGCCCTGCGCCTGGCCGACCTGGAGGGCCTGTATCAGGAAGAAGCCGCCCAAAAAATGAATGTTTCCCGGCAGACTTTCGGCAATATTATCGAATCGGCAAGGAAAAAAGTCGCGGACGCTCTCATTAACGGCAAAGCCGTAAAAATCGAAGGAGGTCATGTCAATATGTCGGAAAGAAAATTTCTCTGTTATGATTGCAAACATGTATGGTCTTTACCTTTCGGCACGGGACATCCTGCAATATGCCCGCAATGCCGGAGCGCCAATATTCACCGGCACCCGGATGATAGGGGATGCTCACGCCAGGGCGGAAGATGCGGCCACCGGCAAATGGAAAAATCAGAATAACAGGGTCGCAGATATACATACAAAATAATTTCCAGGGAGGCATAATTCTTATGATTGGAAAAACAAAAAAGTTCGCCATTATCCATGATGAAACGACAAAAAGCTTTTATTGCGACCATGACGGGTATCACTGCGAAGCGGTTTATGAATTTATCGATTCTTCGACCGTTGATTTGTTCCAGACCTATGTCCACCCGGACCTTCGCGGGCAGGGGATCGCCGAAGCCTTATTGACCGGATTTTCCGATTTCGTGCGGGAAAAAGGGCTGAAGGTCAATCCGTCCTGTTCTTACGCCGTCACATTTTACCGGCGTCATAAAGAATATTCCGGAGTTCTTGCAAAAGGAACGGATTTAAAGGATGACGGCTGCTGCCGCCTGCCGGAAAAACCGTCTAAATAGGAACCTGTATGGGATTATATGAAGAAATAACAAAGGCCAGGCAGATTCTGGACATTCCGGAACAGGCTAGTATCAGCACCGTAACCCAGAAATATAAAGACTTGCTGAAAAAATGGCATCCGGACAGGTGTGGGGAAGATAAAAGACTATGCGAAGAAAAAACAAGGGACATATTATACGCGGGTAAATTATTGATAAATTACTGCAATCAATACCCTGTTTCTTTCTCCCGGGATGATGTTGACAGGCTAATTTCACCGGAAGAGTTCTGGAATAAAAAATTCGGCAATGATCCTTTGTGGGGAGAACCGGATGCCAGGAGTTGAAACTTTTAATCAATATTCTGACGATTATGAGAAATGGTTTGAAAGGAATGAAGCCGTTTTCCTTTCCGAACTGGGGCTGATTAAAAGTTTTATTCCCGATGGCTTAAACGGGATTGAAATCGGTAGCGGCAGCGGCAGGTTCGCCCTGCCCCTTGGAATTAAAATGGGCATAGAACCTTCAAAGGAAATGGCGAAACTCTCTCTAAAAAAAGGGCTGAAGGTCATCCGGGCTTACGCCGAGAACTTACCCCTGCCGGATAATGCCTTTGATTTCGCGGCGCTGATTACGACCATCTGCTTTCTGGACAACCCGGCGCGTGCTTTAAAGGAAGCTTTCAGGGTAATCAAACCCGGCGGTTTTATCCTGATTGGTTTTGTACCGCTGGAAAGTAAGATAGGCCGGTTTTATTTTGAGAATAAAGATAAAAGCCGGTTTTATAAACAGGCGAAATTTTACCGGGTCCGGGAGGTCATGGGACTGTTAAAATCCGCCGGTTTTACAGGACTGGAGTCAAAGCAAACGCTGTTTGAATTTAAAAACAAAATACAGCCCTTTAAAAGAGGGCATGACACGGGCGGATTTGTCGTATTAAAAAGTTATAAAAAATAAAAGTATTCTATTGGAGGAATATATTATGAAAGTCGCAATCCCCACAGAAAACATGAATGGATTGAAATCCATTGTTTACGGCCATTTCGGCAGCGCTCCCTATTATGCCGTTTTTGAAGCTCAAACCGGCGTTTTAAGCTTTATTGACAACGGCAATAAGGAACATGAACATGGCCAATGCCAGCCGGCGGACGGATTAATAGAAAATCAAGTCGAAGCTGTTGTCTGCAGCGGCATGGGAATCCGCGCCGTTGAAAAACTGAACGCCCTTGGAATGAAAGTTTATTATGCCGAAAACGCGCTGTCCGTCGATGAGATAATTATGAAATACAAAAAGAATGAACTCGGTGAATTATCGGCGGAAAACGCCTGCCGGCACAGCCATTGTCATTAAGACGGGCATAAGGATCACGGGGAAAATCCGGGCACCGGATCCCCCGCGGTGTTTTTTTTACACTAATTATTTCAAATTATGAAGGAGATATCACTATGTTCAGACCGGAAATTAAAGTGCTCGATTGCTCGATCAGGGACGGCGGGCTGATTAACAAATGGCAATTCAGCGACGAGTTTGTCAGGGCCACCTATCAGGCGCTGTCGGAAGCCGGCGTTGATTATATGGAAATCGGCTATAAGGCATCGAAAAGCCAGTTTGACCCCAAAGAATTCGGCAAATGGCGTTTTTGCGAAGAAGACGATGTAAAGAAAGTCATAGACGGCATTGAGTCCGGTATAAAACTCGCCTGTATGGTGGATATAGGCCGGGTTGAGGAAAAAGATATCCTGCCGGTTGAGCAGTCGATTTTTGATATGATCAGGGTGGCCTGTTATATCAAAGATATCGATAAAGGCATCGCTTTAGCGGAACATTGCATGGGTAAAGGTTATGAAACAACGATCAATCTGATGGCGGTATCCACAAACCTTGAAAAAGATATTGACGAAGCCCTGCTGGATTTAAGCAAAACAAAAATCCCTTATGTTTATGTGGTGGACTCCTACGGCAACATGTACAGCGAAGATGTGACATATCTCGTTAAAAAATACAGGGAGGCCCTGCCCGGCAAGACGATCGGTATCCACACTCACAATAACCGCCAGCTCGCGTTCGCGAATACCATTCAGGCCATTATCGACAATTCGAATATTCTGGACGCTTCCGTTTACGGGATCGGGAGAGGCCCCGGCAACTGCCCCCTGGAACTGCTCCTTCATTTTTTAAAAAACCCGAAATTCGATTTAAGGCCCGTATTGAGGCTGATCCAGGACCATTACCTGCCGCTCGGCAGGCAGGTGGAATGGGGATATATCATTCCCTATATGATATCGGGCATGCTCAATGAGCACCCGCGCAGCGCTATAGCTTTCAGGGATTCTGCTGAAAAAGACAATTTTGTGAAATATTACGATACTTTAACGACGCCGGAACCGGATGATAAATAAAGAGTCCGGATAACATAATAGAGGCCGGGTATGATAAATATCACTTAAGTCCGTATTAAAAAACAATCAATCGCAGGAGGCAGGCTATGCCTGAATTCAGTACAGCATTTTCGGGGCTTGCGAATGACCGCAAGCTGAACCATGAAGAACTTGTCCGCGCGGTGAGATTTATGATTGCCGCGGAGTACGAGGCCGTCCAGCTTTATATGCAGCTCGCGGAGTCAACCGATGATAAGCTGGCGCGTGAAGTGTTAAAGGACATAGCGGATGAGGAGCGGGTGCACGCCGGGGAATTTCTGAGGCTTTTAAAGCATCTCGCGCCGGATGAGGAGAAATTTTACGACAGGGGCGCCGCCGAAGTGGAAGAAGAAATAGGAAAAATTAAAAAAGGCTGAAAGCTTCAGTTTACAGGACAAATGTGATTATTCTTCCGGCCTTATTGCAGGACTTCAGTCCGTACGCCCGGAAAGGCCTCTCCTCGATAAATATATTTAAGCCGTTTATTGGATTGCGCTTTATTTATACGGCTTTAGATTGATGGGCGGCTGTTTTGAGGTTTTAGCGCGGCTATGTTTTTATTCCATACTGTGTTTTTAAAGGAAACACGGGATGGAAAAAAAGGAGAACGCTTTGAAAGAAAAAACATACCGGTACGTTTTCGGTCCCGTTCCCTCAAGAAGGCTGGGACATTCGCTTGGAGTTGACCTGGTTCCTTATAAAACCTGCTCTTATGATTGTATATACTGCCAGCTTGGCCGGACAACAAATAAAACCACTGAGAGGAAAGAGTATGCGCCGCTGGAATATATTTTGAAGGAAATTGACCGGAAGCTGCGAGAGGACTGCATCATTGATTATATAACCCTGTCCGGCTCGGGCGAACCGACCTTATATCTCAGACTGAAAGAGTTAATTGCGGGAATAAAATCAAGAACGGATTTTCCCGTGGCGGTATTGACAAACGGTTCTTTATTATGGGATAAGGACGTTCAGGAGGGCCTGAAGGAAGCGGACCTGGTCATTCCTTCTTTAGACGCGGGAAATGACGATTTATTTAAATATGTGGACAGGCCTCATAATGACATAACATTGGAAAGAATGGGGGAGGGAATAGCCGGCTTTAAAAGCGAATTTTCAAACGAGTTATGGCTTGAGGTCTTTCTCCTGGGAGGCGTGACCGCGATTGAATCGGAAATAAATAAAATCTCGGCCTTGGCGGAAAAAATAAACCCGGATAAAATTCAATTGAACACGGTAACCCGCCCTCCCGCCGAGTCTTACGCATATCCTGTCCCGATGAAACAAATGATTGAGATAAAAAAGCTTTTTAAGGGGGAAGTGGAAATAATCGCTGATTTTAATGAGATTCATAAAGACCTGTACTTTAATGCAAGTAAAGATGAGATTTTCAATCTTCTGAAAAGGCGGCCCTGTTCCATTGACGGTATCGCGGCCGGTCTCCATATTCACAGAAACGAGGTTTTAAAACACATAGAAGATTTGATAAGTCAAGGCAAGGTCATCGCCAGGGCGGAAAACAACGTTTTATATTACCTGGTTCATTATAATAAGGAATTGATATGAAAGAAAAAATGGCTGTCATTTCAATCTTTATAAACATAATCTTAGCCGGCGGAAAAATCGCGGCGGGAATCATGACAAAATCCGCGGCGGTTTTAGCTGAAGGACTGCATTCTTTCATGGATATTTTCGCTTCAGCCATCGGATTTATCGGAATTAAAATTTCCAAAAAACCGGTCGATGAAAAACATCCTTACGGTCATTATAAGTTCGAGGTTTTAGCCGGCGCCATTATCACTTTGATATTGCTCGGCACAGGTTTGGGGATTATTTATAACGCTTATCAGGGATTCATTAAACCCCAAAAAATGAAAATAGATAATCTCGCATTTATAGTTATGATTTTTTCGGCGGTCATTAATGAAATTATGGCGCGGTTGAAAATACATTTCGGGAAAAAAGAGAATTCCATTGCCCTGCTATCGGACGGGATCCATTCCAGGGTTGATGTTTTTGTTTCTTTAGCGGTTCTGGCCGGTTTGTTCCTGGCAAAATACTGGACATATTCCGATCCGGCGCTGGCTTTGCTGATCGGCCTTTATATCATCAAGGAGTCTATTTCTCTCGGCAAAGAAGCGGTCGATTCATTACTCGATGTTTCCGCGGGCGGGGAAATAGAGCAAAAAATAAAATCGATAGCCGGAGAAAATAAGATAGAAATCGCCTCTTTAAAGACACAGAAAAAAGGCGCTGTAATAACCGCCAATTTGGCGATAAAACTTCCGGGCAATTTAAGCGTGGAGAACGCCGCGAAAGTTTCCGGTATGTTAAGGGAAAAGCTTATTAAAGAAATCAGGAATCTCATTTTTGTCGTGATCCAGATAGAAAGCCACGATGTTTCGACGGGATTTTACAGTCCGTCCTTCGGCAGAGGTTTCGGCTGGCAGAAAAGAGGCAGGTTCAAAAAAGAAACCGAAGAACTGTCCGGTAAAGGCCCGGGTGGCTATTGCGCATGTCCGCAATGCGGTTATAAAATCGACCACCGGCCCGGCATACCCTGCTCTACATTGAAGTGTCCGCATTGTAAAATAAATTTAGAAAGACAATCGTGATTATCGTTTTATTGAATAAACAAATAGAGGAGAAAAATTCATGCTGTTCTGGATAATTTTATTCATTGTTTTATCCACATTAGTTTCAATCAGCCTGGCGTTTTTTATTGTTATCGCCAAAAAATTGAACCATCCGGTCATCACCGAAGGATTAATCTCATTCGCTATAGGCATTATGCTGGCGACGGCTTTTATCAGCATGATTCCTAAAGCATTGGCTTCAGGCAATACCGGCATTATCATGGCAGTTTTATTGTTCGGGATTTTATTGTTTTATCTGCTTGAAAGGCTTTTAATACTGAAACATTGCCATAATCCTGAATGCGAGGCGCATACGCAGAGCGGCGTCCTTGTATTGGTCGGCGACGGGGTTCATAATTTCATGGACGGAGCCGCTATCGCGGCCGGTTTTCTCATGGGTTTTGAACAGGGATTGATAATCGCCCTGTCTGTCGCTGCTCATGAGGCGCCGCAGGAAATCAGCGACTTTGTTATTCTACTCAAGAGCGGGTTTTCCCCAAAAAAGGCCTACTGGTATAATTTACTGTCCGGGGCAACCAGCCTGCTTGGCGGCATCCTGGGATTCTATTTTCTTTCTCAGGTTAAGACGGCCATTCCTTATATCATCGCTCTTGCCGCCTCAAGTTTTATCTATATCGCAATCGGCGATCTGATTCCCATGACCCATCATCATACCAGAATGAAACTTCCCCATCAGATTATTTTTATGATGGCGGGAATTTTTATTATGGTATTTATATTAAAATTGAGGTGAATTATATGATAAATATCACTAAAATCCGCGCCTGCTACGAAGAAAGCGACCAGATGGGGTTTATACATCATTCCAATCATACCATTTGGATGGAACTGGCGCGCATGAATTTATTCCGTGATTGCGGGGTCAATTACAGGGAACTGGAAACAAAAGGTATCCTGCTGCCGGTGACAAAAGTGTTTACAAAATATGTTTCTCCGGCCTACTTTGACGATGAAATCAGGGTCCATGCGGCTTTTACAAAAATCACCCGCGCTAAAATCCGTGTGGATTATCTGATTTTCAGAGATGAAAATGAACTGCTCTGTTACGGCTATACGGAACATTGCTTTATCCTGAAAGAAACGAAAAAGCCTGTTAAAATCCCGGAAGATATTTTAAATAAAATGAAAATTTCCGAAGACGCGAAAAATTGGATTACAAATAAAATGTTATAATATATGTGGAGAATAAAATGGCAGACTGGAACGATTTATTTAAAAACCGGGAACTGGTGATCAGCGGACCCAACGAAAACCTCGTGAAATATTTTGAAGCCTTAAAAAAAAACAGCATTAGAAAAATCATAGACCTGGGATGCGGGACCGGCAGGCATTCCATCTATTTTGCTGAAAAAGGATATTTTGTCCATGCCGTCGATTCATCGATAAACGCGCTGGAAATCCTTAAGCAAAATATCAAACCGGCTTATAATATCAAGGTGTCGCAATTTGACTTGAAGGACCTGTCCGGCATTCAAGAGAAATATGATTTCGCGGTATGCGTCAATGTGCTGAGCCATGGAAAGTACCGGGAAATCGAGAAAATGTTTTATGAAATCGAGAATATAATTGAAGACGGCGGCATTTTGTTTTTAATCATAACCCCTGTTGAATTTTATCAATATGTGTCCGGGTCGGAAACCATCGAGGTGGAAAAAAACTCCTTTCTTCACATCGACGCTCCCGACGGGGATATCGTCCACCATTTTTTCACTGAAGAAGAGGTCAGGCTTTTATTAAAAAATTACGGCGAAGTATCTGTAGAAAATATTATGGAATACAGCCCCTGGCAGAAAAAAGAAGTGGAACATATGATGGTCATTGCCAGGAAATAAACAGCTCCAGAGGAGGTTTCTTGAAGATCACCGTCTTAATAGAAAATACTGTTTTCAGTAAAAATTTGACAGCGGAACATGGATTGTCGCTTCTGATAGAAATGGACGGTAAAAAAATCCTTTTCGATACCGGGCAGGATGGAAATTTTATAAAAAACGCGGAGAACCTCGGCATTGATATGTCGCAGGTTGATAGGGTCATAATAAGCCATGGGCACTACGACCACGCTGGAGGGCTTGAGCCGTTCTGCCGGATAAATCAAAAAGCATCGATTTATATCAAAGAAGGCTTTTTTACCCCAAAATATAAAAATAAAGAAGAATTCATCGGTATAAAAAATGATAAGGCGCTATTCAGTCATAGAATCAGGTTTGTAAAAGATGTCACCGAAATATACCCCGGTTTTTTTGTTATTCCAAATATTGATATAAAAAACGTCTGGGATACACATTTTACAAATATGTTCATTAAAGACAGCAGTGGTTTTCTTGAAGATACTTTTACGGATGAGCAGTTTATCGTCATCATCAGAGATAAAAAAATGAATATCATAAGCGGATGTTCCCACAGGGGAATTTCAAATATCATTCAATCCGCCAGGACTGTTTTTCAAATCCCGATAGACCTTGTTCTCGGAGGCTTTCATCTGAAAGACGCGGACAATGATCTGACCGGAAAATTGATAAGCGAACTATTAAAATACAATATTGGTAAAATCGGCGTTTGTCACTGTACTGGCATAGAAAAATACGCGATTATGAAAGAGTCCTTAAAAGACAAAGTGTTTTATAATTTTACAGGGAATACGATCGAAATTTAAAATCCCCGGCATACTTTATATGTTAAATATATATTTTTAATATTGCATCTTTATTTGAGATTATATTATTATATGGGCGGTTTGAAAAACCCACGTATCATATACAAATAGTATATAAAAACATATAATCATAGTCAAAGAAAACAGAGGTAAGGCTATGACAAAAATTAAGCGGAAAGACCGTAACTTGTTTGAATATCAGGAGCGGATGGAAAAGCTAAGCGGCGTAAAAACACCGCTGGATAAGCTTAACAGGGTTGTAGACTTTGAGATGTTCCGGCCGCTGTTAACAGAGATTTTGGCGCCGAAAGAGCAGAAGGCGCCGGGCGGAGCGCCACATTATGACTATGTTTTCATGTTCAAGATACTGATATTCCAGAGGTATTACAATCTTTCCGATGAGCAAGCGGAATTTCAGATCAATGACAGGTTATCCGTTCAGCGATATCTTGGGATAACACTTTCGGACAAAGTTCCGGACTACAGTAAAATCTGGGAATTCAAGGAAAAACTGACGAAAGCGAAAGCAATAGAGAAACTTTTTAAAATATTCGATGAGAATCTTGAGAATAAAGGTGTGATAGGGAAAGCGGGCGTTATGGTAGACGCAAGTTTTGTGGATGTTCCCCGGCAGAGGAACAGCCGCGAAGAAAACAAGAAAATAAAAGAAGGCGAGGTTCCGGAAGATTGGAAAGATAATACGCATAAGCTTTCCCATAAAGACACGGATGCGCGCTGGATGACCAAGAATAAAGAGAGGCATTACGGATACAAAAACCATACAAAGGTTGATGTGAAGTCAAAACTTATTCGTTCTTATGTCACGACAGATGCGAGCGTTCACGATTCACAGGTAGTTGAACCTCTATTGAATGAGAAAGACAAAGGGAAGCCGTTTTACGCGGACAGCGCATATGTTGGCCCAACGGTAGCAGGAATATTAGAAAAATTTGAGATGAAAAACCGGATTCACGAAAAAGGATACAGAAATAAGCCATTGACGGAGAAGCAGAAAGAAAAAAATAGAAGAAAGAGCCGCATCCGAGTTCGTGTTGAGCATGTTTTTGGTTTTGTTGAAAATAGTATGAACGGCAGTACAATACGATCGATAGGAAAAGAAAGGGCAGAGAGCCAAATCGGGCTGATGAATCTGGTTTATAATTTAGCACGGTATGTTGTGGTAAAAGGTCGAATTGCGTCTTGTGCGGCTTAAAATACAGAAGATATGGATAATATTGCCCGTGTTTGGCTGAATTTTGGTAATAGAAACAGTTTTTAACCTGTTGGCAGAAATATTTTTAAAATATTTTCTATTATCAGGGAAGTGTTGATAAATTAGGCGGTTTTTAAAACCGCCCATATTATAATATAGAGGCAAATAATGAGTTTTCAAGCGTCTATTCCTTTATTTATACTGATCGGAGCGGTCTCGGGTGCTGTAACCGGTTTCTTTGGTCTTGCGGGAGGGTTAATTATTATACCGGCTTTGGTATACTTGTCGGCTTCTCACAGCAGACGGCGACAGGGACAAACCTCTTTATCCTTTTATTGCCGGTCAGTATTGCTTCCGCTATTGAATACTACCGGAACGGCAACGTTGACATTAGGGCCGCAATAATAATAGCGATCACGCTTCTTATTTCCGCCTGGTTTTTTTCCAGGATCGCTTTGAAAATAAATACCAATTATCTCAGATTTGCATTCGGTTTATTTGTAATAATGATGGGTATATATATTACATGGACTTCTTTCATGAAATTATCAAAATAAGCTGCAATATTGTTATTAAATTTCAGGAGGTTTCGTATGAACAACAAAGGGATTATCGCCAGGATTATAGCCCGCGGCGGTATAATCGTGTTTTTTATCATGGCTTTTGAAATTATGATCATGATAAGTCCGTTCGCGTTTTTCTTTTACTCCGTGTTTAATCCGGTTTTTAACTGGCTGGGGCAATTCCCGGCAACCAGGTGGCTTACTTCCTTCTTTTTGCCTCATATGATATTGCCGCCGACCCTTTTCTTGAAAATTATCCGTGTCAGCGGCTCCATTCTATTTGTTCTCGGCTTTGTATCTTTCATAATCTGCGCGCTGCAGGTTTATCTGGGAAAAATATTTAAATGGGGTATTGCGGACAAGGGGATATATAAAATAATCCGGCATCCGCAGTATCTTTCACTCGCCCTGTGGGGGATCGGCATGAGCATATTGTGGCCGAGATTTATTGTTCTGGCGACATTATCCATTATGCTTATCCTGTATTATTTCCTCGCGAAAGATGAGGAACGGCGGATGCTCAGCCAGTACGGGGACAGCTATATGAAATATATGGAAAATACGGGTATGTTTTTCCCAAAGTTCATCGATAAATGGTTCAAGCCTGTTGATGCATTGATCCCGAATAAAATCATAAAAAACATAAGTGTTTCTTTATTGCTTATACTTATCGTTATGATTTCAGGTTTTGCGCTTTATAATATTACCTTGAACTCCATTGCAATCGATGTTAAGAATAATTTCAGCCTGGTATCGATGCTGCCTGAAGATTCGGCATTAATGCCGGCTGTCGCCCTGGAAATAGAAAACGACCATAATAACGGAAAGCTCGATCCATTGGATAACAATAAAGAGTACCTGGGCTATCTCATGCCC
This sequence comes from uncultured Spirochaetota bacterium, assembly GCA_963835575.1. Lineage (GTDB taxonomy): Bacteria > Spirochaetota > Brevinematia > Brevinematales > JAOACQ01 > CAVYGN01. The sequence goes on along the minus strand of CAWIGG010000005.1, from coordinate 253,319 downwards.
GTTGATTATATCATGCAGGGCATGATAGCCGATACCGAGGAAAATTATCACTTATTCAAACAGCATCACACTGTTTCTTTGATAAACGACTGGATTTTACATCCCTTCCAGCATTTAAGGGCATCGCCGGTATTGAATATGGCTCAAATGAATCATGTCGATCCCAAAGTCGCAAGGAGGCATCATTGTCCGCTGGGCATCAACGACCCGTCTTTGGATTGCGATAATTGTCCTTACAGAAGAGTGATCTTTACGGAAGTGCAAAATAGCAGCATGAAACATATTCAAGGAAGGCAGCTGTTGGCATTTGACACCGTTAAGACACCTTCTTTTTTTGCTGATATTGATACGAGAACAGGTGAAATCATAAACCTGAAAATTGTTAAAAAAGCGACAGCCTGGGAAAACGTTCCAACGCCTGCTTATTGATCAATGATTTCAGGAAAGATTAACATATTAAGATGCTATCAATAAGACAGCATCTTATTTTATAATGAGCATAGGAGTAAAGTATGAAATTTGGGATTATTCTTGAAACCAAAGAATTTGAAAAAGCCTGGAATGCTTTCCGTTTTGCCGTAACGTCAAAAAAGAACGGGCATGAAGTTAAAGTCTTTCTTATGGGTGAAGCGGTCGAATGTGAAGGATTAACTCATGAAAAATTCAATGTTGATGAACAGTTAAAAAAGTTTCTCCAGGAGGGTGGTGAAATACTAGCTTGCGGTACATGTTTAAAATCAAGAAATATGGAAGGCTCTGAGGCTTGCCCTATATCAACAATGATAGATTGTGTAAAAATGGTTGAATGGGCGGATAAAACTTTAACGTTTTAAAACCCGCCATTCCTGACCTCCTCTTGGAACGGCATGAGTTCAGCCGGATATTATCGCCTGTTTGTATATTTGCTTCCTTCATTAGTCAATCCTAAATCAAAATATTGATCGGCTATTTCTTTCAGGATTGCATCACCGGCCGCTTTCTCCGCGTTTTTCATGGCCAGGAGGCACTCGTTTGTTTTTTGAAGCATCATGAAACCGGAAGCCTGGGATAAATAATAGTTCAGACTGAACCCGGGAAACACCCTCAATCCTTCCCCGCTCCAGCGGACAAGCTCTTTCCCGTTACCGGCTTTTATAAAGCAGACTATTGCCAGTTCCAGTTCATCGCGGGATTTTCCGGACTGATATAATTTAATGAACAGCGGAGCGGCATCCGCGTATTTTCCGGTTTTGAAAAGATAGTATGCTTTTAAAACCGGATCGGTGATTTCTATTTTAACACCAGCTTTCAGAGAATCCATCCAATCATGATAAACCGGGGAAGAGTGAAAATTTCGCATTAGAATGATTTTTTCAATCTCATTTTCAGGGTGATTAAAATGGATGACATCATCGATCCGGATGATCTCTATTCCGTATGCGGCCTGGAACGGCTTGATGACATCGCCGGGCCTGACGGACTGCATCTTTTTCGCGAAATCGGGCGTTATCAAGGCCTGTGCGATATTTCCCATTGCCCCGCCTTTATCTTTCGTGTCAGCATCGATGGAATATCTCCTGACAAGGTCCATTACATCGGATTCTTTCTTCATCTTTTCAGCGAGCTCGCCGGCGAGCTTCATCTGCCCCTTCGGCAGGACTATATGCCTCCCGAAGACAAGGTAATTATTCTTAAGCTGCCGCTTATATTCCTCTCTAACCTCTTTTGGGTCGGCTTTAATATTATACTTTGAGGCTATTTCAGGTATGATTTTCAGCCTCAGCAGATAGGGTTTTATAGAGGAAAACACCTTCTGGCTGACGGCAGCATCATGAAAACTCAAGGGGACCGGCTCATCCTCATCGATATCCATAAACATGCCCGGCTTGACATAACGGTCGAGAAAATCCGTCACTTCATTGTCCGTAACTTCTATATCCCTGCGGTTTGTGATATAATTTTCTTCAATCTCCCTTTCAATGACATTATCAAGGACCGCTGCTCTGCGCTCGTTATCCGGCATCCGCATCACCCGGGCGTTTCTCTTATTATTTTCGTAATAACGGGCGTATTCCTCACTGAAAACGGAAACTTCCACGAACCGGCCGTTTATTTTTAGGGCATGAAACCCGAACGGCTGCTTTTTTGCGGCGCATCCAGTAAACAGAACTGAAAACATCATGATGCCGGCGACAGTAAAAACGATCATATTTCTTTTCATAGGGTTATTCCTCCATAATAATTATCAGGGAAAGGCCATTAAAAAAAAGCCTTAATCCATTACTTTTTTTATTCAGTGTTCCTCCAACACTATTGAAAGATCTTGAAGTTAGCCATTAGACAACACAAAAAAGTAAAATATTCATTGATTTTTTTTTAACAACCGGTAAAAGTCCGGGTTGGAGGAGCCCTGTTCTGGAATGATAAAATAATTTTTTCAGAATGGAAATTCAGTAACGGTTTGAAAATATTTGAGACAGGATTTTCATAGGTTAACACGATCTTGTCAAAAATGCCTGTCGATTGGGCAATGCTCTGCCAGAAACAGGCGATACAAAAATCTCCATCTTTGTCTTGAAGAGACTCGCTTTGCGCTTTAAGACAACAGGCGCTGTTATTCTTTATTTGAAGATCCTCATTATGGTGAGTGTGATGTGAAAATACGGAAATCGAAATAAATGCAATAAAAGTAAATAAAAGGACAATTTTCTTAAAATATACCTTGAATAAACTGCGGGCAGGTTTATATACTTTACTGACAAATTTTAAATGTGACATCTTTTTTTTTACCAATTTCTGCCTGGGAGGCATATTGTTATTTTAAAGCGAATCAGTACGGCTGTTTCAAGTGTAAAATATTTACTCTAAAATTGCAAATAAGATGCAACAAAAATGCAAATCACATATTGAGGATTAGGGGAAACAGCCCTGTTTAAAGGGAAAGAAATTTTTTTGAAATAAAAAAAGTATTAAAAACATTGCTAATAAATATAGCTTAAAAGATAATATCGAATATATATTTGAATATCATTTGAGTAATGGTAGAATCTATATTGAAAATCAGATTAATGATAATACAAAATTAATTGAATCAATCACAATTTTCGAAGATGGGAAATTTATTGATTATCATTAATTTTAACCAATCTTTTATGTAAAATTAAAAATTCAAGTCTTAACTGTTTTGTGTCTTATCAAAAAACAATCCACTATTGATTTATTTAAATCATTATTTTAAGCTATAATTATAATTAATCTCTAATTGGAGGAATTCATGGAATCTCAAATTGAACCAAGATTAATTATTGATATCGCCGCTTTGGCTTTTTGGACAGATGTTCAAAAGAAGAGCTATGGAGAAACCTCGGGTTATGTAATGGATAGGAAATACAGTGTTATCTGGGATATTGAAGATTTAAAAAATTATTTAAATCTTTTACAAGTAAATATAAATACTGATAATACTGATACAGCTCTGAAATTGATTTACGATATGGTAAATAAGTACTTGACAGAGGAAACGAGTGAAGAAAGAAATATTGATGGATCAATATATCTTGATGATTTTGATATATGCAGAACTCCTGATTTTAATAAGTTTGATCTTTTAAAACAATTGGAAAATGATACTATTATTGATGACAAGAAAGTAAAAATAAAAGGAGACCTTCCTCCTATTATAGGCGAACTGTTAATTAGATCTCCTCTTCCTGCAATTGTGCTTCTAAAAACAAGAAATATTCCGAGTGCTATTCTAGTAAAAGACACAAAGAAAGCATTAGGTTTTAAGAAAAATTTAGTATTCTATATAAGAGGTGTTGGTGAACTTCCTTCAAACAAATGGAGTTATGTAATAGGAGCTTCAGGTGTATTTTCAATACCAACTTCATCTACAAATGATAAAATATGGAAACAAATAATCCCTAATGCTAATTACTTTAGTGAATCTATTACTTTATTTAGAAGTTAAAATATAAATCCATATTATTACTTCTGTCGAACATGTCTATTCGGGATATTTAACTTTTAATGTAATCAATATGATCTAATAATCCTTTTGGTCAAAACCGATAATTTAATTACGTCGTTAGTCAGTTTCCTGTGTAATTAAGGGAAAATCACGGGTTTGTTGGAATAGGTTTTATTCTTACTCATTATTTTTGCAATGCTTGACTCTTGTTCCCTTAAATCAGCTTGACAATATCATGCCGGGTTGACATTGAGTTGAGCAAATAATGAATATGACCTATGAAACGATTCACTTTTTCTTATGGTTGAGCATTACGACACATTGCTGCTATAAGCAGCACAAAATGGAAGCTTAATAATCTAGCTTTCATTTTATTTTTAAGACACTTTTCTTATGAAAACGTGTCATTTAGAGAAGGGTTATTATATAACTCTTCTAAAAAAATCCGGTAGCTTCTGCTGCCGGCAAAATTAGGGATTGGTTTCCAATTCCCTACCTTATATTTCCCTTAGCTGCTAGTATTGTGTCCTCATTATGTCTAATATTATGTCTGAAAAAAGCGATGGTTGTTATTTTTCATTGTTTTATGAAAATAGCATCATATTCTGTTATTTCAGAGTTGCTTTAAAAAAGACAGATTTTATCTGTGAATGATTTAAATCCATCACATCTCAGAGGACACAAACTAGCAATACTTGAAAAATGACTGTCAATGTCAGTCATTATGGGCTACTGGAAATATAAGTGATGGATTGGAATCAATGCAAGAAGTTGGCCTTTATTTTTATCCAGAGGATTATACAAGAGAAAATGTTGAAAAAAGATTTTTAATTGACCACCCTGGTTATAAATATAATGACACATACCCTAGAAAATATCCTATTAGTACTGATGTTATTCGTTTCTATTATCCTTTGGAATCAGGGAAAAAAAGTGAAACAATTTCTGTAATTCCGCCATACCTTCTTTCCAGAAAAAGAAGATGTGTTAACATATTTTTGGGGTTGATTCAAAACCATTATATGAAATTTGAAAAAATAGAAACTATTTGGAAATATTATGACACTCATTTTAATAACCTTTCAACTTTCCGGAATTATTTCAATTGTCTAATGAAACAATGCGATGATTTAATAAAAACTTTATCAAAACTTATAATTGAACTTGATAGCTCTACAAAAATTCCTGACATTTATCCTGATCAGAATTCTAATATAGATAAATTAAACATCCTATTTAACATTTTAGATAAACTCTGTGTAATATATCACAAAAAGTACCTTTTTGGTCCTATTCTTGAGTCTGAGAAATACTATTTTTTGAATTATATTTATAGCTTCTGCTCTGGAAAGAAGCTTTTAAGTCTGGATTCCGGGTAATTTTCACATAAAATTAGATTTTTTCCATATCACATTTCTTTTATAATGGATAAAATGAATTTGGAGAATGTTTTATGGAAGATGATGAGAAAATGAGAAAGTCTTTATTTAAATTTGGTCTTATTTCACGGTTGATTCACATAGAAGATAAAAAGGAGCGTCAGAATATTATTCGGAATATTGTTAATGAGGAACAGAATATTCCCGGTTCAATAAAGAAAAAATTAACGTCAAAAACTTTGTTGAATTACATCAAGCGTTATGAATCCAAAGGCTTTGAAGGATTAAATCGTAAAATCAGAAAAGACAAAGGTAAATCAAAAAAACATTCTGATAATATTATCAAAAAGATCAAACATCTGAAAGAAGAGGATCCGAAACGAAGCGCAAGACAAATTATGAAACTACTGAAATCTTCACTGGAATTCCAGAATATACCTCTCAAAGAGAGAACAATTTCACGAGTACTTAAAAATAATGGCCTTAATCGAAGAAACTTATGCCAAAAAAGAATTAATTATGCATTTGAAAAAGAACATATTAATGAATTGTGGCAAGCTGATATAACAGACGGAATACCTCTTCGCAGTAGTGGAAAAATGACTTATCTATTTGCTTTTATTGACGATTATTCCAGGATTATTCCCCATGCACAATTTTATTTTGATGAGAAACTGCCAAGACTCGAGGATACTTTGAAAAAATCGATTTTAAAACGGGGCATTCCTAAAGCGTTGTATGTTGATAACGGTAAGATTTTTGATACTTATCATTTAAGCAGAATTTGTGCAATGCTCGGTATCCGGCTCATGCACCATCTCCCATATTCTCCTCAGTCTAAAGGGAAAATTGAGCGCTTCTTTCAACGTATTCAAAAAGAATTTATGTCTGAAGCCAGATTTGCTGATATATCTTCTTTGGATGAGTTGAATTCATTTTTGCAGACTTGGATAGAAATAGAATACCACAGAGTGGAACATCAAGCGATTGGTGTTACTCCGCTTGACAGATATACAAATGATATGAAGAACGTTAAATTAAGGACTATAGAAAGTATCGAGGAAATTACAGAAATATTTTTATATAGGGAAAAACGGAAAGTCCACCCTTCCGACGGGAGTATTAAGTTGAATGGGAATACTTATTGTCTTAATAATCATGTGTTTCTTGGGACTGAAGTTGAAGTTCGATATGATCCCTTCGATATGTCGAAAGTATTTATATATTCAGAAAACAAATATTCAGAGACTGCACTTCCGCGGGATTTAAAAAATCCTGTTTTCCGCAATATTCCAGAAGAAAAAAAGACAGCAGTATCTATCATAAGGCAATCATCTATGGAATTCTTTTCGAGGCTGAAACAAAAAGAATTAGAAATTTCTAGAAAAGAGAGACGGCAAATTGATTTCAGCAGAATAAAAAAGGAGGATTCTAATGCTTAACCAATATTATGGATTTATTCGAACACCATTCTCTCGAGATATTTCAGAGAAAGAAGCATTTTTATGGAAAGATTTTGAAAATCTCAGACATAGGTTAAAATATTTCCTGGAGGAAGGAGGTTTTTTTCTACTTACTGGTCCAGTTGGAAGTGGTAAGAGTACAGCCCTGCGATTTTTCACTTCTTCAATGAATCCTAATACACATCAGTCTGTTTATCTGAATATAGCTTTTGATAAAAAACAAGATTTCTATCGAACTATATTGTCAGAGTTCCAAGTTCGACCGGTATATAGCTCTGGTGAATGTCGTAATATTCTAAAAAAAACACTTAGGGAATTAGCTATGATCAAAAAGATAACGCCGGTTATAATTCTGGATGAAGCTCAAAATCTTCCGGGTTTTATTTTGGAAGAGATAAGGTTACTTTCAAATTTTGATTTTGACACCAGATCTCTTGTTAACTTTATTTTTTCAGGCCATAAACTACTTATGCAAAGGTTTGCGGGTTTGGAAAATGAAGCATTAAGGCAGCGAATTACTGTAAAGTTTCATTTGGAAGGAATGCTATTAGAAGATAGCTGTGGTTATATACGGCATCATTTAAATATAGCAGGAAGTACCGCAGCTATATTCACGGATTCAGTCATATCTAAAATACATGACGAATCTTCTGGAATTCCAAGAATAATAAATCGAATCTGCACTACACTCCTTTTAGCAGCTATGTCAAATGGCAAAAAAATTGTAGATGATCTTATATTTGATCAAGCAAAATCAGAATGGAAATGACTAATTGGCCGGGAAATTTATCCCGTCTTTTTTATTATTATTATTGGAAAAATATCGTGGCTAAGCTAAGGAAAAATATTGTGGCTGGATACAACAATATTGAAGAAAACTATAATCAATTGGAAGAAATAAAACGGAAAGATAATCTGAATAAAAATCAGATGGAAGATCATTACTTTAGTCAGGCGATTAAAGAATTTATTGATTATAGAAAATCTCTGGAAAAACGGCTTGAATTAAACAGGTCTGAACAGCAACTTAAAATAAGGGAGTTAGTGGATGAAATCAAAAAATATCCCAGAAGAATTAAAGAGCATAATAAAAGAAATTGAAGAAAGTGCACAAGCAAAGTCTGAGATAAAAAAAATATATCTACTTGGTAGTCAAGCATATTATTATAGAAGAGATTCAGATATAGATATTTTGGTGGTCTTATATGATGAAATTAATGATGTTGATATAATCTCCATGATATATAATATTTCAAAGAATAATAAAATGTTGATTCATCCTATTATTATAAATGAATCTCAATTCAAGATAAGAAATAATATTACTATATATAAAAATAATTTGTTTAAAGGAATGACTTGTATATTTGAGCGAGGTAATCGTAATCAGATTTAGTATTCACGTGAAAATATTCCAATTTGTGCCAATTCGTGTCTGCTCCCCCATCCCTCCTCATTCCCCTAACATTTCCAGCCATCGAGTAAACAAATCAGGTTAATAAAACTAAATCTTCCAAAACTTGTGCTGAGCGAAGCCGAAGCATCCGTCCTAATCCGCGAAAATCCGCGTGAAATTGGGGTCGATCAATAGGCTTTAATAAACCAAGAAGGGATTCTCAATCAAAATCTTCTGTCTGCCGGGCGAAGCCCACCCCAAAACCCCCGTTAAAAAGCGCCAGAATAAAAAAAGGTATGAAATGCTTTTATAAAGAATCGAAATTCAAAATCCATCCCCTTCGCGTCTCTTCGCGTGCCTTCGCGGATTACCTCGTCCGTTCTCCTTCCCGCCGGAGTTTACCCTGAGTAATATCGAAGGGTGCCATCCTGTTAATCCCCGAAACGCACTAATAACAGTAAGGAACCGATTTATTTTAGAATGCATCTTTAAATAAACTAAATCCTTAAAATCCGCCAAAATCCGTGGAATCCGCGTGAAATTGGGGTCGATAAATAAGCTTTAATAAAATCAAGAAGTGATTCTCAATCAAAATCCACTGTCAATCAGGCGAAGCCACCTTCAACCCCGATTCTATCTCCAAACAACCAGGAATCTTCCTCTCATCAAGACCCTCCCCACAAAACTAAATCCTCAAAATCTGCTGTAATCTTGAAAATCCGCGTGAACAATCGGATATTATGAAAAAGAATTCGTAACTATCCAGCCGCATATTTAATAGCGGAGCCGTTCAACGCGTCAATAAGGGCTTGATAAACACTGACGCCCATCTTTTTTACTGTAGATATATAACCCCTGATTCTGCAAAAGGCAGCCGCTCCATTCCAGCTTCTGAATGTACCTGATATTTTCTGCTGGACTTTTATCATTCTGATATCCCGTTCCGCCAAATTGTTGCTGAATGGAACATCTTTTTCCCGCATAAATAAAAGGACAGATTCTTTATATTTTCTTAATCGGTCTAATAGGCATAAAACCTTGCCCCGCTTTTTTCTGCCGCGTTTAACAAGTCCTTCCGGCTTTTCAGGCGTTGGATTTACAGCAAATCCTTTCGCGATGATCCGGTCATATTCCGTATCATATTCTATAATCCTTTCCGCCGGTATTGGAAAACTTGCCTCTTTATCATTCTTAATCCTTATAAGAAGATTACCCATCTCCTTAGCCCATTCCTGACCCATTTCCTCATGTATCCAGATTAGCTCTCTCAAATGGTGTACATTACACAATCCATGACGGCATAAGAATTCCAGATAACTTTTCCATCCATCGTGGATAATAATACCGGTAAATCTTGTGAGAATGTCCATCGCACGCATCGCCTCTGTGCCGCGTTTGTCATGAGAAAAATAATAGGTAAAACGTTCATTCGAGGCAACATGGAGCCATTTTAATAACCCTTTTATCCGAATACCGGTTTCATCACAGTGAAGAACCACTTCTTTTAGTATCAGTTCTATGACTTTCTGTTCATACTCTTCTAATTTATTGTAGGTCTCCCGGATAAATCCTTCAATCGTTGCCTTGCTGAGCGGCACTCCCAATAAACATTCGGCGTATTCCGAAAGCCTTTCATAGGGTATCAACCCATATGTTTTCATATAGACCAGATGCGCTTTAATGTTTTTTCCATACTGTGCCTTATTGGTTATGCCTTCCGGAAACTCCGCCGTTACTCTCGCACCGCAATGCGGACAATCTTTTACTTCCGAGCGATGTTCGGTAACTTCCACTTTTATCGGAGGTATATCGAACACCTGCCTTCTTTCCGTCCGCTTAACTGATTCGGAACTTAAATCAATTCCACAACAGGAACATTTTTCAACCTGATGTTCTATGATCTTATCAGGGCTTTCTACTTTCTTCAGAGTATTTCCCTTATGTCCAAACTGGCCGCCTTGTTTTTTACCGCTCTTTTTCCGTAAATTCTTTACTGTATTTTGGAATGGATTATCGGAAGACGGCGGTTTATTGCTGTTATGGCTGTCCTTATTAAGCTGTTCTTCCAATTTCTTAATCTTTTCCGCTTGTCTTTGAATGATTAAACCCTGCTCCTTTATCTGGTTTTGTAAATCAGCAATGATGCCTTCAAATCGTTTTAAGCAGGCCGCACAGTCTTTTTCTCTTCTATCTTCATTCATGCTATAGAATAGCATGGTTTCATGCTCAATGCAAATATTTCATGTGACTATTTTTTAGTGGCTGGATAGTTACAAGAATTCTTTTAAAAAATATTTTCCGTGCATCGGGTTACCCCATCCGTTCCCGAGGCCATTTTCCTCCTGGCCATAATCAGCACATCAAATATCTCGATTTATTGACGTGTCATCCGTTATTATAATAATAGAAGAGAGGCGCATGCTTTTGACACGGATGTCAAAACCGACGCATAAAGCCATCGGACGGCGATATAAGGAGGCTATTTTAATTAGGAATTGTTTTTCAAAAACCGGATGACACACCTCCACACGATCAGACAGCATCGTATGAAAATGGCCTCGACCTGTTTTCTTTCTTTAGCGCGATATTTCTTTCTTTTCGAAAAGAAAGAAATATCGTAAAACCCCCAACAGCCTGTCAGGATAAAACATTACCCTGGGATGAGGAAGCTGCCGGTATTATTTTATTTATCGTTTTCAATATAGTAACGATTGGTATCTGAAAAATTGAATTCATTAAAAATATATCTGGAATAGTTGTAATCATTAGTTTCAAAATAATCCAGTAAATTATTATTGCTCAGAACTGTTCCATAAGATAATATTTTATAGAAACTGATGCCGTCAAACAGATGGCTTTCTAAAGTCACGACACAGCCATAGTTTTTATCATAGAGATATTGATGATAAATATTAAGATTGGAATCGTAGGAAACCCGGATTTTATCGATCGGTATGCCGGGATTGTCAATCGAATTGGTGTTGTTATTTCCGATAAATTGCAAATAAAATTTCCCGTTATTCTCATTTTTATAAAACTTAATTGCAAGATTATCCTTACCTGTGCCGTTTATATCGTAAAACTTTGCATCTATCGTATAAGCGGCCAGCTCGGAATTGGTCGAATCATTCTGAATTGTGAGATTCTTGTAATATGATTTGTCAGCGAGGGGATCATAATGTATTAAGAAATAATCAGTAATAAATGCCGCAATCGCACCTAGAATAAGTCCGGAAATAAATCCGAAAACAAATTTCTTATTCATAATTCCTCTAATTTTGCTTTAATATGCTACGTCAAATTCTATATAGATATGTCCGTTCTGATCCCTTTCGACATAGAAATAATAAGGCTTGGTCTTATCCTGGGCCTGAATCCCGCCGCATAACAGGCCGATGATCCTGGCCTCGCTCAGCCGGACATCGGGAAGGTAGAATTTTTCGGTTCTGTTCTCATAACCTGAAATAGAATGAATGTAAATATTGCCTTTAAATTCGACTATATATTCTACTTCAGAGGAATCGTAATCATCATAAGGGGGGGTTACTATTAAGCTTATGGAATTAACCGGTTTCCCTACTTGTACTTGTTTTTCAACATATTCTGAGATTTTATCCCATTCTTTCCCCTTGTTTTCCGGAGCCGGATATTTTGAAAGATACCCGTCGAAAATATAGCCTTCTTTTTCCCTGTATTTCACTTTCAGCCAGTAGCCGTTTATTTTCTCGAAGGTAAACTTTACCGAGGGCAGTTCCAGGACTTCCACGGATTCCCCGCAATTCACCTTCACGATCGATTTCGAACCGACTGAAGGCTCTTCCCTCAGGTTCAATCCCGATAAGGCCAGAACATTGAGAATGTCGCCCTTTTTATAATAGATATCATCGTCGTTTTTGCTGTATTCTACCTTGGCGCTGAGAAAATGCTCCTTTATGATCTGACCATTCTTATCGATAGTGAAATATTTGCCTTCCGGCATCTCGATCAAGGCAGTCCCGTTGGAAAAAGAGGAGGCTGCGTGATACTGGGGACTGATGAGCGTTTTATGATCTTTGTCCAGGTATCCCCACTTGAAGTTTGTCGGGCTTTCACACTTCCCGTATAGAATCGCATTATCGGAAAGATCGCCGAAATAATCCCCGCCATGATATTTCTCGGAAAAAACTCCAGAACTGAACGCGAATAAAAAGGCAACAAATAAAATAAATCCTTTCATAATTTTACCTCGCTAATTTATCTTTAAATCCTTACTCTCATTTCTACTGGAATACTGATCTGAGCGGCCGTAAAGTAAAATTCCGTTCCTGTTAATAATACGCTTGAACATCCTTAATTTTGCAAAATTCGGAAAAAATATTAATAATTACATTTTTTTGAGCGATCCCTTCCTCGTAAAAAGCATTTGTATAATTAATATAGTATTCCTCCTTCCATTACAATATTTTATTCAAAAAATAATTTATTCACAATAGGAATTTTATTCTAGTGCTAAAATAATATCCATTCCCGAGGCCATTTTCCTCATGGCCATAATCAGCACATCAAATATCTCAATTTATTGATGTGTCATCCGTTATCATAATAATAGAAGAGAGATACATGCTTGCGGCAGGGCCTGCCCTGAGTAACCCAAAGGGCATATCGAAGGGATGCCGCAACCGACGCATAAAGCTATGGACAGCGTAATAAGGAGGCTATTTTTATTAGGCATCGTTTTTCAAAAGCCGGATGACACACCTCTATACGATCAGACAGCTTCGTATGAAAATGGCCTCGACCTGTTTTCCCCTCGACTTCGCTCGGGACATCGCTTTCTTGGCTTTTATTACATAATAAAGGAATTGCGGTTGCCGAGCCTGGTCGAGGCATTGTCGCCGCTTGGACAAAGAAAGTGAACAAAAGTCCACCTCCGCACTCCACCCCATTGGCGACTGCACCGCGGCCCCGGCCTTGACCCGACGGCCCATTTTTAAGCAAACAGATTGCTTCGCGCTAAAGTCAGAGACAAAGGAGAGAGCATGTCGCTCGCAATGACGCTTTTGTATGGAATGGCTCTTGTATTCTTTTTTGTTCTCCGCATCCTGCGGCTCAGCGTTGAAATAATACTTTTACTAATCAGCTATCTTAAACAATAACTAAATCCTCAAAAATCCGCCTTCATCCGTGAAAATCTGTGTGAAAAATCGGATATTATGAAAAAAATTCTCTTACAATATTTTTAATCGTATAAAATCTTCAGTATTATATCTCATCCTCCCTTCGCGTACATTCGCGGATTTCCCCGTCCGTTCCCCACTTCCGTTGGTGTGTCTTCGTGTCCTTCGTGTTCTTCGTGGTTAATACCCCAGCGGCAACATTATACCACTTTTCTCAAATCCTTAAACTCATTCCTCCCTATCACCAGCCCTTCGAAGACCACCCCGCACCCCTTCCCCAATGGTGACTGCGCAAAGACCCCCGCCCCGGCCCTCTTTTTGAGCCCGAGCGGGAAATACCGCACCATTTTTCCAATCCAGGCCGTTGATGGAGTAATGAACGGCCCAGTAATCGCCTTTCCTTGAAACGCGGATGGACACCGTGCCCGCATCCGATTTTATGCATAATTCATTATAATACAATTCATTATAAAATAATTGCATTTTTTTGAAGGGTTTTTACTAATATATATATCCTTACTTTGGCCTTAAGTAGATTTTTCAGACCGATGGCAGTAGAATGGATCAAGATAAGGTAATATAAAAAAAGAATGCGGATATTCTACATAGTCATAATAATGGTTAAGAATAAACGGGATACTTTTTAAAAACCCGGCGGGAAGGAGGTAAAAAATATCTTGCTGTTCATCTATTATACAAGTATTTCAGTTCTTAACCTAAAAATTAAATTTAAGGAGATGATTTATGAAAATCAAGTCAAACTGGTTAGTCCCCGGTTTATTAATCGCTTTGTGCATAGGGTGCTCCAATCAGCCGGGGATAAGTAATTCCCCGGATTCTCAGCCTAAAGCAATTGTTCCAAATTCAAACAAAGCCGGCATTAATACCAACTACCCGATAATCCGTATACCATTACAATCAAAGGGAACTCAAGTTTCTTTTACATGGACTGTCAATAACTATATCGCGCCCGGTATAAATTTCTTAAATATGCATTCAATCCCGTGGATGAATACTCCCTACAATTCTATCATACTTCCTCCTAATAACATCTATTGTTTAAATGGGGGAACATTTACAGTTACATATACTATCCCGGTGGCGGGTGAATATCAGTTTTATGTTTGGGTTTATGCCGAAGATGAGGTGGTTAACGGTAATATTTATCCTGAAAATTTCGCGTTCGTCGCCAATTATTATAGTCCTATTTATATCTGCCAGTAATAAAGAAGTGAGGAACTCCAGCTCAATGGGCTTGACCTTGCTGTAATGATACCAGCAATGTTATCAAGCAAAGGGGATGTCTTAAAGGGCACCCTCTGTCTCTTGAGGTTACCTGAGCGTACAATTTTTCCGAATTCTGCATGAGGTCTAATAGGACGGTGCTGGCGCCTGCCTGCCGTCAGGCATGGCAGCCAGCGCCGCCCCCCACATCACCGCCAGCGTCATAAGTCTCCATAAAATCCGGCGCAATCCGGGCCTGGATGATAAAGCCGCCCTCGACATCACTATAATAGAAGGGAGCGTTATGCATGTCATAGCTGGTCAGTTTGTCGATAAAATAATCGGTTTCCGCGCCGGCTGAGATGCTGAAGGAATCGCCGCCGATTTTCTCGATTTTGCAGCCGTTCAAAAAATTCATTTGTTTTCTCTTTGACAAATATATCAAAATAATAATTTATTTAACGCCGGGATGGCAAATATTGATGGGGCGAAATTTAATACGGACACCTCGATACAATTTCCTTCGGAAATCACACTTCGACGTTGCTCAGTGCATCGCTCGGTGTCCGGGCTTTTGTACTTCTCTTTTATTAAAACATCTTTATTTTTTCGACAGATTGCTTCGCGCTGAAGTCAGCGGCAAAGGAGCAAGTATGACGCTCGCAATGACGCTTTTGTATCTACTTTTTTTTTATTTTTCCTTCAATATTGTCCCCCGGCGGGGCATAGAATAAACTTTTCCGGATGCGGTACTTCCTAAATTATGGATTGAAACACAGGGCATCCCACAGAGGGCGTAGTTTTGCCCGCAGCCGGTCCTTCGATACGCCCTTCGGGCTACTCAGGGACCGGCCGACTACTTCTAAAAAGTATAATCATACAATCAAGAGCCTAATTAATCATAAAAGAGCCGTTTACCAGACGTAGCAACCCTCTGCGGTTTTCCCTTTCCAGCTTTTAGAATAGTTATTAAAGATTGAATCTATCGACAATGGCATTCTGCTATATATATTATAGAAGAGAGATACATGCCGCCAAGGATGATACCGCTGAAAAATAGCACCTTTACAAAAACCGATTTCCTTAGATAACTTCAAGATTTAAAAAATTGAACACTTGAAGACACAAAAACAAAAATGACGCCAAATCCAAATAAAAGTAGATGATTCTACTTCATAATTCCCTTAATTCATCTCTAAAACTAACTTTTTGACAAATCTCTTTAAATTTAAAGCACAGGCTGCCATGTAATATTGCTGAGAACGGCCTGATTCTCCTTTATATTTCATCATTCTTAAACCATGAAATCGAACCAGTGCGCTTATCGTCGATTCAACTTGTGCCCGAACTTTCATTTCTTCTTTAAATTTATCGGTCTTTTGTTCTTCTCTCCGCTTGCACAAAGTTGTGTATTCTTTTGTGATACATAATTTTCGCCCCCCGCACTTTTTACTTGTTCTTCTGACACATAACCCATAATTTATACAATTTCCGCATGTTTCATGTGAAAGGACACTTGATACGAATTACTTTTCTCACTAAAATTCCAGGAATCATTCGTCTTTCCTGCCGGACAGACAGCTTTCCGGTTTTGAATATCTATTGAAAATTTATCCAATCTGAATTCTGCCGGAACTTCGTTTGAAGTTTTTTGTATATATCCCATCAGTACCTGGTCTTTATCTTCATATTCTTTAATCGCGCTGCTGCTGATATAATTGCTATCCGCAAAGATTTTCTTCGGATTTAATTTTGAATTTTCATTCCTTCTATCCAATTCCGGTAATATTTTATTGTCATTTTCCTTGTTTGATTGTGGTATCATATCAACTATGAAATTCACCTCGCCTTTGTTTGCTGTTTCAACGATATGGCATTTCTCGCCTGACCAGCTTGTTTTTCCTTTCTTTCCTAATTGAATGGTTGTATCCCGCGGGTCAATTACGCTCTGCATCGGCTTTTCTATTTCATCCACTTCTATAAACACTTTTTCACCTACTTCTTTTTCTCGAATGATCACATTTTCCTGAAATACGGTTTTCATTATTTTTAGCTGTTTCAAGACTTCTTCATTTTCTATCTTAGAACCCTCAATCATCCGCGTTATTCGATAGCCATCTTCCACAATCTCCGCCTGCTTGTCCGATCTCTTCCCCTTTGACATCCCGAATGAACTGAATTTCTTTGAGTAGCGTTCAATCAAATCCGCTGGAATATTTTCTTCATACCACACGGGATTATTTCTTTCTAATACTTCCAGTAATACTCGCACAGTTCTGAAGAGTAGTTCTGTCGTTGATATCCGGTTTAAATGTTTTACAATATGAGTCGCGTCAATACGCTGGTGTGAATTACTTTTAATCAAACCTTTTTCCCGGCAAAACTCCACCATTTTCTTAAAGGCGTTATTTTCTTCTCCATTATTCCGAAAACGCTTTCTGAAATTACAGAGTGTGCTAGAGTCAAAAATGAAAACTTTCTCGATCGGCAAATGTAATGCGTATTTCCAATCCAGCCGCAAATACACAGCTTCCGCTGCTTCTGAGTCTGACAGAGAATCAAAATATTGCAGAATGGTAACCATTGATAGAAATGCCGGTGATATTCCATTGCGTCCTTTCCTGGAGTATAAATGTTTAAAATCCCCATCATGAAATATGGGATATATTTCCCTGGAAAATATCTTTAATGGGTTTGTTTCTTCAAGTAAATCCGACATCAAATTAGTTACCGAATATAGTTCATCCTGGCTATGTCTTTTTAAACTCATTTTATTACCCTGCAATTAATTATGTTAAATATTATGACACATTAATATAATTACAGCAATGTATGTTAATGCATTTTTCAGCGGTATCAAGGATGGCCGCCTTTCGAATAAAGCTATGGACAGTGACCTGAGAAAGGTATATATTAGAGAAGGTAACTTACAAAATATCCTGAAGAATGCCCATCGGAATTACAAAGACAAGCGATTAAAAAAAACCTCAGAGGGCATCCTTTTCCCCTCGACGGAGTTTACACTGAGCAGGGCCGAAGTGCCCGGGACATTGGATTTTATGAAAAAAAAGGATGAATAATGCCCCGATAATGAAGAAATAAAGAAGGGAGGAAGTTTTTGATGAGCCGACAATCAAAACTGGATTGACACAATGTTTTTGTACTATTATAATTGTAAAAGAAGTGAAGAGGCTTTCAAAAGCGGCAGGCAGTTTGGAAAATCTCGAATTATTAGTAGGGAGGTTATTATGTCTCAGAAGATATCTCAAGGCATTGTTATGATCTTTTCCATTCTCGGACTTCTTTCGTTCTACGCCTGCTCTTCAGGACCAGGCAATACAGATAAAAAATACACTTATTCCGTGACCTTTGACAGCCAGGGCGGGTCGCCTGTTCCCAGCAAAACGGTCTCATCTCCATCAACAACAGTTGACGCTTTGCCGGCTGAACCGACTAGAAACGAGTACGCTTTTATAGGATGGTTTACCCAAACCAACGGAGGCGGCTCGGAATTTATGGCCAGTACCCCTGTGACCGGGGATATAACCGTTTTCGCTTATTGGCTGCCCGCGACCGCCGGATTGAATTTCACGCTGATCAACGGCGGTACCGAATACTGTGTAGACAAGGGAACGGCCGTCACGTCGGGAATCATGGCGGTGATTCCATCAACCCACCTGGGACTGCCGGTAACATCCGTTACAAACGGCGGTTTTTCCAACCAGACCGCGATGGCCGGGATTATCATTCCGTCCTGCGTAACCAATATAGGCCCCGGCGCTTTTTACAGCAATTGCTGTATAACGAACCTGAAGCTGCCATCCGCACTTGTTTCCATCGGCGATCTCGCGTTTTACTGCTGCGTCGGCATCGCGAACATAGCAATTCCGGCTCACGTCACAAATATAGGCGGAAGCGCGTTCATGTATGACACAAATTTATTGAATGTCGCTTTTCCGGAAGGTCTTCTTGCAATCGGAGCTTATGCGTTCTATGACTGCCAAAGACTGACAAATTTAATCATACCGGGCAGTATTTCCAATATCTCCATGTGTGCATTCTATCTCTGCACCGGAATAAAGAACATCAAGCTTCCGGGCAGCATTACCAGAATTGACTGGGGCGGTTTTGGTTCGTGCGGCGCTCTGAAAAGCCTGGCACTCCCCGACAGCTTGACTACAATCGGAAGTTCCGCTTTCTATGCCTGCGGCCTTACAAACTTGATTATTCCCGGCAGCGTTACAACAATCCAGGATAATGCTTTCCATTGGTGCATGGACCTGAAAAGCATGGTTATTCCCGGTAAAGTTGTAACTATAGACGCTAATCTTTTCGACAGCTGTACCGGTTTGACCAATGTGACCCTGTCAAGCAACGTCGTGAACATCAATACCATGGCGTTCAAAGACTGTGTTAGCCTGAAATCTTTAAATATAAGGGCCATAACAGCTCCGGCAGTCATTGCAGCTGACAGTTTTTCCAATGTCGCCAGCTGCATACTTCACATTCCTGCTTCCGGGACAGGATATGACGCTGCACCTTGGACCAACACCAGTATATTCAGTACAATTATATCCAATTTGTAATTCTTACAGTTCACTATATTGAATATACAACTTTATTGTCTATACTAAGCCTTGAGCAAATTTTTTCAGGAAGGATTTATGTTTAAAAAAATATTGCCTTGTCTATCATTTATTATAATTTTCCTCTCGGCGGCACCCGCATTCGGATTCAATGACTTATTCTGGCAAAGCGTAAAAGGCAGCGGCGATCTATACGCCATTGTCTGCGGAAATAATACCTTTGTTGCGGTTGGGGCAAACGGCCTGGTAAAGACTTCCGGGGATGGACTGATATGGACCAATGGTGTTTCCGGAACGGACCGGCCGCTCTTCGGGGTTGCCTGGGATGGAAGCCGGTTCCTGGCGGTCGGCGGCAATGGAGTAATCCTGGCCTCTCCCGACGGTATGATGTGGAAGGATGTCCCTTCCGGTACCCGCTATTCGCTCAGGCACATTGTCGGCGGTCAGGGCAGGACCATCATCGTCGGGGAAAAGGGAACGGTCCTGTTTTCGGCGGATGGAACGGGCTGGAAGGCGGCAGAATCCGGAACAGCCGCGGGACTCAATTCGGCGGCTTTTAACGGGAAGGTGTTTGCGGCCGTGGGGGATGATTCCACAATTTTGACTTCTTCCGACGGAATAAACTGGGCCCCTTCGAAGGCTGTCATTCAGAATAATACGCGGCCTTTAATATTGGAAGACGTTCAATGGATGAGTAATAAATTCCTCATAGTCGGTTATATAAATAAGGAACCCTCCTATCCGGTAATCATCGAATCGGCCGACGCCGTCAATTGGTCCGTACAGGTCCTGGAATACATCCACAAAAATAACTTCAAAAACATCCGCCTTTACACAGCGGCATGGGACGGGACCCAGCCTGTTGCAGCGGGAAGCCACGGCTCGATCGTTACATTGCCGGATTGCCGGAAATGCATCCAGTTTCAAACCCTGTCGGAAGACGATCTGAAAGCCGCGGCATGCGACGGCAGGCGGATCGTGGCTGTGGGGATGAACGGAATTGTCTTCACCGCCTTGCTGAACCCGGATATCCGTTCTGTCACGCCGGAGGTCGCTCGGGAAAAGATGGAAAAAGGCGCTCTCCTGATCGATGTCCGCACGGAAAAAGAGTACAGGGAAAAGCATATCAAGGGAAGCGTTTTATTATCGACATTCGACATCCGGGACAAAATACAGAGCCTTGTGCCCGACCGGAACCGGGAAATCATCGTCTATTGCGCCACCGGCGTACGCAGCCGCTGGGCGGCGGAATTATTGGCCAAACTGGGATATACCAGGGTCTATGACCTGGGCGGCATAAACCGGTGGCCCTATGAAGTAGAGTAATCCCTTACTTGGATGCGCCTGTCAAATTTGATGTAAAAATAAATCTCTCTTCAGATTTTATCAAAACAAAACCATACTCAAGGTACTGTTAAATTAGCACCGCAGGTCTGGGATGACTCATTTCCTGCTGATTTATAATATAAATAGAAAACTTTTTTATGCGGATATTTAAAAAGGAGGAACTGTTATTATGAGAAAATGGTTAAAGTATTCCGGTCTTACGGCTTCTATCGGCTTTCTTCTCTTCTTTGCCCTGGGCTGCAGCATCATTACGGAAAACGGGGGCGGAGCGCCGGATAAAGGTAATTTCATGAGCACGAGGATGGCAAACGGGCTTGCCCTGACGCCGCCCATGGGATGGAACAGCTATAATTGCTTCGGCTACGCTATCGACGAATCCAAAATCAAGCAGATAGCCGACGCACTGGTCAGCTCCGGGATGAGAGACGCCGGCTATATCTACCTGATCCTGGACGATAACTGGATGAACAACCCCGCCCGCGATGCGAACGGCAATCTGATGGGCGATACCAATCGCTTTCCGAGCGGCATGAAGGCCCTGGGCGATTACATCCACTCCAAGGGGCTCAAGTTCGGGATTTACGGCGACCGCGGCACGGCGACATGCGGCGGTATCCCGCTGAGCGGAAGCCAGGGCCATGAAGCGCAGGATGCTGCGACATACGCCTCCTGGGGCGTCGATTACCTGAAGGAAGACAGCTGTAATGCTTCTCTGGACTTGCAGACCCAGTACCAGTTGATGAGCCAATGCCTGACCAATTGCGGCCGCCCCATCGTATTCGCCATCTGCTGCTGGTACTATGTGGGGCCCTGGATGATTGACGCCGCCAATCTCTGGCGGACGACCAGCGATGTCAACGACAACTTCGGCTCTTTCCTGAATATCGCCGATGTCAATCAGGCGCTCTATTCCAATGCCGGTCCCGGCCACTGGAACGACCCGGATATGCTGGAAGTGGGGAATTCCGGCTGCACTTACGACGAATACAAAAGCCAGTTCAGCCTCTGGTCCATTATGGCGGCCCCGCTGATCGCCGGCAACGATATCCGGACAATGACCAATACTATCACCAATATCCTCCTGAATAATGAAGTGGTCGTCGTCGATCAGGACACGGCCGGCATCCAGGGACATAAGATCATTACAAACGGAAACCTGGAAGTCTGGATGAAGCCCCTGGGAAGCATGAACGGCGCTGAAAAAGCCGTGGTTTTATTGAACCGCGGAAGCTCGAGCGCCGCAATATCGGTCAATTGGACCGACATCGGGCTTTCCGGCAGCGCGTCAGTCCGTGATCTCTGGGCGCATGCCGATCTCGGTTCATTCAACGGTTCCTACTCGGCCTCAGTTCCCTCTCATGGAGTGGTTATGATAAAGGTGACCGGAACGGGCGGCGCCTCCAGCAGCTCTATCGCTTCCTCGAGCCCGGCATCCTCCTCCATTAGTTCCAGCAGGAATTCCAGTATGGCATCATCCACGCTCTCATCGGTGCCGACAAGCTCCAGCCGGTCGTCGAGCATTGTTTCTTCTGCCGTCTCGAGTATTGCGTCCTCCCCGGCGAGCTCCAGCCGCTCCAGCAGCATTGCTTCCATCGCATCATCAGCGCTGAGCTCCCGTTCTTCCAGCGCCGTGTCTTCCATAGCGAGTTCCAGCATGACTTCAAGTACCGCATCATCCGCTGCCAGCAGCACCGTTTCGAGTTCCGCATCCAGCATATCCGGCGGTTATGCTGTAAACTATACCGTCAATAATGACTGGGGGGCCGGAGCGACATGCACAGTGACCATTAAGAACAACAGCGCAACAGCTGTTAATGGATGGACATTGGTCTGGACTTTTGCCGGTAATCAGGCGATCACGCAAATATGGAACGCCACACAGACATCAAGCGGAGCGACTGTGACAGTAAATAATTTATCTTATAACAACATCATCGGTGCGAACGGCGGAACCCAGGCTTTCGGCTTTAACATGACCTACAGCGGCGCGAATTCCAAACCGGCCGTATTCACCCTGAACGGGAGCTCCTGCACAACTTATTGAAAACCTGGGAAAATTCAATAAAAAGCGGCGGATGGCATATTACCATTCGCCGCTTATCTTATGATATGACAAAAAAATGAAATTCCCTGTGGCACAAGAATAACTATTTCTTAAATATTATGATATTAATTTTATAATCCTTGGCACAGGTGAAAGCTGTCCGAGATGCTGAAGGAATCGGCGTTGATTTTCTCTATTGAGCAGTTGTTCAGAAAATTCATAGATAGCTCCTTGACGGATATATCAAAATCAAGACCTTTGCACAATTATATAAATTCCAGCCATCCGACATAAATTAAAAATTTTTGGGATGGGTTAAACTCAAAATAATAACATTTATAGCCAATGCCCCGGCCTTACGGGTTTTGGTCCCCTCTTTAGGGCTTTTTTCAGCTTTAACCCGCTGAAAAAGGGATTCTGAACGCAGTTCGCCCTATACCTCAAAACAGATTCTTGCGGCTTTCTTTAAGTTGAACGCCATCGCTTTTAAATAAAACTCCATTTCACCTTTTTCACATCCCAGATAACGCATCCGGTCAAATCCATAATGATGTTTGAGTGTTCCGATGGTCTGCTCCGCAAGATAACGAAATCCGCTAATCAACCGGTTGAAAATTTTTTCCCGTTCCGTCAATTCCCGTCCTCGCGCGGCCTTCCTCATTATTCTGCTTTTCATCTTCTTCTCTTTAAGCATATCCCGGTTATCCTGGCTTGCATTCCCCCTTGTCCGCCGCCACCGATGATTTTTCATTCAATCCGATTTCCTCTACAACCTGTTTGATTTCGTTCATGTCTGACACATTCGCTCCTGTGACATGCCCGCCCAGAATAAAACCATTCCGGTCATCTACCG
Organism: uncultured Spirochaetota bacterium; assembly: GCA_963835575.1. Taxonomy (GTDB): domain Bacteria; phylum Spirochaetota; class Brevinematia; order Brevinematales; family JAOACQ01; genus CAVYGN01. The sequence goes on along the minus strand of CAWIGG010000005.1, from coordinate 229,922 downwards.
CCATATGCACTTTATATCCATAAAATACCTTTTTCCCCTTAACCAGCCACTTTGAGTCTGTATCATCAGAATAGCTGACTTCCGGATATGAAACATCCTGCTTTTCTTCCTCTTTGCGATCTTCCGGTATGCTTTCCGTTTCCACAACCCTGCGCGGACGGCGTGATGATTGCACCACTGTCGCATCCACAATTGCGCCTTTCTTGATTAATATTTGATTTCCCTCTAACTGTATATTGATTTCATTTAAAAGCTTTTCGTAAACTCCCAAATCCTTCAATTCATTCCTGAACCGGCAGATGGTACTGTGATCAGGCACGTCGCTCGTAAGTAATAAGCCCGCAAAGCGGACAAAAGATATTCTATTAATCAATTCCTCTTCCATCTGCGGATCAGAAAGATCATACCATGTTTGTAATAACAGGATTTTGAACATAGCCAGACTCGGTTAAGCCGGACTTCCTACTGCGTTGAAGAACTTTTTGTATTTCTTCCTGATAATTCTTTCTATCCTTGTCCAATTAATCAGTCTTAAAATCTGTTCTAAAAATGTAACTTTTTTCTCTTTTCGGCAGCTGATCTCGTAATCTGCCCAACTATCCGGCTTTGTTTTTATTGCCATAATTTTACCTCTTTAACTTATATATTATGGCATAGATTGAAGTTAATCTCATGTTTCCATGAAGTAACCGTGCAAAGGTCTTGAATTATAATTTATTTACTGCCGGGAATGCAAATAATGATGGGAACTTGATTACTAATGAGCCGGACACTTTGGGAGGTAAATTTGCCAATTACATTTAACAGTGCAGCTACACGACATTTGAGAGCCTTAGAACTGCTCACAGTTCTTGACAAGCATATGTGGTTGACCTGAGTTTTCTCCTCCAGTCTGCCCGACGCAGGGCGAATACTAATGGAAAAATCAAGGTTTTTTCCATATCTGTCATTAACGGCGAGCACCGCAATGTAATAGGTGCTATTGAACGCTATGCGGTGGCCAATATTAATGAAATCTTCCTTAATTTTATTTTTTCTTTTTAATTTTAGGAATTAAATTTTCAACATCTATATCAGGAAGAATAATTTCTATATCTTCTGGTTTTTTTAATCGATAGTCATTTTTATCATTTGTAGCAAAAACCATGAGTGCAGATTCATCTTGCCCTGGTTTAACTTTAACAATGGTAGCAAAATTAGTATTTTTAAATTCTTTATATAATTGATTCCATTTATTACTTAGAAACCATGCTGCTCCAGAGGTTCCATATTCTCCTAGACCAGCACAAAGAAACCAATTTCTATTGGGGAATTGTTTTGGATTAATCTTTAATATAATTCCATAATCATAATTACTTTCTTTTTTAAACTTAATACTAATATTAGATAATTTTGATTTAAAATCATTGCCATCAAAAACGATTAATTCATTTGCATCATTAATGATTATATTTTCTGATTTAAAATTTCCAACAGGTTCTCCCATTGAAATAAAAGAAACATCTAATTTATGCTTAATATCATAGTCACTAGTAATTTGAGGATTATATTTCAAAATTTTAGTAAAACTTTCAATAATATATTTTGTTGATCTCAATTCAGCGGCACTAACCCCCTCTTGTGTATTTCAGGCAGTATAATGCCATCTCCCTTACCCGTCAATATTTCTTTTGACTTTTTATCATAACATCGTGTGGAATTGGTGTCGTTCAAAAGGCTTTTAATAAATCAAGAAAGGATTCTCAATCAAAATCTTTTATCTGCCGGGCGTAGCCCACCTTTAGAACTCCCTCCGTGCCCTTGTGGTAAAATTACCAGGTTAGTCAGATATCAATAAGCCCCGAATGAATTAAAAAAGAGATGCCATAAAAAAGCCCCGTTCCCTTACAGAAACGGGGCTTATAATCAATTCTATAGTTTACTTTCTAGAGCTCTTCTTTTTCGGAGCAGCCTTCTTCTTCGGTGCGCTCTTGCTAACAGCCTTACTCACCGTCGCTTTTTTCGCAACCGGCTTCTTCGCCGCGGGCTTTTTGGCCGCCGCTTTCTTTACCGGTGCTTTCTTAACCGCCGGTTTGGATGTGGGCTTTGCAGCCTTCTTGTCTTCAATAACGGCCTGCGCCGCTGCGAGTCTCGCTATCGGTACGCGGAAGGGCGAACATGAAACATAGTTCATTCCAACCCTGTGGCAGAACTTGACGGACTTGAGCTCGCCGCCGTGTTCGCCGCAGATGCCGACCTTGAGGTTCGGCCTGGTGCTCCGGCCCTTTTCGATGCCCCATTTCACCAGGAGGCCCACGCCTGACTGGTCGAGAGACTGGAAGGGGTCGTCCTTGAAGACGCCGGCCTTCTTTTCGTCGACATAATCCGGCAGGAAGCGTCCCGCGTCGTCCCGAGACATACCGAGGGTCATCTGTGTGAGGTCGTTGGTGCCGAAGGAGAAAAATTCCGCCACTTCGGCGATCTGGTCGGCAAGAAGGGCCGCCCTGGGCACTTCGATCATCGTGCCGACTAAGTATTTCACCGGCCTGCCGCTCCGGGCTATGATGGCGTCGGCGATCTTCCTTGTCTGGACTTCGAGGATCTTGAGTTCTTTTTTATCGATAACGAGGGGGTGCATGATTTCCGGTTCCACGTCGATACCTTCTTTGGCGCATTCGCATGCCGCTTCGATGATGGCCGTGACCTGCATCTCCAGGATTTCAGGGTAGGTGATGCACAAACGGCATCCCCTGTGGCCGAGCATCGGGTTTGCTTCGTGGAGCTGTTCAACTCTATGTTTGACCTTTTCAAAAGGAACGCCGATCTTCAGCGCGAGTTCCCTCTGCTTGGGCTCGTCATGCGGCACGAACTCGTGAAGGGGCGGGTCGATCAAGCGGATGGTAACGGGCTTGCCGTCCATCGCCTTGAATATGCCTTTGAAGTCCGCTTTCTGGAAGGGCAGGAGCTTCGAGAGAGCCTTTCTCCTGTCTTCCACGGTGTCGGCCACGATCATTTCCTGAATGGCTTCGCGTCTTTCCTCCGTGTCGAAGAACATATGCTCCGTCCTGCAGAGGCCGATGCCTTCGGCGCCCAGTTCCACGGCGTGCGCCGCGTCGTAAGGCGTGTCGGCGTTCGTCCTGACCTTGAGTTTACGGGTTTCATCCGCCCAGGTCATGATTGTATTGTAGGAAGCCGGCAGCGTGGGCTTGATGAGCTTCATAGCGGTCTTGTAAACTTCACCGGTCGTGCCGTTCAGCGTGATCTCTTCGCCTTCCCTGACGATTTTATCGCCGACTTTGAATAATTTACTGCCGTAATCGATGTCGAGCTTTTCACAGCCGACGATACAGCATTTCCCCCAGCCTCTCGCGACAACAGCGGCGTGCGAGGTTTTACCGCCTGTGGCGGTGAGGATTCCGACAGCGGCATGCATGCCGCCGACGTCTTCGGGGCTTGTCTCTTTTCTGACAAGGATCACTTTCTCGCCCCTTCCGGCCCAGTCCTCGGCGTCTTTCGCGTTAAAGACGACCTTTCCGGCCGCGGCGCCGGGTACGGCGTCGATGCCCGATACAATGAAATTCGCTTTGAGGGCTTCTTTCTGGGAAGGGTCGATGATCGGGTAAAAAATGCCTTCGATGTCTTTATCTTTAATTCTCATAAGAGCGTCTTCTTTCGAGATAAGCTTTTCGTCCACCATATCCACGGCGATCTTGAACGCCGCGAAAGGAGAACGTTTGCCGGTCCGGCACTGGAGCATGTAAAGAGTGCCTTCTTCAACCGTGAATTCCAGGTCCTGCATGTCCTTATAATGCTTCTCGAGGGTCTTTCTCACTTCAACCAGCTGTTTATAGGCTTTCTGATCGGCCTTTTCGAAATCGGATAATTTAATCGGGGTCCTGATGCCGGCCACGACATCTTCGCCCTGGGCGTTGATCAGGTAGTCGCCGTAAAATGTGTTATCGCCGTTATTCGGGTCGCGTGTAAAGCAGACTCCCGTACCGGAAGTATCGCCCATGTTCCCGAAGACCATCTGCACGATATTCACGGCCGTTCCGACGATGCCCTGGATCTTTTCAACCCTTCTATAAGTCACGGCCTTATCGGCCATCCAGCTGCCGAAAACGGCGCTGACTGAACCCCAGAGCTGTTCCTTCGGGTCCTGCGGAAAATCTTTTCCGATTTCCCTTTTATAGAGTTCCTTGAAATTCCTGATGAGCTCTTCCAGTTCCGCGGCGTTGACATCGGTGTCATTGACCTTTTTGCCGAACTGGATATTGAGCCGGCCTCTTGTTCTTTCATTCTTGATTTTATCAAAAGCATGGTCGAATTTTTCCCTTTCGATGCCCATGGCCGTCGATCCGTACATCATGATAAATCTTCTGTAGGCGTCGAGTGCGAACCGTTTGTTCCCGGTTTTCTGGGCAAGGCCTTCGACCGATTTGTCGTTCAGGCCCAGGTTCAATATGGTTTCCATCATTCCGGGCATGGAAATGGGCGCGCCCGAACGGACGGAGACAAGAAGCGGGTCCTTCGGGTCGCCCAGCTTTTTGCCGATGAGCTTTTCCAGCCTGGCCACATGCCCATCCACTTCTTCCATTAAGCCGTCAGGGTATTTTCTGCCGTTTTTATAAAAGAGGTCGCAGACCTCTGTTGTGATGGTAAATCCGCCTGGTACGGGAAGACCGATAGCGGTCATTTCAGCAAGCCCGGCGCCCTTTCCGCCGAGAAGCTCCTTCATCGTACCGTCACCTTCGGCCTTTCCGCCGCCGAAGAAATAAACGTACTTTGTCTTTGATTTTGCCATATTTATATCCTCCAATTTTAATCTTCAATTTCATATCTATTAAAATAACATTACAAGCTTAAATATAATAAATAAGTGCAAAGGCGGGAAGTAAAAAAATCAGGAAAAGTGTGTGACTCAGCGTGAAAAATAAAAGGCCTCTGCGTCTCATGTGCTCAGCGGGTCAGAAGAAAATATTGCGTTTTATTCTAAAGCTAAATAGGGAAATTTGCAATTAATTGTCGGAATAGGGTGGAATAAACCGCTCAGGTTTTTATAAAAAAATTTATATTTCACAGGAAGGCGGGAAGAGATCAGTGAAATGCTTAAATAGTTTAATTCCCCTTTTTAAAAGGGAAGTTAATATTTCAAGTAAGAAAACCCGAATAAAATGTGAAATAATATTGGTAAACTCATTAAAAAGCAATTGGGAATTTTTATATAAACATCTATTTTCCAATTCCATTTATTGGTTTCTTAAATAATGAAATTACTTTTTTTATATAATAAGGTGACAATATATAATCAACTTTCGCCCTATACTCTTCCCGTCTTCGTGCCTTCCTGTAAAAACCTTGGCGGCCCTGCGGGAGATTTCGGTTTACTCGATGTTTTTCAAAACGAGATTTTTCAGTTCCGCATAAGCCCTTTCAATGTCGTCGTTTACGACCCTGAATTTATATTGATCGGCATAGTTCATTTCATTCGCGGCGATTTTAAGCCTCAGCTTGATCGTGTCTATATCATCGGTATGCCTGCCGGTAATCCTGTTTTTAAGCTCTTCGGGGGAAGGCGGCATAATGAAAATAAGGGTGCTTTCCGGCAGTGATTCTTTTATATTCATTCCGCCCTGTACATCCACATCCAGGAGGCAGTTTTTGCCATCCCGGGTGATCCGGGTAATCTCCGATTTAAGGGTGCCGTAGTAATTGTTATAAACTTTCGCCCATTCGACAAATTCATTGTTTTTTATTTTTTTCTGGAAGTCTTCTTCTGTAATAAAAAAATAATCGATCCCGTCTATTTCGTTCGAGCGGGGACTGCGGGTCGTCGCTGATACTGAAAATTGGAGTTTATCCGGCAGGTCGCTGAGAAGGCGCTTGTAAAGGCTTGTCTTGCCGACGCCGGATGGCCCTGATATGACGATGATCTTGCCTTCTTTCATTTTTACTCCAGGTTTCTGAGCTGTTCCCGGATTTTTTCAATTTCACCTTTGATAATGATCGTGTTTTCAATGATCTGATAGTCTGAGGATTTGGATGCGATGGTATTCGCCTCACGGTTCATTTCCTGACCGATAAAATCAAGTTTTTTGCCGTCGCCGGGAGATTTTCCGCTCAGGATGTTTTTGAACTGGATGAGGTGGCTTTTCAGCCTGACGAGCTCTTCATTGATCGCTGTGCGGGATGCGACAAGCTCCGCTTCAATCAGCAGACGGTTGTTTGTAAAAAGATCTTCCCTGCTTTCCGACAGAAACTCCATTATGCGTTCTTTCAAAGCCTGTTTATATTTTTCAAGATTAAGAGGATAAACGATTTCAATCGTAGTCACGCTTTTTTCCATTATTGAAAGGGAAGTCTCAATATCTTCCTTTGTTTTTTCTCCCTCCTGGTTCATCATATCCAGAACTTTTTTTATGACGGAAACGATCATTCCCATCAGGATGTCGTACAGGTCCTCATAACCGCCGGTCCTTTCAATCTGAAGAATATTGCCCAGCGTCACAAAGTCGCGCATTGTCAGTTCCGGAACGACTTTCAGCTGTTTGGAAAGGCTTGAGAGGGCATCTTCATATTTATTAGCCAGTTCATAGTTGACAACGATATTGTAATTTTTCGCTTCCTTTTCCACTATTTTAATATAGAGGTCGATTTTTCCCCGTTTTAATTTTTCATTAACGGCGTTTTTTATATCATTTTCCCATTCGTCGATCGAAGCGCTGGTCTTGAGCTTGAAATCAAAATAGCGCGAGTTCAGGCTTTTCAGTTCCACGGTAATATCATATTGGTCTGTGCTTTTAAATTCGCTTCCGAAGCCTGTCATACTTCTCATCATAAAACCATCCCTTCTTAATCATTATTTATTTTCGATTTTAATTGATTTTATCACCTGTTCCGCGGCCTTCTGCTCCGCTTCCTTCTTTGTCCTTCCTTTCGCGTTCGCCGTAAATTCGCCATGGACAGTTACCTGGATCTCGAATATTTTATTATGGTCCGGCCCTGTTTCCCTGATGATCCTGTAAACGGGATATTCCTTGAATTTTGAAACGGACCATTTCTGGAGCTGTGTCTTATAATCGCGGGTGCCGGTCTTAATTCTTTTTTTAATTTCGGGATCAAGTATGCTTTTCACAAATGCCAGGGCTTTCTCAAAGCCGCTTTCCAGAAATATGACGCCGATGATCGATTCGGTGATATCCGCAGCGACTTTTTGTCTGGCGCGGGGATCGGAAAGCGTTTCACCTTTCCCTAGATTGATATAATCAAGGAGCTTAAGCTGAAAAGCAATTTCCGACAGGGTTTTTTCATCAACCAGGCTGGAACGGAGAGCGGAGAGCCCGCCTTCGGAAAGATGGGGATTATTAATATACAGCAGATAGGCTATAGACGCATTGAGGATGGAATCACCCAGAAATTCCAGTCTTTCATAGGGTTCATTATATCCGCCTGATTTGTCAATACATGAAGAATGCGTGAAGGCTTTATCCAGCAGGTGATAGTCTTTAATATTAATTGAAAGCCTGCCGGATATTTTTTTTAATTGCCCCATCCTTATTTTGCTTATTTTGTTCTTGCGTCCTTTTTGCTTATTGGTATTTTTTGAAAACCAATGTAACATTATGACCACCGAATCCAAATGAATTACTGACGCCGTGTGTAATATCGCACGGCACAGCTTTATTGGGAACATAATCCAGGTCGCATTCCGGATCGGGATTATCCAGATTTATCGTCGGATGTACTATACTATCTTGAATCATTTTAATGACGGCGATGGATTCCACGGCCGCCGCCGCTCCCAGGCAATGCCCTATCATCGACTTTGTCGAGTTGACCTTGAGCTTGAAGGCATGCTCGCCGAAAACCTGCTTGATGCCTTTAGTTTCAGCCGGATCGCCCAGGTCTGTCGAGGTGCCATGCGCGTTTACCAGCTGAACATCTTCGGGGCGGATTCCTGCTTTCCTGAGGGCGTTTTTAGCCGCCAGCGCGCCGCCGCTCCCGTCGGGAGTAGGCGCCGTAATATGATAAGCGTCGCCGCTGACTCCGTAAGATAAAAGCTCGGCGTATATCTTCGCTCCGCGCTTTTTCGCGTGTTCGAGCTCTTCCAGGATAAGAATTCCCGATCCCTCGCCCATGACAAATCCGTCGCGGTCCTTATCAAAGGGGCGCGAAGACTTTTCAGGCCTGTCGTTATAATGTGTCGAGAGCGTCTTGGCCTGAGTAAATCCGGCAAAGCCGACATTGGTGATTGCCGCTTCCGCGCCGCCGGAAACCATTATGTCGGCGTCATCCATTAAAATATGGTTAAAAGAAGCCGTAATGCTGTGGCCGGCCGAGGCGCAGGCCGATGAGACGCAATAGTTGGGTCCCATAAAACCATATTCGATGGACACGTATCCGGAAGCGATATCGCTGATGAGCATCGGAATGAGCAGAGGCGAAACACGGTTATGGCCTGATGTATAAAGCTTGACCGAATTATCATAAAATGTCTGGATGCCGCCGATGCCCGAGCCGATGATGACGCCTACCCTTGTTTTATCTATATCAGCATTGAGAATGCCGCTGTCATTGACGGCTTCTTTCGCCGCGGTAAAAGCGAACTGGCAGAAGCGGTCCATTCTTTTCGTCAGCTTTCTATCCATGTAATTTTCCGGATTGAATTTATCATTTTTAACTTCGCCGGCGACAAGGCTGGGCGAATCCTTTAAATCTATGTTTGTCACTCTTGTCGTGCCGCTTTTTCCGGCTTTTAATCCTTCCCAGTATTCTTTGACATTTAATCCGAGGGCATTGATGGTACCCATTCCGGTGACAACAACTCTTCTACTACTCATTAAATCCTCCAATATTTAGGACATCACCATGCCGCCGTCAACGACGACGACCTGCCCGGTGATATAGTCGGAATCCGGAGAGGCTAAAAATAAAACGGCTTTTGCCACATCTTCCGGCTGGCCCATTCTTCCCATCGGCACCTGAACGAGAATTTTCTCTTTATCTGATTCCTGCAGCTTATCGGTCATGGCAGTCTGGATAAAACCGGGCGCGACGGCATTGACACAGACCCCTCTGGCGGCCAGTTCCCTGGCGGCTGATTTTGTCAGGGCGATGACGCCTCCTTTGCTGGCGGAATAGTTGGCCTGTCCCGCGTTGCCGATCATTCCTATAATTGACGCGATATTAACGATTTTACCGCTTCTCTGTTTCATCATAACGGGAAAAGCGGCTTTAATGCCGTTAAATACGCCTTTGAGATTGATGTTTAATACCAGGTCGAAATCATCGGGCGTCATCCGCAGTATCAGATTGTCCCGGGTTATCCCGGCGTTATTGACCAGAATATCCAGTGTGCCCAAATCTGTTTTAGTTTTATTGATCATTTCCTCGACTTCTTTATAATTTGTGACATCCACTTTCATGGCGAAACTTTTTCTGCCCAGTGCCTGTATTTCCTTGGCGGTTTCCTCCGCGGCGTCCTGTATGACATCGACGATGACGACATTAGCCCCTTCTTCCGCGAGTTTCAGAGCTATGGATTTACCGATGCCTCTGGCTGATCCTGTAACGATGGCATTCTTATTTGCGAGCCTGCCCATTATAAACCTCCAGTTTAATGTTGTTTACTTTATTAAATTCTTACTTCCTCTCTAACCGGTTTTAAAGAGGCTTTATAAAAGTTTGATAATAAAATATGTTCGGTTAATTTTTCAGCTGTTTTCCCTGTCGTTAAGATGCATTTCTTCAAGCCGCTTGTTCAGCTTACCAAGCACATCGTGCCGGACAGCGTCAGCCGCGGCCTTAATGCCGAATTTAATGGCGGTCCTGCCTGATTTTCCATGACCGATCAGAACGTTGCCGTTGACGCCGAGAAGAGGCGCCCCGCCGTATTGTTCCGCGTCGGCCGCTCTTTTTAATTCCTTCAACGCGCCGCTGTAAAAGGGCAGGGTCAGAATAGCCGGAATATGCTTGAAAATCGCCTTTTTTAAAAGGCTGGTAAAGGTATTCGCGGCGCCTTCAACCGTTTTTAAAGTGATATTGCCGATATATCCGTCGCAGACGATGACATCCACTTCATCGGAAAAGATCTGGTATCCTTCCACATTGCCTTTGAAATTGACGTTGGCATTTGAGAGACTTTTGAAAGCTTCCCGGGCGGCGGATGTCCCTTTGTGGGATTCTTCGCCGATATTGAGAAGGCCGACTTTCGGATTGGGGATGCGGAGAATTTCCTCCGCGAAAATCCTGCCCATAACGGCGAATTTGACAAGATCTTCCGCTTCACATTCGGCGCTGGCTCCGACATCCAGAAGAATATTGTTTTTACCTACCATAGTAGGCATGATCTGGATCAGGGCCGGTTTTTTGATGCCCATAACCCTTCCAAGAATTAGGGCGGACGCGACAACCACAGCTCCCGTATTGCCGGGAGAAAAGAAAGCCTGGATTTCGCCTTTTTTATGGGCCTGCAGACCTTTGACTATGCTGGAATCTTTTTTCTGTTTGATCACGGCAAGGGGATCGTCATCCATTGTAATGACTTCAGATGCTTCAATGATGCTGATGCGCTTGATGTTTTTATTTAATAAATTGGCCTTGCTGTGCAGGATCGGCTTGTAGACATCACCCCTGCCGATCATGACCACCTCAATGGTAGGATCGTCATTCACAGCGTCAATACATCCCTGGATCAAATCTTTTATATCCGATTCGCCGCTGATAATATCAACGCCTATCTTCATGAGATTCTCCAAGGTTATTTCTCTTCTTTAACGACTTTGGTAATGATCTGCCTGCCTTTATAAAAACCGCATGAATCGCAGACCCTGTGGGGCAGTTTCTTGGCCCCGCAGTTGGGACAAACCGACATCGCGGGGCTTGAAGTTTTATAATAGCCGTTTGCTTTTCTCATTCTGCTTTTGCATTTGGCTGTTTTATGCTTTGGAACGGGCATGATTTCATCTCCTCTTATAATAATCGTTGATAACATACATTTTATCTATGAAAATGCTAATTGTCAAAAAATCAGGGCAATAAAGTTGAATGGGGAGCAAGCTCCAGAACTCTGTGAGTTCCGCTCCAGAGCTGATCAGGGGCAAGACTTGGTAGTATTAAACAACTTTGTTGTCTTCTACCAAGCTGCAATCAAAGAGCAACTAATTGTTGTGCTCTCTCCTCAGCATAGCTGAGTTCCGCACAACAAAGTTGCTCTAATATTGATTGCAGCTTGGTATTACTCGCTCGGAAATGACCAGCGCCATTCCAATGGCGCTGGGTCATTTCACTCGCTCGTTCGAATCGAGTAGGAGGCGGGTTCACACCCGCCGACCTCTCACACCACCGTACGTACGGTTCCGTATACGGCGGTTCCAAAATTTAATTTCTGATAATTACAAATCGTATCCAGCATTGATACAAGACCCATACTATCAAAGTATTTCTTCGGAAAGACAAGATTCATATGTTTTGCCCCGGAATTCCACCACGAGCCTCTCTGGTTGAAAGTACTTGCCACTGCTTGCTCTTCTTTTAGCCCAGCTTCAATCAGCCGCTTTCTTCTTGTCCAGGGTCTTTTCCATTGTTTCCATAGCGCACATCGTAGTTTCCTTCGAATCCATCCATATCGTCAGTAAAATCTTTTACATTCGCAATGATAAAATAATTTATCCATCCGCGAATTTTTGGGTTTAATTCTTTCCTGATGAATTCTTTCAGATTTCGTCCCTGTACTTTCCTGAACACTTCTTTCAGATTCTTCTTGAGTTTTTCTTTCGATTCCATTGCTACCCGAATCCTTGTTTTCTTCTCACTTGTAAATGAGTAACCGAGAAATTTTCTTTCCCACGGCCTTGCTGCGGCGCTTTTATCACGATTCACTTTCAGCTTCAACTTTTCCTCAACAAATCTGGATATCGAGTCCATCACTCTTTCTCCGGCTTTCCTGCTTTTAACGTATATATTGCAGTCATCAGCATACCGGCAAAAGCTATGTCCTCTTTGTTCTAATTCCTTGTCAAGGTCATCCAGTATAATATTCGCTAATAATGGAGACAGATTTCCACCTTGTGGTGTTCCCTTTTTCCTCGCCGTGATTTTATTATCCGTCATCATTCCGGCTTTGAGAAACGAGGCAATCAGTTTCAGGATTTTCTTATCCCTGACTTTTCGCTTTATCCTCGCTATTAGGATATCGTGGTCAACTTCATCGAAAAATTTCGCTAAATCCATATCTACAACCCATCGTTTCCCGGTCTCCTGATATTCTCTTGACTTCGCTATGGCTTGTTGTGCCCTTTTTCCGGGACGAAAGCCATAACTCAATTCCGAAAATCCCGGTTCGAAGATTGGACTCAGCACCTGATAAAATGCTTGCTGTATCAGTCGATCCATTACCGTCGGGATTCCCAATTGACGAACCCCGCCATTCGTTTGCGGAATTTGCACTCCTTTTACCGCCTTCGGTTTGTATCTTCCTTCCAGCAATTTGACTTTGATTTCAGCCCACCGGTTATTAACGTCATCTTTCATTCTTTCGACCGTTACTCCGTCAATTCCCGCCGAGCCTTTGCTGCTTACCACTCTGTGATAGGCTTCCAGCATGTTCTCGCGTTTGACCAGATGCTCGATTAGATTGTTTTCATCCGGTGTACTCCTTCTTTGCCTCTCTGTACGGATACACGCACTTTGACTCTTCTTCGGGATTCCGTCCCTATTTTCTGTCAAAGCCAAATGGTCTTCATTCGCTTCTGCGCAAATTACCGTATCAGGATTCATAGCGGTACTCCTACATTTTGGTTCTGCCCTTCACTTCCGGTCAAGAAGCTACTATGGCTTCTGCCGACTTCTGAAAATCCCTCTCATCACCTTTCAATGACAATAGCTAATATGTAGCGGATTTCCAGATCTCCCCGGGTAATACGCTCGTTCCTTCCCGCTTATACCTGCCGCATTTACGCCTACGTTTTCCGTGTAAGTATCGGACTTTAACGATATTGGCCGTCTTATCCAACATAAACGCCTTATTTGCGGTTTCTGTTCGTCAGGCCAGCGTTTTGCCTCCGGCTTCCTTCAGATTCCGCCTCACGGCGGACACCCTTGCCGTCTGTCCCTCACCAGTTTGTCCGGCTGCCCGGAGAAGTTCACAAACTGGTGAGGGATTCCCCTTACCGGGTGCATAGAGGACTTTAACCTCCAAGAACGTGCGCCCTGCCGGGCGCACTAAAAAAAAAGCGAGGATTATAAATCCTCGCTTCACTCACACAGTGAGTTTGCAGAATTGGGAGGGGAATCTAATTCTGCATAAATCAATTGAATTATCGGACGAAGTGTTCATTCTTTTTAATTTTTTTTGATAAAATGTTTATATTTTTAGATTTAACTCTATTTTAAAAATTCTTTTTTTATATTATAACTCATTTATTTGCCCAATACAACCTCGACATTATGGGTTTTACCGTCGCCGAAAACAGGGAGGACCAAACCCTCTATTTTATTTCCGTCGATAGTTATCGATTTCACGCCTTTCGAGACATAGGAAGGGTTTTTGATGTCGATTTTATAGTTTGAGCCTCTGTAATGGCGGACTATGGTGTAGCCTTCCCAGCTTGAAGGAATGCATGGATTGATTTTCAGGCCGGTATAATCAGGCTGGATTCCGAGGATCCACTGGGAAATGACAGCGAACTGCCATCCGGCGGTCCCGGTAAGCCATGAGTTCTTCGCCTCGCCGGGCCGTTTGGCTTCTTTTCCGGCTATCATCTGGGCGTAAACATAGGGCTCCAGTTTATGTATTTCGCTGAATTCTTCCGTATAAGCGGGGGCAATCTTGGCGTAGTATTCAAAGGCCCTGTCGCCCCTGCCGAGCACTGTTTCACCGGCGATGATCCAGGCGTTACTATGGCAGAAAACTCCGCCGTTTTCCTTATAGCCGGGCGGATATGTCGAAATCTCGCCCAGATTGATATAATACTTTGTAAAAGCCGGGTTATTGAGGACAAGGCCGTATTTTGTGTCCAGGTATTTCCTGCATGCATCGAGGGCTTTCTCCGCGTAGCCGTTATCCAGGCCGATACCGGCAATCGTACAGATTCCCTGTGTTTCGATAAAAATCTTACCTTCTTCATTTTCCTTACTGCCGATTTTTTTGCTGAAATCATCATAAGCGCGGAGGAACCATTCGCCGTCCCAACCGTGCTTCATAATCGTATCATCCATTTTTTTGACCCACTCGTTCGCCTTTTTTGTCTCTTCTTTTTCGCCCAGATATTCGCACATCGCGAGATAATCAGGAGCGCTGAAGATAAGCAGGCCGGCGATGAATACGGATTCCGCCACTTTGCCGTCTTTACCGGTTGTTGTCTGGAAAGGCTCGTCGGGCGTGGAAGAGAAGCAGTTCAGATTGAGGCAGTCGTTCCAGTCGGCCCTGCCGATGAGCGGAAGCCCATGCGGTCCAAGGTTGTCGACTACATGGTAAAACGAGCGCTTGAGATGCTCAAAGAGGCTGGCTTTATCCTTTTCATTATTATCAAAAGGCACGGACTCCTTCAATATTGACCAATCGCCGGTTTCTTTTATATAAGCCCCTGTTGAAAGTATGATCCACAGAGGGTCGTCGTTAAAATTGCCGCCGACCTCATTATTGCCTTTTTTTGTAAGAGGCTGATACTGGTGGTACGCTCCGCCGTCGGGCAGCTGGGTCGCGGCCAGGTCCAGAATCCTTTCTTTTGCCCTTTCAGGGATCTGGTGCATAAAGCCGAGAAGGTCCTGGTTTGAATCGCGGAAGCCCATGCCGCGGCCGATGCCGGATTCAAAATAAGAAGCGCTCCGCGACATATTGAATGTGACCATGCACTGGTACTGGTTCCAGATATTGACCATGCGGCTGAGTTTCTCGTCTTTATGACGGATCTCATACCGTGATAAAAGGCCGTTCCAGTATGATTTTAAATCCTGAAAAGCTTTTTCGACATCTTTACCGCTTTTAAATTGATTGATCATTTCATAGGCCTTCTTTTTATTGACGACGCCTTTTGACTGCCATTTTTCAGCGTCGGGATTTTCTATATAACCCAGAACAAAAACAAATTCTTTTTCCTCGCCCGCCTTTAACTTCAGATTAATGCTGTGGGAAGCAATGGGAGACCATCCGTCAGCGACGGAATTATTCGACTTGCCCTGTATGACGGCCTGAGGGTTTTCAGACCCGTTGTAGAGGCCGATAAAACTGTCCCTGTCGGTGTCATAGCCGTCAATTTCAGCGTTGACGGAATAGAATGAATAATGGTTCCGTCTTTCTCTATACTCGGTTTTATGATAGATGACCGATTTTTCGATTTCCACTTCGCCGGTATTGAAATTTCTCTGGAAATTAGTCATATTGTCCCATGCGTTCCAGAGACAGAATTCAATAAATGAGAAAAGTGTGACCTTTTTATCGGCTTTTCCAGTATTTTTGATTTTAACCTTGTGGACTTCGCAGTTGGTGTGAAGGGGAACAAAGAAGAGGGTTTCAGCTTTTATGCCGTTTCTTTCTCCGCTGATCTCTGTATAGCCGAGGCCATGGCGGCATTCATATGATGAGAGCTCTTTTTTGACCGGCTTCCATCCGGGAGACCAGAAATCGCCGTTATCGTAAATATAAAAATATCGCCCGCCGTTATCGATCGGTACATTGTTGTAGCGGAAGCGGGTAATCCTCCGGAGACGCGCATCTTTATAAAAGCAATATCCGCCGGATGTATTCGAAATCAATGAAAAGAAATCCTGTGTTCCCAGATAGTTTATCCATGGATATGGGGTTTGAGGCGTTGTAATGACATATTCTTTATTAACGTCATCAAAATGGCCGAATTTCATATACCATCCTCCCGTTATTAATAATAAAAGATAAATATTTTAATAGAAAAACCGGTAATAATCAAAATATTCAGCCGAAATTATAATACTTTTCCGGCTTTAATAACAGCGGAATAATATTTTCCGCTCAGCTTGACTGTTCTTTCCATGTTAGCGTAGTTAGTACGGACTATGCCGAAGCGTTTGGAAAAACCCCATGACCACTCGAAATTGTCCATAAGGCTCCAGAGGAAATATCCTTTTAAATTGATTCCGTCCAATACGGCCTTTGAGCACATTTCAAGGTGCTGCCTGAGGTATTCCATCCTGTCGATATCCAGGACTTCTCCCTTGGCGGTTTCAATATCCTGGCAGGCCATTCCATTTTCTGTTATATAAAGTGGAAGAGGGGAAAAATGTTCCTGGGAATGTTTGAGTGTGTAATAGAGAGCTTTAGGAGAAGTTCCCCAGGTCATTTCGGTTCTTGGATAGCTGTGGGGAAGGGGTACTATTTCATAACCGCTTGCATTATCACTAGCCCGGACCGGATCGCCGAAATAGACATTATATCCCATGAAATCCAATTTTTGAGAGATGATTTTCATTTCCTCATCCGTATATTGCGGCATATCATTGCCTAAATATTCAATAAAATCCCTGCTGTATTGCCCGGTCATAATCGGGAAAAGGATCTGCTGGTTTTTTTCCTTCCAGGCCTTTGATGCGGCTTTAATATGTTCTTTATCATCAAAAATAGGCCATACATTATACGGTACTTCCACTAATCCGGCCTGAACGGCTTTTTTCGCGTTTGACCGTATGGCCTGCACAGCGAGGCCGTGCCCCAATAACGCATTATGGATTGTTTGATTGACAATCTGCGGTTTTTCAATCTTTCCGGGCGCGTGTCTGTCCTCGGCATGCGCTAATTTAGTAAAACAGACAATCTCGTTCATTGTCGTCCAGTATTTGACCCTGTCGGATAATTCCCGGACCATCAGCCCCGCATAATCAGCAAAGATTTTAGGCACCGATTTATTTCTCCAGCCTCCGTATTTATCTTCCAGCGCCTGAGGCATATCCCAGTGATAAAGAGTGATATAGGGCTCTATGCCGGCCTTCAGGAGTTCATCCACAAGCTTATTATAAAAATCAATGCCTTTATTATTGATCTTTCCTTCGCCGGAGGGGAGAATTCTGGGCCAGGCAATGGAAAAGCGGTAGGCGTTCAGTCCCAGTTCCTTCATCAGCTTAACATCTTCCTTATAAAGATGGTAATGATCGCATGCCCTGTCGCCGTTATCATTATTAAAAATCTTGCCGGGCCGCCGTGCGAATGTATCCCAGACGCTCAGTCCTCTGCCGTCTTCATTATAAGCTCCTTCGATCTGATAGGATGCCGTTGCCGCACCCCATTTAAAATCCTTCGGGAAAGTAAAGTGGTCCATATAGTCTCCTTTTAAAATTCTCTTTTATTCTGCCGGATAAAATCCAATACGTTCTCTAATGAAGGAGCATTTATAACTCCGGGAAAGGATAGACATATCAAAGCCGCGAGGGCGGAGGCAAAATGGATTGATTTTTCCATCGGCCATTTTTTTAATAAACTGTAAATAATGCCTGAACGGAAGGAATCCCCTGCGCCTGTCGCGTCAAGCGGCTGGATTGTGTAAGGTTTGAATGTTCTGACAGGGCCGCTTTTTTCCGCGTAAATAATATCGTCCGCGCCGCAAGTAAAAATGACCAGGCCTTTTGTCCTTTCATGATATTCCTTGAACAAATCTTCTATTTTATAATCTCTATATTTTTCTTTTCTGAATTCACCCGCTATAATGACAGCATCGGCGTTCATGCTTATGGGGTCGTCATACTTCACGTCGACGGTGACATACGGTACGCCCAGTTCCCGGCAATACCGCGCCGCGGTTTGAGATTCTTCGCTGAAAAAAGAATCGATGCAGGCGATCTTTACTGAAGCGATGTCTTCTTTTCTTGGCGTATTCCACTGTTTTTCGGTAAAGAGAAGATGCTGATATGTCCCGAAGTTTGTCCTGCTTTCCCCATCGGTAAAGACATTTTCATTCACGCCATGATACCCCTTCTTTAATTTAAGGCGGGAACAATCTATTTTATAACTCTTAAGGAAAGCCCTTGTCATTGCCCCGTTCTCATCCCGGCCGAGCCAGTTGCCGTCAATCTTGATTTTCGCACCAAGTTTGGACAGGACTATGGATGAATTGGCCGCTTCGCCGCCGGTCATTTTATATTGTTTTTTTATCTCTGCATAAGTGTCGCGCGCAGGATATTTGTCCTTTAAGGGCGGTTTTAAAAACCGCCTAATTTATCAACACTTCCCTGATAATAGAAAATATTTTCAAAATATTTCTGCCAACAGGTTAAAAACTGTTTCTATTACCAAAATTCAGCCAAACACGGGCAATATTATCCATATCTTCTGTATTTTAAGCCGCACAAGACGCAATTCGACCTTTTACCACAACATACCGTGCTAAATTATAAACCAGATTCATCAGCCCGATTTGGCTCTCTGCCCTTTCTTTTCCTATCGATCGTATTGTACTGCCGTTCATACTATTTTCAACAAAACCAAAAACATGCTCAACACGAACTCGGATGCGGCTCTTTCTTCTATTTTTTTCTTTCTGCTTCTCCGTCAATGGCTTATTTCTGTATCCTTTTTCGTGAATCCGGTTTTTCATCTCAAATTTTTCTAATATTCCTGCTACCGTTGGGCCAACATATGCGCTGTCCGCGTAAAACGGCTTCCCTTTGTCTTTCTCATTCAATAGAGGTTCAACTACCTGTGAATCGTGAACGCTCGCATCTGTCGTGACATAAGAACGAATAAGTTTTGACTTCACATCAACCTTTGTATGGTTTTTGTATCCGTAATGCCTCTCTTTATTCTTGGTCATCCAGCGCGCATCCGTGTCTTTATGGGAAAGCTTATGCGTATTATCTTTCCAATCTTCCGGAACCTCGCCTTCTTTTATTTTCTTGTTTTCTTCGCGGCTGTTCCTCTGCCGGGGAACATCCACAAAACTTGCGTCTACCATAACGCCCGCTTTCCCTATCACACCTTTATTCTCAAGATTCTCATCGAATATTTTAAAAAGTTTCTCTATTGCTTTCGCTTTCGTCAGTTTTTCCTTGAATTCCCAGATTTTACTGTAGTCCGGAACTTTGTCCGAAAGTGTTATCCCAAGATATCGCTGAACGGATAACCTGTCATTGATCTGAAATTCCGCTTGCTCATCGGAAAGATTGTAATACCTCTGGAATATCAGTATCTTGAACATGAAAACATAGTCATAATGTGGCGCTCCGCCCGGCGCCTTCTGCTCTTTCGGCGCCAAAATCTCTGTTAACAGCGGCCGGAACATCTCAAAGTCTACAACCCTGTTAAGCTTATCCAGCGGTGTTTTTACGCCGCTTAGCTTTTCCATCCGCTCCTGATATTCAAACAAGTTACGGTCTTTCCGCTTAATTTTTGTCATAGCCTTACCTCTGTTTTCTTTGACTATGATTATATGTTTTTATATACTATTTGTATATGATACGTGGGTTTTTCAAACCGCCCTTAATATATAGAGAGCGCTGGCTGCAATCATACCATAGGCATAAACATCATGTTTCGGCATTTCATGTCTCCTGACCGGTGGTTTTAAAAAATTGATAAAATCACTTATATCTATTCAATCCCTTGGCAGTTTGTCCGCTTCTCAGGCAGAATCTGACAAACTGGCTTGGAATAAAAATACTCTTAAAGGCAGTTCTAAAAATCATTAGTTTTTGGAACTGCCCTTAATTAAATACTAATTCGACAATGTGTTTTTTCCCGTCATTAAAGAGGGGAATGATATTCTTTTCTTTTTTTATTCTGTCCAGTTTAATGATGAAGGTATTGTCCAGAGTACGGTAAAAACCTTTCGGTTTTTTTATTATAAATTTATACTGTGATTTGCCGGTTTTTAAATTATAAGAAAGTATCTCATCATCTTCCCTGAGTATGGGATTGAAATCTATACCCTGTGATGTGTATTCCAGACCGAAGGCGGAAAAAAGGGCCAGGCTAAGCCATGTCGCTGTCCCGCTCAAGAGCGGTCCGATATTTTCACCTGTTTCGCTGTTGGTATACTGTGTGCAGAAGCGGGGATTACCGCCGAACTGGTATGGATTTTCCAGGGTTTTATAAGGCATGACCAGGTCTATCATCCAGTATGCAAGAGAGCTGAGTTTTACGGCCAGGGCCTTATCAAGGGACTCCTTAGCTGCTTTTAAGAGCGCTGCCGCTGCCATCATGGAAGCGTGCTTGAATACTCCGCCGTTTTCGCGGTCGCCGGGGAAATAATGTCCCGCAGCTGTGCTTTTTGAAACCTTGTCCAGCGCGGCTGGGGTCATGAGCTTCAGGCCGTAAGGTGTTTTAAGCGCTTTTTCAAAAACCGGCAGCATGATGCGGACCTGTTCCTCTGTGGCTGTGCCGCTGAGAATGGCCCAGCTGAAGGAATTGATGAGATAAACGCCTTTTAAATGAGGGTCTGCAGATAAACCGTCCCCTTCAGCTCCCAGGTAGGCATACTCTCCGTCCGGATAACGGTTAAAAAGCACCCGAGCAAAAAAATCCCCTTTCCAGGCATGCTTCTGGATGTTTCCTTTTAATTTATCTGAAAAATTCTTCAGATATTCATGATAGGCGGTATCTTTTTTCCTTTTTGAAAGAAGGAGCATTTCATCAACAGCCACTTTGAGGAGAAAGGCGTTCATAACGCTTTCGGAATAATTGCTCTTAAACGGCGCTTTATTATTCCCGTCTTTTTTTATTTGTTCCTGATAGATTATTTCTTTTTCAGGCCCGTTTATATAATCCTCGTCCAGTTTAAGCGTATCGTTCCAGTCGGCGCTGTCGAGAAGCGGCAGGCCGTGCTTGCCGGTTGATACGACGCCGGAATAATGAATAACAGCCTGGATTGTTTTATATATCGATCGTTTCTGCACCGGCACAGTCCCGGCAACAGGGCATTCAGTATTCAGGAAGCCTAAATCGCCGGTCAGAATAACATAGCGGTAAACAGCCTGGATAAACCAGAGGGCATCGTCAGACCATTTACCGGGTTCTTTTCCCTTCCAGAAGAAATTGTGATAGGCATAACCGAACTCAAAGATATTAGCCGCCCATTCTGATAATAAATCCCTGACGACATTCTCCATTCCCATACTTACAAAATAATACATGGAAGCGAAAATATCCTGGATTTCACGGAACCCGATTTCCCTGTACCCTTTCTGGGTTTGACAGAAGGAGCGTGAAGTAAAAGTCTGGTAGAAAACCTGAAAAGGAAGATTTTTATTGAAAAAAGAGTTAAATAATGCGTTTGAGGAGGAAACCTGTAGGAAACCGCAGTATCTGGACTGGAATCTTTTTATATCCTGAAAAGCTTTTGCCAGTGAATCATTTCTGGAAAAATAATTGATCAGGCGGGATATTTCTTCCTTATAAGAAGAAGCATAGAAATTGGGGTTCGCTTTTTCAGAAACCATTCCGGTAAACGTGTCGATCCTGGCCTTTTCGCCGGGTTTAATTTTAATTTCGCCGGCAAGGGCAAAGAAGGGGGGGCCTTTCCGGGAAAGTCTGTTGCTGAGTATTAAAGCGCCTTCGGGATTTTCAAGAGTGCCGTTCCCGACAAATTCATTATAATCAGTACAGAATTCCCTGGCCAGATGGGTGGATTTTCCGTTATGGATGATCATTGTGTGGAAACGGAGATCGCTCCGGTCTTCTTCAGGATAATAGTCATCTCCGACGGCAAGAATGGAACCGTCGTCGCCCCTGAGGATTTTGGATTGAACAATAATATTGCTGTAGAGCACATCTTCCTGTAAGGCGACAGGTTTTGCAGAACCGAACATGCCAGTGGTAATAATTTTAAGGCGTCTGATTTTCCGGCTCATGTTTTTAATTTCTATCTCCTGGACCTCTGTCGCCATCGGGAGCCCGTTGTACTGAGGCAGCAGAAAGATGGTCCTCTCTATATCAAGGGCGCAGCGGGTCCGGTATTTGATCTGAGTGTAATTCTGAGAATGAATGCAGGTGCCCGATTCGAAATTCTCATCCTGGATATTCGCCGAATAAAATATTTTTTTTGAATTTTCCAGAATATAAAACTGCCGGTTTGCAGGGAATCCGTTTTCTTCCTGCCGCATATCATAACGCGTGGCGAGGATCTGGACGGCGGCATGCGAACGGAAACTGCCGCGCCCGAATTTATCCACTACGCTTTTAGGGGTTGTTTGAAGCGCGTTTGGGAAGCCGGTCCGGTTGCCGATCAAGAGGTTTACGGAAAAATGAGGGCCGGGAGACTGTAATTTTAAATCGATTTCATGAGCCCCGTTCTGATTAAGACTGCCGGCATTCTGAAGCGCCTGCGTAATCTCGGCAATAACCGATTTTTTTATTTTAAGCGGGATATCAAGTTCCTTGACTATTTTACCTTCGCGGCAGAAACACTGAATATTTTTAAGGCTTTCTGAGAGTAAAAATAATAAGGATTTAAAATCTGATATATTTTTATAGATAAAATCCGTTATGGAAGTATTTTTAAGAAGAATAATCAGAAATGGCGCTTTGACAGGCAGAGGGGCAATGCCTATGACATTTTTAAAACGGCTGTTCGTAAATACGGCATCAGCAAGATGGCCCGGTTGTATTAATTTCTTAAATAGTTCCCTTAAAATATCTTCAGGGCTGATTTTAAAAGAACGGGCGGTGAGAATTTCCTTTTTCATGATAATCCATCCTGTAAACAAAGCGGTTTTAATTAGGCAGTTCCAAAAACCTGAAGTTTTTGGAACTGCCTAATTATAAAAACTTTTGGTTAATAAAAAACTGCTGCCGCGAGGAGTTTGCGAAGCAAACTTAGCGGCTGCATGGTTCGGAACAATATTGGCAGTTCTAAAAAGTCACATTTTTAGAACTGCCCTATTATAATGACATCTTTTTGTACGGTCAAGTATTTTTTTCCTGAGATTTTTTTCCTGAGAGTATGTTCCCGGCCGATCGATTATTCTATATATCAGGTTAATTATTAAGTCCAATTCATCCTGAACTTTTGCGATAAAAACGGTTATATTCAGGTTTGTTTTCATTTCTTAATAATAATTGCAGGAGGGCATATGAATTTTTCTATAAGACAATATATGAAAAATTTGAAAAGTATTGATAAGACAGATATATTATAGAAGGCTAAAAGGAAGGTGATGGGGAAATGAACAGGGACGGTAAATCAGGCAAATCTCTTTCAAAGCGTAAAACAATAGGGCTTCTCATGGATTGGCTGGGGACTTCCTATCATGTCAATATGATGGAAGGGATCGCGGATTATGCCGGGAAGAATGATTATAATCTTCTTTGTTTTGTTACAGGCAGACTGGATTCTCAGCTGGAATGGGAAAAATGCCGGAATATTCTGTTCGACGCTGTTGATCCGGGCAATGTGGACGGGCTTATTGTCATGGCGCCTTCGATTGCCAATCTGGTGGGGATTGACCGGCTGAAAAATTATTTGAAAAAATATAACAATCTGCCGGTGGTCACGGTCGGCGAAAAGATCGACAATTATCCCTGCCTGACTATTGATAATGAGAAAGGGATGAGCGAGCTGCTGGAACATCTGATCCATGTTCATGGTTATAAAAAAATCGCTTTTATCAGCGGGCCCAGGGGTAATCATGAGGCGGAAGCGCGTTTTAAAGCATACCAGAAGGTGCTGGGAAAGCATCATATACCTCTGAAAAATGATTTGATTATTCATGGGGATTTTCTCATTTCTTCCGGGAAAAAAGCTGTGGAGACCCTTCTGGATAAAAGAAAAGTCAAATTTGACGTGATTGTTTCATCAAATGACACAATGGCTCTTGGCGTGCTTGAGGAACTTAAAGAGCGGAAAATAAATGTTCCCGAGGATATTCCCGTGGTCGGCTTTGATGATGCTGAAATCAGCCAGTATCTGAAGATAACAACGGTTAACCAGCCTTTTTATCTATACGGGCAGAAAACAGCCGAGGTGTTTGCCAAATATATTAATGGGGAAGATATTCCGCCGGTGACCTATATCTCCACGAAACTTGTCATCCGAAATTCATGCGGTTGTTTTATGACCCGGGCGGATGCGGCCGCTGTTGCGCGTGAAAAGCCGGTTCTCCCCAAAAACTATTTTGATTATATTGCGTCCCGGTATAAGGAGTCTATTCTGCTGGATATTCTTCATAACAAGGCAATTGACGATAAAAGTGAAAAATTGTTTATAAAGTGGGTCAATACTCTATTGAAGACTCTTGCGGAAGATCTAAACGGCAAATCCCAATTCTCCTTCATTCAAAAATGGAATAAAATTATATTTCAGGCGGTCGCTGAAAATATCAATTTAACGCTCCTTGGAGAAATGCTTCATGCTATGCGGATGCATATTTTTTCCGGTCATCCGGACGCGAAAATGTTGAACTATCTGAATGCTTTGTTCAAGCAGGCGGAAGTTATGCTTGTTGAAGCCGCTGAAAGAAGCGAGGCATTCAATCAGGCCCTTTTTGATTACAGGCTGGAAGACATGAATGATATCGGAGAACGGCTGATCACATCTCTTAAAATAGAAGACGAATTGAAAGTCGCTTTTAATGAATTTCCGTCAATCGGGATCCGCTCATGCTTCCTGTCAATTTATGAAAATAATAAAAAACCGCTGACTTATTCAAGAATGCTTTTAGCTTATAATAATGAAAAGCTGCTCTGGCTTGATAAGAAAGGTAAAAGATTCCCGACTAAAAACCTGATCCATCCGGAATTCATGCCGCAAAAGACACGATATAGTTTTTTAGTCGAAAGTCTTTTTCAGGGGTATGATCAAATTGGGCTTGTTCTTTTTTCATTAGGCGCGGGAGAGGCCAAAACATATGAAATACTCAGGCATAAACTCAGCGTCGCTTTAAAGGGCGCGATGCTTATTGAGCAGATAAAAATGCAGGCCCAGACCCTTGAGGAAGAAGTTAAAGCCAGAACGGCCGATTTGACTCTGGCAAACAAAAACCTGAAAGGTGAAATTACAGAAAGAAAAAAAATTGAGGAACGGCTTAAAAGGGTTCTGTCGCAGTTAAACAGGACAAACTCCAAACTGCATAAGCAGAGCCTGCATGATGAACTGACAGGTCTTTATAATAGAAGAGGCTTTATTTTACTGAGCGAACAGCATTATAAATATGCGATCAGATCGAAGAAGAATTTCCTGCTGGTATTCTGCGATATGGACAAACTTAAATTAATTAATGATAATTTTGGACATAAGGAAGGTGATTTTGCCATCAGGAAAGTAGCGGGTATTCTTCAGAAATCATTCCGTGACGGCGATATTATAGGGCGGCTGGGAGGCGATGAATTTGTTATACTGGTTCTGGATTCCACTCTCGAAGATAAAGATACTTTCAAATCCCGTATTTATGAAAATCTCGCCAAATATAACGCTTCCCCTCATAAACATTATCAACTCTCGCTCAGCATGGGTTGCGCCTATTTTAACTATTCGGATCCCAGGTCTTTTGACGAGCTGCTTTCGCAGGCAGATCAGGAGCTTTATAAGGAAAAAGCTTTTAAAAGGCTGGCTGGCCCTATCAAAATAAAAAACTGAACGGATTGTTTATTCCTGACAGGGACTTGCTTCCCATTGATATTATTCTGTTATAACGGTATTATACCCCGGTGAGCCCGGAACACCGTCCGGGGATTTGAGCGCGTTTCCAGCGGGTAAATATTTTCAATAAAGTTTTGACATCGGTTCTTCTTGCCTTTAAAATGATTCGAATCGGGATTATGATCAAGAGGATTGAATATGATAGAATTTTCCAGACGGGTCAGGCAGCTGGAAGCTTCGGCGACTCTTTCAATAGCCTCCAAAGCTAAAGAAATGAAGAAAAACGGGATTGATGTGATTTCTCTTGCCGCGGGAGAACCTGATTGGGAACCGCCCTTTGAGGCCAAGGAAGCTTCAATGGCAGCGGTTCAGGAAGGCAACGCTCATTACACGGAAAATTCCGGATTAATTGAATTAAAGCAGCTGATTGTCGGCAAATTAAAGGAAGAAAACAATATATCGCTGGAAACGAAGAATATTATCGTGACGCCGGGCGCTAAATTCGCCTTGTATCTGGCAATGCAGGCGCTTGTGGATGAAGGAGATGAGGTATTGGTGCCTGTTCCCTACTGGGTAAGCTATGTGGAGCAGATAAGGCTTGCCGGCGGTGTGCCGAGAGCGGTACCGGCAACAGAAGACGATGGTTTTAAAATTGATCTGGATGGACTGGAAAAGCATATCACCGCCAGGGTTAAAGGCTTGATACTGAATTATCCTTCTAACCCGACGGGAGTATGTTATACACCTGAAGAGCTTCAATTTATCGGGGATCTGGCCTTAAAAAAAGATATTTTTATAATAGCGGATGAAATCTACGAGTATTTTAATTATACAGGAGCACATACTTCCATCGCTTCATTATCCCCGGCCATTTTCGAAAATACAATAACGATAAACGGTTTTTCAAAGGCTTATTCCATGCCCGGCTGGCGGGTCGGTTATGCCGCCGCACGGGAAGGAATAGTTAAAAAATTTGATGAAATCCAGAGCCACTCAACATCCAATCCCAATACCATAGCCCAGATGGCATGTATAGCATGCTTAAAGAATTCTAAAAGTTATGTGGAAAAAATGGTGTCTGAATTTAAAGAAAGAAGGGATTATATAGCCAATGCTTTGAATGCCATTCATGGTGTCAGATGCCAGGTCCCTGACGGCGCTTTTTATATTTTCCCGAATATCCAGTATTACCTGGCTAAAGAAGTGGGTGATACGGTACCGATAAATTCAGCGGAGTTTTCCCGCATATTGCTGGAAAAGGCCCATGTTTCTGTTGTTCCAGGCAGCGCCTTTGGTCTGGAAGGATATATACGGCTTTCCTATACTCAGCCTATCAGCCGGTTGGAGGAAGCAGTCAAAAGAATTCGCTCTTTATTGGATAAATAATGGTTCAGCCATGCCCTCATTTAAAATTTAAAATTGCGGAGGTACATTTTGTATGGAAAAGAATGTTTGCGGGTTTGATATTGCATTCTTAAAACAGGTAAAAAGCCTATTGGAAGATTCAAATATTCAGGAATTAGAATTGGAGGAAGGGGACTCTCTTTATCTCCGGATATCAAAAAAAAAGGCCCGGGTTATGCCTTCAGGCTGCGCGCCAGCGGTGCTGTATGAACCGGCAGAGCCATCACAGCATGACGACATCATGCCGAAAGCGCCGGCTCCGGCAAAAGAACAGAAACCGTCTCAAAAAGCCGCTTATGAGGATGAGAATAAGTACTTTAAGATTAAATCTCCTGTTATCGGTACTTTTTATGAAGCGCCTTCGCCTCAATCGCCTCCCTATGTTAAAACCGGGGATACGGTTTCGAAGGATACAACTGTCTGCATAGTTGAAGCCATGAAGATCATGAATGAAATTAAAGCCGATATTCAGGGTAAAGTTGTGGAAATATTAAAAACCAACTCAAGCCCTGTCCAGTCTGGAGAAGCGCTTTTTATTGTAGAAAAAATTTAAGGACGGAAGCTTCATGCTTGCTAAACGGATTATACCCTGCCTTGATATAGACAAAGGCCGGGTTGTAAAAGGGGTAAATTTTGTCAATATAAAAGACGCCGGCGATCCTGTGGAAAACGCGGTTTATTATAATGATGAAGGGGCTGATGAAATTGTTTTCCTGGATATTACGGCAAGCCATGAAAACCGGGATACAATGGTTGATGTCGCCAGAAGGGTGGCACGGGAAATTTTTATTCCCTTTACAATAGGGGGCGGCATCAGGACAATCAAGGATATCCGCACCATGCTCCAGACCGGTGCGGACAAAGTGTCCATTAACTCGGCCGCCGTTAAGAATCCCGCCTTTGTAAAAGAAGCCGCCCGGGTTTTCGGCAGTTCGACAATCGTTGTGGCGATTGATGTTAAGAAAGTGGAAACAGGTAAATGGCATGTTTTTATAAATGGAGGCCGGATTGATACCGGGCTGGATGGAGTAGAATGGGCGGTTAAAGTCTGCGGGCTGGGAGCAGGGGAAATATTACTGACCTCGATGGACAGGGACGGGACAAAAGACGGGTATGATAATGAAATCACGTCCATTATCAGCGGGAAGGTTTCCATTCCGGTCATTGCTTCCGGCGGCGCCGGAAC
Source organism: uncultured Spirochaetota bacterium (assembly GCA_963835575.1). Lineage (GTDB taxonomy): Bacteria > Spirochaetota > Brevinematia > Brevinematales > JAOACQ01 > CAVYGN01. The sequence continues at coordinate 201,821 of CAWIGG010000005.1, read as the reverse complement.
ATTAGAGCATTTTCTTGAGGCTTTTACTATAGGCAAGGCAAGCGCCGCGCTGGCCGCTTCGCTGTTTCATTTCAGGGAGATGACAATTAATCAGGTAAAAGAGCATCTTAAGAGAAATAAAGTGCCGGTACGCCTTGATTATTTATGAAAATCTTATTGAATTTTTATAAGAACCCGAAATGAAATGTTGAAAAAAATGATAACTATGTAAATTAATATTAGAATAAAGGAGTATTTTATGGAAAAGAGAAAATCCATCATATTATTTTTTGCGTTTCTTTTGCCGGCAGTATTAGGTTTTTCCCAGCAGAATCAGGATGTGCCGGCTGAAGTATACTTTAAAGATATCAGGAACGCTTCTCTTGAAAAACTGCCGCCTTCATTCAGCGCCGACCTTAAAGGCAGATCAATAGAAAAAAAGCTTGCCAGTATTCCCAGGGATTCTTATCTGGATAAAAATAAAAATGTTACTGCGGCTGTTATTTATTCAAAGGAGAAAGGGATCACTATAATAGTGCAGAATGTTGACGACCTTTACCGGAATCTTTATCAGGACCTGCCGAGGCAGTTTTTCGCGTTTGACATTCTTTTGTCAAGACATGAAACCGATGCTTTTTTAAAAAAATATAATATTTCTTATCAATTAAAAGAAAATAATCTTATTATTTTAAAACTGCGCATTAAAGATGCTGAAAACACCCTTTTATTATATGTTAATATGGATAATAAGCAGATCCAGAGGCTGGATTACCTGCTGGGAGAAGATATAATGAGTTCCACGATTATTTCATATAACGATTATTCTTCAGAAGGGAAAAACTATTCAATTCCGGTAAGATTTATTTCTAAAATATTTGCCAATAAAAATGATTCCCGTCCCGATTTATTTGAAATGGACAATCTTCGCTTGAAATAAAGCTGTTTGATCATTATTTAGGTAATTGAAACTTGCCTAAAAAATTGACAAACAGAATAAACCAATTAAAATATATACCTGTATTTTTATTGATGAGGTTCATATGGGTGTAGATGTGATGAGTGATATTTTTCTTGAGGCGATGAAACAGGATAATGCGCCTGCGGCTTCAGCAGAATACCAGAGCCGGGTCAGGAAGGGCAAAGTTGTCGCTGTCAACAGCGGCGATGTGTTTCTGGATATGGGAGGCAAATCGGAATGTGTTGTTCCCTTATCCGAGTTTTCACAGCTTCCCTCAATCGGCGATGAGACCGATGTTATTTTAAAAGAAGCAAAAGACGGCGTTAATATAGGCTCAAAAACAGAAGCGGAAAAAATCAGGAAAATTGAGGATTTGAATAATGCCCTTAATTCAGGTCTGCCTGTCAGCGGGACCATTGAGGAACCAATATATAAAGATAATGTACCGAAGGGTTTTACAGTAGAATTAGGGTTTGGGATCAAAGCTTTTCTTCCATTGTCGCAGATTGATGTGAAAAAAGATGAAAAGCTTGAAACATTAAAAGGCTTGGTTACTGATTTTGCTGTAATTGAAGCGAAAAGGAACAGTTATACGGTTTCCCGCCGGGAATTCCTTCAAAAGACAATAAAAAAGCTTTATGTCACATTTTTTGAAAAGTATAAAGTCGGTGATGTTATTCATGGCAAGGCGGACAGGATAGAAGAGGATTTTATTGTGCTGACCGCTGAAGGCATCCGAGTTTTTATGCATGTTTCCGATTTTTCATGGAAGTATCTTGATGATATGCGTAAAGTTGTCAAGCTTGGCGATGAGATGGATGTCATAATAACCAGGATGGAAAAGGCGAGAAATTCCATTAAGGTCGGGAGAAAACAGCTGACACAGGACCCCTGGCTTTCAGTGCCGAAAAAATATTCGCCGGGTGATGTTGTTAAAGGCAAAGTCGTCAGCTATAGAAAAGACGGCGCTATTATAGAGATTGAAGATGGAGTGGAGGCCTTTTTGTCCGTCGCGGAAATGTCCTGGACAGAAAGAATCCATGATGCCAAGAAATTCTTGAGCCATGGAACAATTGTGGAAGTCAAGATCAGAAATTTCGAGCCGGAAAAAAGGCGCATGGATGTGTCCCTGAGGGATATTCAGGAAAATCCATGGGAAAAGGCCGAATTAAACTACAGCTACGGGCGCAAAGTTGAAGGAGTCGTTTCTTCGATTCTGGATTTCGGCTTATTTGTAAAATTCGACGATGGCATTGAAGGCCTTATGCGCCGTGAAGATGTTGACTGGCTTGACAGCGGTGTGGACCCAAAAAAGAAATTCAGGAAAGGAGAGAAAGTCCGGGTAATAGTTCTTTCGCTGGATAAGGAAAATGAAAAGCTCAGGCTGGGCTATAAACAGCTTTCTGATAATCCTTATAAGTCTTATTCAATGAACTACCCGAAAGGATCTGTTGTTACGGCGGTTGTAAAGCAGATCCAGGAAACCGGCGCGGTTTTATCACTGGAAAATAACCTGGAGGGTTTTGTCCATATCTCCCAGATATCAAAAGACAAGGTTGAAAAAGTCCAGGATGTTTTAAAGGTTGGGGAAGAAGTCAAGGCGCTGGTCAGGTATGTGGATGTTAATAAGAATAAAATTGAGCTCAGTATTAAGGATTATCTCTATAATGAGGAAAAATTTGAATTTTCAAAGTATATAGCAGGCGATAAATCCCAGGCGAATACTCTGAGTATCGGGTCTTTACTAAAGGAACAGTTTGCAAATATAAAATTGGAGAATACTGATGAATCCGCAAAAGCAAAAAACTCAATTTGATCAGATAGTAGAGCTGGTTTTTAAATACAGAATGGCGCTCAGCGTAATATTCGGAGCGGTTGTGCTGATTATTGTTATTATTACTGTATCGAATTATATCAGTTCGTCGAATAATGAAAAAGCAAATAAGCAATATGATATGGCTCAGAACTATCTCAGTTATATCAATAATCCTGCTTTTACGACAAATGAGACAGAGCGGCTTAATATATATAATCAACAGGTCCAGAGCCTGGAAAGCCTCGTTCAGCTTTATCCTAAAACAGTGGCTTCCATCAGGGCGCGTCTTTTACTTGGAAGGATATTTTATAATGATTTTTTTCAGACAGGAAAAGCGGATTCTATCCAGAAAGCCCAGAATTATTACAACAGCGCTTACCTGGCAGCCGGTTCGGATTTTTATAAGGTTCTGGCATTACTGGGAAGAGCGCAGTGTTCAGAACAGGGAAATAAATATGATAAAGCCTTTGAGGATTATACTATTATTGTACAGAAATATACAAATGAAGGTTTTGCCCCGCTTGCCCTTGTCGGCCTGGCCCGCTGCCGCGAGCAGATGTCGGATACCGAGCATGCGCTGGGTTATTACAAACAGCTGATAAAAGATTATCCAAATTCAGAATGGGTCCGTTTTGCGAAAGGCAAGATATATTTTTATTCTGATACGGCCGGGAAGAACACAACATCCAGCAATACTGTCATTCCATTTATTATGCCTCAGCAGTAAAAGATATTATCTAAATTGAGCGATTCTTTTATAAAATAGGCAGTTTTCCACCCCGCGTCCTTCGATACGCCCTGTCGGGCTACTCAGGAACCGGCGCGGGGTGGAAAGTTGCATTTATATATGTTATATATAAATAAAAAACAAATCGCTCATTTTATGAAATATTTTATTGACAAAAGACGCTTTTTTTTATACAATAATAATGACCAGTTGGTCAATTTTAATCTATTGGGGTAAAAACATTGAAATTGGATGCCTTTAAAAACCTTCCTGATGAAAAGCAGAAGATTATTATTGATGCATGTATCGATGAATTTGCAGAGTACGGTTTTGAAAATGCATCAACAAACAGAATGGTTAGAAAAATCGGCATATCAAAAGGTAGCCTTTTTCAATATTTCAAAACAAAAGAAAATCTTTATATTTATGTTATGGAAGTCGCCATCGGGGGGATCCTCAAACAGCTGCAGATGCAGATGAGGGATTTATCACCGGATGTCCTGGAAAGGGTAAAAAAATTCGGCGAAACATCTATTGATATTTATTCAAAGCAGCCGAAGCTTTTTAAGCTTTTTTTCAGTCTGTTGGGACAAAAAAACCTTCTTTTCCAGGAAAAACTGGTTTTGATTTTTTCAAGGGATATAGAATCGTTTATTCATATCCTCAGCCGCGGTATTGATACTCAAAATCTCAAATGGGGATTGGAAACAACAATAGAAATCATAAAGTGGCTTTTAAACGGCATCAGGACGGATATGCTGGTGGAATATGATATTCAGACGGATGATGAAAAGTTTAAGCAAAAATATCTGGAAAAACTGGATCAGGCTTTAAAAGTTCTTTCAGAAGGGATATATAAATAATTAAAGGAAATGCGTATGAATCTGGTGGATGCAGGCCTTGATATTTTGTATTACCTCATGACGTTAGATGGAGTGATAGAAAGCAGTGAAATTCAGGAAATCGTTAAGTATTTGCTTCAAGCCGAGACGGATGTGCGAAAGAAAACTGAAAAGAGAATTTTTTCTTATCAACCGGATTTTACCAGCCTTTCACTGGAAATAGGCCTGCTTTCTTCCCTCAAAGAAGAAGAGCTGAAAAAAAGATATGAAAGAGCCGTTTCTTATTATAATGAAAAGTCGTCTAAAGATCAGAAAAACGGATTAATCGGCTTTGCCGTAAATCTGGTAAAAGCCGACGGAACGGTTCTTGAAGAAGAGAAGGAGGCATTGAAGAGGCTTTCGGATATTTTTAAAGTTGGAAAAAAATTTTTAAAAGGTCTTGACAGGCAGTAAAAATTTATTTATAATTTTATGAAATGACCATCTGGTCATTATTTTTTGATTCATATATGACCGGTTGGTCATATGATGGGTATTGTAAATCTATATATAAAATTAAAAAGGCATAATAATGAGTTTTATTATATTTAAATTAAAATTATTAAAATAAGTATTGACAAGGATAAAAAAACTTGGTATAATAAACAAGTTTATATTATAAACTTGTTTATAAATTAGGAGGAAGTATGAAACCAATCCCTGAGAATTTTAATGTAATACTTAAGGATATTAAATATATCCGTTCCGCCATAGAGCAGAATGGCGATAAACTCAGGCAGGTTATATATACCCGGCCATACAGGATACTATTCTGGTTTGGAGGAATCGGTATACTTCTATTATCATTCCTTATTTATTATTTCAGCCGGATGTACGGCTCTTTTGATAAAATGCCGTCTGAAATCAGGATTATACTAATCGGTACTGCGGCGGCGCTTTTTATCATTTCAGGGCTGATAAAATCGAGTAGTCTCGGGTTTCTAAAAAAGCTCTACCCGGATGCGTCGATAGTGAACATGGTCATAAAGTTGATCGGCCGCCCGCTGCTCATGACTTATATGGTCATAGGCGCGCTCATGATTTGTTTTTCTGTCTATTTTATCCTGGGCGGACAGGCTCATTTTATTTTTCCAGTAGTAACGATCGGCGTCGGGATTTTATTTGTTATTATAGGAAACCAGTTTGCTTTGTTTGAACTCTCGCTCAGCGGTCTATTATCTATTATTCCAGGCGTTTTATCGGTTTTGTTTCTCGGTAGAGACCCGGTGAGCGTATGGATATGGACAAGCGGCACGGTTGGATTGGCCTTTTTTACTCTCGGGGCGGTTGTAGAGATCAAACTTCTTTTAAAAAAAAACAGAAAGGAGTGATTTGTGGCCTTGAGTGAAGGGAATAAAGTCTTTGATTATAATAAGATCATTCATGAACGATCCAGGCTTATGATCCTGACAAAACTGGCAAGCCATCCATTAAAAACGATGAGTTTTTCAGATTTAAAGGAATCTCTCGGGTTTACTTCCGGGAACCTCTCGATCCAGCTGAAAAATCTGGAGGAAGCGGGTTATATTTCCATCAGGAAAAAGTTTGAGAACAATAAACCGCTGACAACGGTTTCTGAAAACGAGGAAGGGATCAAGGCGCTTGAGGAATATTTAAATGATATGGAACAGATCATCAAATCTTTGAAAAAATAGGAGGCATATATGAGGAAAATAGGGTTGCTTTTACTGGCTTTTTTACTGCCTGTATTAGCTTTTTCACTGACGGCGGATGAGATTATTAAAATGGTGGATAAAAATCAGGTGTTTGATACGCAGAAAACAACGGCCATGATGACCATCGACAGGGACGGGAAAAAAATGACAAAGAAAATGATCATGTATGGGATGAAAGCGGGAAATAAATTTTTTGTGGAATTTACAAACCCTGAGGATAAGGGTGTTAAGTATCTAAAACTGGATAATGAGCTGTGGATTTATCTGCCCGACGCGGATGATGTTATGAAAATATCGGGGCATATGCTCCGGCAGGGAATGATGGGAAGCGATATTTCTTATGAGGATATGATGCGGGACGAGGATTACCAGTCTAAATATAAATCCACAATCATAGCGGAAACAAATGTGGACGGGATCAAGTGCTATGATATTGAATTGATCGCCAAAGTTGAAGATGTGACTTATTTTAAGGAAAGAATACTGGTGGATGAGGAAAGAATGGTGGCGGTTGAAAGGGACCTTTACGCGAAAAGCGGAAGGCTGTTAAAGAAATTCGCCCAGAGTGAGATACAGACTTTCAAGGGGCGGTACTATCCGACAAAAATGACCATCAGGGATATGAAAAGGGAAAATTCAGTCACAACTGTGGAATTGTCCAACCTTGAGTTTGACATACCGATTTCAAAGGGCGTATTTACCAGGCAGAATTTGAAAAAATAAGGGATATTTAAAAACAGGAGTTTAATATGAAGCTGAAAATATTAATCATGATCCTGGTGTTTGCCGCTGCCGCGCCGGGTTTATATGGGACAATTGATCTTTCAGGCGGGATCAGGAATGACGCGATTGTATTAAAAACAACCAATGCGTATTCCTTTTCCGATATCCTGGAGAATAAGCTTGTCTTTTCCCGGAAAACGGATGATTGGCGGTTTTACGCGGATTTGAGGATATACGCTTATTATGGTGATATAGCGGCCGGTCTTGCCAATGCTGGCGCGGGGTCTCCCGGGACAAATGCGGGAATTCCCTCAAATATACCGCTGAACTACGGGCTGGATCTTCTCAGGGCATTTATACGATATGATTTCGCATATCGGGATCTGGACAGTCGGCAAGACATACGTGAACTTCGGGAATTTCGGGATTTTTAATCCTTTTGAGATGTCAAAGTCGATCAATTTTAACGATCTGTCATATGACAAGGAAGGAATGCTTGCCGTACTCTATGAGGCTAGTATCAATGACCTGTCGGGATTAAAAATTTATACCGCTCCTCAGGGAGGTTTGACTAATAGCGCCGTCGGCGGAAGCCTTTTCGGAAACTGGATGCACTTTGACGAAGGCATTGTTTATAACCGCAAAGGATTAAACACGAATGTTATCGGCTTCTATCTCAAAGGGGATATGGAAGTCGGCGTCAATGTGTCCTATGCCTATCACTTTGATGATTATTTCACAAATCGTTTTAATGAAGCGAGCATCGGAATAGACTATAACTTTCTGGACGGAAAATTGATAACGGCGCTGACTTATTATTATGATGAAAGAGGCGCGGAAAAAACCAATGATTACAAGTCCATGAATCAGGAGGATGTTTATTTTTCAGCCAAACATTATCTGTACGGAAATATCATGTATACATATGATGAATTTCTCAATTTCCAGCTGAACATCTTCTGGAATCTGATTGATCTGAGCAGTCTTATTATGCCGTCTGTTACATATACGCTGTCTGACGGTTTGGATTTGACTTTTCTTTTTATGTTTATTACGGGAAAGGAGAGCCAGGAGTTTTCGCGCGACACTCTTGGGGAATACGCAGTCGATTTAAGGCTGGAAGCGAAATTGTAAATAAAATGCATGTGAATACGCAAAGACTGCCAAGTCTTTGCATGAAACAATAAAGTTAAATGAGGAGGTCATTTATGCTTTTAGAGGTTAAAAAACTGAACAAGGTCTACCATACCGGCAAGGTCGATTTTCAAGCTTTACACGATATAAATGTGGAGATCGGCAAGGGCGAGTTCACCGCTATCTGCGGGCCGTCCGGCTCCGGCAAGACTACGCTGCTGAATATCATCGGCTGCATCGATAGGGCCGACGGAGGTGAGGTGCTCCTGGATAATGTGAGCCTGATGGGCAAAACTTCCGATGAGCTGGCGCATCTCCGGAGGGAATATTTCGGGTTCATTTTTCAGACTTATAACCTTATTCCGGTCCTGACGGCCTATGAGAATATCGAACTGCCGCTGAAGCTTTTGAAAAAATACAGCGATGCCGAAATAAAAAAAAGAGTGATGGAAGTCCTGGACGAAGTCGGCCTGACAGGCCTCGATAACCGGAAGCCTCTTGAGCTTTCCGGCGGACAGCAGCAGCGGGTCTCGATCGCGCGGGCGCTCGTGAAAAAACCCAAGATGATCCTGGCGGACGAGCCGACGGCGAACCTGGACACGGTCAACGGGGAAGCCATTGTTCATCTGATGCAGGAGATGAACGGCAAGGAAGCCGTCACCTTTGTCTTTTCCACGCATGATCAGATGATCATGAAGCATGCCAGGCGCCTGATCAATATCCGCGACGGGCATATTGAAAGCGATGTGAAGGGTAAAGGCGAATAGAAGGAGGTCTTCCATGAAGTATCTTTTTTCGATCGCGTTTAAAAACGTTATACGATATAAAAGAAGAACGGCGCTGACAGCCCTGGTCCTGTTGTTCGGCATTATGATCTTCATCGTCATGGCCGGCCTTTTAAAGGGGTTCGATGATAAATCGTTTGAGAACCAGATCCAGTTCGAGACGGGGGATTTCAAGATCAGGAGCGGTGTTTTTGACGAAGACAGTCCCCTTGAAATCAGCAATTTTATAAAAAACTACATGGCGGCTGAAAATATATTGAAAACGAAACCTTATGTAAAAAGCTACACTGAACGCCTGAGTTTTACCGCCGACCTTGATAACGGCAAGTCAACTTCCCCCATCATCGTTATTGCGATAAATCCCGAACGGGAGGATTCCGTATTCACAACTACAAACTTCATAATTAAAGGCGGGCTTGAAAAGGATGGGGCGGTCCTGGGACAGAACCTGGCGAAAGACATGAATGTAACGATAGGGGACCAGGTATTCGTTACCTTCCGGAACGCGCAGGGCACGTACGACTCTGTTGAGCTCAATGTCGCCGGCATCATAAATTCGCCTGACCCTCAGGTCAATAATTCCAGCATATATATAAATATAACCGACGCCCAGCGTATTCTCAACACCGACAGGGTCACGGAACTGGTATTGAAAACGGAGGATTACAGGGAATTCAAAAAATATGAGCCCGATCTTGTCAAAAGCTTCCCGGGCATGAAAGTATATGACTGGGAGAGGCTCGGCCAGGATTTCCTGGCTATCGGCCAGGCAAAAGCGAAGGCCATCGGGTTTCTCCTGTTTTTCATAGCCATCATAGCGGTTATCGGCATCATCAACACAATGCTGATGTCGGTATTCGAGAAGAAAAGAGAAATCGGGACCATGAAGGCGCTGGGAATGACCGACGGCGAAATAAAGACCGTATTCGTCTTCGAAGGCCTTTTGATCGGGGTCCTGGGGAACCTCATTGGGCTGGCCGCTGGCATTCTGCTCAATCTTTATTTTGCGGTTTACGGAATGGATATAACTGCCTTAATAGGTTCGTCCAATTTGGACTTAGGATACAAGGTCATGGGCGTTGTCAAGGCAGGCTGGGATACCGGCGCCATTTTCAGGGCCGTCATAGTCAGCCTGATCGTCAGCGTTATTGCCAGTTATTACCCGGCCAATAAGACCGCGAAGCTCCAGCCGGCGGAATGCCTCAGGACTATCCAGTAAGGAGGATGATATGGGTTCCAATTTCAAATTCGCTTTTAAAAATGTTTTCAGGAACAGCAGAAGATCTCTATTGACCGCCGCTTCGATTTTTACCGGGGCCATAGTCATAGCGCTGATGATCGGGATATTGAACGGTTTTCTGGATAATTTCGACAGCAATTATGTTGATTATCAGACAGGGAATCTTAAAGTCACTACAAAGGACTATGTCAAATATGAAAAATTCCTGCCGGTCGATGAAACGATGACCGGCGCGGATCAACTGGCGGATAAGATCAAAAAGATCCCCGGGGTGGACACGGTTGAGGAAAGAATAAGGTTCGGCATTCTCCTGGGAAACGACCAGAATACGGTCCCGGCGTTCGGTATCGGTGCCGATTTGAACAGCCCGAGGCTCGATCTCTCAAACAAAATAATAAAACCGGGTTCGCTTGAAAAGGAAGGGCTTTATTTAGGTTATACCCTCGCGGGCAAACTCAATCTGAAGGCGGGGGATCAAATCCTGCTGGCCACGAAAACGACATACGGGGGACTGAACGGTATCAAGGTACGCGTAAAGGGATTATTGAGTTTCGGCGTGGGGATGTTCGACAGTAAATTCTTCTACCTGGACATGGCAAACGCGAGGAAGTTATTAAAAATGCAGGACCTGGACACCGAGGTCCTTGTCTTTACGAAGAGAGACTATTCCATACCGGAGGTCCAGGGAAAGATATCTGCCATCCTGCCGGAACCGGATACAGTCAGAAATATCGAGGAACAGGTTGGCGGTTTGTACGACCTGCTTCAAACGGCAAGATATATTTATTATTTCTTCGACCTGATGGTTATTCTGCTCGCTTCCTTCGTGATCATAAGCACTATGATGCAGGCCGTGTTCGAGAGAATGCGCGAGATCGGCACCCTGAAAGCGATGGGAATGACCGACAGGGATATATTTAACAGCTTCACCCTCGAAGGGGCCATCATTGGGACGATAGGCGCTTTGCCCGGAGGGGTTCTGGGCTACCTGATCGTGCTGAGTTTAAGCGTCACCGGTTTGAGTTTCGAGCAGGCAAAGAATATGGACCTTCCCTTTAACTTTGTGGTCCGCCCGTATATAGGAATTGACGTATTGATTATTGCAATCTTGGCGGCTGTTATTATATCAAGCCTGGCGGCCATGATCCCAGCCAGGAGCGCCGGGAAGCTTATGCCGGCGGAGGCATTGAGGAAGCTGTAGGGATATGGTAACGGTGAATTGAATAGATTGTTTAAATAGGGCTTACAGAAAAACCAGGAATTTAAACACAAAGTCCGTCCCTTCGCAAGCTTAGGGCAGGCTATTGCGAGCTTCTGACTTTATACTCTGCCGAGTATTTTAATGCGAAGCAATCTGTCTGCACGTTAAGTTATCTTTTTTTACCGACAGATTGCTTCGCGCGATAGTCAATGGCTAAGAAAAAACCGGGCGCTCGCAATGACAGCTTTTTGAATCAAACATTAACTTTATATAATATAGAAGACAAGGAGTACTTATGAAATTCATTTTTTCGTTCGCGCTTAAAAACCTCCTGAGGTATAAGCGAAGGACGCTATTGACGTTTTTCATTTTATCCGTCGGCATCGCATTGTATATCCTGATGGTCGGGATAGTCCATGGATATAAAAAGCAGTCCATCGATAATTATATCAAATTCGACACCGGGCATTTGAGGATCCGCAGCATCAATTTCGACAAGGATGATCCCTATTCGGTGTCCAATTTTATGCAGAACGCGGCGGAAGTTGAGGCTGTTTTAAAAACAAAAAAATACGTAAAGGCTTACACCGAAAGGATACAATTCCAGGTTGACGCCGATAACGGCCGGGATTCAATGCCATGCATTCTGACCGGGATTGATCTGAAAAGCGACCCTGAGGTTTTTTCATTGACCAATTATATTTACAAAGGAAAGCTGGAAGAAGGCGGCGTTATGCTGGGAAAAGCCCTGGCCGATGACCTTGGGCTCTCGCTAAACGATTATGTCTATTTCACATTCCGCAACGGGCAGGGAACGATAGATTCGGTTGAATTTGAGGTCACAGGCCTCATCGAATCCACCGATCCGATGGTCAATAATTCCATGGGTTATATCATGCTCCCGGACGCCAAGAAATATCTCAATACCGGCTGGGTTACGGCCATAACAGTTATTACCGAAGACTTAAATAATGATAAAAAATACCGCGCCGACTTGAAAAAAGACCTTCCTCAGAACCAGATCGCCGTCTGGAGGGAATTGACAGAGGCTATCGAGGGGGCCGCGATGCAGGATGAGATTACAACCTATATCTTTGTCATATTCATAGCGATCATAGCCATTGTCGGGATCGTCAACACCATGCTGATGTCGGTCTTTGAAAAAACAAGGGAGATCGGCACGCTCAAGGCGATGGGCATGACGGATAGTGAAGTGCAGGGCATGTTTGTCATGGAAGGGCTGATCATCGGCATTTTGGGAGGCATTCTGGGATTGATCCTGGGGGGGCTTGTCACCTGGTATTTCGTTGCCGTCGGATATAGTATTTCCGATATGGTGGGGAAGAATAACGAGAATATGATGGCTTCCTTGCGGCTGGCGGGCACAATCCGGGCCGTATGGGACATCCCTTCATTCATTTACGCTTTCATTTTATCGGTCATAGCCAGCACCCTGGCCAGTTACTATCCGGCGAAAAAGACAACCCGGATGCAGGCGGCCGAATGCCTGCGTACAATTCAATAGGAGTACTGTCATGTTTATGATTTTAAAATTCGCTTTCCGCAATGTGTTAAAAAACAGAAAACGGACCATCCTGACGGCAAGCGCCGTTTTTACCGCCGCGTTTATTGTTGCCGTGGCCATGGGCTGGATGAACGGGATGATCGATATGCTGCTGGACAACTATAAAAGATATCAAACAGGCGACATGCGTATTATTACCGAAGGTTTTATCAAAAGGGAAAAATTCATACCTGTGGATGAAATAGTCGAAAATTCGTCGGGACTTTCCGGGCAGATAAAAATAATACCGGGAGTATCATCGGTTGAGGAAAGAATAAAGTTCGGTATTATGCTGGCAAATAGCGATAAAACCTTTGCGGCTTTCGGTATGGGGATAGATTTAAAAGACAGCGTGTTGAAACTGAAGGATAAAATAAAAGAGGGTTCTATAGAGAAAAGCGGAATTTATATAGGTACGAAACTGGCGGCGAAACTGGGCGTTAAACTCGGCGAAAATCTTCTGCTGGCGACAAAAACTTCCGAGGGCGGGCTGAACGGGATCAAACTGCCGGTCATGGGAATTTTTCAGTATAATATGGAAATGTTCGACGATCAGTTTTTCTTTATCGGCCTTGATGATGCCAGGAAGCTTTTAAAAATAAAGAAAGGGACTACGGAACTTCTTGTTTACGCGGGAAATGACCGGAATGTGAAAAATTTGATAAAAAAGATGCTCCCTGAAGGCCTGGCTGTGCAGGATGTCCGCGATCAGCTCGGGAATCTCTATGATTTTATGGATACCGGCAAATGGATCTTCTATTTTATTTACGCTCTCATCGTATTTCTGGCATCGTTTGTCGTGATCAACACGATGATGATGGCTATTTTTGAAAGGACCCGTGAGATCGGCACTCTTAAGGCCATGGGAATGACAGACAGGGAGATTTTCCTTAATTTTATTCTGGAAGGAGGGATCATCGGCGCGATGGGCGGCATATTGGGAGGATTACTCGGATTTTTATTTAATTTTATATTCAACAAAGTGGGTTTTAATTTTGACTTCGCGATGCAGGGAATTGCACTGCCGATGGAGTATATCATCCGTCCGCAGATGGGCTGGGACGTTCTTATGATAACAATTTTTCTGAGCATTCTGGTGCCGGCGCTTTCCACGATCTACCCCGCGCGGCATGCCGGAAAGCTGATGCCGGCTGAGGCATTAAGGAAGCTGTGAGGTTGTGTTAACGGCAGATTGAATAGATTGTTTAAACAAGGTTTATTGAAAATTTAAGAATTTAAATACAAAGACCGTCATTGCGAGCATCCGACTTTATATTCTGCCGAATATTTTAAAGCGAAGCAATCTATCTGCACGTTAACTTAGCTTTTTTTATCGACAGATTGCTTCGTGCGATAGTCAATTGCTAAGAAAAAACCAGGTACTCGCAATGACAGCTTTTGAACCAAACGCGAGCAATATATAAATTGTAATACATGGAGTTCCTATGAAATTCATTTTTTCAATGGCGCTTAAAAATATCCTGCGGTATAAGCGCAGGACTCTATTGACATTCATTATTTTATCAGCCGGTATTGCTCTTTATATCCTGATGATGGGATTTATAAAGGGCCTCAGCACACAGGCTTTTGAAAACCAGATTCAGTTTGAATCCGGGGATTTTAAGATCCGCAGTATGACATTCGATGAAGACAGCCCTTATGATCTCAGTAATTTTATTAGCAACTACCGTTCCGTAGAGGCTGTCCTCAGAACCAAATCCTACATCAAGTCCTATACCGAAAGGGTCCAGTTTACAGCGGACCTGGATAATGGAAGAGTATCTGCTCCAATCATTGCTACCGGAATCAACCTGATAACCGATAATTCGGTTTTCTCGCTTACTAATTTTATCTATGAAGGGAATCTTCGGCCCGGAGGCGCAGTTATCGGGAAAATACTGGCCAGTAACTTAAACATTGCTGTCGGAGATACCGTCTATATCACTTTCCATAACAGCCAGAATACGATCGACTCCATAGATCTTGAAATTACCGGTCTGATAAGCTCTCCGGATCCGCAGGTGGATAATTCGGCAGTTTTTATCAATCTGAATGAAGCTTTAATGTTTTTGAACAGCGATAGCGTTTCGGAAATAGCGATTAAGACAATAGACTATCACAAATACGCCCGGTTTGAACCCGATTTAAAAATGTCGCTGCCGGGATATAATATCTATGATTGGATCAAGATGGGCGAGGACACGGTTGTCCAGACGCAAAGCAGAGAAAAGATTTTTAGTATTTTTCTGTTCTTCATAGCAATTATCGGACTGATCGGTATTATTAACACGATGCTCATATCGGTTTATCAGAAGCAGCGTGAAATCGGCACTATGAAAGCCCTCGGTATGACCGATGGGGAAGTCCAGACCCTTTTTGTTTTAGAGGGATTTATGATAGGCTTTTTTGGAAGTTTATTCGGGATCCTGTGCGGTATTATTATATGCCTTTATCCGGCTTTAGTAGGATTGGATATTACTTCAATTTTCGGCACCACTAATATTAGCGGATTTAATGTCCTGGGGATCGTCAAATTTAAATTAGACCCGGGGACCATCGCGGGACCCTTTATTGTAGGAGTTATTTTCAGCGCGCTTGCCAGCTACTATCCCGCCAGAAAAGCGACAAGGCTGGAAATCGCCGATTGCCTTAAAAAAGTCCAATAAGGGGGAAGATGTGTTTACATTAATTAAATTCGCTGTCAGGAATGTCTTACGGAATAAAAAAAGGTCGCTGCTGACGGCATTGTCCGTTTTCATTGCGACGATTGCCGTAACATTTGGAATTGGTTTTTTTAACGGTACTGTAAACGGAGTCTTGAGGAATACTATTAATTACACGACCGGGAATTTTAAGGTGACTACTGCCGATTATGTCAGATATGAACGCTATCTGCCGGTGGATGATTATATCCCCAATTCGGGTGATTTAGCCGTAAAAATCAGTAAAATTAAGGGTGTCTTATTAGTAGAAGAACGGGTCCGGTTTGCCATCGTTCTGGGAAAAGGAGAAAATACGCAGCCGGCATTGGGAGTGGGGGCGGACCTCAGGAGTAAATATTTTGATCTGGAAAACAAATTAACTCAGGGAAAACTGGATGATGAAGGGCTTTATATCTGCGAGGGCCTGGCTGAAAAAATGAAGATTAAAATCGGCGACGATATTTTATTGGTTACATCGACCGCCGAAAGAGGACTTAACGGAATTAAGCTCAAAATAAAGGGAATTATCAGCTTTGGTATCAGCATGATCGATAAACGGACTCTCTTTATAGACCTTCAGAATGCGCGCAAACTTCTCAAGATGCAAAATGGAATAACAGAGCTCACTATCTTTACCGGCAAGAAAGCTGACCTTTCCAGGGTGCAGAATGAAATCCGGAAAATGCTGCCTGCCGGAATGGTTATACAGGACCCCGATCAACAGACCGGCGGACTTTACAATATCATGTTGAAAACTCTATATGCCTTTTATATCCTGTTCCTGTTAATCCTTCTGCTTGCTTCGTTTGTAATTGTTAATACTATGGTTATGAGTGTTTATGAAAGAATGAAGGAAATCGGTACTTTGAAAGCGCTGGGAATGACCGACCGCGACATTTTCTTTAATTTCACACTGGAAGGAATTTTTATCGGATGTTTTGGCGGTATATCCGGCAGCCTGCTGGGTTATTTGTTAACCATTTATTCATCCGTAAAAGGGCTTAATTTCAGCAGTATGGTGAAGAATAGAGAAATACCGATAAATATGATCATTTATCCTTCTGCGGATATTCAGGTTTTATTTATCGCCATTATAATGGCCATTATTGTTTCAGCCATATCTGCATGTATACCGGCAAGACGCGCGAGAAAAATGTCTCCTGCTGAAGCGCTCCGGCAATTATAATTAAATTCCCTGAGAACTGGAAATCACACATTGATTGGGCAGCCATTACACGATTTCCCGCCGCTTTGAGGAATTTCCATCACTTGCATATCTTCAAATGTGTACTTCGAATCAGTTCCGGTATGGAGAGAGAGGGAAAATAATTAATAGGTAAAAAAAGAGGTTTAATATGTTTTTTTTCCCGGAATTTTCTTAGGTTTAAAAAAACAGTGAGGTTCTTTATGGATGAAATCATCAGGACTGAAAATCTTTCAAAATACTACGGAAAGGTCCATGCGGCGGACGGCATATCACTCCGTGTCGGAAAAGGCGAGATTTACGGTTTCCTCGGCTTGAACGGCGCGGGAAAGACTACAACCATCCGGATGCTCCTAGGCATGGTCCGTCCGTCATCGGGCGCATCTTTTTTATGCAACAGGCGTGTCCGCGGAGGGAATTTCGGGTTATGGAACAGCGTCGGCTTTCTTGTGGAAATACCCTATTCGTATCCCGACCTGACCGTCCGGGAGAACCTGGAAATAACCCGCAGGCTCCGTTTAATAAAAGATAAACATTCCATTGATTCAATCATTGAAAGAATGAAGCTGGGAGAATATTCTGAAATAAAGGCAAGGAATCTTTCCCTGGGCAACGCCCAGAGGCTCGGGCTGGCCAGGGCCCTGATTCACAAGCCTGAAATACTGATCCTGGATGAGCCTTCCAACGGGCTCGATCCCGCCGGAATTGTCGAGATACGGGAAATGCTCAAGGACCTTGCTTTTAACCAGGGGGTCACCATATTTATTTCCAGCCATATCCTGGGCGAGATCTCCAGGTTTGCCACCCGCATCGGTATTATTCATAAAGGCAGGCTTTTGCAGGAAGCGGACGCTGACAGTCTGGACAAACTCCGCCGGAGGCGTCTTCTTATTAAAACAATTGATAATACAGCCGCCGGAATTAAATTGAAAAATGAGGGATATTCAGTTAACCAGACCAATGAAGGCATCCTGGAAATAACAGGAGAAAAAGCCCTCAACCATCCCGAGGAAATAGCGGCTTTCTTAGTCCATTCCGGACTGCCGCCGTCGCTTTTAAACGTCGAGGAAGAAGACCTGGAGAGTTATTTTTTAAGAATAATCGGCGTGAATGGAGGCGTACAATGAAAAGCATGTCTGCGGCCCTCCGGGCTGAAAGCATGAAAATAATCAAATCCAAAATGTTTCCGGCAACCCTGCTGGCTTATTCTGTCATAGCGGTTATGATGGGTTTTTTGTTATGGGTTTCAAAAAATCCGGAACTTGCATATAAATTAGGACTCTTGGGTACCAAAGCGCGTTTGCTGGGAAAGGCCGACTGGCCGAATTATTTCGGGATACTCAATATGGCGGCGTCCGCGCTGGGATTGATCGGGTACGGTTTTGTGTTTTCTTGGGCTTTCGGGCGGGAATATTCCGACCGTACCGTCAAAGACCTCCTTTCGCTGCCGGTCTCGCGATCGGCCATCGTTTTTTCAAAATTTATTGTTGCGGCAGTCTGGTGCGCCCTGCTTTCAGTTATTTTATTGATAATAAGTCTGTTGGTCGGATTGATAATCGATATTCCGGGATGGTCAGCCGCACTGGCTTTTCATAACGCGTATTTATATTCCATAGCTTCTTTACTTACAATAATACTCTGTACGCCGGTAGCGTTTTTTGCGAGTTCCGGCCGGGGATATCTGCCTCCCATGGCTTATGTGGTTCTCACAATGGCGCTGGCGCAATTTGCCGGCGCGCTGGGTTTTTCGCAATATGTTCCATGGGCAATACCGATGCTTTACAGCGGCGCGGCGGGGTCCGAAAGCGCGGAATCACTCACTCTCATAAACTATATGATACTGATTTTGACTAGCGTTCTGGGGCTGGCCGGCACATTTGCCTGGTGGCGTTTTGCCGATCAGACTTAGTATGAAATTCTACCAGTCTATTTCCACATCCTTTTTTGTTCTCTGTGAACTTTTGCCTGTGTATTGATGGAACTCGATATCGAGGCCGTTCGGGTCCTTGAACCAGAATTGATAGGTGTTATCGACGCCGAGTTTTATTTCAGTCGTTTGAACCGAATGCTCCGCCAGATGCTTTTTCATTTTCCCGATATTATCCGTTTCCAGGCAGAAATGCGCTATAGATGATTTCTCTTTATAGTCATGATCGTCCTGGAAGAATTCCATGAATGTATTTTTACTGATCCGGACATAAAAACCGGTTAATTTTCCGTTTTTCGTGAAATTAAATACCTTTTTGAACCCCAGTATATCACAGTAAAATTTCCCGCATTCCTCAAGGTCTTTTGTATGAATGCATAAATGAGCGAACCCTGTGACCGCCATAATTAATCCTCCTTTTTAAAACAATATTTATCTTAATTGAATTTGCTGTTTTTTGCCACATTTCAGGCAATAAAAAGGATTTCAAAGTTTTAGATATCATTATTAGAAATAACTATTGATAATTCTACTCAATCCATATAAGATATTATTTGGTGGTAAGAAGCAGATATTAAATACCGATGATTATATATAAGCTATTGAGGGTAATAAAATAAAACTGCTTATTTTTTATATTGACAGAAGTATCAGCCGCATGTTTGTCGAAGACCGGAATGAAGCGGGTGAAACCCATACGGTCCTTTCAGGCCATCACAATTTTGTGGCGGAGGATGACTTGATAGCCGAATTAGCGGAAGCAAATAGTCCGGAGGATGCGGAAAGGTTTGCAGACCCGGCATATCCTTATCATTCTATCGTCCCGTTTTTCCAGCTGAAAACTGGGGCCGGCATTCACTTTGATGAAACAGCTAAAAATTACAGGGCAAAGCAGTATGGATTTATCGTTAATGACAGCATTAAAGGACTGCATCTTATTATCCCATTCCAGATAACAAAAGATAAAACAAAAGCGTATTATCTTATCCATCCTGCAAATAACGGCAAGCTTTCCGATTACGATGATATCGGCGCGGTGATTTCAGAAAATAAAATCACTGCCCCGGTTGATCCTGAAATTATCAAGGCGGAGATTTTAAAAATCGATCCCGCCGTTCGGCAAATAACTAAAGTAAAAATAGCGCAGTCAATGCAGGAACCCGTCAATGGAAAGCCGGAGTATTATACATTATTGATCGATACGACCAGAAAAGCGGGAAAACTGCAGCTTGACGGAAAAATAGATTTTAAAGATCAGGGTTCTATTATCCAGGTTTCTCAAGGGGAAGAAGTATTACAGAGGCATATGGAAGTGCAGCCTTCGGACGGGACAGATATCTTCGGAAATAAAGTCGCTGCGGTTAACGAAATGGTAGAAGGTTATGAAGCGGGAGATAATATTAGCCCTTCGGTAAATAACCCGGAAATATATGTTTCGGCTATTGACGGCTATCTGGAAATCGACAAAAAAAGGGTATCGGTCAAAGCAGTATTAACGATCAGCGGTGATGTGAATTACGAGAGGGGAAATATAGATTATAACGGGTCGGTTATTATAAAAGGCAGCGTACACCCCAGTTTTTCAGTAAAATCGAGGGGCGATATTCTTATAGAACAAAGCGTGGATGAAGCGGCTATTGAAGCAGGCGGGAATATAACGGTGAAAATGGGTATTTCCGGTAAAGGTCCCGAAATCATCAAGGCGGCCGGCAGCGTCAGCGCGAAATTTATCCAGAATGCACATGTGGAAGCCGGCGGTGAAATAATGGCTGAGGATTCCATTATCAACAGCAAGGTCTTTTCAAATAAGAAAGTAATTGTCTCAAGCGCTCATGGCAGGATCCTGGGCGGCGAGACCATCGCGCTTTATAAAATTGAGGTTAATTCAGCAGGCTCGGAAACTGTTTCAAACACAGTACTTACCGTCGGCAGAAACCTTGAGCTGGAGCGCGAGCTTGAATCTGTCAGGAGTGTCATGAACCGCCAGAAGGACCTGCTCCAAACGGTGATGACTAAGCTGACGGCCACTTTCGGGTCGCAGTTATTTGAAGATCCGAAAAAATATGTCGAAAGCCTGCCCGAAGTTAAAAAAATCCTTTGTTTGGAATTGCTCTCTGAGGAATCGAATATTAATAAAAAAGTTAAAGAGTTGATGGAACAGGTTTCTAAAATTGAGCAGAAGCTGATACTCGAAGAGGAACCTGTTATTATCATTAAGGATAAGATCTATCCTGGAACGGTACTGAATATTAAGAAAAGCAAACTGGAAATTGAAAAGGAAATAACGAACGCCAGATTTTTCGAATCGCCGGAAGAAAATGTCATTCAATATGGCCCGATCGCCTGATTATTCTTTATTTATATAAAAAATATTTTTTTCAGTATATGTTTTTTTCTTTAATTAAGAAAATAAATAAAGCCCGGCAGAATGAAGCCGCCGGGCTTTGAGGTTGAGAGAGAGTTTAAGGTTTTATTTATATCCAAGAAAATGGACCGATCCTGAACCTGTGATGTTCTTGGTAACATTGGGATTTCCATAGTAATTAATATTACCGCTCCCGGAAATTAAGGCGTTTAAGTTGTCTGATGCCCACACCGTGGCGCTTCCTGATCCGCTGATATCGGTATTCACTATATTTGCCATCAGGTCGGAAGCGTTAATGGAACCTGACCCTGCTATATCAGTATTGAGATAGACACAATCCCCTGAAGCATTAATAGAACCCGAACCGTTTATGTTCAAGTTCATGCTGTTTTCACTGATACCGGAAATACTGATATCACCGGAACCGTTAATTACGGCGTCATTAATATCTTTTACAATAATTGTATAGCGGATCGGTCTGGTCGGGCTGATAGTAACATTCCGGCTGATATCTAATTTTAGTCTGCCGTTTACGACTTCAGTTGTAATATATTGCATAAGATTGTCTTCAGCCTCGACAACTAAAGCTTCAGCGCTGCCGACAACGACCTGTGCTTCGCCTATAGCGTTCAGTTCCATCCCGTTTATTCCGCTGACAGCCCGGGATTCGGTGGTAACTCTGCCGGAACCGGATATATTGTCTTTAAGAAGCAGAACACAGCTCTGAAGAAGTAAAACTGGCATTAGGGCTAAAAACCATTTGCCTTTCATAATTGAATCTCCTGTTAAATTAAAATTCATGGTTATTATAAGCAAATAGTGTACCAGGTATAAAAACAAAAATATAATTTGCTGCTGATAAAAGAATTAGATATTTTTAGCTTTTTGATTTAGATTGAATGGAATTTTATTTACGAGGGGTTTTCTATCGGTTTTGATATATCACTTTCTGTTTTCTTTAAGTTTCATTGTAAAAAAATAATTGACAGGGATGGTCTTTAAAAACAATGCTTATGCTTTAAAATATAAACACGAATAAACTGTCTTCAACGCATTCCGGCGGCAATTAAATTAAACATTGAGGGAAACAAATATATTGCTTTAAATTGCAGAAAAAATACTATCACAGCACAGCCGCTGGCAAAAAAGCCTGCGGCACGTGCGGATAGTTTTTCAAAAACGTCGTATTATTTTATTAAAAATAATTAGCGGTTTTTAGAATAGCACTCTCTGCAATAAACAGGCTTGTCGTTCGTGGGTTTGAACGGGACCTGTGCGGGCTGGCCGCAGGAAGAACATGTTACATCATACATCTGCCTTTCCTGTCTTCCATAACCGCCCTGGCTTTGTGATTTTTTGGCTCTCCGGCAATCCGGACAGCGGACGGGTTCATTCTGGAAGCCTTTCTGGGCATAGAACTCCTGTTCTGAAGCGCTGAAAACAAAATCAGCTCCGCAATCGCGGCATTTCAAGTTTTTGTCCTGGTACATACGTAATACTCCTATTTCCTACTCAAAGGATTAGAAAAGAATTTGAATCTTTTTTAAACCATGAATATATTTTTATAATAAATCGGCTGTTTTATTCGCTTCAATTAAAACAACCCCTAATATTATCGCTTTTTTTTAATATAAAAGCTACAAATTGCATAAAGATTTTCTTTCAGAAAAATTTGAATTTTAAAAAAAAAAGATGTGAAATTAGTATTACAACTTAAAAAAGCACTGTCCTAAAGGTTTTAAGGCTTGATTATTTTGTACTGCAGGATAAACTTGTTATCCAGATAGGTCCTGGAATCTTTAGGAATATCCCTGTCAATCCAGCAGTTCGGGCCTATTTCCGTATTGCTTCCGATGGTGACAGGTCCCAATATCTTTGCGCCGTTATTGACGACAACGTCGTCCTTAAGAGTGGGATGCCGCTTGTATCCCCTTTTTAATTTGCCTTTATTGTCCTTTTCAAGAATGAGAGCTCCCAGCGTGACGCCCTGGTAAATTCTGACCCATTTGCCGATCTCGACAGTCTCGCTGATAACAACGCCGTTTCCATGATCTATAAAAAAGTAGTCCCCGATTTTCGCTCCCGGATGAATGTCGATACCGGTTAATAAATTGACGGTTTCTGTCAGTTCCCTGGCATAGGATACGGCGCCGTTTAAATAGAGAATATGGGCGAACCTCTGGATCATAACCGCTTTGAACCCGGGATATGTCCGGATGATCTGGCTGTAATTTTTTGTCGCGGCCGGGTCGCCCAGATAGGCCGCCTCCACATCCATTCTCAATTTTTTCCCCAGCACAGGCAGGGTTTTTATGCTTACATTAACAGCGCTGCTGATTGCGTCGCCGCTCAGTTCATCATAGGAGAGGATCGCGTAAAACAGATAGCTGGCGAAATCCAGCAGTTCGTCATAGAGCTTCTGCTTGTAAGTGCAGAAATCCTTGTTATTCCAGTACAGGGGGAATAATATTTTCTGCAGACGCTCCAGCTCTTCGAAGTTATAGCTTCTGGCCGGGAACGGGTATTTTGGGTCTATGATAAACTTCTTGTCCGCGATATACATTTTTTGAAGATGAGCCACCGCTTCCAGGTAAAATTCTTTTTCCACCTCAAAATAAAAATCATCATACATATATGACTCCCGGAAAATATAAATTAATCGTTGAAAAACTTCACATAGCTATTTTAGTGAATGGACCATATTATAGCAATATAGAATTAATTATTTTATACAGCATCAAAAAACTATTTTTATTGACGGTGTTAAATTTTTTGCCCCGTCGGTATCCCGGAATTTTAAGTTGTGATGAGAAATAATCATTATTTTACCGGTAAAGCCGGGAATAATAGTTTGATCGACTTGCCATTTCTTTGACAGTAATTAAATTACCGGTTATAATACCGCAGAGTTGGATGATAAATCTTTCTATCAGATTTCTTGTCAGTAAAAGCAAACCCTTCCGGTTCCTGATTTCGGGAGAATTAAACCTCACAATTATCAGACGGTATGTTATGAACTGACTGTTGTCCATAGTTTTTTTATAATTATGTAATTATGAAAATGAAAAGAAAATCATTGGACTCGCATTTTTAAAGGAGATAAAAAAAATGTCATTTGAAAACTTGAAATTGATCGAACCAATTTCGAAGGCTTTGAAAAACGAAGGTTATACAAAGCCGACCCCAATCCAGGAACAGGCCATTCCGGTTATTCTGAACAAAAAGGATTTGATCGGATGCGCTCAAACAGGCACTGGTAAAACAGCCGCTTTTGCCATACCGATATTGCAGATGCTCTATACGGAGCAAAGCGGCGTAAAAAGACCTAAAGCTATTCAGGCGCTTCTGCTCTGCCCGACAAGGGAGCTTGCCGTCCAGATCGGGGAAAGCTTTACGGCTTATGGAAAATATACAGGCCTCAGGCATACAACGGTCTATGGCGGGGTTTCACAATTTTCCCAGGTCAACGCCTTAAGGGCCGGGGTGGATATATTGATCGCGACGCCAGGAAGGCTGCTGGACCTGATGAACCAGGGACATATCAATCTGGCGAATATAAAATTCTTTGTGCTTGATGAAGCGGACCGTATGCTTGATATGGGCTTTATCCAGGATATCAGGAAGATCATCGCGAAACTTCCCGCAAAGAAGCAGACCCTGCTCTTTTCCGCAACAATGCCGGAGGAAGTTTCAAAGCTGGCGCGGAATTTGATGGTCAATCCTTCAAGAGTGGATATAAGCCCGGCTTCTCCCACTGTGGACGCGATCAATCAGTCTGTTTATTTTGTCGAGAAACAGCATAAGAAATCTCTTCTCATTCATCTATTAAAAGACAAAAGCATTGAATCGGCGCTTGTCTTTACCCGGACCAAGCATGGGGCCGATAAAGTCGTCAGGGAAATTATTCAGGCCGGCATACGTGCGGAGGCGATCCATGGCAATAAATCCCAGGCAGCCAGGCAGAATGCCCTTCGTAATTTTAAAATGAAGCAGATAAGAGTGCTTGTGGCGACCGACATCGCGGCCAGGGGAATTGATGTTGAGTCTCTTTCTCATGTTGTCAATTACGAACTTCCGAACATACCCGAAACCTATGTGCACCGGATCGGACGCACCGGGAGAGCTGGCTCGAGCGGTATTGCGCTTTCATTTTGCGACTCTGACGAAAAGACGTATCTGAGGGATATCAACAGATTGATTTCGAGAAATATAGCGGTTGTTCAGGACCACCCGTTCGCGGCAGGCAATCCTGCTCTTCAGCAAAGTAGTCCAATTCCTCAATCATCTGGCCATAGGAATGGAAATTCAATAGGATATTTCAGAAGAGTGAATAATAAAAACAGGGCATCATATTAAAGAAATCCGGTTAAAAAATAATAAAGGGCTGTCCGGAAGGACAGCCCTTTTTCTTTGATATAACTTAAAGCAGTCCCAAAAACCTGAATGTTGGTGCGATAAAAGATTGTGTGAAAACTTTTTTTATTAACCACGAAGCCTGCACTGAGTTTATCGAAGTGTTCACGAAAAACACGAAGTTTTTTTAATAATTGATTAACTTTCTTGTTTAATTATTGTTTATTTTCTTTATTACCGTTAAATAATGAACAATCAATAACAAATTTTAACTAACCCATTTATTTTCTTCGTGGTCTTCGTGGTGAAATTTTGTCTTTTCACACAGTCTGTAAACCCACCACCACCACAAGATTTAGAACTACCCTTCATCAGGTTATTTTATTTATCTGATTTTATATTCCAACTGATTCTACACGCAGAAAGTAAGGAGTTTATTCGAATATCAAGAAAGATTTTATTCCATTTATTTTTTGGACGATGCGTACCGCGCGCGGATTTCGGGATAAAGACTGTTTTTATCGGCATCATAGAGACTGAATCTGTTCTTCCCGCTGCATTTTGAATCATACAGCGCATTGTCGGCCTCATTCTGAAGCTTCTCAAACATAGTCTGAATGGAACTATCATCAATAATACGGTTCTTAAGGCTGTAAACCAGGTTTGTGGCGCCGGCACTGACGGTAATACGGATGGGATTGCCGTCTATAGTGATTTTAAGATTTTCCATGGCAAGATAGAGTTTTTCAAGCAAACCGATCATGCCTTCTTTTTTTGTGTTCGGCAGGATGATATCAAATTCCTCGCCTCCAAAACGGATGATATAATCTGTTGGGCGTGAATTATCTTTTAATAACTGTGAAAACTGAACAAGGACCTTGTCGCCGACATCATGACCATACCGGTTATTGAAAACAGAGAAATCATCAATATCAAAACGGATAAAACCGATAGGATATATTTCAATGAACCCGGATAATACCCGGGTGGCTGTTTTCAGAATAGCGAGCAGGTAATCGCTTTTGTATTTAAGGAGCCCGGTTTTTTCATCAATATTCACACGCTGTTCCAGATAACGGCATTTTTCAATGAGGGCAAAATATTCCAGTTCGGATTCGCGGAGGTTTTCTACAATTTCGTCATCAACAGCATCATGCATATATAAATGAGCCAGAAATGAGATGTTTCGTATTTGAAAACCTGTGAGTTCCCTGGCCTTTTGAGTTAAGACGGCCTCGGTTTTTACTGTATGATCTGCATCAGCCTTATTTGGTTGTTGTATTTGATCAATCAAGTCCCGCATGGATATAATCCCGGTCAGGGTATCGCCTTCAAAAACAGGCAAATGCCTGATATTATGCTGTTTCATAAGATTATAGGCTAAGCCGGTAGTATCTAGAGCTTGTATGCTGACAGGATTTGGGGTCATGAAATGAATAATGGGTTTAATGAGGTTTTTATTCTCAGGCCGGCTTAAGTGTTTAATGACATCTTTATCAGTAAAAATACCGATCAGTTTATTTTCTTGTGTGATAAGGACTGAACCAACGGATTTTAAGCGCATCAGCTTGACAACATCGATTAGTTTGATATCAGGCTGTACAGTAACAACTGGAGATTTCATAAAACTGGAAATTACTGTATTCATTATTCCATCCTGAAAATCTGAATTGGTTCAAATAAATCCTAAACTGAGTGATTACTTTATCAAAAGCTTAATAATAGGCAGATTTCCACCCCGAGCTTCGCGCGGAGTGGAAATCTGCCATTAAATATGCTATAGATAAATAAAAAATAAATCACTCAATTTTAATATGGTTTATTCTACAATGATTTAAAATAAATGTCTATGGAAGTTTTGAAAAAAAAAGAAATATTGAATATTGGGAAATTGAGGGTTTCATAATAAAGGATTTTATTAAAAATATTAAGGGGGTGTCAAATCGGATAAACCTTGTTTTTTATACAATTTAATAAGCTGTTTTATCGGGCGGATATCATTGCCAGATCTTTCCTCCCGCAGTCTTTTAATTTTCATATATCCATAACAAAATCGCCGTTGACTTTTTATTGAAACAATGTTTATAATATATTCATTTTCAAGTAAAAGGATTTTATGGCTTTAACGTCATTACCCCCATTAATCATAGCTGTCATTTGTTTCTGTGTCTGTTTGTATCATCTTGCGCTTTTTTTGCGGCAGACAAAAGAAAAAGTGAATCTGGCGTTTGCTTTTCTGTCATTAACTGTCGGTTTATACGCCGTATTTTCATGCGGTCTTTCCAGCTCTCATTCGATTACGGAAGGTATGTTCTGGCAAAGGCTCCAGTTATCATTTTCCTATTTGATCGGCATATCCGTGATATGGTTCATATTTTTTTTAGTAAAAAATATTTCAAAAACAATATATATATTTTTATCCATATTTTATATTGCCTTTTTTTTCTCGGTCTTTTTCTTCAGAACGACCTGACATTGTCGCTCAATAATCCGGCAATAAAATACCTGAAAATCTTTAATTATGAAATTTTATACTATGAAGCCAATCCGGGGATTATTTTCACCATTGGAATGGTTGTCCAGTTTATTAATTTCATTTATATGTTTTACCTTCTGATTAAAAATTATATCATGACGCGTAATAAATATCTCGGGCCGATTATAATCGCTTTATTTCTTTTTTTTGCCGCCGCGTTTAATGATTATATGGTGGCCAATCAAATATATAAATTCGTTTATATGGTCGAATATTCATATCTTATATTGATTTTAACAATGATAAATTTATTACTTAATAAGTTTGTCGATCTGAAAGAATCCCTTGCCAGGCAGTTCTGCATGGATACGCTGACAGATCTGCCGAACCGCAAAAAACTGATGATGGATATTGAAAATATAAAAAACCCTTTTGTCCTCCTGATTAATATTGATTCTTTTAAGGAGATCAATGATTTTTACGGGAATGAAGTGGGGGATTTTGTCCTGCTGGAAATGGCGGCCCGTCTGAAAAAGCTGTCTGTCGGACAGGAATATAACCTGTATAAAATGCAGGGCGACGAATACGCGATATTGATGGATTTTCAGGAGGATTCGACCGATGTAAAGAATAAAACTGCCGGATATCTGGCGCAATATCTGTTTGAACAGATTAATGACAATACTTTTAAATATAAGGATCATGATATAAATGTACGCGTTACAATCGGCGTCGCCGATTACAGCAGTATCCAGGACAGTAAAATAAAGGAAATACCAAAAAATAAAGTTGTAAATAACGCTGATATGGTTTTGAAAGAGGCAAAGAGATCGAAAAAAGCGTTTCTCGTTTATAGCGACACAATGGAGATCAGCAGGGAATATGAAAAGAACATTTTCTGGGCGGACAAATTAAAAATAGCCCTTAATAATAACATGATCACGGTATTTTTTCAGCCGATCATTAATAATAAAAGCGGAAAAATTGAGAAATATGAATGTCTTGTCAGAATGATAGACACGGACGGAAAAATAATCGGCCCATATAACTTTCTGGATATATCGCAAAAGATCAGGCTGTACAGCCAGATAACAAGCACAGTCCTTAAAAAATCCTTTGAAACATTCAAAAACACGGATTATGAATTTTCAATTAATCTGTCAGTCAAGGATATTCTCAATCAGGAAACCAATCATCTGATTAAATATATGATAACTAATAATAAAGATATAGCTTCCCATGTCGTTTTTGAGATCATTGAATCGGAAGGCGTCGTTAACTATGATATTATGACTGATTTTATCAAGGATATAAAGGCCATGGGGTGCAAGGTCGCCATTGATGATTTCGGCTCGGGCTATTCCAATTTTGAGTATATCATTAAGTTAAATGTGGATTATATAAAAATAGACGCTTCCATAATTAAGAATCTGGACAAAGACTACAACTCATATATCATTGCAAAAATGATTGTTAATGCGGCCAGGGAGCTCGGTCTGCTGACAATAGCGGAGTTTGTTCATTCGAAAGAAGTTTATGAAAAATGCCTTGAGCTGGGGATCGATTATTCGCAGGGATTTTATTTCAGCGAACCTAAAGATCATATTGAATTATGATTTTTTTAGTAGAGACGCATGGCCGTGCGTCTCTACTAAATGGTGAGGGGCTGTTATTAAGCTTTTGTAAAAAGAATTGCTCAGTTTATGTTATTTTTAAAGCTGCTAAATGGAAATATTCTTGCTTTATCAATAGGGTAATGTTATATTTTATTTAATCAAAAATTTATTAGGAGGATAAAAAATATGGGAGAATTTTTAAGTCAGATCCCTGAAAAGATCCAGGATCATATCAAAGGTATTACAAGAACCTCAGGTCTGCCGGACACCGAGGAATCTACGGAAAAGATCGCTGAAGCATGGCTTGAAAAGGAAAAGAAATTTCTGGACGAGCTCGAAACCCAGAAGATGGAAGAAGTAGAGGTCCTCAGCAAGGATGATGCCAGGGGAGCCATAGCCATGACTTATTCCGGATCGCTCGTATCAATCGGGCCTCTTGTAGATAATAATAGAAAGGTCAGCTATGCGAGCATCGACCTGCGTCAGGATGTCCCTCATTTACTGTCAAAAGACGACGCGCAGCTCTCTCAAGACATGGCCAATGGACAGCGGGCTGTTTTAACAAACGGGCCGGTACAGCAGACTTCACCGATATTCAAGATTGCCGTGACTTCTGAAAACCTTACTCCGGAAGAAGAAGGCGAAAAGCTGGAAGAAGTCACCATGATATTGACGGATCAATTTGTTGAAGTCAATAAAACCTATATTAATGAATAACGCGTGAATTTGCTTTAAAGCCGCGCTTCTTTGTCTGTCATTCTCTTTCATAAAATCTAAGAAGGATTGTTTGCTGAAAATGAATTTAAATTCAATTAAACAGAGGTTTATTAAAATTTATAACCGTAAAAAGCCGCCGGATGAAGGGGAATTTTTACCGGTTATAACTGAAGCAAGCAAAGCGCTGCTGGATGAGGATAGAAACATCAGGCCCCGGGATTCCGACGGAATGCCCGGAGGCCTGCTGAATTTAAAAAAGTATATTCCTACCATAATAATGCCGGATCTGCATGCGAGAATGGACTTTTTTCTGAATGTACTGTTCTATAAAGACGGCGAGGGTATTACCAGCATACAAAAGCTTGCAGGGGATGAACTGCAGATAGTCTGTGTGGGCGACGGTTTCCATGCCGAGAGCAGGGAAATGGAAAGATGGAAAGAAGCACATTATGAATACCTGGATGGTTACAGCCGCCACTCGCACATGGATAAAGAGATGAAAGAGAGCATGGGTCTGATGGAAATGGTTATGGAGACAAAAAGCGCGTTTCCCGAGAATTTTCATTTTTTAAAGGGTAATCATGAAAACATTTCCAATGAACAGGGGGAGGGGAATTACCCTTTCAGGAAATTTGCGCTTGAAGGGCCTATGGTCGCCTCTTATGTGGCAAAATTTTTCAGCGAAGAATTCCTGAGGAGCTATTATATTTTTGAGAAACAGCTGCCGCTGTTCGCTGTCGGAAAGAATTTTCTGATCTCTCATGCTGAGCCGAAAAGGTTCTTTTCAAAAAATGAGATCGTCAATTACCGGAGAAATCCGGATATAATAGAGGGATTGACATGGACCGACAATAACCAGGCCGAACACGACAGCGTATTAAAAATGCTTGAGTATTACCTGGGAAACGAAGGGATGAGCGCCGCTTATTATTTCGGAGGGCACAGGCCGGTAAAAGACTATTATAATAAGCGCGCTGACGGAAAGTATATTCAAATCCATAATCCCTCTAAGTTTATCATTGCGCAGATCAGCGCGGAAAGGGATATAATACTGGACCATGATATTTTTGAGCTTCAGAACAGGACAAAAGAAATTATTCAAGGATAATGGACATGATGGAAAAAGTTGGTAAATATCTTGTCATAGAAAAAATCGCTTCGGGCGGAATGGGAACTGTCTATAAAGCAAAACACCCCACGCTGGAAAGCTTTATAATCCTCAAACAGCTCAATCTCAAGGGAATAGAAGGGGTTGTTGAAAGGTTTAAAAGAGAAGCCAAAATTATGTTCAACTTCAGAAGCGAGAATATAGTGCAGGTTTATGATCATTTCAGGGAGGGCGGATCATATTATATAGTCCTGGAATATATCGACGGAATAAGCCTGGACAAGCTTATTCAATTGAAAAGGCATCTGTCAAACGAGGCCGCGGTACTCATTTTATTAGAGGTATGCAAGGGTTTGAAATACGCTCATGACAAGGGCGTTATCCACAGGGATATCAAGCCGGCGAATATACTCATCTCAAAAGAAGGGGAAGTCAAACTGACCGACTTTGGCATCGCTA
This sequence comes from uncultured Spirochaetota bacterium, assembly GCA_963835575.1. GTDB lineage: Bacteria > Spirochaetota > Brevinematia > Brevinematales > JAOACQ01 > CAVYGN01. The sequence goes on along the minus strand of CAWIGG010000005.1, from coordinate 170,210 downwards.
AATCCGAGGATGATACGGAAACGGGTTTGACCCAGAAAGGCACGACCCTTGGTACCCCTTCCTACATGGCGCCTGAGCAGATCGCGGACAGCAAGAATGTGGATAAAAGGGCGGATATTTTTTCAATGGGGGTTTTGTTCTATTTTCATGACGACAGGCAAGCTGCCTTTTTCGTCCGATATGGCCGCCAAAACAATATCGCTTATAGAGAAGGGCAAGTATAAAAAGCCCCGCAAGATCAATCCGCATGTCCCGTCGAGGGTCCAGTCCATCATCAGGAAGATGATGCATCACAGGGCGAAAAACCGCTATAACGATCTGGGCGTTGTCATAGCGAAATTGGGGCCGTATCTCAGAAAATTCAAAACACAGCAGAAAATTAACGACGCCATCAGGAATTATGTTTTCGGCGACGAATATACTCAGAAAGTTAAAAGCCTCCCGAAAGTTAAGTATTTTAATATCGGGACTTTTGTTTTAAAAACAGCTTTCAGCTTATTAATTCTGGCCGGAGCATTCAATTTACTTTATTATAAAGGCCTCTATTATGACCTTTTTGCAAGAGACAGCTATGGAAAAATAAGGATCACTGTAAAAGCGGATAAGGCTTATATGACCGGCGATAAAGATTATATGACAGGGACTCTGTCTTATAAAAATAAAAATGATAATTATTCCGAATACGCGAAAGTCATCTGCCGCCTGAATAATGCTGTTAAGACCAAAGGTAATATTAATGTATACAGGTCGGATGAAATTTATCTGCCGTCCAGGGAATACAGGTTCGATTTGACAGCCGAAAATGAAAAGTATTACAGGGAAATATTTGTAGAGCCTGTCGCCGTACAGGAATCTTATAAATTCCCGTCAAAGGCTGATGAAATAGAAATCAGCCGTTCCGCGCCTCCCTTGCTGCCCATGGACATCCGGTTCAATATTTATGACAGGGACGTTGAAACCCAGCTGGATGATGTGAATATTTCCGTGTTTGGTAATTACGGATGGATCAAGTGGGCGATTTTCAAAAGCAGGTTGAAAAACATGCTTGTCAACAGCAAGAAGTATTACTTTAAATTTGAAAAAAAAGGGTATCTCCCTAAAAAAATCACAATACCGGTGGGTCATTATGAAACGGTAGTGAAAATCAATGTGTATCTTGTCCCGAAAGCGGGAACGCTCTTTATCAAGTCAAATTATGACGGGCTGGAAGTGTTTCTGGACGACCATGCCTATTGTTACACCGGCGGGGAAGATAAAAAGTATGTTAAAATTAATACGACAACACAGAGCGGCCAGAAATATCTGCTTGCTTCCAGACACTATACTTTAACTATTAAGAAAGGTGAAAAGACAAAATCGGAATCGATCAATATTACGCCCGACGGTTATAAAAATGTTTATGTGGATTATGATGTCAAAAACGATCAAATTAACTTAAGGATTAAATAAGGTGCAGTTCCAATCCTGCACGAGTCTATATATCGGCATCTGAGAAGCAAATAAACTGACGCGGGGATTGGAAACTGCCCCGGATATAAAAAGCTTTTTGGTTAATAAAAACGACGCTGCCCCTCACCATTTTGCTGGGGCTGCACCGCTGGAGTTCACAAAATGGTGAGGGGCAGCATGATTAAAAACAAAGGCGGCAGTTCTGAAACTGCCCTTAATAATTTAGAAGGAGTGAGAATATGTCAACATTAATGAAAAGGGTTTTTCTTTCAATTATCGGACTTCTCGGCGGGCTCGCTTCGTGGGCCATGGTGGAATCAATCATCATATTTCAGGCAAAATTTCCTTCCTATTTAATTTTCAGCATAACCCTGGGAGTCATTGTCGGAATTTTTATGTGCGGTTTTTTCGGCTCCAGCGAAGGCATTATTCTGGCGGATAGCGGCAAAATATTGAAAGGCGTCATTACCGGCGCTATTGTAGGCGTTATCGGCGGAGCCGCCGGTTTTTTAGCCGGGCAGGCGGCGTTATTCATAGTCGGGGATAAACTGCTTCATTCCGTTTCCAGCATTAATAAGATCGCCGTGCCTCTGACGCGGGCCGGGGGCTGGGCCATACTGGGGATTTTTATCGGCATGACGGAAGGCTTCCGCTCGCTTTCATTTAATAAAATGAAGGTCGGTTTTCTGGGCGGTCTTATCGGCGGCATCATAGGAGGGCTGGCCGTAGAGTATCTCCCCCTCATGATCAATAATCTCCTGATCGCCAGGCTGATCGGGTTCCTGGTATTCGGGCTGATGATAGGCTTTTTTTACGGAATTATCGAAAGCTCGTTTTCTTTCGGGGTCCTCAGGTTATTGAACGGTAAGTATAAAGGGAAGGAATTCCTGATCAATCAGAGAAAGATAAGGATCGGGACTTCCGGCTGGAGCGACATCAGGCTTTCGGATTATGAAGACATTGAATCTTATCATGCCGAAGTGATAGCCAAAGGGATAAATGTCAGCATTAAAAACAAGGCGAAGAACGGCAGGATCAAAGTTAATGATGATGCTGCCGAGCAGAAAGAACTGCAGCTTGATGATGTCATACAGATCGGCAGCGCGAAGTTTTTATTCAAGTATAGTTAAAAATATATTCCATACAGAGACGCATGCGGCGTAAAGCGCTGCCGGCGGACTTTGACGGAAAAGGAGTAAATTATGTTTAAAAAATCTATTTTGATAGTCTTATCATTTCTTGTCTTTCAATGGGTGTTCGGCGATTCTGTCAATATCTCGCAGATTGATAATTCCCGTCTACTGCTTAATCAGAAAATTAATTTATACATCAGCGTTCTGGACAATAAGGGTAATCCTGTAAAAAACATCGAGCAGAACAGGTTTAATGTATCTGAATCCGCCGACCAGAAGAATTTCAAACCGGTTAAAATATTGAACTTCAAGCCGGAAGCGAATTATGAAAACGGTATTAATTTTCTTCTGCTTCTGGATAATTCCGGCAGTATGTATGATGATTTTAACGGAAGGGAAACCCCGGATGAGGATAATATGCGGATCTCCAGCGCGAAAAAAGCCATTGTCAATTTTCTTCAGAGCATAAAAAACCAGAGGGACACGGTCGGGATCGCTTCCTTTAATTCATTTTATACTATTTATTCAATGCCCATTAATGATAAAAATAAGATCGCGAATTACCTGAATGAGATCAAGAAACCGTCCAGCGAGGAAGCATGGACTGAAATTTATTCAAGCCTGTATCTGGCCATGGAAGATTTCAAACAGGTGTCGGGCAGAAAAGCCGTCATCATTCTTTCCGATGGCGAGAATATGCCCTATTATGAATATGTCAAAAAGCCGCACAAGGATTTCGGCACAAAGATTTTTAAATACCAGGAAGCTATTGAAAAAAGCCTGATGGAAGGCGTGTCGGTATTTGTTATAAACTACGGCAACGATAAAAAGGACACTGGTCTGAAAACAATCTCACAGAACACGGGCGGCGTGGTGTTTGACGCTAAAAACGAGGAAGAACTGAAGAATATTTATATCAGGATCAAAGAGCAGATCCTGAATGAGTTTATGATCACCTATAAGGCAGGAATGGAGCCCGCGCTCAAAAAATATGTAAAAGTGGATATGACAGCAGGTGATAACAGCAAGGTAAGCTCGACCCGGTATTATTTTTCGAGCGTCCTCTTCGGCATGCCTTTAAAGGAATTTACCCTCTGGCTTCTTCTGGCGCTTCTTCTTGCCCTTCTATTATTATGGCTGTTGTCGCTCATTAAATTTAAGAATACGAATACAAAACCCATGCTGGAAGTTCTGGACGCGCCGAAGGGAACGATTATCAGCAAGTCGCTGTTACTAAATAAGGGCCAGACGATCATCGGAGGGTCTAAAAACGCGGACCTGACCATTATGAACGCGCCGTCCGTCAAAGACGAGCATGCGACGATCATATTCGACGGCAAGACCCAGGTCTACACGCTTAAGAGCAAGGAAGATGTGATGGTCAACAACAAGCCCGTCAAGACAAAAATACTGGAATCCGGCGATGTTCTGAATGTCGGCGGCGCCACGATCGTGTTCGATGAAGGGGAGATTAAGAAGAAGAAATAAAATGGTATAACAGAATAAAACCCGGCAATTATTTGCCGGGTTTTTTTATTGTGTATTCGCGGGAGACCGATGGATAATCCGCGAATGCACGCTAATGGACGCGAATTGGGGGGTAAATTAACAGGAAGATTGTTTTAGTTAAGTCAAGAAAAAAACGATCAAAATATTTAAAAAACCTCAGTAGTTCGATATAATAAAGGCGGAAGAAAATGGAGGTGTTGCTCGCGGAATATTTCCGCAGGGTTTCTAACCCACTTTTGCCACCCCGTTTTCTTCCATTTTCCTTATATTTTCAGACTCATAGTCCTTTAATATCCGAAATATCTTACGGACTAATGCTCTGGCAACCCTTTTATTCGCTTCGAGCCTGCTCATTCCATTTTTTATCAAATTCCTGTGCATGCCGGAAATATGGTGGTCCGGATTCCAGTGAACAAAGTTCTTGGCCGCGTTCATAAAGGCGTTTTTCAAACGGCGGTTATAATCGTGAGTATGTTTCATCTTCTTTCTTTCACCCCTATTTTTCTTTCCGGTTTCATCTTCCACCATACCGAATCCCGCATATAACGCCAGGCTGTCCTCTTTAACAAAACGATTGATATGAATAATCTCGGCTATCATCGTAGAGGCAGTGATCACGCCGATTCCTTTCAACCCATTGCCATTGGATTCGTCATAGGCTAAAACCCGGACAGCTTCCCTGGATTCAGCCAGATTATCCAAAATCTTCTTCATTTCTTCCTTATGGCCTTTCAAAAGAATAATATTTTCAGCAGATTGCCGGATCATCATGGAAATGGGGCCCGCTACACCCAAGATTCTTTGGGCTATTACCTGTAAGCCGGCGATGGTCTTATCCCGGCCTCTATAAGAGCCTCCACCCATCAGCTCTTTCATTTTCTCCGCGCTTAATCTCCTCCATTGGCTTAAATCGGGACAATTACACAGCAAATTCAGTACTCCTGCGCTATTCAAAACATTACGTCTGTTATCCGTCTCCATATTCTTGCCGCTTAAGAACAGGTAAACATCCGGGGAAGCCTCGCATAAAAGCTTCCACAGCCCGGATATTTCCTCTGTGATCCTGCCGCTTACACTTTCATATTTCCGGGTTATCGTCTGTAATTCGCTGTCAACAGGATAGACCCTTCTCCATTTTTCCAGAGAACCGTTCATTTCACGCTCTAAAGCCAAAAGAGCGGCGGCATGAGCATCCTTTTCGTTGTTCTTTCCCGCCGGGAGCTGGCTTTTCCTCTTTTGTTCAACATCCCTTGCTTTAAACGAGTAATAGGTCATCGATTCCTTACGAAGCACTTTCTCTAAGGGCTTACTCTGCCCGTTGCTTCCCTCGATGGCGATAATCGGGTCATTTTTCGACCGAGTCCATTCGATCAGATTATCAAGGCCGCTTGTGGTAACCGGAAAGGCTTTCCGTTCCGTTTTCCAGTCTTCCGCTTTGACATACATACACACATACTGTTGTGAATCGGGATCAATCCCGATAGCATCCCGGATTAGCATTTTTTCCTCCAGCTTGCCTGTCGGTTATTTCATTTTCGGAGTCAAACCAGCCCCTTACAATAAGCGGGCAAATAAAAATTTTGTCAGCTTAGCTGATTTTAATAATAAATTTCGAATAATCGATACTCAGACTATACAAAATCCTCTCTATTTTCTCAAATATTGGGCATATTTCATAAAATTATGCGCAAGGGATACCCAGCATAGCTCCAAATTCACTTTCCGTTGACCTCTGTAAACTGTCTGAACATAACCCTTCTGTGTTTTGATGTTTGAAAATACGTGTTCTTTACCTATCCTGCGGTTGTATATCTTTTGCCCTTCTTCGCTGTAAAGTTTTGTTAAATAAGCATCAATCTTAGACCGATTATTCAATTCAAACTCACTGAAAATTACTGTCTTTTGCTGTGTTTTCGGTTTGATGTTTTTATAACACTCACTGAAAAATGGACATCTTTCACAGCCCTTCCGTGAATACAAAAATGTATATCTTTGGTTATTTCGATCTAAATACCCATTTTCCTTACGGCCGCCCCGGCATCCCAGGATATATTCGTCATCAATCTTTTCCAGTTTAAAGTCTCTTCGCTTCTGTGATTTATCACTGAAATCCCGCTCTTTCGTATCCACATAAAGGTCTTTTCCTTCCTCCACCATCCGGATTGTCTCTTCCATGTCCTGAAAACCCGAATCAAAAAGGTATTTGCTAGCCTTATCAACTTTTAATTCCGCTTTTTTCTGTTCCACCCTCTTTACCATTTCTTCCGTATGCTGTTTTTCCGGTGTTGTGATTGCTTCAAAATCTATAATCACATCATTATTACTGACCATCATCGCCGAATTATATCCCTGTATAAACACACTATGCGGATTTCCAGACATCAGCTTGCTTTCGGGATCAGTCAGGTTGGTGAATTCTTCGTCTGTCTTTTCCCCTCTCTCTACCTGTTTTTTGTATTCATCGATTTGGTTCAAAACACTATCGTAAATCTTTTTCCGCCTTGATACCCGCTTCTTCTCCGCTTCGTAATAAGGCTGCTCCAGCTTGCCTTCCCGGTAAGATTCTTCCAGTTCCAGGTCTTGTTTCACAATCTTTTCCGCCATCTTCTGGTAAGTGTCCATCAGCTTCCGGGTATGTTTCTTTCCCACATTCTTATTCTTACTCGCGTAGGCCTTGATCTTTGTGCCGTCACCCACTACCATGTCCCAATCTATAGACCCCATTTCGTTGAGTATATATAAAAGCTGGCTGAACAACTCCTCGATCTTTTCCTGAAAAAGTACCTTGAACTCGCAAATTACCGAATGGTCAATTTTCAGCCGGTTTGAAACATACATAAACCCAATGTGTTTTTTCAGCAAATCTTCTATCTTTCGGCTGATACGATTTCCCGTAATGTAACCGTAGAGTACCGCACAGATCACATCCCGAGGATTTTTAATCTCTCTGCCTCTATGGTCGTTCTTATAGTAAGCCGCGAAATCCTCCAGTTTAATACGGTTTTTGATGAATTCTTTTAGTATAAATTCTCTGGAATTCTCATCAAACTGCTCGCCTATATTGATCGCGAGGAACTCACCCTGCTCCAGGCTGTTCTTTTCAAATCTTGCCATCTTTTTCTCCCGTTTTATTTTAACGGGAACCCTGCCGTATGTCCATGAAGCATGTTATAAAAACCGACAGGCAACAGCAGATTAAAATATCAGACCGTTCCATTTCGGCACCCTTGTAATGAGCGACAGGATTATTCAAGGGAATATCCTGGCAATTGTTTTAAGAGACCAAAACGGTCCTTGTGGAGTTGGCAATCTTCCTGTGTGCCTTGGTTTCAAACCAGAAGGCAGGCGGGTAGTGAGCAACAACTTCCACAAGGAGGTATTCTACTGAAGAATTATTTTTTGTAAACTTTTTCTCCAAAATATAGCTTACAAGACGGGAAGGGATTGTTAGAAAAGAAATATTTGAGTAAACCAGGAGCCTGTCTTTTGGGAGTCGCCTACGGGAGTTTAACACAGGGAGCACTGAGAGAGACGGAGGGCACGGAGGGTATTGAGATTTGAGAAGATCAAGGGGTAATGTAACCACAGATTACACAGATTTCACAGAAGAGGAATGAGGTATTAGGCTACGACTGTTAAAAAAAAGAAATTAAAATAGAGTTTTTCTGCAATTATATTAACTCTATTGAAATGAAACAATTAAATGAGGATTAAAAAGTAATTATTAGTAATTGGGTTAATACGGGGAACTGAACCGCTGAGTCTGTCGCAAAAGCTCTTCATGTACATTTTTCATAACTTACGATAGAATATAATAAAACCATATTTAAGAGGTGTCAAATGCTGGGGAAATTCAAAAAATATATTCGCGATCAAATCTACTGGCTGACCGTCGATCCCGACAAAATCAGGGAAAACAATCTGCTGGTCAAAGTCATTGACGATTATGTTGAGAGCTATATTTCCCCCGCTGAATTTGCCGTTAAACTGCGGAATCAAACAACGGGAGCAAAAGCGGTCAACCCTACAATGATGCTGAAAGTCCTGTTTTACAGCTTCGCGTCCGGTATTTACACTTCACGTAAAATAGAAAAAAGGATGAAAAACGACCTGAACACGATTTATCTCGCGGGAAATACCACCGTTGACCACAGTAATATCTGTAGATTTATCAATAAATACCTGGATGAAATCGTTAGTATTTTCGGGAAAATGGTATACATTCTGGCGAAATCGGGTTTTATCAGTTATGAACTGGAAGCTATAGACGGTACAAAGATAAAGGCATCGGCCAACAGGAATTTCACGGGGAATGCGAAGGAATTCCGGGATAAAAAGGATAAAATCGAGGAAAAGATCTTAAAAATCCTCCAGGAAACGGTGAACAGCAATACCGATGATAAATATTCCAAAAGGATGGCAAATAAACTCAAGAAGTTTGAACAGCAGAAATCCGGGATAGATAAATTTCTGAAAACAGTTGAGGACAGGAATTTAGACGAAACGGAAAGCGTAAACCTGACAGACAAAGACGCCAGGTTAATGAAAATGAATAACGGATCAATCGGCCCCGGGTATAATTGCCAGGCCGCCGTTGACAGTAAAAATGAATTTCTGACCGGCGCGATGGTATCAGACTGCGCAAGCGACCGTAACCTTGCTGTCCCGATGATAGAGGAAGTAATGGATCACCAGGAAGAGCCGAAGGAAGACACAAAGTTCACGCTGGACGCCGGATATTTCACATCGGATAATATCCAATACGGTGAAGATAAAAAGATCGACCTTTATATCCCCGAAGGAAAAGAAGAAGACGGAAGTCCGAAAAAGAGAAAGAACAAGGATAAAATAACATCCAAAGACTGTGAATTAATAATTGACGGTAATATCAGGAAAATCAAATGCCCCGGAGGCCAGATTATGTGCGCGGAAAGAGCTTATAATGATCGGGGAGTCAAGAATTACCGTTTCTATCCAAAGCGCGAGTTGTGCAGGAAGTGCAAGCTGCTTTCAAATTGCGCCGGTAAGCTGGAAGCATTAAAAAACAAACGGTTTAATGTAAAGTATGAATATTTTGAAACGGTTGAATTAAGGCGCAAGATGAAGGAAAAGCTTAGGAGTATTGAAGGTAAAAGAACTTACAATGAGCGTGCCTGCCTGATCGAGCACATTTTCGGGACGATAAAAGAGTACTTCAACTTCGGAAGGTTTTACTACCGCGGTCTGGATAGTGTAAACACTATCTGGCATATGGTCTGCATTGCGTACAATTTCAGGAAAATGGCGGCTTTGGGGATTAAATTGTAGGATTAGGGGACTGAAAATAGTAAAAAATCCGGACTGAGTGATCATATTACCCGAGAAAGTTATAAAATTTTAAAAAAGCCATTTTCAATAGGACATTGCTGATTCGTTTTATTGCTTTTGCGACAGACTCCGCTCTTGAATGCCATGCCTCAAAATCGGTTTATATTTTTCTACATAGAAATTCACCTTTTCCAATCGGTACTGTTAAACAATCAAAACTATTATCATTTTCTGCTTTATCAATCATCGGTTTTATTTTTTCATAATGATTAATAGCATTATCAGCTATAATCAAACCATTTTTTACCAAATTTGCTGAAACGATGTCAAAACTTTTTTCATATATTTCCTTTTCCGCATCTAAAAAACAAAAAGCTATGTTATTTATATTTTTTCCTTTTTCTAAGAAATCTCCTTCAATCAATTCGACATAATTTTCAATATCAGCTATTTTAAATGTTTCTTTAGCTAATTTTATTTTTTCCGGCAATATTTCAAAAGTTTTGATTCTAATATTTCTTTCTTTTGCCGCTAAGGACAGCCACATTGTTGAATAACCTGCACTTGTTCCGATTTCAATAAATTCGCCGTTTGGACAGCTTGAAGCTATCAGCGATATAAATTTACCTGTTTCTGGAGGAATTTGTCTTAATCTTTGCATTCTTGGTGTTCCATCATTTCTATCTTTTCGATCAATTTCCTCTAAATAATTCATTCTTTGTAATATTTTTGATGAAATATTATGAAACATTTTATAACTCCTTAAATATTATCGTTGCGAGGCATGACATTTAACGGTAGGCGTTTGCGAAGCCCGCGAGGCTTAGAGCTTCGCTCTTGCCGAGCGGGTTTGGTGAGCCCGGCGTTCTTCTTCTGCGGCCTGCTGACCGCCGGGCGAACCCGATCGCACAGGTCGTAGGCCGAGGAGCAGAGCGCAAACGCCGAGTTGCACGCTGTGCGGCCACATTCATTTAATGCCGCCATATACACATCTTTTCCCGGATAGGAACAAAATTTCATAACCATTAAATCCAGCTTCTTTTAATGAGTTAAGATAGAAATCTCTTGAATATCCATCTTCAGATCCTTCAAAAATTGATAGAAGATTATTCATTTCTTCAATTTCATTTTTTAGATTATATGTATTATAAATGTTATTCCAAAAAGTGTTCCAATCAATATTTTTATCTGTACTTATTTTATAATCAACATTCTTAAAATACTGAGATTCTAAATTAATAGGATCACCATTTAAAAATATTCCTTTATTAACAAGCAGCTTATAAATGTTTTCATATAACTTTTATGATTTTCTGCGGATAACCAATGAAGAGCTGTTAATGATATTACTGCATGAATTTCTTCATGAATATTATCATACAAATCAGGATTTCTTATATCTGATTCAATTATTGCAAATCTGTTGCTATAATTCTTCAAAATATTTTTATAAACAGACAATAAAAATTTATTCGCATCAATGGCAATAATATTAATTCTACTGTCTTTTTCTAACAAGGATTTTGATAGAGTGCCTGGGCCACAACATAAATCAATGACATTAATTTTATCAAAAGGTAGTGATAATACGGATTGAATAATAGTATGAACTTGTAAATCTCGCCAACAATTGTAATATAATTGCATATCTTGCCAATCATTATAAATAAAATTCCAATTAACAGTAGATGAATTGTTTTTAAGCCAATTATCAATTAACATTTTTACTCCTTTTTTTAACTTAAAGTGTGGCCGCATGATGTACAACTCAAAATATATGAACTTCCCTGTTAAAAATTATACTTCATTAACCCCCGCCCATGCAAATATTTGTTTCAATGATACAATATCCTGCCAATCCTGTTTCATCCTGAAAACCTGTGGTGAGCCTGCCGAACCATCCTGATTAATTAGGCTCTAATAACCAACTTTAATAAAACAATAAAAATTTATAAAACGAAATTCTTTGTCCACCGGGCGCAGCCCGCCCTAATAACCTACAAACCCAAACGCCCTATTCCATTCCCGGCACCGAGTGAACAATGCGGGCGGCTTCAATTTAACCTAAATCCTTCAAATCCGCACTAATCCGTGTTAATCCGTGTGAAAAATCGGATATTATAATGAAGCTTCAATAAAATAAAAAAGGATTTTAAAAATTAAATCTTTTTGTATTACAGGCGAAGCCCTAATTCAATCCTCTTCCGTGTTTTCCGTGCCTTTCCGTGGTTAATCCCCGAATTCCCCAGCCTCATTAGCGTGTATTCGCGTGGCTTAGCGGAAACCCCTGGTTTTTTTCTACAGCCTTTACAAAAGCCTCCGGCAGTCTTGCCACATGCCTTTCTCCGTAATTAAATGCGACTATGCCCGTCTCGGCCAGGGCGATGCTTTCGTCATCCCGCCTGAAATGGTGAAAAACACAGAAGCCGGAATTTCCAACTTCTCCGATCGCGCTTTCAACAATAATCTTATCGAATAGAAATCCCTCGCTCAGGAAATTTACCGCCAGGTCCGCCATAATGATGCCGGTTTTGCCGTCGCCCAGGTCGAGTTCTGAAAAACCCATTTTTTTCAGCATATCAAGGCGCGCCTCATGCGTTATGGTTACAATGGAATCATTCCCAAGGTGGCCGCCGTAGTTAATATCGCCGACCCTGATCTCCCTTTCATAAAGAAAACTGTAATGATCGAGTTTTTGGAGTTTTATCCGCGGTATAATATTTCCTCTTAATTCAATTCAGAATAAAATTGCCTTGCGTATACTGCATGAAAAAACCTGGCAAGGGGTCTATGAAATATAACTTTTACAATTATAATATATTGCAAATCATATTTATTGTAATTTACAGAGTTTTATTTTTCAAAAATTCCCGCATTGTTATATTTGAATTTCGTTTTAATAATGTTATGTTTGAATAATGTTATTGACAAAAGGTTTGATTTTGTTTATATTAAAAATATAAGATTAAGATTGATTTAATTAATCTTTGTTCTTATAGATTTAAAAAGGAGGCATCTATGAAAAGCATAAAATTTCAGATTTTTTGGGCGGTTCTTCTATTGCTGATAAGCTGCGGATACAGCTACAGGGAAAATGTAAAGTCGACTGATCTTAATGCCGGCGGGAAACTCAAAGAAGATCAGGCGTACATTTACAGTACGTTCCTTTATACGGACCGGACGCCGATCACTGCGGAAAACGATGCATATCTGGCTCTTGATATTATCTCCAGGTCAGAAGCCGGCGGAAAGGAAATATATATTCCCATGAGCGGCGACAAGGGCTACATTTTCACTGACTTAAAGCCGGGTGAATACACATTGACAAAAATTATATTCAACTTGGGTGGAGCGGTAATTAATTCAGTCCCGGTGAATAAGGACTTTAAGGTGGAGGCAAACCGGGTATTCTATTTCGGCGATTTTAAGCTTAAAGTGTTAAGAACAACTCAGTCACCTTACTACTGGTGGGGAGTGAATGCGGCTGATGATAATTTTCAAAACAGCATAGGTATGCTGAACAGCTTTTACAGCGGTATTACTACAGATCAATTCGTAAACGGGTATGCGGCTCTAGGATCTTCCATTAAACCATTCGAAAAGAGAGAGATTTATGGAGGCGGAAGCCGGAGCCATAAGGATGATATGCAGACATCCAAAAAATGAGATTAGATACATTTTTACTAAAAATCCGGCGGTTTTACCGCCGGATTTTTTTATTGTGCGCCCGGCAGGGCGCACGTTCTTGCGGGTGAAAGTCCCGTATGCACCCGGTAAGGGGAATCCCTCACCAGTTTGTGAACTTCTCCGGGCAGCCGGACAAACTGGTGAGGGACAGACGGCAAGGGTGTCCGCCGTGAGGCGGAATCTGAAGGAAGCTGCAGGCAAAGCACTGGTCTGACGAACAGAAACCGCATAGAGGCGGCACTGCTGGGTGAGACGGCAATTATCGTTAAAGCCCGATACTTACACAGAAAGCAATGGCGTAGATGCGGCAGACATAAGTGTGAAGGAACGAGCGCATTACCCGGGGAGGTCTGACAGCCTGCCACATATTGGCTATTGTCATCGAAAGGTGATAAGAGGGGTTTTCAGAAGTCAGCAGAAGCCATAGTAACCTCTTGACCGGAGGCGAAGGGCAGAACCAAACTATAGGAGTACCGCTATGAATCCTGACACGGTAACTTACGCAGAAGCGGAAGGAAACTTTCCGGCTTTGACAAAGGATAGGGACGGAATTCCGAAGAATAGCCAAAGCGCGTGTATCCGTGCAGAGAGTCAAAGAAGGAGTACACCGGATGAAACAAATTTAATAGAGCGTCTGGTCAAACGCGAGAACATGCTGGAAGCTTATCACAGGGTGGTAAGCAATAAGGGGGCGGCGGGAGTTGACGGAGTCACTGTAAAACAGCTAAAAGGCTTCATCAACGAACACTGGCAGAGAACCAGAAAAGAACTGCTGGAAGGAAGGTACAAACCGAAAGCGGTAAAAGGAGTGCAAATTCCGAAACCGAATGGCGGAGTCCGACAATTGGGGATTCCGACGGTGATGGATCGGGTCATCCAGCAGGCACTGTATCAGGTGTTAAGTCCAATCCTTGAACCGGAATTTTCCGAATCAAGCTATGGTTTCCGGCCTGGAAAAAGTGCGCAGCAGGCGATTACGAAAGCGGCGGAATACCAGCGGGAAGGGAAAAGATGGGTCGTTGATATGGACTTGGCGAAATTCTTTGATGAAGTAAACCACGACATTCTGATGGCAAGAGTAAAACGCAAAGTGAAGGACAAGAAAGTCCTGAAACTGATTGCGGCATATCTCAAAGCCGAAATGTTGACCGATGGGTCAATCACGAAAAGGGAAAAGGGTACACCGCAGGGCGGAAATCTATCCCCGCTGCTGGCAAACATTATTCTGGACGACCTTGACAAGGAACTGGAAAAGAGAGGCCACTCATTCTGCCGGTATGCTGACGATTGCAATATTTACGTCCGAAGTATAAAAGCCGGAATCAGAGTTATGGACTCAATCACCAGGTTCGTCGAAAAGAAACTCAAGTTGAAAGTAAATTGTGAGAAAAGTGCCGTAGCAAGACCGTGGGAAAGAAAATTCCTCGGATACTCATTCGCGTTCGAGAGGAAAGTCAGAATAAGAGTCGCGGCCGAATCGAAGAAGAAATTAAAAGAAAACCTGAAAACAGCGTTCCGGAAAGGTAGAAACCAGAACCTGAAAGAATTTATCCGGAAAGAACTGAATCCGAAAATTCGCGGATGGATCAACTATTTCATTCTTGCGAATATGAAAGATTTTGCGGAGGAACTGGATGGATGGGTTCGGAGGAAACTGCGCTGCATACTCTGGAGACAATGGAAAAAGCCATGGACAAGAAGAAAACGGCTAATAAATGCTGGACTCAAAGAAGAACAAGCTGTCCAATGCTCATTTAACCAGAGGGGTGCGTGGTGGAACTCAGGCGCTAAACATATGAACATCGCCTTTCCTAAGAAATTATTCGACAGTATGGGACTCGTATCGATGCTGAACAAGATTTGTATTTATCAGAAATTATATTTTGGAACCGCCGTATACGGAACCGTACGTACGGTGGTGTGAGAGGTCGGCGGGTGTAAACCCGCCTCCTACTCAATTATGGCCATTAAGTGTTTAATACCATACGTACTAAAATAAGTAGAGCTTACGTAGAAAAATAAGTATATATTGTTCTTGAAAAATGAAAGTCTATTATTATAAAATTACGAGCAGCAAATTCATTTAAAATATAAAAAAGTTCTACCCGGGCTGAATGACGGCTTCCGGCAAATGTAAGGCTTTGATTTAAAAAGATCGCATGTTAATTAATGATAAAACAGATATAATTATAGAGTTATATATCAAAAGATAAAAAGCCTTTTTTAGTTACCATAACCCCTTACTAAGCCCGGCAATCTATTTGCCGGGCTTTTTATAATAAGCTGTATTCGGCGATTTTTTTATTAAAAACCTTTGTAAATTCATTAAATCAAATAACATTAGTTTGAGGTGTTTTTGATGATAAATATGATGGATGAAATAGAAGATGAGCTCTGGTTTAATTTTAATATCAATAAAACCGGCGCTCTGGACAGCGGGGTTATGGATCCTGCGCTTGCGCTTTTTGACGCTTTTTTCCCGGCTAAACCGGATTTTATCATGCGCTCAAACCGGCCTTTGATTAAAATTAAGCAATTTAATTGTGAAATGGTTTTGAATGCGCTGGATAATTATCAGGATGTTATACAGATATTTGATGAATATAAAAACTTGTCAATAATTATCAGACAGGAAGCGTCGTTGAGAAGTACTTTGGAATTCTGGGCAAAATCAGTTCTGGCTTTAAAAATAGAACCTGATAAAATAAAAAAATTCTTTTTAATGTTGACGCAGGCTATTCCTTTCACCTATGCTTTCTGCCATTTTAAAAAAAATAGATATGATCTGCATAAAAATGTATATGAGGACGTTTTATACCTCGGGCCTTTACTGGCCCTTTACTGGCTGAATTTTTTCGGCCCTGAAGAGGAGCTTATGCAGGGCGGCAGGGCCCTGGAAGAAAATCCTTACGCTTCGGAAATAAAAAGATTTGACAACGGCCTTTTTATCAGGGCAGGAGAGTCTCACTTTGATTGCTATACAGAGGAAGGAAGGGAGCGTCTGATTAATGCCGCAAAAGCAATGCCGCTGATAAAAGGCTGGTGAATTTTGAGCTTTAGGACCGGAATTGCCGTTCGCGGGATTTGAAAAACAATTATTTTAATGATAAGTTTATGTTTTCCTGAAAGGATCTGATTTCCCATAGGATCAAATTAAAAGATTTAAGAATTGACTTGAAAATACTATTTAATTAGAATAGATAGTGATTTTTAATTTCTCCCTGTTTAACGATATTTTAAATAATTGTTTGGGAGTTTTATATTAATTTTTTTGAATTGTTCCAGAAAATCCGCAAAGAAAATAATTCATTGCTGATAAATATTTATATTACTATCATGGGAATCAGCTTTATTGCGTTTCTTATAGCGGAAATCATTCCGGTTTCAGGTGTTCATAAATGGCTTAAAAGTTCAATAATATGCCTGATGATTTTAATAATCGGCTCCATCCCGTCGCTTTTAAGAATGTTAAAGGTCCCTGAAAGAATACTCACTGTTATAATAATCAATTTCTTTATTTTGTTTACAATTATAGTCCTTTTCGTGTATCCTTATAATTTAAGTTTGTGGGCGCTGTCATTTTTTGTCATCGGTTTTTCCATCTTATTTCTGGACCAAATGCTTTTGATTTATACTGAAACAATTTATCTTATCGTAAACATCATAAATGTTTTTATGAACAATCAATATATGAGAGAAAATATTTCTCAGGCGCTGGTGCAAAGAGTGCCCATTATCATTTGTTTTTCTATTATTGCATTCATTATCAGTTCGAAATACAAGGCAGTACTTAAAGATAATTTCATTCAAATGAATAAAATTCAAAATGAAATAGCGGAAAAAAATCGCGCCGAAGATGAATTGCACAAATCCCAGAATTACCTTGCGAATGTTTTTAATTCGCTTCCTTCAGTTCTCATTTCGGTAAATACAGAAGGAGAAATAACGCAATGGAATACTGCCGCTGAAAAAGAAACGGGCATCAAAGCCGAAGAAGCCGTTTCAAAAAAGGCCTGGGATGTTATTCCATTCTTGAAAAAATATGAAAGAGCCCTGGAAGATGTGGTCCGCGAGAAAAAACCTTCTGCTTTTTACAGAGAACTTGTACAGGATGGGAAAAAACGCTATTTTGATGTTTTTTTCTTTCTGCTGGTTTATGATGTCATAAATGGCGTGGTGATAAGGCTTGATGATACGACGGAATTGGAAAAAAAGGATGAGCAGCTGCGTCAGATACAGAGGATGGATACAGTGAGGATTCTATCCGGCGGGCTTGCTCATGATTTCAATAATATCCTGGCGGCAATAATTGGAACAGTTTCTCTTATGAATTATGAGATAAAAAATGAGGGAATAAACATGAAAGGAACGCTGGAAAGCATTTCTATCATAGAAAATTCTGCAAACAGGGCCGCTGATATGGTGAGAAATCTATTAACATTGTCTAGTAAAAATGATATTGTTTTTGAAATAACCGATCTGAATCACATTGTCGAAAATGTTATTAAAATATGTAAAAGCACAATTGATAAAAGTGTGGACATTAAAATTCATTATTATCCCGGAAGAGCAATGCTGAAAGCTGATTTTACTCAGATAGAAGAAGTGATTTTAAACCTCTGCATCAATGCATGGCATGCTATGACCATCATGAGGCAGGAAACTGAAAAACAGGGAGGTACGCTTACTATCTCTTTAACAAAGCAATTCGCGGAAGAGATGTTCCGTAAAGTCCACCCGAATGCACACAAGGGCCATTACTGGAAACTCAGCGTTAAGGATACAGGGGTCGGTATGGATGCGGCAACAATACCGCGGATTTTTGACCCTTTTTTCTCAACCAAGACAAAGACAAATGGCACGGGATTCGGTCTGGCCATATCTTTTAACATAATCCAGCTCCATCATGGTTTTATTGATGTTTACTCAGAAAAAGGGAGAGGCTCTGAATTTATTGTTTATATTCCTTCAATTGATGAAAAAAGTAAAGTCGAAAGAAGGCCTGAAGAAAAAATATTCAAAGGCGCCGGCCTTATCTTATTGGTAGATGATGAAGAACCTGTATTAAAAATAACATCGAATATTCTGGAGGAATTAGGATACAGGGTTATCACCGCTTCGAACGGTGAAAAAGCCCTCGGAATATTCCGGGAAAGATATAAAGATATTGATCTGGTTATACTGGATATGGCTATGCCGAAGATGTCAGGAGAACAGGTTTTTCTGGAAATGAAGAATGTCATGCCGGATGTCAGTGTATTACTCGCATCAGGCTATAAACAAGATGACAGAATTAATGAATCCCTGAGAGCCGGAGTTCAGAACTTTATACAAAAACCCTATACCATGTCTGTTTTATCAAAAAAAATTAAGGATATCATAAAGAAGTAATTTAAAATTCAGGAGTTATATTTATGGAGCGTGAAGTCATTCCTTTGCGGAAACGGAAATGGGACATTGTTATTCTTGTTTTTTATATATTTAATATTATCTTCATAACTTACCTGATAGACCTGGAACAGGTCGTCATTCCCGATACATCGCATTTTAATTATCCTCTCTGGCCGCCGAAAATGATTGTCGATCTTGCCCACTGGTACGGCAGGAATTTTGACCCCCTGCTCTTTGCCAGGCCGGTCTGGTGGAGAATGACAATCTGGCTGGACGTTCTGATTTTCGGGCCGTTTTACGCGGCGGCAATATATGCCTTTATTAAAGGCAGGGAATGGATCCGTATTCCGGCAGTCATAATGAGCGCCATGCTGATCACCAATGTTATTATCATACTGGGAGAGGAAGCCTGGGGCGCTTTTGCCGCGCCGGATTTTTTACCTGTGCTTTTGTCCAATCTTCCTTGGCTTGTTTTTCCTGTACTGGTTATCTTCCGGATGGCGAAAAGTGATCATCCCTTTACCCGGGGAAAGGAATTAAAAAAATGATGAAAGGAAAACCTTTTAACAAAAAGTACGGGCCCTGGGCGCTCATACAGACTGTGTGAAAAAAGAGAATACATTTATAAGATCAGGCATCTAAAGGTTCCTGCTTACTTTAAAGAAGAGCCTGAATAAAAAATTACTGATAATCATTGAAATTCAGACTATATTGCGGCTAATAACTTATCAAAACCAGCAATATTCAGAACTCTTTTAAAATTATAGATAAATGCCGTGAAATTAAACTCGCTTTTTACTTTATCAATCCCCTTCAGCAAGAAATTATTATAACCAAAATTTCCTTTTATTGTTCCAAATGGATGTTCTGCCAACTCTTTTCTGATTGCAACAATCTTTTGCCCCAATTCACTTCGGACCTTCTCATCGAATTTATCCATATCTTCCTTTCGCACCGATAACTTTACCGTCCTGCCTTCTTTGCTTTTTGTGCATAAATGCTTCTTCTCACAATTCTCGTTCCTGCACTTGAATTCCGCTACAGTAATCCCCGTGTTTTTATCCTGATATACACTTTGATTATTTAATCGTAATCCTTGCGGACAAATCAACTGGTTCTTCTCTTTATCAATCTTGAAATCTTCTGCCAGATATCCTTTTGCCGGGATACTTTCTTTCTGCTGCTCTTTGTACCTGGACTTTTTTTCTTTTTCATCGCGCGGGCTTGGAATATAGATTTCATGACCCCCGTCTGTAAGCGGTAATATCTCACTTTCGCAATAATATCCGGCATCCAGGACATGTATGGTTTTTAATCCCGGTTCGGCTTCAAGTTCTTTCTTTATTTCTTCAACTTTATTAACCATATTTCCCGCTTGATGAACATCATTACTTTCATTGGTTACATCCACCGCGACAATCAATTTATTCTTTTCGTCCACTGCTATCTGCGCGTTGTACAAAACATCCGTTTTCCCTTTATCTTTCCCAATTCTGCCGTCGGGATCATTCCCGTAAACGATTTCAAGTTCCGGATCGGCCTCAAACATTTTTTTTATCGCTTCTACTTTTTCTTTTCTTGTCTTGAGGCTGTCCAGCTTTTTTTCAATGTTGCTGGATAAAAACTCAAACTCGTTTTCTTCCGATTTATCATTTTTATCCAATTCCAAAAGATATTTGTCTATTTTTTCATTAATCTTTTTCTCAACTCCTTCAATGCTTTCCCGCCTATAAATATTACCCAGACTGTTTTGCCCACTTATTTTCGTTCCATCTGTCGCTGTTAATTTAAATGTCAGCAGTTCTAATTTGCGGCATACTTTCAAAAACTCTTTGAAAATGTTTTTTATGCCCTTAATATTATCCCTTCTGAAATCCGCTATGGTCTTAAAATCAGGCGCTAAGCGGCAGGTCAGCCATATCAGTTCCGTATTCCTTTTACATTCGTTTTCTAATTTCCTCGTGGTCCTGACTTTGTTCAAATATCCGTAAATATATATTTTCAACAATACATCCGCTGTGTAGGATGGACGCCCTTTTTTCGCCTCTTTAATTTTGAATCCCAACCTCCTGATGTTTAGTCTGCTCACATATGCGTCTATAATTCTTACAGGGTTCTTCTCTTCTATCAAACCATCAATAGTTTCCGCGTAAAGTACTATCTGGTCTCTTGGCTCTCCTGTTATATGGTTCATCTTACACACCTCAAATTTGATTACATATTATACCTTATTAAAATAAATTTGAGGATTTTTCTCCGCCTTTATTGTCTTACACCGCCTTTTTCACACAGTCTGATAGCCGGCGCGTCCGAAGGCCTGGGCGGAGCTTACGCCCGATCTCTTGCCGGCCGGGGACTGAATCTGATACTAATCGCAAGGCGGCGGGATGTACTTCAGGCTCTGGCGGAAAATTTAAAAAGCAGTTTTTCTGTCGAAGTCCGGACGCTCTGCCTTGATCTCTCGGAAGAAGAAAGTCCTGTAATTATTGACCGGAAAACTGCCGGTCTGGACATCGGGCTCCTCGTTTATAACGCGGCCCTTTCACTTATCGGGCCGTTTTTTGATCATTCCATTGACCGTCACTTGAAGGAAATAGATGTAAACTGCAGGGGGCCGCTGACGCTGGCATATTCTTTCGGCGGCCGTTTTATCAGGCGCGGCGGCGGGGGAATAATACTGATGTCCAGTCTCAGCTCGTCGCAGGGTTCGCCGTATATAGCCAATTATGCGGCGACAAAAGCCTGGAACTTGATCCTTGCAGAAGGATTATGGTATGAAATGAAGGATAAGGGGGTCGATATATTAGCCTGCGCTGCCGGCGCTGTTGATACGCCTAATTACCGTCAGAGTTCCCCCGGCGCAAAAATGAATGCGATGCGGCCGGACATTGTTGCAGAACAGGCCCTGAAAGATTTGGGCAGAAAACCGGTTTCAATTCCAGGGTTCGGCAGCAGAGCGGCCGATTTTATTATCCGGCGTCTGCTTCCGCGGAAGGCAAGGATTAATATAATGGGCAATGTTCTGAAAAAAATGTACGGCGGCCGCAGGCCTGTTTGATTTTCTTGATGTAGAAAGGATAGAAAATCGAGAACATTGTTCTTTATAGTGATATTAAAGACTTTTATTTTATTATCGTGTTTAGGAATTTCATCTCAAGAATTGCAACCACAGATTCCACAGATTTCACTGATGTTTTCTGTGAAATCAATATAGAATTTTGTAGAAATAATGATTTTAAAGATTTTATTTTGCTAATACTATATCCGTTCTAGAATTGCACATCGTTTCTTTTTTAATATTAGGGCAGTTCCAAAAACTCAAAATCAATCAGATATTTCCAACATAGGTTTTGGAACTGCCCCGGTTATAGAATCTCTTGTAAATTTAATTGGCGCTACCGTATAGAGTTCGCTGGTTGATGATCTTTTCAGACAGCGAACTCGGGCGGTAGCATGAACTCATATAATAGCGGCAGTTCTAAATATTTGAGTTTTTAGAACTGCCCATTAATAATATGAAATAATTTACCTGACTTGTAATGAGGCTTGATCCGCTTGGTTGCCTGGCAAGATGAAGAACACTAACACAAGAACACTAACAAAGCTTGCCAAATCTATACTTCAAAATTTAAATCTGTGTAATCAGTGTAATCTGTGGTTCCGTCAGCATAGCTATGTTCTAATTATGGCGGTTTTTTAGAAGTGACTTTTATTGAGTAAATGATTGATCTGTTTTAACCAGCACTCTGCATTGTTTTAATTTTTTATAGATTTTAACAGGTTTGAGTATCCCCTTATTAATTGATAAATACATAACGTGCACGTGCGTCGGCGATTTTTTTCTGAATGCTTTTGTGCCGGTCCTTCCCATGATTGCCAGAGTGTCTCCCGGTTTTACAATAGCGCCTGTTTTTACAAGAACTTCTTTATTATGGGCATAATAAATCAAAGCTTCATTTCCCGGATCATAGACCATGACATGATTACCGCCCAGTATGTCTTCGTTTGTCTGCCAGTTAGTGTTGATTGCCACTACAACACCGGAAGTCATGGATAGGACCTGCACCGGCCTGCCTGTTTTATCGTCCAGGCAGTCCTGATTGTTGTCTCTTATAAACAGGTCATAGGCGGGATGGTCATGATGGCGGTTGGAAACAAAAAAATCATAACCTCTGTATAGAAAATCCCGTTTATCTAATTCCGCACGGCGCGGAGAATAACCGTTGACCGGAAAAACCCATTTAGATGATGAATAGTTTCTGCCCCCATGAGATGTAAAATACCGGTCAAGCAGTGGTATAAGTTCTTTAAATTTATTTTTCGCATCTTTTTTTGTAATATTGCCTTCCCTGATTGAAAGCGTTAATTCCTGGAATGCCTGCGGAGAGGAATCGCTGTCCTGGACCCCTGATGCAAAGCTGTTGAGAAGAAATAATATAAATATGATTATGAGCCGGAATATGGTTATATTCATAATTGAAAAGTATCTCCTTTTAATTTTTCAAATGTTCATGATTACAATGGGATCATGTTTGATTATCTGAGTGAGCCGGATTGAACTGCATCTTTTTTTTTATCGGAAGATTTGAATATTAACTTACTTTTGATTATCTCTTAGAATGAATTCCTGTAATATCGCCTCTGAACCAGGTAATCTGGAGAGCTTTAGCCAATCATTTGATATTTCGGGGCCATAACGCTAAAATATTTATTATGTCGTTACGTTCTTTTTTGAAAAAAATCGATGACAGGGATATCAGGCGGGGGCTTTATTATTCCACTCTGGATGGAATTGTCTGGGCGGTAATGTTCGGCTTTGCCGAGAATTACATTGTTCCCTTTGCGCTGATATTCGGGGCTTCTGTTTTCCAGGTAAGTCTGATCCAGGGGTTCGGACAGCTGGGCGCCGGTATTGCCCAGCTTGCGGGCGCGCGCTTTATACACTGGTTTAAAAAGCGGCGGAAGCTTTCCATTATCTGCAATATAGTCCATGCGTCTTCCTGGGTTTTTGTATTTGTTATTACAGCCCTGACAAAAAATCCATGGTTCATAGTGGTATTTTACTGCCTCGGGCTCAGTGCCTCGAATTTCGGCGGGCCCGGTTGGCTTTCATGGATGCATGATTTAATGCCCGGTAAGGTCCGAGGGGAATACTGGGGCATCCGGAACCGCTATATGGGAATAGCGCAGTTCATTGCTATTTCACTTGCAGGCGTCAGTCTCTTTTTTGCCAAAAGATTCGGGCATGAAGTCCTGGCTTACGGTATCCTGTTTATAGCAGGGTTCGCGTTCCGGTTTTCCAGCATTTTTCTTCTGCAGAGGCAGTATGAGCCGAAAATGAAAGTGACCGAGGAAAGCGGTACTTTTAAATTCACTACTTTTTTAAAGAAATTAACCGCAACCAATTTCGGAAGGTTTGTCCTGTTTATTATTCTGATCTCATTTTCCGCCAATCTGCTCGGCCCGATCCTGCCGGTTTATATTCTCCAGAGCCTTCATTTTAACTACCTTCAGTTCACGGCCGTAATGATGGTCGGTACCATCACTTCGTTTATTTTTATGACATACTGGGGGCCGCTCTCCGATAAATACGGCAACTACAGGGTCCTGATCATCGCGTCGCTGGCGCTGCCTCTTCTGGCCATATTCTGGGTTTTTGTCAAAAACTTTTATCTGATCCTGCTCATGCAGGTTTTCGGCGGGTTTGTCTGGGCCGGCGTGAATCTGGCCACCAGTAATTTCATATTTGATGCGGTCAGGCGGGAGAATATCTCAAAGGTGATGTCCTATTTTAACATGCTGAACTCTTTCTGTGTTTTTCTAGGCTGTGCCGCGGGAGGGCTGCTGTCTGATTTACTGCTCAGGGCCCATTTTAAATTCGGGTTTCTCAATGCGTTCACGGCTGTTTTTCTACTCTCCGCGGTTCTCAGGATCGCGGTTATTATAATCGGCCGAAAAACTTTTAAGGAAGTCCGCGAGACTGAAAAATCGCCGAAATTTCATTATTTCTATATCTATAAACCGGCCCTCGATATGCTTGATTTCATCCAGGATATTAACGAGAGGATTTTCCGAAAGAAAGGAACTTGAAGTTAGACGTGCTGTGCTTGCTCAGGGCATAGCTTCGCAGATGATTATAATCACTACTATTAGACGGATAATCCGCTAAGGCACGCGAATGGACGCGAATAAAAACGAATAATTTGTATAGTAATTTTCACTTAGCGTGACTTAGCGTGGCTTAGCGGAAGATTAGTGATTCTTAGTGTTTTTTATGGTTAATAAATAAAGCGCTTTTTCTAAAGTGCTTTTCCAGAGTCTGAATGATTTTTGCAATAATCATGCCTAACAGCTAAAATAAATAATGGAGGAAAATATGAAAAAATTGTTTTATACGGTTCTTGCCGTTTTTTTGATGACGGCTTTTTTAATTGTATGCGCGCAATCCGGCTATGCAGTAGACAATAGTCTGCGGCAGGTGAACGGCGAGCTTGCATACGCGAACAGTATTTTAAAGTTCAAAAAAATTCTGGGTTTAACAGATGACCAGACGAAAAAACTGCAGACAATGGCTTCTAATGAAAAGGGGGAACTGGAGCCTCTTGTTAAACAGATGATTGTCGACTTGAAATACCTGAACGATAAACTCAATATCGGTTCAAAAGACGAGGAAATAAAACCCATAATAGAAACAATCAACAGCAACAGACAGAAAATGGAGTCGATCAGGAATAAGTATATTGACCAGTCTCGCGACATACTGACGCCGACCCAGCAGGGCAAAGTCATACTGCTGCTGAATGTAAAGCGTATAGAAGCGCCGCACGGCAAGAAGGGTAAAAAGTAATCTGTGAACTATGAAAGTTAAACGCCCCGTCTTAATCAGGCGGGGCGTTATTTATTTGTTGTCAATAAATTTATAGCCTTTTATATTGAAAAGCTTCAAACAGGCTTCAACAACATCCGGATCATAAAGAACGCCTTTGTTTTTAATGATTTCTTCCAGGGCTTTTTCAATGCCTAAAGCAGGCCTGTAAGGCCGGTAGGAAGCCATGGCTTCGATCACATCCGCAACGCTGAGTATTTTCGCCTCAATCCTCATCTCTTCGCCTTTCAGTCCACGAGGGTAGCCTGAACCGTCGATCCTTTCGTGGTGCTGATAAACCACTTCGGCGAGAGGCCATGGAAACTTGATATTCTGCAAGACCCTGTATGCTACTGTCGGATGGTCTCTGATCAGGGCGAATTCTATTTCAGAAAGCTTACTTGGTTTATTCAGGATTTCGGCGGGTATCCTGATTTTACCGAGGTCATGGACGATGCCGGGCCATCCTGATGCACTCGATCTGATCCTTTGAAAGACCCATTTCGGCGGCAATATTTCTGGCAAGGTCGGACACCCTTCTCTGATGACCGGCCGTGTACGGGTCGCGCGCTTCCAGGATCAAGGCCATTGTTTCAAGATAGCCTTCCATCGTTATTCTCAATTCCTTTATATTGTTGTCCAGCTGATTCTTCTGTCCCTGAAGCTCATGAAAAAATAGGGAGCTGTTGAACGCGATCTTTAAAATTTCCCTTAAGATCCTGTAGAGCCGGACTTTTTCCTTAGGCAGTATGCCCATAATAAGAATGCCTTGGTCCACCAGAATCTCTGCGATAAACGTGTATCTGTTCCCGGATGACAGAAACTCTTCCGGGAAGAGGTTATTCTTCAGATTGATCCTTTTTAGCCCGGAAATATTTATCATTCCTTTCTCGTTATAGGCCATGACCGTTTTCGCTTCGGTTTCCCTTTCATCCGTAAACAGTGAAAGACTGCAGATTGTTAATCCGAGATCGGGCAGACTATTTTCAAGAACTTTGAATTGTTTCTTTTTTTCGAAAGTCGTGAAGATCTCCTCCTGGAAAGAGTTCAGAGCCAGCTGGAAAGACGATACTTCATCATAAATGAGAAGCTGCTTCTGTGCTATTTTATATGTGAATATGATAAGAATCTGATGGCAGATGTCTTCGCCTAATTCCTTTTTCCGATTGTCGGAAATCAGCGGTAAAACTACGCTTCTAAGTCCTGATATGAGATTGTGAATATCAGTAATCCCGTTATTCTCAAACGTATTGTCGCCGATCATCTCATTCATTGTCTTGAAAAATTCGTTTTTATCTCCAGTCTCGATGCTTGTTAAAAAGGCGTTCACTATTCTTTCTATGACGGAAAAAACGGAAGAACTGCTGTTATTGATCGAACGGGTAGCGTTCAGATACCTCAGCAGATTTTCGGACATTTTATTTTTGTCCGTTCCTGATGAGGGAAGGCATATTATGGAATTTTTCGAGCAGAAGTAGGAGCAGGAGTCTCTGATGACCAATTCCGTGGGAAGCAGGGTCGTTTTCGGTACATTTTTCTCTTCGAATAAATCAATCAAAAAGTCTGTCGCTGTTTTTCCTATTTCATGGAAAGGCTGAGAAACCGTCGTGATCGGAGGGATAGTATATTGGCTGTTTTCGATATTGTCGAAACCTGTGACGGCCAAATCGAACGGTACCTGGATACCCCTGTTTTTTAGTTCTTCAACTGCGCCCATGGCCATATGGTCGTTGGCGGCGATGATGGCATCGGGTTTCTCTCTTTTGCCGTCAAAGATTGCCCTGACAGCATTGATACCGGCTTCCGGAAGGAAATTTCCCGGAAAGATCAGGTTTTCATCAATTTCAATTTTGTTTTCTTTGAGAGTTTCAATAAAAACATCGTATTGTTCCTCTGCATCCAGGGATCCTTCAGAGCCCTTTACAAATGAGAATTTTCTAAATTCGTGGTGATGGATGAGATGATTCATCAGGCTTTTCATTCCGGTTTTGTTATCCACAAGGACGCTGGGAATTCCGTCTATTTGAATCCCGACATTGACAATTGGAATTTTTCCGAATTTATTATAAAAATTAAAGACGGCCTTCCGGTTTGTATTGTGAAAAAGCGTCGAACCCAGGACAATGATTCCATTCACAACATTCGGGTTGATAAAGTCATACAATTTATTGAGAGTACGGTAATAAGATCTGCGGGGATCTAAGTTCCCGCCGTCAAAACAGATCAAATTGGCATCTCTTTCCTTTGCTGTATTATTGATTGAGTCAAAAATTTTGGATACATAAGGCGCGTCAAAACTGTCCGAAATTAAGCCGATTGTCGGCCTTGGTTTCTTTGTTGAACTCATCTTGCCCCCGGTTATAAAAATTTAGAATCTGACGATTTGAAGCCGGCTTTTTTGAATTATAACGTTTTTTATATAAATGTAAATAGTTTTTAATAATAATAAAAAGATTGACCGGGAGTTAAAGCTCTTCTACTGTGCCAGTCAGGAGAGATACGGAAATTGAGATTTGTTTTATTGAACATATATTATAATCCTTATTTGTTGTCAATAAATTTATAGCCTTTTATATTGAAAAGCTTCAAACAGGCTTCAACAACAGCCGGATCATAAAGAATGCCTTTGTTTTTAATGATTTCTTCCAGAGCTTTTTCAATGCCTAAAGCAGGCCTGTACGGCCGGTAGGAAGCCATAGCTTCTATAACATCTGCCACGCTGAGTATTTTGGCCTCAACCCTCATCTTTTCTCCTTTCAGCCCAAGCGGATAGCCTGAACCGTCGATCCTTTCATGGTGTTGATAAACCACTTCGGCGAGAGGCCAGGGAAAGTCTATATTCTGCAGGACTTTATAGGCGACGGCCGGGTGGTCTTTAATCAGGGCGAATTCTATGTCTGACAATTTGCTTGGTTTATTGAGTATTTCCGCAGGAATACGAATTTTACCGAGATCATGCACTATGCCGGCCATTCTGATGCATTCAATCTGATCATCAGACAGGCGCATTTCAGCGGCTATGCTCCTTGCCAGGTCGGAAACCCTTCTTTGATGCCCGGCCGTGTAGGGATCTCTGGCTTCCAGGATGAGCGCCATTGTTTCAAGATATCCTTCCATTGCCATCCGGAGTTCTTTCAAATTGGCGCTGAGATTGTTTTTCTGCTCCTGAAGCTCGCTGAAAAGTTTCGAGCTTCCAAACGCGATCCACAGGTGTTCCCTCAGGCTTCTATAGACAACGCTTTTTTCGATAGGCACCATTTCCACAGCAATAATGCCCTGGTTGACCAGCAGTTCGATGATATACGTGACCCTCCTTCCCGACAACGGCAGGCCTTCGGGGATGAGATTTTCGCCGGCCGTGATCTCTTTTGATTTTGCTGTATTGATAGCTCCGGATTCATCGTAAACCATAGCCGTTTTTAATCTGGTTTCCTTTCGGTTGGTAAATAATGATAAAAAAGCGCTTTTAATTCCCAGTTCAGGCAGTCTCTTTTCCAGGATTTTGATCTGTTCACGGGTTTTCAAAGCCATATAAAGGCCCTGGTGAATGGAGTTCAAGGTCTGCTGGAATGTCGAAAGTTCGTCATAAACAAGAATCTGGTTTTTTGCGATCTGCCTCGTGAATATTATCAGGGAGTGGTTGCAGATGTCCTCGCCAAGCGCTTTTTTCCCGGCGTCCGTTAGTGACGGCAGAACAGTGTTCCTGAGACTGTCAATAAGGCTGTGTAAACCGAACATTTCATTATTTTCAAAAACTTTATCACTGATCATTTTGTTGAGAAATCTGAAGAAATCGTCTCTATTGTTATTTTCTATGCTTGATAAAAAAGCGTTTATTATGTTTTCAAGAACAGGCCGGATTGAATTCTGGTCTTTTAAGAGTGGATTGGCGGTTCTCAGATATTCCATCATGTGATCCAGGTGCTTTTCGTCTGGATTCCGGCCAGCGGGAACAGGATTAACTCGTTTTGCAGAACAGAGGTACGAGCAAGAATCGCGGATGATCAATTCCGTCGGCAGAAGTACGGATTCCGGCGCCGCTTTCTTTTCTATCAAGTCAAACAGTATATCAGCTGCCGTTCTGCCGAGTTCCCGGTAAGGCTGTGATACGGTCGTAATGGGCGGCAGGGAATACTGGCTCAGTTCGATATTGTCAAAACCGGTTACGGCCATGTCAAAAGGGACCTGAATGCCGCGCCTGGCCAGTTCCTCAATGGCTCCCATGGCCATGTGATCGTTGGAGGCTATGATGGCATCAGGCCTCATTTTTCTTTCATCCAGAAACATTTTAACGGCCTCTATGCCCGAGCTCGTCAGAAAATCGCCGGGCACTATCATCTTTTTATCGATTTCCATTTGATTGGCCTTCAGGGTTTCAATATAAGCTTCCAGCCTTTCTTGCGTGTCTATGACGCCTTCCCTTCCTTTGATAAAAGCGATTTTTTTGAAATGGTGATGATGGATCAGATGATCGATTAATTTCTTCATACCGGCTTTGTTGTCGGTCTGGATGTTAGGGATACCCTCGATTTTTTCGCCGATATTGACAATCGGAAGGTCCTTGAATTTATTATAAAATTGCAGGATTTTCTGTTTCCTGGCCGTGCGGAAAACGGTTGTACCGAGCACGATGATACCGTCAAGGTAATTTGAGTTGGCAAAATCGAACAGTTTATTCATGGTTGTGTAATAATTCCTGTCATCGGATATGAAACCGCCCTGAAAACAAATCAGGTTGGCGTCTTTTTCCTGTAAGGCATCATTGATGGCGCTCAATATGTTTAAATGATAGGGTGTGTCTACGGTGTCAATCAGGAAACCTATGGTCAGCCTTGATTTTTTTTTGCTTTTATTCATATCTCACTCTTAATACTAAAATTGAAAAATCCGCTCAGCTATTTTTTAAAATAGGAACATCTTGAAATCCGGCACCTTCCAAAGAATTATATAATTATTATGAATAAATGTAAATACTTTTTTTTAATGAAAGATTATATTTATCCCGGTTCGGGATAAAATAAATTTAATGTTTACATTATACGGTTTGTCAGTTAAAATACTCATATACAAATAAAAACTCCGGTCGGAATGATGAAATCCTATCAATCAGATTAAAAAATTAAATATTTTAATAGGGATGAGTTGTATGATCTGGAAGTTCTCATTTTATTCTATCGCCGCCGCTTTAACCTCCATTTTCCTGATCAGAGTGGCTTTTTTGATGAAGGAAAAAAAAGAGCATCCGGCGGCCGGCTATGGGTTATGGCTTATTGTATTTTCCTTTATATGGGTAACAGGCTCTTTATTTGAAACAGCGGCCGCTACTCTGCAGACAAAGATTCTGATAAAGCAATTTGAGTACATTGGTATTCCGATGTCGGCAGTGTTCTTCCTGCTTTTTTCAATCGCTTACACCAGCCTGCTGAAAAAGACGCTGAAGGCTTTTTCAATAATCCTGCCGTTATTGTCCGCCGGCTTTCTTCTTTTATTCTGGACTAATCCGCTGCATAATCTGTTCTGGACGTCCTTTGCACTGACCTCTGATAATGGATTGAATATAACGTATGGTCCGCTGTTCTGGGTAATGGCCGCATTCTTATATTCATTTATGGGTACAGGTCTTATCCTGAACCTGATCAATGCCGTTATCACCAGGGGAATATATAAAAAGCAGGCTGTCATAGTATTTGCCGCGGCCCTGGTTGTCATTTCATGGAATTTAGTCTATGTATTCAAGCTTATTCCTTTAATGGGTTATGACTTTACACCCCTGGCCTTCGGTATAATGGTCGTGCTGATCTCTTACGCGGTACCAAAATATGAATTCCTGGCGCTCCTTCCTATTGCCGGCCGCCGTGTAATGGAAGCGATGCATGACAGTTTCCTGGTCATAGATCTGAAAGGCCATCTGGCTGATTTTAATCCTTCCGCGGCCCTCAGGTTCAACCTGTCGTTAAAAAATATGGGGCAGAAGGCTGAGGATTTATTCGCGAAATGGCCCGGTCTTCTGGAAAACATGTTTTCCGATTTCGAAAATGAGGAAGAATGGATGTATTCATTGGAGCCGATGATGATCCTGTCGGTCCGCGTAACATTTATAAAGGATGAATTGCATCATATAATAGGAAGGCTGGTGACATTCCATGATAACAGCCTTATCAGGAAAACAGAGATGAGACTTCAGGAATGCGGGGAAGAGTTCAAAGCCCTTATGGAAAACTCAAGGGACGCGCTGATATTTCTGAATGAAATGGGGTTTATAGACTGCAACACTGAAGCCTTGAAGCTCTTCGG
The DNA here is from genome assembly GCA_963835575.1 of uncultured Spirochaetota bacterium. GTDB lineage: Bacteria > Spirochaetota > Brevinematia > Brevinematales > JAOACQ01 > CAVYGN01. Next base: position 138,575 of record CAWIGG010000005.1, on the reverse strand, counting down.
CTTTGATAATAAAAACGAACTTACCGCCGCTGATCCGGCGGAGGTATTGGGCGGGGATTCGCCTGTAGTATTTAAAGCAAAAATCAAGGAAGCTTTTGATACCGGCTCCTGCAGGTTAAACGGAAAGTTCAAACGAAAAAACGGAGAAGAATTTCAAGCCGATGTTCTTTTGTCAGTTTTTGAACTAAAGGGCGAAAAAGTCCTGCTGGTGTCAGTAAGGGATATGACCGGCTGGAAACAGCCCGGGTGAGAGCTGAAAAAATAAATCACTGATCAATAAGAATCCGGCGTATTTTAAGAACATTATTCATCTCTGGATTTACAGCTTATTATCATCCCGTTAAATAGTTGAAAAAAAAGCCCGGCAATCCGTTTGCCGGGCTTTTATATATTGTTTTCCTTTTAAGGATCAGCTTTCTTTCTTCAACACCATCGTCGCGGCTTTTTCCTTGATTGTTTTGCTGAAGCTCATTTTAGGGGCCATCGTTTCCGGTTTGGCGTCTATGGTGATCTTTTCCATAGTTTTCGGATTGATCCCGACCCGGGCCTTTTTTGCTTTCTTTTTCTTCAGCAGGACCGAACCCAGTCTGCCGATCTTCACCTTCTCGCCCAGGAGCATTCCCGTTTCCAGCATATACTGGTAGTCTTCCACAATCTGCTTGGCCTGTTTCTGCGTGATGCCGTTTTTATTGGCGATGAACCTGGATATGGATTTCAGGTTGAACTGTTCCGGGACATTTTTGTCTTTTAAAAGGACCGTCCGGTTTATAAACACAAAAGCGTTTGTCAGGAAGATCACAGCCTGCCGGATCCTTTTTTCCTGTTCCTCCAGGCTTACGTCTTCTTTAAATGAAGTGATCTTGAAAAGGCTCGATGTCTTCTGAATGGGGCCGTTTATGAATTTTACAATGTTATCGACGGAAATATCCTCCGCGATGTTTGATTCTTCAATAATAACGATTTCAGGCACGTCATACCTGAGCTTGATGCTGTAGTATTCAATATAGCGTTCATTATCAATGGCGGGGCTGAGCGCGACAAGAGAGCCGGAATAGGTGAGGAGAAGCGCGCCCCTCCGGTCGTCCGCTTTAAACGACGGGAGTACGATCATGTCCAGCGCTTTAATCTGGTCCTCGAACATTTTCTCTTTTTCGATCCAGATGGTCGTCATCTGGCTTTTAGTCTCTTCATTGTCTTCCATATCCGCTGATTTGATCAGTTCGTCCAGGTGTTTTTTGATCTTGTCCGGCAGGCTTTGAAAATATTCCATAGTATTCCCCCACAAATATTTTTTTATCATGATATTCTTTTAAGAGTTTAATCTTAATATAATTTATAAAAAAAAACAAATGGTTTGGGGTTTTAAGAAAAGAAGGGCATGCTCCCCCGATCCGATCAGTGAGAAAATACCGGCGGACGGAATAGAGGAAAAATAAAAAAATTAAAAAACAATAGATTTTTAAATTATAAATGACTATAATTAATTGTATGAAAATGGGATGGCATTTAGAAAAAGTTATATGCATTACTTAGCCGTCTGTTTCAGGAGAATCTGGCCGCGCTGTCTTTAATGATATGAAAGACAAAGGGGGGTTATATTATGGAAAGCGGCAATCAAAAAGTAATACTCCTGGTGGAAGATGAAGCGCTCATCGCCATGTCGGAAGCAATGACCCTTGAACAATACGGCTTCAAAGTCATCACCGTAAATTCCGGTGAAAAAGCGATAGAAACCGTTAATAAAACGCAGAATATAGACCTGATCCTTATGGACATTAACCTGGGTAAAGGCATGGACGGCACGCAGGCGGCGGTAACAATTCTGAAGAATCATGATATTCCTCTGATATTTTTATCATCTCATGCCGAGCGGGAGGTGGTAGAAAAAACCGAGGGGATCACATCGTATGGATATATAGTCAAAAATTCCGGGGATATGGTGCTCATCGCGTCTATAAAAATGGCATTCCGGCTTTTTGATACGCATCAGAAACTGGCGGAAAGCGAAGACTGCTTCCGAAAGGTCGTTGAAGAGGCCCCGATTGCGATGGCTATCGTCGGCATGGACGGCGTGATTGAGTTTATCAACCGGAAAGCCGTAAAAGTTTTTGGATATATGCCTGAGGATATCCCCAATATGGACAGGTGGTGGGCCCAGGCCTACACGGATGAGGATTACCGCAGGGAAGTTATTTCCGAATGGATGGCGCGTGTCCAGAAGGCCGTGACGGAGAATAAGGAGATCACCGGAAACGAGTACCGGGTGACCTGCAAGAACGGCGCCGTTAAGACGATGTTCATTTCAGGAGCTCCAGTTTCGGGCAGGATATTCGTTTTATTCGATGATATCACCGAACGCAAGCTGGCTGAAGAAGCGCTGCGGGAGAGCGAGGAACGCTTCTCAAAGGCTTTCAAAACTTCGCCCTATGCCTATATCATCGCAAACATGGAAGACGGCGCGTTTATCGAGGTCAACGATGCGTTCACAACCATTTCCGGATTTAGCCGGGAAGAAGCCCTGGCCAGCTCGACTCTTAAATTGAATATATGGGTCCATGAAGAGGACCGGCAGCGCATGGTAGCGGCTCTCCGCGAGAGCGGGGCCATGGAGGGCATGGAGACAAAACTGCGCGCGAAAAACGGGAACATCAAAACAGTACTGTTTTCCGCCCGGGCGATCCGGTTGAGCCATAGAGCCTGCATCATATCCATTATTGAAGACATTGACGAGCGCAAACAGGCTGAAGAAACTGCAAGGAATCTGACCCGGATGTATTCTTTATTGAGCAGCATTAATCAGATAATTGTCCGCTGTAATAATCAGAAGGACCTGTTTCAATCCGTTTGCGATGCGGCAGTTGAGAAGGGCGGATTCAAAATGGTCTGGATCGGCAAAATCAATACTATAACAAATAAAGTTGATGCAGTCGCGTCGCAGGGAATTGCGGCCGATTATCTTGAAAATATCAACATCGACCTGAATGATAAAAAACAGAGCGGCGGTCCGACAGGCAGGGCTGTCAGTTCAGGCATTCATGTGATTTGTAATGATATTCTGAATGATGAAAGCATGAGCCATGGCAGGAAGCCGCGAAAAAAAACGGCTACCAATCATCAGCCGCTTTTCCGCTGACGGTGGACGGTAAAATCTGGGGAACGTTAAATATCTACGCCGGTGAAATCTGTTTTTTCAATAAAGAAGAAGTGAAATTGCTTGATGAACTGGCCGGAAATATCGGTTTCGCAATTGAAATCCGGCAGAATGAAGCCAGACGCCTGCAGGCTGAGAATGATTTAAAGAAATCCGTTCAAAACTGGCAATCCATATTCAATGCCATACCGCATCCGACTGTCATACTGGATTCAGAGCAGCATGTTGCCGCAGGGAACAGTATTTTTGAAAAATTGACAGGCCTGGATATAATGGAATATCAAAATAAAAAATGCTGGGAAATCTTTCATGATCCCAAAGCGGCGTGTCCGCCGGAAAACTGTCCTTTTATAAAAATGAAGAACACGAATATAATCGAAACCTATGATATGGAAGTTGAAACATTAAATGGTTTTTACAGCGTGTCCTGTACGCCGATGTTTGATGAAAACGGCAGGCTGGAAAAAGTAATACACATCGCGACGGACATCACCGGGCGCAGGAAGGCGGAAGAGGAAACAAAGCGTCAACTGCAGGAAAAAGAACTTATGATCAAGGAAGTCCATCACCGCATAAAAAACAATATCGCTTCTATAGAAATGCTTTTAACCCTCCAATCCAATTCCATTAAAAATCCTGAGGCGCTGTCTTTAATACAGGACGCGATCAGACGGGTGCAAAGCATGCGCATCCTTTATGAAAATATGCTCATTTCTGAAGATTATAATGATGTTTCAGCAAAAAAATATTTCGGTAATATTGTCGATTCAATAACCATGATTTTTCTCAATAATGACCGGATCCGCATTGAAAAAAAGATTGATGATTTCACCGCGGATACCAGGTTAATTCTGCCTCTCGGAATTATTGTCAACGAGCTCATTACAAATTCCATAAAATACGCCTTCCCGGGAAGAGAAAGCGGGTTAATTGAAGTAATCATCACAAAAAGTAAAAATAAAATATCCGTCATAATCCAGGATAACGGTATCGGACTTCCGGCCGATTTTGATATCAATAAATCAAAAGGCTTCGGTTTTATTCTTGTCGATATGCTCAGCAAGCAATTAGGGGCCGGTTTTAAAATTGAAAGCAGGAAGGGCGCAAGATGTACTTTGGAAGTGAAATTGTAATGACAAACATACTGCTTGTGCCTTGCCGCGTTTAGTTAATGCGTTCCCGAGGCAATTTTCTTCCTGGCCATAATCTGTACATAAAATATCTTGATTAATAGTCGTGTTATCCGCTACCACTATAATAGAAGAGAAGCTCATGCTTGCGGCAAGGCCTGCCCTGAGTAATCCCTCACCACTTTGTAAGTCTCACCGCGTAAGCCGGACAAAGTGGTGAGGGACACGGACGGCGTAATGGTAAAGGCACGGACATCTTGATACAATTTTCTTCGGAAATCACACCTCGACGTGGCTCGGTGTCCGGGCTCCAATTTTCAGTTTATTGAGTCAGCGGTGTAGGACTGCCTCCTTCGATTCGCTTCGCCCCGACTTACCGCATCACTCTGGGTCTGCGGGAGGTCGATACCCCAATAAGCATTATAATATAATAAAGAGCCGTTATAATTCATTAAGGAGCCGTATACCAAGCGTAGCAACCCTCCGCGGTTTTTCCCTGCCAGATTTTCGAATAGTTATTAAATACATAAGTTCTCACCAGCGGCATTCTGCGAAGTATATAATAAAAGAGACATACATGCCGCAATGGATTGCGGCCGCCTTTCGAATAAAGCCACGGACGGCGACATAAGAAAGGCATAAATATAATTGAGTATCAAAATTATTATTCTGAAGAATGCCACATTAGAGTCAATAAAGATATGCGATTAAAGAAAACCGTGGAGGGCGTCCTTTTCCCCTCGCCCCGCACCATTTTGAACAGCCTCAACTGGAGTAGCTTACAAAATGGTGCGGGGCGAGGGGCATTGCTTTCTTGGCTTATGTCAATTAAACAATGAATTGCGGTTGCCGAGCCTGGCCGAAGTATTGGACGAGCAAAAGAAAGTGGACACCCCGATTGCGAGTCGGAATAAGAATCCGTTCTTGATTTAAAAAATAAAAGAAAGCCCCCCCGGCAAAGGCGCCCTTTGATTTCAATATAAAAGTATGATATACTTTATAAAAATTAAGGAATAAGAAAGTATGATCCCCTATTCCTCTTTTTACGAAATCCTGAATGTGCCGGATAATGCCGGCATAGAAGAGATAAAAGCTGCTTTCCGCAGGCTGGCGTTAATACATCATCCGGACAAAAACAATAATTCCCCCGAATCGGAAGCGGATTTCAGGATGATCTATAATGCTTACAGCGTACTGACCGATCCGGTAAAAAGGGAAGAATATAATACCTACCTCAGGACTTCCAGCGCTCTCAATATCTGGAGGAAAGGGGCCCATTACGGGAAGCGGAAAAGAGTGTCCGCTCTTCCCGCAATGGCAGGAAGCCCGTACGGTTCTCCGGAGGCCGTTTTCGGCCGCCTGAATTACCTGCTCTGGGATATCGAGGACCTTCTGGGGCGCAATAACGCGATCACCTGGAACCGGGAAAAAAGGAACAAGGTCTTTATTGACTGGAACAGGGAATACGGCGGAATGCCGTTCTGGCGGCATATCCTGAAAATACTGACATTCATCGATAAATGGGTCCTGGAACCAGCCGGCTTCAGGGATTATTTTATGGACGCGCGGAAATTGGAAAGGATTGACCCGGCCGATTATTTCAAGGAAGATAATTTCAAAGAGGTCAATCCGGCGCACCGTCCCTTTGTCAGCGTCAGCGACTATTTTTACAATATCCGCAAGAGAATGGACTCATTCATGAAGCATGCCCGCGCCGTCGATCTGGTCAGGGCATTGCCGGAATGCGGGCTCCGTCTGATCGACTGCATATTTGAAGCGGAAAATTATACCGTGCATTATATGACATGCCTTAACCGGGCGCTGGGAGGAGAAGCCGTGGAAATCCCTCCCTTCAGGCATTCCAATGCCTGTTTCGGCTGAAGAATGTCCGAAGGATTTAATAACGCCGATATTTTTTATGAAGGGTATAAAATTATGAATGAGATTATTTTTAAAAAAACGGGAAAAAAGAATTACGCCGATGTCGCCGCGCTCTATAACTATTATGTTATCAATTCAACAGCCACCTATCATATCAATACTCTCAAGCCGCGGGAAGTAATAAATTTTTTTAATATTGAAAATCCTGCCGTGTACGCCTTCTGCATTTATGACAGGGATGATTTCTGCGGGTTCTGTCTTCTCAGGCCGTACAGCTCAAAAGAAGGGTACCGCTTTACCTATGAAATTACTATTTATATAAAAGCGGAACAGACGAAAAAGGGGATAGGGACCGCCGCTGTTGAATACATGGAAAAAGCTGCCGGGGAAAAGGGGATAAAAACGATCATAGCCGGGATTTGCGCCGAGAATACCGGGAGCATAAAGCTTTTCGAAAAGTGCGGTTATGAAAAGTGCGGTTATTTTAAGAATATGGGATATAAATTCGACAGAGTCCTGGATAACGTTTATTATCAGAAATTATTATAAAACAGGTTGATACTAAATTATAATTCAATTCACAGGAAGTCACGAAGGCACGATGATATCTGAAATAACAAATTTATCTTATTTCAATATAGTTCTTTTTAATATCATATATAAGAGAGTTGTAATTATATTTCCTTTTCTTTCAGTTTCTTTCATTTTATGATTTAATCAACCATCCATGAAAGCCAGTATTTTCAAGGATGAATAAATAATATTCAATCCTGTTAAAATGTCCGGGCTATTAATATTTTTTAATAATACTTATTTTCTTAATCCAAAATATTTATTTTATAACATCCCGAAATCTGATTAAAATCTCAAGCATGTAAATATTTTCTTCGCGACTTCGTGTCTTCCTGTGAAAATAAATTTATTTTTAGTATGTAATGATCACTGCCAGAAGCTCCAGGTCATCATGGCCGGTATTCCTGATGCTGTGCGATTCCCCGCCGCCGGTGACGACGACATCCCCGGGAGAGACATCCTTCTCTATGCCGTTATCAAGAACAATACCCTTTCCTTTCAGGATGATATAATACTCCGTTTCATTCAGATGCTCATGCGTACCGATGCTTGATCCCGGCGTTATGGTCAGATGGGCCAGAAGCCGGGCGTTTTTCATTTTATCCCCTTCGACCAGATGGAGCATCTTAACCGAACCTTCGCCTTCGCGCATTTTTTCCTTTATATCGATTTTCATTTCGGATGGATGTATGACCATAAAGACCTCCGCATTTTTAATAATGATTCATGATTCTAATTTCGGCTCAGGGTTCTGTCAATTCATATTTAAATCAATATTTGATATTCTTTTTTAAGGCGCCGGGCAGTTCTTTATATCCTGAAATAGATTAATAAACCTGATAATGAAGATGTTTACAGTCTAAAATTTTGAATTATTTCAACAATGGAATTATGATATTGATCCATCTGTTGCGAGGTCAATATGCAGAATATTAAGAACAGCCTGTCCGGTAAAATTTCCGGTTTAATCAACCATAAAATGAAAGAGCTCAAGATTACAGGCGCCGCGGTTTCCATCGTGCACGGCGATGAAACTCTATTTTCAAAAGGTTTCGGGTTTGCCGATAAGGCGAATAAAATTCCGGCTGATAATTCCACGGTCTTTAAGATCGGGTCCATTACAAAAGTTTTTACGGCTTCGGCGGTAATGCGGCTGGCCGAAGAGGGGAAGATCGATATTGATAAGCCGGTCAGGGATTATATTCCGGAATTTTCAGTCAAATCCCGCTTCCCGGATAACGGCCCTGTCATTATCCGTGATATTCTCTGTCATCATTCGGGCCTTCCCAGCGATAATTTTAAGGATTACTTTTCCCAGGACCCTGAGGCTTTTCAATCGGTCACGGTTTATCTTAAAAATGCCTGCATGCCTTATCCGTCCGGGAAGATGTTTTATTATTCCAATCTCGGTTATGAACTACTGGGCGTGCTGATCAGCCGCGTCAGCGGAATGCCGTATCACAAATATATTGAAGATGTTCTGCTGAAAGGCCTCGGTATGACGCGGTCTTCAATTGTGCTCCCGGATGATATGAAAAAAGATCTTTCCAAGCCCTATGCCTCAGGCAGGGAACAGAACGAACCGCTCATGATGAAAGAGGTCCCGCCCGGAGGGATATTTTCAAACGCGGACGATATGGCCGTATTTATGAAAGCCGTTCTGAACGGCGGCAGAGGTTTATTCACAAAGCAAAATACTTTAAATATGATGTTTACTCCCCAGTACCCGGAAAACCCGATCGATATGAGTTATGTCGGCGGGCTGGGCTGGTTCACCGGCAAGCCGGGCCTCGATTACGCGGGAAAGGTGATCTGGCATGACGGAGGCACTCCGAATTTTTTCAGTTTAACCGTTCTCATTCCTGAAAGGAAGCTGGGAATAACTCTCCTGACGAATTCCGCGTCGGGCGCGCTTATGAACCACCAGGTTTCCATTGATATCCTGGGGCTTATTGTGGAGGATAAATACGGCATAAAACCCCCCGGAGATGAAAACAGGACTTTAATAAAACTGACCCCGGAAATAATAAGGAAATCCGCCGGGCGTTTTATCTCCCTGTCCGGAATTGTAAACATAAAAGAATCGGGAAGCAAACTGATCGCCATGATGCCGTCCGGGAATTTTCTCATGCTCCCATGCAGGGACGGCTGGTTTAATGTAAAACTGCTATTATTCGGTTTTCTTCCTTTGAGTTTAAAGCAGTTGTCGATGATCAGGCTTGGTATTGTTGAAATCAACGGCGAAAGAATATTCGCTATGGAACAACTGGGATTCCGCTCGCCCCAGGGCGGGGAATTCAGAAGCTTGAATACAACGGAAGCCTGGAAGAAATGGACGGGCGATTATATCTGTTCCAATGAAGAAAACCCCAGGCTGAAAAACTTCAAATTATCATACAGCCCTGACGGGCTGGTCCTTTCCGCCTCTACCGGCAAAATGGGCAGACTGAAACTATACCTCGACGCGGTTAATGATTCGGAAGCCGTCATAACCGGCTTCGGCAGATATTCCGGTGAAACAATATCCGTATCCGGTGAAAAGATAAATCTTTTCGGTCTTGAATTTGAAAGAATCAAATAAAAAATGTCCTATAATCCCGGAGATGAATATGGCGGATAAATCAAGTAATTTTCTATCCAATATCCATGATAATGATTATAACAGCCCTTTTTTAAAAAAAATGCTGAATTACACCGGCATGATCTTCGACAGGAACCGGGATAAAGAGTCATTAAACGGCTTGTGGAATTTCGGCATAGACCGTTATGATAACTGCGTCCGGTCGAAATGGTATGAGGAAAAATCGCATGATGCCGGCGGCCGTCCTCTGCCTCTGGACTACAGTTTTGACCGGTGGGAAAAGATCCGGGTCCCCGCATGCTGGAATGTTGAGAGAGAGAAATATTTCCTTTACGAGGGCAGCGCTGTTTACACCAGGAAATTCATTTATAAAAACCGCGGCGAGAAAAGGGTATTCCTGAAGTTCGGCGCCGTTAATTATGAGGCCAAAGTATTTCTGAACCGTAAATTTATCGGGATGCACCGCGGCGGCTCGACGCCGTTTTATATCGAGGTTACCGGTTTACTGGAGGAAAATAACCGGCTGATCGTTACCGCCGATAATACGCGTAAAAAAAACAATGTCCCGAATGATAATACCGACTGGTTTAATTACGGCGGGATTTACAGGGATGTGGAATTGGTCCGGCTTCCCGAGACTTTTATCAGGCAGTATTTTATCCATCTTGTTCCCGGCGGCAATTTCAGGGAAATCCGGGCTGAATTATCGGTTGACGGACCTGAAAAGGACGGAACGGCAGAGCTGGAAATACCAGGCCTTTCTGTCCGGGAAAAAATTGCCGTAAAGAACGGGAAAGGCCAGGCGGTATTCAAGGCCGCGCCGGAATTATGGTCGCCTGAAAACCCGGCGCTTTATAATGTCTCATTATCTTATAAAGAAGACAGGGTCAGCGACAGGACCGGCTTCCGGGAAATAAGAACGGAAAAGCAGGATATACTTTTAAATGGAAAACCTATCTTTCTGAAAGGGATTAGCCAGCACGAGGAAAGCGTCCGCAACGGTAAGGCGATGAGCGATAAAGAGATCATTGAGAACATCAAAATCGCGAAAGAACTGAACTGCAATTTCATCCGGCTGGCCCATTACCCGCACACGGAAAGGGCGGCGCAGATCGCAGATGAAATGGGAATAATGCTCTGGGAGGAAATCCCGGTGTACTGGGCGATCGAGTTTGAAAATCCGGATACATATCATGACGCTGAAAACCAGCTTGCGGAACTGATAACAAGGGACTCTAACCGCGCCAGCGTCATCATATGGTCGGTCGGCAATGAGAACCCGGATACGGACCCGCGCTGCCGTTTTATGTCGGGGCTTGTCCTTAAAGCCCGAAAGCTTGATCCTTCAAGGCTTGTTTCGGCGGCCTGCCTGGTTGACCATATTAACCTGAAAATTGCCGACCGCCTGGCCTCAAGGCTGGACATCATCGGCTTCAATGAGTATTACGGCTGGTATGAGCCCGATTTCAGCAAACTCTTGAAGATATTTCAAAACAGCAAACCGGTTAAACCCGTCATCATATCGGAATTCGGCGCCGACGCGAAGGCCGGCTTCAGGAACAAAAGAGGGATGCTGGGAACGGAAGAATTCCAGCTTGAGGTCTATAAAAAACAGCTGGAAACAATCGCGCGTATTCCCTATGTGAAGGGAATAACCCCCTGGATCATGTATGATTTCCGCTGCCCGCGCCGCCTGCACTTTACGCAGAATTATTATAATATAAAAGGGCTTCTGACCGCTGATAAAAGGAAAAAGAAGCTTGCCTTTTATGAGCTAAAAAGATTTTATAAGGATAAGTAGTGAAACTAAAATTAACAGGAAGACGGGAAGGCACGAAGGTCGGTTTGGATGGAAAGGCTTAATTTTGTAAGTCGGATCTTGAATATGGTAAGTTGCTTTTGGGGGTTAAACACAAGGGCGCAGAGAAAAGCAGAGGGCACCCTTTAATTTACTGCGCTGCTCAGTATAAACTCTGAATGTGGAATGTAATACTTAATGTTTAGTCTTATCTTAAAGGTTTTACCCCGCCTTTTCGTCCTATCCCAAAAGCGATTCGATATACATCAGGCATTTGAATTTTGCGGTTAGGTAAACTCTGAAAAATCCCAAGATCAATTAAATCTTTCAAAATTCCAATGGTTCCCTCTTCTATATCTATTGGAGGCAATTTAACACTATCCTGGCTATTTTCTATTTTCTTTCGAAAGTTTTCCACAGTATTATTAGAATTCCAGATTACAATGATTTCCTTTTTATCGCAGGGCACAATCAGGCGATTTACTCTGAGAGGTTCCATAAGATATTTTACCCATGGGTAATCTTCTAATACAATCTCATCTTTTCTGATAGATGAGGCTTTTGTTACTCCTGCTTGTATTGCTTTTGGATTTAGAGGATAATTCCATGCTGTATCTTCAACAACTGTTTCTGCGGCTTTATATAATGCGGCTAGAAAACTTCTGGGGCTTACCTGATCTCGTCCATCCATTAAGTGGTTTACAAGCCATGTGTAAGGAGTTCCCCGTTTATTACCGCTTTCGCCTTTTGCCATAAATGGTCCTGTAATAGAATGAAAGAGTTTTTTTAGAGTTTCCTCATCATTCCGGTAATTTTTCAATAGACTCCAAGAATCTATTCTTTGCCATTCAATATGAAAATTATTTTTGGTAATATCTCTGAAATCGTTCCCATAATTTGTACTGTTTGCCAATCTTTGAAAAAACAATGAATACAGATCGGAGCGATTCCATGTTAGATCGAGTGTTCTGGCTTTAAGTTTGGATGCATCCGGGAAAGCAAGAATTGTATCATCTCCTAACATATCCGGTCTGACAAATAGTTTAAGCCGTATTGATTTATAGCTTCGCATTTCAAGAGCAGTCATAAAAAGTTGCTTGGCTATAGGTCTTATGTCTTTCCATTCATCCGCCAGACGGTCCAAAGCGTCAAAAAGAATTAACGCTTTTCTTCCAGCTTTTGTTAATTCATCATCTTTGGCAGCAATTGACCTTTCGTAATTTTCTATATTATTAAATACCCAATTGGTTATTATTTCCCATTTGTTCTGCTGCTTTTTTGATTGTTGCACAACACTCTGTAATCTTAAATTATAGGCTATTACAGCACGCCATACAAACTTAGGTTCAAAGTTTTTACAAAGATTATTTATAATTTCTTTTGAAGGATATGAATCATCAGGCCCGCTTCCAAAACCTCTATAAACATCAACATTTGATATTTCAGACAATTCTTCTTTATTAGTTTTAATCAATTCTGAGCGTATAGTTTGATTAGTGAGGGTTTGCCACCAAAAACTCTTTCCTGCGCCGCGAATTCCAACAACAATAGAAATATCGGGATCAAGAGCTCTTGCATGACTCTGAGGAATATAGATAAAATATGTAGGTATTGGAGTATCTTTGCTGTCCTGATATTCCTCTTTAGTCACTTCTTTAATGGCAAGAAGCAATTTCTCTTTATTATAATTTCTATCCATTTTATTAATTACTCCATAAATCAATCTTTTCGAAAAATTCTCCAAAAGCGGAATTAATATCATCCTTTTTCAATACTTTATCAATTAATTCAGCTGAAAATTCTTGAAATCGCTGGTTCCATTTTATTATAACAGGATAATGAGGGGCGCTTTCATCATTCAAATCAAAATTGAAATAATCTTCCTGCTTACTTGCCCCTGCTGGTATTTCTTCATATATAGTGTCGGCAAATAAATCGTATGCGTTATTCAAGTAAGAATCTCTTTTTTCTGACTGGTTCACTTCTGGAAAAAGAGCATAAACCATGGCCAAACGCTCACGAATCATTTTAAGTAAATCAGGCCGCTGTTGCCAGTGAGTAAATAAGAGCCGATATCCCTGCCAACTTTGTTCGGAATCACTGCCGAACATCAGCACTTTATCCGCAAGACCGGTTATACTCACAGCGGCTAAATCATGCAACCCTGCCCGTGAATCAATCAGAACAATGTCCGGTTTGATTTTTTCTTCCAATCCGGAAATGAATCTCTGGATACGATCATAAAAATGATCGACTGAACCTTCCTTAGTTGGAATATCACCGTAGATACGTGATAATTTGGATATATAATTGTTTTCTCCATGCTGAATAGCAGATGCAACAATAACAGAACCGCTTCCCATATCAGAAATTGGGCTGATTGCTGTTACTCTTTCTATAGGCATGCTTTCTTTCGAAATACCGTCTTCCACCAGCCAGTCTACTATACCAAATTCAGGAATTCTATCTAAGGGTAACATCATATTTGAAAGACCAGGAGATTCAAGATCGAGGTCAACTGCAAGAACTTTTTTACCTGAAATACTGAGATGATAAGCATATAATGCCATCGCGGTGGATCGACCAACCCCTCCTTTGAGACCATAAAAAACAATACGTCCGGGACCTTCCACACCTGTCCGGTTACAAGATTTTAACCAACCTTGCCCTGTCACCTGCCGGTCCAGTAGTTGAAAGGATTTATCTGAGTCAATCGGCTGGTATTTAACAATCTCGGGGCTTTCAAATACTGATAAATCAAAAAAATCGTCTTCCCCAAGTATATTCTTACCATCAACATTAGCATAATTCTCTAATGAAAGCCACAGATCTTTGGTTTTAGACTTCAATTCATCAACAATGGTTTGGTTGCCCCGAATAAGAAGTCGAATCTTTCCAAATTGGTCGCGAAGAACAATTGGTTCAATTTTTGTTGAAAGCTGTAGTGTTGAAAGGAAATTAAAAGTAATATTTAATGCATTATTAAAATAAACTTTAGTATGGGTCATCTTGCCCTCCCATCCTGGATTAATTTGTCAACCATCCTGCGTACTTCAGTTGCTGCGTTTTCCCATTTGCTAATATTATTTGGTATTGCGCTTTCATCATAATATCTATGATCGGTTCTCCAATCAAGAAAAAAAGCGATGGATGGCATGATAGCCAGATAAGACGCGTAAGTCGTATCTTGAGTAAAGATACTGATATTGTTACACAGTACATTAATGTGCCTGAGATATTTTTTTTTGTCACTATCCGACAAGTTGAGATCACCGGTTGATGGATCAGTAGTTAAACCATACGCAATCAGTAACGCCTTGAGCCCACATTCCGCACAAAAACCAAAAAGCTGTCCTGCATTGGGAACGCTATTAGCGTTTAACAAGATTTTAGCATCATCATAATGGCGTTTTGCCGATTTGATAAAATTTATATTGGCCATCCTCATCTCCATTAATTTTTATAGTTTAACAGTAAATTATAATTTTGTCATGTTCAAAGATATAATTCTTTCCTATATATATATTATTAAAATATCATTGTTTAATAATAATGTTAAAAAGTTTTGTATTCTGTGTTTCTGTGAGCTCTGTGGCTAAAAAAGAGAAAATCCTTTATAATTTAATTTCTACAATTATACAGAAACATTCTTGATATTTCAATTGGAGTAAAACTTATGGACAGTCCAATCCTTCGCGCTGTCATACCGGCCGCCGGCCTTGGCACGCGGCTCCTCCCGCTGACACTGTCGCAGCCCAAGGAAATGCTGCCGCTCGGCCGCAGGCCGGTCATAGAACACATAGCGGCGGAACTTCAGGGCGCGGGGATTAACCGTGTCCTTGTCATCACAGCGCCGCGGAAGGGTTCCATCAAAGGCCACCTGGTTAATTATTCGAAACAGAGTGCTTCTCATCGGGACGATCCGTCCGATAAAACGCAATTTTTCTTTAAGAAACAGAATAAGCCCATGGGACTGGGGCATGCCGTTCTTCTTTCCGAGGGTTTTACCCGCGGCGGGGATTTTGCCGTCGCTCTGGGCGACAGCGTCATTGAAGGAAAAGAACCGGCCGGCGTTTTAAAGGAAATGATGGGTCAGCACCGCCTTTTGAAAGCCTCTGCGGTGATTGCCGTTGAGGAAGTCCCGGAAGAAGAGACTTTTCGCTACGGCATTGTGAATTTGAACGGACCCATGCCGTTGTCCGGCCGGTCAGCGCCCGCCGCCGGAATAATAGAAAAGCCGCCAAGGGGAACTGCTCAAAGCAGACTGGCAGTCGCCGCCCGCTATGTTTTCAGCGGGGAAATTTTTGAGGCCTTGAGGCGGGTCAAGCCGGCGGATAAAGGCGAAATGCAGCTGACGGACGCGATCAATATTTTAATAAAGACGGGCAGGCCGGTTTATGCTTGGCTTCTTCCGACCGGTTACAAGCGGTATGACATCGGGAATTTCGATTCCTATTACAGGGCTTTTATCGATTATTCCGTGAAGGATGAGATGTCGGGCCCGTCGGTCCGGAAATATTTAAAATCCATGGCGGAAAAACTATGATATCTTCAGGACCGGAAAAAAGCCTGGTCGCCGCTTCTGCGCCGGGCCGCGCCGGCATCATCGGCAACCCTTCCGATATGTTCGGCGGGGCTGTTATTTCCTGCACTGTCGGGATGAGGGCAAAAACCGTTTTGACTACCGCACCCTGTCTGATACTGGAAACCGCCGGTTTTGAAGAAAGTATTGACGGACCTTCCAGCCTCGTATTGAAAGGGGACAGGTTCGATATCGCGCGGGCCGTACTCAATTACACAGGTCTTCCCCGGCCGGCCTGCCGCATTTATTATGAAACGGCAATCCCGATGCAGAGCGGAATGGCGGGTTCAACGGCGCTTATCGTGACCCTCCTTCAGGCACTTCTGGCATGGAAGGGAGAATACCCGGATTTATATCAGCTGGCTGAAAAAGCCCGGTATATTGAAAAAAGTATTCTTAAAGTCATTTGCGGTTTCCAGGACGCTTATATGTGCGTATTCGGGGGCCTGAATTATATGGAATTCAATGGAAAGATTTTTAATGACGGAAGCGAATCCGGAACCTACGCTTCGATAGAGCCGCTTTCTTCCCTGGAATTGCCTTTTTTACTGGCTTCCACGGGTGTTAAACACAGTTCCGGAGAGGTCCACAGACCTGCGTCTGAAAGATGGCTGGCAGGCGAGGCCGAAGCAGCGGAAGGGTATAAAAGAATAGCTGAGACCGCCCGGGAAGGCAGAAATGCGCTTATTAAAAAGGACTGGGCTCTTTTGGGAAATCTGATGAATGAAAATCATGTCCTGCAGAGAAGCCTGGGAGGTTCCGGCGAAGCGAACGAAAGGCTGATCGAAGCGGCGCTGGACGCGGGAGCGGCCGGGGCAAAGCTTGCAGGTGCGGGCAAAGGCGGCACGATTATCGCCCTTTGGCCTCATCAGGAAACGGCCCCTCTGGAAAAAGTCCTTATTGGGGCGGGAGCAACCGCTGTATTCCGGCTTCAGGATACAAAAGGCGCTGTGATTGAAAAAGACGAATAACTGGAAAAGAGAATAATTGGCTTGTATTGTGAAAAATGAGCTGAAATGCTTATTTTGCAGTACTTCCTGTTTATATTTCTGTTCAAAAAGTCTTTATAAAAGTATATCCTACTTCTCTTATTACAAGATTTTAATAAAAATCATTAGTGTAAAATAAACTTAAAAAATGTTGATTATTTCTTTTTTTATATTATTATATATTAGAGGTTTAGATTAGTTTTAATATGACGGCTAAATTTAAAATAATAAAACCTGAGGCTATAACTGGGAATGTGTTCCGGATGATTAATCTGGATTGGATGCTTATTGCGGCAGGAGGGCTTGGTTCATTCAATATGATGACGGCGAGCTGGGGCGGAATGGGTGTTCTCTGGAATAAAGAAGTCGTGTTTTGTTTTATCCGTCCGGGGAGATATACTTTTGAGTTTATGGAGAAATACAGTTATTTTACGGTTGGTTTTTTCTCTTTGGATTATAAAAAAAACCTGGAGTTCTGCGGGACAAAATCAGGACGTGAAATTAATAAAATGAAGGAATCAGGTTTAACGCCGAAGCAGACCGAAAGGGGTGTTGTTTATTTTGAGGAAGCGAGGCTTGTCCTGGAATGCAGGAAGCTGTATTTTCAGGACCTGGATTCAAAAAATTTCCTGGATAAGATGATTGAAGCGAATTATCCGCATAAAGACTATCATCGGCTTTATATTGGAGAAATAATAAGCTGCATGACAAAATAGAAATGTATTGAGAAGGGTGGAATTTAATCAAGGCCGGGGGGTTTGACCGGTCAAAAATTCAAATCTTTTTAAAAATTTTATTGAATTGTTCAAAATTAGGAATCCTGGTAAAAATATTATCTGGATAGGGAAGGGTTGATGCGTTCGATTATCGGAAGAAGGATCTATTTCCTGTTTTTTTTTAGCATCATTGTAATAACCCTTGTCGTCAGCCTGGCATATTATTTCATGTCTTTCTCCTATATGGTCAGGACAGTTAACGAAAGGCTCAGCGGGGCCCTCTATGCCGTGAATTCAATGGTGGATGAGGCAACAATTCCCGCGCTTCAGGGTAAAAACGGCAATGCCCGCGAAAGTTTTCAGAAAAAAATCGGCGAATATCAGGAGCATATTAAACTGGCCGGATTAAGCGTTATAATTCCTCATGATAAAAATTATCTTATCCTGGGTTCCAGGGATACTGTTTTTGAAACAAACTTCAGCGCCGAATTCTGGGAGGCTTATGCCTCAAAATCCCTGGTCCTGGAAAATAAATTTCATGTAGTTAATGGAGCGATGATGAAGTTCGCTTATCTGCCCGTGACTAACGCTAACGGAAGCGTTCTGGCTGTATTGCGGTCGGAATATGACTTGAAGCGGTTCTGGCAGATGCAGATGGCGTTTTTTGTGGCGATAATTTTCTTTACCGGCCTTTCAATTATTTTCGGATTTATATTAAAAAGCGTCATACAGCGCTCGGTAATAAAGCCTATCATGGAATTGAATAAAAGCGCAAAATTAATCGCGGGCGGCGAGCTGGATCATGTGATTCGAATCAAATCAAAGAATGAGATTGAGGAATTGGCCAATAATTTTAATCAGATGACCCAGAATTTAAAAGACAGCTTTGGTAAAATTGAAAATTATAATAAAAATTTACTCACTCAGCTATTTACAGACACTTTAACCAACCTGCCTAACAGAAAAAAGTTTATGGATGATCTTGCCATGTGCTCCAACCCGATCGTCATTATATTTAATGTGGACGCTTTTCAGGAGATCAATGATTTTTACGGCACTGAAGTGGGAGATTTTATACTGAAGGAAATGGGAAACCGTTTAAAAAGCATGAATATGGGAGTCCTCTACCGCCTTTATAAAATGCATGCGGATGAGTACACGATCCTTATTGACAGGAAAGTCGGCATTAAAGACCTTGAATACTGGGGAATATATTTGTCTGAAGAAGTGATGGACAGGGCTTTTGTTTACAGGGAAACGGAGATTTACATAACCGTCAGCGTCGGCATAGGAACGGTCCAGAAAGACATAGCTTCTATCGAGGGAATGGAAATCGGGAAGAGCGCCCTCAGGAATGCCGATATGGCTCTGAAAAGAGCGAAGATTTCCAGAAAGAAATATGTCGTTTACCAGGATTTTATGGAAATTGTAAAGGAATATGAAAACAATATACAATGGACGAAAAAGCTGAAGAACGCGATAAAAGAAAACCGCATTATTCCCTATTTTCAGCCGATCCAGAATAATCATACTGGTAAAATTGAGAAATACGAATGCTTGATGCGGATGATAGACACAAACGGCAATATCGTGGCGCCTCTTAATTTCCTGAATATCGCAAAAAAAGCGAGGCTGTACCGTTACCTGACAAAAATGATGGTGGAAAAGTCTTTTGAGTTTTTCCGGGATAATAATTATGAGTTTTCCCTCAACCTGTCGCTGGATGATATCATGGACGAAAAGACGATCAGCTATATCTATGAAATATTGAAAATCAATAAGGGGATCTGTCCCCGCGTTGTTTTTGAGCTTCTGGAAACCGAGGACATCGAAAATTACAAAGAGGTTATTGAATTTATCAATTATGTGAAAAAGTGCGGGTGCAAGATCGCCATCGATGATTTCGGCACCGGCTATTCCAATTTCTCCCACCTTGTTCATATGCAGGTCGATTATATCAAAATAGATTCTTCCCTGATAAAAAATATCAATATCGACAAAAACTCTCAGATCATTACACGGACAATTGCCAATTTCGCGCGCGAGCTGGGACTGCAGACTATCTCGGAATTCGTCCATTCCAAGGAAGTCTATGATAAAAGCATGGAAATGGGCATTGATTTTTCCCAGGGCTATTATCTGGGCGAGCCGAAGGAAAAATTAATAGAGATTTAGGAATTTCTTCGCGTATTTGGCCAGGATGTTTACCTCGATATTGACAAGGCTTCCCTCGGGTTTTTTAAGAAGAGTGGTGTTTATCGCCGTTTCCGGTATAACGGCTGTCTGAAATGTCGATTCATCAATATTGAAAAGAGTCAGGCTGACGCCGTCTACGGCGATTGAATCTTTTTCAACTAAATACTTCAGGAGAGAATGGTCGGCGGTAAAACGGATCAGATAAGCCTCTCCTTTTTTCCGGATGGATGAAATCCTTCCGGTCCCGTCAACATGGCCCTGCACAATATG
The DNA here is from genome assembly GCA_963835575.1 of uncultured Spirochaetota bacterium. GTDB lineage: Bacteria > Spirochaetota > Brevinematia > Brevinematales > JAOACQ01 > CAVYGN01. The sequence continues at coordinate 118,708 of CAWIGG010000005.1, read as the reverse complement.
CCCGTCCAGGAGGCTGTCGGGGGTGAGGGACAGCTCAAGGTTTACCAGACCGCCGCTTTTGACCGAGGCCAGAGTCGTTTTCTGCAGAGTCTCAAAGCTGGAAAAAACGGTAAATGTGTTTTTATCAAATTCCTCAACTGTATGGCAGGAACCGTCGATGGCAATACTCGAAATGCCTTTTTCGAGCTTAGCGGTCAATGCGCTGTCTGTTTTAATTTGCAGTCTTTTACCTTGAGTGACGCTTTTTATTCCGGTAATCTGGCCCGTATACCGGATAATTCCTGTAAACATAATTCCTCTTTTAGTCTTATTTGACCCAATTCACCTTTACCCGCGCGAAATCAATTTCCTCATATTCTTTAACGAATTTTCTTAATATGACATCTGCCAGATCGGGAGCGTTAATCCCCATTTCTTCAAGGCAGGATATTTTTACCGGCGCGCCTGTCGGCTTAATATTGAGAGCGCAATGAATGAGGGATGAAACGGGGCTGACCGTGGCTATTGAAACGGAAAGCTTCCGTTCCTGATAATAAAGGTCATCGCCGTCGCGGGTTATATAAAGGCCTTTCAAGAGCCGGTTCAATTCTTCCATGATAATCGACATAAAAAGCCTTTGAAGGCAGATTGCAACGGTCAGGTCCGCATTGAATATTTCAATAATGAAATTAAGCATCCCGTCCGAGGAGATCCTTTCTTTGAGGATCACATCCTCAATATCCACCATTTCAGTAAGCCTGACATCAACAGGGCCGATAAAGGCGACAATGCTGTTGCCCGGGATATTAAAATTTTTATAAGCGAAATGAGAACTGAGTTGTGTCCCGTCGTATTTTATTCTGTCTGTTATGAACCTGGATTTCATTTAAAACCCCAGCGGTTTATTTTAATAAAATCCTGCATAAAATCATTTTCGGCCAGCGCCCTTTTCAGCCTCTGGCAGGACTCGCATCTGCCGCACATTTTATCTTCTCCATGATAACAGCTCCAGACATATTCAAATGGCGCGTCGATTTCAATCCCGAGCCGGACAATATCTTTTTTATCCATCTCGATTGTATAGCTTTTCGCTTTCGGATGATTAAGCGTCGAAAATTTAAATGACTTATTGACCCTGTCAAGGAAATCCTGCGTGTTGTCGGGAAAAGTTTTGCCTTCTTCTTCATTAAAGCCTGTAATAATGGTTTCAAGGCCGTATTTATCGGCATAAGCCCCGGCTATTGCGAGGAAGATGCCGTTCCGGTTCGGCACCCAGACGGCCTTTGCGCTTTTAGAGGTATAGGCCCTGTCATCCAGCTTGCGCGAATTGAAATTGGGAATTATCCCTTTGGTCAGGTTCGGCTCCAGATTGGCCAGAAAATCCAGAGGGATGATATGATGAAGAATTTTGAATTTCTCCGAGATCATGCGAGTCGCTTTAATCTCTTTTGCTCTGGCAGCCTGGCCGTAATCAAAAGTCAGGATGAGTTCCACTTCCGTCCTTAATAAGGCCATTTTAAAATTGACAACCGAATCCAGTCCGCCCGATAAAAGCACAATTGATTTTTTCTTCATTGTGAGACCTCACTATAAATTATAGTATAATTATTTAAAAAAAGCACTCAAATTTTTGTTTTAGAAATATTTTTGAAAATCGGGAACATCTTTTGGAACTAACTGTTAAACCACAGATTACACAGATTTCACTGAAATTGTGAAATCTATGAATAATATATATCAGTTTAAAAAATAATTATTTTGAAAAGCTTGTCGTATCAAAAATTTCATTTGTTATTAGATCGTTCTTCATTTCTTTTACAATTATACCATGATTCGACTAACTTGTGATAAACTTACCGAATCTAAAATTCAAAAATTATAATCTGTGCAATCAGTGAAATCTGCGGTTTCGTTCTGTTTCCTTTTCCACTAAATTGTTAGAATATCCATATTCTAATTATTGTGATATTTGGAAACTTCTTTAATGATGCCTTTATCGACTTCGAAAATTTTAACATCATTTTTCAAATCATGGAAAATCTCAAGGGATGTCGCTGTAAAGAAAGCCTGGTACGGTTCGATTTTATTAAGAAATTGCTTTCGCGATTTTCCATCCAGTTCAAGCAGGACATCATCAAGAAGAAGGACGGGTTTTTCATGATGCGCCTTTTCAAGGTTTTCCAGAAGGCAGAGTTTAAAAGCGAGGGCCAATAACCGGGTCTGTCCCTGTGAAGCGAAAGATCTTGCCTTTTTATCAAGCCGCTGGATTTCAAAGTTATCCCTGTGCGGGCCGACGAAAGAGTTCTTTCTTAATTTTTCCATCGGCGCGCTCTGTTCCAGGGCTTTTTTAAAAGACTCTGTTACGTTGCCTTCTATTTTAAATGTGTTGAAGTACTTCAATTCTATCTCTTCATTATAAAATTCCCTGTAGATATTCTTAATTATTTTTCCGCTTGTCTGCATAAAGATAAGCCGTTTTTCGATGATCAGGCTTCCGTACCTGATAAAATCATCATTCCATAAGTATACTTCCTTACTTGAGATTTTGAGCTGGGCATTCCTCTGCCGGAGGACTTTATGGTAATTCTGAAGAGCGTCGGCATAATCATAATCGAGAAGGCTTAAGGCGCGGTCCATATAATCACGGCGTTCGTCCGGCGATCCCGAGACAATCGTCAGGTCTTCCGGTAAAAAAGATAGAACGGGGCTTGAATGGATGAATTCTTTTTGAGGCATGACATGATTATTTAATTTAAGGATTCTTTTCTGCAGGCCGCAGCCGATCTCTTTTTTAATATTTTGGAAAATGCCGGAAATATAGAAGGAATTTTTTTCCCATTGGATCAGGTCATCCATCGGGACCTTGCGGAATGATTTGCCCTGATAGAGCAGAAAGACGGATTCCAGAAAATTCGTTTTACCGCTGCCGTTTTCTCCGACTATGATATTAAATTGACCGAATTCATTCAATTCCACCCGGTCATAATTCCTGAAATCAAGGATCTTAATATAGTTTAAGCTCATCTTTTCTCCATCATTATGTTAGGTGTTTCTGCCCCTCACCATTTTGTAAACTTAATCTGTTGCCCGCAAAATGGTGAGGGACAGAGCCGTTTTAATTTACTTAAAGTTTATTTGACAGCGGCAATTCCAAAAACTATGAGTTTTTGGAATTGCCTATTTAAAAACCCCCCGCCTGAGCGAGGGGTTTTTATTTAAAAATATTACCTGCTATTTATTCATAGCCGGCGGGATCTTCAATTCCTGCCCGGGATATATTAAATCCGGGTCCTGGATCTGATATTTATTGGCCCTCCAGATGACCGGCCACATCCAGTATTGATCCTCATACATATAGCCGGATATCTTCCAGAGGCAGTCCCTGTTTTCCGGTCTGAGTTTAACAGTATAAATAAGGAATTGTTCCTTGGCCAGGAGAATGTCGGCCATCCTGATTGCCTCTTTGGCGTAATCGATGGAATCAAGATATTCTTCCTTGGCGTAAGAGTCTTCAGCCATCTTGATATTCTTCTCGACCATATCCACGGTGATATTTTCGTCTTTAACGGCCGCCGGCGGCTCGCCTTGAGTTTCAACCGCGTTTGAGTTTGAGGTAATATCAGCGACATCTTCGCCAAAATAGATAAAAGGAATATCAACATAAGCGAAATGGTCCAGGCTGCTGTTTAAAAAACTTCCCTTTGTCCTGGATTTCAACTGCTCAAGCTTTTTCTTGGCTTCTTCAATGGCGTCAGAAGCCTGTTTTTTCTGGTTGTCAAGCTCCTTCTGCTTGTCCAGGTCTATTGTCTGCGTTGAGCTGGATGTGGTTTTCGCGGATTTGTCAAAGGCGTCCTGCGCCTTTTTTTCCGCGGCGGCTATGATATCCTCGGCTTCTTTTGCCTTGGCGATAGCGCTGTCAAGATTGCTTTCTTCAAGCATTTTCCGCGCTTCATCCAGCACCGGGACTGCTTTTTGCAAATCTTCAAGAGCGTATTGACGGACAATTTCCTTGTTTTCCGCCATATCGTATGCGTCCTGGGCGTTTGCCACGGCATTTCTCGCTTTATCCACGGCGGCCGAGCACGCGTCCGCCATCTCTTTTATTTTCGGGTAAAGGACCGATCCATTGGAATAAATGGAATCATAATCTTTTGTGTCATATATTCCCTTGAGAGCCTCATAGCCTTTCTGAGCGTCGGCAAATTTATCCGGCATAATCTTTTCCGCGAAATTATCCTGGGCTGTTTTCAATGAATCGCCGCATTTTTTAAAGATATCCTCGGCCCTTCCCGCGCGCGCGGCATCATAGGATTTATCGGCTTTTGTTTTTGAAGTGAGAGCCTTGTCCTTGGCTTCCTGGTTCTTCTTGTCCTGCACGAACTTGTTGGCATCGTTATAATCCGATTCGGCATCCATATAGTCCTTGGCAGCGAAAACCGGGGCGTCTACCGTTTTCGCCCGCTCCAGAGCGGACTTTGCGTCTTCAATTTCCTTGGCAGGAACCGCGGGGCCGCATGAATAAAGAATGAATAAAAGGGCGCCTAATCCCAGCAAACCGATCATATTTTTCATAAAAACCTCCTGTGGGGATTTTATTTTTTTCTATATTTTAAGCTTGTTATTCTGTTTCGCTTCCTCAATGACATCTATGATTTCCCTCAGTGTATAATCCCGGAAATTGGCGGGTATTGTCTGCAGATAATTAAGGACCATAGCGGGCTTTATGAAATCCTTTAGGAAAGAGGGAATGCTGCCGAATGCCCCGTTGAGCATCGCGATAAAAGCATCCTTATCGGCGGGCGATAAAGCCATAAAAACCTCTTCCTTTACTGATTCTTTGTCAAGCTTTCATAAAGCTCGTAATATTTTTTCGCGGCCCGTTCCCAGGACCAGTCCTCTTTCATGGCATTTTCCATGATCTTATTCCATTTATCCGGGGTACTTCTATAAGTCTGTACCGCCTTTTTAAGCGTATTAAGAAATTCATCCGGATTATAATCGTTAAACACGAAGCCCGTTTTTCCGTCCTTGACCGTATCGGCCAGACCGCCCGTATTCCGGACAACCGGTATAGTTCCGTATTTTAAACTGTAAAGCTGGTTTAAACCGCATGGCTCAAAGCGCGAAGGCATCAGGAATATATCAGACGCCGCTTCAATATAATGTGAAAGCGGTATATTAAACTCAATAAATACAGCCGTTTTATCCGGGTATCTCTCCCGGATGGTTTCTAATTTATTTTCATATTCCGTTTTACCGGTCCCCAGGACAACAAAATATACTCCCAGTTTTAATAATTCGTCCATTATTTCAAAAATGAGATCGAATCCCTTCTGGTCCACCAGCCGCGAAATAATGCCGATCACAGGTTTGTCCGGGTCCGGATTCTTGAAGCCGCTGTCTTTAAGGAACATTTCCTTGATTTTCTTTTTTCTGTCGAGTGTTGAAAAATCATAATTCATCTTGTATTTATTTTTCATATGTATATCGACAGCCGGGTTCCATTCCTTGTAATCTGCGCCGTTTACGATGCCGAAAAGCTTTTTCTGCGAGGCTTTAACTTTAAGAATGCCCTCGAGCCCGTTGCCGAACTCGGACATCTGGATTTCCCTGGCGTAGGTTTCGCTCACGGTGATGATCATATCGGAAAAGACAATACCGCCTTTAAGCATATTCAAATGGCCGTAATATTCCAGTTCGTTGACTGAAAAATACTTCCAGTCCAGGCCGGTAATGGTAAACTGCTCCACGGGAAAAATCCCCTGATAGGATAAATTGTGGATTGAATAGATGGAGTATGTTGTTTTGAAAAATGAATCGAGCTTGTAAAAGGTTTTGAGATAGACCGGGACAAGGCCTGTCTGCCAGTCGTTGCATTGTATGATGTCCGGTTTGAAATCGCATGCCTTCGCGCATTCCAGCACCGATTTGCAGAAAAACACAAATCTTTCCAGGCTGTCGCTGTAATCCGTCCTGGTTTTGCTGTCCATATAAATGCCGTCGCGCTTGAAATAATAGGGGCTATCGATAAAATAGTAAATAACCCCGTCGTTCTGCACTTCATCGACTTTGGCTTTGACTTCCTTTTCTTCAATGGATACAGTAATATCATAGCTATTTATAATCTTAATGTTATTCTCTTTTATGTAATCATAAACGATTGTGTACTTGGGTATGACGATCCTGACTTCCGCTCCGTTTTTCTGTATTTCCTTACCCAGAGCGCCCACAACGTCCGCAAGTCCCCCGACCTTCGCGAATGGTACGGCTTCGCCCGCGACAATTAAAACCTTAATTTTCCCATTGGGCATGCATAAGCCTCCGCAGAATTTAACAAATAATAGCTTAAAGCAAATATATGAAAAGTCAAGTTATGGAATTCAAAAATAGGCTTATAATCCTTGCCCGGATTGTTTTACAAAGAAAGATATTAAGTTTAAAATATAACGGGAGGAGGGGGTGAATTTTGGGAGTTAACCGCGAAGAAACCAAGAACACCAAGGACCACGAAGGGTTACCCGCGAATGGACGCGAATAGGAAAGGCTGAGACGTTGGGGAAATTTTGGTGTCTGGTGAATTAATGGTTCTTTATTAGAGGGCATTCGATACTTGATAATGATAGGACGTTTGGTATTAAACACCAAGAACACCAAGGACCACAAAGGATTGCCCGCGAATGGGTACTGGGAACGGGAAATCACGAATAACACGAATGGGAATAGTGGGGGACGGTGGGGAATTGTTTGGGTGGATGATTTGTGGTTCATTATTATTGCTTTTACAAGTATATATTATAATAGAACGTTGGGAATTAACCACAGATTTCACAGAAAGGGCCGCGAAAGAAGGATTAAAGGAATGGTAACCGCGAAGGGACGTGAATGAACGCGAATGAAAATAGCGGAGGACAGCGGGGAATTGTTTGGTGTCTGGATTATTAATGCTTTTTTTTTATAAGAAGATGACAAACAGCCTGGATTTTGATAGTTGGCGTAAGCCAGAAATCGTATGAGGTAATAGTAAAATAACCATAGTTAGTGTTTCTTGGTGCCCTTGGTGATCTTGGTGTTTAAAATTCAATATTTTTTTAATAAAAAGGAATCTCTATGAAATACATCATCATCAGCGACATCCACTCGAATTATGAATCGCTTTCCAGTTTCAATGACTTCATTCAGCCCATGCTTTCGCCCGGCGATGTGTTCCTCTGCCTCGGAGATATCGTCGGCTACGGCCCTCAGCCCTCGGAGTGCATTTCATTCGTCAGGGACAAATGCGCCGCCGTTATCTCCGGCAACCATGAGCGGATGCTTCTGGACAAAAAACAAAGGGAGTCTGCCAATGACAGGGCTCAGAGGGCCATTGAATGGACTGACGAAGTCCTGGAACCGGAAGAAAAGGAATACCTGGCTTCTCTTCCCGAAAAGATTGAAATGGAAAATGACTTTTTTCTGGCCCACGGTTCTCCGGCGGACCCGGACGCCTATATTTTAAGACATTCCCAGGCCGAAGAGGCCATAGCCGCGCTGAGGGATACAGGCTCTCACATCTGCTTTTTCGGGCATACGCATTTACCCGGAATTTTTGATGAGGACGGGAATTATTTTTACCAGGAAAACGTGAGTATATCGCTTCTGCCCGACCGTTATTATCTCATTAATCCGGGCAGTACCGGCCAGCCTCGCGACAGGGACCCGAGAGGAAGTTTCTGCACGATCGACGATGAGCTGCGTCTGATTTTTTACAGGTATGATTACGATCAGGGAAAGGTCTTCGAGGACATCAAATCGAAAGGGCTCCCGCCCGATCTGGGTGAAAGGCTTTTATACGGGATTTGAGAGAAAGCCTTCCCGGTTCCTGATATTTTTTGATAAAATCCCATATTCTGATTATAATTAAATGAATAAGAATGTAATCCGTGAATGGACGTGAAGGGGAATAGAAAATAAAAACCCGCTAATGACGCTAATAGACACGAATAATAAGCTTATTCACCACTATGAACATAAAATTCCTTTTTTAGTTTTCTTGGTATCTTGGTTGTGAATAAATTCCCGATTAGTGTGATTCGCGTGAAAGGCCCATTTAGTTGGTGTGTCTTTGAGTCTTGTGGTTTCACCAAATTATTAATTTGTTAACAACATAGTTTTGTTAATTATGAAACTATTGTCATAATGTATATTAAAGGAGTTTAATATGAAAATCGTTTTAGCCTATTCGGGCGGGCTCGATACGTCCGTCATACTGGCCTGGCTTAAGGAAAAATACAAGGCCGAGATTATCGCCTATGTCGCGGACCTGGGTCAGGAGGATGATTTCGCCGCCATTAAAAAGAAGGCTCTGAAAACCGGGGCAAGCAAAGTCTACGTGGAAGACCTGAAGGAAGAGTTTGTAAAAGACGCAGTTTTTAACGCGATAAAGGCGAATTCCGTTTATGAGTATAAATATCTTCTGGGCACGTCCCTGGCGCGCCCGATCATAGCCAAAAGGCAGGTGGAAATCGCCCTGAGGGAAAAAGCGGAAGCCGTTTCCCATGGCGCTACGGGCAAGGGGAACGACCAGGTGCGTTTCGAATTGACTTACCGCGCTCTGGCCCCGCATCTCAAGATCATCGCTCCATGGAAGGAAGACGATTTCTTCAAGGCACGGAACGACCTCATCGATTACGCCAATAAAAAAAGGATACCTGTTCCCGTCACAAAAAAGAAGCCTTACAGCATGGACCCGAACCTGATGCACATCTCCTACGAGGGCGGTTTTCTGGAGGACCCCGCGAATGAATATGACCCGTCGATTTTCCAGATGGGTGTTGACCCGGCCGACGCCCCCAATAAAGCCGAATATGTGGAAGTCGAGTTCAAAGAAGGAATGCCGGCGGCTTTGAACGGCAAAAAGCTTAAACCGGTCGCGCTTCTGGAAGAAGCGAACAAGATCGGCGGCAGGAACGGGATAGGGCTCGTCGATCTTGTCGAGAACCGTCTTGTCGGCATCAAGTCCAGGGGAGTCTATCAAACCCCAGGCGGCACCATCCTGATGGAAGCGCATAAGGCGCTGGAAACGATCACCCTGGAAAGGGACACGATGCATTACAAACAGCAGATGGAACTGAAATACGCCGAGATGATTTACTACGGCCAGTATTTTCACCCTCTGCGTCTGGCCCTCCAGAGCTTTTTCGATGAAACGCAGAAAGTGGTGAACGGCACGGTCCGCATGAAGCTTTATAAAGGCAACTGCATTGCCGCTTCCCGCAAATCGGCCGATTCCCTCTATGACATCAAACTCTCCACATTTGAGGAAGGCGCGAATTACGATCAGAAAGACGCGAAGGGATTTATCAAGCTGTTCGGCCTTCCGATGGAAGTCTACGGCAGGAAGCATAAATGGAAATAAGGCCTTCGGAAGGGAAACATGGGATACACTGAGGAAAAGGACTTTGAAATCCATCATTACGAGATTGATCTGAAAAAGAGGGTCCTGATTTCCAGAATGATGAATTTTTTTGACGATGTCGCGGTCCATCAAAGCGAAAAGCTGGGAATAGGGCTTGATTATCTTTCTCAAAAAGGGCTGACATGGGTGCTCTACCAGTGGAATATTGAGATAAAAAAATATCCGTTCTACCGTGATATAGTTAAAGTCTGGACCGAGCCGACGGGCTTCAATAAATATTATGCCTACAGGCGCTACAGTATTTCCGGCAGTGACGGTGGAAAAATGGCGGAAGCCCATTCCGTCTGGTTTCTTGTCGATGTCGGAAATAAGAGACCGGTCAAGGTGACTGAAGATATCTATAAAGCCTACGGCGTGGATGAAGAAAAAAAAGAAGTCATAGCGAATGAAAAGATCGAGGCGCCAATCAGCGTTGATGCTGAACGCGAGTTTTCAGTGAGGTATAATGATATCGATACAAACGGTCATGTCAATAACGCCCGGTATGTGGATTGGGCCATTGAAGCTCTTCCGGAGGAGATCCTCCGGGATTATTCCCTGGAAGGTTTAAAGATAGCGTATAAAAAAGAAACGAAGTACGGCGAAAAGGTATCATCTCTTGTTGAGATAACAAAAGGGGACGGTTTTCTCAAAACAAACCATAAGGTGTGCGATTCAAGCGGGATCGAATTGTGTCTTCTCGAAAATACCTGGCGTAAGGATTAGAGTTATTATTTAAACTTTGATAAGGTTCTTCCGTGTCATACGGGTAATATTCTTCCCCTTATAAAGCTTCTTGATATAAATCAGTTTGATGGTCTCATCTTCCTTGACGAAATATGCTTCGCAGAGATAAGAAACAGGGCTGTTATTTTCGGTAAAAGTAATACTGTAAGTGATTTTCTTTGCCTGAATAATATCATTTGTCTTCTCTTCTTCAACAAAATTGTAGGCGTAAATGGAATATGTCGAGCTTTTAAAATCAATGAAGGAAAGATCATCCTCAAAATTCTTTGTGATCAATAATAATAAGGAATTTGTGCTGCCTTCAGCTTTGCATTTATAGTAGCTTGCCAGTACTTCTTCATATTTATTGGAAGGACGGGAAGTCATCAGCTTCATGGTAATTATAAGAAAACCGGCCGCTATTACAATTATCCCTAACACAATAAGGATTATTTTCCAGTTTGTTTTTTTCCTTCCGGAAGACTTCTGCCCTGCCATGAGAGCCCCCTGATTAATGAACGGATAGATAAAAATCCATCAATCATTATACCACTGAAAATAAAAAAAATAAAGTTAGCGGGGAAAATATTTGCCTGAATTGATCGATTCTTGTAGTTACTGTATCACGCAGAGGCTCAAAGTTCGCAAAGGCAAGTAAATATGAGCTTGATTTCTTTGCGTTCATTTCGGCAGGCTCAATGCATCGTTCTGCGCCTTTGCGTGAAATAAATGTTATTATTTAATATTTTCTTGTAAGCAATAATAGGGAGTGTCAATTTAACTGTGTCTATAACACATCATAATTTGTTACTGAATAAAGAATAATTATATTTTTTGCTTTTGTCATAAGTTTAAATACTATAATAATAGTTTCATAAAGGCTTTTATATTTAGAGTCCGTCATTGCGAGTCACAGACCTGAACTGTACCAATATTTACAGTACGAAGCAATCTGTCGATAATTAATGGCACCTTTATTATTTAACAGATTGCTTCGCGCGGTATTAATCGTCATAGTTCATAGCAGGATTTTCGCAATGATGCTTCTTATGTCCGATTCATATTTGTTTTTAATTAACAAAGAGACACAGTTAAATTGACACTCCCCAATAATATATTTATTTTGTATGAATCGCTTAATTCGGGATTTGACAAAATGGGCGATATTGATTGATACGGAAAGGATTCATGCATATTTTTTTCTTTTCATGAATTCGTCAAAATTCCCGACAATGATGATGCCTTTTTTATAGAGGATCACTTTTTCAAACTTGCTCTGTATCAGGTTTGAAACCCTGTCAATGCAGACGGAAACGCCTTCAAAAATGGATTGTTTGGCGATAATGACCCTGTCCAGCTCGTCATTGTTTTTTTCCGAATCGTAAAGGGCTTTTTTTTCGTCTTCCAGCCTGCTTTTTCTGGCAATAAGCTCATTATAGAGTTTTACTTTGGCAGCCAGTTCCTGTTTTTTCTCAAGGGGAAGAGTCACAACCCTGGCTCCCAGTATCTTGATGACCTCGATGATTTTCTCAAGCTGCTGTATCTGCTTTGACAGTTCGGCGGCCTCTTTTTCATATTTGATTAAAAAGCCGTAAAGATCGGCCTGATGAAAGTTTGTCAATTTGACCGTTGTGTTTGTTTTTTTAGGGCTCCCGATCTCATTGGCGATGATCTCCTGCCCGGCTTCTATTTCGCCGCCTTCTATCCTGCCTTCGCCTTTTTCAATATGGATGGATTTTTTTGCCGTCATATGGGCTTCGTCCGCGTAATCCATTATGGTTATATTCCCATAGGCTTTTATATTCGCGTTCTGAACATACTGCGCTTCAACATTCTGTCCGGCCGTAACTGTTGAAGAAATACCCTTGATGCCTCCCCTGACGATAACACTGCCGTAAAGGGATTTTATTTTAGAGCCGACGGCATCTCCGATAATTTCGATATCCTGATTGGCGACTATCATGCAGTTGGATTCGACGTTGCCCTTGATGAGGACTGCGCCTTCATGCTGAATGGGCGGCGAATCAGATGTAAGGGTGCCGGAAATTTCCAGAAGATTGGACGGCATAACGATTCCCTTCCTTTTATTCGATGAGGCTGAGAAGCGAGAGAAATCCCCTGCTTTCATCGGAACAGTCGATCACAGAAATTTCCGGGCCTGCGTCAATCTTATCTTTATTTTTAAATGTTTCCTCTACCGCGAATTTTATTGAGTCTTCAAGATCATGCAGGTCGCTTTCAAAGACTTCCGGAAGGATGATAAGGATTTTATTCGAAGCATAGCGGACCGCCCTTGCTGTATTGGGCAGCAGTTTGCCGATTTTATCGCGCAGGGATTGAAACTGCTCTGTGGATGCGGCGTCGCCGAAATGCTCTCTATATTTTGAAAGGTTATTCAGCTTTAACATGGCCAGGTGGATTGTCACTCCGAACAGACGTGCTTTTTCAATCTCATTCCGGATTAAATTAAGAACAGCGTCGAAAGGATTATCGCTCTTTTCCTTATTAAAACTGATCTGCCGAGTAAGCGCGAGAGGAGGCGCGATTTGAGACGCGATGATGGAGAATAGATTTATCAGCGCATTATTGTCATCCTGTATGATATAATTCTCAAAATTGAAGATCAAAATCCCGCCGATTTTTGTTCCGCTGCTGACGAGGGGCATGAAAAGATAACGTTCCCCCGGAAGTTCCGCTCCGTTTATTCTTTTTCCGGCCGTAAGGATGCCGGAACGCATTTTAAGAAAGAGGTTTTCTTCTTCCGGAAGGAGAGATATGGTCTGATTTAATATTTTATCCGGAAGGCCGATTATTTTTTTAATAACAGGAAGGTCTTCTTCATATGTAAAAAGAAGGGCCTGCTTGACCCCGAAACCGGTAGTTATTGTTTCCGTGATAAGGGCAAGCACGGCCTGGAAATCGTCGCTGGAATTAATTACCTTGCTGATCTCATAGAGTGTTGAAAGCTCGTTGTATTTCTTGCTGATCTGCTTGTTGGCGTCTTCCAGGGCTTCATAAAGCCGGGCATTATCCATGGCGATGCCGGAAAGCGACGCGAGAGTATAGATGAAACTGTTTTCGCCGGGTGAATAAGGTTCATTATTACCCTTTTCTCCCAGAATAAAAATACCGACAAGTTTTTCCTTATTTTGGACCGGCACCAGAAGCCCCGCCTTGTTCCGGCTGAGGGCCTGATACTGGTTGGGAAAGTCTAAAAGTTCCTGTATCAGGAGGGGGTGGTCAGCATTTTTTAAAAAATCATAAAAATCGGGCTCTTTTTCCAGGAAGAAAAGTTCTTTAAACCCCTTTTTTTCCACCAGGCGCATTTCATTATCGGAAAAGACAAAAATCGCCACATCGGAAATCATGAACTGGCCCATAAGCGTAAAAATAATGATCTGCATGAGATCAAGAAGATGAAGGGTGGAATTGATTTCCTTGCCGATTTCGAATAATGTCTGCATATCCAGAAGCTTTCGGTCCAGTTCTGTCTTAAGGGAATTAAGATAATCATCTATATCATTTTTAAGCTGCTGGATCTCTGATGAATTGATTGTACGGCCGCCGATAAGTTTCTCGAGATTTTCTACACTAAAAGACGAGCTCTTTTCTTTGTATTGAAGAGCCTTATTTTTCAGCCCCATTTCTCTTATATTCCTAATTTATTCAAGATTTTTGAGTATAAGTCATAATATTCGGATTTTGCGAATTCCTTTATTTTTTCTTCAGGCAGGTTTTCAAGGAGCTTGTCAATATACTTCAGTACTTTCTTTAATTCTTCTTTTGATGCGGAGCTGAGGGGATCAATTTTTTCGTCGATGATCTGTTCTTTCTGTTCTATTGATTCCGGGGATTCGAAAACGTAAGCATCCGGCGAGATCTTGTCCGATTGCGACATATCCGCTTCGATTCTATTAAGTTCATCGAGAGAAATCTCAACATTTTCATCTTCTTCAGTTTCAATAGCGGAAATTGAAACTTCGGGGACCTGAGGCGCTTCGTAATCGATCACATTCCCGTCCGAGATGTCTATTTTGTTCAATTCATCAATTGAAAGAGCGATCGGCTCATCCTCTTCGACCCGGGATACATCCGGTATCGCGGACAGATCAAAATTAAATTCTTTATCAGAAGAAGGTTCTTCGGTAAGATCAATCTCTTCTATGCCCAGATCCATGGCCGGGATAAGATTTTCTTCCTTTACCGTCTCTTCCATTATTATTGGAATTTCTTCCTCTATCGCAGCTTCTTCCAGAACAGGAATATCATCAATAATATTTGCTGTTTTTCCGGGTTTTTTAACCGGCGCCGCGCTTTCTTCCTGGGTCGGGGCGTAAGTCGGCGCTTTATAAATCAGATCGCCGCTCAGATCCCCATAAATAAGTTTGTCCAGTTCGCTGCCTTCAATTGAAATAATATCATCTTCGGACGTAAATAATTTATTGAGAACATCCATGCCTTCCCGTTTTGAATAAAGGCTGCTTTCTTTTTTGATCGATTCATCGAATTCCATGGGATTTTCAGAAGGGATTTCCGGTTCGGGGGTATTTTGGATCACGTCAAGATTGGGTATGGATATCTGACTGCTTGAATCGCCAATAGGATTATGAACCGTCTCGTAAGACACTTCTTCTGAAGAAGAAAGATTATTCGATATAAAAGGCTCTGTAGAAACAGGCTGCAGACTTTCAATATCACTCAGCTCAACATCATCGAGTGTAATGGTTTCAATATTCATGTCTGTAATTATATCATCTAAGCCTTGAATCTTTTCATCCGGCATTGGAAGACCTCACTTACAAAAAACTGGGTCCGATTTTAAACAAACAGAGAACTATCCTGATATATTCAAACTGTTTGTTTTAGTAACGGGATCGATTGTTTTTTCTTTTTTTAAAAGCTCTTCCCAGGCGTTCTTGAGCGAACTGAGAAGGCGTATTACCTCATTAATAATCTCCGAGTTTTTCTCAATATTCGCTTCCAGTAAGCGTCTATTAATGTAAATATACAGGCTGTATAGATTACTCGCTATTTCACCGGCATCAAAGTTAAGAGAGGTCATCAATTCGGACACGATATCCTGCGCTTTGATGATATTATTATTGGCCACATCCAGTTTTTTACTGTTGATCCCTTCTTTCGCGATATTTAAAAACTTGATGGCTCCGGCATATAACATCACCACCAGGCGCAGGCCGCTGGCCGTTTCGATTTCCACTTCACGGTAGTTTTTATATCCTTCCATGCAGACCCCGCTTATCCTTTAAATAAACTCTTCTTTTATCGAATTTCATTTTCATATCATAAATCGGCAATAAAAGAGCATTTCTTAAGAAAACAATCTTATAATATTAGTTATCTGCGGGGGGGGCGGAAATCCTCCCTCAAACTTTATTTTTTATTCTTACCCAGCAGTTCTATTAAATCCATCGGGAGCGGGAATACTATTGTTGTCGCGTTCTCCGAAGAAATCGCGACCAGGGTCTGCAGATAGCGGAGCTGGATGGTAATATGTTCCTGGCTCATAGTCCGGGCAGCTTCCAGAAGCTTCTGCGAAGCCTGCAGTTCCCCTTCTGCGGCGATAATTTTTGCCCTTCTTTCCCTTTCAGCTTCCGCCTGCATGGAAATAGCGCGCTTCATTTCCGCCGGAAGGACAACGTCTTTAACCTCCACTGTGGACACTTTGATGCCCCAGGGGTCTGTCGCCTGGTCGATGATTTCCTGCAGTTTAACGTTAATCTTGTCCCTTTGCGACAGGAGGTCATCCAGTTCGAACTGGCCGAGAATACTCCTGAGAGTTGTCTGGGAAATCTGCGATGTCGCGAACATAAAATCCTCGACCTCAATGATCGCTTTTTCAGGATGAATGATCCTGAAATAAACGACCGCGTTGACGCTGATGGACACATTATCTTTTGTAATAACATCCTGCGGCGGTACGTCCAGAGCAACGGTCCGGAGGCCTACGCGCACAGGCCTGTCGACGCCGGGTATGATAATAACAAGGCCCGGCCCCTTTACTTTGTAGAATTTCCCGAGTCTGAAGACAACAAGACGTTCGTATTCCGTGACGATTTTGATGACCATGAAGAGAATAATGACGACAAACACTAAAACATAAACATAAGCGATATTGAACATATTGAATCCTCCGCTCTATTTAATACTCTAAAAAATTAAAATGTTATTTTACTTTTAATCAGTTATTAATTTGAGGAGAAGAGCAGACTGCCGCTCTTCGCCGGGCGGGTTTAGGGCGGGATACTGCCTCAACCTCAAGAAAGGCTTTAATATTAAATAAGCATAGAACTTATGTATATATTATATATGAGAAAATTTAAAGTCAAGACTTTTCAGGAACTTTTTTTATTCTTTAATTGCCATTTTTTCAGGCCGGCCTTAATATTATTAATGTTGAGAGAGTAAAGAGATGAATTATTATGAAATGCTGAATGTGCCCTACCATGCCACAATGGATATGATCAAGGAAAGCTTCAGAAAAATATCGAAAAAGCACCATCCTGATATTTCAAAAGGATCCTCAGTTGATTACAGATTGATCCTGGACGCGTATAAAACGCTCATTGATGAAAAAAAGAGAGAGGAATATAATAAAAAACTCTATAAGGAATGGACGGCCGAATCGGTCAGAAAAACAAATCAAAACGCGACTGTTTTTTTAGCGCCTCAGGACAGGATCGAGTACAGCCTTTCTTTAGACAAAATCTTAAAGAGCGAAATCAGAATACACAGGAGTCTCAAGCATAAAGACTATGTCGAATTCCTGGGCCAGGATATTATTGTTTATCTGACGCCTCTTGAGGTGAAGCTTGGCGCCGCAGTACCGCTGGAAGTGCCGGCCAAATCAGTCTGTCCCGACTGCAGCGGCAGCCGGTGGGAATGCCACAGGTGCGGTGGAAAGGGCTTTATCCGTGTTATAGAACGGTTTAATTATTTGCTGTCCCAGAGCGCCAAGAACGGCGATATCATTGAAATCAACCCTCAGAAGTATATGCCTCCGGCTTCCATTACAAGGATCAAGCAGTTGAGGATGAAGGTGGAGTTTATCGACAGCGAAAGCCAGTTGGCGGGAGAGCCTTAAGTTAATTAAATAGCATATTCAGATCAAAACCGGGAAAGACCTTCATAATCTTTTCCAGGATGGTAAATTCCGGGTTTGCCCCGGGAGTTTCAAGCTTCTGATAGCTCTTAGAGTCATTGAATCCCAACAGCCGGGCAGTATCTTCCGGGGCCAGACCTTTTTTATTCCTTTCATGTCTTAATAAAAGAGAAAAAGCCGTACAAGGTTCGACTCTAACCGCTTCTATATTTCTTTTTTTTATTGTCCTTTCCGGGAGTATGATTTTCTCATCCTGATCCAGTCTCTCGAGATAAAGGTTCAGCGCTTCCTCCATGTTCTTCCGCAGGCTTTCCCTCGAATTATCTTCCGATTGAGTGACGCACCATTTGAGCTCAACGCATTCGGCCCATAAAGATTTTTTTTCCCGGTGGATGATAAAATGATAGCGCAATTCAGACCGCCTCTAATCTTTTGCATAAAGCGTGTTCAAGGCCGAAAGCCAGAGCCGGGTGCAGGGGGATGGTCTGGACATTCCCGTTTTTCCCGACCTGAATATGGCTCCCTTTCTGCCGGAGCTCTTTCCATCCGTTCCTGATATATAGCTTTAATACATCATGGCCGCTCATGGCAATTTTGCAATCTTTATTTTTCATAAAGATATCTTAGCGAATACAGCCCTGTTTTGTCAAGCGGAAAGAATCTTATAATTTGAAATATTGGATTAAAATCACTATACTTTAATAAGACCGGATGATCCGCTAATGCACACGAATGGACGCGAAGGGGAAAGGAAAATAAAAGCCCGCTAATGACGCGAATAAGCTAATGATTTTGTAAAATAAATTTAAATTAGCGTGTCTTCGCGTGACTTAGCGGAAGATCACGGGTAATCCGCTAATACACGCGAATTGACGCGAAGAGGTTCTTGAACGGGGAACCATGAATGACACGAATAAACACGAATAGGTAAAATAAATCATAAAGTATAAAAAACAAAAATATTCAGTTGGTGATTCTTAGTGCTCCCCTCGGCAAGCTCGGGGCATCGCTTCGTGTCTTCGTGTTGAATTTTAAGAATATATATCAATTAACTGGGAGTAAAGCATATGCGGGAAACCGGTATTGTTGAAAAAATCAAAGACAGTAAAATGATCATTAAGATAGAAGGAGAGGGGGCCGGCTCATGTGAAAAATGCGGTATAAAAGGGATCTGCTCCTCGCAGGCGGAAAAGCGCTTTATTGAACTGACCGCGCGCGCCGGCTTTGAGGAAGGCGCGAAAGTCTGTGTCGAAATAAACGAGGGCTATTCCATATTCATCGCGTTCCTGCTCTTCATCGCGCCGCTTCTGGTTTTCCTCGGGGCTTTTGTTCTTTTAAGGCTCTTCATCTCCGAGGGTTTGAGCATTGCCTCCGGCCTGGCCGCGGGGGCGCTGTACTTTTTTATCATCAGCCGCCTGGAAAAGCGCCTGGTGAAGAAAGTGAATATTACCCGCCTCTGATCTTTGTTCTTTGTGTTGAAGAAGCGATTTAACCCATTCTCTCTTTTCCCAGAGGGCGCAGCCGGCTGTTTCTTTTAAGCCGGCATGATTATCCCTGATTTTCCGGAGAAAGGCGGAGCGGAGACCTTCTTTTAAAGACATATTTTTCAAGTTCACGTCGGAATAAGGGGCGAATGGACAGGGCTCAAGATTTGAATCGGCGCTGATATGAAGAAATCCTCTGCCCGAGGAAAGGCAGCCGCCGTATTGTTCTTCTTCGCCGGGGAATGCAACAAATAAGCCCGGAAGTTTCTTTCTCAGGAATGAGATCTTATCCAATAATATATTCCTTTCTTCATTGTTTAAAGACAGGTTCCCGGTTTCTTCATCAATGGGCTGGTATTCGACAAATATGAATATCCTGGCGCCGTTATTTATTAGGCTTTTAATAAAAGTTTCATCCGTCAATGCAAGGAAATTCTTCCTGGTGGCTGTCATGGAATAGCCGAATAAAAGCCCGGCATTCTTCAAGAGTAACGAAACTTCTTGTACTTTTTGAAACACTCCGCCGCCGCGGCGGTTATCGGTCGCCTGTTCATTGCCCTCCAGACTGATCACCGGGGTAATGTTCTTCTGTTTCTTCCAGAGATTGATATGCTTTTCATTAATGATAAGTCCGTTTGTAAAAAGAGGAAAAATTATTTCAGGAAAGCCGCCTGTCAGGGATAAAATATCGGGGCGCGTCATAGGCTCGCCTCCGCTCAGGAAGACGATAAAAGAACCTATCTCTTTTGCTTCTGAAAGAATATTTTTGAATAAACCGGCGTCAATGCCGCCGCCCTCAGTCCTTTCCTGGGCTTTATTATAGCAGCCCGCGCATTTTAAATTACAGCGATTTGTAATGCTTGTTATCAATATGGGAGGCACTTCCAGAGACTTTGATTTCCAATACCTTCTCAATCTGGCCGCTTTTGCCTGGTTGAACAGGGTTTTGACCGCAAAAGGGACCAAAGAAGGAAAAGAGAATGAAAGCCGGATGACCTTTCTGAAAAACGATAGAAGATCTTTGTCCAAGAGTGTTTTGTAATTTTCCTTTTTGTTCATGACGTTTGTCTGCTCCTGATTAATGAATTAATATAGTATAACATAAAAAATAGTATACTCAAGAAGGGTTTACTCTTTTGTATAAAATCCCATTATTTGCGCCTGAGCTAAAATGTGGCCTTTCATAAATTTTACCAGTTTGTTTTTATTCAGTATTTTTTGTGAATTAACAATTATATCCAGTGCATAAAGCGTAAATCTATATCTGTGCATTCCCCAGATAGGATTCGGCCCAAGATAACCATTTTGCCGGAATATATTTTTTGCTTGAATACTGCCATCATTTAAAATTTTTTTTACAGGAATTCCTTCTTTTAATTCTCTTTTATTTGAAGGAATATTATACATAATCCAATGTATGATGATTTTCCCAATAAAAGCGGAAAATAACCATGGGGTGTCTATATCCTCTTGCATCAGGACGAGACTTTCAGTCTTATCAGGTACATTGATCCAGTAAAACGGAGGAGAAATATTTTTTCCTTTTTTAGTGCTTGAATAAGCATCTGGAATTGCTTGTCCATCTTTAAAAGCTTTAGAATAAAGTTTAAACACCGGATTATTTTCTTTGTCCATATTTATAGCCTATAAATCGTCATTTTGGACATAATTTTTGAAAAAAGGAGGAACAAATATTTTTGATAAATCAGTATTGGTATCCGGGCTGTTTAAAATAGTATGCGGATTGTATCCTTCCTTAATGGCAAAAAATGAAAATATTCTAAATGAAATCGCCTTCTTCGGACATATATAGACGCATCGCATGCAAAAGGTGTAGGAAAGCCCGAATTTTATCTTATCTTCTTTTTGGTGAATATTCTGGCAGGGGCACTTTTTTATACATACTCCGCAGAGGTTGCAAGCTTTATTTACTTTATAGTCCTTAGCAATAAATTTGACGATTATTTTATCAAGAAGCCAGAGACTGCCTGTCATAATTTTTACAGAAATTGGAGCAATTAATGATCGTCTTTTACCATTTATTATTTCATTGCACATAATTTCCACTTTATGCATTGCAGCTTTATAGAGTTGTTTGGTTATTTCATTGTCGAATTTAAAGATCCAATTGCTGCCGATCGAAAACATTCTTTCATAAATAACGTCATATTTTTTTTTCGTTAATTTCTTGATCATAGATGCTGAGGCGTTATAATTGCGGGGGGCGACACCTCCAGCGGTTTTGAAGATAAATATTTTTTTTGAATTTCCGTCCGGCATAACTTTTAGAAAATTATGAACAATTTTTGGAGTTGCAAAAGCTATTACCGGACTTCCAATTCCTATTAAATCATACTCATCCGGGTTAATCGTAATTTTATTTTGCATAATATCCTCGATTTTTTTGACTTCAACACGAAAATCATGCTTTATAAACTCTTTTTTTATTAAATCTGTAATGATTTCAGTATTTCCCGTCGCGGAAAAGTAAAAAATCCCTATTTTTCTGTTCATATCAACCTCCTGAAATTGACTTCATTGTTAAAATATGGTATACTTGACTGGTATATAGTATACCGATAGTATACCTAATTATTTTTATTTTGTCAATAACTTTTGAAAAAATTTTTTAATTTAAGAAGGGGGTAAAAAAATGGATGATAGTTTGTCAAGACGAGAGAGAGAAAAGATATTCCGGGAATCGGAAATTATCAGGACAGCCGAATTTCTCTTTTCCAAAAAAGGATATGAAAATTGCTCCATGGATGAAATAGCCAAGAATTCGGAATTCACAAAAAAAACGTTGTATAGATATTTTATTAATAAACAAGACCTATTTTTTGCGGTAGTACAAAAATGTTATGAGAAACTTAATTCTTACCTGGAATCTTCAATAACATCGGGAACAAATGGTTATGAAAAAGTCAAATCAGGATTACTGGCTTATTATAAATTCTATATAGATAATCCTGATAAATTCAGTTTGATGAATTATGTGGGGTTTGTTAAAACAGACGATATAGACAGTCCTCATTACAAGAAATTCTTAGAATTTGATGATTTTCTTTTTAAAAAAATAATGAAACTTGTTGATGAAGGAAAAGAAGATAAGAGTATTCGTACTGATTTAGAAACAGTGAATTTCACATATTCCATTATATTCTTGATAACAGGATTTTTTCATGAACTATCAATTGCCGGCAGGACTTTCACAAAACATTTTTCCTTAAACGAAGAAATATTCTGTTTGTTTGTAATTGATCTATTGGCTCTTACGTTTAACAAATAATGTAAGAAAAATAGAGTTATAATAGAAAGTTGTGTATAGGAATAAATATTATAAAAAAGATGGCGTACCCTCTATAATTTATTTACGACAATAAACAAAAGGAGGAATACGCCATATGCCGAAGCACAACGAAGATTTTAAGCTCTTACAGGCTTTTAATCAAGATGAAACAGTAGAATTTTTATGTCTTGAAGAATTGGCAAGGATCGGGGCCAGGGAAATAATCAAGAAGGCTCTGGAAGATGAAATTAATGGGTTTCTTCAGGAGAGAGAGCATTTAACTATCGAAGACGGGAGAAAGGCAATAGTAAGAAATGGGTATCATAAAGCCCGTCAGATTCTCATTGGTGGAGGGGCTATTGATGTATGTATTCCGAGAACAAGGAACCGACTCGGAGGCGACAATTTTCAAAGCCTAATAGTACCGCCGTATATGAGAAAAAGCCTGAGAATTGAGGAAGCCATTCCATTGTTGTATCTCTATGGAGTCTCAGAGATGGATATGGAGAATGCCTTGAGAGGATTGCTTGGTGAAGAAGCGAAAGGATTATCAGCCTCAAGTATAAGCAGAATGAAACAAGGATGGGGTAAAGAATATGATGAGTGGCGGACATCCGATTTAAGCGATAAAAAGTATTGCTATATATGGGTTGACGGCATTTACTTCAATGTACAGGGCAGCGAAGACCGTTTATGCACTCTTGTAATGATCGGAGCCAATGAGAATGGTGAAAAGGAGATTATTCTTGTTGAAGAAGGTTACAGAGAGAATTCCGAGACTTGGTTAGGGATATTAAGAAACCTAAAAGAAAAAGGTTTGAAAGGTCCTATTCTTTTTATCGGAGACGGAAGCCTTGGATTCTGGAAAGCAGCCAAAGAAGTATATCCTGAATCCAGATGGCAGAGATGCTGGGTTCATAAGATAAAGAACATTCTAAACAAGCTGCCCAAAGTATTACAGTCAAAGGCAAAAGAGATGCTTCATGAGATATGCAATGCTCCTGATAAGGATAATGCTATCAAAGCTTTTGAATTATTCCAGGCGGTTTTTAATCCTAAATATCCAGCAGCTGTCGAATGTTTAGAAAAGGATTGGGAGCTTATGATCGAATTTTATAACTGTCCGGCGGAACATTGGGTACATATCCGTACGACAAACGTAATAGAATCTACCTTCTCTACAGTTCGATTAAGAACTAAAAAGATGAGAGGCTGCGGAACCAGGGAAACGATTCTAATAATGGTCTATAAATTACTGGATAAGGCATCCAGGCGATGGAGAAAATTAAGAGGTTATGAAAAGATTAGCCTTGTATTGGAAGGCGCTGTTTTTGAGAACGGAGAGCTTGTAAAAAAGGCAGCATAAAAAAATGAGAGGGTATGTCATACACAACATTTGACAAAAACTCAGAAAAATACCAGATAGAGTTTAATTTTATATTAATCATGTCTTTCAACTTAATTTAAGGTATTTGCATTAATTAAATGGTCTCCTTAAAATTCTGAGTGGTAGAAAATAGCAATCGGGAGGATAAAATGAAACCTGAAAACACAACGACGGCTTTCACCATAGAGGGAAAATCGATCGTAAAGAATTTAGGCCTTGTGAGAGGAATCACCGTCAGGTCGAGATCGATCCTGGGGCAGATCGGAGGTTCACTGCAGACAATTTTCGGCGGTAATATAACTATTTTTACCAGCCTCTGTGAAAAAACAAGGCAGGAAGCATATGATATCATGATCAGCCATGCCGAACAGCTCGGCGCTAACGGCATCATCGGCATCCGCTATGACGCGAATGACGTGATGCAGGGCGTGACCGAGGTGTTGTGCTATGGGACAGCGGTGGTGATGGAAGGGTAGGGAGAAGCTTTAATAATTTCTTCAATATTTTGTAAAATGAGTTTCCATCGGGGTTTAAACACGGAGATCACGGAGGGAATCGGAGCGCACGGAGAGTTGGTTAGTTTTCTTCACTTTTTATGTATTTAAACCAGATTGGAATTGATATAAGGTATGATGGGTTTTTTTACACAAAGACATGAAAACGAGGGACATTAAGAGAACGAAAGTTATTATTGATTCATTGGTTTGTAATATCCGATTTTTCATACTGATTCTCAAAGATGAAACTTATTAGCACAGATTAGGAAGATATGAGTTAATTAGGAATAAGGCACCTTTCATTGTTTTCAGAAAGATGTATTGAATTATTTTATTCCATGATTTATAAGTAGGAATTTGATTGATGGCAAAATTATTTTTGTTAAAATACTTGACAAAATATATTTTGTCAAGTAAACTCATTTATAATTTAATAGGAGAAAATAATGGCAATACACACGATTATCGGACAGGCGGCCAGAGGGGAGGCTTTTTTCCCAAGACCTGAGATTATTAATGATATCTGGGAAAAAATAAAAACGGGAAGTAACCTCCTATTGGTTGCTCCTCGGCGAGTCGGTAAATCTTCCATCCTTTTTAATTTACTGGATGAGCCGTGTGATAACAGAATTGTAATTTACTATACCAGCGAATCGGTGAATAACGAAAATGAATTTTATAAAAAGCTTTATCATCATATTATGGATAAGCTTTCTGGAATTCAGAAATATAGGAAAATGACAGGGATATTATTGAAGGATTTAATTTCCCGCATTGATTCAATAAGCATGGATAAAGGAATTAATTTTGGTGCTTGTAAAATCTCTTATTTTGATGAATTGAATAGCCTTGTCAGGACTATTGATTTCGGCGAAGAAAGTATTGTCGTTCTTATTGATGAATTTGCTCAAACAGTGGAGAATATTTCAAGGGATGAAGATGAAAAAGCTGCAGTTCATTTTCTGGAAACGAACAGGGTTATCCGTCAGGCTCCGGAAATTCATAAAAAACTCCAATTCATTTATGCCGGTTCCATTGGTCTTGAAAATATAGTAAGCCGTATGAATTATAGCAATTTAATCAATGACTTGGTTTCAATCCGGATTAAGCCTCTTAAAGAAAAGGAAGTTGAAAAGCTGATTGAGAATATTCTTGACAGTTCCGAATATGTTTTTGCTAAAGAGGCTTATCTTCACCTTCTGGATATTGTGGAATGGTGGATTCCATTTTATTTCCAGATAATCTTTGACGAGGTGAATAAGATTCTGACAGAAGAAAACATAAAAAGAATAACTGTTGATATAGTAGATATATCAGTAAAGAATGCTTTGGAACATAAAATATATTTTGAGCAATGGTTTACTCGATTAAGAAAAGCCTACCAAAGGGACGAGTTTTCATTTTTAAAAGAACTACTCAATTTTATCTCCGAAAAAAAGAAGATAACATCTTTGGAAATCCATGACCTTGCAATTAAATATGGAATAGAAAGTGGATATAAGAATCTAATAAATGCCTTGAAATATGATGGCTACATCAATAATCATGATGATCCCTCGATTTACAGGTTTAATTCATATTTACTCAGAGAATGGTGGAGGTGTAATGTTGCAAACTGATATTAAATACCCTTTTGTTTATAATCCGGCATCTCAAACCCCTGAAGATATAGTTTCAAACTTTGTTATACGTCTTCAAGAGTTTGATGAATTATTTACAGCGGTAAAAAATGATAAAATGGAAAAACCAACCCAACATTTTATAATACAGGGGCAGAGAGGGTATGGAAAAACAACGCTTCTGCTGCGTTTGAATTATGAAATTCTTAATGATAAAGAACTTTCTGAATGGCTTTTACCGGTTATATTCGATGAAGAACAATACAGGGTTAATACCCTGGCAAAACTATGGGAAGAAGTGATTGATATTCTTGAAGATAAATATGAATTTTTTAACGGGCTCATAGAGCAGGTTGATCATTTATATGACTTGGAATCCCCTGAAGAGGAAATCTTTAATCTTTTAATTGATTCTTTAAAAAAACGAAACAAAAAAGCAGTTCTCCTGATTGACAATTTCGGGGAAATGATCGGAAAATTTTCAAAAAAAGAAAATCAGAGGTTGAGAGAAGTTCTTATTACATGCAGCTCTATCAGGGTCATTGGGGCTTCTTCGGCGGTGTTAGAATTCTATTATAGCTATAAAGAGCCGTTGTACGATTTTTTTAAGGTTATTACATTGGATGAACTAACAGGAAGTGAAACCATCATGCTGCTGAGAAAGCTCAGCGAAACCTATCAAAAAAAAGAAGAAATAGAACAGATCATTCAAAAACAACCTGAAAGGATTGAGGCCCTTAGGAGGTTGACCGGTAGTGTGCCGAGAACTGTTGTTCTCCTGTTTGAAATATTTACAGACGATGCCGACGGTAATTCTTTCAAGGATCTGGAAGCGGTCTTGGATATGGTAACCCCTCTTTATAAACACAGGCTGGACAACCTTTCAACACAACAGCAAATTATAGTAGATGCAGTCGCCCAAAATTGGGACGCAATCAGCACAAAAAGTATAGCAAAAAAAACAAGAATGTCGGGCAAGGCTGTTTCTGCTCAACTGAATCAACTGGAGAAGAGCCAGATCATTGAGAAGCAGATGACTTCAACAAAGAATCAATTATACAGGCTGAAAGAGCGGTTCTTCAATATTTATTTTCTCATGCGGCTTGGAAAAAGAAAGAACAGGAACCGGGTACTTTGGTTGGTGCGTTTTTTTGAATTATGGTGTGGGGAGCAGGAGCTGATCGACAGAGTCCGGAAACATATCAAAGCTATGAAGGAAGGAAAATTATATTATTCGCATGCGTTCTGCGTTGCCCAGGCGTTATCTCGCACGAAAATTCCTCTTGACCTTCAGCATGAATTGATCAGCAAAACTAGGGAATACCTTTCCGGAAAGCATAAGGATCTTGTGCGGGAATTGGATAAATTACATATAGAGGTAATGGGGGAGGTTTATGAAGATATTAAACAAGGGGCTTTTTCTTCAGCAAAAAAAAAGTTGCTTGAAGACGGGATGGATTTTATACAGGTACATATTATTATAAGTTATATACTATATAAAGAAAAAATAGATTTAAAAATAGCAGATGAGTTTTATTATGAAGTTGTTAGAGAAGGAAATATTGATGTAATAAATAATTTAGCCATGCTGTATGAAACTGAATTTAAAGACTATAAAAAAACAAAAGAATATTATCTGATAGCTGTTGACAAAGGTAATGTTAAGGCAATGTTTAACTTAGCCATGCTGTATGAAACTGAATTTAAAGATTATGAAAAGGCAAAGGAATATTATTTAATGGCAATAGAGAAAGGGAATGTAGAGGCGATGAAATATTTAGCTTTTCTTTATGAAACTGAATTTAAAGATTATGAAAAGGCAAAGGAATATTATTTAATGGCAATAGAGAAAGGGAATGTAGAGGCGATGAAATATTTAGCTTTTCTTTATGAAACTGAATTTAAAGATTATGAAAAGGCAAAGGAATATTATTTAATGGCAATAGAGAAAGGGAATGTAGAGGCGATGAAATATTTAGCTTTTCTTTATGAAACTGAATTTAAAGATTATGAAAAGGCAAAAGAGTATTACTTAATGGCAATAGAGAAAGGGAATGTAGAGGCGATGAAATATTTAGCTTTTCTTTATGAAACTGAATTTAAAGATTATGAAAAGGCAAAAGAGTATTACTTAATGGCCATCAAGAATGATGATATTGCTGCTATGAATAATTTAGCATGCCTCTATTACGAATTGAAAACGAATAAGGAAGATGCATGGAGACTTCAAAAAGAGGCTTTTAGTAAAGATATAAAATATGTTTATGGTTATATAATTGTTCTATTATGGAACAATGACATTGAAGAAGCTGTTAAAATGTATAAACAATATTATGATAATGAGGAAATTCAAAAAGAAGTCAGTACGGATGTTTCCTTAATAATTCGGATGTTTATAGCTAAGAAGCAATATCATTTTGTTTACCAACTATTTTCAAAGAATAGATTTGATCTGAAGGATAAATATAAACCGGTCTATTTTGCGCTCCTTTCGCTTATGGGTGCAGAGTATCGGGATGAATTTATCAAAATGGGTTCCGAACTTAAACAGACTGTGGAAGAAATTCTTGATGAAATTAAGAGATTAGAAAAAGAATATGTATAAGTAGTTTAAATTTCTGTTAAAGAATATTTTTCCATGAAAAGAATGATAATCAAAAAGCCTCTCAACAAATTGTCCGTACCCGAGGCCATTTTCCATTAACCATAATCTGAACACCAAATATCTCAATATATAGTCGTGTCATCCGCTATAATAATAGAAGAGAGAAGACACATGTTTGCGGGTAGAGTAGAAGAATAAGCGATAGTAATTAGATTCCGCCATAATTCCGTTTCCGGATTTCTCCTTCTGTGTCTCAATATGCGTATATCCTATAGTTACGACCTATCCTCCCCTCATCAAACCGGACGTGCGGATTTCCCGCATCCGGCTTTCCTGCAAATTCTCATCTATGGCATTCACAGTTCCGTTAGGATTTAAGCAAATTTAGCCCTAATCTTTTAAAATGAAAATGGTAATTTTCTCCTTCCGGCAGTTTATATCGTCTCTGACTCCTGCTGTTAAAGTTTCTTATCAGAGATTCTTCAGTGTACCAGTTTAGTTTTCGAAATGCTTTTGATGGATAACCAAATCGAAAATAATTTGCCCAACCTCGCAGATGTTGGTTTAGTTTCTCAATCATTTCCTCAACCGATAAGCAAGTATCCCTGTTACCTACCATTTCCTTTATTCTGCCTCTTTCCCTGATACAAGCCTTCTCAGACGGGAATACATTAAGGTAGCGCTTTCGCCCTACCTTGTGTTTCGATTTGTCGTACCTAAAACTGAAACCAAGAAAATCAAGTTTGGCGCCTTCTTCCCTGAGATTCAGGACCCTGGTTTTCTCCCGGTTAATAACCAGGCCAAGCCATTCCTCCAATTTCTGCTCTACCCATTTCCCTATACAGTCCTGATAATACCTCGTCAAAATAACAAAGTCATCGGCATACCTTACCAGTTTTCCACCTACCTGCACTGCAAGTCCATCGTTCTTATGAAATACTTTGTCAAACCAATGAAGATAGATATTTGCCAATAATGGGGATATTACTCCACCTTGCGGTGTACCCTTCTTCGGCCTTTCCTTCTTCGGGTTTCCTTCACTTCCCTTTTCAACTATCTGGGTTTTCAACCACATCCGAATAAGCTTTAATATGTGTTTATCGCTAATTCTCATTTCCAAACCTTTCATTAGCTTATCGTGCGGTATTGAGTCAAAGTATCCCTGTAAATCTGCGTCATACACTGCCGTATATCCATTCTCAATGTGTTGCTTGATCGTTTCCAGCGCCTGATGCGCATTTTTTCCCGGTCTAAAACCGTATGAGCAATCCAGAAAATCAGATTCAAATATTGGCTCCAGTATCAACATTACCGCCATCTGCACTATCCTATCCTTTATTGTCGGTATACCGAGTGGCCGAAGTTTCCCATTTGCCTTGGGTATATACACCCTCAAAACTTCTTCAGGGATATACTTCTTTTCTTCTATCTCTTCAGAGATTTCTTTCAGAAGATTTTCCACCCCTTCCGGATTGCTTTCAATTTGTGCAATGGATACTCCATCTACTCCTGGACTGCCTCCATTCTTCTTGACCAGATACCACGCTGTCTTTAGCACATCTTCTCTTGTAAGGTGATCATATAGCGTGTAGAAACGATACTTTGCTTCCTGTTTGGCCTTTTGACCCAGTTTGTGTCTCAGAGAGGAGAGTTTCAACGGTATCAAGATACTACCTTTGTATTCAGGCAGTTGTCCTTTATATCCGTCTTTTCCTGTAGTAGGAATTCTTTCCAATCAGACCTCCTTTCATCTCAACTCAAACATATTTGCAGTAAAGCCCCTTCGCTCTGCGGGAATTACCCTGCTTCATCACTACTATGGGCTTATCCGACTCCCTGTCAGAACAGCTATAAGGTTATGTATTCCCTTATGGTTTTAGGTTTGACCTTGTTCTGAAGGGTCTCTCAAGTTCTGCGACTAACCTTTCGATACGCGCTATTCCTTACAACCCCGGAGAGTTCCGCAGCTTTCTACCTGTTCCTGCTCTGCGGATATTGACTTCAGCCTCCTTGATGGCTTGGTCACTCTCTTTTTTCGGCTAACGAGGCTAACGGATTCACTTGCGTTATGGCTCATATCTTCGCCTCGTAGAACTTCGCCAACGGGATTACTCTCGTTCACGTCCACCTGGCTACCTGCTAACAGGCAATTGGCAGTATGGGTACATCTCAACCCATTAGGTCAATCTAGTTTATCTTGACGTACCAGGGACGCCGCAACCGCCGCCTAAAGCTATGGACGATACCGCTGAAAAATGCATTAACATACATTGCTGTAATTATATTAATGTGTCATAATATTTAACATAATTAATTGCAGGGTAATAAAATGAGTTTAAAAAGACATAGCCAGGATGAACTATATTCGGTAACTAATTTGATGTCGGATTTACTTGAAGAAACAAACCCATTAAAGATATTTTCCAGGGAAATATATCCCATATTTCATGATGGGGATTTTAAACATTTATACTCCAGGAAAGGACGCAATGGAATATCACCGGCATTTCTATCAATGGTTACCATTCTGCAATATTTTGATTCTCTGTCAGACTCAGAAGCAGCGGAAGCTGTGTATTTGCGGCTGGATTGGAAATACGCATTACATTTGCCGATCGAGAAAGTTTTCATTTTTGACTCTAGCACACTCTGTAATTTCAGAAAGCGTTTTCGGAATAATGGAGAAGAAAATAACGCCTTTAAGAAAATGGTGGAGTTTTGCCGGGAAAAAGGTTTGATTAAAAGTAATTCACACCAGCGTATTGACGCGACTCATATTGTAAAACATTTAAACCGGATATCAACGACAGAACTACTCTTCAGAACTGTGCGAGTATTACTGGAAGTATTAGAAAGAAATAATCCCGTGTGGTATGAAGAAAATATTCCAGCGGATTTGATTGAACGCTACTCAAAGAAATTCAGTTCATTCGGGATGTCAAAGGGGAAGAGATCGGACAAGCAGGCGGAGATTGTGGAAGATGGCTATCGAATAACGCGGATGATTGAGGGTTCTAAGATAGAAAATGAAGAAGTCTTGAAACAGCTAAAAATAATGAAAACCGTATTTCAGGAAAATGTGATCATTCGAGAAAAAGAAGTAGGTGAAAAAGTGTTTATAGAAGTGGATGAAATAGAAAAGCCGATGCAGAGCGTAATTGACCCGCGGGATACAACCATTCAATTAGGAAAGAAAGGAAAAACAAGCTGGTCAGGCGAGAAATGCCATATCGTTGAAACAGCAAACAAAGGCGAGGTGAATTTCATAGTTGATATGATACCACAATCAAACAAGGAAAATGACAATAAAATATTACCGGAATTGGATAGAAGGAATGAAAATTCAAAATTAAATCCGAAGAAAATCTTTGCGGATAGCAATTATATCAGCAGCAGCGCGATTAAAGAATATGAAGATAAAGACC
Organism: uncultured Spirochaetota bacterium; assembly: GCA_963835575.1. Classification (GTDB taxonomy): domain Bacteria; phylum Spirochaetota; class Brevinematia; order Brevinematales; family JAOACQ01; genus CAVYGN01. Next base: position 87,144 of record CAWIGG010000005.1, on the reverse strand, counting down.
AGGTACTGATGGGATATATACAAAAAACTTCAAACGAAGTTCCGGCAGAATTCAGATTGGATAAATTTTCAATAGATATTCAAAACCGGAAAGCTGTCTGTCCGGCAGGAAAGACGAATGATTCCTGGAATTTTAGTGAGAAAAGTAATTCGTATCAAGTGTCCTTTCACATGAAACATGCGGAAATTGTATAAATTATGGGTTATGTGTCAGAAGAACAAGTAAAAAGTGCGGGGGGCGAAAATTATGTATCACAAAAGAATACACAACTTTGTGCAAGCGGAGAGAAGAACAAAAGACCGATAAATTTAAAGAAGAAATGAAAGTTCGGGCACAAGTTGAATCGACGATAAGCGCACTGGTTCGATTTCATGGTTTAAGAATGATGAAATATAAAGGAGAATCAGGCCGTTCTCAGCAATATTACATGGCAGCCTGTGCTTTAAATTTAAAGAGATTTGTCAAAAAGTTAGTTTTAGAGATGAATTAAGGGAATTATGAAGTAGAATCATCTACTTTTATTTGGATTTGGCGTCATTTTTGTTTTTGTGTCTTCAAGTGTTCAATTTTTTAAATCTTGAAGTTATCTAAGGAAATCGGTTTTTGTAAAGGTGCCATTTTTCAGCGGTATCAGGGACGGCGTAATAAGGCGGCTATTATTAAACTGGAATCAAGATTTATCAGCTGGATAGCACATATCCATACTATAAGATAGCTCCGTATGAAAATGGTCTCGAAGTTTTTTTCTTTCTTTTCCTGCGTTCTTTTCTTTCATTTTTTTCAAAAAAAGAAAGAAAAGAACGCTGACCCCTACTGGTACACCCTCACCCAATCCACATACATATACTGCGGGAACACCGTGCTGATATCCGGATTGCCGGGCCAACCGCCGCCGACGGCGATATTGAGTATGATGAAGAAAGGCGCGCGGAATTCATCCATCACTGAAGGGGTTATGTTGCCGGAATAATAATATGTACCGTCAACGCCTATCTTGATGGTACTGGAATTCCAGATGACTGAATAGACATGAAAATTTGTACCGATGGTTATCGAAGTACTGGATCCGCTCGATTGTACTCCGCCGTTGTCCCAATGAATGGTGCCGAAAATTTCATTATCCCCGCCGCCTTTTGCGGCGCCGTTTGTTCCGCCGATCATTTCCAGTATATCGATTTCTCCGCATTTCGGCCATCCGACCGAGCTGATGCTTGTTCCCAGCATCCAGAAAGCAGGCCAGATACCGTCGCCGTAGGGCAGGGCTATCCGCGCCTCGGTTTTTCCATACTGCCAGAACTGCTTTCCCTGCGTCTTGAGCCTGGCTGATGTGAAATTTCCTGAAGCTAATGAAGGGCCGGTATATATGGCCTTAATGATAAGCATATTATTTGATATAAAAGAATTGTTAATGCTGGATGTGTAATTTTCCCGTTCGCCGTTTCCCCATCCACCGGCGTCGGTATCATAAGTCCAGTTTGCTGACGATGGGGCTGAACCATCCGCTTGATTGAATTCGTCCGACCAGACCAGATTGGTAAAATCTGTATTTGTATTCTCGGTACTGCCACCCCCATTACCGGAAGGGTTAATAGAACAGGATGACAGAACCAGCGTTATGAAAATTATTATTGTAAGTTTCATCATACATCTCACCTTCTTTATTATAAAATTTAAAAAATTAAAAATAAGCACTTTATAAATTCAGGATTAAAAAATTCTATTTCTAATTGGAGGTTCAAAAAGATATGAACAAAAAATCATATCATGCGGCGGAAGAAGAACTGAAAGATTGTATTAATACATATTTTCCAAATATATATATAGCATTTTAAATTGTTTTCAATCATTTGAAGCTAAATAATATTAATCGAGTTGAAAATATTCAAAATTAATCCGGTCAATATATAAACACCAAATATATAATATGCTTAATAATTAATCGTATATATAAATAATAATGATTATATAATAGGTATTTATAAAATATATTTATTCATTGTATAATAATAAGATATGGATTATTAGTCTGATAAATAGTCAATCTGGCATTCCTGTTGCTATATTATCATAAGAGATTATATTGAAAGGAGGTTCGATATATGAAACGGATAATTTTGAGTTTCTGGGCAGGATTCGCTTTTCTGGTTATTCCTGCCGCTGGAGCTTTTGCCGAAACTGCTTCCGCTCCAGTTATTAATTCGGGAGATACGGCCTGGGTTCTGACTTCGGCCGCCCTTGTGCTCATGATGACAATCCCGGCGCTGGCGTTATTCTACGGAGGAATGGTGAGGAAGAAAAATATTCTTTCCACCATATATTACAGCCTGGCCTGCGCTATTATTGTCAGTATTTTGTGGGTCATCGGCCAGTACAGTTTGATATTTACGACAACAGCGGCTGATCCCAGTAAAGTAACAGGCTTTCATGAATGGTTCGGGACTATAAAGGCTTTTTTTATGAACGGGATCACGCCGAATTCGGTCCATCCGAATGCGCCGACGGTTCCGGAATATGCTTATTCGATGTTCCAATTGATGTTCGCGATCATTACAGTGGCTTTAATTTCAGGAGCCATCGCGGAAAGGATGAGCTTTATCGGGTGGTTCGTGTTCATCATACTCTGGTCGTTCATCGTTTACACTCCGCTGGCGCACTGGGTATGGAATCCCGAAGGATGGCTCTGGCATAAAGGAGCGCTGGATTTCGCGGGCGGACTTGTGGTACATACTTCATCGGGCGTATCCGCTCTTGTTGCCGTCCTAGTGCTTGGGCCTCGCCATGGGTTTAGGAAAAATCCTGTTTCTCCCCCGGCGAATATAGGCTATATATTTATAGGTGCGGCCCTCTTATGGGTCGGCTGGTTCGGGTTTAACTCGGGCAGCGCAGTCGCTGCCAACGGCCTGGCTTCCAGCGCGTTCCTTGTGACGAATACAGCAGCGGCTATGGCCGCTCTGACATGGCTGGCACTGGAATGGATCATTATGAAAAAACCCAGTATTGTGGGCGCTTCCACCGGCGCTGTGGCCGGCCTTGTTGCGATCACTCCGGCGTCCGGCTATGTGGACATAGGGGGAGCGCTGGTGATAGGAATAGTTGTCAGCCTCATTTCCTTTACATTTATGTCGGTATTCCGCAAAATATTCAAGTATGATGACGCGCTGGATGTGTTCAGCGTGCATGGTCTCGGCGGTATGTGGGGAGCTCTTGCAACCGGAATCTTTGCCGTATCGCGGATAAATCCGGCCGCTAAAGGCCTTATCGACGGCAATCCCGCTCAGGTTGTAACACAGCTTATATCCATCGGCGCAGCTGCCGGCATAGCCGTAGTCGGGACTTTGATCTGCCTGTTCCTGACGAATTTGATCACTCTCGGTAAAATGCGCGTGACAGAAAAAGCGGAGATTGAAGGGCTTGATATCAGCCAGCATGGTGAACAAATAGAGTCAGCCAATTAAATAGAGGAGGAAATATATGAAGAAAATAGAAGCGATCGTAAGACCTGATAAGCTGGAAGCGGTTGTGGAAAAGCTTTCGGAGCTAGGTTATTCCGGTTTGAATTATACTGAAGTGCAGGGCCACGGCAGACAGAAGGGAATGAAAGAGCTTTTCAGGGGACGCGAGTATGAAATAAAATTCATTCCAAAAATTAAAATTGAGATTGTTACAAATAATGATAAAGTTGAAAAGGTCATAGAAGCGATTCTGGATATTGCCGGTACCGGACAGATAGGTGACGGCAAGATATTTATTACCAATGTTGAAGATGCCGTAAGGGTCAGAACTAAAGAACGCGGTGAAACAGCCATATAGATAAGATAAAGCGGAGGGTTTATCCCTCCGCTTTAATAAATAAAAAAAGAGAGAAAAGTTGGATGAATGGTTCTGAAAGCCTCTTTACAAAAATTAATGAGATTCTTATCAATCAAGACAGAACGGCTTTTATAAAAAATATAAAAGATGTTGAAAATGAATTTCATAAATTCATGCAGATGGAAAGCGGCGCTTCGTGGCATCCGGGCTTAGGGCTGAAAACGGTAAATTTATTATCCCGGTTCAGGGACAAGGTGATCAATAAAGTAATAGAATTCATCGGGGGCGTTCCTGAGCAGATATCTGTTATAGCTGTCGGAGGATACGGCAGGGGCGAATTATCGCCCTTTTCGGATATTGATCTTCTTATCCTCCACTCGGAGAACGCGCCGATAGAAAGTTTTGCCCATGAGTTTCTGACCCTTCTCTGGGATTGCGATTACAAAATCGGATCAAGCGTACGGACTCTTGAAAATTTATCCGGGCATGCAAGGGTTGATATAGAGTTTATGACATCCTTATTTGAGGCAAGATTTTTGAAAGGCGATGAAGACCTTTACAAGAGCATGGAATCGCTGCTTAAAAAAATCATTTCATCAATACGTCTGAATTATCTCAGGTCGCAGATGGAGGAGTTCTATAAGCTCATACGTGATTCCGGTAATGAAATCCTTTTAAAGGAGCCGGATATAAAAAGCAGCATCGGGGGTTTGCGGAGCGTTCATCTGATGGAATGGCTGAATTACGCTTTTACTTTTCAGGCAGGACTTGCCGGCCTGGAAAAAAGTCTTCCTCACATGTATTATAAAAGAACATATGCCGCTTATGATTTTCTGCTTTATATCAGAAATATTCTTCATTTTAAAAGTGAAAGGAAAAATGACCATTTCCTGATTGACGACCAGTTTTTTGTCTCGGAACAGCTGGGTATAAGAGGTGCGGGCGAGGAAAAAGCAAAAAGGCTGATGAAAAAGTATTATGATAAATCGCTGGATATATTTTTATCCCTGCTTTATATAATTGATGATTTCCACCTCCGCTTCATCAGGGGCGTTAAAAGTAAGAAAGGAAACTGGGGCCGGAAACTGGAAAGGCATTTTATCATTTATAACAAACGTTTATATGTCAGGGAAGGGGCCGGAATATCCGTCGAGAATGCGTTCCAGGCGGTCTATCTCTGCTGCAGGGCCGGATGCATGTTTACTTTCAGCCTGATCCATTATGTCAGGGAATGCGCGAAACTGATGAATGATGAAACAAGAAAATCGAAAGAAGTGTTCAATTACTTCAGAAAAATTTTAGCTCTTAATAATTCGGCTCTGGCTTTGAGCATTATGAAACTGTCCGGAATGCTCTATGTGTATCTCACTCCGTTTAAAAAGATAAAGCATCTGATCATCTATAATCCGTATCATCAGTTTACCGTGGACCAGCATGCCATTGAGGCGGTTCAGGCCCTGGAAAGCTTGAATTTTACGGAGAGAGACCCGAAAAAGAATATGAAATTCCGTCATTTTATCCAGGTGTACAATTTTTATAAAAAGAACACCTGGCTTATTAAACTGGCCATACTCTTCCATGATATCGGTAAAGCCTATGAAGGCGACCATTCAAAAAACGGCGTTGAGATGGCGGATGAGCTTTTAACCATTCTTCCTGTCAAGCCGATGGCGCGGGGGCTGATCCTTTTCCTGATCGATAATCACCTGCTGTTTGCCAACCTGACGCGCAGGAACAATATAGCCGACGCGTCTCTTCTTCAGGACCTGGCAGGGCGTTTTATTATGACCCCTTTCCCTCAGGAATACTTTGACTCGCTCTATTTAATGACATACTGCGATATATACGCCACAAAACCATCGAACTTTAAAAGCTATACTGCTGAATTGCTGACACTGCTTTATAGAAATACGCTGCCCTTTTTAGGCGGGAAAGCGGCCCGGGTCCGTTCGAAAGGCAGGCGGAATGAAATCGTCAAAACGCTCCTTGATAATAGAAAAAAGGAAATTTCTGAATTTATTAAAGAAATGGGGCCTTCCTATTCCTTTCAGAACCAGGAGAAGGAGATCCTCTTTGATTATGAGACCATACAGAATATACGGTATGATGAATTTTCACTGAAGGTCAGGGGCTATAACGATTATTTTAAAGTAAAAATATTCGGACCGGACAGGAAAGGGCTTTTTGCCTTTTTCTGCGGGGTCCTGGCCCTGAACGGCGCTGATATTGTCAGGGCGGAAATCAATACTTACAAAGGTATAGCCGTTGATGAATTTACAGTGACCAGGATTTTCGGCGTCGATTTTATGGACCACATGAAGGATGAATTGAATCTCTGGCGTGAAGACCTGGCCGCGCTTCTGAAAAAATATCAGAATCAATGGGAACAGCTTGAAGACGCGATTGAAATAATGAAAATGCGTATGAAAAAACCTCCCCTTGTTTTTCACAGGGAAGCGGCCGTCAGTTTTGAGGAAAAAAGAGAATTACTCTATACAATGGAAATCACCGGAATGGACAGGCCCGCCCTTCTTTTTGACGCGGCCGGCTTTCTCACTAAAAGCGGCTTTGAAATACTGAGCGCCCATATCGACACCATGGGCTGGTATGTCCATGATATTTTTGTGCTGAGAAGCCCTGTCCGTATTAATACAGGAAATATGGAGGAAATCAGGGCATCGGTCGGTAAGATACTGGAGTCCAGGTTTTAATTTAAATCGTCGGCGCTGATGACGCTCCAGCGGCCGGATTTTTCCATGTGATAAATGAAATTATAGTTTTTATACCGGAGGAGCCAGTACCTGACATAAACAACAGCTTTATCTTCATCTTTTTGAATAAAAAATAAAGCCTTTGGAAGCTGTGCCGTTTTATCGCCGACCTGGCCGGAGTTTATTTCGTCAATTTCTTCCTGAGAAAGAGGAATGGCGTCGGTATCAAATATGTTCCATCCCCGGAGGTGTTTATTCTTCATAATATCTTCGAATTCCTTTTTCCGCCCTTCTTTCCTTAATTCGAAGATCAAGCCGATCAGGTCGGGCGTGCCGGCGAATGTTTTATCAATCAGATAGACAAGTTTATTCCGTATTATATTAAAAGCGGTATTGTATAATTCTTTATCTTCGACATTGAGAATGTTATAGGGATAATAATTGAACTGATAGGTTGAACTATTTTGATCTTCCCTGACAGATTTAACAGGAGGCGAGCAGGAAAAGAGAAGTAGTATTACGGCAGGTATTAAAAAAAGCCATTTCATTAATATTTCCTATGTGACTTTTTTCTGCCTTGTTTTGTATTCCTTGATTCCCTGAAGATCAAAATCCGAGCTTTCCAGCAGGCGGTCGATTTGAAAGAAGCTCCGCCTCTCTTCAAGAAAAATATGAATGATGATATCGTTGAAATCCAGCAGAAGCCAGCCGCCGTGCCATTCCTCAAGGTTGTTCTTCAGCGCGATTTTACGGCTTTTCATAAAATCGACCAGATTACTCCTGACCGCTTCCATCTGAATAATGCTGTCGGAAGTCGCCACAAAAAAGTGGTCGGCAATGATTGATTTTCCGCCGGAATGAAACTGTCTGATATCACGCAATTTTAACCGTTCCAGTTCCTTTAATATTACATCGAGCAGTTCCATCAATTACCCCGGTTAAAATTTGGACAAAGTCTGCGATAGAGCATAAGAGTCCATTTCTTTCATAATAACCTGATTATATATATCCAGCAGGTCATTCACGGATATATGTGTTAAACCGCTGTTGCGCATTATCTTCTGCAGATTTAAAGCCAGGGTCGGCGAACTCTGAACATCGGCGGTTATTTTTTTGGAGGCTGCGGGAATATTCCCGGCTTTGAATTCAGCCAATACCTGGCTGTCTTTCAGCAGTTTAAGCAGTGTAAATAATTCTTTCCGCGATACATCCGGAAATATGACATCCCTTAAAAAACGGCTTACCTGTTCATTCGAAAAACCGTACAGCCGGTATTCTATTTTAAGAGAATCAATAAGGCTTTTAAAGCGGGAATTGGTTTTATAATACTTTTCAAACTCAGCGGAAAAATTGCTGTTTTTCGCGAATTCCTGCTGGGCTTTTCCGTCCAGCATATTCATAAAGATATAATAATTATCCCGGTTCAGCTCTTTCAGAATTACCGCCCTGAAAAAATGCGCTGTTTCAAGAGCGTCAAATGTCTTTATCGCTTCATAGTATTGTACATTGTCCCAATTTTCCTTGAGCTTTTTATCGCCTGCAAGGCGTGATTTAAGAGAAGCGCCCAATTTATCCAGATCATTGGATGCGAAACAGCCTTTTTCCTCATTATTCAAAAGGCTGTAAAATTTATCAAACCGCCATTTATACCTGTATTTTTCACTGGTCACAGAGCAGCCGAGAAATAAGCCCGTTACGACAAGGAGAGCTAATATTTTTTTCATGTGACACTCCTATTACTATATATTGATATGAAAGCTGCGGATTATGCCGCATTAATCAGTACATTACAGCCGGAAAAAACCCGCTGACCGGCATTCTATTCGCTTTGATCCGTATCTTCATTTTTAGGGAGCAGTATGTTTTCATATATCTGAGTGTTTTCATCAGGCTGAAATTCAAAATTCTGGTCGCCGATAGGCTGATTAATGCTGGACGGCTCATATTTTATTCCCAGTTCAACCGTGATGCCCATCTGGTTTTGAGCTTCCACTTTTAATATTTCACCTTCCATCCCGGCGATCATATTGATGGATTTAAAACCGGCCGTATTGCTTTTCGGCACAAAAAGAATTTTATAACAGTCGGTATTCTGATAACGGACAAGATAGCCGGTTTTAGGCAGAGTGGCGACATATTCTTTCAGAAGCCTGTCAATATTCCATCCGATAAGCGGCGTCTTTTTGCTTTTTTCCAGCGTTTCGTTAATGGCTATATTCTGGTCTTTAAAAACAAGCCATAAGTTTTTTCCGTCGGATATAAATTTCTGTCCCGTTTCTACAACAGCCCCGGTGCTGGACTTGCCGTAAAAAGACATCAGGAATCTGTTGGGTGATTTATACTTGATCAATCCGCCGTAAGCTTTGTTATTATAAGCGTAAACAAACGATCCTGAAAAAGTTTTAGTCTGTGAAATCTTTTCCTTGATCAGCTGTAAGATATTATCAGCCGTGAAAACTGCGATTTTTTTTGCGGAAAAAGCGGTTGAAAATAAAATAAACAGCGCAAAAAACACTGCTGAAAAAAGCCGGTTCCTGAGCATCCTATTACTCCCTAAAAATATTGCCGGGGACGGGACTTGAACCCACACAGGCGTGAACCTACTAGAACCTGAATCTAGCGCGTCTGCCAATTCCGCCACCCCGGCAAGTAAACCGGGAATATTCTATAATAAATTTGAAGAATTATCAATATTTTGGATCGAAAAGAAAGAATTATAAAAACAAGCTATAAGCCTAAACAGTAATTCTGATTAAAAATTCTATCTGGCTTCTTCAATTTTGCCATGAGAAAAAATTTATTGCAAAAATATATATTTTTTATTTTTATTTGTTATACTGATAGCGAAATATTTTGTTGAGGAGGATCTAATGAATTTTCTATTGAAACAGATCAAATTACTCTTTATTCTTGGAACGGCTGTGTTATCCTTTCAGGCCTGTTCGTCCGGAGCCGGTTCCAGCGCCGGTTCTGATAACAAGCTTCCTTATTTTGATTTCCATTCAAAGTATTTTTTTGCATGTACCGATACTACAAACAGCAATTTTATTTCACTTCATATCAATATGGATGTTTTATTGCTTCGCAGCGGATATGACGGCAACACACTACAGCTCGGTTCCAATGTGACAGTGGACAATCTGTTCAGTTATAAAACCAATAATCCGCTTGTTTCAGAGGATGATGGAAATGAAGGGAACGGCTATCTCGGAGATTACCCATCTATCGGACTGTATGTTGATGATGCATACCTGGTTTACAGCAATGGGAGCATAATCAATATCAATAACATCAGTATATTAACATCAGCCAGTTCAAACCATATTTTTACCATATCTGAAGGGTATCATGAGTACAGAATCCTCATGGAAGTCGATAAGTCTTTTTCAAACAGCAGCGGCAGTTATATATGGGCGGTTTGAAAAACCCACGTATCATATACAAATAGTATATAAAAACATATAATCATAGTCAAAGAAAACAGAGGTAAGGCTATGACAAAAATTAAGCGGAAAGACCGTAACTTGTTTGAATATCAGGAGCGGATGGAAAAGCTAAGCGGCGTAAAAACACCGCTGGATAAGCTTAACAGGGTTGTAGACTTTGAGATGTTCCGGCCGCTGTTAACAGAGATTTTGGCGCCGAAAGAGCAGAAGGCGCCGGGCGGAGCGCCACATTATGACTATGTTTTCATGTTCAAGATACTGATATTCCAGAGGTATTACAATCTTTCCGATGAGCAAGCGGAATTTCAGATCAATGACAGGTTATCCGTTCAGCGATATCTTGGGATAACACTTTCGGACAAAGTTCCGGACTACAGTAAAATCTGGGAATTCAAGGAAAAACTGACGAAAGCGAAAGCAATAGAGAAACTTTTTAAAATATTCGATGAGAATCTTGAGAATAAAGGTGTGATAGGGAAAGCGGGCGTTATGGTAGACGCAAGTTTTGTGGATGTTCCCCGGCAGAGGAACAGCCGCGAAGAAAACAAGAAAATAAAAGAAGGCGAGGTTCCGGAAGATTGGAAAGATAATACGCATAAGCTTTCCCATAAAGACACGGATGCGCGCTGGATGACCAAGAATAAAGAGAGGCATTACGGATACAAAAACCATACAAAGGTTGATGTGAAGTCAAAACTTATTCGTTCTTATGTCACGACAGATGCGAGCGTTCACGATTCACAGGTAGTTGAACCTCTATTGAATGAGAAAGACAAAGGGAAGCCGTTTTACGCGGACAGCGCATATGTTGGCCCAACGGTAGCAGGAATATTAGAAAAATTTGAGATGAAAAACCGGATTCACGAAAAAGGATACAGAAATAAGCCATTGACGGAGAAGCAGAAAGAAAAAAATAGAAGAAAGAGCCGCATCCGAGTTCGTGTTGAGCATGTTTTTGGTTTTGTTGAAAATAGTATGAACGGCAGTACAATACGATCGATAGGAAAAGAAAGGGCAGAGAGCCAAATCGGGCTGATGAATCTGGTTTATAATTTAGCACGGTATGTTGTGGTAAAAGGTCGAATTGCGTCTTGTGCGGCTTAAAATACAGAAGATATGGATAATATTGCCCGTGTTTGGCTGAATTTTGGTAATAGAAACAGTTTTTAACCTGTTGGCAGAAATATTTTTAAAATATTTTCTATTATCAGGGAAGTGTTGATAAATTAGGCGGTTTTTAAAACCGCCCATATTTAATCCGGTACTTGATCTTTATTAGGTGTAACATCATCAAAATAATGGCTTCGAAAACAGAATTCATTCTTTATAGAGGAATCTTTTATGAATATCCACATCATTCGGCATGTCGATTTTGAGAACGAGGGCGCTGTCAGACAATGGGCGCAGGAAAGAGGTCATAAAATAAAAAGGACAATGCTGCAAAAAGGTGAAAGCCTTCCGGATCCGGATTCGCCGGACTGCCTTTTTGTCATGGGCGGGCCGATGAATGTCTATGAGGAAATGGAATATCCGTTTCTTAAAAATGAAAAACGGTTCCTGAAAGAACTTGTCAGGAGAAAAACCAGGGTTATTGGAATCTGCCTCGGCGCCCAGCTTCTGGCCGATGTCCTGGGGGCAAAAGTCATTAAAAACAGGGAAAAGGAAATAGGCTGGTTTGATGTTGGATTGATGGAAGAGGCTAAAAAGACCCGCTTGATGGAGGGAATTCCCGCGCGCTTTAAAGCTTTTCACTGGCATGGCGACGCATTCACTATCCCCGCCGGGGCCGTACGCCTCGCGAAAAGCGAAGCCTGTTTAAACCAGGCTTTTATTTATGACGATCATATTTTAGCCTTACAGTTCCATCTGGAAGCGGAGCGCGAAGGAGTTTCAAAACTTGTAAAGAACTGCGGGAATGAACTCAAAGCGGGTAAGTATATACAAAGCCCTGAAATGATAAGTGATGATAAAGTTGATTATGCGGCCCTGCATACTATTTTATATAGGCTTCTGGATAATTTTTAAATAGTAATTCCTGTGTCTGAACCACCAAGACACCAAGGGCACAAAGGACCACAAAGATTGTTTTACGAAGTATTTGTTTAATGATTAAAGATGTTATATAAAGATTCTTTATTATAATATCCGATTGTTCACGCAGATTTACACGGATTAAACGGATTCATAGGATTTTGTTTTAATTATAGACGCCTGTATTTTTTTACTCGATTCAGACTATAATATAGAACACTGACGGGGATTTTGGGGGTGGGCTACGCCGGTGATACAAAAGGATTTCTATTTAAAATCCTTTGTATCGAAAACCTAATTATAGAGAACCACTAATTTACCAGACACCCAATTAATTTCCCATGTCTTCCGTATCTTCCGTGTTTTCCGTGGTTCCCCTTCGTGCTTCTTCGTGCCCTTGGTCTTTTGGTGTTTAATACAAAACTCTCTATTATAATTAAGCATAGAATGCCTAATAATAGAGAACCATTATTTCATAAGACACCCCAAATACTCCAGTTCTCGGTGTCCTCAGTGTCTCCGTGGCAAACCTTTGTGGTCCTTTCCTTTAGTGTCTTTGTAGTGAAATTGCACCTACCTTATAAATACCGCCATGATGATAACGGTCGGAATGGAGGAAATAAAGAACACCAGGGCGCTTTTTAAGAGGCCTGTTTTATGGACACTGTTCAGGGCAAGCACTGATAAAAAGATCATCCATGCGTCCGGCAGGATGAACACTCTGAACAGCTCAATGATTTTAGGCCAGGGAAGGGTCTGGATCCCATGAATATAAAACAGGAATGGAAAGAAGAGGCCTTCCGGGATGAGCATGAAAATAAAAGACGGTATCAGCATGGCAAAGCTCTGCGTCGCGAAGGTCTTCTCAAAGCTTCCTTTGCCGCCTAAATACTTAGAAAGCAGATAAGCGATCCCGGAAAATGAGAGTATGCCGGCAAAGCCGGCCGGTATGGTTGTGAAGGCCTGCATCAGATACCAGTTTTCAATTGGAATGGTCAAAAATAAATTCTGCTGGGGCGGATGATGGATGGCCCAATATAACAGAGCGATCAATGAATAAGCAAAATAAAAAAAGGCGTTCCACCAGAAGCCGGTCCACAGGCCGGTTTCTTCTTTAGCCAGCTCATCAACTGCTTCAGCCGGCCGGATGATGAATTGGATAAAATAATAAGCTATTTTCCGGCTTTTTTCCCGTACCATCAGGAATCCTTTACTTTTCAGCAGTAATTGCAGTAAAGCTTTTGCATTAAAGGCCTTTTCTTTCTTAATTACGGTTTTTTTTACAGGGGACGGTTTTTTAGCTTTTTGACTTTTTTTGATTATTTTTTTACTCATCTTTCTTTCCTTTATTATTATTTTTTACAAGATCCGGCGGATATATTTTATCCAGCAGTTTTATCTGTTCCAGGACATTCTGCGCTTCCGTCCCATCCCGGGATATTATCTTTTTATAATATTTCTTTAAGGGACTTCTTAAGCTTTGAATGGCAATTCTGTCTTCCGGTGTTAGGACCCGGCCGTCCTTTGTTGTACCCGAAATCCATTGGCATATTATTTCCAATTGCAGTAATGAAAACTCGATTTTTTCCCCGGCGTTCTTTATTCTTTCGGCAAGGATCTGATGCTCCGGGATTATGACTTCCCCATTTCCCCAATGGCCCTGATGGAGCTCGTTTTCAGCATACCGGAGCAGAGTGTTTTTAACGATATTTGAGAGGATGAGTATAATCATAAGCTTCCTCCGGTAATTATTAAATACTTAGTTATTTCGAGGCAGGAAGTTCCAAAAACTTCAGGTTTTTGGAACTTCACTCAAATAAGGCATATACATTTTGTCGATTGTTTGTATATGATTGATAACCCAGTTGATGAGATAATCGACTATGGCCTGGTCCAGCTCTGCTTTATTATCCAGAAAATCATTATAAAAGGAAGAAACCTTTGCGACAAATGCCTCATGTTCTTTGACATGGGATGCGTATCCGGTGTATTTTACCTGGCGCATCAGATACTCTTCCGTCGAAAAGTGAAATTTTGTATAATCCATAAGCTTTTCTATGGAATCCTCTAATATTTTTTTATTTTTTTCTTCCTGCATCGCACTGTCGCCGAGAGTATTGATTAAATCGATCAAACCTTTATGCTGCTGATCGATTTTGGGTATGCCGACGCTGAGCTGGTCCGTCCATTCTATTCTAGCCATACAAACCTCCGCTGCCGGAATTAAAGAATATGCATCCGGCAATGAATATTCTACATTAAGGCCGATTTTATTTCAAATAAAAATTTAAGAAAGAAAGTCGTTGAAGAAGTTAAACCGGATTTGAAAGCGTCTTAGTATAGATGTATTAAAGGAAAATTTTGTTTCAATGAAATACCAGGACGGGTTTTGACGTTAATGTTCAGTTATTATATAATCTGCTGTTCCGGTTATTTAATAATTATTGAATAAAACGCTATTGAGAGGAAAAAATAATGGATGAAAAAGTCTTGAAGCTGATTAAAGACTTCAGTGATTCGGCTGTCAGGCAGTTTCAATTCACCAGGGAGGGAAACTGGCGGAAAGGAAACATGCAGGTAAAGAAAATGAATGAAACATATCATAAGCTCAAAGAAATCGGAGAAGAAGGCATACAGGCATTATTGGCATTGACCGGTTCCGAACTGCCTGAGGTTGCAAGTCTGGCTGCCGTTTACGGTATGAGATTTGATCCGGAAAAGTGTCTGGCGATATTAAAAAAAATAGCAGATGGAAATATTCCGCTTTTAAGTTCCGAATCAAGTCAGGCGATTGAAAATTGGGAAAACAAGGAATGGTATATTGATTAATGGTTCTGGAATTGTTAAATGAACCCGGGAAAACGCCAAAAAAATATTTCTTAAAAGATATAAAAGAGTATGAAAGGCTAGATGAACGGTTTTATGATGTGGACGGCATCCGCATCAATATCCTCGGGTGGAATATGGATTTTCTGGAATTCTGCCCGGATGATGATCCTCCTCAAAAGGACGATATTCTGGGCTGGCTATGGGTTATCCATCCGGAATGGAAGGACGAAATCCTGGAATACGCGGATGAAGATTTGAAAAGCATTATCCGGGAATATGAAAATGATATGCCATGATCAAGACAAAAATGTGATTGGTTCAAAATCGCTTCAATGTCTTTTCGGACTGACTATTATTCAATTGTCTTTATTAACAGCTTATTTATATGTATTCCGTTAATCTGGTTATCATTACTTTATGCTGAATCCCCGGCAAAGTATGTTTTTTTCATTCATTTCTTCTTCTGTAAGAATTGCATAATCTCCGCTTTCGATGTTTGTTCCTAATTTTACTTCATTATAAAAGCGTCCATTCCTTACATCCGTAACTGCCCCTGTAATTCCAGTCATATTACCTATATCATCGGAGCGGTAAAGTCCCAGTTGGATAGTTTTTTTATTATATTGTCCATATACAAAAATCATCGAATTTTTTTTAAATATCCCATCCTCATAATAAAACGGACCCGGGTCCTTGATTTTAGTAATACTGAAACCGGCCTGCATAATGAATGTTCGGAAAATGATTTTATTGTTTGATAATATCATTTCCAATCGCCATTTTCCCGACGACAGATTCCCATAATTATAAAATATAAAAGACAGGGAATCTATTGACCCTTTGGCGGTATCAATTGTGACTTGTGATATTATCTTATCCTTTATGTATTTCTTTTTTGTTGACAAATCGGTCAGAGCTATCCGTTTGATTTTGTTTTTGAATTTCGGATTGATATATACGGTATAACCGAAGAAAATATTCCCTGTTATATAAATATCGTTTGTTGAGAAATCAATATCCAGCGGAAACTCGAACCCTGTGATTGTGTTTTTTACATTTTTTAAAGAAGCTCTGTCGATTTTTTCCCCGAATAAAAACTCTGTATTTGATATTGTTTTGGAATATGAAATTCCGGTGAAAAGGAAAATCATAATAAATATTAATATTTTCATATCATTAAATCCTCAAAGATGTACCCATTGAAACGGCTTGCATTCAATTATTTTATCCCGGAATGAAATGACAGTCCTCTCCAGAAAAAGTATTTCCTCAATCTGTTCACTTCCGACATCCGAGTAGCGGAACATGATGACCATTTCAGGATCTTCAAATTCGGGAAGAACCTCAATCCCGTTATTTTCGAGCCTTTCGGCGCAGTCCTGATATAAATAGCCGATGGAATCGATCTTAATGTTTTCATCGATGTATTTGGCAGAAGTTGGATCGCTTTGATGCACAAAAACCGTTTCATCATTTCCAATGTATATCGTTTTATTTTTATAGATGTATGATCCCCCGCCCTTCTGGCAGATGACATTGAGGTGTTCATCTGGTCTCAGATAAAATACACTGTATAAGTTTCTGAGGCATATACTTAATCCATCTTCGCTGAATAAGACTCCTGTGTTTTTTTCGGCTGTATAATAATCAGTTCCATTAACAATAAAAGTCACTTCATTTTTTATAACGCCTCTTTTTACGCTGCCGTCCGGATAAAAATCGATCCGGCTGTCTTTTTTAAAGGTAATTGTCTGATTGCCGATTTCCATGGATATGTCACCAGCCAGAATGCCCGATTTTAAGCTTCCGTTATGGTATAAAGATGTATCTCCCCCGTATTTTTTTCCTCCGAACTCCGATCCCTTTAAATGAATTTTCTTATTGCCGGCATTTAAAGTCATAGGTTCCATTATTTCAAATTCTTTCAGTGCACCGTCTTCATATAATGATACAAATGTATCTTTATAAAGCCTGATATTTTTATTAAGGCTCTTCAACTCAAAGCCTGCATTCTGAGCGATCAATCCTTTCCTGACATTCCCGTTTTGATAAAAATCCATCTTTTCATATCTACGAAATTTAAGTGTTTTACTGCCGGCTGTAATATCCGTATTTTCTGCCAGACAGCCGGACTTCACGCTCCCGTTTCCAAAAAAACGGACCGGATCTCCGGCTGAAAACAACAGCGTTTTATTCCCCACCGGCAGAATGGCGTCATTAAGCAGAACGCCTTCTTTTATGCTTGAATTCCAGAAGTTTCCCTGATATTCAATACCATATCTTCCGTTAAAAGAAACTTTTCTGCCGCTTATTGAAAAAGTTGATGTCCTGTCAGGATTGGATTTCATTTCAGCAATGGCAAAAATCCCTGCCGCATGGGCCAGTATCGATAAAAATGCCAGGATGGAGATCAGGTTCCATTTCCGCCCGGCGCTGAAGAACTGACCTATATCCCTGATCAGATTTCTGATAACGGCAAACTCAAGAACCAGAATCAGTATCATAAAAACAGGCAATATCAGCATGACGCTCGCAACCGGGGCATATCCTCTGGCATAGTCGCCTGCCTGGTCACCGGCAGCATTAAAAAAGATAAATATAAAAATAATATATAGAATGAATAAGAAAAGAGGAATAGTATATTTTAATGAATCCGAAAAGTTTTTTGAATGGCATAAGAGATAGCAGTAGTTGATAATCACAATTATGATAACCGGAATAAAATTTTTAACAATAAATTCAATCATAAGTTAAATTCCTCCATTTAATATTTATTATATACTATTTTTGAGCTAATTTATAATTTTACCGGAATATGTTAAATTATGGATTTTTTTATTTGAAATGTTAAATTTGACAAAAATATTCAGATTTTATTATAATACTTCCGGAAGATCAGGCTTCGGGCCGGGCTTTTTGTTGGCATCCAGCACCACTTTTGCATTAAAATTTGTCTTCATTTATTGTCTGATGCAAAAGTGGTGCTGGAGGGACTTCTTCTCGTTTATTTCAAAGAATGATAATCGAAAGGAGGCCCGATGACAGCGGAAAGCTATCATAAAAAGCGTCTCAAAAATAAAACATTTCTTAAAGAAAACAGTATCCCTTTTTTCTCAGGATAGCAAATGCATATTTCAAGTGGTTGGTTTATTTTTCTCAGATTTATAATAACGGGAATTCATGATTCCTGGAAAATTAATAATGGATGACAAATAAAAATCTTAAATTTATATTATGAGGTTTTTTCATGATTAAAAGCGTCGACATAAGCAGTTTTACAGGATTAACGGAAGAAGAAGTCCGGCAGAAATTAAAAACCGAAGGATATAATGAACTGCCTTCATCAAAAAGGAAAAATATTTTTATCATTGCATGGGATGTCATAAAAGAACCGATGTTCATACTATTGATAGCCGGCGGCGTACTTTATCTCCTCTTGGGCGAACCGAGGGAAGCGGTGATGCTTCTGAGCTTTGTGTTTGTCATAATGGCCATTACATTTTACCAGGAGAAAAAAACGGAAAGGGCGCTGGAAGCGTTAAAAGACCTTTCCAGCCCCCGCGCCCTTGTCATCCGCGGCGGCGAAACAAAGCGCATAGCGGGGAGGGAAGTCGTTAAAGGCGATATCATCATCCTGTCCGAAGGGGACAGGGTGCCGGCGGACGCTGAAATTCTTCACGCGATGAACATGAGCGTGGATGAATCGCTGTTGACAGGAGAATCCGTACCAGTTCATAAATATGCCATGGATGAAAAAACGCCCTTCGTTTATTCCGGCACGCTTGTCGTGCAGGGCCAGGGAATAGCTAAAGTCTATGCCGCAGGCGTAAATACGGAACTGGGCAAGATAGGAAAATCGCTTCAGTCGATCACTGCGGAAGAAACAATGCTCCAGAAGGAAACGGGCAAACTTGTTAAGAATTTCGCTTTTATCGGCATTATTCTCTGCACCTTACTGGTAGTTGTCTACGGCATTACACGCTATACGGCTCTCAATCCATCAAAGTCATGGATAGACGGGCTCCTGGCGGGGATTGCCCTTGCCATGGCGATGCTGCCGGAGGAATTCCCGGTCGTGCTGACGGTCTTTCTCGCTCTCGGCGCATGGAGGATGTCGAAAAAAAACGTCCTGACGCGCAAGCCTTCAGCTATAGAGTCGCTGGGAGCCGCCGGAGTGCTCTGCGTCGACAAAACGGGAACGCTGACGATGAACCAGATGACGGTGACGAAAATTTTCGCCAACTGGAGCTTCTTTAACCCGGAATTCCATAATAGAGCCGTGCTTCTGCCGGAGAATTTCCACCGCCTTGTGGAGTACAGCATCCTGGCCAGCCAGAAATCCCCATTCGATCCGATGGAAAAGGCGATCAAACAGCTTGGCGAGTACAAGCTGAAGAATACAGAACACATTCATGAAGACTGGGAACTTATTCAGGAATACCCTCTGTCGAAAGAGCTTCTGGCCATGTCGAATGTCTGGCAGATACCGCTGGAGCATAAGTTCATGATCGCGGCCAAGGGAGCGCCGGAAGCTATTCTGGACCTCTGCCATGTCGATGAAAAAACAAAAAAAGAGCTGCTCAAACGTGTTGTTGAAATGGCGGATGAGGGGCTCCGTGTTCTCGGCGTGGCCCACTCGCAGTTTGTTGAAAAAAGCCTGCCGGAAATCCAGCATGATTTTGATTTTGAGTTTCTGGGGCTGATCGGGCTTTCCGACCCGATACGGCCGGCCGTGCCCGGCGCAATTAAGGAATGCTATCAGGCGGGGATCCGCGTGATCATGATAACAGGAGATTATCCGGGAACGGCGCAGAACATCGGCCGCCAGATCGGCCTGAAAAACACGGAAAACGTGATCACCGGGCCGGAGCTTCTACAGATGAAGGAAAAAGAACTGGAAGAGCGTATCAAGAACACGAATATTTTTGCGCGTGTTGTTCCCGAACAGAAGCTTATAATAGTAGATGCCCTGAAAGCTCTGGGCGAAGTTGTGGCAATGACGGGCGACGGCGTGAACGATGCGCCGGCGCTGAAGTCTTCCAATATCGGCATTGCGATGGGAGCGCGCGGGACCGACGTGGCCCGCGAGGCTTCTGATCTTGTCCTTCTGGATGACGATTTTTCTTCCATTGTGTCGGCTGTTAAAATGGGCCGGAGGATTTATGATAATCTCAGAAAAGCCATGACGTATATCATCGCGATCCATGTGCCCATAGCCGGGATAGCCCTGATCCCTGTCTTATTTAACGCCCCGCTTGTGCTTCTGCCGGTCCATATTGTCTTCCTGGAGCTGATCATCGATCCGGCATGTTCAATCGTATTTGAGGCGGAGAATGAAGAGCCCGGAATTATGGACCGTCCGCCTCGCCGTCTGGATGATCCCATGTTCGGAAAAAAGCATGTGGTCATCAGTTTGCTGCAGGGCTTAAGCGTTCTATTCATAACGCTTGCCGTTTACTGGGCATCAAAATTTATCGGGGGCAGCGAGGAAAATTCCAGGGCCATAACTTTTACAACATTGATCATAGCCAATATCGGATTGATCCTGTCCAACCGGTCATGGAGCCTGAATATATTAACAACGCTTGGAATGAAGAACGCTGCGCTCTGGTGGGTGCTCGGCGGGGCGGTGACATTTTTAGCCCTGGTCCTTTATACTCCGTTCCTTCGGAACCTCTTTCACTTTGATATTCTGCATGCAGGCGATGTTTTGATCGCAGCGGGAGCCGGGATTTTCAGCGTGCTCTGGTTTGAGGGGTTGAAACTGCTCAATAGGAAAAAAGCCGCTTTACCGCTTGTGTAGATAAAGCTCCTTGATGATGCTTTCGATGGGCAGTTCTCCGATGGACATGTCGGTTATGGGACTTTTTTTATTTCCTCAATAAAATCGTTGGGCCGGACCCGGGAAATATCCGGCTCCAGCTTAACATCATAAACTAAAATACGGTTGCATTTTTTATGACTTTCCAATATCCTATCCTTAGTTGGAATTATAGAAATTCCTATCAGTCAGTTCGGTACAATTGTTTTTATGCATTTCTTTGATTTTTGATTGTTTTATCAGGCCGCCGGTTTACAATTATCAAACCGGCTATTTAAGATTTTATTAGGGGGAGGGAATATATGGCAGTTAAAAGAATATTGGTGTTCTCATTTATTTTATTCGTTATTTCGGCCCTAAGCTGGCCGCAGCCGCTGGAAATGAAATCGGTGACGGTTGCCGGGTTCATAAATAAAGGAAAATCAAACCGGGACAATATAAACGCAATTATGACAAAATCCCTTTCCACTTTTCTTTCAAAAATATCAAAAAATATTACCCCATATAACGAGGTGGAAAAGGCAGCTCTGGAAGATAATTTCTGGAATAAAAAGGAATTGAAAAGTGATCAGGCGATTAATATCGCGCAGCGTTTTTCAACGGAACAGGTAATTACCGGCGATTATATTGTTAATGATAATAATGAAACAATATCCATCAAAGTTTATGTTTATAACGTTATCAACGGGCAATTATTATTTCAGAGAAATTACAAAGGAAGCGCCGGTCCGGATATTTTTGATACCATTGATAAAATGATACTGGATGTTTCCGGTCTGTTAGCCGGGAAACCGATTAAGCTGGGATATGTTAAAATTGCCATCAAACAGGAAGGAGTGTCTTACCAACTATTTGTTAACGATGGATTTATCAAATTGATCAACAGCAAAGAGGGATACATTGACAAGTTTGTGTCCGGGCAATCAGTTGATATCAGTTTAAAAGCCGATCAATCCGATAAAGAAGTGCTGAAGAGAAAACTGGAGATACAAAGCGGAAAAACAAATGTACTGGAATACAATCCTACCGGCGTTTTGATCCTGGAAACGATAGAAAGCGGTATCGATGTTTATATGAACGGGACCAATATCGGGAAAACGGACAATTCGGGAGAGTTGAAAATCACGAATGTAGGGGCCGGAAAACAGAACGTGATATCGATAAAAAACGGCAGCGGCTTGATAGCTGCCACAAATATCGTAATCAATGAAGCGGAATTAAAGGTGGTTGTTTTTAAAACCGCGCTGCAGAATAATTCAATTCCACTGTCAGAAAAACAATCCCAGACCGGCGATAAAAGTCTTCCCTGGTATGCCCGTTTTACTTTGAGTTTTAACACTGTCTATAAGTTTCCCTTTCTTAACCCCAACAGCAGATTTTGGAGCGCTGCGGCGAATGTTATCAGCAGCAACAATAATAATATTAATAATAACAATAACAATTATTACAACACCAACGCTAATGTTAACCCATACTTGGAAGGCAATTTATTATACAGGGCGTTTGACTTCCTTGCCGTCGGGATTTTTATGCAGGGGGGCGTTGGCGGAAATAATAATAATAACAATAACAATAATAATAATGGCAGTCTTATCGGTTTTCCCATCGGGGGCGGGATGATACGGATCATTCCCTTTTTTTTCCGGAACCACCTTGATGGGGAGACTATGTTTTATGTAGATCTCAAAGCCGGCAGAGAAGGAATTGATTTTGGACTTAATAATGGTAATGGAGATAATAATGGATTCTATTCCGCTATAGCTCTGGGCGGCGCGGTGGGCTGGGTACCAGGCATTCAATTGGCCGTATCAGCCGGGTACGAATATTGTGTTTTTAATAATATCCCCTATATGGACACGAATGGAAATGCGGAAATTCTATCCGACAGCAGCGGCACTGTTACGCTGGATACCAGCTGTTTTTTTGTTCAACTAAACCTGCTTATAAATTTTTAGATTATGGAGAAACACCATAAAAGACCTTAAAAGAAACCATCGGTATTTGCATGTTCGATGGTAAGATCGCCAGTGGATATGCCGGTGACGGTATCTGTTTATTTTCAAGAAAAATCGGCGTTTTTTTGTGATTTTTATTTCTTTTCTATATCCTATCCTCAGTTGGAATTATAAAAATTCCTATCAGTCAGTTCGGTAATATGGTATGGTTCTTATTACATTTACGGTTAATTGAAAACCATGCATTAAATAGAAAAATTTAGAACAATAGAGAAATATTTATGAGAAAAAGATTATGAAGACCATGGTTTTGGTAATATTAATGACATTGATTTATAAACTATATGCGCACTGTCAAGTTTATTATTATGAAAAAACATCTTCTGATAAGTTAGAAATGTCCATTATGGAGATAACTCTTTCATCGAATACAGCTATAGTAGTAAATAAAGAGAGAGGGACTACTATTAAATCTGTTTTTAAAAGTGAAAATTATTGGCCGCTGTTCTTCTTATTAAGTTCCGGGACAAATTATTCGGCAGAATGGAATTATGAAAATAATTCAATATTAATTAATGGAAAAAGGAAAGAGCTGAAAGAGACCTTTTATATTAATACAGGTTCATTATTTTTTGTATTCCAAAAAACCGGACCGAGCAGGGTTGGTGAAAAGAAAAACTATAATTTGTTATCGCCGGACGGTAATATTGCCTTTTCTGTCGTATTGGAATACCTGAAAGACGAGCAGATTGAGTTTCAAAATTCATTGATACAATGCAGAAAATTTGAAATGAAACTCCAGGGAATAGCGGGAATATTCTGGCCTTATTCGTATTATTACTGGTACAGTCTTAAAGACGGATATCTTGTACGGTATGAAGGACCGGAAGCGGCAAAAAATATTGAAAAACTCGAATTGGTGAAGAAGGAGAGATAAACAGATGAAAAAAATAGTCATTATCGGCGGCGGGATTTCAGGATTATCGACCGGCTGTTACGCGCAGATGAACGGTTTTCAATCGGAAATATTTGAGATGCATTCTCTGCCCGGCGGTGTCTGCACTTCCTGGAAGCGCGGGGATTATCTGTTTGATCATTGTCTTCACTGGGTACTTGGTTCAAATAAAGGGACCAGCTTATATCCGATTTTTAAGGAATTAGGCGTCGCGGATAATGTGGAATTTTATTATACAGACAGATTTAGAGAAGTGACGCTTAATAATAAAATATTGACCGCTTACACAGATGTAAATAAGTTTAAAGCTGAATTAATTAGATTGTTTCCGGAAGAAAAGAAGGGCATTAATAAGTACATTCGTATAGTTATAAAATATACGAAATTTGATCCGCCGATGGATGGAGATTTTGGAAGATTTGGCGTTATAAACTTCATCAAGCTGCTTCCATTTATGCCTTCATTTTTTAAATTGAAAAGCGTCACTGTTGAAAAATTTATAAATAAAATGTTTAAAAATCAGGAAATTAAGGATATGCTTTTTAGATTATTCCCCGTCAGGGGTATGCCGGCGTTAATGGCGGTTATGCCGCTGGCTTTTATGCATAGAAAAGAAGGGGGGTACCCTTTAGGCGGTTCATTAAATTTTGCCCGGGCGATTGAAAGAAAATACCTTGAGTCAGGCGGAAAAATAAACTATGAATGCAAAGTGAAAAAAATTCTTGTTGAAAATGGCCGGGCAAAAGGGATTGAACTGAACAACGGGAACATTGTTCCGGCGGATATTGTCATTTCCGCCTGTGATGGGCGAACCACTCTATATGAAATGCTGGAGGGGAAATATCTTACCAATACAATAAAAGAATTTTATAATAAGCCGTCATTATGGCCGGCTATCATGTCCATCAGCCTGGGTATAAAACGGGATTTTTCCAACAAAGTGGAAATAAACGATTTTAAATTGAAGGAACCGGTTATTGTCGGAGGAAAGGAAGTTTTCTGGTGCGGTTTTTTTCATTATTGTCACGACTCTCAATTTGCCCCCAGGGGGAAAAGTGTTGTTCAGACCCAGATCGAAACGGATTATGCCTATTGGAAAGAATTATATGAAAAAGATAGAAAAGCGTATAACCGGGAAAAAGACAGGGTTTTGGCCGCGTATATAGAAATCCTGGACGGAATATTTCCGGGAATCAAGGAAGATATTGAAGTGACGGATATCGCCTCACCGGTTACCTGGGAGAGGTACACAGGCAATTGGCAGGGTTCTTATGAGGGCTGGCTGCCTACAGTAAAAACTTTCGGCTCAACACTTCCTAAAAATCTGCCCGGATTGCGGAGTTTTTATATGACAGGACAATGGATTTTTCCCGGCGGCGGTGTTCCGATGTGTATGGCCCAGGGAAGGAATATAATAAAAATGATCGTAAAAAAAGAAAAAAATGTCCGAAATTAAAAAAAAGAAATACAGGTAATACCTGAATTCTGAGTTACTGGTTGGGGACAAAAGAAAGTGAACAAATGTGTTACCTTTTATGCAGATAAAGCTCCTTGATAATGCTTTCAATGGGCAGTTCGCCGATGGACATATCGGCGATGAAGTTTTTCTTGTTTATTTCCTCAATAAAATCATTGGGCTGGACCCGGGTAATGTCCGGCTCCAGTTCTACGTCATAATTGGAAATTCGGTTGACTACTTCAATTCCTGGCTTATAAAATTATTTGCATAAGAAAATAAATTTTACTTTGATATATATTTATCTTTCCAGATTTCCTGATACTTTAATTTTATTGCTTCATCAAATTCGTCTGCAAAATCAAAATCAAGTTTATTTACTTGAATCAATTCCTGCACATCAGCCGAATCTTGCAATCTTTTACCATAAATCGCAGAATCAAGTTTTAGTCTAATAAGCTCCTTAAAATTTACAAAGGGTAAGCCATCATGTATAACAGTTACATTTTCTGGGTCAGGATAGTTAAGACCCTTTTCATTGAATCTTTCACCACTAAAAACCAGATCTACCTTAATGCCTTTAAAATCTATGTTCTTGGTTTTATAGTTTGTTTCTAAAGCCAATATTGTTTCTCTTTCCTGGCTCTTTTTTATCAAAATATCCACATCTTCTGTTTGCCTTTCATAGCCATATTCTTTTACAGCTACAGCCCCAATAAAGCAATACGAAATTCCTTTCAAAGCTTTATCTATTGTCTTAAGTTGATTAATAAAAAGTGCTTTCGACTTTTCTTTATAAGTCTTCATATTTTCCTCCTTTTTCCAAATTACAAGGGCAAATTTTCAAACCATTAACATAAGGGCGGTTTGAAAAACCCACGTATCATATACAAATAGTATATAAAAACATATAATCATAGTCAAAGAAAACAGAGGTAAGGCTATGACAAAAATTAAGCGGAAAGACCGTAACTTGTTTGAATATCAGGAGCGGATGGAAAAGCTAAGCGGCGTAAAAACACCGCTGGATAAGCTTAACAGGGTTGTAGACTTTGAGATGTTCCGGCCGCTGTTAACAGAGATTTTGGCGCCGAAAGAGCAGAAGGCGCCGGGCGGAGCGCCACATTATGACTATGTTTTCATGTTCAAGATACTGATATTCCAGAGGTATTACAATCTTTCCGATGAGCAAGCGGAATTTCAGATCAATGACAGGTTATCCGTTCAGCGATATCTTGGGATAACACTTTCGGACAAAGTTCCGGACTACAGTAAAATCTGGGAATTCAAGGAAAAACTGATGAAAGCGAAAGCAATAGAGAAACTTTTTAAAATATTCGATGAGAATCTTGAGAATAAAGGTGTGATAGGGAAAGCGGGCGTTATGGTAGACGCAAGTTTTGTGGATGTTCCCCGGCAGAGGAACAGCCGCGAAGAAAACAAGAAAATAAAAGAAGGCGAGGTTCCGGAAGATTGGAAAGATAATACGCATAAGCTTTCCCATAAAGACACGGATGCGCGCTGGATGACCAAGAATAAAGAGAGGCATTACGGATACAAAAACCATACAAAGGTTGATGTGAAGTCAAAACTTATTCGTTCTTATGTCACGACAGATGCGAGCGTTCACGATTCACAGGTAGTTGAACCTCTATTGAATGAGAAAGACAAAGGGAAGCCGTTTTACGCGGACAGCGCATATGTTGGCCCAACGGTAGCAGGAATATTAGAAAAATTTGAGATGAAAAACCGGATTCACGAAAAAGGATACAGAAATAAGCCATTGACGGAGAAGCAGAAAGAAAAAAATAGAAGAAAGAGCCGCATCCGAGTTCGTGTTGAGCATGTTTTTGGTTTTGTTGAAAATAGTATGAACGGCAGTACAATACGATCGATAGGAAAAGAAAGGGCAGAGAGCCAAATCGGGCTGATGAATCTGGTTTATAATTTAGCACGGTATGTTGTGGTAAAAGGTCGAATTGCGTCTTGTGCGGCTTAAAATACAGAAGATATGGATAATATTGCCCGTGTTTGGCTGAATTTTGGTAATAGAAACAGTTTTTAACCTGTTGGCAGAAATATTTTGAAAATATTTTCTATTATCAGGGAAGTGTTGATAAATTAGGCGGTTTTTAAAACCGCCCATAATATATTCACATCAGGCAATATGTTCACGCTTTGGCGTATATGATATGATAACACAATAACACAATAGCACATATTTCTCTTTAAGCTTTATCATTATTATTCTTTTTTTGAAAATATTTCAAATTATTGGAATATAATAATACATCAAATCAAAGTACATATCAAAACAACTCTCCCCCTTTTTTATACTTTTGAAATGGTTATATTTGTAATAGCTCTATGGTATCCCCCCTCACTTGACAATAGGATATAAAATATGATATAAACAATTGGATGCAAAGATTAATATCTTAAAATTTAGAAATGAGGGAAATTATGGTCTTTGAAAACAAAAATCTAGAAAAGCAATTTATCAATGGTCTGCTACATAATCAGGATATTTTTCCAATTTTCATAAATCGATTAATTAAAGATGATTTTTTTGACAAGGATTGTTGTCTTGCGTATGAATTAATGCGGAAAGAATATTGTTCGAAAAATCATGTTGACCAGTCGATGTTAGAGTCTGTCATGGAATCCCCATCTTATTATAGTGTGTTTAGTGAGACAACAATTTATATCGACAATAATGAACTTCTGGATATGGCACATCAAATTTTAGAAATTTCCGCGAATAGAAAGGTTAGAAACAATTTAAACGACTTAATTCAGAAAGATAGACTCGAAGTATATTCAAAATATGGATTAATTCGATGCTTAGAAACACAGATAACAATTTTAAGCAAAAGTTATCATCAATCAGATATAATAAATATTAACCGGTTATTAAACCATAAAATTAAAGATGCAAACAAGTCTTTCCTTAGTGGTTACAATGATTTTGACAAAAGATTTGGAGGTTTCCATAATGGCGAACTCTATGTTATATGCGGTGATAAAAGTATTGGTAAAACTGCATTTGTAATCCCCGCAATATTTGAATTCGTAAAAAAAGGTCATGAGACGCTGTTTATTTCGGCGGGTTTATCAGAACCAGCAATGGCTATCAGGTTGTTGTCTTTTCTTACAGGAGAAAATATTAAAACCTGTATGTCATTGAATGAAAAAGATCCAAAGTCTTTGGATTATGAAAAGGTCATAAAGGAAATGCAGGACCTGCCGCTGTATTTTTACTTCGATAAGGGATTAACTTTGTCCAAAGTCCGTGATTATCGCAGACAAAAACCAATTAAAATATTAATAATCGATGGCGTTGAATATCTAAGGGCAAATAAATTAAGATGGAAAGGTAGTTATCAAGATGAAACAGAGTCAATTTTAGAAATTGGAATTGAAGAACATCAAAACATTTTATGGGAAGAAACTTTTTTTGCTTTAAAAAATATCGCTAAAGAGTATAACATAGCTGTAATTGTTACATGTTTGACTAATACTAGTTTAAAAACTCTAGAATTAGAAAATGAAAGCGCATTAGTCTCGCAAATGCCTCCAGGATTGATTGAATATTCAGATTTAGCAGCGTTTATTAATCGCTTAGAATATTTTTCAAGGGAGGCTGAACCAGATTTGACCAGATTAGAAGTTGTACATTATAGGAATGGCTTTTCTGGGGAGGTAGTTTTGCTTTTCAATAAAGAATCATGTGTTTTTTATGATTATGATAAATATGAATTGTTATAAATACAAAATTCTTAAATAGAGGAGGAGTTTTATGAAGAATCAATACGTTTGTGATATTGGTGATTTTGGAAAATATCTTTTATTGCACTATATTATCCATCCTGAGAATGATAATAATTCTTTATCATTGGGCATTAATTGGTATTTAACACCTAATGATGATAAATCAGATGGAAACAAGGTAGGGTATCTTGAACATGATAAAAATCATCTAATAGAATCATTGCCTCCATTAAGTAATAAAATATATAAATTACTTAAAGAAATTAGTACCAGACGTGCCATTGACCAGATTGAAAATAAGGACCTATTACCTGCAACAACTTATTATTCTAAACCTGTTGATAAAAATAATAGATCTATATGGTTAAATAATTCGATAACCACATTGTCAAAATCTGATATTATTTTTCTTGATCCTGATAATGGAATTGCATTTAATGAGAAAAGAAAGGATTTATCAAAGTATGTTACTTGCGATGATCTGAAAGAATATTTAGAAAAAACATCATCAGATCTTGTGTTATATCAGCACGGACCAAGATATAAAGGAGGTTTAGTGTCATTTTCAAAGGAAAAAATATTTCCATATATTAAAAACTTAATTCGGGATTTATCAATAAGAATATTATGGTATCATAAGGGAACAGCACGATTATATGTTTTTATTATTAGGAAAAATAAATATTTGATAAATAATCGAATTGATTTATTTAAAAAGAATCATAAAAATAATTTATTCAGCGAAATAATTTTATAGCATCGTATTTGCCTGCACCAGCCTTAGCTTTGCTTTCTATACTGATTAGTCTGCAGCCAGACTAATTTGCGAACAAGTTATATTTATTACTAATAAGGACACACGTTCTTTCGCATTTCGGGTATTTATCATCTATAAACAACTCAAATTTTTCAGAGCGGAAATTGCAATTTGTGCAGACTGTGTTTTTAGCTTAGTACAGGGTCTTATCCGCCATGTCGATAAGTAATTCCTTAAATTCCTTTTTTGTTCCTTCTACTTTTTCCCAATCGGCACTTTTTTATGTCCTTCATTTCGAATATATCCCTTAAACTGTTTATTTTAAGGTTACCGCAGATATGGGCTTCACATGTCGGTGATAGAACTTTTCTTATTTATTTCCTCAATAAAATCATTGAACCGGATCCGGGAAATATATGGCTCTATTTTGTATAAGCGCAATATTCACATTCTCCGTGCTCTCTGCGCCTCTGCCGTAAAATAAATGCTTTGACTAACCAACTGTCTTAAATAACAGCTAAATCCTCATAAATCCGCGTCATCCGTGTCATCCGCGTGAACAATCGGATATTACAAAAAAGAATTCTTTTAAAAAAAAGCCCGCCCTACCTCTTATGCAGATAAAGCTCCTTGATAATGCTTTCGATGGGCAGTTCACCGATGGACATGTCGGCAATGGAGCTCTTTTTATTTATTTCCTCAATGAAATCATTGAGCCGGATCCGGGAAATGTCCAGCTTCAATTCCACATCATAATCCGATACCCAGTTGACGACTTCAATGCCGGGTTTCTTCAACTCCGGAAGGGGATTATGCGTCGCGAGATGGATCACCTTTTTTGTGCCGAGGTATTTTTTGAGCGAGCCGATGGTATCGTCAAAAACAATCTCCCCGAAATTGATGACGATCACTCTTCTGGCGAGGCGCTCCACATCATCCATATCATGTGTTGTTAAAATAAAGGTCGTACCCTGGCTGTTCATTTCCAGGATGAATTCGCGTATTTTTTCTTTGGCTATCACGTCCAGCCCGATCGTCGGCTCGTCCAGGAATACAATTTCAGGCCTGTGGAGCATGGCCATGATGAACTCGCATTTCATACGTTCGCCGAGTGAAAGGTTCCGCGTCGGTTTCGTGATGAGCTCTTTTACCGAAAGCATCTCCGTCATTTCATTCAGGCGCTTTTTAAAGACCTGCTCCGGAATGTCGTAAATTGCCTGGTTCAGCCGGAAGGCGTCGAGCGGGGGAATATCCCAGATCAGCTGCGACTTCTGGCCGAAGAGAGCCCCGATATTCCGTACATACTTGCGGCGCTGTTTCCAGGGCGTATAGCCCATAACGCTGACCTCGCCGGAAGCGGGATAGAGAACGCCTGTCAGGATCTTGATCGTCGTGGACTTGCCCGCGCCGTTCGGTCCCAGAAGGCCCAGAAGCTCTCCTTTTTCAATGGAAAAGCTGATGCCCTTCAGGGCGTGGACAAGCTCTTTTTTCGGCAGGATCAGGCTCTTGAGGACTTCCAGGAATTTATCGCCGCGTTTATAGGTCATATATGTTTTCTTAAGATTCTTGACTGTAATGATCATTTTTTACTCCTGAAAGTTTATTTGAGAGGTTGATTTCAAATCTTCCGCGAAGCCACGCGAATGCACGCCAATAAATTTTTATTTTCCCCAATTCCTTTTCGCGTGCATTCGCGTGCATTAGCGGATTACCCGGTCCTCAGTTCATTCACTTCGGATAAAATTGTGATATCTGTTTCATTTTTTTTACCCTCCGGCGCTTGTGTACTGCCTGAGCATATATTTCCAGAATAAAAGGCTTAAAATAAAAAATACGGCCGCGGACAGGGCGGCATACAGGATGCCTTCCGACGATTTTGTCAAAAGGGCGGAAGCGGGGAAATAGGCCACCATCGCTATGGGTATTACCCAGCTGATGATTGTCTGAAGGCCTTTGGAAAAAATAGAGCGGGGGTAGGTGGCGAATGACATCACGGAATTAAATAATTCGTAAACGCGGGAATTTCCCACCCACTTGAATACGCTTCCTGCCATAAAGAGTGAAAAAGAGAAAAGGACCAATACGGATAATATCAGAAGCAGAATAAACTGAAGCCACTGGATGATGCTGATATGCTGAATATGCGAACAGCCGATCCCGAATAGAAGGAAGCCGCCCAGAAGCTTGCCGAAATCCTCTATGTCAATTCCCGTAATGATTGTCATAAAGAGTATGGACCCTGGTTTAATGATCAGGAGATCAAACGTGCCTTCCCGCACCCTTTCCAGGACATTCCAGACGATGCCGAAAAACAGCGGAAAAGCGATCCCTTTGGCCAGCATAAAAATTCCCTGCAGAAGGAGCATTTCATAAAGGCTCCATCCGGGAAAAGCCATGCCGGAGCGGTATATGAGATACGTCACAAGGGGCACGATAAACTCAAGGATCAGCATGATGGTCATGCTGATAAAAAAGTCCCCCCTGTATGCCATCCGCTCCGCGAAGGCGTTTCTCAGGCCGATCAAATAAATTTTGATTGCTTTTTTCATGCGCCGGCCCCCGTGAACCTTTTGATACCCATCCGCCAGAGGACTTCGGTCATGCCCAGCATGATCAGCACGGCAAGGGCCTGCACCGCGACTACGGCCGGAATGGAAAGAGACAATCCGCCCATCGCGTACTTTCCGATAAAAACGCTGACCGGCACATAGCTGATAAACTGAAAGGGAAGGAAAAACAGAATATTCTGGACGGCGGCTGGGAAAAAAGTAAGCGGAATAAAAACACCGGCCGAAATATCGCGGAAGATCAGGAACATCCTGCGGACGCCTTCCGTCCGCGTCAGCCAGAAGCCGAGGATCCCGACGCTGTAATTGACCAGGAACATCATGATAAAGCTCAGGAACAGGGAAAGAAAAAACCATCCCGGATAAACCGGAATCAGTTTTATTTTAAAGACGAAAAAGAACAGGAGATATACCGGAAGGAACTCGAGCCAGAAACCGAGGAGCCTGTGCCCGACCTTCTGCGAAAAGGCGAAGAAGCGGTGCGAAATCGGCCTCAAAATGAATGTCAAAAACCGGCCGGTGCGGATGAGCATCTGCAGGTTCCAGTCCGCGAAATCCATGATGACATAATTGATCAGCGCGATGATCCCGCAATAAGCGATCATCTGATTAAATGTAAAGCCGTTCACAACATCTTTGCCGGTGAAAACAGCCTTCCATATAAAGATCTGCGTGAGGAAAAAAACAGGCCCGATAAATAATGAAAGCACCATATGGGAGCGGTATGCCGCCCATTCCTTGTATGTGACAAAGGCTGTCGCCTTCAGGATGTTTATGATCCGGCGCATAAATTTTTACCTGTATTTACTATATTTTTATAAACAATGAATAGAATATATTTTTAAAAAATACGCCATTGCTTATGATTTTGTAATATTAAGATATGAAAATTTAATTCTTATTCAGTTTTAATTTAATGAATGTTCTCATATTTTCAGTCAATGAGATGTAAGAAGACGTTTCTTCCTGAGACGGATCGCAGATTATATCAGAATATCTCACGCTCATTCCAATATCGTCGAGTTGATAAAATTCTTTTGTCAGGAATTTTTCAAATTCTTTATCAAGATTTATGCATTCATTAATGATATCAACAAGCTCATGATTACTTTTTATCCTGATTTTATGAAAAGTCAAAAAAGCTTTCAGATATTTTTCCACAGCCTGCTGGCAGTGATATGTTATTGTATCAGTGAAAAGAGGATTGTTTTTAAAAAGCAATGAGGCGGCTTCAATGTCATGGTCAGCTTTTATTAAGAAATTTTCCACAACATCGGTTTTCATAACTTAACGCCTTCTTCATAAACGGTATTATCGATTGTATTAACTGTATTTTTATAAAAATTGAAATCGTCCAGATTACGTGAAAGAATGTCAAAAGACTTGTTGGGAAACATTTCTTTCATTCTGATTTTCAATTTTATTCTCATATCCCTTATTTCCTGAGGTGTTTGAATGCCGTTGAGTATGATGAAAAAGTCATAGTCGCTGTTCCTGTTATTTGTTCCTTTAGCCCTGCTTCCAAAAAGATAAATTGAATCATAATGAATTTTCATGTTTTCAAGTAAATTTTTCAATTTAAAAATTTGAGGAGAAGCAATCTTCCTTTTTATCATAAGTTCTCTGCCATAATTTAATATATTCAGTATAGAAAGAAAGAAATTTTTAGTCAATTTAGGTTTAAAACCGTTTGTTTAAGCGGGTCTTCAATATCAATATTTCAGAGTATTCCCGACCAGACAATATTCCGCGGGTTGACGATCGATTCGGGGAACCATGCTTCCACGGTAGTCGGGACAAAATAAATAAAGATCAGCTGTTCCGCCGGGTCGATATACAATCCGCATCGTCCCCAGCCTTCATGGTTATATGTGCCGGGCGACATCAGTTCATTTCCGACAAGCGACCAGCCGAGGCCGTAAGGAAGAGCCTTGAAATCAGTGCCCCAGTAGGAGGAACGGACTTCCTGAAGCTGGTTCCTTGTCATCGCCTCGACGCTTTTACGGGAAAGGACCCTCGCGCCGTTCAACTCGCCCTTATTCAGCATCATCTGCGAGAATTTCCAGAGGTCGTGAAGCGTCGTATGAAGCCATGCCCAGCCCCTCGGCGGTCCGGCCGGCCACCACTTTTTTAACAAATTCTCCTCCCAGTCAAGGGTATAACAGACCTCATTCAGGTATTTTTTTGGGATATCGTAAAATGATCTTTCCATCCCCAGGGGCTGGAGAATATTTTTCACCACATAATCTTCAAAAGATATTTTGTTTAACCGGCTGACAACTTTCGCCAATATCATAAAACCGATGGAGCAGTAGCTCCAGACTTCCCCCGGTTTTGATTGAAGTGGGCCTTTCAGGACGGCTTTAAGCCAGTCCTTATTCCGAATCTCTTTGTCAATATCTCTCATATACGGTTCCAGAAAGTAGCCTGAATCGGCGGTCAGTCCGGAGGTATGCGTCAGCAGATGAAACGGCGTTATTTTGCTCAGCATGGGATTATTAAATTCCGGAAGGACGGACATGACCGGATCACTGATATTAATGAGTCCTTTTTCCACGAGCTGGATGAACGCGGTCGCTGTAAAAAGCTTGCTGACGGAACCGATATGCCGGATCGAGTCCGGCATCAGGGCGGGGCTATCCGGTTTATTGGTCAGCTTTCCCATCGATTTCCATGCCGAAGATCTTCCCGTTTCTGGAAATCAGGTAGCTCGCGCCCTGCAGTTTGCTTTTTTCAATCAAGCCGAGAAAGAGGTTGTCCAGTTCATTCAATTTTGATGGAATAAAGCCCGCATCACGCGGAGAGATGTCCGTTTTTCCGGAGAGAATATTTAAAGTCTTCATACAAAGTCCTCCCAATCCGCAATAGAAATAAATTGGATTAGAGCACTTCCAAAAACTACCATATTTGTTAAATAGAAGTTTTTGGAAGTGCTTAAATCTTTAATTTAAATCGATAGTTGTTCTCAAAATAAATGTATTTTGTCAGTTATTAGAACTGCCCTTATTATAAAATATTGAAGAGAATATATCCAGATATTATAGAAAAGAAGGGATTTGAGTAAAGATCCGGAAATCTGCTTTATGCCGTTACATCTATATTTTTCCCAAGATCTTTTTCCTTAACTGCCTGCTTCGAGTTTTCCGTTTTTGACTTATCCTCGTCCCTGATATTGTTTTCATTTTCTTTTTCGTATTCCCTGATTTTATTGTCAGAGTTGATATCATCGAGTTCTTTTCGGACGGGTTTTATCTCCATAGGTCCCTGTACCGGTGCTATGATCATAGGCGCCTCCTTAAAGGTTTTTTTCCGGAGAAGCCGTAAGGTTGTTCATATATCTAAATATAATGATTATTGAAGTTAAAGGCAATTAGAGAAAAGGCAAAATGTGCGGATAATTCCACATGATCGGATCAGCGCTATAGTCTCAATTAAAATAAAATATTCTCTTAAATACAATATTTTTGTCTGCCGGACGCAGCGCCTTTCCATCTCATTCCATGCAATATTTTCCTTCTTTGCTTAAACTCTTTTGTAATTAATTTATTTGTTACTCCATCAAGTCCTCGTTCCCCCGTTCCCGAGGCCATTTTCCATTAGCCAAAATCAGTACATAAACTAACTCAATATCAAGTCGTGCTATCTGCTATAATAATAGAAGGAAGGAAGTTTATACTTACGGCAGGGCCTGCCCTGAGTAATCTCTCACCATTTTGATAAACTTAGATTATTAAGCCGGACAAAGTGGTGAGGGACAGGAATGGCGTTTTAAGGCGGCTATAATAAACGGGAATCGAAATTCATCATCCGGATAGCACACATCCATTCTATCAGATTGCTTCGTATGAAAATGGCCTCGAAATAGGCATTTTTCTTTCGGTTCACTTTCTTTTGTCACCGCTTGTTGCCTGTCGGTTATTTCATTTTCGGAGTCAAACCAGCCCCTTACAATAAGCGGGCAAATAAAAATTTTGTCAGCTTAGCTGATTTTAATAATAAATTTCGAATAATCGATACTCAGACTATACAAAATCCTCTCTATTTTCTCAAATATTGGGCATATTTCATAAAATTATGCGCAAGGGATACCCAGCATAGCTCCAAATTCACTTTCCGTTGACCTCTGTAAACTGTCTGAACATAACCCTTCTGTGTTTTGATGTTTGAAAATACGTGTTCTTTACCTATCCTGCGGTTGTATATCTTTTGCCCTTCTTCGCTGTAAAGTTTTGTTAAATAAGCATCAATCTTAGACCGATTATTCAATTCAAACTCACTGAAAATTACTGTCTTTTGCTGTGTTTTCGGTTTGATGTTTTTATAACACTCACTGAAAAATGGACATCTTTCACAGCCCTTCCGTGAATACAAAAATGTATATCTTTGGTTATTTCGATCTAAATACCCATTTTCCTTACGGCCGCCCCGGCATCCCAGGATATATTCGTCATCAATCTTTTCCAGTTTAAAGTCTCTTCGCTTCTGTGATTTATCACTGAAATCCCGCTCTTTCGTATCCACATAAAGGTCTTTTCCTTCCTCCACCATCCGGATTGTCTCTTCCATGTCCTGAAAACCCGAATCAAAAAGGTATTTGCTAGCCTTATCAACTTTTAATTCCGCTTTTTTCTGTTCCACCCTCTTTACCATTTCTTCCGTATGCTGTTTTTCCGGTGTTGTGATTGCTTCAAAATCTATAATCACATCATTATTACTGACCATCATCGCCGAATTATATCCCTGTATAAACACACTATGCGGATTTCCAGACATCAGCTTGCTTTCGGGATCAGTCAGGTTGGTGAATTCTTCGTCTGTCTTTTCCCCTCTCTCTACCTGTTTTTTGTATTCATCGATTTGGTTCAAAACACTATCGTAAATCTTTTTCCGCCTTGATACCCGCTTCTTCTCCGCTTCGTAATAAGGCTGCTCCAGCTTGCCTTCCCGGTAAGATTCTTCCAGTTCCAGGTCTTGTTTCACAATCTTTTCCGCCATCTTCTGGTAAGTGTCCATCAGCTTCCGGGTATGTTTCTTTCCCACATTCTTATTCTTACTCGCGTAGGCCTTGATCTTTGTGCCGTCACCCACTACCATGTCCCAATCTATAGACCCCATTTCGTTGAGTATATATAAAAGCTGGCTGAACAACTCCTCGATCTTTTCCTGAAAAAGTACCTTGAACTCGCAAATTACCGAATGGTCAATTTTCAGCCGGTTTGAAACATACATAAACCCAATGTGTTTTTTCAGCAAATCTTCTATCTTTCGGCTGATACGATTTCCCGTAATGTAACCGTAGAGTACCGCACAGATCACATCCCGAGGATTTTTAATCTCTCTGCCTCTATGGTCGTTCTTATAGTAAGCCGCGAAATCCTCCAGTTTAATACGGTTTTTGATGAATTCTTTTAGTATAAATTCTCTGGAATTCTCATCAAACTGCTCGCCTATATTGATCGCGAGGAACTCACCCTGCTCCAGGCTGTTCTTTTCAAATCTTGCCATCTTTTTCTCCCGTTTTATTTTAACGGGAACCCTGCCGTATGTCCATGAAGCATGTTATAAAAACCGACAGGCAACAGCATTAAAACAAAAGAAAGTGAACAAAACAATTAATTCCTTACCTTCTCCAATGCCGGGTTTCCCAGTATCTATCCCTGTGCCAGGTCTGCCAGTTTACTTTAACTTCGCCCCATCCGATCCGGGGCGTATCGTCCGGTATATCTCTCCAGCTGGGCGGCAGATTGATAATATCATAAGGCACTGACGCAATATCCACCTCTGTCCATGGTCCCGAATAGACTTCAGCCCTGTACCATATGCCGTTCCATGACTTCCAACAGAACCCGTCGTAGAAAAAGTTATCACTGTCTTTGCTGTTGATATAATAAACATATGTGCCGGGTATGATGAACAGCACCGGGTCCTCAACATAAACAACTGTGTACGATCTTCTGACTGAAATGTCTGATTCAAACATGCAGCGCGACAGGAATATCACCGAGAATGATAACATAAAAAGATATAAAACCTTTTTCAGCATATAAGACTCCTTATTAAATTATGTTTTATAAAACAATAATAGATGCTATTTTTGCCCTCAGAATAACATCTCATCATATAATTGATTTCCTTAATACAATATAACCATGTTCAGTTGACATGTCAAGGTAGAGTTATATTTATTAGAGGTAATCCAGGATGATCTTATCTTTTTCCATTTCTAATTTCAGACAAAAGGCAGGATTTGTTAAAATAGAACAATTTTCCTCATCGAGCTTTTTTGCCTGTTTCTGCAGTTCTTTCAGGTAGAGGATAAGAATGGTTTTATAGCGGGGAATGGGATTGGTATGCGTTCCATCTCAAATTTGCTGATCGGGCCTTCTATAATATAGTATAAAGCATATTATTATTAAGAACAAAACTATGCTGATTATTTAATGGAAAAGGTACAACGGAAGGGGACCACAGATTACACAGATTTCACTGAAGGATACAATTTCGCTCACCAACAGTTTCATGGTTTTATTATATTTTTTTATTAAAAATACTAAATTGAAACTATTTACCGCACCAATAATTTTCTTAGTTCCCGGATCGTTTTTCATTTCTTTTTCAATATTTATAATTTTAAAATGATTTCATAGACTTGTATTGAGGTTTAATCCGCTTGGATCCCTGGTAAGACGGGGAGTGTCACTAACCAGGCTTTCCAAATCTATACTTCAAAATTTTATTCTGTGTAATCAGTGTAATGGTTCGACAAGCTTGGTTGGTGAGCCTGCAGACTGTGTGAAAACTATTTTTCGCCACGTATTTATTGAAGTTACGGAACGAAAAATATAGAATTACGATGCAAAACACCGACTTTTCACACAGTCTACTGCAGAACCACACCACGGCGTCTGTGGTTTCAACTCATAAGATTGAAATTTCTATGCAGTTATTTGATAAATTTATTGATGTAAATCCGGCGGAAAAAAAAGATCATTGATTATTTTTATACTTTGTGATAACAAAGCCGGAAAGACTTCCGAGTATCAGAGTCATAATGCCGATCGGGACAAGGTTCTGCGGCTCCTTCCAGCCTATGATGACCGCGGCCGGCATTAAAACAAGAAAAGAGATCAGTATGCCTTTGATGATGCCGTTGATTTTCAATGAGCTTGCCGCGATAAAAAACCCGATGACCACCCACATGGAAAATGCCGATAAATCCGCTTCCAGGGATAATTTCTGCATGATCATGGGGATAACATCTATGATGCCCGCAAAGATTCCAATAATAATGCCGAATAAAAACTTATT
Source organism: uncultured Spirochaetota bacterium (assembly GCA_963835575.1). Taxonomy (GTDB): domain Bacteria; phylum Spirochaetota; class Brevinematia; order Brevinematales; family JAOACQ01; genus CAVYGN01. The sequence continues at coordinate 47,727 of CAWIGG010000005.1, read as the reverse complement.
CATATTCCGCTCCTTTTTATAAATTTTATTTTTTTTCGCTTTTTATTATTTCGACAGTCCTGTCAAAGTTCGCGAAAAACGGGAATGATAAATAATCCTTGCATTTCCTTCTCAGCTCCTGCAATTGGGCCGGATTACCGGCGGCGGCGCCGATTGAATCGAAGTAATCTTTCATGGTCAGGAGCGCGGTCCTGTCCGAAACGCCGCCGTGCCCCGGCAGAAGGGTTTTTATATCATAAGTCTTATATAATTTATCGAGAGCGGCGGTCCATGCGGAAATATTCGCGCCTCCCTGGGGAACGATCACAGGGTGCATATTGATGACGACTATATCACCGGCGGCAAGAAGTTTGCGCTTTTCGCAATAGACGACAACATCATCCCAGGAATGGGCCTGCCCCATGTTCCGTATGTGCGCAGTCTCGCCGCCTATTTTAATGACTTTTTCTTCCCCAGGCTTAATTGTAATATAGGGATATCTATTGTCTTTATTGATACCCCACTGTTCCTTTGTATAGGAACCCGCGATTATTTTCGCCGCCGGATAGAGGGAATTTCCTCCAATATGATCGGGATGACAGTGCGTATTGACAATAGTGATATCACCGGCCTTGACGGTTTCCCGGAGCTTTTTTGAGCCTTCTCCCATTTTTGTGTCGACAACCAGAGCTTGAGAGCCGTCCTCCGATGTCAGTACGAATGAGTTTCCCCCTCCGCCGATGTATAAAGTCAATTGAGGATCAACCCGTATGATTTCCATGGCCAGGAATTTTTGAATAAAGCCCCAGACAAAAAAACCGGCCGCGGCGATAATTAAAACCAGAATAATGCCTGAAATGAGTATTATTATTTTCATAAATAAACTCTCCTGTTTTATAAAACCGGAATTGATCAGGTCCCGGCTTACTATTTTTTTGGCCCCATGGATTTTCCCATGCTTTTTCCCGTATTCAAAGCAACAACTCTGTTACTACCGATCTTAACGGTTTTGGCATTGACTGCCGCATATCTGAAGGAATAAAAAATAATGCCGGCAAGAAACACAATCGATAATACGATAAGAAGAGCGAAGGAACCGAGAATTCCGCTTTCATTCATAAGCCGGGCGCGTATGGTATAGAGGACCAGGGCCATCCAGAAAAGGATCAGAGTCGAAACCGGGGTGAAGGAGCATTTGGCTTTATATCCCAGCAGGCTCGGTTTGGACGCTCCGGGGCTGGGGACCAGCGTGAGTAATCCCAGCACTAAGAGAACTATGGCGGCTATGAATAATATGGATAATACTTTTTTCAGCTCCATTTATTTCCTCCTTGAATATTCAATCAGACAGGAAATATTTTAACGGCAAATTTTTTAGAGAACAATAGGTATTTTATCCCATACTCTCCTATGTCTAATTCAAAATTTCAGTTAATAAACCCGCCTTTTAGCAATTTTCAGTTCGGCGTCCGTATAATTATTGTCCGCGCGTCTTAAAGAGTGGTTTTACGGTGTGCCGGGCCCTCGTATGCTTCCGGTACGGGACCCATCGGCATAAAAGCCCTGAATGAAGGATAACTCACCAGCACAGAATCGTCCCATTTTTCATCCTTTTGACCTGAAAGATGTACCGCATTTAGTGTACAGCAAAATATTTTACATACACATTGAAACGGCCTTTGTGTTCCTGCGGATAGCACCCGAGCTTGAAGTAATTTTTATATTTCCAGAAATTTAAGTCTTTATATAAACATGTTTGACCGTCGGTGTATATCGTTAATCGGCCTTTTTCATTTTTTATATCAATTGAAAAATAATCGGAGATTTTTGTTTTAAGCAGTTTTTTTTCTGTATGTTTGCCGTCGGGATAAGTCTTTAGAAACGCATACAGATTGCCGTTGACTGCCGCGATTCTCAATAATGGGGGGGCGTTTTCATTTGAACCGGTAATTCCATGAATTTGAACTACCGTAACCTGGTATTTTTCCAGATCACAGGCCACTTTGACCGTTGCTGAAATCTCATGGTTTTCTTCAATGCTCCAGTTGAGTAAATGCCGTAATTCGGAACGGACATATTCCGAGTTCTTCGTATGGCCTTTATCTTGCGCGTCGAGGTTAAAACAAATGGAATGATCGGGGGCCGTAAAGAAATAGAGCGACGCATATTCATTAAGATTCTTGATTTCAGCCGGACCGGGGATCTGGAGCATCCAATTAGATAAATCAAAATAACGGGACGGCGGAACGAGACCGGAAGAAAAGAGCAAAAAAGGATAAAATATGAATATTGAAAGGAAAAGGATTTTTTTCATTTTAATTCCTCTGGAATTTGCCGCTGAGGCCGGAATGTTTCATGATCTATTTTGAACAGATAAAAATGCCCGTATCTTTTGTTACAGAAATAATTCTCTGAGTGTTTAATATATCCTGAAGATATTCCCTGAATTTATCGATATCCTCTTTATGCAGAACGGTTAAATTTTCATGCATATCATTGAATGACAGATAATAGTTAATGACCGGCTCCGCTTCATTGATTTTCAGCGTATCTTCATAACGGTAAATTGCCACATCCGGGAAAAAGGCTTTCAGCTGGTCCATTCCGTTTTCCAGTGAAAACTGGTGTTCCCTGAACCTGAAGGCCCTGTTCCGGCTATCAAGAAATTTATAAAAGAGAAGATTCAGCTCGAGCATGTCTTTTTTTCCCATTGTGGAAGCGAAAAACGTCCCGCTGTCCTTAAGCGTCCTGTAAATATGCGAAAGCGCGGCCGGTCTATTTTCAACATGGTAGAGCATATTATTCGCGATGATAATATCAAAATGCTTATCCGGATAACGGATGTCTTCGGCGTTAACAACTTCGTACTTGAAACCGCGGCTCAGCCTGGAAAGGCTTTTCCGTGTCCCTTCGAGCATTCCTTCTGAATAATCGGTAAGCGTTATTTCCCAGCTTTTTGGGATTTCATTCCTGTTGACCAGCCAGAATAAACCCGTTCCGCAGCCCAGTTCTAATACGCTTAAATTTTCGTATTTCGGAAAATACCCGAAAATCCATTTGAACCATGATCCCGGGTTTGTCTTGAATTTCGCGTTCAGGTAAATCCGCGCGTCAAATTTTTCGGAAGTCGCGTATTGATTTTCATTCAACATTTTATTACCCTCGGACTTTGCGCCTGTTATCCTGCATCCGGCACAGGCGAGCTTGAGCGGATGGAAGCTGCCTCCAGCGCATCGCTGCTGAAGCAAGCGCAACGCTCACACCGGGTTAGATGCCGTTTTGGCCGCATATTAAGCCTTATTATTGGTGAGAATTTTTGCAATATCCTTTTTTTCAATTATATATTTTTATCGCTTGGTATAATTAAAATATTCATCCCATTTTTCTTTAAATTCATTTCTTAGAATTTTTTCTTCTTCACTTATACGCCATATAAACAAAAGAATTATCGGGATGTTTAATACTGATCCAATTATTGAACGAAATATTAAAGCCATACCAATTGTGCCGATAATAATTCCAGTATACATCGGATTTCTGATTTTAAAGTAAGGACCATCGGTAATCTCATATTTTTTTACCATCCAGCTGCTTTACCAAAAAGCCGGGCGGTATTTTTCGAACAACGTTGGGTATTTGCGGCGTTTTTACCGAAGACGGATGGCAGAGGCAATTATAATAATCGGATCCCTGACATAAGCCCGCTGAAGACCGGATGACAAATGCCGGGCAGTCTGCAAAAATAGATGAATCTAAAAATCGTCTTCAACGCCGCTGAACGGGATCCACATGCTTTTTTCAGTGCTGATTAAAGTAATGTACGAATGCAGCATTCCTAAGTTAGCGCAGTTGACCTTATACCATTCAATTTCTCTATTGTGCGCAAGCTCATCCTTTATTTCATCGGTTAAAATTACACTCGTTTTTTTCTCCGTATGCAACTTATTAATAATGAAACTTTGGTCTTCTTTTGTCAGAAACGAATAAACCGGGGCTAATGCATGCTTATCTATCATATTTACAATATCCTCCGGAAAGATCTGGTCTTTAGGCTCAATCTCAATATTTACAATACTTAATTGGGCAAACAAACCTCCCTTCTGTTCTTCATTTGAAATCGGATATGTAGTAAGGGCCGGCACCGATATTTTGAAAATTATTGTGGGTTTTTCCCTGGTAGCAACTGCTTTTGCACTATAAGTACACATATATCTGACAAGACATTTTTCTTTTGATACAGGAGTTATTTTTTCAATAAAAAATGGATAATTGAAATCAATAACAACCATTGACGCGTTCAATTCTTTAAGATAATCCGGAATATTCGCGGCTAATGTTTTAGTCCCTATTTTTTCCCTGTGAGAATGCAGGATCATAATAAACTTATCTATCCATTCTGCTTCAAACCCCTGCATGATACGCGCATTAATGGAAATATTCGCAATCGTAGGCTGTCCATCCTCGTTATATTTCGAGATTACCTTTATCGGAAATGGAAGGTCTTTAATTCCGACGTCTTCTAAAAACGCTTTTTCTTTTGTCATTTTATTTTCTCCTTTTAAAAATAATTTTGATTCAAAATATTCCACTTTTTGTAATTAAAACAATAGATTTTTATTTTCGAATCTGGTCCTGATATTTTAAAAAAATCATTCTGTCCTCCTTCTTTCAATTTACATTTTACCCCTAAAAACTGAAGTTTGTCTATTATTTCCAGAATAAAGCTTCCGGCAGCCCGCAGATTTTCGCTGGAAAAAACTATAGAATCCACACCCCCGAGTTCGGCAATAAAAGCCCCAATGTATTTTATTATACTATAGCTGAAAACTTCTTTTACATCTGCCGCCGGTCCTTTGGCCCTCTTTTTAATAACATCAAAAAAATCGGCATTCTTACCCAGAAATGCTGAAAACCCGCATTCTTGACTCAGCAGCTTGTTAATTTCATTAAATTCCAAACCCGAGGAATTAAGGTTGAATATAATAGTAGGGTCTATATCGCCGCATCCTCCCGATGACATTATACCTTCTATGCGGGTAAAACCTAAGCTTGTATCCAGAGGCCTGTTGTTTCTTATGGCGGCTATGTTGGTATTATTTCCCAGGCAAATACTTATCAAGCTGTGTATACCGCTTTTATTCAGCCGTTCGGTTTTTTTATAAACCCACTGGTGGAGTAGGCCGTATCCTCCATATCTTCTTACACCTTTCCTGCTGAGCTCATATGGAATAGCATAAGTGCTGACTTCCTGAGGGAGCTTCAAAAAAAACGCAGTATCACAAAACAAAAAATGCTTCGCTTTGGGTATTCTTTTCATCCAGTATTTCGCGGTTTTGAAGGTTATATCATTAAGCTCAGGGTTGTATTTAACGCACTTCTCAAAATCAGAAATATTTTTTTCCGTTAAACGGCTTACAGGCGATTTAATTTCTTCGCCTCCATGATATAAAATATAACCTATTTTATTCACATTCCGGATATCTCCAAGTTTTTCACTTACAGTGTCCAGACAGTTTTCTCCCAAAACGCATTTACCCTCTTTGGTTTTTCCTTTGTTCATCCTGTACCATTTCAAATAGGGCGATTCCGGGTCAAAAAGCAGCATTTATTTCTTCCTTAAATAATTTAATACCTTCCCAGGCAATGACTACTTCCTCATCTGTCGGTATCGCAGCAATACGCACTTTTGAATTACTTGAATTCAGGAGTTCCGGTTTTTTCATATCGTAGTTTTTATTCTTTCCTTTGTTCAGCGCAATCCCGCACCATTCCATGCCTTCGCAAACTTTTTCCCTGACAAACGGGTTTTTTATGCCTATATCATCCGTGAATATTAAAACATCCAGCCCTCCTAACGCGGCTATAATATAACTTCCTATATATTTTTTTAAACGCTGTATATACATATTGAAAGCAAGTCCCGCCTGTTTTTCTCCGGGAATTCTGCCTATGATGTCTCTTATATCGCTTGAAAATCCTGAAACGCCGAGCAGACCGCTATTTTTATTGAGCAAATTCAGCAAAGCATCATTCCTGTATCCATAAATAACCATCAGATATATCATAATCATCGGGTCAATATCCCCGCTTCGCGTACTCATCACCAGCCCGGATAAAGGAGAAAAGCCCATGGAAGTGTCAACAGAACAGCCATTGTTAACAGCCGCCACGCTTGAACCGCCCGTTCCGAGATGGCATGCAACGATTTTCAGTTTTTCAGCCGGTGTTCCCAAAAAATCAGATACAGTTTTAATAACATATAAATAAGAAAGACCATGAAAACCATATTTTCGATAATTGTATTTTTCCGCTATATTCTTCGGCAGCGCATAAGTGTATGCATAATCAGGAATAGTCGAATGAAACGCAGAATCAAAAACAACGTATTGCCGGATATCAGGTAAAACTTTCCTGGATTCAAAAATCACACTCAAGGCAATTGGATTATGAAGAGGCGCAAGCGGCATGCATAATTTGAGTTTTCTCAGGTTCTCTTCATTAACAAAAGCTGATTTTTGGAAATAGGTCCCGCCGTGAACAAATCTATTGCCTATACAATCTATTTTAATATTATTTTCTTTGATGAAATTTAGTATCAGCTTTGCCGCCTGCCTGTAATTCGTTATCGGTAATACATCCTTTTGGATTCTTCCTTTAAACTTATGCTCTACAAAGGAAAGTTCACTGCCTTTTACTCCAACTCTATGCGCCTTACCCGCGGTGACAACTTCAATTTTATTTATATCCTCAACTCCAAAAACCTTGTAAGATACCGAAGAACTCCCGCAGTTAAAAACTAATATGTTCATTTCTAATTCCTTTCTTTTTTATGGCATAAACATTGGCTTGCGTTTATCAAAGCGCCGTTTACGGACGGTATTTTTTATTCATAATGCATCTTATTATACTCTAATATTAAAAAAAATTATACTAATTACATGATTCTCAGCCGACAAGAATGTTGATTGCATGTTTTATTTTTTAGCGCAGTATTTTTTAATACTTATCATCAGTTTTTTTTTATTATTTATATTCCGCAATATCACACAGACGGTTGGCGTATGCAAAGTCCGCAAGCCTTAGAGCTACGCCCGATCCGGCAAGCTCACCGCACCGCTTGCCGGGCGAAAGCCGGAACATCATTTAATCGTTGGTCTTTAATTCCATCTGATGGATTTTATCTATTAATCTTTGATCCGGTTCATTCAGGAGTGTTTTATTTGTTTCCGGCGAATACCAGTCATACTGACGGTAATAATTGTAGATATCTTTATCTTTAAAATAATAATTATTAACGGCATAGATGGAGTTTATCAAAAACCGGTAGACCTGTTTTGGACAATGATAATACAATTCACCGCACATATTCGTGACCGCCGCATAGAAATATGTTTTATTATTCATGGGTTGAATGAAATTCGTTTCATCCATGAATAAATTTTTCTGCTTCGATGTTATATAAAAATTCTCATTTGCCGGCAATTCATTGGTAAAATGATACTCGACCAGTACATTGTTATTATCCGGATAACTTAATTTCACATTGTTGGATATGCTGTATTCCATTACAGTAACAAAAATATTTCCTGTACGATGAAGATAGGGATGAAATTGATAGGTATGAAAATACAGATCGATATTTTTAATATTATTTTTCCAGAATTTGCGGGAAATCATAAACCATAGACTTCTTATCCTTAATCCGATGCCAAAATTTTCACTTTCAGGAAAATATTGGTAATATTCATTTGACAGAACAATTAGCTGGCCGGGATTTATATTCAAATCCCATTTAAAAGCAAAGTTATAATCAAAAACATTCTTTTTTATTGAATAATGAAAGCTGTTTGTCTGATTTAAAACCGATAGATGAGGGTCAAAGTAATTAATCAGATAATTAAATTCATCTTTTTTGTTTCTGAACTCCGGGCCATGCATTTCCCGATCGATAAATTCTCCCTTCAGCGGTAAATAGAGTATCATTTCCTGCGTTGTCTGAGACAAATTACTTATGGAATAAATATTGATAAAATGATTGCTGACATAATTCATATTAAATTTTAATAATTGAAGGTTATTGTTTTCGCAAAACAACATCCCGGTATGCGGCGGAAAATAAATGTCAGCCTGTTTTGAAAATAAATTGATTGAAATTAGTAAAACGAGCATGAGAGATAATATTAATTTACCCATGATAAACCCCTATTGCTTATTTCGCCTGACTTATTCTCAATATATTTACTTAAATTATACACCCATAACGGTATAAAAACCCAAAGTTTTTTAAGTACAGTTTTTCATTTTCCCAACATTCTTTTAAAGCTTGATTAAACTTTACATGGCTATTCCTTATTTATATAATATTCTGATTAAGGCTGTTAGATAAGAGGCTTTTTTAATCGATAAGGAGGGGATATGCTGCAGGCCGTGATGGTCAAGCCGGGTAAAATAGAGTTTAAAAATGTCGATAAACCCGCGCCGGGCGTTAAAGATGTCCTGATCAGAATAAAAAACATCGGGGTATGCGGCTCGGATATCCATGTCTATCATGGAACGCATCCCTATACGGGTTATCCGGTGGTGCAGGGGCATGAGGTATCGGGTGAAGTTGCCGAGGTTGGAAAAGAGGTACGCGCTTTTGTTCCGGGGGATAAGGCGACATTCATGCCGCAGGTCACATGCGGCGTCTGCTACCCATGCCGTCATGGCATGTACCATATCTGCGATTCGCTCAAAGTCATGGGGTTCCAGACCGGGGGAGCGGCGCAGGAATATTTCGCTTTACCGGAGGCAATGACGATCCGGCTCCCGGAAAATCTGTCTTTCGAAGCGGGCGCCATGATCGAGCCGGCTGCCGTCGCTTTCCATGCCCTGGGCAGGGCGGGGATGGATATCGCCGGGAAAAAGGCCGCCGTATTCGGGGCCGGGCCGATCGGCAACCTCGTCGGTCAGGCCGCGAAAAGCCTCGGCGCCGCGGCTGTTTTGATTACGGATATCAGCGGTTTCCGCCTGGAAAAAGCCCGTAACTGCGGGATCGATTTTACCATCAATCCCGAAAAGGAAGACCTTAATAAATCCATCCTCAGGGACTTCGGCCCGGACCGCGCCGATCTCATTCTTGATTGCACAGGGTCTGAAGCGGCCATGACCCAGGCGGTGAACTGCGCCCGCAAGGGAACGCCGATCGTGGTGGTGGGCGTATTCGGGAAAAAGCCGGTCGTCGACCTGGGGCTGGTGCAGGACAGGGAGCTCAGCCTGATCGGGACTCTGATGTACCGCCGCGAAGATTATGAAAAGGCTGTCGCTATGGCCTCTTCAGGTAAAATGCGCCTGGAACAGCTGATAACGGACCGCTATCCGTTCCGGGATTATCAGGATGCTTATCAGTATATCGATAAAGCCAGGGACCGCGTTATGAAAGTCATGATTACAATGGAACAATAGAATCGGAACCACAGATTACACAGATGTCACAGATTAAATTAGGGGCAGTTCCAAAAACTCAAAATAAATCGGATATTTCCAACATAGGTTTTGGAACTGCCCTTAGATGTATCAGTGTAATCATAAAAAATATTTATGAATAGGAAAAGAATATAAAGAAATTGGATCGGGTTTTCTGGAAACGGCAAATCAGAAATATCTTGAAAAAGAATTGGATGAAGAAAGTTAACTTATATTATCCGGCCGTTTTAATATTTTCGTTAAGGTATAGGCTTAAAGAAATAATTATTGGATTTTCTTGTAAATAGTGAGGCGATTGTAGAAATCAAAGTGGAATGTTTTCTAAAGAAAAAAGATGAAGTACAAATGATAAACAGTCCGAAGAAATCTGTGGAATCAGTGAAATCTGTGGTTTCTTTCTTTAGGAGGTAAAAATTATGGATATGGAATTAAAGGGTAAAGTTGCCGTGATCACCGGCGGGAGCGCCGGGATAGGCTTGGCCGCGGCCGAGGGGTTGGCGCAGGAAGGCGTGAACCTTCTTCTCTGCGCCAGGAATGAGGAAAGACTGACGGAGGCCGCCGGCCGGATAAAAAATAAATACGGGGTGAAAGCTGTCGGCGTAAAAGCGGATGTGACAAAACCGGACGATATAGCGGAAGCGGCCGCGCGGGCGGAGAAGGAATTCGGCGGCGCGGACATTCTCATCAATAACGCCGGGACCGGCAGCGCTGAAAAGATCATGGACGCGCCGGATGAAAAGTGGCAGCAGTACTGGGACCTGCATGTCATGGCGGCGATAAGGCTTTCCCGGGCTCTGGTCCCGCAGATGAAAAAGCGGGGCGGAGGGGTGATCATCAACAACGCTTCCATCTGCGCCAGACAGCCGCTCGGATACGAACCGGTCTATAACACGACCAAGGCCGCGCTGGTCATGTTATCAAAATGCCTGGCGAACGAGCTGATCGGGGACAACATCCGCGTGAACACGGTGAATCCGGGGCTGGTTCTGACACCAGACTGGCGGAAGACCGCCGGTATTCTGGGCAAGGAGCAGGGCATAACACCGGAAGAGTACCTGGAAAGGATCGCGAAGGAAAACGCTCCCATCGGGCGCTTTGCCTCTCCGGAGGAACTGGCCCATTTCTTTGTGTTTCTCTGTTCTCCGCGGGCAAGCTACTGCGTCGGCTCAACGTATTACGTGGACGGCGGTTGGCTTAAAGTGGTCGATTAAAATATTCCCGTAAGCTTACTCTTAAATCTAACAGGAAAATATTTAATAGGAGCAGGTAAATATTATGAAAACGGATTGGATGGATATCAGCGTTCCGCTTTATAACGGCATGGTCTGCTGGCCGGGAGACAATGGGTTCCATGTGGAGCGGGTGGTTGACATAAAAAAAGGGGCCCCCTGCAACGTGTCTGTGGTAACAATGGGAACGCATACGGGGACCCATATCGACCCGCCCCTGCATTTTCTGAAAAACGGTAAGAGTCTGGATAAAATGCCTTTAGAAGCGGTTATGGGACCTGCAAGGATTATTGAAATCAAGGATGGGAAATCGATCAAGTCTTCCGAGCTCTTGCAGCACAAAATAAAAAAAGGCGAAAGAATTCTTTTTAAAACCCTTAATTCCGTAAAGGGCTGGAAGACAAACCGGTTTTTGAAAGAATATGTCTATATCTCGAAAGAAGCCGCCGGCTTTCTGGCTGAAAGCGGGGTCATGACAGTCGGAATCGATTATCTTTCCGTCGGCGGGTTTGAAATTGAAAGTAAGGAAACCCATCAGGCCCTGCTGAAGGCCGGGATATGGATCATCGAGGGGTTGAATCTGTTAGGAGTAAAGCCGGGCAGATATGAACTGGCCTGTCTTCCCCTGAAAATCATGGACGGCGACGGAGCGCCGGCCCGGGCTGTTTTAAAGGAGATTTAATCAGCGAGAAGGCCGGGTTTAAAAAGCAAATTGCTTTATTATGAAAGTTATTTTATAGTATTTTTTATTTCAAAACAGGAGGGAAATAATGAAATATTCAATCTGGATTTTATTATTGTTTTTTGTCCTGGCGCAGGCGGGCATGGCGGACCAGAACAGTTCCGCGGGTCCGAAAATACGCCTGAATTCGCTGGGTTTTTTCCCCGGGCAGATAAAATCCGCCACCATTGCGGGAGTCTGCAGGAACTTCAAGGTAATGGATGCCGGAGGAAAGGCAGTTTATACGGGTACGGTTTCAGGGCCTTTTACCATCCGGTCGACAAATGAATCATTATTCATAGCCGATTTCAGCGCCATGACCAATCCCGGCTCTTATTACCTGGATGTGCCGGGTATCGGCAAGTCATATCTTTTTCAGATAGGCGATGGAATTTACAATAAACCCCTGCAGACCGCGATGCTCGGTTTTTATCTCTGGCGCTGCGGGACGGCCGTTTCCAATAATTATGACGGCAAGGTATTCACTCATGACGCGTGCCATACGAATGACGCCGCGTTGGATTATATAGGGAAAAAGGGGAAGTTCCAGGACGGTACTGGAGGCTGGCATGACGCCGGGGATTATAACAAATACACGGTGAACGCCGGGGTTACGCTGGGCTTGATGTTTTTCGCGTGGGACAATTTCAAGGATAAGATTGAAAAATTGAGCTTTGCCGTGCCTGAAACCAATAATGCCATTCCCGATTACCTGGACGAGCTGAAATGGGAAATGGACTGGCTCTTAAAGATGCAGTATCCGGACAATTCCGGCAGGGTCAGCCATAAAATCAGCACGCTGTCGTTCGGCGGGTTCATTATGCCGGAAACGGAAACTACCACCCGCTATTACAGTCCATGGGGAAGCGCCGCCACGGCGGATTTTACCGCCATGGCCGCGATCGCCTACAGGATTTTCATGCCGTATGATAAGGCCTATGCCGAAAAGTGCATCCAGGCGGCAAAGAAAAGCTACGCCTTTCTTGTCAAACATCCCAAAGACGTACCCGCGAACCTCAGCAATTTTTCAACCGGCCCTTACCAGTGGGCCGATCCGGATGACCGGCTCTGGGCTGCGGCTGAGATGTGGAATTCCCTGGGAGACAGGCAGTACCTGAAGGATTTCGAGAAAAGAGCGGTTTCCTTTACAAATTTGATCGATGTCACTTTCGACTGGAATGATGTCAAGAATCTGGGCTTTATCACGTATCTGTTTTCAGAAAGAAAAGGAAAAAATAAAGCGCTGTATGCGAAGATATCCAATTCCCTCATTTCAGCGGCGGATTCCATCGTGGAAACCGCGGCTCATAATCCTTACCGCCGGCCGCTGGGCGATTTTTATAACTGGGGCTGCAACGGGAGCGTTGCCCGGCAGGTTTTGATGCTTTATTCGGCCGGCCGCTTTAACCCCGATGTTAAATATAAGAATACGGCCCTGGACGCCCTCGGCTACCTGTTCGGCAGGAATTTCTTCGGCCGTTCTTTTGTTACCGGCGTCGGCATCAACCCGCCTCTTCAGCCTCATTACCGGAGAAGCGGAGCGTCCGGTTATGCATGGCCTGGTTATCTGGTCGGCGGCGGATGGCCGGAGGAGATCAGCTGGGAAGACAATATGGGAGATTATAGGGTCAACGAAATCGCCATTAACTGGAACGCCGCGCTGGTCTATGCCCTGGCATGGTTTGTGGAATAATAAACAAGTCTAAAATAAAACGGGCGCGGTCTCTGGACCGCGCCTTTTTTATAACTTTCGCTTAAGTAAAATTTGTACGGAAAAGTATCCTTACGCCTGCGCTGTGACCGGGTATTTAAAAATCCCCGGCATGAGCTTTAAATTTGATTTTACAAAAAGAGCATCATCCGGCTTATATTCTTTGATAGTGTATTTTAAATCTTTATCATCCGGGGTAAAATGAAAACAGGCTTCTTTGACGCCCCCGGCCGTGATCCTCTTTAATATATTGAGTAACCGGTATTCTTTTTTAGCGATAATGTCATAAATATTCAGAATATTGTCCTTGATTTTATAAATAATAATCAAATCTTCTTCCGTAATATAATAGATTTCATCCTTGTAAGCATAAAGGCAATGCCATAATAAAACGGCCTGTCCGTTTAAAACGCCGAAAGCCCGGGATACAGGCAGACGTCCTGCGGCAAAATCTTTCAATAAATTCAGGTCATTACTATCAGACAGATCTAATTTTCGAATAGTATGAACATCAGAATTATGATTATCGACTTCGATGGAGAATTGATGCTCTATTACCGGTTCAAATCCGAATTTTGGATAAAACCCCAGGGCGCTTTTGTTCGCGAATAAATAAAAAAGATCGCATTCCTTTTCATATATTCCCAGAACACTGTTCATAAGGCTTTTTGAAAGGCCCCGGTTCCGGTATTCGGGGCGGGTCATCACCGTTCCGATTAAAACAGCTTTATAATTTTTATTGTTTATTATTAAATTCAAAAGGCTGACTGAAACGTTTGAAACAATTGAATTGTTATGAATGTAAGAATGGCAGATGTAGGTATCATCCCAGCAGCCTGAATTGTACCACGCCTCAAAATCGATCCCGAAACTGCTTCCAGCCAGTTCATTGAAACTATGACGGAAACCGGTGTTGTTTTTATAATCGATAACCAGTTTTAAATCATCCATTTTTTCTCCTTTTTTTGTCCGGCTATCCGGGCGGGAAACGTAGAATATTTTTCCCGACTGACAATCGGGGGATTGTTCACTTTCTTTGTCCAAGCGGCGACAAAGAAAGTGAACCGAAAGAAAACGCCTTTCGAGTCCATTTTCATACGAAGAGGCCGGATTGAATGGAGGTGTGTTATCCGGTTGTTAAAAAACGATCCCTTATTAAAATAGTCTCCTTAATTACGCTGTCCCTGCCCAGCACCACTTTGAGGACAGGCAATCAAAGTGGTGCTGGGCGTCGGTTTTGACATCCGTGTCAAAAGCTTGAGTTTCTCTTCCATTATTATATTAGCGGATAACACGAGTTTTTTTCAAGTAATTTGATGTTCGGATTATGGTTTAGAGGAAAATGGCCTCGGGAACGGGAGGTAAATACTGACTCATTTAACTCGATTTATAACTTGGTGTTACTTGCTGCCTGTAAACCAATGTAATAATAGTACAGTGGAGTAGGAAAAAATGAATGGAAATTTGATACTAAAATCTATTTATTCTTATCCATATTAATCAAAATCATGCTTAAATTATCTTTTATTTCCTTTGAATAATTAGTTTGAGAAGAAAATGATCCAATGATAATATAAACAATAAATGTATAAAACGATAACAATAATAAAAAAATTAACCCAATTCCTGAAATTACATTGACTCAAAAACTTATATTTCTTACTTGTTTTTGAATAAACTAAAGCACTAAAACTTACATTTTTATAATAATGCTTAAATAAAATTCTCATAATTATTTTAAACATAAAATCTCCAAATTTAATCAATTTTCACTGTAATCCAGTTTCAATTTCCTATCTTTCCAATCCGGCATGATTTTTGACAGTAATTTGTAGAATTCTTTACCATGATGGTAATATTTTAAATGGCATAATTCATGAGTGATGACATATTTTATACAAAGAGGAGACTTCTTTACTAGATTCGGATTAAGAATTATTTTATTATTATAGTTGCAGCTGCCCCACCTGGTTTTCATCTCCTTGATTTCCAGTTTTGGGAACTCCAATCCATATTTTTTAAAGCTAATAAAACATTCCTCGAGGTACTCAGTGAATTTCCTTTTAGCATTTTTCCTGTACCAATCTTTCATAATAAAAGCTATATCGTTTTTATTAGACGGGTCCGGGTGGACAATTTCGAAATAACCCTTCGGCATCTTAATACTTTTCTTTTCCCCTTTTTTTATCTTCAGCCTGTATTGATTTCCTAAATACCTGTGGGTTTCTCCGCTCACATATTGAAAGTCTCTATCGGCTGAAGGTAAATTGTTGAAATAGTTCAGTTGTTTTACTATCCAGCGGGAACGTTTTTTTACTCTTTCTAAAATCTCGTTATCACTTTTATCATATGGCGCTTTCACAATAACTGTTTTATTATGATAAACAACAATTCCCAAAGTTTTTCTATTGGATCTGAAAATAGTAAAACGGATTACTTTGTCACCGTAATTAATCGTATGTTCCATATGAATCACCCTATGGCGCTCCTCTTTATGGCAGTCTGTAAAATATCTTCTATCAATTTGTCTATGATATTTAAATTCAGGTTAATACTTTCAGATTCCTTCAAATCAAAAAGATAATCGTCAATTTCCTGTTCCATTTTTTTCCGGACATCCCGGTTCCGCTCCCAGTTCACTATTTTATTCTTTTCAATGATGTTATGGATTTCCATTCCAGCTCTTGCGGATATTTCATTTCCATTCTCAATAATATCCTGTAAAGCTTCATTAACCAGCCCGTAAAAAGCTCGTGCGTCTTCATTGTCCCGAACGGACTCCGGTATTCCCGAATCTTTTTTCTCCCTGACGCTATCCATTATTTCCGTCACTTTCATCAGATACTCGGCCTCATCGATTCTCTTCTGGCGGTATTCCGCAATGACTTCTTCCAATAACTTTGAGAATTTCTTATAAAAGGCCGGATCTTCATCCCATTTTTCATGGATTGCTTTTTTAGTCCTGTTCGCTATGGTGTCCGCCCTGGCCGCTTTCCCTTCTATTTTTTCCAGTTCTTTTTCAAACTCCTCTTTATTGAAGATATTGACCAGGTCGGTAATATTGATTATCTCTCCAGCGCCGACATATTCATCGATCAATTTCTGTATCTTTCCTTCATATTCGCCGTAATCAATTGCTTCAGCGTACCTGCGCCTGACGGAAGCTCGAAGATTCATAAAAAACTTTAAATCCTCCTTATACCGGCTGATTTTATTTTCCGGCACTTCATTAATAAAACTGATAGTTGATAAGGCTATTTTAAGTGTTTTTGCGAAATCGGTTAATCTGTAATAAAACTGGTCGCGAATCTCTTCATCGGCAAGAAAAACTTCATAGGCTTCTTCATCATACCTATTGCTAATAGTTTTAAAAATATCGAGTAAATCCGAATATTTTTGAGGAAGCTTTTCTATCTCTTCATTAATATTGTAAGCAGTGCTGTCCAGGTCGGATTCATCAAAACCGTCAAGACCTCCGTAAAAAGTCATTGCCTTGTCAAGCTCGCCAAGGATGCCGTAATAATCGATGATATAACCGAAATCCTTTCCCTCAAAAAGCCTGTTGACACGGGCTATCGCCTGCAGGAGAGTGTGTTCCCTCAAATTGCGGGCAATATAGAGAACGGTATTCCTCGGCGCGTCAAAACCAGTGAGAAGCTTATCCACAACTATAATAATTTCCGGGTCCTCCGGGCTTTTGAATTTATCTATGATCTGCCGGTTATATTCTTCCTCATTTTTAAAGCGGTCCATCATCTTTTTCCAGAATTTGACTACCTCATCCAGGCTGTCTTCATCTGTCTCAGTGTAGCCCTCTCTTTCATCTGGAGCGGATATCACCACTTCCGAAGTCACCAGACCGAATTCATCCAGATACTTTTTAAACTTAACAGCCGAAAGCTTGGAATCCGTGGCAAGCTGGCCTTTGAAGCCTGTTCCCTGCCAGTTTCTCATAAAATGATCGCTAATATCATAAGCAATGCGGGCGATCTTTTTCTCCGCCTTATTCAACTGGTCCGCCCTGGCAAATTTCTTTTTCAGGTCAAACTGCTGTTCCGGAGTCAAGTCCTTGCACACACGTTCCCACCAGGAGTCGAGAGCCTTATCATAGACCTCCTGTTCAACAAGGCGTCCTTCGTACAATAGCGGTACTACAGCATTATCCTCAACAGCCTGCCTGATATTATAAACATCGATAATTCCCCCGAATTTATTGGCGGTATTCTTTTCCTTTTTTAAAAGCGGAGTTCCGGTAAATCCGATATAGCAGGCATTCGGGAACACCCTGTGCATTTGAACATGAAGAGCCCCGTACTGTGTCCGGTGGCCTTCATCGACCAGTAAAAAGATATTGCCCGATAAATCTTCGACATTTTCCTTTTTCAGAACGGCCTGGAACTTATGAACCAAAGTCGTAATGATGGAAGCTTTGTTTTTACTTATCAGCTCGGCAAGATTTTTCCCGCTGGTTGCCCTGGTAACTTCCTTTCCGCATTTTCTGAACGTCTTTTCGATCTGTTTGTCCAGGTCTTTCCTGTCGGTCACGACGACAACCTTGGGGTTTTCTATGGAAGGCTCCAGCACAAGGGCCTTTGAAAGCATCACCATGGTCAGCGACTTGCCGCTTCCCTGCGTATGCCAGATCACGCCGCCTTTCCTCCGGCCTTCAGAATCCGTATTCAATACTTTCTTTATGGTTTTTTTAACCGCGTTATACTGCTGGTAACGGGCTATCTTTTTCTCTCCGGCGTCAAAGACGATGTACTGGTATGTCAATTCGAGAAGGCGTTCCGGCCTGCACAACGCGGTAAGGCATCTGTCCTGTTCCGTGACCTCGCGGGAACCGGAGTCGGCCAGCTTTTGAAAGAAATCAAATACGTATTTAAACCGCTCTGAAAATAGCCCTTCGGGATCAGTTATCCTGACAGATTCATCAACTAATTTTCCAGCAGTTTCATCAATCCCTTCCTCTTTCCAGACTGACCAGAATTTTAATTTTGTGTCAGTCGTGGCGTATTTCGCCTCATTCTTATTGATTGCCAAGAGAAGCTGCGAGTAAACAAAAAGACGGGTAATGCCGTCATCCCTCTGGTTACGGATTTGCTGGGAAATGGCTTCCTTGAGGGAATCCTTTTCCTCGGGTTTTTTACATTCGATCACCGCAAGCGGAATACCGTTGACAAAAAGGACAATATCCGGACGGTAAGACTCGTATGTATAAGCTCTTTCAACAGGAAATTCCTCTGTCACATGATAAACATTATTTTCCGGATGTTCCCAGTCTATATAATTAAGGGTAAAGCTCTTTGTATCCCCTTCAACAGTCTGTTCGAAGCTCCTCCCCAGGCAGAGCATATCGTAAATCTGCTCGTTTGTCCTGACAAGCCCGTCGTAACGGTATGCCTTGAGAGCCTGTAATGCCGATTTGACAGCGCCTTCGGTGAATTTATACCGTCTTCCTTTATAAGTGTAGGTATTGATCAGATTGAGTTGTTCCACAAGAATGCTTTCCAGGATGACATTGGTCATTTTGTAATCCCGGAGCCTCAACGCCTTAACCGGTGTTAAATAGGTATAACCCAGCGCCTGAAGGAGCTGCAAAGCGGGTATCTGGGAGATATGGTCTTCGTTAAATACAATGTCCATATTACCTCTTTACTTAATTAATTATCATTGTAAAATTAAAATGAAAACAGAAATATATTTAATATTCATTTAACCTCATTTTTTACCGATAAATCCCTTATAATTAAATCCAATTTTATGCTTTACAAGTATTGACAAAACCGCCAATGCTTATTACCATATAGTTGTTCTTAGCCAGCGGCTTAGAACCTACAAAGGCCTCCGCTGAGCCTGCCTGGTCAAATCAGCGGTTTTTTTATTTCCAATCAGGACCCTTTAATATCTTATCGATCGTGTTTTTCCCGGCAGCATACGCCGTTATAAACCTGGCTTTTTTAGAGCTTATAATACCGATAACGACAACATAATCTCCCGATACGACGGCTACTCTTTTTTTATAGTCATATCTCTTACTGTCCCTGTTCCAGCCTGTTTTCAAAATGGCCTCCGGGTCTTCCAGTGTCTTTTTTATCCAGTCGATCCTTTCCGCCCTGTCAATTGAAAACCGGTCTTTTATCCTGTCCCTGCGGCTGCTTTCATAAAAACAATGCTTGAAATCGAGTTTTCTGAAACGGACCGATATGCCGTCAAATGTAATGACCGGCCCCTTGCAGTATTTGCCATAAAAATGCTGCTCATATTCCGCCTCGGATTTTAATTTTACTAAAGGACAATAAAGCATATCACCAGCCGCCGGATAAATTTATTTCGAATATATTGAATTTATTTTCAAACCGCCTGGTTTTAGAAATCTCTTTACCCGATTTTTCCTCAAAATAATTGATCATATCCGACTTCGCATTTCCCAGGTCATCCCGATTGTATTTTGCGCCGACCATCCCCGTGAAAAAATCCGTAAGCTGGATTAAAACGGATTCCTTTGAACGGACTGCCTGAACGGATGCAATTTCCGAAGCCAGATTGCTGCAGTTCAGGCATTCCTTAAGCACTTTAAGCCGGTCTCTCAAGCGGTTCTTTTTATAATCGCAGAAGATTTGATACCGGTTGAAATCCAATATCCAGTGATGCAGAAGTTGATAATAAAACTTATAGAACCCGAGTTCCTGATCGCTCTGATGATAATGGATCAGGTCAACTTTTGTTTTATCGATTACGATCGCCCTGAACCGCAAATCAAGATTTTCGGAAACGAAAAAATCGATCAAACTTTTATAAAAATCGATCTTTGACTTATTGATCTTCCTCCATTTAAATTCCGGACCGATCTTATATTGGTCCCTCAGTTCATGGATTTTATTTTTATATGCATCGCGGTTTTTCTTTTCCATCCACAGGCTGCCGATAACAAGAAAAGTGCAGTCCGTCAGGGCCGATGAGAAAACGTCCGGATAAGCTTCGTCGCAGTATACTTCGTATTCCATAAAAACGCCTCCGACCTAAGAATTATTTTAATTATATCCTATTAAAAATCCTTTCTTAAAATTATTAATTGCTTTTTTTAATATACGCCTCACACCCTTACCCTCACTTCCCCGGTCAGGAGCTTCTGCATCAAGCCTTTCTTCTGAAGTTTCAGCGCGTCGAGCCGTTTCCGGAGCAGGGTCAATTCCTCATCCGCGGCAGAAAGGACGGATGCGATAGCGCGTTGTTCTTCAAGAGGGGGATAAGAAAATTCGATTTTGGATAATTCTTTCTTTGATAACCCATATACTGAAACACCTGTTGCCGCTTTTCTGATTTGAATAAGAATCCTGTCATTCCTCATTAAACAACCTTTGAACCCATTATCTAAAAAATAATCCTTTTCTCTGGCAACTATAGTATGAAGGCCTCCAATAATACGATAGCTTCCAATATTTTTGATTTCTACACATAATCCGATTTCATCGTAGTCTTCAGAGGCATCCGCGAACACCAGATCTCCCGTTTTTAGAAAAGAATTCGATTCTATTCCGTATTTACTGTTTTTAATTTTTGAAACATATATGCTTTTACTGAAATCCAGAAATGTAGAATGAGAATTATTATGAATATCACCATAATGAAAGCAATAAATCGGATCATCCATATCTTCATTTGTCAATTCTTCCCTTGTTATTGAGTATGATTTGATAAAATAAAACATATCAGAAAACAGGGTATCTTTCCACATCCCCTTAAACCCCTTCAACCTCTTCCGTCCGGTCAAAAGCTGTTGCGCCAGGCCTTTTTTTCTCCGTTCTTTTGCTTCAATGAGCTTCTGTATTTTTTCAATAGCTTCGTCCCAGGCGGAGAGGATTTCGGCGATTTTGCTCTGTTCGGGGAGGGGCGGGATGGGGATAGAAATATTTTCAAGTAAATTTATTGTTAATTGTTGTTGTGCACTTCCAAAAGAAATTCTATCTATTTCCTTTTTTAATATTTGTGACCTAAGGAAGGTATATAAAAAAATATTATCAATTATCTTTGTTAGATTTCTTATAATTGCCATTCCTGAGTTTATTCTTATATTTTTGTAAATGATATCATCAGAATATAAAGCAAAATTTCCAGTTGTACCTCTCGTTGTAACTACAATATCACCTCTACTTAACTTTCCTTTTCTAAGATATGAATCTTTTTCTCGACTAATATACTGTATGTTATTAAAATTAAATCCATACTTTGTAACATTACCTGCATTTAAAAATACGCAATAATCTTTATTTATATAATCTTCATTCTTTGGATAATTTTTACCTCTATCTCCATCAATAATATTTATTTTTAATTTTCTTAGAATTTCAATTGCCCAATCTTCCGGTATCCATCCGACAAGTGTGTGTTTATAGCCGGGGCGGTTCACGTTGCGGTCAGGCATGAGTTCTCCTTTTTTAAAACACGAATATACAGATTTTTATAGTTTTATTCGTGATAATTCGTGTCATTCGTGGTTCCCGTTTCCTCGTGGTTCTTTCACTTCCTTCTTTTTTTTCATTCTATTACTTTTTCTGTTAATGTCATTTATTAGTCAGACTTATTGTATGGCCTATTGACAAATCACACATAAAATGCTATATTATGTATGAAACACTTGAAGTCCGAATGGGCCTAGGGTGTTGAGGGCTCTTCATTTCGGTGAAGTGCCCTATTTTTTTATTTCGGATAATGGACCATTCCATAATCATTCGTATTACTGGCCTTCAAGTTCAATATATTTTTTATCATATCCAATAAATCCGTTTCATCCCCCGGTTTTATACATTTTAATCTTTGCGCCCATTTTTCATGAGTAAAATGCCTTTTTGCATAGAGAAACACCATAAATGAAACCATATCGGATAATTGAATAAAATAGGAGTCTTCCGATCTTTTGGGCAAAGGATCTTCAATCAATTTTTGTATATCATTCCGGTATTTTAACGGCCCGAATTTTGAAGGAATATAATTAATTGCCTGAATTTTTCGGGCAGTTTTGACCATTTTCTCAATTCTTCCTTCATCGGTAATGATCATGAAACGGCTTGCCGGATCAATTGATTTCAGGTCATTTTCTATACGCTGTATATTGTATGTAAATGCATTACCCAGCACATCGTAATTATCAGTTATTTTTGTCTTATTGATGACCACATTAATGATTTTTACGTCTAATGAAGATAAAAAATCAAAAAACTCAAATAAGATAATTCTCTTTTGGTCCTTTGTAATGCCCATTCCGGTATAAGGCTTTTTGCCCAATAAAAAATCATTCGTATGAAATTCCAATTTTATTGGAAAATTGTACCTATTTTTTAGGTATAACCTGAACTCCTTTATCTGTTCGTAATTGGACTTCCAATTTTGATAATGCATATAAATTGATGTCATGACAAAAAGCTTGGTTGTATATTTCGGATATCCGTCATCGCCGGTTTCATCAAAATAACTGATATACATCCTTCTACCACCCCAACTCCTTCAAATACCCGTTCATCTTCTCTTTCACTTCTACAAGCTCTTTTTCCAGTGCTTCGATCTCCTTCTGCACAGCGGGAATGTCCACTTCCTCCTCCTCCTCGAATGTGTCGACATAGCGCGGTATATTCAAATTGAATTCATTTTCTCTGATTTCTTCGAATGTAGCACAATATGAATACTTATCCATCGTTTTGAAAGCTTTATAAGTCTCCAGGATTTTTTGAATATCCGAATCCCTGAGTTTGTTCTGGTTTGTGCCGCTTTCAAAGTCCCGGCTCGCGTCGATGAAAAGCACATTCTTATTTTTTCCCTTACCCTTGTTGAAGATCATGATAGCGGCGGGAATGCCCGTGCCGTAAAACAGGTTGGCCGGAAGGCCGATCACTGCTTCCAGAAGATTTTCCTCTATCATCTTCTGCCGGATTTTCCCTTCCGCCTGCCCCCGGAAAAGCACGCCGTGTGGAATAATAACGCCGACCCTGCCGCTCCCGGCAACGGCCGTCTCGATCATATGGCTGATAAAGGCATAGTCTCCCTTGCTCTTCGGCGGCAGGCCGCGGTAAAAGCGCTTGTAGGGATCATCGGCGGCCATTTCCGCGCCCCATTTATCGAGGGAGAACGGGGGATTGGCCACGACGATGTCGAATTTCTTAAGCGTGTCGTTTTCAATCAATTTGGGGTTGCGGATGGTATCACCCCACTCGATGCGGGCGTTGTCCTTCCCATGCAGGAACATGTTCATTTTGCAGAGCGCCCATGTGCTGCCGTTCGATTCCTGGCCGAACAGGGAATAATTACCGCTGCCGACCTCGTTGGCCACCCTTATCAAAAGCGAGCCGGAACCGCAGGCCGGGTCTGAGATTGTGCTTCCCTCCTCCGGCGCGAGGAGCTTTGCCAGCAGTATCGCCACTTCGGCGGGCGTATAAAACTCGCCGCCTTTTTTACCGGCCCCGGCCGCAAAGCGCGAGATCAGGTATTCATAAGAATCGCCGATGACATCCCTCGTCCCTATGACCGAAGGCCGCAGGTCCAGCTTCGGGTCGGCAAAATCTTCGATCAGATGCTTGAGCCGCTGGTTGCGTTCCTTGGGTTGGCCGAGGCTGTGTTCAGAATTGAAATCGATATTCCTGAAAACGCCTTCCAGCTTTTCCTTGTTCTTTTCCTCAATTCTTTCCAGGGCTATGTTGATTATTTCCCCGATCTTGCTGTCATTCCGGCTTTTGTAAATATAATCATAATCGCAGTTTTCCGGCAGAACGAACCGTTCCCTTAACAGCGCTCTTTGAATCCGGGTCTCATCGCCTTTGTATTGGTTTGTATAGTTTTCCTTTTTATCTTTCCATAAATCGGAAATGTATTTAATGAACAGGAAAACCAGGATATAATTTTTATATTCAGAGGGATCGACGACGCCCCGGAATGTATCGCAGGCTTTCCAGAGGATATTGTTGATTTCGTTTTGGGTAATAGGATGTGAGTTTGCCATAATAACCGCTCCTTATTATTCGATTCTCTGCCTCAGGATTTGATTTATCATTATTTTCCTTTTGTCATTTATCAGGTCGATCAAATCTTTTTCCTTAATTGACAGTTTATTAATTTCCGCAATAATTTTCTGTTCCTGCAGGGATGGAAGAGGGATCATCATTTCATTCAGCGTACTTTTATTGATCAGCGGAACCGTGCTCGTCAGGGTATTTTTTTTGAAATACGCCATCGCTTCCGGCTGGTTCAAATACCATGAAAGATAACCCGGATTAACAGCATTATCATCAGTTTTAATCACAAGAAATTGCGATACTGCTATCATAGGGTTACTGACTTTTTCAAGTACAATATTATAGTTATTAATTCCCCTGGAGCAAAATAATATGTCATTGTCTTTTAAAAAATGTAATGGGTTTATGTTTTCTTCATGGACATGAAAGAGATGAGACCAATTAACCGAATAGTTGTCTATAATATCTGCCATTTGAATAACTTTAATATCTCCGGATGGCACATTTTCAATGCTTTTACGGAATTGGTAGCCCTGCCGGATATATGCGATCTGAGATAATTTAGCTGTTTTTATATCCTTCATTTACACTCCAACGCTTAAAATAAATAAGAGCACTAAATTATATCATCATAATTATAATATAATTATTTCCAATTGTCAAGTGATATTTGCACTAAATTGATTCATCAAGAGTTATTTCGAATTATCATCCGTTCCCGAGGCCATTTTCCATTAGCCATAATCGGTATATCAAATAACTCAATATCAAGCCGTGTCATCCGCTATTATAATAATAGAAGAGAGGCACAAGTTTTTGACAGGATGTCAAAACCGCCGCATAAAGCTATGGACAGCGTAATAAGGAGGCTATTAAAATACTGAATCGCTATTAAAAAACCGGATGACACACTTCCATACTAACCGATTCCTTAGTATGAAAATGGCCTCGACCTGTTTTCTTTCTTTAGCGCGATATTTCTTTCTTTTCGAAAAGAAAGAAATATCGTAAACCCCCGACAGCCTGTCGGAATAAAAATCCCTTTAAATTTCATTAAAAAAAGAAAAGATTTTGACCCCAGGCATCTTTGCCGTAACTTTCCTTTAAAAATAAAAAATCAATGTTATACTTATATAGAGAAGGTGAGAACAGGAGAGAGTTATGAAATTGTCTGAAATAGCGCGCATTGTCTCCGGCGAACTGACCGGAACGGATGTCGAAATTACAGGAATCTCCGATCTGGAGCATCAGAAAGAGGGCGGTATCGCCTATGCCGAGAATAAAAAAAGCCTTGAGCTTCTTTCTCAAACCACCGTGTCCGCGCTGATCATCCCCGTTGATATGAAATGTGAAACAAAGCCTTATATTAATGTAAAAGAACCGAAGCTGACTTTTACGAAAGTACTGGAGATATTCAATCCTTATAAACCTTATAAAAAAGAAATCTATCCAGCGGTCTATATCGAGAAAGGCGCGAAAATAGCTCATGATGTCACGATACTGCCGTTCGCGGCGATCATGGACAACGCCGAAATAGGGGAAGGCACAGTCATTTATTCACAGGTCTATATCGGAAAGAATGTCAGGATCGGGAAAAACTGCCTGATCAAAGCCGGAGTGAAGATCGATGATGAAACAGTAATCGGGGACAATGTCATTATCCATCATAACAGCGTTATCGGCGGCGACGGTTTCGGCTATATCCAGAAGGACGGAAAGAACATCAAAATCCCCCAGATCGGCAGGATCGTTATAGAAAATGATGTCGAGATCGGCGCCTGCGTGACAATCGACAGGGCAACAATGGACGAGACTGTCATCGGAGAGGGAGTCAAGATAGATAACCTGGTGCAGATCGCTCATAACGTAAAGATCGGTGCATATTCCGTTATAATGGCGCAGGTCGGGATCGCCGGAAGCGCTACGATCGGAAAGGCCTGCTTCCTGACGGGGCAGGTAGGCGTGGCGGACCATGCGAAATTGGGCGATAATGTCATTGTGCTGGCGCAGTCCGGCGTTGAATCCAAAAAGATCGAATCGAACAGCATCCTGTTCGGTTCACCCGCCCGGAATTTTATGGAGCAGAAGCGCATCCACGCCGCGATGTCAAGACTCCCCGAGATGGTAAAAACCATGGCGGCGATTAAAAAGAAGCTGAATATCGAATAATCCTGGATTTATTGAAAGCAGATTGGGCTTCCGCTAAGCCACGCGAATTCACGCTAATAATGTTATTCTGTTTTTATTTTTCATTCCATCAATAAAAAATTCATTCCCCTTAATCCCGATTCGCGTCCATTCGCGTGTCCCTTCGACAAGCTCAGGGCAAGCTTAGCGGATTACCCCGTGTTTATTTTAGGTTTTTTAATAAAAAACAAACCCCTCATTTATTGCAAAAATGCTTTATTTTGAGGTACAATATTAATCAAAAAAGAAGGCGGATTAATAAGATTGAATATACTTCTCTTTAAACTATTCAAATGGAAATATTCAGACAGTCCTGTTCAACGGGATTCACTGGCCGATCGTTTTTATTTAATCGATAATTTCACATTATTTGATTGTTTCTTTGGGTATAATCGAAAATAATTTATTGAGGAGGAAAAGTGAGTTTTTATATCGAAATAGACGGGGAACTCTGCAAGGGATGTTCTCTCTGCATTCCTGAATGCCCGAAAAACGTGATTGAAATCGGCAAAAAGTTCAACGCGAAGGGCTGGCAGTACGCCGAACCGGTCAGGAATTCCGACTGCATCGGCTGTAAAAAATGCGCGGTGGCCTGTCCCGATGTGGCCATTAAAGTCTGGAAAGAAGGATAATATATGGAAAAAATAATATTGATAAAAGGCAATGAAGCGATGGCCGAAGGGGCCGTAATAGCCGGCTGCCGCTACTATTTCGGTTATCCCATAACGCCTCAGAACGAGGTGCCGGCCTATATGGCGGCAAGGCTCCCTGAGGTCGGCGGCGTATTCATTCAGGCGGAAAGCGAGCTGGCTTCCATAAATATGGTTTTCGGGGCTTCGGCCGCCGGAGCGAGGGTGATGACAAGCACATCGTCGCCCGGCTACAGCCTGATGCAGGAAGGTATTTCCTATCTTGCCGGGGCAAGGCTCCCATGCGTTCTGGCGAATGTGCAGAGGGGAGGGCCCGGGCTTGGGAACATTGCCCTCGGACAGGCCGATTATTTTCAGGCCGTCAAGGGTGGCGGGCATGGCGATTATCATGTTATAGTCCTGGCGCCCGCATCGCCTCAGGAGATGATGGACCTGACCATCCTTGCTTTTGACCTGGCGGACCAATACAGGGTACCGGCCCTTATTTTGAGCGACGCGATCATCGGCCAGATGGTGGAAAAGGTGGAACTGAGAAAACCTTCCGGCGTCAAACTGCCGGCAAAGACATGGGCCCTGACAGGGGCGAAGGGAAGGCCTAAAAATGTGGTTCGGAGCCTCTGGCTGGACGACGACGGCGTGGAGATCAATAATTTAACGCTTCAGGATACTTATAATAAAATCAAGGCAAAAGAAGTCCGGTTTGAGAATATACAGACTGAAGACGCGAATGTTGTAATCGTCGCTTACGGGACCTGCGCACGTATAGCGAAGAGCGCTGTCATCCGGGCCAGGGAAAAGGGCTTCAAGGCGGGACTTCTCCGGCCCATCACTCTCTATCCATTCCCGTACGCCGAAATCGAGCGTCTTATAGATAAGGGCGTAAAAACACTGCTGACGGTTGAACTGAGCGCCGGCCAGATGGTTGAAGACGTTTATATGGCGGCAAAACAGAAGGCAAAGGTCGCGTTCTTCGGGAAAATGGGCGGAAAGATCACCGGTGAAGATGAAATATTTGAAAAAATAGCGGACCTTTGTCAGGGAAAGGAGAATGATTTATGGCATCCTTAATTTTTAATAGACCGGAAAGCATGACTTCCGCGCCGATGCATTACTGCCCCGGCTGCGGACATGGGATTGTACACCGGCTGATCTGCGAGGCTGTGGACGAATTGAAAGCGAGGGAAATCACCATCGGGATCGCTCCGGTGGGCTGCGCCGTGCTGGCCTATGATTACTGGAATTTCGACACGAGCGAAGCGGCGCATGGCAGGGCTTCCGCGGTTGCGGTGGGGATCAAAAGGGTCCTTCCCGACAGGCTTGTCATTTGCTATCAGGGCGACGGCGACCTGGCTTCCATCGGCATGGCCGAGACGGTCCATACGGCGAACAGGGGCGAAAATATCACCGTCATATTTATCAATAACGCCAATTACGGGATGACCGGCGGCCAGATGGCGCCGACCACCATGATCGGGCAGAAAACGGCTACGACGCCGAAAGGCAGAAATGCTGCCACGGAAGGCTATCCGATGAAGATGGCCGAAATGATCGCCGCGCTTCCGGCCGTAAAATACTCAGTCAGGACGACGGTCGCGGATTTTAAGGGCATCCTTCAGACAAAAAAAGCTATAAAAACCGCCTTTGAACTGCAGTTGGGGGCCGGAGGCTATTCCTTTATTGAAATTCTTTCGAACTGCAACACGAACTGGGCTTTGACGCCCCTCGAGGCCAACCGGATGATCATAAACGATATGACAAAAACATTCCCGCTCGGCGTCTATAAAAATGCGATGGAAGGAGAAAAGGCATGACGGAAAATATCATCATTTCAGGGTTCGGCGGACAGGGCGTGCTGACTGCCGGCTTGATGCTGGCCGAATCGGCCGTAATGGACGGATTGAACGCGACTTTTTTCCCTTCCTACGGAGCGGAAATGCGCGGAGGAGCGGCCTACTGCAATGTTATTATTTCGGATAAAGAAATAGGTTCGCCCGTTGTTACCGCGGCCGATACTCTGATAGCGTTCACAAAACCGGCCGTTACAAAGTTTCTGCCGAAGGTCAAGGACACAGGAAGGGTGATCATCAACTCGGCCCTTCAGGATAGTGGGATTGATTTTAAAAAACGTAAAGTGATACCCGTCCCAATCGAAAAGCTGGCGCTGGAAAAGCTCGGGAATTCCAAAGCGGTCAATGTCATTATGCTGGGAGCTTACTGCAAAGCGGCAAAAACGCTGAAGCAGGAAAGCCTGAAAAAAGCCATCATGGATAAATTCGAAAGGAAGGGCGAGAAAATTGTCAATATGAATTATCAGGCGCTGACGCTCGGCTACGACGCCGTTCAGGGGGAATTATGAGTTTTAAAAGGTTTATTCATGAAGCGAGGCTTAAACTTCCGCTGACGACCATGCAGAAGATTTTTTTCATATCCCTGATCGCGCTCGGGGCCGTGATTGGGATTTTTATAGCGTATATCATTATAACTTTTTCCGAATTGAAGGATATCAAGCCCCTCGAGAATTATTCCACTTATGCCGTGCCGACAAAGGTCTATGATGTCAATAATAAGCTGATCACGGAATTTTACCTCCAGAAGCGCGAGCTTGTTTCCTATAAAGAACTTCCGGATACATTAATAGAGGCCATTATTTCCATTGAAGACAACGATTTCTATCAGCACAGGGGTTTTAATCCCCTGGCTTTTATACGCGGCGTTATTGTTGACCCGCTCATGGGAAAGAGGGCGCGCGGCGCTTCAACAATTACGCAGCAGCTGGCCAAGAACCTTTTTACAACCAGTGAAAGGAGCATATTCAGAAAAATAATCGAGCTCTGGTATGCCTTCCAGATTGAGAAAAAGTATTCAAAAGAGGAAATCCTGGAGATGTACTTTAACCAGGTTTATTTAGGCCATGGCTGTTACGGGGTCCAGGCCGCGGCGCGGTATTTTTTTGATAAGAATGTGCAGGACCTGACGCTGGCGGAAGCAAGCCTCATAGCCGGCCTGGTCCAGCGCCCGAATGATTATTCGCCTATTTTATATCCATATAAAGCCCAGGCGAGGCACAGGATCGTGCTGAGTACCATGGCTAAAATGGGCTTTATAACGAAAGAAGAAGCGGATGATGCGTATGAGCAGTTCTGGAATAATTACGCTTCTATTATGAAAGTAAAAGGCATTACCGTTCAGAAGAGCCAGAATAATTCAGCGCCCTTCTTTACCGAGTATATACGTCAGCTTTTAGTGGAAAAATACGGCGAGGAAAAGCTTTATTCAGGCGGGCTTCAGATTTATACGACACTGGATATCGATAAGCAGGATGCGGCTGAATCCGAACTGCAGAAAGGGCTTTCCAATGAGCAGGTCAACTACGATAAGGAAACAAGGTCTTATTCGCAAAAATACAAAGAGTCCTATGAGGATATCATTGACCTGATGAGTTTGTATTTCGGCATTGACAATATTCAGATCGGCGCCAGCAAGGTGAAGGGCCGCCTGGAAAACCTCTATAAGAATATTAATGACGTGATCTATCTTTCTTCCTTTGTTCTGGGATTGGACCAATTGAATGAGAAGATAAAAAGCCGCTACCAGCTGCCGCTTCTGGTCAAGCAGAAAGAAGACCAGATTGAAGGGGCGCTGATCTCCATCGATCCCAATACCGGCTATATTGAAGCGATGGTGGGCGGAAGAGAATTTAACTACGCCAATCAATACAACCATGTAATGCTGGCGCACCGGCAGATGGGCTCGCTTTTTAAGCCGGTCTATTATACTCTGGCTATCGAAAAAAAGCTGATTACTCCCGCTTCCGTTTATATGGATATGCCCATGATCTACGAGGACCCGTCCGGCAAGCCATGGGAACCCCGCAATTATGAAGGCACGTTCCGTGGTAAAATGCGCGCCAGGCAGGCCCTGCAGTATTCCGTCAATGTGGTTTCAATACAGATCTGGGATTATATGCTGCGGGTCCTTGGTTATAATTCGATTATTGATTCCATGTCGCAGTATTTTGGAATAGACAGGGATGAAATGAGAAAAAGGGTACAGCCTTCGTTATCTTATGCCCTGGGGGTCGGTACTTTTTCCCCTTATGAAGTGGCAAGGGTCTTTTCGGCCATCGCCAATGACGGCGTTTCAGTAAAACCCCTGGCCATACTCAAGGTCAAGGACAGGTTCGGCAGGATCGTGGATGATTTCGAAATGGAAAGGGACCTGGATAAAAACAGCAGGGCTGAGGTTATCAGCCCTGGGGCCGCTTTTATTATGCAGAGCATGCTTTATGATGTGCTTTATTACGGCACCGGCGCCGGCGCCGTCAAGGATACCGGGTTTAATTACACGGCGGGCGGCAAGACCGGGACAACGCCGAACTGGAAAGACGCGTGGTTTGCCGGTTTTACAAAAAATATGACGACAGTCGTCTGGATGGGTTTTGACGACGCGCGCAAATCGCTGGGAAGGAACCGCGCCGCGGCGGCTGTGGCCGCGCCGGTCTGGATGAGCTATATGAAGCAGATCCTGGCGAACACACCGGATATTCCCTTCCATCAGCCGGCGGATGTCATTGAAGTGCCTGTCTGCGCTTCCACCGGTTTACTGCCGACGCAGTATTGCCCGCATGTCATTAATGAGTATTTTCTAAGAAATACGTCGCCTTCGAAAAAATGCGATGTGCATATTTCAGAAGAGACATCAAAGGAAGACGAGGATAAGCAGATTTATAATATCACCAATACCCTGGATCTCAAGGATATTGAAATGAATCTGGAAGAAAGCAGTAAATCCAACTATAATGAGCTGGAAGACGCCAAGGAATCGATGAAGCAGGACAAACCGAATATTAAATCAGGAATTGAATGAATTTCATTATCATAGACGGTTTTGTCGATGAACCGACCTGCCTGGGTGTTCCTCCCTATGTATCGACTTATGTGCGGTATGCCGCGGGAGCGGCCGCTTTAAGCGGTATATCAGAAATCGATTATGTCACTATAGAAGAATTAAGAAGGGAAGAATATATTCTCGATAAAAATAAGCATTATGATACCGCTGTAATAATCGCTGGAAATCCTGTACCGGGTAAATACCTGGGCGGCATTCCCCTGAAAAGCGGCGAGATCGATAAAATAGGCTCAAGGAACCCGGGAACATTATTTTTCGCGGGCGGGCCGATCCAGTTTTCTCAAGCTGTAAATAACTTCCCGAATGTAAAAATGATAAACCTGGATATTGAATCCTATCTTTATGATTATTTTAAAGGGGGAAATCCCCGGGAAAGATACCGGACCCTGGAAGAATTGGATCGATTCTCAAAAGCCGGCGCGTTTATACTGCAGAAACACCCCCGCTATCCTGAGATTATCGCCGAGATAGAAACAGGCCGCGGCTGCCCGAGGCTCTCGCATTGCTCTTTCTGCATCGAGGGCAATTTTAAAGTGGAGTTTAGAACTCCCGGCGCTGTTATTGAGGAAATGAGGGAACTTTACAGGAATGGCATTAAACATTTCCGTCTGGGAAAGCAGGCCGATCTTTATGCTTACGGATCGGAAATGAAAGAGTGGAAGAACGGTTTCTCCAGGCCTGATCCGGGCGCTATCCGGGAGCTCTATGAGGGGATCCGGAGTTCCATTCCAGATATCAAGACGCTTCACCTGGATAATGTGAATCCCGGCACATTGGCCAATTTTCCGGATGAGTCTTACCGGATCACGGAAATAATCGCCGGGCATAATACGCCGGGGGATGTCGCCGCGCTGGGAATGGAAAGCGCCGACCCGGATGTTATCAAATCTAATTTTTTAAAGGCAAGCCCTGCTGAAGTGATGAAAGCAGTTGAAATTATCAATGCGGCCGGAGGAGCGAGAGAGGGGTCGCTGCCGAAGCTCCTCCCCGGCATCAATCTGATCCGCGGGCTTATGGGTGAAAGTAAAGACACCTTTAAAATGAATTATGAATTTCTTCTGGATGTATTGAATAAAGGATACCTTCTCAGGCGCATCAATATACGCCAGATCAGGGTTTCGCCCGGTACAATCCTTTTTGAAAAAATGAAACCCTCGCGTAAGGAAGAAAAAATACTGGACGCCGTTTTCAGGAACTACCGCGAAAAAATAAGGAATGAGATTGACATGCCGATGATAAAAAAGGTATTTCCGGCGGGTACGGTCATTCAGAATGTTATTGTGGAAACGCGCCGAGGCGACTGGAGCATTGCCCGGCCTATAGGGACTTATCCCATAGCCGTTAATATCCCGAAAATATTACCCCTGTTATCAAAGGTATCGGTTTTTATTATAGGGTACCGGGAGAGGTCTGTTGTCGGTTTGACAAAGCCGTTTATTTTGAAAAACGCCTCTCTTCAGGAACTGAAGCAGATCCCCGGATTTTCCAGAAAAGCCGGCGAGATTATCTCAAAGAGGGATCCTGAAAAAGGCCTGCTTGCTTCTTCGCCGATTTTCGAGGATATCAAGGATTTGATTTTATGATGAATAACGAAATGGAACCTAAATACCAGAAGCCGTCATTGCGAGGGGACGGATTTCTACTATGACGGGAGTCATAGTCCGAAGCAATCTGTAAGCACATTTAGATGGTCTTGGTGTAGAAAGATTGCTTCGCATTAAAATCATCGGCGGGGGAGAAGGCATGGCGCTCGCAATGACGGCTTTTGTGCAGAAATTCTAAGTTATTTAACCGTTTATATTATTTCTTATGTATGGATTTCACAGAAAATATATATTAAAATCGGTGTAATCTGTGAAATCTGTGGTTTCGAATTCCCTGACATATATATGATGAGGTCGATATGATTGAACCCGGCTCACTTATGAGTAAAGCGGCGGCGAAGTACCAGGAAGCCCTGCGGTCCGGCGCTCTCCGAAGTTATTCAACTGATTTATGCCTGGTCAAAGACGAGGAGATTGATTATATCGCGTTTGTATTAAAAGAGCTGACGGAAGAGGAAAAATATTGGTGGGAACATAATAAGCATTCTTCTACTGAAAAGAAAAAACAGGACCCGTTTCTTCCCTATGAAAAAGAATTATTCGTTGCGGACGTGTCGGAAACGCATGTCTGCCTCTTGAATAAATATAATGTTTTACAAAACCATTTATTGATAGTAACGCGGCAATTTGAAGAACAGGAATCGCTCCTTACCCGGGCCGATTTTGAGGCGCTCTGGCTCTGTCTGAAAGAAATCAACGGGCTCGCTTTTTATAACAGCGGCGAAAAGGCGGGCGCCAGCCAGCGTCATAAGCATCTTCAAATCGTTAAGCTGCCGCTCGGCGGGAATGGCCCTGGGATTCCGATCGAACCGCTGATCCGGAAGCTTGAAATTCAAAGCGGAATAATAAGAATACCGCAGTTTGCTTTCCGGCATGGCCTTGTTTTTATTCCGGACGGAATGAGCTCAAATCAGGAAGGCATGATCGGCTTTTTATACGATTCATATAAAGCGCTGCTGAAATGGACCGGACTATCCGGACAATCGCAGCCTTATAATCTGCTCATTACTGCCGGATGGCTGATTTTTATTCCGAGGAAGAAAGAAAAATTTGAAAACATATCTGTCAATTCGCTCGGATTTGCCGGGGCGCTTCTGGTTAAAGACCGGCAGGAGCTTGAAATAGTTAAAAACGAGCGCTTTTTAAATATTCTGCAGTCTGTAAGCATGTCTTAAACAAAAAATTCCTTGCTATTAAAAGTTAGTTTTGCTAAAATTAAGTCCGTTAAATTGGGGATGCCGGCAAATTTAATAAAATTACAATATTAGACTTCAGCCGATAGTCGTCAATCGGCGGATTATATTTTTCTATTGCGGCTTTTCCGCTTTTGACTTCTGTCCGGCAAATTTAAATATTTTAAAAGTGGAGGATTGTATGGAAAGAAAAACAATCCGTGAATTGGTTGATTATATAGGAATATTCGGAGCGAAAACAGCAGGCCAGATGAAGGATCAGAATAACAGCTACAGGACCTATTCTTTTGATGACTATAAAAGAAATACAAAATATATCGCCGCTTATCTTGATAAAATAAAACATTTAAAGAAAGGCGATATGGTTGCCATCTATTCGGAAAACAGGCCGGAATGGCTGATGGCTTATTTCGGTATTGTTTATAACGGCATATGGGCCGTGCCTCTGGACGCTAGACTGACGGACCTGGAAGTAAAGAATTTATTATTTGACTGCAACGCTAAAGTCATGTTTATTTCAAAGAACCTGCTTGATAATATTTCAGGAGCCCCTGAAATAATCAGGCACGCCAATGAGTTTATTCTCTTTGATGACATGAAAGAAAATATAAAGCTGGATAAAAAAGTAAAAAGCTTTTCTGAAGTTTTAGATGAAGGCCGCGCGAATCTGCCGAAAACAACACCTGTTGAATTAAACGAAAAAGATATGGCTTCCCTGATCTACACATCGGGCACAACGGGCAATCCGAAAGGCGTCCTGCTTTCGCATGGGAATTTCGCGCACCAGTTCAATACCATTCCGAAAACCCTTCCGTTCGGCATTGAGGACACATTTCTTTCCGTTCTGCCCCTGCACCATACTTTTGAGTTTTCAATAGAGCTGGGAATGCTCTTTAACGGAACAACGGTCACTTACGCCGAAAGCCTGAAGCCGAACCATCTGCTGGCCAATATCAAGGAAACCAATGTGACAATAATCGCAGGCGTCCCTATGTTATTTGAAAAGATTTACGAGGGCATTATGAGACAGGTGAGGAGCCTTCCATTCGGCGTCAAGCATGTTATCATGGGTTTATATTATTTAACCTCAGGACTGAATAAGATTACAAACAATAAAGCCGGAAAGGCAACCTTTAAATTTCTGAGGAAAAAGGCAAATCTCAATGCCATCAGGTTCCTTGTCTCGGGGGCAGCCCCGTTGAATTTTAAAGTCGCGAAGGGTTTTGAGACCCTCGGGCTTACCATATTGAACGGCTACGGTTTGACCGAGGCTTCGCCGGTCGTTTCGGTAAACCGCCTGGATAGAAAGATAAAGAATGAGTCCGTCGGCATTCCACTGAACGGTGTGAGTGTAAAAATTGACAGTCCGGACAGCCAGGGCAACGGCGAGGTGCTTGTTAAAGGACCGAATGTCATGAAGGGATATTATAAGAACACGAAGGCCGCGGCCGATGTCATTGATTCGGACGGCTGGCTGTATTCGGGCGATATCGGTAAAATTGATGAGGAAGGCTACCTTTATATAACAGGAAGAAAGAAGAATATTATAGTTACGCCCGGCGGTAAGAATGTTTATCCGGAAGAACTGGAGGAAATGCTCAATTCCAGTCCTTTTGTGCTGGAATCCCTGGTCCTCGGCGTGCCTGAATCGGAAGACAGCAAAGGGGAAAATATCTACGCTTTTATAGTTCCGAATTATGAGACTTTTGATACATACGGAAGCATCAATTCTATAAAAATTACCGATGAATTAATCGAGTCGGTTGTTTCCAGGCATATACGGGAGGTTTCTTCACATCTGGTCGATTATAAGAAGATCAGGGGCTGGAGGATCAGGACAGAGGAGTTCCAGAAAACATCCACCAAAAAGATCAAGCGCTATCTCTTTTCAGGGAAGGATTTCCTGAATATTTAAGCTGAAAGCTAAAAACAGCAAGTCTTCCGCGAAGCCACGCGAATACACGCTAAGAAGTTTATTATTAAACAAAATCTTATCAAATTCGCGTTCATTCGCGTGAATTAGCGGATTATCCAGTCTATAGATTAAATTAATGCGCCAGGAAGGAGATGGTGAACGTGCTCCCCTCGCCATGGGTGCTCCGGACTTTGATGTCCCCTCCATAGTAGGCGAGGGAATTTTTTACCATAAAGAGGCCGAGTCCGGCGCCGCTTTCATTATATCTGGCGCCTTCCTCCGTGCGGTAGAACTGCTGGAATATTTTATCCAGGTCTTTCTCAGGGATCCCATATCCGGTATCGGTTATGTCTATGGTTAAAAGATGCTCTTTAATATTTCCCAGTACATTGATTGAGCCGTTCTGTTTATTGTAAAGGACCGCATTGCTCAGGAGTTCATCCAGGATCACCCTCAGCATGGCTTTATTCGCGGTAAAATGCCTGAATTCATCAGGGAGGATGATGGAAATATTCAGATTTTTTTCTTTAATCGCTTTCTGATAGTTTAATAATATTTTATTTTCAATAAAATCTCTTATATCAATCGTGTCTTTGAATAATTCATTGACGGAGGATTCCATTTCGCCCAGAGAGAGCGTTTTCTGGACAATGTTCTCTATCTGATCGATTTTTTTATTCAGGCTTTCCATCATCAGGGCTTGTTCCTCATTTACAGAGTCTTTGACGGATATCAGTTTTTCCAATTCACTTTTGGCTTTTGAAACCGGTTTGAGAAGATGGTCCGACAGCCTGGTAATGAACTCGTTTTTCAGATTAACCAGCTTCAGGAGTTCCCGGTTCTGTTTTTTAATGCTCTGATAGAGCAGGGAACTGTTGATCGATATGGCCGCCAGGCCCGCGAATATTTCGGCGCTGAAGAGGTCATTGGTTTTAAACGCTTCTTCACTGGAAATGATATCGGTATAAAGGACGCCCAGAAGATTATCTTTATAAACAAGAGGAACAGCCAGTGAGGATATGTTCAATTCCGTTTCATTATATTTAAGCGTATCGTTTATTTTCAATTTGCTTGAAAGAGCATGAGCGCAATCCAGAATAATATTCTGGCAGTAGTTGAAATATTCATTGTCAAATTTCTTGTTTTCATTATTAATAAAGATCTTCGGTACCAGTTTGTTCTTCTCGCGGATAAAAAGCATTCCCCGTTCCGCTTTTATGGAAGTCATAAGGCTTTTGACGATTTTATTGAGCAGAAGGTCAAGGTCAAGGATGGAACCGATATTTTTATTGATCTCCAGGATTTTTTGCATTGTTGAATCCTTCTGAATGAGTTCCTTCATGGAAAGCTGGCTGACATTCTCCTGGGCCTCAAGAAGCTTCACGGTTTCCTTTTTTTCAATCAGGGTCAGTTCTCCGAGCGATTCATGGGCCTGGATCATACGGTCGGCCTCAATCTTTTCTTCGCGCATCAGGTTCTGGATGATCTCCTGAGCCTGAAGCATTCTGTCCGCTTCAAGAAGTTCTTTATTATAGAGGTCGGCGAGGTTTTTATAAGCGTTGACCAGTTTTTCGAGGTGGATGATATAATTTTCTTTTTCTTTCAACTGTTCCTGGATCTCTATGATACTTTTTTCATTGTCATTCGTGCTCATAAATAAGATCTCCAAAAAATGTAGTGATTCAAAAGGATTATCGGTAAATATTATATTTAAACTCAATGAATTATCAAGCGGATGCCTGTTTGAATTTTCTAACCGGGAAGCTCATAAACTTTGCGGAAAAACGGCCTTTTTTCTATAATTAAAAGCCATTACTTAAAGATTATAGTTTAATCAGGAAGCATTTATGAAAGTTTATCTGCCTGAATATTCCGGTTTTTGCCCGGGTGTGAAACTGGCCGAGAAAAACCTTTTTGATCTTAAAGCCGGGGAGAAAAACAAGAAGATTTATGTCCTGGGCAGGCTGATCCATAATAAACAATATATTGAGTTTCTGAATAAAGAAGGGGTAAAGACTGTTGATAAAGCCGTGGATATTCCGGAAAATTCCCTGGCCGTCATCCGGACCCATGGCCTTGACCGCCGGGAAGAGGAAAAACTGCGCAGAGGGCTTAAAGTGGTCGACCTGACATGCGGCAAGGTAAAGCAGCTGCAGAGGTATATTGAAAGCCATGCAAGAGAGGGATATTCTGTTGTGATAACCGGAAAGAAAGACCATCCGGAAGTGCTCGGACTGATGAGCTACGCGGAAGATGCCTATATTATAGAAGACAGCGGGGATATCAAGAGGTTCATTCATCAATACCGGACCCGCCATAAACCTTTTAATAAAAAGGGCTGCCGTAAAATCCTTGTTGTTTCCCAGACAACGGGAAAGAGAAGCCTGTTCGAGGAAGCGGCCGAAGTGCTCAAGCAGAACTTTTCCGGGGAATGTGAGATCAAAGTCCATGATTCCATCTGCTCGATCACGTCGCTGCGCGAGCTGGAGTCGGTCAAGCTCCAGAAAAAAGCCGATGTGACCTTTGTCCTGGGCGACCCGCAGTCGTCAAATGCCGGTAAACTCTACCAGATATTGAAGGAAAAAAACAGCAATACTTTTTTTGTGGAAAACCTGTCCGGCTTGATATCGATTGGTCTTCCGCTCAATACATACAGGGCCGCGCTGGTTGTTTCTTCCTCATCGACACCGCCTTTTATTGAAAAAGAGGTGGCGGGTTTTCTGCTCGGGATATAAAGCTATTGTGCTGATCCGATTCGGCACACGGATTGGCACGGATGAGGTGGATTAGCACGGATTTTATTTTTATACTGAGCAGCTTTTTAATTTAATTCGAGGCTTGATGATATCGGATATAAGATTTAAATAAACCACAGAGATGGTATGATATTCCTGCAAAAGAATCATAGGTGATGTAACTTTAATTCGACGGAATTAAAGGGCCGGCGGCACAGGTTGTCCGTGTCGTGGGACAAATCGATGGAGTAACATCGAAAGATCCCGTCACAGAGATTAATCGTCAACCGGCCACCGAACATCCTTGTGTGAGTCGGGGTCTTGACCCCTTCATCACGTATAGAAGTAAGGTGTTACACGCTTATGATTTTAAAGCCCCTTGGTTCTGTTAATTTTATTAAAAAGGGGAAAAAGATGCAAGAAAAAGTTGGTATTGCCGGAATTGATTTAAGCAAGAGAAGCATGGCTGTTGTACGGTTGACTGATGGAGGAGAGAAAGTTCAGAGAGGTACTTTTACAACGAACCGGATCGGCAGAGAACGTTTTATGAAGTGGTTAAAACCCGAAGACACGGTTTACATTGAAGCCGGAAGCAGTTCATTCGGGTTAGCGAAAGAAATCAAGAATGAAGTCAAAGCAGAGGTTATTGTATTGAATCCCGGCGACATAGCTATGATATACAGGTCATTGAAGAAGACGGATAGAGAAGACGCGTTAAAATTGGCAAGATTGGGATTGAGAATACCGAGAGAAGAATTGCCCGAAGTTGCCATTCCTTCAGATGAAGAGGAGGATTGCCGGAAACTGATAAGCGAACATGCTTTTTATACTAAAGAAAGGACCGGTTTGATCAACCGGCTGCATTCTGTATATTATCAAGCAGGATTAACGGAGCTGACAAAAAAAGACCTGAAGACAAAAGTAAACCGGGATAATAGTTGCCGGCTCTTAAGCGAGAGATATTGCGGTGAGGCAAAGCGATTAATGAAAAGGATAGATGAAATCGAAAATGATTTGGAAGAGATTCATAACAAAGCAATAGAAGTATTAAAAAGCCATTTGGACATAACATCTATTTATATGTCGATGACAGGAATAGGGCCTATAATCAGTCTCGCTTTGTTTTCACACATAGGGTATTTTGACAGGTTTTCGAAGGCAAAGCAGGTAAGCAATTATGTAGGATTAACTCCAAGGGTAGATCAGTCCGGTAATACAGAAAAAAAAGGAAGAATCAGCAAGAGAGGCTGCCGTCAGATCAGAAGAGTTATTGTGCAGGGAGCCTGGTCTTTAGTTCGGTCAAAGAAGAAAAGTCCATTAAAAGATATGTTTACACGGATTTGTGTTTCAAGAGGCAAGTTTATAGCTATTACTGCTGTGGCAAGAGCAATGATTGAGATACTATTTTATATGGTTAAAAGACGGCAATATTATTATGGAACCAGTCAAACAGAAGTTCTTAAAAAGCTTCGGTTTTATGGTTTATTAAATTCAGGCCAAGGGGCTTGACAAATAACATAGAAGACACGGCACAGAGGTCTGGGTTAAAGGTTATTTGAAGCACGGATTTTATTTTTATTGGGACTTTGCGGGCTTTGCGCCTTTGCGAGAGGTATTAATTCACGCAAAGACGCAGAGATCGCAAAGAAGGGAACGAGGCTGATAACAAGTAAGGTACGGAGGGGGTGGAGAAGTGGGCTCGGCCCGGCGGTCAAAAATGTTTTATTTAACTGTTCTATTTTTATTTGATTGCAACTGTTGTACTGATCCGATTCAGCACACCCCCGATTTGATCGGGGGCAGGCTCCTGGCATGGATGAAGTGGATTGACGCGGATTGTGAGGAAATGATCAACTGTAAAATCAAATAAATAAGCATAATCAACCAAAAGAAACCAGCTATGGAGTAATTTAAATAATCTTTGAATTCAAACTTATCTCCCATAATGAAAGACCCCTATAAAATTTTATAATTATGCACAGCCTTGCATACAACGGCCGAGCGTAGACGACGTTTTCGCCGCAACTACTGCGGAGGCGAAAATGTGGCGAAGCCCGAGCGAGCTGCTGAGAGCGATGCGTCTACGTTTTATTAAACGCTGGCCTGACCGAATTATCAGTACAAAAATCTTAGCCAAGGATGGCAGTGGCAATTTATAAATTTTCGCCCAACTTGCCAGCCCCTTCGGTCACATGTGGGTTTTCCGTGGAAGCCCTAAGCTTCATTCAAAATCTGAACAATTCCCTGAGCACCGTCAACCATTACTAAATCTCCGGACTTAAGAATGGAAGTTGCATTAACACAGCCAACAACCGCTGGAATACCTAGTTCTCTGGCTACTATTGCCGCATGTGATAGAGGCGCTCCAATATCAGTGATGACTGCAGCTGCCCTGGGGAAAAGCGGGGTCCATCCTATATTAGTGGTAGCCGTCACTAAAATTTCGCCTGCCTGAAGTTCAGAACCTTCTTCCGTATTTGAAAGAACTCGCACAATTCCTTTTACCCTGCCTGCAGCTCCGGCAAAACCCTTGAGGGTCTTTGCATCTGTCTGGACAAATGGGATGGTGTTGTCAAAATAATCACTTCTCCTGTTGGGGTCTTTTGCCCATTGATAAGGGTCAAACCTTCCACGGATGATTGAAGGCAAAAGCGGTAGTGTTTTGTATTTATTGAATATATCTTTTCTGGCAGGTATTTTCTTTAATGCTGTTTTATTACCGGATAGTATATGAATCATTTCATCCTGGTAAAGAAAGAACACATCATTATCTATTCCTGTGAGTTCTCCAGCTTTCAGCGCAAAAACACGGACCATCCGGTAGACCCGAATCCACTCGGAACGAGTATCTTCTCTCAGAATACTATAAACTGATGCTTTTTCTGCCTGATTCTTTAACCATTTTACTTTATGCGGATATTTCTCCTCGAAATATTTCCAAGCTTCTTCGTATTGAGCATGTTTTTTTTCAAAAAGTCGTTCCACATCCGTACCGGAATATTTAAAATCCGCAATCAGTCTATCCAGCCAATCGCTATCATCACCGGGATTAGGAATTGACAATTCGCCTTCATGCGGCCCGCGATGTCCATAGAGAATGATATATTCATCACGTTTCATTTCCCCTTTGATGATTTTAGAAATACCCATAATAGGATCAAGGCTTGCCAGTCCTGAATCCAAGCGCATATTGTATAATAAAGTGCAGGAATCTTCGTTTCCTGTTAGCTTAATTAATTTCTTTCTTAAATTTATGGTAAAATTACTTTTACCGCCTGCTTCCAGCATAACAAGCCAGGCCTTTATAATATAAGGATGCAGAATGTTTTTCCATAAAGCCAGAAGTTCCTCAAGGGTTTTCACATTCTTAATGCTTTCTAATATATTCCCGCACCAATTTGGAGTTTCCTTGAGAAATTGCAGTATATTTTGAGCAGCTTTTTTACTTTTCCTGTTTTTTTCCATAATCTTGGGCAGCATTACTTTTAGTAAACCGAAAAGAGTGAATGGATAAACAGGAATGTCCATTTGCTCAGGTAATTCACCAAACGCATCCCTTAGCATCTTTGCGCCTTGTTTAACGTTTATCCCAAAAAGCTTTATCATAGATAACATAAGGCTGATATTGGTATAAATCCTGCCGCAGATATTACCGGAACAAGAATAAAAACCGGGTATTATACATTGTTCATTATCGAGGTATCTCATCATACTCCAGGTTAATGGAGACATCACATCAGGGACTGCTTCCGACAAATTGGTATTTACCCAGATAAAATCTCCGTCCAAAGTATCATTCCATTCATAGGTATCGAGATTCCCAGGTTGAATATTCGTAATCGGTCTGGTTTGAAGTAGATACAACATACCATCTGCCACTGCCCATTCAATATCTTGAGGCCAGCCTAAATCAGACTCCAGCCTGACAGCATATCTATATAATTTTGCCGCATATTTTTTAAACTCCTTAGGACCTTCATATTTTCCTTTTGGTCTAACGAAAGAAAAAGTCTGAGCGTCGGATTCACCGGATACCAATTGTTCA
This sequence comes from uncultured Spirochaetota bacterium, assembly GCA_963835575.1. GTDB lineage: Bacteria > Spirochaetota > Brevinematia > Brevinematales > JAOACQ01 > CAVYGN01. The sequence goes on along the minus strand of CAWIGG010000005.1, from coordinate 4,382 downwards.
CCGAGTCCATAAACAAAATTCCCCGTCATTTTCGCATGGTTTCCTGTGATAGGATCAGCAGTAAACAATACACCGGAAATCTCAGATGCCACCATTAACTGAATTACTATTGAAATCTTACCCGTATGCTGAATGCCCTGCACAGAACTATATACATTAACCCTTTCAGATAGTCTTGATTGGTAAACCATATCAATTGCCTTAAAAACATCTTCATCCGTTTTAACATTTAGAACTGTTTCATACTCGCCGGCAAAAGAAGCCTGAGACGAATCTTCACTTAAAGCTGATGATCTAACAGCAAAAAGGGCATTTTTATTGATCTTTCTCATTATACTTAAGTTATTTTGTATCTCTTTCCAGACTTCCTCAATTAACTTTTCCTCTTGAAATGATCCGGGAAGAACTACAAATCCTTCCGGAACAGGAAAACCTGATTGATACATTTTAGCTAGATGACTTCCTTTACCTCCTGCTGAGGACCAAAATTCCGGGGTTAATTCCTGAAATCTTTTTACATAATTAACCATAATAAGCTCCAAAATATTAAATGTTCCAACTTGATTAATCAATACAAACTACACTATTATATCTAATTTTATGGAATAATTCGCTCGTTCATACCCGGCAAGGACGACGTGAGTCTGTCGCAAAAGCTCTTCATGTACATTTTTCATAACTTACGATAGAATATAATAAAACCATATTTAAGAGGTGTCAAATGCTGGGGAAATTCAAAAAATATATTCGCGATCAAATCTACTGGCTGACCGTCGATCCCGACAAAATCAGGGAAAACAATCCGCTGGTCAAAGTCATTGACGATTATGTTGAGAGCTATATTTCCCCCGCTGAATTTGCCGTTAAACTGCGGAATCAAACAACGGGAGCAAAAGCGGTCAACCCTACAATGATGCTGAAAGTCCTTTTTTACAGCTTCGCGTCCGGTATTTACACTTCACGTAAAATAGAAAAAAGGATGAAAAACGACCTGAACACGATTTATCTCGCGGGAAATACCACCGTTGACCACAGTAATATCTGTAGATTTATCAATAAATACCTGGATGAAATCGTTAGTATTTTCGGGAAAATGGTATACATTCTGGCGAAATCGGGTTTTATCAGTTATGAACTGGAAGCTATAGACGGTACAAAGATAAAGGCATCGGCCAACAGGAATTTCACGGGGAATGCGAAGGAATTCCGGGATAAAAAGGATAAAATCGAGGAAAAGATCTTAAAAATCCTCCAGGAAACGGTGAACAGCAATACCGATGATAAATATTCCAAAAGGATGGCAAATAAACTCAAGAAGTTTGAACAGCAGAAATCCGGGATAGATAAATTTCTGAAAACAGTTGAGGACAGGAATTTAGACGAAACGGAAAGCGTAAACCTGACAGACAAAGACGCCAGGTTAATGAAAATGAATAACGGATCAATCGGCCCCGGGTATAATTGCCAGGCCGCCGTTGACAGTAAAAATGAATTTCTCACGGGCGCGATGGTATCAGACTGCGCAAGCGACCGTAACCTTGCTGTCCCGATGATAGAGGAAGTAATGGATCACCAGGAAGAGCCGAAGGAAGACACAAAGTTCACGCTGGACGCCGGATATTTCACATCGGATAATATCCAATACGGTGAAGATAAAAAGATCGACCTTTATATCCCCGAAGGAAAAGAAGAAGACGGAAGTCCGAAAAAGAGAAAGAACAAGGATAAAATAACATCCAAAGACTGTGAATTAATAATTGACGGTAATATCAGGAAAATCAAATGCCCCGGAGGCCAGATTATGTGCGCGGAAAGAGCTTATAATGATCGGGGAGTCAAGAATTACCGTTTCTATCCAAAGCGCGAGTTGTGCAGGAAATGCAAGCTGCTTTCAAATTGCGCCGGTAAGCTGGAAGCATTAAAAAACAAACGGTTTAATGTAAAATATGAATATTTTGAAACGGTTGAATTAAGGCGCAAGATGAAGGAAAAGCTTAGGAGTATTGAAGGTAAAAGAACTTATAATGAACGTGCCTGCCTGATCGAGCACATTTTCGGGACGATAAAAGAATACTTCAACTTCGGAAGGTTTTACTACCGCGGTCTGGATAGTGTAAACACTATCTGGCATATGGTCTGCATTGCGTACAATTTCAGGAAAATGGCGGCTTTGGGGATTAAATTGTAGGATTAGGGGCAGGAGATACAGTTAAAATCCGGACTGAATGATCATATTACCCGGGATGGTTTGTAAAATTATTAAATAAGCCATTTCAATATGACATCGCTGATTCATTTTATTGCTTTTGCGACAGACTCACGTGTTGTATGAAGTTTTGGAGACAGCGTTATATTCCAAATATACATTTATAAAAATCGGAATAAACCTCACCTCCTGCTTTATCAGAAGCATTTTTAGCTACAATTTCCATTTTCTCAAAATCATCGTACAATTTATTATTTATTTTACATTCTTTATAAAATAATTGTATTTCTAATAAAGCATCAATAAAAGTATATATATTTGTAGCAACAAGTTGCATTACAAAATCTGACTTATCATGATCTAAAAGAACTATGTTACTATTTCTTGAATTTATTGCTAAAATATCTAATTCAAAATTACCAACTTTTAAGAAATAATCTGGTAATGGATTGATTTCATCTTTATTATTAAATTCAATCATCCCAATTTCAATATTTGAAGTACACAATTTCGATATTAAGTCATGTATATTTTGAATTTTTGTAAATTCACTTATTAGTAACAATGTCCTGCCTCCAAAATCTCATACAACGGTGCGCGTAGACGAAGTTTGCCGGTCGCGCCAGCGATTGGCACATCTTTTTGCCGCAGCAAAAACGTGTGCCAAAGGCAAATTTGCCCGAAGGGCCGAGGACCGCGCGCAGCTTGCGAGCACGGAGCGTAGCGTCTACGCGCTGTTGAATCTGTAGAAAAAGTCCTTTTTCACAAATTTGTGAAATTATAATTCTATATTTTGCAATAAGTTATATTTTGGTATTTTCTCAAAATATCACTTTTTCTACAGTCTCGTTGTACGAAGGCCAGGGCGTATCGAATAAAATCTATAAAATAATTTCAGCTACGACCCCAAAGGCACCTTTTTTTGTTTTGTGTCCAATAAAATAGAAATCACCCAAACTTACATTTTCACTCTCTATGAATGTTTTTAAAACATTTTCTTGGTTTACTGAAAAATCCAAACCAAATCCAAAATTTTCATTGGTAGATTTTACACCTTGTAGTGCAGTCAACCTTTTTGAATAAAAATCGGCTAATAATATACTGTTTGATGCAGCATGTCCTTGTATTTCTTTTATTGTCTTTCGAATGTCATTTTCAGAAAGATAGATAGTTACTCCTTCCCATAAAAAAATAGATTTTTTACTTGGATTATAACCCGCTTTTTCAAGTTTCTCATACCACTTTTCTGTAGCAAAATCCACATCAACAAAAGTAACATGAGATGCATCAATACCAGCCCTTTTTAAGCATTCTATTTTTAGTTTCTGAGTCGCTGCTTGATCCAGTTCAAAAAACCTTAAACTATTACTTTTGAGATCACCGTAGCATCTGGTATCATAACCTGCGCCCATGACAATAAATTGCTCGACTTTATTCTTTGATTTATTGATAAGTTTATCGAAATAAAATGTTCTAGCAACAGGAACATTAATGATACTTTCCTTACCTTCCTCTTCTAATTTAGGATATATTTTGTACCGAAGATATCTAGGAAAATAAAGCATCCATAAGCCTATTTCAGAACCATTCGGAAGTGAGCGATATAGTTTTTCAGCTGATGGATCTTTTCTCATTCCATAAAAATTTAAAACCCACCTTGCGCCGATTGCGGAAATGGCTGTGCCGGAGACTCCCAACTTTTTACTGACAAGCAATTGGTTGATGGATAATAGAATTCCACCAATAATAAATAGGGGAATAAAAATAATCTGCACCACGGCGAAAATCACTAAAGAAATTAATCTCATTTTATTACCTCCTTAGTAATTTGATCATATATATATCATTCAAATAAAGCCGCCGCCCTGGCTTTCGTACAACGTTTCGCGGCTATGCGAAGCCCGTGAGCCGTACAGCTCCGCTGTAGGCGAACGGGTTTGGTGAGCCTTGCGTTTTGCTTCTCCGTCCTACTTCCGGCAAGGCGAACCCGAGCACCGCAGCGTTTTAGCCGCTGTTGAGTCTGTCGAAAAAGTGATATTTAATGTAAATTATTATCGATATAGCTTAAAATAATGAATGAAATAAATCAATAGCGGAAGGTTATATGGCAAGATACAAGACAGTTAATTATGAGCAGATGGAAATGATACCGCTCAATTTTTCAGATCAGCTGATC
>CAWIGG010000004.1:0-1066873 GCA_963835575.1 uncultured Spirochaetota bacterium | reverse complement strand
GGTTCTACTGGAATTTTAACAACATTTGAACCTTTGATTTTATCATCAGGCAAAGGAAATATGATTTTCGGATCAGGTTCGTCAAGGTAAAGATTTAACGCCTCTGTCATATTTTTTTGATAGAATCATCCATAGTATTATTTTCTGATTGTGTGATACAGCCTTTGAGTTCCAGACATTCCGCCCAAATACCATCTTTATTTTTATGAATTAAAAAATGATACTTCATTTTAAGCCTCCTTTAATCTCTTTAATAATTTTGATTCGATTCCTTTTTTTAATTCTTTATGCAAAGGTATTGTTTCAAGCTGCCCATTTTTGCTAACCTGAACATGGCTGCCTTTTTGTCTTAAAGTTATCCATCCGTATTTTAAATAGAGTCTAAGCATTTCTTTACCGCTCATCGGCATAAAAGTTCCTAATTGATGATATTGATATAATACCAACTATAATTAGTTTTGTCAAATATAAATGAAGGAAACTGCCGCGCGGTTTTGCCGCGGGCAAAAAAGCCGCCGGAAGAGGAGCGTTTTTTATAAATCCGTCCGCTTCCAAAAACTGTCTTTTGGCTCAAGCTTCTCTTTTAATAAACGGTGTTTTTGGAAGCGGACGCTTATTACTCTCAGCCTCCTCTTCCGGCGGCTTCCGGGCGAAAGCTCGGCCGCGCGGCGCTCGGTATATAAAGCCAACTTTCAAAACGTCTTTGTAAGCACAAAAGAGCAAATCCACTCTGGCAGTGTTTTTGCGATTTTGGCAAAAACACTGCCAGAGTGAAGAAAGCCCTCTCATTCAGAGGACGGCGCGGCGGCGCATTGCGCCGGAAAAGCCAAAAAAGAGGATTTTAAATCAGATTGATTCCAGATAATAATTGACCGAATCTAAAAACAGAAAAGCTTCTTGATAAATGGGTCGATTTTTATCTGGAATCTGCTTTTAATTTGACCTCTGCTTTTTATTAAAGAAAAGCTTTATTATCCAGCCTCTTTTTTGGCTTTTCGCAAGCCGCCGCTTGCCCGCGTCGTGTTTGTACAATTCAGCGCGGTCGTCGAAGTCCGCGATCCGGCTGGACTTCCGGCTTCGATTCCTGGCCAGCTATCAGCCGTTAGCCTTTAGCCGCCAGCTTTCCCCCTGCCGTTCTATGAATTCTGCACGGCCCGGAATCAATTTTACAGGCTGGCCAGCCGCTATTAGCTTTTAGCTTCCGGCTTTTAGCCGCCAGCTTCCAGCCCGCCAACAGCCAACCGCTAACAGCTATTCTTCCTTCTTCAAATAATAATCGAACACCCAACCCTTGATCGTCCCGCCCTTCTTGTCCTTCACACCCGTGTCGATGTACGCCCAGAAGCCTTTCTTGTCCCCCACCGCCAGCGCGATGTCCGAACGCTTCAATAAACTGACCTTCGCGCCCTTCGAGAGCTTGATGAGCGCCGCCGAGTTCGTGCTTGCCTCCGCGCGCACGTTCACGTTGTCGCCGGTGAGGAGGTAAGATTTTATGTTTATGATAGAATTTAAAATAGGTTCATTATAATAATCAAATATCCATCCTAATATTTTATCCCCTCCTTTTTCTGTAGCTCCAGTATCAATAAATGCCCAATAACCTTTTTTACCTTCATTTATTGTTCCCTCGTACCAACGCTCTAAAAGGGTTACTTTCATATCTTTTCTCAATTTATAAACAATAGATGCATTAAAATGAGGACCCTCATAAACATTAATATTATTAGTAGAAATTGTGTATAAAAGATGATAACTAGAATGATCCAGTTCTTTTAATAATTGAGTTGAAGAGATTAATTTATTAATATCAGGAAATTCTGATTTATTATAATATGCTTTTATTGACGATCCCAATCCTTCAAGTTTTCCTTCTTCATTATAATAAAAAACATCAAAAGAATTCCCCATCATTATAATATTTTTATACTGATAAACTTTTCCTTTCCAATTAGTCTTGTCTAGAATATAACCATAAGCTTTTGTTATAATTTGAAAAGTCCCATTTTGAAATATATGATAATAAACATCCGGGCTATCAATTATATTTTCAATTATAAGCATTTCTCGAATTTTATTAACAGGTTTAAAATCATTCTTTCCTGCCAAATCTTCTCTCTTTACCCAGCCATAAAGAGGTGTTGAAGAAAAAGGATTGGTATATATACCCGAATTAATGTAATACCAAACATTAATAGAATTAATATTTGTTTTATCCTTGATAGAGACACCGTTAAGATAGAACAAGTTGGTAATAAATGATGCATTAGTATTCGGTTTTTCATACATTGCTGATACTCTGTTGATCACTAAAGCAGCGATATCTCCGTTTGTTCCGAAAGGCTGTAATTCAGAAGAATAAACATTGCTTATAGTTAAAATCAAAGTAATGATTAAAAATGAAAATTTCATTATAGCCCTCCTACCGGTCATATAATGTTATATGAATATGATTATTGTGCTGTATCATAAGATTAAATAAGCCAGAATGCTGAGATAGTGATATGCCATCAGATCCTATTGCATTAGGGCCTTGTTTCCATATATTTGGTTGATCAGGGTATTTGCTCATGCCTTTCATATATGAAGGATTCAGCACCTGCGAGACTTTTTGATCATTATAGAAAGCGTTATAAACTGAATTGACCAATGTGGCATGCTCATTATATTGCTGGGCAAAACCAGTCTTGTTATTAAAATATACGGTCTCACCGTTCTTAGTAATTGCCCTGACATCAAAGGCGCGGCCGGTCTCATGAGGATTTCCCTGCCTCCAGAGGCTATTGAAAGCTATGGAATCCCATTTTTCTGCTCTTGCCTTTTCAACTATGTAATATGCTGTTTTATAGTCTAAATTATTAATGGCGTAATAAATATTTGTGCATGTGCGTCCATCTACAAGACCGGTAATTTCCGTACTGTTAGGGTCATCTGGAATATAAAATTCCGCTTTCGCGAAACTTAACTTCACCCCTTTTATAACTACGCTGACATACTCCTCGCCATCATCCGTAAAATGCGTCATTTGATCTTTATATGAATTCCCCGCTTGTAATTCCTGTTCATTCTCTCTCAATATCCCGCCATAAATATCTTGCGCAAACTGCTTGCCCTGAATTTTTTGATTCTCTTGTTCCTGAACAAGCTGGCTGTTTACTTCATGCTGAACCGCTTGAACCTGTCTCTGGTAGTCGTTTAATAAATTGATCTGCTCGGAAGTCATTTCGGTCTTTCCATACATCGAGGTATATTGATCGTATGGATTTTTCGCTTCATCCGCTTTCTTCTTCATCGCCCCGGTGTCAGTCATTTTCTTCGTCTCGGCATTATCCTGCTTTGCCATATACAGCGAAGCCGAATAATTCCCGTATGGCGTTACCTTCCCGTTCGCGCTGACGTTTATCCCGTACCCGTAATTGTAACTCATATAATCTTTGGTGTATTTGCCGTTGCTGTCCTTCGTCAGCTCGTTATGGCCGTACGTCAGGCCGAGGCTTTCGCTCGCTCTTCCATATCTGTCTGTGTTTATACCCGCCGTCGCTCCCATTACATCATAAGCCCCGGTTTTTGCGTCCGCCGCTCCCCTCTCGCTCATTCCGAATGTGAAGCCGCCTCCGGCCACTCCCTCGCTGTCGAAATTCAGGCTTGCGCCGAGATTCAGCGTGCTATTCTTTGTCATTCCGAGGCTTACGTTCGCCCCGATATTGCTTGTCCATCCATTCTCCCGGCTGTAGTCCGCCCCGATGGAGACCCCGAATCCAGCCCCTCCGGGCATTCCCACACCCGCACTGGCGCTGAATCCGTAATTCTGGCCGTTCCAGTCGGAATGGAAGCCCGCCCCGACATTGAACGCGCCGCCGCCTAACCCGAAACCAACCCCGGCACTATAGCCTCTTGTCGAGAGTCCTATATAAACCGGTATGGCGTTATGCTGAAGCTCGAAGTTCACCGCACCGCTTACCGATCCAAGGATGGAATCGGCCAGTATATCCTTCCAGTCGCCACTCGTTATATCGGTTATTATGTTGTTTATAGCACCTACTACCGCGCCGATTATTAACGCGGCAATGTCATCGAAGAAGGCCCATTGACCGTCGGGATCGGAATATTTTAAAGGATTGTTGATGCCATAGACATACCGGTTTAAACCGGCTGGCGAATAGCGTTTTGAAGGATCGCTGATAGGATCGGGGGAAATAAAGCGTCCAGTATCGGGATTGTAAAAACGCGCGACGGCATAGTAAAGGCCGGAGCTATGGTCAAAGTAATGGCCTTTAAAACTTAAGCCGTCCTTTTCGCCCTCGCTCTCGTCGCCGAGTTTCATCTGCTCGCCGAAGGCGGTAAAATTGAATGTCTGATATGAAAACGTTTTTGTCTCAATGGTTATTGGAGCATCGTACAATTCACCCCTGATACTTCCGTTAGCGTCCTTTATGTGGACGGCTATCCTTAAAGGCTGGATTTCGGCTTCATATCCGCTTCGCTGATCAACCTTCGTCAGATGGAAAGTCCCGCCTTCAAAGAGGATATCATTCCCGTCATAGACAAATTTTATTTCAGAATTACCCATACTTCCGGGTGTCTCCGGTGTTTCTTTCTTGACGGTGCGCAAATTATTAATGTCATAGGTGTAGTCTAAAACAGAAACTATGTTCCCATTTTGTTCTACTGTAAATTTCTTTAATAAATCCCTCTGGTCGTAGGTGTAACGTTCTGTCTTGTCCCCATCGGTTTTTTTGACAATCCTTCCGGCTTTGTCATAAATATAGGAAATATTACCGGATGGCTTCTGTTCGCAAAGTAAGCGGTTGTCGTTATCATAAACGTAGGCGGTAATAACAGTATTCGAACCGTCTAAATTCGAAGTTTTTTTCAGCCTGTTCCCTGAATTATCGTAAGAAAATTCCTCGTACTTGCTTTCGCTATAGTCAGCCTTAACCAGCCTGTACGCCTTGTCATAAAGGAACGTCGAAACCCGTTCCCCGCCGGAGGTGCCCTCATTCCCTCCGTTTCCATTCGTGCCTATTCGCGTGGATTCGCGGGCCGTCTCCTTCGTCCTGTTCCCCACTTTATCGTATGAATATTCTTTTTCTCTCCCCCATGCGCGTTAAGAAAACAATTCAGGGCTGCCGGAAAAATTATTAATTATTGGCCGGTGGTACTCCCGCTTTTTAAGACCCGCGCACTCAAGCCCGCGTCCCTGGGAAAAGCCGGCAAACCATAGCCTGAGAGCTATAACCGCAAAAAACGGGAGGAATGAGATTAAGCCTCATTCCCCCCGCCGGAAATAGTTTATCAAACTGATTTGAAAAAGGCAAGAAAAGATTTAATTGTTTTCGGGACGCGCCTCATCACCGTCATTGACGAGCATACCGGTACAGCGGGGATGCGTTTTTTCATAAACCTTCCGCAGATCAACGGGCATGACGCGGGAATAAATCTGAGTGGTGCTGAGGAAGGCATGTCCTAAAAGTTCCTGAACATAGCGGATGCTTGCCCCGTTGGCGATTAAATGGGTGGCGCAGGTATGGCGCAGGGTATGAGTGGAAACCCTCTTTTTAATCCCCGATTTCAGGACGTAGTTATGCAATGCGGCGCGGAAAGTTCCGGGGACAAGGCTGTCTCGTCCGACGGTGAAAAACACATTTTCGTTAGCCGCATTATTGCAATAGAGAGGCCGGACTTTATCAAGATACAGCTTGAGGAACCTTTTGGCCTGTTTTGTGATGGGTACAACCCGGTCTTTAGAACCTTTGCCCTTGATGAAAAGGTAGGGGCCTTCAAGGTCGAGGTCGTTGAGTTTAAGGGAACAAAGTTCCGCGCTTCGGATTCCGCTTCCGTAGAATATTTCAAGGATGGCCCTGTTGCGAAGCCCGACCGGATGTTTTATATTCGGCTGTCGGAGCAGGAGCTTCATTTCCTCGACGGAAAGGATGTCTTTAGGAAACGGGCGTTCAACGCGTTCCAGCGGAATATTGCGGGCGGGGTTTATGAAGATCATATCATTATTTTCAAGGAAGGAAAGCCAGAGGCGGAGGAAACTTGTCTCAGTCCTGCGGTAGCTGTCGCTGAAGGGCTTTCCGTTTTTCTTGCGGTGGTTTTTGAGGGAAAGGATGAATTTCTCAATATGTTCTGTTTTAATGTCCGTAACGTCCCGGACGGAAGGGGTGCACCCCAAAGATTCGAGGAACGGGAAAAGGTGATTGAAGAAAGTGTCAAACCTCAAGATTGTGGCCCCGCTCAAGTTCCTTTTTCTGAGGTGTTCGATGAACTTTTCCCTTGCGATGTAAATGGATTTATTCATGATTTTCCTCCTGCGTGTTCTCTTGAGATATTATCTCTCTTGGATGGAATGCCCGGAGCATGCGTTTAAGGTCTCCTTTTACCACTCTTGTGTAGGTTTCCGTCGTGTCGAGGCTTGTGTGCCCCAGCATTTCCTGAATATAGCGGATGTCCGCGCCGTTTTTAAGCATGTGGGTTGCGCATGCATAGCGGAAGGAATGAGGGATGAGGTGTTTTTTGATCCCGGCCTTAAGGGCGTATTTTTTTATCAGGCTTCCGATGAGGTTAACTGTCATCCGCTTTTTGAAAACGGAGAGAAAGAGGGCTTTGAGGTGCACCTCTTCATCCGGGTTATGAGGCGTGCCTTCCGGGCGTTCTTTCAGGTAATCCCGGATGCGGGAAAGGGCGATGTCATTGATCGGGACAGCGCGGTCTTTTTTATTCTTGCCTTTGTAAACGGTGATAAGTTTTTCGGTAAAATCGACGTTCCCGATATCGAGGTTAACCAGTTCTTTGACCCGGATTGCCGAGCCGTAGAGCGTTTCAATGATGGCGATGTCGCGGGAGCCGTAAGGCACGCCCCTGTGGCTTTTCATTTCGATAGAGCTTATAAGGCGGTCGATTTCGGCGAGGGTGGGGATATCGCGGGATATCCGCTTCGGGACTTTTGGGATTTCCACGGATTTTGAAGGGTCTGTAAGGATGATATTTTCGGAGCAGAGGAACTTGAAGAAGTTGCGGACATTCACAAGGATATTCGCGCGGGTGGTAACGTTGTAAGGCTTTTGTATTTTGCTCTTTCCCCGGCTTCCTTTGTAAACGAGGAGATAAAGGGCATAGCCGGAAACAACTTTTTTATCTACCCGCGCGATGTCCGTTATATTATTATTTTCAAGGTATTCCAGAAAGCGCCGGATGAGCGAGCGGGTAATATCAAGGGTGCGTTCGGAAACTTCCTTTGACGAGGAGATACGGCGGATATATCTTTCGAGAAGTTCCGTAAAGGGAATTGCGTTCGGGGAAACGGAATCTCTTGAAGCTCCCGGAATAAAGTTCTTCCATTCGAGGAACCGGACAAACTCGCGGGTCTTAAAGTACCCGGTTTTATTGGGTTTATGGGAACTCCACTCCCCGGTCCCGTGTTTAATCATGGCGAGATATTTATCCGACTGTTCCCTTGTGAAGCCGGAAAGCGGCATATTGTTCTTCTCAAGATATTCCAGAAGCTTCCGTGCGTAAAGGGCCTTATGCTTCAAGACATTTTCCTTTAACGGCTTAAAAGCCTTCGCGTGTGTAATGTACTCTTTCAGTACGGCGTCTTTATCAATCATACGGTAATACCTCCTTTCAAAATATTTTGGCTCTGCCTCTCCCCCCGCTCCTACCGCTCACACTCGATTCAAGCCTTATTTTACAAAGGTTTGAAGCTCAAAAGTGTGAGCGCTCGCAGTTTCACACACTCACACGGTCGGCAGAGCGAAGCCGGAGTGACATTTCTTCCGGCGTGGGGATTCTATCAAGCATTAAACGCTCCATTTCTTCTTCCAGAATGATCCTGTAAGCGTGGGTCTGGCCTCTGAAAGAACCCGATATGATTTCCAGAAACTCATAGTCGGCGAGAATCCCGGTATATTTCCTCACTTGAAAATGGCTCCAGCCGGAGTATTCCCATACCATCTTCCTGGTAAAGAGAATGTCCTTGACAGGCTTGTTATTCTCCCCGGATATCTCCGATACCATCTCCCTGATTATTCCATAAAGGTCTCTGGCGTTTTTCGGAATATCGGAAAGGGTGTTCGAGAGGATCCCGCTTTTGACGAGAAGGTCATAGGTTATTTTATAGTCGTCGAGGCTGGCTTCGATGTACTCAAAGGTTTCTTTTGCCGCCGCGTCCTCAATCGTTTTCCTTTCCCGCCGGTATTGATTGAAAAAAGTAACGGCGTTAAGCACCTGAATGAATTTCATCTGATCGCGCCGGGCTTCCAGCCTTCTTTCAGGGAATCCCATCAGTTCGGCGTAAGGATTGATGACTAAAACCGGCTTTAAAAGCTTCTGCGCGGCCTTATGCTTTTCAATGATAGCGGGGATTTTCCGCTTTATGAGGAAGCCGGCCGGGGTTTGAAGGAATCTCTGATACTCAAGGATTCTTGCCGTCTGTTCCTGCGTTTCATCGACAAAGAGGACAAGGCACCGGTTAAGGTTTTCAGGATTGAGGTTTTCAATCCTGCTGGCCGTCTCGATGTAGGCGATCGGCCCCTTTGTTTTTATTTTGACGCTTTTCATCTGTCCCGTTTTCTCATCTTTCATCGTAACAAAGCGGGTGATCTCCTTACTTGAGATAAGTTCCCTTAACGGGTACTCTATATTTTCATTGCCCTTGCTTTCTCCGAGGCAGACGAACTTATGGCTTAAATCGGAAGCGTAGTAGAGTGCTGTGTCCGACGCGCTGGATATGGCGACGACTTCCTCATCAGGCAGGAGCTTCCTGACTGTCTCCACAAGCTTGGTTTTACCGGCGGAAGAACGGGAAATGATAATGCTGGCCAGAGGTTCTTCCATCTTCCGGGAAGCGGCGATGAGATAGACAAGGATTTTATTCATTTCCTCCCCGATGTAGCCCAATGTCGATAAATCGTTTCTCACTTCCTCAAGGAGGGAAGGACTTTTGAGAAGTTCCAGCCCTATGGCTTTTTCCTCGTCCGAGAGGGAAACTTCCACCGCCCCGGCCTTTGAAAGTATCTGGTTATCCCGGAGCCTTTCCAGCCTGTCGAGGATCGTTTCAAGGTGTGAAAGGATTGTTTCAAAGGAAACCTCGAAGCGCGCCCCGATAGTGTTCGCGAAGGCGGCGCGCATCCGGGCGGAGTAAAGGTTCACGCTGTCATAGAAGAAGTTTTCCTCTTTAAGGTGATGGACGCGGACTCCGGCCTTGAGGCTATTTTCAAAATCTTCCTTTATTCCCCTGAGCCGATAAGTAAAGCCGTCGATAGTGAATTCATAATCTCCATTCGGAAGCTGTTTCATTTCGTTTGATTGTACTTCTTGAGGCGGACTCTCTTCTATTATATTAGAAGCTGGCGCGATGTTTTGAGGCGGAGCTGTGAACCGCGTTTCTTGAGGTATTACCGGAGGTATCACTTCTTCAACAAGCCGTTTCATTTCTTCGGGGGTGGCCTTACCTGCCGGAATAGATAAAATTTTCTGAGCTATATCATCAATGCCCTGCGCTTCCTCGATTAATCTTTTGAGTGAGAGTCCGCCTTCCTCGATGGATGAAATCTTCATCAAGAGTTCATTAATGTCTTTGACTTTGAGGCCGCGCGTCTCCTCTGGAATAGTCAGGGTAAAGACATGGGAAAAGCCTTCTTTCTTAATCCGTTCGGAAAGCTTTTTTGAAGCGAACTTTCCCGCCCCGTCATTATCATAGGCTATGATTATTTTGCGGGTATTGTTTTCCTCCATAAGTTTGAGGTGGTTTTCGGTAAAGCCCTGAATTCCGAAAGAAGCCGTTACGTTCAGGAAGCCGAGCCGGACACAGGACAGCGCGTCAATGACGCTTTCGGTTATTATGATTTCCTCATACACCTTGAAAGCTTTTGAGTTGAACACCCCTTCGTGTTTTCCCTTAAGGTAGCGGTGCTTGATCTTGGCTTCTTCATTGATAGAGCGTCCATAGATTTCAACAACGCGGTTTTCCCCGTCCATAATCGGAAAGATGATACAGCCTTTGAATAACTCAAAGACGCTTTCCTTTCCGGATTTGTTTCTAAGTCTGCCGATGATACCGAGGCTTTCAAGGATTTCCAGCTCTTCGCCGGTCTTTGAAAGCGTTTCCGGTATGTTGCCTTTAGAAAATCCGAGTTTAAAGGTATTTATTATTTCCGGCGTTCCGATTCCTCTTTGTTCAAGGTATTTTAGAGCCTCTGGACTTTCTAAAAGGTTTTTATGATAGATTTCAGCAAGTCTTTCAAGAATCGGGATTCTTTTATTCTTATCAAGGCTTACAGGCTCCGGCGCGGTTTCTTTCTTAAGAGATACTTTCACTTTTTTAACCGGCTCTTGAATGTTCAAATTACCGGCAAGATAATTTACCGCCTCATTGAATTTGAGGCCGCGCCTTTTCATCACATAGCTGAATATATCCCCGCCCTGTTCACAGCCGAAGCAATGGTAAAGCTGTTTTTCTGTATCGACGGAAAGCGAAGGCGTTTTATCATCGTGAAAGGGACAGAGCGTCATAAATTTTCCCTGCCCCGCCGGGATGAGGTCATGCCCCTCCCGCCGGAGGTATTCCTCCAGCGGGAGAGAGTTCTTGATTTTCTCTTTAATGTTTTCCATGCTGTCCTCCCTTATTTCCAGATAACAAGGAACCGGACGGAGAGTTCAAGGCAGATGCGGAGCGTTGAGCCTGTGCCTCTGGAAATGCCATCCCAGAACAGGACAACAAAATCGCAATATTTTACCAGCTCCCTATTTCTGACAATGCCCGCAGACCGTCCGTATTTATGCCACAGGGCCGGAAACACTTTCAAGTCCAGCGCATGGGCGCGGGCATACCGCTCCGCGAGGGCGTCAGCGCCTTGAGGACATCCGCCCGACACCACAACATCGGCGCAGGACAAATCCAGAGCGTCGAGCGTTTTCTCAAGCTTCGCATAGTCGGTAAAAGAACGCGAGCCGACAACCCCGATTTTCACATAGTTTTTATTTTCCATTTATTCCTCCCGCCTTCATGCTGGCCGCTATGCCGCTTTTGAAGACGGGAAACCCCTTTACCCCCGCTGATACCCTTTTGTCAAGTACTTTTTTAGATTTATTTTACTGATACGGGATTGAAAACACATGGCTTGCATTTAATAACAAGGAATGTTTTAAAAGTGAACGGTTAGATAATTAATTCTTTCTTTAAAAACAAAGGTTTGTTGATAACCGCCTTTGAACAAAGGATTTTGATAAATTTCTCTTTTTCGTTTTGAAAAGATTTGTACGCCCTGGCATAGTTTTTTGCGGACGTCAAAAACTATGCCAGGGCGAAGAGGGCTTTTTTTAAAAACATAAGGCGATGAAGAAAGGCTTCTGTCTAATGAATAATACCCATTTATTATTATAATAGAAAGGCCATCAGCACTTTGGCACGGGTTTGTGCGAATGTCAAAACCCGTGCCAAAGTGAAGACGACTATTTGTCTATTCATAATTAGAAAACTCCTTTTTTACTGCGAAAAGCTTTCGGCACTCTGGTATGGGTTTATGCGGATGCAAAACCCATACCAGAGTGAAGTAATCTTTTTGTTTTAAATGAGAGGCTGACTTTCCATTTTAAATAAAAAAGCCCTGTCCTTATATTAAAGCGATTATACTTTAGCTTTTAAAAAGAACAGGGCTTTACTGTTTTTAGAAGAGTGTTTTAATGATGGTCTGGCTTAAAATCAATGAATATTTCTTTGCCAAGCGCATGAGCAATTCGGTTTAAAAGCTCCAATGATGGAATCCGCGAATCAGAACCTTTTTCCAGACGAGCTATTACCGGCTGTGTAGTATGGGCTTTTTCGGCTAATTCAGCTTGTGTCAAGCCTCTTTTTTGCCTCATCTCCACTATAGTTTTAGCTAAGTTATTTATTATTCTCTCATTCTCAAAAAGGACTGCGAATTCCTCATCTTTCATTTCTTCCGCTATCGCTTCCTTTAATGTAATCGCCCTCATTTTCAATTACCTCCTTTAAACGGGTTTTCGCTGTCTTTATTTCTTTTGCTGGCGCTTTTTGCGACTGTTTCTTATAAACGTGAAGTAAAACAAGGATATGATGATGGATGGATATATAAAATACTCTATATCCGCCCGAAACAGTCTTTATCTTGATTTCCCAGAGCTTTCCTTCAATTTGCCGGAATTCTACTCTGGGTGTTTCAAAACCTAACATTTCTATACTGTCAAGACATCCGTATATTTTAGCACGGTCCGGCTTTTCTAAAGAACGTATGAAATCAAGAACAGGTTGTTTTCCATCTTTTGACGTAAAAAATTTTAATTCCATCTTTCAATCCTAAAATAATATATACCCATATGGATATTTTGTCAAATAATAAGAGTCTGCAAAACACTTAAAGACATTATTGAATTGTTAATAAACTAATAATTTTAAGAATTGAGGTAACACCGTTCCGGCATATCTTTTTGCGGCCGTCAAAAAATATGCCGGAACGGAGATGTCTTATTATTCCATTCTAAAGCTTTCTCCGTTTTGGCATGGGTTTCTGCGAATGTCAAAACCCATGCCAAAACGACATGGCCTGTTTGTGTTTAGTTATGAAAGTCATTAAGGCTTTTAATCAAAGGCCGGATATTTTCTTTTTTCAAGTCTTTGTACTGAAAGTATCAGTAAAATAAATCTAAAAAAGTACTTGACAAAAGGGTATCAGCGGGGGTACGACCGGGCGTCTTCAAAAGCGGCATAGCGGCCAGCATGAAGGCGGGAGGAATAAATGGAAAATAAAAACTATGTGAAAATCGGGGTTGTCGGCTCGCGTTCTTTTACCGACTATGCGAAGCTTGAGAAAACGCTCGACGCTCTGGATTTGTCCTGCGCCGATGTTGTGGTGTCGGGCGGATGTCCTCAAGGCGCTGACGCCCTCGCGGAGCGGTATGCCCGCGCCCATGCGCTGGACTTGAAAGTGTTTCCGGCCCTGTGGCATAAATACGGACGGTCTGCGGGCATTGTCAGAAATAGGGAGCTGGTAAAATATTGCGATTTTGTTGTCCTGTTCTGGGATGGCATTTCCAGAGGCACAGGCTCAACGCTCCGCATCTGCCTTGAACTCTCCGTCCGGTTCCTTGTTATCTGGAAATAAGGGAGGACAGCATGGAAAACATTAAAGAGAAAATCAAGAACTCTCTCCCGCTGGAGGAATACCTCCGGCGGGAGGGGCATGACCTCATCCCGGCGGGGCAGGGAAAATTTATGACGCTCTGTCCCTTTCACGATGATAAAACGCCTTCGCTTTCCGTCGATACAGAAAAACAGCTTTACCATTGCTTCGGCTGTGAACAGGGCGGGGATATATTCAGCTATGTGATGAAAAGGCGCGGCCTCAAATTCAATGAGGCGGTAAATTATCTTGCCGGTAATTTGAACATTCAAGAGCCGGTTAAAAAAGTGAAAGTATCTCTTAAGAAAGAAACCGCGCCGGAGCCTGTAAGCCTTGATAAGAATAAAAGAATCCCGATTCTTGAAAGACTTGCTGAAATCTATCATAAAAACCTTTTAGAAAGTCCAGAGGCTCTAAAATACCTTGAACAAAGAGGAATCGGAACGCCGGAAATAATAAATACCTTTAAACTCGGATTTTCTAAAGGCAACATACCGGAAACGCTTTCAAAGACCGGCGAAGAGCTGGAAATCCTTGAAAGCCTCGGTATCATCGGCAGACTTAGAAACAAATCCGGAAAGGAAAGCGTCTTTGAGTTATTCAAAGGCTGTATCATCTTTCCGATTATGGACGGGGAAAACCGCGTTGTTGAAATCTATGGACGCTCTATCAATGAAGAAGCCAAGATCAAGCACCGCTACCTTAAGGGAAAACACGAAGGGGTGTTCAACTCAAAAGCTTTCAAGGTGTATGAGGAAATCATAATAACCGAAAGCGTCATTGACGCGCTGTCCTGTGTCCGGCTCGGCTTCCTGAACGTAACGGCTTCTTTCGGAATTCAGGGCTTTACCGAAAACCACCTCAAACTTATGGAGGAAAACAATACCCGCAAAATAATCATAGCCTATGATAATGACGGGGCGGGAAAGTTCGCTTCAAAAAAGCTTTCCGAACGGATTAAGAAAGAAGGCTTTTCCCATGTCTTTACCCTGACTATTCCAGAGGAGACGCGCGGCCTCAAAGTCAAAGACATTAATGAACTCTTGATGAAGATTTCATCCATCGAGGAAGGCGGACTCTCACTCAAAAGATTAATCGAGGAAGCGCAGGGCATTGATGATATAGCTCAGAAAATTTTATCTATTCCGGCAGGTAAGGCCACCCCCGAAGAAATGAAACGGCTTGTTGAAGAAGTGATACCTCCGGTAATACCTCAAGAAACGCGGTTCACAGCTCCGCCTCAAAACATCGCGCCAGCTTCTAATATAATAGAAGAGAGTCCGCCTCAAGAAGTACAATCAAACGAAATGAAACAGCTTCCGAATGGAGATTATGAATTCACTATCGACGGCTTTACTTATCGGCTCAGGGGAATAAAGGAAGATTTTGAAAATAGCCTCAAGGCCGGAGTCCGCGTCCATCACCTTAAAGAGGAAAACTTCTTCTATGACAGCGTGAACCTTTACTCCGCCCGGATGCGCGCCGCCTTCGCGAACACTATCGGGGCGCGCTTCGAGGTTTCCTTTGAAACAATCCTTTCACACCTTGAAACGATCCTCGACAGGCTGGAAAGGCTCCGGGATAACCAGATACTTTCAAAGGCCGGGGCGGTGGAAGTTTCCCTCTCGGACGAGGAAAAAGCCATAGGGCTGGAACTTCTCAAAAGTCCTTCCCTCCTTGAGGAAGTGAGAAACGATTTATCGACATTGGGCTACATCGGGGAGGAAATGAATAAAATCCTTGTCTATCTCATCGCCGCTTCCCGGAAGATGGAAGAACCTCTGGCCAGCATTATCATTTCCCGTTCTTCCGCCGGTAAAACCAAGCTTGTGGAGACAGTCAGGAAGCTCCTGCCTGATGAGGAAGTCGTCGCCATATCCAGCGCGTCGGACACAGCACTCTACTACGCTTCCGATTTAAGCCATAAGTTCGTCTGCCTCGGAGAAAGCAAGGGCAATGAAAATATAGAGTACCCGTTAAGGGAACTTATCTCAAGTAAGGAGATCACCCGCTTTGTTACGATGAAAGATGAGAAAACGGGACAGATGAAAAGCGTCAAAATAAAAACAAAGGGGCCGATCGCCTACATCGAGACGGCCAGCAGGATTGAAAACCTCAATCCTGAAAACCTTAACCGGTGCCTTGTCCTCTTTGTCGATGAAACGCAGGAACAGACGGCAAGAATCCTTGAGTATCAGAGATTCCTTCAAACCCCGGCCGGCTTCCTCATAAAGCGGAAAATCCCCGCTATCATTGAAAAGCATAAGGCCGCGCAGAAGCTTTTAAAGCCGGTTTTAGTCATCAATCCTTACGCCGAACTGATGGGATTCCCTGAAAGAAGGCTGGAAGCCCGGCGCGATCAGATGAAATTCATTCAGGTGCTTAACGCCGTTACTTTTTTCAATCAATACCGGCGGGAAAGGAAAACGATTGAGGACGCGGCGGCAAAAGAAACCTTTGAGTACATCGAAGCCAGCCTCGACGACTATAAAATAACCTATGACCTTCTCGTCAAAAGCGGGATCCTCTCGAACACCCTTTCCGATATTCCGAAAAACGCCAGAGACCTTTATGGAATAATCAGGGAGATGGTATCGGAGATATCCGGGGAGAATAACAAGCCTGTCAAGGACATTCTCTTTACCAGGAAGATGGTATGGGAATACTCCGGCTGGAGCCATTTTCAAGTGAGGAAATATACCGGGATTCTCGCCGACTATGAGTTTCTGGAAATCATATCGGGTTCTTTCAGAGGCCAGACCCACGCTTACAGGATCATTCTGGAAGAAGAAATGGAGCGTTTAATGCTTGATAGAATCCCCACGCCGGAAGAAATGTCACTCCGGCTTCGCTCTGCCGACCGTGTGAGTGTGTGAAACTGCGAGCGCTCACACTTTTGAGCTTCAAACCTTTGTAAAATAAGGCTTGAATCGAGTGTGAGCGGTAGGAGCGGGGGGAGAGGCAGAGCCAAAATATTTTGAAAGGAGGTATTACCGTATGATTGATAAAGACGCCGTACTGAAAGAGTACATTACACACGCGAAGGCTTTTAAGCCGTTAAAGGAAAATGTCTTGAAGCATAAGGCCCTTTACGCACGGAAGCTTCTGGAATATCTTGAGAAGAACAATATGCCGCTTTCCGGCTTCACAAGGGAACAGTCGGATAAATATCTCGCCATGATTAAACACGGGACCGGGGAGTGGAGTTCCCATAAACCCAATAAAACCGGGTACTTTAAGACCCGCGAGTTCGTCCGGTTCCTCGAATGGAAGAACTTTATTCCGGGAGCTTCAAGAGATTCCGTTTCCCCGAACGCAATTCCCTTTACGGAACTTCTCGAAAGATATATCCGCCGTATCTCCTCGTCAAAGGAAGTTTCCGAACGCACCCTTGATATTACCCGCTCGCTCATCCGGCGCTTTCTGGAATACCTTGAAAATAATAATATAACGGACATCGCGCGGGTAGATAAAAAAGTTGTTTCCGGCTATGCCCTTTATCTCCTCGTTTACAAAGGAAGCCGGGGAAAGAGCAAAATACAAAAGCCTTACAACGTTACCACCCGCGCGAATATCCTTGTGAATGTCCGCAACTTCTTCAAGTTCCTCTGCTCCGAAAATATCATCCTTACAGACCCTTCAAAATCCGTGGAAATCCCAAAAGTCCCGAAGCGGATATCCCGCGATATCCCCACCCTCGCCGAAATCGACCGCCTTATAAGCTCTATCGAAATGAAAAGCCACAGGGGCGTGCCTTACGGCTCCCGCGACATCGCCATCATTGAAACGCTCTACGGCTCGGCAATCCGGGTCAAAGAACTGGTTAACCTCGATATCGGGAACGTCGATTTTACCGAAAAACTTATCACCGTTTACAAAGGCAAGAATAAAAAAGACCGCGCTGTCCCGATCAATGACATCGCCCTTTCCCGCATCCGGGATTACCTGAAAGAACGCCCGGAAGGCACGCCTCATAACCCGGATGAAGAGGTGCACCTCAAAGCCCTCTTTCTCTCCGTTTTCAAAAAGCGGATGACAGTTAACCTCATCGGAAGCCTGATAAAAAAATACGCCCTTAAGGCCGGGATCAAAAAACACCTCATCCCTCATTCCTTCCGCTATGCATGCGCAACCCACATGCTTAAAAACGGCGCGGACATCCGCTATATTCAGGAAATGCTGGGGCACACAAGCCTCGACACGACGGAAACCTACACAAGAGTGGTAAAAGGAGACCTTAAACGCATGCTCCGGGCATTCCATCCAAGAGAGATAATATCTCAAGAGAACACGCAGGAGGAAAATCATGAATAAATCCATTTACATCGCAAGGGAAAAGTTCATCGAACACCTCAGAAAAAGGAACTTGAGCGGGGCCACAATCTTGAGGTTTGACACTTTCTTCAATCACCTTTTCCCGTTCCTCGAATCTTTGGGGTGCACCCCTTCCGTCCGGGACGTTACGGACATTAAAACAGAACATATTGAGAAATTCATCCTTTCCCTCAAAAACCACCGCAAGAAAAACGGAAAGCCCTTCAGCGACAGCTACCGCAGGACTGAGACAAGTTTCCTCCGCCTCTGGCTTTCCTTCCTTGAAAATAATGATATGATCTTCATAAACCCCGCCCGCAATATTCCGCTGGAACGCGTTGAACGCCCGTTTCCTAAAGACATCCTTTCCGTCGAGGAAATGAAGCTCCTGCTCCGACAGCCGAATATAAAACATCCGGTCGGGCTTCGCAACAGGGCCATCCTTGAAATATTCTACGGAAGCGGAATCCGAAGCGCGGAACTTTGTTCCCTTAAACTCAACGACCTCGACCTTGAAGGCCCCTACCTTTTCATCAAGGGCAAAGGTTCTAAAGACCGGGTTGTACCCATCACAAAACAGGCCAAAAGGTTCCTCAAGCTGTATCTTGATAAAGTCCGGCCTCTCTATTGCAATAATGCGGCTAACGAAAATGTGTTTTTCACCGTCGGACGAGACAGCCTTGTCCCCGGAACTTTCCGCGCCGCATTGCATAACTACGTCCTGAAATCGGGGATTAAAAAGAGGGTTTCCACTCATACCCTGCGCCATACCTGCGCCACCCATTTAATCGCCAACGGGGCAAGCATCCGCTATGTTCAGGAACTTTTAGGACATGCCTTCCTCAGCACCACTCAGATTTATTCCCGCGTCATGCCCGTTGATCTGCGGAAGGTTTATGAAAAAACGCATCCCCGCTGTACCGGTATGCTCGTCAATGACGGTGATGAGGCGCGTCCCGAAAACAATTAAATCTTTTCTTGCCTTTTTCAAATCAGTTTGATAAACTATTTCCGGCGGGGGGAATGAGGCTTAATCTCATTCCTCCCGTTTTTTGCGGTTATAGCTCTCAGGCTATGGTTTGCCGGCTTTTCCCAGGGACGCGGGCTTGAGTGCGCGGGTCTTAAAAAGCGGGAGTACCACCGGCCAATAATTAATAATTTTTCCGGCAGCCCTGAATTGTTTTCTTAACGCGCATGGGGGAGAGAAAAAGAATATCAATATGACAAAGTGGGGAACAGGACGAAGGAAACGGCCCGCGAATCCACGCGAATAGGCACGAATGGGGATGGTTCGGCCTCCGGTGGGGAACGGGTGTCGGCGTTTCTTTATGATAAGGCGTACAGGCTTGTCAAGGCCGATTATGACCGAGGAAAGTTTGAGGAATTCGCTTATGACAATTCAGGTAACCGGCTGAAAAAGACGTCGAATTTAGATGGGAGCAATACTGTTACCATAAACTACGTCTATGATAACGACAATCGCTTATTGTGTGAGCAAAAGCCTTCGGGTAACATTTCTTATATCTATGACAGAGCCGGAAGGCTGGTCAAGAAGACCGAAGGGGATAAAGTAGAACGCTATCAGTATAACCAGCGCGATTTGATGACGAAATACACCATTGAGCGGAACGGGGAAATAGTCGCTTTTTCAGAATACACTTACGATATTAATAATTTAAGAATATTGAAAAAAGAAACGCCGGAGACCGCCGGAAGTATGGGGGACAATACAACCCGCTTCACTTACGACGGCGATAATATATTATATGAAGGCCCGTCTTTTTATCTCAATAATATTATGATAAACGGTTACGAAGCAGAAATACAGACGTTGAGGACGGCCGTTTATGTCAAGGACGCCCTCGGGAGCGTGAGGGGCGAGATATATGACAACCCCATTACTATCATATACCACTACGGTTTCATTCTCTTTCATAGACTTTCGATTACACCGCCTTTGGGGAAAACCTCGGCGATAACTATTGACGGCAATGCTAAACAGGGAATTTCCTATACCTGTTCTTATTTCGATAAGGATTCAAAGCTTTATTATAACCGCGCGCGCTATTATGACGCGAGCGCGGGCCGGTTTATCTCAAGCGATCCTGTCAGTAACCCCGATTTGCGGTATTCACCCCCCGGATTAAACAGATATGTCTATGGCAACAACAATCCTTTCCGTTACACCGACCCCGAAGGAAAATTTATATATGAACTTTTCCTTGCGATAGTCGGCGGAGTAATCGGGACTATAAATGCGGCGATAACAAATATAGGCGATCTGTTAAACGGGACAATGAATTTCGGCGGGACTACTTCATGAATCTGAATCTTGGGGCTTTTTCAGGCGCGGCATCAATGGAAATGACGGGGCATGGAATACCACTGTATATAAGTCTCTCGACAAGAGGATACAGCGCCGGAGTCGGCTATTCTATTGGCAATGCCGTTACAGTTGGCGCGGGAGTTCATGGGAAATGGGACAATTCTAATTTCGGTTTCAACGTGAACGCCGGGCTTGGAAGCGCCGACCCTTACAGCGGGTTCCACATGGGATTTTCGGCGGGTGTTGATTACTATTCTAACGGTACAAACAGCAGCAACATAGGCTTCAGCGCCGGATTCGGAGCGGTAAGCGTTGGCGCGGGACTGAATTTCCAGAACGGCCAGTATGCGGGGTACGGATTTAACGGAAGCATCGGCAGTGATGTCGGCAAAGGCTACAATGCGGGCCTTAGCCTCGGAATGAACTTCGACGCTAAAGGCAATTATGCCGGAGCGAACTTCGGCGTAAACATCGGGTACAGGCAGGGGATTGAAGGCTCTAATGATTCGATGCTTCATAATGAAAGCATAGGGATTAACGTCAGCCCGGATGGGAGGGTAACGCCTTACGCGAATTATTCCGCGACGAGGTGTATTAATATTCAGAAGAATGCTGAAACGGGGAAGAAAGCCGGGAATAAGACGGCTAACGAAATTGAAATGGAGCGGCAGGGCTTGCAGCGGGATATGGCCGAGAGAATGAAAACAACTGTAATGAGTATGGAAGCCGGGATGGAAAGACCGGAAACGCCGGGAATGATGGTAATCGGCCAGAGTGTGAACGATGCCAATGACAACCAGACTGCGGGCGATGCGATGACTGCCGGGAACGAGAAAGTGGCGGCGGCGAAAGCGGCGTATAATCAGGAAAAACAGCAGGCTATTCAGAACGGGACGCTGGGGCAATTCTATAAACGGGAAATGCTTGAAAATCTTACTTTTAACCAGGATACAGGATATTGGGTAACAACAATAGACGGGCAGACAATAAATATCGGCAGAACAAATATTGATTTAGATTTCAGCACAACCGCAACCTATACTTTAGATCAAAGTAAGGAACATATCTACACGGTTGTTTCAAATATGACTGATGATGCAATTATTGGGTTTGCCAACTTCACAAACCATAATGAAGGCTTCGTTGTTACCAGCATGTGGCGAAATACTAATGATCCTCATGGTCATGGGACTGCTTTTGATATGGTATTCGGAAATAACACACCTGTTTATGCGGCTGAAGGTGGTATAGTAACTACTGCTGGGAATTATGGAGGAGCCGGAATTATGATTACAATTAGCGGGACAGATAATTTAAAATACACTTATATGCACAACAATCAGCTATACTATAGTGTAAATGCAAATGTTGATGCTGGGAATAAAATTTCTTTATCGGGTGGTACGCCAAATTATGCGCCACATTTACATTTCCAAATTGGTAGATAATGGGAGGATACCTTTAATGAAACACTTTCTAATTTTTTGCCTGATTTTTATTTTTGCCGAATTGTACAGCCAAGTCAAGTTAAATGTGGTAGCAAAGACAGGTTTGTTTTTGAGAGATAAAGCAGATAAAAATGGAAAGATATTAACTCAAGTTCCCTATGGTTCTTCTGTGGATGTAATCAAAAAAGACAGAAAATTTACATTTGATAATATTAATGGTAATTGGGTATTTGTTGAGTACAACAAATTAAAAGGTTATATTTTTAGTGGTTATTTGTCTGACTTGCCTGCACCAATCATAAATAGTAGCATTAAGGACTATTTTATAAAGCAGATAAAAGTTGAAAAAGTTATTAGCTCCAACTTTATTATTTACAATGAAACCAATCATTATACGAATGCCAGTTATGTAACCGTGCTTTTTGGATATGATATTGTCCAAGATTATGTGGATGCGGGAATTAAAGAAGGAGAATACGAAGCGGGATTGTATTATAGCACATATTTGTTCAAAAAAAGAAAAATAGAGGAAGTTTTTGTTGTCTTAAAAGCTCTGGGGTTTTGTAAATACATTGACTATTTTCCAATAAGTACAATTAATTTTCCTCAAAAAGATAAAGAAAGGTATTTAATTGATAAAATTCAAGTGAAGCGTAAAAGTAATAGGATTGAAGAAATCAAGGTAATTGATTATCCCATGTCAGGTCATAGAGTTATCCAAACTTTAAAGGTTACAAACAATAATGATGTGGTGTATATTTGGGACGAGTATGGAGATTAGGAAAAACAAAAGATTGAAAGCCCGTAGTGGCTACTTTCAATTTTTCAAGTAAGAAATTATAAATGAAAGGGGAAATAAAGTAAAAAAGAGCGGCAGAAAGGAGAGCAAGCGGAGGGGGTTAAGCCGGTTTCCGGACGGGAATCGGTAAAACCGGATGCTTCAGGTCGCAGGCTGGACGGAGCCGGTTGATAAGACAGACTGAAGTAAAACGGATGAAGAAGCACGAAGCGATCCGGCGGTTTATGAAGGATTATTTCGATATCCAGGTGAAGGATTGAGATTATTAAAGACAGATAGAAGCCCCGCTGGCATTCCGGCGGGGATTTTTTGTCATCTCCCCGGCTGGATCGCGCTGATCCGGTTGGCCGGATCGGGAGAAACCGGCGGCTTCTATAGTCCGGATGATTTGACAAAACCATTGCATCGGGATATTATTTATTGCTTTCAGATCAAGGGGCTTATGTTCTTATCATTGAGGTGAGAGTGGGGAAATGGGCGATGGCTAAACCGTCGCTTTTTTTATTTATAGAGGAGTTACAAGTCTTCAAAATGAATTTTTAAATA
Organism: uncultured Spirochaetota bacterium; assembly: GCA_963835575.1. Taxonomy (GTDB): domain Bacteria; phylum Spirochaetota; class Brevinematia; order Brevinematales; family JAOACQ01; genus CAVYGN01. The sequence goes on along the minus strand of CAWIGG010000004.1, from coordinate 1,044,298 downwards.
AACCGAATATTCAAAAGGAGTTTTATTATGATAGTTGATTGGTTAAGTAAAAATATTGACCCTATTTTAGCCGGATTGATCAGTGCTGTTTTATTCATTCCAATTGATATAATTGTTTTCAAGCTTTTGGATAAAAACAAAAAACAAGAAAATATAGTTTTATCAACTCGATTAATATATCAAAGAATATATGAATATAAAGTAAAAATTACAATTTCCTATAATTATACAAAAGATAATATATTTGTTTACATGACATTATTTTTATTATTTCTCATAGCGGGTTCCATCTTTTTACTTATAAACAAATCAATTATATTTTCAATTATTATAGTTTTAGCTGTTTTTGGAATTCTTTATTCAATAACAACAAATTTGATTTTTCTTAAAAACAAAGATAAAAATATTTCTGATATAAAATTAAGGCAGAAATTAATGTTGATAATTTGGTTATTTGCACTGATAAGTTTGTATTTCTTTGATAATCCTTTAAAGCATAACTCAAATTTATTGGCTATGAAAAAAGAGATTACTCATAATTGGAGAGTGATTTTTACCTTATGGAATAGTCCGGCCTTAGTTTATTTACTTTGGCAATTTATTGGTGTTGTTTTATTAATATTGCTTATTTTTTATAATTTGATGAGAACTCTATATGATGCAATTTTGCTAATATTAGATTTCAGCGATTTTTCTAAAAATAATCAAAAGATTATATCCTTATTAGAGAAAATAGGTAAAATTTATAAATCTCAATTCTTGTATATAATTGTTAATATCATCTTTATGATCAGCTCATTTGTTTTTATAAATGGGATTTTACTTAAAATCAAATAATTATCATGATTTGCGGCAAAAACTAATTTAAAAGATAGGAAGGAAATTATGATTGACTGGAATCCGATATCTACTTTAATATCTGCTGTTGTTTCTTCAATTATAGCTTGGATTGTTTCTTATTACACAGTAAGAAAATCAATTGCCAAGCAATATGAATTGTGGCTTGAAAACCAAATTTTGCAAATAAATCAGATCGCAATTGAATATCCATATTTAGAAGATAATGATTTTTGTAGCAAATGGATTGATAATAATAATCCAAAAGAAGAAAGATATATGCGTTATGATAATTATTGTTGCATTGTATTTAATTTGTTGGAAAATCTATGGAAATATTTTAAAGGAAGTAAAAGTAAAATAGAATCGTTTTTAAGTGTTCAAGAAATGGCAATAAGACATAAAAATTGGTGGAAGAATCCAAGCGGAATAATTGAAAATATAGTTGGTTATGATTTAAAATTTCAAAAATATATAAACTCCTTTATAATATAAAATTAGTTGGAGGTTGATAATGAGTATTAAAAAATATGCTTTACTAATTGGCAATCCTGGTGAAGAAAATGCAAAAAATTATTGTCCGGGTGTTTTTGCTGATATTAAAAATTATGAATCTTTTTTAAAATCCCCAATAGGTGGCGCTTGGAATTCTAGTGAAATTATTGCAAAAGTAAAACCATCTCAAAATCAAGTCATCAGCACAATAGCTAATATACAATCTACAGCAGATTATGCGTTTATAGTTTTTTGTGGACATGGTTGGTTTTCGGAATCAAGAAATACAACAATGCTAGAATTAAATCAAAATGAAAATATTGATTATAAAGAATTAACTAAAGGAGCAAAAAAACAATTGTTAATATTGGATTGCTGTAGAACAAAACTTAAGGAAATCATCCAAGATTCATATAAATTGTCATTTAGCGAACGTAGGTCTCAGGATTCAACTTATTCCCGCTATTATTTTGAAAAATATCTTGAACATTGTGAAACTGGATTAATTCAAATCAATTCATGCCGCATTGACGAAAGTGCAGGGGAAGATTCAAAAGGCGGATATTTCTCAAGTAGCTTAATCTCAGAAATGAATATTGATAATTATGATCTTTCACAAGATGGTTATAGAGTTATTGATATAGTTGATGCTTTTGATTTAGCTAATAGAAAAGTTATATCAGAAACATCTGGAAGACAAACACCAGAATTAATCAAAGGAAGAAGAAATTACTATTTTCCCTTTGCTGTGTTTATTAAATAAAATTTCGCTAATATTCCCCATAGAAACAAATGGTTTTAAAAAGATTGTTATTGCCATGTAAAGTTATTTAACATTGAATATTTAAACTCCAAAGAATTAACTCCTAGAATTTTTCAGGAGATCAACTATATCAAAGTGTTTGTTACTTTTTGCAAGTTGTAGCGCAGTTAATCCGTCGATAGTTTTGTAGTCATTTTTAGCTCCTGCTTCCAAGAGAAGTTTAACTATTTCAGCATGTCCATTTGCTGATGGCCCCATCAAAGGAGTTGCTCCACCAGCATCATAGGCATTTACATTAGCTCCTTTTTCGATTAATATTTTTACAATATCGGTATATCCGTATGAACCTGCAATCATCAAAGCTGTAAGACCGTTATTATCGCTCTCATTTGGGTCTGCTCCGGCATTTAGAAGAATCCTCATTATTTCATAATTTCCTTTATCTGCCGATCCTATTAAAGCAGTTGTTCCCACTTCAGACTTTTTGTTCACATCAGCTCCGGCTGATAGTAAAGTCCACGCAATATAAGAATGGCCTTTATAAGTTGCACCCATTAGTGAAGTTACCCCTTTCTTATTTTTTGCATTAATGTCGGCTTTTGCATTTAACAAGGCTTTTACTATATTAATATGTCCATTAAAGGCTGCCATAGTAAGAGGAGTAAACCCTTTATCGTTTGTGGCATTTACAGCAGTTCCATTTTTTATTAATCTATTAACAGTTTCTAAATCTCCATTAAGAGCGGCGTCATGAATATTAGCAGTTTCTTCTGATATACTTTTAGAATTAAAAATGTTGATTGTAAATTGAATTAAATTAAGAATTAAAACAAAAAATAGCCAGTAAATGAAACTGATAGAAACTATAAAACCTGCAACGATAGCAATTATCCCTTCTGTGTCGTTTTCAATTATTTTAATTCCAAATCCTACAAAAAGTAAGTAAACCATGGATAATAGAGTCAGCATTGAGGTAATGATATTGATACTGGGTCTAAGGTATTTCATGTTTCTTTTTTTCATAATTATTTTTCCTCTATAAATAAAAAAAGCGACGGTTTAGCCATCGCCCATTTCCCCACTCTCACCTCAATGATAAGAACATAAGCCCCTTGATCTGAAAGCAATAAATAATATCCCGATGCAATGGTTTTGTCAAATCATCCGGACTATAGAAGCCGCCGGTTTCTCCCGATCCGGCCAACCCGGTCAGCCGGATCAGCGCGATCCAGCCGGGGAGATGACAAAAAAGCCCCGCCGGAACTACCGGCGGGGCTTCTATCTGTCTTTAATAATCTCAATCCTTCACCCGGATGTCAAAATAATCCTTCATAAACCGCCGGATCGCTTCGTGCTTCTTCATCCGTTTTACTTCAGTCTGTCTTATCAACCGGCTCCGTCCAGCCTGCGACCTGAAGCATCCGGTTTTACCGATTCCCGTCCGGAAACCGGCTTAACCCCCTCCGCTTGCTCTCCTTTCTGCCGCTCTTTTTTACTTTATTTCCCCTTTCATTTATAATTTCTTACTTGAAAAATTGAAAGTAGCCACTACGGGCTTTCAATCTTTTGTTTTTCCTAATCTCCATACTCGTCCCAAATATACACCACATCATTATTGTTTGTAACCTTTAAAGTTTGGATAACTCTATGACCTGACATGGGATAATCAATTACCTTGATTTCTTCAATCCTATTACTTTTACGCTTCACTTGAATTTTATCAATTAAATACCTTTCTTTATCTTTTTGAGGAAAATTAATTGTACTTATTGGAAAATAGTCAATGTATTTACAAAACCCCAGAGCTTTTAAGACAACAAAAACTTCCTCTATTTTTCTTTTTTTGAACAAATATGTGCTATAATACAATCCCGCTTCGTATTCTCCTTCTTTAATTCCCGCATCCACATAATCTTGGACAATATCATATCCAAAAAGCACGGTTACATAACTGGCATTCGTATAATGATTGGTTTCATTGTAAATAATAAAGTTGGAGCTAATAACTTTTTCAACTTTTATCTGCTTTATAAAATAGTCCTTAATGCTACTATTTATGATTGGTGCAGGCAAGTCAGACAAATAACCACTAAAAATATAACCTTTTAATTTGTTGTACTCAACAAATACCCAATTACCATTAATATTATCAAATGTAAATTTTCTGTCTTTTTTGATTACATCCACAGAAGAACCATAGGGAACTTGAGTTAATATCTTTCCATTTTTATCTGCTTTATCTCTCAAAAACAAACCTGTCTTTGCTACCACATTTAACTTGACTTGGCTGTACAATTCGGCAAAAATAAAAATCAGGCAAAAAATTAGAAAGTGTTTCATTAAAGGTATCCTCCCATTATCTACCAATTTGGAAATGTAAATGTGGCGCATAATTTGGCGTACCACCCGATAAAGAAATTTTATTCCCAGCATCAACATTTGCATTTACACTATAGTATAGCTGATTGTTGTGCATATAAGTGTATTTTAAATTATCTGTCCCGCTAATTGTAATCATAATTCCGGCTCCTCCATAATTCCCAGCAGTAGTTACTATACCACCTTCAGCCGCATAAACAGGTGTGTTATTTCCGAATACCATATCAAAAGCAGTCCCATGACCATGAGGATCATTAGTATTTCGCCACATGCTGGTAACAACGAAGCCTTCATTATGGTTTGTGAAGTTGGCAAACCCAATAATTGCATCATCAGTCATATTTGAAACAACCGTGTAGATATGTTCCTTACTTTGATCTAAAGTATAGGTTGCGGTTGTGCTGAAATCTAAATCAATATTTGTTCTGCCGATATTTATTGTCTGCCCGTCTATTGTTGTTACCCAATATCCTGTATCCTGGTTAAAAGTAAGATTTTCAAGCATTTCCCGTTTATAGAATTGCCCCAGCGTCCCGTTCTGAATAGCCTGCTGTTTTTCCTGATTATACGCCGCTTTCGCCGCCGCCACTTTCTCGTTCCCGGCAGTCATCGCATCGCCCGCAGTCTGGTTGTCATTGGCATCGTTCACACTCTGGCCGATTACCATCATTCCCGGCGTTTCCGGTCTTTCCATCCCGGCTTCCATACTCATTACAGTTGTTTTCATTCTCTCGGCCATATCCCGCTGCAAGCCCTGCCGCTCCATTTCAATTTCGTTAGCCGTCTTATTCCCGGCTTTCTTCCCCGTTTCAGCATTCTTCTGAATATTAATACACCTCGTCGCGGTAAAATTAGCGTAAGGAGTTACTTTTCCGTCCGCGCTGAAATTTATGCCCAGACTTCCGTTATACTGCATTGAATCCTTTGAATCTTTAATCCTCTCATTATACCCGATATTTATTCCTGCGCTGCCGCCTGAGTAATTGCCCTTCGCGTCAAAGTTCGCTCCAAGGTTAAGTCCGAGTGAATAACCTTTACCGATGTCCCCGCCAAAACCGCCGTTAACCCCGAAACCGGCGTATTGCCCGTTAACATAATTCCAGTTAGCGCCGAAATTAATCGATCCTGCGCCGGCGTTAAACCCGAAGTAGCTCTTCTGGCCTTCAGGGCCGTAGTCAATGCCCGCCGAGAATCCCAGACTAAGGCCTTTGTACTTATCAACACCGCCAAGTCCGGCGTTTACGCTGAAACCGTAATTCTGTCCGCTCCAGTCTGAATGAATTCCCGCGCCGACGCTGACAACCCCGCCTAAGTTGTAGCCCACTCCGGCGCCGAATCCCCTTGTGTTGAACGATATATACATCGGTATTCCATAATGCTCCACCACGCCGTTTATAAATCCAGCCGTACTGCCGAGTATGGAATCAAGAAGAATGTCCTTATAGTCCCCGCTGGCTATATCAGCAATAACATTACTGATCGCTCCGATAATTCCGCCCACGATTCCTGCTATGAGATCGTCCAACCCGAATTGGCCTTCAGGGTCGATATAACGCAGAGGCGAGTTATCTCCGTAAACATACCTGTTCAGCCCGGCGGGAGCATATCTCTTCGATGGGTCTTGAATCGGATCACTTGTAATAAACCGCCCTATGCCCGGATCGTAGTAGCGGGCGCGGGCATAGTATAATTTTGTGTCTTTATCAAAATAATGTCCAGTATAAGAAATGCCTTTTTTAGCATCGTTGTCTATTGCAATCTGATCGCCTATAGCCAGCATTTCCCCGAAGGCGGTATAATTAAATTCTTTCAGCGCGATTCCAGAGCCGCCAGACTCTACAGGCGGGAGCGGGTTGTCGTAGATTTCGCCCCTCACGCTTCCCAGCGCGTCCTTTACATAGACCGCCGTCCTCAGCGGCTGTATTTCCGCTTCGTAACTATTGATAAAGATGTTATTCAAATAAAAAGACGGGCCTTCATATAATATATTGTCTCCGTCATAGGTAAAGCGTGTTGTGTTATCTCCGACACTTCCCGGCGTCTCAGGGGTTTCTTTCTTAACGGTGCGGAGGTTGTTGATGTCGTAGGTGTATTCACTTACGGAAGTGATACTGCCGTTCTGCTCGACGGTGTACTTCGTCATCAAGTCGCGCTGGTTGTACTGATAGCGTTCTACTTTATCCCCTTCTACTTTCTTGATAATCCGTCCAGCGCGGTCATAAATAAAGCTGATATTGCCGGAAGGCTTCTGTTCGCAGAGGAGTCTGTTGTCGTTGTCGATGACATAGCCGGTCGTAACGGTATTAGAGCCGTCTAAATTTGAAGTCTTCCTTAGCCGGTTACCTGAATTGTCGTATTCGAATTCCTCGAACTTACCTTCACTATAATCGGCCTTGACAAGCCTGTACGCCTTATCATAAAGAAACGCCGACACCCGTTCCCCGCCGGAGGCCGAACCATCCCCATTCGTGCCTATTCGCGTGGATTCGCGGGCCGTTTCCTTTGTCCTGTTCCCCACTTTGTCGTATGTATACCCGAACGATGATAAAAACAATCCATTGGTCGTGTTGTTTATTTTCATCAGCCTGTAAATAGGGTCATATTCATAATTGACGACCAGCCCCGAAGAATATGTCTTATTCGTGACCCTCCCCATAGGAGAATAACTGTAATCAATTGAAAGGTTCGTTATGAAGCCGGAGGCCACATTAATTTCTTCCTTCGTGTCCTTCGTGATCTTCGTGGTTAATACCGTTTCTTTCTTAATTTGATTTAAAGCGTCATAATCATAATTTACAATCTTATCTTGAGCAGTCATTTTAACGCGGTTCCCGTTCCCGTCATACTCATACGCCAGCGTCTCTTTATTGATATTATCATACCTGTTAGTCAAGCTTCCATTATTATCATAAAGATATGAATAGTCGCTGAAATTGTCCCGCGCTCTTGTCAACCTTCCCAAAGAATCGTAGAGGAAGTTTTTTGTGTTTCCATCGCTATAATCTTTTCTCACTGGCTGGTTGTTCCTGTTGTATGTCGTTTTTATCCAGCCCTCGCCGTTGATCTCATTTATCACGTTGCCGTTATTGTCATATTGATATGTCGTGCTGAAGCCTAAAGCCGTTGTTTCACCTGTTTTGTTGCCCCGCAAGTCATATGTAAGACTTGTCGTATTCCCCTTCGGGTCGACCGTCGCCGTTAATTCGCCGAAGGCGTTGTATTGATAGCTCGTGATATTGCCTAGCGCGTCCTGAACAGCCAGCGTCATCTTGCCGTATTTATATGTGGTTGCTTTGTTCCCCTCCGCGTCTGTGAAGACCTCAACCTCATACCCAAGCGGATTCCCCTCCTTGCCAAGGAGGGGTTTGGGGGTGGTTGTGTATTCGTATCTCGCCTCATTACCTAAGGCGTCTTTCGTCCATATCATCCTTCCCGCCCAGTCGAATTCCCTGTAAAGATGGCGCCCTTCCTTGTCAACGACCTCAATTATATTATTAAAGCTGTCGTACACGTTCGACAATACGCTCCCGTTCGCGTCGACAGTCGCGGTCTGTCTTCCCAGAGAGTCATAAATATATACAGTCTGATTGCTGTTCCTGTCGGTATATACCGTCGGCTTGCCGGCCGCGTTATATTGGTAATATTCGCTGTTCCCGTTCGCGTCAACATCCTCAATCTTATTCCCGAACCCGTCATAAATAATTTTCCGGCTCCCCTCCTTGCCTGAGGAGGGGTTGGGGGTGGTAGTTACCGTCAGCCTCCAATCGCCGTCAAATCCGTAGCTCGTCTCCGTCCTGTTCCCCTCTCCGTCGATGCTGACGGTCGTCCTTCCCGCCGCGTCGTACTGGTAATACCAGGTACTGCTCCCCTCCTTATTTAAGGAGGGGCCGGGGGTGGTTGTCCATGTTTTATTCCCGAAGGCGTCGTACCCTGTCGAGGATGACACGTCCCCAATCTGCTGATTGATCAGCCTTCCCGAACTGTCATATTGATACTGCGCGGTCCTTGAGGGTCCCGTTTCCCCATGGCTTGTCTCTGAAATCTTCCGCCCGGAATTATCGTAAACTGTCTCAGTTATCAGGTTCCCGTTGGGCGTGCCGGATGTCCGTTTTGTCTCCCTGCCGTTCTCATCGTATTCATACGCCGTCCGGTATCCGTACCTGTCGGTCTCGTTTATCTTCTGCCCGGACCCGTCATATTCGGATGTTTCAAAACTCCCGTCGGGATATACGGTGTTTGTGCGGTTCCCCCACCCGTCGTACTGATAGCTCGTGGTATAAGACAATAGCCGGCTCTCCCCCTTGCCTGAGGGGGAGCCGGAGGGGGTCATCCCATATACGGTTTCTGTAATTACATTTCCCCGTGAATCATAAAAATAACTCGTAGAGACGTACGGCTGTACGTCTCCTCTGTACGATATCCCCTTCGTCGCCGTCTGCCCGAAATCCCCGTATGTATAAGTCGTCACACTGCCCAGTTCGCCGGTGGTCTGATAAAGTCTTCCGGCGGCGTCATAGCTGTAATGCCTGTCCGATGACTCTCCGTTCCAGAGTGTGCTTTCCTCTGTTTTCTCGCCGTAGGCGTTATAAAAAGTTATAAAAGCGGTATTCCTTAGGTTGTCCGTTTTATTAATGACGTTCCCCCGGAAGTCGTAGGAATAGGACGTGTCCTCCAGCGCCGGGCCGGAAAAATCATACAATACTTTGCGCTTCAGCCTTCCGTTCTGGTGATATTGATAATCCGTTTTCCTCGCCTGTGAATAATTGTCCGCGGGATACTCCCTCGTTTCCGTTATCCTTCCCGCGCTGTCGTAACTGTATTCGGTGATCAGTCCCGAGGGCTCCGTTTTTTTCGAAAGCGCGCCGTTCGCGCCGTATTCGTATCTTGTCTCGGGACTGCCCAGGTCCTCCTGCCGGACCTCAGAAACCAATTTTCCCGCCGCGTTGTATGTGTTATCGGCCGTCAGCAGTTCCTGCCCCTTTTCCATCCGGTAAACCTTCAGGACATTCCCCCTGAAATCAGTCACGGTTTTTGACCATTCCATCTGTAGAGACGCACGGCTGTGCGTCTCCTCTTTCCATGTTTCCATTGTCCGATAAAAGAGATTATTTATATTAGTAAGCCCGTAAATCGTTATGGTATTCCTCGGTTCCGTCCCCGCCGTTTCGGAGCGGTTCGTCAGCCGCCCGGCCTTATCGTAATACGACGCCGTGACAATTCCGCGGTAATCAACAGCGCATTCAACATCGCCGAACCCTCCCGTAGAGACGTACGGCCGTACGTCTCCGTCCCCGTACCCGCCGTAATAATACGCCGTCACCCTTTTCGGCGGCAAATCGCCCTTATTAGTATCCCCCAGGACGGTCCTGTTCGTCAGCAGCCACGCCGCGCTGTAGGCGTACATTTCGGCCGTCCCGTCCGGATTATCCGTCCTTTTCAGCCTTCCATCTTCTCTATATTTATAGCGTGTGGTCCTGCTCCCCTCCTTATTAAGGAGGGGGTTGGGGGTGGTTGTTTTATTCGTCACCCGCCCCATATTATCATATTGATATGTTACAATCAGACCCTGACTCCCCTCCTTGCCTGAGGAGGGGCTGGGGGTGGTTGGGTATTCCACCCTATTCGTCTCCCCGAACCCGTCCACAGCAGCTGAAATCTTGACTGCGTTTTCCCCGTCGTTGCCCTGCGTCTCTATGCCCGTCGGTATTCCGTTCCCGTCATAATCATAGGCGGTATAACTTCCGCCGGGGCCCGTTTCGGCCATTTTTCTGCCCAGCGCGTCGTACTCGAACGCCGCGGTGCCTCCGAAGGGGTTTGTTTCCTTTACGGTCCTTCCCCTCGCGTCGGTCTCGAAAAGCCATGTACTGCCGTCCGGCAGTACTTTCTTATTCATGTTCCCGTACGCGTCGTAATAATAAGAAGTGACGGCATTGCCCGGCTCTAATGATTTCATTAATTTACCGGAATTATAATAGGTGTTGCTGAAGCTGTTCCCGTCGAAATCCGTCATATATGTCAGATTACCGTTTTTATCATAAACGGAACTTTTCACTTCGCCGGCCTCGTTTTCCTCGTTCGTCACCCGGCCTTCCGGCGAGTATTTATAATTCTTTATCTTATTTCCCGGACGCACCTCTTTGACGGGAAGGCCGGCCCTGTCGAACACCTTGCCGGAGATAAGCCCCTTCCCGGCGAAGAAGCCGATATCGCAGGCCGCTTCCAGTCCATCGTCGCAGACCTGGCTGCGTATCAGGCGGTCCATCTGGTCGTATGTGTTGACCGTCGTGTCCGCGGCGGATGTATTATGCCTTTTCGGCCCGGAGACGGTCTCAATCAGGAGGCCGTTCGAAACGGCATAGTCATGGCTGATGAACGTTCCGTCCGGTAAATGCTCTTCCGTAATCCTGCCGCAGGCGTCATACGCATAAGTCCAAGTTCTACTCCCCTCCTTATTAAGGAGGGGCTGGGGGTGGTTGGAGGGGGCCGTGGCCGCCTTTTTATATATCAAATTTCCCTGCGCGTCGTAGGCGAAGTATGTTTCGAGGCCGAAGCCGGCTTCATATGTCTTTTTCCCCTCGTTGTCATATCTCGAGACTGTCTGCAGGTTGGACGCTCCGCCGGGCATAGACTGAACAACATTCCCCATCGCGTCATAAAGGGCGGAGTCGGCCGCGCCGTCCCCGTAGTTTACCGTAACGGGCTTGTTGAGGATATTATAGGAAATATCCCTGCGCCGGCTTCCCTGCTGGACCGTCATGGGATTGCCCCAGAGGTCCGTGATATAAAAAATCTGCCTGCCGTCCGGATCGGTTTCGGAACTGAGCCGGCCCAGGCTGTTGTATGATTTTCCCCATGTTTTATTCTCAAAATCATTGACGGCCGTCACGCGTCCGGCGGCGTCGCGGGAGTAAGTCTTCCAGGCCGCGGCGCTTTCGTCCGAATACCGGCCGCTTTCCTTTAAAAGCCGGTTCCCGAAAACAAACTGCCATTTCTGGCGCGTGCCGTCGGGGTATATTTCCTCTGTTTTATTCCCCAGGGTGTCGTAAATATAGGAATGCGTATAAAGCTCATTTTCTTCCGTCAGCGGATTGAATACAGAGTACTGCAGGTTCGTCACGTTATTGCGGAAGTCCATGTAATTCACGGACTGATTGCCGTACCGGTCGATTTTAACGGTTACGCGGTCATTGTCCTGATAGTCATTCGACGTCATTATGACGGCGGCCCCGTTCGTGAAACTAAAACTTGCCGTGTTCCGGCCCAGGATGTCGTATGTATTGGACAATGAAAATCCGTACCCGCTCCCGTTCGTCACAGTCCGGTTTTCAAAAGTCAGCCTTCCCATCGGATCGTAATAATACGAGATGTTTTTCCCTGATATTAAATCGCTCTGATTTGTCAGGATGCTGATGGCGTCGTAGGCGTAGCTGTTGCTGACGCCGGCAGGGACATTCCCGTCCGGCAGAACGCTTTCAGCCGTCTGGAGGGTCATATTGCCGGCGGCGTCGTACTGGAAGGAATAATTGAACGTCTCGCCGTCCTGGACAAGGGCCTTGTTCGTCAGCCTGTACTCCGGATCGTACGCGTAGACGATGCTTTTATTCGCGATGGTAAAGCCGGACTGCGCGTAATACGCCTCGTTCGTTTTGTTCCCGTCGCCGTCGTAAGAATAGCGGACTTCCTCTCCCGAGGGGAAAATGACCCCGGCGAGGCTGTTCCCGGCGCCGTATTCATAGATTGTTTTATTGCTCATAGGGTCCGTCGAGGACAGGCGTCTTCCGGCGGCGTCGTATTCCGTGAAGCTGTGGTTCAGCCCTGCTATGCCCTGCTCGACGATGTTCCCTCTCGAATCATAAACGCAGATGTTTGTTACCAGATTACTTCTATTCTCGATCAGCGGCTTTCCGAAGGAGTCGTTAATATAGGCGGTCACGCCCCCGTCGGGATTTTTAACGCTGACCGGGCTGTGACTGCCGTCGTATGTGTAAACAGTCTCGCTTCCGTACATGTCCCTGTTTGTCTTGACAAACCCGTTGGCGGACAGCGGCGAGAAAAAGACCTGGACAAGGGTTTTCCCCTGGTCCGCATCGTTTGCTTTGAGCGTCTGGTTCGTCATTTCACCGTTTTCGTCATAAGCCATAGTGTAAACCGTATGGTCGGGCTGGACTATCTTCGTCGGGCGGCCCAGGTATCTGCCGATCACGCTGTTATATTCATAATACCAATTCCGCCCGGGCATGCTCTTATTCGTCACATTGCCGAAATCGTCATAGCCGTATGAATAGGCGTTATTAATCTCGTTCGTCACGGCCGTGATATTCCCCTTCTTATCATAGCCGAAGGATACGGTTGAATTGTCCGGGTAAACAATGCGGTCCACATGCCTTTCGTCGTAATTCGTCTGGTTTATATCATAATGAAATTTAAAAGTATTGCCGCTGAAATTATGGTACTCCGTATAGCCGCCGGAGTAATCCAGCCGGCATTCCGCGCCCTGCTTCCGCACGATGGTCGTCCTGAAGGCGCTCTCCCTGTTCGTGACGCCGAACATGTTCGTGTCGAAACTGCCGTAGCGGTACTCCTGCCATGGGCCGGCGCTGTCGATATGAGAATCCAGGAGGGCCAGGCGCGGGAAGAGATCGCCGCTGTTGTAGTTCGAGATCTGGTCCGTCAGACTGCTGATATTGCTGATGAGGTCGGGCAGCTGGCTTTCCATAAACTGGACAAGAAGGTCATAGTAGTCTTTTGAATTATTATAATATTTATCATCGTAGAACAAACTCGATGAAATATTTGTAGTAGTATTTATCCCGTTATGGGTTATCGTTTCGGTAATGTTCGTGTACATTTCCCAGAAATAGACATAATTCTGCTGGACCAATTCCCCTATATTACTGGTTATAAATGATATTTCATTTGTTATGTAGGTAAAGCTGTTCGTCAGCGCGCTGTAATTGCTGAAAATCGAATTGCTGAGCTTCACCCCATCCGGCGACCCCGGCCCGAAAAGGAGCTCGGAATGATAGGCCATCCTGTGCGCGTCCGCCTTTCCGTCCATCATAACTACGGCGGTATCAAGCAGCTGGTGGTCGGGCTGGTTTCCCGTATAGCTGAATGTGATGACGCCGTTCGCGGAGGACGCAAGCCCGGTTGTTATCACTTTGATAAATCCTTTTTCGCCCGCCGGGGAGTAGGTAATGCTTACGCCGTCTATCTCCGTTCCGCCGGGGGAATAGGAATTGATGCTCAACAGCTTCTGAAAGCCGTCATAACTGTAGCTTTTTACCGACCCGAACCGGTTCATCGAATTTGTCAGCACATAGCCGGCGTAAATACCGGCCTGCCCCATGGGCTGTCTCCGGAAGGAATAGCTTGTGCCCTGCGTGTAAACGATGTTTGTATTTACCTTGACGCGCATGTCAAAATTTGTGTCTGACTGCGTGCAGTTGGAAAGCGGCGCACCCCCCCAGATCCAGTTTGTTACAAACTCAATAGCGTTAGTCGCCAGGGGCGCCGCGTAATAGCTCACGCTCCATCCGCCCTCGGACGTGTCGCTCAATTTCCATACTTTATTTTTGAATTCCTCCTTATCGCAGATCATTTTCTGTCCGGTGACCGTCTGATGGCCATTATTTAACCAATCGCTGAAATTGGTATATGCCGAGTTGGTCATAGTCATATCCAGGGCATTGGAGGAATCGGCGTACAATCCCATTTTTATGGTCGGCCCGTAATTGCTCACCGATATATTGGTTTTTAATGACCACATAAAATCTCTCGTATAATTGGTCACTTCATATATCCTCAGGTCTTCCACGATACAGTAGCCGTAAACCTCGAGACTATTTGTAGAGATCGACTCGATGACATTGGATACCGAGTCCTGGCCTTTGTTGTCGGCGCACTCGAATATCATCGTTTCGCCCCTCGCCGTTATAACACAGATCGTACTGCCTTCCGTGCCCAGCGCCCCGTCCAGCATAACATTGAGGAACAGCCCCCCGTCGGTATTGTTGTTCGTATCGCGCGAGAAGCCGCCGTTTGTAAAATTAAACTTCTGCGATATGCCGCTCCCGTCCTGGACGATCATCTCGTTCTTCTCGTAGCTGAACCAGAGGGAATAGCTCTCCGTCAGGTACCAGTTGTCGCCCAGGCCGCAGTTCCCCGAGTACTGCGATCCGTACCTCGCGGTCAGCTGGATCGGCATCAGATGGTCGTTCCCGGCCGGCGTCTGGTAGAGCGGTATGGTTTTCGAAAGCTCGCCCGTTACGGGATCGACGGTATCGCCGTCCATGCCCTTCTCGATCCTGAGGACCTCGTCCCACGCGGAATTTCCGTAGTACTTCGCAGGGTCGCCGTTCTTGAGCTTCATCCCCTCCTGGTATTCGCGGGCGAAATCCGCCGCCGCCGGTATTTCCCGGTCCAGGAGTCCTTCAACAGACGAAGGCTCCACGGCATCCTCCGCGCTGAACGCGTAGTAGCGCTGGAGGCTGTATTTTTTGTAGTACATCTCCCGGAACTGCTCGAGCGCCGCTTCCGTTTCTTTATTATAAAAGCCGTTTTCCTCGATCGGCGCGTAATTCGTCAGGTTGAAAGAGAGGACTTTATTCAGCTTTGCCTGTATGTCCCTGAGGCGCGTATTGTAAAGGTACGGGTTCCTGCTGTCGTTCTGAGCCGCGATGTCCACCTTTTTGCCGTTTATCTGAAGCGCGATCTTTGTCCCCGCGTAGACAAGAACAAGAAAACACGTTAATAAGAGCGCTGCAGCTAGCGATTTACTCTTCATTCAATTCCTCCGGCAAACAACAACCTGCCTTATTTTCTCCTGATGACGAATCATGAGTAGTTTTGAAATAACTGCTTATTTCCATTAAAACTCCATCTAAATTTTCAAACACCCTCTTATTTTCAATTCTGCATACTTTTATATTTAAACTATTCAAATATTCTGTTCGTACAATATCATATTCATGGCCTTCATTACTACAATGTCCCATACCGTCTAATTCCACACATAACTTTTCACCCGGACAATAAAAATCCAGAATATAATAACCAACACTATGCTGACGGCGGAATTTCCGTCCATCCAGCTTTTTCCCTTGCAAATATTTCCATAGTTTTGCTTCTGCTGATGTCAAATTATTCCTTAATAATCTGCGCTTTTCTTTTAATTCTTTTCTATTATTAATTTTAAAATTCATATAACTTTCCTGATTATATTATACACCACCCCTACCCCCTCCTTAAAAAGGAGGGGAGCTATATAATATGCCTGACTCCCCTCCTCATTGAGGAGGGGTCGGGGGTGGTCTCACGGGTACGTCACGCTTTCAAACGCCCCGATGTCCGTACCCTCAAAATATCCCGTCCCGGTGCAGGCCTTCCACGGCCCGCGGCCGGCCTGGACCCAGATGGCGCCGTCCTCGTCGATCTTCCAGCTTCCCAGTTCGACGGATTCCGCCAGATGAAAACGCCCCGTCGCTCTTCCGTTGTTTTTGATCTCGACGAACCTGCCGCCGTTCCGGCCGGCGAGGACCTTCCCGGAATACCCGCCTTCCCCGTTGAACGTCAGCTCCAGCATCGCCATTTCGTTCATCCCGGCCTGTTTATAGATGTAAATATCGCTTTTCTTTACTCCCAGCTGTCCCCAGAGGCTTAAGACGGCATCGGCGTTGGTGAAGAATTCCGCCTTCCTCAGGACCGAAAAGAAGCCCTTCATCTCGCTCAGCCTGTCATTCCTGCATGTCCTTTTGTATTCCTTCGAGGCGGCGTCAAAATTCAGGACCCGGTATTTTTCATCCCCGTAGTACAGCTCGACCTCGCTGAATGCGAGCCTGCTTATGCAGGAGCAGTTCGTGCTGGGATAGTACGACGCGGCCTCAAACACAAGCCCCGGTTCGGTCAGGACGCCCTCGAAATCCACGGCCTGCCCCCCCATCGTGTCTTCCATGACTATGTTCGTGATGAGCGCCCCGCGCTTCTCCTTTTTCTTCGGATCATACGAGTATATGTTCACCGCCTTCGGCCGGGCGTAATAATAGAAATCCGTTCCGCTTTTCTGAAATCCTCCGTAAAGGGCTATCCGGCTGAATTCCACCGGACTGCCGAAAACAACCCAAAAGCTCTTCGGGTATTTGTATGTGCTGACAAACACGGCCGTGTCCTTCCTCCCGTCAAATAACAGCAGCGGCGCATTGGACGGGGGGAACGGCCCCGACGCGCCCTCCAGGCTGTAAATCTTGTATAAGGAGTAGTCCCCTTTCAAAAAAAGCTCACCCGGGTAAATAAAACCGCATATGAATAATAACGTCAACAATAAAATAAACAGTTTATTCATACAATATACTCCTGTCAAACCCCTTCTCCGCACAACGCCCGTCATTACGAGCGCCATGCTTGATCCCTCGCCGCCGGCTTCCGCGCGAAGCAATCTGTCTGCATATAATACCTGTTTCTTTTACCGACAGATTGCTTCGGATTGCAGCCATCGGCCCGGAAGATATCCGTCCCCTCGCAATGACGTTTTTGTACTTCGTTTCTGCGGATACCGCGTCATTGCGAGCACCCTGCTGCCTCCCTCGCCGCTGATTCCAGCGCGAAGCAATCTGTCTGCATATAAAACCTGTTTCTTTTGCCGACAGATTGCTTCGTGCGCCAGCTTTCGGCACAGCAGAAATCCCTCCACTCGCAATGACGTTTTTTTGCTCCGTTTCTGCGAATGCCGCGTCATTGCGAGCGTCATGCTGTCTCCCCCGCCGCTGATTCCAGCGCGAAGCAATCTGTCTATACATAAAAGTTCCTATTTTTCCTTACAGATTGCTTCGTACGCCAGCTTTCGTCACAGTAGAAATCTCTCCACTCGCAATGACGGCTTTGGTATTCCGTCTCAGCATATACCGTGTCATTGCGAGCATCATGCTTTCTCCTTTGCCGCCGACCTTCATGCGAAGCAATCTGTCTGTACATAAAGGTGGCTTTTTCGGCCTTCTCGGCACATATCGCGTCTTTGCGAGCGCCATGCTGTCTCCTTCGCCGCTGACACCAGTGCGAAGCAATCTGTCTGCACAAAATGAGTCCTTTATAACTCATCATACATATCTTTCCATCCAGGATTCATCTTCTCTATTAACTCAACCTTCTTTTCCCTTGAGCCGCCTTTTATCTGCTTTTCCCTGCTAATGGCTTGAGTGATACTATCAAACTTTTCATAGTAAACAAGTTTGTTAACATTGTATTTTTTTGAGAATCCTTTTTCAATCCCGGATTTATGTTCATATACCCTTCTTTTCAAATCATTTGTTACACCGGTATAAAGCAATTTATTATATTTTGCTGCCAGGATATACACATATCCGCCTTTCCCTTTTATTTTACTCTCCTATTTTTCCTTACAGATTGCTTCGTGCGCCAGCTTTCGTCACAGCAGAAATCCCTCCTCTCGCAATGACGTTTTTGTGCTCCGTCTCAGCACATACCGCATCATTGCAAGCAAAAAAAACTTCCACGCCGCCGCTCCGCACCGGCTCCGTCATTACGAGCGCCATGCTTTCTCCCTCGCCGTCGGCTTCCGCACAAAGCAATCTGTCTGTACATAAATCAAACTTTATAGTAATACCCGTTCTCAATTCCGTTAAAAATTCAATTTTTTCGAATTAAGGCAGCTTACCCTCTTCAGTAAATAAATATTCGCTTCCATAACCCACGCTATTAAAATTAGTTACAAAATTCGAAGCCACATCATCATACATTAAATAAGATCTGTTCTTCACAACATTCGTAATATGAATTGTTGTAGATGATATTGTTGTACAGGTCCAAGTATTGGTAAAATAATAGATATTAGTATTAGTTTCAAATGGATCAATATATATATTCGTAAAAAGGCCATTCCCGCAAAGCGTAATAGTTTTATTGGCTTCATCTACAACGATTTTAGCGTAATTTGTCGCCGTATAAATAAGATTTATTGACCCAATATTATTATAAAATTTTAAATTTATATTATTATCGCTCTTTATTTCAAGAGTATCACCGATAAAAGCTCCAAAGTAATTTGTATAAATAGTTCCGTTTGTCATTTGATCCACTTGCGGGTCTAACCATTCACCGGTCAGGTCAAGGCCGCCGGAACTCCCGCCTCCGTTCCCGCTTCCACCGGGCGCCGAGGCGCATGATACTGTCAATAACACCAATATTGTCCCCATAACCACGGTAACTAAAGCTGTTTTTCTCCAATCCATAAAATGTGTCCTCCTCTATTTTGTTTAATTGTAAACTTTAATCTAAGTGTCTCGCCGCCATGTCTGTCATTGCAAGTGTCTTGTCTTCTCTTTTACTGCCTGCCCTCGCACAGTTTTCGGCAGACCTCCAAAAACAAGATGCTCTCTTCATTAAAAACAGAATTTACAGACCACTCCCCCCCCCGCTCCCAGATGAATTACCGCATGTTGTATTTGAAATAATCCAATAACTCGTATCAGAGTCACTTAAATAATTTGTGTTCCCGACAGCGTCAATTATTCTTAAACTATACGCATAATTGAGTGTGCCAAAATTAAACATGCCTCCTTCTACCACGCTATATGTGGGAGCAATATTAAAAGAAACCGTGTTATTACTATTAATGGCAGAAAAGTTAAAAGAACCATGACAGCTTAATGAATCGAAAACTTCAATAGTTACAGGACAGCTTTGGGGCCCGTTATAACAAAAACTGCTATTTTGAGCTATATCATATATAGAACATGAGCCGCCCATATAACAGATCATTGAGTTTGTAACACCTCCGTAATGAGAAAATCCTGAAACTGTAACTTCCGGCGGCTTTTCATCCACCAGGAACATGATATCGTTGCTGGTAAAACATTTGCTCTTGTTTGACACTTCAACAGACAGCTGGTAAACCGTCTCCTGCATATTATTGCCGCCGCAGGGAACAATGACGGTGCAGTTGGACCAGCTGTTCGAAACAAGGCTGAATGAAGAAAACGCGTTCGTCGCGCTGTCGCCGGACTGGTATCTTGAACCGGACAGCCTGAGAGTTGAATAGTCAATTCCTCCGGAATCATAGATCTGGACAAGGCCCGTAAAATTCGTCCTTGAGGCGTAAAAACCGCTGTCCTGGACCAACTGGTTTGAGTTCATGACAATAATTTGCGGCGGTGTATCATCCTGAAAACTATATTTAAATGTTTTATTGGTTGTCAGGTTTCCGGCCCTGTCGGAAGCGTTGACAGTGATGTCAAAAGGCCCGCAATTCCCGTCAAATGTGTGCCCGGTATAAACATTCGTGAAAGAGGAGCCGGTTATAGACAGTGTGCCCAGCGGGTTTGAATTTTCAAAGACGGTGACCGTATTCAGAAGATAATTGTCATTGACTATAACCCGGAACCGGAAACTGGTATTCGTATCGATATTCTGTGTAATATTATTTGTAGAATAATAATTGCTGATGCTGTCCCAGCCTTCTATTGCGACTTGCGGCGAAATCGTGTCCAACATGAATGACATATAGTTTGTCGCGGAATGGTTCGAGCAGTAATCAACAGCGTAAGCGCTTATATTGTTCGTGCCGTTATTATCAAAAACAGCGGCCGGGGAATCGTTCGTTCCGAAATGATTACTGCATGCCGAATTATTATTAGAGAATTCAATGCCGTTTATCGTATAGAAAAGCCATTCCACTCCCGAGCACGCGTCCGCGGACGTCATACCGAGCCAGCCGCCGTTCGTCAGCGCGCCGTTGGTGATGCCTGCAAAAACCACATCAGACGGCCGGGTCATATCGAGCATGTAATGAATGTCCCTGATGTTCGAATTCCCCGCCCTGTCAAAGGCCTCGACAAACAGTTCCTTATTGCTTGATTCCCGGCTGTCCGGAACGTTCATTGTCAGGTCTCTTCCGGCCAGCGCCAGAGGCCCCTGATCGGCGCCGTCAAGCCGGACAAGGCACCGGGTGGGGTCCAGGTAATCGTCCGAAAGCGTAACGTTTATAAACCTGTTGCTGTTATATTTCCCGCTGTCTGTAACGCCTGTAACGGCGATATCCGGCGGGATTGAATCTAAAGTAATAATTATGTTGGTTATTAACGCGTTCCCGGCTTTATCAACAGCCCTGGCGCCGATATTGTAAGTTTTGTTCACGGAAAGAGCGAGGGTATATGTTCCGAGATTTGTCCAGTTTTCATAATCGGCCCATCCTGCGGCATTACTGTAAGACACCCATAGGTTGATTGATTCTATGGCATTCGGAATTGCATAACTGTTCATGTTATCAAATATTTCGGCGGTTAAACCCGGATCATTGCGGTAGAACCCGCCATTCGTAATATCAACGCCGCCTCTTATCCATAATTCCGGGCTATGCTCGTCAATATAATAAACAATATTTGTCGTCGTTATTAAGCCCGCCTTGTTGCTGGCCGTCACCGTTAAAGTATGGGCGCCTTCATTCGCGGAATTGAAAGAATATACCCCGTCAGCGTTGCTGCCTGAATGGGCGTATGGCGTCCAGCCGTTTGTGTAATGGCAATCGTCGGTGATGTAATACGCCCCGAGGTTCGCGTCCAGGTTAGTAATAGTAATGGGCCTGCCTCCGTTGTACCAGCCGCCCGGCGTAATGCCGTTCACGGTTATGATTGGCGGCGTATTATCAATGATAAAAACGGTGTTTGTGGCGGACTGATTGCCCGCTTTGTCAATCGCGGACACCTGCATATGGTAGACGCCCTCGGCCGTGACAGCTCCGGGCAGAAGCGTGATCATGTTCGTATCGCTGTTCACGCTCGCCGCGAGCGAGCCGTTCAAATAGACAGAGGCGCTCTGAAGATTTTGGTCCATCACGACGGCCCTGACGTCCGCCCTTGTCAGCACCGCGCCGTCCGGGGGATAGAGCGAATACAGCGCCGGCGGGGTTGTGTCGTAAATAAAGCCCTGGACGCGCGTGTCGGCCGGGTTGCCCGCCCTGTCTATCGCTATGGCTTCCAGCGTGTAATTCCCGTCCCCGCTTACGGCCGGACTGCCGTTTATCATAAGGTCCCTCAGGTAAATATTGGTTTCGGCCGCCGCGATGTTCGACGCCCGCATGACGGTCGATCCGTTCAGGTAGATATAAAATTGATTGAAAACCTCGCTGTCCGCGATATGGATCCCGGCGTTGAGGTTATTCATGCATGGCGAAAAGTCTTCCAGGCTGATCTGCGGGGGGGTCAAATCGACCATGAATTTCGCCTGCTCCTCCGCCGTGTTGCCCGCTTTATCGTACGCCGTCACATCCAGGCTGAATGTCCCGTCCGCGGAGATCAGGAGATTAGTCGCGTTCGTCTCGTCGCCGTTTATCTTTACCGAATAATGATCGAGGTTCGCTTCGTCGATGCCGATCTCGATATACCGGCTTGTCCTGTATATGACGCCGTCCTCCGCGCCTATGATGCTGATGCGCGGCCCGGTCCTGTCGATGACAAAAGAGATGTTCGTTTCGCTCCTGTTCCCGGCCATGTCGGAAGCCGTAAGCCGGACGGAATGGCCCCCCTCGCCGTCCAGCGTCCCGTTCGCAGGTATAGGAGCCCCGTTATGGTACGCCGCGATGTCCGCGCCGTTAGCGTCCAGCGCGCCGAAGCTGTAGACGGCCGGATGGTTATAAAACCCGCCGTCAGAAATCCCGGTTATGACAAATCGCGGGGGCGTTTTATCGATATTAAAACGGATTGTCCTTTCAAAGTAATTCAGGCTTGCGTCATGCGCACTCGCCGTCAGCGTATATGTCCCCTCGTCTGCGCAGGAGCCGTTCTCCGCAGCGTCCGCGCCGTTCAGAACGACATGGATGTCGAAAACATCCGACGTTGTTTTTTCGACCCTGTATTCCACGGCGCCGCCGTAGCTCATCCCGTTCTGCACGCCCGATATCGCCAGCAGAGGCAGTGTTTCGCCGCAGTAGAAATTGATCTCCTTTATGCTTGTATTGCCGGCTTTGTCCCTTGCCGTGATCCTCAGGAGATGGTCGCCTTCCGTGCCGGCGGAGCCCGTCATCGGCGCCGTCTCGCCGTCCAGAAGGATTTCAGAGCTGTCGATATTCGGGTCGGAAACGCTGACGGAATAAGAAACCGGCATTTTGTACGCGCCGTTATTTTCGACGCCGCTCACAGAGATCAAAGGCGGCGTCCCGTCGATGATAAAACGCGCCTCTTTCACGGAGGAATTGCCGGCCCTGTCGGAAGCCGCCGCGCGGAGGGTATGCGGCCCTTCGGTATTGATCCCGAAGCCGGTGTATTTCAACCCGTCTATGTAAATATCAAGCGTTGAAGGATGAAGGTCCTGGTTCATTCCTGCAACGACAAGGTTTGTTCCGTAATACCCGCCGTCTTCTATATTCAGCGCGATCACCGGAGGCGTCCTGTCGATGGAATAATACCTGGAAACGGAGGTCTGGTTGCCCGCCCTGTCGGAAGCCGTCACGGTCAGGAAATAATCGCCCTCGCTGTCAAAAGAGCCGTTCGCCGGGAAGCTTTTCCCGTTGACGGAGTATTCCATGCCGGCGATCCCGCCGCCGTCGTCCGCGCTGACCGTTAAATTTATCTGCGTATAGGAACCGTCCGCAGGCTGGACGCTGACCGAGGGCGGTTCCGTGTCTATATTAAAGGAAGCCGCGAAGCTGTTCGAGTTGCCCGCCCTGTCCCATGCCCGGACCATGATGGAATGAAGGCCGTCGCCGATATCGCCGTTCGAATAGCTCATGCCGTCTATCCGGATGTCTTTGTCCAGTAAATAGCGGTCGTCGATGAAAACGGGCGGAAGCGCGGGATAATACCCTCCGTCCGTAATGGAGCAGACGATAAGGGGCGGCGTAAAATCAAGAGTAATGCCGGCGCTGTTGGTGTAGATCATGTTCGATACAAGCGAGCGGGCCGAGACATCTATGTAATAGACGCCTTCTTTGTCGAGATAATCCCCGCCCGGAAGGCCGTTCACCCGGTACTGTACGGCCGTGTCCTTTTCCAGTATGCCGAGCCTGACGGGCGAATTATAAAATCCGCCGTCCGTAATGCCGGTGAAGTGCGCGGCGAGCCAGTTCGTCCTCGCGTCGATGACTTCCACCAGCCCGGTATTCTCGGCAGTGTTGCCGGCGAGGTCGGAGCAGTTGACCTGAATGGTGTACAGGCCCTGTTCAAAAAGCTCGTCCGGGTCCGCGAGCCGCAGGTCCAGGCCGCTCCCTTCTTTCATGATCCAGTATTCCGTGTTTGCCGGGTTGGGCTCATTGATCGATACGGCGGAGCTTATCTTCTGCCCCGCGAAAGCGTTGGTGCCGATGACGATAACAGGGCCCAGCGTGTCGATCACGATATTCTTTTCCTTCCAGAGCCCCGAGCCGCTCACGCGGAGCGTGTATTCCCCGTCGTTCAGCCCGCTGACGGTATAGCTCTGCTGGAGAATATCGCCCGAGGAAACGAGCGGATTGTTATTCTGAAAGACATCAAAGCGGACAAAGCCGCCCAGGCTGCCCCTGAATGAAATATCTATTGAACGGGCGTTAAAGTAAACGCCGCTCCCGTTATTCACCAGGATCTCGTCGATCGAGTCCGGCGCGTTTGTTGTATTACTCTGGGGAATATCGACAAAAGCCGTGTTTGTGTTCCCCGCCATGTCGAATGCGACCGCCTCTACGGTACTGCTCCCAAAGGGAACGGAAGAGATGATCCCGTCCGCGGGAAAATCGGAGGAATAGAACAGGTTTGTCATGGAATCGGGCCCCATCCCGGAATACAGGCTGTAGCCTTTTAGATAAGCGTCGTTAATCCTTCCAAAAATAAAGCCGTCTGCGTACGCGATGTCGATCAGCGGCGGCTCCGTATCGCTTACGATCCGGAAGCTCTTTTCGAGCGTATTGCCGGCCGCGTCGGACGCCCGGACGCTGATATAAGCCTCCCCGGCGATGGAAAGGCCGATATGATTTGTGTAATAATAGAGGGGCGCCGAATTTCCCGTGTTCACAAGGCAGGACTGGTAATGCGCGTCGCTCACGATCATTTCCACATGATCGCTGCGCGTGATCATAAAAGGCGCCGTGTTCGTTATGTTCCCGTCGGCAAGAACTATGACCGGAGGCGTCTGGTCCACGGTGATGTTTGTATTAAACGCGGCCGTATTGACCGGCGCGCCGTTTGAGGAAACAAAGACGGTCAATGTATAATCCCCGTCGGGTATGCCCGCTAAACTCAAATCCTCATTGATATAATTCGTGCCGGCGAAATCCCAGTTTTTCACGCTGTTCCCGCTGCTTAACCGGACGCCGAGACTGTCATAGCGCGTTGAAGCGAGAAGCGCATCCGCTTCGACATGGATATTCCCGCTGACAAGAGTTCCGCCGATATTGACGGCAATGCCTGTTTCCGTATCGGCGATGACGTACTTTACCGCGCTTTCATTGCCCAGGCTGTCGACGGCGCTCACGCCTATAGAGAAACGTCCGTAATCTGCCGGCGAGATTGTATAATTGCTCAAAGGCCAGTTTTCCTCAAGGTTCTGATTATTCAGGTAAACCCGGTAACTGCAGTTATTTCCGTTTTTATTCACTTCGCCCCATGTCAGGAGGACGTTCTTCCTCTGCGCCTGCCACGTCACAAAATCCGGCGGATTGGGCGCGTTTTTATCGATCTCGAACGAGACCGCGTTCGTCACGGTATTCCCGTCGTCATCGCGGGCAATCACCGTCAGGGTATGAGGTCCGTTCCCGTCTATCGTAAAATAGCCGTCCTGGTTCGACCAGGTCCCGTACAGGTTCTGCGCGTCCAGTATGACGTTCGTCATGGCGATATATCCGTCATCCCGTATCTGAATATCGGCGATGACATTCCCGTTAGTCCTTTCCGGCACGTTTTTAATGAAAATATCCGGCGGGTAATTCATATCAATATAGCTCACATCGACATAGGCCGTTTCGCTTTCATTCCCCGCCTGGTCCAGAGCCGTCACGCCGGCGATTTCCACATTCTGCCTGTTTATCTCATAATGATTCTGCGCGATAGGGGCCGCCGTCAGCGGCTCTGACGAACTGTAATCGCCCTTGACAAGATAGACTTTGTACCCTTTTAAATCCGTCTCGCGGTTCGCATGCCAGTCCAGGAATACCGTCCTGTTCGAGACATGGGCCGTCAGCCCTTCCGGCTTCGCGGGAGGCGTCGTGTTGTTCGTTATGTATGTGATGAACTTCCACTCCTCGGCCGGCGCCGCGTTGCCGACCATGTCGCAGACATTGATGAGCCGGACGTCAACTATATTCACGTTCGTCAGGACAAGGACCCTATCGAGATAAAGCGTCAATTTATTATTCCCGTAATTATAATCGTACTGGCCGTTCGAAAGGGCCGCGCCGTTCACGCTGACGGTAAAATTTGTGTCCACGCCGCTCTGTGTATCGATGATCTCGATCCAGGCTGAAGGCGAAGTCAATATACCGTTATTCAAAGGATCGCGGTCCCCGAAAGAGGGCGCTGTGCTGTCCAGGATGAACTTGACGGAAACAGCGTTGGTCTCCTGCGTATTGTCGTTTTTGACAAGAAGGGAAGAGTTCAGGATCGCCGAGCTGTCCGGGATATTGAGCTGGACCTTTTTATAACCTTCGTTCGTATCATTTGCATTCGTAAAGCTTTTGACCGGTACCGTAAAATACTGGTCCGGCAGATTGGAAATGCTGAAAGTCGCTCCGATGAAGTCGACGTCATCGAATCCAAGGCCGCGCAGGGAATAGGCGTTGATTCCGTATTTCCTGTATAACTGATATTCCGCCGCGGCGTTCGATGCGCTGGAAAGGCCGCCGAGCGCTGTGCCGGGATCGGCTGGAACACCGCCGGTCTGGCCGTTATTTCCGCTCTGCGGGTTCATCGCCGGAGAGCTCGAGCTTCCGTTCTCCTGAAGCATGGTCTGGACCTCGCTCTGAATATCAGAAGGAGCGTCATGCAGGACCTGATCGGCCAGCAAATTGCCCGAACTCTGCGGTCCGCCCGAAACAGGGTTCGGGTTCTGATTGGTTTCCTGCGGCGGGTTTTCAATAACACCGGCGAGGCTCCTCACAACCAGCGTCATGTCCCTGACCGGCAGAGGGACGCCGGCGGGAATGATCCTGAAGAAGTAAACTCCGGCCTTTGTTGTATGGTAAGTGATTTTTTTGATATTATCCAGCGGATCGCCCGTCCTTATCTTCTCTCCATCGGGCGTCTCGATCTCCAGTTCATAATTGTCGATCAGCGCGTAAAGGGCGAATTCATACGCCGGCGGGTCAGTCCATGAAAGTACGGCCCTGATCTCGTCGCCGTTCGTCAGCCATCTGGAAAATTCCATTACGCCGGACGGGCCTTCCAGGTTCTCTATATCATAATATTTTTTTGAGAAAGGCGTGTTGAAGAAGAGTTTGCCGTACCCGTAGCCGTTTTTTGTTTCAGCGTCCCCGGAACTGGCGGCCAGTACGGATTTGACGGCGCTGTGCGTCGGGCTGATGCCGAAGTCCATTTTCATCCCGTAATAGATCTTCGATACGAACCCGCTGACAAGCGCGGCCGCCTGGCTTGTGCCGTTTAAAACGATGTAGCCGTTGTTCAGGTTCAGCGAATTAACCGCGCTGCCCTGTACCGTGATGTCCGGCTTGACCCTTCCGTCATAACAGAAGTTAGTCGGGGAGTAGGAAGCCAGGGCATTCCCGTCCAGGGCGCCGACTGAAATAACGTTTTTAGCCGTCGCGGGCGACGCGATGCTGACGCCGTTATTTCCCGCCGCGGCGATTATGATAAATCCGGGGTGTTCATAAATGAATTCGTCGATATCGCGGCTGATGGACAGGTACCGCCCCTCGTTTCCATCGTCATATGTTCCCCAGCTTAAATTGGCGATATATGCGTTATTATTGATCGATGTATTGAAAAGGTCCGCCATCGACGGCGGTATGATGAGGCCCTTCAGGCTGTCGCCCATGGCGTAAAAATCAATCTTCGCTTCCGGGTTGACGCCGGATACGCCGCCCATGGAGTTATTACCCCGCCCGGCGATGATGCCGCTGATATGCGTGCCGTGGGATACAAACTCGCCCTTGTCGCCGTCCAGGGCCGTGTCAAAGACATTTCTCAGCGCGCCCGAAAGGTTGTTCTGCGAACTGTCCACACCGACGTCAAAAACGGAAACGGCAACAGGAGCGTCCCTTAAGTAAGCCGGGTTATTTATAGTAAGAACTTTTTCAATCTCATTCGCCGAAAATGAAAACACGGCCGGCTCCCTGTACTTTTCCACCCTCAGGACCCTGTCCTCAAAGAGCAGGGGCTTGATGTCTTCCGTTTCAACCATATAATCATTGCCGGCTTTTGCCATGATTCGGACGCCGTTCTTCCGGCTGTATTCCTCAAACCAGGCCCTGTCCGCTTTTTCCCACAGCATGACCTTGGCCTTTTTTATCCCGGCGGTATCGCCGTCGGCTTCCGCGATTTTCATGAACGGCTGGTAGGGTATGACGCTTTTTATTCCATTGAGCCGTCTGAGTTCCTGAATGTCCTTCGGGCATCTGACGATCAATTCGTTATCCGGGACATAATAGCCGATGACTATCCCGTTTTTGGCAAGATAACCTTTGTATTCATCATTATATTGACGGATTTCGATGATGTAGCTTTCCGGATCTTTTTTGACGAGGCTGCTATTGAAGCCGATTCCAGTGAATTTGACATTTCCAATCGCAATAATCTCTTTCCCGTTTTCAAACCCTTTCCGTACAGGATATTTTTCTAAAAACCGCGCCGCTTCCTCATTTTTTTCATTCAAAAGAGGCCTGCCGCCGTTTTCCGTCAGGGCTGCCCTGTCGGAACGGCCTTCCGGTTTTTTCGCCCCCTGGTCCCGGGCCATTTTGTCGCAGGAAAAGAATAAAAAGAAAATTAAAAATACCGCCCACCGCTTCACGCTTTTCTCCGGCCATTTTGTCTTTCGACAAATTTATCATATGAGAGAGCGGCAGCATAAATAATACCGCCTTATGAACGGGGTTATTTAAGCTGCCCGCTTTTCAATTTCTCTCTATAAGAATACTCCCCCGACCTGGAAAAAATGAAATTTTCAGCAAAAATATTTTCGGAGCACGGCTCCGTTTACAGGAAGTATTCTAATTTGTAATTTTAAGTCTGTCAAATAAATATTTGACTTTTTAAAAATTTATTTTTTAAAATTTTGACCCGATTCGATTTTGATATAATAATCTCCAGAGTATTGGCTTGGCAATTATTGCCAGAGGTTGTTCACTTTCTTTTGTCCAGCTTGCCTGTCGGTTATTTCATTTTCGGAGTCAAACCAGCCCCTTACAATAAGCGGGCAAATAAAAATTTTGTCAGCTTAGCTGATTTTAATAATAAATTTCGAATAATCGATACTCAGACTATACAAAATCCTCTCTATTTTCTCAAATATTGGGCATATTTCATAAAATTATGCGCAAGGGATACCCAGCATAGCTCCAAATTCACTTTCCGTTGACCTCTGTAAACTGTCTGAACATAACCCTTCTGTGTTTTGATGTTTGAAAATACGTGTTCTTTACCTATCCTGCGGTTGTATATCTTTTGCCCTTCTTCGCTGTAAAGTTTTGTTAAATAAGCATCAATCTTAGACCGATTATTCAATTCAAACTCACTGAAAATTACTGTCTTTTGCTGTGTTTTCGGTTTGATGTTTTTATAACACTCACTGAAAAATGGACATCTTTCACAGCCCTTCCGTGAATACAAAAATGTATATCTTTGGTTATTTCGATCTAAATACCCATTTTCCTTACGGCCGCCCCGGCATCCCAGGATATATTCGTCATCAATCTTTTCCAGTTTAAAGTCTCTTCGCTTCTGTGATTTATCACTGAAATCCCGCTCTTTCGTATCCACATAAAGGTCTTTTCCTTCCTCCACCATCCGGATTGTCTCTTCCATGTCCTGAAAACCCGAATCAAAAAGGTATTTGCTAGCCTTATCAACTTTTAATTCCGCTTTTTTCTGTTCCACCCTCTTTACCATTTCTTCCGTATGCTGTTTTTCCGGTGTTGTGATTGCTTCAAAATCTATAATCACATCATTATTACTGACCATCATCGCCGAATTATATCCCTGTATAAACACACTATGCGGATTTCCAGACATCAGCTTGCTTTCGGGATCAGTCAGGTTGGTGAATTCTTCGTCTGTCTTTTCCCCTCTCTCTACCTGTTTTTTGTATTCATCGATTTGGTTCAAAACACTATCGTAAATCTTTTTCCGCCTTGATACCCGCTTCTTCTCCGCTTCGTAATAAGGCTGCTCCAGCTTGCCTTCCCGGTAAGATTCTTCCAGTTCCAGGTCTTGTTTCACAATCTTTTCCGCCATCTTCTGGTAAGTGTCCATCAGCTTCCGGGTATGTTTCTTTCCCACATTCTTATTCTTACTCGCGTAGGCCTTGATCTTTGTGCCGTCACCCACTACCATGTCCCAATCTATAGACCCCATTTCGTTGAGTATATATAAAAGCTGGCTGAACAACTCCTCGATCTTTTCCTGAAAAAGTACCTTGAACTCGCAAATTACCGAATGGTCAATTTTCAGCCGGTTTGAAACATACATAAACCCAATGTGTTTTTTCAGCAAATCTTCTATCTTTCGGCTGATACGATTTCCCGTAATGTAACCGTAGAGTACCGCACAGATCACATCCCGAGGATTTTTAATCTCTCTGCCTCTATGGTTGTTCTTATAGTAAGCCGCGAAATCCTCCAGTTTAATACGGTTTTTGATGAATTCTTTTAGTATAAATTCTCTGGAATTCTCATCAAACTGCTCGCCTATATTGATCGCGAGGAACTCACCCTGCTCCAGGCTGTTCTTTTCAAATCTTGCCATCTTTTTCTCCCGTTTTATTTTAACGGGAACCCTGCCGTATGTCCATGAAGCATGTTATAAAAACCGACAGGCAACGGCGGCAACTATTTTGCCACGACCGGCAATCGGGGATCACGATATTTCTTTCTTTTCGAAAAGAAAGAAATATCGCGCTAAAGAAAGAAAACAGGTCGAGGCCATTTTCATACTAAGCTGTCTGTTTGTATGGATGTGTGTTATCCGGTTTTATAAAACGATCCCTCATTGAAATAGCCTCCTTATCTCGCCGTCCAATGACTTTATGCGTCGGTTTTGACATCCGTGTCAAAAACATGTACTTCAGTCTTCTATTATAATAGCGGATAACACGCCTTGAAATTGAGATGTTTTATTTGCAGATTTAAGCCAGGAGGAAAATGGCCTCGGGAACGGAGGGAACAATTAGCTATTAGCTGTCAGCTTCCAACCGTTTCCTGCTAACCGCTAATAGCCAACAGCTATCAGCTAACCTCTATTTCTTCAGTCAAAATTAATATTTCCATAGGACAAGTAAAGCTTAATGACTAATGAATAATTACTAATGCTGTGAAGTAGTTTTAAAATCTATGACTATTTCTTTACCAAGAGCATGCGCAATACGGCCTAATAGTTCTAATGACGGGATTCTTGAATCGGCTCCCCTTTCCAGCCTTGCGATAACCGGCTGCGATGTATTGGCCTTTTCAGCCAATTCTTCCTGAGTTAATCCCTGTCTCTGCCTCATGTCCACAACCGCGCAGGCTATTTTGTTTATTATTTTTTCTTTTTCATATAAAATGGCAAATTCTTCATTTTTTAAATTCTCCCGGATGACTTCATCTAATGTAATCGGCTTCATTATCAATCACCTCCTTTAAACGATTCATGGCTGTTTTTATATCTTTTGCCGGTGTTTTTTGCCCCTGCTTCTTAAACATATGCAATAACACAATTATATCTTTATTAATAGATAAATAAAAAATTCTATAACCGCCGCTTTGGATCCTGATTTTAATTTCCCAGAGTTTGCCTTCAATCTGCCTGAATTCTACGCGGGGACAGTTAAAGCCTAATTGCTGAATATTTTCAAGACAACCAATGATCTTTACTTGATCCTCTTTGCCCAACACATTAATAGAATCCAGCACAGGAAATTTCCCGGCGGAATTAATATAAAATTTGACTTTCATATCTTATCCTTTATAAACAATATAACCATTTGGTTATATTGTCAAATAAAAAGCTGCTGAAAATTAATTGCCGACAGCTAACGGCTAGTCTCCTTTTTTCAGATAATAGTCGAACACCACATATAGCTTTTAGCTGTCAGCTTCTAGCCATCAGCTTCCATCCGTTTCCTGCTAACCGCTAATAGCCAACCGATAACTGCCGTTCCTCTTTTTTCAGATAATAATCGAACACCCAGTCCTTTCTTTTTGCCTGCGGCGTGACCCGCACTGATGCGCAGCTTGCCGAAGCGTACCCATAAAGGTAACACCGCAGGAGGCAGCCTGCAGGGGAAGACGCATGGTCAAATTTTAATTACAGAAATCATTTATGAATTATAAAAATATTTTTTTAATTTGCAAAATATCCGGATCTTCGGAGTATTATATACATTAAGTTACAACAATTCAAAAATCCCGGGAAGCTGATTAAAGTTAACGGTTAGGAATACCCGATGGATTTTATGTCTTTCCGATAACAAATTTGACTGCTGCGAAAATGATATCCAGCTTGTTAGAGTAAAATTTATTCTAAAACAGGAAAATACTTTAGGAGGAATAAAATGAGTCAAAAATCTATTTTAAGAGTTGTGGTCCTGGCATGCATATTAACGTTATTCCCTTTAATTATGCTCTCTGCAGACGGTGAAAGCAAAATATGCATAGTTAAATTTAATCATGACTTTGCCGGGCTTGGCTCTATGGGTGTCTATCAAATGTCCGGAGAAGCGGAAATTGATTACGGTATTGCGAAAAGAGAGACTATAAAATATGTCTCCGTTACAAAATTATTACTGGATATGGCCTCTAAAGGCTATGAATTGAAAACAGCCTACTGCGCCGATATTCCAAGAGGGAACAGCTTCTACACATTTTTCATCTTTTATAAAAATCAATAATTGATCCGCAAAATTTATATTCCCCCGTACGCAGATCAGGGACGCTTCATTCAGCGTCCCTGTAAATTTATATATAACATAAGAATTCTTCCCGCCTTCCTGTTAAACCTCTCCATTCTTTCTTATTCGCGTCTATTCGCATGAATTCGCGTGCTACCCTGTTGGTGTTTCTTCGTGTTCTTCGTGTCTTCGTGGTGAAACCCAATCAATCCGGTATCTTGATCTTGACTCCCTGGTAGTTCTTGATGCCCGTGCCGGCCGGGATGAGCTGGCCGATCACGAGGTTTTCCTTCAGGCCTTCGAGCTTGTCCCTCGCGCTCTTCAAAGCGGCGCTCGAGAGCACCCGGGGCGTTTCCTGGAACGACGCGGCCGAAAGGAAGCTTTCGGTAAAGAGCGAGGCCTTGGTGAGGCCCATCAGGATCGGACGCGCCTTCGCGGCCTGGCCGCCCTGGCTGGAGATCTTTTCGTTTTCCTTGTAGAACTTGCTCTTGTCGATATTTTGACCGGTGATGAATTCCGTATCGCCGGGGTTGACTACCTCAACCTTTTTGAGCATCTGGCGGATGATCACGCTGATGTGCTTTTCGTTGATGTCCACGCCCTGCAGGCGGTAAACGGACTGGATCTCGTTCAGAAGGAATTCGTTCACTTTCGTATAGCCGAGGACCTTCAGGATGTCATGCGAGCTGACGACGCCGTCGCAGATCGATTCTCCCGCCTGGACTTTGTCGCCGATCCTCACGAAGATGTTCTTGCCCGTCGGCACGACATGCGAGAAGCTTATGCCGTTGCTGCCCTTTATCAGAATGATGTATTTTCCCTTCTTCTGCTCGATATCTTCCACGATACCGTTGATCTTAGAGATGACCGCGATGTTTTTCGGCTTCCTCGATTCAAACAGTTCCGTCACGCGCGGCAGACCGCCGATGATGTCTCTTGTTCTTCTCTTGGCCACAGGCCTTCTCGCCACGATATCGCCGCGGCGGACCTTGTCCCCTTCGGGAACGGCCAGCGCTGTACCGTGGACTAGAACGAACCTTTCCAATTCTTTCTTTTTATCGCTATAGATGACCAGAATATTTTTATTCTTTTCTTCCTCTTCGCCGGATTTTTCCATGGCGAACCCGACAATACCGTCATGCTCGCTGATGAATACTTCGTTATACGGGTCAAAGTCGGCGATCTTCTCGCCTTTTTTCACCACCTGCCCCTGCTTGACATAGATGAACGAGCCGATCTTTACGGGATATTCATTTATAGAGCTTTCCAGTATATAAACATCCTTGTCCTTGATGACGACAAAGATTTTCTTTCCGAATTTCACCTCGGTCCCGTCTTTTAAAACAAAAACGGTTTTTTCGCTGAGGAATTCCTTGCCGTTGAGCGACGGCAGTTCCTTCTTATTGTCAATGTCCGCCCTGTTGAATACCTGGACGATCTTCCTGACCCTGACATAAGACTTCCTGGGAACGATCACTTTTTCAAGCCCGTCCATTTCCTTGGAAATAAGGTTTTCGGGCAGGTCGACAATATAGGAATCGTAAGTCAGCTTCAATTCGCTTTCCTCAAGCTGCGTCGCCGCCGTACCGCCGATATGGAATGTTCTCATCGTCAGCTGTGTGCCGGGCTGGCCGATCGATTCCGCCGCTATGATTCCCACGGCTTCGCCGATATTCACAAGCGAACGCGCGGAGAGGTCCCAGCCGTAGCATTTTCCGCATACGCCATGTGCCGCTTCGCATGTCAGCACGCTGCGGATCTTTATTGTTTCAATCCCCGAATCTTCTATCAGTTTGGTCTTTTCCTCATCAAGCAGATCATTGGCCTGAACAAGCAGATTACCGTTGCGCGGGTCGTAAATATTCGACACGACAGTCTGTCCGAGGATCCTTTCCTTTAAAGGCTTGATCACTTCGTCGCCTTCCTTTATCGAGGAAATATCAATACCCTTGACAGTGCCGCAGTCTGTTTCCGTGACCACGACATCCTGCGAGATATCAACCAGCTTTCTTGTCAGGTAGCCGGCGTCCGCCGTCTTGAGAGCCGTATCGGCCAGACCCTTTCTCGCGCCGTGGCTCGAGATAAAGTACTCAAGCACGGAAAGCCCTTCTTTAAAATTCGATTTAATGGCAAGCTCGATGATTTCGCCCGACGGTTTTGCCATCAAGCCTCTCATTCCCGCCAGCTGGCGGATCTGTTCCCTCGAGCCTCTCGCGCCGGAGTCCATCATCGCGTAAAGCGAATTGAAGCCTTTGTCGCTTTCCTTCAATTTCGCCTCGACCAGCTTTTTTACTTTTTCGTTGGCGCTGGCCCAGAGGTCGATCACCTGGTTGTATTTTTCATCATGCGTGATCAAACCCTTCCGGGCGTTGTCTTCCGTCTTTTCCACTTCTTTCTCGGTCTTCTCAACGATCTCATACTTCTCTTCCGGAATTTCCACATCCGATACGGAAATGGTCACGCCGTAAATTGTCGAATATTTGAACCCGAGTGTTTTCAGATCGTCCACCAATTGCGCTGTTTCCTTGATCCCATAAAGTTTGTAGCAGGCGGCGATCAGATTTTCTATTTTCTTGCTTGTCAGCGTGTCGTTGATAAATTCCATCTGTGCGGGAATAACTTCATTAAAGATCACCCTGCCGTATGTCGTTTCTATCCATTTGCCGTTCTTTTTAAATTTTATCCTCTGGTTATACTGCGCGTTTCTTGTTTCAATGGCCAGAAATATTTCCTCTATATTGTCAAAATGCTTGTACCGTTTCGGGACATCGCCTTCCGGTTTTGTCAGGTAGTAAATCCCGAGCACCATGTCCTGCGTCGGATAGACGATCGGTTTTCCGTTTGCCGGGTTCAGCAGGTTCCTCGATGAAAGCATCAAAAGCCACGCCTCGATCTGGGCTTCAGGCGTCAGAGGGACATGGACCGCCATCTGGTCGCCGTCGAAGTCCGCGTTGTAGGCATGACAGACAAGGGGATGAAGCTGAATGGCTTTTTCTTCGATCAGGATCGGCTCAAAGGCCTGGATGCCGAGCCTGTGGAGCGTCGGAGCGCGGTTTAACAGCACCGGATGCCCTTTGACGACATTCTCCAGAATTCCCCATACCAGTTCATGCTCCGTTTCGATCATCCGCTTGGCGGCTTTGATATTATGAGCGTAACCCTGCTCGACCAGCCCGCGCATGACAAAGGGCTTGAAAAGCTCAAGCGCCATCAGTTTCGGCAGGCCGCACTGGTGCAGCTTGAGGTTCGGGCCTACTATAATAACGGAACGTCCGGAGTAGTCCACTCTCTTTCCGAGAAGGTTCTGTCTGAAACGCCCCTGTTTTCCTTTCAATATGTCGGACAGTGATTTGAGCGGCCTGTCGCCGTTCCCCGTCACGGGGTGTGAGCGCCTTGAATTATCAAAAAGCGAATCAACGGCGTCCTGGACCATTCTCATTTCATTCTTGATGATGATATCGGGCGCGTTAACCGATTTGAGTTTCCTCAAACGGTTATTCCTGTTGATGAGCCTTCTATATAAATCATTAATGTCGGAAGTGGCGAACCGTCCCCCGTCCAGCGGAACCATCGGCCTTAAATCCGGCGGAATGACGGGAATAATGTCCAGTACCACCCATTCGGGCTTATTATTGGACTTCCGGATCTCCTCGGCAAGCTCCAGCCTCTTTAATACCTTTTTGTCCACTTTCAGTTTGCTGTCCACATGATTGCGAAGCATATCGATCAGGACGTCCAGATCGAGGTTCTTTAAGATCTTTTTAATGGCCACGGCCCCCGTGTCGGCCGTAAAAGCCTCTTTATATTTCTCCTTGTATTCCTCAAATTCCTCGTCCGTCAGCACCTGGTTCTGTTCCAGGTCCGTCTCGCCCGGATCGATGACAATATACTTTTCAAAATAAAGGATGCTCTGGATATCCGCGGGAGCGACTTCAAGGAGAAGGGCGATCTTGCTCGGCACAATCCTGTAGTACCAGATATGGGCCACCGGCGCAGCCAGCTCGATATGGCCTGTCCTGTAGCGCCTGACCTTCGCTTCCGTCACTTCCACGCCGCACTTGTCGCAGACAATGCCCTTGTAGCGGATGGAGCGGAATTTCCCGCACGAACATTCATAGTCCTTTGTCGGTCCGAAGATCTTTTCACAGAAAAGGCCTTCCCGCTCGGGCCTGAGCGTTCTGTAATTTATTGTTTCCGGCTTCTTGACCTCGCCGTAGGATAGACTCTTGATAAGTTCAGAAGAAGCAAGCTGAATGGATATCGCTCCAAAACTGGTCGATCCCTTCATGTTTATCTCCTTTTATTTTAATGTTGTCCCGGTAGAGACGTTGCATGCAACGTCTCTACCGGTGTATTATATTAAATGCACCTTCATATCGATCAATTCTTTTTCCTTATCGTTCAGAGGGACCCTTTTTCCGTTCTTGTCATAAACCTGGATGTCCAGCGCCAGACCGCGGAGTTCCTGGACCAGCACATTGAACGATTCCGGAATACCGGGCGAAGCCGTGTACTTGCCCTTGATGACGCCTTCGTAAATCCTCACCCTTCCGTCCGTATCATCCGATTTTATTGTCAGCATCTCTTGTAAAAGGTTCGCCGCGCCGTAAGCTTCCAGCGCCCAGACTTCCATTTCGCCGAGCCTCTGCCCTCCGAAGTTCGCCTTTCCTCTCAGCGGCTGCTGGGTCACAAGCGAGTACGGGCCGACGGAGCGCGCGTGTATCTTATCATCCACCATATGGTGCAGCTTCATAATGTACATCACGCCGACAAACACGGGCTTTTCAAATAAGTCGCCCGTTTTGCCGTCCCTGACCAGGAATTTGCCGTCTTTCTGAAGCTTGATCCTTTCATAATAGCGGTGTATTTCCCTGTCCGATTCGCCGTAATTCTTCCTTTCCTTTATGATTTCCTTTTTCGTTTTATCATTGGCCAGTTCGAGCTGCTTTTCAATTTCTTCCAGTGTCGCGCCTTCGAAAACGGGGCATTCATACTGCACGCCCAGTTTCCAGCCCGCCAGTCCCAGAAGGCTGTCAAAAAGCTGGCCGATATTCATTCTACTCGGCACGCCGAGAGGGTTCAATACGATATCAACCGGCGTCCCGTCAGGCAGATAAGGCATATCCTCTTCCGCCAGAACGCGGGAAATGACACCTTTATTTCCATGGCGTCCCGCGATTTTATCGCCGGGTTTTATTTTTCTTTTCTTTGCCATATAGACTTTGACAAGCTTGAGCACTCCGGGCGCCAGCTCGTCGCCCTTGTCTGCGCTGAACACTTTGACATCCACGACAACGCCACCTTCGCCATGCGGCACGCGCAGCGATGTGTCCCTGACGTCCTTGGCCTTTTCGCCGAAGATGGCATGGAGAAGCCTGAACTCAGGGGTT
Source organism: uncultured Spirochaetota bacterium (assembly GCA_963835575.1). Classification (GTDB taxonomy): domain Bacteria; phylum Spirochaetota; class Brevinematia; order Brevinematales; family JAOACQ01; genus CAVYGN01. The sequence goes on along the minus strand of CAWIGG010000004.1, from coordinate 1,006,426 downwards.
TCCGTCGGCTCGCCTTTCGGAGTTACTTTGCCGACCAGTATATCGCCGGGTTTGACATATGCCCCGACGCGGATGATCCCGTTTTCATCCAGGTTCCTGACGGCGTCCTCGCCTACATTGGGGATCTCATTGGTTATCTCTTCGCTGCCCAGCTTGGTTTCCAGGGCTTTACATTCAAAAACCGTCGTGTATATGGAAGTAAAATCATCATCTTTAAGAAGTTTTTCGCTGATGAGCACCGCATCTTCATAATTATAGCCGTTCCAGGGCATGAACGCGACGAGGATATTTTTACCCAGCGCCAGTTCTCCGCCCGCGCTCGCGAAACCGTCCGCGAGGACAGTCCCTTTTTTGACAATATCGCCCTCATCGACGATCGGCTTCTGATTGAAGCTTGTATCCTGATTGGTCCTTCTGAACTTGACAAGATTATATGTCACGTCGCCCTTACGGTTTTCATGGACCGTGATGGCCTGCGAATCCACTTTTAAGACTTTGCCGTCCACTTCGGAGAGAACAACAGCGCGTGAATCCCTCGCCACATAATATTCCATACCTGTTCCCACGATGGGCGCGTCGGATGCAAGAAGAGGAACAGCCTGTCTCTGCATGTTCGAGCCCATCAGGGCGCGGTTGGCGTCGTCGTGCTCGATAAAGGGAATAATGGAAGCCGATACGGAAAGGATCTGTTTCGGCGCAACGTCCATCAGCTGGATCTTATCGCTCGGGGCCAGCTCGAATTCCACTTTATATCGTGACTGGACAAAATCTTCCACGATTTCGCCTTTGGCGTTGAGCTTCGCGTTGGCCTGGGCTATATAATAATTTTCTTCTTCAGTGGCCGATAGATAGCGGATCTCATCCGTTACTTTTCTGTTCTTAATGACCACATAGGGGGTTTCGAGAAATCCATAGTTGTTAACATTAGCATATGTCGCCAGAGAAACAATCAGGCCGATGTTCGGGCCTTCCGGCGTTTCAATGGGGCAGACCCTGCCGTAATGCGTATTATGAACGTCGCGGACTTCAAATCCGGCCCTGTCCCTTGAGAGGCCGCCGGGGCCGAGGGCAGAGAGCCTTCTTTTATGCGTCAATTCGGAAATCGGGTTCGTCTGGTCCATAAACTGGGAAAGCTGGCTCATCCCGAAGAAATCATTCAAAGCCGAGACAATGGGCTTGATCGCGATGATGCTCTGGGGCGTCAGGTCTTCTATTTCCCTTGAAGAAAGCTTTTCATGGATCGATTTTTCCACTTTCGTAAAAGCGGAGATCAATTGGTTCACAAGAAGCTCATTCACGTTCCGGACCCTTCTATTGCCCAGATGATCGACATCGTCCAGGTTTGTTTGTTTATTATAAACCTTGACAAGATGCGACAGCGTCCTGTTGATATCCTCAAAGGACAGCGTCCTCTGCTCGATCAGGGCGTTCTTCTCGTCCTGCGTTATTTCGGGATAGAGCTTGAGTACCAGTTTGTACCGGCCGACTTCGCCCAGGTCGTACATCTTGGGGCTGAAGAACATATTATGGAGTTCCTTCACGATGCTTTCAAGAGGCGCCGCTTCGCCGGGATGAAGAATGCTGTAAATCTTTTTGATGGCCTTATTAACAGCGTCCTTGGTGTCATCCTTTTCGAGGGTATTGATGAGCGGCCTGTTTTCTATGACCGATTTGGGATCGATAATTTTAATGATCGTCTTCCCTTTCTGATAGAGCTGGTTGATGCTGTTCGGGAAGAGTTTTTCGACAGCTCCTATCATAATATTATTCTCTTCGTCCAGAACGTCCTCGGCCACATACTTGCCGACCAGACGCGTGATGGCCTCATCCTTCTCGATCCTGGAAAGGTCAATCTTCCTGATTTTGAAAAATGCGTTGATGATATCGGCCGTGCTCAGCTCTAGGGCCCTGAGGAACATGGTAACCAGGACTTTTCTTCTCGAGTCGATACGGACATACATCAGGTCCTTTTTCGTGTCTATAATAAATTCGAGCCAGGAACCTTTCTCAGGCACGATTTTTGAGGAAAATTCCTTGTTTTTATAGCTGAAAAGAACGCCGGGCGATTTATAGATCTGGTTCACGACAACCCGTTCGGCGCCGTTAAAAATAAATGTCCCCCTCTTCGTCATCAGGGGAAAATCGCCTATGTATATATCTTTTTCCTTTATTTCGCCTGTTTTCCTGTCGATCAAACGGAATATCGCCTTGACGGGAACGCTGTAAGTCAGATTTTTATCGAAGCACTCGTCTTCCGTATATTTGCACGCGCCCACTTCATAACTGACATATTCAATAATGATCTCGCCGTTAGCGCCTTCGATGGGAAAAAAGCTCCTGAAAACATGCTCCAGGCCTTTGCTTTCCCTCTGGGTGGGTTTTTTATCAATCTGGAGAAAATCTTTGAAGGACCTTAATTGAATATCAAGCAGATCGGGAAGAGGCGCTCTGTCTTTATTCTTCGCGAATGTAATCCTTTCTTGACTCACTACCATATATTACTCCCCTGCCTTATTTATAAAATAAACACAACTTCCCCTTCCTTAATAAGAAGGGGAAGATACAACTCAACATTTGACTACATTAAATAAGAGATGAAACAGTATGGGTAAGAAATGCTTACTTAACCTCAACGACAGCTCCGGCTTCTTCAAGCTCTTTTTTGAGCTTATCGCCGTCCGCTTTGGAAATGTTTTCCTTAACAGCCGACTTTCCGCCGCCTTCAGCCAGTTCCTTCGCTTCTTTCAAAGCAAGTCCTGTAATATTTCTGACAACTTTAATTACTTCAATCTTCTTGGCGCCTGCATCTTTAATGAAAACAGAAACCGTAGAAGCTTCTTCCGCAGCAGGAGCAGCGCCGGCGCCGGCCGCAGGAGCCGCGAAGGCCATCGGAGCAGCCGCTTTTACATCAAACTTTTCTTCCATCGCCTTTCTGAGTTCGTTCAATTCTAATACAGTCATATTAGAAATTAAATCGATGACTTCCTGAATCTTATTTTCAGCCATATTTGTACTCCTTCTATTATTTTATAAGCTTAGTTTTCTTTCTTTTTTTCAAGCGCTTCAACTGTACCAACAAATTTGGTCACAATAGCGTCCAGTACCCCGACAACATTCCCGACCATCGCGTACATATTGCCGGCAATCTGACCGAGCAATTCCTTCCTTGAAGGCATCTGGGCCATCACGATAACACCGGCCTTATCATATGCCCTGCCGTCAAGATAACCGCCCTTAAGCGTAAACTTGTCATGCTGTCTGGAAAAATCCGAGACGATTTTAAGAAGCCGCATAATATCGGTCTTTGAAGAAAAAACGATGGTGTTGTTGATCAAGAAATCGTTCAAGCCTTCGATCTTTGAATCATCAAAGGCCTTTTTTAAGAGCGTGTTTTTGATAACCCTGGCCGAACCGCCTTCCTTATCAACTTTTTTTCTCAGATCATCCTGCTCCAGAACAGTCAGGCCTTTAAAATCGGCCAGCACCAGGCCGTCAATCCCTTTCAGGTCCTCTTTTATCGCTTCCACATACTTTATTTTTTCTGGATTCGGCATACAAACCTTCCTTATAACTCAATTTTAAACCGGGATTCTATACGGCAATTTTTTTGAAATCCACCTGAACGGCGGGGCTCATCGTTGAGGACAGGGCCATGGTTTTTATATAATCCCCTTTCAAATCCGCAGGCTTATTCTTTATCAGGACTTTATGAATGGCAAACGCGTTTTCAAAGAGGTCCTGATCGGACAAAGATTTCTTGCCGACTACGACATGAACATTCCCGGTTTTATCGGCCCGGATCTCGACCTTTCCGGCTTTTGATTCTTTCACGACACGGGTTATATCCATTGTAACAGTTCCGGTTTTCGGGTTCGGCATCATTTTACGCCGGCCCAATATCGGGGCTACTTTACTCAGGATCTTCATCATATCCGGCGTCGCCAGCACAGCGTCAAATTCAAGCCAGCCCTGGGATATCTTTTCGACAAGGTCTTCCCCGCCGATAAAGTCCGCGCCGGCCTGCTGGGCTTCCGCCGCCTTATCTCCCGCGGCGAAAACAAGCACCCGTATCTTTTTCCCGATGGAATGCGGAAGTACAACCACATCGCGGATCGTGTGCTTCTGCTTGATATTGAGCTTATAGCTCAGGTCTATCGATTCATCAAACTTGGCTGTGGCCAATGTCTTGACCATCTTGCAGGCCTCATCAAACGCGTAAGCCTTGAAGAGGTCGTTTTTTTCTATCAAAGACAGGTATCTTTTCCCGCCTTTAAAAATAACGCCGTTTTTGACTAAACTTTTCATTTACCCCTCCAGCTCTATACCCATATTTCTGGCGGTCCCGCCGATAATCCTGGCCGCCGCGTCTATGTCCTTCGCGTTCAAATCCTGCATCTTGATCTGCGCGATCTTTTTCAACTGTTCCATCGTGATCTTCCCGACCTTCTGCTTATTGGATTCGGAAGAACCCTTTTCAAGGCCCAGCTCTTTTTTAATGAGATTGGAAGCAGGCGGCGTCTTGGTTATAAAAGTAAACGTCCTGTCCTCAAAAACGCTTAAAACAACGGGAATAATAAAACCCGCTTTATCTTTTGTCGCGTCATTAAACTGCTTGCAGAAATCCATTAAAGGAATGCCATGAGGTCCGAGGGCCGTCCCGACAGGCGGAGCCGGATTGGCAAGCCCTGCGGGAATCTGTAATTTTACAATCGCTTTTAACTTTTTTGTTTTCGGTGCCATTTGAATTCTCCTTCTTTCACCTCTATGAAATCCGCTGGATCTGATTGAAATCCAGCTCTACCGGCGTCAGCCGTCCGAAAATCTCAACCCTTAAAGTGAGGCTGTTCTTCTCATTATGGATTTCCTGGACCTCGCCCTCAAAATCCTTGAAAGGACCTTCATTGATCTTGACCTTATCGCCGATAGAAAATCCCGATTCCAGTTTTGCCAGATGCGGTTTAATCTCGCCTGTTTTTTCAAAGATGGACTTTACATCATCATAAGCCAGCGGGGAAGGCCTTTTGTTCCCGCCCCCGGCCGTTAAAAACATACCCACTCCCGTAATAGAGCGGATCTCGGAATAAACCTTCTTCCAGACTGCATCATCGTCGGGAAGGTCCAGCTCGGCTAATATATAACCAGGATAAAGATTTCTTTTCTTAACGACTTTTTTATTTTTCTTTTCAACTACATATTCTTCTTCGGGGATTTTCACATCCAGCAAAATATCCTTGAGAGACCCATTGGTTTTTTTCGCAAGCAGATCATTCGTTGTCCTCTTTTCATATCCGGTATAGACCTGAATTACAAACCATCCTCTTGCCATTCTATCTAACCATGCCTTTTACAACTAAATTAGCGACATAATCCAGTACAGCCAGCATAAGCGAAAACACAACAACGAAAATAATCGTTACAGTAGCGGAAGTCAGCGCCAGCTCCCTGGAAGGCCAGGTAACTTTTTTCAACTCATCCAGGCTTTCCTTGACAAAAGCCCTTTGTACAATCAGTACAATTCCGACAATGAGAACCCCGGCTCCAATTATAATCCAATATATCAAAGTCGCCATATTAAACTCCTAGTAATCAGGCCTGGAGGGAATCGAACCCCCAACCAACGGTTTTGGAGACCGCTACTCTGCCAATTGAGCTACAGGCCTATATTATTAGCTCAAAGCTGAAAGTCAGAAAGCAAAAAGCCGGGAATACATAATAAAAAACTATCGCTTGCTTTCAGGAAATTTCTCCCTGCCCGCTTTTAGCTTTTAGCTTTTAGCTTTCCGCTTTATTTTACTTCTTTATGAACCGTATGCTTTCTGCAGCGCGGGCAGTACTTTTTAATATTCAATTTTACCCTTTGCTGGACCATTTCTTTCGTTTTATTCGTTGTGTAATTTCTTTCTCCGCAGGTTTCGCATTCCAACGTAACAATCTGCATAAAAACACTCCATCTCTATTTGCATTAATATAAAAATTTATATATATCTTCAACAAGCCGCTGGTTTTAAGCGATCCCTTCAAGCCCAATTTTCAACCGGCAGCCTGTTACACACATTAGCCCACAGGCGGGATTGAACCGCCGACCCCCTCCTTACCATGGAGGTGCTCTACCAGCTGAGCTATATGGGCTCGTAGCATTTTTTATTATACACTTGTTTTTAAAAAAATGTCAAAAATTATGCTGATTATTAAATACACTTCCGAAATATTCATAAAAATCGGGAAATGTTTTCGACACGCATGAAGGATTGGAAATTTCCACACCTTCAATTTTAAGCCCGGCAATGGAAAAAGCCATTGCTATCCTGTGATCATTATAGGTTTCAATAAGAGCATGATTATAATTATTTTTCGGAAATATATCAAGGCCGGCGGCGGATTCTTTGACTTCCGCCCCGAGTTTTTTCAATTCCGCAGCGAGCGCGCTGATCCGGTCGCTTTCTTTGATCCTTAAATTGGCCACATTTCTGATGCGGGTCGGCCCTTCCGCAAAAAGCGCTGTCACGGCCAGCGTCGGCGCCATGTCGGGAAGAGAGTTCATGTCCGCATCAATTCCCTTTAATTTCCCATCCGATATGAGTTTGATCAAATCATCATTCAATTCAACCGAACAGCCCATCTGCTCAAGGTATTTTACAAAAAGAGCGTCACCCTGCAGGGAATTTCTCCCAAGCCCTTTGATAGTTATCTCACCCCCTAAAATAGCGGCCGCCGCTAAAAAATAAGACGCGCTGGAGGCGTCCGGTTCAATATAATATTCTCCCGGGCTCTTGTAAGCTCCGGCCGGCACGCTGAATTCCTTATACGAATTCCGGGAGATCTTCAAACCGAACTGTTCCATCATTTTTATTGTCATATCCAGATAGGGCCGGGAAGCAACTTCCCCGGATGGTTTGATCCTGACGCCGTTCCTGCTGTAAGGCGCCGACATTAATATGGAAGAAATATACTGGCTGGAGTTTTTTCCGACGACCATGCACTCCCCGCCCGGCATACCATCAGAAATAATTCGGACCGGCGGACAGCCGCTGTCTTTTACCGATTGAATATTACAGCCCAGCTGTGAAAGAGCGTTTAACAGGTCCTGTATGGGCCGCTGGCGCATTCTCTCATCGCCGTCAAGAAGAAACTCCCCTTTCCCGAGAGTATAGTAAGACGACAGAAAACGCATCGCCGTGCCGGCATTACCGACAAAAAGGCTGAAACTGCCTTCCGGAAGTTTTCCGCCTTCTATTTCGCATGTCTTATTGATATCATCAGCGGTAATTGACATTCCTGTCTGCCTGAGCGCCTTAAACATAAAATCCGTATCATCGGAAAAAAGGAAATTGAAAAGCTTTGTTTTTCCATCGGCCAGGGCCGAAAGAAGAAGCGCGCGGTTTGTGATGCTTTTCGAGCCGGGCAGTGAAAGCTCGGCTTTTATTCTTCCCTGATAGGGCTTCACACTATATTTTTCACTCATTCCAAAATCCATATTTATTATACGGGAAATAAATTATAAGGAATAACAGCCCGTTTTGCAAATAAATAAGTTAAAAGTATGTAAACATTAATTACTCATCTTATTTTAAATAAAAAAGCTGTCATTGCTAGTCGCAAGAATTAAACTTCGCCACTATGCAAAGTACGAAGCAATCTGTCTATATATGAAGATATCTTTATTATTAAACAGATTGCTTCGCTCGATAATCATCGGCATGGTTTAAAACGAATTTCTCGCAATGACGCATTTTGTACACGATTCATATATTACTTTTGTAATAATCATTATTGATTTACGGCAGCAAGACGATCTTACCATAAGCGCCCGGTTCCATAATTTCTTTATGGGCGCGGGCAGCCTCCGCAAGAGGCAGTTCCTTACCGACAACGGGCCGGAGCGCCCCTTTTTCAAGCCCTTCGATAATCCCGGCATGGATTTCCTCAGTCTCAGGTTCCGTAATATTCCAAAGCATCATGCCATGGATTGAAGCTCGGCGGGCCATCAACTCCCGGGGAGTAATTGTCACATCTCCCCTGCTTCCGATAACCACAACGCGCCCGTTTTTTGAGAGAAGCTTCAGGTCGGCGCCCAGATTGACATTGGCCAGCATTTCAAGGATGATGTCGACGCCTCTGCCTTCCGTTTTTTCAAGGATTTTATCCTGATAGCCCGGTTTGTTATGATCGAAAACGGCTATAGCTCCTTCTTTTTTTACCAGCTCAAGCCCTCTCGCGCTTCCTGCCGTACCGAAGACTTTGAGCCCCATAGCCGCGCCCATCTGCACCGCCGCGATGCCGACACCGCCGCTTGCCCCATGGACAAGGACCGTCTCACCGGCGAGCGCTTTCGCCCGGTGATGAAGGGCGTGGTAGGCCGTGCCATAAGGGACATAAACGCCGGCACCCTGAGAATAGGAAACATTGTCCGGCAGACGGTGCGCCTGGGATCCCAGCGCCAGCGCGTATTCGGCATAAGCGCCGGTAATGGAGCGCGCCAGATAGACCCTGTCGCCGGGCTTTACTTTTGTTATGCCGCTGCCCACACTTTCAATTGTACCGGCGCCGTCAGTGCCCGGCGTAAAGGGAAGCTGGGGCTTGACCGCATAATTCCCAGTACGCGTGTATGTGTCGGCCGGGTTGACGCCGGCGGCATAGATACGGACCAGCACCTGCCCGGCTGAAGGAACCGGTGTAGGAACTTCCTCAAGCCTGAGGACTTCCGGCCCGCCGAATTCATGAATTAAAATAGCTTTCATTTCAAACCTCCTTGATTGTGAAATGCTATTATAATAAATAATAAGTAATGCGATGAATGTCAATACTTTTTTTTCATTACCAAGGGTACCAAGGACACGAAGAAACACAAACGGGGGTCATCCGCGAATCCACGCGAATGGACGCGAATGAAAAGGATTAACAGGCGGGAAGAAAGGAAGAAACGACGAGGTTAGCCACAGAATTGCACGGAAGATCACGGAAGAAGAATTAGGCGGGCTACGCCTGAAATACAAAGGATTTTAACAAAGAATTCTTTTAAATGATATTAAAACAATTTATCAGACCCCAATTTATCACGGATTACGCGGATTAATCGAATTTTAAAGGATTTAGTTTTGTTCAAAGCCGCCTTTACTCTTTTACCCGGCGCATAATCTTACGCAGATGGTTGGTAATTGAGATTGATTGGGGGCTACGCCCGGCAGACAAAGAATTTTAATATTGAATTCTTGAATAATTTATAAAAGTTGTTTTTCAGACCACAATTTAACGCTAATTTCACAAAACAGACGGATTAACATGGATTTTTTGTGGAAGTTAATTGATAATTATTAATGAACTATTTAAAATGAATAAAATAGATTAATTTTTCAATCTATGTTTTGGAGAAATAAAATAAAGAAAATGATAGAAGCTTTCACAATTATGAATAAAAAAATAGATGAACTTCTTTATTCACAATATACAGATGAATTACTTTACCATTATACAGATTCAAAAAAAGCTTTCAAAGTACTAAAAACGAACAAGCTTTTGTTTAATCGAATGAATATGACAAACGATCCGTTGGAATATAAGGAATATTTCCCTACTTTTTCTTTAACTCAAGAACAAATATTTGGCAAGGAACCCGATTCAATTCTTGGAAGATCCGATAGTGAGTCCCAATTTCGCAAAGAATATGAGAAAATAATCAATTCGGAAAAGAAAAATCATCGAGTTTGCTGTTTTTGTATAGATAAAAGTGGTTCAATTCATGATGACCCATTCTTAAAAGGATATGGAAGATCAAGAATGTGGGGACAATATGCAAATGGGCATGAAGGTGTATGTTTAGTTTTTATTAAACAAAAATTAATAGAAACGGTTAAAAATTTTTATTCTGATGAAAACTTGTATGCAGAAAAAGTTATTTATAAAAATCTATTACCTGGTGCTTTTGAGTCATTGAGACATATTCCCCACTATAATGGAATCAATCCTAAACAAGATGCTGAACGCTATTACCAATCAAACAAGAAAATATTATTTGAATCCCTGTTTTATAAATTCAAAGATTATCAGGATGAAAATGAATTTAGAATTATGATTTATAATGAACAAAATATTGATATTTATTTTGATATTACATCGACAATTCAAGCCATTGTTATTGGTGATAAAGTAACAAATAAAGAAAAGAGTAAATTATGGCCATTGTGTAAAGAAAAGAATATTGATCTTTATAGTATTCACTGGTTTGAAAGTGGTCCAAAAATATTACCTGCATTTCGCGAACATTAATTTCCGCATAAATCCATCCATTCCGCATCATCTGTGTGAACAATCGGATATTACATTAAAGAATAATAAAATTTAATCTTTCATATTTCAGGCGTAGCCCCCTTATAAAATCCCCGTTCACAAGCGTCCTATCTCATACCAGACACCGATTAAAACTTTACAAGCATCGTCAAGTAAAACTAAATCCTATAAATCCGCCTTAATCCGTGTAATCTGTGTGAAATTGAGTCGTACAATAATTTTTAATAAAACAAAAAGGTCTTCTCAATCAAAATCTTTCCTCCGCCGGGCATAGCCCCCCGATTTCAGTCCTTTCCGTGCCCTTCCGTGAAATTCCGTGGCTGACCCCCCGTTTCCCTTCCCGTCTTCGTGACTTCCTGTTAATCCCCTTAGCGTCCATTCGCGTGGCTTCGCGGATTACCCCGTCCGTTCCCCCTTCCCGCCTGTTAATCCCCCGTTAGTGCTTCTTCGTGTTCTTCGTGCCCTTCGTGGTTATACCTATTATTTTGACATTTGTAAAAAACAGGCGTAAAATCTATCAGCCTCTAAGATACGATCACTCATTGTATCAAGGAGCCGTTTGAATCCCAGACTGATCCGGAGGAGACATCTGATGGAAAAGAGAATCGGCGTTGTCGCAATTCTTCTCAAAGAAACAAAAAACGTCCCGAAACTCAACTCGCTTTTGTCCGAGCATGGAGAGATCATTATCGGCAGGATGGGCCTGCCTCTCCGCGATAAAGGCATTCACATCATCTCCCTCATTGTGGAAGGCGATACGGACCAGATCGGCGCCCTGACAGGAAAGATCGGAAAGCTGGAGGGCATCCAGGTCAAATCGGTTTTGACCAGATACAGGGAGGAAGATAATGACCCAAACGAAGGCTTCGGGCCCGAAGAATTTCATTGACAGGGATAGGCTCTACGGACTGATAGATAGACTTGAACCTACTGAAAGCGAAGTAAACGCCATCCTGGAAAAAGCGCTCATACTCAAGGGCTTGAACCAAAAAGACGTTTCCGCCCTTCTCCAGATAAAAGATAAAGACCAGCTGAAAAAAATATTCATCACCGCCAACAAGGTCAAACAGGAGATTTACGGCAACCGCCTGGTTCTGTTCGCGCCTCTTTACATCGGCAATATCTGTTCGAACAACTGCCTTTACTGCGCGTTCCGCAAAGACAACAAATCAATACACAGGACAAATCTCACACTGCCGCAGGTTGAAAAAGAAGTGATCACGCTCCTCGAGCAGGGGCATAAAAGGCTTCTTATGCTCTGCGGCGAGACTGAGGAACTGCCGCCGGATTATTTTCTTTCGGCGATCCGGACGGCGTACGCCGCGCGGGCCGGGGAGGCTTACATCCGGAGGGTCAATGTCGAGATCGCCCCTCAGGATATAGAAGGTTTTAAAAAGCTCAAGGCGGAAAAAATCGGCACATACGTCTGCTTCCAGGAAACATACGACGAAGAGCTTTATAAAAAATACCATCCCTCCGGCAGAAAGGCGGATTATGAATGGCGCCTGACCGTCATGGACCGCGCAATGGCGGGCGGCATCGACGATGTCGGCATCGGCGCACTTTTCGGCCTGGCGGATTACCGCTTTGAGGTGCTGGCGCTGATGGAGCATGCCGCTCATCTGGAAAAAGCGTTCGGCTGCGGCCCCCATACCGTGAGCGTCCCCAGGATCGAACCGGCGGACGGCGCGCCGCTCTCGCGCCATATTCCCTATCCTGTGAGCGACGAGGACTTTAAAAAGATCGTCGCCGTCATCCGCATCGCGCTGCCTTACACCGGGATCATTCTCTCGACGCGCGAAAGCGAAAAGCTCCGCACGGAGCTCTTCCATTACGGCATCAGCCAGATCTCGGCAGGTTCCCGGACAAATCCCGGCGCTTACGCGGCCCATATTAATAACGATAAGGGCGGGCAGTTCTCGCTGGGCGACCACCGGTCGCTGGAGGAAGTCATTTCCGCTTTGATCGACGATAAATATATTCCTTCCTTCTGCACGGGCTGCTACCGGAAGGGAAGGGTAGGTCATGACTTTATGGACCTGGCGAAACCCGGGCTGATCAAGGAATTCTGTTTTCCGAACGCTGTATTTACATTCAAGGAATATCTCAGCGATTACGCTTCCCCTGATGTCAGGGAAAAAGGGCTCAAGCTGATCGATTCACTTATAAACGGCGCGGATAAACCCGCCTTAAAAAAGAGAATGGCGGAGGTCCTTGAAAAAATCGGTAATGGCGAACGGGACATTTATTTTTGAGGGATCATATGCGGACAATCTTAAAAAACAAGACCGTTTTTATCACCGGCGCTTCGAGCGGCTTCGGCAAAGCCTGCGCGGAAAAATTCGCAGGGGCAGGAGCGCGGCTGGTCCTCTGCGCGAGGCGGATGGACAGGCTTGAGGAAGTCTCAAAAGGTCTTCAAAAAAAGTACGGTGTGAAATTGTACTCTGGAAAGCTGGATGTCCGGGACCGTTCCGCCTGCGAAGACTGGTTTAAAAATCTTCCCGGTGAATGGAAACAGATTGACATTCTTATTAATAACGCCGGCCTCGCGCTCGGACTTGAAAAAGTACAGGACGGCGACCCGGACGACTGGGACGCGATGATCGACACAAACATAAAAGGACTTCTCTACATAACACAGCTTTTTTTAAAATCCCTTCCGGCCGGGGCAAAGGCCCATATCGTAAATATCGGCTCCATCGCCGGGAAGCAGGCTTACGCGCACGGCGCCGTTTACTGCGCATCGAAAGCCGCCGTGCGTTTTATATCCGACGCCCTCCTGATGGAGCTTGTCGACCGGCCCATCCGCGTGACGAATATCCAGCCCGGCCTGGCCGAAACGGAATTCAGCATCGTCCGCTTTCATGGCAACATAGAGCGCGCCCATAAATTTTACGAAGGCGTCAAACCGCTCGACGCGGAGGATATAGCGGACGCTGTTCTCTATGCCGTATCCGCACCGGAGCACGTCCAGATTTCCGAGATCACGCTGATGCCGACCCATCAGGCCTCGGCAACGGTCATATATAGAAAGGGAAAATAAAATGAGAAATGTTCAGATTAACTACCAAGACACAAAGAACACCAAGGACCGCCAACTAGGGTAATCCGCGAATGCACGCGAATACACGCAAAGAATCAAGAATGAAAATGAAGGTTTCTAATAGTTACATTATATTAGCGTTCATTCGCGTGACTTAGCGGATTACTCAATTTGATTCCAAAAAAAAGAAATGCTAATAGATGGCTTTAATTGATACAATAAAGAATTATTAATCCCCGTTTGTGCCTTTTTGTGTTCTTGGTGTCTTGGCGGTGAAATAAAATGGAAAAAGATATAAAAACCATCATCGACTTCTACAAAACCGCTTCTCCCGAAGAACTGTCAAAACAGGCCGACCGGGTCTGCCGTGAAAATCATGGCAATACCGTGTGGCTCCGCGGCCTCGTCGAGTTCTCAAACTATTGCCGGAGAGACTGCCTGTACTGCGGGATCAGGGCGGGCAATTTAAAAATCAGCCGATACAGGCTGGATGAAAAGCAAATACTGGAAATTATCAGGGAAGGTTTTAAGGCGGGCCTGAGGACATTTGTCCTCCAGAGCGGCGAGGACGATTTTTACACTGGTAAAATATTAACCGCCCTGATCGAAAAAATAAAAACAAAGACAAACGGGGAAGCCGCCCTGACGCTTTCATGCGGCATCCGGAAAAAGGAAGAATACCGGGCTTTTAAAAAAGCCGGCGCCGACCGCTATCTTCTGCGCTTTGAAACAGCCGGCCCGGACCTGCACAGGCATCTCCGGAACGGCCGGACCCTTGAAGAGAGGCTTCAGGCCCTTGCCGACTTGAAGGAATTGGATTATGAAACGGGCTCCGGCTATATGACCGGCCTGCCGGGTGAAACCGAAGAGATCCGCGTACAGAATGCCCTGCTCTGCCGGAAGCTCGAACTGGATATGGTCGGGATCGGCCCTTTTATCCCCCATCCCGATACGCCGCTTGGGGGTTCGCCCCAGCTATCGTTTGAACATACGCTCCGCGCCGTATCGCTCGTCCGCCTGCTTCTGCCGCGCGCGCATATTCCAGCCACGACGGCGGCGGGCAGTCTTGACCCGGAAGGCCGGGAAAAAATGCTCCGGGCCGGCGCCAATATCATCATGCCCAATATCACGCCTCTGCCCTACCGCCGTTATTACACTCTCTATCCGGGCAAGATCTGCATCGAAGAGGACGGCCTGCAGTGCATCGGCTGTCTTGAAGTTCGCGCCCGCTCCGCAGGAAAGACTATTATAAAAGGAAGAGGGGATTCATTAAGACGCTTAAAGGAGGCTGTCAATGCCTGAAAAAAAGTATTACGGCAGTGAAACGGAAAAAGCAATACAAAACTTCGGCCGGGGAAATCTCCCCCGGGAACTGATCCGCGCGTACGGCGAGGTCAAGAAGAGCTGTATCATGGCCATGCAGGAAAACGGCAAAGTATTCGGGCCGTCCGTTTACGGATGCGTCCTGGAAGCGGCGGATGAAGTCGTCGAAGGAAAGCTTGATTCTCATTTTCCCCTCTCTCTCAAACAGGGAGGCGCCGGGACCAGTATCAATATGAACATCAACGAAGTCATTGCCGGCAGGGCTTCAGAATTGTCATACAAAAAAGATAAAAAGAAGATTCACATTGACCCGATAGACGATATCAACCGCTATCAATCGACAAACGATACATTCCCGACCGCGGTGACGGTCATGCTGTACCGGGACCTTCTGGAAACTGAAGAATCCGTCATCAAACTTCAGGAATCTTTGATCAAAAAAGAAAATGAGACCGGCAGTATCATGATGACCGGAAGGACCGAAATGCAGGACGCGCTTCCCATAACGCTCGGGCAGGTATTTGCCTCATGGGCGGGGGGCGTCGAGCGCGACAGGTGGCGGCTCCACAAGCTCAAGGAGCGCATCAGGACAACCGCGCTGGGCGGCACGGCGCTCGGCACATGCTTTTCCGCACCGCAGGAATATATTTATTTTACCGAAAAATACCTCCGCCAGATCACAGGCCTTCCGCTGGCAAGAAGCCAGAACCTGACGGATGAAATCGCCAACCAGGACAAATGGGCGGAGCTCGCGAACGGCTACAGCCTCTGCGCTTTGAACATCTTCAAAATGACGGGCGACCTCCTGCTCTATACTTCATCGTTTATCGGCGAGATCAGGCATCCCGTCCTTCAATACGGCTCCACGATCATGGCCGCCAAGACCAATCCCGTCATACTGGAACTGGCCCGCGGCTTATCTATTTCCGTACAGCATGAGGCCGGCAAGATCGCTTCCTACGCTCAGAACGGCCAGCTTCAATTGAACGCTTACCTGCCTTTTATCCTGGAATCATTTATCGAGATCCATTCCTGTCTCAATAAGGCCATCTCCGCGCTTCTTGAAAAATTCTTCCCGCTGATGGAGCTGGACCATGAGAGGATCGAGGAAAACATGCTCCGCTCGCATGTCCTTCTTAACACGCTGGTACCCGTACTGGGATATCACAAGATCAAAGAAATTTATGAAATCCTCAATTCCCGAAATCCCGGCACAATGGAAGAATATAAGAAGATTATTATAGAAAATACTTCCTTAAAAAAAGAAGAGCTTGATCAATATTTCGACCGGGCTTATGCGGTTAACGCCATGAGAAAATAGTCCGGGATATTTCCTGCCGCAGATCAATTCTCAAAATATCTGTTATGGGCAGTTCCAAAAACTAAAAATTTATCAGATATTTCCACAACAGGTTTTGGAACTGCCCCGGTTAAAAATTCCTTGTGAATGCAAATGGCGCTGCCGTATAGAGTTCGCTGGTCGGCTTTCTTTTCAGACAGCGAACTCGAGCGGTAGCATGAACTCATACAATAGCGGCAGTTCTAAATATTTGAGTTTTTAGAACTGCCCTTATTTGATTTATTCCTTCAATTAATGATAAAATCTATAAAGCATTGTTTAGAGGAGGATTTATGCTCAGTATAATCGGAATTATCATCATTTCCCTTCTTATAGTAGTCATCTTTGTTATTATCGCGGCTATTGTCATTAAATTGATCATTGACCTGGTACAGAAGAACAAAATCAACGTGAATAAAGTCATCATCACTCTTTCATCCCTCGTTTTCGGGATTATAATATTAATCGGGCTCAATGTGATTTTAATTATTGCCAACTGGGAACCGATTTCCGACAGCATATTGAAAGTCTCGGCAAAAATCGTTTCTAAAGGCCTGATCCTGACAAAGGACGAGCTGGTGAAGAACTGGGACAATCAATTTGTCGATCAGCTTGAAAAAATGGATGTCAGCGTTGCCGGAAGCATATCTTCTATCAATAAAAACACGAAAACCTATAATATTGATCTGCTGATCGAGAATAAGAACAGTCTCAATGAGCATTTCTCCTTCAGGCGGATCATAGAAGGAAATTATCTGACGATCTGCGACGGGAAAGACCTGGTCTATCCTTTAAACTGGCGTGATTACAGCGCTGATGATATCCCGGTCGGGAAATCGAAAGAGACTATCAAAATAACAGTGGCGAAGGACATTAATCTGGAATACATCAAATATGTTTATAAAAAGATCAATCTGGCGGAACAAGCGGGCAAATAGGGGCTGGCTAGAAGAGGATTAACGGCTCTTTTGTTTTGATATAAGGATTTATATAATTGATACTTTATTGTAATATCCGATTTTTCACGCGGATAACGCGGATGGGGCGGATTTGCGCGGATTAATTATTTAGTTTAATAGCTCATAAACAGGAATGCGGGAAGAATTCGAAGTTTATAGTTTTTAATATAAATACAGGGACGCTTCTTTCAGCGTCCCTGATTTGCGTATGGGAAAATTTTGAGGTAATATTATGGGGATGTATTGTTTACTAATTTATTTAGAAAGAGGTTAAATATATGAAGCGGATTATAATTATCCTGTTTATTCTAATGAATGCATGGGCATTTGGTAAAGATAAAATATATTTTAATGAAAAACGGGTTAAAGATTTATTTCTTAAATCGGGCAGTAAAATTTATATTACTTCAACTTCAGAATTAGTGGAGAACGATATTATTTTTTATGATAAAAACCTTATAAATGATCAAACGGATTTACCCTGGGCTACAAGGAAGAATGGCGGTGTTGGTGAAGAAATAATGATTATGTTTGACCGTCCTGATCCTTTTTCTAATGAAAAATGGGTTAAAGGTATAAAAATAATTAATGGATTTCATAGGAATAAACAATTATATGATTTAAATAATCGAGTGAAGGATATTGACTTATATTTGTATAAAATCATTTATGATGTTAGACAAGACATAGGCGAAGTTATATTGGGTTTGTTTCTTATTGAATCAAACAATATACAATTGAAGGATGATTATAACTTGAATAATTCATTTTATTTCAAGACTGATTTAGATAAAGAACATAAGGAAAATAGGTTTGATAAATATGTTGAAGACATTAGTAAATATACAATAGTTTTTAAAATCAAATCAGTATATAAAGGCAGTAAATATAACGACCTGTGCATCAGTAAAATAAATTTCCTTTATAATTGGCCGGAAACGAATTCAGTAAAGTCGGAAGGTACGAATATATCTTCAGTAACGAATGCAAAGAAATAGCAGTTAGCCATTGGCTGTTAGCGGTTAGCCAGCTGACAGCCAGAAGCTAAAAGCTAATTGTACCCCGTTCCCGAGGCCATTTTCCTCTTAACCATAATCGGAAAATCAAATAACTCAATATCAAGTTGTATTATCCGTTATTATAATAATAGAAGAGAGGCACATACTTTTGACACGGATGTCAAAACCGACGCATAAAGCTATGGACAGCGATATAAGGAGGCTATTACTACAAGGGATGAAATTCTAAATGCCGGATAACACACATCCATACGATCCGACAGCTTCGTATGAAAATGGCCTCGTCCCTCACCAGATGTGCACGAAAGTCATCGCGAGGTAGAAAATTATATGTACATCTGGTGAGGGATCGGTTCACTTTTCTTTTGGGACGTGCCAAAAGAAAAGTGAACAACGCATTATATCACAAATCTCATTTCCGCGATAATATGGTCCCTCTGGGTGGCGTTTGACAGGGAAAACTTGACTTCTATGCCTTTCTGCTTGAATTCGTCCACAAGGAAACTGACCATCGGAAGGCCGATGCCGGCCGAAAGGCTTCTTTCTGAATAGTTGCTGAAGAAATAATCCAGCGATTTGTCCTCAACGGACAGGCTTGTCTTTTTGCGGACATTTTCCTTCATTTCATCGTCCATCTGGCCCCTGTTTGTGACGGCGATCCTTACGACCGTGGCTTCGTTTCCGTTAAAACTCCAGTTTTCGTCAATAAACCAGGCACAGCGGATAAAAATATTTTTTTCGGCCAGTTTATTGATAACCGAGTTTCTTGTTTCAATGTCCGCAAGCCGGCCGATCAGCGCCGTTTCATCTTCGCCGGGGAACATCTCTTTCAGAATGATCTTCTGGTTTTCCTTCTGGGCGTTTTCTATGACCTCAAAAAGCGGTATGCCCATTCCCTCAATGATCTCGGAAAGGTAATAGTATTTGGAAATAATGGCGCTGATCGAGGAGATCCATTCCATATGATAACTTTCATCCTGCATATAGATGATCTCAAAGACCCTGCTGTCCATATGGCTGAAGATCTGGTCGACAAACCCCTGGATCTTCCGCTCCTTCTGCGCGCGCTCATTATCGGAGATATCCCGGATGGTAAGGGAAAAGAGCTCGGCCACTATGACCTGCTGGGTGATGTTTTCCAGAAATTCCTTCCTTTTATTGTCAAAGTCCCTGATATCGAACTTGCCGTAATTTTCCTTGAACACATTGTAATTGTCCACGCTGAGAAGGCTTTTAAGCTGCTGGTTGACCTTAAGATAGAGTGCGTTATACATCACCAGCTGGTTCAAATCGATCACTTCGCTCCGTGTTCTTGACTCCAGCATATGGTGGCTTTCAATAAAAAAGCCTTTCACATGGCCTTTGATCAATTCATAGCCCAATCCCTGGAAGGTTTTGTCCTCCAGCTGGACAATGCCGTCTTTTTTAAAAAGATAGACTTTTTGAAGGATGTTTCCCTGATTCAGATTGTTCATAAAACCACTCAATTTTTTAATTATGGGCAGTTCCAAAAACTCAAAATCAATCAGATATTTCCAACATAGGTTTTGGAACTGCCCTTATTTTAATGACCTTCGTTCATCGCTGAATAACATTAATAAAACTTTCGACAAATAATCCATTTCCTTTAGCCGTCAGTATGACATGAATCGCCCGGTATTTCAATTTTTTATTTCTCCATGTCCTTCGCATAAAAAATAAACATGTTTTTCCCCAGGGATTTTGCCTGATAGAGGGCCTTATCGGATTTCTGGAGCAGTTCCTCCGGATCGTTCCCGTCGGCGGGATATACACTGATTCCGATGCTGGTGCTGATCTGAATATTATGCCTGTCAATATGGAACGGGTGATTAAATTCCTGCAGTATTTTTTCAGCGATCTGCCTGACGGATTTTTTGTCTTTAATAAGCGGAAGAATTATCGCGAACTCGTCCCCGCCCAGGCGGCCGACCAGGTCGCTGTCCCTCAAGCCTGTTTTTAATCTTGCCGCGGCCAGTTTGAGCAGTTCATCGCCGGCGCCATGGCCGTAATTATCATTAACCTGCTTGAACTCATCCAGGTCAAGATAGAGCACGGCCAGTAAATTCTTTTTAGAACGCGCCTCATGCAGATTAAGCCGCATCCGCTTCATAAAAACTACCCGGTTCGCCAGGCCGGTCAAATTGTCATGTTCGGCCTGAAACCGGATGGTTTCTTCCCGTAAAATCCTTTCCGTGTTATCTATAAAGAAAAATACGGCGGTATTCGTGCCGATCTTCAAGCCATGGATCTCAAAAATCCTTTTTTCCCTGTTTTCCTCATAGAGAAAATCATCTATTAAAAGGGTTTTTCCCCTGCGGATAAGCTCCCGGATCTGAACAAGAAATTTTGTTTCCTTCAATCCCGGGAATATTTCCCCGATATCCCTGTCTTTGAATTTCTTCATGTCTTTCCGGAACAAAACCCCGGCCGCGTTATTGAAATTGGCTATCAACAGCCTCCCGTCGGGCATCTCTTCAATGACAAACGCGCCGAACGGCGCGGCGTCGATGATCATTCTTAAATTAAATTCCGATTCCCGGAGGGCTTCCTCGGTCTGCTTCCATTCGGTTATGTCCTTATCCACCCCGCGGTAACCGGTAATATTATTTCTGGTTCCCATGATCTGAATGGCGTTTGTCAGAAGGAATACCGGCATACCGTTTTTATGAAGGCACCAGTGCGCAAGCTCTGTCACGCGGCTCCTCCCGGTTGTCGCTTTTTTAAAGACGTTCCTCAGCTTCCTCGCCTCAGCTCCGCCGCACAGGTCGAAAGGCGTCTTGCCCAGAAGCTCCCCGGGATGATAACCCAGGATATCCAGCGTCCGGCCGCTGGCAAAAGTGTATTTCATGTTTTTATCGACTTCCCATATAATGTCGGAACTGCTGAATGTGATGTCGCGCTGACGCTGTTCCGAGTATTGAAGCTCAACATTTTTATCCAGCATTTTCCTGTAGGTCTTCGCGCGGAGATATTCAAAAAAATTCGAGATGATATAAACGGCAAGGAATGAACCGATAAAATTGACCTTAAAATAGATTCCATATTCCAATGAAGATGAAGGAAAACCGATGATAAAATAAATGATGATCAATAGTAAAAAGGATAAAACAACCAGAGTACCTTCAACCGGTCCCAGAAGAAAAAGGACAAAAAGAGGAAAGGTGTAAACCCACTGGTACCCTATCTGGGAAATACCGCCGGTAATGAAAATATACAGAAAAAGAGCTTCCATAATAAAAATACCAAGCCGGCTGAACAGGAGATATTTTTTTGTTATTGTTAATATAATAAAGTTTATTATCAGGACGGCTGCCGTCGCCAGTTCAACATAGCCCAGAATAAAAAAGCCCTTGACCAAAGAATAAACAGCGTAGGGTATCAATACGGCAAGACTTACCGCAAAGACGATATATAATAACGTTATCCGGGCGTTTAATTCCAGATCATCATAACCCAATTTTCTCCCTGTCAATAATTTGTTGAACAGCTTCCTGATACGTTTCAGCATTTTTATTACCTTTACATATCTAATATCGGTCCATTATAAATTACCAACAGCGCCGTATTAAAGGCAGTTCTAAAAAACTCACATTTTTGGAACTGTCTTAACTCAATAGCGGGATTTTCAGTTCAACACTCTTGTTTTCCAGAACGCTTGATACAATGACTTCAATCGTATAGATATTGACGACAGACTGGTCCAGCGGCATCACCGGCTTTTCAAGGCCCCTGATCACCCCGGCAAAATTCCTCAACTGTAAAACATAAGAATTGTTTTTCCCGATCCTGTATTTATTCTTTACAATGTACGGCCATCCCTCTTTTATCCGCTTCTGTAAAGTGATCCTGACAGATCCGAGAATACCCCATGCTATGGGGAGGGTCAATCTTCCTTTCGCGCAGGCGATCTGCAGTTCCTCGCTGAAATGCGCGTATTTGCTGTTTTCAATAAATCCTACAGAGCCGTTATCATATTTAATCATCGCGTATACCCGGTCAATCACGCCGTATTTTCTGTTGACGCTGCCGGAGGCATATACTTCCACCGGCAATCCGCCGCTGAAATAATTGCATGCGTTCACTGTATAGCTCATCCAGTCGTAAGGAATGCCGCCTCCGGCTTCTTTCTTCAACCTCCAGTCGCCCCCGCCGTTTCGGGCGGGCCAGTCTCCGCCATCAGTCCCTCCGGGCTCAAAGTTGCTGAAAACCGCCCTGACGCTGTCGACAGGTCCGATTCTGCCGGAAGAAACAATGCTTTTTAATTTAAGGACCGCGGGATGGTGACGGTTCATGCAGGCTTCCATTAAAAAAGCCTTTTCTTCTTTTATCCTTGTCCAGATGGATAACGCTTCTTTTCCGGTCATGGCCAGGGATTTTTCGCAGAGTATGTTTTTCATTCCCAGCCCAAGGCAGGTTTCGATCTGCTCAAGGTGCTGCGAAGGCCAGGTGCAGAGGATGACCGCGTCCAGTTTCTCTTTTTCCAGCATCGTTTTTAAATCCGTATAATATGAAGCGCATTTATACTTCTTCGCGAAGTCAGCCGCTTTACTTTCTATCACGTCGCAGCATGAAACGATTTTAAAAGCGCCGGTCTTTCCCGCGGCCTTCGCATGAGCATGGGAAATGGCGCCGCAGCCGGCCAGTCCGGCCCTGATTAAATTCCCATTTTCAGGCATTGTGCCTTCCTATAAATTTAAAGAGTTATCTTATTTTAGCTTTCCGCGGCTTGTATGGCAAGAAAATAGATTCTAGCCGTTAGCTTTTAGCTATTAGCTTCCGGCTGTTAAACTGCTAACCGCTTACAGCCAGCAGCTAATAGCTGGTTACTGCGCTGTTTTATGATACTTTTCCAGAAGCTTTTTGTAATAGTCGCTGATATTTTTATCCGGCAGGCTGTCAAGGTCGATCTTTTCCGGCGTTTCGACCGCGTTTGTCGCCGGGGGAACGACTGTGTAAGTCTTTGCCGTCTCCGCTTTTCTTTCCTGACTTATTCCTTTGTTCTGCAGAGATTTCTGATTGGAGAGCATCTTTTCCTCAAGTTTTTTGCTCTTTTCAAGGGTTTCGTTTTTAATGGAATAACTTTGAAGGTTTTTTATAATATCTTCCATATCCTTTGCCATGTCATTCCCGCCGGAATAGGCGCCTCCCTGTCCTTCCTTTAAAAGCTTTTGAAGGTTTTTCAGGATTTCCGACTGCAGCCGGCCGAGCTCGTCCATCATCTGCTTCGCCTCGGAAGAAAGTTTGCCTTCCCTTTCCAGCCGTTCCGAGAGCTGTTTCAGCCCTTCGCTGACCATTGCCTGCATTTTCAGAAGGTCCCCCATCTCCAGCGTCATCATTGCATCAGGAGCTTCGCCGTTCTGCTTTTTCTCCATGGCGCCGTTCAGCGCGGAATTAAGCCTCAGCAGGGAAAGAAATAACGATGTATAGCCGTTCTCAAGATCGTTCAGAATATATTTCACATTTTCAATCTTATAATCCCTGAGAAATGTCTGGATTGAGGAAATATCATCCTGAATATTCTCCATTTCCTTTACCATCTCTTCTCCCGGATCATTGCCGTTTTTATTGGAAATTGAAGCCGGTTTAATGACCAGTCCCTCAAGTATACCGTCCAGTTCTCTTTTTAAGTATTTCGCCGAATTATTGATGGAAGTGACTATTTCCACTTCCGTATTGACCCGGTCAATATCCGGACTGCCGCTCGTTCCCATATCCAGCTTTTTTGATCTTTCAATAAAAATCACGGTGATATAAATTTCCTGAAGCGCTTTCTGCAGGCGGTCCATTTTTTCCCTGATCCGCTCTTTGCCGGCATCTGTAATCTGATTCCTGATCTCGTTTTCCAGCTGTTTCATCAAAGCGTCGGACTGAACATACGAGCGGTCTTCTTTCTTATCCCATTTTTTTGATTCCTCAACAAGACGGCTGGTTAAAGCGGCTGTTGTATCATTCCCCATTTTCCCCAGATCAGTCAATTCTTTCCGGTAGGATTTGAGGGATTCATTGAAGCTTTCCTTCTCTTCTCTTTTTTTCAAGGCCTCGTAAGTGTTTTTCGCGAGCTGAAATTGCGTCAGGAGGCCGCGGTACTTCTGGTAATATTCGAGGTTTTTCATCAGCGATGAAATCTGCTTGAGATATTCCTTAATTCCCAATTTTCCGATATCCTTATTTTCATATTGCACATCTTTATTTTGCATAAAATCAGCCCATTTTTTAAGCTCTTCGGAATTTTTCGCCAGCTGCCCGGTAATATCCCGCAGTTCCTTAAGGGTTTCCTGCATTTCCTTTGCCTCGCTCGTAAATGAGGAATTATCCAGACGGGTTAGCGAATCATTTAATTTCTGAACTCCGCTTTCTATTTCTCCGGCTTTTTGATCAAGCCGGGAAGTGTTTTTTTCATTTATATCCTTCTGCATACTCTCATAAAGATTCGATATCTTTCCAACCATATCAACTATATTTTTTTCCTCATTGTCCCACCGCTTTTTTAAATCCATTAAATCCGGGGAAATGATATTGAAACCGACCGGCATGGATTTCGATCCGAAAACATCCGAGGCAGTGAACTTTATGCTTGCCGCGTCATTGGGAAGAAGCTCAAGTGAAGCGCTGTCAAACGGAAAATTCTGTTTGATATATTTTCCGCCGGATTGAGGATGGCGGCTGATAATCTTTTTTGAATATTTCGACAGATTGATATCCCTGTTCGTAATGATTATTTCAACAGTTATTTCCTTTATACCCTGATCATCTTCCCCTTCAATAATGGAAAGGACTTTCCATGGGTAATAACTGAGGACAATATCCGACAGCGGGAATAAAAGCCTGAGGACCGGCGGCGAATTCGGGACGATTTTTATGGTAAAATCCGGAAACTCAAAGCTATCGCCGTCTATGGATTTCAGCTCCAGATGATAAGAACGGGTCCGGAGCGGCTTAAAACGGAAGGAGAAATTCCGGCCGGATATTTTAAGATCTCTTTCCATTCCATTGGAAAAAATAATGCCGCTCAGTTCTTTTGTCATTTCCCCGCTGATTTTTATTTCGGCCCCCTGCCAGACCTCAAGGTCCTGAAGGCCGGCGTATTCTTCCGCGCTTAATCCTGAGCCGGCCGGATATATCACCGTCACCGCGGCCTTCTGTGGAAACAGGCGGGATACCGCGTAGAGCGATTTTTTTATTATTGTTTTAACAAGGCCGAACTTTTCAATTTTTATTACAAGAGAAAAAGATCCCCTTCCTGTAAATTCCTCATGTATTTTAAATACGCCTTTTTCTCCTTCTATCTCATTCTCATCAATAATCAATTTAACATGGTCATATGCCCGGTAAAGCGGCGATAAGTCAATGCCGAATTCTTTTCCCTCGCTGTAAAAATCCGGCAGCCCGGGGGATGCCGTATCCGAAATAAACCGGGTTATTTCCTTTCCTTTTAAAAAAACCGGCCTGAACATAAAAAAGACCGCGCCGGCAGAAATTAAAATTATTATCAGATATAAGAGGCTTTTCCATGCCAGCTCTTTTTTCTTTTTTTGAATAAAATTGCCGAATGCGGGATTTTTCTCAAGGTCCCGCGATAATTCAAGTGTGGTCCCCGTTTCAATTTTCTTTTCTTCAAATTCAAAGAGCGAATCGATAATAAGCGTCCTTTTACCGAAGATTTCTTTTTCCAGTTCTTTCATCAAATCCCGGCGGTTTTTTTTATCACGCCGGGCTCTGCTTATAATAAAAAACAGGAGCCCGAAAAAAAGAATGATAATAAGGATTAAAAAGAAAGGCAAAAAATAAATTAAAAGAAATAAAACACAATTGAAAGCAGAGAAAGCGCCCAGTAATGCCAGAAGATAAAGGAAATTATTCCTGCCTGTCTGCGCTTGTATTTTTTTTATAATACGGAAAACCATAAAATATGCCTTTTAAGCATCTCTTAAAGCAGATGATTTTGCTCTTTGAAATATAAAATATCCGGAAAGATTTATAATTAATCAGCCCTCGGCCGGGTTTTTTCAAAGCGGGAAACTCTACATTTCCTCCAGGTCGTCAGACCCGCCTTCCTCAGGCGGAGGGACAATACCGCGTAAATAAACGGGGTTCTTGAGGGTCACATAAGCCCCGCCGAGCTCCCCGTCATGGAGCAGGAAATATATAGCCGAAGAAAAAGCATAAGCTTTCTTGAATATTTCAACAACAGTTTCCTTATGATAAACTTTCTTGCCCGCCACTCTCGTGTCAAAATTCAATATTTCATCAGGGTTCTGGATATAATGCTTTTCTTTCTTATAATCCTCGAGTACAATCTGAAGGTTTTTCTGGAAATCGCCGATGATGTTCTGCGTCTGCGTCCGGACAGCCCGGGATATCATACTGCGCTGAAAGCTTAGCTGCTGAAGTTTGGAAAACTTTTCCTTGGAATGAATAAACGAATCGTCTTTTACTTTTTCCATCCCGCTTAATACCCTGACATATTCATAAAGCCGCTTATAAACATCATCAATATGAAAATAGAGGTCCTTTAAAGCGCTTTTGATATCTTTCCTCTGGCCCCTGTCGAAGAAAATATTAAACTGAACATTGGAAGCGATAAAAAGGAAGGAAAATTCCTTGTCAAAAAACTCCAGAAGTGTGCCGGTGAGAAATGCCTTGTCCTGAACCGGAAGGCTCATCCGCGGGTCTTTTATTTCTTCGTAGTATTGAATGATGTCCTGAAAATTCACCTTATCCCTGATCAAACCGATGCCCATCGCGACCTCATCGGTCAGGTTTTTCATTTCTTCCTCTATTTCCACGTCCTTTTCTTCTTTTTCCCCGGTCTTTTCTTCTTCCTTCTCCTGGACTTTTATCTTTTCCTTCTGTTCTTTCTTCTGCTTTTCCCTGGCTTCCTCCTCCTCCCAGAGTTTTGTATAATAGCCCAGATTATCCACTTCTGTAATGCCGACAAATTCGCTGTAGGACATTTTCCTGCCTATAAAAAGCTCATCTTTATAATAAAAATCCACAAGGTTCAGAATTTTCGAATAATATTTATAGAATAAAAAATGATAACAGTGATAGAGTTTTCTCAGATTTAAGTCTACTACATTATCCGCGAGATGCCTGAGTTTTTTTTCAATGGACAGGGCCCTTTCAAAGGCATTGAAGAGGGAAGGATGGTAGCGGCTGAGGACAAGGATCTTTTTGAAAAGTTTGACAAAAACATACTTGCCCTTCTGAAGGGGATTTTCCGCAGTCCTTAATTCCCTGATCAGGTTGAAGATCTCTTCCTCAAATATCATATAAAAACGGTAAATCAATTCATAATAAAAAGGATAACCGCTTTCCTTTAATAATCTTCTCTCTTCAATGGAAAAAGCCTTGTCCTGATGGAGAAGTGAGACAAGGATCTGCTGGCATTCAATCAGACCGTTCTTGAGGTCAAAAAGGGTCATGTCCAGGAATGTGCGGTTAAAATTATTGCCGAAAAAATGAATAACCCCGTAAAGCATACAGACAATTTTTGCCGCGAGCCGGCTGAAAAAATCCTGCGTCGGGTTCGGTTCTTTAATTTTTACTATTTTAGGCGGGGCCTTATCTATAATAATTTCTTCCTTTTTCTCTACTCTTTCGGCCTGCTGAGCCAGAAGCTTCTGAAGCTTTTCCTGCTCCGCAAGGGCTTTCTGCCGCATCAGCTCCTCTTCAGTTTTTCTCTGTTCCTCCAACAGACGTTTTTTCTGCTCTTCTTCCTTGAGCTGGATCCATTTTTCCAGCTGGTCGTTTAATTTTCTTTGAGGACCTGCCTTTAATTCAACAACCTGTCCGCCTGCGCCTATAAAATCATCATAGAGCTTTTTCTGATTTTCATAATCCAGCGTATTAATGCCGAGTTTTTCCTTTTTTTCCTTTAAAATTCCCATAAACCTGTTCTTTACCCCTATTTCTCTCCCTATATTATCTGAAATATTCCTTTAATATTCAAGCTTTTAGGAATTTTTTTTTGCTTTTAATTCCGCCATTTTATCACATTAATCGATGGATTCATCAATTAATTCATTAAAAACAACTGATTTAAGAATTTTTTCAAAAAAATTTCCTTTTTTTTAACTTTTGACTTATCTTCAATTATTATATAAAATATGCGCTCTTTTAAATTATATCGGAATCTGGAGGTTCTAATCATGAATTTCGGTTACTTTGACGATAAAAACAAGGAATATGTGATCACAAATCCGAAAACGCCGGTTAAATGGATAAATTACATCGGCACTCTTGCCTTCGGAGGTTTTGTCGACCATACGGGCGGAGCCCTGCTGTGCAAGGAAGATCCTTCCCTGAACAGGATTGTCAAATATATACAGCAGCTGCCGTCATCTGAATTCAAAGGCGAGACCCTTTACCTCCGGTTCAAGCTGAACGGTTCTTATAAGTTATTTTCGCCTTTTTTTGTCCCTACTCTGGATAAATATGATAAATATGAATGCCATGTCGGCCTGGGCTATACAAGGATCGTTTCCGAATTCTACGGGATCCGGACAGACTGCACCATCTTTGTCCCCATTAATGACTGCCGGGAGATACGCCATATAAAAATTACAAATGTCTCAGACAAAGAGTGCAATATTGACGCCGTCAGCGTGGTCGAATATACGCACTTTGACGCCGTCAAGCAGTTCAATAACGGGGACTGGGTGCCGCAGACTATGCAGTCACGCTGCCAGCACGAGAAAAACGGCCTTCTGACCCTTATCCAGTACGCTTTTCTCCGGCGTGAAACCCATATCAATTTCTTTACATCAAATTATCCCGTTTCTTCATTTGAGTCCGACAGGAAGCGCTTCCTTGGAGATAACGAATACGGGACATGGGCCAATCCGCTTTCACTGCAGAATGAGGACCTGGATAATTATGAGGCGCACAGGGGCGATAACATCGGCGCCCTTCTCCATAAACTGGGCGTCCTTAAGCCGGGCGAAACAAAAGAATTCATTACACAGCTGGGCCAGGATGAAAGCCTGCAGAAAGCCCAGCCTGGAATAGAAAAATACAGAAAGACCGAGAACGTCCAGGCGGCTCTGGATGAGCTTTCGGAGTTCTGGAAAGTCTACCTGTCCAAACTTGAAGTGGAAACGCCGGATCCCAATATGAACAGCATGCTGAACGTGCATAATCCCAGGCAGTGTTTCATTACAAAAAACTGGTCCCGCTACCTTTCCTATTATCAGCTTGGGCTGGGCACAAGGGGCCTGGGCTTCCGGGACAGCTCACAGGATGTTATGGCCGTTTTCGACAGGATGCCGGAAGAAGGAAAGGAACTGCTTAAAAAGCTGATGATGGTCCAGAAGAAAGCCGGCAACGCCATGCATGGCTTCAATCCGCTGACCATGGACGGCTCGGCGGGCGAGACCGTCGATTGGCCGGACAGGCCGCAGTATTACGGCGATGATCACCTCTGGATCGTTTTATCGGTCACGGCTTACCTTAAGGAAACGGGGGACATGGATTTTCTCAGCGAAATCATCCCCTATTATGAAAAGGATAAAAACGGCAAACCCCTTGAAAGCGGTACTGTAATGGACCATATGAAGCGTTCGCTCGAATTTACAAAAAGCGATACCGGCAAGCACTGCCTGCCGCACCTGGGCTACGCCGACTGGAACGACTGCGTGAACCTGCCGACGGGCGCGGAATCGCTCTTTAATACGCATCTTTACGGAAAAGACCTGCTTGAAATGGTTGAGCTCTGCGAGTATCTGGGAGATAAAGATTCGGCTTTAAAATATAAACAGGAATACGAGACCCTGAAGGAAACATTCAATAAATACTGCTGGGACGGGGAATGGTATGTCCGCTACTTTGACTCCGACGGCACTCCTCTGGGCTCTCATAAGAATAAGCATGGCAAGATCTACATCAACGCGCAGTCCTGGCCTGTGATATCCGGTATGGCCACGCCTGAAAGAGCTGAGAAGGCCCTGGAATCGCTCAATAAAATGCTGAATACCTCCAAAGGCATCAAGCTCAGCACGCCCGGTTTTAACGGCTATGACCGCACAAAGGGCGGCATCACCACCTATCCGCCCGGGGCGAAAGAAAACGGCGGAATTTTCCTTCATACCAATCCCTGGGTCATTATCGCCGAAACCATTCTCGGCCATGGCGACCGGGCTTTTGAATACTACAACCAGATCAATCCCGCCGCCAAGAATGATATAATAGAAGAATATGAATGCGAGCCTTATGTTTATGCCCAGAACATCCTCGGCGACGAGCACCCCCAGTTCGGCCTTGCCCGCAACAGCTGGCTTTCCGGGACTTCATCATGGATGTACCAATCGGCGACGAAATATATCCTGGGATTAAAACCACGCTATGACGGGCTTGAAATCGATCCATGCATCCCTAAAAAATGGAACGGTTTTAAAATCGCGCGGAAGTATAAAGACGCCGTCTACCAGATCAATATAAAAAATCCGGATCATAAGAATAAAGGCGTTTCTTCGGTCAAGGTTGACGGAAAGGAAATCAATGGAAACATCATTCCTTCCTTTGAGGATGGTAAAACCCATTCTGTTGAAGTTATCATGGGTTAAACTAAAATTGAACAAATTTTTTATAAGAGCTTATTAATGGCCCTGCTGAAAAAATTCAAACACAAGCATAGGGGATATTCCGGCAAATTTTCAACCGCACAAGGAAAAAGATTAAGAAATCAAAGGCCATGTCGGCGGCAGCCTTCGATTTATCAGCCAAATAGCCCCGATATCTCTTGAAATTAATCCCGATTCCCCTTAAAAGCATGCGGGTTTTGACTTTTACCAGACCACGGAACAAAATCCTGCCGCTCAAATACTTTGGTTTCAATAAACTCATCAATCCTTCTACGGCAGGGCGTAGTCCCATCAGAAATTTTCCTGCATCCATACATATCAATTCCAAAAATTCATCCATCCATTCCCTTTTGGCGTCTATTACCAGCCGACTTTGCTTCTTGCCGACACAGGCCAGACAATTTTCTTTCTTATCGCAGGCGGCACATTTTTTTACATCAAAATTCAATACCACGGAACCATCTTCATTTTCAATAATGCTATTCGGGATTTCTCCCGCCGGACACATCCCATATTTGCCGGTTTTTGGGTCTGTATACTCAGAAAGTTTCGCTTTGTTTTTTATCCCTTCCAGATCGACGCCGCGTATCGCGCTCATTACCAGTTGAACGTCTTCGCCGCTCTCATTCCGAAGGTCTTCAGAATTATAACCGCCATCGCTTATCGCTGTTTCAATATTCGTTTCCTTTTTTAAATTAGATAGTTGCCTGCGGAATAAATCCCCATCGTCAGCATTATTTGATGCGGTTTCTATGCTGGTAATCACCTGCATCGGATTTTGAGGGTCACAGGTTTCAACCGCGTTCACCTTATACCCGACATACTGTTTTCCCCGCTTCTCCCGGTAGGTCGCGTCTTCGTCCACCGGCGACTGCATCGATGAGGCTTTGATTTCCCGCGGCAGCTTCAGCGTCACCTTGCCTTCTTTTTCTATCCGGCATTGTTCCCGCAAAAGTCTCATTGCCTGCCGGAAACTCTTTTGTTTCCTGACTTTATTGTGAAACACGTTCTCTGTAATCAGCCCGAATATTTCCTCGCCAATTTCCACCGTTTTCGATTCGTAATTCTCCTTTTTCAGTCGATAACTGAATCCGTCCTCATTTTGTTTTAGAAAATCCTTACATCTTTCACTTAAGGAAAATCCAGCATTGGAAACATCTTCCGCCATATTGGACAACACTTTATGAAACAGCATAACCCGATTCAGCCGCTTGATATTGGCCCCAATCATTACAGAATCTGTCCTCTGCAGTCCGGTTTTGATCCCGACCTCTCCAATTAAAAGATCCCGAAACTCATCAAATATAACGTCAAAAAGCCCGTCCTGATTCTCCGCCACAGCGGCACGAAAATAGTATAACGTCCTGATCGACATCTGCTGCGCGTTGATGTCTTCCAATCCCAGCGCGTATCGAAACGATAAATCATATCGATACCGCTCAAACAACTGTTCATCGGTCAGAGAGAATAGCTCTTTCATGATTTCCAGCCCGGCTAATATGTTGACCGGGAAATTACTCCTACCAAGTTTTGGGTCATATAGTGGAGCAAACTTCCGCTCATTTATTTTTGAGAAAACTTTCTGGTAAAAAAGCCCGGCCCAGCTTTCATTTAAACTTTCTCTCATTTCCTGGTTCATTTCATATCTTACCGGATATAAATCCTGTTCTATATGTCTCTGATTCAGCTTGAACATTTTGACCTCTCTCTGATTCATGTGCATATATTATAACGAGTTATGCAACTTTTGTACATGAATCGGTAGGATTGTTTTTGCAGTAGGGCCATTAATAGGCAGATTTTCACCCCGCGCCGGTTCCTGAGTAACCCGATAGGGCGTATCGAAGGGAGCACAAAGAAGCACCAACTGGGGAAATTTAACAGGAAGGGAAGACACGAAGGGGAACTAAAAGGGGTATAGCCACAGAATTGCACCCTTCGACTCGTTGCGCTCGCTCAGGGTAAACTCCAGGGCACGGAAATTGAAAAGGATGTGGGCTACGCCTGAAATACAAAAGACATCATTTTTGAAAATTAAATTAAAGCTGTTTTTTTAAACCCAATTGTAAGCGGATTTTAGTGATTTCAGGACCGGCTCGATGTCAGGTGAATATCATCATTGTTCAAAACTATTTATTTAAACCTTAAGGGCGAACCATCAAGTTTCTTTTTCGTTGCTTTTATCATAACAACGAGGAGCGCGCGCAGTTTACGAGCACGCACCGCAGCGCAAACGCCGTGAGTCTGTCGCAAAAGCTCTTCATGTACATTTTTCATAACTTACGATAGAATATAATAAAACCATATTTAAGAGGTGTCAAATGCTGGGGAAATTCAAAAAATATATTCGCGATCAAATCTACTGGCTGACCGTCGATCCCGACAAAATCAGGGAAAACAATCCGCTGGTCAAAGTCATTGACGATTATGTTGAGAGCTATATTTCCCCCGCTGAATTTGCCGTTAAACTGCGGAATCAAACAACGGGAGCAAAAGCGGTCAACCCTACAATGATGCTGAAAGTCCTTTTTTACAGCTTCGCGTCCGGTATTTACACTTCACGTAAAATAGAAAAAAGGATGAAAAACGACCTGAACACGATTTATCTCGCGGGAAATACCACCGTTGACCACAGTAATATCTGTAGATTTATCAATAAATACCTGGATGAGATCGTTAGTATTTTCGGGAAAATGGTATACATTCTGGCGAAATCGGGTTTTATCAGTTATGAACTGGAAGCTATAGACGGTACAAAGATAAAGGCATCGGCCAACAGGAATTTCACGGGGAATGCGAAGGAATTCCGGGATAAAAAGGATAAAATCGAGGAAAAGATCTTAAAAATCCTCCAGGAAACGGTGAACAGCAATACCGATGATAAATATTCCAAAAGGATGGCAAATAAACTCAAGAAGTTTGAACAGCAGAAATCCGGGATAGATAAATTTCTGAAAACAGTTGAGGACAGGAATTTAGACGAAACGGAAAGCGTAAACCTGACAGACAAAGACGCCAGGTTAATGAAAATGAATAACGGATCAATCGGCCCCGGGTATAATTGCCAGGCCGCCGTTGACAGTAAAAATGAATTTCTCACGGGCGCGATGGTATCAGACTGCGCAAGCGACCGTAACCTTGCTGTCCCGATGATAGAGGAAGTAATGGATCACCAGGAAGAGCCGAAGGAAGACACAAAGTTCACGCTGGACGCCGGATATTTCACATCGGATAATATCCAATACGGTGAAGATAAAAAGATCGACCTTTATATCCCCGAAGGAAAAGAAGAAGACGGAAGTCCGAAAAAGAGAAAGAACAAGGATAAAATAACATCCAAAGACTGTGAATTAATAATTGACGGTAATATCAGGAAAATCAAATGCCCCGGAGGCCAGATTATGTGCGCGGAAAGAGCTTATAATGATCGGGGAGTCAAGAATTACCGTTTCTATCCAAAGCGCGAGTTGTGCAGGAAGTGCAAGCTGCTTTCAAATTGCGCCGGTAAGCTGGAAGCATTAAAAAACAAACGGTTTAATGTAAAGTATGAATATTTTGAAACGGTTGAATTAAGGCGCAAGATGAAGGAAAAGCTTAGGAGTATTGAAGGTAAAAGAACTTACAATGAGCGTGCCTGCCTGATCGAGCACATTTTCGGGACGATAAAAGAATACTTCAACTTCGGAAGGTTTTACTACCGCGGTCTGGATAGTGTAAACACTATCTGGCATATGGTCTGCATTGCGTACAATTTCAGGAAAATGGCGGCTTTGGGGATTAAATTGTAGGATTAGGGGCAGGAGATACAGTTAAAATCCGGACTGAATGATCATATTACCCGAGAAAGTTATAAAATTTTAAAAAAGCCATTTTCAATAGGACATTGCTGATTCATTCGGCAGCTTTTGCGACAGACTCCCGTGTTCTACGCCGTGCGACACCTATATTAATCCTGGATTAAACTTTTTAATGGTTTGCCAGTTTTCCATTGATTTAATCTATCTTCTAAAATCGGTTCTAATGTATTGTCAATTCTTTTTTCAGAACGTACATTTTTAATCCAATCAAAAGTAACAACATCTGGTATATGTCTTTTTTCTCCATTTATTATCATGTATATTTCAGGTCTTCCATTTATTGTAACAAATTTTACTGAGTAAATACTTTCTAAAGGTGAATCAAGTTTATATTTAATATATTCTTGATGAGGTATTACATTTACATCTTTTATTGAATAACCAAGCAGTTGTAAAGTTGGTGGATCTGGTATGTGTCGTAATTTTCCTTTATGATATAGATATATTTCAATATGACCAAATTCTTGAATTAGAAGTCCTTTAGGTTCAAAAAATCTTATTTTTTTATTTATAAAAAATATAAAATATAAAATAAAAATGATATTAAGAATAATGATATTAAAATTAATAAGATCAATATTTAAATATTTATTCAAATAATTAATTGTCATTAAAACACAAAAGAATAATAATACAGAGATACCTATTATTGAAAATGTATTTATTTTAAGAGAGTAAAATAATAAAATTCTAAATAATTTTGCGAATGAAGCAGATAATTTAATAAGAATAAAAACGAACAAAGGTATTATACAAAGTATTGAAACAACAATAAAAAATGTAAAAACATGCTTTTGAATATAATCTTTAAATATTGTTATTGATGAACCAAATAAAAATGAATAATAAGCTATAAGAATTGGCAATATTTGCTTATTCATAAATTTACTCCTTTTTATTATAATTCGTGTGGCATGGCGTAGAACTATTAATATACGCTACTAATATCAATTTACTTCCTAAACATTATACTCCTTTCACCCCATCGTATGCAAACAATTTAAATATCCATAATCCTGTTTATCCTTCCAAATCCTGCCCATCCTGCTCAATTGGGTTCTGCAAAACAGCTTTTATAAATTATTCAAGAATTCTATATTAAAATTCCTTGTCTACCGGGCACAGCCCACAATCAATCCCAATTACTAATCATCTGCATAAGATGATGCGCCGGGCAAAAGTGTAAAGGCGGCTTTGAGTAAAACTAAATCCTATGAAATCCACCTAATCCGCGTTAATCCGCGTGAACAATCGGATATTAGAACAAAGAAATACTGATCAAAATATTAAATTAAACAATAAAGAAAGGTATAACTCCAGTTGGTGTTTCTTAGTGCTCTTTGTGGTGGTGAAGTTATTCAGTGGGAATTTTCTCCGCCTCTTTATAAAACATTTTCGCCAGAAAGCCGATGATAATGCCGTTCACAAGGCTTGCCAGGATCAGAATGGAGACAAGAAATAGCGTTCCTCTGTCGTAGCTCCAGAAGAGAAAGACCAGAAGCCCCTGCGCCGCTGTGTTAAAAAAGGCCCCGATCACCGAAAGCCCGACTTCGGACAGATTTTTCCCGAAAATTTTGAAAAACAGCCACATAAATAGAAGGGACACAACCGCCCCGGTAAAGCTGAGGAGAAACGTATAGGAAAGGAAAGTCCCGATAAAGAGGGATGAAACAATTGTCCTTAAAACCGCCACATTCAGGGCCAGAAGAAGTTTGTCTTCCCGGACAAGGATGAGGCTGACAATATTGGCAATGCCTATTTTGACAAAAGGGATGGGCTTCGGGATCATCGCGTCCAGGACGGAAAAGATGCCCGACAG
The DNA here is from genome assembly GCA_963835575.1 of uncultured Spirochaetota bacterium. Classification (GTDB taxonomy): domain Bacteria; phylum Spirochaetota; class Brevinematia; order Brevinematales; family JAOACQ01; genus CAVYGN01. The sequence goes on along the minus strand of CAWIGG010000004.1, from coordinate 970,181 downwards.
GGCGGCAAGAAAAGCGATGAGATAGATTTTTCTTTCAAGCGTCAGCTTATAATAATTCCGGATGTCATTCAGTAATTGCATCGAAATCCTGCCTGGTCCCGGTTATTTTTATCGTGATGCGGTTGGGAACGCAGACAATGCTGTCGCCGGACAGATAAATCCAGCCGCGGCCCCGGCATACTTGAAAGGGGCAGGACGATTCGCTGACACGGACCCTGCCGTTTTTTATCTCGGCCGTGAGAAAGCCCGCCGCTCCCTTTAAACGGACAACCCTGTCCTTTGATAAAGAATAGCGGTATTCCCCGTCAGGGCATGTGATCCGGATAAAATCACCGCCGCTTCCATTCAGACTGTAAATTATCCCGCTTAAGCCGGCAAATAAAACAAGGATAATAACGATAAAATCAAGAGCTTTCATGATAAGATTTTCAAGAATCTCTTATTTTTCCAGATAAGACATGTTCTTATATTCAATTTTCGCCTTCTCCATTTCCTCGCTGACAAAATGCTCCATCAATTCCTGCTTTGACGCCTTGATCAGATAATCGGCGAGTTTTTCCTTGATTTCATCAAACACGAGCTTCTTTCCCGGCGTTTTATTGATCATCTTATAGACAAGCATTCCCGCGTCCGAAGCCTGCATGGAAGCGATCTTCCCCGGTTCCAGGTCCGCAAGAACATTATACACTTCCTCGGGGAGCTGATAGCTGGGAATGTCGGTATGATTATGCAGTTCAAGCCCTATGCTTTTTATCCCGTCTTTCATCGCGCTGACATCCGTATTGTTCTGCAGAAGAGTGTAAACATTCTTGACTTCCCCGGCATTATTGGCGTATACCTCATAAAAGGTAAAAAGGTCCGGCTCCTTCATGGTTGTTTCATTTTCCTGATAGTAGTCTAGGAGTTCTTTCTCTCCGAATTGAACTTTATTGACGAGATTATTATCCAGGAATTTTTCTATCATCATATCTTTCTTTATTTCATTAAACAGATTGTCCTCGCTGATCTTTAAAGCCAGTAAATTGTTATTCCATTCCTCGGCGGAAGCAAAATTCTTCCTGATGATCTGGATATTCTGCAGAATAGCGTCCCTTGAAACATCAATTCCTTCAATTTCCACTCTTTTTAAAAGGAGGATCCTCTCAATTAAAAAATTCAGCACTTCTGTTTTAATATATTTCAAATTCTCTTTAGTCGGTTTAAATTCCGCTTCTTCATCTTCCTCAAGCTGGACAATATAGCGTCCCACGGCATTATCCAGCATTTCCGCCGTTATATCCTCGCCGTTAATCGTCGCGATAATATCCATGTGCTCTCCCCCTTTTTTATAAAAAAACGTTTTTTTGACATCAATATTATAAGTTTATACAGTATAAAATTCAAGGAATGACGTTTTGCCGGAGTCAGTCTATCAGCTCCGGAACAGATCCGTTCCGGACAATCTGAGAAGGTGTAAAATCTATGAAAGTATTTTCCTGTCCGTTACATCGCGTATGGACTTTGATGTAATTTGAAGTATAGCCCGTCCATTTTTCATTATCATGTGTTTCCAGAAGAACATGGAAATCCCTTCCAAGAACTGACCTATCAATAAAACCTGCGGCGCTCCTGTATACTTCTTCCTCCAGGGCCCTCACCCGCTCTTTTTTAATATCAGCGGGCAGGTCTTTAAAGACAGCGGCGGCAGTATGCGGCCTGGATGAATATGGAAAGATATGCGCCCGGCTGAATTCCGCTTCTTTTATCAGGCGGACCGTCTCTTCAAATTCTTCCTCTGTCTCTTCCGGAAAGCCCGCGATGATATCGGTGGTCAGGCCGCAGCTTTCATCATACTGCCTGATTTGACCGGTGATGCTTAAAAATAATTCCGGGGTATAATCCCTTTTCATCCGCTTCAGCACGCCTTTGCTTCCGCTCTGGAGTGAAAGATGAAAATGGTTCGCCAGCTTTCCGGTATCAAGAAGTTCAAGGATCCTGACATCAAATTCATCCGGCTGAAGCGAGGAAAGCCGCAAACGGAAATCCCCGGGAATTTCAAGCACTTTAATCAGAAGATCATACAGGCGTTCGGGCCCGGAACGGTAATCGCTTATGTTAATGCCCGTCAGGACCACCTCTTTGTATCCGCTTTCGACAAGGCTTCCGACAAATTTCACGACCGCTTCCGGCGCCAGGCTGCGGCTTCTGCCCCGGGCATGGGGGATCCTGCAGTATGCGCAGAATTTATCGCAGCCGTCCTGAATTTTAACAAAAGCGCGCGTCCTTTCAAACTGTCTGACAATGGGGAATTCACCGGCGGTTTTCAATTCCGAAAGCTCTTCTTCCAGCCGGATCCTGCCTTCGATGATCTCCGGTATGGAAAACTTCGCGTTGTTTTTCACGATGATATCGGCGTAATCGCCGTTTTTTATCTCAAGATAGTCCATCGTGGCATAGCACCCGGTCGCGACAACTTTCTTACCGAGCTTTTTCGCCCGCTTCATCACCTGCCTTGATTTTATATCCGCGCGGTTTGTGACCGAGCATGTATTTACGACAACAAAATCAGCTTCTTCCAGCGTTCCGGCGATCAGGAAGTCCTTTCCTTCAAAACTTTCAGCCAGCGCCTGCGACTCAAACTGGTTGAGCTTGCAGCCGACGGTCTCGATAAATATTTTCAAAGAGCATTCACCTCTTCTCTTTTATAAAACTGATTATTTTAGGGCGCCGGGAACGGCCTGTCAAGAATGGCCTCACTCATATCTGTTTTTTGCCGGTCTAAACGGGTTTTATCATCAATTTTGAGTGAAGTTAAACACCCTGGATTGTTTCTTATTTTGAGTATTACACAGCCAGATTATCCCGTCATCCGGAATTGGCAATTATCAGGCATTCATAAATAATATTTAAAAATTAAGCTTGAGATAATTTTAAAAGAGATATAATATATGATAATAAAGCGGGGATTTTCAGGGCTGTATTTCAAAGCTTTTTTTAAGTTGATATCAATTTTTGAACCGAAGGTGTTCTTATGAGAAAAAAAACGATTGCTTTCATCGGCGATACGTCTGTCGATGATTATCAAAGCCAGATGCTCGCCGGCGCTATGAAAGCGGCCGAAGAAAATGATTTTAATCTTGTCCGTTTTACGATTGAAACTTATATCAACGCGAACCGCTATCCTTATCCCCTGGAACTGATGACCGCCATGATCAAGAAAGTCAGGCCCGACGGTCTTCTTTTTCTGGGCTGGTCGGGCGATATAGCGGAAAACCCAAAAAAATTTCTGGGCCTTCTCAAAGACCTGATGCCCCTGCCGTTGGTCAGTATCGGCAGGGAAGTGGAAAACATCACTTCCATTCATATGAAGGGCGGAGAACATGTAAAAGAACTGCTTGAACACCTTACACAAAAGCATCATTATAAAAACATAGTCTTTGTCAAACCGATCATTCCGGACAACAGGTATCAGGACTATGAAGCATATATGAAAGAGCATGGGCTCTTTAAAAAGGAACTGGTTTTAACAAACGAGGACCTGGACAAGCCTGTTGACTGGTTCTTCGTTAAACGGGCCAAAAAAATCGCGGCAATCCTTTTTGATAAAAGAAAAATCGAAGTAGACGCGATCATGTCCATGTATACATACGAATCTCTGCTGATCCTGGACGAACTGAAGGCAAGGAACCTCAGGGTCCCTGATGATATCGCGCTGACCAGCTGGGAGGACGGCGATAGAGGGCGGTATTCCAATCCTTCTTTTACTTCCGTTTATTATCCGTATTATCAGCAGGCATATGTGGGCTGTCTGACTATATTGAAGATGATCGGCGGTGAAAAAGCCCCCCTTCTTATTCCGGTCCAGGGAGAGATACGCATCAGAAGGTCCTGCGGCTGTGATTCCAGCAGGCTTGACCGGGTCAAAATTGATATTCTTGAAAACAGAAAAACCGCCGCCGGAAATATCGAAAGCGCAAAATTGAAGCAGGATTTTAAAGCAAGCAATCTCACTCTCAAGATCCTGGATTTCGATAAAATTCTTTCCGGCTTTCAGTCTGATATTAAAAATAAAAGCGAAACCAGATTTTTAAAAACGCTTGAAAGCAATATTTTTGCTCATGGTATCACCGTTGAAGAGCTTTACAACTTACAGCAGGATATTCTGACATTCCGTTCTTTTATCACGCCATGCCTGAAGGGACAGAGTGAACAGGCTGAGAATATATGGCTGAAGTCTCAGATAGTCATTCAAGAGCATATAGAGGCTGTTTTAGGCTTCAGCGATGTCCTGAGGCGGGGCAGTTCTCATGTCATGCAGGAAATCGGCCAGAATATTGTCATAACGTTTAATATTAACAAACTGCTGGATGTGTTTGAATCCAGCCTGAAAAGGATCAATGTTCCGAATTGCCATATCTTTTTATTCCCGGACGGAAAAGATACATTAGCAAAAGAACGTCTTGTTTTTTCATTAATCAATGGGAAAAGGGCGGAACCAAAAAGCAGGTCTATTTCAAAAGACGCTAAAAACCAGCTGGAAAGCCTGCTTTATGATAAAGAAAGCCATACATTCCTGGTTTATTTTATCCATATTCATCAGGAACTGATAGGTTATATCATCTTTGAACCCGGGCCTGTCGATGAAAGATTATATAACACTCTTTCCATCGAACTTTCGAGCGCTATTCATGGGGCCCTGGTGCTGGATAATTTGAAGAAAGCGAATCTGAGCCTGAAATCGGCGCAGAAAGAGATTATGAAGAATATGGAAATAATCCAGGAAAAGACCGCCGCTCTTGAGGACTCAAATCAAAAGCTTTCACAGCTGGACCGGCTAAAAAATGATTTTATAGCCAATATCACGCATGACTTCCGTTCTCCGCTTATGATCATTCTGAACACTGCCGACCTGGGCCTGCGGTATGATAATACCCAGGATTTTAAAAATATAATCCGAAGATACAGCATCATCTATAACGCTTCGTTAAAATTAAAAATGTCGATAGACCGGCTTCTGGACCTGGCTAAAATGGACGCGCAGGGCGTCAAGCTGAATGTTCAGAAGCTGATGCTCCGGTCTTATATCGAACATATAACGGATTTTTATCTGTCGGCGACGATGTCCACTCAAATCCAGTTCCACTGCCGGCTTCCTTCCTATGAGATCAATGATTTCTATACGGATGTGGATAAACTGGAGGAAATTCTTAATAATATTATTTCAAACGCATTGAAGTTTGTCGACCCCGGCAGCGGTATAATTACCATATCTCTCCAGGATAAAGAATCATCTATTGAGCTCTCCATTACTGATAATGGGATCGGTATTCCCCGGGATAAGCTCGATGTCATTTTCGGCCGGTTTGAACAGCTTGAAAACGGCGCCAACGGAAGGTTTAAAGGAACAGGCATCGGCCTGGCTTTCGTCAAGGAATTGACAGGTTATCTCAGGGGAACGGTCCGGGCCGAATCGGACGGGCCTGATAAAGGCTCCCGTTTTATCCTTGAACTGAAAAAGGGAAAAGACATATTCAAGGACCTGGAAATACTCGAAGACGCGGCTGATATTAAAAATTCCGAGTCCGGCAAGCGGAAGGAATTCCACAGCATCATCACTTCCGATCTGATTGATTCCGGCCAGAAGGATGAAATAGTCACTGATTTTCCGGATTTGAACAAAGACAATGAATTTGAACCGCAGAAAGGGGTTATCCTTATTGTAGATGATAATTTTTATATCAGGGACATTGTTAAGGAATACCTGATCAAAGCCGGGTATAAAAATTTCATCATGGCCGGGAACGGAAAAAGCGGTATTGAGGCAATATATCAATACCGCCCTGATCTGATCATCAGCGATTATAATATGCCGAAAATGCGCGGCGACGAACTGCACGACCAGCTCTTATCCAATCCTGACTTTAAGAAAACCCCCATCCTGTTCCTGACCGCAATGACAGACAAGACGCTCATGCTGGAGCGGAAGCAGAAAGGCGCCCTGGCCTACCTGAACAAACCAGTCGATGAGCGGGAATTGGTCGTCAATATTGATATGCATATACGGAAGTACATGGAATACAAACTCCTGCTTCAGCAGGCTTCAACAGATGAGCTGACCGGCCTGGCCAACAAGCATACCATCCTGAAATTCCTGAATGACCGCGTCATGCTCCGGACATTCCGAAACCTTTCCCTTATTTTCATGGATATCGATCACTTCAAGAATTTTAACGATACGCATGGGCATCCGGCCGGCGATGTTTTGCTGGCCCAGATCGGTAAAATCATCAAAGAATCCCTCAGAAGCTACGATAAAGCCGGGCGTTACGGCGGCGAGGAGTTCCTCATCGTCCTGCCCGAAGCGACCCTGAATGACGCGGCCATTGTCGCGGAAAAACTGCGCGTCAACATTAAAAGCACATCCGTTAATCTGAACGATAAGCTGTTAAATGTCACCTCCAGCTTCGGCGTTTCTTCTCTCATCAACAATGAGGCCGCTATCTGCGAAAACCTCAAAATAAACGGTTTAAGGGAGATTTTTGAAATACAGGACATAAAGAGCGCGGATTGGGAAAAAATTGAAGGAATAAAAAAAGGGATCAAGGTACTGCTTATCGACATGGCGGATAAGGCCCTTTACCAGGCTAAAAACACGGTCTGTACAAACTGCGATTTCCGCTCTGAAAAATCAGAATTGTTTATCGATAATAAATGCCCGAAATGCGGCAGCGATGAGCTTTTTATCGGAAGGGACAAAACAGCCGTCTTTCAGGGATAAATTATTTGATTTTTATCAATAAAAAAGTTCATCCGACGAAAGCTTACCTCATTTGAAAAGAAATAATTAACAAGGCGGGAAGGCACGAAGAAAAATAGAATTAGTTTAACATTCATGAGATTTCTAAATATATTTATTATTAAAAAGTACGAACATGACTTAATTTTCAAAAAGATCGGTGTTTTTTTGCGATTTTTATCTCTTTATACTACAATTCATTTAGCTGGAATTATAAAACTCCTATCAGTCTTTAGTAGAAAGGAGAATGTAAATTATGAAGCTGTTTTTACCCCGTTTATTGTCTAGAAGGATAGAGGTTGGTGTGAGGCAATGAGTGGGAATATTCCCCCGAAACAGCAGAAGATTGTTTGCATAAAAAGTGGCAACAGGTGCGCTTTGCCTGATTGTAGACGGGAGCTTATTGAACCTGGTAATGACTTTGACAATGCCGCAATCATAGGAGTGATTGCACACATAAAAGGAGAAAACCCTGGCTCAGCCCGCTACGATACAAACATGAGTGATACTGAAAGAAATAGCTACCCAAACCTCTTATTGTTATGTCCTAATTGCCATACAAAGATAGACAATCAACCAAATACATATACTGATGTAATGCTTTTTCAGATTAAAAAGGAACATGAGGATTGGATTAGGGAATGTACAAAGGCCGAGGTTGTGAATGTTACCTTTGCTGAGTTGAATGTTGTCACAAAATATTTGATTTCTGGTCAATCTATGCCTAGCGATGATTTTACTGTTATACCTCCAAAGGATAAAATTAAAAAGAATAACTTATCAGGAAGCATTGAGGCATTAATAAATATGGGATCAATTCAGGCAAATCAGGTCGGGGACTATATTGGAAAATCTCCTGACATTGATTTTGGAGAGCGCTTAAAGCAAGGCTTCGTTATGAAATATGAGCAGCTTAAAAACGCTGAAGAGCTTGAGGGTGATAATTTGTTTATGGCATTGCTTGATTTTTCGTCTGGTGGGAGTAACAATTTCAAACAGAAGGCAGCTGGACTTGCTGTCCTAGTTTATCTTTTTGAGAAGTGTGAGGTGTTCGAAAAATGATCCTTCCAACAAAGCACATAAGATTAACGAATTCTTTGATTAGCGTAGGCGCAGTGCTTCTTAAATACATAGATAACAACCATACAGTCACTGCATTATGGAATACCGTCAATATACTTCCAGAGGTAAAGACTTTTGAAAGATTTACACTCGGTCTCGATTTATTATTCATTATGGGTGCAGTCGAGTTCCAAGACGGCCTTCTGCGGAGGGCATCGAAATGATTTATTCAATAAAGAGCAACAAGTCATCGTTCAAGAATATTGAGTTTAAGTCAGGATTTAACGTAATTCTTGCTGAAAGAACGAAAGAGTCCACAAAGAAAGATTCCAGAAATGGACTTGGGAAGTCAACTCTTATTGAAATTATCCATTTCTGCTTCGGAGCAAATAAAGGTGATACTCTCAGCAAAAAAGAGATGGAGGGTTGGTCATTTACTATAGACCTTGACATAGCAGGAAAAAGACACTCTGTGACCAGAAACATTTCTGAACAAAACAAAATAGTTATTGAGGGAGATTGCTCTGGATGGCCAATTACTCCAGACACAGATAAAGAAACAGGCGCAAAAGTATTGTCGAGAAACGACTGGATCAGAGTACTTGGAGTTCTGATGTTCGACCTTAAACCTTCCTTTGGCGATATGAAGTACGTCCCCACTTTTAGGAGCATGATTTCTTACTTGGTCAGGCGCAACGGCCAAAGCGGGGCATTTCTTAACCCATTCCAGCAATACAAGAATCAGCACGAGTGGGATATTCAAGTGAACAACGCATACCTTCTTGGTCTCGGCTGGGAGTTTTCTTCGAAATGGCAAGTCCTGAAGGACAGAGTGAAAATTCTTGCCCAGATTAAGCAGGAAGCGCAGACAGGGATTCTTGCAAGCTTCATGGGAACTCTTGGAGAGCTCGAGGCATTAAAGGTTAGGAGTGAAGAGCAGGCGAAGCAGGAAGGCGAACAATTAAAAAGCTTCAGGGTGCATCCGCAATATAACAAGATTGAGACGGATGCAAACGATTTGACCAGAAGGATCCATGAGCTGATTAATGAGAACATAAGTGACAAGAGGCTTCTTGAGTACTATGAAGCAAGCCTAAAGGAAGAAGTTGACGCAAGACCAGAATCTGTAACTAAGGTTTATGAAGAAGCGGGATTAACTTTGCCAGACCTTGTGACTAAGAGGTTGGACGATGTTTTATCTTTTCACAAACAGGTTGTTGCTAACAGAAAAGATTTTTTGAAGATAGAGATAGAGAATATAAAAAGTAAAATAGCAGGGAGAGAGCAGCTAAAGCAGGAGCTGTCCTCAAAGAAAGTGGAACTGCTGCTTGTTCTGCAAGAGCATGGTGCCCTTGAGGAATATACTCAATTGCAGAATAATCATCAGAAAACCGTTTCTGAATTGAAGGACTTGGATATAAAGATAAAAAATCTGAAAATATTTGAACAAGGGAAAAGTGCTGTAACGGTCGAGATGGAGCTTCTTCAACAGCATGCAAGTATAGATTTGTCAGAAAGGAAAGTTCAGAAGGAAAAAGCAATCCTTCTTTTCAATGCTAACTCGAAAGCACTCTATGAAGCGCCGGGTACGCTCTCAATAGATGTTTCAAAGACGGGTTTTAAGTTTGGAGTCATTATTGAGCGCTCTGGAAGTTATGGTATCGGTAACATGAAGATATTCTGTTACGATCTCGTGCTTGCGCAAATCTGGGCAGAAAAAAATATTTCTCCCAGGCTTCTTATTCATGACAGCATAATCTTTGCGGATGTAGATGAGCGGCAAAAAGCTTTGGCTCTTGAATTGGCAGCAAAAGAATCAGAAAGGCTAAAATTCCAGTACATCTGCACCATGAATTCGGACACAATGCCTGTAAAAGACTTTAGCAAAGGGTTTGACCTTGATAAGTATGTGAGGAAGACTTTAACTGACGCAAAAGATGACGGCGGGCTTTTAGGAATAAGATTCTAAAAGAACATTTTACTTATTGATGGTAAATGTTTTTGGTCTAATTCTCAATAATAACGAGAATGTTCAATTTACTAAAGGAGACATCACATGGATATTGATATTAAATGGCATAACTCAATAACAATGGAGGATGGGACTAAAGATAAGCTGGTATATATAATACCTAATATGGAGATGTTTATTAAGAAAACAGGTGTTTATATGTTTTGCAGAAGGTACGGAGAAAAGGTTATTCCAATCTATATCGGTAAAAGCAAAGATGTAGGATCAAGGTTAAAAAATCATCTAAATTCTCTTAGAATGATGAATGCTATAAGGGATGCACTAAGCGGCGAAAGGTTATTTATTTTTGGAGAAATAATATGTAAAAGTGGCCAGCAAGCAGAAAAGTGCATTAATTTAGTTGAAAAAGCAATGATTGAACATGCTTTAACGAGTGGTTATGAACTCATTAATGAGAAAGGAACAAAAACACCAAGCCATACAATCAACTTTAATGGGAACATGGATGCACGTGCTTTTACATCCACAAAAATATATTTAAAAGCAAAATAAAAATATTAAAATGTAAATAGGTTAAAATGCGGTAGCGACGATCTTTTCATCGGCAGGGATAAGACGGACGTTTTTCAGGGATAGGCCGGCGTTTTTCAGTAAGGCCTGAATAAGAATCACCGGCTGGAGGACAAACCATAAAAAGAATTTTAGTCTATGAAAATATTATTGTCTGATTATTTTCCTATACTCTCAAATAGATTTTATGCCTTTTTAAGAATGCCAGAAATAATAATTTTACGGTTAAAATACAGCATGCCAATATCAATCCGCGTTGAAAGGGTATCCATTTCAGAATCCCATTGACAAAATATCCGGTAATACCGTAAAAACTAATAATTTCCTGACCGACATAAATGGTTATTGAGTTGACCCCTATAATGATAAAAATAAACGCCCATTTTTTCAGCTTCAACACATCGATCAGAAGATAAAACAAGCCCAGGTATAAAAGGCTCCACCCGCCTGCCACAAGGACAAAAGAGCTGGTCCAGAGGTTTTTTACGACCGGAAAGAAAATACCCCAGATAGAGCCGGTTATCAATAAAACGGCCCCGCTGCCGAATAAACCCGCTGTTTTAATAATTTCTTTCTGCCCCGATTTGAGCCAATAGCCCGTGAACACTCCCAGGAGAGCCGTGGAAATTGCCGGCAGCGTCGACAAAAGGCCTTCGGGATCAAATGTGCGCCAGAGGAGCTGGCCGGGCAGGAATAAAGACCGGTCGATATATCCGACTAAATTTCCATTGATAGTCAGCGTCCCGGGCGGGAAGCCGGGCACGGGAATAAGCTTCAGAAGGGCCCAATAGATGAGTAAAATAATGACGGACACAGTAATCTGCACCCTCATATTTGTGTAAAGCACGATTAAAGCGGCGAAACAATAACCGAGCGCTATCCGCTGTAGGACCCCGAAAATACGGACATGCTCAAATCCTTTGAACTGCAGGGCTCCGTAGAATATCAACCCAAGAGCAAATAGTATGAGAGTTCTTTTTATGATCTTTAACAGCAGGATTTTTTTCTCCATGCCTTTATCGAGGCGGTTTTTAATTGAAAAAGCGATACTGACCCCGGATAGAAACAGGAACAGAGGAAAAATCAGATCGTAAAAGTGGAACCCTTCCCACTTTACATGCTGTGTGAAATAGACCGTAATATTGCTGAAAACCCTGTTATGGATAATAAGCGCGATGTTATTTAATATATCGTCTCCTCCGATGATCCAGAACATAACAAAACCTCTGAGGGCGTCCAGAGAAGCAAGTCTTTCGGGATTCTGCCCGGATGGTTTTTCAATTATTATGCCTTTATCATCTTTCGCGCCGGGAGGATTGGGTTTTGTCTTAATCCGACTCTTTGCAGCCATACTGCTATTTCAACCATTTCATGAGTTTATTTGTAACATCATCGGAAACGAAGGAAGATAAAAGCATTTCCACGGTGGATAACCCTTCGTAATAAATGTCTCCTTCCAGTTCCAGACCGTTGAATGTATTGGTCAGCCGGGCAAAAGCGGTTTGATGGCCGGTTGAATAGATATAAAACACGGGGATTTTCAGGTTTTCCTTTCCGGTAATCTGCTTTTCCTGCCATGTAAACCGATTGGTCCAGATTTCGCTGATATCCCGTTCCAGCGACACCGGAATGACCATGCTGAATACCGGCAGCGGTTTAAAAAAAGCGTTGTGGAATTCCTTCATGGTATAATCCTCATCGAGATTGTCCAGCGACAGGTCCGGGTCAGACTGATCATCAATGAATGCCTTGAGCAGATCATAATTTGATTTTATACCGTAACCCATGTGAAAAGAAAAAGGACTGATCCGGTCCGGCTTCAGGATCGCCATATCCGACAGTGTTTTGACAGTGAGAAAGAAATGGAGCGATTCATTTGTAAAATCTCCGGTCGAAACCTTCCGGTTGTAATCTTCCAGCCGTTTGCCGAAAAAGTCTTTAATATCCGGGGCTTCACGCAGGGAAGGATTGATGCCGAATATGCCCTTGATTTTCGAGCCGCTGTCCTTATAGCGGAGAAGGGTAGAGACCAGGATGTCAAAACCATCGTTCCAGGTTAAAACCACAATATCCCGGTCATCTTTATTCAGGTAATCCAGCGTACTTTTCAAGTCCTTCTGAAAAACATCCAGCGTCCAGTTGGTGATCACACTCATTTCCCGGTCCGGTCTCCAGAATGGTATATTATTGTTTCTGGGGACCATGACGCAGGTCTGAATTCCCGAATTTGTGAGGCTGTCGATTGTTTTATAAAACCAGGCCGGGCCGATAGCAGTCCCGGGAATGATAAGAAAGGTTTTTTTGCTCTTTTTGACGGGAAACTCATAAAGGCGTACTTTAACATAATTAAAATAACGGATCTTTTCGGACCCGGCGCCCAGATTCACCACATGATACCCTTTGTCCGCCTGTCTGCCGCGGATATTGTCCAAAAGATCGATAAATTCGCCGAAAGTTGTCGTCCGGTAGATGACATCCCTCCGGATATCGGACCTGGTCCGATTGATCGTATTAGGCCCGTCTACTATGCCGAATGAAAGATTATAAGTTTCAGCCGCCAGTTTTTGCGTCCTGGCGTCAAAAGCGCCGTAAGGATAGGCGAAGGTATCGACTTTTCTTCCCAGCATCTTTTCCAGAATGGACCGGGATTCAACCACTTCTTTCTGCAGAACCGCATCACTTTTACGGACCAGCGGTATATGGCTGAAGCTATGACAGCCGAAGCTTATTTCAGGAATGGTTTTGAGTTTCTCAATATCTGCAGCCGAAAAATATTCATTGCTGACATTGTTTCCATTCGCGATCAAAAAAATTGTGACCGGGACATTTTCTTTTTGAATAAAAGACATTATATTCAAGTTGTTGGTCCAGCCGTCATCAATGGTGATCAGGACATTGGTGCCGACCGCTTGAGTCTCCGCATAATCTTTAATCATATCGTCCAATGTGATAATATCGATCTTATTTTCCCGGAGATAGTTTACATGCCATTCAAAAACATCCGGTAAAACCGAATAGATGTTCCGGAGTGATTGATCGAACTGGTGGTAGCAGAGCGTTATATTATCGGAATAGGCCCATTTTAAAGCGCCGAATATTATCAGTAACAGGACGCTGATCTTCCCGAGCATATTATTCCCCTTTTATAATAATATAGATTATTATGAAATTGACCGGTTTTGTCAATCTAACGCATAGCTTTATAACTAACTCAAAGGGAAGCCATGCGCTTTGGGCCGGTAAAAGGGCCGGCGCTTTTTTTGATTTTTCCGATTTTTTTGAGTTTTTACATGCATTTGATTATAATTTTTATTATCAGTATCAGTAATTAGCAGTAATTCGGAAAAGAGTACCGAGCCGGGGTTTTTATGCCGTTAAAAATTCAAAGCTCCAAACCGATGCCCGTGTTCTTTATCGGCCATGGCAGCCCGATGAACGCGATTGAGGCAAACCCTTTTACAAAAAGCCTGGAGATAATGAGCCGGGAATTAAAACAAAAGCCGTCAGCCGTACTTGTCATATCCGCGCACTGGCTGACTGATAACACATATGTCAGTATGAATAAGAAGCCGGAAACAATCTATGATTTTTACGGCTTCCCGGATGAACTTTATCAGGTTATATATCCCGCGCCCGGCGCGCCCGGTTACGCCGGCGAAGTCCTGAAACTGCTTCCTCAGGTTAAGGAAGATAACGAATGGGGCCTGGACCATGGCGCATGGAGCATACTCAGGCACCTCTTCCCGAAAGCGGATATTCCATGCTTTCAGCTCAGCATCGATTTTTACAAACCCATGCAGTACCACTATGACCTTGCCGGAAGGCTCAAGCCGCTCCGGAATAAAGAAGTCCTGATCATAGGCAGCGGGAATATCGTCCATAATCTCCGTATGATTTATACGAAAGAAGACCTGTCGCCTTATGACTGGGCCGTTGAATTTGACGCATGGGTTGCGGATAAAATCAATAAGAGGGACTTCAACAGCCTTATTCATTATGAAAAGGCGGGCCATGCGGCGCAGATGTCTGTCCCGACGGTCGACCATTATGCGCCCTTATTGTACAGCCTGGCCCTGACTGAACATGATGAAGAAATCACATTTACTTATGAGGAAGTGTTCAGCTCGCTCAGCATGCGCTGTCTGCGGATCGGTTAAGAAAATAATTTAAAAGAGGGGATTTATGTCTATTTTAGAACTGAAGTACGGCTGTAATCCGCATCAGAAAAACGCGAAAGTACTGTTTGGCGGCAGGGAAATGCCTTTAAAAGTTTTGAACGGCAAGCCGAGCTATATCAATATCCTGGACGCTTTATCGGCATGGCAGCTTGTCAAAGAACTAAAAGACGCGACGGGCATTGAAAGCGCGGCTTCATTTAAGCACACAAGCCCGGCAGGCGCGGCCATAGCGAAACCTTTGACAGAAACTTATAGAAAATCCCAGTTTATAGATACAGCGGATTTATCACCTGTCTCGACGGCTTATGTGCGGGCAAGGGGCGGCGACAGGATGTGCGCCTTCGGCGACGCGGCCGCCGTGAGCGGGAAAGCCGACGCAGTATTGGCGGAAATCCTGAAAACCGAGGTGTCTGATTTGATCATAGCGCCCGGATATGATCCTGAGACGCTGAAAATATTGAAAACAAAAAAGAACGGCGGCTACCTCATACTGGAAATGGACCCCGGTTATGACGGCCCTGAGATTGAAACCAGGGAGCTTTTCGGTTTTAAACTTCAGCAGAATAGAAATACGGTTAAAATCGATCAAAACTTCTTTAAAAATATCGTTACGAAAAATAAGGACCTCAGCCGGGATATACTCCAGACGCTCATTGTCGCGACTATCGCACTGAAATACACTCAATCCAATTCCGTCTGCATAGCCTATGACGGGCAGGTTATCGGGGCCGGCGCCGGACAGCAGTCCAGGGTCCACTGCGTGAGGCTCGCCTGTTCCAAGGCGGACAAATGGTTCCTCCAGCAGCATCCGAAAGTCCTCGATCTGGCGTTTAAGGAAAATCTCAAAAAACCCGAAAAGGCCAATCTGGTCGATCAGGTCCTGCTCTGGGATGAGCTCTCGGAAAATGAAAAGACGATCATGACTGCCAGCCTCACAAAAAAGCCGGAACTTATCAATCCTCTAGAAAAAGAAAATTTTATAAAACAGTTTGACGGCGTATGCCTTTCTTCAGACGCATTCTTTCCATTCAGGGATAATATTGACAGGGCTTATAGAAGTAATGTAAAGTATATAGCACAGCCGGGCGGCTCCATCCGCGACGAAGACTGCGTCAAAGCCGCCGGTGAATACGGCATGGTGATGTTCCATACCGGCATCAGGCTCTTTACTCATTAGACAAATTAAAAAAAGAGGTAAATGAGAAATGATTTTCAAAGGAAAGCTTACCCTGGAGGAATACAGGCGCTACCATCTGCTTTACGCCAGAACACGATATGTGTTGATTTTTGCCGTGCTTTTCGCCGGAAGCTTCATGTTCAAATTCGGATCGTCTCTGGCCGGCAGGTTCGGTATTAACCCGCTGGCCGCCAATCTCGCCGTCGCCATAGCCGCGAGCCTTGTCATCACGCTCTTCCTTTTCGCTTCCTACTATATCAGGATCAAACCGATGTTCGAGGCGGACGAGACGCTCAATCTGGACCAGGAATATGAGGCAAAGGATGAAGGCATCAACACAAAAAGCGAAAAAGGGGAGCACATGATCCTGTGGACTGAAATCAAAAGCGTCCGGTATTACCATGATTTTATCATATTGTCCATGGGCACATACTACGCCGTTTTAATTCCCCTGAGATATTTTAATAATGAAGGTGAAATTCAGGAATTCAAGAAAATTATTGAAGGAAAAGTAGATAAAAAATAATACAGAATTGATTGGTCTCATGAAAATAAAAACCGGAGAGTGAAAATGAAAGTATTATTCATCGGCGGCACCGGAAATATCAGCTCGGCGGTCAGCCGCCTCTGCGCCGCCCGCGGCATACAGCTCTATCATTTAAACCGCGGAACGCGGAAGATGAAAATCGACGGAGTAAAAACGATCATAGGCGATATATCGAGCCCGAAAAGTCTGCCTCCCGAACTATTGAAAAACGACTGGGACGCTGTTGTGGACTGGATCGCCTATACTGAAAAAGATATCGAGAGGGACATTTCCCTTTTCCAGGAAAAAACGAGGCAGTATATATTCATCAGCTCGGCTTCCGTTTACCAGAAGCCGCTGTCCCATCCGGTCATTACCGAATCGACGCCGCTCAGAAACCCGTACTGGGATTATTCGAAAAATAAAATAAAATGCGAATACCTCCTCAATCTGGCCTACAGGGAAATCAATTTTCCCGTAACGATTGTACGGCCTTCGCTGACATACGAAACCGTCATCCCCATAGCCATCGGCGGGTTTAATGAATTCACGACCGCCGACAGAATACTCAAAGGCCGGAAAATCATAGTCCATGGCGACGGTAAATCGCTCTGGACCGTGACCCATTCGGAAGATTTCGCGAAAGGCTTCGCCGGCCTTCTCGGCAATATTCATGCGATAGGCCATTCCTTTCATATCACTTCCGATGAAATACTGACCTGGGACCAGATCTATACGATCCTGGCGGACGCCCTCGGCAAAAAGGCGGATATCGTTCATATCCCTTCGGATTTTATCTGCAAGCTGGACAATACAATGACGGGGACACTCCTGGGCGATAAAGCCGAAAGCGCGATTTTCGATAATTCCAAGATAAAATCCTTTGTCCCGGAATTTAAAGCGGTCATTCCATTTTCCGAAGGCATCAGGAGGACGCTGGCATGGTTTGAAGCCAATCCGGATAAAAAAGTCATAAACAATAAGACAAACGAAATGATGGACAGGATCATCTCAACTTATGAAAAGCTGGTGTCTTTGACATAAATATCAGGTTAGCCATGGAATGGCACGGAAGAACGCGGATAGCAAGCCGTCATTGCGAGGGAATAGATATCAACATAGCCAAAAGCCATAGCCCGAAGCAATCTGTCGAACCAGGAAGATTACTTTATTTGCAGACAGATTGCTTCGCGTTAAAGTCAGCGGCTAAGGAGAAAGCAGGGTGCTCGCAAAGACGCCTTTTTTATCCGGCTCTTCACATTATTATTTTTCTGTGTTTTTGCGGAATATTTCCAATCAAGGAGCCTTTTATGGAATCGTTTAAAATCAGCGAAGTATTTCCGGTTAAGCCGGAAAAGATCTATTCCGCATGGCTTGACAGTAAAACTCATAGTGAGATAACCGTATCCCCGGCCAAAATCGATCCTAAAGTCACCGGTAAATTTAAGGCCTGGGACGGCTATATTTCCGGGACGACAGTCGAACTGGTTCCGGGCAAAAAAATTGTTCAAAAGTGGAGAACGACAGAATTCCCCCCTGAAAGCCCGGACTCGATCCTTGAGCTTACGCTTGAGGAAACCAAAGCCGGCACAAAGCTCACCCTGTCGCATAAAAACATACCCGCCGGCCAGAGCGATGAATATAAGCAGGGCTGGATCGACTACTATTTCGAGCCGATGAAAAAGTATTTCGCCGGATAATATTCATAAGCGGCAAGATTTGAAATCCTATCAAAAACTTTATACCGCCTCTCCGCAGGAATGGCGGTTACGGCCGGATTACTTTTGAATAAAAAATAATAAAAATCCGAAAATCAGACTGATCAGGAAAAAAGGCACTGAATATTTATGGAATTCAAAATACGCCTTTTTGTCCTTCAAAAGCCTTAAGGCGATGAGATTCGCCAGGGAGCCGATCAGTATTCCCTGCCCGCCTATATGCACTCCATACGCTATCGCCTGGTAATTATTCGAGAATTTCGATAAAAAGATCGCCGCGGGCACATTGCTGGCAGCCTGGGACAAAAACGCCGATATGAGAAAAAGCATTCCCCTTTTGCCCAGCGGCAAGGCTTGAAACCAACCCCTGATAATAGATACCTGGGAAAGGACAGTAAAATCGATAAACATGACCATAAACAGGATCAGCAAAAAGAAATCTATTTTTAAAAGCGTTTTTCGGAAAAAGATCAGATAAGTCAAAACGATCAAAATAAAAGGAATCGTTTCCATTCTCAGTTCAAGAAAAATAATAAAAACGCCCATCAAAAGAAATGAAATGATAAACAGGGTTTTATTCTTCTGAACCAATTCATACTCTTCAATGACAAGCTTTTCATTTTTGAAGTTCAGAATAGTGAAAATAATAAGCAGGATAATAAGAAGAAGCGCCAAGGGCATCATTTTCAGGATGAATTCATGAAAACTTATACCCCATATATGCCAGAGATAGAGATTCTGGGGATTTCCGATCGGCGTCAGGGTTGACCCGGCGTTCACGGCGAGAGCTTCAAATATCACGAGCCTCTTAAGGTCATTCTTCAGCTCTTTTAACAGGCTTACTGTCAACGGAACGATAATGAAAAGCGCGATATCATTCGTGAGAAAAGCGGAGAAAAGGGCTGAGAGAAAAATTAAGAATAAAGCTATGGCCCTCTCGGAATGGATACGAACAAGCATTTTTTCTGCAATTTTATCAAAATACCCGCTCTCTTTCAGTCCATTTGTAATAATAATAAGGCCTGTCAGCGTTATCATGGTATTCCAATCGATAAAACCGGGAAATTGAGGAATTGAAGAAGGGAAAATAATACTGAGCACAATTAAAAGCCCGAAGAAAACACAGAAAACGCTTTCTTTTTTTATAAAATTAATGAAGAGTTTCATTTTATTAATCCGACACACAGAATCTGGAATATTTTAAAGAAAAGAGTTTGAATAATCAATTTTATTGATTCGCGGAATGAGAAATATTAAAAACTAAACCAAACGATCCCTTGTTTAGGACGACCTCAATAGCACACGATTTTCACGGGTTTTGCGGATTCGCGCGGATTTGTTTATTAAAAATGGTTCTTTTGTGCTTAAAAATGGGAAGATTTCACAGAAAATCACGGAGAAAAAACATTATTTGCATTCATTCCTATTTTATAGTATTTCCTTGTCTTCCCGTCATCACATCTTCCTTTAAAATCATATATTTGAATAATCCGTGAGAATCCATTTAATCCGCGTTATCCGTGTGCAAAACTTGTGCTGAGCTTGCAGACTGTGTGAAAACTATTTTTCGCCACGTATTTATTGAAGTTACGGAACGAAAAATATAGAATTACGATGCAAAACACCGACTTTTCACACAGTCTGTTGCAGAAGCATCGGATATTACATAAAAGCTTACCCTTTCACACAGATCAGCGGCGCAAGCTTCGCCGCTTTTTTCGACAGGCCCGCCCGGTCGGCATCCTCGACCACGCGGTTCACGTCCTTGTAAGCCAGCGGCGCTTCCTCTGCAATACCGCGGAAAGAATTGCTTCTTATTAAAATACCTTTTTTCGCCAGCTTGTCGACAATCTCCGAGCCCCGCCAGTTCTTCAGCGCCTGGTGCCGGCTCATGGCGCGGCCCGCGCCATGGCATGAAGAGCTGAAGGCATGGCCCTCGCTCTCCGCTGTGCCGGCCAATAAGTAGGAAGCCGTGCCCATGCTTCCGCCGATCAAGACCGGCTGGCCGTATTCCCTGAGATCCTCCGGAAGTTCCTCATAGCCGGGGCCGAAAGCCCTTGTCGCCCCTTTGCGATGAACAAACAGCTTCCTTTTTTTGCCCTTGATTTCATGCGTTTCTTCCTTGCATGTATTATGCGACACATCATAAATCAAATCCAGACTTATTCCCGGAATGATGCCGCTTATGACTTCCCTTGTAAAATGCGTCAGGACCTGCCGGTTGGCAAGAGCGCAGTTTATCCCCGCCCGCATAGCGCCGATGTAGGACCTGCCGAGGTCAGAATTGATTGGAGCACATGCCAGCTCCCTGTCCGGCAGTTTCAAGCCGTAATCGCCGGCCTTCAGCGCCATATCCCTCAGGAATTCGGTACCGATCTGGTGGCCCAGGCCGCGCGAGCCGCAGTGGATGCTGATCACGATGTCGCCCGGTTCGAGCCCGAAGCCGCTCAGGATTTTACTGTCATAAACTTCCATTATTTCCTGCACTTCCAGGTAGTGATTGCCGGAGCCGAGCGTCCCTACCTCGACCTTCTGCCTTTCCTTGGCTTTTTCAGACACCTCCTCCGGCAGAGCGCCCGGCATCTCTCCTTGCTCTTCCGTTCTTTCCAGATCTTTTTCAAAACCGTAGCCGTTTTCCACCGCCCAGCGCGCGCCGTGAGTCAGCATTTTATTCATTTCTTTATGATCCAGGCTGATGCCGCTTTCACTGCCGACACCGGCCGGTATCCCTTTAAAGAGCGCGTCTGCCAGTTTTTCCTTGATCTTTTCCAGGCCGGAATGCTTCATCCCGCCCATCCGGAGCATCCGGACCCCGCAGGCGATGTCATATCCCACGCCCCCGGCGGAAACTATGCCGCCTTCCTCAGGATCAAACGCCGCGACGCCGCCGATTGGAAAGCCGTAACCCCAGTGCGCGTCGGGCATGGCATAAGCCGCCCTGACGATACCGGTAAGCCCGGCCACATTGGTGATCTGTTCATAGACTTTTGCATCCATCTGTTCTATGAGTCTGTCCGACGCAAAAATCACCGCCGGGACCCGCATATTACCGAAGGGTTTTATCATCCATTCATAATCGCTTATCTTTTCCAGCTTCTTTAATTCCATAATTTTATCCCCAAAATTATTCACGCTTCCAGCTTTTAGCTCAAACATCCACAACGCACTGCGCGATCCAGACTTTGTTCCTCTTCTCGACTCTCAATTCCGTCATTGTAGCGCCTTTCAATATCACAGCCGGCCGGTGCTTTTTTTGATCGAGCGCTTCTCCAAAAGCCGCCGCCTTGAGCCGCATATTATGAAGGGACCGGATGGAAACCTCATACCGGCAGAATATCATGTTCCGTACTTCCATTTCATAAATGAGGGCATTGATCCATTCATAAAAAAGAAATTCATAATCCGGGGCTTCGCATTTTATTTCAACAGACATGGCGTCATTAACCGTTTCCGGACCGGTTATGACAGCTGTCAAGGCAACCGCCCCCATCTCAAAGGCTTCGGAGACGCTGCCGCCGAAGCCCCTTATACCGGCATCGGCCATATGGGGAAAATGTTCCCATTTTTTCATACAGTACCGTCCTGTTATCTCACCAGCATCACCAGTAATCCGCCCGCTATATAGGCCAGTACCCACCAGCTGTAAGCCGACGCGGAATACCGGTGCAGCATTTCCGGTAATTTCTCTCCGGCGCCTTTTTGAAGCCTCAAACGCCACAAGAGGAATACATCGATCAGCATCACGGTCAAGGCCGTATATCCCAGGATGCCATGCGGCGTTATCGGAATACGGCGGGACCCGATGATCATAAATGTAGTGGAAGTGATATCCAGCATCACGCCCGCTGTGAAAAAGAAAAGAACTTTTTTGGAAACCGTATGGGTTTTAAACTCATAATACACGGCTATTGAATAGAGCGCCAGCGCGCAGGTCACAACCGCCATCCCGGTAATGATCATCGGGTTCAGCATAATAACAGCTCCTCACTCAAACTTGCGATATCATTTTCATTCAATACTATTATAAATATTTTTGTTTTATTGAACAATAAATTAATGATTAATGGAAATTGCCTTAAATTCATATTTTCAATATGAGAAACAGGACCTTGGAAAATGATTAAATGAATTTAAGAAATTATTGGCGGAAAGAAGGTTTTGAAATTAAAATTATCCCGGATATTAAAAATATTGAGGGAAAATATGATTAAATTTGAAAGAATAAAAATAAGCCGGATTGAATTGATCAAGCCTCTCTGGGAGAAACTCAATCAGATCCATTATCGGGATTCCATATATTTTAAAGACAGCTATATCAAATTTACTTTTGAAAAACGGATCGAAAAGTTCTTAAACATGAATGAAGATGATATCTTTATCGAAGCTGTCATTACTGACGATAACACTATCATCGGATTCTGTATAACAACTATCAGCGGTGATAAAACAGGAGAGATCGAATCCATTTGTATTGAAGAGCAGTACCGGAGAAAAAAAATTGGAGAGAAATTGATAAAGAACAGCCTCCAATGGCTCAAAAACAAAAAAGCATCAACAGTCGGACTCGCAGTCAGTTACGGCCACGAAAGCGTTCTCCCGTTTTATGAGAAATTCGGCTTTTATCCCAGGACCACCCGGCTGGAACAAAAGGAATTGAAATAAGTTTATAAAAAGGCCGGCAGAAAACAATACTTCTTTTTTTTGTTTGATATATTATCAGGATTTTATGATTAACCGCCCAATATTATCTTAATAAGATATTGCCTTTTGATGAAGCGTGCGATTTTAATCGCACGCTTTTATCTCATCAAAGTACTGATGGTAAAAATTATTGAGTTTCAGCGATGTTGCCGCCGACATTGGTTGCGCCATGTTTATTGGTCAGCATATTCAAAAGGCCGATCTCGTTCAGATTGATATCGCCGTTATTATAATCATGGTAAAGATAGCTGAGCGTGTTGGTCAGGAATATATTGCTTAAGATCGAATGGTTTATTGTATTCGCATCGGCCTCATAAAACGCGTATCCATTACCTCTTCCCCCGATCGTACAGCCGAAAAAGGTATTGGGCCCGTTGCTGGCCCTCATTTGAATGACATTACTGGCGTTACAGATCATATTAATATTTGAAAATACATTCAGGGCACAGGACTGCATGCTGATCCCGGCGCCGAAATCGGCGGTATTGGAGCAAATGCTTCCTGATAAATTATTGCTGCTGCATGCCAATAATGAGATACCGCCGCCGGTTATTGAGGTATTGGAGTTGACTGATCCGCTTATAGTATTACTGTAACCATATTCTATGTATAAACCGCCGCCTTCGACATCAGCGGAATTATTACAAATGACGCCGCTTAATAAATTGCTTGTAGAACTGTTCAGATAAACTCCGCCTCCTCTATCCAGGGCGCTGTTCCCGTTGATCATTCCGTTAAAGATATTTTTTGCTCCCCCGGAAATGTAGAGGCCTCCGCCGCTAAACTGGGCCGAGTTTTGATATATATTTCCGCTGATTGTACAATAAAAATTATTGCCGAGATATACTCCGCCGCCGTCATTTGTCGAATAATTATTACTGATCAGACTGACAATGGTATTGCTGATGCCGCCTATTAAGCATAAACCCCCGCCGTCAATAGAGCATGTATTATCATGGATCAGTCCGGCGAACATCCCATAATGGTCTATGAAGGTGTAAATACCGCCCCCGGTTAAGGCCGAATTTTTAACAATGGGGCAGCTATACGTGATATGATCATTGTCATAGCTGTAAACGCCGCCGCCGTTATTGGAAGCAGTGTTATTACTGATAATAATGTTTGTCGCAATAAAGTTGGACGAATAGCTGATGAATAATCCGCCTCCATTGTTTGAGGAAATGTTTCCCGAGACCAGTCCGCTTAAGTTGACAAAGAAAGCCGCGTTGGCATATAAAGCGCCGCCGCCGGTTGAGACATTTCCGCTGAAGACGCTGTCGATAGTTATGTGATTACAGTAGAAGAGGCTCATTCCTCCGCCCGACGAAGCGTAATTATTGCTGATGACGCAGTTCGTAACAACGCAATTGGACGACCAGCCTATTAATATACCGCCGCCCCTGTCATCCGGCATGGTTCCCGACGCATTTCCCTTCCTGACGACAAATCCGTCAAGAACAATTCCTGCGGCGTTCGAAATGTCGATGACATGATAAAGCTGGCCGTTTCCGTCCAGCTCGCTTTTTCCGCTGCGGACGGCAAAGGTCTCATCCCATCCTCCCAAAAACTGAATACTGCCGTTGGTGATCATCACGCCGCCGGCCGGGCCATTATTCAGGCCGTTCCCTGGAGTATATAAACCGCTCCCGACATAGACCGAATTAACTCCGGAAACAGCCGCCGTATTAACCGCTTTCTGGATCGACCGCAGGGGGCCGGATATTTCCCCCGAATTGGTATCGCTTCCGTTTGTCGACACATATACTATCGACCCGTTAAAGCTGGAAGAACTACCCTGCTGGCTGCTGACGGAATTTCCGCCGCCGTTATTGCCTCCGCCGGGAGATGTTGAACAACCTGTTGAAAATACCGCTAAAAGTACAACTGCCGGAATTAGTTTCATTTTCATAAATCTTACCTCAATATTTATTATTTTAAAGAATGATTCTTAGTCAAAAATAATGCGCCTGTTTTCATTAATCATAAGAACAATAAATCATTATCTGGCTATTTTAATCATGCCGCCCCGGGATAAAACGTAAACTCCCCTGCCGTCCGCCGCTATCAGGGAAACAGGATTATTATTTTCAACCGCCCAGTCTTTATTCATGGTCGCCAGATTATAATCATATATCCGCCCTCTCTCCGTTCCAATGAAAAGATGATCTTCGGCAAGATAAGGGAAAGCAATCCTGTCTTTAAAATCAAATTTACGGTCAAGCTTCCCGGTTTTACCATCCAGTATCAGTATACTGTTTCCATTTTCGCTATTGCTGAAAAGGATCAGCCGGTCCTTTGAGAATAACGGCTGCAGGGCTGTTTTTTTGACGGAATCAAACTGCTCCATCCATAAAACTGTCCCGTCAGAAGGGTTTAAAGAAATAATTTTCCCTTCTTCCCTGGAAAGGACATATATAGCCTGATCATTACCAGCGATGGGATATACAATACGGTCATTAAAGACGCTTTTACTCCAGATGTTTTTTTTATTTTTAATATCATAGGCGCTGACATTTCCAGTTTCAGTCCCATATATCAATACATTACCGTTTTTTATTATAACAGGCGTGGAATAAACCGCTTCGCCATTTTTAATTAGAATAGTATCCAAAAGTCTGCCTTTTTGATTAAAGATCTGAATTCCTTTGTCAAAAGTCGGAAGCGCGATCATTCCATTTTGAGAAACAGGAGAGGCGTTATACATTGCTTTACCGGCTGATAAATTCTTCCAGACCAGCTCTCCTGATACTGAGTATGCGTAAAGCCCGCCGTAATCCGAGCCGAGATAGATAATACCGCTGTCAACAGCCGGCTTAGTTATAACATACTTCGAGTCCACAACTTTTGTTGTACTTAATAGTTCTCCTTCTATTGAAGCTATCTTTAATTGACTGCCGTCGGGAATGATTATTTTCCCCTGATAAAGATACGCTCCCTTTTCCGGGTTGTCCAATGACATCTCCCTGTTCCAGACAAGCTCGCCGGATTTTAAATTGATAAGTTTTTGCAGCATTGGATGGACAGCCAATTTACCAGACACAAGAAATTTTGATTCAATATAATCAGAAAAACCATCCTTTGAAATCCTGAGGGATATTTTACCGCCTTTTTCCAATATTTTTTCAAAAGGCGTACGTCCCGCATAAAGATTATCGATATAGACATCCGCCTCCGCCGGTTCTGATCCTATGGAAATTTCAGCCATATCAAAGGCATTTTTTATTGTGCCGGAAACTTCCAATTGATTGAATTCATTCAAATCAGCGGGAGAAAGCTTTACCTTTTCAATTATAGATTCTGAATAATTTTGTTTTTTAAGAATATTTGCCGCTTTTAAGGTCTGCAGATAATTCTTTTCAATCGAATCAACGATGTTATCCGCCCCGCTCCTCCCGTTATTCAATGTACGGTCCTGCGAGTTGAGTGTTTGAGCATCAATAGGACGCTTATATTTTTGATATTCTTTTTCTATTACTTTATTTACGGCCGCTTCAAGAATATCCCCGGTTTGCTTTTTAAGCGTCATGGATTCGTTTGAGGCAACAATAAAAGGTCCGGCCAGTTTATTCTGCAGAATATCTCCCGCCATTTTATCCAGCATACCTTTTTCTTCCGCTTTGCCGATCGAAGATAAAACAGTCTTTACTAAAACGCTGCCTTCGCTGACTTTGATCAGATTATCGCTGTTCGAGTCTATTTCCACGCTGAATTTAGTCCCTTTAACGCCGGCCGATAAGGTTGAAGTCTCTACCCCGAACGATTCGTCCTTTAATAACGGACGAGGATTCAGCAGAATCCTGCCGCGGCTGAGGAAAAATTTTATATCCATCGCCCCTTTTTCATTCCGGGCAATAGACACGGAAACTTCAGCCTCTTTGTCCAGGCGGTAAACGCCTTTATTAATCATCTGCAGTTCGCAGGAACCGCCCTTATCGGATTTCAGCCTGTCCCCGTCCGCAATCGATTCCATTAATTTTATTTTTGACCAGGCCGCATTTCCCTTTTTCTGCAGCATGACATTTCCATTCATTATAGTCACAACAAAAGCCTTTCCTTTCTGCAATTGCTGAAGCGGAAGAAATCCGAAAAAGTAAAATGCCCCGCTTCCGGCTATCATGACAATCAATGCTGAACTCAAAACCCATTTTAATGCTTTATTATTAAAAATATCCAAAAGCGTCATTCGTTTCGGTTTAATTAATTTTTCTTTGTTTTTATTAAAAAAAGCCCTGAAATCGGCGAGATTTTCGCTGTATTCATGCTTTTGAATAAAACTTTTCACATCGCCGTTAATTATTATTTTCTCTTTCTTAAGTAAGGGACTCATAATCTCCCTCCGCCTCTTTTTTCAGCAAATCATAAGCGCGATCAAGCCTGTAATAAACCTCTCTCGAACTGATCCCTTCCATTTTTGCTATTTCTTTATAATCCAGCCTGCCGAACGCATCAAGGACCAGAATATTCCTGAACTTCTCAGGGATCCTATTAATAATACGATTGAGACCCTCCCTAATTTGAAAGTTTTCAAAAATATTTTTTTTATCATCAGCAAGGTCGGTCATTGTCTCAATGTCTCTATAAGCCAATCTATTAAGATAACGGAACTTATCCCTCGTTTTATTAAGCACCATTTTAAAAAACCAGGGTTTGAATTTTTTGCCGCCGTGAAATGTTTTTGTAGAAGTGAATAATTTTACAAACACTTCCTGAACCGCGTCTTCCGCGTCATTATGTTTCAACCCATAATAACGGGACAGATTATAAGCCTGTTTATAATACCTGCTATAGAGTTCTTCCATATACTGCTGTTCAACCGGACTATATGTCTCTTCAGCAGTGGATAAATCACAGAGGCGGGCCACTATTTCTTCGTCAGATATAGTTTTTAAAGACATGATAAATCCATATTTTTATTTAAAAACCCCGGCCGGTAATAAATCGATTTATTAAAACCGCCCGGCGATCCTCAATTCCATTCCGCCGTCTATTAAAGCGCAGGCCCAGTAGTAATTTTCATCATTTTTCTGTAAACCAAAACCGGGCTGTGTATACGCATGAAATACTGATACAACAGCGGAACCGGCCCATAAACAGATGCCGGTAATGCTTAAAACCTGCCAGAATTGCGAATCGCTGTAATAAAGCGCTTTTATATCGCCTTCCGCAATTTGATACTTGGAATAGCTTTTCCCGTACGCAATTTCGGAAAACAAGGTCAGACCGGCCCCTCCAATACCCAGCGTTAGAAAAAGCGTTCCCATCCATCCGTCTCCGGCCTGATACTGCGCAAAGCCGGGGATAGCCAGATCCATAAGCGGAAGCGTGTTTTTGTAGGAAATGATATCCGCTTTTTTCGCCCCGATTATCACTATCTCTGTTTCTCCTTCAGGAATGTTTACTTTTTTTACATCTTCGATCCGGCTTTCTTTTTTTAAACCGACAATATGATCGGTATCCGCCGTCACGCCGGGGATTGTTATGCTTTCATCCCGGTTAATTTTCCCGATCTCCTTATTGTCAAGATAAATAAGAGACTGATCTGCCATTGATTTGACAATGATGCTGCCGGAGGGCTGATAAATGATGCTTTTCTTTTCATTCTTATTCAAAACAAATGATTCCCTTAAAACCTCTTTGCCGGATTCCGCCAGGCGGAGTGAAATTTCCATCTCTTCACCGGCTATAAACTGGTCTTCAAAACCGTTCCGGTTTGATACTTCACTAATAAATTTACCGCCGGCATAAACTTTATATGATCTGGAAGTACCGTTGATTTCCAGGCTTATTTTTCCAAAAGATAAATCCTTGCCGAAAAGAAGGCCGCTGATATTTTTTTTGATCGTATCAATCGCGTCAAAGAGTTCCAGGCCGGTCGAGCCTGTTATAGTCCGCTTGAGCAGCAATTTTCCTGTAATAACATCATAAGCGAAGAGATTGATCTGAATCCTTTTTGTTATGCCGTTGACTTTATAATCGCCGACGATCAAATGATCGGCATTCAGGTTCTGCGCCATCTGCAAAGCGGCGTCAATATTGATTTTCCCGGATTTCCAGAAACCGTTGCTTAACGAAATCCTTTCTAAATCCGGATAGGACGTAATCTCCACCCCGGGAAGCTTGGCAAGAAAAGTAATAAGCGACTTTGTAATAATTGGATTAATGTTATCATCGCTCTCATCACCCCGGTTGATAAAGCCCGCGACAAGGGTGTTTTTCGCGGATATATTATAAGGCCGCAACTCGGAAGCAAACAGGATAAAAAATGCCGCTATTAATAAAACAAAGCGGTAATTGAAACGCATGGGCCAGCCTCGCTCCGTTAATAATAATTGTTGAATACAGTTCATCATACGTTTAAAAAATAAATTAAGGGCGTCCCCAAAAACCACCCTGCTATTTTTAATCTATCCGGGATTTGTTCTTTCCCGATACCGGATCAAGTCTTTTTTTCATTTCGATTATTGGCATCATTCATTTCTTTTTTATACTTTAATTAATATTATACCATGGAATACTTTATATAAACATTTTTTTAAATATATCGGAACCGCCTTTAGCTTATTTAATATCATAATGACACATGAAACGGATTTCAAGAAAAAAGATTGAAAAATAATTATTGAATTTTAACAAAATACAGTTCTTTAAAACGTATTATAAGTAAAGCTTAAGCAATTTGAAAATTCCAGGAGGCCGCCATGTCAGTGAAAATTATCTCTTTCTATTTTTTAATAACTTTTCTTGCAGCAGGGGTTATCTGGTTTTCAGGCTGTGATATTCTGGACCGGACTTTCAAGGACGATATCAATAACACTAACATGAGCAGTTCAATTACCAGCGCTTCCTCTTCCGGCAGTTCTATAAAAGCAGAAGGCTCTGAACGGGAATCCGCGGCGCATTCCGCCGCTTTTGCCGGGAGAGGCGCGCATACAAGTATTGTTTATAATAATAAAAAAAGTGCGGTATTTAATAATCTGATGCGGATTTACGCGGATTGTATTGATCATAAAGTAATTAATTCTTTCTAATCCGCGATAATCCGCTTCTTCCGTGTCAATCCGTGAGAAATTGGGGTCTATACATAAAGCTTTTTGAAAAGTTTTAAAGCTTACAAATTACTAATCCCTTTTTTTATTAATTCTTATTTGGACACAAGTGATATAAGGGCAGTTCCAAAAACCTTAAGTTTTTAGGAACTGCCCCGGTTATAAAAACTTTTTGGTTAATGTAAATGACGCTACTGCGTGGAGTTTGCAAAGCAAACTTAGCAGTTGCATGAATCAAAACAATGTCGGCAGTTCTAAAAATATGAGTTTTTAGAACTGCCCATAATATATAAAATCAATTCAAGCAGGATAATAAGATGCCAAAGGGATTATTTACTGACCGGAAAGTAAAACCGGATTATCAAGAAATTTCCACAGCCCTTTCAGGAATAAAACCTGCCTGGGATGAGTTAATCAATTATATCGATTCAACCTATAAAATAAAAGGGGAATACAAGTTCTACGGGAAAAATTTCGGCTGGGCGCTCCGCTTTAATAAATCCGGAAAATCGCTCATCGCGCTCTATCCTTCAGATAATGCATTTACCGCGCAGATAATACTTAATGCAGAGCAGGTAAAAGAGGCTTTATTAATAATCAAGAACGGTCAAATTATCAAGACAATCCGGGAAACCACATATATAATCGAAGGAAAGTGGATCTATATAAAGATGTCAGATATAAGCTTGCTTGATGATATAAAAAATCTTATCCGGATCAGGGCTTCCATCAAAAAGAAATACAAAAATGAAAACATTGCGGGCCGAATGTCAATAAAATTTAATAGTTATGAAGAGCTTTATTCCGGCTTCAAATCCAGGCTTCCTGCCATATAAATAACTTCAATATTTCGCTAACAGCAGATTTACCTCAATAAATTAACACCGATAATCCATCCTACAACATAGGTCACCGCCGCCGTTGCCAGGCCGAACAAGACCTGACGCAGACCGGAGAGCCATGGATTCTTGCCTGTCATAAGAGTTATAAAAGCGCCTATAATGAATAAACCCGCCGCGCTGAATACCGCGCTCATAATGATGCCGTCCCTGCCCGTAAAAAAAATATATGGTACGACAGGTATGGCCGCGCCGATAGAAAAAAGTATGAAAGAAGTGATGGCCGCTACCCATGCGGAACCGCCGAGCTCTTTAGAGTCAATACCGAGCTCCTCCCTGGCCAGTGTGTCCAGCGCCGTTCCCGGTTCGGAAATCAAACGTTCGGCAAGTTTTTTCGCCTCTTTTGCTTTTATTCCTTTGGCCTGGTAAATCAGCGCCAATTCCTCTTTTTCCTCTTCCGGGGATTCATTAAGTTCATCCTGTTCAATATTCAGCTGATGCTTATACAGCTCCCGGGAACTCTGTACGGAAAGCCATTCGCCCAGCGCCATTGAAAGAGCGCCTGCCAGAAGACCTGCCAGGCCTGTTACAAGAATATTCTGCGCTTTTACTCCGGCCCCCGCGACGCCCATCACCAGGCAGAAAACCGAAACAAGCCCGTCGTTCGCGCCCAGCACGGCCGCCCGGAGGGCGTTGCCTCCGCCGGCGCGGTGGCCGCCTTCGAACCGCGCAAGATCGCTGCCCTTAACGCCGTTTGAGGTCTGCGCAAGATAGCTGAAAATCCGCGCATGCGATCTCTCGTCGGCCGGCATATTGACGGCTTCGGCATCCAGCTGGCCGTTATATCCCGAGGCGGTTTTCTTTTCGATCCCGGCAAGAACCGGGAGAATAAAAGCGGGGCCCATTTTTGAGGCCAGCCATCCGAAAATCCTTGTTTTGAAACCGGGCTTGAATTTCGGCGCTTTTGCTCCTGCGTTAGTAAGTTTATCCGCCCAGACTTTCGCATGTTTTTTTTCATTTTCAGCCAGCTTGACATAAATCGCTTTCAGATCGGGGTTCTGTTCCGCTTCAGCAAGCCGGCCGTAAAGTATGACAGCATCCTCTTCCGAACGAAGATATCCAAGATAACGCCTGACATCCTTATTTTTCTTCATTGTTAACCCCTTATTCCCGAATGTGTTATCAATTTGATTGTAGATTATCCTGACTGAGGGATTATGTCAAGATTTGAAGGATATCAATCATTATCCTGATATTCAAATTAATGATTATAAGATACGATTTCCGTTTAATTGATGGCGGTTCCAAAAACAACCAGGATAAATGTTTTATGATTTGATCTATTGGATTAGTTATGATGGTAAAGAAAAATCAATCTTCCAATTTTTATCCGGATTTTGCGGATTTCTTTAATTTCCTCAGGATAAGGACAATGACCGGGAATAAAATAAGAGAGAACACAAATAAAATTGAAATAAAGAAAAGGGAGTTTTCTCTTAAAAACGGGATATTACCCAATAATATTCCGGCAACGCAGAATGTAGAGACCCATAAAATCCCGCCGATTAAATTGTTAAACAAAAAGTCCTTAAAATTCATCCTGGCAATACCCGCGACAAAAGGCGCGAAAGATCTCACAAAGGGAACAAATTGAGAAATAATAATAGTTAACCTGCCGTATTTCTCATAAAATCGATGCGCTTTCAATAAATTTCCTTTATTAAAGATTTTTGATTTACTGCTGTGAAAGGCCCTTTCCTCGATAAAATATCCGATCCAGTAATTGCAGGTGTTTCCCAGAAAAGCCGCCGCTATTAAAACAGGAATCAAAATATACCAATCCAGGGAACCGCCTGAAACCAGAGCGCCGGTGGCAAACAGGATTGAATCTCCCGGAATAAAAGTCGCGAATATAAAGGCAGTCAGGCAGAATATAACAAGGAATAATAGAAAGTAAGTCAGAATTCCATGATTAAAAATAAGAAAGTCCATTTCCGTTTCAAGATTGGAGAAAAAATCTATAATGACAGCAAATATATCCATAATAGTCCCGCTCATATTATTATCGGTAATCTGATGTTATTAACTATCATGCGCTATTTTGCCTATTCCAGGAAGAAAACCCCGCAATCCCCGGCAGGATAATGATCCGTAAAAGAGATAAACCGCACAATACAAGAAATTTATTAAACAATATGCCTGTTCAATTACCGGTATTATTATAGCATCAGTTGACAAAAAAAGTAATTAATTCATTATTAACTAAAAGAGGCTGCCTTATTAAGGCAAATCCTTCAGCCCCTGGGAAGCTGTATAGAGGCTCCCTACGCCTGTAAGAAGAAATGTCACTCTCAACACCTCGGCGATTTCCTCTTTAGTAGCTCCCGCTTTCTGGGCGGCGATTGAGAGCGATTTGACGCCCATATCCGCGCCATGCGCCGCGTCAAAAGCCATGGCTATAAGCAGTTTGATCTTCCTGGGCAGGGCCCCGTCATTATAAACCAGCTCTTCCATGTTTTTTAAATTGTCCATAAATTTCGGGTCAATTCTCATCATGGCACTGAGAGGATGCTCGGCCATAAAAACCTCCGTCATTTTATTTTTCAAAAAAAGCGTCCCGCCCGGGATAATAAAGCCTTTTTTTTGCTATCTCCTCGGGAAAAGTAAAGTAAGAAACAAGCGCCTCCGAACAGACCGTCCCCGATTGGTCTGAAATTGCCGCTGAAATAATAGCGATTTTTTTATTCATTTCCTTTAAAACTGCCCTGATTTTGACCGGGCCGGCATTCGTGTATACCGGCTTTTTAAATTTGACTTCCATCTGTGAAGTGACGCCCGCAGTATTTAATTTGACATAAACATACCATGCGGCCAGCTCATCCATAAGGCTTGCCTGAATACCGCCATGCAGAATATTGCCGTATCCCTGAAAATGAGCCCGCGGCTCCCAGACCGCGGCCACTTCATCGCCGTCCTCATAAAATTCCATACGAAGGCCATGTTCATTATGCGGAGCGCAGGCAAAACAGTTATATCCTTTAATCTGAATAAAAGGGTTTCTAATTTTTCTCATTAATCTTCTCCATTTACCGGAAACATTAATATTAAAAATAATCTCTTTAAAAATCAAATAACAATGAATCTTTAATGATTTCGCAATCGATTGATAAATGGCCCTGCTGAAAAAATTCAAACACAAGCATAGGGGATATTCCGGCAAATTTTCAACCGCACAAGGAAAAAGATTAAGAAATCAAAGGCCATGTCGGCGGCAGCCTTCGATTTATCAGCCAAATAGCCCCGATATCTCTTGAAATTAATCCCGATTCCCCTTAAAAGCATGCGGGTTTTGACTTTTACCAGACCACGGAACAAAATCCTGCCGCTCAAATACTTTGGTTTCAATAAACTCATCAATCCTTCTACGGCAGGGCGTAGTCCCATCAGAAATTTTCCTGCATCCATACATATCAATTCCAAAAATTCATCCATCCATTCCCTTTTGGCGTCTATTACCAGCCGACTTTGCTTCTTGCCGACACAGGCCAGACAATTTTCTTTCTTATCGCAGGCGGCACATTTTTTTACATCAAAATTCAATACCACGGAACCATCTTCATTTTCAATAATGCTATTCGGGATTTCTCCCGCCGGACACATCCCATATTTGCCGGTTTTTGGGTCTGTATACTCAGAAAGTTTCGCTTTGTTTTTTATCCCTTCCAGATCGACGCCGCGTATCGCGCTCATTACCAGTTGAACGTCTTCGCCGCTCTCATTCCGAAGGTCTTCAGAATTATAACCGCCATCGCTTATCGCTGTTTCAATATTCGTTTCCTTTTTTAAATTAGATAGTTGCCTGCGGAATAAATCCCCATCGTCAGCATTATTTGATGCGGTTTCTATGCTGGTAATCACCTGCATCGGATTTTGAGGGTCACAGGTTTCAACCGCGTTCACCTTATACCCGACATACTGTTTTCCCCGCTTCTCCCGGTAGGTCGCGTCTTCGTCCACCGGCGACTGCATCGATGAGGCTTTGATTTCCCGCGGCAGCTTCAGCGTCACCTTGCCTTCTTTTTCTATCCGGCATTGTTCCCGCAAAAGTCTCATTGCCTGCCGGAAACTCTTTTGTTTCCTGACTTTATTGTGAAACACGTTCTCTGTAATCAGCCCGAATATTTCCTCGCCAATTTCCACCGTTTTCGATTCGTAATTCTCCTTTTTCAGTCGATAACTGAATCCGTCCTCATTTTGTTTTAGAAAATCCTTACATCTTTCACTTAAGGAAAATCCAGCATTGGAAACATCTTCCGCCATATTGGACAACACTTTATGAAACAGCATAACCCGATTCAGCCGCTTGATATTGGCCCCAATCATTACAGAATCTGTCCTCTGCAGTCCGGTTTTGATCCCGACCTCTCCAATTAAAAGATCCCGAAACTCATCAAATATAACGTCAAAAAGCCCGTCCTGATTCTCCGCCACAGCGGCACGAAAATAGTATAACGTCCTGATCGACATCTGCTGCGCGTTGATGTCTTCCAATCCCAGCGCGTATCGAAACGATAAATCATATCGATACCGCTCAAACAACTGTTCATCGGTCAGAGAGAATAGCTCTTTCATGATTTCCAGCCCGGCTAATATGTTGACCGGGAAATTACTCCTACCAAGTTTTGGGTCATATAGTGGAGCAAACTTCCGCTCATTTATTTTTGAGAAAACTTTCTGGTAAAAAAGCCCGGCCCAGCTTTCATTTAAACTTTCTCTCATTTCCTGGTTCATTTCATATCTTACCGGATATAAATCCTGTTCTATATGTCTCTGATTCAGCTTGAACATTTTGACCTCTCTCTGATTCATGTGCATATATTATAACGAGTTATGCAACTTTTGTACATGAATCGGTAGGATTGTTTTTGCAGTAGGGCCATAAATAACAAGCTTTTAATAATTAAGTTCAACTTCATACTTATGACTGATTTGATGTTATTAAGACCGATTTGAAGATTTAATAATGATTTAATGTGAATATAAAGGGAATATTCATGTTGATTTATTGAAGAAAAATCTTTATATTATGAATTGTTTGAAATGAGAATAAGCCATGTCATTCTTTTAACGGGGTATTACCGCTATTGCGTTAACACATGAAGAAATATGTTCAAGGCTTGTTACACTGCTGTTTTTCCAATAACAAGCTATAGTAGCCGGAATATTTGTATCGCTATAATAACCGCCGGCATAGACTGACGAACCCGATACTTCAAGTGCAAATAACTGCGAATCTGAATTCATCACCATTTGATATGCTCCGTTTTTCCAATAGCTGGCGGTTTTTTGTATTAATCCGCTCCTGCAGTATCCTCCGGCATACACATCCGATCCCGATATTATCAAAGCGTTAACACAGGAATCAATATTCGTCAGCCCGGTCATGACCCCGTTTTTCCAGACACAGGCTTTTGAAATGAAAGTCCCTTCAGAATTAGTATAATACCCGCCGGCATAGATATCCGGGCCGGACAGCGCCAGCGCCTTCACTTCAGAATAAAGATTGGTCAGAGTTATACAGACGCCGTTTGTCCAGATGCAGGCTATAGGCGTATAAGGAATGACGCCATTGGTGTAATAGCCGCCCGCGTAAACATCCGTGCCTGACACAATTAAAGCATAAACACAAGATAGTGTGTCATATAAATTTGTCCTGACCCCATTTACCCAGATGCAGGCTATATCATTATAACTTCCTCCGGCATAGACATTAGTCCCTGAGACAGTCAGCGCGCTTATACCGGAATTGGTGTCAGCCGTGAAAATCCTGCCGCCGTTTTTCCAGATACAGGCTTTAGGCAGTGTATTATCGTCATTGATCCATCCCCCGCAGTACATATCGGAACCGGAAATATATAAACATTCCACACAGGACATTAGGGACTCCAACTGTGTTACAACACCGTTCTTCCAATAACAGGCCCTAGGATAGTTAGGATTAACAAAATAACCGGCCGCATAGACATCGGCATTTGGCTGGTTCTTTAAATTTCCGCTCAAATCGGTGTCCCCGAACGTTCTCGCCATAATATCACAGGAAGAAAAGCTGACTGCCGATATAATCAGGCATAATAAAGAAAATGAATGAATAGATCTTTTACCTATCATAAATACCACCATAAATATTTTATAATCAACTGCATAATTAATGCATTATACAGCCTCAAAATCACTTTTTTACTTTCCCCTGATATTTTTAATTAAACAAGCTGATGAGCGTAAAGTCTTGATAAATAACAACAAATTGCTGCTGATACGAATTTCCCATCAAATATATATTTCTGATATTAAGAACCTTAACATTGCTCATTTATGGCGAATTAAACCCGGCCCCGGAACCAATTTCCCACTATATATAATACCATAAAGTTTAAAAAAAAATGAAATTTTATTAAATAATATTTGTAACTATCCAGCCGCATATTTAATAGCGGAGCCGTTCAACGCGTCAATAAGGGCTTGATAAACACTGACGCCCATCTTTTTTACTGTAGATATATAACCCCTGATTCTGCAAAAGGCAGCCGCTCCATTCCAGCTTCTGAATGTACCTGATATTTTCTGCTGGACTTTTATCATTCTGATATCCCGTTCCGCCAAATTGTTGCTGAATGGAACATCTTTTTCCCGCATAAATAAAAGGACAGATTCTTTATATTTTCTTAATCGGTCTAATAGGCATAAAACCTTGCCCCGCTTTTTTCTGCCGCGTTTAACAAGTCCTTCCGGCTTTTCAGGCGTTGGATTTACAGCAAATCCTTTCGCGATGATCCGGTCATATTCCGTATCATATTCTATAATCCTTTCCGCCGGTATTGGAAAACTTGCCTCTTTATCATTCTTAATCCTTATAAGAAGATTACCCATCTCCTTAGCCCATTCCTGACCCATTTCCTCATGTATCCAGATTAGCTCTCTCAAATGGTGTACATTACACAATCCATGACGGCATAAGAATTCCAGATAACTTTTCCATCCATCGTGGATAATAATACCGGTAAATCTTGTGAGAATGTCCATCGCACGCATCGCCTCTGTGCCGCGTTTGTCATGAGAAAAATAATAGGTAAAACGTTCATTCGAGGCAACATGGAGCCATTTTAATAACCCTTTTATCCGAATACCGGTTTCATCACAGTGAAGAACCACTTCTTTTAGTATCAGTTCTATGACTTTCTGTTCATACTCTTCTAATTTATTGTAGGTCTCCCGGATAAATCCTTCAATCGTTGCCTTGCTGAGCGGCACTCCCAATAAACATTCGGCGTATTCCGAAAGCCTTTCATAGGGTATCAACCCATATGTTTTCATATAGACCAGATGCGCTTTAATGTTTTTTCCATACTGTGCCTTATTGGTTATGCCTTCCGGAAACTCCGCCGTTACTCTCGCACCGCAATGCGGACAATCTTTTACTTCCGAGCGATGTTCGGTAACTTCCACTTTTATCGGAGGTATATCGAACACCTGCCTTCTTTCCGTCCGCTTAACTGATTCGGAACTTAAATCAATTCCACAACAGGAACATTTTTCAACCTGATGTTCTATGATCTTATCAGGGCTTTCTACTTTCTTCAGAGTATTTCCCTTATGTCCAAACTGGCCGCCTTGTTTTTTACCGCTCTTTTTCCGTAAATTCTTTACTGTATTTTGGAATGGATTATCGGAAGACGGCGGTTTATTGCTGTTATGGCTGTCCTTATTAAGCTGTTCTTCCAATTTCTTAATCTTTTCCGCTTGTCTTTGAATGATTAAACCCTGCTCCTTTATCTGGTTTTGTAAATCAGCAATGATGCCTTCAAATCGTTTTAAGCAGGCCGCACAGTCTTTTTCTCTTCTATCTTCATTCATGCTATAGAATAGCATGGTTTCATGCTCAATGCAAATATTTCATGTGACTATTTTTTAGTGGCTGGATAGTTACTAATATTTTTAAAGCGGTTCTAAAAACCCAACCTTGTGCAGCTGCTTTTTAATGATAATAAAGAACAAATCATCAAATTTTTAGGTAAAAATGATAAAAAGCAACCAACATAAAGTCAATTTTTCATTCATATTGTTTACCATTCATAATTAATAATGGTCTATTGGGAAATAAATTTAAAAATATGTCTTTTCGAATTGAGAAATAATGTTTAAATTATTAAAAAGATATATAAATGAAATAGGAGGCTGATATGACTGGAAATAAATATCAATATGTGATTGTGGGAAGCGGGTTGGCGGGAGTATCGGCCATTGACGGCATTAGAGAAGTGGATAAAAACGGCACAATTTTACTCATCGGTTCTGAAAAGAACATGCCGTATGACAGGCCTCCTTTATCCAAGAAGCTCTGGCTGGGTAAAAAGAAACTATCAGAGATATTTCTTCATGATGATTCTTTCTATAAAGGCAATCATGTCGATCTGGCCCTGGGAACAACCGTAATCAATCTAGATATAAAGGAAAAAGAACTTGTTATTGATAATGGGGAAAATATTTCCTATACAAAACTTCTCCTTGCCACAGGCGGGATACCGCGTAAAATGGATATCCCGGACAGCCGCCTTGATGAAATCTGTTATTTCAGGACCATGAACGATTATAAAAACATCCGCGCCATGGCAGAGGAAGGCAGAAAAGCCGTTATCATCGGCGGGGGCTTTATCGGTTCCGAGCTGGCCGCGTCCCTTAATATCAATAAAGTGGATGTAACCATGATCTTTCCGGAAGATTATATGGTGCAGAGGATATTCCCCGAGGGCCTGGGCACAACGATGCAGAAACATTATATTAAGCGCGGAATAACAATTCTCAATCAGGACATTCCGGTTTCTTTCGAAAAGAAAGGCCGCAGTATCTTAACAAAAACAAAAAATGGAAAAGAAATAATATCAGACATCATCATCGCGGGCATCGGCATCATGCCGGCGATGGATCTGGCCCAGAAATCCGGATTAAACACCGGCAACGGGATCATGGTAAACGAATACCTGCAGACTTCCAACCCGGACATTTATTCGGCCGGCGATAATACAAATTTTATTTCAATAGCCCTGGGCGAGCGTTTAAGGATCGAGCATTGGGATAATTCCATGGCTCAGGGTAAAACAGCGGGCAACAACATGGCCGGCGCTTACACAAAATTCGATATTATACCATACTTTTTCTCGGATCTTTTTGAGTTCGGCTACGAGGCGGCCGGCGATATCAACCCGCAGCTTAATACTATCGATGTCTGGAAAAAAGAATACGACACCGGCATTATTTATTATTTGAAAGACGATATTGTCAGAGGCGTTTTGCTCTGCAATGTCTGGGATAAAATACCGGCCGCGAGGGATTTAATACGAAAGCAGACAAAAATTAAGCCGGAAGAATTGAAAAACGCGATCGCCTATTAGGAGGCTTTATGCTCAGCAGTCTCAAATGCACGCGTATCGATAAAAACATCCTGCCGCTTGATCTTAAAACTATACAGCAGATGTTGAAAGAAATACCGGATTGGATTTTCAAAACGTCCCTTCTAACTCGGGAATTTATATATAAAGATTTTGAAGAGGCCATGCAGTTTGTCAATAAAGTTGCCGATTTAGCGCATGCCGAAGACCATCATCCCGACATCGCTATTTCTTACAATAAAGTGAGGCTGAATTTATCGACGCATAAGATCGGCGGCTTGTCCATGAATGACTTCATTCTGGCGGCAAAGATCGATTTATTGAGGTAAATATGGGGAAAGGCTTTTTAGGGGGTAAAACTGCGCTGATTACAGGCGGGGCCAGAAGGATTGGGCGGGAAATTGCGCTCGCGCTGGCTTCTGAAGGAGCGGATATCGTCATTCACTATAAAGATTCGGCCGGCGAGGCGGAAAGCCTGCGGCTGGAACTTGAAAAAAAAGGAGTGAAATGCTCTTTGATAAAAGCTGATTTTGAAAATGAAAAAGATTATAAAAATTTGATATCCGCCTCAATTGAAAAGATCGGCTCATTAGACATCCTCATCAACAGCGCTTCCCTGTTTCCTACAGATACTGTCATGGATTTAAAATGGGAAGGCCTGATCAAAAATATCCGGATTAACGCCTGGGCGCCTTTTTACCTCAGCCGCGAATTCGCTCTCAAGGTAAAAAATGGCGTGATAATCAACCTGCTGGACAGCCGCATCAAGGGCTTCAATAAAAAGCATGTGTCTTATCTATTCGGCAAAAAAATGCTGGAATCATTCACAAAATTGACGGCGCTTGAATTCGCCCCCGGTATCCGCGTCAACGGCATAGCCCCTGGTCTGATCCTTCCGCCGGCCGGTAAAGACGAAAAATACCTTAATGGTTTAAGCGAAGCTGTCCCATTAAAGCGCCATGGCAGCGTCCGGGACATAACGGAAACTGTTTTATTTTTAATAAAGAGCGAATTTATCACCGGGGAAATC
Organism: uncultured Spirochaetota bacterium; assembly: GCA_963835575.1. GTDB lineage: Bacteria > Spirochaetota > Brevinematia > Brevinematales > JAOACQ01 > CAVYGN01. Next base: position 929,144 of record CAWIGG010000004.1, on the reverse strand, counting down.
ATCTTTGTCGACGGGGGATGGCACTTAACGGCAGGTTAAAAAAACATTTTGATAGAATAAATAGTTTAACAGGTATGGAACAAGGAAACTGAACCACAGATTTCACAGAAAACACAGATTATAAGTTTTGGAAATAGAAATCCAGACTTATTAGAGAAATATCTGTAAAATCGGTGTAATCTGTGGTTCCAACCTGTAAGCTAGAAATCCCCGGATAGATAAAACAGGATCGGAGGAGTCATTATGGATAAAATTCATATTAAAGACCTGCTGGCCCGCTGCATCATCGGGATTAACGAGGAGGAAAGGCGGGAAAAACAGGATGTCATTATTAATATCACTCTGTCCGCCGATCTGAAAAAAGCCTGCGGGACAGACCGTTTTGAGGACACGGTGGATTACCGCGCCATTAAAAAACAGGTTTTCAGCACTGTAGAATCTTCACAGTTTTTTCTCATTGAAGCCCTGGCGGAAAAAATCTCGGAAATCTGCCTGGAATTCAGCGGCGTGAAGGCAGTACAGGTCCTTGTGGAAAAGCCTTCCGCGCTCCGCTTCGCCAGAAGCGTCGGCGTTGAAATTTACAGGGAAAAGGAAAAATAAAATGGAAACCGCTTATATCGGCATGGGCTCCAATATTGAACCGGAAAAAAACATCATCGAAGCCCTGGATCTGCTTTCTAAAGATGTCAATATCACCGGGATTTCGACCTTTTATAAGACTGAACCGGTTGACAGGCCGGATCAGCTCTTATATTATAACGGAGTTGTGAAGATTGAAACGCATTACTCCCCCACCGACCTTAAACTTCTGATCCTGAGGATGATCGAGGAAAAACTGGGCCGGAAAAGGACCGGGGATAAATCCGCATCACGACCCATAGACCTGGATATTCTTGTCTTTGGCCGGCTTTCCGTCCATGACAAGGACCTGGACATCCCCGATCCCCATATCCTGAAAAGGCCCTTTCTGGCGATACCGCTCTTTGAACTGGATAATGAAATGTCGTTTCCAGAATGGAGATTAACCATCGGCCAGATCGCTGAAAATTTAAAAGAGAACGATATGAAACCTTTATTGGGATATACAAAGAAACTGAGGAGGATTTTAAGCAATGGACATTAAAAAAGTCGAAAGCCTCGCGCGCGAGTTGATCATTGAGATGGGCGAGGACCCGGACAGGCAGGGACTTTTGAAAACGCCTCACCGTTTTGCCGAATCAATTAAGTTTCTGACTTCCGGATATAAAACCGATTTAAAAAAAGTTATCAATAAGGCCATCTTCCAGCAGGAAACCAACAATATGATCATAATAAAAGACATCGAACTATACAGCATGTGCGAGCACCATATGCTGCCCTTTTTCGGCCGCTGCCATATCGGCTATATCGCCAAGGGGAAGGTACTCGGCGCCAGCAAACTCGCCAGGATCGTCGACATGTATTCCCGCCGCCTTCAGATCCAGGAGCGCCTGACGGACCAGATCGCCCGCGCGGTTTACGACTCGATCGACACGGAAGGCGTCGGCGTTGTCATCGAAGCGCGCCACCTCTGCATGATGATGCGCGGCGTGGAAAAGCAGAATTCGAACATGATCACCTCTTCCGTTCTGGGCGGCTTCCGGACGTCGCACACGACGCGCAGCGAGTTTATGTCGCTGATTTATAAGAACGAGAATTGGTAAAACTTACCGAAGAAAAACCAACCCGAATATTTTTGCCAGAAAAATCGATCGTCCCCGAGAATTTCAGCGTTTTTTGAATTCCCTGATTGTCATGATTATTTAAAATTTAGCTATTGCTATATTTTTAATTGGAATATAAAATCTCTTATCAAGAAATACAGACTTTAAAAATTAACTGCGCATAATTCAAAAATCATTTAATTTGTTTCTAAGGCTCCATCACATGATTAATCTTGATATCAAACAAGGGGAAAATTATGGAAAAATTTTCGGAATACACCCTCCAGGAAAAAATTCATGAAACAAGAAACTCCATTATTTACCGCGGTAAAAAAGAGAATGAAGCCAATACCGTCATTATTAAGGTTCTGAAAACCAAATACCCCACGCCTTCGGAAGTCGCCAGGTTCAAGCAGGAATACAGCCTGGTAAAAAATCTCAATGTGGACGGAATTATCAAAACATACGATCTGGTTAAGTATCATGACGCCTATGCCATCATTGAAGAGGATTTCGACGGAATTTCCTTAAAAGAACTCATCAAAACAAAAAAAATCAATATCATCGCCTTCCTGCAGATTGCATTAAAACTATCCGACAGCCTCGGAATACTTCATAAAAACAATATTATTCACCTGGATATTAAGCCGGATAATATTCTGATCAATCTGAAGGAAGGCAAGGTCAAAATCACCGATTTCGGGATTTCAACAGTTTTAACGCATTCCAATGATGAAATATACAACCCCGATGTCATACAGGGAACGCTTTATTATATGTCTCCGGAGCAAACCGGCAGGATGAACCGAAGCGTCGATTACAGGACTGACCTGTATTCGCTCGGAATAGCCTTTTATGAAATGCTGACCGGCGAGGTCCCATTCAAATCAAAAGACCCTATGGAAATCATTCATTCGCATATCGCGCGTCAGCCGCGGCCGCCCAAGGAATTGAATCCTGCCGTACCGGCCGTCATTTCAGATATTATAATGAAGCTGCTGTCAAAGACGCCGGAGGAAAGATATCAAAACAGCCTTGGTTTAAAAGAGGACATAAGCGCCTGCTTAAATCAGATACATCAGAAAGGCCAGATTGACGAATTCCCCCTCGGAACAAAGGATATTTCATTAAAATTAAACATCCCTCAAATCATTGTCGGCCGGGAAAAAGAACTCGAGATTTTGATGGAAGCCTTCGAAACGGCCGGCAAAGGATCCGGGGAGATGATTCTTGTTTTGGGACATCCGGGCATCGGAAAATCCGCCCTGATTAATGAAATACATAAACCCATCGTGGCAAGAAAGGGATATTTTATCTTCGGCAAATACGAACAACTCAGAAAAGGCGTTCCGTACAGTTCCATCATTCAAGCATTCCAGAGCCTTATCAGGCAGATAATTGCCGAAAGCGAAGAGAGAATTACCGAATGGAAAGAAAAGCTGCTCTCTTCCCTCGGCCCGAACGGAAGAGTCATCACATCCGTTATACCGGAGCTGGAGCTTATTATCGGCAAACAGCCTGAAGTGCCTGTACTCGGACCGGAAGAATCTCAAAACAGATTCAACCTGGTGTTTCAAAATTTTATCAATGTTTTTACTGCCGAAGACCATCCCCTGGCCATTTTTTTGGATGACATTCAATGGGCCGATCTGGCGAGTTTAAAGCTGCTGAAAACCATCATAACGAACCGGGACACAAAATTTCTGTTTCTGATCGGAGCATACCGGGATAATGAAGTCAGCGAGTATCATTCGCTTTCGATTAACATCGATGAAATTCAAAAAAGCGGAAAAAAAGTCAATAAAATACTTCTCAACCCGCTGGAAGAGAAATTCATAAATATCATGATAACAAAAATCCTCCGCTGTGAAGCGGAAAAATCAATGCCCCTGACAGGGCTGATCCACAAGAAAACCGGCGGAAACCCGTTTTTCGTGATTCAATTTTTAAAAACGATTTATGACAACCGGATCCTGGAATTAAACCCCCAGACCGGCTGGGAATGGGACATAAATAAGATTGAAGAAATGCAGGTCACCGGTAATGTTGTAGAATTTATGGCGGGGAAAATCTCCAGTCTCCCCAAAAACACCCAGGATATATTGAAAATATGCGCATGCATCGGGAACCGGTTTGATCTTGAGTCGCTGTCCATTGTTTCCGGAAAATCGATCGAAGCAACCCTGGCCGATCTCACATCCGCCATTAATGAAGATCTGGTCAGTCTGCATGGAAACGCCTATAAATTTCATCATGACCGGATACAGGAAGCCGCTTATTCTCTCATGGAAGACGATGAAAAGACGCAATTGCACTACCTGATCGGTAAAAGCGTTCTCCAAAAAACCGAAGAAAAATATCTATACGAAAAGATTTTTTATATCGTCGATCAGATCAATAAAGGGATCCGGCTTGTATCAGACCCCGATGAAAAGCTGAAATTCGCGGAATTAAATCTAATGGCCGGCAAAAAGGCAAAAAATTCAACGGCTTATGCTTCCGCCGCCGCTTATTTGAAAACGGGCATTGAACTTCTTCCGGATGACGGCTGGGAGAACCATTATCAGCTGGCCTATTCCCTGCATATGGAAAGAATGGAATGCGAATATCTGACACATGTTTTCAATGAAGCGGAAAGAATATTTCAAACAATCATTGATAATGCAAATTCCAATGTCGACAAGGCAAACGCCTATAATACCATGGTCATACTCTATACCAGCCAGGGAAATTACATGGAGGCGCTCAAAGTGGGCTATGAAGGCCTGAAAATGATCGGCATCAAGCTGCCGAAGAAAGCAAGCAACGGGATGATACTGATGCAATTGCTCAGGCTTTATTTTACGCTCGGCAGGAGAAAGATAGAAGATATTATCAATATTCCATTGACAACAGATCCGGAAATTCTGGCGTATCACTTTTTACGGAACAGCATAAATCTGGTGCTCTATTTTATCGATGCCAATTTATACAGTTATTCCGTCATCGGAGGCGCGATCAATGTACTCAAATACGGGAATTATGAGTCATCCCCCTTTACTTTGAGCGCCCTGGGCTCCATTATCGGATCCGGGATCGGTCTTTATGACCAGGGCTACCGGTTCGGCGAAACGGCCTTAAAGCTGAAGGAAAAGATCGCGAGCGTAAGAAACAGATGCCGGATAGAATTGGCATTTGCCATGATGATCCAGCACTGGAAGGGACATGCGAAATACGACCTTGATTACTACAGGGAAGCTTACAAGCATGGCCTGGAAGAAGGCGATCTGCTTTACAGCGGGCATGCCATCAACCTTCTCATCATGACCCGCCTTATGCTGGGAGACAACATCGATGAAATTCTGGAAGAATACGGGAAATATAAGGATTTTCTCATGGGCAGCAAAGACCCGTTCGTCGCGCATGCCTATATTGAAAAAACACAGCAATGCCTGTGCCTGAAAGGCCTTACGGATGAGAGGGGCAGATTGAACTCCGGAGAATTTGACGAGGAAAAGCAGATACAATATTACAGGGAGGAAAAGAACCTGCTCGGCGTCTATTATTTATCCCTGGCTCTGATCAGCGCCCGTTATCTTTTTGGGAAGCACTCGGAATGTCTGCCGTTTGTCTTTGAATTGGATCAGCTGGCTGAAAAGAAAATTGCCATCGGCAATCTTCACATCGCCGAAGCCAATTTTTATTCTTCATTGGTACTGACATCTTTATACCCGGATGCCGGGGACGGAGAGAAAAAGAAATATGAAAAAATCATCAAAAACAATCAGAAAAAAATGAAGATCTGGGCTGATAACTGCCATGAAAATTTCCTTCACAAATATCTTATCATCGAGGCGGAACTGGCGCAATTGAAAGGGAACCTTAAACTGTCCTTAAGCCTTTACGATCAGGCCATCAAATCGGCCCATGAGAACGGCTATAAGCAGAATGAGGCGATCGCTTATGAACGGGCCGCGCTTCTTATGTTAAGAACGCTTAATTTAGAAAGGGCAGGAAATTATATGAAAGAAGCGCACTATTGCTATAAGAGATGGGGAGCCGAAGCCAAGTTAAAGGATATTGAGGAGAAATATCCGGAGCTCATCAGCAATATCATGAGGAATACTTCCAGTCTAGCCTCTGTAGCCGATACCGGATCAAACTCAGGATCTTCTTCATCAGGGTCCCGTTCCCTCGACTTGACAACGGTCATAAAAACATCGCAGTCATTATCCGGTGAAATTGACCTGGGAAAGCTTCTGATGAATATCATGAAGCTTTCCATTGAAAATGCCGGCGCGCAGCGCGGTTTTCTGATATTGGAAAATAAGTCGGATAATAAGCTCTATATTGAAGCGGCCGGCAGGATCGAAGAAGCGGCCGAGGTTTTACAATCGGTACCCGTTGAAGGCAATAGCTCGTTTTCGGTATCGATTGTCAATTACGTCAATAAAACCGGAGAGAACATAGTGTTGAGCGATGCGTCCGGTGATGAACAGTTCATAAACGATCCCTACATAAATAAAAACCATCCTAAATCGATCCTCTGTACGCCCATCAGGTACAAGGGAATCACGGCGGGCATTCTTTATCTGGAGAATAATCTGACCACGCATGCGTTTACTCCCGAACGCCTGGAACTGCTGCAGATCCTTTCCACCCAGGCCGCCATTTCGATAGAAAACTCCCGGCTTGTCGCACTCAGGGAAAACGCGGCAAAGCTGGAAACAGAGATGAAAATCGCCGCCACTATTCAATCCGCTTTGCTCCCGGACAGCCCCTCGATTGAAGGGTTCGATATCACCGTGTACATGAAACCCACCAGCGATGTCGGCGGGGATTATTATGACGTCATTAACAGCGGAAGCAAAAGCTGGGTCATTATCGGGGATGTTTCCGGTCATGGGGTTCCGGCAGGTCTTGTTATGATGATGGTCCAGACCACAATACAGGCGCTTGTCAGAAAATATCCCGATTTAAAGCCGTCTGATTTATTATCCACGGTGAACGAGGCTATAAAATACAATATGAATAAAATGAATGAAGACAAATATATGACAATAACAGCCTTCTCCATCGGAAAAGACGGAAAGGCCGTGTATTCAGGTCTGCATCAGGACATTATCGTTTACCGCTCATCAAGCGGCACTGTGGAAACAACGCCGTCCGAAGGGATATGGCTCTCACCCTGGGACATGAATCAGCAGAATATCGACTGTGAACTCAACCTGAATCCGGGGGACATCCTTCTCCTGTTCACCGACGGCATCACCGAAGCAAGGAACAAGGAAGGAGTGATGTTCTCAGAGGAGAAATTGGCTGAAATCCTGAAGAATTCCGGAAGACTGAGACCAAATGACATCAAAGATAAAATTCTGGAAGATCTTCAGGGATATAAAAAGAACGATGATGTGTCCCTTGTTATATTAAAAAAGATGTAGTGGTGATATAGTAAAAGGATAATTCATCTCCAGCAGAGGTTTCAAATAATGGAACGGTTTGCAAATTACATCCTGAAGGAAAAATTACATGAAATGAGGAACTTCATAGTTTACAGTGGACAAAAAGAAAACGAGCCTCGGACCGTCATCGTAAAAGTATTAAAAGCTAAGAATCCCTCATTATCAGAAATCGTAAGATTCAAACAGGAATATAATCTTATCAAAAGAATCGATGCTGAAGGTGTTGTAAAATCCCTTGATCTGATTGAACATAAAAACAATTATGCCATCGTGGAGGAAAACTTTAACGGCATTCCTCTGAAAGAAATTTTAAAGAAGGAGAAGATTGATTTAGAATTGTTTTTACAAATCGGATTACAGCTTTCAGAAAGCCTCAGCATGCTTCATAGAAATCATGTCATACATATGGATATCAGACCAGATAATATTTTAATCAACCTGAAGCAGAAAAAGGTCAAAATAACAAATTTCGGCATATCAACAGTTCTGACGCATGCAAATGATGAGCTCTATGACCCGATAGTCATCGAAGAAATACTTCCCTATGTGTCCCCTGAGCAGACAGGCAGAATGAACCGGAGTGTTGATTACCGTACAGATATTTATTCTCTGGGTATAACTTTTTATGAAATGCTCACCGGCACACGCCCATTTGAAGCAAAGGATCCTATGGAGTTGATTCATTCGCATATTGCACGCCAGCCAATCCAGCCGGACAAGCTTAATCCATCCATCCCCAGGGTCATTTCCAGTATTATCATGAAACTGCTGGCAAAGAACCCTGAGGAAAGATATCAAAACTGTCAGGGCTTAATGGCAGATATGATTAGTTGCCTGAATCAGATTGGACAAAAAGATAAAATAGAGGAATTTGCCATTGCTACAAAGGATATTCCAGTTGAAATTAATATTCCCCCGATTATCATAGGCCGGGAAAAGGAACTTGATGCTCTGCTGCAATCATTCGAGCGGATTAGCAGAGGCACAAGTGAGATCGTAATTGTGTCAGGAATGCCTGGAATCGGCAAAACTGCTTTCGTGAATGAATTATATAAACCTATTGTTTTAAAGAGGGGTTATTTCATTTTCGGGAAATTTGACCAGTTCAGAAAGGATGTCCCTTACAGCTCCATTATCCAGGCTTTTCAAAGCCTTGTCAGGCAGATACTCACCGAAAGCAATGAGAAAATCAACCTGTGGAAGGATAAGATTCTTTCCGCCATCGGTTCTAACGGTAAGATTATTACTGAAATCTTTCCTGAAATGGAGCTGGTTATCGGAAAACAGAAGGAAGTGCCGATACTCGGTCCGGAGGAGACTCAGAACAGATTTAACCTGGTTTTTCAAAACCTTATCGGGATTTTTTCCGCGAAAGAACATCCCCTGGTCCTCTTTTTAGACGATCTCCAGTGGGCAGACCTTGCAAGCCTGAATTTTTTAAAAAACATAATGGCCGGCAACGGTACAAAGTATTTGTTATTAATCGGGGCATGCAGGAACAACGAGGTAAGTCTGTATCATCCGCTGACGCTCACGCTGGACGAAATCCGGAAAAGAGGCAAAGCTATAAACAGCATAGAGCTCGCTCCTCTCGATATAAACCAAGTCAATATTATGCTGATGAACACGCTCCGGTGCGAAGCCGGTGAATCGATGGCCCTGACAGAGATTGTCTACAAAAAGACCGCGGGAAATCCCTTTTTTGTCATTCAATTTTTCAAGAACCTCTACAATAAAGATATTTTCAAGTTCGACCCTAAAACCGGGTGGAAATGGGATCTTAACCTGATCGAACAGATGCAGATCCCGGACAATATTGTCGTATTCATGGCGGATATAATTTCCACTCTACGGGAAAAATCCCTGAATTTGATCAAGATATGTTCATGCATAGGAAACAGATTTGATCTTGAAACATTGTCCATTGTTTCCGAGAAGCCCATTGAAGAAACTCTTGCCGATCTCACGGAGACGATCGAAAAAGGTCTGGTCAGCCTTGATGGGGACACATACAAATTTCATCACGACCGAATCCGGGAAGCGGCTTACTCACTCATTCCGGATCATGAAAAAACGGTAATGCATTATAAAATCGGCAATATGACGCTCAAAAAAACCGAAGGGAAAAAGCTATTCGATAAAATATTCTATATTGTCGGGCATCTCAACAGGGGGATATCGCTTATATCAAGAGCTAAAGAAAAGATAAGACTTGCGCGCCTGAATTTCCTGGCATGCAAAAAAGCTAAAAATTCGACTGCATACGCGTCCGCTGCCGTCTATGCCAGGACTGCCGATGCCCTTCTTCCCCATGACTGCTGGATAAAACATTATGACCTTGCCTACGAACTTTCAATGGAAAGAATGGAATGCGAATACCTGACTCTTAATTTTACCGAAGCAGAAAAAATATTCAAGGAGATCATGAAGAATGCGAAAACCGATAATGAAAAAACCAGAGGCTATATTTTAATGATCCTACTCTACGGCAGTATGGCTAAGTATAAAGAATCACTCGCACTGGGTATCGAGGCCATGCGGATGATCGGAAGCGAAATACCTGAGCATGTCACCAAGGGTATGATAGTTTCAAAACTAATAAGGCTGTATTTCCAATTCAAAAAATCAAAAATAAAAATTGAAGATATCATTGATCTGCCTCCGGCAACAGATCCGAAAAATGTCATATGGCACTTATTGGCGATCAATACAGGCACCGTTGCCTACTATTATGACACCAATATCTGGTCGTATGTCATAATTGAGGGAGTATCTAAAATCCTGAATCATGGGAATTATGAGTATTCGGGACTTACTTTAAGCACTTTCGGCTCCATTCTTGGAGCGGGACTCGGCTTTTATCAGCAGGGATACAGATTCGCCGTCACAGGCATGAAGGTCAATGAAAAGCTGGACAGCAAGAAAAGCATTGGTCTTACCATCTGGTCATTTGCGGCTTTTGTTCAGCACTGGACAAAGCATGCAAAATACGATCTTGATCTCATTCGGGAGGGATATAAAAATTGCCTGGAAGTGGGAAATGTTATTTTTGCCCATCATGCGGTAAATGTTCTCTGCGCCACCCGCATCATATTGGGGGATGGCATAGATGATATTATGGAAGAAAACGAAAAGTACAAAAGTTTTCAACTGGGAAGTAAAGATCCCTTTGTTGCACTGAATTACCGGATAAATGCCCAGATGCTCCTTTGCCTTAAAGGCCTTACCGACACACCAGGTCATCTGAACACTGCGGACTTCGATGAAGAGGATGTTATGCGGAATTACCGGAAATCCGGACTTTTCCTTGGTATCTTTTTTTTACTGCTTATCAAAATAAGGGTCTATTACCTCTTCGGGGAGTACGATAATTGCGTCTCAATCTCGGCGGAATTATATGACCTGGTGGTCAGACGGGAGGTCGCCAGGGGGTATCTTCACATTACCGAGGCGAATTTTTATTCTTCGCTGGCCATGGCGGCCCTGTACCCGGAGGCAAAATGGTTGGGCCGCAGGAAATATAAGCGCATCATCAGACTGAACCAAAAGCGGATGAAACTTTGGGCAAAAAATTGCCCTGAGAACTTTCTCCATAAGTATTTATTGGTAGAAGCCGAAATGGCCTTAATCAATCACCAGTTTAAAAAGGCAAAAAACTTTTACGATGAGGCCATCAAATCCGCAAACGAAAACGGGTATACTCAAAATGAAGGTATTGCCAGTGAACGGGCGGCTCTTTTAATGAAAAAAATGAAAAACATTGAGAGCACGAAGCAATATATGATTAAGGCACACAGCTGCTATGCAAAATGGGGTGCTTTATCCAAAATAAGACAACTGGAAACGAAATATCCAGAGCTTCTCGGCAATGTGATAACTTATGATGCCAAACCAGCCCCGGATTCAACCGGCCTTACCTCATTATCGAGGGTAAAGGGAATGCAGGCTCTGGATATTTCCACCATCATCAAAACTTCTCTTGCCATATCTAGTGAAATCAACCTGGGAAGTCTTCTTGAAATCATTATGAAGCTCTCGATTGAAAATGCCGGTGCCCAGAAGGGATTCATGATATTAAAGAAAGAAGAAGACAACAAACTCTACATCGAAGCTGAGAACAGCAATGAAAAAGAGATTATAGTATTAAAGTCAATTCCTGTGGATAATTCTGTAAACTTATCGGTTGCAATAGTGAATTATGTCAGCAAAACAAAACAGCCTGTGATATTGAATGATGCAACTAGCGAAGGGGCCTTTACTCAGGACAAATACATCATCGAACATAAACCCAAATCAATACTTTGCACCCCGATAATCCACAAAGGGGAAGTGACCGGCATTATTTACCTAGAAAACAATCTCACAACCAACGCTTTTACACCCGAACGGCTGGAATTGCTTCAAATTCTTTCGTCGCAGGCGGCCATCTCCATCGAGAATGCCGAGCTTTATAAACGCGCTGTTACTGACGGGCTTACCGGCATCTACAACAGAACCTTTTTTGATAATTATTTAATGAAGTGCCTGTCCAATGCCAAGAGATATAAAAGAAATCTCTGTTTGTTGATGATAGATATCGACAATTTTAAACAATTTAACGATAAATACGGCCATCAGACAGGAGACAAAGTCCTTAAAAGCGTTGCCCAAATGATAAATAATTCACTGAGGAATAGCGACCTGGTCGCCAGATACGGCGGAGAAGAGTTCGTTGCGGTACTGACTGAAACCAAAGTGGAAGATGCAAAAATCGTGGCGGAAAAAATCAAAAACTCCATAGAAGAAAATTCGGTTGAACACTTGAAAAGTACAATTAAAAAGAAGCTTAATGTAACTGTCAGTATCGGGATTGCCGAGTTTATTGAAAATGAGAATAGGATCGAGCTTATTGAAAGAGCTGACAAAAACATGTACAGAGCCAAAAAAGTTGGCAAGAATGCAATTGCATGGTAATAAGTTGTCAAAAACATAACAAAAGCAGCTAGGCAATTTCATTCTTAACGCGACGTTGCTGATTTATAAGAACGAGAAGTGGTAGAAAAATAGCCTCATCCGCTTTTTTGCATAATCCGGGGTTTTAAGCTAAACTATTGGGGTATGGTTTTTTAAATAATCCTTTCTGTTCAATTTTCCTGTCTGCTTTTTACCTTAAATCAACAGAATTTCTTATTAGAAAAGGCTTTTATTAAATCATTTCCAAATTGCCTGTGTAAAAATAACAAGGAGTCAATCCTGTGAGAAAAGAAAAATTCCGCAATATCGCCATCATCGCCCACGTGGACCATGGCAAAACCACCCTGGTGGACGCCATGCTCCGGCAGAGCGGCGTTTTCAGGGAAGGCCAGGAAGTCGTGGAACGCGTTATGGACACCATGGACCTGGAAAGGGAAAGAGGCATCACCATCGCCGCGAAAAATACGGCCGTTTATTATAAGAATATCAAGATCAACATCATCGATACGCCCGGCCATGCCGACTTCGGGGGCGAGGTGGAAAGAGGCCTCAATATGGTCGACGGGGCGCTTCTCCTTGTCGACGCGAGCGAGGGCCCGCTTCCGCAGACCCGATTTGTGCTGAGAAAAGCCCTAGCGAAGAAAATAGTAGTCATACTTGTCATTAACAAGATCGACAGGAAGGACGCCAGGATCGACGAGGTCATCAACGAGGTTTACGACCTCTTTATCGAACTGGGCGCCGATGACCGGCAGATTAACTTCCCGATCCTTTATACGGTGGCCAGGGAAGGCGTCGCTTATAAAAAACCGTGGGACGGTTCGACAGACCTTAAATTCCTATTCGAAGAAATTATTAATTATATCCCGGCCCCCGAAGGCGACGACAGCCTCGAACCGCAATTCCTGGTCACAAACCTCGATTACGATTCTTATATCGGGCAGGTGGCGCTTGGAAGGATGTTCAATGGAAAGCTCGAACTCTCAAAGCCGTACGCCCTGGTAAGCGATAATGTTATCACGAACAATATAAAATTCTCAAATCTTTTTACTTTCCATGGCCTCTCTAAAAAGCAGGTGAATGAGGTCGAGGCGGGCGATATCATAGCCGTTTCCGGCGTTGAAAATATCAATATCGGCGACACCATCACCTCAATTGAAAACCCGAAACCTCTCCCGGGCATCCGGGTGGACGAGCCGACGGTGTCCATGGTTTTTTATGTCAATTCGAGCCCTTTCGCCGGAAGGGACGGGGAATACCTGACAACAAGGCATATCAAGGCAAGGCTTCAGAAAGAGTCGCTCAAGAATGTCTCCATCCGGGTCGAGGATACCGACAGGGCGGACGCCTTCAAGGTTTCCGGCAGGGGAGAGCTCCAGCTCGGGATACTTATCGAGACGATGAGGAGGGAAGGCTATGAGCTGATGGTATCCAAGCCGACCATCATCACAAAGAAAATCGATGGGAAAATCCATGAACCATATGAAAGAATATTCTTCGATATTCCCGAGGAATATGTCGGCGTCATTACCGAGAAAATGGCACAAAAAAAAGGCCGGATGGAAACCATAAAACACACCGGGGCGGGAAGGGTCAATCTGGAATTTGTCTGTTCGACAAGGGGGATCATCGGGTTCAGGAGCCAGTTCCTGACGGACACCCGCGGCCTCGGCGTCATGAACACGCTTTTCGAAGGTTATAAGGAATGGGCGGGAAATTTCAGGCACAGGACGAGCGGGGTCCTTGTCGCCGACAGGTCCGGGTTTTCGCATTCCTACGCGCACCTTGCCATGGAGGACCGCGGCGAACTGTTCCTTAATGTCGGAACAGAGGTTTACGAGGGGATGATCGTCGGCGAGAGCAACAAGGACCGCGACCTCGACATCAATATCACCAAGGAAAAAAAACTGACCAACATGCGCAGCTCCACATCCGATATGACAATCGTATTGAAAGTGCCCAGGATTTTATCTCTCGACCAGGCCATCGAATTCATAGCGGAAGACGAACTGGTGGAAGTGACCCCAAAGACATTCCGGATGAGAAAGATAGAACTGAATCAGGAGAAAAGAGCGGTTATGAATAAAACAAGGGATAAATAAGGATACTTGTTCACTTTCTTTTGTCCGGAGGCAACAATTGCCGGGGATTATGTCCACTTTCTTGTGCCCGTCCAAAATGTAAAAAAAACCTGTCTTGACAGTAAAATATGATTTTATTAAGATGAATGGAATAAATTTTATTAAAAATAATCATTCAATTATTTTAAAAAAGACGAATATTAGAGAATATTATAAATGATTGCACAGGGGATTATATGAAAAGAAGCATTGTAATACTTACTGTTTTAGTTTTTTACAGTTCTTTAGTTTTTTGCGGGACCAATGATCAGGCGCCAGTCAGACAAAAAAGCGTGATAGAAGGAGTTGTTCTGGGTTATGTCAGCACTCTAGGTATTCTGATTCCGGGAACATTCGGATGGGGAAATATATACGCCGAAGATTATGCCGGTTTCTGGATATTAAATACCGGAGGCTCTATCTGCACTGTCTGCACCTGGATTGAAATTATCAGGGATTTATCTTCCACATCCCCTGACCCGAAAATATCGCCATTCGGCTATATCGGCGTTTTCGGTTCATTAGGTTTCAGCATAGCAAGCATGATATGGGGCGGAGCGGCGGTTTTAGAGTATAATAATAATCAAAAAAAACAAAACATGAGACTTTTTTTAATACCGCAAAAAGATGGTTTGGAATTCCATCTGGCATATAATTTTTGAGGATTTTTTGCCCGGCAGATTATCCGGGGAAGAGCCCTTTCTTTCTTTTTAGAAAAGATAGGGAAAAACGGCACACAACACATAAAATAAATTTGGACTCTGAATAGGCATACGGTCATTTTGAAGACTTTAAACGAATACAAATAATTATTTTATTCTTTTTAATTAAAAGAAAGAAGAAATCCTTGTGTTGACAGTAAAATATTGCTTTATTAAGATGAATGGAATGAATTCCAAAAATATTATAAAATAAAATTCGTTTATAATAAGCCGGCTTGCAATTCCGGGGAGAAATTTATGGGTTATCATGATAAAACAGATGTTTTTAATGAAATTATAAATAACACCATAACACAAGATTTATTAAAACTTGGATATATTCATACCAAAGATTATAAGTGGATTAAAGAAGATAATAATGAATTTATGAAAGGTATTACGGCATACTCTCTAAAAAGTATGTCAAAAGCTTTTCTTTGGGGAGTTTCATTAAATTTTTGCCCCAGTTTCAACGGTAAGCTTAAATGGCATAAAACAATAAAGTCTGCAGATATAAACGATTTTTACATTGATCAATTAGATTATAAAGAACCGAAAGAGTGCACAATTTCATTATTTGAATATAAAAGTGAAAAAGATTTAATTAAAAGAACAAAAGATATTATTTCTATTATAATAAATGAAAGTGAATCATTTTATTCAAGAATACATCATTTAAAAGATTTAGATATTTTATTTTTAGAAAAAATCAATAGAAAATTCATTCGATTTGGTTTTCATAATTACATTCAACATAAACTTGCATATTCTTTTTTATTAAAGAAAATTGGAAATATAGCAGAAGCGAATAAATACTATAACGAATACAAATCATTATTCATTGACAAGTATAATTTTAAAGAACTGGATGACATATATAATTCTTTAAAATAGAGACAGTACTGCCGCTAACGGCGGCTCTTTTCTTCGGGTCCGACCTGCTTCGTTAGGCCGGACCTCAAAATTTTATTGGTTGAGGTACCGGACTTTATGAAATGGATTGCCACATGCCCGCACGAAACTGTCGATGTGCTCGCTTCCGAACTTGCCGGGCTTGGAATAAAAGACCTGAATATACTGCACCGCGGCGTAGCGTTCGACACTGATCTGGAAACCGCGTACCGCGCCCATTTGTTACTGCGTACAGCAAGCAGAATTCAGCGTGTAGTCGCGGAATTCGCCACTCCTGACATAACACATCTGAGGATGGAACTGCAGAAGATCGTCTGGCCGGAGTGGCTGAGGCCGCACAAGCCTTTCACCGTCGCGCCGGCCCTCACCGATCAACTGGCTCTTGCGTTGGGCGAGGAAGCGGTCATTACATCCGTCGTTCAATCGATATTGAGTAGCGCGTTTGAAAAGTCTGCTCCCCGGTTCGATCCCGACGCCGACGAGCCCATTACCATCGTTGTATTCGTCCGGAACGGTTCCTGCACGCTCGGCATCGACACGGCGGGCCGCGCCCTTCATAAACGCGGCTGGCGTACAGGCGGGCATCCGGCCGTTTTGAAAGAGACACTGGCCGCTTCGATCCTGCTTCTGGCAGGCTACACCGGCAATGAACCGCTCCTTGATCCGATGTGCGGCTCCGGCACCATTATCATCGAAGCGGCGTATATCGCGCTCAATAAAGCGCCGCTCATTCACCGCGGCAAAGACGATTTTGCCCTGGAACACCTGGCCGGTTTCGACCGCCCTTTGTGGCGCCGCGTTTCCGATCAATTACGCGCGGCTAAAAGGTCCGCCCTGCCGGCGCCGATCTATGCCTCGGACATCAACGCCAAATATGTCGACGTGGCTCGCGCCTCCGCACTGCGCGCCCGTGTTGAAAAGTATATTTCATTTTCAGTAAAGCCTTTCCAGGAGTGGTCGCCTCCCGCGCCGGGCGGTCTCTTGATCGCCAATCTGCCCTACGGCGAACGCATCGGGGGCGGCGGAATCAGCGCATTGTTCAAAGACATAGGCAGGGTCATCCATGAGCGGTTCTCGGCGTGGCGCATCGCGCTGCTCGTTCCGGCGGATGCGCCGGTCCATTTGCTTTCGCTTAAAGCAAACAAAGAAATCGCGTTGTTGAACGGGGCATTACCGGTAAAGCTGCTGGTTTCATAATAGATTATTATTAACACCTCTTTTATATAATATCCGATTCTGCACGCGGATGACACAGATTATGCGGATTCGCACAGATCAGATGATTTCTTCATATCCTGCCGGAAATTGAAAATTAGAATATCTTAATTATACTGACCCCAATTCGGCAGGATTTATAGGATAACACAGGATTTACAGGATTATCTTTTGGTCAATCTTAAAACCCATAAAACAATAACTCATTAATGTCGCTAGTTAAACGATAACCTGATACAAGATTGCTATAAATGCTATTGACTAATGTTCACATGTATGCTAACATATAATATGAAAAGAGTCATTAACTTTTATAAAACCGAGGATGGAAAATGTCCGGTTGAAGAATATCTTGATTCTTTACCGGGAAAAACAGCCCGGAAAATTACATGGGTATTGCAGATTATTGAAGACTTTGATCAAATTCCGCAAAACTATTTTAAAAAATTAGTGAATACTGACAATATCTACGAAGTCAGGATTCAACAGGGAAGTGATACTTACAGATTATTAGGATTCTTTCATAAAAACGCACTGTTTATATTAACTAATGGTTTTACCAAAAAGACCCAAAAAACACCTGAAAATGAAATCAAACTGGCTGAAAAATACAAAGCCGATTATTTACGGAGGAATATATGAGTGATTTAAAAAAATACGTCGATAAAAGGAAAAAATCCGATCCTTCTTTCGCTGAAAACTATGATGAAAATTACAATGATTTTAAAATCGGATTGATGTTGAAAGAAATGAGGATCAAAAACGGATTAACCCAGGAAGATTTAGCTGGCAGGATTCACACGACAAAAAGCGCCATATCAAGAATGGAAAACCATGCCGAAGATTTAAAATTATCATCCCTGGAACGTATCGCAAAGGCATTAGGAAAAAAAGTAAAAATTGAGATAGTGTAATAGAGTCACAAAGTTGTTCACTTACCTCGGCTTTAGTAAAAACTTCGGCAGCTTCGCTTATCGAGGACGTTAAACATAATTTCGCTCTATCGCCGGACCTGTCAAAATCTAATCGGTTGAGGTCTCAAACTTTATGAGATGGATTGCCACATGCCCGCACGAGACTGTCGATGTGCTCGCTTCCGAACTTGCCGGGCTTGGAATAAAAGACCTGAATATACTGCACCGCGGCGTAGCGTTCGACACTGATCTGGAGACCGCGTACCGCGCCCATTTGTTACTGCGTACAGCAAGCAGAATTCAGCGCGTGGTCGCGGAATTCGCCACTCCTGACATAACACATCTGAGGATGGAACTGCAGAAGATCGTCTGGCCGGAATGGCTGCGCTCGCATAAGCCTTTCACGGTCGCGCCGGCCCTCACCGATCAACAAGCTATTGCGTTGGGCGAGGAAGCGGTTATTACATCCATCGTTCAATCGATACAAAATAGCGCGTTTGAAAAGTCCGCTCCCCGGTTCGATCCCGACGCCGACGAGCCCATTACCATCGTTGTATTCGTCCGGAACGGTTCCTGCACGCTCGGCATCGACACGGCGGGCCGCGCCCTTCATAAACGCGGCTGGCGTACAGGCGGGCATCCGGCCGTTTTGAAAGAGACACTGGCCGCTTCGATCCTGCTTCTGGCAGGCTACACCGGCAATGAACCGCTCCTTGATCCGATGTGCGGCTCCGGCACCATTATCATCGAAGCGGCATATATCGCTCTGAATAAAGCGCCGCTCATTCACCGGGGCAAAGACGATTTTGCCCTGGAGCACCTGGCCGGTTTCGACCGCCCTTTGTGGCGCCGCGTTTCCGATCAATTGCGCGCGGCTAAAAAGTCCGAACTGCCGGCGCCGATCTATGCTTCGGACATCAACGCCAAGTATGTCGACGTGGCTCGCGCCTCCGCGCTGCGCGCCCGTGTTGAAAAGTATATCGCATTTTCAGTAAAGCCTTTCCAGGAGTGGACGCCTCCCGCGCCGGGCGGTCTCCTGATCGCCAATCTGCCCTACGGCGAACGCATCGGGGGCAGCGGAATCAGCGCATTGTTCAAAGACATAGGCAGGGTCATCCATGAGCGGTTCTCGGCGTGGCGCATCGCGCTGCTCGTTCCGGCGGATGCGCCGGTCCATTTGCTTTCGCTTAAAGCAAACAAAGAAATCGCGTTGTTGAACGGGGCGCTGCCTATCAAGCTTTTACTAGCGTAATGCCATTTTTACTAACTTTTACTAGGCCAATAGATGTATAGCCTCTGGTTAAGGATCAACGTCTTTTCTTTTTACTAAACTATTGGAGATTATTAGTCCGACAGACTGCCGGGGGAATTACGATATTTCTTTCTTTTCGAAAAGAAAGAAATATCGCGCTAAAGAAAGAAAACAGGTCGAGGCCATTTTCATACGAAGCTATCGGACCGTATGGAGGTGTGTTATCCGGCTTTTTAATAAGCAGTTCATTGCTATAATAGCCGCCTTAAATCGCTATCCTTGCCCAGCACCACTTTGAGGACAGGCAATCAAAGTGGTGCTGGGCGTGGCTTTATGCGGCGGTTGCGGCGTCCCTGCCGCAAGCATGTGCTTCCTCTCTTCTATTATAATAGCGGATGCCACAACTTTATATCGAGATATTTGATGTTCAGATTATGGCCAAGAGGAAAATGGCCTCGGGAACGGACAATTTGCCGAACAGCTTTTTTTAATTCTTATTCATTTTATTTATGATAAAACATTCTTTTTAAAGATGGGAATTGGCGCCGGTTAATCCGGTATAACAGACATTCCTGTCTGTTATACAAAAATAAACGAATACTTTAAAACTTGATTTTACGCTTAATTACCTTTATTCTTTTTTTAAAGAGAGGCTCTATTATGAAAGAAATCGAATATGTTGTCTGGCATGAAGGCCAATATTATGTTTCACAGTGTTTGAATGTGGATGTTTCCTCTTTTGGAAATAATTCAGACGAGGCTGTTACTAATCTTAAAGAGGCTGTTGAACTTTATTTTGAAAATGAGGATAAGGAATTCCCTGAAGTAGACCAGGTTTTCATCGGAAGGGAAAAGGTCCATGTCTAAGCTTTACTCATCAAGAGTAATCTCATCAGTCCTGGAAAGATTGGGATTTTCTTTTATTTCTCAAAAAGGTTCCCACGCAAAATATAAGAATGGAAAAGGGAACATTGTCATATTACCGATGGATAAGAAAGAAATTCCTGAAGGTACTTTCCGCAGTATTCTCAGACAGGCCAATATCACTCTATCCGAGTTTAAAGATAATATTTAAGATAATAAAAAGGTGCAATGCGGCTGCGCAGACCGGCAACGATTGCCGGGGGATTTTGTTCACTTTCTTTTGCAAGGTCAAAAGGGCATCGCCTTCTGGCTGAAGGGTCAACGTCTTTTCTTTTTATTAAGCTATTGGGGATTATTATTCCGACAGGCTGCCGGGGGAATTACGATATTTCTTTCTTTTCGAAAAGAAGGGAAAAGGAGGCACTGCTGGCGCTGTGCCACACTGCAGATTGTCCCCCAGCGATAGGCAAAGGTAGATAGTGAACTTTTCTGGACGCTGATATTTAATCATTTTCTCATAATTTCAGACTAAAGAACGCATTCGCTTCGAGTGCTAGTTTTGCATCCGCTCCCGGCCGCACGCTCGGAACTCGCACACCCATTGAAAGTAATTTATCAAATATTCTTTATTAGTCTGTCTTGATTTCGAATTTATGGACAATGGGTATGCTCGGACATTCCGCGCGTTCAAGCCGGCCGGTCACGGGCAAAACTAAGCCCTCTGCGCGATGCTCTGTATTACAATTCCATAATTAATGAAGTGACGCATCCAGAAAAGTTCACTCTCTGCCCCCGCCGGGGAACGATGATGAGAAAAAAATAATAAACAAAATTCCTTTATGTGCCGATGGCTTTATGCATCGGTTTTGACATCCTCTCGATTGGATCGGGGGCAGGCTATGTCAAAAACATTTGCCTCTCTTCTATTATAATGTTAACAGATAACACGACTTTAAATTGAGTTGATTTATGTTCAGATTATGGCCAGGAGGAAAATGGCCTCGGGAACGGAAGAACGGAGAACTGGCTGGCCGCTCCGTTGGCTTCAGCAAAGTGAGCATCAGGAAAAATCAAAAGGCTTTCCCGGACTTTCAGAGAAGAAAACGGAGTGCAATGGTTATAAAGAAATAAAAATACAAATGAAAGTTTTGATTTAAATCTTTAATTTGTTATAATATATTAATTTGTAATTATAATTATTTGAGGTATATTATGACGATAGCTGATTATTTTTCAAATATAAAAAGGCTTTTTAATGATGGAATTGCTACCGAGCACAGTTATTGTTCCGATCTTGAAGGGCTGATTGAAAGCATTATACCTGAAATAAAAGTAACAAATGAACCCAGACGCCAGGAATGCGGCGCGCCAGATTTGATTATCACCCGGAAAGAAATACCAGTCGGTTATGTTGAAACAAAAGATATTGGTATTTCGCTTGATAAAAGTGAGAAAGACGATCAGCTTAAAAAATACCTTGAAAGCCTTGACAATCTTATCCTGACAGATTACCTGGAATTCCGGCTTTTCCGCGCAGGGCAAAAAGAAATGACGGCTCGAATCGCTGAAATCGAAGGCGGCAAACTTAAACCCTGTGAAAAAGACTGGCCTGTTTTTGAGGATATGATCCGAGATTTCTGTGATTACAGGGGCCAGACTATTACATCCGCGGAAAAGCTCGCCCGGATGATGGCAGACAAGGCGCGATTGATGCGTGATATTATTTATAATGCGTTAACGCTTCAAAAACCGGATCACTCCGGTGATTCGTCCAATACCCTTTACAGCCAGTACCAGTCATTTAAGAGAGTACTGATTCATGATATGACCGAACATCAATTTGCCGATATTTACTCTCAGACGGTAGCATACGGCCTATTCGCCGCGAGGATTCATGATAAAACAATGGAAACTTTTTCCCGTCAGGAAGCCTTATTCCTCGTTCCGAAATCCAATCTATTTCTCAGGAATTTTTTCTCTTATGTGGCCGGACCCGAACTGGACAACAGCATCGACTGGATTGTAGACGCGCTGGCCGATCTATTCCTCGCGTGTGACTTGAATAAGATTATGGCAGACTTTGGAGACGCGACCGCCCGTCATGACCCGGTAATCCATTTTTATGAGACATTCCTTGCCGAGTACGATCCCGCCCAGCGGAAATCGCGCGGGGTTTATTATACCCCCGAACCTGTTGTGAGTTTTATTGTACGCGCCGTGGACGATATTCTGAAATCCGAATTCGGCCTTAAGATGGGCTTGGCTGATACTTCAAAAGTCGAGGTGGAACATGAAAACATCGCGGGGGGATTATTTAAGATTGAATCCCACCGGGTGCAGATTTTAGACCCGGCTGCCGGCACAGGGACTTTCCTCGCTGAAATTATCAGGCGGATTTATAAAAGCTTCGAATCCCAGAAAGGCGTCTGGAACGGCTATGTGGACGAGCATCTTCTTCCCCGCCTGCATGGCTTCGAAATCCTGATGGCAAGCTACGCGATGTGCCACCTCAAGATGGAATTCATTTTCCAGGAAACCGGCTACACTTTTACCGACCGATCCCCCCGCCTGGGAATTTACCTGACCAACAGCCTGGAAAAGCCGGGAGCCACAATCAACACCACTTTCGCGCAGTGGCTTTCCTTTGAGGCGAAGGAAGCGAATAAGGTCAAGGAGGATATGCCCGTCATGGTCGTGGTCGGCAATCCTCCGTACAGCGTCAGTTCCAGCAATACCGGCGATTGGATACGTTCCCAGATAAAGTGCTATAAGGAAGGATTGAATGAGAAGAAACTGAATCTTGACGACGATTATATAAAATTTATCCGCTATGCCGAGCATTTTATCGAGAAAAACGGCCAGGGTATTGTGGCAATGATCACAAACAATTCCTATATCGACGGCATTACACACCGGCAGATGCGCAAGCACCTGATGGAAACTTTCGATAAAATTTATATTTATGATCTCCATGGAAATTCAAAGAAAAAAGAAACTTCACCGGATGGAAGCAAGGATGAAAATGTTTTCGATATCCAGCAAGGGGTATCAATCAATATTTTTGTAAAGAATGGTGGAAAGAAAAAAGAATTATCTTCTGTTTTTCATTTTGATGTATTTGGTGAACGGGAGGTTAAGTATGATAAACTCTGGAATAGTAATATTTTATCTTTGAAATGGTTGAAGCTTGACCCTGTTGAACCGTATTGTTTTTTTGTACCAAAAGATTTTAGATTGGATGAAGAATATAATAAAGGACTTAATATTGAATCAATATTTATTTCAAATAATACTGGAATACAAACTAAAAGGGATAATCTAGTTTATTCTTTTTCTAAGGAAGAATTATTAAAAATTATTATTGATTTAAAACAATTGTCAACAGAGGAGATAAGATATAAGTATAATTTGGGTGAAGATGGAAGAGATTGGTCTATTAAATGGGCTATGGATGATATAAAGAATAATAATGGGGTCGAAAATAATGTACTATACCATCCTTTTGATGATAGGTATACTTATTTTACTGGAAAAAGTAAGGGTTTTATGGCCTATCCACGAAGCCCATTAATGAATAATATGTTAAAAGAAAATATATGTCTATTAGCAATTAGAAATTCAAGAAGAGGTAATGTTACTAATTATTTCATTTCAAATAAAATTGTTGATAAGGATGGCGTTTCGCCATTTGATAATTGTAAAATATTTCCTCTCTACCTCTACGACGACGATGGGGAATTTGATTTCGAAGCGAAAAGCGACGATTCGAATCGTCGCTTTTCGGAACATCGCCGTCCTAACCTAAACATGGAAATCGTGAATGCTATCGCCGGGAAAATTGGGCTGGAATTCAAGGAAGAAGATGACAATGATTCTATTCAAAAAACTAAAGGAGCGAAGAAATACTTTACCCCGCTGGACATTCTCGACTATATTTATGCCGTACTCCATTCGCCTTCCTACCGGGAAAAATATAAGGAATTCTTAAAAATAGACTTTCCGCGAATACCGTATCCTGAAAGCGCTAAAATATTTTTTAAACTTGCGGAAAAAGGGGCCGTATTGAGGAAATTACATCTGATGGAATCTCCGCTGCTTGAAAATTTAATTACCGCTTATCCCGAAACGGGGAATAATGAAGTGGAAAAAGTGATTTTTGAGAAAGAACAGGTAAAATCTAAGGTTAAAAATTATGGCAAAGTATGGATCAATAAAAAGCAATTCTTCGGAGGAGTTCCCGAATCAGCTGGGAGTTCTACATCGGCGGCTACCAGCCCGCGCAGAAGTGGCTGAAGGACAGGAAAGGGCGCACTTTAACATTTGACGAAATCTTACACTACCAGCGGATAATTGCCGCTCTTGTGGAGACTGAACGGGTGATGGGGAAAATAGATGAGATAATGGAATAAACATTAGAATTTGAAAAGACAAATAATAAGATTTATGTTAAAATAAATCTTAATCAAAAAATCCAAGGGGCAATTTATGTTAACCAGACTTTTTATTGAAAATTTTAAAAAACTGGAAAAAGTTGAAATTGACCTGACTCCTGTTGTCGCTTTTATAGGACCGAATAATTCCGGTAAAACCACAGCATTGCAGGCTATTTCTCTCTGGAGTATCGGGATGAGAAGGTGGTATGAACATTCCCGTACAACCAAAGCGAAGCAGAGAACAGGTATAACAATAAACCGTAAAGAACTCCTTTCTATGCCTTTACCCTCCGCGCTTCAATTATGGAGCGATCTCAATGTCAGAAAAAGTTTTATAAAAAAAGAAGGTAAAAGAGGTACGGAGAATATCAGGATAAAAATTACAGCCGAAGGCTTTACTTCAAACACTAAATGGTCTCTGGGTTTTGAATTTGATTATGCAAATCCCGAATCTATTTATTGCCGGATACTGGGTGATGAAAATGGGAAACCTCTGCCTTTTCCGGAAGAAGTTATAAACGAACGCGTTGGTTTTCTTCCTCCAATGTCGGGACTTGCGAGCGAGGAAGACAAACTTGAACCCGGATCGATTCAGGGCAGGATCGGCGAGGGAAGGACCGCGGAAGTCCTGAGAAACCTATGCTGGAATGTCTATCAGCGCAGTAATGGAAAATGGAAGGAATTAAAAAGTCTCATAAAAAGGTTTTTCCTTGTTGATTTAGATGATCCGGTTTATGATGCCGGTACGGGAAAGCTGTTGTTGACTTATCGCGAAGATTCCAAGAAAAATATGGCTCTTTCCAACTCCGGAAGGGGTTTTCAGCAAATCCTGCTGTTATTTTCTTATATTTACAGCAATGAAAACACAATTCTTTTACTTGATGAACCGGATGCCCATCTTGAAGTTATCAGGCAAAAAGAGATTTATAACACACTTTCAGAAACCATTAAGAATCAGAAATCACAATTAATAATTGCCACACACTCGGAAGCAGTGCTTAACGAGGCTGCGGAAAAGGATACAATAATAGGGTTTATCGGTGATCCCCACCGTGTGAATAAGACTCAGCAGCTCGTAAAATCACTGAATAGTATTGGTTTTGATCAGTACGTTCTTGCAGAACAAAAGAAATGGGTCCTTTATCTCGAAGGGACGACCGATCATTTGATACTTCAAGCCTTTGCCAAATTATTAGGACATCCCGTTTTAAAGTACCTTGAAGAAGCATTCGTCAGAACTGTTGATTCAAACCGGCCGTCATCAGCCGAAAATCATTTTTACGGGTTAAAAGAAGCAATGCCTGATTTATCAGGCATCGCCATATTTGATAAAATTCCGGCTAAACTTCAGAGTAATGAATATTTCAAAATGTTAATGTGGGATAAAAACGAAATAGAAAATTATTTGCCATTGCCGGTTGTTATTGAGCGTTTTATTGTTGAAGAATATGGAAAAGAATTATTTACTCAGACTTATCCGTCAATAATTAAAAATATAATCGATGATTATATTCCTGGTGTGGCAAAAAAAGATAAAATGAACGAATGGTGGAATACGACAAAAATGAGTGATGATTTTCTCGATAAAGTATTCAGGGATTTTTATAAAAAGATTAATTCTGTGATTTTAATGGATAAAAGCCGTTATTACAAATTGGTTAGTATGGCAAAACCCGAGGAAATTGACAAGGAAGTAAGTGAAAAGTTGGATTCTATTTTAAAAATAGCTAAAAAAGCAGAGAAAAAATATTTTAAGATATAAGTGAACATCAGTGTCATTCTATGATATTCAGTCGTTCTCAAAGCCTTATCCACCGGGCGCAGCCCACCTTTCCAACCCTCTTCGTGTTCTTCGCGAACTTCGTGGTTAATATAAGACTCTATCAGATATCATCAATAAAAAAGCTGCTCAGCGTAAAACTAAATCCTTTAAAATCCGCGTCATCCGTGTGAAAAATCGGATATTACAATCAGGCTTCTTTTACATTAGTTTAAATATTATAATAGAAGATACGTTTATATTCTTCCCTTCCCGCCGGAGCCTGTCCCGAGCACAGCCAAGGGATGCCTTCCTGTTAATTATTTCCTTTACAGATCATGCCCGCAGTAGGAAAGGTTAAAGCTTTTATTGCACAGCGGAAAATCCGAGATGCCGTTGTCCCTCACCGCCAATGCCAGTCCATACCAGTTATTGAAAGAAGGGTCCTTTATTTTATAACGGGTTAATTTGCCGGTTTTGTCCGTTACGGCTATATGGGCCGTTTCCCCGCGCCAGCCTTCTATCAAAGAAACAGAGAATGAATCCGGCTGCGGCTTTTTTAATGAGACCAGCTCAACCGAATCCTCCGGAAGGTTTTCCAGGACTTCCAGGATGAACTGGGCCGACTGCCTGATCTCGATATAACGGATGTAAGCCCTCGAGAATACATCGCCGCCGGGAAGCGTCAGCTTGTGGACCGGAAAGTTTTTATAGATCCTGTAGGAATGATCGCTCCGGACATCGACGGGAACTCCCGAAGCCCTTGCCGCGGGGCCGACCATCCCGATCTGCTTCGCGGTTTCCGTTGGGACAACCCCCGTCAGCTCCAGTCTTGCCAGAACGCTGGACGAGGAAAAGAAAGCCTCGGCCGCAAAGCCGACCTCATTTAATACTTTCCGTAATGTAATCCCCATCTGTTTTTTTAAAGTATCATCTATGTCAAACATGACCCCGCCGGGCCTCACAAGCCCCCTTCCGAAACGGCTCCCGCAGAGGACGAGCATTGTATTGATCACAAGGGTGCGGATGGCCCCGAACTGCGAACTGCCGGGAAGATAGGCTATATCGCCGGCCAGCGCGCCGAGATCGCCGATATGGACTGCCATCCTTTCAAGCTCAAGCGCTATGCCGCGCACAGCCTGCGCCCTCCGGGTTATTTCACAGCCGCGAAGCGACTCGATCAGTGCGGAGTATGCCGAAGTATGCGCTATCACGGAATCGCCGGCTATGCTTTCGGCCAGGTGCCCGGCAAAGCGCGGGTTTATTTTTATGAGCATGTCCTCAATGCCGCGGTGCTGATAGCCCAGCTGGATCTCCAGGTGGTAAACTTTTTCCCCAAGGCATTGAAAACGGAAATGCCCGGGTTCGATCACCCCGGCGTGGATGGGGCCGACCGCAACCTCATGGATTTCCTCCCCTTCCATTTGAAAGAAAGGATAATTCCTCATCGTTTTATTCTTGTCATGCCGGTTAAAGCTATATCGAACAGGCTTGAGCCATGGATGCTCTTCAGGAATGACCCCGTATTCCTCATAAAGCTCCCGCTCGAACAGATGGAAGGCCGGAAGCTCCGGGGTTAAAGACTGATATGATCCGCCTTCCTTAATCACGGAAGATGAAACATAAAGACTGGAATTATCGTCATCCGCGAGAATGACATAGATTTTAATTTCCTTTTTATTTTTATGTCCGAAAAAAGAAACCAGCCTTTTATCCTTATTTTTTATGATCTCATTCCGTAAATCATCGATTTTCAGCAGAGGAATATCTCTCAGTTTTAGAACACGGTTATTATTGGTCAGTGCCCATTTCATTTTATCGACTCCTTCCTAAAACAGCGCGGCTGCGTTCTGAAGCATCTTCCGGACCGGTTCAGGCAGTAACAGGCCGATAATGAGTAAAATAACAAAAAACGCGGCCTGCGGGATATACTGGAAGGGATTGAGCCGCTTTGCCTCTTTTTCCCCGCTGTCCCTGCCGAAGCACATTTTCAGCACGTTATTTCCCATTCCGTATAAAATGATAGTCAGCAGAAGGAGAAAAATAACGGCCGGAATAATCCATCCTTTATCAAAAAAAGCCTTTACAATAAGAAACTCGCTGATAAAAAGGGGAAAAGGAGGCAGTCCGGAAATCCCGATAAAAGAAAATATCCAGAGCCACGCGCTGAATTTGTCCTTCCGGTAAAGAAATTTAACATCCTGTATCAATTTACTGTTATAAAAAGACACAATATTGCCCGAGGTAAGAAAGAAACCTGCCTTTGTCAGCGAATGGACGACAATATGGAGAAGCGCGGCAAAAACCCCGATGCCTCCGAGCCCGATGCCGATCATGACGATACCCATGTTCTCGATGGAAGAATAAGCCAGCATCCTTTTATAATTCTTTGTCCGCGATATATAAACCGCGCAGACAAACACCGAAAGAAAACCCATGGCAAGCATCAATACCCGCGCGTAAGACGCGGTCCCTGAAAGTTCCATTATTTTATAAACGCGGATTATCCCGAGGACGGCCGTATTGAGGAGCGTTCCCGAAAGCATCGCCGATACGGGCGAGGGCGCTTCCGAATGCGCGTCCGGCAGCCACGCGTGCACCGGCGCGAGGCCGGCTTTCGTCCCGAAGCCAACCAGGATGAAAACAAAAGCGATCTTAAGCCAGAACGCGTTGATGAGCGGGGCGTTCCGGTACAGATCGTCAAAAAAGAGGGAATTGACAATTCCCGTACCGATTGTCAGAAGAATGATCCCGATAAAAGCCATGGCTATGCCGATGGAACAGATAAAGACATATTTCCAGGCCGCTTCCAGGGAAGATCCATGCTTATGGTAATAAATCAGGTAAGCGCTGGAGAGGGTCGTCGCTTCAATAAAAACCCATAACAAAGCCAGATGCGCACTCAATAGAACACCGGTCATGGATAAAACAAAGAAAAGGAAAAAGATCGTATAATAGGTATGCGATGTGTTCGATGCCTCATCATGGGAAAAAGCCGCGTTATAAAAAGCAACACCGACAAAAATAACCGCGAGTGTGATCATGAAAAGCGAACCCAGCGTGTCGGTTTTAAAATAGCGGGTGAATTCGCCGGGGGAAAAAAGCTGGAAAACGGACACGGCAAGATATAGAATGGAATAACAGATAAGCGTAATGTTATTCACTTTTTTTGATTTCAGGAAAAAAAGCAGAACAGCGGCGATGACCGGAAACAGGAACAAAATAATAATCATATTTTTCCTACTCGTCTTTCAATTGATTGAGCGCGTCAATTTGCGATTCGTCAAACGCGGATTGGATTTTATTCACAAAAAGCCCCAATAGATATATCCCGATGAACACATCCAGGAGCACTCCCAGGTCGATGATGACCGGCATTTCCTTGGCCACGGAAAGGGACAGAAGAAATATCCCGTTCTCCATCATCATATATCCCAGGACATGCGTAACAATATTTTTTCTTGATATAATAATGAAAAGGCCTGTGAATATGGTGGAAAATGATATGCCGAAATAAAGGGAATTGACTGCAGTCCCGAATTTAAGGGCCCAATAGGAAATAAAAAAGCCGAGCATAAAAAGGGCGCTGGCGATCAGGAGCGAGAAAAAATTCGGCAGGTTTGTTTCCACCTCTCTCTGGATGCCATTCTTCCTGACGATCCGTATGAGAAAGACCGGAATTATAATGGTTTTTATAAGCAGTGTTTCAGCTGTTAAAAATACAAAATTAAGGATACTGAAATCATCAAAGCCGAAAAGAACAAGAAGCATCAACAGTATTCCCTGTACGGACAGTATTTTAATATACCCTTCTATCCTTCCCGTCGCCGACACAAAAAGCATAGTCACGCCGAAGAGTATGATAATAAAACTGATCATTTCAGCCCTCCCTTCATCCACAGCGCGGCGGCCGAGAGAATGATCAGCGCGAGACTTGTCATGACAAAGATAAATTGCGGTACATGCAGCATCCTGAGCCTCGCCGTCTGCGATTCAATCGTCCCGATAAAAACGGCGGCGACCGATTCTATCCCGAGCCAGGCAAAAGCCGACGCGGTAAAACCCAAATCCTTCGGAATGACTAGGGCGGCTATGAGGGACGTGATGACGACCATTTTCATGCCCGCGCCGTAAGACAATAAGGCCAGGTCGACGCCCGAATTATCCAGCGCCATCACCTCATGGATCATCGTAAGCTCCAGGTGGGTATTCGGGTCGTCAACCGGCACCCTGCAGCCTTCCGTCAGGAGCATGATAAAAAAAGCGATGACCGTTAATACAGTAATGAGCATGAAGAAAGGATCATGCTTCTCCGTTAAATTCAGGATGTCCGGGAAGGAAAGCCCGCCGTTCAAAAAAGCGAGCGTCCCGATTATGATAAAAAACGCCGGCTCGATCAGGCTGCTGAAGGCGGCCTCGCGGCTCGCGCCCATCCCCTCAAAGCTGGAACCCGTGTCCATCGCGCCCAGGATCGAGAAGAACCTGCCCAGTCCCAATAGGAAGGCGAAAATGATAAACGACGCCTCCATCGGGAAAAAGCACAACCTCTGGGCCAGCGGCGCCAGTAGGCCTGAAAAAAGAACGGCCGTAAAAGAAATCGACAGCGCGATTTGAAAAACGAAGGAAGTTGTCCGGCTGACGACTTCCCCTTTCCTGATGAGCCTGATAAACTCATAGAGAGGCTGGAGGATAGGCGCCCCTTTCCTTCCGGCCCAGACGGCCTTGACCTTATTGATGATCCCGAGGAACAAAAAAGGCATAAACAGCAGGAACAGGATATTTATGAGTCTTTCCATCATAGCCGGACCCCTATGACAAACAGGAGTGCCAGAAGCAGAAAGACTATCCCGTATATTAAATAATTCTGCGTCCTGCCGCTCTGTATCCAGGAGAAAAGATTTAAAAATTTATTAAGCAGGCTGACAGTCGGCATAATCGCCTTTGTTTCGATCATGTCAGCGGAATCTCTTTCCAGTGATGCTTCTTTCGGGAATAAACCCGCGGGCGGCTTGATGATAGTTTTGTAATCAATCAGCTTTTTTGCCAGCAGCAGGAAAGGCTCCGCAAAAGAAGAAGCCGTATACTGTATCCGCGGTGTACCCGCCTGATAGCCGCAGTCCCAGGTTTTTTGAATACTGACCTTTCTCTTCCTTAATAGAAGGAAACGCAGCAAAAAAACAACAGCGAACATTCCGATAAAAATGAACAGCGCTTTCGAGATCGAACCGAGGACATTCAATACCGCCGTATCCAGTGCAATATCCGCCGCCGGGGATAAAATCATAACAACAGGCCTGATAAAAGAAAACACGGCCTGCGGAAATAAGCCGATAAAGGCGATCAACAGCCCCATAATAAACATCGGAATGATCATGCTGACAGGCGCTTCAAGCGCTTTCCGCGCCGGTTCCGAACGGGGGCTCCCCAGGAAGACCACGCTGAAGGCTTTAGTAAAACAGAGCATGGCCATAACGCCGATAAGCGATAATCCGGCAATAGTCAAAATGAGTATGACCGTATAGATCAAATTCGCAGGATTGAACCCCTTGAACAGGCCGAAATAGATCAGGAACTCGCTGATGAATCCGTTCAAAGGCGGAAGACCGGAAATAGCGATGGAGCCTATGAGGAAGAAAGCCGCCGTAAACGGCATGGCTTTGACCAGACCGCCCAATTTCTCAATATTTCTTGTTCCGGTTTCTTTATAAACCGCGCCGGCCCCGAAAAAGAGAAGCCCTTTGAACAGGGCATGGTTCAGCACATGGAGCACCGCGCCGGAAAAACCCAGTACGGACACAAGACTATTCTGATAAGACAGCCCCAGCATCCCTACACCGATGCCCAGGCCGATGATGCCGATATTTTCCACGCTGTGATAGGCCAGCAGTTTTTTCAGGTCGTGCTGGGCTATCGCGTATATGACCCCTATAATCCCGGAAAGAAGGGCGATTATCAGAACAAAATAGGAAATAAAAAACGACGGCGTGCCGGTCCAGCTCAAGACCCGAAGGATTCCGTAAATCCCTGTTTTAATCATCACCCCGGACATGATGGCCGAGATGGGGCTTGGCGCGGCCGGATGCGCCCTGGGCAGCCATGTATGCAGAGGGAAAAAACCAGCCTTTATCCCGAATCCGGCGAAGAACAGGATGAATAGAATATCCGCGGTTGTTTTATTAGATTCAAAAACTTTTTTAAATGAATCAAAACCGAAACTTCCCGACTGGATTGACAGAAATATAAAGCCTGAAATGATGAAAATCAGGCCGATATGCATACTGATGAGATAATTCATTCCCGCTTTGATCACTTCCTCTTTCTCGCTCTCAAAGATCACCAGGAAAAATGATGAGAGCGACATCAATTCCCACGCGATGAGAAACGCAAAAGCGTTCTGCAGGGTCACGACAAGGAGCATGGAAATGATAAGGACATTCTGAAAAAAGTAATGCGAGGACAATCTTTTCCGCTCTTTGATATAAGGCTTCATATAACCTATGGAATAAAGGCAGGCCAGCAATCCGACAAGCGAGATGATGACAACAAAAAAAGCCGAAAGCGGATCGATGACGATATTCACGGGGCCGAAAAGGGAATTCAATGAAAATGAGGCGCTCAAAACTGTATTCTTTGTCAGGACTTCAATGGAAGGAACAAGAATTAAAGGAAAGCTGACAGCGTAAAAAATAAAATTAACGACGCTCTTTACCTTTTCCGGAACGATGAGACAGAATAGCCCGCCGATCAATAAGATGATAAGGGATATATAAAAAAACAGCATGCCCATTTACCTTTTTATCCAATCCTTTTCTTTTCCTTCAATATAAGCCAGAAGCGCATCCCTGGACGCCTGTTTTTCCATCAGTCCGCTGAAATCATTATTCTGGCAGAGATAGGATATTTTAGATAAAATCTCCAGGTGCCTTCTGGCATTCGCGCTGAGGACAATAAAGAGCGCCGTTATAGGCAGTCCGTCCAGCGCCCCGAAATCTATTTTATTTTTTAAAAAGCAGAGGGACACGCTCTCGTTTTCAATATCGGAAACGATCGGGTTCCGCGGATGGGGAATGGCAATCCCCTTACCGACCGCCGTCGGCATCATCTCCTCCCTTTCCAGCAGCGTCGAAATAACCGTATCCTGGGTCTGTCCGGGCGGGAGAGGAATGTTTTTTACGGAATTCTTTATAACCGACCTGGCATCCCTGCCCGGGATTTGATAAAAAATCCCGCCTTTGTCCAGAAGGGAAACGAGCGAGACCGGCTCGTTCGTCAAAGCCAGGTCCAGCGCGCTTTTTGAGACCGGCCAGTTGTTTTTAAGGATCCACTCGTGAATTTCGGCTTTGTTGAAAAAATATTGATGCTGGATTTCATAAGCCGGTATTTTATTCTCTTTAATCCAGCCGACAAGCTTTTTTTCTTCGACGCCCAGAAGGCCGCAGACATCTTTTAATTTCAGATCCATACTCTACTCTATGACCTGCCCCTCTAAAAAACTAATTCAAAATTTTAGCACGGAACGGCGGAAAAATCAAACATTACGTATTAAGGATGGGGGCCTGAATGAAATATTTTCAGTTTTATCTGAAAGTTTTCCGGATCAGAAATATAAATTGAAATAATATGACTGTGAAATAATATCCCGTTGAAATTTTGTATTGAAAATCTTCGCGGGAAATACGGCATTTTTTATTTTATTGTAATTTTTTTATATCATCAGTAAGATATGGTTATATTTTTTATAATTGACAGTTCAGGAGGCCCCTTCATGAAGAAAATAGAGGTGATTATCCGCCGTTCCAAACTGGCTGAAATCCAGAAGGCCCTTTCAGACCTGGGGGTCCAGGGAATTACCGTTATCGAGGCAGGAGGCTTCGGCCACCAGCGCGGGCACCAGAGCATCATCGAGTTCGCCGAGGGCGATGTTTCGCTGGTCCCGAAAACCAAGCTGGAAATAGTCACCGGCGAGGCGCTTGTTGAAAAGATCGTGGAAAAAATACGGACGATCTGCCATTCCGGCCAGCATGGCGACGGGAAGATATTTATCAGCACTATTGAGGAAGCCATCCGCATCAGGACGGGCCAGACCGGGGAAGACGCCCTCTGAAAAGCGGCTGACAAATGAATGAATTAAAATTAGTTTATAAAGGACCCATATATGAAGATCCGGAAATTAATCCGGTAAAATATTGTGATGATTATTTTAAAATGGAACTTGATTTGGAATCAGACTTATTTTACGAATTACGGGGAAAAAACAATATAACTCCTCACAGGATAAACGAATCATCCGAATCAGAATTAAGTGAGATAAAATCATTTTTTAATAAAAATAAGGATACATTTTATTTCCTCTTTGATATAGGCAATTATTTAATAGGGTCTATACTATTTCTTAATAATTATATTCAATCTCTCAGTATTGATAGGAAATTTCAGCGAAAAGGTTATGGCTCAAAATTAACAAAATATGCAGTTAATGAAATACTTTCAAAAGGAAGTATGGAAGTTACATTAAAAATACTCGAAGGGAATGAACCGGCGATGAAATTATATGCAAAATTGGGATTTAATGTTGTTGAATAACACTTTTTCTTTACAACGTCTAAAATCAAGTTGCCGGCTGCGGCGAGTACACTTTTGGCAAAATCGCCCGGCAATCTCTAAATTTCTGTAATTTGCATTATATCAGAAGTAATACCTAAAACTTTAAGGAGGAAACAATGCCTGTTCCAAAGAGCAATTGTCTGACAATATCGTATTTAACAATGCGCCGGATTCTCGGTATTTTAGGGATTATCCTGCCGTTTATTTTATTCATCGGCGGTTTGATCGCGGGAAAAGCGATCCAGGAATCGATCAGCAGTTATTATTATACGAATTTGAGGGATGTTTTTATCGGCATTACATGCGGATTGGCCCTGTTTTTAATCTCTTACAAAGGTTACGGTAATTTTGACGATATTATAGCGACAATCTGCGGGGCCTGCGCTCTTGGAGTGACTCTGTTTCCGACATTTACAGGAAGTGATCAGGCCGTAATAGTCGGGACATTTCAGATCAGCGATCATATTTCCGGGGTAATTCATTTTATATGCGCCGGCTTATTCTTCGGGATACTGGCTTTTATATCCTTCTTCCTGTTTACAAAAAGCAACGCCAAAATAATGACCGGTCAAAAAATAGTGAGAAATAGAATATATAGAGCCTGCGGTATCATAATAGTCATTTCTATAATCTTGATTGGAATATATGAATTCTTTTTAAAGACTTCAATAATTTCAATTATCAAACCCGATTTGATTCTGGAATCATTCACTCTATGGGCTTTCGGCGTTTCATGGCTCATAAAGGGCGAGACACTATGGAAGGATAAATAGAATTACAGGATAAACCGCCACAGAGAATTCGCTATCGAGACACAGGGGCACAGAGAATTATTTCATTTCAATGCCTTTGTTAAGCTATTGTAATTCTATAATAATTGCCGCCTTATTGTACTGATCCGATTCGGCACGCGGATTAGGCGGATGATGCGGATTTTCACGGATCAGATTATTGCGTCCCGATATCGGTCTTGACAGGTGAATTGGGCTTTATTAAGATGAAGGGGAGAAAATTCACATATATTAAATTTGCTTATATGAAGTAAGACGTAATACAAATTTCATATGAGGGAGTAAAAGTGGTCATGAATAAATTACGAGGTCCTGAAAGCAGTGAACAGTATGAGCTTGGTACAAAAATTAATGCAGGTGGATTTGGCGACGTCTATCTATCTGATGATTTAATAAATAAAACGAAAGTGGCAATAAAAATTGCCCCTATCTTTGATGAGCAATATAGACAAACCTTAAAAAGAGAAATAGATATATCCGCCACACTAGCACATGCTAATATAATAAGTACTTACTATTCTGGAGAAAGTGATGCGGGTGATTATTTTTATTTGGTAATGAAATATATGCCTAATGGCAGCCTAGATGCATTTCTAAAAACGCAGAAGGTTATGTTGCCTTTGGATAAATGCTATAGTATTTTTACAGATATATTGAAAGGATTGGAATATGCTCATAAAAAAGTGATACATAGAGACTTGAAGCCGAATAATATATTAATTGATGTGGATGGCACAGCTAAGGTTTGCGATTTTGGAATGTCAAAATATGTAGATGAATCAACAAAAACATTCTCTTTTAAAGGTGCAGGGACTTATGCTTATATGTCTCCTGAAGCATGGCTTGGAGAAGCAAATACGATTTCAATGGACATTTATTCAATGGGGATAATGTTCTTTGAAATCTTAACACTTAAGAAACCCTATATTTGTGCAACACCACAAGATTATAGACAGTGTCATCTATTTGAACCGTTACCGGATTTAAGTACAAATAGAAGCGATGTTCCTATAAAATTAAAAGAAATAATCATAAAGATGTCAAATAAAAAAAAGGACCAGCGATATAAAAATGATGAAGAAATACTTAAGAGTCTTAACGATTTTCTTAAAAGTAATACAAAAGACGCGAATATAGCTACGTCGATTGCTAGTATGGCTCATCAGCTTATTAGAAAAAAAGAAGAGGAATTGGCAAAAAGCTCAAAGAGACAAGATGAACATGAGGAGAAGTTGCGATATTTAAATTATTCTATCAATGAATTGATTAATTCTGTATGTTCTCTAGTTGAGTCTGTGAACAAAAACTTAGAAAATGCAAAATTCATCATAAAAAATGGGAAAAGAAATAATTTAGAAAGTCTAAGAGTATCTTTTATGGAACGAGCATTAGATATATCATTTTTTGATGTGAATGGGATTGCTAATTATAAAGATGAACGAAGAAGAAGATCTATAGAATTTCAGAAACAAAAATATGGAATGGTTATGCAAGAACCTGAAGGTATAATTTTCGATAAAGAACTGATAATTTTGGTTGGGGTGATGAATTTAAGTGGTACAAAGAACGAATATTCCGTGAATTTGATTTTAAGGAAAGAAAAGCAAGATGATATTTATGGAGAATGGTATTTTGCTATATTTAAAGATTCTGCTTTAGTTCGTGGACCGCATAAAGAAAATTACGCTTTGGATAGTAACGAATTCTATAATGAATATAATCTCTCTAGAGTTGCTATGCATGTACGAGAAGTAGAAACGAAAAAACTTGAAAATGCTGAAATAGAGAAGTGGTTACGTCTACTTTTAGCGTAATTTCGCCGCTTTACGAGATTGTTGAAAAAGTGTTTTTTTAGAAAAAGCCAAAACATAAGTTACTACAGATAATCCGCGTCAATCCGCCTCATCCGTGCAATCTGTGTGAAATTGGGATTGAATCATGATTTTTAATAAAACAGAAAGGAATTCATAGTATAGAGCTTTTATCTGTCAGGCGTAGCCCATCCTCCGTGCCTCGTGGCTAATCCCTTTTGCCCCTTGTAAAATCCAGCAGTCCGTTGATAAACGTCAAAGGATGGATGGGACATCCCGGCACATACAAATCCACTTTATGCTTCTCGAAAAAATCCCTCTTCATCGCCGGCGAGTCCTGAAAAATCCCGCCGCTGATCGCGCAGCTTCCCACGGCGATGATGAGCTTCGGTTCCGGCACTGCGCTCAGGGCGTCTTCCAGGGCTTCAGCCATATTAAATGTTACAGGCCCGGTTATGACGATCCCGTCCGCATGGCGGGGGGAGGCGGTAAACTCGATGCCGAAGCGCCCCATGTCGAAATTGACGTTCGAGCAGGCGCCGAGCTCCATCTCGCAGGCGCTGCATCCGCCGGCCGAGACCTGCCGGAGCTTCAGCGACCTTCCGAAGATACTTCGTATCTTTTCGTCTATCTGTATTGCCTTCTTCTCGAAATCGGCGGAAGAATCCCCTTCCGAAACGATAAGGGCTTCCCGCGATGAGGCTGCCGTTTTATGAAATGGTGTAAAATTTACAGCGCCTTTTGAACACTCCCTCTCACAGTCGCCGCAGAAGATGCACTTGCCGATGTCTATCCTGAACGATTTAAGCGAGATGGCCCCGGTCGGGCAAACCTCGACGCACGATGAGCAGTCTTTACAGACATTTTTCTTTAATGATGGAAGACCGCGGAATTTTTCGTCCACACCCGCTTTCCGGATATTCGGAATGTATGGAAAACCATGGCTGATCCTTGATTTTACGGATTCGAACATTATATACCTCTCTTTTTTGTTTGCTGATAAAAAACCTTAATGAGCTGACAGACGCCGTGGTGAGCCTGTCGAACCATTGCTTCGCGCGTAAAACTATTGCGATGACGATAAATTTCCGCTCGCAATAGCCTGCCCTGAGCTTGCGAAGGGACGGCTTCATTCTGCAGTGTTACTTATTATACAGCGGCCTTTCATGGTACTGCGTGTGCAGAAGCTCATGCGCCTTTTCCGACAACGGCGTCCCCAGGAATTCGTCGTACAGTTCCTTGATATACGGGTTCTGGTACGAACAGCGCCGGATGCTTTCGCGGTCGTCCTCATAGAGGCCCATGGCCCTCTTCCTGCGGATCTCGTCCGTCGCGCCGTAGGGCTGTCCGCCCCCGCCGACGCACCCGCCGCGGCATGCCATCACTTCGATGATATGATAGGGAAGTTCTTTGCCTTCCTTTTGCGCGGCCTTGACCTCTTCCATAATAAATTCGACATTGGCAAGTCCATGCGCCACGGCGATCTTCACTTCCTTTCCTTCTATATCGACCTTCGCTGTTTTTATTCCATTGAGCCCCCGTGTTTCCACAAAGTCCACATTGCCCAGCTCTTTTTTCGTGATGAGGTGGTAGGCCGTCCTCAGCGCCGCTTCCATAACGCCGCCCGTGGCGCCGAAGATCGTCGCCGCCCCGGAATAGTCGCCCAGGATCGAATCCGCCTCGGAATCGGGCAGATTGAGGAAGTCGATGCCTGAGGCCTTGATCATCCTGGAAAGCTCGCGCGTCGTCAGCACGACATCGATGTCCTGGTAGCCGCTCGCGAACATCTCGTCCGTCCGGCTGATCTCATACTTCTTCGCCGTACAGGGCATGATCGACACCATATATATTTTGGCCGGGTCTATTCCCATCTTCTGCGCGTAATAGGTTTTGGACAGGACGCCCACCATCTGATGAGGGGATTTTGCCGTCGAAAAATGCGGGATCATCTCGGGATAGAATTTTTCAAGGTAGTCCACCCAACCGGGACAGCAGCTCGTGATAAGCGGCAGATCGCCCTTTTTCTTTCCAAACCGCTGGACAAACTCGGAGGCTTCTTCCATTATAGTCAGGTCTGCACCGAAGTTTGTGTCGAAAACGGCGTCAAACCCGAGCCTTCTCAAAATCGTGTACATTTTTTTTGTCGTCACGGCGCCGGGTTCCAGCCCGAACGCCTCGCCCAGAGCCACGCGCGTTGCCGGCGCGATCTGAACGACTTTATGCAGGTCCTGGTTCTCCAGGTCCTGCCAGACCCGGACATTATCACTTTTTTCATACAGCGCGCCGACGGGGCAGTGCGCCGTACACTGTCCGCACTTGATGCATGGGCTGTCTTTCAGAAGCGTGTCCGCGGCGGGCGCGATCCTCATGTTATATCCCCTGCCGATGAACTCGATCGCCCAGACGTGCTGCATGATCTGGCAGACTTCGACACATCTACCGCATTTGACGCATTTTTCCGGGTTCAGGACGATCGAACCGGTCGAATTGTCGACGGGATGGTTCACCAGCATCTGAGAGAAGTCCACTTCCCTGATCCCGAAATCGCCCGCCAATTGCTGGAGCTCGCAGTTGCCGTTACGGGCGCACTGGAGGCAGTCATTCGGATGGTTGGAAAGGATCAGCTCGAGCACCGTCCTTCTGACCCCGAATAATTCCGGGTCGTGCGTCGTGATGTCCATTCCCTCTTCGACAGCGGTCGCGCATGCGCGGACCATTTTGGACGAGCCTTTGATCTTCACAATGCAGAGCCCGCAAGCCGCGCTCGGCGGAAGGTCGGGATGATTGCAGAGTTTTGGGATGTTCACCTGGACCAGCCTGGCCGCGTTGAGAATGGTCGAATTACCGTCAACTTTGACCGGTATGCCGTTTATTTTTACATTGATCTTCTTTATCTTTTCCATATTTCCCCCTTTATCTTGCAATCAAAAAGCAGCTATTTGTTGTGCTCTTTCCCCGGCAGAGAAACACTTTCGTAAGTCAGAGCCGAGTCCCGCACAACAAAGTTGCTCTAATATTGATTGCAACTTGCTGTTACTGCCTGATCACGGCGCCGAATTTGCAGACTTCAAAGCATTCGCCGCATTTGATGCACTCGATCTGATCGATCGTATAGGGCTTCCGTTTTTCACCGCCGATGCAGTTCACCGGGCATTTCATGGCGCAGAGGCCGCAGCCGATGCATTTTTCAGGATCGATAACAAAGCTGATAAGGCTCTTGCATGATCCGGAATGGCATTTCTTATTCTGAATATGGTCGATATATTCGCCCTCGAAATACTTGAGCGTGGAAAGCACCGGGTTCGGCGTATTCTGCCCCAGTCCGCAGAGAGAGGCCTTCTGCATCGCGAAACAAATCCTTTTGAGGTTGGCCAGGTGCTCCATCTGCCCCTTTCCTTTACTGATCAACTCAAGGGTTTCCAGAAGCTGTTTTCCCCCGATCCGGCAAGGCGAGCATTTCCCGCAGCTCTCGTCCACGGCGAACTGCATGTAAAACTTCGCTATGTCGACCATGCAGTCGTCCTCGTCCATGACGATCAGCCCGCCGAGCCCATGATGGCGCCCAGTTTCTGCAGATTCTCATAGTCGATGGGCGTGTCCAGATATTCCGCCGGAATGACGCCGCCCGAAGGCCCGCCGCTCTGGGCCGCTTTGAACTCTCTGCCGTCTTTTATTCCGCCGCCGATGTCGAAAATCACTTCCCTCAAAGTTGTCCCCATCGGGACCTCGACCAGGCCGGAATTATTGACCTTTCCCGTCAGAGCGAAAACCTTTGTTCCTTTCGATGTTTCTGTGCCGATAGACGAGAACCACTTCCCGCCCTTTGTCAGGATGACGGGAATATTAGCCCAGGTTTCGGCGTTATTGATCACGGTCGGTTTGTTCCAGAGCCCTTTTGCTGAAGGGAATGGAGGCCTGGGCCTCGGCATACCCCTGTTCCCTTCTATGGAAGCGATCAGCGCCGTTTCCTCTCCGCAGACATACGCTCCCGCTCCGAGGCGGATCTCGATGTCGAAATCAAAACCGCTTCCGAGGATGTTTTTGCCGAGGAGCCCCAGCTCATGCGCCTGTTTTATCGCTATTTCCAGCCTTTGAATGGCAAGCGGATACTCGGCGCGGATGTAGATATAGCCGTTATGGGAGCCGACAGTATAGCCGCAGACAGTCATCGCCTCGAGAATACTGTGCGGGTCGCCTTCGATGGTGCTCCGGTTCATATAGGCGCCCGGGTCTCCCTCATCCGCGTTGCAGACGACATACTTGATGTCCGAGTTCTCATCTTTTGTAAGGACCCATTTTTTCCATGTCGGATAGCCCGCTCCGCCCCTGCCGCGGAGCCCGGCGGTTTTCAATTCCTCGATAATATCACCGGGCTTCATTTCAAACAACGCCCTTTCCAGGGCTTTATACCCGTCGCGGGCTATATATTCATTTATGCTTTCCGGGTTGATCACACCGCAGTTGCGCAAAACGATGCGGAACTGCTTTTGATAAAAATCCATGTCTTTAATTTTGACGTTCTTCCTGCTCAAACTCTTATCATAAAGAAGGCGCGCTACAACCTTTCCATTTTTCAGATGTTCTTTGACAATCGCCGCGGCGTCGCCCGGCCCGACATGCACATACATCGTTTCTTCGGGAAGTATTTTCACGACAGGCCCCTGTCCGCAGAAGCCGAAACAGCCGGCCTTGACCACCTGGACTTCTTCCTTTAATCCTTCCGCGATCAGTTCTTTATTGATATTTTCATAAATTTCATGCGAGTTATTTTTGTCGCAGTTCGCGCAGCCGCAGACAAGAACATACTTTTTATATGTCATATGATTGACTGCCCCCTTTTACTTCAAAATATCCATCGCCGGTTTGTCAAAAATATTATCGTTCAATAACAGCTTCTGGACAACATGCCGCTCCAGGATTTTTTTTGCCGTTCCCGGCGTGACTCTGCCGTAAAGAACGGCCGGCATACCGGGAGAAATGACCTCCACGGTCGGCTCCGCGAAACAGCTCCCCATACACCCGGTCGGTTTGACCTCCACATCTTTCAGCCCCATTTTCTCCACCTGCTCGATGAAGGTCTTCATGCTTTCTTTCGCGCCGGCGGCTATGCCGCATGTGCCCATGCCGACCAAAATGGTCGTTAATTTACCTTCCGACAATTTATCCTTTATTTTTTTCTTTTCATTTTCCCTTAATGTTTGCAGGGACTTTAAATTCAGCTTTGACATAATAACCCCCTTTTTTATACCTTACTCTTGAATTTTGAGAGGATTTCCGGTATTCCCTTTTTTGTCAGCCGCCCGAATACTTCGTTATTGATCGTCAGCACAGGGGAAAGGCCGCAGCAGCCGACGCACCGTACAGCTTCCAGTGAGAAGAGACTGTCCTCCGTAATGCCGCCCACGCCGATCCCGAGGTGCGTTTCCAGCTCGTTCAGGATGTCCTCTCCGCCTTTTAAGTAGCAGGCCGTCCCCATGCAGACGGCTATATTATATTTGCCGGGCTTTTTAAGCTTGAAGAAATGATAGAACGTGATAACCCCGTATATTTTCGCCAGGGGGACGTTCAGCATCCTGGACAGCTGAAGGGCGACTTCACGCGGTATATAGCCGTATTCTTCCTGAACGCTGTGCAGGATCATGATCAAACTGCCTTCCACATGTTTCCATTTATCAATAAAGGCGATGAGTTTTTCGGTCAGGTGAACAGCCGCTTCTTTCTTTTCAAACATGTTTTCCTCCTCGGATTAGAGAAATGCAGTGATTTTTAAGTGATGTGAATATTGATCTAATCTTCTATGGGACAATGAACTCTAACTGGATATTATAATAAATTATTCGTTTTTTAGCAATAATTATTATAAGGGCAGTTCCAAAAACCTTAAAGTTTTTGGAACTGCCCTTAAATCAATAGCATTGTTATTTTACCCGGCCTCTAACGCATAGAAACAAATGTTGTACCGCCTTGACGCAAACAGTTTCTGGAATTATAATTTAAATAATCTAATCGATGGAGGTTTTTATGAAAGAAAAAGATCCCGTTTGCGGAATGGAACTGGAAAAATGGGATGCGTTTGCCGAAATCGAAATTGTCGACAAGACTTATTATTTCTGTTCTAAGGATTGCCGGGATTTGTTTGTTAAAAAACCGAAGAAGTACATGAAAAGCGTGGCCGGCCGGGCATAAAGAGAATCAAGCGTCCGGAGGCCTTGTCAACTGAGCGGCCGATTCAAGCCCGATCTCAATCTCCTTTATGATCCCTTTCCTGATATAAATCGGGTGAATCAGTTTTCGAAGATCTGGAAGCCTTCTGGAAAATAATACACCGGCCAGAATACAGCAAATACCCCCGATTGCAACGGTTGCCGGCGCGCTGATCCTGTCAGATAAAAAGCCTACTAAAAGACTGCCGAAGGGCGCCATGCCCATGAACGACATGGAATAAAAGCTCATCACCCTTCCCCGTTTATCATCATCCGTGATTGTCTGCAGTAAAGTATTGCAGCTGGCTGTCTGTATCATCATACCGATCCCGGTAAAATAGAGAATAACCAGAGAAAGCCAATGCAGACGGGAAATAGAAAAAAGAATCAGCCCTGTTCCAAAAAAAAGCGCGGCCCCGGCAATGATTTTGCCAAGACCCAGAACGTTTTTACGCGAGGCGAGATAAAGCGCTCCCGTAAGGGCGCCCGCGCCGACAGCCGTCATCAGAAACCCGAGCGACTGCGGCCCGCCATGGAGAATATCCTTCGCGAAGACCGGCATGATGACGGCATAGGGCATAGCCGTCAGGCTGACCAGCGCGATAAAAAGAATGATGTCGCGCAGAGGCGGAAAACCGAATGTGTACTTAAAACCTTCCTTTAATTCAGTTAAGATTTTTTCTTTTTTTACTTCTCTTTTTTTGAACTTTGTCCTTATCTGGAACAGGGCGATAATAACGGCTATATAACTAATGCCGTTCAGCAAAAAGCACATCCCTTCGCCGACAACAGCGATGAGCAAACCTCCGATGGAAGGACCGATAAAACGCGCTCCGTT
The DNA here is from genome assembly GCA_963835575.1 of uncultured Spirochaetota bacterium. GTDB lineage: Bacteria > Spirochaetota > Brevinematia > Brevinematales > JAOACQ01 > CAVYGN01. The sequence goes on along the minus strand of CAWIGG010000004.1, from coordinate 884,651 downwards.
AAACATGGCCGAATTCAGGGCAATGGCATTGCTGAGGTCCTCTCTTTTTTCGACCATTTCCACGACAAACGCCTGACGTATCGGCATATCAAACCCGTTTACCGTGCCCAGAAATATCGACAGGACTATGATATGCCATACCTGTATATTCCCTGTCAACACGAGAACGCTCAATATCAAAGCCTGGACCATGGAAAGCGTCTGTGTTATAATCAGAATTGTCCGGCGGTTCAGCCTGTCGCTCAGGACCCCGGCCAGCGGCGTCAGGAACAGAAGCGGTATCTGGCCCGAAAAACTGACAAACCCGAGTAGAAATTTTGAGTTTGTCATACTGTAAACGAGCCAGCCCATCGCGATCTGCTGGAGCCAGGTCCCGACGAGGGAAATACCCTGGCCGCCGAAAAAAAGCCGGTAATTCCTGTTCCGGAAAGCCCTGAACGTATGCTTCATGTTTTCAAACAGCGGAGTAGATTTATCCTTATTCATTATACTATTCCTGATAAAAATATAAATCAATTGTATAAATTATACAAATGATTGAATTTAAATTCAAAAATAAATTAAGAAAAGTTCTGTCCTTTAAAATTCTTTTAAGTATTGACCCCAATAAATCAGGATTTTTTTTAGAATTATACAGGAAAACGCGAAGTCTACCACAGAATTTCACGGAAAGGACTGAAATCGGGGGCTACGCCCGGTAGATGAGAGATTTTGATTGAGATGTCCTTTTTGTTTTATTAAAGCTTAATGAGCGACCCCATTTCACACAGATTGCATGGATGAAGGCGGATTTATAGGATTTAGTATTACTTAACGATGCCTGTAAAGTTTTATTCGAAGCCGGATATGATATAGGACATTTGTGAATAGGGATTTTAGGAGGAGGCTATACCTTGTTCACAGTGCGCAACTCCAAAACAATTTCCTCCGATTCCTCGCTCCCTGTCTATGTAATCTGTGAAATCTGTGGTTACCTCAGTCGTACCCAATCCCAAGATCCGTGCAAATCCACATTACCTGCATCATCCGTGTGCACCATCGGATATTACCACAAAGAAATTATGATGAACATTTCCAATTAAAAATAAAGTGACGTTAATTTCCCTTCGTGCCTTCCCGTCTTCCTGTGAAATTTTATTCCAAGAATCCTGACAAATCCTGCTGATCCTGCCGAATTGGGGTCGTTTAAATGTGTTTATTCGTACCTGAGAGCGTCGATCGGGTTCAAAGATGATGCCTTTCTTGCGGGATAAAAACCGAAAAACGCGCCCACGATAAAGGAAAAAACAAACGACAATAGAATCGTCTGAAAAGAGAATACCATGGACCAGTTAAAGACAACCTGTATAAAAACAGTGACTAAAAAGCCCAGTATAATACCGATGATCCCTCCCGTAAGAGAAAGTACAACGGCTTCCACAAGAAACTGCATCAGTATGTCCAGGCTTCTCGCGCCGACGGCCATCCGTATGCCGATTTCCCTTGTCCTTTCAGTAACGGAAACAAGCATAATATTCATAATCCCGATGCCGCCGACAAGGAGCGAAATCCCGGCGATCGCGGCCAGAAACGCCGTGAGTATCCCCGTGGTCTGATTGGCCGTATTGATCACATCAGCCTGGTTCCGGACGGTAAAGTCTTCATCGGCCCCTTCCGGGATTTTATGGGTTTCCCGCAATAAGGAGCGGATCTCATCCTGGGCATTATCCATCTGCTCCGCGGAAACGCTGCTGCAGAGGATCTGCTGGATATACCGGTTCTGGCTGAGCCTGTTCTGGACTGTCGTGTACGGGCCAAGGATAACATCATCCTGGTCGACCCCGCTGCCTGCCAGGCCTTTAACGGAAAGCACACCGATAATTTTAAAAGGTTCGCTTCGGATCCTGAGCCTCTGGTTAACAGGGTCGCTGCTGCCGAAAAGATTTGTGGCAACAGTATAACCGATCAGGCATACCCTTGTCTGCGCCCGGACATCATTATCCGTGAACGGGCTGCCGCTCGATAAGCTCCAGTCCCGGATGATCAGATAGTCAGGGGAAACACCCATAATAGAAGTGCTCCAGTTCCCTGAGCCGCCGATCACCTGGGCGCTCGTGCGGATGACCGGGGAAACACCGGCAAGGAGCGTGCTTTCTTTTTTGAGTTTATTCACATCGTCGACCGTCAGGCGCGAAAGTGATCCTCCGCCGTAACTGACGCCGCCCTGCCTGAACGCGACAGGAAAAACAGTCAGCAGATTGACCCCAAGGCCCTGGATCTGGTCCTTGATCTGCTTTTGAGCTCCCTGACCGATGGAGACCATAACAATCACGGCGCCGACGCCGATGATGATGCCGAGCATGGTTAGAAAGCTCCGCATTTTATTTTTAAAGATGGATTGAAATGCGATTGTTAAAAGGTCCTGCAGCCGCATAATTCCTCCGCCGCCCTTATCTGCCGGTTTCCACCGAAGCGTTTCTCGGCTTCGGGTTTTTATGGTCCCTCATGATAATTCCGTCCCGGAATTCGATGATCCTTTTCGTGTATTCCGCGATATCGTTCTCATGAGTGACAATGACCACCGTGATGCCCTGTTTATTCAATTCCTGAAAAACGGCGATGATCTCCACGCTTGTTTTAGTGTCAAGGTTTCCCGTCGGCTCATCCGCCAGGATCAGGGCCGGGTTATTGACCAGCGCCCTCGCTATGGCCACGCGCTGCTGCTGGCCTCCGGAAAGCTGATTGGGAAAATGGTGCATCCTGTCCCTCAAACCGACCTGTTCCAGCGCCTGAATGGCCCTTTTTTCCGGGTCATGCCCCTCATTATTCCTGTTATAAAGAAGCGGAAGCTCCGCGTTTGCCAGCGCGCTGGTGCGGGCCAGAAGATTGAACCCCTGGAACACAAAACCGATTTTTCTGTTGCGGATATCGCTCAGCTCGTCATGGGAAAGGGTGTTCACACGGATTTCCTCAAGGTAATAATCCCCCGCTGTCGGGACATCCAGGCAGCCCAGAATATTCATCAATGTGCTTTTACCTGAACCGGAAGCCCCCATGATCGCCGTGAATTCCCCCCGGCGGATCACCATATCTATGCCTTTCAGCGCTTCAACCTGGACTTCGCCCGCCTGGTATATTTTTGTCAACCCGGTTGTTCTGATTATATCATCATTATCTTTCATTTTATCCTCTTTTTAGCGCATGCCCATGCCGCCGCCGCCCGGAAAAGCACCCTGGAAGGGCGATGTACTTTGACTTATGTTCCGGCCGGACTGGCCGTTCTGATTGGACAGGCCGCTGATGACGCTCATCCCCTCGCTGATTCTGTCCGATTCTATTTCCGTCATCTGGCCGTCAGACATTCCTAATTTAACCCTTACAGGCTGAACCCTGCCGGTTTTTTCATCCGAAATCCAGAGTACCGTCCCGTTCTGCTGGTTTGTCCTCATACTTTGCTGGCCGGTCTGGCGGTTTGCCATTCCCTGGTTTGTTCCTCTGAACCGGTTCATATTATTATTCGTGGCATTGCCGAAGAACTGCCTGTACATCTGCTGTGTAGGCCGGAACTTCAGGACGCTGTTCGGGATTTTTAAAATATTGGTCCTCGAATCCGTGACGATGTCGATTGTGGCCGTCATTCCAGGCATAAGGAGGCCTTCCTTATCAATAAAATCTATGACAACAGTAAAATTGACGACATTCTGTATGATGACAGGCTGAAGATAAATATCGCTCACAGTGCCGTTGAATGTTTTATCGCTGTAGGCCTGCACTGTAAAACGGGACTTTTCTCCCCGCTTTACCTGGCTGATATCCCCTTCGGCGACCGCCGCCAGGATCTGCATTTTAGACCTGTCGGAAGCGATGATGAAAAGAGGAATGCTTCCGGTACTGACAACCTGGCCGATTTCGGCGTTTTTCTGGACAACAAAACCGTTCATGGGGGACCGGATATAAGCATATTTCAAATTGATCTGCGCTTTTTCCAATTCCGCCTGCATCGTTTCAACCGCGACCTTTGCGCTTACAAGGGTATTCGCGGCCGTATTCAGGTCCGTTTGGGCCTTAAATTTCTGATCAAAAAGGGCTTTGGCATCATCATAATCCTGCTGGGCTTTTATAAGCAGCGCTTTTGCGTTATCCAGATTGGCTTTTGCTTCATCCACAGCCGCCGCAAGAAGGGAATCATCAAGCTTGGTCAGAAGCTGGCCTTTATAAACCTTTTTATTAAAATCCGTATAAACCCCGGCAATTGTCCCGGCGATCTGCGCGTTGACATTATTCGTTTTATCAAACTGAAGGTTACCGGTGCTGGCTATTGTCTGTTCTATATCCCCTCTCTGAATATTCACATACTGAAAATATTGCTTATGGGGCAGATTCAGGAATATAACAACGGCGGCGATAATAACAACCGCAATGCCGATAATCAGCAAAGTTCTTTTTTTCATATCCTCTTCCTCTCTTCTCACAGTTTATGTTTTCGGAAAACTCTTTCCGAACAAGCTTAATCCGCTCGTCCGCCTTTGCTTCAAAACCGCAGAAATATAATCGTACAAAGACTGGTAATACGCCAGAAGGGCCTGGTCATAGCTGATCTGCGCGTCCTGAAGATCAAGCCCGGTCACGTTACCCCTTCCCAGCTGCAGTTTTGTCATCTCCAGTGTTCTCCGCGCGATTTCCAGGTTATCGGCCTGGCTTTGAGCCGTTTCCTTCAATTCCTCTATCTGATGGAGTGATGTTATTACAGTTTCTCTTAAGGTATTCACCTGGCTCTGCCGCGAAAATTCCAGTTTTTTTATGTTTTCATCCTGAGACTCAATATTTTTTGCCGATGAGGAAAAAGGCAGAAGATCATCGATTGGCATGGAAAGCTGTAAATTAAATGTCCAGGAAGGCTGCCAGTACCGTGTATTATCAAATGAAGAAAAATCATTTTTCTTATAATCATAATCATAATTGAAACCGGCCGTTAACGACGGCAGGCGGGACCATTCCTGCGTCTGTTTGGTCAATTTCGCGCTGTCGATATTATAGACAATCGTCTGGAGGGTAATATCGTTGGAAACAGTTTCAATAAAAAGATACTCTTCATTGGTCTCTTCCCCGGCATAATTGGTAATATCCAGAAAACTCCCGATAAATTCCACTCCATCATAATTAGTTAAATTAAGAGAATCACAGAGCGCGACTTTGGCGGAAATTTCATCATGCCTTGCCTTGGTAAGCTTGGGGATATTTGTTTTATATGGAAGTATGGCCTTCAAATAATCCAGCTCCGATATCATGCCTCTTTTATTGCTGATCTCGGCGGAGTCCACTTTTCCTTTCAGGTTTTGATCGATTTCATTGTTGATCCGGACATTTTCACGGTAAAGAAAAAGATCATAAAAATTCGTCATGATGGTCATCTGAACGTTCTTTATAGTGTCCTGCAGCTTGTTCTGCGCGAGGACAAGGTTCAGCCTCTGCGTCACAGCGGCGTTCCAGTATTTGAATCCCTGGAAAAGCGGTTTTGTAATGCCTAATGCTCCTGAATAGTTGTCCGGAAAAGTATTTGTGATGACAGCATTCTGCGACCCGTAGGGCTCGGTGACAACTCCCTTGCTGGCCGTTTTCGGGTCAAGATAACTGAAATTGCCCGATGCGGTAACAGTAGGAATGAGCAAATCGGCATAGCTCTGCCCCACCAGAGCTTCCGCCACACGGACATCTTTATCGGCTTGAAGAACGTCCAGATTGTTCTTTAATGCCAGATCCAGGGCATTGCTGAGGGTCAGGGTTAAAACATCACCGGGATAGATATATCCGGCAATAAATAAGCATAATAATAAACTGCAAAAGACTTTCATAAAATTCCACATGCAAAAATTCCTGTAATATAAACTGTTAAGTCTAAAATCATAAAAAAAGATTCATAATAATGCAAATTAATAATATATATAGAAAGGTATGAATTAACACAGCAAATGTCAAATATAAATTCCAAATGACCTGAAACCGGTCTGCAAAATTCTTATCAATATAATTTTCAATATGCTTTTTAACAAAAGCTGTTTGACTAACAGCCGGAAGATTATTATTTTCCTTTATCCCGGTTTATAATTCATTTTTTTATATAATTTGGCGGGAATGAGGCTGAATCTATACAAATCCTAAAAACACCTGATAAACATTAAAAAGGGAGGTCTATATGGTCCAGAAAAAATACCTGAAGATTGTTCTCATTACTACACTGGTTTGCATCTCATTGGGCGGTTTTCTGCTTCATCTGGGGATTCACCCCATTCAGAAGCTTCCGGCCAATTTTGTTCCGTTTTTCGCCGGGATCATCAGCGTCCTGGTTGTTTCCACGATGTTCTGCTTCAAAAAGCTCATTCCCTTTGCCTATCTGACCAACGGAATGCTTGCTATCATCGGCACCATAACAATGGTGCATTATGGATTGGTTAAGCATCCTATATTGCCTGACATTCTTATACTCTGGGGCGTGTTTTTCATCGGCAAGCTTTTGTTTGATCTGGAGATGACAAACACCAATAATCTTGATGCGCCGCGGCATAAGGGGCGCTTTTTCCGCTACCCGAATATGGGCTACTGGGGAGTGCATCTGGCTGCCCTGAGCATAGTGTATTACCTCGGCCACATTCTGTGGAAATAAGGGAGGATTATATGAGTAAGATATTATTATTCAAGCTGGGCTGGTGGATTCTGCATGTTTTTGCCGTTGCCTTTATGTTCTGGCTCGGCCACTTTATAAAATTTTAAAAACCTTTTCTTTCAGAAGTTTATTATTCCTGAATTGAGCTGTTTGATATTCTATAAAATAACGGCCTTGTTTTTAAAACAAGGCCGCTTTACTTGATAGTCTGGTACTTACAGGGGGTGTAGTACTGTTATCATTTTATCTATTGTATCCGTGATGGAAAGGGTTTTTCCGTCATGAGAAAGGTATACGGCCCCAAAAGTATTGATTGGAAGGCTTTCTTCCTTCCAGGATTTTCCACCATCCGAAGTTATATACGAAACCCACTGCCTTTCGGGTTTGACCATAAACAAAATAACCTTTCCGTTTTTTTCATCCCAAAAACCGACGGAAGCGACAGCGTTGTTAAAAGGAAATGGAATAATCGTTCTTCCGTTTAATTCAAAATGCATTTTGTTCCAGCTTTTACCGCCGTCTTTTGTTTCAAAGAGCTGGCCCGTCCTGTCCAGAATATATCCTTCATCCTTTTTACGCAGAGTTACGGCATAAAGCATTTTTGAGTCCGGGGGCAGCGCGATTTCATTCCATGTCAACCCTCCATCCCGGGTCGAAGCAAGCTTAAGCCGTGCGGCAGCCCAGCCGTTATCCCTGTCGGCAAAAGAAATGAACTTTCCATTGTCCGGTTCCATCCCGCCGTAATCCGACAAAAGCGTCCATGTAACGCCTCCGTCCTTCGAGATCCGGTTATGCCCGCTATTGCCGCAGGTATAAGCGGTTTTTTCATCCAGTATGTCCATTCCCCACCGGCACCATGAAGTGTTCTTTCCGCCGTACCATGTTTTCCCGCCGTCCGATGTATAGAAAACGGCGCCGGCGTAACCGGCCATAACTCCGAACTTATCGTTTAAAAACCCGGCAACATACATTTTTTTGTCATCGGAGTATTTTGACTGGAACGCGATCTTCCAGCCGGCAGGAAGTTCCCCGGCATAAAACCATCCTCCTGAAAAGAAAATAAGGCACGCTAAAAGCAATGCTTTCCTGAAAAAAGTCATTCTTCTATCCTCCTTTTATTTAAGCGTATTTTTTATTATAACACCGCTTTTCATGACAAACAGGGCATTCGTCAGGCAGTGAATGTCTTGAAGAGGGTTGCCGCCGACGGCAATGATATCGGCGATCTTATTTGTCTCCAATGTCCCAAGAACCGCTTCCCTGCTGCAGACATGGGCCGCGTTTTTTGTCCCGGCCATGATGACCAGCATCGGCGTCATACCGGCATCAAGCATCAGCTCCATTTCCAGGATAGGCATCCCTAATTGAAAAGGCATGGAATAGCCGGCATAATCCGTCCCCAGGGCGGTTCTGCCCCCGGCTTGAATAAACCGCCTGAGATTATTTGTAGTATATCTGTCCAGATGGACCCCTTTCCAGAGCTCGAGCGTAGGGACCCAGTAGATATTGTTTAAAACCATTATATTAACAAGCTCATCATCCTTGAGCTCATCCGTGACCATATGGGCGATATCATCGACCCCGCATTCCAGGGCCAACTTCAAATCGGACGAATCGCTGACATGGGCGGTGACAATTGTACCCCTTTTATGAGCGGCTTCTATAATATTGATTACTTCTTCCTTTGTCAGGACGGGCCATTTAAGATTGGCATAGAGAAAGATTTTACCGCTTTCCAGAAATATCTTTATGACGTCAACGCCTTTATTCAGAAGCCATTCTGTTTTCGTCCCGGCTTCCTCCGGCGTTGCGGCCAGAACAGAATCCATATGGAACTGCCTGACCGGATAGCCCTCCGGCACGGTTATCCCGGTCCCGGCGGATACGATCCTGGCCAGATATGGGTCTTTTAAAGTCCTGTCGCGCATAATTAAAGCGCTGTCCAGGGAATTCAGGCCTGTCGATAAATCCCTGACGGTGGTGATCCCCGATCCGGCCCAGGTTTTTAAATTATTTTCATTATAGGCGTTATGGACATGCGTATTAAAGAAGCCGGGCAATACGGCTGCGCCTTTCATGTCAATAATTTTCAATATACATTTTCGATCATAGAGGCATGGGTTTTTCCGAAAGGCTGCTGCCGGACACTCAAAAACTCTATGTCAAAGATTTTGACGATTATCTGACCGACGTCAGGGTTTTTGTCGAAAAAATCATCAAGCCCGATATGCCGAAAAAGCTTTTTATCCTGGGCCATTCCCTGGGAGGATTGGAAGCCCTCCGGTTTATAGAAGAATACCCGGACGATTTTAACGGCGCTATCCTCTCTTCGCCGCTGGTCGATATGAACACCGGCTCTTTTCCGAAATGGCTCGCCGGGCTGTTCAGCGGCTTGAACGTCTGCCTCGGACAGGGTCAGTCTTTCGCGACGGGGCAGGGCTACAGAATTGTACCGGAGTTTGATAAGAATTTGAATTCAAGGGATTTCCAGCGCTGGTTTTTATGGGAAAAATATTATGTGCCGGAAAACCCGTCAATAACCCTGGGTGGAGCCAATTTTAACTGGATCAAGGTTTGTCTGGACGTCGGGAATACCGCTTTGAAGAAAGCGGATAAAGTCAAAATACCCGTTTTGTTCCTGCAGGCAGAGGACGATAAGATAGTCAATCCGGGCGGAATGAATGAGGCGGCCTCAAGGATCAAAGGCTGCAAGAAAGTGCTGTTCGAAAGTTCATACCACGAAATCCTGATGGAAAAGGATGAGGTCAGAGACAAGGCATTGGTCGAAATAAAGGGTTTTATAAGAAAGCATTAGCTCGAAGCGGCAATAATAATGCCGGGTTCTTTATAACTTTTAATCCAACAAAGTAATGGAATTATTAAGAAATAGTATGTTGATATTATTAAATAATCAATAAATGCCGCTATGCAAAATGAAGCTTTGAAATTGTCTGTAATTCACAAGGTATTTATCCTTTTTATAAAGTATTTTTGCCTTATTCACAAACATTTGTTAGCTTTATATAAGAATTATTAAAAATTAAGAACGGGGTTTTATGAAAAACACAAAGCGTCCATCACCGCCTATGAAATACTATTATTCCGATTATAATGAGCTCTATACTAAGATCATCAATATAATTGGTTTATTAACAAGTTTAATCATGATCTTCGGTCTTATTCTGCTCTGCATCCGCAATACGGCTTTTTTTATTATTTTCACGCCGCTGATAGCGGTCTTTTTGTTTTATTATACCACTCATTATATTTTTAACCTGTTTTATAAAAAATTCCAGCCCCAATTTCATCAGGAATGGGCAGAAAGATTCTGGCTGGATAATAAAAACAGGCCCTCCGTGGATATCTTCATTCCCTACAGCGGAGAAGGAATTGCCATTATAAAACAGACTTGCCTGGCCGCGAAGAATGTTGACTATGAAAATAAAAAAATATTTATTCTTGATGATTCCAGAGACACAGGAATCAAAAATCTCTCTGAAGAGCTCGGCATAGGTTATATCAGCAGGCCGGATAAAGGTTTTTTAAAAAAAGCCGGAAATATCAGATATGCCATGGGCTATACTGAAGGAGAATTCATTGCCATATTTGACGCCGATTTCAAACCCGAAAAGGAATTTTTAAAAGACCTGCTGCCGTATTTTTCCGATGAAAAAACCGGGATCATACAATCCCCCCAATTTTTTCTGGAAAAAGACTCGGATTACAAAGACACAATCCTGACAAAAGGGTCAGCCTCTCTGCAGGAGGATTTCTACAAGATCATTCAGCCGTCCCGCAATAATTTCCATGGGGCGATATGCGTGGGGACAAATGTTTTATACAGAAGGTCAAGCCTCAAAAAGGCCGGCGGAATAGCGCCGGTCTCATGGTGCGAGGATTTTGAAACGGGTTTTAATGTTACCGCCAGCGGGGATTATATCCTGTACATCCCGCTGATATTGGCGCAGGGACGCAGCCCTGAAGACCCGCAGGCTTATTTCAACCAGCACCGGCGGTGGTGCTACAGCTGTATGAGGCTTTTATTCTCCAAAAAAATGTTTAAAGCGCCCATCGGCTTTCCTATCCGGTTGTCTTATCTTTCAAATATTTTCTATTATATAGCAGAGGCATTCTCAATTCTGGTCATTCTTTTATTCAGCGTTATGATGACTATAGAACATCATACGATCGATACCCGTTACTTTGTATATTTTATTCCGTATTTCCTGTTTATGTTCCTCATACAGCCTTTATACCGCTTAAAAAGAGTGAATATCGGATCTATTGTGGCTTCCACCCTTCAGTCTTTTACCTATTTCTATACTCTTCTTGTGATGATCATCAATAGAAAACTGGAATGGGTGCCTTCCCAGAAAAAGGTCCATACTGTTTCCAAGCATTTCATCAGTTTTATAATCATATCGGCCGCGATAATCTCCATAGAGACTTATAACCTTCTCAATGCGGTTCTTCTTAAAAATATCACTTTCAGGCTATGGGAATCCTATCCTTTTTTAGGATGGTTTATTCTGCTGATATTGACCCAGGTCTTTCTGATTGTCTATTTGATTATTTTTTTAATCAAGGTCCAGTTAAAAAAACGCGCTTTAAAACGGCAGGAGGTTTAAATGATCCGTATTTTTAGTTATATTCTTATCTTAATGGTTTTTTTTCTTAATTTTGAACAGGATTTTTCAGAAAGTCAGACAAACCTTTCGAAATTTATTACATTGAAGAAAATCGGCGGTAAATGGTGGTTCCAGACGCCTGACAATAAACCGTTCTTCTCCATCGGCATATGCAATGTGACCCCGGAGGATAAAGACGTCAAACTCGGAGCGAATCACTACAACGGCTTAAAATCCAAAACTGAAGAGGCCTGGGCAAAAGAAACGATCACTTTTCTGACAAACATCGGATTTAATACCATGGGAAGCTGGTCTTCGGAGGAAATCTATAAACAGAAAATCCCTTATACGGTCATTATTGAATATAAAAAATTCGATAAAAACAAACTTGTCGATATTTTCGACGCTCAGTTTGAAAAAGAAATGGAATTCATCGTCCGGGATCAGAGTAAGCCCTATATAAATGACCCGAATTTGATCGGTTATTTTGTCGGGAATGACCTGAACTGGTACGGAGATTATTCTTTTTATATGGGCCATGAATCCTATCTGCTGGATATGTATTTCGAACTGCCGGGTTATTCAGCCGGTAAAAAAAGGGTCATTGATTTCATGAAACAGAAATATAAGGATATTCAAGGTTTTAATAATGACTGGGGCTTGAATTTAAAGAAATTTGAGGATATCGCTGATTTAAAACAGTACCAGTTTAATTCAAAAAATATCAATAAGCTCCGCAATGAATTTCTCGCAATAGTGGCGGAACGCTACTACAACGTCATAACGGAAAAAATCCGGGCCCTGGATAAAAACCATCTCATCTTTTCCGACCGTTTTGCCAATTCTGTTCCTGAAACAGTTGTAAAAATATCAGGAAAATATTGCGATGCAGTATCAATCAACTATTATAAAAACCTGCCGGACATTGACCGGAGCTTTCTTGCCGCTCTATCTTATTATGCCGGCAAGCCTCTGATCATTTCCGAATTCACTTTCCGCTCCATGGACAATACTTCAGGCCTCTTGAATAAAGTCGGTCCCGATACTACCGTTTCCAATCAGCAGGAAAGGGGGAACCATTTTATTAAATACGCGAAATCCTTTGCGGAACTTCCATTTATAGTCGGCTATCACTGGTTCCAGTTCTTTGACGACCCCCAGGACGGCAGGGCTTCGGATGATGAAGACAGCAATTACGGTCTGGTGGACATATACGGCAGACTCTATCAGCCGCTTATCAAAGCCATGCGCGAAACAAACCCCAAAATACAAGCCCTTCACAGGGACAGTCAAATTAATATACAACCGGGAAGCATCCGCCTGGCTGATATAATATCAGTAAGAAAAGGCAGAAAAAACCCTGATTTCGACTCTGTTTACCTCAGCACAAACACTGCCCTGAATAACCTGATAACAACATGGGGCGACTCCGATAATGATGCCAGGATCACTATTCAGAAAAAGAAAAAGGCCCTGATTTTAAATTTTAACACTGGCACAGGATGGGGCTGCGGGATCTCTATTTTCCCGCCGAATTTTGAGAAAACCGGCTATTATGATGCCACGGGCTATAAAGGTTTTAATATCAGGATGTCTGTACCCCAGAAATTGAAATTCATTATTTATCTTAATGAGAGCGGCGTCGACCAGGTATGGAAAAAGAAATATCCGGGCGTAAACGGCGCCGACGGCGAAAGCTTTTCCGCCGATGAATCTTACGGGATCAGCATCTTGACTAATTATATCTATAATTTTGAGTCTTTCAATATCCGGCCGGTCTGGGGAAATCAATCCGGCAATAAAACAATCGATCTTCAGGGACTGAATGATATTGAACTGGCCATCCCCGGCAGCCAGGGCTCGGGAACTATTTCGATAGAACAGATCGAGTTTTATTAAACGGGCCAATTTATCTTTTTTTACCGGATATCTTTTTCACTTTGAATTAGTTAAGGAATCATATAATTCTTTTGATGATTTCAAATATTTGTCTTTATTGATTTCTTTAAGCCATTGTTTCTTTACATACTCATTCGCCTCGACACGCGCGTCTTTCCATCCCTGGCCGCGCCACATTTCCTGTTCATCCCAGTTGTTATTGATATAGCAAACCGCCTTGATCTCATGCTTATTAATAAAATTAAAGAAATCGCCGTACCAGGCTTCCCAGGAATAACGGCCGCGGCCGCTGCCCACTCCTTTCGGCGTCCCTTCAGCCACCATGACCGGCTTTTTATGATCATTGGCGAATTGAACCGATGCGGCAATGACGCTCTGCGGCTGATCAAAATAACTGACGCCGACCCAGTCCACATAATCATCGCCCGGATACCAGGCGTTCAGCCCCGGTTTTGCCTTATGAGAATGTACATGCCAGACATAAGCGGCATTATAAACATTCTGCCGCCTGAGCAGATCGACTATGTGCCGGAACGCCTTTTTATAATCGTCGGGATTATAGCGGTTATGGGGGCCGTCGCATTCATAACCGATGCGTAAAAAAACAGGGATTTTAATTTTTTTGAGCCATGCCGCCAGCCTCAGGATATTGCCGTCATACCGGCCTTCATAGGTTTCCTTTAACGCGCCTACCATATAGAGACCTATCTGGAGAACTGTATTGGGATATTTCCGGATGAGCTCTTCCGCATGCATAATACCGGAACCGTAGTCCGGCGATTCATTATCAAGCCCTTCAAGTTTCTGGATTGAAGTGTACAGCATAAAGCCCGCCGGAACATGGCTGTTGGATGCGATATAATTCTCTATCGTATTGTTGTCCTGCCCGATTATAAAGAGTTTTTTCCCTTCGGGCGGCTCGAATTTAGCGCGTATTCTGTCCGCGAAAGACATTTGATTCATTATCAAAAAACCCAGCGATAACAATATGACTCCATATAAACTTCTCATATAAACCTTTCAATTCACTTAGATGGATTCAAAATAAAAAAACATTCCGGGCGGGGTGAAAAATGAGAAAAGGGAACAACAACTTTCACAACCTGTGACCGCTCCAATTCATAACATTTTAAATTGAAGGAAGTCCTGTAGAAAAGCTCTTTATTTCTACTGCCTCTCAAGGAGGCCCGGTTTGAAAACCTGCTCTTCCCTTATATATGAAGTATACTGACATTAACCCAAAATGTCAATGCTCAATTGAACTAAATTTTATTCGATCTCTCCTGTCATAATTTTATTAAATATATTTAATTAATCCTCTTCCATACAACGCCGTCTTTCGTGTCGCGGACCTCAATGCCGAGTTCCAGCAGGCGGGCGCGGACGGCGTCGGCGCGGGCGTAATCCTTATTCTGCTTGGCGTCAGCGCGTTCCTGCAGGAGCTTTTCCTCTTCAGGCGACAGGGTATCTTTACTTTCCGTTTTGATGAAACCGAGCACGCTGTCGGCTTTTTCCAGAAAGCTCAGAATTTCAGGAATATTTTCCCGGACCGCCGATGCCTTATTATCATAATAATAGGAGATGAGTTCAAACAATGCGGCCATAGCCTCCGATATATTCAGGTCGTCATCAAGCGAAGCTTCGAAACCGGCCGCCGCCTTACTCAGGGCGCCGGACAGCCCGGCGTCTTTACTTCCGGTTTTCGCGACATTTTTCAGATCAAAAATAAAATCGTCAATCCGCTTGAGGGAAGATTCCGCCTGTTTCAGCAGGTCGAATGTAAAGTTCAGCGGCTTCCTGTAATGCGTCGTGATCAGAGCGTAGCGGAGGACTCTCGCCGAATAGCCTTTTTCCGAAATGTCCCTGATTGTATAAAAATTCCCTTTCGACTTGGCCATTTTCTCACCGTCTACCATCAGGTGGACGGAATGCAGCCAGTAATTGACAAACTTCTTTCCCGTAAACGCCTCGCTCTGAGCGATCTCATTCTCATGATGCGGGAACATATTGTCCACGCCGCCGCAGTGGATGTCCAGTGTCTCCCCCAGGAGTTTCATGCTCATCGCCGAGCACTCGATATGCCATCCGGGGCGCCCTTCGCCGAAGGGAGCGCTCCACTTTACATCGCCGTCTTCCGGCGTCCATTTTTTCCAGAGCGCGAAATCGGACACCTCGTCCTTTGTGTACTCATCCCGGCTCATTCTGCCGCTGGCGCCGGCCTTGAGCGAAGATTTATCCATATGCGAGAGCTTTCCATATTCGTTAAAAGCGGAGACCTTATAATACACTCCATCCGGCGCGTCATAGGCGAAGCCTTTTTCCAGCAGGCCTTCCACCAGTTTGATCATTTCCGGGATATACTCCGTGGCGGCCGGATAATGCTCGGCGGTTTTAAAGTTCAAAGCCTGAATGGAATCGAAGAATTCCTTTCTGTAAATATCCGTGTATTCCTTCAGGCTCATTTTTCTCTGTATGGAGTTCTTGATCGTCTTGTCGTCGATATCAGTGAGGTTCATCACATGGTGGACCTGGTAGTCCCTGTACTCCAGCCAGCGGTGGAGCAGGTCCTCAAAGACAAATGTCCGGAGGTTGCCGATGTGCGGCGTGTTGTAAATAGTCGGGCCGCAGGTATAGAGGCTGACCTGCCCTTTCTTCAGGGGAATAAATTCTTCCACTTTCCGGGTAAGAGTGTTGTAAAATCGAATGGCCATACGGACTCCTCTTCAAATCTTTAATTTTACAGGAAGACTGGAAGGCGGGAAGGTCGCTAAAAACAAGTATCTCAATTAAATTTCCAAGCATTCATATATTAATTAAGAATCTGGATTATTAATATAAGACAATCTTCCAACTTTTATCCTTAACTATTAATTTCTTCCCGGCTTCCTTACTTCCTGTAACATTTTATTCCAAATATTATAATATCAGAATTAATAATTTTAAACTTTATTAACAGCATCAATCAATCTCAAATTTCTTCATTTCCTCTTCATACTTTGTGTGCAGGTCTTCCCATTCTTTCATGAACAGGTCCAGCTTTGACTGGGCATCGCTGATTTTTTTTGAAAGCTGAGCGATCCCGGCGCTGTCCCCTTTGATGGAAGCTTCAATCACCAGCTGATTGTCATCTTTAATTTCCATTTCCAGCTGATGGATCGCATTTTCCTTTTCCCGGATTTTCTCTTCCATCGGCCGCAGGACTTTTGACTTTTCCTGTATGATCCCGGCGCGGGCCCTCCGGATCGCCTTTTTACTGGCCGGATTGATCTCTTCCTTTTTCCTCCCATCATCCTCGCCCGACCAGCCGATATCATGCAGAAAGTCCTGGTAATTCCCCTCATAAAGGGTGATCTTATCCCGGTCAAATATGACCATGCGGTTTGTCAGAGCGTTCAGGTACATCTCGTTATGCGTCACAATGATCACGGAGCCGTTGAAGGAATCCAGCGCGGCAATCAGCGAATCGCATGATTCCATATCGAGGTGGTTCGTCGGCTCATCTAATAATAGAAGGTGCGTGGGTGAAACCAGAAGCTTGCCGAGAAGGACCCGGCTTTTCTCGCCGCCTGATAGAACCGATATTTTTTTGAGCGCCATGTCCCCTTCAAAGAGCATCGCCCCGCAGATGTCCCGGGCGGCCTGGCGGTCGTGTTCGGGATGGGAAGCGGCGATCTCTTCCTCAACCGTCCTGTACTCATTGAGCTGTTCGATATTCGTCTGCCCGAAATAACCCATCCTGATCTGAGGGTGGTTTTTGACAGCCCCTTCCAGCGGGGTCATGATGCCGGCCAGAAGCTTCATTAATGTCGATTTACCGGCCCCGTTCCTGCCTACAATCCCAATCCTGTCATTTTTGCCGACGATCAGGTTAAAATTATTGATAAGATATGGCTTTTTCCCATCATATGAAAAAGATGTGTTTTTCGCTTCGACCGCCCACTTCGCGTCGGTCGGTGCTTCCCTGAAAGAGAATTCCAGCGTTTTCATTTTCTCGAGTTTATTGAGCTTTTCCTTCTTTTCCAGGAGCTTGACCCTGGACTGCACCAGCCCGCCCAGCCTTGCTTTCGCCCTGAACCGGGTGATAAAGAGCTCTATTTCCTTCCGTCTTTTATCGTCATTCACGCGGGTCTTTTCATAAACTTCTTCTTCCTTTATGATCTGCTGATAAAGCTTTTCCGTCGGCCCCTCGATCTTGCGTATTTTCTTCCTGTGGATGCCCATCGTGTGCGTCGTCACGCTGTCCATAAAGCTCCGGTCATGGGTAATTAAAATGAACTCTTTTTTCAAATCGCGCAGAAAGCGGATCAGCCAGCGTATGGAAACAATATCCAGGTAGTTCGTCGGTTCATCCAGAAGCAGGAGGTTGGGATCGCCGACAAGGACTTTCGCGAGCTGTATCCTGACCTGGTAACCGCCCGAAAAGAGCACAGGCTTTTTTTCCATGTCCTCCGCGGAAAACCCGAGGCCTGAAAGGATCTTCTCGGCCATCCAGGTATTGCCTTTGTGTTCTTCCGAAAGTCCGAGGCTTGCTTCACCCAGCGCGCTCGATTCCATGAATTTTATCTGCTGTTCCAAAAAGCCGATGGTGTAATTCCGGGGTATGGTTATGGAGCCCGAATCCGGTTCTTCCATGCCGGCTATGATCCGGAGAAGCGTCGTTTTTCCATGGCCGTTCCTGCCGATGAGGCCGATATGCTCGCCGGCGTTGATATTAAAGCTGACATTATCCAGAAGCATCTGCGAGCCGTAGGATTTTTTTATTCCCTGAACCTGAATCATAAATTTATCCCAATTTGATCAAACAAGTTTTATGGTTTATATTATATATTAAAACAAAAAATACTTTTATTTTATTGCTTGTTTAATTACATCATATTAAAATAATTTAATATTATTAATTATTCAGTGTATAAGAGGTTTTAAATGGAATTAATTAATAAGGGTAAGAGTCCATTTTACCCTGGACAACCTGTTCCAATAGAATACTTTGTTGGTAGAAGTAATGAAATACAGCGGATTACCAGAGCTATTAAACAGGTAGAACTTGGTAAACCGCAATATATATTTTTAACAGGTGAATATGGCATTGGCAAAAGCTCATTAGCAGGCTTTATGCGTTATTTCGCAGAGGAAATAAATAATTTATTAGGTATTCATGTCCTCTTAGGAGGAGCAAAAAACGTTATTGAAACAACCGAGAAAATTTTAATAGAAATTATTCAAAGGGATGTATATAAGCCTACTACATCGGAAAAAATAAGGAATTTTTTATCTAAATACATAGGAAAACAGGAGATTTTCGGTTTTAGTATTAATTTTGATGTATTAAAGACAGATGCTCTGAATTTTCAAAAAGGATTCCTGCCTTTTTTAAATGAACTATATAATAGAGTAAAAGAAGATGGTATCAAAGGAATTTTTTTAATCCTTGATGAAATAAACGGAATTGCTGAAAATAGGGAATTCGCCCATTTTATTAAAAGTTTAGTTGATGAAAACGCATTAAGTCGGCAGCCTCTCCCTCTTTTATTAATGCTTAGCGGGGTCGAAGAAAGAAGAAGAGAAATGATATTGAATCACCAGCCGATTGAAAGGATATTTGATATTGTTGAAATTAAACCAATGTTAAAAGAGGAAATGAAAGATTTTTATCAAAAATCTTTCCAATCCGCAAATATGACTATTGAAGAAGCGGGTATGTCGGAATTAATACATTACTCCGCAGGTTTTCCTAAAATCATGCATATAATTGGTGATAATATCTACTGGCTTGCTCAAGAACCTGTTATTAATAAAGAAGTTGTCATAAATGGAATAATTTTAAGCGCGGAAGATATTGGAAGAAAGTTCGTTGATCAGCAGGTTTATAAAGCTTTAAGAAGCGGTGATTATCATTCAATTTTATCTAAATTAGGAAAAGAAAGTTTTGATTTGTCTTTTAAAAAAGCAGATATTGAGGATAAATTAACTGAGCAGGAAAAACGAAAATTTAATAATTTCCTGCAAAGAATGAAAAAACTTAATGTGTTAAAATCTGGAGATGAAAAAGGCAAATATATTTTTAATAACAGACTGGTAAGACTTTATGTTTTATTAAAATCTCTTGAAAACAAGCAATAATATACAATATTACATTCAAAAATATTATTTTTTCATTTTTGAACTATGCTTGTCATTTAAAGGGACTTAGAATAATATTAAAGAGAATTTTACCGCCTTCATTTTTTTATAAAGCAATCTATCTTTATCAAAGGGTAAAAATTACTCTAAATCACCCGTTTCACTTGATATTAAACATTATTTAATGTAAATTTAAAGCAGTCTGATTTTAAAAAGGAGTAATAATATGAGTAAAGGCATAAGGACCGGCCTGATCATTCTCGGCGTTATCATAATTCTAGGCGGATTTGTTTACTGCGTCGGGCCGGGAAATTACAATAAGCTTGTGAATATGGACGAAGGCGTGAAATCCGCCTGGGCGCAGGTGGAAAACGTCTATCAAAGACGCGCGGACCTGATCCCGAACCTTGTGGAAACGGTGAAAGGCTACGCAAAACACGAAAGTGAAACCCTCCAGGCCGTCGTTGACGCCCGGAGCCGCGTCGGGTCCATCAAGATCGATCAAAGCATCATTAATAACCCGGAAGCCTTTAAGAAATACCAGGCCGCTCAGGGCGAGCTTTCCGGCGCGCTTTCCAGGCTTCTTGTCGTGACGGAAAATTATCCCAATTTAAAGGCGAACGAAAACTTCCTGGACCTCCAGTCCCAGCTGGAAGGAACGGAAAACCGCATCACTGTGGAAAGAATGCGCTATAATGAGGCCGCACAGCAGTATAACGCGTTCCGCAGAAGCTTCCCGGCCATGTTTATAGCCAATATGGGAGGCTTCCAGGAAAAAGCCTATTTCCAGGCCGAGGAAGGCGCCAAAACAGCCCCGAAGGTAAAGTTTGAGTAACGGTGCTTAAAACCGGTATAAGGACGGATAATCCGCTAATACACGCGAATAGACGCGAAGGAAATTGAATAATTTGAAAATAAATTCTCATTAGCGTGTCTTCGTGTGGCTTAGCGGAAGACCAATCAATCCGTTAATCCACGCGAATGGACACAAAGAATTATTGGTATTCTTTGAGACACTGCTGATAGTAGAAAAGGGACTCTTGGGGTAGCTTCTTACAATTATCTTGATTCTAAGACAAGGATATTTATGAAATATATAAAACGCATTTCTTTATTAATACTATTTATTCTAATACAAAGCCTGCCGGCGTTTTCCCTCAAAATTCCGGCGGCTCCCCTCGGCCGCGTGAGCGACTGGGCGGGGATAATGAGCGAGGAAAGTAAAGCTGATATAAATTCAACACTTCAGGCTTTTGAGGATAATACCGGTATTCAGATCGCCGTGGCGGTATTCCCATCGCTTGAGGGTGAATCTTTGGAGGATTTTTCCATTCATCTTGCCGAAAAATGGAAGATCGGGCAGAAGGGCAAGGATAACGGCGTCATTCTTCTGGCTTTTATTACCGAGAGGAAAATGCGGATCGAGGTCGGCTACGGCCTGGAAGATGTTCTGCCCGACGCGGATGCTTCCTCCATCATACGCAATGTCATAGCGCCCCGCTTTAAAACCGGCGATTACGCCGGCGGTATTAAAGAAGGCGTAAACTCGATCATAAAAGTCATATCCGGCGGGGAAGCTCCTCCCGCGGAAGAAGAAAATACCAGCTTTTACGGCTTGAATAAGCAGAAGATCACACAGATCGCGCTGATCATAGCCGGTTTTATCGCTTTTCTCTTTCTCATAGACATATTCCGCTTCGGCGGATACGCTTCAAGCCATAGAAATTATCAGCAGCGCTATTCATTTATCGAATGGCTGATCATATTCAGTATTACCTTTGCTATTATAAAGCTTTTATTTTATATTCTTTTATCCGGACGCTCGCGCGGCGGGTTCGGCGGTGGCAGCAGCGGCTGGGGAGGCGGAGGCGGCTTCGGCGGCGGGGGCGGAAGTTTCGGCGGAGGAGGGTCAAGTGGAAGCTGGTAAAAATATCAAAATAAAGCGCTCGAATAATCCGGTTCTCTTTTTCTCGGCCCGCGAGAAAGAGCATATCAAACAGGCGGTCATCGCGGCGGAAAAGGAAACTTCCGGCGAATTCCGTGTACATGTCGCTAAAAGCGTAAAAGAAGATATCATGAAAGAAACGGCCCTTGTCTTCGAACGGATCGGCATGACAAAAACCAAACTTCGTAATGGCGTCCTTGTCTTTTTCGCTGTTAAAAATAAAAGATTCGCCATCCTGGGCGACAGCGGCATCCATAAAAAAATGGGCGATAAAAGCTGGAAGAAGATTACTGAAGAAATGCAGGAATATTTTAAAAAGGACGATTTCGCCGGCGGCATAGCATTCGGCATCGAAAAGATCGGCAAGACATTGAAAAAGCATTTTCCCTACAAAAGCGATGATGTGAACGAACTGCCTGATGACATATCGTATGAAAAGTAATTATTACCAAATGCTTTATTGATCAGACCCCAATTAATCGGGATTAACAGGATTTATCAGGATCCTCAGAATAGAATTTCACAGGAAGACTGGAAGCTATGTATTGAGCAATACCGAAGTGACGCGAAGTCTGCCACGGAAGTTCACAGAAATACACAGAAATACACGGAAATAGCAGCTTTTTCCTGATTTCCTGTTTATGACATTTTGCGTTTTTTTTGTCCTGACGGTAGAATAATCCGGTTCATATTAAATATAACCTGTCAGTAATATTAAATTCAAATCATTTATTGTCCGGTTTATATTTATGCAGGAGAAGCAAAATGAAAAATCAACCAAAGGTTGTGCTTGTTACCGGGGCCTCTTCCGGAATAGGCCACGCGACGGCAAAGCATTTATCCGGACTGGGGCATATTGTTTATGGGACTTATATTTCTCCGGAATTATCCTTTACTAATGATCAGTTCAGAACTCTCTGCCTGGATATTACCAAACCACAGGATGTCGATAATTGTATCGATCAGATCATTAAACAGCAGGACAGGATTGATGTTGTCGTCAACAACGCGGGTTTCGGCATTGCGGGCGCGATAGAGGACTGCAGTGATGAGGATATTTACAATCAATTCAATGTGAATTTTTTCGGGCTTTGCCGCGTCTGCAGAAAAGTCCTGCCTTTTATGCGGACACAGGGAAGCGGGAAAATCATTAATATCGGGTCTATTGCGGGCCTCTTTACAGTGCCATACCAGTCGTTTTATTCCGCTTCAAAAGGGGCCATAGATGTGTACACGCAGGCTTTAAAGCTTGAGGTCAGGCATTATAATATCCAGGTGACTTCAGTGGCGCCGGGCGATACCAGAACTGATTTTCCAAAGAACAGAGTCTTTTCCAAAAACGCCCTGAACTCGGTCTATTCGGAAAGGATGAAAAAGTCCATAAAGAACATGAAACATGAAGAATTGAACGGGTATGATCCAAAGAAAATCGCTGTCATGATCGGCAGGCTCATAAATAAAAAAAGGCTTCCTGTCCGCGTCGTGGCCGGCCTTTTTAACAAATTTTTATACTTTTCAAAGAGGTATCTGCCTGACAGCGTTTTATCGTCTATTCTGGCTTTGACGTTCGATTCCTGATTTTTTGAAATATGCTATCGGTAAATTTTACAAAGGACAGAATGTCTTTAGATCCCTTCTGAAATAAGGGCAGTTGTTTGTCGGCAGCCTTTGCCGCATTTCCCCCTTTTTCCGGAACATCAATCATCACGAAATTTTAAATTTAGAAAGGCAGTTAATTTCAATTATTATTCAAATGATCCTATCTTTATTTTTCTAAAACGTTCTTCTTATTTTTTTGCTAAATTCACCTATTCAATCTAAAATACTATTCATGGATTTTTATTTTCTATAATATGTTTACAGGAGGATAATATGAAATTGACATTACAATTCATATTAATAGTCATCATATCGTTTTTTGTTACGAGCTGCGGCGGAAAACAAAACAGCAGTTCTAACACAAACAGTGTTGTCACATCCAGCGCCGCAGCATCCGTCAAGCCGGTGACAATGGAAGAGGCAAAAAAGTGGCTGAAAGAGTATGATGCTTTTGTGAAATTATTCGCCAAGGCATCAAAGGAAGCGCAGAATACAAAAGACCAGACCAAAATCGATAAGATGAACAAATTATCCCTGGAACTTACCGAATATAACAATAAAGCAGGGGAATTTATGCAGGGTCTTGATGAAACAAATAAAAAGGCTTTTGTGGCAGCTTATCTTAAGAGCATGAAAAAATTAAACTCAAAATAGCATAATCTCTTGATTTTAAAGCCGCGGGACTTAATTATAGAGTCCCTATTGAACTGTCATGCTTAAAAAAAAAGAAGTCTGCCACGGAATTACACAGAAATTCACGGAAATAAAATATTAATAAAACCTTTATTTTATCTTATAAATTCTGTGTTTTTCCGTGAAATTCTGTGGCCAACCCCCGTTCCCCTTCCCACCTCCAGTGAAATTCCCCAATAATATTATCCTTCAAATTCCAGGTTATCCTGCCACATCGGGGTCATCTTAACGGCTTATGTCAATCATCAAATATTTATTTTTATTTCTTCATTCTTATTAACCTTTTTTTAATTCTACCGAAAATCATATCAAGATAGTAAAAAAAGGAGTGTTTGATAGGTATGGAAGGAACAAATTTGTTTTCCCTCTTGAACAGTCTCCAGAACAATCCCGAGCGTCAGCCGGTTGATCTATTCCGTTTACAGGGAAATAATAAAGGGCAGAACATTCAGAAGAACAGAAGCGAAGAAACACAGGAATTATCCTTCAGGGACGTTCTCCGGAATATTTCCGACAATAGTAAGGATAATAAAAGGGAAAAACCTGTCGAATGGAAAGACGTGAAGAACAAACTGGACGATATTGAGAAAAAGCTGGACAAATTATCGGAAAGCCATGAAGGCAAAAATAATAAAGAAATAGAGACCGTAAAAGCAATAGTCAAAGAAATTAAAAAGATCCTGGCGGGCGTCCAGGAAAAACCGGCGCAGTGGAATATCGAAATGGGAGATTCCACCGTCAGCGTTCTTTCCTATATGGCGCAGATACTCGAACAGCTCGGCGCAATGCTGGACAAGCAGAATTTCGGCGGCAGCGCCAATTCGCTGGACCTCCTGAAAAACCAGCTTCAGGACATCAGCGGTAAAATGGGACTGAATAATACATCTTCCGTAAAAACTGAAGAAACGGCGCTTCAATCCGGGATGATGAAGAATACGGAAGACGAAAATAAAAATACCCCGGATAAAGTCGTTGTCATTGATAAAAGAACAAAACCGGAAGAGGCCGGCCCGGCTAAAATGAATAATAAAGAAAATAAAAATAATTCCGGCGACAATCCTTCCTTCAGTTTATTCAAGAATGAAATAAAGGAAAATAAAACCGGGGACGCTTCCATTATCAAAGTCCTTGATAAAGAAAATACGGATAAAATAATCACAAAAGAAAATACAGCGGTCAATTTGAATAAAATGGATATACAGTCCGCCATACTGCGTCAGACCGTTTCCTATGCTTCCCCTGTCAGCAAGGCGACCCTGGAAGCCCTGATGCAGAACATCACCGGCAGGGCGCTTGTCACGCTGAAGGACGGGAAAAGCGAACTGAGGATGAACCTCATTCCGCCGGAACTGGGAAGAATGAGCATGAAGTTCTCGCTTGAGGACGGACTGCTCCTGGGAAAGATAGTCGTGTCGACTCCGGAAGCGAAAATGCTCTTTGACCAGAACATGGGCGATCTTCAGCGCGCGCTCCAGCAGGCCGGCATCAATATCGGCGGCATGGACGTAAGCCTGTCCCAGCAGGAGCAGGACAATTCCGGCCAGGCTTCAACAGAAGCCGTGCAGGCTTATCCGGGAAAAACAGCGGAAGAAAGACTGGAAGAAATTAAATATTCCCCGCATTCATTATTTGAATCGAGCATCAACTTTCTCGCATAAAGAGAAATATTAAAGGAGGCCCTTATGGAAATCAATACTCAGATGAGCCCGCAGGAAATCAACGTCCTTAATTATAGAGTGGACGATTTCAATACCAAGCTGAAAGCGGACCAGAAGATCACAAGCAAGAACACTCTGGACCAGGCCGACTTTATGAAGCTCCTCATCACCCAGCTCAAGACACAGGACCCGACAAAGCCTCTGGATGACAAGGAATTCATCGGCCAGATGGCCCAGTTCACCTCTCTCAAGCAGATGAACGATCTGACTGAAAACATTAAAACACTCAGCAGGGAATTCACATTTACCAAAGCTGTCTCTCTCGTCGGCAAGGTGATCTCCTGGGTTGACGATAACGGAAAATACAACAGCGGCGTTGTGGACAGCATTAAAGTCAAAAACGGCGATACATTCATGAACATCAACGGCATGGAAGTCCCTCTTGCCCAGATAGAGGAAGTCAAGGATGTTCAAAAAACAGAGACCCCTGACACTGTACAGAAATAATCCCATATATAGAATAAGAAGAAAGGAGATAAGCCTATGATGAGATCACTTTATTCAGCCGTATCCGGCCTTCAGAACCACCAGGTCAGGATGGACGTCATCGGCAACAATGTCGCGAACGTCAATACAACCGGCTTCAAAAAAGGCAGAGTGACTTTTCAGGATATACTGTCGCAGACCCTCACCGGAGCGGCGAAGCCCTCTGATGAAAGGGGCGGCTTGAACCCGAGGCAGATCGGCCTGGGCATGACCGTCGCCAGCATCGACACTCTGATGAACCAGGGCAGCATCCAGACAACCGGCAAGAACACCGACCTGGCCATAACCGGGGAAGGCTTCTTTACCACGAAGCTGGGGGACAGGACTTTCTATACGCGATCAGGAAACTTTATCATCGACCGCGACGGCATGCTTGTCAATCCCAACGGACTGAAAGTCCAGGGATGGAATGCCGTCACGCTCCAGAACGGAGACCGTTTCGTCAATACGGCGGCCCCCATCGAAGATATGCGCATCCCTCTGATGGAAAAGCTCGAGGCCAGGGAAACATCTGTTGTCCGCCTGAAAAGCAACCTTGATATAAAAACCCCCGTACTGGCGCCCAATGCCACCCCGGATGATATCATCAAGAACACGCATTCGACATCCATCGACGTGGTCGATCCGTATGGGTTGAAAAGAAGGATGGTCATGAATTTCCAGAAGGTCGGGCTGAACCAGTGGCGCGCTGTGGCCACCATCGACGGCATTCCTGATAATAATATCAAAGTCAACGTCGGTACGGTCAAAACCGATACAAACAACTCCATGCTGATCAATTTCAACACGAACGGCACGATCGCCTCCATCCAGGAAGGAGCAGGGGCCACTCCCCAGACCGTCGCACAGGGCGCGCTTACTGCCACCGTTTCATATACGCTTCCCGACGGCCAGACCAGAAATTTTAATATGGATGTCGGCTCAGTAGGCAAGGTGCAGGATTCCATCACGCAGTTCAGTTCCGCGACAACAACCCGCGCCTACTACCAGGACGGCTATGAAATGTCCTATCTTGAATCATTCAAGATCGACGATTCAGGAACGATCACCGGTTCCTATTCCAACAGCGAACGGCGGGTCATCGGACAGATCGCCATTTCCGCATTCACCAACCCGGCGGGCCTGACAAAAGAGGGCGAAAGCCTTTACAGCGAATCCAACAACTCCGGTATGCCGAATATGGGCACGGCCGGGACGCAGGGCCGGGGAAAAATCTACGCCGGCGCGCTGGAAATGAGCAACGTCGACCTTTCCGAAACATTTACGGATATGATCGTCACTGAAAGAGGTTTCCAGGCCAATTCCCGCGTTGTGACAACGACAGACAACATGCTCCAGGAAATTTTGAACCTGAAGAGATAATTGGCTAAATAAGAAAACTATTTTATAATTAATCCTGCCTGTAATATACAGGCAGGATTTTTTTATTAAAAACAAAGGCGTCATTGCGAGCGCCCAGTCTTCTCCATAGCCGCTGATTGGAAAGCGAAGCAATCTGTCTGCACATGAAGTGTTCTTTTTATGCAGACAGATTGCTTCGGGCTGAAGCTCCCGGCAAGGTAGATATTTTTCTCCTCGCAATGACGGGCTATAAGTTGACAGATTTCCTTATGTATACCTTGTTACTGTATTATTTGAGTCAGCACAAAAAAGGAGGCCGTCATTGGTCGAATTAACGCGTCTGAACGACACAAAAATCTCCATCAACCTCTTCCTTGTCGAATATGTCGAGGAAACGCCCGACACAATTGTTGTTTTCCAGTCCGGGCATAAAATGGTCGTTAAAGAGAAGGCGGAGGAGATACGCCGCCGCTTTCAGGAATACCTGGGCGGGGCCATGCAGACAGTGGCTATAAAAAAGAATTCTTAAAAAATAAAAAACGAGGCATCTTTTTTATTTTCACCATGAATAATTTAAAAATTTTAACACTTTTCGTTTTATTATTATTATGGACCGGCTTACTCTATTCCCGGACTTTGCAGGAAAGCGCGTTATCCAATATGAATCCTGAAGATCAGGCTTTTTTCTTGAAATTAACTGAAGAAAAAAGGGACTTGAACGCTGTTCCTGAAAATACCATGCTGCATTTCTTTAAAATAATGAATATCGATGAAAAAAAAGCTATCGATATCATCAAATACCGTAAAATCCATGGCGAGATTGAGAATTTTGACGAGCTTCTTCTTATTCCGGTCGAACCGGATATTATTGAATCTCTTAAAAGCTATTTTTATATTGAAAGCCGGCGGAAATCCATCGAAGAAATCCTGGAAGGTCTGGAAGGCGACAGGCTCGAAAATATCGACTATTATTCCGATTTCCTGATCTTTCCCGTCAATCTGAATGCCGCCGGACAAAAGGATATGGCATCCCTGCCCGCTATGGATGAAAAGAAAGCCGCCGCTATTATTGAATATAGAAATGAAAAGCCCATTAATGAACTCTTTGACCTGACGAATGCCGGGTTGACTCCTGATGATCTTCTTATTTTATCGCCCTTTATTACGATCAAACCGCCTGTTGAAAAAGGGCTGACATTATCGCTCAAGGCCGGGATTCTCAATACATCATCAATGGAAATATCGAATAAAATAACGAATGAAAATTCAGAAGCAGATGAATACTTTTACCGCCTGATACTGACGGCAAGCCGGCTGAAAATTTACTGCAGTATAAAAACCTATACGAATATTACCGAATTCTCGCATTGGGACAGCTCCATTTCCAACATCCGGCTCAGCGCGCTCTGGGAAAGCCCTGATTTTTCCATCATAGCCGGCCAGTATCAATTCAGCGCCGGCCAGGGACTTCTTATGGGAAAGCGCTATGCTGTTTCCCCATCGGATATCGATAAGGCCCCTGTCAAAAAATTGAACCGCGGCCTCTATCCGAGTCTCAGTTTCGGTTATGATTCCAATTACGATAATGTCTGGGATTTCCTGAACGGCGCCGCCGCCTCTGTTTCTTTATCTCAATTCAATATAGCCGGTTTCTATCCCGAACCGAAAATAGCCGGATTTTATTCTTATTTTGAAACAGGGCCATCCATGGAAAAAACAAACCAGGTCGATTACGGCTTTTCCGCGGAGTCAAAGATCCCTCTTTTTGATACCATGCTGGGCGGCGCTTATATTTCACATCAGGGAGCGGACTCTGTCGCTCATATGAACGGCGGAAGTGTTTACTACGATTCATACCTTTTCGACACGGTCAATCTTTTCGGTGAATACGCGTCCTACGGCGGAACGGCTGCCGAGCAGGGAACTATTTT
Organism: uncultured Spirochaetota bacterium; assembly: GCA_963835575.1. Lineage (GTDB taxonomy): Bacteria > Spirochaetota > Brevinematia > Brevinematales > JAOACQ01 > CAVYGN01. Next base: position 855,651 of record CAWIGG010000004.1, on the reverse strand, counting down.
AAAAATAGACCGGTTCACAGCCTCAATCCTGGGCTATTACCTGGAAGCCAATTATTCCGCGCCGTACCGCGGTATTGTGCTTCATGATGACGCTGATGTGAAAGGAATATTCGCCGGTTGTAATTATAAATTCCCCGTTATTACCGTCCAGTTTTATTCTGACTTTTATAGTAAAATCACCAATTCTCCTCTTAATCAAAAACATGAAATAAAGCTCAAATCCATGTTTAATTTTCAGAATGAGTTCGTTAACTCTCTGGAGACAGAACTTAAATCCAGATATTCAATACTTTCGGAAGGTGATAATCTGCGTTCTTATTTTAATAATAAGTTCTCGCTTTTTCATGACAAAATCCGGCTGAACCTGAAATGGCAGAACCTGCTCGATTTTACGGATGAGGAAATGGGCAATATGGGTACTATCCGGTTTGAAATCATCCCGGTCAGGAATTTCAGTTTTGTTTTTTTATGGAACAGCTACCGCTCTTACAGCTATAATTCCGCTCTTTTTGCCATTGAAGAAGAAATACCGGCAGGAATAACACAGATAAAGTCCTATTACGGTATCGGCAATGAAGTTTCATTCCTCATTAAATTCAATATTTCAGAAGGTTCATTACTATTATTTAATTTTTCTGACGATGAGAGAACAAAAGCATATAGAGTTCAAGCCAGTGAAAAAAGCCTGGCCGGATCTTTAGAATTGCTGTTTTAAGATTTCGCGCGTTTTTTCAATCTTTTATTTCTGTATAAATTTTTGTCCGCTTCGGATATCAGGTTTTCCATTGAGCTCATATGGGAATGAGAAAACGGGACAGTTCCAATGCTGAAAGAAACCATATAAGGCTTCCGCGATTTCGAATTGAATTCCTCAGCCGCGCGGTAAAGCCTTTCTTTTATCAATTCATAACTCTTTTTGTCCGCGTCCATAACAAAGATGACAAATTCATCCCCGCCGATGCGTCCGATAATATCCATCGCCCTGAAAGATTTCCCCAGAATACGGCCTGTCTCTTTAATAGCTCTGTCTCCTTCTTTATGCCCGTATGTGTCATTAATTATTTTCAAACCATCAATGTCGATAAATAAAAGCATTCCCTGTTTTTTCATCCGCCTGACAAGGTTCATATTCTGCTCCACGAGATGCAGAAATCCCCTCCTGTTATACAGGCCGGTCAGCTCGTCTTTTTCTGAAAGCGTTTTTAATTTTTCATTGGACTTTTCCAGCTCATTCAAAACGCGGACAAGCTTCTTCTGTACCGACTGGCGCTCAGTAAAAAGAAGGGCGCTTTTTAAGGCGGCGCCGATCTGAATCCCCAGGGTTTCATAGACGCTTTTATCCCTTGTTCCAAGTTCATAAAGAATAATTCCCAGCTGGACCTCCCTGAAATAGATGGAGGAAGCGATCATTGTATATCTGGCTTGAGACGGTAAATATTCAGGCGGTACCAGATGTTTAGATGAGTATTTAATTCTTGTTTTTGAAGTGATTCTGATATTACCGGTTTCATTATAAGCCATTATCAATGTTGAGTTTTCAGGGATCAGCCATGGCTCGTTCTTCAGGTGTTTTAATTCCTTGCCGAATAGCGATAAATAACAGCTTTTTATTCCGATCTTCGGAAGCTCCAGCGCCAAGCTCTTGGTCATATCTTCCAGGTCAAGAGAAGCCGCCAGGCCCTGCTGGAAGTCCCTGAAGAGCAGATGGCTTAAATAGAGGTCCAGCCGCTTGCGCGCCTGCGTCAGTTCAATCATTTCCGAAAGAATAATTCTTGCTTTATGGGAAAGCGGCGTCAGCAGCAGGCTTTTTGCAAAATTGTTATATACCGAATGCATCTGATTAAAAAAAATAGTCAGGATATCCTGCCACATCTTTATATCCCTTTTCGCTTTCAATTCATCTTTCAAAATATTATTAAAGAGCTTCAGGAAGGTTTCCGAATTTTCTTTATTAATATCGCTTTCTTGAAAAACATCAAACAAACCGTTTAAAGTATTTATTATTCTATTAATTTCGGCAGGATATTCTTGCAACAACCGGCCGATTTCTAAAGCCGATTTTTCCTTGCAGTCATTGATTATATTATTTTTATTAAAATAACTGATTTGCTTTATCTTTTGAAACCTGCTTTTTACCATGCTGACAGACTCGGAAAAACAGCCGCAGGATGAGCGGACAATCAGTTTTGTCGGTAATATTATTTCTTCCGGCACTTTTTTCCCTTCCAGCATCGCGATAACCGTCTCGGCGGCCAATCTGGCCTGTTGATAAATAGGCTGCCTGATTGTGGTCAGCGGCGGCGAGCTGAACTGCGCCATTTCAGCGTCATCAAAGCCTGTCACGACAACATCATCCGGGATTTTGATGCCCCTCTGCGTTAGCGCCTCGATTGCGCTTAAAGCCATTTCATCGTTTGAAGAAACAATCGCGTCAAACAGGCATTTCCTTTTATTAACTAATGTCTCCACAGCCTCATAACCGGAGGGAGACAAAAAATTACCCTGAACAATAAGCTGAGGATCAGTTTTTATTCCATTCTCAGATAATGCTTCCAGATAGGCGCTATAACGCACTTGAGCCTCGGGATTATTTTCGGGGCCCCGGATAAAAGCGATTTTGTTCAGGCCATGAACCTTAATCAGGTGGTTGACCGTTTCTTTCATCCCGAATTTATTGTCTATCAAGATACTGGGGATTCCCTCCAGCTTTACATTGATGCTGACAACGGGTAATTTCAAAAATTTGTTATAATAATTATTAAATTCTTCCATTTTAACATAACTTAACAGCGTCCCTGTTGTCATGACAAAGGCATCGACATTATTTTTATTGACAAATTCATAGATCACATTCTGCTGATAATTATATCCCTGGGGAGAATTATAAGAACCGCCGGTGAAAATAATGAGATTGTAATCTTTTTCCCTGGCCACATCGGCCACGCCCGGCCAGAGCATATTCGCGTAAGTATCGCCCAGAAATGTAATCTGAAAAGCAAGAGTTTTCCGTTTTGTTTTATTCCCAGCCATTAAACAAACTACTCTCTTTTTTTTAAAATTTAAAAACGCCCCTGACGCTTCATTAGAAGACTCAAGTTTAGTATAAAAAACAGTTCGACATTAGTCAATAGCGGGCTTGATATTGAATAAAATTGACAGGTGATATGAATTTGATTATAATTATGTCCCGTTACGGGGATGTAGCCAAGTGGCTAAGGCGGCGGTCTGCAAAACCGCTATTCGTCGGTTCAATTCCGACCATCCCCTCGTTTTTATATATGTGTGCCGAGGTGGTGGAATTGGTAGACACAAGGGACTTAAAATCCCTCGGGATTTAACGCCTGTGCGGGTTCGAGTCCCGCCCCCGGCATATATTTACATTTATTTAATCAGCCTTTCATTTCTGGATCATAATCAACAGCATCTTGAATTTCTCAGAAGCCTTTACAGCATGAGGAATATCCGCCGGCATCAGTATCATTCCGCCTTCGGGCACCACATTGATTTTACCCGCAATAAACACATCCGCCTTTCCTTCAAGGACAATGACTTCCGCATCGAACGGGGCTGTGTGCTCGCTCAGATTCTGCCCCTGATCAAAGGCGAATAAAGTGATTGTCCCGCCATCATTTTCCAGGAGCGTTTTACTGACAATCGAATCCGGAGAATAGGTTATATCATCCTTCAATATAACAGGCTGGTTTGTATCCATATTTTCCATAAATACCTCCTGTTTTAATCAGCAAATAATAATTAATAAAATGTTCTATCGGCTGCCGACTTTTAAAAACATCTCCCTGTTTTGTTCTTACTGCAATTCGCGGTTTCCTGACCGCATTTATAGCATATCTCATTTTTTAAAGGCTTGCCTCCGAAATAATCCTGAATATTCTGAAGAGTTGTTTCGGCGATGTTATTCAACGCTTCCTGTGTAAAGAAAGCCTGATGCGCCGTGACAAGAACGTTATTAAAGGTCAAAAGCCTCGCCAGCACATCATCATCCAGCACATCGGCGGATTTATCCTCAAAAAAGTATTCGCTTTCCTCCTCATAGACATCCAGCCCGGCAAAGCCGATCTTCTTTTTCTTCAGTCCGGCAATCAGGGCTTTTGTCTTGATCAGCTTTCCCCTGCTGGTATTGATGATCATCACGCCGTCCTTCATCTTCGAGATGCTTTCCTCATTGATCAGATACTGGGTCTCCGGGGTCAGCGGGCAGTGCAGCGATATGATATCGGATTCCCTGTAGATGGTTTCAAGGTCTGTATATTCAAAATCTTCCGTTTTTGCGAATTCCTTATTCGGGAAAGTGTCATACGCGAGAATCTTCATTCCGAACCCTTTCAGGATATGGATCAGCACTTTTCCTATCTGGCCGGTGCCTATAATACCCGCGGTCTTTCTGAACATATCAAAGCCTAACAGTCCTGCGATTGTAAAATTTTTGTCCAGGCCCCTGTAATAGGCTTTATGAGTTTTCCGGTTCAAAGCCAGCATCAGCGCGACGGCATGCTCGGCTACGGCATACGGCGAATAAGCCGGTACACGGACGACATGGAGGTTGCCGAAAGCGGCTTTCAGATCCACATTATTATATCCGGCGCTTCTTAACGCAATGAGTTTGACGCCGTTATTTTTCAAAGCCTGAATGATTTGCTTTGTCACCTGGTCATTCACAAAAAGGCATACCGCATCGTATCCTTTGGCGATCGGCACAGTATCTTCAGTCAGATGCCCTTTAAAATACTTCAATTCAAAACCGAACCTTTCATTCATTTTATCAAACGAATCGGAGTCATAGGGTTTCGCGTCAAAAAAGGCTATTTTTTTTACAGGCATATCATCGACTCCTTTTCAGTTTATTTAGAAGAACCATTTTCTGATCTGAATAACTTGATTAATAATAATTATTCAACCAGCAGTCGTTTATCACCTTCCAGTTTCCGGATATTTGTTATATCCCGCTTCTCTTCCAGCGTCCCCAGATAATTTCCCTTTTCATCTCGGACAGGGAAATAATTGATATGAATGAAACACCTTAATATTTAATATACTATAAAATCCCTGAAAAGAGAAATATTTTTCTTTTCAAAAAAAGCTTCAGAATATCATTATGCTCCGGGGTTTTTAAATCCGGGTTTTCAATAAAAAACCCCGCCCCTTTTATTCAAAGAGGCAGGGTTAAGATTTTTATCTTTTGTTTATTTTACAAGTCTGTACATAGTGTTGGGTGAAAGCGCGTATATTCCATCCTTGTCAGCCACAACAAGAGATATTGAGCTTCCGGATGATTTATATGTCCATTCATTCTTTTTCTGAAGTACATCATATGAATATACTTTTCCGGATTCCGTACCGAAATAGACTTCTTTGTCCACAAGATACGGCATTGTGATTGTCTCATTATCAAATGTTGTTTTAGAAAGGACCTTGCCGGTCATAACATTCAGTACTATCACAACCGACTTTTCGGCGTTATTCGCCAGGATCACTTTACCCTGCACATACTGAGGATTGATCTTTGTCTTCTGTATTTCGGTAAAAGCGGCGCTCCATAAGAGGGAACCGTCAGACGGTTTCACAGCAATAACTTTTCCGCTGCTTCTGGCAAGCGCTATAACAGCCTCATCGCCGACAAGCGGATAAAGGAATCTTTCATTATAGCTTTTGCTCCAGTTCTGTGTTTTGTTTTCAATATCATAAGATACAATATTTCCGCTTTCTGTAGCATAAACAAGAGTTTTTCCTTTATTCAATAAAAGAGGCGCGGAATAGATAGAGTCAGATTCTATTTGAGCGACTAACGCACCGGTTTTATCATAAATCATAATTCCTTTGTCAATAGACGGAATAGCCACTATACCATATCCCGCCGCGGGAGCAGCCCCGTACTTTTCACTTCCGGCATCCTTTTTCCATAATAATTCACCGGAAACGGAATAGGCGAATATGCCGCCATTATCTGAACCGACATAAACAATCCCGTCGCTGACGGAAGGCTTTGTCACCTTATAGCCGTCTTCAACAACCGCCACTGACTTTAACAGCTTGCCTTCAGTTGAAATAACAAACAGCCTGTTGCCTTTCGTGACAAATATCTTCCCTTTGTACAATACCGGATCAACCGGTTCTTTATACGCTGTTTCAATCTTTAAAGGAATCGGTTTTTCCCATTCAAGCTGGCCGGGCAGTTTTTTAGCCTCAATATTTTCAGTCAGATTCGTGGCTGCCGCATTTGTATCGGCAAGCGCCGTCTCCTGCCCTGACGGGATTAATGCCATGTTAAAAGTAAAATCGCCGTCAACAGGAAGATCTTTTGAAACATCAGTAAATCCTTCTTTTGAAAGCTTTACATAAGCCCTCTTGCCTTTCTCTATGATAATTTCCGCCGGTGTTACGCCGACTTTTACATTATCCACATAAACATCAGCACCAGCAGGAGTTGTTTCAAAGCGCACCTTAACCATATCAGCGACTTTATTGATAATTTTATTCTCGTTCAACTCGTCCATCTTGTTTTTTGATTCCTCTGAAATCACCTGCTTTTGTACAACAGTTGACATAATCGTATCTTCTTTTTTGAGCGGAATATTCCTGGCAAACATTTCGGGCCTGATATCCTGCTGTACTTTAGCCACTATAGATTCCGTCCCGGTGACCGATTTTTCAACTGTTTTTCTGCCTTGTTTCTGATGTTCTACAGTAACCTTGGCAAGAGTATCTTCAGTAATTACTTTGCCTTCTTCCTTCTGTGCAACCTGATCAATCACTTTTTCAATGGATTTGTCAAGCGCTTCAATCTTCTTAGTATTAAGATTCACTTCCTCTCCCGGCCTGACATCAACAGATCTTACAATCTCTTTGTCCAGTATTTCCGAAGCCTTTTCATTGACAATTCCTTTCTCCTGCGCCGAATTGATAGACCTGATAACAGGTTTGACAGCCACTTTTCCTTCATTTACTGCGATCCTGGTATTACCCTGATCGTCAACATTTACGATGAATTTTGTACCCCTGACCGCGGCAACGGCTGTCGAAGTCTCGACTTCAAAATTTTCTCCCTGTTTGAGTTTGCTGGGTTTTAGAGCAATGGTCCCCTTGGTTAATTTCATGCGTGAATTTACCTTATCGTCAGTATTAACAAGGGTGGACAGGAAAAGCTCGGAAGAAGCCTCAATCCGGAATATACCCCTGTTGACCATCTGGAGTTCACAATAGGAATCCGAAGCAGTTTTAATAGCGTCGCCCATCTGCAGATCATCTTCCACATTGACTAATCTCCAGTCTGTGGAACCCATTTTCTTTACCTGAACATTGCCAACTAAAAGCGTTACCACAATGGCTTCGCCCTTTTCTATTTTTTCATTTTTTTTAATTAAAGACATCTTTGTTAATCCGAACCAACCGATCGCCGCCACAATCATAAAGCTCAGAATCCACACAAAGATCTTAAAGCCGCCTTTTTTATCGGCCATATGAGCCTCCTTCTTATAATTTCCTTTTTCGATCTTCAGCCAGAGCGCATCAAAATCCGCTTTTCCATCTTTAAAAGCATTTTGTTTTAAAGCTTGTTCCATCTCTTCACTTATCATTCTCCAACCCCTCTTTAATAAGAGTATAGGCTCTCGCGAGGCGATTATGCAGCTGCCTGACAGTCAGGTTAAGCATCTTCGCAATGGCTTCAAGTTCCATCCCGCTGTAGTTTCTGAGAACAATCACTGATTTCAACTTCTCTGGGAGCCTAATAATAATACTGTGAAAAACATCTCTCATCTGAAATTCTTCAAAAATATTTTCCTGTTCTTCACTTTTAAAATTCTCTGCTTTTTCTATCTCTGTGTATGTGTGTTTAACTAGATCTTTATATCTATCTTTAACGCAGTTCAGCACTAATTTAAAAAGCCAGGGTTTGAAAACCCTGTTTTCATCAAATGATGTTATATTTCTATATAATTTAACAAAAGCATCCTGAACGGCATCCTCAGCGTCATTACGGTTCAAACCGTAATAGCGGGATATATTATAGCACTGAAAATAATAACGGTTATAGAGTTCCTGAAAGTACTGTCTGGTTACATCTTTGTATAAATCGCCGCTTTTCATTAATTCTTTCATTTTTTTAATGATATCAATTTCACTTAATTCATTAAAGGGCATTAACATCTCCCAATACATTATACATTATAAATAACAAAATAAAAGGGTTTTTATTAAAAATATCTGCCAACCTGGAAACAGAGGCTGTATTTATAAATCCCATTATCTGTTATTGGAATAGTATAATAAAACCTGATTTTCCAATATTCCCCGATTTTAATATTGTTTTCCAGAGTCAGATACCAGCTGTCTGGTATTATCGGCAGACTGGATATATTATATTTATAGTCCAGGTAAACGGCCGGGCGGATGGAGATGGGATCTATGCCTGAAAAGTCTATTTTAAAAGGATAATCGGCGGATAATTGAAAATCAAACCGGTCATTATCTGTTCTGAAAGAAAAAAAGCCTTCCGACGCGCTGTTTTCCGCCTGATAAAATACGGTCAGATTAATTGCGAATTCATCAATAATCAGGCTCATGAGAAGTGATGGGGAAAAACAATAATTCCCTGAGGCGAATGGGTAATAACTGACAGTCTTCTCTCCTATTTTCCTGTAAGAATCCTGAGGACTGATGCCCGTCGGGAAACGGAAATAGAAAGACGCAAAGGTACGCCACATTATGGCATCAGACTGTTCCGCCAACAAAACTTTAATGGATGTGGAAAAATCCCCAAAAGCTCCGCCGTCATCTACATCGGCCAGTGTTAAATAAGGAAAGCTGATATTGATAAGAACATTTTCGCTCACGCCGTAATCCAGGCTGGCTTCATAGATATTTAAAAATGTGCCCTGCAAACCGATATTCTCATAATCCAGGGAAAAGCTGACAGCGCCGCCTTTTAAAGAATAATTAGGATTAACAAGTCTTAAGCATGGATTTGCAGAAACCAGATCAAAAAAAAAAGAATGAGAATAATACTTAATTTATATTTTTTTTCCGACATTCTCTTTTGCTATCTCAATATATTTCTCAAAAGCCGCAGCGTCTTCCACGGCAAGATTGGACAGGAACTTTCTATTCACAACGATTTTCGCTTTTGATAAACCTTCAATAAATTTGCTGTAAGTCATGTCATGGCTTCTCACAAACGCGTTGATCCTGCTGATCCAGAGAGTACGGTAATCTCTCTTTCTCTTTCTCCTGTCTCTATATTGATACTGCATGGCGTGCATAACGGCTTCTCTGGCCGCCTTAATCCGGAGTTTTCTCGCGCCATGAAATCCTTTAGCTCTTTCTAAAACCTTTTTCCTTCTTTTTCTGCTCGCAACCGTATATCTCGTCCGCATGAATAACCTCCAAACATTCCTCTTAAATCTTCAATAACGTCGCTTTTTATGCGTATGGTATCAGTCTTTTTACTCTTGAAACATCACCCGAAAAAAGAACAGATTTCTTTTTCAGGTTTCTTTTTGTCTTCCGGCTTTTATGGGAAAGCAAATGCCGTTTATAACCTTTATTTCTCAATAGCTTCCCGGTGCCGCTTTTATAAAATCTTTTAGCAGCCGATTTATTTGTCTTAATTTTAGGCATAATTTCCTCCACAAATTTATATAAGAAGCATTATTTAATAAATATCTGCTTATTATTTCTTATGATTGGCTGAAATGACGACAACGATATTCCTGCCTTCCATTTTGGGATTTTTATCAGGAGTACCCAGTTCCTTCAATTCTTCAACAATCCTGTTAACCAGGTCAAAGCCAAGCTGCGCATGGATCAGCTCCCTGCCTCTGAACCGGATGGTTATTTTTACTTTGTCCCCGGCTTCTAAAAAGCCTTTTATCTGCTTAATTCTATATTCAAAATCATGAATATCGATTTTAGGGCGGAATTTCATCTCTTTTATTTCAATTACCTTCTGTTTTTTTCTAGCTTCCTTCGCCTTCTTTTCCTTCTGATAAAGGAACTTCCCATAATTTATCAGCCTGCAGACAGGAGGTTTGGCTTCCGGTGAAACCTCCACCAGATCCACATCCAATTCCTGTGCCTTCTTTATAGCATCTTCAAGCGAAAGAACGCCCAATTGACCCCCGCTTTCGTCAATAACCCTGACTTCCTTTGCCTTTATCTGGTCATTAATCAGCAGGCTGTCATTTTTGCTAGCGATAAAAAACCTCCTCAGTTTATAAAAACCTTATGCTGTATTATTTTACACTCTCTTTATATTTTCTTCAAGTATATTCTTTAAAAATTCTTCGAGGGTAGATGTCCCCAGATCACCTTTATCCCTGTGCCGTAATGATATTGTTTTTGTTTCAGCCTCTTTCTCACCCACGATCAGCATATAGGGGATCTTCAGCATCTGTGCTTTTCTGATCTTATACCCCAGCTTTTCCGGGGTCAAATCCGATTCGACGCGTATTTTGTTGTCAATCAGAGTCTGCTCGATTTTTTTCGCGTACTCATTGAATTTGTCGGATACAGGCAATAATGTGACCTGAACCGGCGACAGCCAGAGCGGGAATTTACCGGCGTAGTGCTCGATAAGCACTCCAAAAAAACGTTCGATTGAACCGAAAAGCGCCCTGTGGATCATATACGGCTGGTGGTCGGCTCCATCGCTTCCTGTGTAGGTCATTTTAAAGCGTTCGGGCTCGTTAAAATCGAACTGAATGGTGGAACATTGCCATTCGCGTCCAAGAGCATCTTTAATCTTAAGATCGATCTTGGGGCCGTAGAACGCACCGCCGCCCTCATCCAGTTCGCTTGGCAGACCGGTCCTTTCAATGGCCTCTTTCAGGGATTTGATCGCCGCGTCCCACCTTTCCGGATCGCCGACTGCATCATTCGGACGGGTGGCAAGATATAACTTAAAATCGTTGAAACCGAAAGAACGGATCATTTTGAGACAGAAACTCAAAGTGCGGTCGATTTCTTCCGGCATCTGTTCCGGAGTGCAGAAGATATGTGCATCGTCCTGTGTGAACCCGCGGACCCTCATCAATCCATGGAGGACGCCGCTTCTTTCATAACGGTAAACCGTGCCGAGTTCCGCCCAGCGATAGGGAAGATCGCGGTAAGAATGCGCTTTTGTTTTATAAATTGCAATATGAAACGGACAGTTCATCGGCTTTACATAAAATGGCTGCCCGTCAATATCCATCGGGGAGTACATATTTTCATTGTAAAAACCGAGGTGACCGCTGGTTTCCCAGAGCTGCCCCCGGCCGATATGCGGAGTAAAAACAAGCTCATAGCCGTTCCGGTAATGTTCTTCCCGCCAGAACTGTTCGAGTTCGTAGCGTATCCTGCCGCCTTTCGGGTGCCATAGAACCAGACCGCCTCCAATTTGATCGTCTATTGAAAACAGATCCAGTTCCCTGCCTAATTTTCTATGGTCCCTCTTTTTCGCCTCTTCCAGCATGGCTATGTGCTGCTGGAGCTCTTTCCTGTCAGGAAAGGCTGTCCCGTAAATACGTGTCAGCATCGCGTTCTTTTCGCTTCCTCTCCAGTAAGCGCCGGAAACGGAAAGAAGCTTGAATGCCTTTAAGTACTTTGTTGATGGAATATGAGGACCGCGGCAGAGGTCTGTAAACTCGCCCTGTTTGTACAAACTGACCTTGTCGCTCGCTATGTCTTTTATCAACTCGACTTTATATGACTGTTTAACGCTTTTAAAATACCCGGAAGCTTTTTTACTGTCCATATCTTCCCGTGAAAACTCAAAGTTTTCTTCAACGATCTTATTCATTTCCTCTTCAATCCTGGCCAGATCGGGTTCGTTTATCGGGGATGATGTCTCTATATCATAATAAAAACCGTCCTGAATGGTAGGACCGATCCCCAGTTTGGAATTAGGATAAAGCCGTAATACCGCCTGAGCCATGATATGGGAGGCGCTGTGCCTGAGAGTATCCAGACCCTCTGCCGATTGGGAGTTAAAAAACTTCAAATTTCCGTTTTCTGCGACTTTAAAAGAAAGATCAATTAACTTACCGTTAAAATCCGCCGCGATGACATCGTTTAAAATGCCCTGTACGCCCAGCTCTTTCGCTTTATCCATGTTTTCTTTCAAGTAAGTTAATATTTCTTTGACAGTCTGAGGCTTATCAAGAGATAAATTTCCTTTTCCCAGCTTTAAAGCAATCATTCTTTCTCCCTGAAAAAAACAGCTATATATTTTAACAAACGATTAAGAAAAAAGAAAATAAATTGAGGCAATATTTTCAATTTAATTATTTTACCTTCATCCTTAAACTTTACAGAACAGCCCTTTTTTGATATAATATTATGTCTTAAAATTTAATAATGCTGCTATTAAGATAACGTATACAACATGTGTCAATGGAGAGGGGGATCTATGGCCAAAGGCGAAATCTTTGACAAATCTCAGCTTATCAATTCTTATTTTGAAGATGAAATAAAAACGTCCTATCTTAATTACGCATACAGCGTCATTACAGGCAGGGCAATTCCCGACGTGAGCGACGGTTTCAAACCGGTACAGAGAAGAATTCTTTTCGGAATGGCCGAATTGGCCGTCTGGCATGACAAACCCACAAAGAAAAGCGCGAGAATCACAGGTGAAGTGATGGGTAAATACCATCCTCACGGGGACGCATCTATTTATATGGCCATGGTTAAAATGGCCCAGGATTTTCATCTGCGCTATCCCCTGGTCATAGGCCAGGGTAATTTCGGTTCCATCGATGATGATCCTCCCGCGGCACAACGTTACACCGAGGCCAAGCTTTCCAAAGTCGCGGAATATATGCTCGAAGACCTCGATAAAAACACGGTTAATTTCAGACCCAATTACGACGACACGCTTCAGGAACCATCGGTGCTGCCGGGCAAGTTCCCGAACCTTCTCTGCAACGGCACTTCAGGGATTGCCGTCGGTCTGGCGACAGATGTCCCGCCTCACAATTTCACCGAGGTCGCCGGCGCGATAACCGCCTATATTGACAATCCGGATATCACAACAGACGGTCTAATGGAATATATTAAAGGCCCCGATTTTCCGACGTACGGGATCCTGACAAACGCCGAGTCATTCAAGGAAATTTATGATAAAGGCCTCGGTTCAGTTGAGCTTGCCGGGAAAATATCCATCGAAGAGAAGGGAATGCATAAAGACCTGATCATTACAGAGATCCCTTACCGCGTGGTGAAGTCAAAACTGGTTGAGGAAATCACAACCCTTTATCTCAATAACGAGAGCAAATACAACCTTATCCTCCGGGGCATTAAAGAGGTGCGCGACGAATCCAGCAAGGAAGGGATACGCATTGTCATCGAGCTCTTCAAAGACGCGAATATTGAAGCGATCAAAACGGCACTCTACAACCAGACGGCCCTGAAGGTCAAGCTGAAAGTGAACATGGTCGGCCTTGTTAAAAACCATCCCAGGGTCATGGCCCTGAAAGACCTGATTAAATATTATGTCAAGCATAGAAGAGAAATCATTATCCGGAGGACGCAGTTCGACCTGGACAAGGCGCAGAAGCGCATCCATATTGTCGACGGTCTCCTCATAGCGCTGGACAATATCGACGCCGTCGTCCATACGATCAAAACATCCAAAGACACTCCCACAGCCAAAAATAACTTGATGAAGAATTTCTCGCTGTCAGAAATTCAGGCGGACGCGATACTGGATATGAAGCTCCAGAAACTGACGGGCCTTGAAACAAATAAGCTCCGTGAGGAAAAGGCCGGGCTTGAAAAGCTCATCAAGGAACTCAAATCCATTTTAAACAGCGCTAAAATACGCGATGAAATCATAAAAACCGAACTTGCCGAAATGGTCAAAGCGATAGGCGACGAAAGGCGGACAAAATTCGATCAGATTGTCACCGAAAAAATTGAGGCCGAGGAATTGATCTCCAACGATCCGATCCTCCTGACTGTCTCTAAAAAAGGCTTTTTGATCCGCGAAATCGACAATTCCGTTAAAATCGGCATGCGCGGGACCCGCGGACGCAAAGGCGATGTTACCGACAGCGACCGCCTGGAATCCGACGATTTCATTTTTGCCACCGTGTCCGGGTTCCTGAAGGACACCATTTTATTTGTGACTGATTCAGGAAGGATCTATTCGCTTAAAGGCTATGAAATCAGAGGCGATACGGAAGGAAAAATCACCCGCTCCCATATCAGGAATATTGACCGCCTCAGGGAAATTGAAGTCCGCGTTGAAATGATCACCGCCGTCCTTGTTGTCCATGAATTTTCAGAGAACCACTTTATTCTATTCATCACTAAAAAGGGAAAAGCCGCGAGAATATCCCTGGCCAGTTTTGAAAGCGTCAACCGCACGGGTGTCAACAGCATTAAACTCAAGGAGGGCGACGCCGTCGTCAGCGCCGTTATTACAGACGGTTCAAAGAAGCTTTTCCTGGTTAAGAGAAACGCGAAAGGATTCAGATTTGACGAAAACCTTTTCCCTGTTCATAATAGAGGAGTAGGCGGCGAAAAAGCCACATTAGTAAAAAGTATTGAAGAAGAAGTGCTGGGCATGGAAGTCGCCATTGAGGATAAGTACATCATCTTTATGTCAAAAGACGGCAGGGGCAGAAAAGTAAAACCGTCCGAGTTCTCGGAACTCCTGCATAGAGGAGCGAAAGGACACAGGCTGGTATTACTGGGAAAGAACCGGTACCTCGCGAATTTTGTTCTCTGCGATGATGAAGACACGCTTATCATCACGACAAAAAGCGGCAGAAGAATTTCACTCTCAACAAATAAGGTGGGCTCCAATCTTCTCAAATTGATCGATATCGTGGGCGATGATGAGGTTTCTTCCATATCAACGGTAAAAGTTTCTGAATAAAAGGCGGGGGAGTTATGAGCGATTATAATTGCATCATCTTTGATCTCTATCAGACTCTTCTGGATGATTTCGCATGGGAGTACCGAGCGCGAGCGGTACAGGCTGGACAATATCTATACCATTCTGGAAAAGTCGTTATTTCCGATTAAATTCAATACACTTCAGAAAAATTACAGAGAGATGTTATCGATAGCAGATAAAGAGGAAAAAGAAAAGGGGGCGTCGTTCAGCCCTTTCCGTCAGGTGGATTATCTTCTCAAGCTCCTCAATGTGCACGACAGCGTTATCTTTAAAAAAGTTTATGATTGTTATATTGACGCGGTATTACAGATTTCCCCGAAGCTGAGTAAAAACGCCGAAAAAGCCCTGAGCATCCTTAAAGAAAGGGGGAAAAAGATCGGCCTTATTTCCACAATGAACAAGACGCCCGGCGATATTATGCGGCTTCTTTTTAAAGAACTATCCATTTATCATTATTTTGACGACATGACTTTTTCCGATGAAGCCGGGATAATCCATCCGTTTTCTGTTCTTTTTGAGATCACATTAAAAAAGCTCCGCCTGCCAAAAAAAGAAGCTATCTATATCGGCGATTTGAAAAACGATGATTATAACAGCATGGCGACATCCGGATACAATATGCATCTTTTCAAAAATGAGGAAGAAGATATTTATCAGCTTGCCCTTAAATACAGCGGCGGTTATTTATAATCCGGTTCTATCCTTTTCTAAATAATGAAAAAGGAGAATAATTATGAAGCTGAAACATGTCATCGAATCCCAGCAGTTTTCCAGAAAAGACCTGGATTACCTTTTCGGTACTGCGGCCCGGATGGAAAAACTCTCAGAACAGGAAACCGTCCTTAAAAATAAAATCCTTATAACGCTTTTTTATGAACCCTCGACAAGAACAAGGCTTTCCTTTGAGGCGGCCATGATCAAACTCGGCGGAAGCGTAATATCAACAGAAAACGCGGCCAGTTTTTCTTCCGCCGCAAAAGGAGAAACTCTTGAGGATACCATCCGCGTCCTGAACGGCTATGCCGATGTGATCGTGATCCGGCATCCGGAGAACGGCGCGGCAAAAAAGGCGAGCCTTGTGTCCGAAATCCCCATCATCAACGCGGGGGACGGGACAGGCCAGCACCCCACACAATCCCTGCTCGATCTTTATACCATACAAAAAGAACTGGGCCGTATTGACGGGATTAAAATTGCCATGGTCGGCGACCTGGCGAACGGCCGGACAGCGCGTTCACTGGCTTATCTCCTCGCGAAATATAATGATATAAAAATAATTTTTGTCGCTCCCCCCAATGTTAAAATGAGGGATGATATAAAAGAATATTTAACAAGGCATAAGGTTTCTTATGAGGAATCTGATAATCTGGAAGACACGGCTTCGCGCGTCGATGTGATTTATCAAACCCGGATCCAGCGGGAACGGTTTTCCAATATGGAAGAATATGAAAAAACAAAAGGGATTTATATAATCGATAAAAAAATCATGAACATTCTTCAAAAGAATGCCATTGTTATGCATCCCCTTCCCAGAGTGGATGAAATTAAATACGAAGTAGACGGCGATCCCCGGTCCGCTTATTTCCGGCAGGCCCATAACGGGCTTTTTATCCGCATGGCGCTTTTATCGATTGTTCTTGAATCTTAGGGAGAGGCTTAATGGATGCACTGAATACCAATAGGACCTGGCAGATAGCAGGAAAAAATTATAAAATAATAAATGAGCTTTCAAATATTTTCCATTATCCCGAGTTCATAACCAGCATACTGCTCAGCCGCGGAATTGATACTCCCGCTAAAATCATGCGTTTTATCAAACCCTCCTGTTTTAGCCTCTATTCGCCCTTTTATTTTAAAGATATGGGAAAAGCCGTTGACCGGATCGAAAAAGCCGTACAGGAAAAACAGGGTATACTCATTTTCGGCGATAAAGACGCTGACGGGGTTACCGCCACCGCCATTCTTTACAAATATCTCCAGCGCCTGGACGCGAACATTGTCTACCGTGTTCCCGAGGGAATGGAAAATTACGGCATTACCAGGGAAGTGATCGGCTGGGCGGCGCTTAATGAGTTCAGCCTGATCATTACAGTTGACTGCGGCATCACTTCCATTGACGAAATCGAATATGCCCGCTCCATCGGCCTGGATGTTATCGTAACCGATCATCATGAAGCGCGCGAAATTCTTCCCAATGCTTATGCCATCATCAATCCGAAAAACACGCAGGACCATTACCCCTATTCTTTTCTAAGCGGATCTTCTGTGGCATTCAAGCTTGTCTGCGGTATGGCTGAAAAAACGGCGTTAAACGAGACTTACAATCAGGAAATTATTTTTTTTGATATTGAAACAACCGGCCTCAATCCGACCAAAGATGAAATTATAGAAATCGGCGCCGTCAAGGTAAAGAACGGCGTCAAGCTTTCTGAATTCCAGACGCTGATAAAACCTTCAGGCCCCATTTCCGCCGAGATCACATCATTGACCGGCATAACTAATGATATGCTTTCAAAAGACGGGATAGAAATAGACATGGCTTTACGCCAATTTATTGATTTCGCGGGCAGTTCAAAGCTGGTAGGACATAATGCCATTGAATTTGACATGAGGTTCCTGGACCATCAGCTTAAAAAATATTTGAAAACAATCATCGCCAATCAGGTTGAAGACACGCTTAAAATGGCCCGCGTGATGCTGAAAAAAATAAACGATCATAAACTCAATACTGTCGCCAAAGCGCTGGGATTATACGCGGAAGAGGAAAAGCTGCATAGAAGCGTATTTGACAGCGAGATTTGCTCCGAAGTCTACAGGCGGCTTATTATCAGCAGAAATACAAAACTGATGGAAATCTATGAGGAATTCCTGCCGCTTGCCGCCGTCGGTACTGTGGCCGATATTATGCCGCTGACAGATGAAAACAGGAATATCGTGAAAAACGGACTGAGGCTCATGCCCCATGCTCCGATCGGCCTGATAAGTCTCCTCCGGGCAATCAATATGAATATTGAAAGAGTGACCAGCAGGGATATCAGCTGGAACATTTCGCCGGTACTGAATTCTCCTGGAAGGATCGGCGACGCGAGTTTCAGCGTCGAACTCCTGATCTCGAACAAGATAAAAGAAGCAGAAGATCTGGTTAAAGAAATTATTTCCAAAGACACTGAAAGAAAAAATATTGTTGATGACGGCATCGAACTGATTAATGCCTTTCTGGAACAGAATTCCCCGGCAAAGGATAAGGTCCTCTTCATCGCTTCAGATAAATTTTCCAAGGGAACGACCGGGCTGCTGGCAAACCGTTTTTCAAACCTGTATATGATGCCGGTGATTATTATCGCAGTCGATAATCCCTTTTCCACAGGTTCAATAAGGGCCCCTTCCGGTTTTGATGTGGTAAAAATGCTGCAGTCTCTGGAAAGCCTGGTCATACAATTCGGCGGCCACAAATCGGCAGGCGGTTTTACGCTTAAGACCGAAAATAATGATGTGTTTAAAGAGCGGATTTTTAAATATATGGATACCTTCAATCAAGATGATATAAAAAAGGAAATAGCTGTAGATACCGAAATGGACCAGCTTGAAAACATCAATCTGAATATGATCCGGTACCTGGAAAATGTAATGGAGCCGACCGGTAACGGCAATGAGATACCGAAGCTTCTTATTAAAAACGCCCGGATTGTTTCCAACCGCGATATCGGAAGGAATAGCGAACATATCCTTATGTCCATCCAGCGCGAAGGCAAAACCTTTACTGTCACAGGCTGGAACTGGTCTAAGAAAATAAAAACAATCCTGGAGAATCCCGATAAAAACGATCTTTTTGACCTGATCGTGACGCCGGAAATCAATAAATACATGGGGAACGAGGAAATCCGTCTAAACCTGATCGATATTAAAAAAGGGATTAGGTAATGGAAAGCTTAATCAAAGGACAGCCTCAAGCGGAAGCGGTCATACAAAAACTGTTGAAAGAAAATACATTCGGCCGGACCCTTATTTTCCTGGGGGAACGGGGCTGCGGAAAATTTTCAGCCGCTGTGGATACGGCTGAAAAAATTCTCCTGAAAAACCCGTTTTCCTCTGCTGATTTTATTTTCTACCGGAATGATAATTATTCGATTAAATCCCGTTTTATGCTGAAAAATTATTCAAAGGGAGCAATAAAAACAATTCTGCCCTCTTACTTAAGTTATTTATTGGGAAGATTGTCCACAGCGATTTCAATGAGTGAAATCGGCAATGTTAAACTTAAAAGGATCTCCCAGGGAAAAGAATCCTCTTCCATTCAGGAATTCAGAAATGAACTGGATGAAATAATTATAAATCAAAAATATTACGATCTTATTGAATCAAACCCTTCTTTTTCCGAAAACCTGATTGCCGTATCCGATGAGCTTTCAAAAAAGCAGAGAATACCCATTGATTTCATACGGAGCGCGATTGAGTTCAACAGCATGAAAACCAGCGGAGGCCATAAGATAACACTTATAGGAAATTTCGAAAACGCCGCGGAAGAAGCCCAGAACGCCGCGCTCAAGCTTCTGGAAGAGCCCCCGGCCGGCAATCTCATCATCCTGACAGCGAATTCAAGCGCCGGAATACTCCCCACAATTCTCTCCAGAAGTATGATTATTCATTTTATTCAGCTTTCCCCATCCGTCCTGAAGGATATTTTCGGAATGGATTTTAAAAAAAATTATTATTCGACAGCAGATCTTATGGAAGATGATTTTTTCCATTTTGAAGAGGAAAGAAAGAAAAAGGTGCTGGAATTTTTTACTGAAATAGCGCCCCGTATTCAATTCAACAATGCTGTCTTTTCATTTATCGATAATCTTATCTCGGATGAAAACAGCAAGCTTTCACGGCATTTCTTCTCGGAACTCGGCGAGTTTCTGAGGAATGTCCATCTTATGCGCCAGGAATACCTGCGCGGGGTTGACCTGTCAGCTTTTATCGATCAGGATTATAAGAAAATGGCCCATCCGATCATACCTCATGTCAATACAGGCGAGCTGAAAGAGCTGGCTTTCGAGATCGGACGCATCACTCAAAAAATAAAGTTCAACAATGTTTCTCCGGCCGTTGTCCTGCCTTCCCTTCTTATCGATATGGCGCGGTGGTATCAGAGATCAAACAGGAAGCCGGGATAATGCCCGGGAATGGTTTTTCCCAGTCTGTCAGTTAAAAATTAATCCTTTTGTATATATAAGAACTCAGCATATTCTTATAATAATCCTGCATTTCGCTGAACCTGATCACAACAATATTCTGTATCCTGGCATGGATCAGCCCGTTTGTGCTGATATCGTTATCATTAATCGTTATCTTAATATTATTATTGGTGATTTCATCGTTTTCTTTCAAGTCATCCTCACTTATATTCTCGGTTAATTCTAAAACCAGGCCGTTCATGGATAAGGATTTTAATTTTCCGACAATTGTTTTATGAGTGCTGGAAGACCGGATGGCAACTATAATTCTATCATCATCACCCGGTTCCACTCTTATATTCTGGCGGCGGTCAGGCTTTAAATTATCCTGGAATAACAATTTGAATAAATTATTTTCGAATGTTTCATTTACAAAGGGCTTTAATATGACACCCTTTATTCCAAGCTTGATCATTTCCTCAAAATATTCTTTGGACGAAGGCGGCGACCATAAAATGATTTTTATAAAATTCAAACTTTCAATCTGTTTGATCTCTTTAATAATATCAATGGTATCCTTTGTGCCCGGTGCAATCGAGCAGATAAAAACATTGTATTTCTTTGATCGTAATTTATTTATGATCTCTTTTTTTTCTTTAAGACACAAGCATTTTATCCCGTTATTAATAAGCGTATAAACGATGGGCTTCTGCATCTGGCTGATCGGTTCATATATTAAAATATTTATTTCATCCATATCCCGTGTAACAGCTGCGCCTGAAACTATATAATTTTTAAGCCACAGGACAGCTTTATTTTCATCATCAAAAAGCTTTCTCGGCGGTCCGGGCAGCCTGCTCATATCAATGAAAAAATTCGTCATTAACTTTGAGATCCCCGATTTGATCATAATGGCAATCGCGGAAACGGACATGAACGCTTCCTCGGAAGTGTAATACGCCCTGCCTTCCGGAGACATATCTTTTACGTTTGTCGAATCAATCAGGACCGGATATCTTTTATTGCCGGTGATTTGACTGACAGCAGCGGTCACTTCTTTGGCATCCTCTATAGAATGCATTTCACCGAAGGCAGCAATTCTGATGATTCCATCATCTTCCAGAAGAATTTCCGCCGCCTTAGTTGTTATTTTTTTGTTTGTTGACATAGTTTCCAATACCTATCGATAATTAAAATTAACTAGTAACTTTTTCGAAAAGATTATATTTACCTGGAAATTATACATAAAGGTCTTTAAAAAAGCAAAATAAAAAAAAACAATAAAAAAATCATCCTATTTTTTGCCAAAATCCATACAGCTGGATAAAATATCTGCCGGTGATGCATGTTAAATATTTATTTTGATAATAAATCCGAAGGAATAATAAATTGAAAGAGCATATTAAAAAAAAAGAAAACCCGGCAAAAATTCATCTGATAATGCTTTTTCTTTCTATCGCGGCCATCTGTACAATTCTTGTGTCCGATCTCTTTATTTTTTTAAATTTTAAAGCAGATTCCCGGATCATAATGCACTACCCGGTGGCTGACAGCTCTTACCCGCTTAATTTTAAGGCGGCCGGTTTTGCCTGGGACAAAGATTCCATAGAAAAAGGGAAAGATATTGAAATATCTATCAATTTGACCCGGTTATCAGACGGGAAAAACCTTGTATTTAAGGTCGAAAGGTCCGCTGTACATAACGGCCCGCAGATTCTTTTCAGGCTCGCCGCCTTTTCAAGCGCCATAAATTTGCCTGAAGCCCGGACTGCAGAAAAATGGATCGTTACTGCAAAAATGACTGCTCAATCGGGCCGGGTCCTTGAAACAGCCCCGCGCATTATTACAGTAAATCCGGTAACGCCTAATCATGAATTCCGTATGTTTTCCATACAGCATATTATAGTCATTTTAATGATAATATTAAGCTCTGCATTCCTTTTTGCATTATTCGGAAAGAGCCGCAATAAAAACCTGAGACCCTATTTTTCTTATTTCCTCGTTTTTTCAATTTTCGCAAGTGAAATTCCCTATCACTGGTACTGGGCCGCAATTGGAGGATGGTCAACAACTTCTGCCCTTATGATTCAAATGTGCGGTTTGGCTATCCTGTTAATTCCATTCGCGCATTTTACAAGAAATGAAAAATTCAGGCAGTATCTTGCAGAACTCATCTATTTCTGGGGACTGGGCGGCGCTGTCCAGGCTGTCCTGACACCCGATATCAGCGTACATGGATTTCCTGAATTAAAGTTTTTCTGCTTTTTCATATCACATGGGTTGATTATATTGAATAGTATTTTTATTATTCTCGTCTACAATATTAAAATCCGCCTTACTTCATATATCCGCGTCATCATCCTGACCAATATTACAATCGGTTTTATGTTTATTATAAATTATCTTCTTAAATTTATTTCTCCTTTTGAACCCGGGAATTATTTTGTCGTCAGTTACCCTCCTCCCGACGGTTCAATAATTGATCTTCTTGTTCAGATTTTCGGGCCTTCTCCCCGGTATGTTATCGGGCTTGAGCTTTTGGGAGCGGTCATATTCGGGCTCTTGTGCCTGCCGTTTGTATTTTCAAAACAGAAGGCAGTAAATCAGGGAATAAAGAAAACAAAACTTGTTGAAGCGAATGAAAGAATCATAAAATAGCCTGGAGGAAAAATGCCTAAAAAGACCATTAAAAAAGAAAAAAAAACTCAATCCAATTTGATCATACTGATCTTTTTTTCCGCAGCTGTCATTTCAATTTTTATAACTGATTTTATTCTTTTTTTAAATTTTAGAGCGGAGTCACGGATCATACTGCACTGTCCGGTGGTAAACAGCTCATATCCCCTTCAATTTGAGGCGGCCGGTCTTGCCTGGGACAAAGATTCAATAGAAAAAGGAAAAGATGTTGAAGTGAATATCATTTTGACAAGGGTATCGGACGGCAAGCGCCTGACATTCGGTGCCAGACGTTCAACAGTATACAATGGACAGACAATTCTATTTCATCTTGCGGCATTTTCATCCGACATCATACTTCCTGAAACAAAAAAAACCGAAGATTGGACAGTCGTTGCGAGGATGACTGCAGGAACAGGCATAACGAATGAAACAGCCCCGCGGCAAATAAAAATCGATCCAATGACAAAAAACCGGGAATTCCGGTTTTTCAGCCCGCCTCATATCACCGCCATTATATTGATAATATTATGCTCAGTACTTATATTTTTGTTATTCGGAAAGGGCCGAAATAAGCATCTTCAGCCTTATTTTTCCTTCCTTCTGCCTTTTATTCTCTGCGCCAACGAAATATTTTACCACTGGTACTGGTCTGCAATCGGCGCCTGGAATCCTCCCGGCAGCTTGATGTTTCATATGTGCGGCCTGGCGATTCTGATAATACCTTTCGCTCTTTTTACAAGGAATGAAAAAACGCGCCAGTATCTGGCTGAGCTTATCTATTTCTGGGGACTGGGCGCCGCGGTTCAGGCAGTTCTCACTCCGGATATCGGCCTGCATGGTTTTCCGGAAATAAAGTATTTTACCTTTTTCATCTCCCATGGTTTAATTATCCTGAGCAGTATTTTTATCATACGCATATTCAGTATAAGAATCGGTATCCTATCTTTTATCAGGGTCTTTATTATAACCAATATTACTGTAGGCCTTATTTTTGTGATCAATTATCTTTTAAAATTTGTGCCGCCCTTTGAACCGGGAAATTATTTTTTTGTCAGTTATCAGCCGCCCAACGGCTCAGTGATCGATCTGTTTGTTCAAATATTCGGGCCTTCTCCCAGGTATCTTATCGGGCTGGAGCTTATGGGAGCGGTCATATTCGGGCTCTTGTGCCTTCCTTTCGCTTTTTCGAAAAAGCCCCCTGTCCGCAGGAAAATTAAGATTTAAAACAGAAAATGTACTGCAAAAAACCGCTCAATCAAAGAATTAATATAAATTTATTAATATAAATTTATTATTGCCCTTTTAATATTTTTGGTATAGAATGAATCGAAAGCGCCGTTCGGAGTATTATTATGCCTATGAAAAGAGCTAGAAAGGAACAAAACAATTTCTCCAATCTTCACCCGGAAGAAAAAAAACGCTGTACATTAGCATTTCTGGCAGACTGGCTTGATAACCCCATAGAGCAAAGTCTCCTGGAAAGTATACAGAAGAAAGCAGTTGAAGAGGACATCAATTTAATTATTTTCGAGGGCGGAGCGATAGGATCCACCCGTAAATATGAATCAAACAGGAATATCATATACAGCTATATTCCGAATCTTAAACTCGACGGCATTATAATGCTGACCGGCGCGCTGGGGCATTTTATCGATTCATCATCAGTCAATGCTTTTTTTGAGAAGTTTCTGCCGGTTCCTATCATCAGCATTTCCTATGAGCTGGACAGGATCCCGTCTCTTTTTGTAGATAATAAAGAAGGAATAAAGCTGCTGACCGAGCATTTTATCAAAAGCCATAATTTTAAAAAAATAGCTTATATCAGCGGCCCCCTGAATAATCAGGAGGCCCAGGAACGGCTGGACGCTTTTCTCAATACCCTTAAGAATCATCATATGAGTAAGGATGACCGGCTGATTTATTTCGGGGATTTTACAATAAGTTCGGGTGAAGAAGCCGTCAAGGTTCTGCTGGATGAAAGAAAAGCCGAATTTGATGCCGTAATAGCCGCCAATGACGATATGGCGGCAGGAGCAATTAAGGCCCTGACCGCCAGAGGCATTAAAGTGCCTGCAGAAGTTGCCGTCGGCGGCTTTGACAACAGCCTTATCAGCGTCCAGAGTTTTCCGCCTCTGACTACGGTCAATCAGTCGCTGATTGAACAGGGAACAATCGCAATTGAGCTCCTTTTAAAACAGATCCGGGGAGAACAGATCCCCGCCAAGACTTTATTCAAGCCTCAATTGGTCGTCAGGGAATCATGCGGGTGCTTTTCCAATGAAATAACCCATATGATGGAACATGGCTTCAATAATAAGGAGAAATTGCCGGGCAGCATTAAATTCAAAGACATGGATGAATGCATTCAATATTTTATAGATCAATTCAATGTAAAGATTCCGAACCCCTTAAAAAATAAGATAATCGTGACCCTCCGTCTTTTCAGTCAATTTTTAAACGGCTCTATTGACGGCAGGGCTTATCTTCTCCAGTGGAATAATCTCATTTACGATATCGACAGCAATAAAATCATGTCCCCACACCGCTTTGTAACCGAATTCCGCAGCCTGATAATGCTTCACGTTAATGATTCGGCAATAGATTTATATAAAGCCGATACGTTTTTTCATCTGGTCAGAATATTGATAGGCGAAAAATTTAATGTGGAGCAGGCGCAAAACCAATACTCAACAATAGACGAATTTATTACTCTTCATAACTTGAACGGCGATCTCATGGATGTTTATGAGGAAAACAGCATTATGAAGATTCTATCATCAATAATACCGAAGCTGGGAATCCCGAACGCCTACATATCGCTGTATGACGGCAAAGCAGAAAAAGCCAGGCTTTATATGGGGATAATTGACAATTTGCCCATCAATATTAAAAATTATTCAAAGAGTTTCCCTGCTTATAAACTCCTTCCCGAAGGACTGCTCCCTCTGGACAGGCGTTATTCCATCATCATTGAAACGCTCAGCCATCATGACCAGCTCGGTATTGCCGTTTTTGAGCTCGGGCCTGTAAAAGGCAGAATTTACGGCGAGCTCCGCAGGATTATCAGCACAAAACTGCAGAGCTTTATTCTGTTTGATCAGGTAAAACTGCAGAAAACCTATTTAAAGGAGCAGAACCAGCGCCTGAATGAGCTCCGGCAGATTATGAGCGGCTTTATCCAGACATTAGCCATGACAGTAGAGGCCAGGGACCCTTATACCGCCGGTCATCAGCACAGGGTGGCCAGCCTCGCGAGAGCTATTGCCCAGGAGATGAAGCTGTCCAAGGACCAGGTCGAGGCCATCCGGCTGTCGGCGCAGGTCCACGATCTCGGCAAAATTTATGTCCCCGCGGAAATTCTGAATAAACCCGGCCAGCTGCTCGAAGAGGAATTTAATCTGATTAAAGTCCATCCTAAAATCGCGTATGATATTTTAAAGCCCATCAATTTCCCCTGGCCTATCGCGGAAATAGTTTATCAGCACCACGAAAGAATAAACGGCAAAGGATATCCCCGTAATATTTCCGGAGATGAAATTTATATTGAAGCCAGGATCCTGAACGTCGCTGATGTTGTGGAAGCGATGGCCAGCCACCGGCCTTACCGCCCGGCGCTCGGCATTAAAAAAGCCCTGGATGAAATAAAAAATAATAAAGGCATACTTTATGATGCAAATGTCGTCGATGCCTGCCTGAATTTATTTGAAAATAAAGGGTTTGAATTTTAACAAATCCATTCCTGAAACAGACAACATTTTTATCAAAGGCCAATAATAAGCTGTTTTCTTTACATCTTTTAAATCCTGTCTTTAAAAAATTATTTCTTAATTTTTTTCAAAATTCGGCCGGTCAAAACGTATTATATATGAAAACAATTATTTATTATTGTTTAATTCCAAAAAAGTGAGGAGTGTGAAATTATGAAAAGTATTCGGCTGATGTTAATTTGTTTTACAATACAATTTAGCTGTAATTTATTATCCGGCACCGTGTTTCTACAATTGAAACCCGGCGCGGGTTTTTATACAGACGGCTATAATTACAGCGCCGGATTGGGACTGCGGACAGATCTGAAGAGCCTAATGGGATTTCTCCCAGAAGGGCTTTTTATGGGTGTCGGCGGCTACTATACAGGAGCCCTGTCTTCTGCTGCCCTGAACTTTAATGGTTTCGGCGGCGGGTTTGAAATCGGTTACCGTTTTCCCATAGGAGAAAAATTACTCGAAGTATCGCCATGTGTTCTCCTGGGAGCTTCTTATCTTCAGTTAGGAAATTCCCTCACAAATGTCAGCAGAATGGGTTTTTTAGTAAACCCTTCCCTGACTATTGATCTCCCTCTTGGAGATTGGTTTGCCGTCGGTCTGACGCTCGATTACCGCTATATTCCGCTGGACCTGCCGCGCGGCCAATACTATCTCTCAGATTTGAATATGATGGTCAGCCTGACGTTTATCATGGGCTCAAAACAAGAAAAGCAGACTCAATCCAAGACAGAGGAATTCTCATCGGAACTCAGCACAGTCCTTCAAAAAAATAAATCACAGGCTATATCCGTTAAGGAAAGCGGTAATGAAATAAGGCTTAATATCTCAGACGTACTGTTTGAAGTCAATAGCGACGCAATTCACACGGAATATATGGAAACATTAAAAGCAATCGCGGAAATGGCGAAAAACTATTCCGAGTTTTCGGTGCTGATAGAAGGCTTTACCGATGATACGGGCGACCCCGATTATAACATCAAGCTTTCAGAAAAACGGGCCCGTAATGTGTCTTATGTCTTTCTGGGGGCCGGCATTCCCGCCGAAAAAGTGACCTTTAAAGGCCGCGGCAAGGACAAGCCCCTTGTGCCGAACACATCTGACGCCAACCGGGCGAAAAACAGGCGCGTGGAGATCCGGTTTATTAAAATGTAGGCAATAATTCTTGATATTATGACAATAAATACTTCAGTAATAAACCCCGGGAGGACTTAAATGAAGGGTTATATTTCCATCACTATAGCTATAATATCTTTAGTTACGTTACTCATCGTTTCCTGCGCTTCACTTAATGAATTAAGCAGCAAACTGGCAGTAGCAAATGAAAATTCCTCTGTTTCTTCATCCAGCGCACCGGTGGTCTTGCCGGACGGAAAAATTTGGGAATGCGCGACAGGCTTTGCCGGTTTTTCGCCAAGATATGGCCAGGGAGGGCTTGAATTTAATAACATGATGTGGGTTTTTGGAGGATGCACTAATGGTATTTTAAGTAAAGATGCTGGGGATGTATGGTATTCAACCAACGGGACAAACTGGTCTTGCTCTGTGAATTCAGCTCCGTTTGGCCCTCGTTATCGTTTTGCATCTATCTTATTTTCAGGAAAAATGTGGATAATCGGCGGCGGATGCAATGGAATGGAAACAAACGATGTGTTTTCATCGACAGATGGGACAAACTGGGTTAGCGTGATATCATCAGCCGGATTTGGTCCAAGAGTAGGCTTTTCATGTGTCTCTTTTAAAAATAAAATCTGGATTATGGCCGGACTTCATAGTTCACAACCAACCAATGATGTATGGTACTCCGGTGATGGAATAACCTGGGTCTGTGCGACTAATTCTGCGCGTTTTAGTATAAGATGTTTAACCGCATGCTGTGTTTTTCATAATAATATATGGATCATCGGCGGCAACACACAATCAGGATATGCTAATGATGTCTGGTATTCAGGAGACGGCACAAATTGGACTTGTGCAACTGTTTCCGCCGGATTCGACCCGAGAAATAGCCATCAATCGGTTGTTTTTGATAATAAAATATGGATTATAGGCGGAATAGCAGGCGGACATTATACAAATGACGTATGGAATTCCGTTGATGGGACAAACTGGGTTTGTGTTACCAATAAAACGGGTTTTACAGGAAGAGCAGAACATACGAGCCTGGTTTATAATAATAAAATATGGGTTATTGCAGGAGCTATTTTTAATCCTACTAATGATGTATGGTTTTCAAAATAAAAATTAATTTTGGACATGACCGTATTCAGAAATAAATTGGAATATATTATTTAATTATATAGCAAAATCAATAACTTTCATTTCCTCGTGTTTTTTGATCTTATGCGCGAAATAAAGATAGCCGGTATGGCCGATCATCCGGTCGAATGGCCGCGTCAGGTTTTTTTTTATCCTGATCCCGCGCGAAAGGACTTCCATACAGCGTATCCGGACAAATCCTGTCTGGTTCATTTTATCCACCGTCGTCTGCACCTGCTCTATATTCGGCGAGATGACGCCGGCGGCACCGCCCCCGCGGAGCGCTTGATAGGCGGCCGGAATAAGCTTCCAGGGCTCGGGTACATCGATAAAGAGAGCGTCGGCATCTTCAATACCGAACCCGCCTTCCAGAACCGGGTCTTTATGGAAATACTCGACATTATCAAAAGGGCTGAAGCGTTTAACGTTTTTCACAGCGTTTTCAAGATGCTCTTCCCTCCGCTCGAATGAATAGACGCGGCCGTTTTCACCAACCAGTTTAGAAAGCAGCATTGTCAGCGACCCCGAGCCTGTGCCTATTTCTATAACGCGTTTACTGCAGGAAATCCCAAGCTCAATGATAATAAACCCCGCTTCTTTCGGATAGATGATGGTTGTTCTCCGCTTGACCTTCATCATATAGTCGGAAAGAACAGGCCGCAAGAGATAAAAAGGCTCGCCGGTATTGGTCAGCACGCAGTCGCCGTAATCCGCGCCTTCGGGAATCCTGATCTCGCCTTTATGCGTGGATACAGAGAGCTTTTCCTGGTATGCCATCATATAGGACGCCTTGTCGTCATGGTAAATGTAAATAAAATCGCCTTTTTTCAGCATGAGTGTACGGCTCCTTTTAACGGGGCCAATAGTATAAGGGATAACACCGCCGATTTCAATAAATGAACATAAATTACAATTTGAGTAATGACCGGGTAATCCGCTAAGACACGCGAATAAACGCTAATGAATATGAATTGAAATTTTATTAGTGTGGCTTAGCGTGGCTTCGCGGAAGATTAAATGTATCATGAAATGCTTTTATTGGACTGCAATTTGACTTATTTTATATATCCCTTCTCAAACATCATGTTCATAAAGACGCCGGGGTTGTCCTTCAGAAACGCAAGAATGTCCTTGCCCTCAATCCGGTACATTTTAACCTGAGTTTCGGCCTTATAAGCGGATTCCATCGGTTTATTGTCCTTTATCGCGAAAATATCACCGATTATTTCACCTTTATTGCACTTCCGTACGGCTTTGCCTTTCTTTATCTCGCTGACACAGCCTTCAATCAGCAAAAAGATATTACTGCTTTTTTTGCCTTCCTCAAAAAGAACGGCCCCTTTCTCAAATTCAACCGGTTTTATCATAGACTCCAGGCTTGTCACCTGGAAAGATGTCAGATTTCTGAAAAAGTTGTTCGATTTGATGGCAGTCCAGGTCTGTTCATTCCGTATTGTCGCCACTTTTCGGATGTTTTTTTCCACGGCCGTTTCGCTGATAAGCCTGAGGAAAGAATCCCTGCTGATGGAATAGGCTTCCACATTTGTCACGGCTGTAACATCCGCTTTTCTTGGAGTTCCAAGTATTATGGATGCCTCGCCGAAATATTCAAACGTGGCATAGACCTTGTCCTTAATATTACCATTTTCAAATCCGCTGATGTTTACATTACCGGAAACAATGACATAAAATTTATCACCAGGCGTGTTTTTACGGATAATATAATCGCCTTTGTTAAATTTTTCCTTCTTCGCCACCAGAAGAAGATCCTTGACCTTTTCAAAAGGGAGGTCCTTAAAAACATCGATACGGCTGAAGACATCCAGGAGCCGGTAAGCGTCTTCAAATTCATATTTTTCAATGTCAGGATATATCGTCTCGCCGATACCGAATTTGGCCAATTTCAGAAATGTGTCTTTGGGAAAATCCTTCTCGGCAATATGATACACTGTGATATTTTTTTGGATATTAGCCGGTAATGAGTTGAGATAGCTCACCGGAGTATGAAGCGGCGGTATTCCCGCTTCATGGTAAATAATATCATAATGCCAGGGAAAATTAAGCAGATGATTCATTCTTTCTTTGCAGATGACGCCCTGCTCATTCAATTTTTTTATAATGCTCGGTTCATTCAAATGGTCTGAGGAATATATAAACCGCTTATTACGGTAGCTGAAATGAAAACCTATAGTAGGGATGGAATGCAGGGAATAATAAAAATTGAATAAAGCGCCATGGATATTGTACTGCGCGTTCATTTTAACCGGATAAAAATTAAAGAGATCAATCATGGTTGCCGGAGGAACGCGCGTCAGCGCGGAATATTTCCTGATAAAGCTCTGCATAATTGTGGGAGTTGTATAGATCGTCACTTTTGTTTCTTCCAGAATTTTCTGGAAAGTCCCGGCGTCATGGTCCGCATGACAGTGGGTAAATATAATACTATCGATCAATTTAGGATTAACATTGGAATCTTTAAGCCACAGGGTTGAATTGGCGGGCGGGTCGACCATAATGCCCACTTTATTGATCCAGAGAATAAAGCCGGATGTGTTCTGTTCGGGATCAAAGCCATGCGAAGGCCCCAGACATGTGATGCCGAATTCGGGCGGAATGAAAGGTTCGCTTAATGTTTTTCCAAGGTCATAAAGCGCCTTAAAACTGATCTTAGCGGGAACCGTAACTAAAAATTTATCACTGTCAAAGACATCAAAACTTCCGTCCGGTTTCTGAACAATTTTTACTTTATCAATATTAAAACCTCTGGGATTCAATTCCAGAAGATCGACAAGGTCCTCCATTTTTCTTCCGGCGCGGAAGTACTTCATTTCCGACATGATATCCGGGACATGGGAATTCTCCCCTTTTTCCACATCACCTTCAATATCCAGTTCCTGAGGTCCGAACACAGCTTCCTGAAGAACAATCTTCATGTTTTCAATATGGTCCGGATTGACAAATATCTTTGTTTTCTTCTGCCTGAGAAAATAGTTGTAATAGATCGGGAACTCAATTTCGGCTACACTCATCCCATGCTTGGGATCAAAGTGTTCTATAGGCAGGACAAAAATATTCGGCACGCTTTTCGGAAGGAAAATGGTATCCTTGAGAGTTTCAGGAGGAGAACCAAACTGGATATAGCCGGCGGACGTATCGACTAAATACCCCCCGCGGGGCAGCTCTGTTATCACGCCTGAGAGTTCCCTTAAACTTTTTATCTTCTGCATATTATTTCCTTAATTAAATCACTATCGCCCTTATGCGATTTTAGTAAAATAAAGCTGTCAATTCAAGCTAATCCGCATATTTCTCACGGATCGCTTTTATAACATCATAGATGGAAAAAAAAGCATCCACAATTTCGGGATCAAAATGCTTTCCGGAACCTTCTTTAATATACCTGAGCACATCTTCCTCCAGCCAGGATTCTTTATAAACCCTGGTGGAAATCAGGGCATCATAAACATCCGCAAGGGCGACAATTCTTCCCAGTATGGGGATTTCCTCTCCCTTTTTCCCCTGGCCGGCAGAGCATTCCTCTTCTCCTTTATATGTAAACTGTCCCATATAACCCTTTCCGTCCCATCTTTCATGGTGGTTCAGGGCCACTTCGGCCGATAAAGCGTCCCAATCCGAAACAGAATTATCGAAGAGCCTGGCTCCGTATATTGTATGCAGTTTCATAAGTTCAAATTCTTCCGGAGTTAATTTGCCTGGTTTTTTTAGAATTGTATCGGAAATAGCGACCTTTCCCACGTCATGAAGCATTGCTGCTATTCTTAAAACGTCCTTTGTTTGTTTTATCTCCGAAAGGGATATTTTCTTTCTTTTAGCCCATCTTTCAAAAATCTCTATACTGTAACTGGCGACACGGTTCACATGGTTTCCCGTTTCCTTTGGATCTCTCAATTCCGCCATCTTGATCATCCTCAGGAGTATCTCTCTTGTCATTTTTGCCCTTTCAATCGCAACCGAGGCATTGTTCGCAAAAAAGGCCACATACATCCGGTCCTCTTCCGTAAAAGGAATAATCGCGCCTTTTTTATTTTTCGCGTTGATGATCTGCATAACGCCGATTATGTTCTGCCTGCTCGTCACAAGAGGCACAGTTAATGTTGATTTTGTCCGGTAGCTTGACATGGTATCAAAGTAGGAATTGAACTCATAAGGAACATCATTCCCTATTTTATAAACATCATCAATCAGCAGGGATTTCCCGGATAAGGCCACATAGCCGGCCATGGATTTTTCATCTATCGGAAGCTCAAATATGGAATAAATATATTTATTATTCGCCTCATCAACTTTTTCCAGAGTGTCATTCTGAACATAACTGAATTTCAGCTTATCTCCGTCAACAAGGTAAATCGATCCTGCGTCGGAGTTTGTAAAAAGCCTTGCCTCATAAAGAATATTAGCCAATAATGAATCCAAATCCTTGACATGATTAAGGTTTTCAGTAATACGGAGCAGTTCTCTTATTTTATTGACATCCTTATCAAGCGGCTTCGGTTTTGCCTTCGTTACACTGCTCTTTTTTCTGATAACCTTCACGCGGGCTCCAGGCATAAGCACCTCACTTTGTTTCCACACTATTAACAAATATCGGATGGACAAAGCATATATCTTTAAAGCCCCGCAATAGTAAAAATCACTTTAAAATCTTTATCCCGTCCTTTCCGCTCTCCGCATAGAGGATGTCATTACTGACTATATAAAACAGTTTATTGTACAAAGCTCCGTCGTTATACTGCTTTTCTAATGTAAAAGTGTCATTATTTTCCATTTTTACCAAAATGACGCCATTCATACCATCCGCTATAATAATTTTATCGCCATTCTTGAGAACATCGAATGTATCGCCGGAAGTATTATAACTGGTAAGATATCTCGGGTTTTTAGGACTGGATAAATCATAAAGCATGACTCCGTTCATACGGTCTGCCACAGAAAGAGTATCCATATTTATGAAAATATTATTGGGCATAGCGAGTGAATTACTGATTTTACTCTGCAGAATGCCTTCCCAATTATAAATATAGATTGTCCCTTCTTTTGATGCAACACAGACAACTTTCTTATTAGCCTCAATATCAATTGACGTATAAGCGGATGGATTTGTTGTCTTTTTTAGTAATAAATCGTTTTTTTCAGCATCATAAGAAAAATACCTATATCCTGTCTTGTTATCCGTTATCAAAATATCCATCTGCCTGTCATTACTAGTAACCACATATAAGGATTGAACATTTAAATCATCGGTGAGAACCGAATTAATGATGCTGATATTGGATAGATCTTTAATACTGCAGATTAATAGTCCGCCCTGATTATTAAATCCGCCGACGGCTAAAAAAGCGAATGTGTTCGTTAAATAAGTTTTTACTGATATATCATTCACAGAATAATCTGTGCTGAAAGAGCTTAATTTATTCAGCGTTAAATAATCAAATACATAAAAACCATCATATCCGCAAGCTAAATAAAGATTTGTACCTTCAACTGTGAGCGATTTTACAACTTCTCCGTTTGTGCCTTTCCAGCCGGCAAAAACATTATAATTAAGCACACTGGTATCAGCATTTATTTCGGCTTCTTTAAGCCTCTGATTTGATAGGGAAATTATAAATAATATTAAAAAGACGGCAATAAATATTGCCGCGAAAAGTAATATTGTTTTCCAGTGTTTTTTTATAAACATATCTTATATACAGCCGCTATAAACCGAGTTCTTTTTCATTAAAAACTTCCGCTTCAAATTTATAAACTTTTGCATCATTTTCCCAGCAGTAACTTTCCATGCCGGCTTTCCGGCAGGTTTGATTCATAAACTCTTCCCTGTTCCAGCCGTATTCTGCCGCAACCTGAGGCAGGAGTAATCCTCTCTGATAACCTCTTTCCATAACAAGCCCATCCCTGCCCGGTTTTATCGCATTATAATCTTTGACTTCCTCCAGCGGGTAGAGAATGGAAATTTCCAGGGAAATCTGATTTAATTCCTCCTTGTTTAAAGGTGAAAATCTGGGATCATGAAAGGCCGCTTCAATAGCCATATCTTTAACAGCCTCCCGCAACGGCTTTATGCCTTCTATATGGCCGATACAGCCTCTTAAA
Source organism: uncultured Spirochaetota bacterium (assembly GCA_963835575.1). GTDB lineage: Bacteria > Spirochaetota > Brevinematia > Brevinematales > JAOACQ01 > CAVYGN01. The sequence continues at coordinate 820,777 of CAWIGG010000004.1, read as the reverse complement.
TTTCCTTTAATGGTCAGAGTTAAAAAAATCCCGTATTTTTCAGAAAAGACTTCATCCGAGAGAGGAGGCATATCGGCTTCGCTTTTTCCAGTTAACATCCGTTCAATGGTCAACCGGGCTGCTTTCAATAAATCTTTTTTGTGAACAGTATTTAACTGAATTTTTTTCATATCTGACCTCCTGATTATCTCACTTTTAATGTCGCTAAAGCAGCCAGAGCGCAAAGCGCTGATAGGATCCAGAACCTGATTACGACCTTTGTTTCTTTCCAGCCCTTCTTTTCAAAATGATGGTGAATAGGCGCCATGAGAAAGAATCTCTTGCCCGCTCCGTATTTCCTCTTTGTATATTTAAAATAACTTGTCTGCATTACGACAGATAATGTCTCGAAAACAAACATACCGCCGGCAATAAGCAGAAGTATCTCCTGTTTAAGTATTATGGCGATAAGAGCGATTGTACCGCCCATAGAAAGCGAACCGGTATCTCCCATGAATACTTCAGCAGGATGTATATTGTACCAGAGAAATGCCGTTAATCCGCCGATCATAGCGGCGATAATCACAGTCAATTCGCCTGTACCTATTATAAAAGGATATTTTAAATACTGCGCCGCGACAAAATTCCCTATAACATAAGCAATGATGCCGAATGGAATATAAAGTATAATGCCCATGCCAGAAGCAAGCCCGTCCAGCCCGTCTGATAAATTCATTGCGTTGGAGAAAGCAACCATTGTGAAAACATAAAATAAACATGCCAAAACAGGCGGCCAGGTAAAGAGCGGCTTATCTATAATCGGTATGTAAAATTTCCATAATATATTCTGCAAATCGGGATATAATTTAATTAATTTGGCATCTGACAGGCTTGGATTTAAGTAAAGAAGCATTATCAATATAAGCGACACTAATACCTGGAGGGAAATTTTAATTCTTCCTTTGACTCCTTTTGAGTTCTTGAATTTTATTTTAAGATAATCATCCAGAAATCCTATTGTTCCAAACAGGACAATGCCCAGACTGACAACAAAAACATAATAATTAAACTTTGCCCATAAAAGAATGGATACAAGCGCCGCAATAAGTATAAAAATACCGCCCATTGTAGGCGTTCCTGACTTCGCTTGATGGCTTTCAGGACCATCATTCCTGATTGCCTGTTTAATACCGATTTCCTTGAATTTTTTTATACAATACGGAGCTACAATAACACCTATTATGAAAGCCGTAACAAATGCGGCCATGGCCCGGAAAGTGATATAATTTAATAAATTAAATAAAATTAATTTTGCTTTTAATGAAATGAGCAGCGCATATAACATAATATTGTCCTTTAATAATAAATAGAAAGCTAAAATATTTTAAAGCGTGGGGAATATAATTGCAACAACTAAATATTCAACCAGATGAGACTAAAGAAAAAATGAGCGGGCGACGGGGGTTGAACCCGCGACTTTCAGCTTGGGAAGCTAACACTCTACCACTGAGTTACGCCCGCTTATCTTATTTCATATTTTATTTATATTTTATCACTTCCACTGGCTTGAACTCGCTGACTTCCAGGGGAAGCTAACACTCTACCACTGAGTTATAACCTTTTTTATTTTAAAGTACACATAAAAAAAAATCAAATCACATTTATCAATGAATTGGATGAGGCCTAAACTATGTAATTCTTTTAATAACAATTCTTATATGATATAATAACATTATTCTACATTCTTCCATTTCCATTTTTCTGTAAGGAGGAATCTTCTGGAAATATTCTTATTATTGACAAGAATTCAATTCATATCCGGCGCAGTTATTTTTATTATTCTGCTTTTTATCAGCGCTCCTTACGGTAAACATACCAGGTCCGGCTGGGGCATTATGGTCAATTCCCGATTTTCATGGCTATTGATGGAATTACCTTCGGTCCTGACAATCGCAGTCATGCTTCTTCTTTCGGGAACAATATCCCCCGTCAATATTATTCTGCTTGTTCTCTGGGAAATCCACTATATTTACAGGACTTTTATTTATACAGCCCTTCAGCGGGGCTCAAAGCGTACTTTTCCTCTTATGCTGGTCTTTTTTGCATGTTTATTCAATATTAATAACGGTATTATCAACGGGCATGAAGTGTTTCTTAAAAATCTCACACTTGGAGCCTTACTTCATCCTCTGTCCATTCTCGGATTCATTTTATTTATAAGCGGGTTTTCGCTTCATGTCTATTCAGACGCGATAATCCGGAGCTTAAGAAAAGACAATGAAAAAGGTTATAAAATTCCCATGAAAGGAGCTTTCCGTTTAATAACAAACCCGAATTACCTGGGTGAAATCATCGAATGGACCGGATGGGCCCTGCTAACGGGAAGTTTGGCCGGCTGGGCTTTCGCTTTTTTCACCTTCTGTAATCTCTTTCCGCGAGCGATTGCGAAATCACCGCTGGTACAGGAAGAATTTTTCTGATTACCCTCAAAAACGAAAGATTATCATCCCATTTTTATTTTGACCGGGAACTTATAATTAGCTTAGCCTGCCGGGTTATTTTTATTAATCTTATTTGAGGAATTTAATAATGAAAACAATATTAATTCTGGGCGGAGGGTTCGCAGGCATTTCCGCCTCAAAACAATTAAAAAGCGGCGGTTCGTCATTTCAGACCATTTTAATCGATAAAGAAGATTTTACGACTATGCTGCCGGCTCTTCCCGATATTGCCGCAGGCAGTGTTTCTCCGGAAAGAATTAGCGAGAAAACAAAAAGACTTATACCGCGTTCGGTAAAGTTTGTCCGGGATGAGATCAAATCCATCGATTTTGAAAATAAATCCCTGGTTTCTGCCTCAGCCTCATATCACTATGATTATCTTTTAATAGCCGGAGGCTCTGCGGCCAATTATTACGGTTTTAATCAGAATTTAACAAAAATTCACAGTCTGGATTCTCTTAATAAAGCTTATTCAAATAAATAAAGACTTTTCTCAGAGGCTCAGCGCAGTTAAAAAACCTCTGAACCTGGTCATCACCGGCGCCGGATATACAGGTCTGGAACTGGCCGCAGCCCTGGATAAAGCAGCTTTAAAGAAAAATAATCCTGTAAATATTACAATTATAGAAGCGCTGTCAAAAATGCTCCCTTTTCTGAATAATAAAGAGATAAAAACTATCCGGCAAAGACTCGCAAAGAAGGGCTTTAAAATATTATTTAACACTACAATCAGCCGGATTGACGGCGATAAATTACAGCTGAGTTCGGGAGAAATTATATCTGACGCTCTATTATGCTGGACCGCCGGTACTCAATTATTCCTTCCCGGGTTGAATGACAGCATTAATCGTATTGCTGACGGCAGAATTATTGTAAATCCTTTTCTTCAATTGGATAAATACCCTGAAGTTTTTGCGGCCGGCGATTCGGCGGCTATAAAAGACCGGAAAGGATATCTTCGAAAAGCGGTGAATTACGCGATCTATTCCGGCAGCTGCGCCGGTAAAAATATCCGGCGGCTCATAAAAGGGCTGCCTCTTAAACCATTCAATCCTTTCGATCCGGGATGGATCATACCTTTGGGAGATGCCAGCGTCGGCAAACTATTCGGTTTGATATCCGTCAAAGGCAATATCGCTTTACGTGCACATTATGCAGTGGTGGGCTTAAGAAATTTTAGTCTGAAAAACATGCTTTTCTGGTTCTGGAAAGCTATTGCTTTATAAACCTAAATGTTATTAGCCTTTTTGTATGATATTCCATAGATAATCATAGAGGGGTTTTATTTCCAGAAAATTATCATAAAGGAAATCAACAAGGCCAGCTTGAAAAGGAAGATCGTCCATTTTTCTCCTGCAGTAGAGATAAAGCTCCCTTCTTTCATACCAGTCTCTTATTTCTTCCGGTACTTCTTTATCTTTTATCCTCTTGAATTTTTCACCCGCTATCTCAAACGGCTCGCTTTTTTTATAAAATGATACGGCTTTTTTAAATAACTTCGTATTCTCAAGGATACGATTTCTTAATTTTTCGCGAACATAAGCCGGGAATTGGAAAAATCCCATCCCGAAATGATAAAATTCCGGATAGATCTCAAAAAAATAAACTGGGGTTTCCTTCCAGTCAGCGACCGGCCTTTTAAATGAAATCCAGACATTATTCCTGTATTTTGTTTTATCATTTGAAAAACGTGTGTCGCGGTAAATTCTCGATATGGTTTTGTCAACGGCAGGAGTGATCTCGAATTCGGGATCAATGACAAGCATTTTTCTGCCAAGGGATTCAACAAGGTTTTTAAACGGTTCAAGAACATATTCAAGATATTCGTTCTTATGTTCCGTATACCATTCTTTATTGTTGTTGAAACCGAGTTCGAAAAGAAATTTGATCGTCTCTTTTGAAAAGCCTTTAAATTCCATATTTAACTACTTCATATTTATATTTATTTAACAAGAAAGGTGTTTCCAAAAATTAAAATTTTTGGAAACACCTTAAATAAAAAAAGCCTGGCAACACCTACTTTCCCCTTACGAGTATCATCGGCGACGCAGGGCTTAACTTCCGGGTTCGGAATGGGACCGGGTGTAACACCTGCGCTATGGTCACCAGGCAAAACAAAACAACCAACCCCTCTGTATCCCCCCCTTAATAAGGGGGGAAGGGAAGGGGGGTAAATAAGAATAAGTCAAGAAGGTCAAGGCGATCATCCGATTAGTACTGCTCGGCTGAATGTATTACTACACTTACACCTGCAGCCTATCGACGTGGTAGTCTACCACGGGATGAATGGGATACCTCATCTTGAGGCTGGTTTCCCGCTTAGATGCTTTCAGCGGTTATCCTTTCCGAACATAGCTACCCTGCTTATGCCACTGGCGTGACAACAGGTACACTAGCGGTTCGTCCACTTCGGTCCTCTCGTACTAGAAGCAGATTCTCTCAAGTATCCAGACGCCTACGGCGGATAGGGACCATACTGTCTCACGACGTATTGAACCCAGCTCACGTACCGCTTTAATGGGCGAACAGACCAACCCTTGGGACCTTCTACAGCCCCAGGATGCGATGAGCCGACATCGAGGTGCCAAACCTTCCCGTCGATGTGAACTCTTGGGGAAGATCAGCCTGTTATCCCCGGGGTACCTTTTATCCGTTGAGCGATGGCGCTTCCACACGCGACCACCGGATCACTAAGCCCGACTTTCGTCTCTGCTCGACTTGTTTGTCTCGCAGTCAAGCTCCCTTATACCTTTACGCTCTACGCATGATTTCCAACCATGCTGAGGGAACCTTTGGGCGCCTCCGTTACTCTTTAGGAGGCGACCGCCCCAGTCAAACTGCCCACCAGACACTGTCCTTCTCACTGATTTGAGTGAGTAAGTTAGAAACCCAATTCACCAAGAGTGGTATCTCAAGGCCGGCTCCACCGAGGCCTAAGCCCCAGCTTCATCGTCTCCCACCTATCCTGCGCATGGTAAATCAAATCTCAATGCCAAGTTGCAGTAAAGGTCCACGGGGTCTTTCTGTCCTGCCGTAGGTAATCGGTATCTTCACCGATCATACAATTTCACCGAGCCCCTCGCTGAGACAGTGTTCAGATCGTTGGACCATTCATGCGGGTCGGAACTTACCCGACAAGGAATTTCGCTACCTTAGGACCGTTATAGTTACGGCCGCCGTTTACCGGGGCTTAGATTCGAAGCTTTGCCTTACGGCTAACTCCTCCTCTTGACCTTCCGGCACTGGGCAGGTTTCAGTCCCTATACTTCTTCTTACGAATTTGCAGAGACCTGTGTTTTTGGTAAACAGTCGCCTGAACCTCTTTACTGTGACCGTCCGAAGACGGCACCCCTTCTCCCGAAGTTACGGGGCTATTTTGCAGAGTTCCTTAGCGAGGGTTATCTCGAGCGCCTTAGAGTTTTCCTCCCGCACACCTGTGTCGGTTTTGGTACGGTCGCCTGATTTCATCGCTTAGAGGTTCTTTCTTGGCAGCAGGCTCGTTTATCTTCTCCTCCCCGAAGAGAGGATCGCTCCCGGCTTGGACTTACGGGGCAAGCATTTGACTCACCCCATCCTTACCGCTTTGACGAACATCCAACAGTCCGCATAAACTCGCCCGTTGCGTCACCCCATCACTCCACCAGACGGCTCCTGAATAATAACAGGATTCCCATCAGCTACGCCTTTCGGCCTCACCTTAGGGGCCGGCTAACCCTGGGACGAATATCGTAGCCCAGGAAACCTTGTGCTTTCGGCGAACGGGTTTTTTACCCGTTTTATCGTGTACTCATGCCTGCATTCTCACTTCTATCCGCTCCACCGCTCCTTCCGGAACGACTTCGTCGCAAATAGAACGCTTCCCTACCACTCTCATCTTGCGATGAGAATCCGCGGCTTCGGTATTTTGCTTAGCCCCGTACATTTTTGGCGCAAAACTGCTCGACCAGTGAGCTATTACGCACTCTTTTAAGGATGGCTGCTTCTAAGCCAACCTCCTGGCTGTCTGGGCAGCTTCACTTCCTTCTCCACTTAGCAAAATTTTGGGACCTTAGCCGGCGGTCCGGGTTGTTTCCCTCTCGCGAATGGAGCTTATCCCCCACTCGCTCACTCCCGTTCTTACACGTACGGTATTCGAAGTTTGGTTCGGGTTGGTAACATTACTGTCCCTAGCCGATCCAGTGCTCTACCCCCATACGTTACAAAACAAGGCTGCACCTAAATGCATTTCGGGAAGAACCAGCTATCGCCAAGTTCGTTTAGCCTTTCACCCCTAACCACAGGTCTTCCGAGAACTTTTCAACGCTTAACGGTTCGGACCTCCATCCCGTGTTACCAGGACTTCATCCTGCCCATGGTTAGCTCACTTGGCTTCGGGTCTACTATCAGCTACTAGACGCCCTATTCAGACTCGCTTTCGCTTCGGCTCCACGTCATAAACGCTTAACCTCGCAGCTGACAGTAACTCGCAGGCTCATTCTTCAATAGGCACGCAGTCACTCGCGCATTGCTGCGCTCGCTCCTACAGCTTGTAAGCTAAGGGTTTCAGGTTCTATTTCACTCCCCTATCAGGGGTTCTTTTCACCTTTCCCTCACGGTACTATGCGCTATCGGTCACCAGCATTATTTAGCCTTAGAGGATGGTCCCCCTAGCTTCACACAAGACTCCACGAATCCCGTGCTACTCAGGATACCCCTCGGCCTCTTCAGTTTTCGCATACGGGGCTTTCACCCTCTCCGGCCGGCTTTCCCAAAACCGTTTTGCTAACCTCCAAGGTCCTAACTGGGGTCCTACAACCCCACCAGATAAATCCGATGGTTTAGGCTCTTCCGCTTTCGCTCGCCGCTACTAACGGAATCTCGTTTGATTTCTCTTCCTCCGGGTACTAAGATGTTTCAATTCCCCGGGTTCGCTTCCCTTGCGGGATGATGAGACATTACTCTCACCGGGTTCCCCCATTCGGACATCTCCGGATCTACGCCATTTGCGGCTCACCGAAGCTTTTCGCAGCTTTTCACGTCCTTCTTCGCTCGCTGGTACCAAGGCATTCTCCCTTAGCCCTTACTCCCTTGACCTTCTTACCTTATTCCTATAACCGATTTCTGGCTATTAGCTACTAACTTCTAGCCGTTAGCTAATAGATATTTCTTATCTGTTTAAAACAATTCTTTTTCCCCCGTTCCGCTAACCGCTAGCAGCTAACCGCTAACAGCTAGTAACCTGGAGATGAGGGGAATCGAACCCCTGGCATCCTGCTTGCAAGGCAGGCGCTCTCCCAGCTGAGCTACACCCCCAAGACGATTGCGTAGAGACGTAATGAAACATTACATCTCTACGCAATCCTGGGTGTAGGTGGTTTCGAACCACCGACCTCAGCCTTATCAGGGCTGCGCTCTAACCAACTGAGCTATACACCCCTTTGGCTTTTATCTCTTTTTCTTCTTTTTATATATAAGATGAGAGTCCAGTGACTTGTTTTGAGGTGTTACCCTCTTTTTCTCCCTATTAAGGAGGTGATCCAGCCGCACCTTCCGATACGGCTACCTTGTTACGACTTCACCCCCCTTACCAACTCCTCCTTTACCAGCCTCGCCCTTACGGTTCGAGTAACTAGCTTTAGGAGAAACCAACTCGGGTGGTGTGACGGGCGGTGTGTACAAGGCCCGAGAACGTATTCACCGCGGTTTGGCTGACCCGCGATTACTAGCAATTCCAGTTTCATGTAGTCGAGTTGCAGACTACAATCCGTATTGAGGCTACTTTTAAAGATTCGCTCCGCGTCGCCGCTTCGCTCCCCGTTGTTGTAGCCATTGTAGTATGTGTGTAGCCCAGGATATAAAGGCCATGATGACTTGACCTCATCCCCTCCTTCCTCCGGCTTATCGCCGGCAGTCCACTTAGAGTGCTCACCTAAATGTAGCAACTAAGTGCAAGGGTTGCGCTCGTTGCGGGACTTAACCCAACACCTCACGGCACGAGCTGACGACAGCCATGCAGCACCTGTGTATCCGTCCCTTACGGGAACCCTGCCTTTCGGCAGGTTGCAGATACATGTCAAACCCTGGTAAGGTTCTTCGTTTATCATCGAATTGAACCACGTACTCCACTGCTTGTGCGGGCCCCCGTCAATTTCTTTGAGTTTCAACCTTGCGGCCGTACTCCCCAGGCGGTTCACTTAATGCGTTTGCTTCGGAGCTAACGGAAACCGCCAACTCCTAGTGAACATCGTTTACAGTATGGACTACCAGGGTATCTAATCCTGTTTGATCCCCATACTTTCGCGCCTCAGCGTCAGTCTTGGAATGGATGACTGCTTTAGCCTTCGGTGTTCTTCCCGATATCTACGCATTTCACCGCTACACCGGGAATTCCATCACCCTCCTCCAGACTCAAGCCTGTCAGTTTCGAACGCAGCCCCACGGTTAAGCCGTGGTTTTTTACATTCGACTTATCAGGCCGCCTACACGCCCTTTACGCCCAGTAATTCCGAGCAACGCTCGCCCCTTACGTATTACCGCGGCTGCTGGCACGTAATTAGCCGGGGCTTATTCCTAAAGTACCGTCATCAGCAACCCATTTCCTGGTTGCCTTATTCTTCCCTTAAAAAAGAGGTTTACAATCCGAAGACCTTCTTCCCTCACGCGGCGTCGCTCCGTCAGGGTTTCCCCCATTGCGGAAGATTCTTGGCTGCTGCCTCCCGTAGGAGTAGGGACCGTGTCTCAGTTCCCTTGTGGCTGACCATCCTCTCAGACCAGCTACCCGTCATAGGCTTGGTGGGCCTTTACCCCGCCAACTACCTGATGGGACGCAAGCTCATCCAGGGGTGAGGGTTTAACCCCCCTTTGATCTTTCGATGTCATCAGGTATTACCCAGGATTTCTCCTGGCTATCCCTGTCCCCTGGGTAGATTCCTGCGCACTAATCACCCGTCCGCCTCTCGCCGACACCTGTATTACTACAGGCTCGCTGCCGATCGACTTGCATGCCTAAAACACGCCGCCAGCGTTCGCTCTGAGCCAGAATCAAACCCTCCGTGATAAAAATTATATCATTTCAGTTTGATCTGTTTGCATCTGTCCGTACAGACGTTGCAAGCAACGTCTCTACTTAAGAAATTGTTTCCTCCCTTGTCGACCTCTCCGATCTTTCAACCGGCCGCCGACTCGGGCAGGACTCGCACTGGACTCTCACCTTTGTTCTATTACCTTATTTCAGTACAAGAATACTACCCATTTTCTTCACCCTGCCTTTATACAGGCGGGTAGTAGTATAGATGATTTTCACAAATCCGTCAAAAAAAGCGCGGGAATATTTATAAAAACAAGGAAAAACCACGTTTATGAAAACCTTTTATTACTATATACTATAAAAAATACATAAATGTTTGAAAAGGCAAATTAATTTTCACTCATTAGACAATATAAGAAAAACTAAAAAGCATTTTCTATCTTATTTGTCTGTTCTATACCAGAAAGGTATGTCGTTTATTATCGACAAAATAAGATTGACGCTGAAGAATAATAATCTCTAAAATGCTTAAATATTATTAATATGCGTCCTGCAATACTTTTATCATCCCTGGAATTCCCGTACCGTTATTCGGCAGGCCGCCATTGGTATAAATCCCAAACGACCCGGTTTCATGATAGGAATGATAGGTATTATGAACGCCGGCATCCTTTAAGATCTTCACAACATCATGAATCCAGTTTGTGCCCCCTTTTGTGCTGTTTGTCACATTTTCGATAAACACGCCGAATTCCCCGCAATAGAGCGGGACATTATGCGCCTTGCCCCAGGCCAGGTAGCGGTAGATTTCATTAGAAAGATATGTAATATCCCTGTATGACGGCTTGCTGCCGGAAGGGCTTTTTTCAAAGTCTATGCGAATTCTTGAATTTCCGGTTGCGGCACTGCCTTTCATATATCCGCTGATCTTGTAATAATGCCCGTTCGTAACGACAAAACGGAAAACATTGGCGCTGATATTGGCGTCGCTTGTCGTATTGCTGATAAAGCTGGAATAGCTGCCGGCATGATTTTGAGCGCCGGTGATTCCATACTGGCCGCTGCCGTTCTGGCTCCAGAACCAGCTGTCATTTAAATTCTCAATATTAGTATTAAAATTCGTTCTGAGAAATACAGCGCTTGAATTATATTCCTCTATATCGAAATCGTCAAAATAAGCGGCTCCGCTGTTATTGGCGGAAACAAAAGCCGGCTTTCCGCAGACGATCAAGGGATCTGTAACTTGATATAGGATTCCCGTATAATATGTCCATCCCGAACTGCCGTTTGAAAGAACAGGATTATTCAGCGTCGCGTCAGCCCATTCCAAATCGGAAGGATAGGCAACCCGGGTCAAATCCGGGTAAGGCCCGCCGTCCTGGTTGGAATAGCCGGTCCAGGATGTGAGCTGGTGCGTGTATTCAATAGGCGAATAAAAATGAAACTCATAGGCAATATTGGGATCGCTGATCTGGAAAAAATTCATATCCGCGTCATTCGCCCAATTTCCGGCAATAGCGTTCAGGCGTTCCACAATGATCATATGGTTCGGATCGACCGTGCGGATATCTCCCGCGATACGCGCCGCCAGATTGACCCACTGCGATTTTGATGAACTGGTAACAGGCTCATTCACGAGATCATAAGCCGCAACGTTGGTATAGTTTTTACAATAATCGGCAATGGCCTTCCAGAGCGCGGTCAGGCGGTTCTGGTTTTCTGGATTATTCCAGAGGGCCAGCCCTGTACCCAGCGATTGAAAACCGCCCTGCGGAACATGCATGTTCAGTATCAGGAAAACACCATATGTTTCCGCCCACTGGATGTTGGCCGCAAGCCAGTCCCAGCCTGTTTGTTTATAATGATAAGGATTTGAATCATCCTCAAAAAGCTGGTAATTCATATAGAACCGGATGGCGTTCATATGCATATTGGTCACGCGGGCAAAATCCGCCTCGGCATGATGAGTTGTCGGCGGAATTGACGGAGTCGACCAGACCTGATTGCCGAAGCAGACACCATGCAGATTTATTACAGTATTGTTGGATCCTATGACAAGATTCTGCCCGCTTGTCCTGATATATTCCGGGGCAAGGGGTTGATACGTTTTACCGGAATTATTTTCATTTCCCTTAACCGGCGCGCATCCGGAAATATATAGAATGCTCAGCAAAACAACCACAGCCGTCAAATATTTACAATTCATAAATCCTCCTTCACATGGATTGGACATGCCGGATAAAATATAAAAATCCGGGAGCGCTTTTTTTAAATTAAATTTGCTGAATAAATTGAGGAATTATTTCATCGGATTTTTGAGATATGATATTTATCGTCTATTAAAAGTAACATTATTTCAATAAAAAAGCAAGGGGAATATTAACCTTTATAGATTTTCAACAAAGCCAGTGTATATGACTATGTTACTAAACCGGAATTATCTCATAAAAAAAGCAGGAACAAATTGGAAAAAAGGCAATCACGCTCCGTCAGCGTCACGCTGAAGCTTATCTTGTCCACAAGATACCTTCCAGCCGGAAATAATAGTTATTAAAATAGCCATGTTTTATTTGAGTAAGATTTTCTTCTTGATTGAACTGATCGAGTTTCCGTATTCTGACTCAAACCTGACCTCATAAATAACGCCTTTTTTGTCCACTGCTTCATAGCCTGTCCTTCCGCCGGCTGTTGTCTCGGCGCAAAACCATGTATGAGTCAGTTCTTTAAGAGAAGATAATAATTTATTAAAAGATTTTTTTGTGACAGGCAGATCGTTAATTTGATATACTTCTTTTATGATATTATCCTTGTTTCCTGCTTTTAAAAGCCGCCGGGTTTTCTTTTTTTTCAGGTTCGGCGCATGCGATGATTGTGAGACATAAAGTAAAAACAATAATAATCTATTGAATCATATTACTATTTGAAAATTGCTTTAATTCCTTGTTCATATCCCCGGGTTTTTTACAGGAAACCTTGCTGTTATTTTTATAATTATTTCTTAACATTTGATAATCTTCCGCCTGATTACCCCATATTACCCAATGATATCTGGAAACTCATGCTAATAATTCAAGATGGGGACAGGGGCAGCCTGTGAGCATACCAAAGTGATTTTGCACAACCCGCGGAGACTCAACAGGATGTTTGTTGGAACGGGGGCCGGGAGAGATGTTCCCAGTCAATTCACACAACAATAAGAATTTTCATAAATTGTATTAAATTAGACGGGGGGCAATCCCGATGTGCGGCACTGCCTTGCCCCCAATTCCCGATCTCCCCCATTTTAATTTGACGAAACTCAAACTTTAATATAAAATATCCATCTCTATACTGGGGCGTTGTCTAATGGTAGGACGACAGACTCTGGATCTGTTTGTGAGGGTTCGACTCCTTCCGCCCCAGCGTTTTTATAATCTGATAAACCACGCCGGTGGTGTGGTTTATTCATCTGACCACGGCCCTATCGTCTAGCCTGGTCTAGGACACCGCCCTCTCACGGCGGTGACTCGGGTTCAAATCCCGATAGGGCTAAACGCTCTAAAAAGCAGCCCCCTTCTGATAAAGAAGAGGGCTGTTTTATTATCAGCTTAGTGTTTTTATTATTTACCGATAAGAACAACAACTGAATTGGCGTTTGAATTGTAGCCGTCCTGAAGGTCCAATAATATTTCACCGCCGCCGGATTTAAAATCCTCGCCGGCCGGAAGGCTTGTGTCCACAATCCTGTGCCATTTTTTGCCTTTGTCAAGAGAGGGCAATCGGACCTGTCTGTTCCTGTTTTCAGAATTCAGGATAAAATAAAGAAAATATTCGCCCAGTTCCGAATTTTCCTCGCTTCCGTCCAATTCATAACTGATAAACCTCAAATCGGGATTGTTCCAATCCGGCGTCTTCAATTCCCGGTCATACCAGGTGCAATCCGCTTTTTGATTAAAATTATTATCCAGGCCGTTAAAGAAATGCTTCCGCTGTAAAATGGAATATTTCTTCCTTAAAGCCACGGCTTTCCTGAAAAATTCAACCAGGTCTGAATTATGTTCTGCGAGTTCCCAGTTAAACCAGCTGATGAAATTATCCTGACAGTAAGCGTTATTATTCCCTTTCTGCGTCCTCATCATCTCATCGCCGGAAAGGATCATCGGCGTGCCGAGTGAAAAAGAGAGAACGCAGGCAAAGTTTTTGATCATCTTTTTTCTGAATCCCAGGATGTCTTTGTCTTTTGTCTCTCCTTCGAAGCCGCAGTTCCATGAATTATTGTCGCTGGAGCCGTCACGGTTATCATCCAGATTGTCTTCATTATGCTTGCTGTTATATGAAACCAGGTCAAACATGGTAAAACCGTCATGGCTTGTGATAAAATTAATGCTGTTAAAGGCGGACCTGCCGCCATCGCCGTAAAGGTCCGACGAACCGGTCAGCCGCTTCGCGAGGTCAGAGGCCTGGCCTCCATCGCCTTTCATAAATTTTCTGACTGTGTCTCGGAATTTCCCATTCCATTCCGCCCAGTCTATCGGAAAATTGCCCACCTGGTATGTACCCAGGTCCCATGGTTCCGCGATCAGCTTGACATGGGAAAGGACCGGGTCCTGAGATATCGCGTCGAAAAAAGAAGCGGATTTCTGAAACAATCCCTCTTCTCGCCCGAGAACGGACGCCAGATCAAAGCGGAAGCCGTCGACATGCATTACTTCAGCCCAATACCGGAGAGAATCCATCACAAAGCGGATAACGGTTGGATTGGCCAGATTCACCGTGTTGCCGCATCCCGTATAATTGACATAATTCCGCAGAAGTTCATCAGGATAACCCGTCAGGCTGTAATAAGTCAGATTATCAATTCCTTTGAAAGATAATGTCGGCCCCAGTTCATTGCCTTCGGCAGTATGATTATAAACGACATCCATGATGACTTCAATTCCGGCTTTATGAAGTTCCCTCACCAATGTCTTGAATTCTCTGACCTGGCACCCGGGGTGTTTCCTGGTGCTGTAGGATATTTCCGGCGCAAAGAACCCGACAGTGTTATATCCCCAGTAATTGGTCAGATTTCTGTCCGTTAAAAAATCCTCAATATAAAATTCCTGGATAGGCAGAAGCTCGACAGCGTTGATCCCGAGAGATTTCAAATATGGGATCTTTTCAATAAAACCCGGATAGGTCCCCGGCCTGGCGACGCCGGATGAAGGATGGGCCGTAAAGCCTTTCAGATGAGTTTCATAAATGATCAGCTTATCAAAAGGTATTTCCAGAAGCTTATCGCCCTGCCAGTCAAAAGAATTATCAATGACAATGCATTTCGGGACTATTGCCGTATTATCGCGGCTGTCCATGGTAAGGTCTTTATCAGGAGATAGCGAATCATAAGCAAGAAGCAGATTGTCCTTATTGTAATATTTGTGTGTAAAAGCCTTCGCGTATGGGTCAATCAGCAGTTTCTTTTCATTAAAGCGCAGTCCGGCCGCCGGATTGTATTCCCCTCTGACTTTATAAGCGTAAAGCTGGCCGGCTTTGATCCCATGAATAAAAACATGCCGGATATTTTTTGTTTTTTCCTCCACACGGATTATGTCTGTCGGGCTTCCGTCCGGCTTATCGAATAAAAGGAGGTATACTTCCTGAGCGGACTGCGAATAGAGGGTAAAATTACAGCCGTCAGCCGTTAAATTCGCACCCATCGGGTAAAACAGCCCGTCTGATATTTTCCGCTTTGTTTTATGTATTAAAGGATAATCCATCCGGCCGCTCCTCTCAAATAATTAAAAAGATACAGATATATAATCCTGTCTTTATGATTGTATATTATAATCCCGGGGTTGTGAATTATCAATCACTGTAAAAATAATTCTTTATGTATGAATGACTTTTGTACCGCTTATTCTTGAAAATTCTTGAAAAAAATGATATCATAACCGGTGTTTAATAAAAGGTTGTTTATGTTAAATAAAGCGTTAATAATACTGTTTCTCTTTTTAAGCGTCCGGGCTTTCTGCTGGGACCCGGCCACCAAAATCGCCGTCCTGGGAATAGACTCGCGGATCAAAGGCGAGGAAATTGAAACCTCAGGCTTTTCAGAAATGATCCAGAGCGAGTTTGTCAGGCAAAAGGCGTACATTATTGTTGAAAGGGCCCAGCTTTCTAAAATCCTTGAGGAACAAAAACTTCAATCATCAGGCATAGCCGAAAATGACGCGGCGCGCGTCGGCAGTATCGCGGGCGCCGGCAAGATCATAATGGGCTCACTCTTCAAGATCGAAGATGAATACCAGCTTCTTATTAAAGTAATTGATATCTCCACGGGGACAATTGAAATCTATGAAGAAATTAAAGGCAGGGGCATCGCGGAGATCAGCGGCAAGATTCCCGAAGCGGTGAAAGATATTATTCAGAAATCAAAAGGCGAAAAAATCGAGGAGCAGACTGTTCAAACGAATATTCCCGAAGAAAAATACACAAGAACAGAAGGTTTTTTCCCTGTTCAGCTTTCATTTGTCCGGCGCATTCAGCTGATTCCGGAAAATTTTATGATCACAGGGGTGGCAGTTGTTTTAATCACCGGTTATAATTCTAAAATAATCGGCGTGCAGGCAGGGCTGATCAGTGAATGCGGAATGATCATCGGGACCCAGGACGGATTAATCTGCACTGCAAATGATAAAATGCTTGGTATGCAAGCCGGTATTATTAACAATATCAAAGGCGATCTGATCGGCGCGCAATTCGGCCTGATTAATACCGCCGGTAATGTAATTGGAGCCCAGGTCGGCTTTATGAATACCGCCCGGACGCTGCACGGCGTTCAGATAGGCCTGCTTAACTTTGTCAAACAGGGATGGGCCGGATTTATGCCGATCATTAATATCGGTTTTTAATAAATTATTGAATCGAAGGGGATAATAATATGAAAAAATCTGCTTTTATAATCATGTCCTTTTTTTTATTCCTGTCCCTATCGGGTTTCAGCCAGCAGACAAATATCAATTCATCAAATAACCCTTCAAACACAAACAATAAACCGTTCCTCCAGGATTATTATGAACAGGATAAACCAACCAATGATAAAAATAAAAACATCTCCACCCCCAACCCTCTCTGGACGGCCGTAAAGATCATCCTGTATATCGGCGTCTTCGGAGTCGCCGCTTATTTTCTCATCAGGTTCCTTGTCTCCAAAGGGGCCCTGCCGGCGACAGCGGACGAGAAGATCATCGAGACTATACTGACCAAATCCATAGGAATGGGGAGCTTTCTGCAGATCGTCAAGGTCGGCACGAGCTATTACCTCCTGAGCCTTTCGAGCGAAGGCGCCAGGCTTATCGATAAGATCACGGACCAGGAAACGATCGATTACATCGAATTGAATAAGGAAAGCATGAAACCCAAGCAGACCAAATTTATCGACATCCTGACTTTTTTTCCAAAGTCAAAAAGTCTCGATAAAATGGGTTTTCTGAAAAATCAGAAGGACAGGCTGAAAAAGCTCTGATATGGCTGAAGTATTTGCCGGGATGAGCGGGGGCATCGACAGCTCCGCCGCCGCGTTCCTGTTGAAAGAAGAAGGCCATTCCGTAACCGGCGTCACTTTTACCGCTTTTCAGGAAGAGGGATATAAAAAATGCTGCAGCATCGAGGAGATCACCGCCGCGAAATCGGTTTGTTCATTCCTTGGAATTCCCCACAAGATCATCGATGTCAAGGATGTCTTCCAGGCGAAAATAATACAGAATTTCATCAAAAGCTACCAGGCAGGGCTCACGCCGAACCCATGCGTCCTCTGCAACCGCTATGTCAAATTCGGCGCGCTCCTGGAATACAGCCTTTCCCAGGGAGCGGAATTTTTCGCGACGGGCCATTACGCCGGCGTCATTAAACAGGGCGGCGACTTTTTAATTGAAAAAGGTCTCGACCCTTCGAAAGACCAGTCCTATTTTTTATCCTACATCGAAAAGAATAAACTCCCCTTTATAAAACTGCCGCTCGGCGGATACCATAAAAAAGAAATCCGTTCGATAGTGGAAAAAGCCAAACTTCCCATTTCCCCGCATAAAGCCGAAAGCCAGGACATCTGCTTTATCAAAGACGACTACCGTGAATTTTTAAGGACACAGGGCGTGATTGAAAAAGAAGGCTCGTTTATTTATCAGGATAAAAAAGCCGGTATCCATAAAGGCATTCCCTTTTACAGCTTCGGCCAGCGCCGCGGCCTGAATGTCGCCGCCGGCGAGAGGGTCTATATCAGGGAGTTTGACGTGAAGAATAACACGATCAAGCTGGGTGAAAAGCCGCTCTCAAAGGAATTCAATGTCAAAAAGCTCAATATCTTCACGGATAAATTCATTGCGGGCAGGTACGGCGTCCAGGTCCGCTACCAGAGCGCGGTTATTGATGGGGATGTCAAAATAAAGGAAGACTCGGCGCATGTCGAGCTCGACAGGCCGCACGAAATCATTACGCCGGGGCAGTTCGCCGTGTTTTATAAGGGTGATTTTGTTTACGCGAGCGGGGAGATTGAAAGGGTGGTGCTGTTGTAAGGTAGCCACGGAGGAATAGAGGACGGGGGTAATCCGCTAAGACGCGCGAAGAAACGCTAAGGGTGGTGGTGGCTTTTGAGCTTCTAATTCTTTTTTATTGGCAACGATTCTTTAATATAATAATTTTCATTCTATTTTTAACACGAAGGTCACGAAGGATTATCTTAAACAAAAGTTATTAATATAATTCGCCTTTTTTTGAGGGCCATGAAGGGCACCAACGGGGAATAGCCACGGAATTACACGGAAGGTCACGGAAAGGTTCGGAGATTAATGTTGTCGGCTACGCCGGTTATACAAAAAGATATTGTTTAAAATCCATTCTTAATTTTATTGAAGCTTTAAAATAGACCCCAACGCTTCGGCAGGCTCAGCACAAGTTCAACAGGATTATCAGGATTGGCGCGGATTAATAGGATTTAGTTTTAATTAAAGACGCCTGTATTGTTTTACTCGCTTCTGAAGTAAAAAAATATTGCTAAGAAGGGTTGAGGGTGAGATGCGCCGGAAACACAAAACGTCATTGCGAGACTCTTACTTAAGCCTTTGCCAATTACCATCAAACGAAGCAATCTGTTTGATAATGATTGATTTTTTAATAAAGGCAAAAAACTTTATACTATGAATGCTTTGATTTGTATCCCCTGTTCTGGCTAGAGCTTGCACCCACCTCACATCCTGCCATTTATAAGGAAGGCCGCCCACTGAAATAGCTGAAGCCGCATCATTCCAGTTCGCGAAATCCACACTGTTGTTCATCTCGACATAAGTGCCGAAAACGCCCTCCGCCGTGCTGATATCGCTGTCTGATGTTCTGACCTTCACGCCCCCCTTCGGCCAGGCGACGGAAAAATAAGGGACATCTACTGGTGGTTTATTTGGATCAGTTTGCTCTTTAACCATAAATGCGCCACCACTTTTATATAACTCTTTAATAGAATGTCCACTATCTAATCCAATCTTTATACTAAAACTAAAATTAAAGAAAAATAAAAGTGATATTGTTGAAAAAAATAATACTTTTAATATTTTAAACATCTTCTCTCCCATTTTTGCGGTTTAAATAAAATTTCCCTATTTGATTTTTACGCTATATTTCAATAAATAAGTGTTAACCGTTTTTTCTAAATCTATTAACCAATTATCATTAATAATTTTTTTGGTAATTAATAAATTTTTAATATCTTTAAAAGCTGCCTTTGCAAATTTTTCCGATGTTACTTTAAATCTTATGTCTTTATGTAAGTTATAAACAGATTCTATTTCCGATTTTATACCATTTGGATTCTCAAACCATAATTTGACACTTACAGTATAAACATACCACTGATATGCTTCATCTATATTACTATTTTTATATAAGCAATAGGATAAATTAAAGGCTGGTATTGTTATAGCCGTTTTACCATTATCAATTATCCATTTCCATGCCTCGATGGCGTCCTGCCAGCGGCCCAGGGCCATATCGGCAAGGGCAAGGTGTTCCTGACCGTACGGGAATTCTCCGGATTCAATGCCTGGGAAATTCTTTATCAGAAGGTTGGCGATTTTAATGACCTTGTCATAGTTTTTTGTATACATTTCCTGATAGCCAATGTAATACACCAGTTCGCCGTAAACATCCCGGTTGTTCCCGTTCACCTGTCCTTCCCCGGTAAGCCCCACTAACTTTTCCATCGCCGCAAGATATCCCGCATTGTCCTTTTTTAATGGCTGGTTCCCGTAAAGCGACGCCAATGCTCCCGCCAGCTTGTTGCCGGAACTGCCGTTCGCTTCCATTAAATCGATATATTCCTTCCATTTTTGGGCAGCCATTTCCTGGTCCAGGAGGTTATTTTGATAGATTTGGGCCATCCGCTGAACCAATGCAAGCCTTTCAGGGTTATCCGTACGGTCGGCGGCCTCGTATTTTTCTATGGATTGTTTCATGTATTTTAAAAAATCCGTATGCTCCTCGCTTTTTTCCGCCACGGCCTGGTTGATCTGCCCCATGTTCATATAAGGATAGGGATTTTCAGGGTTTTGCTTTATCGCTTCCTCATTCCGGGCCAGTGCGTCGCCGTATTTTTTCTGGTTGAAACTCCGGCCGCTCGCGTCCATCAAATCACGTTCTTCTTTAGTCAAATCGTATTTTCTCGCTACGCTATAGTCCTTTTTTTCATCCAGCCTTCCATAAATAGAAATATTAGAAACCAAGGCATTCGTCCCTTCAAATTCTATTTTAAAACGTGTGGCGGAAACAAGGTTGTTTGATTGAGACGGAGACGCGATGAATCGCGTCTCTACACTGCCATTCGTGGTATCAATGTTTGTCAATGTGATTTTATCAATGTACTGTTCTCCCTTCTTTATATATATGTTTATTTGACTGATATTGAACAGGCCGTTGAACGCCATCCCCTCGAAATCCCCCTTTCCATCAAAAACCAGCCAGTGCGGCGGGTTGCCGGCGGACTGCCACGGAGACGCACCGCCGTGCGTCTCTACGGTATTAACGACGCCGTAAAAATTCCGGCCGGTGCCGAATATTTTCATTCTGGGCGCAATGTCGGCTGCTGTAAATTGGATTCTTGGCTGATCGGCATGGAAAATGGAAATAAGGCAGGAAATAAAAATGATGGCGGTTGTTATTGTTTTGGTCATGGGGGGCTCCTTGTTTTTTTATGTTCTTGTTTATTTAATATGGACGCTTCGATACACCGCATTTATTTTTAAAAGACCGGTCACTGAGTAGCGGTACTAAACCGCGTACTTGTGCTGAGCCGGGTCGAAGCATCGAAGTGACCGTGTTATAAAACAGCGGTTACTCAGCGTCCGGCCTTGTTCTCCTTTTTTTCTTAAAATCAATTCTTCTGATCCGGTCGCCTCGGTAGTGCGGCAAAGCAGGGAACGGTGAACTCGGCGACCGGGCTTTCGATATTGAAACGCCCGGTTCCCGAGTTTACCGCTTCTTCTTTCAGCAGTACTACCGAGGAAACCGCTCAGCACTCAGTCAGACTGTGTGAAAACTATTTTTCGCCACGTATTTATTGAAGTTACGGAACGAAAAATATAGAATTACGATGCAAAACACCGACTTTTCACACAGTCTGAGTGTGGCTTCTTCATTTCCCCAACAATTCCCCACCGTCCCCCGTTGTTCCTCATTCGCGTTTATTCGCGTGCATTCGCGGTTCGATTCCTTCTTCGTGGTCCTTCGTGTTCTTCGTGTTTAATTCTAATGTACTATTACCATCAGACATCGAATACCTATAATAGGATACCTCTAAATAACTCACTCTCCGTGTTCTCTGTGCGTGGCTATCCTTTGTTCCCCTCACTCCCCACAAATCCCAACTAAAATTCACCCCCGCCGCGAAATCCCTCTCGCCATCCATGACATCCAGCCCTATTATATCAATCGATAAAAAGGAAAATGGATAGAGCCTCAGACCAAGATTCACTATTCCTCGCGCGGGACTATTATAGGAAACGGCGGGAAAATACTTATAGGGATAATTCGAAAAATCCCCGATCAGGCAGAACTGGGGAATGAAGAGCTCTTTTTGAAAGCCTATGGAGAAATTGAGAAGCGTTTCCATCCCGACCGTATAGCCGAAGGAAAGCGTGGTGTCAAAGCCGGGCATTTTTTCCTGCAGAGCAATATAGATGGTATAATAATTCTGCCCCTGCCCCGTGCTTATTTCACCTGTAAAGCCGACGGCCAGCGCTGGATTATCAAGGAATTGGTATTTGACGCCCGCAAGGACCGGACTTTGAGGGCTTGTATTGACATCCCAGCCGGCGCCGGCTTCAAAACCAGGCAATAGTACAATATTGACGGCCCCGGTAAAAGTATCCATGTAGGTGTATTTTAAGGCGGCGGACACGGTGCCGTTGGACAATACCTCAGCGGAAGGCGCCGTTATATAACCTTCCGAGCCGTTATAGACAGGGGCCGGAAAAATAAAAGCCGGGATGCAATGAATGGCAGCCAGAATAAATAAAATTCTTTTCATTATTAACTCCAAATTACGTATTAATAATTAAGCTGAAATATTTTATTTATTATGGATAAATGTGTCAAAGCAATGATAATTAATAAAATTTAAAAATAAATTGAATTTTGAAGTGCCTATGTTTAAAATGGAATTTTTGTCCGGGTAATTTATCCCTTGAACTTTTCCTGGGTTTCTTTTAGTTTTTCATTAAGTTTGATATTGTACCTGTACATCATAAACGCGAAACTGTTTCCCAGCAATTGCGCAATTCCGATCAAAAAAATATAATATAGAATATTTCTGACGCCGAAGAGATATGTTATCAGAAAAGTACAGAGTCCGTTGATAATTATAATGGCGGTAAAAGCAAAAAACGCGTTTTCTTTCAGATTACGGTAAAAGAACATAAAAAGCCATCTGGACAGGATGCCGATGACCATTCCGGCAATGGCGCTGAAAAGTAAATAATAATTAAAAACGCTTTTTGTTTCTATAATAATAATCGGCAGACCGACCATGGCGCCGATAATGCCCGAAATGAAAATGGTTACTACTGCTTCCTTCCAGTTTTTCATAAAACCCTCTATAATCCCAGAAATTCCTTAAAACTTTTCACATAATTCCTGGATACTTCCAGCTCCTCGCTTTTTTTCTTCAGCTTCAATAAAAGTCTCCCGCCGAACCAGGGAATGATCTCGCTCACCAGCATAATATTGATAATGACCGATTTATTGATCCGTGTAAACCCCTGCCGGGACAGATCTTCTTCTATCTCATAAAGCTTTTTTTGGATCTCGAATTTATCGCTTTCCGTATAGCAGTAGATCGTATTCCCGTCCGCCTGGAAATAATAAAGGGATTTTACTTCCAGCGGCTGGTAATTGCCTTTTTTCCTGCCGATGATCACATCCATTTCTTTTATTAAATCCCTGTTCTTCAGGAAACCGTCCAGAAAGTCCAGCAGGTCGCTCAGGTTTTTCCCGTCAAACAAAATATGGACGCCCTCATCGGGGACGGGCAGGCCTCTTTCTATAAAAGAATATAAAGAATGATCGTCAATCTCAAAGCCCCTGGATTTTAAAAGCTCCGCAGCCACTCTGCCGACAGCTTCAGAACACAGCAGTTTTACTTTCATATATTCATTGCCCTTAAAAAATCTGATACTTGTAATCTATCGGCAATTAAGCAATGAATTTTAAAAAACAAAGGGTATCAAATATTTTGTTTCTTTCCGGTATTCTTTGTATTCCTTACCGAAATGTTCCATTAATACTTTTTCCTCCGCTTTTATCCTCAGAATAAATATTGTTAAAACAGGAATAAATATAACAATCAAACTCAGCCAGTTGGAATAGGATAAACCCAGCCCTAAAATTGAAAGCAAGGATCCCGTATATGCCGGGTGCCGTATCCATTTATACATTCCCGATTTGATGATCTTGTGGTCGTCAATAATCGTGACATTAACGCTGAAATAACGCTTTAAGGTCAGTATGGCCGTCCATCTTATTATAATCCCTGTTATTATCAGGATTAATCCGGCAATGCTTATATAAATATTAGACAGATATAACCATCTCAAATCATGTATTCTCGAATAGACATAAATAAACACTCCAATGCACACACTGACGGATATGACCACAAATATCAGCTGGAAACTGATTTTGTCTTTCCTGCCGTTTTTAACCCTTCTGGAAATATTAAGAATTACCTCCGATAAAACCCATAAAAATGAAACAATTATCAGTATGATGTCAAAAACTGTCATTTTATTTTCCTCCTTATATTTGAACCTATTATAACACAAAACCAAACAATTCTCTCTTTCTAAAAAGGCGCGCTCATACTGAAAAAGAGGGAGTTATTGCCGTTTTTATCCCAGCCTATTTCCAGCCTGAGAGGAATATAAACCGGCGCTTCAAAAAAAACGCGCAATCCCAGGCCGAATGCAAATTGCAGCCTGTCTCCGGACAATCCATTGAAATCATTAACCGCTTCCCCCGAATCGAAAAATGACATGACCTCAAAATCCGTATTGAATATCCCGAAAAACTCCGTCTCAAAAAAATCCCAGCGCAATTCGGCCTTTCCATCCACTATGACATTCCCGTTCAGGTCCGGTATATTTAAATTCCTTATCCCGTCGATCCCGGCTAATGGAAGTTTTAAATAATCAGGCTGTGAAACATCATCCTGATATCCCGCCCCGAATTTTAGAGCCAGGATTAGTTTATTATAAACAGGAATGATTGAAAAATACTTTCTGACATCCAGTTCAATCCGGCTGAACGGTTTCAATCCTGTGTTTAGTGGAATAACGGCGCTGTATTTCAATTCCATAAAATGGCCTCTTGATGAAGAATAAAGATCGGACCTCGCATCAATTTGGGCCTTCGCTCCGGCGCTGTAGTAATTGACTAGAGAGGAATAATCCTCTGTATAGAGCATATTAATGTTGTTCAATAAACTCAAGCTGAAGTCATAGTTGATCCTGTATCCGGCCTCAAGCTCTCCGCCGATATTCTGCAGGGCTGTCCATTGATATTGAGCGCCGTTATTGGAATAATAACCGCCGGGCAAATTACCTATTCCAGCCTTAAAGAACAGATTTTTTGTCAGGAACAGGCTTCCCGCCTCGATATACTGGGCATTCCAGCCCAGCTGGGCCGAATAATATTCCCCGCTCCCGAACACATTGTCCATACCGTACATGCCGTAAATAGGACCGCCGCCGAAGCGGTACAAAAAACCCTCCTCCACTTCAATAATGATATTTTTATAATCATCGCCCTCTTTTGACGGCGCGATATAAATATCCGCTTTATAGAACCAGCCTGTCAGATTGAGCCTTTCCTTTCCTCTCAGAGCAATGGCTTTTAACTCCTCTTCAGTATATTCATTTTTTTCCCTCAGCTCCGGAACAAAAGCCAGTATCGTCTCAGTTTTTGTATGGGTATTTCCTATCACTTTGATTTTATTGATGGTCAAGGACCAGAGGTTCGAAAACATAAATAAAATTGAAAATATGATAAAATATTTCATAAAACCCCCTATAAAAATATTTCCACTTCCAGGCTGACCGCCCAATCCTGCCCCAACAGTTTAAACTCGCTGTAATCATCGCCGAAAGAGAAGGAAGCGTTTACCGACAAGGAAAGATGGTCCCATCCGGTATAACAGACGCCCGGTATAAAAATCCCGCTCAGGTCCTGCAGATTAAAGAGCGCAACGGCGGAAAGGCCTGATTTTTCCGAAGGCGGGTTTGTGATCCTGATCATCAGATAATGCTCGCAGAGTTCGGCAATTCCCGGGGAATAAATATGGTTTTGAAGCGTCCCCAGATTTATCTGATTGAAAATATCGCTTTTGTCCCCATCATACTTTTTCCTTTGATCCCTCGCGGTTTTTAATATGTCTTTCCATTCGTCATAATTATAACCGGAAGGGTTAAAGTAATATTCAATCATCAGGTTGATATATTCATTATTATAACTTCCGCCGATAATGAATTCTGTTGCGTCATTTACAGTCTGAACAACATTCGTTAATAGATCGGCTGTGATATTTTCCATCAGGACCGGATTATAGCCGATTATTATTCTATTGGTCCGGATCCGTAATACATCCTTATTCTGCAGATAGGCCCCTTCCGCGTGAAATTCAAAGAATTCCAGAAACGTGAAGGAAAGATTCGCCCCCGCCTGCCATGATTTATCATGGGAAACGGCCAGACCCGCGTCAACGCCGGACAGATTGACGGAATAACGGAATTCCTCCTGTTCCGCCTGAGGACTGGAAAAATAGGTTATTCCGTCATTCGTAAAATCCATTTCAGGAATGCAGCATATGCCGAAAACACCGAAGTCGGAAAACAGGTCCAGATTAGCCATAAATTTGCCTTCGGCGAATTCGAGATTATAATCCCTGTCTTTCGAAATGTCTTTGGTTGAATTCAGGACAAAATCGATAGGCGATTTTAAAAAGCTGGCGCTCTGGGTTATTTTTTTCTTTCCGGCGTCAATAAAACAAATGCCCATTTTATAAGATAAAAATAATTCAACAATCTTGTTGGTTAAAACGGCGCTTTTCATCAGCTGGAAAAAGCCGTAATCCGCGGCGTAAAAGGAAAGGTCTTTTACCTTGATTTGAGAGTCCAGGTAATATTTCATCATTCCGGAATACCCGTCGCTGACAGGCAGTATAGAATCAGGGTCAAGCGCGCTTTTAAACACATAAAAATTCTGCGTGTTAAAAAGCTTCGCGTTATACAGGCTCTCTATATCCCCTTCGGCCCCGTAAGTATAAACACCGGCAAAAATAAGAATGATAAGAACTGTTTTATTCACATTCATATCCTTTTTTTGTATTATTTACATCCTCTGCAGGAATTCTTTGTTAAAGTACTTGTCTTCCACATCCATTTCTTTCATTTCAATGTATTCCATGACCGTAAAGTTATCCTTGATCACCTCATCATAGATGACGGTTTTTGTCACAACGGTTTTGCCTTCTATTTCCCTGGCTCCGCTGTAGTACGCCGTCTTCAACTTCTTTCCGCTCAGGGCAAAATACTCGGCCTTCACAGGATAAAATGTTTTTGTTTCAACCCAGAGAACGATTTTATTATAAGTGGCTCCAATCCTCTTAGCCTCCAACCCAAGCCTGTAGCATTCCCTATCAGTTGTCATATCTGAAATCATTTCGGTACCATTCAGGGCCGCAGCATAATCGTAAGAGAACCTGACTTTCGCCACGTCTCCGTTTGAAGCCTGGCCGAAAAGCCGCTGGGACGGCGTCAGGCGCACCGGGCGCTTTGTGTTGGGAATGAAGATCCACATATCGTCGCCGATCATCAGTATTTTCCTTCCTTTCATGCTGGAAGGCTCCTTAAAGACGACCATCGACTTATCATAGCCCTTGACATAACCGTACAGGAAACTCTTTTCAGACAGTTCGCCCTTCTTATAATCCCCCATCTGAAGCCGGAACTCAAAATTCAATCCGACAGACCGGCATTTGTCGGCGTTCTGCAGGACCTCCCCGGCCGTGATGCCGAACCCGGGATTATTAAAAAGAATTACCAGCGGTATCCAGTAGAACAGATACTTCATATTTTTCCTCCTGAATATTTTTAGAACTACATTGTTCTGAATTTTGCAGCTGCTAAGTTCGCTTCGCGAACTCCACGCAGTTGCGTCTTTTTCATTAAACAAAAATACTTTATAACCAGGTACAGATAGCCAAAAACCTTAAGTTTTTTGGCTATCTGTACCTCAAATCCATCTGAGCGCGTCCGCTATGGATAGCCGCGCGGCTTTCCATGCCGGATAGATCGAGGCTATTACGGAAACAAGAATAAACATAAAATAATACATGAGCATAGCGGCGAAATCCAGGCTGAACATGCCATGATACGAACGGGCATTGCCCGGAGGCGGTGGAAGAGGGATCCCTCCCAGGCCGTTGATAGTTTGCGCCAGGATAATGCCTGCTATAATCCCGAAAAATGAGCCGGCCGCTCCCAGGATAAAGCTTTCAGAGATAAACAGCTGCAGGACCATTGAGCGCGTTGTCCCCAGGGACCTGATCGTCCCTATCTCCCGGACCCTTTCAAAAACGACCATGAGCATCGTGTTCGTCACTGCAAGAACTACAATAGCGAATATGACAATAAGCGCGACACGCATGGACGATTCGTAGAACTCTTTCGCGCTGGCGTACATTGGAACAAGCTGGTCCCATCGCCGGTACTCCAGGCCGTATTTATCACAGACGGCCCTGATCCGCGGCTCTATTTTTTCCATGTCTTCCGTTTTTTGAAGCAGAACGGCCAGGGTGTCGATAGAATCCGGAGTATTCAAGAGCTTCTGTATCGTTCCCAGGCCGGCCAGAGCGTAAACATTTTCCATCTCTGAGAGCTGGCTGTGCATGATCCCGGCTATATTGAAATCAATCGCATTGATGCTCCCGTCTTTCATCGCGACCATGATGGTACCGCTGTCCCCGATTTTCGCCGAGATGTTCCTGGCCGCTCCCGCTCCTATCACGATATCGTATGGTTTATCATCTGAAATAAAGCGGCTGTTCTCCAGTGTTGAAAACGACATCAATTTCTTTTCTTCCTCATCAAGGCCCGAAATTCCCATAATGACTGTGCTTTTTTCAGCGCTGAAGATCATGCCCTGGAAATTCAGCCGGGGCGCAGTCAATTTTATTCCCGGTATCCCGGCCAGTTCGCGCATGATTTTTTTATAGCCGGTGATGAGATAATCATACGGCTTTTCTTCCCCGAATTCCTTAAAGCCTTTTTTATAAATCTGAAAATGACCGACGCCGCCCTGGATCGTCGATTCGCGGAGCCCCCACAAGGAATATCTGACAAAGCCGTTCGCCAGGATCAAAGCCGCCATTCCGATAATGACCGCCGACATTGTTAAAAGCGTCCTTCTTCTGTTTTTCATCAGATTCCTGAACCCCAGTTTCAAAAAAAACATGTCTTTCTCCTCAAATATCTTTTTGGGCGGCTCACGAAATGGACCTCAGCGCGCCGGCAACGCTGATCTTATTGGCCTTAATAATTGTCAGCACCGCTGAAACGGCGGATACGGCCGTAAAAAGAAGCCAGTATCCCAGAATACCGGACAATTCCGGACGGATCAAGGTATAATACGCCGATTGATTATAAACAGAAGGCGGATGATAGATACCGCCGCTGATATTGATGACGGCGCCGGCCAGGAAGCCCATTAAAATCCCGAAAAAGCCGCCTATCAAACCAAGCAGAAAACTTTCTCCCAGAAAGATCTTCGCGACCTTTGCCTTTGTGGTTCCCAGGGCGCGGATGGTGCCGATTTCCCTCATTCTTTCCATCAGGTTCATGATCATTGTATTAGCGATGATGAAAACGATGATAAAAAGAATAATAAAAGTAAGGACAAGTTCATTCATATTGAACATCGCCTTTACGCTCCTGTAGAAAACAGCAAGCTCATCCCATTTTTTATATTCAAGCCCGAACCGTGAACAGATCTCCCTGATTTCAGGCTCAACTTTATTTATGTATTTATTATCTTTAAGCATAACGATAAGCGTGTCCGCGGAATCCGGCACATTCAGGAGCTTCTGTATATTATCCAGTCCCGCGAGAAGGAACATTTTGCTGAGAACATCACTCTCACCCCCGCCTTTTTTCACTCCCTTGACCGTGATATCCAGCCCGTTGAGCCCGCCCCCTTTCATGGCGGCCATCAGCGTGAAATCATCCCCGATCCGGCCTGAAAGCTTTTTGATGAGCCCTTCGCCGAGTATCGAATCATTTGACTTATCATCCGGAGAAAGGAAATTTCCGGCGCTTAACGGGTCATTTTCCATCAGCTTTTCCGCTTCCGGATCGCCGCCCTGGCCCATCACCATGGCGCTTTTTTTATCGCTTGATATCAGGCCGCTGAATTTCAGCCGGGGAGCGATAAACTTTATTTCCGGGATTTTATAAAGCTCTTTCAGCACATCCCTGTAATTATCTATCAGATAGTCGAAGGGAAATTCATTTTGATACAGCGGAAATCCCTTTTTATAAAGCTGAAAATGCCCGGTCTGGCTGTGTATGATATAATCCCTGAGCATTTGAAACATGTGATTGTTGGAACCGCTGTAAACAGCAAGCGCCGCCATTCCCACGCTTATTGTCAGGAGAGTGAGAAGGGTTTTCCTAAAATTCTTGATGATATTCCTCAGGCCTATTTTCAGATAAAACATACCGTCTCCTATTTCTGTAATCTTCCGTCCAGGATGTGAACGATCTTCTTCGCGTACTTCGACACGGCCTCATTATGTGTGGAAAAAAGAAAGGCCGTGTTTGACTTCCGGTTCAGCTCAAGAAGCAGGTCGATGATCCTGTCCCCAGTCCCTGAATCGAGGTTCGCCGTCGGTTTGTCCGCTATGATGATATCCGGGTCCGTGACAAGCGCCCGCGCTATCGCCACACGCTGCCTCTGACCGCCGGAAAGCTCATCCGGCCTGTGCTTCATGTAATCCTTCAATCCGACAGATTCAATGATGGAAATCACTTTCTCCCTGTCCACTTTCCCGCCGCGGATCATCAACGGGTACTCCACATTCTCATATACATTCAGGACTGACATCAGGTTAAAACTCTGGAAAATAAACCCGATATGGGCATTCCTGAACAGGGAAAGCTTTCTGTCATTCATCCTCTTAACATTTTCGTCATGGATGATCACGTCGCCTTCCGTCGGGTTCTCGATACAGCCGATGATATGGAGCAGGGTCGATTTTCCCGAGCCGGAAGGGCCGGTCAAAGCGGTAAAATCCCCTTTGTTCAGGGTCAGGTCCACATTTTTCAACGCTTCCAGTTTTACTTTTTCCATCAGGTAGGTTTTGGAAACGTTCTGAATATCAATTAACATAATTATTCTCCCCTAGTACTGGAAACCTTTTGGTATTGGATATGTTCCCGGAAACCGGCGTCAATACCCGCCGACATCCCGACAGCATCTCTCGGGCAGGCATCGATGCAGACATTGCAGAGAAGACATTCCGTGGAAAGGACCCGCTTCCCGGCATGGGAATATTCAAGAAGCTTAATATTCATCGGGCATTTTTTTTCGCAGATGCCGCAGTCAATGCATTTTTCCCGGTTGATCCTGATTTTAAAGATTGAAAACCGCCCCATTATTTTCTGCAGGACCGGTACCGGACAGAGATATTTACAGAAAGCCCGGTTATCTTTCAGGACAAAGGCAAGAAGTATCCCGGCTGAATAATAAAGCGCGTTCCCGACCGCCAGCCACATCAAATCCTTCAGATACCCGTTCCCGGAAAAATATTTCATGCCGATAAATAGGACCGCCACAAGCCCGAAAGAAAGTCCGAAATGGATATACCGGATTATTCCCAATCCTCTGATCCTGCCCGTTTTCGGGGTTTTCCAGGGAAGGAAATCCAGGACCATCGCCGTCCAGCATGCCCAGCCGCAGAAACCCCGGTTAAAAATAACCGGCCCGAGGAGCTTGGCCGGGAGATAATGGATGATCGCGCCGCCGAGGGCCCCAGCCAGGACATAGAAAAAGAAGGATTCGATCTGCATATTCACTTTTATGAAAAAACCGAGATAGACCAGCATGTAAAGACCGACCAGGAGCTGTGTTACTCTTCTGCCGTAATGCGCCGCTTTCCGCGGAAGGACCGCGCCCAGGATTGTTCCGAGCGCGATCGACGTACCGATATAAGGCAAGTCAAAAAGGAAGAATTTATTCCCGGTTTTTAAAAACCAGAATATTCCCATACCGATAAAAATGATCCAGATTATTCCCCCTATAATAAGGTTGTATTTCCTGTCATTCAAGGTATAATCCCGGACTAATGCTTCGGCCATATATTACCTCCTAAAATTAACTTACCGGTCAAAAACTATTTGTAGAGTCAAGTAAACACCAGCAACACTTCGTGTTGCCCACGTGTTTACGGACTTTTTAAAACAAAAGTCTTTTATAACCGTAATTTTTCCTAAAACCGAAGGTTTTAGGAAAAATCTTAATCCTCATAAATATCCAGTTTCTTCTGGGCATATTTCCCTTCGGGAAAACTTGTCTTCAGCTTTTTCTGCAGTCCGGTTGATTTTTTCCAGTAGCTGACGGCCTTATCAATATCTCCCTTTGTTTTTTCCATTTCTCCCAGGTAATAATAAGCCGCTACCATGGAAGTCTCGATTGAAGGATTGGCTGCATAATATGTCTCCACAAAACGGTAATCCTCTTCCGCGGTTTTCATTTTGTTGAAAAAATCCGGCAGGTTGACATAAAAGTTGGCCCTCATAAAGCGGATATACCATTCATTTTCCGCACCCTTTGAAAGCTTTACCGCCTGATCGAATACATCCGAGGCCTTGTTCACCTCGAAAACCTTGACGATCACATTCGATGAATCCCTGGAGATCAGGGAATGACCGAGCCCGTTGTAAATCAGGCCGAGAGTGTTGGCCGGCTCGATTTTCAAAAACTTTTCAGTGTACTCTACAACCTCTTTCGAGGCTCCCTCTTCCGGATTATCAAAGGGGCTTGAAAGGGCCGAATACAAAACACCGACCGCAAGGTCCGCGTAATAATCCTTTGAATCATTTTTCAGCTTTGCCTGGTATTCATCTATTTTTTGATGAATAGCGGCGGGCTCTTTCCCAAAATAGAGACCCAGGTCAAAACATTCCTTATAATCCGTCGAAAAGGCCGCGCCGGCCGCGCAGAGCAAACCAATTAAACTGTAAACAATCATTTTAAACATAAAATTTCCTCCTTTTGTTTAAAATCGCCAAAATTATAGAGCGTTTTTTTTACGAAAGATATTAAAACATGACAAGAGGGTGTTTTTGCATGGCAAGAGGTAGCTTTTTATAATATCCGATTGTTCACAGGATGGACGCGGATGAAGCGGATTTGCACGGATTGAAGAAAAATAATAAATAAAAAAAGAAAAGTTTTGATTTAAAATATTCATTTGTTATAATATATCAAGCGTTTCTAATGGAGTTAATATTAATGGACAGGTTGTTTACAGAAACTTTCTTTAAAAAAAATGACTATTTTAGGAATGAACTGGGACTTTCAGGCGATAGATTAAAAGAAATTAAATCCCTTATCTCAAACTGGCAGAAAAACTGCCGGACATTCACCAAAGGTATTGATAAAGAAACAGGTGACGCCAATCAATTTATTGAAGTCGTTTTTGAAAAGATCCTCGGTTATCATGGAAAAGGGAAAGACTCCCTCAATTATACGCTGACAAGCGAATTTGCCGTTAAAGGCGGCGGGGCCGGGGGAGGCTCCGGCTCAGCCGATATGGCTCTGGGTTATTTTACAAAGGAAGCCGAGAAAGCCCAGGTCCTGGTTGAATTTAAGGACCAGTCTTCCGACGACCTGGATAAGCCTTCCAGCCGGAAAGACCGTTATTCGCCGGTTGATCAATGCTGGAACTATCTGGAATATTATACGGAAGCGAAATGGGGCATCGTCACAAATTTCAATGAAATCCGGCTTTACTTTAAGCAGGCCGGTAAAGCCAGATGCGAAACGTTTTATTTTAATGTGCCTGATGATCAGACGCTCCGGCACAGGCCGCTTTCGGAAGAAACCGAAACGCTTAAATTTATCAATATACTGAAAGCGGAACACCTTTTAGCCCGGGATGGGAAATCCTATTCCGAAGATATTCTGTCCAGACAGGGGCTGGAAGAGCAGAAAGTCCAGAAAGAATTTTATAGTCATTATAAAGAACTCCGGTCTAAAATATTCTCGGAATTATTGAAAAATAACCGGGAATTTGATAACAATAAACATCAATTATTGTCATTGGTCCAGAAGTTCCTCGACAGGATCATCTTCTGCTGGTTCTGCGAGGATTCAAGAAACCTTTTACTGCCGTCCAACATCCTTTCCCGCGTTATTGAAGATGAAAAAAAGAGCGCTTACTATTCGGGGAATGATTTTACCATCTGGGAAAAGGTCAAGAACCTGTTCCGCGCCATCGACAGGGGTGGAAATTTCGATATCCCGCATGGCTACGACGGCGGCCTGTTTAAAGAAGACACCAATCTCGATGCCCTTAAAATCCGCAATTTTTTATTCGAGGAAATATCCGGCATCGGCAGGCAATACGACTTCGGCGATGAAAACGAACTGAATGTCAACATACTGGGGCATATCTTCGAACAGTCCATTTCCGACCTGGAGGAAATGCGCTCGAGTTTTGAAAAAAGTGAGGAAACCGCCGGAAAAAAAGGAACACCCTCAAAGCGGAAGAAGGAAGGCGTCTATTACACGCCTGAATATATCACCCGCTATATCGTTGAAAATACGGTCGGCGCGTGGCTTAAGGAAAAACTCGATGAGCTTGATAAAAAATATTCACCAAAAGACAAGCTTAAAAACCGTGAGGAAATTATTCTGACGGATTACCGTGAGAACTACCTCAAGAAAATCAGAATTCTTGACCCGGCGTGCGGCTCCGGCGCGTTTCTCATTGCCGCTTTCAACTACCTCTGGAAAGAGCATCAGCGGGTCCATAACGAGATGAAGAAACTTCATGAGAAAGGTGAAACGGTCCTTTTCAAACCCGAGGAAATCGACAAAAGCATTCTTCAGAATAACCTCTACGGTGTGGACATCAATTCCGAATCGGTCGAGATCACGAAGCTTTCGCTCTGGCTCAAGACGGCCCATAAAGGGAAGAAGCTCGACAACCTCGACAATAATATCAAGTGCGGAAACTCCCTCATAGACGACCCTGCCGTCGCCGGGGAAAAGGCTTTTAAGTGGGAAAAAGAATTCCCGGAAGGCGGCTTTGATGTGGTGATTGGAAACCCGCCGTATATTCCTATTGAATCAATGAATAATAACGAAAAGGATTATTATAAAAATAAATTTATATTCTTAGAAAGAAAATATGATTCTTCCATTGTTTTTATTTTAAAAGGTCTTGAATTATTACACGAATTTGGAAATTTAGGTTATATCTCTTCTATTACATG
The DNA here is from genome assembly GCA_963835575.1 of uncultured Spirochaetota bacterium. GTDB lineage: Bacteria > Spirochaetota > Brevinematia > Brevinematales > JAOACQ01 > CAVYGN01. The sequence goes on along the minus strand of CAWIGG010000004.1, from coordinate 786,242 downwards.
GCAGACTGGAGAAAACTATTTGAATTTAAGAAAATATTTACTCTCAAATCATCAATTAAAGAAAATAATAAATTTGCCTTTTAATGTTTTTGAAGATGCATATGTTGATACAGGTATCTATGTAATTGGAAAAACAAAAACACGGGATTATTATGAAATTTATCAATATCCAAAAAATAAAGATATTAATACTCTAGAAAAGATAAATTATGAAACAATAGAATTGAATTTTATAAATAGGGAAGACTACAAAATTATTCTTCAAAAGAATGTAAACATTATTTTAGCAAAAACAAAAAATAGTAAATTTATTTCCTTCGGAGAAATTACTGATTCTACTCAAGGGCTAGCTGGTAACATGTTTCATGTTACTAATGAAAAAGGGCTGAATATATATCCATATTTAGTGAAAGGGCAAGTTTATAGATATAGTATAGCTATTGAAGATATAAATCATACTGATATGGGATCATATAAATCAATTATTAAATATTATATTAAAAATGAAAGAATCCTAATTAGACGAATAATAAGTCGTCAAAATAGAATTATGGCTTGTTATTATAATCAAGATTTAATTGTCAAAAAGGATTTGAATCCATTTATTATTAAAGATGAAAATTATCATATATTTTATTTATTGGCATTAATAAATAGCAAACTTTTATCTTTCTTATACTTAAACCAATCTACAATAGCAACAAAAGATGATTTTAGACAAACTACATTAAGTGAATTAAGAAAATTACCAATATTCAAAGCAAATAAATCTCAGCAAAAACCTTATGTTGAAAAAGCTAATTCATTGATAGAAATGCATAAAAGATTGCATTCAATTATTAATCGTTTTCTTCAGCGCCTTCGGGACAACTTCCGTTCCATTAAAATCACGCAGAATCTTGAAGATTTCTACACAATGGATTTCGCCGCCTTTCTGGACGAACTGCGTAAGCAGAAAATCCGGCTCTCACTTAAAGACCAGGACGAGTGGAAGGAGTATTTTGAGGAACACCGGAAGGAGACGGCAGGATTGAAAGCAGAGATAGAAAAGACAGATAGGCAGATCGACCGGATGGTTTATGAGCTGTACGGGCTGACGGAGGAAGAGATCGCGATTGTTGAAGGACGAGATAAATGACCTTATTCAATAACAAATACCGCGTCGAGTCCGCCCGGTTGAAAGGATGGGATTATTCCAAGGCCGGTATTTATTTCCTGACGGTCTGCACAAAAAACCGTGAACCGTATTTCGGGCATATAAAGGATGGAAAAATGGTATTATCGGAAACGGGGAAAAACGCGGACAAATGTTGGCGGGAAATCCCGGCACATTTTCCGTTTGCGGTATTGGATGAATATGTCGTCATGCCGGACCATTTACATGGGATTATAATTGTAGAGACGCAAAATTTTGCGTCTCTACAATTAAAAAAACCAACCGCAAACGGAAAATTCGGGCCGCAATCTATGAACATTCCCTCAATAATCCGGGGATTCAAAATCGGCGTGAAAAAATGGGCGGTATTGAATAAAATCGAATTTTATTGGCAATCAAGATATCACGATCATATCATCAGGGATGAAAAGGATTTGCATCATCACCGGGAATATATTTTAAACAATCCGTCAAATTGGAATATTGATGAGGAAAATTAAAGAATATTATATATAGAAAACAGGATCGTTCAACAAAACATCCGTTCCCGAGGCCATTTTATAATAATAGAAAAGAGTTAAATGCTTGCGGCAAGGCTTGCCCTGAGTAATCCCTCACCATTTTGATAAGCTTAGAATATTAAACCAACAAAATGGTGAGGGAGCATCGAAGGGATGCCGCAACCGCCGCATAAAGCCACACCCAGCACCACTTTGATTGCCTGTCCTCAAAGTGGTGCTGGGCAAGGACAGCGATATAAGGAGGCTATTAAATAAGAATTGTTTTGAATAAAAACCGGATGACACACCTCCATACTATCCGATCGCTCCGTATGGAAATGGCCTCAAAGTCTTTTTCTTTTCGGTTCACTTTTCTTTTGGGACGTCTGCCAAAAGAAAAGTGAACAAAACCTCCGGCACCCCCTACCTTTTCACCGGACTGACATTCCTTTTACTCTTAAACTTGATCTGGTTCCGTGTCATCCAGTCGTTCGACATGGAAAGATTAGAGTTGCTGCTGCTGGTCCTTCTGCTGAACAGAAAATTCAAAAGCTTCGTTAAAGGCATAAATCCCCCTCGCTTTTAATATTATACAATACATTCTCACTTATTAAAAGAAATACGCAGGCATCACACTTTACATAATCGGTATTATCTGGTAAAATACACAATATAATATTTGTCAGGAGATCTTTTTTATGAAAAATTTATCAGAAATAAAAGCGGAATTGATGAAAGAAATACCTGATTTAAAAAAAGAATATTATATTAATGAAATCGGCATCTTCGGTTCTTATATCAGGGGCGAGGCAATGGAAAAAAGCGATCTCGATATTCTGGTGGATTTTAATAAAACGCCGACCTTGCTTGAATTTGCCGGTCTTGAGAATAAACTCTCCGATAAATTAGGATTAAAAGTAGACCTGGTCATGAAAAACTCGCTGAAACCCAGGATCGGTAAGGAAATAATGCGAGAAGTACTGTTTTTATGACCCGGATAAATGATGATTATCTTGACGATATGATCCATTGATAATCATTTTTCCAGGTTCTGTATACTCAAACCATGATATCGAAAATTAAATTCAAAAACAAAACATCAATAAATTTGCCGATGATTGATTCAATACTTTTAATACATCATAAAGCCTGTTGATAGTTTGCAAACATTCCGGTCCTGCACTAAAATAATCTTCTGTTGTTTAGTGATATTTAATCATTAACAAGGGAAACCATCATGCAAACCGTCAATACCGTCATTACCTATATCTTCAGTTTTAAAGTTTATGTGATGCTGCCTGTCTTTATCTTCATCTTCGCGATGGTCTTCCGCCTTAAATTCTCGACATCGGTTAAGGCGGCCCTCAATATCGGGATCGGGTTCATCGGGATTTTCATTGCTTTTGATTTCTTTGTGTCCAAAATCGGTCCCGCGGTCAAGGCCCTTGTCGTGCGGACCGGACTGCCGATGAACGTGCTCGATGTCGGCTGGCCGCCGCTTGCGTCGATCGCCTGGTCTTTCAGCCTGGCCCCGGTCATGATTCTTGTGATCATGCTCGTCAATGTCTTTATGCTCTTTTTCAAACTGACAAAAGTCGTGAATATCGATATCTGGAATTACTGGCACTTCCTGATGGTCGGCGCGCTCGTCAGCGCGGCCACCGGCAATATTTACATCACAATAGCCGCGGTCATTACGGCCGAGGTCATTGTCCTGAAAATCGCCGAATGGGGCGCGCCGCATGTCAAACGGTACGCGAAGCTTCCGGGTGTCGCGATCACCACCCTTTCGGTCGGCGGCTATTATCCGGCGGGAGTCATCGGAAACGCGATTCTTGATAAAATACCTGTCATCAATAAGCTCAAGGCCGATCCCGTTTCGCTTAAAAACAAGCTCGGACTTGCCGGCGAGCCGATCGTTATCGGCTTTGTGCTCGGTATTATGCTGGGGATCGGCGCGGGGTTTGATGTCAGAAATGTCCTTGAGCTGGCCTTCTCGATATCGGCGGTCATACTGATCCTTCCGGCCATGTGCGGAATACTCACGTCCGGACTGATACCGATCTCCGAAGGCATGAAGGAATTCGTGAAGAAGAAGCTTCCAGCCATCGGCGAGACTTATATGGGGCTTGACAACGCCGTCATCATGGGCGATCCGGCCGTTATCGTGAGCGGGCTCCTTCTTATGCCTATAGCTCTCATCCTTGCCTTTGTGCTCCCCGGCATCAAGTTCATCCCGATCGGCGACCTGCCCAACATGATGGCCATGGTGGTCATGATCGTCGTCGCGACAAACGGTAATATCGTGCGGACTTTCATTATCGGCATTCCGATGATCATAGCCCAGCTCTATATAGCTTCCTATATGTCCGTCACCTTTACCGATCTGGCGGCAAAGGCGCATTTTACATTTACAGGATATAACGGGACGATCACGAGCTTTCTGGACGGCGGCCTCCCTCTCCGCTTCTGGCTTTACAAGACCTTTTCGGGCAATGTCATCGCGCTCGCTTTCATACCGGTGATGGCGCTGGTCCTTTTCTGCACATGGTATTTCTCAAAAAAGGAAATGGAAAAATCCGCTTTGGCTGAAGGTGCAAAGGACATAAAAATCAAACCGGTAGGAAGGCAGTGAAAAAATAATATTGAGGTTTGCATGGATGAGATATTGAATTTAAAAATTGAAGATATGCCCGGCCTGTCTTTTGACTGCTCCTGCGGAAGAAAACATTCCATCGGCATCAATAAGATATATATCGGGACAAATCCCGAAAACGAGCTCCTCAATCTGTTAAAAGATTTTAAAAAGAAAAAAGTCTTCCTTACGGCCGATAACAATACATTCAAAGTCTGCGGAAATAAAATCCTGGACCTTCTCAATAAAAATGATTTCCAAACTGCTTCTTTTGTCTTTGAGACAACATCTCCTCTTGTGCCGGATGAAAAAGCGGTCGAACGACTGCTTGCCAAAATCACGCCGGATATTTCATTGATTATAACTGTCGGTTCAGGCACTCTGAACGACCTGGCCCGTTTTCTAAGCTTCAAACTCGGCATTCCTTACATAATAGTCTGTACTGCTCCCTCAATGGACGGCTACGCGTCCATGGTATCAGCGCTGATCATCAGCGGCTTTAAAAAAACATTTGAGGCTGTTTTTCCATATGCCGCTATCGCCGATATGGAAATAATAAAGAATGCCCCAATGGAGATGATCCGGGCCGGCTTCGGGGATATCATCGGCAAGTTTACAGCATTGGCCGACTGGCAATTGTCGGGAGAGATCAATAAGGAATATTTCTGTAAAACAAGCGCGATGCTTGTAAAAAACGCCCTGGACAAATGTGTTTCAAACGCTGAAAAAATCGGTAAAAGGGATGAAGAAGCAATAGAGCAATTGCTGGAGGCTTTGATCCTGACGGGAGTAGCCATGGGGCTGACCGGTAATTCACGTCCCGCATCAGGCGCCGAGCACCACCTGGCCCATTACTGGGAAATGGACGCGCTTTCTCATGGAAGGGAACATCCCCTGCATGGGAATTCCGTAGGCGCCGCGTCTGTAGTCATATCGGCTTTATACCATTTATTTTCTGATGATCTTATAACAAGCCTGAATGTGCCGGAGCCTGAACATCTGCAGAAATTATTAAATGCCGCCGGAGCGGCGGACAGCCCGAAAACTCTCGGCATCGGCAGGAAACTATTTAAAGAAAGTCTCATCCATGCCATGGAAATCCGGCCGAGGTATACCATATTTCATTATGCTGCTAAAGCCGGATTATTGGAGAAATATTCCGATATTTTAACACAGAGATTTTATGATTAACGGACCGATTCGATTATATCACCGGGTTCCGGTACACCTTCGGTAATTTTAACTTTTCTGCCGTCTTTTTTAATCTTATAGAAATTCTTAAACCGCACCGGAACGCTCAGCACCCATTCCTTCGCGTAAATGCCGAAATGGAGATGAAGAATGTATGTCATTCCGGTATTTCTGAGCTCCGCCAGGACATCGCCTGGCATCACCCTCTCTCCGGGTTTTACGCGCGCCGAACGCATTTTATTATGCATAAAAAGACAATGATAACCTTTATCATCCCTTATGGAAATATAATTAGCATCGCCCAGTGAATAATTGGTCTGAGGTGATTTGTCTACAATGTCAACTACAACTATTTCAACAATTCCTTCGACCGGAAAAATAATTTCCTGCCCGAAGCCGATAAAATTGTCATTCCCGCCTATGATAACCATGCCGCGCAGAGGCAGATCAACCTTAACTGTTTCGTTCTGATGGTCAGGAAATTCCCTGAGATACGCGTTGTAAGCAGAATTCGCAGTATTTAATTTCCATCTTTTAAAACAAGAACATATCAAGACTCAATCAAATCTATAATCCCATCTTTTTGATTTTTGAATAAACCGTTTCCGGAGTAAAACCATAAATTTCAGCCACCTTGTTTGCAGGCCCGGAATAGCCAAAGTCTTCAATATCAATCAGATGAATGTTTTTGCCATAGAAGAAATTCACTCCCCGATGGGATGCGGCCTCTATAAATACAAAAGGCAAGCTTCCGTTTTCCAGCAGATGATCCCGATAGTCATTTTCACTTTTATTAAAAAGCTCAAGGCATGGTACGCTGATGACGCGGACTTTTTTTTCATCCCTTTTTTCAATAAGTCCGGCCGCTTCCAAGGCAAGGCCTGTTTCAGAACCCGACCCGCCCAGGATAATTTCAGGCTTATTATTGCCGGGGCTTTCATAAATGATATATGCGCCCTTTTTAAAGTCATCATAAAGCTTCTTATGGTCAAATTCAAGATGAAATACCTTTTCTGATACATTCTGTCTTGTGCAGATAATAGCCGCGGGCCCATCGGTCTCGGTTAAATAATACAGGTAAGAAAAAGCTGTTTCAATATCATTTGCCGGACGGAACGCAAAAATGCCGGGAATAAGCCTTAAAGCATTAAGCTGTTCAATCGGCTGATGAGTCGGTCCGTCTTCACCGACATAGATGGAATCATGGCTGAAAACAAAAAGGTGCTTGATTTTCATGATCGCGGCCAGCCGTACAGAGGGTTTCATATAATCAAAGAATGTAAAGAAAGTTGAGCTGAACGGCAGAAGAACTCTATTCAGAGCCATTCCGTTGCAGATTGAGCCCATTGCATGCTCCCTTATCCCGAAGGCGATATTCCTTCCGCTAAAATCATTCCGGTTGATATACCCGGATGATTTTATAAAAGCCTTTGTGGACTTAACAAGATCCGCCGCTCCTCCCGCGATCTGCGGCAAAGCTTCAGCACAGATATTCAGGATCCTTCCGGATATGTTCCTGGTCGCATCTGCCTTGTCCTCTTTATAAAAAAGCAATTTTTCCTTTAAATCAGCAGGCATATGAAAATCAAGGTATCCGGACAGTTCTTTATACTTTTCGGGAAACAATTTATTATAATTATTCAATAATACCTTATAATCATTATATTGTTTTTGATTTTCAACTGATCTTTCATGAATATAAGCTGTGTCTTCAGGGCTTTCAAAAGGAAGATTTTTTTCAAGAATATCCTTCCTGCAAAGCTCTATTAATTTCTGCGCATTTTCCACATTTTCAGTGCCGTAAGTATCCTGGAATAATTTTTTTATTCTGGAATTCTGAATAAAATAAGCAATTTCATCCGGGCCGGCCGGTGTGCCATGCGCCTTTTTCGTTCCTTTGACTTTATTCAGGCCTTCACCGATTTTCGTTTTTACTATGATAAGCTTGGGCTTTCCCTTTAAATCTTTTAATTGATTTATTTTATGATAGAAATCCTCAATATGCCCGGCATCGGTTTTTTCCACATGCCAGCCGAGGGCCTCATACCTTTTGCCGACATCCTCGGTAAAACTTATTTTTGTTGAGCCGTCAATGGTGATATCATTAGAATCATAAATGGCTATAATGTTATCCAAGCCGAGATGCCCAGCAAGCGATCCGGCTTCGTAACTGATTCCTTCCATATTACAGCCGTCTCCCATTAATGTATAAACTGTATAATCAAAAAGCGGGTAATTATCCTTATTAAACCTGGCCGCGAGCATTTTCCCCTCAATTGCCGCTCCCACGGCATTCGCAAATCCCTGACCGAGCGGGCCGGTCGTCGCTTCTATTCCATTACTGATACAGTATTCCGGGTGCCCCGCGGTAATACTCCCTGCCTGCCTGAATCGCGTCAAATCTGAAATTTTAATTCCATATCCAGCGCAATGAAGGAGCGAATAGATCAGCATTGATCCATGGCCGGCTGATAAAAAAAACCTGTCCCTGTTAAGCCAATTCGGAACTTCAGGATTATATTTTAAAATATACCGGAACAATACAACGCCGATATCGGCGCATCCCAGCGGAAGCCCAGGATGCCCGGAATTTGCCATTTCCACACAGAAAAGCGACAGATAACGGATGTAATCGCCGGCTTTTTTTATTTTTTCTATATCGATCACAGGCATAAAGGCCTCCTCTTTTTTTATAACAACATTCATGAATTTCCTGATTCATTAAATATAAAGATTTTATTCAAATAAGTAAAAAAAATAAAGTAATATCCTGTATCAATGATTTATTATTTTTTATCATACGGCTAAAATAAATATTTACAAAATTAAAAAATATTTTCAATAATTGGCTGGTTTATAATAATAATAAATTGGCCGTTTACAAAGTCCATTTTTTATCTTATCATGAATGCTCAGGAGGAAAAATGCTGTTAATTTCGATAAATAAGGATTCGCCTGTTCCCGTCTATCAGCAGATCATCGGCCGGATCAGACAATTGATCGATTCAGGAGCAATCCTGGCTGGAGAAATACTTCCGCCAAGCCGTGTCCTTGCCGAAAAAATGGGAATTAACCGTTCAACGGTGACCAATGCTTATGAAGAACTGACTGCCCTGGGTTATTTAAAAAGCTCTCCCGGCTCCTACACAAGAGTTTGCCGCCGTCAGAAAGTTGCAGATATTGAATCAAAATCCTCAAAAAGCCGTCTCGACTGGAGATCTCTGAGTGAAATGGATGATTCTTCCCTGATAGGGGATTTCGGTCCAGCCTTTCAGCCTGAAAAAAAAGATGATATTATAGATTTTAATCTGATTGATTTTGACAGGCGTTTGATGCCCATTCAGGATTTTACCCGCTGTATCCGGAGTGTTTTATCTAAAAATAACAGCGCCCTCCTGAGCTACGGTCATCCTTACGGCTATTATCCTCTGAGGGAAAGCATCGCCGAACGGCTGAAAAAGCATTCCATCTCTGTCACTCCGGATGAGATCATCATAACAAACGGCGCTCAGGAAGCCCTTAACCTCATCTGTCTTATTTTTTCTAAAACCGGTAAAAAAGCGGCTGTTGAATCCCCCACTTATGCAAAATTCCTTAATCTGCTCAAAATCCATGAAATTGACGCTTCACCGGTACCCATGAAAACTGACGGGCTGGATCTGAAAATACTGAATGAACGTCTGAAAGAAGGTTCAATCGGTTTTCTTTATACTATTCCGGATTTTCAAAACCCCACGGGGATCAGTACTTCCCAGAAGCACCGGGAGGAACTGCTGGCGCTATGCGAGCAGTATAATGTCCCCATTATTGAGGACGGTTTTGACGAAGAAATGAAATACTGGGGAAAAGTGACGCTTCCTGTTAAATCCATGGACAGGAATGGGATTGTACTCTATGTCGGGACTTTTTCAAAAATCCTTTCCCCTGGTTTACGGGTTGGATGGATAGCAGCGCCGGAGGAATGTATCCGGAGGATCGGGAAATTGAGGGAAACCACCAGCATTTGCGGAAACATCCTGTCGGAAGCGGCCCTGGACGAATTCTGCAGACGCGGGTATTATGAACAGCATCTTATTAAAACCAACAGGGTTTTTAAAAGGAGAATGAAAACGGCTCTCGAAGCCATGGAAAAGGAAATCAACCGGCCGGATATACAATGGGACCGTCCGATGGGCGGATTCCTCATCTGGCTTGTCATGAATAATATCGTTCAAAGCGCGGACAGTGTTATTCCTGTTCTATTAAAACATGGAGTGAAGGCATCGTCCGGCGATCAGTATTTTACCGGCAGGCCGCCGAAATGCTGTCTGCGATTAAATCTGTCCAAATTAAATGAAGATGAAATCCGGGAAGGGATCCGCCGTCTTTCTCTTGCTTTAAAAGAATTATATTCAATAAATAATAAATTGGTTTAAGGAGAAATTTATGATAATAGGAATTATCGGATTGGGGCGTCTCGGTTCGGCCCTGGCCCGCGGCCTTGACCGGGCAAAAAAAGATATTGTTCTATTCGGTTATAGCCGGAATCAGGATAAAGCCAGAGAACTGGCTTTAAAAGTCAAGAGCATCAAGCTCTGCGATTCTGAAAAAGATATTTTTGAACATTGCGGCATTATTTTTCTATGGACAAAAGGGCCTGATGCTGCAGAGGTCCTGAAAAATAACGAGGCTGTAATACAAAAGCTCAAGCCCATTATTGTCACCTGCACTTCAGGAATACCGCTGGATTCTTATACTGACCGCTGGGCAGAGACGCTTCCCAATGTCAATATGCCTGCCGGAAAAGGCGTGACTCTGATCAATTTTTCCCGGATGATGGAAGCTTCCGACCGGTCCGCCGTCATTGAATTATTAAGCATGGCGGGAAATGTTTATGAGACAAGACCTGAAGACATGCCTTATTACTCCGCCATATCCAGCTGCGGCCCGGCACTCTACGCAACTATCATGGAACTCATAGCCGACACGCTTTCAAAACACCGGAATTACGACCGGGAAATCTGCAGGCGTATTGTCCGGGAGACATTCCTGGGCACCATCATGCTTCAGGATCAGGACCGGATCGATGCGGCGGAACTGGTCCGCAGGGTTGCCCATCCGGGCGGCCCGAGCGAAGCGGGTGTCTCCTATCTGAATTTTATATTGCCTCAATGTTTAGAGGAAATGCTGAAAAAGATGAAAAAATGGTAAATAAAATTATGTTGATAATAATATTTTAAAAATGAGGAAAAATAAATGAAAATCAGAAAACTGGTTAGGAAAAATATCCCCGCGCTTGTCAATATTGTATTCAGCTATAAACGCAGTCTCGATCCAGATTTTAATGAATCCAAAAAGAAGGAAATAAGCCTGGCTTTTCACAACGCTTTGCATCAAAAGAATACAAGAATCCTTGTCTATCTGAATTCTGAAGACACTGCTGCAGGATATATCATTTTTCATCTGATCCATTATCCAATGATAGCAGGAAAGGAAACATATGTTTCCGATTTATTGATCGGAGAAAACATGAGGGGAAAAGGCATAGGAAAATGTCTGCTTTTACAGGCAGAACTGTTTGCTAAAGAAAAGAACTGCGTCCGGATGATGCTCAATAACCCGAAAGAATCGGAAGGATATAAAAGGGATTTTTATAAAAAACAGGGATTTACGGAGAGAACCGCTTTTGCAAATTTCGTCAAAACACTGGATTGATATAATTCAACAGCATAAAAAGGAGAATTATAACATGGAATTTAATAATGTATGGGAGGATATCAGACGGGCCGATTCCTACTCCAGACTGGGATTTCCCGGTACTTATTATCTGGCATACAGGGATCTGCCGCAGATCATATCCTCACACATCCTTGGCCGGAACGCAGTAGACTTCGGGTGCGGGACAGGACGATCCACAAGGTTTTTAGAAAAACATTCATTTAAAACTGCCGGTATCGATATATCGGAAGAAATGATAAAAAAAGCGGTGGAACTTGATCCGGCCGGGGAATATCATCTAATTAAAAATAACAATTTCAGCAGATTAGAGCAAAATGCTTATGACCTAGTACTTTCAGCATTTACCTTTGACAATATTCCCGGGTGGGAGGAAAAAATAGAATTGTTCAATAAATTAGGTAATTTATTGAACAGCGGCGGAAGGATAATCAATCTGGTATCATCCCCTGAAATATATCTATACGAATGGGCATCTTTTACAACGAATGACTTTCCGGAGAATAAAAAGGCGAAATGCGGGGATAAAGTTAGAATCATTATGAAAGACGTAGAGGATAAAAGGCCTGTCGAGGACATCTTCTGGCCCGAAAAAGATTATCTGGATGTCTACAAAAAAGCAGGATTGGATTCAGTTAAAACATATAAACCTCTGGGAAAAGAAGAAGAAGAACTGTATCAATGGGTCAACGAAACCGGAATCGCGCCATGGACAATTTACGTCCTAAAAAAATCAATCTAATGAAATCCATTTCAGAATACAAAATAATAATTTGTAATTAGCAGGATCATGTATTAGAATTTATCGGATTAATATATATGATTAAGAAATTAGATACTGATCAAGAACTTAAAATTTGTACCGGCGTCATTAATAGTTCTTTTAAAACAGTCGCGGATGAATTTCATTTCACACCGGAAAACGCGCCGACCAATCCTGCTTATATTGATTTTGAAAATGTAAAAGAATCAATATTAAAAGGAACATCCTTTTATGGATTATTTAACGGAAATATTTTAATCGGCTGTATTGCCGTTGAAAAATCTAAAGACGATAATCAAATGTTTTATATTGAACGGCTGTCCGTATTGCCCGAATACAGGCATAAAGGATACGGCAGAGAGCTGATGGACCATGCCTTTAATATCATAAAAGATAATAAAGGCCGGATCGTATCCATCGGGATTGTGAATGAGAATAAAAGATTGAAAGACTGGTACATCAAATACGGCTTTACTGAAACCGGCATTAAGAAATTTCAGCATCTTCCTTTTACTGTCTGTTTTATGAAAAAAGAGGTTGATTAATATGGATGAGGATTTTAAAATAAGAAATTACAAGCCGGATGATCGTGAAGCTGTTATTGAAGTCTGGGATAAATGCCGTCTCCTTTCTCCGCAGAATGATCCGGTAAAAGACATACAGAAAAAGATGGAATTCCAGCCGGAGCTTTTTTTCATCTGTGAATTAAATGATAAAATTGTCGGGACCGTTATGGCGGGATATGACGGGCACAGGGGCTGGATCAACTACCTGGGAATTCTCCCGGAATTTCAGAAGCGCGGCGCTGGTTCGCTTCTTTTAAATTATGCCGTCGATAAATTAAAAGGTTTGGGCTGCCCGAAGGTCAACCTGCAGGTCCGGGACACAAATTTAGGCGTAACCGATTTTTATATAAAAAACGGTTTTAAATTCGACCAGGTCAAATCAATGGGAAGGAGATTGGAATGAAAAAATTAAGGGTCCTGGGAATCTGCGGCAGTCTGAGAAAAGAATCCTATAATATGAAGCTTTTAAAATTGGCATTAAGATTTGCCGGAGAAGCCGGCGCTGATACGGCTATTGCCGATTTAAATGAATTAAATCTTCCCTTTTATAATTATGATATTCATTTACTGGGTTTTCCCGAAGGGGCGGAAAAATTAATTATGGAAGTTCAGAAAAGCGACGTTTTTCTTTTTGCTTCCCCGGAATACAACTATTCGATCTCAGGCGCTTTGAAAAACGCGATCGACTGGGTCTCAAGAAAAGTACTCAATCCGTTCGACGGCAAAACAGCGGCGCTGTTCGGCGCTTCCACCGGACCTATGGGCACCATCAGGGGGCAGTTTCAGCTCCGGCAGATTCTGACCGCCGTCAACCTGACTACGCTTCCCCAGCCGCAGGTTTTTGTGACCATGGCCGAAAGCGCCTTTGATAAAGACGGCTTCCTTAATAATAAAACAATTGAGGATCAGCTCAGACAACTGGTTAATAAGACGCTTTCTCTATCTGGAAAAACCCAATAAACCTCAGGAGGTATTTATGAAACCAAGAGGCCAGCTTATGATCGAGCACCGGCTGATAGAAAAAATGCTTGTGATAATTATAAAAGAAATAGAAAGAGTGCAAAATAACAGAATTATTGACCCGGTATTTATCAATACCGCTGTCGATTTCATAAAAACTTACGCCGATCGGACACATCATGGCAAAGAAGAGGACATTCTTTTTAAAGAACTTGAAAAAAAAGACCTGTCCGCGAATGATCAAGCAATGATGGATGATTTAATCAGGGAACATCAAGAAGCTCGAAATACTGTCAAAGAAATCATTGAGACAAATGAAAAATATATTAACGGTAAAAACGATGTTTTTAATGAAATTCTGAGAAATATGAAATGGTTGATCGACTTCTATCCCCGGCATATTCAGAAAGAAGATAAAATATTCTTTCCCAATACAGAAAAATATTTTAATGAAACAGAACTTAATACAATGCTTAATAATTTCCTGGAATTTGACAGGCGAATGATCCATGAAAAATATATAAAACTTGTCGATGATCTCCGGAAAAAATATATCTGATTAATAAAACAAAGACAGTCTCTAAAATTTAAAAATTAATCAATCCGGTTGTTCCTGCCGGTGTTAAGGGTTTTTGACTTGCAAGAAATAAGCACTTGAAAGCTAACTCTAACTGATAAATATAAACAAAAGGTTTAAGGAGGCAGCAATTAATGAAAATCGAAAATGTTCCTTTTTCCATAACAGACTGGAGCAAAATCAGCCCTCAGACCATTCTAGGCGAAAGCGGCAGCGCTGTTTCCAGAACATTTGAACAGGGCAATATCCGGGCGAGGTATATTGAATACTCCGCCGGCTATAAAGCGGACCACTGGTGCAAAAGAGGGCATGTCGCTTTTTTACTGGAAGGGGATTTTACAATGGAAATTGAAGACGGCAGAATATATGAACTAAAAAAAGGAATGAGCTTCCAGGTCGCGGATGATATCGACGCTCATAAAGCCCGTACAGAAAACGGCGCGAAAGTATTCATTGTAGACTAATAATATATATCAATGTGAGTGAATAATAATAACCGGAATTATTTATATTAAATTATTATATTTATTTGACATTTACACTGTTTCTTATAAAATATTAACCTTATTGACGAAATTAATGGAGGGAAATAATGAAAAGAATAGGATTAGCGGTTTGTCTGGTGTTTTTGATCGCGTCCGGCGGTCTTTTTGCCGGCTCAAGCATGACAGGAGTCGGTATTTACGGTAATTTAGTAGGAAGCGGTACCGGCCAGTTCGGCTCAGGCCTCGGTCTGACTTTAAAATTCGGCCAATTCCCTGTTCTCGGCGCTGAATGGATGTTCGGGAATCCAGGTATGATTTCGGTCAGCTGCGATTACTGGGTTATCAATGCACATCTGGGCGGGGCCCTTGATTATTACCTTGGGATCGGCGGTTTTGTCGGTTTTGCAACAGGCGGTCAGGGTTCTGCATTTTCCTTCGGAGCCAGGCTTCCTATCGGACTTCAAATCTGGCCTGTTGAAAAGTTTGAGATATTCGCCGAAGTCGCACCGCTCGTTTATTTCGTTCCAACTTTATCTTTGGCGGTTAATATCCGTCTCGGTATGAGAATTCATTTCTAATAAAAATACAAACCCCCGCCCCTCACCTTTTTGTCAGCTTCACCGGTGCGGCCGGACAAAAAGGTGAGGGGCGGGGGTTTTTTATGATCCATTACTTCCTGATAAAAAACTCTACCCTTCTATTCCGGGCACGGTAATCCTCTTTCTTTTCTTTTGACATATCCGCTGTAATGATTTTATACGGCCTTGACTTTCCATATCCGACATAAGTCAATATTTTGGGATCGACATCTTTTTCAACAAGGTAATTATAAACCGTATAAGCCCTCTTCTGCGAAAGTTTTTCGTTGTATTCATCAGTGCCGATATCATCGGTATGACCGCCGATCTCAATCCTGTAATTCTCGGTGATGCCGTATTTCTTCGGGTCGGAAAGGATCTTCCTGATGATATAAATGACTTTATCCAGGTTCTTCGGCCCGCTGCCGGCCAGGTCCGCTTTATCAAAATCAAATTGGATACTGCTCACCCTGATCCTCAAGCCTTCAGGCGTCTTTTCCACAAGAACGCCGACAGGTATCTCCCTGATTACGTTTGTAAGCTTGTTACCGACATTATCCTCGGCCTTTAATTCCAGTATATAATCCTGAACGGCTTCCACCAGGTCCTGTTTATCATCGCTGTATCCGTCCCACTGGATCAGCTGTTTCGTGTCTTTAGAACCTGAAAACTTTTTGAAAAGCCGCCCGTACGCGCCGTTATCCAGCTTTTTATAAATATTCATTTCCCAGTTTTTGATCCCGGCCATGTCATTTAATTCCAGATTGATAAAGAGCACATCGTTTTCACCGTCGTTGTCCGGCGTAAACAGATCGGGACTTATTGTCAGCTTATAAGCCGGCGGCGTCCTGTCAAGCAGGATATTGGATATGACCGACCCGATCAAATTCCCGCTGGCAAACCGGCATTTCATTTCGGCCAGATAATAACCGTCAGGCTGTATTATCCCGCTGTCATTTTTCCCGTCCCAGGCGATTTCATTTTCCAGATTCGTCTTATTGGTAAAACGCCTGATCCCGTTGCCGGTTGAATCATAAACAGTCAATGCGGATTCTATTAAGTCTTCCCTTGAAGAGAGCGTTTGATTGAATTTGACAACATCCAGAATCCCGTCGCCGTTCGGCGAGAATGCTTTGATATCGCTTGTAAAAATAAGCCTTTCAAAGCTCCGCACCAATTTGATCCTGTCAATCGTTTTTACCGTTCTATTATCAGCGCTGTCGATTCCGGAAATTTCATATTTATAAATACCTTCATCCACAGGGCTTCCTTTATCATCCAGACCGTCCCAGACCAATTCCGGAGGAATAGTCCCAGGCCATTTGAAAGATTTGACAGCTTTTCCGCTCGGGTCCATGATCTTCGCCTCGTATAAATCGCCGGGCTCTCCCAGATTGGTCTGGTGAATGATAAATGTTTCCTTATTTCCGTCCCCATTGGGAGAAAAGATTGAATCATCGGCCTTCAGAGTGATTTCCGGGGCTTTAGTATCCACTTTAACATATTTTACGGCAGAAACAGGTTCATCCCCGTAATTATATTTAACTTTCAGCTGGTACGAATACAATCCGTCCCTGACTGAATTCCTGTAATTATCCTTCCCTTCCCATTCAATACGGTTTATATACTGATTTGTTTTATATGTCCTGACCGTATTATTCTTATCATCACGGATCGTGAATGTAAACTCTGTAATTCCGTCTTTTGAAGTTACGGTAGGAGTAAAAACGACTTTATTTACATCGTTACTCTTAGGTGAAAACGCGAAAACATCGCTCTGTACAGTCACTTTCTCAAGCCCTGTCTTTAAAAGAATGTTAGCTATTTTTTTAGAGTTTTTATTTCCAACGCTGTCCGTTCCTTCTACAAGATAGGTATATTTTCCCTCGGGAAGCGGCTTCAGGTCCTTATCCAGGCCGTTCCAGACAAATTCCTTCGGAAAATCCTTCTTTTTGTATGAATTGTAATATACTGCGTTGCCTGAGGAATCAATTATTTTTATTTCCAGATTATCGTCATCATCGCCTTCAATCGTATTATAGAATGTAATGGTATCCTGTTTCCCGTCATTATTGGGCGAGAAAGACAGGTATTCCGGTTTGATCACAATCGCCGGCGGAGTAGTATCAATCCTTACCGATTTTCTTTCAGTTATGGGATGGTTGCCGCTGTCAAAAATGAGCTGAAGGTCATAAGAATAAATACCATCCGGCAGGACAGCGTTCTTTTTATCCCTGCCGTCCCACACAATTTCTTCCGGAAGATTTTTTTCGCCGTTAAATTCTTTGACTACATCGGAAGAAGCATCATAAATTTTAAGGCTCCATTTTTCGAGCCCTTTGCTGTCAGAAGCTTTTTGATGAAAAGTTACAGTATCTTTTATTCCATCGTTATTTGGTGAAAAGGCGGCATCACTTGAATCGATAGTTACTTTCTGATAATTTGTGACCAATTGAATATCAGAAATAGTTCTTTCCGTTCTGTTTCCCGCTTTATCCAGAGCTATGATATAAAAACTGTATTCGCCTTCAGGCGCAAGATTGGTTTGATTATCCCTGCCGTCCCAGATAATCTGCCCTGGCGCAGAATCCTTATATTCATAAGACCGGACGACATTGCTCTTTGTGTCCAGAATAAAGGCCTGAATGATATCGCCTGTCTGGATATCAGAGCTTTTTATGTTGATGACAAGCTCATCTTTTGATCCGTCATTATTAGGGGAAAATATGATATTAGTCAAAACAGGCTCTATTTTCGGCACAACCGTATCAATGATAATTTTTCCGGGCTGCGTTTCTGCAATGTTATTGTTCTCATCCCAGGCCCTCAAGACATATGTATATTCTCCGTCCGGCATTTTTACGCCGTTTTCATCCTGTCCGTTCCAGACAACCTCTTTTGGTATCTCCACCTGCTGTTTACTTGAAAAAATCTGGGTTAACAATTTTTCAACAGTTAATGTCCTGAGCTGAGGTTTGTCCATACTTTTGAATGTTTTAACTAGTTTATTATTTTTATCCAGGATTTGGACTTCCCAGCCGTCCACCATTTTGTTGTCCTTAATATTCAGGTTCAAATGGACTTCATCCTGAATACCATCATAATTGGGGGAAAAATATGTCACGTCCGGCTGAATTTGAGCATCCGGTTTCTGGGTATCATAATAACCCCAGGCCACGCTGACATTCACAAAATGAGCCAGTTCATTTACTCCGTTAAAATTCTGCATCTGAAGAGAATAAGATATCTCCACATCCGTTGAATTATCCAATTTACCGGAAGCTGTTTTAAATTGGACCGCATTTGTATTAGTCGCATCATACCCTATTTTACCGGCAAACGCTATTCCGCATAGAAGCGGGCCTATCGACGTAACACCGATTGTCTGCGTATTTAAAGCGTATCCCGCCCTGATCTTGATGAAATCAAACAAGATATTTTCCATGCCGACATTTAATACAAAATTAAACGGATTAAACGGTACAACAAGATCGCCTGAGAGCCTCATTTGATAAAAATCAAATTTAATCGGATAAAAAGACGCGCCGGCTCCTATGCCCATTGCCGGAAAAGGGTCGTAAGAATTGAGCTGGATATTCTTTCCAAGATTTTTCAACACAAGCCCGTAGGAAGGATCAAAAAAACCGAAACCCTGCCCGCCCTGCTCCCCTTTTAAAATAATTCCCAGGTCGCCGCCAAACTGCCAATCCGAAGATGAAGTAGAAGCTCCCGAAAAATATTTCAGGCTTATACCCAGAAAAAGATTCTCTGTGATCGGTTTGGCCGCGTTGATTTGAACTCCCAATAAAGATGCCAGCGCATTGCTGAAAGAATCCCCCATATAAAGGCCGTTAATCGATAATACAGCGAAATCCGTCGGGTAGACAAAACCGGCCGATAATAAAAAATTCCGGCTTCCGAAGCCGCCCATCATAAGGCTGTTGGCCATCCTTCTGGCATCAGCCTGGCTCGCCGGATTAAAAGAATTGCCGTCAATACTGCCCAGTTCAGAAATTCCGGTATATCCCAGCGACAATTCTTTCGCGCCGTAACCGATATAGTTGTCCTGTACACCGGGAATCTGATTAGCAGAAAAGATTATAGACTGTGATAAGCTGATAATAAACAAAATACTGATTAACAGAAATATTTTTTTCATTTTTCCTCCCCAGGAACTGTATTTACTATTCTATATGAATTATTATAGACCGGTAATCGCTATTTTCAAGTATTGTTTATAACTTCCATTGTTTTATTTAATCTAAGTTTTTGAAATTTTTAAAATCTCTATTTTCCAGACCAGCTGTTGAGAGAACTGATTTCGATGGATCAATTATAATTAAATTTTATACCTGTTTTTAATCTCTTTCTCAGCTTTCAGCCAGTCCGACATCTCATTGCCGGATTGCCCTGTTTTCTGCCTCTCAAGATAGATTTCATAGGCCTTTTGCTGTACTTCGCTCAGAAACTTGCTTAAATCAGGCCTTGCCGGGCTTTTTTTAACGGCCGCTGCTTTCTCTTTTTTTACCGCCATAACCGTCCTCCTTATTAGTATTATAACTATTTACTTTTTTCCTTATCTTTCTCCCTGAATATGATTTTCATCGGAACGCCGGTAAATTCAAAAGCCTCTCTCAATTTATTTTCAATATGCCTGGGATAGTCCTTCCTTAAATGTTCTTTTTTGTTAATAAAAAAAACGAATTTCGGCGGCGCCGTATTTGTCTGCGTCAAATAATAAACCCTGAGGTTGGACATCGGCCTTTTTTCATTGCTTTCCTTAATCTCCCTCCGGAACCATTCGTTTAAAGTCCCTGTCGGCACGCGGTAGTGATAGTCATGATAAACCCTCAGCGCCGTCTCAAGCAGTTTGGGTATCCGGTAATTATCCAGGGCGGAAATGAACTCGATCGGCACATAATGATAAACACCGATCTCTTTATAAGTCTGCTTTCTCAAATCTTCCATCAAGCGGTAGTTTTCATCGCTCTGTATTTTCAATAAATCCCATTTATTATAAGCTATGATCAGGCCCCTTCCTTTTGCTATAACCATTTCTATGATTTTCCTGTCCTGCTGGGACAGCGGCTCTCCCGCGTCCAGGAGCTGAATGACAACTTCGCTTTGTTCAACAGCCTGGGCCGTACGGACATTGCTGAAATACTCGATGCTGCCCTCTATTTTTGATTTCCGCCTGAGCCCCGCCGTATCAATTAATCTGATTGTCTTGCCTTCATATGCAAAAACATCATCGAGGGAATCCCTTGTTGTACCAGGCACATCAGACACAATGCTTCTATCATAACCGAGAAGATTATTGAGCAGGAGCGATTTGCCCACATTCGGTTTACCGACTATGGAAATAGGGATCTCTTCAATATTTTCAGCCGGTATGGGCGCTTTTTCAATAGTATCTTCTATTAAATCCATTATCTGATTGTATCCCCGCTTATGCAGTACCGAAAAGGGAACAATTTGAGGAAAGTTCAGATGATAGAATTGATCGGCCATACTTTCCATGTCCCTGTTGTCAAGCTTATTCGCCACAATGATTATCTTTTTTTCCTGTTTAAGCAGAAAACGGGCAATCTCTTCGTCATAAGGGTGCGGGTTCCTTCCGTCGACCATAAATAAAACAAGCTCCGTGTCCTGTATTGCCTGCTTGATTTTTGCCTGGACAAGCTTATTGAAATCATCGCCTTTTTCAAGATAACCAGCCGTATCATACAGGTTAAAAGCCGTGCGGGGCGTTTTAACAATCCCCATATTAATATCTCTGGTAACGCCTTCAGCCTCATCGACAATCGATTTCCTTTCTCCTAAGAGCAAGTTAAAAAGAGAAGATTTGCCGACATTCGGCCTGCCGACTATCGCGACAACCGGTAAACCATTTTTCATATCAAATCCTGTTCGTATAAATATCCATTCATTATAACACAGGACGAGTCTTTTATCTATTCAGGCAATAAAAAAACAGCGGGCATTATTTGCCCGCTGTTTTTTTATAATAGATTAGCTTCAATATTTAATCAATTACCGGTTATAAACCAAGCACCTTCATAAGCCTTTCAGCAACGGTATTGATAACTTCTTCTTTATTATACTCGCCGCTTTTCAGCTTCTCTTTTGCTTCCTGTACCTTGTCTGCTCTAACATCAGGAACCCTGGCCATAGTCTCGCGTATTTTCGCCTCTTCCGCCAGCTGTTTCGCTTCAACGGAAATTTCAGTTGAATCCTGTACTTGAGCGGCATCGCTGTCCTTTTTGACAACCTTATTGATTTTAGAATTATTATCAATTCCCCTTACATTATCAATGCCACGAATTTCCATAAAGGACCTCCTCATCAGTCGGTTTTATTTTCGGACTTTTTCCGGACAATCTTTAGAAAAACAACCCTTCTTAAAAACTAATTTTTATTTCTTTATTCTGTTATTAATTAAAAGTGTAAATTCGCCTCTTTCCTCAAAGCCCTTCCCGATAATATCTTCTATTTTTCCATGAATATATTCTTCATTGAGCTTTGTCATCTCTCTCCCTATTATAATTTCGACATTACCGAAAATTTTATTAACAACAGAGAGTATTTTTTTTATATGGTACTGCGGCGTAAATAAAATAATACCGCCGTTAAAGCCCTTATATTCTTTAAGTTCTTTCTCCTGCTTCCCGGCCGCCTTGGGCAGAAAACCGAGAAAAACGATCCTCTTGGCCGGTATTCCTGAAGCCGCCAATAATGTCGTCAGGGCCGAAGCCCCGGGCAGCGGAATAACCTTAATACCGTTATTTCTTGCCTCTTCAATCACGAAAGCTCCCGGGTCCGACAAAGCCGGGATTCCGGCGTCGCTGACAAGGGCTATGCTTTTCCCTTCCAGTAAAAGCTTGACTATGCCCCTGGCGCTGTTTTTTTCATTAGCCGGCGAATAAACCAGCAGGTGCTTTTTAATCCCGTAATGATTCAAAAGCTTTATATGCCTTTCTTTATTCTCGCAGGCTATGGAATCAACGCTTTTCAGGACTTCTAATGCCCTGAGAGTGATATCGCCCAGATTGCCGATGGGTGTCGCCACGACATATAGGACCCCGTTCATTACTTTTTATTCCTCTGGTACTTTGCCCACTGCACAACATTATCCATCAGCATCGCCACGGTCATCAGGCCGATTCCGCCGGGCACCGGCGTAATAGCGCTGACTTTTCCCAGCAGTCCGTCATAATCGGCATCGCCGACAACACGGTATCCTTTCGGTTTTGATGCGTCGGCAACACGGTTAATGCCCACATCGATAACGACAGCGCCTTCTTTTACCATATCATTCTTTAAAAATAAAGGCCTGCCTATCGCGGCTACAATAATATCCGCCTCGCGGGTAATTTTTTCAATCTCTTTTGTTTTAGAATGACAGACCGTCACCGTCGCGTTTCTCTTAGTCATCATCGCGGCAACCGGTTTGCCGACTATATTGCTTCTGCCCAATACAACGGCCCTTTTGCCTTCAAGAGGAATTTTATAATAATCCAGGATCCTGATTATGCCTTTCGGCGTGCATGGCTCCACGATCGGATTTCCGACAAGAAGCCTGCCTAAATTATAGGGATGAAGGCAATCGACATCTTTAAGCGGATCTATTGTTTCAATGATAAGCTCTTCTTCAAGATGATCCGGTAAAGGGATCTGCACCAGAATGCCGTTAACGCCCGGATCAGAATTGAGCTCTTTGATTTTTTTGATAATGTCCTGCCGGGAGGTTTTTTCAGACAGTCTGAAAATCTGCGACTTTATTCCCAGTTCAAGACAGGCTTTTTCCTTCGATGCGACATAACTCTGCGAGGCCGGGTCCTCTCCCACAAGAATAACGGAAAGAGATACTGGATAAGGAAGTTTCTCGACTTCTTCCTTAATCCTCTTTTTTTCCTCCGCTACGACCTGTTTCCCCTCCAGAATGATCATTACTTACCCCTTTCCCGATATTGGCAAGATCCTCGCTGGATATGACCACCGGTTTCCATTCTTTAACAATCGATCCGGAAATGCCCTCTACTATTTCATGGGCTATCTTATCTTCAGCAAGCAGAAGCTGGATCAGCTGGGCCGCTCTTTCGGCAAACTCATCAATAACCTTCTGATGCCCGGCCTTCTTGTAAAGCTTGATGGCGTTAAATTTATCTTTTTTATCAAAATATAGAACATCAGCGACACGGATGATCCCGTCTTTATAATTAGTCGCTAAAAATATCTTAAGCGAATTCTTAAAATCGCCCTGATTAAAAAGCTCATTACCCCTTCGGATAAGGGCAATTCTTTCCTCGTTTTCCACCGTTTTCTCCTTTCAAATCCGGAATGATATATTATATCGACAGAGGAAAACGGAATATAAAATTATTCCCTTTTTGTTTAAAAAAATATTATTTTATTATTATAGCTCATTAATATTTTTTAGTAAATCTTTACCCTGCGCTTCGGATATTTTAAACAGGGACGGGTTGCCTTTGACGCCCACTATATAGTTTTTATCTTTTTCCTGATTAATGATATAAATGGTCAGTTCCTCTGCTTTTGTCCTGATCCTGATAAGCCTTAAATATGGGGCCGCTTCATCTAATTTTCCGGAAGCCAGACCGGCCGCTGTGAGCGGCGTTAATTTCTGCAGAAAAGCGTCAACTTTATCCGTATCCGGAGGATTTTTCCAGGAAGATTTCCATTCAATGGTTTTGTTTACGGAAATGTTTGTTTTCGTATCAGTTTCTTTGTTTTCAATCCTGCTTAATACAAATTTCCGGCCTTTTTCGTTTATCTCAACTTCTATAATATCTTCTTTAGAAAGTTTTAATATCTCTCTTGATTTCAGGGAATCCGCGTCTTTATTGAAGGCATAATCAAAGTTTCCCTTTGCCTGGTAAATATTTTTATCGCCAGGCATCTGCACATAGGTATGCCGCATTGTCGCACTCGCTTTGCCCATAAAAAAATGGAGAACGGTTTTGCCGCCGTCGTTAATAATGATTTCAATACGGTTTGATTCATCCAGCCCATAATTCACAAGGACACCGCTGCGGGATACCAGATCAGTCAGGGCAAAATCCTTCAGATGTTTTATCATCTCATCCGCTGCCTCTTGATCCGCGTTATAACCGCCGGGCTCCAGCATCCATTTATTATTGGTCAGAATAAGAATGCTGTTTGTCCCCGTTCCTCTTCTGAGCTCAATTTCTGTCACATTCTGTACAGGCTTTAAGTTCGGTACATCATAAACCCTTTCCTGAAAAAAGCTGGAAAAGATCCAGATCAGCGCTAATATTCCGAGAATGGATAATAAAACAATATATTTTTTCTGGACTTTCATAATTCCTCCCCGGCTTTTATTTATTAAAGAGAGCTTTAATTTTCTTTCTTCTCGCGCTGTCAAGATTCCACAATAAGAATCCCAATAAAACGACCAAAAGCGGCGCGATAATCAAATCCGACCAGCGGACTATATTTTTTACCAAATCCGATGTTTTTCTGGGCGGATTATAGGAAAGGCCTTTATTTCTGATCTGGATCAGATCGGAATCACCCACAAGCCAGTCAACAACATTCCTGGAAAAAATAGCGTTAGGACTGATACCTTCCTCGTCCATTATAGTGTTTTTTAACATTTCGGCAACTGAAAGAACAATAATCCTTCCATGATCCGATACAGGAAGAAAATCGGCTGTTTTTTCTCTTAAAACATTTGATTTAATTTTTAATTTTGTATTATTTGTGCTTGGCGGAGCCGAAGGAATCTCTTTTCCTTCAAAATAGCTTTTAAAGCGTCCCTCAAGAGTCGCGGCCAGAGTATATTGTGAATATTTCGTGTCGATTGAGGGCTGCAGAAAATAAGGGTGGAGCGAAACTCCCGGACCGGCTTCCCAGGATTCTTTTGATGTTTTAATAAGCGGCGTAAAAATTAAATTATTACTTTTTATCGTATCTTCCACCGGATCCAAAGATGAAGCTTTTACAACCAGCATTCCCTTGATCTTTTTTGTAATGATATTGTTCTTAGAAATATTTTCCTGTTCAATAATCGGTGCAAAATGAATCGCCAATTCCCCTCCGCCCATATCCTGAGACATTTGCTGTTTATATGAAACTTTGTCAAGAATAAGGTTATCATTAATTCTAATGCCGTAATACTCAAGAAGTTTATCTATACCTGCCAGAGATTTATATCCTTTAGGCACCTCGCCCGTCGATTGAGCATCGGGCTGAGGATAGAACAGGCCGGGGGTAAAGAAAGCGACAGGCTTTCCGGACATGATAAACTGATCTATCTGATAAAACTCATACTCTGTCATAGGCAGCCGCGGTTCAACGATAAGAAGCGCCGAAAGATCATCGGGAATTTTTCCATCTTTTAAAGAAACAGTTTCAAACTCATAATCCTGATTGATAAAATCGGCAAACCGGGAAACCGCATCGCCGCTATCCTGTCCTGTTACCCGTCCATAATCCCAGGGTTCCGGTTCACCGTCGCCGTACAGATAGCCGACTTTGGGGTTCACCCGGATCAAATTATCAACAGCGCCCTGCATGGTATCTTCAAGACTGTCAAGATTCTCAAGATAATAATTTCCAAGTAAACCTTCCGACAGCAAATTTAT
Source organism: uncultured Spirochaetota bacterium (assembly GCA_963835575.1). Lineage (GTDB taxonomy): Bacteria > Spirochaetota > Brevinematia > Brevinematales > JAOACQ01 > CAVYGN01. The sequence goes on along the minus strand of CAWIGG010000004.1, from coordinate 760,488 downwards.
TATTTTATACTTGTCTTCATATTTAATTAATAATCCAACATAGCCGGAACCGGATGGTATCGAGTTCCCCTGCTCGTCCGCTATTGACTTCCAGGATATTTTCTGAAAACCGTATTTTTTCGCCAATTCTTCCCCTTCCTTGTCCCGGACAGGATCATAATAACGGTATTCCAGTTTGCCCATCATTTTTGAATTCAAAGAATCGAATTTTTCCTTGATTGTATCATTCAAATGAGGGATTTCCTGAAGAGGAATATCAGAAGAAGCGATCAGGACAACCTGTATATTTGTTTTCAAGGCACTCAGCCAGTCAATTTTATTGATCATCTTCCGTATTATGGAAGTAATCCGGTATTCCAGCCCATCCACAGTGGTAATCTGCTGAATTCTTTCAACCATATTCGCATGGAGAAATACCATGCCGACAAAAGCCTTTTTCGACTGAAACTGGTCCTTATCCACAACCCTTATCTGAACGGGAGATATGCCGTATTCCGAAGGTTCATCCGGATTCCTTGACATGTCGACAAACTCATACCGGAAATTGTTGTTTCTGCTGTTCAGTTTATATTCAGCGAGAATATCCTTTAAATACCGCTCATAGCTGTTATAAGGCGCCGGAAGGTCCGGAGTAAAAAAGACCTTGACTGTCATCGGCTCCGACAGCTTTTTTATCATTGCTTTGCTGGGATTTGAAAGAGAAAATACCTGCTCACGCGTCAGGTCCAGCTTGACAAAAAACCGGAGACAGACAATATTCAATAAAAAAATGATGCCGATTACAATCAGATATGTGATCAGATGATCCATCCTGCTTTTCTGTAAATTCCTTTTCATATTTATTTCTCCTTCAATGCTTCTACTTTCTGCGTTCCAGCACAAGCTTCGTTGAATAAAGCGCTATAACAATGATTGATATAAAATAGAGAATATCACGCCAGTCAATGACCCCTTTCGCTATATTATTAAAATGCGCATCAGCGGATATAAATTCAATAATCCCGACCATGGCGGCGGGGGCAAAGCTTTTCATAAACCCCAGAATAAAAGACAGGAAAAAGCAGATAGCCAGCGCGATAATAAGGGAAACGATCTGGTTCTTTGTCAGGGAAGAAGTGAATATTCCGATTGATGTAAGGGCGCCGATTAAAAACACGGAACCGACATACCCGCCAATGACCGGTCCGATATCAAGTTCCCCCAGAAAAGAAATGCTGATGGGGTATAACAGCGTCGGCGTCAGGGCTATCAGCATAAATGTACTGGCCGCCAGAAACTTACCCAGAATGATATCCATCAAAGTAACGGACGTAGTGCTGATCATTTCATACGAACCCACGCTGAACTCCTCGGAAAAAAGTCCCATGGTGATAGCTGGAATAATTAAAGCGAGAAAAATCGGAAGAAGCTCAAAAAAACCTCTCATCTCCACCTGATTATAGAGAAAGAAACGGGAAAAGAAAAACCATCCGACAAGTACCAGAAAAATACAGATGAATATATACGCAATAGGCGAAAAGAAAAAGAACCGGAGTTCCTTTTTAAATAAAATCCATATCTTTTTGTAATTAAGTATGCCTTCCTGCATGTTAATCCTCCTTCGTCAAATCCTGGAATATGTTTTCCAGCGTCTGTTTTTCTTTTTTCATTTCCAGCAGTGTCCAATCGCTTTTTTTAATTTTCTGATAAAGAGCTTCTCTCGGGTCTTTTCCAAAATCAGAGTAAATTAAAACTTCCTTTACGCCTTTACTATCAGCGCCGATCTCAACTTTATTGATGCCGTCAATACTGAGACGGTCAATTATAGATTTTTTCGTGTCCTTAGTTTTGATTTGTATAACAATGATGTCGGAGCTTTTCCTGCCCGCCATCAATTTTTTTGTCGAACTATCCGCCACGATACTTCCCTTGTTGATGATGATGACCCTGCTGCAGGAAGCTTCAACTTCGGTCAAAATATGAGTTGATAATATGACCGTTTTTTCACGGCCGAGCTCTTTTATCAGCTCCCTGATTTCAACGATCTGATTCGGGTCAAGACCGCTTGTCGGTTCATCCAGGATTAATATTTCCGGGTCATGAATGATGGCATGGGCCAGGCCGACCCTCTGCTTATAGCCTTTTGAAAGCTCGGCGATTTTTTTATCGATAACAGTATTCAATCCGCATTTATCAATAACGTAATCAATTCTAGTATCAATCTTTTCCTCTTTTACTTCCTGAATGCGCGCGATAAACTTTAAATAATCATACGCGACCATGTCATAATAAAGCGGCGCGGATTCCGGCAGATAGCCGATAATCTTTTTAATTTCGGTCATGCCTTCATATATATTCTTTTTACCGATGGTCACATCTCCAGCGGTTGGAGTCAGATAACCGGTCAGCATTCTGAGAGTGGTTGTTTTTCCGGCGCCGTTAGGGCCGAGAAGCCCTACAATTTCACCCTTTTTTATTTCAAAATCAATACCATCCACCGCTTTCACATCGCCATAGTGTTTTTTCAGCCCCTTGACCGTAATCATAAAAAACCCCTTTCGTCGTTTTTTTAAAAAACCTGTTCATTATTCGAAAATAGAACGCCGGGATAAGTCCATGCTGTTTGAAAAGACAGAAGAGTATTCTATATTTTATCGGGAAAAAAATCAAATTCCGCGGGGGGTTAATCCTTTTCTTTTGTCATATAGATAAACTTGAATTCAATGCTGATATATTTATTCTTCCGGAGGGCCTGGGGAAGAGGTCCGAAATTTCTGGCATAAAGAATGGCATTGACGCATGCCTCGTCCAGAATTTGGTAGCCGTACGATTTCATAAGAGTCGGATTAACGGGGTTCCCCTTCTCATCAATCCAGAAGCGGACAATGACCTCGCCGCTTTTTATGATACCCTGATAATACTGAAAAACCGGAAAGAAATTCATCCAGCTCTCGCCGACTTTTTTCTGAACATTCAAAAAATAGGATGCAAATTCCTCGGGAATCGTGGCAAGCGATATGTCGCCCTGATTATTCATCGTTACATCAAACGGTTTGTCCGGGTCAAAAAACGACGTGCGGTTATCGCTGGCTTCGGCAGGCGCAAGCTTCTGATGATTCACATCCTCAATACTGATTGCGTCTTTTCCATTTTCATCATTTTTATTCTTTTCATTAACAGGATTTTGCGGAGGCACCGGCTTACTCTTATTCGGCGATAAAACCGGATTAAAATAATTGTATTTCTCTTCACCTGTTTTATAGGCCTTGTTAATATTAGCCTTATCGGATAGTTTGCCTTTCTCCGGTTTTTCCTTTGATTCCGTCTCTGTTTCAACGATCACATTTTCAAGTTCGGATTCTTTGTTCTGATATTTTAAGGGATGCAGAAGCATATCAAGAAAATTCTTATCCGCAGTAATGCCGATTATTAACAATATATAAAAATGGATGATCAGCGAGATATACAAAAACCCTATTCCTCTTTTAACTGTTTCCATAATTCCTCTTTATTTCCACGCCGTCATGACCATAGAACTGGTTAAATGAATCCTTCCCCACGCAATGCGGCTCATCAGATGATACATGGAAATCTTAAACCATTTCAGATAATCCGTCCATTTTTTAAAGCCATACGCGGATTTCATCAATTTGGGAAGAAGCCCGAACTCAACACCGCCGAAAAACCTTATCCTCGAAAATCCGGCAGAACGCAATAGCTTTGTCAAATTTTCCCTGGAAAAGCAGGAAAGATGCCCGGGAAGGTAATAATGATATTTTTTTCCATAAATCCTGGACTGCAGACCGTCCATATCCGCCGTCTGCACAACCAAAAGAGCCCCATTTTTCATCGCATTATAAATATTCTGTACAGCCTTTTTGGGATCATAAAGATGCTCAATGACCTCAATCATGCTGACAATTGAGTAATAATCCTCCGGCAGTGCAATATTTTCTATATTTCCGATCAGGACGGCATTGTTCCCGAAACGCTTTTTCGCATAATCACCGGAATATTCAGAGATTTCGACGCCGTAAGCTTTATATCCTTTTTCCTGCGCCGCCTTCATCAAACCGCCGAAGGAACAGCCGACATCCAGATAATTCTTTTTAAGACTTTTTGTTTTATCCCAGTTTTCCCATTTTTCAAATCTTTTTTTCCATACAATCCGGCAGGCTTCCTCATCCTGTCTTTCATCCATGTATGAATAGTTGTTTTTTCCTTCATAATAACCCTGATCATAAAATGAATAAGCTTTTTTTTTATCCAGTTCCTGAAAAAGGAACCGGCAGGATTGACACTCAAAAATAACTAATTCCGGATTATATTTATTGATCTGATACTTTTGTCTGATATTTTCACTTCCGCACAAACGGCAGAACACCTTTCCTTCCCCATTATTTATTTAACATGCTCAAAAGTTTAACAACAATATCATAACCTATTCTCAAGAAAATTCAAGAAAAACAGCCTAATGCAGTATGTGCATAACTAAGTGCATTTGTGTGCGGAAATTGTACTTTGTCCTGCAGTCCGGCACAGCTCTGAAAGCCCGCAAATAAAGCAATTCCGCTTCTTTCTGCAGACATGTTTACCCACCTCTACCAATAGCGCATGGTATTCCTGATAAATAAGACGGTCGGCAGGAAGATTTTTATGGAAATATTCCTGTACTGCATTATAAGAGCTTTTTTCATCAAAAGACCCTATTCTGGAAAATATTCTTTTAGTATAAGCATCCACGACAAAAACCGGGTAATAAAACCCATAAAGAAGTATGGAATCCGCTGTTTCCTGACCGATACCCCATATGGATAAAAGCATTTTTCTGGCTTCAATTAGAGAATACTTCTTTAATTCCAATAAATTGCCTTTTAAAGAGCCGTTAATGAACTGCATCAAAGTTTTAATTTTTTTTGCCTTCTGGTTATAATACCCCGAAGTCTTAATAAGTGCCGCCAATTGCGGTAATTTGATCTTATTCAGCGAATTAATATTAAGAATTCCATTTTCTTTTATCTGAATCAGGGCTTTTTTAACATTTTCCCATGAGGTATTCTGGGTGAGTATGGTGCCCACCATGATTTCCAGGATTTCTTCCTCTGTTCTTTCCCTTTCTCTGTATTCATTCAGATATAAGCATTCATCTCCTTTGACAATCGGCCACCAGTTCTGATAACCATGTTTTTCAAGTAAAACATTATAAATATTTAAAACGTTAATATCCATATACCAGCCTTTTAAGCCTGCGATATAGTTAATTGCCTCTATAAACAAAGAAAGTTATATTTTAATAATAATGAAAGAAAAATACAATTCCCCATCTGCTATTAAGTTATACCAAACACTTGACAACCCTGTTTCTCAACATATAATTAATTGAACTGTTTAAAAATTAGTTATATAATAAATGGCCCTACTGCAAAAACAATCCTACCGATTCATGTACAAAAGTTGCATAACTCGTTATAATATATGCACATGAATCAGAGAGAGGTCAAAATGTTCAAGCTGAATCAGAGACATATAGAACAGGATTTATATCCGGTAAGATATGAAATGAACCAGGAAATGAGAGAAAGTTTAAATGAAAGCTGGGCCGGGCTTTTTTACCAGAAAGTTTTCTCAAAAATAAATGAGCGGAAGTTTGCTCCACTATATGACCCAAAACTTGGTAGGAGTAATTTCCCGGTCAACATATTAGCCGGGCTGGAAATCATGAAAGAGCTATTCTCTCTGACCGATGAACAGTTGTTTGAGCGGTATCGATATGATTTATCGTTTCGATACGCGCTGGGATTGGAAGACATCAACGCGCAGCAGATGTCGATCAGGACGTTATACTATTTTCGTGCCGCTGTGGCGGAGAATCAGGACGGGCTTTTTGACGTTATATTTGATGAGTTTCGGGATCTTTTAATTGGAGAGGTCGGGATCAAAACCGGACTGCAGAGGACAGATTCTGTAATGATTGGGGCCAATATCAAGCGGCTGAATCGGGTTATGCTGTTTCATAAAGTGTTGTCCAATATGGCGGAAGATGTTTCCAATGCTGGATTTTCCTTAAGTGAAAGATGTAAGGATTTTCTAAAACAAAATGAGGACGGATTCAGTTATCGACTGAAAAAGGAGAATTACGAATCGAAAACGGTGGAAATTGGCGAGGAAATATTCGGGCTGATTACAGAGAACGTGTTTCACAATAAAGTCAGGAAACAAAAGAGTTTCCGGCAGGCAATGAGACTTTTGCGGGAACAATGCCGGATAGAAAAAGAAGGCAAGGTGACGCTGAAGCTGCCGCGGGAAATCAAAGCCTCATCGATGCAGTCGCCGGTGGACGAAGACGCGACCTACCGGGAGAAGCGGGGAAAACAGTATGTCGGGTATAAGGTGAACGCGGTTGAAACCTGTGACCCTCAAAATCCGATGCAGGTGATTACCAGCATAGAAACCGCATCAAATAATGCTGACGATGGGGATTTATTCCGCAGGCAACTATCTAATTTAAAAAAGGAAACGAATATTGAAACAGCGATAAGCGATGGCGGTTATAATTCTGAAGACCTTCGGAATGAGAGCGGCGAAGACGTTCAACTGGTAATGAGCGCGATACGCGGCGTCGATCTGGAAGGGATAAAAAACAAAGCGAAACTTTCTGAGTATACAGACCCAAAAACCGGCAAATATGGGATGTGTCCGGCGGGAGAAATCCCGAATAGCATTATTGAAAATGAAGATGGTTCCGTGGTATTGAATTTTGATGTAAAAAAATGTGCCGCCTGCGATAAGAAAGAAAATTGTCTGGCCTGTGTCGGCAAGAAGCAAAGTCGGCTGGTAATAGACGCCAAAAGGGAATGGATGGATGAATTTTTGGAATTGATATGTATGGATGCAGGAAAATTTCTGATGGGACTACGCCCTGCCGTAGAAGGATTGATGAGTTTATTGAAACCAAAGTATTTGAGCGGCAGGATTTTGTTCCGTGGTCTGGTAAAAGTCAAAACCCGCATGCTTTTAAGGGGAATCGGGATTAATTTCAAGAGATATCGGGGCTATTTGGCTGATAAATCGAAGGCTGCCGCCGACATGGCCTTTGATTTCTTAATCTTTTTCCTTGTGCGGTTGAAAATTTGCCGGAATATCCCCTATGCTTGTGTTTGAATTTTTTCAGCAGGGCCATAAATAATAAAAAAGTCTTATTAATGTCAATTGTTTTTATTATTCCTTCCGCCGGATTGAATCGGACAAGGGTAATTAGTTTATTATCTATAGGAGAAGATTTTATTATGATATATAGAGCGGCGTATATAAAGACATATTTCGACAACATGGTCCTTCCCTATGTTACACCGGAAGGAATAGCTGTAACACTTGATAAACACTATCTTATCAATACAAAATTCGGCGAGGATATCGGTATTGCCACTTCCATTATAAAAGAAATCCCGCAGGAGCGGTTTCTGATTAAAAAGCCTGTCCAGGAACATAATAATGAAACCGATATTGAAGATATTGAGATAGATGATACTTCCATCCTGGAAACTAAAGATGAGCATATCCCGGTAGAAATTGATCATCTGCAAATTGAAAATTTTCATATTATCAAAGAAGTCTCAGATGAAGAATTAAAAACATGGCAGGCCTACCGCGAGGAAGAAAAAAAAGCTTTTTGTTCCGCAAAAAAGGAAATCTGCGACTTAAAATTGGAAATGAAGCTGATCAATGTCCATTTCCTCTATCAGAAAAAGAAAATAATTTTTAATTTTACGGCGGATAACCGGATTGATTTCCGTCAGCTGGTAAAAAAGCTGGCCAGTATATTTAAAACAAGAATAGAAATGCGGCAGATCGGCGTAAGGGACGCCGCTAAAATACTCGGCGGCTACGGCGTCTGCGGCATCGTTAACTGCTGCCTGCGCTCCAATTGCCATATTAATTCCATCTACCTCAAAATGGCCAAAGACCAGGGGTTTGTCGTTAATTCAAGCAAGCTGACAGGCGCATGCGGAAGGCTGATGTGCTGTCTTTCTTATGAGGCCCAGTTTTACTATGAGGAAAAGAAAGAATATCCGGAAATCGGCTCCATCGTTATGGATGGAATAAAAAATTATTCCGTCGCTTCTCATAATCTGATAAAAAAAGAAGTCTATGTTCTGGATGAAAATCATCATCAAAAGAAATTCCCTCTTGAAAATTTGAAGTTTTTGAAAAAAGATTCCGCGGGAGTCTTAATTTACAGAATAACCGGAGAAAATAATTCAAATAATTCTCTTAACAAGGAAAATATTCAAATAGGGAAGTAAGAAATGTCTTACGACCAGTATTCCGTCGATCAGGCTAAAAAGAAGGGTGTTTTTAACGACAAAGTTTTCGATCCCAAGGCTCTTCAGCTGAGCGAAGAAGAAAAAGCGAGGATTCAGAAAAATGCCGCTAAAATTCCGCCGGAGGAAGCCGAATCAAAAGCCTCAGAAACGATCAGCCCGAAAACCGGTAAAACGTCGGGGAAAAAAGAAATACAGGTTGAACTGAATTTCTTTGAGATGGTCTATGTTTTTTTCCTCTCTCTTTTCGGTATTCAAAGCGTTGAAAACTATAAAATTCATAAGGCCTTGAAAATTATTGAAAAAAACCTCAACAGGCATAAACCGCCCGTTTATAATCCCTCAACTCAGCATATTACCAAATATTTCGCTTATAAAATCCATGACGTTTATCTCAAGATCCTGACTTTAAAAAAAATTATAGAAAAAACCCTTGATAATCAGGACGCCTGGAACAACTCCGATCAGATACAAAAAACCGGCATTGAGATATTTTTCGAGAAAATCATGAACATAAACTCAAAGGAGGTGGATAATAAGTTTTCCTATCAGGGCATAAGCAGGGTGATCGCGGACTTTGAGAGCGTGAGGCTGGCTGAAGATGCCGTTAAGCGCTCCGTAAATGAATATTTATCCATGATAGAAAAAACTTCCATAGAAGCGGCCAATAAAATATATACAAATCTGATCTATATAAAAAATTTGACCGATTTTGATTTCATTCAGTTCTTCAAAAGATTTGACTCTCAATTCAACCCCGGTATCAGTCCGGCTTTTAATGATATTTCAGGCGAAGCGCTTCTGCCGTATCTATCTCAACTGGAAGAAAACCTTCTCCAGATAGATTTATCCATGGATAATGTGCTCGTGTTTAAAACGCTTTCGGATGTCGCTAATTATCTCTCTATTTTATCTGTGCCCTCGGCAAATGCAGAAGAAACTGAGAAGGAGAATGATGCACCTATAAGCGCTGCTGAAAAATTGGAAAATGAACTGATAATTTGTTTTGACAGTCTGAAAGACATATTGTCAAAAAATTATTTCACCTTATTATTACAGCTGATAAAGGAAGACCCCGGTTATCTGCCGGCATTCATTCACACCAGATACGACCTTTATAAGATTTACTGGGATACTTTTGATCAGAGAACCGATTTTATAGCAAAATATATCTTAAAAGAAAAGAAATTAAAAAAAATAGAATCATTAGTAAAAAAAATATTCGCCAGTATCAAATGGGTCGGTATTTACAGCATTGAACAATCAAAGAAAATAGAAGAAATGGACACAATCGGCTTTATCTACTGTTATCACCTGGGCATCATCAATACTTTTCTTATGAATCTCTATGATGAATCAATAAAAAGTATTCTCAACCTGACGGTAACAAACGGGCTCTTTATAGAGAAATATTTCCAGAAAACAGTTTCAGATACTTTTTATACTATGGAAAAATTTGAGGAAAAAATACGGGATTTTAATTTTGACATGAATTCCGATGGAGTCGCCGGGAAAAAGATCGTCAATCTCATGTCAAAAAAGGACATTAATCCGGCAGAAATAAAGAAAACTCTGGAAAGGAATGTGGCTTATGCCAACACCAAAGCTAAGGAACTTTTTGAGGAATTTTTCCCAAATTTTATAATTATCACTGATATTATCACAAAATTATATAACGATATTGATACAAAGCCTCCAAAATATATCCGGAATATCCGTACGATAGGCGGATTAAAAAACCCTAAATATCTGAATGCCCTTATGAGGAGCCATGAATCTCTCAATTCAATCAGAGAATTGATCACATTATTAAAAGAATAAAAAAATATGAAAGAAAATGCCGTTCTTCTCGGCGTCCAGCTTCCTTTTGATTCTTATGAAAGACTATCCGAATCTCTTCAGGAGTTAAAAGAGCTGTCTAAAACCGCGGGCGCTGTAGTTATCGATACTCTCATCCAGCAAAGAAAAGATATAGATTCAAAATATTATATCGGTAAAGGAAAAGTCGAAGAAATCAAATCATTTTATTCCGGCAAAAATGTTACGCTTGCCGTCTTCAATCACGAACTGACGCCTACCCAGATCCGTAATCTTGAAAAAGAGCTGAATTTAAAAGTAATTACAAGGACTGAACTGATTCTGGATATTTTCGCGCTTCATGCCCGGACAAAAATTTCCAAACTGCAGGTCGAACTGGCCCAGCTGTCTTATGAGCTTCCCCGCATATCGGGAAAAGGCATCTGGCTTTCCAGGCTGGGGGGCGGAATAGGCACCCGCGGTCCCGGCGAGCAGCAGCTCGAGCTGGATAGAAGGTTGATCCAGAGAAAAATCTATCTGATCAGAAAAAAACTTAAAGAAGCGGAAAAGGAAAGACAGGAGCAGAGGAAAAACAGGAGCAGTAATGAATTTAAAATCGCCATAGTCGGCTATACGAACTCAGGAAAATCCTCATTACTTAAACGCCTGACAAAAGCGGATGTGCTCATTGAAGACCAGCTTTTTGCAACCCTGGACACAACCACAAGAAAGATCTGGCTCGGTTATAGAGACAATAAACCTGTATATGCGGTTATTACCGACACGGTCGGTTTTATCCGGGACCTTCCGCATGGCCTGATAGAAAGCTTCAAATCCACCCTGGAAGACACTCTTCAGGCGGATCTGCTCATTCATATTATTGATATATCTACCCATGATTTTACCGAAAAAAAAGAGGTTATAAAAAACACTCTCACGGAAATAGGCGCTTCAGCAATACCGGTTCTGAACTGTTTTAATAAAATCGACCTTCTTCCCGAAAAAAAAATACTTGAATACCGTCTGTTAAATCCCGAAAGCATTTTTATTTCCGCCAGGGATGACATTAATATTGATATTTTAAAGAAGAAGATCCTTAATTATTACCTGCATACATTAAAGGCGCCCATCCGGGCGCCTTTAAAAGCTAAATTATTATAGTAAATTACAAACAAGTTTCACCGGTATCTTATTTAACTTCTATTGTGATCTTTTTTATCACAACAGGCTTGATGGGCATATTGTTCTGCGGGTCTGTCTCAACTTTTCCTATCGCGCTGACAACTTTCATCCCTTCTATAACCTTGCCGAAAACGGCGTGTTTTCCATCCAGCCAGGGACATGGCACAAGAGTTATAAAAAACTGTGAACCGCCGGTATTCGGACCCGCGTTTGCCATGGATAGAATTCCCGGCCCGCTGTGCTTTAGATCCTTGTTAAACTCGTCCTTGATTGTATAGCCGGGGCCGCCGGTACCGTTACCGCTCGGATCGCCGCCCTGGATCATAAATTCATCAATGACACGGTGAAACGTCAATCCGTTATAAAATCCTTTGTTGACCAGATCAATAAAATTTTTAGTCGTGAGCGGGACTTTGTCTTCAAAAAGCTCAATTTTAAAGCTCCCCATCGAGGTTTCAAACACTGCGACACGATTCATTTTTTTCCCCTTTTTCGTTATTTTTTCCGCGGAGTATCCGGCTCCGGCTAAGAGAACCGAAACAATGCCGATGCATGCTAATAAGGTACAAATCTTTTTTGTCATATTTTCCTCTCAAATATATTTATTTTAGATTTTACAAAAGGTGTCCGCTGTCATAATTGAAACTTTCTTTCATAATTATTTACACTGAATGAACTGAAACAGTATCAATCGCGGGTATCCTCATCATCGATCCCGTCGCTCGAATTCATCTTCAGCTTGGGAAGCTTCGGAATATTACGGCCGTAGAATATCTCCGACATTTCTTTTTTCAAGCGCTGTTTGATTCTTTTTTTCTCTCCCTGCAGAAGCTCTTTTTTCCCCGTTCCGAACAAATAATTATCGAGGTCGAATTCCTTCAGGATCATTTTTGTATGGAAAATGTTTTCCTGATAGACATTCACATCGACTGCATGATAACTGTCAAGCGTCTCTTCCGAAATATAGTTCTGAATGGAATTTATTTTGTGGTCAATAAAGAATTTTTTGCCGTCTATATCACGGGTAAAACCCCTTACCCGGTAATCCATAATGATAATATCCGGTCCAAAACTGTGAATGAGATAATTAAGCGCTTTAACCGGAGAAATCTTTCCGCATGTCCCGACGTCTATATCAGCCCTGAATGTGCTAATGCCGTTATCGGGATGGCTTTCCGGGTACGTGTGAACAGTAATATGGCTTTTATCCAGATGGCTGACAACAGAGTGCTGATAGGCTTCCATTGTTTCGACGCCGGCAATATCCTCAAGGTGCATTTTTTCTTCCGAAATAAGCATCGTGACGCTTGAGCCCAGAGGATCATAATCCTGCTTGGCGACATTTAAAATCGTGGCGCCGATAATATTGGCCACATCGCTTAAAATACTGGTCAGCCTCTCTGCGTTGTATTCCTCGTCGATATACTCAATATAAGCGTGCCTGTGCTGGGTTGTCTTGGCATAGCAGATATCATACATATTAAAGCTCAGCGTCTTTGTCAGATTATTAAAACCATAAAGCCTGAGTTTCTTTAATGGTTTGACTTCCATTCCTTATCTCCTTTTTTCGTCTGAAAAATTATAAGAATAATCACTTAATATTTCAATAAAATTTTAATTTCTAAGGCAGTTCTAAAAACTCATATTTTTTGGAACTGCCGATGTTGTTCCGAATCATGCAGTCCCTCACCATTTTCTGAGTTCCACTGGAGCTGCCCTGACAAAATGGTGAGGAACAGCATCTTTTGTATTCCCAAAAAGTTTATTCCAATCGGGACAAATCCAAAAACATTTTGTTTTTGGATTTGTCCTCTAATCAATAAAATCCATTAATTCTTTCACGCGTTTCGGATTTCTAAGCTTTCTCAGCGCCTTCGCCTCAATCTGGCGGATCCTTTCCCTTGTAACCTGGAAGAGATATCCCACTTCTTCCAATGTATGTGAATAACCGTCTTCCAATCCGAAACGCATCCTCAGGACTTTTTGCTCCCGGAGCGGCAGCTGGTCGATAATCTCGCCCAGTTTTTCCCGGAGCATATTATTCATCGTTGAATTCAGCGGGCTTGCCGCCTTGATGTCCTCAATAAAATCACCCAGCGCCGAATCCTCGTCCCTTCCCACAGGGGTTTCAAGCGATACAGGGTCATTTGCCACGCTCTTGATATTTTTAACCTTTGAAATTCCCCATCCCACGCGGGTGGATATTTCCTCGACGGAAGGAAGCCTGCCCAGGTCCTGAGTGAGGTCCATTTCGGCTTTTTTGACCTTGTTGATCTGCTCTATCATATGGATCGGGACACGGATGGTCCTGGACTGTTCTGAAATCGACCTGGTTATGGCCTGACGGATCCACCAGGTGGCGTACGTGGAAAACTTATATCCCTTCCTGTACTCAAATTTTTCCACGGCTCGGATGAGACCGATATTTCCTTCCTGGATCAGGTCGAAAAGATGAACGCCCCTGTTGATATAACGCTTTCCGATACTGACAACAAGACGGAGATTCGCCTGCACCAGCTCTTTCTTCCTTTCCTCGACAATATTCTTACCTTCCCGGATCTCATGGGACCAGTGGATCAGTTCCTTTATTGAAGCTTTGTAATTATTCCCGATTTCTTTTATTTTCGCTTCTTTTTCCTTAAGGCCCTGGACCAGACTCTTTAATGACTCATTACCCTGGTTCTGTCTTGAAAGTTTATATATCTCGGTAACACTGAGATTATTCACCTCTTCTACTTTCTTGAAATATTCCTGGGTCTTTTCCAGCTCTTCCGCCACATAAATCAATTTTTCAGCGGCATTCAGGAGGATTTTCTGGTTAATATCGATTGTCTTGATATCGTCAACAAATTTTCTTCTGATTTTTCTGATTTCTTCCTTCAGTTCCGCTTTTTCTTTTTCATCCGAGTTTTCCCATTCTTTATCTATTCTTTCCATTTCATTATAAAAATCCTTCAAATAGCTGGCTACTTTGGCGATGATCTTCATTCTTTCCTTTCTTTCTTTTGCCGTGATATTATAGATTTTAGGAAGATTAAAGAAATTATAAAGCTTGCCTTTTCCTTTCAGTATGTCCTCAATAATCTCATTGATTTCAGGCACAAGAAATCCCGCGTCATAGACGGAACTGTTGATCTTGAGCTGGCCTTCCTCGATTTTTTTAGCAATTTCAATTTCCTGCGGCTGGGCCAAAAGAGGGATCTTGCCTATTTTCTTCAAATAGATCCTGAGCGGATTATCGGACTGCTCGTCCTCGCTTTCTATTATGATTGAATCGATTTCGTCATATGAGTCTTCAATAAACTCATCAAATTCCTCAAGAAACGCGTCCGCTATATTCACTTCATTTTCTTCCAGTAAGCGAAGGACGTTATCAATGCCTTCCGGGGATGTGATCACCGATTCAGGCAGCCGGTCCAGAATTTCATCATAAGTCAGCATGCCTTTTTCTTTTCCGTATTTTATAAGCCGGTTCACATCCTCATTTTCAAGTAAATCGTCGTACATAATCTATCTCTCCTTTTCTTTTCAACTCTTTCCCTTTAAAACTTCTTAGTGCGGGGGATACCGCATATATATTTCGGTAAAACTATTCGGATAATTCCAGTTCTTTTCTGCAGTCCTTCAGTTTTTCTCTCATAATAAATTCTTCGTTCTTAAGATCTTTATGCATTACCAGATATTTATTTTTTTCAGTATCATTCGCCTCATTATCATACTGCTGAACCATTTGATTTATTTTCGCCAATTCCCTGCCAATATATTGAACTTTAAGATTATAGGCCAATTCTAAAAGGACGACTTTGGCGATTTCTTCCTTCTGAGCATATTCCGCTATTTTATTAATTATTTCATTGTTATTAAGTTCCGTTATGAGTTCTCCCGGTTTTCTATCCGGATTTTCGTTAATCTGATGATAAATCCGCCTTAATTCCATATTTAAAAACATATCCTCACTGATAATATCTGAAAGATTAAGGACAGACTGCGGGTTCACAATCAGCATGCTGATGAGTTCCGATTCTACTTTATTATATAAAATATCTTTGTCCTTCGATTCGCGGATCATTCTTCCGGTATTTTTATCATGCCTTAAAAAGCTCTGGTATTCCGATAAAACCACAGAATAATCCTCGTCAATAAATTGCGCTATTTTTTTAATATACCCTTCACGTATAATGGAACTATTTACCTGCATAATATAGGGAAAGAGCGAGAGCACAAATTTTACCTTGTTTTCCTTCACGTCAATTTTTTTGGCAAAATAGCGCAGCTTAAAATCCATCGGCGCGAGTTTTTTACTTTGAACATATTGATTAAAAGCCTCTCCGCCGTGTTCCATGGCAAAATCATAGGGGTCCTTTTTGCCCGGCAGAATGACAACAGCCTGGTTCAAATCGATTGCCACTGAAATATCAAGCGCTCTGTTGGCGGCGTTAATCCCCGCCTCGTCGCCGTCAAAAATAAAAACGACACTGTCAACATACCTTTTAATGATCGCCAGCTGGCTTTCAGTAAGGGAAGTCCCGAGCGGCGCCACCGCGTTCTTAATCCCGTTTTGATAAAGCGCGATCACATCCATATAACCCTCAACAACGAGGGCTTCTTTCTTTTTAACCATTTCATCCTTTGCGAAATTGAATGAAAAAAGAAGACTGCCTTTATGAAAGGCCGGATTTTCAAGAGTATTCAAATATTTTGCCGATTGTTTATCCTCTGTCAGGATGCGTCCGCCGAAACCCGCGGTATTGCCTTCTTTATCAAAAATCGGAAATATGACCCTGTCTTTAAAGCGGTCAAACAATCCGTTATTGCCCGAATATGCTACCCCTGCTTTTACGGCGTCTTCTTCACGGTACCCTTTTTCAATTAAATACTTTGTCAGGGAATTCCATTCTTTTCCGCCGTATCCAAGCCGGTAATTTTTTATTATCTCAAGCGTCAATTTTCTTTTCTTTAAATATTCCCTGGCTTTTTGAGCGTCGGGCGATTCAAGCAGGAGATTATGAAAAAAAAGCATCGACTCCTTATTGATTTTCAGCAGGGTTTCCTTTTCCTTTGAGGAAGCAAATTCCTTTTCACCCGAGAATTGATTCAGGTCAATAGACGCCATTTTCGCCAATTCCTGCAGGGCTTCCATAAAGCTTAGTTTCTGGTAATCCATCAGAAATTTAATGGAATTTCCCGAAGCGCCGCATCCGAAGCAATGATACAGGCCTTTTTCTTCACTGACGGAAAACGAGGGTGTTTTTTCCTGATGAAAGGGACAGAGCGCCAGATAATTCCTGCCGCTCTTTTTTACATCCGTGTATTTACCGATAACATCTATGATTGATACTCTATTAAGGATATCCTCAATGACATGCTGTGGTATCAAATTGCTTTCTCCATTATTAAAAATACAGGGTAAACTATCCACCCCTATAATAGACACGCTTTCACAAACAACTATTCGGAAAAGCAAGAGCAATGAAAGAATTGATTGAAATGTATAAACTCTTTAAAGATTAGTCAAAATCTATTATTATGTGTCTTTTATCGGGATTTTTAAAAACTCACCCTTGTGATATATAATATACAGATAAATCGGCAAAATTCCTACCATTTCTTGAAAAATATTTGACAAAAACGATATTTTTCTTTTAAAAGGTATAATTTTTTGATTAAAAGCTTCATGATCCCCATATTTTTTATAAATCAAAAAGCAGGACTTGTTTTCCATTTTCCATCAGAAAGCGCTTTTTCACACATGGATCCAGAATGAGGGCCCGGCGAGTATCATAGCCCGTTAAAGCTGTAATGAAATCCTGAATCCTGGCCCCGCCTTCCTTCTGTATAAAGGTCACATAAGCACGGCTTTCTTTGATTTCAAATTGAGTTAAATATTCCTTTAAATTAATCACCTTTTCTTTTTTTGAAGTGATTTTTTTAAATTCTCCGAGATAATTTAACACCTCTGAAACCTTATCTTCAATCCCCGCTTTATTAAATGAAAACTGTACTGAATGTTCCTTGCCGGTTTTACTGAGTTTCGCGGCGGGCATTTTCAACACCTTAAATCTAATAAATTTCAGGCCGGAAGGCAATTCTTTATTGAGCTTTTTTAATAATTTCACTTCATTCACTGCTCCCGCCAATTCTATCTCCGCCGTTTCATACAAACTGGAAAAACCGATGGGAAGCGCCCAGCCCATTTCCACACGGATATGCGGATTATATCCTTTTGTGAAAACCACCGGAATATTCGCGCGGATGAAAGCCCGTACAAATATTTCCTCCAGATCGATGGGGCCGATGTACTTCATAAGCCCTGTTTTGCTGTAAAGAAACCTGCAGAGAAAACGGGAACTATTCCCGATCAATACTTTATTTAAAAAGCCTTTATCAAGCTTAATCTTTTCCCCCGCCCTTTTTTTAGCCGGCCTGGGCTTTATATTCCTGAAGTCGCAGCTGCCGCAGAAATCATGGCAGGCGTCACGACAGTCTCCGGTAGTTTTATTCTGAAGGGACTTTTCCCTTTCCTTTAATAAATACTTTTTCGTAATTCCGGAATCTATATGCTCCCAGGGCAATAATTTCTGGGGATCCTTTGCCTGAAGATAAAAACCCGGATTGATCCCCGCTTCCTCAAAAGCTTCCTTCCATTTCCCGTAATTAAAATGATCGCTCCATCCGTCAAACCTGGCGCCCTTTTGAAAAGCAAGCTCAACGGCTTTCGCCAATCTTCTATCGCCTCTTGAAAAGATCCCCTCCAGATGGCTCATATCCGGTTCATGAAAGCGGATATTGATATTTCTTTTTGATCTTAATGTTCTGATCAGATTATGAAAATCATCCGAGGCGTCTTCCATTCTCATCTGAGCATTCCACTGGAAAGGTGTGTGCGCCTTCGGAATAAACAGGGCAATGCTGATTGTAAATTTAATTCCTTTCACAAGTGAATCTATTTTTTCAGCGAGCCGGGCAATGCCTTCAATTTCCGCGCCTTTTTCTATGGAACAGAGCCCGATCATAAAATAGAGCTTCACGCTCCTCCACCCAAGATTCTTCGCTATCTGGATGACCTTTATCAGCTCATCCTCGGAAACGTTTTTATTGATGGCGTCCCTCAGAATCTGGGTCCCGCCTTCAACAGCGAAAGTCAGGCCGCTTTTCCTGATTTCCTTCACCTTTTGGGCCAGTTCCAGATTGAAAGAATCAATCCTCAGGCTCGGGAGGGAAAAAGAGACCCCATGGGGGGAAAGCTGTTTGTCCAGAGCCTCGATCAATGTATTCAAATCCGAGTAATCGCTGATGGAAAGGGATATCAGCGACAGTTCGCGGTATCCGGTATTATTAATAATTTCCCGCGTCAGTTTTAATATTGAAGAAACGCTTCTTTCCCTTAAGGGCCTGTACAGCATCCCGGCCTGGCAGAAGCGGCAGCCCCTCGTGCATCCTCTCGCCACCTCCACGACGGCCCTGTCCTGGACCGCCTGCAGGTTCGGCAGGATTTGGGCCGTGGTAAAAGCCTTATCCGATAATTCGGGTTCGCTGAACCTTCTGACTTTCGGCCCGACCGGAATGATAAACCCGTTTTCCTCTTTCGTCTCATAAAGAAGAGGCACATAAACCCCATCGATCAGGGACAGGTCTTTGAGGATATCAATCCTTGATTTTCCTTTTTTTTTACTTGCCGTCACAGCCTTAGTGATGCAGAGAACCCTGCTTTCCCCATCGCCGATGCAGATTGCGTCAAGAAAAGGCGCAACAGGCTCCAGGTTGCCTGAAACAGGCCCCCCGCCTATAATAAAAGGGTGGACAGCTCCCCTGTCTTTCGCATAAAGCGGAATCTGCGACAAATCCAGGATATTGAGAAAGTTGGTGTAGAGAAGCTCATACTGAAATGTAAAACCCAGAATATCGAATCCGGAAAGAGGCTTTTTTGTCTCAAGCGAATAAAGCGGCAGTTTCTTTTCCCTCAGCTTCTCTTCCATGTCCGGCCAGGGAGCATAAGCCCTCTCGCAGACAATGTTTTTTTCAGTATTTAAAATGTGATACAGGATTTTCAGCCCGATATTGGAAATACCGATCTCATACACATCGGGATAGATCAAACAGACGCTAGTCTTTCCGCGATGATCTTTAATAACCGAATTCTGCTCCCCGCCGATATACCGGGCGGGTTTGTCCACAAAAGGCAGTATTTCTCTTTCCAGTGTTTCCCACATTTTTCCTTTCCTCATTCTGAAGGTAAATATTATATAGGGCAGTTTCAAAAACTTAAAGTTTTTGAAACTGCCCTATAATAAAACCTTTTAAAAAGGTAGTACTTCAAGTGTTTTTTACCAACGCTTATGAACTGTTCGTTTTAAATAACATGTTATTACGGAAATTTCCCATAATGGTCCTTTTTCTGCTATAATAAATCGTATGAGAAAATATAATACTCTCAATTTTCTTCAGTCCGGGATCGGCAATTATATCAGGCAGTCCATTCCTGATCAATTTTATTTTACAGCTCTGCTCCGTAAAAACTGGGCCGACATTATCGGCGGAGGAATAGCGTCCCATTCTCTGCCGGCAAATATCTATAATAAAACATTGACTGTTTTTGTAGACGACCCCATCTGGATCCAGGAACTCAGCCTGAATAAGGACGAAATGAAGGCAAACATACAGCGTTATTTCAATAATCCGAAATTTTCCAGCCTTTTTGACACAATCCGGTTTAAAATAGGCGATATAAATCTGGAATTACCGGAAAATGAGGACTATACAAAGAAGATTGATCCGAAAATCCTGAAAAAAATCGATGAGTCGCTGAAGGAAATTAAAGACAAATCCCTTCATGACGCCCTGAGACATTACCTGCTCCAGACGCAGATAAAATATGAAAAGAATTTAAAGTGAAAGATCAGCTATTTTTATCATTCCGATATTCCTGGAATAATATTTCCTCTTCCAAGTCTTCTTCAATTATTTTTATTTCATTTTCTTCAACAAGCCCTGGGACAAGGGTTGTCCGGAATTGATGCCTGACGCCGCTGTCCTGAATAATCTTTATGGATTTCTTTATTCTTTTGATATCCAGTTCAGTCATTCCTGTTGTTTTTTTATATTTCGGAAAAGTGTTTTTAATATCCATGGCGATAAAATCCAGCAGATTCCTATCAATATATCCCTTCAGCACATCCGGCAGGTAACCGTTTGTATCCAGCTTGGTCAAAAAGCCGTTCTTTCTGCACCAGTCAAAAAAACCGGCCAGCCTTTCTCCCCAGAGGGTCGGCTCCCCACCTGTCACACAGACGCCCTGGATTTTGCCTTTTTTTGAAACAAGATAGTCTTTAACTTCATCTTCTTTGATTACCGGTAATTTCTCATAAAGCTCAGGCAATACCAGATCCCAGTTATGGCACCATGGACACCTGAAATTGCATCCGCCGGTAAATAAAGTCGAAGATATATACGGAGGATAATCGATCAGCGAAGTCTTCTGAATTCCCCTGAACATCGGTTAATATCATCAATTATTCAACGATCAGTTTTTCCTCATAAGTATTCCGTTCGGAAAATTCCTGCTGTTTCCCCACATTCCAATGCTGGACCGGCCGGTAATATCCCACAATCCTGGAATAAACTTCCGTCGGAATCACCAGACGCTTATTTTCATTCTGTTCCATAAAAAACCCCTCCCTCAAATCATCGGTAAAATTATATACTTTCAATATATTTCCCGTATTTTTTCAATTCTTCATCCGTATGCGGCAGCGGGCAGATCCATTGTTCGCCGTTTATGTAGCCATGAACAGGGCAAATGGAAAATGTCGGCGTTATTGAAAAATAAGGCAGATGATACTGGCTCGCCACAGTCTTGACCATACCGGCGATAGCTGCCGGGTTCTTCACTTTTTCTCCCAGGAAGATATGGATGACCGTCCCTCCCGTAAATTTAGCCTGAAGAGGGTCCTGATGGTCAAGAAGCTCAAAAATGTCATCCGTGGCGTTGACAGGCAGATGGACGGAATTGGTATAATAAGGCGCTTCCTGCGTACCGGAAGAAATGATTTCCGGAAAACTCTTTTTGTCCGCCTTTGCCAGGCGGAAGCTCGCGCCTTCAGCCGGGGAGGCTTCAAGATTATAAAGATGCCCCGTTTCGCGCTTAAAGCCCTCGAGGACTTCGAGCATAAAATCCAGGACCTTTATTCCAAAATTCCTGCCTTCTTCAGTATGATAAGGCTTTTTAATAAAATTCATCACCGCTTCATTCATACCGATCATGCCTATTGTTGAAAAATGGTTTGTCCAGTATCTTCCGCTTCTTTTTTTAATATCCTGAAGATAAATACGCGTATAAGGATAAAGCCCTCTGTCAGTCAGGTCCTCGATCATTTTTCTTTTCATTTCCAGGGAATTTTTTGAGAGGACCATCATCTGGCGGAGGGATTCTAAAAACTCTTCTTCGGATTTTGCCGAATAAGCTATCCGCGGCAGGTTGATCGTCACAACACCGATGGAACCGGTCATCGGGTTCGCGGCAAAAAGCCCGCCTCTTTTTCCCTGCCCGGTTTCTTCGCCATGCTTCTGAGCCATCTTGTCCAGCTGGGCCCTGACCTCCCGGTTATCCAGTTTGAGCCGGCAGCACATGCTTCTGGTGTCTTCCTCGCTCATATCCGAGTTGATAAAATTACTGAAATAGGGGGTCCCGTACTTGGCCGTCATTTCCCAGATCTTATTATAAGCCGGGTTTTCCCAGTCAAATTTCTTAGTGATATTATATGTCGGGATCGGGAATGTAAAGGGCCTGTTTTTCGCGTCGCCTTCCAGCATCACTTCCGCGAACGCCTGATTGATATATTCCATTTCCTTCTTGAATTCCGAATAGGTTTCGTCCTGGATTTCCCCTCCGATGATCACGCCCTTATCCCTGAAATAAGAAGGGCAGACAAGGTCAAAGGTCAGGTTTGTAAAAGGAGTCTGAAAGCCGGTCCGCGTCGGCACATTGAGGTTAAAGACGAATTCCTGCATGGCCTGCTTGACTTCATTATAACTGAGCTTGTCATGGCGGATAAAGGGCGCCAGGAGCGTATCGATATTGGCAAAAGCCTGCGCTCCTGCCGCCTCGCCCTGGAGGGTATAAAAGAAATTAACGATCTGTCCGAGCGCCGCGCGGAAATGCCTGGCTGGCTTGCTTTCCACCTTGCCGACGACGCCGCCGAATCCCTGGATCAAAAGCTGTTCCAGGTCCCAGCCCACGCAATAGGCCGACAATGAACCAAGGTCATGGATATGAACGGCGCCGCTGCGGTGCGCCTCCCCGATATCGGGAGTATATATTTTAGTCAGCCAGTAATTAGCCGTAATTGTGGAAGAGACATGCGAGTTCAGGCCCTGCAGGGAATAGCTCATGTTGCTGTTTTCATTGACCCTCCAGTCCCGCAGATGCACATAGTCTTCGATCATATTTAAACTTTCATTCAGGGTTTTATTGATATTGCGGAGCTCGCTTCTTTTAGCGCGGTAAAGAATGTAGGATTTTGCGGCTTTTCTAAAACCCATGTTCATCAGCGTGTCTTCAACAATATCCTGGATATGCTCGATTTCAACAACCTTTTCTTCAAGCTTGCTGACTATCATGGCCGTGATTTCCCAGGCCTGATTATAATTGCCCTCACCTGTCGCCACGAAAGCCTTATTAACAGCGGATGCTATCTTGGACGCGTCAAAATCAGTGATCCTTCCGTCTCTCTTTTTAACGAAAGCGCTTTGATTGATTGATTTCTTTGATTGGACCAAATCCTTCACAAGCTGTTCCATTTTTAATCCCCTCCCGCCTTAACTTATGGGCAGTTCTAAAAACTCATATTTTTAGAACTGCCGACATTGTTTTGATTCATGCAACTGCTAAGTTTGCTTTGCAAACTCCACGCAGTAGCGTCATTTACATTAACCAAAAAGTTTTTATAACCGGGGCAGTTCCTAAAAACTTAAGGTTTTTGGAACTGCCCTTATATTACATGCCGAATAACTTTAAAATGGAAAATATAAGAATAATACCGATCACCGCGATGATGCCGCCGATCATGATCGTTTCCCTGTCTTTCTTAAATACGCTGACCTTCTTTTCCTCCTGAATATAAATCTTGTTTTTCCCATGAGGCACAATAAAGATTATATTCACAAGCAGGGCCGCGAGTAAAAACAATGTGTCCGGAATCCGAAAATTTATCAGCTTTTCAATAATATCCTTTAAAAAAAGCACATAAAGAACAAAAAATACATCACAAATCAATACAAAAATATTAATGATTTTGTTTTTAAAAAACCGGTATATATTTCTGTTGACCATTATTTCCTTTATTTTCGCATGGAGGGCAATTAATTTCTTTTCCTCCGAATCTGATATAAACAAATTATAGCTGGAAGGCGAAATATCTATGATCATATACGGTTTTTCTGTTTCCTTAGGCGAAGTCTGAACCAATATATACAGGCAGTGATATTCCCTGAGTTTCTTTTGATTGCTTTTCGCGATGGCTTCAATATCCGATATCTCATTAATTTCTTTTTCCAGAGTATACTGGCCTATCTGGATTGTGACTTTTGGGAAATCGCTTTTCGTGATTTCAATGATCCGCTTAATGTCCTCTTTAAACAGAGTTAACATAAAAGGAGAAAAAGAAAAAGTATAAAACGATTCACGGATGCTCTTTTGAGAGCCCTTCATACGCAAAATCTCCCCTCAAATTTTTAAATGACGATTTTGCAAAGAGGATCTTTTAAGTGAGTTTATTATATTTTATTTCAAATTAAAAATCCACACTTTTTTGAAATATATTTAACATATTTTACAATTAATATTATCAGCCTATTTTTTTTTCATTTCAGCAAGATACTTATTTAAAAATTGGCCCGTATATGACTTCTTATCTTTTAAAATATCTTCCGGCTTTCCCTCAAAAACAATTCTTCCGCCTTTATCCCCTCCTTCGGGACCGAGGTCTATAATCCAGTCCGCGACCTTGATCACATCCATATTATGCTCAATGACGATCACGGAATTCCCTTTATCCACAAGGGACTGAAGTACATGGATCAGTTTTTTAACATCGTCAAAATGAAGGCCGACTGTCGGTTCATCCAGGATATAGAGAGTATTGCCGGTGCCGACTTTTGATAATTCCTTGGCAAGTTTTATCCTCTGAGCTTCGCCTCCGCTGAGCGTTGTGGCCGACTGGCCGAGATGGATATAGCCCAGGCCGACATTCTGGAGTACTTCCAGCTTTCTTTTTATCAGAGGCACATGGACAAAAAACATAAGCGCTTCATCCACGGTCAATTCGAGCACATCGGATATGGATTTGCCTTTGTACTTTATTTGAAGTGTTTCTTTATTATAACGCCTTCCGCCGCAGACATCGCATGTCAGATAAACATCCGGCAGAAAATGCATCTCGACCTGAATGACACCATCGCCCTGGCAGGCCTCGCACCGTCCGCCTTTTACATTGAAGCTGAAGCGTCCGACTTTGTAGCCTCTGGCTTTCGCCTCGGGAAGCCCTGTAAAAAGATCGCGGATCTCGGTAAACACGCCTGTATATGTCGCGGGGTTGCTCCGCGGGGTCCGGCCGATCGGGCTCTGATCGATGTCAATGATCTTATCGATATGCTCAACTCCCAGGATTTTTTCATGCTTGCCCGGTTCGCATTTCGTCCTGTTTATGCATTTGGTCAGCGCCATAAAGAGAATATCATTCACCAGCGTCGATTTACCAGACCCGCTTACACCCGATACAACGATAAATTTTCCCAGCGGAAATTTCACATCGATCTTCTTTAAATTATGCTCTTCCGCGGCGATTATCTCGACAGCGTAACCGTTTCCCTTTCTTCTTTCTTTGGGAGTTTCCACAAACAGCTCGCCTGAAAGATACCTGCCCGTCAAAGAATTTTGATTTTTCTTGATCTCCTCAAAAGTCCCTTCCGCGACAAGCTTGCCTCCGTAAATCCCGGCCCCTGGCCCGATATCAATGATCCAGTCAGCCCTTGCGATCGTCTCCTCATCATGCTCCACAACCAGCACCGTGTTGCCCGAGTCGCGCAGTTTCTCCAGGCTCGCGATCAGCCGGTCGGTGTCCTTCGAATGAAGGCCGATGGTCGGCTCATCCAGAACATACAGGACTCCCATCAGACCGGACCCGATCTGTGAAGCCAGGCGGATCCTCTGGAATTCGCCGCCGGATATCGTGCTGACCTTCCTGTCCAGCGTGATATAATCAAGGCCTACATCAATAATGAATAAAAGCCTTTTATCGATCTCCTTCAGGACCCTGTCGGCGATTTTCTGTTCGCTAATGCTGAGGACTTTTAATAGTTCCTGAAAGAAATTATAGGAAGCTTCCACATTCATTCTTGTCACATCCATTATGCTTTTACCGGCGACTTTTACTGCCAGACTTTCTTTTTTAAGCCTTTCGCCGCTGCAGAGTGGGCAATGAACAGCCTTCATATACTGCTCCAGCCATTCCCTCATTTCCTGGGACTGTGTCTCAAAATAACGCCTTTTCAAATTCGGAATGACCCCTTCATACCTGGACATGGTTGAAAAATCAAATTTCTCACTCTGATAATGGATTTCCACTTTCTCATTGTCGCCGTTCATGATGATGTCCCTGATCTTCACAGGCAGTTCTTTATAAGGGACATCCATTGAGAATTTATATTTTTTTGAGATCGCGTTTAAAAAAGCGCCCCAGTGAGCCTGTGAAGGAGGATGAGTACGCAGCGCCCCGCCGCTGATGCTTTTATCAAATTCCACCAGCAGCTCTTCATCGAATTCAAGTTTCTCCCCCAGTCCGCTGCATTCCGGACATGCGCCGTACGGCGCGTTGAAGGAAAACATTCTCGGTGATATTTCACTGAAGCTGATATCATGGTCGGGACAATAATATTTTTCTGAATACAGTTTTTCTTCCTTTGAGTCCGGGAAATTCAGGACAAGAAGGCCGTTACCGTAATGGAGGGCTGTTTCAACCGAATCGTTTATCTGAGTCCTGAATTTTTCCTCGACAGCGAGCCGTGTAATTACAATATCAATGTTGTGCTTTTTATTTTTGTCCAGCTTGATTTCCGAATCCAGTTCTTTGATCTCGCCGTTAAGGCGGATCCTGCCGAACCCCTCTTTTATCAATTCTTCCAGTGTATCCGCATGAGTGCCTTTCTTTCCGCGGACTACAGGGGCCAGGATCATGAATTTTAGACTTTGAGGCATTTTCATAATTGAATCGACAATCTCATCAACAGTTGCCGAAGACAGGACTCTTCCGCATACAGGGCAGGTGGGAATCCCGATCGTTCCCCAGAGGAGACGGAAATAATCATAAATCTCCGTTACTGTCCCGACAATAGAACGTGGATTTCCATGCACAGACTGCTGCTGGATGGAAATCGCCGGAGAAAGTCCTTCAATATATTCCACATCAGGCTTTTTCATCTGACCGAGAAACTGGCGGGCATATGTCGAAAGGGATTCCAGGTAACGCCGTTCACCCTCCGCATAGATTGTATCAAAAACCAGTGATGACTTTCCGCTTCCCGAGACTCCTGTAAAAACAACAAGCTTGTTCCTGGGAATTTCAACCGACAGGTTCTTTAGATTGTGCTCTTTAGCCCCTTTTATAATAATTTTATCATGCATTAAAACAAACCTCTATAATTAAAAAAAGCATACTGCAAAATTCATGTTTCGATTATAAATATAAATAATAATTTCTGAATAGACAATGTGAACTTAAATTAAACTTTTATTTTGTTTTTGAAAATTAGAAAATAAAGAGCATAAAGAAAACCTCCCGCCAAACCTGCGAGAACCGTGAAAAATGAAATCCAGAAAGGTCTTCCATCCGGTTCATATTTAAACTCAACAATATGCTTCCCCGCACTTACAAACACGCCCATTTGAAGGTAATTGGCTTCACAAACTGCGGTTTTCCTGCCGTCAATATAAGCTTTCCAACCGCTATTAAATTTAGTGTTAAAGAGAATCACGCCGTCCTTAGGCGCATCCAATTCAGCCTTAGTACAAGATGTTTGATAGTTCAGGACTTTGACCGGCTGAAAAGTATTTTGAGTAAGATTTACACTATTCACAGGGGCTTTTATTATTATAGTATTTTGAAAATTAATCTGATTGCTTGATAAATATCTTAATGCCTCGTTATTATTTGCCACGGCAATGTAATTTTCAAAAAAAGCTATTCTGGGCAGATAGTTTTTGACGGCAAAAACCGCCTGCGCTCCATTATAGCCGTTTACAACCGCCGCCAGCGTAAAATTTATATTGTTTGTCAAACTCTGAAAAATAGGGACCGGCTGACGTCCGGGATACAAATATCCGTCAGTAATAATATATTTAACGCCTGTCAAGCGTAGCAGGGGCAGGTTAACATTTATGAGATCATCCATCGTTTGAACAGGTTTTGGTAATGCGCCTTTCATTGCATTGATAAAGAAATTATTATAATCCTCCATTACCCCTGAAGAAGCGATGACTTCCATCGGCTGAATATCAAAAAAAGAAAAGTAAAAAGTTAAATACTGCCCTCTTAAAGCTGTCAAAGGAATATTACCTACACCATTCTGATTAGGGATCATAAAAGAAGTAATTACTCTAAAAGTTTCTGTTTCCGATTCTTTTTTTAAGAAACTGATCACACCATCCTGCTTGTAAAATTCATTAACTTTAATATAGGATTTGTCAACATAATATAATCCGGTATTCCATAAATCAAACAGCAGAAGTAGAATAAAAGCGCCGGGAATCATAATTTTCTTTAAGTTAAATTCTTTCATTCTGAAAGAAATACTGACCATTGCCAGAATTAAAGCAATATAGATATTCATCCTCAATAAAGCAAAAATCATATTGTTTGTTATAGAAGTAGCAATATTGGCATTATTATACTTCTGGTTAAAAAATAAGGTACTGTCGGAAGACATCATCAACACACCAAGCATTGATAATAATCCGGCCCCAATGAAGACAAATAAGATCTTTTCAATCATTTTGAGAATTTTTTCCGAATTATTGCTTTTATCATTGAGAAGCTCAATAAAATACTTCAGTCCAAAGGCTGCTAAAACCGAAAAGCAAAAAGCGGTTACCGATAAAAATTTCGACGGGGCCCTGAAATTAGAAACAAACGGCAGATGATTGAACAGCCAGAAAAACGGCACCCCGGGCCAGAATTTTCCAAAAGAAAGAAGAAGAGATATCAACCCGCCCGCTATAAAAAACCTGACGAATCCGCTTTTTTTAAAATAAGCTATTCCGCCTAATAACCCGAAAATAATAACAAAAAAACCAAGAGACTCACTTGATGTAGAAAACTCTTTACTCCCCCAGTAAACATTTTCCTGATCAAGCGAGCTTTTTCCATGAAAACCGAAAGCCAGGCTGTCAATTAATTCGGCAGGATCGAAAGAATAGCTTGTGGCAAAATTCCAACCGGCCTCTGCCTGTCCGGAAACATCGGAAACTTTGTTTTGCATAGCTGTTCTGTATTTCAATGAATCAAGCAGGGGCTGCAGACCGCTGTAAAATGTGAATAATAATACTGCCATTATAAGCATTGTTTTTAAAAGATCCAGACCAATATTCTTTAAATTGCTGTTTTTTAATTGTCTGAGCTTTAACCCATTCTCTATATAAATTAAATAAAGGATGTAAAATGAAGCCAATATGGAAAAGTACAAAGCTCTTTGTATTTCATCCGAAGCCATAAGTCCCCATGTAATTCCGCTTAATATCAAAAACAGGACTTTTTTAATTTTATCATTTTCCGCTTTTTGGAAAGCAGCCGTTAAAAAATAAAAAAGCATCGGGACATAAGAAAGCGCACTGACCACAAGTATATGTCCTGCGTAAATAAATGATAAAATCACCGGAGAAAATGAATATACTATTGAACCAAACAGAGACGGAAGCATTTCCAGGTTAATTTTCCTTAAGAAAAGATAACAGAATATTAATGAAAGCAGAACGGCGCTGAAATAAGTCATATTCTGCACAATTTCTATTGGAAATATTTTTGTATAAAGAGTATAAAGGTTAAGAAGCGCTAATCCGGATTTTTCTCCAATCCACATCCCGTCAAACCACCTGTTTATTGTCTGGCTGATCTGGTGAGCATACTGTACGGTCAGTCCCAATGGACTATCGCTGACCTGATTGTTTCCCTGGATTGTATAGCCTGCAAAGGTTTTATAAAAGAAAGCTATGGACAATAAAATAATGAACACAAAAACAAGTTTTTTTAAATCGATCTTCATACCCGTTCTCCTTAAATAGTGAAGAAAAATATTATCCAGAATATTTTTAAAAGTCAATTAATTAAAATATTTCGGATATAAAATTAGACATATAAATTTTCTTAAGATTATAATAAAAAAAAGTGCTGTTTAAGATATTTCATAGCAGAGTTAGATTCAATAATTATAACAACAAAAAAAGGGGGGAATAAACTGCAGCTTGCATACGGTATGTGTTTCCTGCTTTTTTCATTACTAATTGTATTTCTATTTAAAAATAATTTCACCTAAATTGAGTAATATTTTTAAAAAAACTTATTAATGGGCAGTTCTTCACTTCATTTCACTCGATATGTTTCGCCATGGTTCAATATACAGACTGTGTGAAAACTATTTTTCGCCACGTATTTATTGAAGTTACGGAACGAACAATATAGAATTACGATGCAAAACACCGACTTTTCACACAGTCTGATAACTCACCACATTGTTCGGGTACCGAATAAGTGGCTGGAAACTGCAATTATATATTTTATAGATTAATAAATCACTCAATTTAGGATTAAATATAATTTAAGTCCCAAAAGACATTCTTTCAAAAAGAATCCGCCAATCAAAACCACACAAGGCATTATGATACTGCTCAATCTATTGTATCATTACGACTCATTCATTATGGTATAATTTCCCATCATTATTGAGCCCGGATTATTCACCTGAAAAAAAGTATAAAAAAAGCCGCGTAACTTTACTCTTTATGATATAATTAATTGCGACCTAAAAATACCCCAAAGAGGAGATACGCGGTGAAAACAGTATGTCATAAACAAGAAGAAAAATCAAGCGGTTTTGCCTTTTTAGGCAAGACTATTGAGATGGACTGGAACGGCGGCGACATATCCACTGACGGCGGGCTGTTTCTGGTATCCGGGCTCTTAAAAAAGACCGGAATTATCAATAGAATATCCGGTTGTATTGAGGATTGCAGGGACCAGGACCGGATAATTCATGAAATGAGTGAATTGATCGGACAACGGGTCAGCCAAATGATCATGGGGTATGAAGACACCAACGACGCGGGAGTATTACGGTATGACCCGATGTTTAAATTCGCGGCAGGGCGTTTACCTGAAAGCGGAGATACCCTGTCCAGCCAGCCGACGCTGTCCAGGCTTGAGAACAGCATAAACCTTCGGGATATAACGAAGCTTGATTTCTGTATGACGGACTGGTACATTGACAGCTTGATAGAGCGTAAAGCGGAAAGTGTTGTTCTTGACATAGACGGCACGGATGATCCGACGCATGGTAAACAGGAAGGAAGCCTGTTCAACGGTTTTTATGAACAAACGATGTACTCACCGCTGATTGTTTGTGACGGAGATACCGGAGACCTTGCGGCGATTAAACTGCGGCAGGGAAACGCGGGTCCGGCAAAGGACGCGCTTGCTATGATCAGGAGAATT
Source organism: uncultured Spirochaetota bacterium (assembly GCA_963835575.1). Taxonomy (GTDB): domain Bacteria; phylum Spirochaetota; class Brevinematia; order Brevinematales; family JAOACQ01; genus CAVYGN01. Next base: position 729,455 of record CAWIGG010000004.1, on the reverse strand, counting down.
GTTTTGGCAATAAGGAGGCGACAACCGGAGATCCGGATAATCCTGCGAGGTGACGCCGGATTTGAAAACCCGAAGATATACGAATATTGCGAACAAAATGATCTCCATTATATTCTGGGAATAAAGGGTTACCGGAGATTGGAGAAGAGGACAAGAAAGCTATCCCGCAGGGCAAAGACATATTTTCAAAAAAGCGGGAAAGAAAAGACGCTTCATACGAATTTCAAATACCGTGCACAAAGCTGGGAAAAAGAACGAATGATTATCGCCCGGATACGCTGCAATGAATTGGGACAGGACACCCGTTATCTGATAACCAATTGGAAATTTTCAAAGGCAAGGTATGCATACAGATTCTATGCGAAGCGTGGAGATATGGAAAACCGGATCAAGGAACTGAAAAAGGATATGAATCTTGACCGTTTGAGCTGCCATCGATATATGGCAAATTATTTCCGGCTGATTCTTGCGGGTTTTGCCTATCAATGCATGCAGCGCTTAAGGAAGGGATTGAAAGGTACAGAATATGAGAAAGCGCAAGCCGACACTATACGGTTAAAAATTCTGAAAGTTGCTGTACAGGTAAAAGAAACAGTCCGGAGAGTATGGCTGCATTTTTGCTCAAGTTTCACTGAAAAAGCGGTATTTCAAAGGCTCTCGGACAGCTTTGCGTAATGAAAGCCTTTCTGGATGTTTTTGACTCCGCTTAAAGAAGGGGGAAACTGCGCCCTTGTAACTGCAAAAAACAGATTTTTGAAAAGTTAGAAAGGATTGGACGGAAAAACGGAAGGTTAACTGACAAATTTATGCGGCCGCTTGAACAGCCGGGCAGTTTTTTATAGAAAATACACCCTCTGTGGGGGTGAGATGAATAATGCGGGTTGAGCTAATAATTTTTTTAACTTATTATAATACAAATAATTATAATAATGCAGAAGCTTTGGCATAAAAACTGCTAAAATATATTTATAAATTACTTTATAAGGAGGTTCATATGAAGATCATTAAAAGAAATCCTGAAAGGACATCTCTGAGCACCAGAGGGGCAGGGGATACTTTTACTGATTTATTCAGCCGCTTCTTCGATGATGATTTCTTTCCCACAAACCTGATGAGATCGGATTGGAACCCCAAAGTCGACGTTTATGAAAAAGACAATAACGTCGTTGTCAAAGCCGACATTCCGGGCGTGGAAGAGAAAGATCTCAATGTGGAACTGGAAGGCAATTGGCTGACCATCAAGGGTTCGAAAGAAGAGGAACATGAAGAAAAGGGAATAGATTTTCACAGGATTGAAAGAAGCTCAGGATCATTCAGCCGGACGATTACTCTGCCTGAAAACATCAAGGCTGATAAAATCGACGCCGACTACAAAAAAGGAGTCCTGACAATAACCATACCAGAGAGCCCGGAAGCAGAAGCGAAGAAAATAAACGTAAAAGTATCATAAAGATTTGAATAGCCTTTACATGGCAGGAAGGCTTCAACGCCTTCCTGCCTTTTTAAAACGAAAGAGGAGATAAATATGCTGTATAACCCGGTTTATGAAATGGAAAGGATACAATCCATTATCAATGATTTATTCGGTCCCATTAGAGAAGAAAATGTAAGAAGCAAGCTTCTTGAACTGACCAATGTTTATGATAACGGCAGAAGCTTGATGCTTCAATTTCTCGCCCCCCGCGTTAATTTAAGCGATGTTTCCGTTGATTATTCCAACGGCCGGCTTTCGGTTTCCATCAAAAGAGCCATTGACGCAATAGAAGACAAGGACCACAAGCTGGTCAGAAGGGAAAAGTCTGATATTGACTTTACCAGAAGCTATACGATTTATGACGAAACTGATACCGATAAAATTGACGCAAAACTGATGAACGGCATGCTGATGGTCAATATTCCCTAACAGGAAGAGGCCAGACCAAAAAAAATAACAGTTAAAGTAAAATAATGAGGAGGACAATATGTCAGACAAAAGATACCTGATCCCGCCCGTTGATATTTTTGAAACAAAGGACAGATTCATATTAACGCTGGATATGCCCGGTACATCCAAAGAAGGGATCGAGATCCACTGCGACGGGGATGAACTTCAGATCTCGGGAAAAGTGATGGAAGTTGATAAGGAATGGACGCCTGTTTCGACTGAGTTCGCTCTTTTAGACTACAGGAGGGAATTCACCGTAGGGAAAAAAGTAAATAAGGATTCCATCCAGGCAAAGTATGAAAACGGTATCCTGACCGTGGAACTGGAAAAGTCGGAACAGGCCAAATCTAAAAAAATCGAGGTAAAAGCAGCGTAATTTAATAATCTTTAAGTAAAAAGGCGAAGTTTTACTTCGCCTTTTCTTATTTAAATATTAGATATATTTTATCTACTTAATTAAAATAAACCCGCTTTTTTAAAAATGGGTGGAAAATATGAAAATTCTTATAATAGTTATTCTCTGTTTTTCATTGTCTACAGTACTTTATTCTTTCCAACACTCTCAGGAAAAAACCGATCAAAAAAGTATTCTGAAGAAATTAAAAGATAATCCTACAAATACTTTCTATCTGTCGTTATTAGCCGGCTGCTATTTAAAAAAAGAAAAATATGATGACGCCGCCGTTTTATATCAAAAATGCATTAATCTGGAACCTGATGAATCCGCTTTTTATATTAAACTGGCCCAGTCCTATGATAAATCCGGCCGGCCTGATAAGGCGAAGACAGTTATAACAAACGCAGCTAATTATTTTGATAAAAATCCCTATGTTTTAACAGAACTTGCTTCTATTGAATATAAACTGGGAAATTTCAGCAATGCTCTTCCCGCCTATGAAAAAGCCCTGACTTTATCTGAAGAAAAGGAGAAACCTTTTATTTATAACGGTCTGGCAAAAACATACAGGGAATTGACGGATTATGAAAAATCCCGCTATTATTTTCAGAAAGCCCTGCAGTTAAAGCAGGACTGTTGGACTTTTTATGAATACGGCAAGCTTTTCCTGGATACAAATGAATATGAGCAGGCTATCTGGGCATTGACAAAAGCAAGGGCTCTTTCATACCGTCAGGAAGAGGCCGCAAAAAAGGCCATTATTAATAAACTGGCCATGTCATATTTTTCCTATGGAATGAAATTCAAGGATGAAAATAACAAAGAAGAGGCAAAAAGGATGTTTTCTCAGATTGTCATGGACAGGGAACTCTCCAAAACATCCTATGGAGAAAAAGCCTCATTCTGGCTGAAAAGACTTTGAGGATAAAATGAAAATCCGGCTTGTTTTTTTTATAATTATCAATTTCACAATATTAAAAAACATGGGCTTCCCTCTTCAAATCACCGAGATATTTTACAGGGGAAACAATTATATTTCATCTGATGAAAGGTATATCGAAATCTATAATGAAACTGATAATCCTTTTCCCCTCTCTAATTTAATAATATCCATCCCCAGAAGCGATACAATCACAACAAACTTAAGCGTTTTGACCGGGACATTTGAAATCCGTCAAACCAATGTTATCACAAACTCCCTGATATTGCCTCCTCATTCCTATGCTGTCATCTTATCAAAATATAACGGCCTTTTTTGCTTCTCTCCCGGCACTCTTGTCCTCAAGCCGAAAAATCAAAGCTTCATCGGATGGTCATGGAGCGGAAGACTGCACCTTATACAGCTTTATACCAATAATATATCATTATTTAATTGCGGGAATTATTATATTCCGCAGGAAAGCAGCATCTCTGACGGAAAATCTTTATCTTTTACCGGGGAAGGTTATTCCATTACAGAACTTTCGCCCGGTATCAATAACTACGCCTCCATTTTCTCTCAAAGGCCCATCGTGAGAGAAGGAGAAAGCGTTCCAATATTTTATAAAAATCCTTATTATTCAAATAGCAGTATTATACTGAGTGTGGAATGCCCGGCAAATGCATTAAACTATAAAATTACACTGACCAGGTCTGACCCAGAAACATTATCCGCATCCTTTTATCCGCCCGGAGGTTTAAGCCATGGAAGCGATATTCTTTTTTCTTATGAAAGCAATTCATACCTTCTACGCTATCTGGAAAAAAAACCGTTTTCTTCAAATTATCAGAATATTTTAATCAATGAAATTGTATCTGATCCGCAGACCGATTACAGCGGAGGGGGCTGGTCAGGTCAGGGCGGAGGCGGGACTATCGATTCAACCGATGAGTGGGTTGAACTGGTCAATAGAAGCGACAGTCCGGTTAATTTATCAAATTGCTTCATTCTTTACAAAAGTAAACAGACAGAGACAGTTAAAAAGATATCATTCAGGACAAATTCAGGAATGGGCGGAAAATCAGGCGTTATATCAAATTACGGTTATCTCATTATCACACCTGAGGACGGTGTTGCCAATAACGCGGTCATAACGCTCTATGACGGTCATCCCTATCATGACGGCAGGATCCTAGATGAAGTGGAATACGGAACCGATGATCTGCTTCAGGACGGGACCGGAAATAACGCCCCTTCCGGGAAATCCATGTCTATTATGGATGAAGCCATTGTCAGAATCCCAAACGCCGTATATGATCCTGATTACAGCTTAGTTTTTAAAAAACAGAAAGCCTCATTCTGCATGAATAACGGCAGCGATGAGGGACTCCTCTGGGTAAAGAGCGTCACCGGTTTATATACTAATATAATATTTTTAATAGACAGCAATAATACAAACCCAGCGGCGCCGGTCCTCATCAGGAATGAAATCGACAGGGAAGGGATCATACTTTCAAATTACGGCATCTATTTTAAAGGCTCTTTTCCTATCACTGTAAATCCCGGGAAGGAGTTTGACGGAATTCTTAATGTAAAGAACGGTTCCAAAAACCAGGTTGTTTATCAGGATGAAAACCCGGCTAAAACGATTACAGCTGAATTTCTCTGGGGCCTTTCCGGATGGAATCTGCCTTCTCAGAAAGAAAATCTGAACAATGTTATTGTATATCCGAACCCATTGCCTCAAAACCAGAAGATATCCCTGGTTTTCGCCAATCTGCCGGAAGATGTTTCAATAACTTTTCTCGATCTTCAGGGAAATTGCCTTAAAACATTTTCCTCATCAACAAACGGGATGATCATCTGGGAGACAAGCTTGAAAAAAGGTATCTATCTGGCCGTATTTAAAAAGAAAAATACAGGTGACTCATTATGGCAGGTTACAAAAAAATTATTGGTGAAATAATTTTAATTTTCATCATCTCTACAAGTCTGCAAGCTTCAATCCTCAATCTGTGGGAATATCCGTCATCAGAGGATTCATCGGTATTATTATCGTTCCAGCGGCTTTACAGCGATATGTGGGATATTAAAGGAAGATTCTTCTCTTTTCTTCCCATAGCGAATAATGAACTTGACTACGCTTTCTCCTTTCAATATACATCCCTCGGCTCATTCGACTTTGTAAACTCCGACGGTTTTGCCTATAAGGACACTTACCGTGTGGAAGGTCATCAATATTCTTTCGCCATGGGCGCCTCACTGCCTGTTGATCCTTTTTACATAGAAGGCTCCGCCGGATTAAAATATCAGCAGATCGGTGATAATTACTATAATGACCTTCAATTCATATCCGAATGCCTGCTTGCCTATAATTCCCCCGTCGGGCAGTTTTCCGGCGGCGTCAATTATTTAGACGAATCATTCACTTCAATCATAGGTTACGGCTTTCATTTTTCTATCGATAAGATTACTGTAAATTTAAAAGGTTTTTATGAGATTTCCGATAACCAGACCATAAAAGTTTTCTCCTCTTTCCAGAACTATGTAAGAGACTTTCAGCTTTTTCTCATTACCAGGTTCGGTCTTATTTATCCCATCTACGAACTCTTCACAATTGGAATCACTAAAAAGTTAGAGCAGATGGAGTACTTTTTCAGCTTTTCCCCATCCCTGATTGAAAACAATCTTTTCGAAGCGGGGCTTACCTATCATTTCCCGAATGTAAAAAATGAACTGGATTTTACAAATAAGTAATTTGTAAAAAATTATTTTTCACGCAGAGCCGCAAAGCCTGCACTGAGCTTTGGCCGAAGTGTTCGCAAAGTAAATTATATATGTTTGATATCATTGCGTTCTTTGCACCTTTGCGTGATATTTAGTTTCTCTCAATTTAATAAAAATATTTTATTTTTACAATTATTTAAATGGTTTTTATAATAAAAACTCAATTGGTAATTTTATTAAAGCAGATAAACAGCGGGGAACAACCATGTCAAAAATGATCGCAAAACAGTATAGAAAGCCCTCGGGATTATTGGGGAAAATAATTTCCGGAAAGATGGAGAAAAGAAACGAAAAGACTTACCGGTGGGTGATGCCGCTCATTAAGACAATAGATGGGGACAAAATACTGGAAATAGGTTACGGCGCCGGTACAGGTATCAATTCCCTGGCATGCCGGGATCAGAATATCACAATATACGGGATCGATTTTTCAAGGGTCATGTATAAGAAAGCCGTCAGGAAAAATAAAATCCATTCTGATAAAAATCAAATATTCCTGTCCCATGGAGATCTTTTGACTTATACTATTGAAAAGAACTTCAGTAAAATATTCGGGATCAATGTGCTCTATTTCTGGAATGACCTCGGCCGGTATTTTACAAAAATCTTCAATCTATTAAAAGAAAATGGGGCTTTATATCTCTACATGTCCAGCCCTGAGCGGCTGGATAAGATCAGCCTGACACGCAATGAAATATTTAATAAATATACTTTGGATGATGTCATCATCGTGTTGTCGGCATCAAATTTTAAAAACATCCGTTATGAAACTAACGAAACTGATATGGGAAAAGCTTTTCTGATCTTTGCGGAAAGATAATTCTATGAATTGAGATTCTTTACCACATTCCCTTCAATTTTGATTGAACGCTCTCAATGGGTTTTAAGATTGATCCTTTGTCCTTTTCTTCCTCAACCGCGCCGGCCGAGGATTCAATCATTGTGAAGAGCACTTCCGGCGTAAAAAACCTTGAAAGCTGGGCGTAGACATGATTGTCTGAAAACCCGGCCGGCCTTGAATAAAAACGCTTCGGCCAGAGGACCGTCAAATAGTCCCTGGCGCGCGTCATGGCGACATAGGCAAGGCGCAATTCTTCCTCGATCTCCTCGGCGGAGCCTGTCGCCATATCCGAGGGAAGACAGCCGTCTGCCGCATGGATGAGATACACCGCGTCCCATTCGCAGCCTTTCGCCGAATGGATGGTCGATAAAATAAGATAATCTTCATCCATTATCGGCTTCCCGGCAAGATCGCCCGTAAAAGAAGGCGGGTCAAGCATCAAATCCGTCAGGAACTTTCCTCTTGTCTCATAACCCGAAGCCAGTCCGGCCAGCTGTTCGATATCGGCGGCGCGCTGGTCAGGGTTTTCATAGAGTTCCTTTAAAAGAGGCCTGTACAATTTAAAAATCCTCTCTATTTCCTCTGAAGGCGCCAGTCCTTTTTCAGCGCAGTCATTAAACAACGCCGATAATTTTTTCATGTGCCCGGAAACATCTTTTCCGCCGGTATAAGATCCGACAGCGCCGAGGCTGTATTGAGACCCGCTAATAAATTTGAAGATATCGGCCGCTATTGCCGGCCCGATGCCTTTAAAAAGCTGTAGCATCCGGAACCATGCCCGCTCATCCCTCGGGTTCTCCAGGACCCTTAGAAAGCTCAGCAGGTCCTTGATATGGGCGGCCTCAAGAAACCGCAGCCCGCCGTATTTTACAAAGGGAATGTTTTTCCGCGAAAGAGCGATTTCCAGGGAGGCGGAATTCGACGCGGCCCTGAATAAAACAGCCTGATTATGGAGCGGGATGCCTTCCTCATACCGCGCGAGCACCCTGCCGATGACGGCCTCATCCTGAAAAGTCTCATCAAAACAGGTCACCAGTTCCGGTCTTGAGCCTTCCAGACGCGTTGAGAATAGATTTTTACTGAACCGCTCCCTTGCCTGAGAAATTAAAACATTCGTTGTATTGAGAATAGGCTCCACGGAACGATAGTTCTGCTCCAGAGTGATAACGGCGGCGCCGGGGAAATGCTTCGGAAAATCCAGCATGTTCCGGACCGTCGCCGACCGGAAGCTGTAGATGGACTGGGCGTCGTCGCCGACAACCGTAATATTTTTATTTTTTTGACGCATTCTCCGCAGGATTCCCGACTGGATCGGGTTGGTATCCTGATATTCATCCACAAGGATATGCGTAAACCTGTTTTCCATGGATTCCGCTATGGATCCGTCCTCGAGAAGCAGATACCAGTAAAGGAGAAGATCGTCATAGTCAAGCACATTCTGGGACTGTTTCCTCTCCACATACAGGCGGAAAAGCTCCGTCAGCTCATTCTTCCACCGGACGCACCAGGGAAAGTATTTTTTTAAAACATAATCCAGGCTTTCCGTCCCGTTCACTTTTCTGGAATAGATGGCGAGGCATGTGCTCTTCCTGGGAAACCGCGCGCCGGTTTTGTCCACAGCAAGCTCATTCCGGAGAATGTCCAGAAAGTCCTCTGCGTCGGTCTGGTCCATGATGGTAAACTCGCGGTTCAAGCCGGCGGCCTCAGAGTAAATCCGGAGAAGCCTGTTCGCTGTGGAATGGAACGTTCCGCCCCAGACCTTAACAGCTGATTGCCCCGACGATCCGACGGCCTGGGAGGCGCGCTTCAGCATCTCCTCTGCGGCACGCCGGGTGAACGTCAGGAGAAGGATCTTCTGCGGGTCTATCCCCTGTGTTAAAAGCCAGGCCACCCTTGAAGCGAGCGTTTTTGTCTTGCCGCTGCCGGCGCCAGCTACTATAATAAGCGGTCCCTCTCCAAAAGTTGCGGCCTGCCGTTGGGCTTCATTAAGTTCTTCCAGCCAGGATTTATTGTCTTTTTTTTTCTGCGAACCCATCGCTATTGTCCCCTCTTTTACTGACCATCTATCATAGAGATGATCCGCATTTCCGTCAAAATAATTATTACCGGAATATTTCTATTGCCTAAAAGGCAGTTCTAAAAATTCATAATTTTTGAACTATCAAAGTTGTTCTGAGTTCTGCTGCTGCTGAGTTCGCTTTGCGAACTCCACGCAGCAGCGGGAGTTATATAAACCAAAAAGTTTATCTAAAACGGGACAGTTCCAAGAACAAGGTTTTTGGAACTGTCCTTAAATAAGATTATTTACATAGCTTTTTGTATAGGGTATTCCCTGCTCTTTGAGGAAATCAAGCATCCGGTTTATTTTTTCTAGACCGACGGCTTCATTATAACCTTCCGGCACAGTAACAGAAGTTCCCGGATAATTCCTGAAAAGGCTGATTTGTGCCACTTTCGGTATGAATTTTTTATTGTCCCTGAGAAAGGACAGAGTCTCACTCAATTGTTTTTCAGTCTCTCCCGGGTAATGCGCGATCAGGCTCACCTCAAACTGAAGGCCCGCCTGCCGGAGCTTCTGGAAAAAGAGCGCGGCCTCTTCCGAAGTAAAATGCTTATTCATCTTTTTCAGCAGGCTGTCTGAGCCGCTTTCCAGGCCGATAAACAAATTGATACAGCCGGCTCTTTTCATTTTCTTCAACAGCGCAGCGCCCATGTCTTTTCTCACCGCTATCTGCGCGTCCCACATGATTTTCAAACGTTCCCGCAGGATAAGATCGAGGAGCCTGTCCAGCTCCATCAGATTGCCGTTGAATATCGAGTCATAAAATGTAAACCACCGCACACCGTTATTTTTGTAATGATAGAGGATTTCCTCGAACACCAGCCCGGCTTTCTTTATGTGATAATCCGGATAAATCAGCCGTTCAAGGCAGAACCGGCACTTGTGAATGCACCCCCGGCTCATGAGAACGGGCAGACTCCCTTTCCTGGAATAGAGACTTAAATCCATGCTTTCATATTTCGGGAAATATTTTGTAAATGCATTGCCGCGGGTTTCAATATACCTTTCTTTTGTTTTTCCCTCCAATAAAGTTACCAGGGCTTCCTCACCCTCCCCGATGATAAGATGATAGATCCCTTTCAGTTTTTTAAACCCTTCCTGTTTCATGGCGAATGTCTCAGGTCCGCCGAGAATGATTTTTATTTCCGGGAACTTTTCCTTGATAAGCCTCGCCGTTGAAAGCGTAAATTCCCTGCTGCTGTTAAAAACCTGAAGCCGATGTATTCTATGGAATGCAGCGCGACCATGCTTAATAATTCAAGGAAAAGATCCGGATAATTGTTCAAGGCAAAATCAAAAAATGATCCGCGGATATAATCTCTATTGATGGTCCAGTCTTTTCTGAATGAAGCGGGCATCAGGCGGATAAGCCTGGCGTTCAGGTCAAAAACAATGGGTTTAAAGCCTTTGCTCTTTAAATATCCGGTCAGATAAGCGATGCCCAGGGGCGGAAGCTTTTCCCAGAAGGGCGGACAGACGATAAAAAGGATTTTATTGTTTTTCATACCTTTGTCATTTTAGCATAAGGTTCTGCTTGTGTCCAAATTAAATCTGATGGCTCTACGGATAATCCGCTAATGCACGCGAATGGACGCAAATCGGGGTGAAAAGAAATGAATTGGAAGTTATAGGTTGGAAATTCTCACACAGAGCTCACAGAGTTATAATTTAATTTTAAATATTAAATCTCTGTAAACCATCAGACTGTGTAAAAAGTCTTAAATCGTTCCCTGAGTGTTTTCTCCCTGCTTTTACTCTTGTATCGAGATATATATAAATTTTAGTTTTCTAGTATACCTGTATAATTATTAGCGTGAATTCGCGTGGCTTCGCGGAAGACCCAATACAATAATTTGGACCAAACAGATAAGGAATAAAATTTATCTATTCTTTGTTTTATTGACTGTCTTATGATAAAATATCCGCCAGGATCCAAACAAAAGGAGCGACACTGCGCTATATGCCGCGTAAAAAGATTCATGTATCCATAATCATCCCGCTGCCCCGTTTTAATGATTACATCAGGGAAAGTATTACATACTATGAAAAACTGGACGCGGGGAATTTTGAGATCATCATCCTGCCGGACCGGAATGAGAAAGCAATCTTATCCCGCAGGCTCGATATCAAAGTCATCCCGAGCGGCAAAGTCGGCCCTGCTGAGAAAAGGGACCTCGGGGCAAAAAACGCCCGAGGTGAAATTCTCGCTTTCATCGATGACGACGCCTTTCCCCGCAAAGACTGGCTGAAAAACGCGCTGAAGTTTTTTAAAAACCCGAAGATCGCCGCGGTCGGCGGGCCGGCAGTAACGCCTGAAGGCGAGCCGTTCTGGAAAAAGATCTCCGGTAATGTTTATTCATCCTTTGTCATGAGCGGCCAGTACAGGAAACGATATATCTCTATTGGGAAAGTGCATGAGGATTACGACATCCCTTCCGTCAACCTGATCGTGCGCAAGTCCGTATTTGATAAAATCGGCGGGTTCGATTCCACATTCTATCCAGGTGAAGACACAAAATTCTGCCTGGAAATCAAACGCCTCGACTATAAGATCCTTTACTCGCCTGATGTCCTTGTTTATCACCATAGAAGGGACCTATTCCCATACCATTTCAGGCAAATCGCCAATTACGCAATGCATCGCGGCTTTTTCGCCAAGAAATACCCGGAGACCTCATTCAAGCTTTCCTACTTTATACCATCCGCTTTTTTCCTTTTTGCCGCGGCGGGTTTTATCCTCTCGCTTTTTTCATTGCCCGTTGCCGCCGTTTACTGGGCCGTTATGGGTTTTTACTTCCTGCTCAGTATCATCTTTGCCTTAAAACCCGCGGTGATCGAGACGTTCTGGACAGTGGCGGGCGTTTTTCTGTCCCACATGACATACGGCATTAATTTTATAAAAGGGATTTTATTCACAACGGATTTAAAGAGGTAAAAATGAAAATTTCCATCTCCTACCCGCCTCTGGACAGCGGCAAAGGCGTCCCGCTCCTCACGCAGAACAGACAGTTCCAGTGGTTTAACGACGCGACATATATCTATCCCATGGTTCCCGCTTCGGCCGCGACATATCTTAAACAGAAAGGCTACGCTATTTTATGGGATGACGCCATCGCAGAAGGACTGAACTATGAAGCATGGAAAAAGAGGATCGTTGAAAACAAACCGGACCTGATAGCGATGGAAACTAAGACCCCAGTCGTAAAAAAACACTATCAGATTATCGATGATATCAAATCCCTTTTGCCTGAAACAAAAATAGTCTTGATGGGCGACCATGTCACCGCCTTCCCGCTTGAGGCTTTTGAAAAATCCAGAGTCGATTATATATTGACCGGCGGCGATTATGATTTCCTACTCCTGAGCCTGGCGGATTATATAACGAAAAAAAGTCCTCTTGAGCCTGGAATTTACTGGAAAAGCAGGGAAGGCACCGTCCTGAACAGCGGACAATTTGAAAGAAAATATGATTTGAATATCCTCCCGGCGATTGACAGGGACCTCACAAACTGGCGGCTTTATGCCTTTAATAACGGGAACTATAAAGAGACCCCGGGCACATACACCATGGTCGGCAGGGACTGCTGGTACCATCAATGCACTTTCTGCTCATGGACCACTCTCTTTCCCTTTTTTAATAAAAAAAGCCCCAGCCTTCTCCTGGATGAAATCGGCATGCTCATTGAAAAATACGGCGTTAAGGAAATTATGGACGATACGGGAACATTCCCCATCGGGGACTGGCTTAAGGAATTCTGCGAAGGGATGATAAAAAGGGGCTACAATAAAAAGGTCAATATCGACTGCAATATGCGGCTGGGAAAAGCCCTGTCATTCGAGGACATGAAGCTGATGAAAAAGGCCGGCTTCCGCCTGATCCTTGTCGGCATTGAGTCCGCCAACCAGAACACGCTGGACAGGGTCAAAAAAGGCGAAACGATTGATGAAATGATCGCCAATGTCAAGCTGATCCGTAAAGCGGGGCTCTATCCGCATATCACTATCATGTTCGGTTATCCCTGGGAAACGGAGGAAGAGGCCCTCAATACACTCAAACTCGGCCAGTACCTTTTGATCAAAAACTACGCCTATACCATGCAGGCCACCGTCGTGATCCCCTATCCCGGAACGCCGCTTTACGAGGAATGTAAATCAAACGGCTGGCTCCTGACAGACGACTGGGACAGGTTTGACATGCGCGAGCCCGTGATGAAAACCCCAATGGGCAATGAAAAGCTCATGAAGCTCGTCCAGGGCTTGTACAGCGTTTCCTTCAATCCCGAGTTTTTGGCCCGCAAGCTCGTCAGCATCCGCGACCTGGAAGACGTAAAATATTTTATCAGGGCCGGGAAAAAGGTTTTCGGCCATATCTTTGATTTTAAAAATAAAAGGAGGCCGTCATGAATTTCGCTATTATTTTTACTGTCATACTGGGGTTCTGCACGCTTGGTATGTTTATATCGGGAATGGGTAAAATGATTCCTATCGGCGTTAAAATCGTCCCGCTCTTCGCCATTGCCGCGCTGTGGGGATATACCATCATCCATCAGATGACAGGAAAGGCAGGGATCGCCGGAGTCCTGCTCATGATTTTTTTCTATTTTGTTCTTATCACGATGGCCCTGCCCGCCGGTCTCGGGATGTGGTTTATTGCGTTTCTGGACCGCGAACAGAATATCCCCGCCGTCACTCTGGGCAATCCTTCCGGCAGTAAAAGTATTTTCATCATCTATCACCCCGGCGGAACATCCTTCACCACCAATACGCTGAAACAGTTCGGCGGAGAGTTCAGTAAAACGGATTATAAAATCGTGCTTTACAGCGCGAACAAGAATTTAAAGATCAATATCAAAGACGCTGCCGCCGTCGGATTTACATCACCGGTTTACGGCGCGCAGATCCGCCCGCCGCTTGAGAATTACATCAAAAATAACGATCTCAGCGGGATCAAGAGCTTCATTCTCCTGACAGGCGGAGGGCCAATCAACGCGCAGCAGAATGAGCTCGATTCTACTGAAAAGCTCTTGAAGGAAAAAGAAGCGAAAGTCTTCGACAGGGAAAAATTCATCCAATACAAGGAAACAAATACTATCACCACCGATCCCGCGGCGTTCGCCCGGAAGATCAAAGGCGAACTGTAGAAATAATTGAATGAAGGCAAAGAAAGAAAGTAAATATGTTCATAGATTAACAGTTAACAGCCTCACCGGACTGAGAATTCTGCTGGTGCCGTTCTTTATTATCAGTGAATTCAATAATGCGTATCTGACACTTTTTTTTATCGCTTTATCGATATTGATTTCCGATATCCTGGACGGAATGCTGGCGAGAATCTGGAAGATTGAAAGTTTCAGCGGCGCTTTATTGGACCTGGCGGCCGATTTTATCGCCGTCTTTTCTATTTTTTTAATTTTTTATCTGGAAAAAACAGTCCCGCTTATTTTAATTATAATTATCTTTATGGCTTTTTCAATTTACACGCTGAACTGCTTCCTGAAAAAAGGGATCGTTTTTACAAAATTCGGAAAAGCCGCCGGGCTCATTTGCATGATTTCAATCGCACTCATCTGTTTGATCCGGATATTGTTGATCTCTTATTATCCGGTTGCTTCTATAATAATATCTTATTTTTGCGTTTTTTATCTGGGCCTGACAATTATCGAAAATGTTATTATGATAGGACGAAATAGAAGGTAAATCAACAGGGTGGCTACGCCTTGTAATATAAGGGTTTTGAGTTTAAGGCCCCTTGTTTATTTCATTAAAGCTTATTTATAGACCCCAATTGCACACAGATTTGCACGGATTTATGCGGATTTGTAGGATTTAGTGTTCTTAAAGATACTTTATTGCTGGTATCCGGTGCTTTGATTAGGCAAGATGGATTCGGAGGGAGGGGGGTAAGGGGCTACGCCCGGCAGAAAGGGGATTTTGATTTAGAATTCCTTTTTGTTTTAATAAAGCTGGTTGTTTAACCCCAATTCAGCAGGATTTTTAAATCAAAATGTAAAAAAACCAAAATTCTTATACTTATATTCTTTTCAGGGCGGTTTGAAAAACCCACGTATCATATACAAATAGTATATAAAAACATATAATCATAGTCAAAGAAAACAGAGGTAAGGCTATGACAAAAATTAAGCGGAAAGACCGTAACTTGTTTGAATATCAGGAGCGGATGGAAAAGCTAAGCGGCGTAAAAACACCGCTGGATAAGCTTAACAGAGTTGTAGACTTTGAGATGTTCCGGCCGCTGTTAACAGAGATTTTGGCGCTGAAAGAGCAGAAGGCGCCGGGTGGAGCGCCACATTATGACTATGTTTTCATGTTCAAGATACTGATATTCCAGAGGTATTACAATCTTTCCGATGAGCAAGCGGAATTTCAGATCAATGACAGGTTATCCGTTCAGCGATATCTTGGGATAACACTTTCGGACAAAGTTCCGGACTACAGTAAAATCTGGGAATTCAAGGAAAAACTGACGAAAGCGAAAGCAATAGAGAAACTTTTTAAAATATTCGATGAGAATCTTGAGAATAAAGGTGTGATAGGGAAAGCGGGCGTTATGGTAGACGCAAGTTTTGTGGATGTTCCCCGGCAGAGGAACAGCCGCGAAGAAAACAAGAAAATAAAAGAAGGCGAGGTTCCGGAAGATTGGAAAGATAATACGCATAAGCTTTCCCATAAAGACACGGATGCGCGCTGGATGACCAAGAATAAAGAGAGGCATTACGGATACAAAAACCATACAAAGGTTGATGTGAAGTCAAAACTTATTCGTTCTTATGTCACGACAGATGCGAGCGTTCACGATTCACAGGTAGTTGAACCTCTATTGAATGAGAAAGACAAAGGGAAGCCGTTTTACGCGGACAGCGCATATGTTGGCCCAACGGTAGCAGGAATATTAGAAAAATTTGAGATGAAAAACCGGATTCACGAAAAAGGATACAGAAATAAGCCATTGACGGAGAAGCAGAAAGAAAAAAATAGAAGAAAGAGCCGCATCCGTGTTCGTGTTGAGCATGTTTTTGGTTTTGTTGAAAATAGTATGAACGGCAGTACAATACGATCGATAGGAAAAGAAAGGGCAGAGAGCCAAATCGGGCTGATGAATCTGGTTTATAATTTAGCACGGTATGTTGTGGTAAAAGGTCGAATTGCGTCTTGTGCGGCTTAAAATACAGAAGATATGGATAATATTGCCCGTGTTTGGCTGAATTTTGGTAATAGAAACAGTTTTTAACCTGTTGGCAGAAATATTTTGAAAATATTTTCTATTATCAGGGAAGTGTTGATAAATTAGACGGTTTTTAAAACCGCCCTTCATTCATTGACTAAAAGGAAAAGTAAATATTTTTGGTAAAAACAAATATTATTGTTATAATAATAGTATAGTAAAAGATCATTATTGTCCACAGGAGTAATAAATGTTAAGTAAAGAAAATATAATCGAAAAACCATTTCTTAAATGGGTTGGTGGAAAGACACAAATGTTAAATGAATTTACAGGGTATAATTATGAAGCAACATGAAGCGGTTATTGAAGCACTTGAGAAATTAAATGGCATCGCTACACTCAATCAAATAAATATTGAAACAATGAAAATTAGTGATTGCAATTGGGGGACAAAAACACCTTTTGCAAGTATAAGACGAATTGTTCAAACAAGAAAAGAAATTTACAAAATAAAACCGGGATTATATGGATTGGTTAAATTTCGTAAGAATCTTGAAAGTAAAGGTATTTATGAGGAAAATGAAGGAAAACAAGATTCTGAAAAAGTACAGGAATTCACACATTCTTATTATCAAGGTATTATCTTAACAATGGGTAAAATGAAAGGATATAATACATTTGCACCAAATCAGGATAAAAACAAATTGTTTATTGAAACACCTATTGGAGAATTAAGAACTTTAAATGATATTCCTTCTTTTTCATATAAAAGAATTACTGATAAAAGTTCGACTATTGATGTAATTTGGTTTAATAAAAGAGAGATGCCAAATTCCTTTTTTGAAATTGAACATTCCACTGATATTCAGAATTCTCTTATAAAATTTTCAGAATTACAAGATTTCTTTGTTCGTTTTTTGATTGTTGCTGATAAAAGAAGAAGAAATGAATACGAAACAAAGTTGTCTAATTCCGTTTTTAAAGAAATTAAACCTCGTGTGAATTTTTTAGAATATGAATCATTGATAAAACAATATGAAAGATTACTTGAATTAGAGACCGTTGAAGTTGTATTATAAAAAAACATTGTTTTTATTCTAAAATAATAAATGGGGAATTTTATGCAAAAATATAAAATAGAAATAGAAGAAAAACTAATAAAAATATTAGATATAGAAACTAATACTGCAGAAGAAGCTATTCAACAAGCAAAAGCATTGTATAAGAATGAAGATGTTGTTTTGAGTTATGAAAATTATAATACTACTAGTTTTGATATTTCTAATGAAGATAAATCTTTTCAAACAATAAATACTGATGATTATTTTTATAAGTTTTTGATTGAAAAATCTCATGAAAATTTAGTTAATATGTCAAAAGAAGAACTTGCAAAATTATCTTGTGGTTCTTTAAAAAATGCCATTGAAGAATTTAACAAAAGGAAATTATTTTGAAAGATGAAAGATGTTTATTAATTAAAAAATTGAAAAAAATGGGAATTGATAAATTTAAAGCATATTCTATAGCAATAAATGCAGGTTCTTCTCAATGCACAATTAACAGAGAATATTTAATAAATATTGGTTTAGATGAAAACATATTAAAAGATGTATTGATATTAATTGGGCTATTTTATACAGATGAAATCTTATTTAATGAATATATAAAATAATTCTTTTAAAATAGTCATTGTAAATATTTTTGAATCATAATCCAAAATACAGGGGTAATTTTGCACCTCAAATTGCCAGAAACTTAATTTTAAAATATTCAAAAGAAAATGAATTAATTCTCGACCCAATGGTTGGTTCTGGAACCACTTTAATTGAGGCAAAATTACTTCACAGAAATGCAATTGGAATTGATATTAATAAAAAAGCTGTTGATATTTCAAATGAAGCATTAAACTTTAATTTTGAAACAAAAACACATCAAAAAGTTATTCTTGGAGATGCACGTAATATTATTGAATGTAAAGATAATTCTATAGACTTAATAATTGTTCACCCACCATATTTAAATATAGTAAAGTATTCTGATGGAAAAAATAAATATGATTTATCATCAATTTCAAATTTAAAGAAATTTTGTGATGAAATAGAAGTGGTGGCCAAAGAATTGTTTAGAGTATTGAAGCCAAATAAATATTGTTCTGTTTTAATTGGAGATACTCGTAAATCACAGCATTATATTCCAATATCATATTATGTACTCGATAGATTTCTAAAATCTGGGTTCATTCTAAAAGAAGAAATAATAAAAGCACAGCATAATTGTGTTCATTCAAAAAGATGGGAAAATAAAGCTATACATTATGGTTTTTATTTAATAATGCATGAACATTTATTTGTATTTAGAAAACCAAATGACAACGAAAATCTATCTAATTATAAATGGAGTATGAAATTATAAGTTAATAATGCAGATATTGATCTGAACAAAGATGGTATTCTCCCAACATCAGTCCATTTTATTACTCTTCCCGCCTTCCCATCTTCTTGTTAATTTTCCCATTCGCGTTTATTCGCGTGAATTCGCGGGCAACCCTTGGTGGTTCTTAGTGATCTTCGTGCCCTTTGTGTTTAGTCATTACAGGAAAGCTATTTTGATAAGGTAAGTTGCTAATAACAAAGAATTGAAAATTAAATAACCACCCCAAACCCTTCCCCGCCAACCCTCTCCGTCTAAGTCATGCAACGAGCAAAATCAAAAAGCGGCTTTTATAAAACTAAATCCTAAAAATCCCGATCAATCCTGCCAATCCTGCTCAATTGGGGTCAAAATATAAGTTTTAATAAAATTATAAAGGGTGTTTTTACCATATTCTTTGTTATACAGGCGTAGCCGGCAATCAATCTGTGTAATCTGTGAAATCTGTGGTTCCTTTCCATGCATTTCCGTGTTTTCCGTGGTTAATCCCCGGTCGTTTTCCCGTTCTTCGTGCCTTCCCGTCTTCCTGTTTTATTTCAACGCCTTTTCAATCATCTCTTTTGCCGTCTTTAATGCCTCATCTATTTTAGAAGCATCCTTGCCGCCGGCCTGCGCCAGGTCCGGCCTTCCGCCGCCGCCGCCGCCGACTATTTTGGCCGTTTCACGCGCTATGTCGCCCGCTTTTATTTTGCCTATATAGGATTTTGAAACACAGGCCGTGATCGCTACTTTGTCTTTCGCGGCAGAAGAAATCAGGAACATCACGCCGATGTCTTTCGCCTTGAATTCATCGCCCGCGGCAAGCATGGCGTTGGCGTCCATATCCGTTTTCGCGATGATGACGGAAGCGCCGCCGATTTTTTCGGCCTTTTTTATCAGCTCATCCAGGCCGGATTTTGCCAGCTTCGCTTTCAGCTCATCGATTTTTTTATCTTTCTGCTTCAGAGATTCGTTTGTCTGTTCCAGCCTTTCCATCAGCTTGGACTCATCCGTGTTTAAAAAAGAGGCGGCTTCCTTGACCTTATAATAATAGTTTCTGAACATCTCCAGTGAATTCAATCCAGTAACGGCCTCGAGCCTTCTCGTCCCGGCCGAAATGGAGTTCTCGGCCGCGATCTTGATCAGCCCGATATCGCCGCTCCTATTGACATGCGTTCCGCCGCAGAGTTCCTTCGAATAGCCGCTCACTTCGACAACCCGTACAATATCGCCGTATTTTTCCTCAAAAATCGCAACGGCGCCGCTTTTAACGGCCTCGTCTTTTGTCATCTTTTTTAAAACAACGGGAAGATTCTGCACGACGATCCTGTTCGCTTCATTCTCAATTTTTTCTATTTCTTCTTTTGTCAATGCCTTGGAATGCGTAAAGTCAAAACGGAGCCTTTCCGGGCCGACCAGTGAACCGGCCTGCGCCGCATGCTCGCCTATAACATTCCTTAAAGCCTTGTGGATGATATGCGTCGCGGTATGGTTCCGGGCAGTCGCTTCTTTTTTTTCTTTATCCACACGGAGCAGGATTTTATCGCCGGATTTGAAAGCGCCGTTCAATACCTGGCCGTAATGAAGGATTGTATTTTCAAAAACCTTTGTGTTCCGTATCACAATCCGCCCCTCGCCCTTTTCCGCCACGCCGGCATCGCCCACCTGGCCGCCCTTTTCGGGATAGAAGGGAGTTTTATCGGAAATCAAAACGATATCATCATTCTCCGACGCAGTCTCGACAAGCGTGTTTCCTTTGACGATCAGCTGTATTGTGCCTTTATCCTCATAATTTTCCTCGCCTGTGTATTCAGTGGGCTTGGCAACGCCGGCGATAATCTTGAAATCAAAAGCCTCGCCCTTCCAGCTTGCCCGCGCCCTTTCCTTCTGCTTTTCCATCAATGCCTCAAAGCCTTTCATATCCAGCGCCAGGGCCTCGTCTTCCGCCACATGCTGGATAAAATCCAGCGGCAGGCCGAGCGAGTCGTAAAGTATAAAAAGCTCATCCCCGCTGATGCTTGCGGTTTTACTTTTTTTGGCCGCTTCCACCATCTCGTTCAATTTATCCAGTCCCCTGTTTACCGTTTTTAAAAAAGATTCTTCCTCAGAATAAATCAGCGATTTGACCATCTTGGCCCGGTCCTTAAGTTCGGGAAAGGCGTCCCCCATTACGGACACGACCGTATCGACAAGCTGGTTTAAAAACGGTTCCGTAAAATTGAGCTTCTTGCCGTAGCGTATTGCCCTGCGGAGGATTTTACGGACCACATAGCCGCGTCCCTCATTGGAGGGCATAACCCCATCAGCCATTGAAAATGTCAATGCGCGGATGTGGTCCGCGATGACGCGCATGGGCATTCCTGTTTTTTCTTCATATTTCCGGCCGCTCATTTCCTCCACTTTTTTGATCAGAGGCATAAACAGATCGGTTTCATAATTGGACAACTTTTCCTGGACTACCGAAACGATCCTTTCATAACCCATTCCGGTATCCACATGCTTATTGGGCAGCCCTTCAAGAGTGGTATCTTCATTGCGGTTATACTGGATAAAAACCAGGTTCCAGAGTTCGATATACCGCGCGCAGCCGGCATTCACAGAGCACTTATGCCCCTTGATATGCTTTTTATCGCAGGCCGCTTCACCCCTGTCGATATGTATCTCAGAACATGGGCCGCATGGTCCTGTCGCGCCCATTTCCCAGAAATTGTCTTTATCCCCGAATTTAAGGATGTGGTCTTTTGCTATGTCTGTAACATCGCTCCATATACCGAAGGCTTCATCATCGGTATGATGCACCGTCGCGAAAAGCTTGTCCCTGGGAAGCTTCCAGACCTTGGTCAGGAGTTCCCATGCCCAGGAGATGGCTTCTTTTTTATAATAATCGCCGAAAGACCAGTTTCCCAGCATCTCGAAAAAGGTATGATGATAGGTATCCTTGCCGACGTCTTCCAGGTCATTATGCTTGCCTGAAACGCGCATGCACTTTTGAGTATCAGCGGCGCGGACATAATCCCTTTTGCCGGTGCCGAGGAATATATCCTTGAACTGGTTCATCCCGGCATTTGTAAATAGCAGCGTCGGGTCATTGTCCGGCACAAGCGGCGCGCTTTTGACTATCGTATGGCCTTTGCTTTTAAAAAAATCAAGAAAGGCTTTCCGTATCTCAGAAGACTTCATAATAATCATCTCCACTTATTTTAATATTCAATATATTCATTTCTGTAATCAACAGCTACACTGCAACAACAGCAAATAAAATATTAATCTCTGCGAACTCTGCGCCTTTGCGGTGATTAAAGATAATTTCAATGAAATATGATAAGGAAAATAAAGAATTAAATCAAGAAGGCGGTTTCTGGCTTATCCGGTTTAGAGCCGCATTTTGACCCTCTGGAGAAGCTTCGATTTAACGCCGTCGCAGGCTTTCTGGCCTTCTTTTAAGGCCTCGTCCGCACGGTTAAATTCCAGAGAATTAAGATGAAGAAGGGCAGGTTCAATCAGAACTGTCGGCGGATTGTATTGAAGCATCTGCTTCGTGTTCGTGTAACCCATTATATCAATGGATTGTGATATTATATCAAAAATATTGGGCAGCTTTTCCTCGTTTTTAATATTACCCAGGGCATTCATAAATAGTTTCAGCCAATCATTCGTTTTGAAAGAAGCTATTGATTTCGCTTTATCAATAAATAGATCAATCCTGTTTTTTTTCCTGTTTTCATCATCCTTTATTATCTCTTTATTTTTCTCCTTGACTTCTTTCCTTTTTACGGATGGGTGCAGATTGACGGCAATTGTTATCCCCGCTCCCATTTCATTCACAACATCTATAGGAAGAGGATTGGCGACACCCCCGTCAACCAATATTGTATCATTAAAGCGTACGGGTTTAAAGATGCCGGGTATAGAAATGCTCGAGCGGACGGCCTCTAAAATATTCCCCGAGTCGAAAATCACAGGATAGCCTATGTAATAATCCGTCGATACGATCCGGAATGGGATCCGCAGTTTTTCTATATTCATATTCTCAGGGATATAATTCTTCAGGAAATTCATGATTTTTTCTGCACTGAGAAGCCCGGAAACCGGCAGGATGGGATCAAAAAATTCAGAATACCGGGATACGGGTATGGCCAGAAGGTCCCTTTTAAAATTATCCATGGAACCGACGCAATATAATGCCCCAATGAGCGCGCCGATGCTGGAACCGCAAATCATATCGATGGGTATCTCAAGGCTGTTCAGATATTCAATGACGGCTATGTGCGCTATCCCCTTCGCGCCGCCGCTTCCGAGGACAAGGCCGACTTTCCGGTTAAAGAGTGTTTTTAAAATATTACTCATAAAACGTTCCTTTGTTTATATATTTTCTTGTTCTTGTCTCATCATGCAATAATGTGCCAGTTCCGTATGAAGCATCTTTTTTTCTCTAATGATCCTGAATCCGAATTTCTCGTATATCGGTACATTTTTAATGTTCTGTGTTTCAAGGAAGCATTTTTCATTGTTTTTATCCGCTTCCTCTAAAACCGGCCGCATAAGACAGCTTGCAAAGCCTTTGCCTTGAAACGCCGGATCAACAATTATGACAAATAGATACCAGTATGGCCCAGTCATTATTTCTTTTCTTTGTTTGACCGCCCAAAATTCATATCGCATCATCTTAATGATAGTTTTTAATCCAATTGTAAAAACCATATTTATCCCATCGATGATCGAAACATTAAAAATTTCTCTAAAATTATTATGCTGCGGGTTTTCCCAGACAGCTATTCCTTCCAGGCTCGATGATGTCGTATAAACCGAATTGAACCGGCTTTTTAAAATAAATGAATAAAGGGCTTTTATTTTCTTTTTCCTTGTGCCCGCATCCGGAAAAAAATAGACATGAAGAGGGTCATTACCCATCGACAGGGCGAATTTATTTGCGGCTGTAGATAAATCTTTTCTTTTAATCCTTTCCATAAATAGTTTACTTCTTTAATAATTATTTTTTATCATCAATCATTTGTTCCAGAATCATCATTATACCATACAAATGATTTTATCAGATTAACAAAATCATTTGTATATTGCTCGCACTTTTTTTTCGGCCCGCTCAGAACCAGGAGTGTAAATAAATTCAGCTTTTCACCGGGATCAATATAAAACAGAAAATCCGTGTCTTTATCATTCATCAAATATATTTTTGAGGCATAATTGTACTGAATCGTCCCAATATTAAAATCGATGAATTTGATATCATCATATGACTTCTTGAAGCCTTCCATATCTCTTTTCAAGAGTTCATTTATGCTGTGATTATATTTTCCATGGATAGTAATGTACATAATAACCGGCGTGGACTTATATTTATAGTTTCTCAGACAAAAATAAGCGTTCAGTTTGTATTTATAGGCGTCTTCTGTAAAACATGTCCAATTCGAAGGCTCATTAATGCCGAATTTAAAATTATCTCCTGTTATTATTTTAAAATCATTTGTTGAAGAAAATTGAAGTTCCGCTGAGGTCAAAACAAGAAATAAAGCCAAAATAATTAATTTGAGACGGTTCATATAACCTCCCGTAATCGCAATCAAGCCAGGTTATTTTAAAATATTTTCCATTCAAAATATCAAATAATATTTTAATTCAGTCCTCATTAGTTTGCCAGTATTTAGTAATCAATTCGATCTGGATAATTTGCTTGATAATACCGGTAATATTA
The DNA here is from genome assembly GCA_963835575.1 of uncultured Spirochaetota bacterium. GTDB lineage: Bacteria > Spirochaetota > Brevinematia > Brevinematales > JAOACQ01 > CAVYGN01. Next base: position 705,223 of record CAWIGG010000004.1, on the reverse strand, counting down.
CCAAAAGCATTAAGTAATCATACCGGCTTTATCAGAACCTCTTCAAATTTGCCATTCTTTTATCTTTTTTGTATAATTAACCCTTATCTAAATGGAGTTTTTTTTCATGGAAGAAAAATACCAGATTTTACTCCGGTTTAACGCTCATTACCAGACCGAAAGCGTTGAAGTCGTCGGCGATTTTACCGGCTGGCAGAAGAATAAGATCCCGCTTGAAAAATCCGGCGACGGCAATATCTGGAAAACTTATACGGAACTGCCCTCAGGTGAATACGCTTATCACTTTCTTGTTGACGGCTCCAAATCCCATTTAGACCCGTATAATCCGATACTCATCAAAAAAGACCGGCATTCCTATTCCTATCTAATCGTCGGCCAGGCGCAGATGAAAAATGACGCCTATCACAGCCTGCAGGATATCGATATATTTACAAGCGATACCGTTTATATCAAGGCTTCTGTCAATAAAACGAAATATTCTCAAGTTCAATTGATCATTTTGATCCATGACGTCCCGCAGGCCGTTCCCGGTTTTCTCATTTACAATAATCAGGTTTATTCTCATTATATTTTTAAATTTCAAAACGCCTTTTCAATTGACAATTGCCTTTATTATTTTGAACTTGAAAAAAAAACCGGCGGCTCTATGTATTTCGGCACTAACGGTGTCGTGGAATCGGAATGGGAAGTGGCCAGCTTTGAATACAAACACCGCAGTATCCCGCCTTTGCAAAGCCCGGAATGGGTAAAAAAATCCCTGTTTTATCAGATATTTCCCGACAGGTTTTTTAACGGGAATAAAAAAACAGATCCGGAAAATGCCCTTTCGCCTGATAATCTGCCATCTTCGGACTCATACTATGGAGGCGATCTTGACGGCATCATTCAAAAAATTGATTATCTGAAAAAACTCCATATCAATGCTCTCTATCTGAATCCAATCTTTGAAGCGCCGTCGCCGCATAAATACGATACAGCCGATTATAAAAAAATTGACCCGCATTTCGGCACACTGGAAGTCTTTCACAAGCTGATAAAAGCCCTTGAAGAGAATTATATGAATTTAATTCTGGACGGAGTATTCAACCATACCGGAACTCAGTTCTTCGCTTTTAAAGATTTAGAAAAAAACGGGGCTTCATCACGGTATAAAGACTGGTATATTGTTAAAAATTTCCCTCTGATTGAAAAAGGAAAGCCGAATTATGAATGCTGGTGGGGATTTCCCTCCCTGCCTAAGCTGAATATGCAGAACCCTGAAGTTAAATCATATATACTGGAAATAGCCGGGAACTGGCTCAAGAGGGGAGCGTCAGGCTGGCGTCTGGATATACCTAACGAAATAGACCATTCCTTCTGGAAGGAATTCCGTTCCGCAGTCAAGTCCATCAATCCCGAGGCATTTTTAGCCGGAGAAATATGGCAGAACGGCAGCCAATGGCTTAAAGGCGATGAATTCGACTCAGTAGTGAATTACCGCTTCAGGGACGCTTGTGTCGAATTTTTTGCCCGGAAAAAGATGTCCGCCGAGAATTTTGTAATAGAACTGGGCCGTCAGCTTTTTGATTATCCCATGCAGGCTAATTTTGTCATGCTGAATCTGTTATCGAGCCATGATACTCCCCGGTTTTATTCAATCGTGGAAAAAGATATCAACCGCCTTAAACTGGCAGTAGCTTTTCAATTTACCTTCCTCGGCATCCCGATGATTTATTACGGCGAGGAGAACGGAATGGAAGGCGGCCATGATCCGGATAACCGCCGCTTTATGGAATGGAATGAGGAAAAATGGGATAAAGATGTTCTCAATTTTTACAAAACAATGATCCGGATTAGAATGGATAATCATGTCCTTTCAGACGGAGACATACGCTTCTTCTTTTCTCAGGAAAGTGTTATAGGTTTTGAGCGCTTTAATCATTTCGATAAATTGACAATTTTCATAAATAATTCCGAAAAGAATATCCAGATCGACCTGACCCAGTTCCTTGGAAACGGCGATTTTGTCGACATTTCAAAAGACCATCCGCTGAAAAGGAAAAAAGTATTTACACTGTATTCAAATGAATTTGTCATTTTAAGAAAAGTGAAGGATCGATAATTATGAATAGAAAAATCCAGATTACACTCATAGGCGACAGCGAAGAGATAGAACAGAATAACCGGATAGCCTATGAAATCGGTAAATATATAGCCGGGAAGGGCTGGGCCCTCATCACCGGCGGCAGGCAGGGCGTTATGGCCGCGTCCTCAAAAGGGGCGATGGAGAATAAGGGGCTTATTATTTCTTTATTGCCCAGTGAAGATGTCAATGAAGGAAATGAATATGAAACTGTTGCCATCGCCACCGGGATCGGTTATGCCCGTAACTCCATGAATGTCCTTTCCGCTGATATAGTAGTCGTTGTCGGCGGCGGTTCAGGTACTCTTTCCGAAATAGCCTATGCCTGGGCATATAATAAACCCATTATCGCCTGCGAATACGCCGAAGGCTGGAGCCGGAAGCTCGCCAATCAGTCCATCGACCGCAGGAGAAACGATACGGTCATCGGTGTCAAAAATATTGAAGAGCTGAAAAAAGAACTGGAAGCCCGGGTAAAAAAGAGATGACAAAAGGATTGAGGACCGCAGTCATCGGAGGCGGCGCCTCAGGAATGATGGCAGCGGTACAGGCCGCTAGAAACGGCGCTGAAGTGATTATACTTGAAAAAAATGACCGTATGGGGAAAAAACTCCTCACAACAGGCAACGGCCGCTGCAATATCACAAATGAATTGATTACAGCAGAACATTATCATGGAAATAACCCCTCTTTCATTATAAATATCATTAATCAATTCAATAAAGATAAAACATTGTCTTTTTTTAAAGAACTCGGCCTGGAATTTATTACCGGGGAAAATGGAAAAATCTTTCCCCGGAGCCGGCAGGCTTCAAGCGTCCTGGACTTGCTCCGCCTGGAAATAGAAAAACTGAATATTAATCTGGTCTGCCAGACTGAAATCACATCCATTATTCAAAATAATGACGGAACATTTGAATTAACGGATAAAAACGGCCGCGCTTTTGAATGCGATAAAACAATATTAGCCTGCGGCGGTAAAGCCGCGCCTCACACGGGGAGCGACGGCGGAGGGTTCCGTCTGGCGCAAATAATGAAACATAATATCATTCATCCATTCCCTGCATTAGTTCAGCTAAAACTATCTGGAGATGTCCATAAATCTATGGAAAAAATGAACTGGGCCGCTGAAGTGTCTCTCTATATCAATAATAATATTAAAAAACATGTTGCGGACGATATCATTTTTACCAATTACGGCATTTCCGGACTTGCCGTATTGGATTTAAGCCGATCCGCTGTTGAAGGGATAATGAATAGAAAGACAGTGGAAATCGGCATTAATTTTCTTCCGGATTTGACACTCAAGGAAAAAATCGCTAATTTAAATAAAAGAGTAGAGAATCACCCGGAACGCCTTCTGGAGAATTTTCTTACAGGCATTTTGAATAAACGGATTGGCCAGACCATTATTAAATCCGCCGGTTTAAAATTAAACCAGAAAGCTTCTGAATTATCTGAAAAGGATATAAATAGTATTGCTGAGATATTAAACGGCTGGAAATTTATAGTGGCCGGGGACACGGGCTGGAATAATGCCCAGATAACAGCGGGAGGCGTCAGCTGCAGTGAAATAGACACCCTGACGCTTGAATCGAAATTGAACAGAAGTCTTTATTTTTGCGGAGAAATATTAGACATAGACGGCGATTCCGGCGGGTATAACCTCCAGTGGGCCTGGTCATCCGGATATGTTGCCGGGAATTCGGCTTCAAAAGGAGACTGATAATGACATTCATTATAGCTTTCCTAGGCGGTATAATTACATTTATCTCTCCCTGCGTCCTACCGCTTATTCCCATATATATCGCTTATATTTCCGGAATGACGGTCCAGCAGTTAAAGGATGAGACAAAACCTGTTTTTAAGATTTTTATCAATTCTCTATTTTTTGTCCTGGGGTTCGCCGCCGTATTTTCAGCGCTTGCCGCTCTGTTTTACATTTTTGTCCAGTCTCTCGGAAGTTATAAAATCTGGTTCAATAGAATCGCCGGATTGATTTTAATTGTTTTCGGCCTTCATATTATTAGAATTATCAAAATACCTTTTCTTGATTTTGAGATTAAGTTAAAAACCGAAACAAAGAAGATAAATGTTTTTTCTTCATTATTAATAGGTATGGTTTTCGGCGCGGGATGGACGCCATGCATCGGTCCGATCCTTTCAGGCATTCTTTTTACGTCTTCCTCCAGCCAGAATCCTCTACTTGCCGTTCTTCTTCTGATTACATACTCTCTTGGGCTGGGAATTCCATTCATACTGACAGGATTGCTCACTCACAAGCTTCTTTCATTATTTGACGCGATAAAAAAGCATTACCGGATTATAGAATTGATCAGCGGCGCTTTTCTGATCATACTGGGATTGATCCTCTTTTTTGACTGGATGGGCTTTTTATCCGGTTATTTTTCAAAGATATTCCCATTTCTAAATAATATCGAAACTCAATTTGTGAAATAATGCTGGCTTTCTCAAAGCTTGAAAAGTTAAATAATTCCCGGAATTATAACTAGTAATCCGCTAAGACACGCTAATCGACGCGAATTTGTCTAAAAGCTTTCTTAATTTACACTGAACGTGATGGAAATAATAATGAAACATTATTAGCGTGCATTCGCGTGGCTTGGCGGAAGATATATTGCAGAATTTATTCCCACTCAATCGTAGCAGGCGGTTTTGATGTAACGTCATAAACAACCCTGTTTACTTCCTTAATGCGGCGTATGATCTTGTTCGCAACTTCATCCAGCACTTCATACGGCAGATGCGCCCAGTTGGCCGTCATACCATCCACGCTTGTGATCGCCCTTAGAGCGATGACATGCCCGTATGCCCTTTCATCGCCCATAACGCCGACACTTCTGACGGGCAGGAATACCGCAAAGGCCTGCCAGGTTTTTTCATACCAGCCGCTTTCTTTCAGTTCTGTAATGAAAATATCATCGGCAATCCGGAGAATATCCAGCTTTTCCCTGGTAATATCCCCCAGGACCCTCACTGCAAGGCCGGGACCTGGAAAGGGATGGCGGTTCAGAATATCATCCGGAATATTGAGGATCCGGGCAACTTCCCTTACTTCATCCTTAAATAAAAACCGGAACGGCTCAATAATTCTCCCTTCCTTCTCCAATATCTGCACTTCTTTAACCCGGTTGTGATGCGTTTTTATTGTTTGAGAAGGGCCTTTGACCGGATTACTTTCAATAACATCAGGATAGAGGGTCCCCTGCACAAGAAAATCAAAATCTTTTAATCCGCCGTAAAAAACATCAATAAAAGTTTTACCGATTATCTTTCTTTTTTCTTCAGGGAATTCAACCCCCTGCAGATTCTTTAAAAATATATCCGACGCATCAATAAAACTGATATTCAGGCCAAGCCTTTCCCTCAAGTTATTCAGAACTTCCTCGGATTCATTCAATCGGAGAAGACCGTTATTAACAAATATTGATTTAACGTTGTTTCCCAGGGCTTTCTGGACCAGAACGGCCAGCGTCGTCGAATCCACTCCGCCGCTGACGCCCAGGACAACTTTTTTCCCTCTGCATTTTTCCTGAAGCTCGTCGATTTCTTTTTCAATAAAATCACGCATGTCCCAGTTTTTTACCGCGCCGCAAATGTTAAAGATAAAATTGGATAAAATCTTTTTACCTTCTTCCGTATGCGCCACTTCCGGATGAAACTGAACGGCGTATAAATTTTCTTTATCATTCTCAATAGCGGTCAAAACACCTTCCAGGGTTTTTGCCTTAATCTGAAATCCTTGCGCCAGATGAATAACCGAATCCCCATGGCTCATCCAGATAATGCTGTTGTTTTTCACATTATCAAAAAGGCGTGAAGGGCTTTGAATATTCAGGACCGCTTTACCATACTCCCTTTGAGTGGACCGCTCAACAGTCCCTCCCAGGAGTTTTGTCATAAGCTGCATGCCGTAGCAGATACCAAGAATTGGAGTTTTGAAAGTGAAAAGCTCCGGCGAAATAAGAGGCGCATTTTTATCCAGAACGCTGGAAGGTCCGCCCGAAAGGATGATTCCGCAGGGTTTTTGCCGGATTATTTCATCGATAGTGATTGAATAGGGATAAATTTCCGCATAAACGCCGAACTCTCTGATCCGCCTGGCAATGAGCTGGGTATATTGAGAACCAAAATCCAGAATGAGAATACTTTTTTCCACTCGGCTCTCCCATGCCTTATATCTTATACCTGATTTCAACTATAGTTTTCGTTAATTGATCCAGTTTCTGTTCAACAGCGGCGTAATCCTTGGCCTTCAATTCATTTTTCACTTCCAGAAGCCTGGTGTAAATCACATTTAAAAACGAAAGCCAGTATGACCCGCTAGCGGCTATTGCCTTAACCACTTTTGTCATATTCAACTCAACATCATTCTGTCCGTTTTCTATGATTTCCATCACTGTTGAAAAAATAAGCTCTCGCTCCGCCGGATACATATTACCATTTTTCATAACTGACCTCTAAATTATTTATTAAGGGCATTTCCAAAAACTACCATAAAAATCAAATTGGTGTTTTTGGAAATGTATAAAATCTTAAACTTGGAGAATAAGATGTTCTAAATTCCTTAATATTTTGCCGGTTATAGAACTGCTCTTATTTTATGAATTTGTTTTTATTATAATCAAAGTAATATCGTCGCTCTGTTCAGCCCCTTCCGTAAATTTCTTCAAATCCGCAATAATCCCGTCCCTCATCCGGTCCAGGTTTTCCGATGAATGCCTGCTGATGGCGGCATAAAATCTCTCTTCACCGTATTCATCGTTTTCTTTGGATTTTGCCTCAAGAATCCCGTCAGTATAAGCTACGCAATAATCTCCCTTCTTCAGCTGGACCTGATGAAGTTCAATGGCCGGATCGAAAATTTTACTGTCCACCATCCCGATGGGCATCCCGCCTGTACGCAGCAGTCTGGCTTTCGGTTCTTTCGGATTATAAATAATCGCCGGGTGATGCCCAGCGTTTGTATAGTAAAGTATATTGGTTGAAATGTCAACAACCGCATAAAAGATAGTCGCGAACATATTTGGAAGCGTATCCCTGTACAGGATCGGATTGATTTCCTTTAATACTTCGGATGCATCCTTTTTTCCGACGGCGGCAGTCCTGAGATGAGAACGGAGCATTGACATCACTATGCCTGCTCCCACGCCATGGCCCGTCACATCAGCGATCACAACGCCGAAATGTTTTTCATCAACGTCAATAAAGTCATAATAATCCCCGCCGGATTCGGTTTCGGGCTGATAGTATGTCGAGAAGGAGAATTTTTCCACCTGAGGATAGGCTTTCGGCAGGATGGCTTCCTGAATCTCCCGGGCATTCTTCAATTCCGCTTCCATTCTAGCTTTATCTTTAATCTCGTCAAAAGCTTTTTTCAGGCTTTTTGACATGTAGTTGAACTTATCGGCCAGCTGGCCAATCTCATCCCTGGATTTCACCTGGATTGTTTTATCCAGATTCCCTTTCGCGATCTCATCCGTACCTGCTGAAAGTACGCTTAACGGGAAAATTAAAAACGAGACAATAAAGTAAGTAATCGCAAAAAGCCTTAATACAACCATAATTGCAATGTCGATCATTTTATTAATAGTGGTCTTCTGGTCTAAAGTCACCTGGTTTATATTCAATGCTATCAAAATGGTTCCGATCCGGTAAATATTTTTAAAATCACTCCATATTTTTTCTATTTTAACGGACTTAATGCCGCTGATAACAGTAGCACTGTAACGGTACTTTTCCAGACTTTTATAGTCGCTTAAAAGCTGTTTCATAGCCGAGGCGCAATTATCCTTATTTAAAAGCGAGTTTGCAATTCCTTGATTTTTCTTCTGATTTTTCTGATAGCTCAGTTTATTATCTATCGATGTGAGTTTTTCCGCCAATTGATCAAAGTTTTTATTGAGATTATTCTGTTCATCCATATAAGTGGAAAGATAAGTTTTTATGAACGCTATAAACTGGATATTGTTATTCTCTTCTTCATTTAAGATAATTTTATTATTAAAGAATTTTTTCTTATCCTGCCTTAATAAAGTATATTCATTGACTTTTTTGTCCGGCCATCCGAGCTTTTTAAGCAGATCATTCAGCTTTAAAAATTCTTTATCCGTTAATATCAGGCTACATGTCTTTTTATAATTATCCCATCTTCTCTGCCAGCTGTTAATCTCATTCCTGTCTTTTTGTGTGATTTTAACTTGCGGAGGACTTTTTTGACCGACCCTCCTGATTTGATACTGCGCGGTTAAATCCTCGTATTCTTTTATGAATTTAAAATTGTTCCTGGTTTCTTCGGGAAGGACATCATTATTAAATAATTTGCCGTTATGATAAAGATCTATATAATTGTTTATCTTATTAAACTCGGTTTTTCCGATATTGGGATGATAAACCGGCCTGAAACTGTTATACGAAAGCTTCCCTTGGTAATTTCCCTTATCCTCATACATATTTTTAAATTTGCTCTGCATATAACTTATAAATTCTTTATCAACCGACCTTCCCGTATGGACAATGATATTGCCGGCATTGTCGACAAACATAGCGCTAAGAAAGTTATTAATGTTTGAATAGGACTGAATAATGCTGTCAAGCCCGTTTCTATCATTTTTTTCCAGCAGCATCACTTCGACATCTTTTTTGAATGTTTCCTGGTAGACAGTCATGGTTTCGTCAAGCTGTTTGTTCAGGATTAAATTTTCATAATTGATAATAAACTGGAATAGGATGGATATACTCAGAATAAAGAAAACAAAAACCAGAATGGTGCCTTTCCATTTCATGCTGAAAAATACAGGTCTGATATCAGAGGCTTTTTTCAATTTAATATCTTTGGGCATGTCCACCTCACCATTCTTATAATACTTATTGTAAAAGGAAATCCAGACTTTGCCAATAATATTTATATTATATATTTATATTATAATTTATCCAAAATGAGTCTTTTTTATTAACTCTTAAAAAGATAAGGCTGAAAATAATGCAATTAAACGATTCTACCTTTATCCAGCCTTAATATATTTGATATACAATTGGGTAATTCTTTTTCATGATGCGTCACATAAATAATGCGGACAAGTGTTTCCGTACAAAGCGCATCAATAAAACTAAATAAAAAATTTCTCGTTTCAGGATCAATATTCTGGAAAAGTTCATCCAGAATCAAAAGTATGGGTTTTTTAACCAGGGCCCTTGCAAAAAGGATCAGCATTTGTTCGGCGGCTGAAATATCTGAAAAGCGCGTGTCTTTTAAATTATCTATCTTTAAAAGCCGCAGCCAGAATAATGCTTCAATCTTTTGTTCCTCTGTAATCTCTTGATAAAGCCCTATTGATTCATACAATCCTGAGCAGACAGTTTCAATACATTTCATACTGCTGTAATAATATAATTGCAGCTCCGGTGAAACCCAGCCGATTTTCTTTTTTATATCCCAGATACTCTCCCCACTCCCCCGCTTTTTCCCAAAAAGTATGATGTCATTGGCATAAGCTTGCGGATTATCCCCCATTATAAGGCTTAAAAGCGTTGTCTTTCCGGCGCCGTTCGGTCCGAGGACGGCCCAATTTTCATCCCTTCTCATTGTCCAGCTGATATGATCCAGAATAACCTTTTTCCCATACTTGACAGTAACATTATTCATTTTTATTAAAAAGGGATTTTCCGGATTTTTATCCTGTGGAAATTCCGGAAAGAGTTGAAACTTTTCTTCTTTAATAACGATTGGTTCTTTTTGTTTTGTTTCCAATGATAATAATATTTCTTTTTTTAAACCCTGCTTTAATATACGGTTTTGTTCCACATAGGCAATATGAGTTGCCGATCCGGGGATTTCATCCAGTCTGGAATGAGCGGTTATTATAATTTTATGCTCATCCGGCATCATTTCATTGATAATTTTCATTAAATTTTTCCTTGAAGAAGCATCCAGTCCCCCAAAAGGCTCATCCAGAACAAGTAAACGGGGATTCTGCATAAAAGCCCGGACCAATAGAACTTTCCGGGCCTCACCATTGGAAAGCTGCATCAGCCGCTTTTCCATCAGATTTTTAATCTGAAGTCTCCTTACAGCACTTCTTTTGCGCTTCTCATAAATTGAACCGGCAGTCCTTAATGGGGTCACTTCAAAAGACGAATGATGTTCAATACTTTTTCCGCTCAGGAATTCATTGACTGAAGGGGAATTTTCTTCCTCAAAGCTCTGCCACCTCGCTTGATAATAAGTACTGTAATGAAGCAGCATATCCCTCTGCGCATCGTTCGAGATAAGCACAGCCTCGCCTGGATTCAAATACGGTCTTCCATGATCCTCGAAATAATACTCTAATTTCCCCTGCGTAACCGGAAGACGGTGTAAAAGCGCTTCCAGCAGAATGTTTACTCCTGAACCCGCTATACCATAAACGGCCCATATCTGACCGGCAATGATTGTCCAATCCGTTCCGCTGAAAACAATCCGGTCATTTATTTTAAAAGCGGCGTTTTTCAATTTAATTAACGGTTTAACACCTGCCTTTTCCATCATTATATCTCCTGAAATTTAATAATGATATCGTAATTTTATACAAAGCCCGCATTATTCATCTCACCCCCACAGAGGGTGTATTTTCTATAAAAAACTGCCCGGCTGTTCAAGCGGCCGCATAAATTTGTCAGTTAACCTTCCGTTTTTCCGTCCAATCCTTTCTAACTTTTCAAAAATCTGTTTTTTGCAGTTACAAGGGCGCAGTTTCCCCCTTCTTTAAGCGGAGTCAAAAACATCCAGAAAGGCTTTCATTACGCAAAGCTGTCCGAGAGCCTTTGAAATACCGCTTTTTCAGTGAAACTTGAGCAAAAATGCAGCCATACTCTCCGGACTGTTTCTTTTACCTGTACAGCAACTTTCAGAATTTTTAACCGTATAGTGTCGGCTTGCGCTTTCTCATATTCTGTACCTTTCAATCCCTTCCTTAAGCGCTGCATGCATTGATAGGCAAAACCCGCAAGAATCAGCCGGAAATAATTTGCCATATATCGATGGCAGCTCAAACGGTCAAGATTCATATCCTTTTTCAGTTCCTTGATCCGGTTTTCCATATCTCCACGCTTCGCATAGAATCTGTATGCATACCTTGCCTTTGAAAATTTCCAATTGGTTATCAGATAACGGGTGTCCTGTCCCAATTCATTGCAGCGTATCCGGGCGATAATCATTCGTTCTTTTTCCCAGCTTTGTGCACGGTATTTGAAATTCGTATGAAGCGTCTTTTCTTTCCCGCTTTTTTGAAAATATGTCTTTGCCCTGCGGGATAGCTTTCTTGTCCTCTTCTCCAATCTCCGGTAACCCTTTATTCCCAGAATATAATGGAGATCATTTTGTTCGCAATATTCGTATATCTTCGGGTTTTCAAATCCGGCGTCACCTCGCAGGATTATCCGGATCTCCGGTTGTCGCCTCCTTATTGCCAAAACAATTCTCCTGATCATAGCAAGCGCGTCCTTTGCCGGACCCGCGTTTCCCTGCCGCAGTTTAATCGCCGCAAGGTCTCCGGTATCTCCGTCACAAACAATCAGCGGTGAGTACATCGTTTGTTCATAAAAACCGTTGAACAGGCTTCCTTCCTGTTTACCATGCGTCGGATCATCCGTGCCGTCTATGTCAAGAACAACACTTTCCGCTTTACGCTCTATCAAGCTGTCAATGTACCAGTCCGTCATACAGAAATCAAGCTTCGTTATATCCCGAAGGTTTATGCTGTTCTCAAGCCTGGACAGCGTCGGCTGGCTGGACAGGGTATCTCCGCTTTCAGGTAAACGCCCTGCCGCGAATTTAAACATCGGGTCATACCGTAATACTCCCGCGTCGTTGGTGTCTTCATACCCCATGATCATTTGGCTGACCCGTTGTCCGATCAATTCACTCATTTCATGAATTATCCGGTCCTGGTCCCTGCAATCCTCAATACAACCGGATATTCTATTGATAATTCCGGTCTTTTTTAAGAGCCCGGATACCAGAAACAGCCCGCCGTCAGTGGATATGTCGCCGCCGTTCCAGTCCATCTCAATAGTCTTGCCTAAAAAGGCAAAACCGCTTGATTTTTCTTCTTGTTTATGACATACTGTTTTCACCGCGTATCTCCTCTTTGGGGTATTTTTAGGTCGCAATTAATTATATCATAAAGAGTAAAGTTACGCGGCTTTTTTTATACTTTTTTTCAGGTGAATAATCCGGGCAAAGAGTTTAATTGAAATATATAAAATATCAATTATAATTAATACCTCTTTAAACTAAATGCATTCACTTATTCGGCGTCATTTGACTAAAAATAATTTAATGGATAATATTATTTAAAGGATTATTTATGAAAGTGATTTATCTTACAGCCATAAAAGAGTGGCTGAGTAATAAATATAATTTCGGGTTTAATATCTGGAAGGAACTGGCGGAAGAAATGGGAATAGGCGTAGATTCATTCCGCAACCAGGATAATTATATTTCTTTCCAGAGATTAAAATCAATATTTGAAATAATGTCAAAAAAACTCAAAAAATCCGAATTCGATGTAAGAAGCGATTTTGTGCAGTACTGGCTGACCGACTTTGCCCCGCGCCTCTGCCAATCCCTGGCCCGTAAAGCAACAACAATAAAAGAATTTCTTGTTAATTATGTAAAACTGAACAATGACCTCTGCCAGTTTATTCCCAATAACAGTTATATTTTAAAGATCGATCTGAAAGAAATCGACCGGAATACAATGACAGCCGTTTATGGAAACGAAAAAAGCCTGATCGATATTATCGGTTTACTTCGCGGTATCAGCACATATTATAAAGAACAATACAATATAAAAAAAATCAATCCACACTGTATAGAAATCCGTTTCGAACGTTAATTAAGGCTTGTTTATGCGGGTGAATCTGGCTGTATTTATCTGCGCTGTATTTTTTTCCTCTTTTTATTCTTACCAGAATATCAATTTAATATCTCCTGTTTTTATCATATCCATCTTACTGATAATATCCTTCTCCATACTATTTGCTTTTGTCAAAAAAAACAAAGCCGTCCCATTTTTTGTTATTTTTGGATTATTCCTTGGTTTCTCTTCCGGTTACTTTTATCAGAAGTCCCAAACCCCGCTTCCGGAAAAAGGATTTGTGACCGCCGTTTTCCAGATCTCGGATTTTCCCGAATTAAGACAAGACGGCCAGTATGAAGTTCATGCCGGCAATATCAATATAATCTCGACAAACGCCTATGCACTTTATAAAGGTCAGACGGCGCAAATAACCGGGTTTGTATCAACCTATCGGATTCAAAACCAGCAATGGAAAACTCTTTATGCAAAAGAAATTATTCCGGTCAAAGCCGGCCCCATTGTTTTTATGCTTATAACTCAGTCCAGGAAAAGTCTCAATGACAGAATAATCGAGACATCCAATGATGAAGTGAAAAGCCTCTTGTTTTCTCTTATCATGGCAAACACACACTTTATTAATTACTCTACGTCGCAATCATTCAAAATGACCGGAGTTACACACCTGCTCGCCATCTTCCGGGCTGAATGTCGCCATTATCAGCCTGGGAATTATGTTTTTATTAAAAAAGATATTGAAAAATTCCCATACTTATATCATCTCATCAATAATCATTATTATTTATATTGCCATAGCGGGCTTCGGCGCTTCAGTTGTTCGCGCCGGTATCATGTTCCTGCTCTATAATTTATTAAAATTAACAGGCCGTGATCCGGATTTATTCGATATCATCCTTTATTCAGCGGCACTTTCAATTGTCTTTGAACCCGCCTATATCCTCACCGTCAGCTTCTGGCTGAGCTATACAGCCGTTCTCGGCATTTATTTCTTCATTGAACCTGTAAAAGGCTTTTTTACTTTTGCGGGGAAATATATATCCGATATTATATCAGGGACTTTATCCGCAAACATATCAACCCTGCCCATTCTGCTTTTCTTTTTCAAAGGCATCAGTTTTATTTCTCCTCTTGCCAATCTAATCATTATTCCTCTTTTTAATATCATTACTTATCTCTGCTTTATCGATCTTATTTTCATTCTTACCGGCGTTTCTTTTATTCATTCCATCTTTCAATATGCTATTACTATCTTATGGAAGATAACTACCTCTATAGCAGATGTCCTGTCTCTTATCCCGTTTTCCTATCAGACAATAAACGGTTTTTCAGTTTTATCTTTAATATCAAGTTATATTCTGATCCTATTTGTTTTCTTTCTCATACCCAGGATCAAATATCATATCCATTTAAAAAGAATTGAGAAAATATGGAATCAATATTGATAATTTTCAAATTAAGCATTATCATTAATAGATAGATTGTACGCATAAGGAGATAAATATGGCCGAAACTAAAATCCCGAATCAGCAGAATATAAAAGTGGAAATTGCAAATGATGAAAATATTGTCAAGTATTCTAATTTCGCGATAGTCTCCCATTCGCCGGAGGAGTTTGTCATCGACTTCGCTCACATCCTCCCCGGTAAAGAGGAAGCGAAAATTATAACCCGCATCATTATGACGCCGAAAAACGCCAAAAATTTTCTGGCGGCAATCAACAATAATATCGCGAATTATGAAAGGCAATTCGGCGAGATCATTATCCCTCAAAAGCCGGCCGATAAATTCGCAGATGTGCAATAGCCGGGGTTAATGAGAATGGAAAAAAAAAAGATTACAGAAATAGCTCAAAACAAAAAAGCTTTTCATGATTATGAAATTCTCAATACTTATGAAGCGGGCATAGAATTAAAAGGCACTGAAATTAAATCGGTCAGGGATCATGCGGTCAATTTAAAAGACAGCTTTGTCCTCATCAAGAACGGCGAGGCTCTTCTTTACAATCTTCATATCAGCCCTTACGGATTCGGCAATATTTTCAATCACGAAGTCCTCCGCGTCAGGAAGCTTCTGCTCCATAAAAAGGAAATACTGAAATTATCCAATCTCACATGCCAGAAAGGAACCACAATTGTCCCGACAAAATTATACCTAAAAGGTAAATACGCCAAAGTTCTTATCGGGATAGCCAAGGGCAAAAAGCTGCATGATAAAAAGGCGGTATTAAAAGAAAGAGATATCCGGCGGGATATGGACAGGGAAATGAGTAATAGATAAAAAAGGCTGAACTTTTTGGTTCAGCCTTTTTTTATAAATTTATAATTAATCCCTGTCCCTTGCCAGAAATATCAAGCGGATAAGCTGCATGAACGCCATAAGCGCGGCAGACACATAAGTCAGAGCTGCGGCGCTGAGAACAGATCTGGCCCCCTCCAGCTCCGAATTATTAAGAAAAGAACTCTGCTTTAACACTTTAAGGGCCCTGCTGCTCGCGTCAAATTCAACCGGCAGGGTCACCAGATGGAAGGCGACAATCCCGATAAACAGGAATATCCCGATTTTGATTAATAATGGAAAACTCATCAGGAAACCGATGAAAAACAAAGGAATGGCTAAATAAGAAGTGATATTGGCGACAGGAACAAGCGAATTCCTTATTTTTATCGGACTGTAGCCTTTCGCATGCTGAAGCGCGTGCCCCGCTTCATGAGCGGCTACACCGGCCGCCGCGATTGAGTTCTGGCTGTAGACCGCATCAGAAAGATTTAATACTTTATGAACCGGATCATAATGATCTGTTAAAACGCCGTTAACTCTTTCAATCCGGATATCCCGAACTCCGTAATCGGTTAGTATTTTTCCTGCGATCTCCGCTCCTGTCATATTTCTTGTTATGCTGATCCGGGAATATTTTTTAAAAGTTGCCTGCGTTTTCATCTGGGCCCATAATGCCAGTATGAAAGGCGGAATGAGCAGCAAAAAAGTCCAATCAAACATATATATCATATTATTTTCCCCTTAATTTAGATTAATAAAATTTATTATTTTTGTAAAGTGAAGCTTACTCAGATTGGCTGGTATTATTATCAAGAGCTTTGAAAAGGATGTCGGCTTCGTCAAACTCGACATTGATTATTTTGGATACTCCCTGTTCTTCCATCGTTACACCGTAAAGAGCATCGCATATTTCCAGAGTTGATTTTGAGTGCGACACAATAATAAACTGGCTGGTTTCCCTGAAATCACGCAACAGGGCTTTAAAACGCTCTATATTATCATCATCCAGAGGCGCGTCCATTTCATCCAGGACAACAAAAGGCGTCGGTTTTAAATAGAGTATCGAAAAAATGACCGCGATGGCCACCAAAGCCCTTTCTCCACCGGATAATAGCGATATGCTTTGAAATTTCTTTCCCGGCGGTTCCGCAAAAATATTAACACCGCTGTTCAGCACATCATTTTCATCTTCCAGCATCAAATCGGCTCTTCCTCCGTCAAACAGGCGTGAGAATATCTTTTTAAAAGCCTTCCGGATATCTTCAAAAGAGGATGTAAATTGCTCGATACATCTTTTATTCGTCTCATCGATCAGGGATACAATATCAGCTATCGCTTTTTCGCTATCCTGTTTTTGTACCGCCAAAAACTCCAGTCTTTCTTTCGCATTCTGATACTGCTCAATAGCCAGAAGGTTGACATTCCCCAGGCGCTGCAATTCCATTCTCAAGTCATTGATTTTTGCGGATATGTTTTCAAAATTATCTTCCTTCTCAATCGTAATTGTATTAATATCCACTCCATAATTTTTTATAGCGTTTTCAATGATTGATTCAAGAAAGCCTTTCCGTTCAGATAAAGCATTATCCAGGTTGATGATAATTTTTTCCAGACGCTGCCTGTTTTCATCTGTCTCTTTACGCTGAATATCCAATAATTTCCTTGTTTTCTGTAATTTTTCAATAAGCCCCTTTTTCTTTTCAATTTCATCTTTATAGTTTTCAATTTTCTTTATAAATTGTTCTTGTTCACTATCATCTTTCTTTACTCTTGCATCCAGTTCCTTGATTGAAGATAAGGCATTATTTTTATCTGTCTGATATGTCGATTTCATTTCGGTTAAATCGCTCATCTGATTATTTATTCTTGTTATTTCATTTGTCAGCGAATTATATTTTTCATCAACACGGGCAAAATTGATTTTTTTATTGTTTAATTCCTCAAGCAGAGAATTCCGGTTTGATTTCATTTCCAGTATTTCCTCTTCATATTCATCAATAATCTGCATCATTTCTTCTGTTTGATTCTGCTTTGTTTTGATCTTTTCGGAAGTGTCGTTAATCTGATTCTCAATCATTTTGAAGGCTTCCTGAGTCGATGTGAATTGATCGGTTAACTTATTTAAATCGTTTTTAACGCTTCCCGCCTCATACTGGTTTTTATTATAATTATTCTGAATACCTTCCCTTACTTCCTGCAATTCTTTAATGTTTAACCTAATACCTTCACTTTCTTCTTCGTTTTTAAAAATCTGCCGGCCGATATCCTCGCTTTCTTTATTGAGCGCGTCTTTTTTAGTATAAGTTCCTTCATCGCTGTATAATACATTCAGAATGCTTTCATAATAATCCTTAAACTGCCCAAATTGTGTTTTTAATAAAGACATTTTATTTTTTATTCCTTCCAGCGGCATATTTTTCTGTATCATATTAATGAGTTCATTGAAGATGCTGTCTATACCAGCTTCAATATCCGGCTTCTTTTTGGCAAATTCCTTTAATAGCGCCGCCTGTTTTTCCAGAGAATCAATAATCACCCGATCCATCTGTTTTGATTCTTCCTGAATTTTTTTGGTCTTATCATTTAAATTCTGATTTTCAAGTTTAAGCGCCTTTTCCCTGGATTGTAAGCCTTCAATTTCCTGTAATACTTTTTTCAGTTCTTCGGTTAATGCCGAAATAGCCTGATTGGACAGCGCCAATTGCGTGTTTTTTTCTTCCATCTGCTGTTCAATATTTTTTAACTGATTCCACTTTTCTTCAAGGGAAGCGCGGTAATTTTCGAGTTTTGTTTGATATGCGATCAGATCCTGCTTATTTTTATCAACATTGTCTTTACTGATAATCTTTTCAAAACCGACAGTTTTTGACCGGTTTAAAATTTTAGCGTCAAGCTTTTTAATATCCAGATGGATTTGATCTATTTTAGATTCGATTTCATGCAAATGTGAAGTAACTTCTTCTTTTTCCTCGGAAATTGTGTTATATTCTTTTTCTCTTAATGAGAGTTCATTCTCTAATGTTTTTAACCTGTCGTCTCCTTCATGCAGCCTGTTTCCTATATTATTCACCTGACCTTCAAGCGATTTCTTTCTTTCTTTATTATTCTCAAGCCTGGATTTCAGTTCTCCGAACTCTCTTTCTATCTTGACGTATTCATCGCGGATTTTATTATAATCCGTTTCTTCCGTTTGAATATTCTCCTCGCATTGAATAATTTTTTCTTCCTTATCCTTCAATTCTTCCATTAGAGGATTTAGCTTATCTTCATTCTGCTTCCTCTGGGCCAATTTATTTGCTATTTCACTCTCAAAATTAATTTTTCTGAGTACCTCGAATTTTAATTCCAGACTTTTTAAGCCGGCTTTTACTTCCTGGTAAAGATGCGCATTCTCAGCCTGTTCCTTTAAACTTACAACTTCCTTTTCCAGCCCTAATATTACATCATTAATCCGTTCGATATTCGCAGCGGAATTTTCCAATTTTTTTTCAGCTTCTTCTTTCCTATATTTAAATTTTGATATGCCGGCAAAATCCTCAAAAAGGGTCCTTCTTTCCTGGGGACTTTCGCTTAAAAGACGGTCTATTTTTCCCTGTTCAAAAATAGCATAACTGTCCCTGCCGATGCCGGTGTCTAAAAATAATTCAACAACATCTTTCAGTCTGACACGGGATTTATTTATCGAATACTGCCCTTCACCTGAACGGAAGATCCTTCTTGATACAGCCACTTCTGAATAATCAATGGGAAGCCAGTGGTTTTCATTATCAAAAATTAATGAGACTTCAGCCATGCTCATAGACACTCTGTCTTTCGTGCCGTTAAATATAACGTCTTCCATTTTATCGCCGCGAAGGCTTTTTGCGCTTTGCTCGCCTAAAACCCATTTAATCGCTTCGACTACATTAGACTTCCCCGAACCGTTAGCACCGACGATCCCTGTAATCCCTTCAACAAGATCAATCTGTGTCTTTATTGGAAATGACTTAAAACCCTGCAAATAAACAGATTTCAAGTATTTGACCATTCTTACCTCATATAGCATCTGATTTTTATGATATTTATTATACCCTTTCGCCCGGTACAAATCAATTTATTACATAAAAAGAATACCCCCTCCAATGCGTAAGGTATTGGAAGGGGTATTTATTATTTTTATAAGGAGTTTAATCAGGCAAAATAATAATAGGCTAAATATGGAAACCTTAATTTCATGATAGATAATACTTTTTTCTCAATCTGTCTTGTGGCTTCAGCAGAAATCGAATATTTATTACCTAGATTGTGAAGTGTTTCTTTCTTTTCACATGAAAAACCATATCTTTTCTTTATAATTTCACATTCTCTTGTCGGGAAAGATTCAATCGCCGTTATAATATCATTCTTTAAGTTTTTCTTTTCAACAACCGATTCTGGATTAAAGTTGTTATCCTGAACGGCCTCAATCATATCTTCATAAGGTTCTAGATAAGAACTATTTGTTTGAAAATCGCCATTTCCTTTATAAAGTAAAAGGACATCAACCGCATCCCTCCTTTTTACCTTTAAATCATTAATAATATTATTAATATCCGGTAATTTCCCTTTTTTTGCAAAGAATTCTCTGACATAATGCTTAATCTTTTTATTTATTTCATCTTTTCTGTATGAAATACTTATATTAAGCGCCGGTTTAATAAAACCTCTTAAAATAGATTGTTTTATCCAGAATGCTGAATAGGTTGAAAATTTAACACCCAATGTAGGATTAAACTTTTCTGCCGCTTTTATTAACCCGAGATTGCCGTTCTGAATGACATCCATAATGGAAGTATTTCCCTTGCATATTTCTATTGCAATCTTTACTACAAGTTTAAGATTTGCATTGATTAATTTATCTAATGCGGCCTGGTCTCCATTTTTTATTCTGTATGCAAGCTCTTTTTCTTCCTCTGGCGTTATACGGGAATATTTTGAAATACTGTTGATGTATTGTTTCAAGATGGTTAAATCTTTCATATAATCCCCCATACAACAAATTGAGCAATATTCGTGCCACAATCTTTTTATTGAAGGGGGGTTCCTATCCTCGTTATTTTCAATAAAATAGACTAACTTTACTTATATTTTCATTTCCCGGTGTATAGATTTGTATACTGAATTATGAAAGCGGCTATAAAATTTGTTTTATTAAAAAGCAAGAATTAAATTATTGTATATCAAAACTAATATATCAAAAGGGAATAAAATTCATAAATAAAAAATATTCTTTCTTTATAAAACAGAAGAGCCTATAATTTGACGGCAAAATTATTTTTCTATATTTTCAAGCCATTCGGAATCCTGATTTTCTAATGCTATTTCAATTTGATACGCCACATCATCCTTTTTATATTTATTGGAAAGATCAAAAACCAGTTTTTTCAACTTATATATTTCCACATTAGTTAAAAATTTTCCCATATTTCGGCTTTTAGTAAATTCATTCAATAACTCAAGTACTTTTATATTGGCGCAAGCTTCAAGTATATCACTGTATTGGGCAATCTGTTTAAAATAATTGTTTTTTATCATTAAAGAAAAAATACGATTGATATTATTAGAAAGGAATGGCGATATGTCTTTAATCTCATCTTTAAGATAAAGCAATAGGAATAAAATTTTTTCAATATCCTCTTTTTTCTTAAATTCACCTATTGCTTTATCCATAATTTTCATAAAGCTTTTATTTTCACAGCTGTAAAAACGCTTTAATTCCTGGAAGTCTTCTATTCTCATATCAAAAATATTGGCATTTAACATTGCTAAAAGATTCGCTGACAACTCCATATTTCCCGCCTTATAGCAATTCTACTAAAACCAATGTAATGTCATCAATCCGTATTGATTTCCCTTTATCATTTTCATACCTTTCTATTTTTCTCTTTTCTATCGTTTTCTCTATTTCCTGCCTCATTTTCTTTATATCCAAATCTCTATTCTTTGTCAGAAAACGGTTAAAATTCCTGGCTTCATACGAAAATACATCGAGAATGCCGTCACTATATATGCAGAGTTTATCCTTTGGAAGTATATCTCTTTCCTCTTCAGAATAACCAAAATCATCAATTATGCCTACAGGAGGGGAATTTTTTATTCCGAAAGTTTCAATCGCTTCATTTCCCCTCAATATAACAGCATGGGGGTGCCCAGCTGAACTATATTTTATTTTTTTGTTTTCAACATCTATTAATAGTATAAAAATAGTAACAAATTTACTTCCCTCCATATTTAAGTTAATAATTTTTTTATTAAGCATAGTTATAAAATCGGACAATTTTAAACTGTTTTCAAATTCCAGCCTGTTTTTAAAATCACTATAGACATCTTTTACTAATACTGTTAGCATTGAAGCCCCAAGACCGTGTCCAGAGACGTCTGCCATCAGCGTGATATAATATTTTTTCTTTTTAATTTCCATTTCATCAACATAATAAAAATCTCCTCCAACCTCATCTGACGGTAGGAAAATAGCTTGAAATTTTATCTTTTTATTCTGCGGTAAGGAAGAAGGAATAAGATTAAGATGCATCAACTTTGCTGCCTGCAAGTCTTCTATCAGGTTTCTATTCATTTCCTCCAATTTTTCCCTTGTTTTCATTATATATGTGTTATCAATAAAGAAAATAACAATACCATCATATGTCTTAATTCCTTTAATTGGGAAAAATCGAATATTGTACCATAAATCTCCGAATTTTAAATTAAGAAAAGCCAGTTCCGCTTCACTATTTTTAAGCTCATCTATTTTAGCTTTAAATTTTTCCCCGTATTCTCTTGAAAATATATGTGTTATTTCCATTCCAAGGTAAGTAATCCCGGCATCAACAATATTTTTAACTTTCTCATTAAGAAAAGTTATTCTGCTCTCTTCATTCAAAAGCAGGATTCCGTCTCTTGCGTTTTCAACAATACTTTTGTTAATAATTGCCTGCCTGCGGATGCTTTTTTTCCATATCTCCTCTTTGGTAATATCTTTTATAAGTATATAATAACCTGAACAAACAATCTCCTGTAAAATTCTTTTAATCAAAATTTCCGAAATAATATTGGTATCATTGCAGTCTTTCATTATTATTTCCGCTTTTACTTCCTCAGTCTTTTCAGAAATTTCGACAGCTTTATAGAACGAGGGTAAAGATTCTTTTTCAATCAGATCTGTCAAAGTTTTATGAATGCCTGTAGTTGTATCATATCCGAACATTATTTCTGCGCCTTTATTCCAGGTTGCTATATTAAGATCATTATCAACTGTTATAAATGCATAATCCTTTATTCCAAGGAGCATCATAGTGCCTATATTCTGCTCCCGGTCTTTTACAACATTTATTAAATCATATAAAACTTCATTTAACTTTTTATAAACCATCGCCAGAAAAACCATCGCCCGTAGATAAAGGAAAAGATTTTTTTGACTCAAAATAAAAAAGGCTGTCAGCTTTTTATTATGGTATAGAGGAAGAAGGAATGTTAAATTCCTTGTTTTAAAAATACGGGCAGAGATTTCTTTTTTTAATCGTTGCGGAGAGAATTTTTTCAGAGCAGAAACTTTATTAATTATAAAATCTTTATTATTATCAAAATTTAAGTCTGACTGAATAGTAGTATCAATACATGCTGCTGCTTTTAGAGTAAAGTGCTCCTTGGTAACAACAAAAAAGAGACATGTTTTAGCATAAAAAATACTCCGGATTTCATTTGAAAGGGTATTAAAAAAGTTTTTAGCAAAATCAACTGCTGTTTTTTCAATTCTTAAGAAATTTCTAAAAAGCTTTTCAATAAGAAGTTCGAATTTATGAATATTTTTTATGTAATCTGCGATTAATAATATAAAAATAAGAAAAAATATAACTATTACAAATATTAAAAGATTCATAACCCCTCGTAAATCTTAGTAAAAAGATTTGGGAATAAAATACTTATAAAACAAATTGACCGCTTCATTATCTGTCATCAATGCAATATAATCAACTAAAGCCCTCTTTTCGTCTTCATCTGAAGTATAGTGAAAGAGATTAAGCATCTGATAAACAATATTCATGTTTTTCATGAGGAAATGATAAAGCTCATAAAGTATGTTTTTCGCCTTATCCATTTCGCTGATGATAACAGGATGTTTATAAACATTTGTGTAAAGGAAATCTCTAAAATTTTCTGTTACCTGTAAAACTTCTTTACTTAAACAAATATGTCTTTCATTCATACTGTTTTTGATTACATCCTGTACCAGAGTGTTTATCCTTTCCGAATGTTTTCTTCCTAATATTTGTTTCGTATCTTTAGGTAAATCTTCTTCTTTAAGAATCCCAGATTTAACCGCATCATCAACATCATGATTGACATAAGCTATTATATCCGACACTCGTACAACTTCTCCCTCAATTGTTAGAGGATAATCCTTTTGTCCCTGCGGCATAATTGAACTTTTTCCTGTCTTGGAGTGTTTTTTTATACCATCCAGTACTTCTATTGTTAAATTTAAACCTTTTCGTTTTTTCTCGAGTTTTTCTAAAACTCTGACACTTTGTTCTGAATGTTTAAAATCTGGATATGCCTCTTCTCTTATAACCTGCTCACCCGAATGCCCGAAAGGCGTATGACCAACATCATGCCCCAGCGCTATTGCTTCAGTTAAATCTTCATTCAATCCCAGTGCTCTTGATATAGTTCTTGCTATTTGAGAAACCTCTAAAGTATGCGTAAGCCGTGTTCTAAAAGTATCGTTTGTCGGAGATAAGAAAACCTGGGTTTTATGTTTTAATCTTCTGAAAGATTCAGAGTGTATTATTCTATCTCTGTCTCTCATATATTCTGTTCTAAGCGGATCTAAAGCTTCTTTAAATTTTCTTCCTCTTGAATTGATGCTTTGTGATGCAAGTTTTGAAAGAAATATCTTTTCCCTTTCTTCTATATTATTTCTAATATACTTCATTTTTTATATCCTGTATTTATTAGTATATAATAGTAACTCTTCTTTTTAAACTTATCAAGATTTAAGTTTTTAGCCTGTCGTATGTTTGGCATGTTTTTTTTTGTACGTAACCTGTTCTTTTCGTGTCCTGTTTTCCCATCTTTAGAGCTTCTTTCCCCGGTTTATTTTTTTTATCTTTTTCTATGCGTTGTTCCGCAAACTGAAGAAACGGGTTCCGCAATAGGCACGCACTTTTTTACGCACAGACCAGATAGACTGGTTGCCTTTAGAAGACACTTCTTCATACCGAAAATATTATAATAAAGGAAAGGCGGTTTTAATGAAAGCTTCTGTCATTCTTACTGTTATTTTTTTATTTCTATTTTTTTTTAATTTATATTCAGAAGATATGTATACCACAAAGTTGACAGTGACAAAAAGCGACGGGAAAATAAAAATTGAATGGAACGCAAATACAAATCATGGTATATTTAATATTTATAGAAATAAAAAAATGCCCATTTATAACCTGTCTGTTTTAAGTAATTCTTTAAGGATTGTTATTACGAACCATGACGGAGTGAAGGAAAAAAGTATATACAAATTTTTGTTTTTTTTAGATCTTAAGGGAGAAGAGGGCGAATTTTATTTGGCAGTTTTGCCTATGCCGACTAAATTTTCAGAGGATGATCTCAGGCCGGAACTCAATTATATGCTTAACCCGATTATTATCAGCAATAAAGATAATATTAATGAAGGGTATACAGCAGTTAATAATATTTTTATAAAAACTAACACCGGACAGGTCATGCTTTTCTGGGATTACAATGCAGATTCAGACCAAAGCATTAAATTCTCAGTGTATAGAACAACAAACCTTATTTCAGACGAACAACTTTTATTTCAGATGGCGCCATATAAGGAAGTAAACAATGAATTATACATTGAAGACGATGATCTAAAATATGGGATTCCATATTATTATACAATAATTGCAAATGATTTTAAAATTATAAAACCGGATAAAAATCAAAATACTATACCGGTTATTTTTGGATTTACAAACATTAATATTAAAATTGAGAAGGAAGTTCTTTCAAAAACAAATATCTCAATGGAAGAATTCCAGAAAAAGTTTAAAAAATGAGGGTAGTTCTGATGAATAGCGGAGAAAAGTGGCTGGCTTTTTGGGGTTTTATACTTCTTTTGATAATGGTGGGTGTTTTATCTTTTTTCATGCTGAATTCAAAACTTTTTATAAAATATTCAAATCATTCGGGATTATTAATCGGAAAAAGAGATGAAGAGCTATACAAGAAAATTAAATCCGCTTATGAGATGAAGGATTACCAGAAAACGCTGGATTTATCCTCAGATTTCCTAACTGACTATCCTGAGAGCGATTTTCAATACAAAGTACTTTCTATAACAGCGGGGGTGTTTTATGATCAAAGAGATTATAATAAAGCCAGACAAATTTTACAGAAAATTTTCGCGGGCTCACCCCGGGATAGCGCCGATTTTGTCGACGCTGTTGTTTTATTAGGCGCTATTTCAAAGGAATATGAAAAGTATGACCCTGTTGTTTTAAATTATCTTGAGGACGCTTATTTAAAAGCAGATAATAGTAAAAAGCCTTTTCTAGCAGTCTATTTAGCATATCAGTATTTTTATAAAAAAGATTATATTAACGCAGTCACATATTTTAATAATGGCCCTGATGAAGAAGACATGATAGGAAGGGCCAGGGTTTATATTGAACAGGGCTATTATCCGCAGGCTATACAGGAGTATTTGAATTATTTTAACGCTTACCCTAAAACTGAAAGATATGAAAGAATGAAAAGTGCTTTTATCAAGCAGTCTTTTTTTTACGCCGAGGTTTTAAAAAAAAGCAAAGAGTATCAAAAAGCGATTCAATATTTTTTAAATATTATAAACATATTTCCTCAAGACCCTGCAGCAGATCAAGGGCTGATCAAGATTGCAGATATATATGCAATAAATAAGGACTATAAAAATGCCGCTCTATTCCTGGATAAAGCATTACAAAATTCCATGACAAATAGTGATGAAGAAGCTCTTTATAATAAAGCTGTTCTTTTTTATGAATGGAAGAAAAAACAGGAAGCAATTAAACTTTTTAAAGATCTTCAGGAAAAACACCCGGATGGAATTTATACCGGTAAAGCAAAAGAATGGATTGACATCATTAATAAAGACCTTCAATAAAGACGTGCCGGTTATTGTTGTTTCAGATAGTGGGTTCAATGATCAGAAATACTATGAATGGATGGAAGAAAACGGACATTACTATATCTGCGGCGGTACAATGTACAACGACATCAAACTGGATTTGATCCGCAAGCTTCCGCAAGGCTGGAGCAATTTTGAGAGAAAAGGCGATGTCTGGGAATATTGTGATTTTAGAGACAAACGGGAGAAATGGAGCAAAGGCCGCCGGGCGATTTACTGTAAAAGGGCAAATAATGGAGATGAGTACCTTCTGGATTTTGCGAAACCGGATAATTTAATTTACACAAATTTATATAATCAGGATTTGCTGGAAAATGCGGAACCTGGAAAATATTTGCCGGCTAAAGAGATTATCGAACTTTATCTCTTAAGGGCGAAGGATGAATTGGTAAATCGAAGCGTGAAGGAGTTTGCGGTTGAAACACTCCCTTTCAAAAGGTTTATCTCAAATGCCGCATACTATTTTCTGATGCTGATATCCCGTAATTTATTAATTGCTATGCAGGAAGACGCGCTTTCAGATAGCGTACCAATTGGCAGTTATCCGGGCACTGTAAGACGGCTTTTTATTGACATAGCCGGAAAGATCGTAAGAAGAAGCAGAAAAATTGTATTGAAATTTCGGCATGAAGTAATAGACGAATTGGGACTATTTAAAGTTTGGGACAAATGCCTGTTCGTTGTCCCAATATAAATTATTAAAGCTAAAAAACCGGATAAGGGGGTATTGCGCTCAAAACTAAAATTTCAACAAATAAGGACCTTTTCTAAAGGGTCTTGTACTTTAAATTGGATGGGTAATATCTCACTCCTTAAAATTTCTAAAACCCCACCCGTTTAACAGGCCGATTTTTTGAATTAATAAAAGAATCGATCAGTTTAGGCATCTTTTTTAATCCATGTCCTTTTATTGAATTTTTATCTTCTTTCTCGTATAATTTATAATAATGGTTATTCAAAACGCGGAGGACACATGGCCAGGATTGTCGCGATAGCGAATCAGAAGGGAGGGGTTGGAAAGACCACTACCGCCGTTAATTTGGCAACATTTTTATCCCGTGAGGGAAAAAATACATTATTAGTGGATATTGATCCGCAAGGGAATTCTTGCAGCGGTCTGGGAGTTGATATCCAGGAAAGGAATGGAAACGGTATTTATGAAGTCCTGCTGGGCCAGAAAAAAATTAAAGATGTTATTGTCGGCACGAAATATCTTAAATTAAAAATTGTTCCGGTAACTCTGGATTTAGCCGGAGCCCAGGTTGAACTGATCAATGCGCCGAGAAAAGAATTTATACTGAAAGAAGCATTAGCAACGGTAAAAAATGAATTTGATTTTATACTCATAGATACTCCTCCGTCTTTGGGCCTTTTTACATTAAACGGTCTGGTAGCTGCAGAAAGCGTGCTCATTCCAATGCAGAGCGAGTTTTATGCGATGGAAGGTCTTGCTCAACTGCTGAAAGCTATTAAACTGGTAAAAAGCGGTCCTAATAAAAACCTCGCTGTGGAAGGGGTTCTTATAACGATGTATGATTCAAGAACAAATCTTTCCAAACAGGTTACGGAAGAAGTTAAAAACTATTTTAAAGAAAAAGTTTATGAGACTATCATTCCAAGGAATGTTCGTCTGAGTGAAGCTCCAAGCCATGGTATTTCAATATTTGAATATGATTCGAAAAGTCAGGGCTCAGAAGCATACATGGAATTTGGCAGAGAATTTTTAAAAAAGAACGGGATGTAAAATATGAAGCATGGATTAGGTAAAGGAATGATGGCCCTTCTGGATGATCAGGAAGGCATAAAAGAGGATAATAGAGATATCAATAAAATTGATATCAATAAAATCATGCCGAACAGGTACCAGCCGAGAAAAAAGTTTGATGAAGAAGCCCTTAGGGAACTGGCGGATTCTATCCGTGAAAAAGGAGTCATACAGCCGATCATCGTGACTGAACTGGGAGACGGAAGATATGAGCTTGTTGCCGGTGAAAGGCGATGGCGTGCTTCAAAGATGGCGGGATTGATCGAAATGCCGGTTATAATCAAAGACTTTCCTGATGAGGACCGTCTCGAAATAGCATTAATAGAAAATATCCAGAGGGAAGATCTAAATCCTGTTGAAAAGGCAGAAGCATTTAATGAGATTATTGAAAGACTTAATATAAGTCAGGATGAGTTTGCCAGGAAGATCGGTAAAGACAGAAGTTCTGTGACAAATACTCTCAGGCTCCTTAAACTGCCCGAATATGTCAGGGATAAAATTGTTTCTGGCGAACTGACGGAAGGCCATGCGCGCGCAATATTAACGATTGAGGATTTGGATAAGATTATTGATTTTACAAGTTATATAATTGAAGAAGGGCTTTCGGTCAGGGAAGCTGAAAAAGAAGGGAAGACTTTTGGGAAAAAGCCGGAAAAAACGGCAGCACAGGAGAAAGTTAAGAAAAAAGATACAGGAATTGAGGATATTCAGGAACGGTTTATTAAAGCCATAGGCGCGAAGGTAGAAATAAAAGGAACTAAGAATAAAGGAAAGATTGAAATTCATTACTTTTCTAAAAATGAACTGGAAAATATTTTCCGCTTCATTTCTGAAAAAAAATAAAATCATAAACACACTCTTATTAAAATGATGCTTTTCTATTATTATATCTTACTGTTTTGCTTTGCCGGACATGTGTAAATAGGATAAAGAGATGGGAGATAATATTGGTTAATTTCAATATTATACTATAAATATTTCCGGGAAAAAGATGATATAACTTATTTGCTTGTAAGCAAATAAGTTATTACTGGTTTTAATGGGCTTAGAAATTAATTACTAAATTTGTCCGTTTTTAAATTTAATATGTTTGTAA
The DNA here is from genome assembly GCA_963835575.1 of uncultured Spirochaetota bacterium. GTDB lineage: Bacteria > Spirochaetota > Brevinematia > Brevinematales > JAOACQ01 > CAVYGN01. The sequence goes on along the minus strand of CAWIGG010000004.1, from coordinate 675,898 downwards.
TCTCTAAGATTAAGTAATAAAATCAATATCATATATATTATTTTGGAGGATAGTAATGAAGCAGAAAAATGAAATCCAATATATAATAAAAAATGCGGAATTTAATGATATTCCGGAATTAATCCGGATGCGGATATTATTACAGAAGCATATGGACACAGCTAATAGTAAAACTTTACGATACAAAGATGATCTTAAAGACCTTTTGCAAAGGGATTATGAAATTCTATTAAATGATAATAATATTAAAATATTAATTGTAAAAGATGTTTTATCAAATCAAAGCATTGGAATGATGGCGGCCCGGTTAAACCGGCATGAATATTTTACAACTCCTCTTTCTGTTCAAATAGATGGTGTCTGGGTTGATTATGCGTATAGAAACTCGGGTATTTGTAAATCTTTATTAAAAGATATTGTCGAATATTATAAGGAAAAAAATATTAACCTATTTACGCTGGACACAGTCATCAATAATTATGAGGCAGAAAAAACCTGGCGTTCACTTGGTTTTGAACCTGTAATGCAGAATTTTATAGCCCGCATAGAAGATTTAAAAATATAAAAAATTATTCAAAGGTAGTTCCCAAAACCCATAGTTTTCGGAACCGCCTTTTATTTTTATAGACCTTTATTTATCTTTTATTGTCTGTCAAAATTGAGCGGTTAATAACTTCATGGCAGATTTTTTATCTTTAAATTAAAGTTGTTGATTTTGTTCAGAATTAATTATTTCCATTTAAGATGACTTAAATTTTTATTGGAGGAACATAATAATGGAGACCTTTGCACGGTAAATTGATAAAAAGGAGTGTATAATTTCAATATATGCCATAATATACTGTTAGGGGAGAGGTTAATATGGCGATAAAAACAAAGCCTGACGGTTGGGCAGATTATGAGATCAATTCCCGAAAGCAGAAAGGCATCACATTTTTAGACCAAGTATTAATACTGATCGACTGGACAAAAATCGAGAAGATAATCCGTAAGAAATACAAGAAGTACTTTAATGCGGTAGGGAGCCCTGCTTATCCGAGTCTTGTGATGTTTAAAGTTCTACTTTTACAGACATGGTATGATCTCTCAGACCCTGTGACAGAAGAATATCTGCTCAACTGGATACCAGCGTCACGCTTTGTAGGCTTATCGCTTGCAAGTGATGTGCCTGATCACAGTACAATTTGCAGGTTTCGAAATGAATTGAAGGAATTGGGAGTTTACGAAAAGCTCTTTAACGAAATCAATCGCCAGTTAGAGGAACAAGAGTTACTAATTAAAAAGGGTGCGATTGTAGACGCTACAGTGATAGAGTCGGCAAGACGACCGCGAAAGGTAGTGGAAACGGAAAGTATTCCTCTAGATCGCAAAGAGGAAGAAAAAGCAGAAGCTTCCAATCCAAATATAACTTACTCTGATGACACAGACGCGAAATGGCTGGTCAAGGGGAAAAAAGTTGTTTATGGTTATAAGTTGCATATGGCGGTAGACGATCAGAACGGATTTATTCTTGGAGGTCATGTAACAAGCGCGAATATTTCAGACATGAACGAAATAAAACAGGTTGTAGAAGAAATTGGATTAAAGGAAAAATCATCAGTAGCAGCAGATAAAGGATATGCAAGCCAGGAAAATCGGGACATGCTTAAAGAAAAAAAGATGAAAAGCAGGATTATGAGAAAAGCGGCTCGAGGCTGGGCTTTGACAGAACGAGAGAAGATATTCAATCGTTTAATCAGCGGGTTTCGCTATATTGTAGAACAGACAACCGGCATACTCAAACAACACTACGGTTTTAAGAGAATGCGTTATCTGGGATGCGAGAAAGGAGAAATGGAGTTTTATTTAAAAGCAATGGCATTAAATTTAAAAAAAGCGGCAAGAATATGTTTTGAGGTATAGGGTGAACTGCGCCCAAAAGCCCTTTTTCAGCGGGATAAAGCTGAAAAACACCTGGAAATCCTTAATGTTTCGGGTTAACGGTGATAGAAATCATCAAATTCTATGCTAAATCTGAATTTAAATTTTTTATCCGGGACGGATAGCAGGGGATTAGTCAATTATGCAAAGGTCTTCTAATGTAAATAAAACAAATTTAAAGCCGGATTTAAAGGTTTCTGCTGTTTATGGGCTTTTTGTCCGTCATGTTCTATCTATATAGCTTCAGATGAAGATCCTGAGAGATTAAAAGTAATTGCCAGTAACTTTAATAAACCTGTTGAAGAAATAAGTTGTAATGTCTGCCGTTCCAGTGTAATTATAAACTATTGTAAAACACACATGTAAAATGAAGAAATGCGTTGCAGAAAAAGGATTGGATTTTTGTGTTGAATGTGTTGAATATCCCTGTGAAGATTTAATTAAATTTCAATCGCTTTATCCCCATAGGATTGAATTATGGAAATTTCAGGAAACGATAAAAAAGGCAGGGTATAAAAAATGGTTTAAAAAAACGATAGAGCATTATTCCTGTCCGGAGTGCCGTACAATTAATTCTGCATATAACAATGTATGCCAGAAATGTGGCAGAAGTCCCGGCTGTGAATATGTTGAAATAAATAATGAGGCAATTAATAAAAGAATGTCTAAAAGGATATAATGTTCTAAAAAATTAAAATATGTTTCACGTGAAACATATGGGAGGTAAAAAATGGAAAAAGCCAAAGAAATCCTTATAAATAGAACAAAAAATAGAGACAGGCTGGAAAAAGAAGCACCGGATCTTTTTGCTGGATTTAATGAGCTAATGAAAAGATATTATAAGCATGGAGTGTTAGACAGGAAGTTTAAAGAATTGATAGCAGTTGCCGCGGCAATTGCAACCTGATGTTTACCCTGCCTTGCGAATCATATGAATAATGCTTTATCTTCCGGAGCTTGCCTGTCGGTTATTTCATTTTCGGAGTCAAACCAGCCCCTTACAATAAGCGGGCAAATAAAAATTTTGTCAGCTTAGCTGATTTTAATAATAAATTTCGAATAATCGATACTCAGACTATACAAAATCCTCTCTATTTTCTCAAATATTGGGCATATTTCATAAAATTATGCGCAAGGGATACCCAGCATAGCTCCAAATTCACTTTCCGTTGACCTCTGTAAACTGTCTGAACATAACCCTTCTGTGTTTTGATGTTTGAAAATACGTGTTCTTTACCTATCCTGCGGTTGTATATCTTTTGCCCTTCTTCGCTGTAAAGTTTTGTTAAATAAGCATCAATCTTAGACCGATTATTCAATTCAAACTCACTGAAAATTACTGTCTTTTGCTGTGTTTTCGGTTTGATGTTTTTATAACACTCACTGAAAAATGGACATCTTTCACAGCCCTTCCGTGAATACAAAAATGTATATCTTTGGTTATTTCGATCTAAATACCCATTTTCCTTACGGCCGCCCCGGCATCCCAGGATATATTCGTCATCAATCTTTTCCAGTTTAAAGTCTCTTCGCTTCTGTGATTTATCACTGAAATCCCGCTCTTTCGTATCCACATAAAGGTCTTTTCCTTCCTCCACCATCCGGATTGTCTCTTCCATGTCCTGAAAACCCGAATCAAAAAGGTATTTGCTAGCCTTATCAACTTTTAATTCCGCTTTTTTCTGTTCCACCCTCTTTACCATTTCTTCCGTATGCTGTTTTTCCGGTGTTGTGATTGCTTCAAAATCTATAATCACATCATTATTACTGACCATCATCGCCGAATTATATCCCTGTATAAACACACTATGCGGATTTCCAGACATCAGCTTGCTTTCGGGATCAGTCAGGTTGGTGAATTCTTCGTCTGTCTTTTCCCCTCTCTCTACCTGTTTTTTGTATTCATCGATTTGGTTCAAAACACTATCGTAAATCTTTTTCCGCCTTGATACCCGCTTCTTCTCCGCTTCGTAATAAGGCTGCTCCAGCTTGCCTTCCCGGTAAGATTCTTCCAGTTCCAGGTCTTGTTTCACAATCTTTTCCGCCATCTTCTGGTAAGTGTCCATCAGCTTCCGGGTATGTTTCTTTCCCACATTCTTATTCTTACTCGCGTAGGCCTTGATCTTTGTGCCGTCACCCACTACCATGTCCCAATCTATAGACCCCATTTCGTTGAGTATATATAAAAGCTGGCTGAACAACTCCTCGATCTTTTCCTGAAAAAGTACCTTGAACTCGCAAATTACCGAATGGTCAATTTTCAGCCGGTTTGAAACATACATAAACCCAATGTGTTTTTTCAGCAAATCTTCTATCTTTCGGCTGATACGATTTCCCGTAATGTAACCGTAGAGTACCGCACAGATCACATCCCGAGGATTTTTAATCTCTCTGCCTCTATGGTCGTTCTTATAGTAAGCCGCGAAATCCTCCAGTTTAATACGGTTTTTGATGAATTCTTTTAGTATAAATTCTCTGGAATTCTCATCAAACTGCTCGCCTATATTGATCGCGAGGAACTCACCCTGCTCCAGGCTGTTCTTTTCAAATCTTGCCATCTTTTTCTCCCGTTTTATTTTAACGGGAACCCTGCCGTATGTCCATGAAGCATGTTATAAAAACCGACAGGCAAGAGCGACAAAAGAGGAGATTATAGAAGCTGCAGCTATAGGTGTAGAATTTGGGGGAGGCCCTTCTTTTGTTATAGCAAGGGAAAATTTATTAAATTTTCTGGATGAGTTGGAATAAAATATTATAAAAAAAGGAAAATAAAATATATGGTTTTTCCTCAGTTTATATTTTGAATAATAGAAACCCAAATTTGAATTAAGTTTGTCTCATCTGATAAAGCCATATTTTAATAAAAATTATTTTTACTATAACAAGCCCTGAAATATTTTTAAAAATCTGTTATAATAATAATCTTTTATTAAAAAAATAAATTCCTAAGTGCAGAGTTACAGTGAGGTTTTTTTATGATTAGGATCAATAATCATTTTAATGAACTTCAGGGAAGTTATCTTTTCGCTGAGGTCGGTAAAAGAGTGAATGAGTTTCAGCAAAAAAAAACCGGTATAAAACTTATTAAGCTGGGGATCGGAGATGTTACTGAACCCCTAAGCCCGGCTGTTATTTCAGGATTGAAAGAAGCGGTTGAAGAAATGGGAAAACAAGAAACATTTCAAGGATATCCTCCCTATGAAGGCTATGCTTTTTTAAGAAAGATAATTAGTGAAACAGATTTTATCTCTAGAGGAATTTCTATATCGCCAGATGAGATTTTTGTATCAACAGGAGCTAAAGAAGACACGGCTAATATTCAGGAGCTTTTTTCATCGGATACTAAACTGGCAATTACTGACCCGGTTTATCCCGTTTATGTTGACAGCAATGTCATGGCGGGCAGAGCCGGCGGTTATAAAGAAGGAAAATATGATAATATAGTTTATCTACCATGTACTGCCGAAAATGACTTTACTCCAGATTTGCCAAAAAAAGCCGTTGATTTAATTTATCTCTGCTTTCCCAATAATCCGACCGGCCAGATAATAAATAAAAAAGATCTGAAATTATGGGTGGATTATGCAAAAAAAAATGAAGCTCTTATTTTATATGATGCGGCTTATGAGGCTTATATTCGTGAAGAAAATATCCCGCACAGTATTTTTGAAATCGAAGGAGCGCGTGAAGTGGCAATAGAGTTTAGAAGCCTTTCAAAAACCGCCGGCTTTACCGGGACCCGCTGTTCTTATACAATCATTCCAAATGAACTGATGGTGCCGGATAAAAAAGGAAAAATGCATCAAATGAATAAGCTCTGGCTGCGGAGACAATCTACAAAATTCAATGGTGTTGCTTATATCATACAAAAAGGAGCCTATCAAGTTTTTACCGATCAGGGAAGGATGGAAGCGAAGGCAATAGTTGATTATTATCTCGGAAATGCTAAAATAATAGGAAAGGGTTTAACAGCGCTTGGTATTAAATATTCCGGCGGTATTAATTCACCATATCTCTGGCTGCAGGTGCCAAAGGGACTTACCTCATGGCAATTCTTTGATGAATTACTCAATCAATGCAATGTTGTAGGTACACCGGGTTCGGGATTCGGGAAATGCGGAGAAGGTTTCTTTAGATTAACCGGATTTGGTAAAAGAGAAAATATTATTGAAGCTGTTGAAAGGTTCGGTAAATTTCATTAAAAAAATTGGAGGTTTGAAGTTTTATGCCCCATTATGATTATAAATGTAAAAAATGCGGACATGTTTTTGAGGTGTTTCAAAAAATAACAGATGAACCTTTGAAGGAATGTCCTGAGTGCAAAGGAACTCTAAAAAGGCTTATTAGCAGCGGAGCGGGGATAATATTTAAAGGTAATGGATTTTATTCGACTGATTATAAGAAAAAAACTCCCCAATGTGATAAGAAAACAAGTGATAATCCGGCATGTAGTTGCTGTCTTTCAGGAAAAAAAGCCGAAGCCTGAGGTTGAAAATAGAATATGAAAACTATATCTCAAACAGAGTTTAGAGATAAATTCCGGGGACAGCTAATTTTTGCGAATTTTCACTTAAGGGCAGATGTTCTGAATTATTTAAAAAAACTCAGGCTCAAAGTGACGGAAGAGCAGAAAAAAATAGTGGACATTTTTATTGAAAATAATAAAATCGCCTGTACCGAAAACCGAGCGGTCTGCCAGGATACGGGATATGTCCAGGTTTTTATTTCTATAGGAAATGATATCCACATTCCTTTTGATTTAAATAAATGTATTCAGCAGATAGTCCGGGATGTCTATCAGGAATTTTATCTCCGCCAGTCATTGGCAAATCCGATAACAAGGGAAAACACCAGTACAAATACTCCAGCCTGCATTGATTATGAGTTTATTAAAGGAGACTTTTTAGAAGTATCAATAATGCTCAAAGGCGGAGGATCTGAAAATGTGACTAAAATAGGTTTTCTTCTCCCTACAGCTCCTAGAAGCGAAATTGAAGATTTTATTGTTGATGCTGTAAAAACTACCGGAGCTAAAGCATGTCCTCCTTATATTATTGGTGTGGGAATAGGCGGAAATATTGAAAAAGCGGTTTATTATTCAAGAAAAGTATTGCTTGAAGATATAAATATTAATTCAAATGATTTTATTGAAAAGGAATTATCTCAGGATATATTAAATGTTATTAATAAAATGCCTATTGGTTTCCAGGGATTGAAATTTGGACAAACAGCGATGGCTGTTAAAGTTAAACTGATGCCATGCCATATAGCCACTCTGCCAATTGCTGTATCCATAAGCTGTAATGCTGTCAGACAGGGGCAATTTACTATTTAATTATTAAAATATTCAAATCGTTCTAGTGTTAAGATGAAGTTAATTTGTAAATATTCTGCTATGAGAAAATCGTTCAGATTAGTTTTAAAAATTAAAATACTTAATTGTCTATGTGGCTTTTGTTTTATTGCCGAATGATACAGATTAATAATTGCCTGATAAATCAATTGAAAAAGAGGAAGTATATGATTTATAAAGTCTGTAGTAAAACAATATTCCTGGGCGGAATTATATTTTTGTTCCTTTTTTATCTGGGATGTAATGGAACTGGGGGCGGAGGTCCTTTTCCGTCGTTTGTTCGGCCTGATGAGAATTTGCCGAACAGGAAAGAGGAGGAAACGGAACAAAAAATCAGTACAGAACAGGCTGAATATTTAAAAAAAGTCAAATCAATGAATCCTGTAACTGAATACAGAGAAAAAAATATTAATACACCTAAAGCAGCCGAGCATGATGACAACGAGGAATTTGAGTATTATCTTTCTTTTTTAAAAGATAACATGAGTAATTCCATTTTAAAAACCCTTAATATTGAAGGCAGAAGACTTGTTTCAATTAATGATAAAAACGGTCTTCCAATTTTTAATTCGCATATTTCTTTTAAAAATAATAATTATTATTCTTACAGCGATGGGGAAGTCCTGATCCCCGGAGATTCTTTTTCCGGAAGTCTATTATCAATCGATTACAATGGATTTATGACAAATATCGCAATCGGAAAGACTAAAAATCAGAGAGAAGTAATTAATCTTCCCATAATAAGAGAAGAAAAGCAGATCATACCCCTCGATATTGTCTTTTTAATGGATACGACAAAAAGCATGCAGGATGAGATTGATACTCTCCGTGATACAATTTATTCTGTTTATATGCATATTAAAAATATACCATCGAAGAACATTGCAGTCAGGTTTGGCATGGTTCTTTATAGAGACAAAGGGGATGAGTATTTGACAAAGGAGTTTGATTTAACACCCGATATGGATAAATTTCAGGAATTTCTATTTTCAGTTGAAGCTAAAGGCGGCGGGGATTACCCCGAAGCCATGCTGGACGGTTTTTCCAAATCATTGACCTCTATGCAGTGGAATAAAGATGCAGTTAAGTTTGTTTTTCTTATTACTGACGCATCTGCCCATATGAGAGATTTTTCAGATTTAGAAAATTTATATACACAGGCCAGAAAGCAGGCCATTAAAGTTTACTCGATTGGTGCTAGCGGACTGGATCTGACAGGTGAAATACAGTTGCGGGTTCTTTCTCAAATGACTAAAGGAAAATTTGTATTTCTGACATATGGAGAAAGAGGCGAATCAAGCGGCAAAGGAACGGAGGAAGATCCCGGAAAAGTAAGCCATCATACAGGCGCCAATTACATGGCGCGCAATCTCGATGATATTGTCGTTGATAATATCAGGATGGAAATTTATAACCAGCTTCCTGAGAAAGAACTGATGGCACTGCATCAGAATTATGATTATAAAAATGAGGAAGATAAAGTGTTCCGGCGTGTTGATAATTCTTTACAGCAGATTAAAAAACAGATAGAAACTGGAAACAAACTGAATTCAGGAAATTCAGTCCTGGGTCTTCCGCCTGATTCTCTGGACAAAAGTCTTGATTCTTTGTCAATTTATATCGGAAGCCTTTCTGAAGATATCATTTCACAGGACAAAATGATGAAAGTTGTTGACAGAACAAAGATAAAGATGATACTGGAAGAGCTCAAACTTAAACTGTCGGGAGCAGCTTCTTCAGAAAATATTAAGGAATTAACAGGAGCGGATACGATCCTGACTGGAAAGCTGTATTTTGTCGCAAATTCAACCGTTCTTTTTATGAGGTTGATCGATGCATCAACATCAGAAGTGATAGCGGCTTCAATGGTCAAAATGTAGGATCAATTATCTATTATTGCCCCGGCTTGAATCAGCATATCGATTATTTTTTTATAACCTTTCTTTAGCGCCAGACTTAAAGCAGTGGAGCCGTCCTGGGATTTTATATTTACATCGGCCCTATTTTGTAATAACTGATTTACTATATCTATATAACCATATTCAGAAGCTTCCATCAAGGCGGTACGGCCGTCATTATCAATAAGATCGGGAAGAGCCTTATTTTCTAAAAGATAATGGACAAATTTGATATTTCCATGCCTGCAGGCTTCCATCAAGCCGGTTCTTCCATTCTTATCTTGAGAATTAACATCATAACCTGTTGATTTTAATTTTTCAACATTATCATCGGAATCATATTTTCCACAAAGCCATGTAAATAATTTGTTGGTGTCAACTCCTTTATTGATAAGCATTTGAATGAATTCATTACTATGATAGTGATTATTCCAGGCTATAATAAAAGCTGTTTCGCCCCATTTGTTTGTCAATTCTAAGTTAACTCCTTTCATGATAAGTAATTCGGATATATCAGTCAGGTCATTTTGACAAGCTGTCATAAAAGCATTATTGCCGTCATTATTCGTTATAAAAATATCGGCACCCTGATTTATTAAAAATAAAGCGGACTGAGATTGGCTGTACCTGCATGCACTTATAAGGGCAGTATTTCCCTCATAATCAATAGCATTTATATTTATTTTTTTATTTATCAATATTTTCACAATATCTATATACCCTTTCTCCGCTGAAAGATGGAGGGCATTCTTTCTATTCCAACTGTCAAAATAAATATTAGCATGGCTCTCCTTTTCCAATAAATATGATGCGATATCATGATAATTGTATTCAAGAGAAATTTGAAGTGGGTATTCTTTATCATTTTTCGATATATTAATATCAGCCCCATATTTTATCAGAAGTTTAATAATTTCCATATTGCCTTTATAAACAGCCTGTATTAAAGCTGTTTTACCAAAAGATTTATCTTTCGTATTGACTTTTGCCCCATGCTTCAGTAGCATTTGTACAACTCGAGCCATATTTTTATCGCTCGCTTCTATAAGCACAGGCGTTTCATCATCCGGATCATTTACCTCAATTCCCTTACTGATCAATAAAAGTGCTGTATTAGTCAGTCTATTATCACAGGCTTGATATAACAAAGATTCATGGTTTTTATTTTTGATTGCAATAACGGATCCTTTCTTTATAAGTAATGAAGCAATTTCATCTTCAGAGGAATGAATGGCGGCCGATAACGGAGTGAAGCCATCAGTGTTAGTTCTATTTATTTCAGCGCCGTTTTCAATCAGAAATTGAGCTGCGGCAGGGTTTCTATTATCTAAAGCTATTAACAGAGATGTATTCCCATATCTATTTTTCAGATGAATATCTGCTCCTTTTTGGACCAGAAGCTTAACAATATCATCCATCTGTTCATGACCGCTAGCATATATCAATGCCGAATTACCAGTGGAGTTTATTAATTGGATATCTAATCCTTTTTCAATGAGTAAGCGGGCGGTCTGCGGCATATTTTTCATACAAGCAAGGATGAGAGCGCTGTTGTTTGAAACTACTTCCTTTGAGCCTGAATATGAGTCCTCAGAAATTAAACTGTATTGACGATAAATATCTGCGCCATTCCGGATTAATATCATCGCATTGATTTCTGAAGATTTCAGCAAAGACATCGACAACGCAGTATGTCCATTTTGATTAGTCAAATTGACGTCAGCGCCGTTTTCAATCAGGAAATTGATCAGTTCATTATTATTATCCCGGGCGGCAAGTATAAGGGCTGTATTACCTGCGCTGTCCTGCTGATTGATGTTTTTACCGTTCTTTAAATCGCTTTTTATCTTTTCTATCTCATTGTTTTTCAGATCTTCATATAATTTATTTTCTTCAAAATCTATTTTGTTTAGGACAGAATATCCGCCCATTTGAAGGGAAACACCAGCCCCGACGGCAAATTTATTCCATTCAATATTAAATGAATCGGTTGTATTTAATTTAAGGTTCCAGAATATAAAATAACTAATGTCTATTAAGAGTAAAGGTTCAGTTACTTCATATTTTAGAGTGATATTAGGATAATTTCCTTGCCAGGCGTATTCCAGGGATAATACTGAAGCGCCGCAGGAATTGTTATATCTTTCTTCCATTGTTAGAGGGATGGATATTTGAACCGGAAGAAAGCTGTTAACAGGATAGCTTTTTAAAACAGTACTTCCTACAAGAAAATGCTTCCATCCAATTTGAAATGAAAGCAAATCGAAATACCCGTCAAAAAAAGATAGATTTGTCAGATGAGCTTCCGGGCTGATAATATATATTAAATCCGCCATTTGCAAGAGAAAAATAAGAAACCATATTAATTTCAGAGTAAGAATGAATTATGTTGTAAGAGATGAAAATGGGAATTAGATAATATAATATCTTTTTCAGCATTTATATTTTTTCCAGCAATACCATATTATCGATATGCACGGCGCAGGAGTATTTATTTTCCTTGCCCAGGATTTCTTCTATTTCACTTGTTTTTTTCCCGGCTATTTGGTTTAGGTCTTCTAATGAATAATTGGACAAACCGACAGCAATCTCATTACCATTAACATCAGCTATAATGACTGTGTCACCATACTGAAAATTGCCCGATGCTTTTTTTATTCCGCTGGCAAGAAGGCTTTTATGGCGGAGTATAGCGTTTTTTGCGCCTTCATCCACCGTAATAACGCCTTTGGTTTTTTTTACGCTTATCCAGCGCTTTTTATAGTTCAGGCTTTTTATTGAAGGTAAAAAGATTGTCCCCTCAGAAAGATTATGAAATATTGACGAAAGAATATTTTTTTTAAAACCATTGGCAATAACGCATGGAACACCACTAACAGTTGTGATTTTAGCCGCTTGAAGTTTTGTGATCATCCCGCCTTTTGTATAAATTTCTTCCTGTTTGCAGGCATATTTCATAACCGTGTTGATATTATCGACAATGCGGAGGAATTTTGAATCATGAGAATTATAATTTTGATAAAATCCGTCCACATCGGAGAGCATTATATAAAGGTCAGCGTCTGTCAGCAGGCTCACATAAGCACCGAGCCTGTCATTTTCACCGACTTTGATTTCTTCAACGGCGACAGAATCGTTTTCATTGATGATTGGAATGATGCCGAGTTCCAGCATTGAGTTGAGGGTATTGCGCGCGTTCAGATAGGAAGATCTGTTATCAAAAATATAATGTGTGAGAAGGACCTGTCCGATAGACATGCTATATTTAGCAAATTCTTTTTTAAAAATCTGCATCAGGCGTATCTGCCCTAAACCGGCTAAAGCTTGTTTTTGAGAAAGAGTAAGTTTCTCCACTATATCCCTGTTTTTATAAAGCTCGTAGATTCCGAGGCCGATAGCGCCGCTGGAAGTGATAATAAATTCTATTCCTTTTTTTTTAAATTCCGCTATTTCCCTTACAATTCCGGATATATTATCCATGTTTATACTGGATAGGTCTGTAATCTGCTTAGTTCCAAGTTTGACAACAACCCGCCGAACTTTTATTTCTGACTTATCGGGCAGAATTATCTGCATTTATTGATCCCTTTTATAAATATCTATTTCAATCTAAATGGGCCTATTTTTCAAAATTATTCTCTTTTTCTTCAATTTCAGTATATTTTTTATAGAGGGCTATCTTTATATCAGATAAGGAGATATTAGTAAGGGCTGAAATCAGAAAGACTTCTTTAGTAAATTTTGAAAACGCTTTTTTGAGCTCTTTTTTCTCCCTTTCATCAAAAATCAAATCGATTTTATTCAGCGCTATCATGAAAACCCTTTTGTAGAGAACTTCGGAATAACTCTTGAGTTCCTGCCGGAGAATCTCGAATTTTTCAAGCGGGTTGTCAAAAGCGTCTAATATAAACAATATGACTTTTGTCCGTTCAATGTGTTTAAGGAAATCTATACCCAGGCCTTTACCCTTATGTGCCCCTTCAATTAAACCGGGAATGTCGGCTATTAAAATACTGGTATAAGCATCATCGATCGTCATAACTCCGATATTGGGGACGAGTGTTGTAAAAGGATAAGAAGCTATTTTCGGGCGGGCATTGGTAATTTTAGAAACAAGGGTGGATTTACCGGCATTTGGAAAACCGACAAGACCGATATGTGCAATCATTTTCAGCTCAAGCCGGATTTTTTTTATTTCGCCCGGCCTGCCCTTCTGCGCGTAAAAAGGGGTTTGATTTGTTGAGCTTTTAAAGTGTACATTGCCCCGGCCACCTATTCCACCCTTTGCAGCAATAAATTCTGAATTATTTTCAGTGAGATCGGCTAAAACATCTCCTGTTTTTTCATCAAAAACCAGGGTTCCGGCAGGAACTTCAATAGGGAAAAATACTCCTTTCTTTCCGAATTTCTGATTTGACATTCCGTTGCCGCCGTCTTCCGCTTTAAATTTCTGGTAATTATGGATGTGGGATAAAGTGCGGAGATGAGGATTGACCCGAATTATCACATTGCCGCCGTCACCGCCGTCACCGCCGTCTGGACCGCCCCTTGGGATATATTTTTCCCTTCGAAAAGTCGCAGCTCCGGCGCCGCCTTTGCCGGCCTTTACCTCGATGCTCACTTCATCTTTAAATATCATAGGTTGAAAACCCACCATTCGTCGCATTTTTCACAAAGCGGTGGTTTATTGTATATTTCTTTCCATTGGTTTTGATAAAAATCATTCATTTTATTCCAGCAGGTTTCAATACCGTCCGTCAGTATATTTCCGGCCGAATACTTTGCATTATAATCCTGCCGGCAAAGGGGGATTTTTCCGTCTGATAAAATGACCATGTCATGCTTTAAATGTAAACATGGGAACCTTTTTACCGGCGAAAGATCGACAACTTGGCAGGAGTCGAGAATTCCGCCGAAAGTATCGGGTTTTTTTATAATAATCCTGTCGGAAAAATCGCGCCATTTTTCATAAAACCGCATCAATTCATTTTCGTTATCGGTTGTACGGGTAAACTGGATATAGATTTTTTCCTTATTATTGAGCTGTTTTATTTTTTCTTCCATAACGGAGAGACCCTCAAACGGGATAAGAGAATTTAGAGACTTTTTATATTTTGCAAATGTTTCAGGCTTTGAAGAGCTGATATCAAAAACAATTTTTACATTCGGAAGAACCAATGCATCTTGAATGGCTTCAATATTGCTGAACAGGCACCGGCTTTCAAATATAAATTGAACATTAGGGATTTTTTTTAATTCTTTAATGACATCTTTTATTAAAGAATAGAGAAACGGTTCTCCGAATAATCCAATGCTGACCACCGGATTATAAGAAAATTTGGAAATTTGCTCAATTGTCTTTTTGAAATAATCAAAATTCATTTCGCTTTTTCTTTCCAGACGGTCAGAAATATAAAAAGAACCGCTTTCTCTTTCCGTATTGAGCTCTATTTCATAATAAGTCGGCCTTTTCCTGATTAATTCCGGATTTTTTTTAATCAGCTCTTCCAGTTTTAAATGACTTAACTCATTACCCTGATTTGAAATAATGTCACCAATTATAAGGTAATCATTGTAATTATCCGGAATAAAATTAATCCTGTAATTGATTAGCCGGCTTGGAGATATAAAAATATTACAGTCATAGGATGAGACATCCCTTTCAAAAAGTTCCTTGATATTTTCATTAAACATCCCCTGTTTTTCAGGAATTGTATGATTGATAAAACCGGCCGCATCGCTTTCAATTATTTCAGGAAGCAGGCCGAGCGGCAGGTTTTCTGGGAAAGTATAATCAAAGGCAAATGCTTTATGTTCTTCAATCATCTTCTGTGTGGATTCCAGGTCCAGCAATGGAGAATAAGCATTGAGAAGGATTATGCTTTTATTGGAAAGATTATTATTTAAAAAAGATAAAAAGTCCTTGGCCTGGTTGAATGAAATTATTTCTATGCTATTATTAATGTGTATATCAGGCTTTTCTGATAAAAAATATATTTCACCTGTTATTTTTTTTATTTTATTATAAGTAAGTTCAAAATAATATTGAAGTTTTTCTTGAACAGCAAATTTTTTATCAATCAGGATAGCAGCCAGGTTCACGGATTTCTCCACTTGCGTTTTTATTATTATAATAAGAATAAGCTCTTCATGCAATTTTATTGGTTACGGAAAAAATGATGTTTTTATAAAAAATTCCGATAAAGTAAATATCAACATATTATTAATAAGAAAGGAGTTGCATATGAAATGGGGAATCGTCTTCCTGTTTTTAGTATTACTTTTTTTACAGGCTTTCAGCGATGATTTTATCATAGATGATCCAAATAATACTACTGCTTCTTCTTCATCTTCATCATCAACGGTTTCGACATATTCGCCGCAGAAAAGTCCTTATACACCGTCGGGAAAAAACCTCACTTCGATCGGTTCAGTCCCGACTCCTAATGGATTGGAAAGAGGCGCTATATACGGGGAATTCACCATGTATGATAACGGAGGAGTTAATGCCCGTTTTTTGGTCGGCATAATGGACGCGATCAGTATCGGTATTTCAGAGAATTTAGACAGCCTTATAGGTTCAGGTGATATCAATGTTAATATACCGGGCGCATATGTAAAACTAACGATTATTAATGATCTGAATAATTTTAACTGGGCTCTGGGGTTTGATAGCTTTGCTTATGGGAAAGAAGGCACTTATTTTTCAACAAACAGTAATGTCAAACCTGCTACAATTTATGGGTTTTATAGTGCTGTAGGCTGGCATTATAGCGCTTTTGGAGGGAAGGATATCTTTTCGGCGGGCATTAGGTGGCCGCTGCTCCCGGCAGAAGTTAACAATTTTAATAATGTCACGCTTTTCTTTGGGGCAACACTGAACGCTCCGCAATATTTTACCTTTGCTTTAACTCTGGAAAATCTTTATGTTAATTTTTCACATTCAGAACAAATTCTTCCTTCTATAATATTTTCTCTCTATCCGAATCCTCCGTTTAAGATATCCTTAATATTACAGTATGATTTTAGTATTTCAAAATTAAACAGGATACTCTCTCTGAGTTATGAAACCGGTTTCTAAAGAAAGTATACAAAAAGAAAAAAAATTAGAAATGAAAATTAACTGAGATAACTAGCATTGATTTTTACATAATCGCAGGTTAAGTCGCAAGTCCAGAGAAAATATTCTTTTTTTCCGATGCCGATATCGAGGGAGATATTGATTTCCGGTGAAAGCATTTCACCTGTAGCTTTGCTTTCATTGGCTTTATTAACATCGCCCTTTTCGAATATTACCAGATCGTTAATACTAAGCTTGATTTGCGAAACGTTAAATTTAGCGCCGGAATAACCGAGAGCGGCTAAAATTCTTCCCCAGTTAGGGCTCTGCCCGTATATGGCTGTTTTAACAAGATAAGAATCTCCCACGGCGCGTGCTATTTTTTCCGCATCAGTACTGGTTAATGCGTTCGTGACAGTAATATTGATGACTTTACTTGCTCCTTCGCCGTCTTTTACGATCATCTTCGCTAGGTTCTGGCAGACTTTAATCAGAACCTGTTTAAAGATCTTAAGTGAATCGTTATCAGAAGAAATCTTTTCATTGCCTGCCTGTCCGTTTGCCATGAGAAAAACACTGTCATTAGTGCTGGTATCATTATCAACGCTGATGCGGTTAAAGGACAGATCAACGGCTTCTTTTAAAGCAAGATTCAGCATTTCCCTTGTAATCGATGCGTCTGTTGTTATAAAAACAAGAATTGTGGCATGAGGTGATTCTAAATTAGGTTTAATCATTCCTGCGCCCTTAGCAGTTCCGCCGATCCTGATTGGCCGGCCGTTGATTTCAAATTCATAAGCGCAGTTTTTCATTTTTTTATCAGTCGTCATTATAGCATTTGAAAAATTTTTATAGTCGTTTTCTGTTTTAATGAGGTTGCACACTTTTTCTATTCCGTAAATAACTCTGTCCATAATGAGTTTCCGGCCGATGACGCCTGTTGAAGCAACCATCACAGAACCTTCTTTTAGAGAAAGACTCCTTTCTACTAAACCGGACATAGCCAAAGCATTTTCATCGCCTGTTTTACCGGTTAGGCAATTAGCGTTGCCGCTATTCGCGATAATTGCCGATATGGGATTATTATTACGGGATATATCTAAAAGTACAGGGGCGGCTTTGATTTTATTTTTTGTAAATACACAGGCCGTCTCGCAGGGGACTTTTGATAAAATAAGGCCTACATCCTTATAACCGCCTTCTTTCAGTCCGCAGGAAATACCGGTTGCCCTGAACCCTGCCGGTTCCGCTATTCCTCCCTCAAGTACTTTGAGCTGTAATTCCATAAATTAATTCTCCTCGGGACTGTTATCCGCTTTTTCAGCACCGCCGAATGAACTAATATCTGCACCTTCTGCGAGTTTATTCCTGACCAGATCTTCAACTTTTTTTAATAATGGGGGTTTATCTTCAATTTCTTTTATTAAATTATCCCTGCCCTGTGATATCCGGTCTTCACCCAGGAAATACCATGTTCCCTTCCG
This sequence comes from uncultured Spirochaetota bacterium, assembly GCA_963835575.1. Classification (GTDB taxonomy): domain Bacteria; phylum Spirochaetota; class Brevinematia; order Brevinematales; family JAOACQ01; genus CAVYGN01. Next base: position 658,183 of record CAWIGG010000004.1, on the reverse strand, counting down.
CTGGATAACACTGCTGGCGATGGCTGCGTCGATGAGACAGCCGATTTTTGAAATACCCTTGCCGAATATAATATCAAATTCAGCCTGTTTAAATGGAGAGGCCATCTTATTTTTTACGACTTTAACCCTGACCCTGTTTCCATAGTTTTCATCTCCTTTTTTCAGCGATTCTATCTTTCTGATTTCAATCCTGATGGAAGAATAAAACTTAAGGGCCATACCGCCTGTAGTCGTTTCAGGATTGCCGTAAACCACACCTATTTTCATCCTGATTTGATTAATAAAAACAAGGGCGGTATGCGATTTGCTGAGAATCGCGGTCAGCTTCCGGAGCGCCTGCGACATCAGCCGGGCCTGCATGCCCATTACAGCATCACCCATATTGCCGTCAATTTCTGCTTTCGGCACCAGGGCCGCGACGGAATCAACAACAATCAGATCAACTGCGCCGCTGCGGATAAGGCTTTCAACAATTTCCAGGGCCTGTTCTCCCGTATCCGGCTGGGATATCAGAAGATTCTTTATATCAATACCGATTTTTTCGGCATACAGAGGGTCCAGCGCATGTTCCGCGTCGATAAATGCGCAAATACCGCCAGCTTTCTGCGCTTCAGCGATAATACTCAGCGTCAGCGTTGTTTTTCCTGAAGATTCAGGGCCGTAAATTTCAGTGATCCTGCCGGAAGGAATACCTCCAATCCCCAGTGCGAGATCGAGGGTCAGGGCGCCTGTAGAAATAGCCGGTACATCGCCGGTTTTAGGCCTATCTCCCAGCTTCATAATCGCGCCTTTTCCAAACTGTTTCTCAATCTGAGCCATGGCTATCTGAAGGGCTTTTTCCTTTTCTTTGCCATCCATTGTAATTTCAGACATAAAAACACCTCTCTCGTATTTTTAAAATAATTATTCAGTTAAGAAATATATTATAATACACTTCTTTTGAATATGAAAATAAAAAAGGCGATACTTTTCAGTATCGCCTTTTATTTAATGAAGGTTTATTAGAATCTAAAAACCAATTCAATACCGCCGTACGGGCCGCTGAAATCTATGGGTAATGTGGATACCTTGTTGCCGTTTAATAGCATGGTAACACTGCTTTCAGCAATATCGACAGCAGCGGATGTTTTAGAGTCGGAAGCAGATTGAAAATTGAGGTAATAGAAAGGCGCGAAGTAGAGCGCGTATCCGCCTGTTAAACGGATTTTCATATGTTGTCCTATCTGATAATTAAAAGTGATTTTTGGTTTGATGCCTATTGTCCCTCCCATCAGTGTAATATCAATATTATCATCAAAATCCGTGCCTTTTATTGTGACTGTATTGGTGTTATTTTTTGTACCAAGCGGCTTTATCATGCCGACAAAGGATAAGTCAGCCCCAAGAGTAAGGCTCATGCTGCCAAAATAAAGTTCATACCCGCCGCCAAGATCTGCTGATAGAGCGAAAGGATTGCCGAAAAGCGCTCCAATAGTGAAATCTACAAGACCTGCATAGCCGAGCTCATATTCAAAATTTATTCCGGCATTAAAGACATAAGACGATTTCGCAAATGATTCGGTACTGGTAAAGGAAATGCCTGGAGCATCATATTGAATTAGTAATTCAGAACTGGACAAAGCCATAGGCACCATACCCAGCAATATATTGAATCGGCCTCCGGTCATTGGCGCTTCTACCAGCTGGTCGCCGACTTGAGGATTACCAAAAATAGTTGATGCGGCTGACCATTTGTCGCCGATTGTATTGATCCGGACTAATCCAGTGCTGATTTTTTCAGTAAACTGGTCCAGGACTTTTGTTTCCTTCTGGATATAAAATTCATATCCCGGTTCTACTCCGATTTCTCTTCCCAGTTCCAGATAAACATAATCATTATCAACTTTTAGGACTCTCGTTTTGATCTTAAATTCTTCCACGGTTCTAAGATGAAATTCCAACCCGCCTAAAGCGCCGGAAATAGCCTGCTGATATGCGTCCATTGAGCTTGACTGCGATTTTGACTCAATGCTTTTATAATAGGTATTCATAAGGTTTCCTCCTGCTGTTATGATCTTTATTGAGATGGTTACATTGGCAATATATTCAGTTGCAATCCTGATAGTAATTTTCCCTTTTTTATTTTCTTCTATCTTGATTTGATGTTCGCTGACGCTGAATCCGCTGATGGAAGGAATGAAAACAAAGAAAGAATTGGCTATTCTTTGCATTTCTGCGGCAGGTATCACTGCAATGCCCAGATCAGCGTCCATATATTGAGGATTCTGGAGAGCCGCCTGTTTTTTAGCTTCCTGGACCTTTTGTATAAATGTCTCTGCCGAATTATTATCAAGGCGGTACTGGTAGCCGATAACCTGGAATCTCTTCATACTATTCAATATAGCCATCATTGTATCATCAAAATATTGATATGCGGAATCAGGAATATTTATGGACGAATAAGCCGGAAGAACAGCGACATCTTTTCTTTGAGATACTTCAGCCTGTGAAAACATGATACTGGTAAATAAAGCCATTAATAAAACCAAAATGAATAGCCTTTTCATAAATATCCTCCTCAATACTAATTATAGTTTATAACATAATTTTATAATTTATTCAAGATAACATATAAAATTCGATCTTAAACATCAGAATAATAATGTTTTTTGATAATTTAAAAAACATAATGCTCAATAAAGTAATGATTATAATCTCTGATAGATTAAGTTTTATTTGCTATTCAAAGATAGTCTTTCCAAAAACATCATAAGCAGCTATAACCGGAAAGTTTTGCACTTCCAATTGATAAATAGCTTCTGTCCCTAATTCGTTAAAAGCGATTAATTTTTGATTAATGATTCTTTTGGCAAGATAAGCGCCGGCTCCTCCAAATGATATAAAATAAAGGGCTTTATATTTCTGACAGGCGTTTCTGATTTTATCTGAACGGTTTCCTTTCCCGATAAAACCTTTCAGCCCTTTTTCAAGAAGCGGAATTGTATACTCATCCATTCTTGTTGAAGTTGTCGGTCCGGCTGAGCCGAACAAGCCGTTTTCTCTGGAAGGTGTTGGTCCGCAATAATAAATCACATTTCCTTTTGGATTAAAGGGCAGATTTTTTTTTTGATTAATCATCTGGATAAGTAATTTATGGGCCTGGTCCCGCGCTGTGTATAAAATACCATTGATATAAATCATTTCACCGGCGGTAATATTATTTAATAAAGAATCGTCTAAAAGAGGTAAAGTAAGGACTTTATTCATTTTTTTATACTCTCCATAAAATACTTCAAAGGCAGGAAATAACAAGGTCGAGTTACTTTACTCCTTGACTATTGTTATAATCTGCTTTAAAATAAGAAACTTGATTAACGGCTCAAATTATAATATTATACATTATGTTTTAGAAAAAAAAAACAAAGGAGATAGATTATGGGTGTTGTGAGTTTTATCTTATCAATGGTTGGCATGGCATTAACACTTTTGAGTTTTATCTGGGATTTTAAATTTCTACCGCAGGATTTTTTAAACACAAAAATGGCAGTATTATCATTTCTTCTTCCTATTAATATGGTTCTATTAGGGATTGGACTGGTATTAGGCATTATTGCCTATGCTATAGATTCTAAAAGGGATTTTGCCATGCTTGGTATTATCTTCTCCGCTTTTTTTGGACTGGTATGTTTAAATTATATTTTTATAACTTTTGAGGTTCTGGATAGAATAAAATACACTCCGCCAGTCATGAATACAAACAGCATCACAAACAGCATCACCAACCTGCTCTTGCATATAAAAGTCTTATTATAATTGTATACGGCTTCCCTTTTTTATTTGAAGAACTTTTCTTTAAAAACGTATAATTCTGAGAATTAAAAAAAGCGGGTTTTTTATTAAATGAGAAGAGTTATTATTTATGATTACTCAAAAAGAGTATAAAAACCAATATTATTTGACCCTTGTAAAAAAATAATATAGAATATTCCCTTAATTCTTTGCCGGGCGCTTAGCTCAGTTGGTTTAGAGCATCTGCCTTACAAGCAGAGGGTCACAGGTTCGACTCCTGTAGCGCCCAAATAATAGTATTAAGATTTGAGGTTTTTATAACTAATAAAATAGAAAATGTGAAAACCTTGGTATATTTATGAAAACTGTAATGCCTTATCTAATCTTTGTTTTTTTATTTTTTTCATCTTGCGGACAAACCAGTATAAAATCAGAGGAAAAGTTTGCCGGTAAAAAAAAGCAAAATAACATTGTGGCGCAAATCTCAGATTATCAAAAAGAATCTAAATTATATCATAGTTATCTTTTATTTCGATCTAATGATTATTCTGCATCGTTTCAACATGACATTGCTAACGCTTTATTCTTTTCAGCCCTATCCAATGAATTTATCCATTTAAATTTATCAAATGATAAGGATTTATCCAATGCTATTATTCAGTATGAAGGATTAACCAATTCCTATTCAAATGAAAGCGGATTTTTATTTCAGCGGATAGGGATCATTTATTTTAAGATGAAGAATTATTCAAAAGCCTATGAAAATTTAAATCTTGCCCTAAGTACTGGTTTAAACAATTCTGAACTCTTTTATTATAAAGCTATACTTCTTTTTTATTATAAAAAAGACTATGCTGGAGCGGAATATTACTTAAATAAGATTGGAAAAGATGCGTTTTTTCTGAACAATCAGGATATCCGTTTTATTTTAGGGTGTATAAAATATGAAAAAAAGGAGTATGATGCTGCATATAGTATATTTATGTCTGCAAAAGATATTAATCCTCAGCGGTTTTATAAGTATCATGATCTTCTGCCGTATCTAGTACGCGGTGATATTTTACTGAAAGCCAGGGACTACATCAGCGATTCATTCCGGTATCTGACTTCATTGAGTAACAAGAATTACAGGTTTAAAGCTTACAACCAGCTGGTAATGTATAACAGGCTTCAGAATAAAGAGACACTGATATTTTCTTTTAATCTGCCGGGAAATTATAATTATTATACTAATCTATTATATTATTCATCCAGAAACTATCCCGGTATAGATAAGTGGAAAAGCCGGGATATACTATCTCCCCTCCAGGAGAAAAAAAGGACAAACAAGGATAAAATATATTTGCCGCTTTTTGAGGAATATGCTGATTTAAATAATGAATCTTCTGTCTTTTTGTTGGAAGGGATATTAATGCAAACGAATATAAGTTCATATTCGTCACCCATTATAACTCCCGTAACTAAGATCTTTTTTGTCAGCAATATGATGGTTCTGCTTTCTCCAACAAACCTTTATGAAATCATCACTAATACTAATGCGATGACAAATTCGAGGGATTATATTATCAGCAATGCGGCCAACGCATTTTATATTACCAATTGCAGTTATGATTTTTATTATGATGCCAGGATATTTGATGTGAATAATGATTCAAGCTGGGATTTTGTGACAATCGGCATTACTTCAAATAATCAGGCGGCAGTTTCCATTTTTTATCCAAAAGACAGAAAATTCGAAACTTACCGATTTTCGATAAAAAGATATGACAGCCTTTTTGTCATCCAGGATATTAATAATGATAATAAACCTGAAATCATTTTGCTGGATGAGGATATAAATATTTTAAAACCGAAAAAAGAGCTTTGAAAAGGTTTGTTTGAATTATTTTAACGGATTGCATAATAATAAAACCCCTCACCCTTTTGTGGCGAGGGGTTTGTTATATACACTTTGAATAAATATAAAAAATATTAGTCTATTAGGGTCATTGCAAATTAAGGATCATGCTGTCTTTTCCGTAAGCTAAGGTCTTTATTTTCTGAAGGACTGTATGAGCGTCATCCTTTGAAGTATATTTTCCCACCCTGACACGGTAGTATATAATGCCGTTCACATTAGCCTCGACCAGATATGACTGAAGCCCTGTTTTTCTTAAACCATCTTCAACCTGACGCGCTTTTTCCATACTGGTGTGGGCAGACACCTGGATAGTATAATTACCGGTGTTTACAGCAACCGGTTTAATTATTTTTTGAGTTTGCGGCTTTGCCGGTTTTTTAACATTGATAGACGGATTTGTTTTTACTTTAACGGTTTTAATATCCGTTTTGATGTTTTCCTCAGCTTTTATGGGAGGAGCTGTTAAATTGTCGGGCTTTATTTCCTGCTTTACGGCAGGAGTGTTTTCTTCCTGTGCGGGCAGTACAACTTTGTTATCTTTCAATGGTTCACTATCAGGTTTTGTATTGTCCTGCAGAGGGGTTACACTGAACGCAAAATTGTTTTCCATCTTTTTCTGGTCAATTTTATCCTCGATTTTTTGTACATTCTGCTTATTATTAAAAAGAATATCTTTTAATGTCGTCTTACCAAGCCAGTAGCCGATGAGGAAAATAAAAACGCCGAAAAAGACAAATATAGCGCCGGCCCATACTATTCTCTCATCGCTGACATTAATATAAGATTTTTTTTGAGGATTTCTTTCAGGGATGTTGGCATTATAATCGTTCATTTTATGTATTGAATTGTTTGAATGTTTATAATCGCTCATTTTAGAACGTCCGCCGTAATAATATCCTTCGTCGCTGATTTCTTCTTTATTTTTATGGTTTTCTTTACCGTAAGAATCCGGAAATAAATCCATTAATTCAGATTCACCCATATTTTTCCTCCTCTGCGTTTGCTGTCATATTTAGCAAATATACTTCATGAATAAAAGTTATTACTTCTTTATCAATTTCGGCAGAAATAAAAAAAAGTAAAGAGAATTGCTGATTTTGTTGATGTTTAAATATGAAGTTCAATTTTTAATGGAGATTTACTTCCATAATTCCTGAATGATTTTATTGGCGATATTGATGCCTTTTCTTTTCAGCTTGATCTTTTCTGAATTTATTTTGAGGTAAGGAGAGATATTTTTGAGAGCTGTTGGGCTGACAGCCTTAAAAAAGTCCAATTGAAAAATTCTATTAAAATCTTTGAAATAAATACCTTCTGTTTTTCTTAAACCAAGCATAATGTATTCACGGGAGGCTGTTTTTTTGTCAATTTCTTCTGTAAAACCGACCGGCAGAATATTTTCTTCGACTTTTTTTATATAATCTTTCAGAACAATGGTATTGGTCCATCTCTTTCCATGAAAATCCTCTTTTAAACAGTACATGAATCCGGAAGCTCCCAGGCCAAGACCAATATAAGGGCCATAATTCCAATAATTAAGATTATGCTTGCTGAAATATTTGGCGGATAAGGCGTAATTAGAGATCTCATAATAGAGATACCCTTGTTTTTTCAAACTCCTGTTAATATTCCAGTAATTATTAAGAATCTCATTATCAGTCATGGGAACATATTCCATTTTCTTTACTTTTTGATAAAGGAGCGTTTTTTCTTCTATCGTAAGCTGGTATATTGAAATATGAGCTGGTTTTAATTCTGACACGGATTGCAGAGTGGATTCGATATCTTCGCCTTTTATGGAAGTAATCAAATCAATGCTGATATTTTTAAAACCGGCTTCTTTAAGTAAAGCTAAAGAAAGAATATTTTGATCTTTATTATTGCTGCGGCCGAGAAATTTGAGTATGGGATTTTCCATTGATTGAAATCCGAGGCTTATCCTGTTGAAACCCGTCTCCTGCCATTTATATACTCTATCATTTGTGACATCTTCAGGATTAACCTCAAGGGTATTTTCGTCGCTTTTAATGTTAAAATTATTGTTTAATTCAATAATAATGGTATTTAACTGCTCATTCGTTAATAATGAAGGAGTGCCGCCTCCAAAATAGACAGTTGAAATCGGTTCTTTAATAGAATAGGAATTTTGAAAAAGCCGTATCTCCCTGCAGAGAGCGGCCGTATAATTTGCAAGAATTTCTTTATCAGGCTTATATCCGCTTGTAAAATCACAATATGGACATTTGGCCCGGCAGAAAGGGATATGAATATATAGTGAAAGAGACATAATTATTATTAGAAATTATTTGAGCTTTTCAAACATCTTCAAGGCGTTTAATACGGCAATATCCATGTTAATATAGCTATATGTGCCGAGCCGTCCAAGGAAGATGGTATCAGCTTCTTTTTTCGCTTCATTTTCGTATTTTTTATAGAGGGCCAAATATTCATCCTTCGGGATCGGATAATAGGGAATATCGTTTTCCTTTTCGCATGCTTTGGAGTATTCTTTTATGATTGTTGTGGAAGGACATTTCTGCGATGTAAGGCGTTTGAATTCTGTAATTCTTGTGAATTGATAATCATTAGGGTAATTGATGACGCTTGCTTCCTGGAAATAATCCTGGTCAAGGTGTATCCATTCGAAGTCAAGGGAACGGTAAGGTAATTTATCAAATTTATAATCATAATAGGAATCGATCGGACCGGTAAAGATCAGTTTCTTATAACTTATGTCCTTTTTTATCTCCTGAAAATTTGTGTTGAGCATTATTTTTATATTTTTATGAGAGAGCATGCTTTCGAAAATCTGCGTAAAGCCAGTTTGCGGCATTCCCTGATAGGGGTCCTGAAAATAGCGGTTGTCCCTGCTGATAAAAACCGGGACGCGTCCTGTTACAGCGGGTGATAATTCTTCCGGTTTGAGGTCCCATTGTTTTATGGTGTAATTGAGAAAGACTTTTTCATAAACATATTCCGCCAATGACTTTAAGTCCTTATCATCAGATTTTTTTAATTCCAGGATAGTGATTTTTTTCCCAAAACCGTAATTATCGATAAGCTTTTTCTCAAGCTTATCAGCCAGCGAAGTCGGATATAATATGTGAAGCGTATTTAAATTAAATGGTATTGGGACTTTTTTACCTTCAATCAAAGCAAGGACTTCATGGTGATAAATATTCCATTTGGTGTATTTGGAAAGATAATTCCAGACTTCCTGGGAAGAGGTATGAAAAATATGAGGTCCGTATGGCTGTATTAAAATACCGTATGGATCATATCTGTCGAAGGCATTTCCGCCGATGTGATTCCTGGCCTCAATTATAAGAACGGTTTTATTGAGAACATTCGCCGCCCTTTCTGCGATAACGCTTCCTGAAAAACCTGCTCCGACAATACAATAATCAAATTTCATTTAAATCCTCTCTAAACCTGGAAATTCCTTAGATATTCGGCGTTTTCCTCTGGTATGCTGGGATTGATAAACATACCGGACCCGAGTTCGAACCCGGCTGTTCTTGTTAAGCGGGGGACAATTGTAATATACCAGTGGAAAAAAGCCAGTTTCCTGTAGCCTTTAGGAGAAGAACGGATAATGTAATTGTAATCCGGATCATTTAATCCGAAATAAAGTTTTCTTAATACCTGACGAAGGACAATAGCAAGATCGCTCAGCTCTTCCTCTGTCGCATCTAGGAAGGAAGAGGCATGCCTTTTTGGGAAAAGCCACATGGCGAACGGTGAATACGCCGCATACGGGACAAAAACAGTAAAATGAGGCGAATCGAAAACAATCCTTTCCTGTGATTCAAGTTCGCACTTTATCATTCTGCAGAAGATGCATTCCCTGTGCTCCTCATGATGGCGGATGCTTTCATTCATACGGGCAATTACGTCTCTTGGTATGACAGGGAGAGCGATTATTTGGGAATGCGGATGGATCAGGGATGCACCGGCTCTTGTTCCATGGTTTCTAAAAGGGATTACTGACTCGATATAAGGCAGCTCAATCAATTCGCTGATGCGGAGATGGTATGTTTTCAAAACATCCAGAACTTCCGGTATTTCCATTGTCGCAAGAGTCATGTTATGTTTGGGTGATTCAATCAGGACTTCATGGTTTCCTATTCCATCCATCCAGCGAAAATATCCTGATGTATTGACATGAATATCATCATCTTCAGGCTGTAAAGCAGGGAATTTATTGGGAATGACCTTTAATTTCCAGTCTTTCTGGCTGCCTATCCTGTACAATTCTACTGTATTTCCCGATTTTTTTTCATTACCGGGGCAGAAAGGACAATTCTCGTCATATTCGGGATATCGTTCTACAGATATATTTTTATCTTCTTTAAGCTGCTCGGGCCTCTTTGCCCTTTCTGTGGCGATAATGACCCATTCCTTTAATACAATATTCTGTCGAAGCTGAGGCATTTTTCCCTCCTTCGTCTTTTATTATTCTTATTATAAACGGCATTTAAAAAAAATCAAAGGTTTTTTTATTAGAATAATCCAAGGGCAATAACTTTTTGCGTAAGAGTCAAAATTATGATAAAATAATGTCTTATAAAATCATGAAATAGGATCCTTGCCACCGTAGCTCAGCTGGTAGAGCAATTGATTCGTAATCAATAGGTCAGCGGTTCAAGCCCGCTCGGTGGCTGATTTAATTCATAGAGTTTATTTATATTGATATAGCTAAATAGTGCTAAATATTTGAAGCTTGAATAGTGTCTTATCAGTTTTTTATTATGACCAGGGGTATTTTAGAAGAATCAGCTTATTCTTTTCATTTCCATTCTGAAAAGTATCTCTTTCCTCATTTTGATAAAATTTCAGCTCTATGATATGATTTATAATTAAGGAAGATGTTATGCTGGAAAATCTCTATCCGAAAATTCTCTATTTTGTTATTTATGCCGTTCTTTTTATATACAGTATCATTTTTCATGAAATTGCCCATGGTTTTGCTGCTTACCTTTTCGGCGATGATACCGCAAAAAAAATGGGCCGGATAACAATTAATCCTCTGCCCCATATAGATATGCTTGGAAGTATTATTCTGCCTGCAGCAGGTTTTTTATTTAAGATTATTTCAGGTTCGAGCATTATTATCGGCTGGGCCAAGCCTGTGCCTGTCAACCCCGATCTTTTTATTAACAGGAGATGGGGTGAAATAACTGTATCGCTGGCCGGCGTCACAGCTAATTTTATTATGCTCTTCTTTATGATCGTTGTTTATACATTTACAAAAATGAATGTTTTTATTGACCTGGCCGCGACGAACTTTATACTTATTTATCTCAATATATTGCCCATACCTCCCCTGGACGGCTATAATTTTGTTGTGAATATTCTACCGGTCAGCATTTCTGAAAAAATTACCAATATTGTCAGGGGAAGGGAAAAGGCTTTTTTAGGTATTTTATTCCTGCTTTTTACAACGCCGATAGGCCAGTTTATTTTTAAACCGGCCGGTTATCTTTTTACAAATCTGGCGTATTTTATACTGACTATTCTTGGTTTCAGAGGTTAATCATGAAAAGAACATTTTTTGTATTAATATCTCTCATTATCATAAATACTCTGGCTTTTTCAGAATCTGATGAAGATAAGCGCTCAAATGAAACAGAGATGATCTTTGCCGAAGCTGTACAGCTTTCTTCAGAAGGTAAATATGATGAAGCAATAAAAAAGTATCAATATCTGATATCTCATCAGGTTAAGGATAAGTATGTCTATTATTCGCTTCTGGAAGCCTATACTTCAAAAATCGGGACATTATCCTCCGGCAATAATTTGGTAAAAGATTTATACAAAGATGAGATGAATTATATCAAAGAAGCTATTAGCATTTATACAAATGATAAAAAAATACTGTATTATTACACCGATTCGGCCAGAAATCAGGGCCTGGTTGTGGAATATGTGAATGCCCTGCAAAAAATACTTGAAATTGACGAAATGGATATTTTCGCCAATTATTACCTCGGCGATTATTACTATGTCAATAAACGGTACGGGCAGGCGGCATATTATCTGCAGAAAGTCATAGCGGCGCCAATAACCAATAAGGAATTTGAATTAATGGCGGCATACCGGGCTTATTATACTCTGGGAATAATAGCGCTGATGGAACAGGATTTTCAATACGCGATACAATACCTGGAAAAAGCCAAAGATATATATTCTAAAGATTACGACCTGATAAAAGCAATAGCTTTTACCTATGCAAACATTCTGGAATATGATAAGGCAATTGAAAACTTTGAGCTCATTCCGGATTTTTATAGAAGTGAAGATGTGATCGATTTGTACGGCGGGGTTTTATTTATGAAAAAGTCCGCCGAACTTACGAATATTATTAATGAAAACAAGGACAGGTCCGCCTTTCTTCAGTCGATTGATTATTATTTAAAAAAAGAGTATGACAATTCCGTTAAAGAATTGGACCGTTCTATTGCAGAAAAAAAGGTAGTTGATTTTTATTCACTCTATCTTTACTATTTAAACTATGAAGCGATAGGAGACCATATCAAGGCCACTCAGCAGGCTTTTTTTATCGGGAATAAAGCGAAGGAAGCCGGTAGAATCGATATGGCAATACAGTATTTTAAAATACTGCAGGATAATACAAATTCCATTCCGTCTGTATACTGGCTGATCGGTTCGCTTTATGATGATAAGAACGATTATACAAATGCAATTATATTCTATAATAAATATCTTCAGCATCCCGCCAGCGATGAGTTTAAAATACAGGCATTGATTAGAATCTCAGACATGTATTACAGAATTAATAATATGGAAATGGCCGGGCAAATGCTGAAAAAGGCAAAAGAAGATGCCGGCAAGAAAAGCGATCTTTTTCAGGTTTATTTTTATTCCGGTTTGATCCATTTTGAAAACAAAAGGTATACTGAAGCAATCCGGGATTTTGAAGAAGCGTTAAAAGCGGACGGAAAGGAAGCGAAGCTGTATTTCTTTCTGGGAACAAGCTATTTTGAAATGAAGAATACAAAAAAGGCAATGGAATACCTGGAGAATGGTATTAAGTATGATGAGCACAGCGCAGAAATGAATAATCTTCTTGCTTATATATACGCTATTGAAAAAACAAAACTGGATGAGGCGCTCCGCCTTGTCAATCTTTCACTTTTATCGCATCCCGAAAATTTCGCCTATCTGGATACCCTCGGCTGGATTTATTTCCAAAAAGAGGATTATAACAAATCATTTGAAATATTTAATCAGATCTTATATCAGATTTCACAGGAAAGGAGCCAGGAAGGACTGGATGAAATTTATTACCACATAGGCATGATCTATGAGAAAATGGGCAATAAAGAAGAAGCAAAAAAATTCTATTCAAAAGGATATGATATAAATCCAAAAAATGATTTATTAATAATAAAAATAAAAACGAACTAAGAAGATCATTGTATTAAACCATATATAGAAAAATGTTTCCTTATAGAAAGTTTTATTATGTTAAATCTTGATTTAAATAAAATAGCTATTAAAATATATGAGCGAGGTTATAATGAAGCCGATATTTCTCAAATTTCCCTCCGGAAGGATCTTTACCGTTCTTCTTGATATATCAAAGAGCAGAAATGCAGAACGAAACACAATTTTATTTTTTGATGAGAAGACTCTGACCAAATATTTTGAAGTAAGTCCGCAGGCGATAACAAAAAAGTTCATGGCGTTTTTTGCATCTCCTACTAAAATCGGAATGAGTAATATAACAAAAAAGGGAGGGTTTTTTTATGTTTGTTTGTGCGCAACAGAAGCTTTAAAGAAATTTTTTGAAGAAAACGTTTTTCCCGTAATAAAAAGTGAAAATAATAATATTGATTATCTTATTTTATCAGAAGAACTGTCGGGGAAAAAAGAAGTTTTTGAAATAACGGGTGATTTTTGCCCTACTTTTAATATTTATTGTATGAATCAATTGATCCCGGTTTCGTATTCACCTTTTTCTTATTATGGCATTGAAATTGATCAAAAAGATCAGAAAAAGCAGTATTTATCACTTGGATATGAAAAAGATTTTACTATATCCTATCTTGAAGACAACCAGATAACCATATCGCCTAATTTTGGTGAATTGGATAACCTCTATGAAATAGATGCCATGGATATAATGGTAAACTCAATCATAGGGCATGGCAAGTTTAAGAACATTACAATACTGAAAGATTATAATAATTATTCTATGATATCGGATTATACAAGAAGGTTTCCGGTTGTTAATAGCGTCAATCATATTTTTTCTCATATGGCTAACGTTCTCTATGATAATGATTTATTAAAAGAAAAAAGCATTGGAATAGTATATGACAGCATCAGCTATGATGACAGTGATCAGATCCGGGGCAGTGAAGTTCTTTATGGAAGCCTTGGAAGCCTGGAAATAGCGGGTGGATGGAAACCTCTTCCGCTTCCCGGCGGGGATATTGCGAATATTGAGCCCTGGAGGATTGCTTTAGCTGTTTTGAAGGAAGTTACTAAAACCGATCTGGAATCGATAAAGCTGCCTCTCATCAAGCATATCAAGGATAATCCGAATTACAGTTATATTTTTGATGCGATCAATCAGGGAAATATCAGCTATTCGCTTTCATCGAGTATGCACCATATTATCGCTGCTTTGGGAGAAATCATTTTTTATGAAGAAGCGACGTATGATTTTGAATACTTTGAAAATATGATGGATCAGTCAATTGTTGAAAAACTTACGGGAAAAGCGTATGATATCCCAATAATAGAAGAAGACGGAAAATATTTAGTGGATACTTATCAGCTGTTTAAAGTAGTGATTTCAGAGATATTGGCTAAGGTTGAAGCACAGCAGCTTATCAGTAATGTTATATTATCAATTTCACAAGCGACAGCACAGCTTATTGAAAAGATTTCTAAAAAACATAAGGAGAAAAAGGTTGTGTTAGCCGGGGAATATTTTAAGCATCCTCATTTTTTAACGATTATTTATCAGGAACTCGACAAAAAAGGCTTTAAGCTCTTTATGCCGAGAAATATTCCGATTGATGACAGCGGCATATCGGTTGGTCAGCTTCTCTTCTATTATTATTCTAATCAATAATGGATTATAAACTTCAGGTTCCGGATGGTATGAATTAAAGTTTGACACAATCTTTATTTTATTATTTAATATATCTCCGGTTATTTTTAAGGAGGTCGGCAGTGGTCTTAAATGGTGCGAGGATTTTAATTGAAAGCTTGAAAAAGGAAGGCGTTGATACGATCTTTGGTTACCCCGGCGGTGTAGTCATACCATTATTTGATGAATTATATGATGAAAAGGATATAAATCTGATCCATGTCCGGCATGAGCAGGGAGCCGCGCATATGGCGGACGGATATGCGAGAGCAACAGGGAAAGTCGGGGTTTGCCTTGCCACAAGCGGACCAGGGGCGACAAACCTGGTAACAGGCATCGCGACTGCTTATATGGATTCCATACCTATGATTGCATTGACCGGGCAGGTTGTCACTTCTATGATCGGCAGCGATGCTTTTCAGGAAGCGGATATCACGGGCATAACACGGCCCATCACAAAGCATAATTATCTTGTAAAAGATGTGAAAGATCTGGCCCGGATAGTTAAAGAAGCATTTTATGTCGCAAGCACAGGAAGACCCGGCCCGGTGCTGATTGACCTGCCGAAGGATGTATTTACAAGCAAGACGGAATTTGAATATCCGGAAAAATTAGATCTCCGGAGTTATAATCCTAATGTCAAGGTCCATAAAGGCCAGATTAAAAAAGCATTAACCTTGATGGATTCCGTTAAAAAGCCTTTGATTTACTTCGGCGGCGGAGTGATTCTGAGCAATGCTTCAAAAGAATTGATCGATTTTGTGAAGCAGACCGGGATACCATGCACCAGTACGTTAATGGGCCTGGGAGCTTATCCTGCCGATATAAATGATCCGCTTTATCTGGGTATGCTGGGTATGCATGGGACCATGTATGCGAATTACGCAGTCCATAATTCAGATCTGATCATTGCGATTGGCGCCCGGTTTGATGACCGTGTGACCGGAAAAATTGATGAATTCGCAAGGAATGCTCATATCATACATATTGATATTGACCCGACTTCTATCAGTAAAACTGTCGTTGTTGATGTGCCTATTGTTGGGGATGTAAAAGCCGTGTTAAAAGAGATGATAAAAGAAGTAAAACCCTTGAATATCGGGGAGTGGACAAAGCAGATTGCAGATTGGAAAAAAGATAATCCGCTGGGATATCTGGGAAGCGATGATGAGATAAAACCGCAGTTTGTTATTCAAAAAATCAGCGATTTGACAAAAGGTGAAGCCATTATAGCGACAGAAGTGGGGCAGCACCAGATGTGGGTAGCTCAATATTTTGATTTTAAGCATCCCAGGACACTGCTTACTTCAGGCGGTCTGGGTACAATGGGATACGGTCTGCCGGCTTCAATCGGAGCGAAAGTCGGCAAAAAGGATAAACTCGTTTTTAATATTGCCGGCGACGGTTCAATACAGATGAATATTCAGGAATTAGCAACGGCTATCAGCAATGATATAAATATAAAAATTGTCATTATGGACAATGCTTATCTGGGAATGGTCAGGCAATGGCAGGAATTATTTTATAAAAAACGCTATTCTGCCGTTTTACTTGAAAAGCATGATCACAATAAATCGACCGGGAAATATTATCCCGACTTTGTCAAAGTGGCTGAAGCTTACGGATTTTGGGGAAGGAGAGTTTCAAAACCCGGCGAACTGGTGCCTGCGTTAAAAGAAATGATAGCTTATGACGGCCCGGCTTTACTCGATGTGATAATCAGTAAAGAAGAAAATGTTTATCCTATGGTGCCTCCTGGCGCAAGCCTGACCCAGATGATTGGAGGTTTGGCATGATTAAATATACTCTTTCTGTACTGGTAGAAAACCATTTCGGGGTTTTAGCCAGGGTGGCGGGTTTATTTTCAGCAAGGGGTTTTAATATTTCCAGCCTTGCTGTGGCGGAAACTGAAGATCCGACTGTTTCCATTATGACTATTGTTGTGGACGGGGATGAGCGCGTTATTGACCAGGTTAAGAAGCAATTAAATAAACTTATTGATGTGATAAAGGTTAAAGACCTTACGGAACAGGGGCATATTTCCAGGGAACTCGCTTTGATTAAAGTGGTTGTTGATTCTGCAAAAAGAAGGGAAATCATTGAAATAGCGGATGTATTTAAAGGGAGAGTTGTGGATATTTCACATGAAGCTCTTACAGTTGAAGTAACGGGTGATTCACAGAAAATTGACGCTGTAATTGATCTTCTTAAAGTATATGGTATAAAAGAAATGGCAAGAACAGGTAAAGTGGCTCTGATTAGAGGTTAATTGTCAACTCGAGTTTATTCGCTTTAAAATTATATTATAAATGAAATATTTATGGCCCTACTGCAAAAACAATCCTACCGATTCATGTACAAAAGTTGCATAACTCGTTATAATATATGCACATGAATCAGAGAGAGGTCAAAATGTTCAAGCTGAATCAGAGACATATAGAACAGGATTTATATCCGGTAAGATATGAAATGAACCAGGAAATGAGAGAAAGTTTAAATGAAAGCTGGGCCGGGCTTTTTTACCAGAAAGTTTTCTCAAAAATAAATGAGCGGAAGTTTGCTCCACTATATGACCCAAAACTTGGTAGGAGTAATTTCCCGGTCAACATATTAGCCGGGCTGGAAATCATGAAAGAGCTATTCTCTCTGACCGATGAACAGTTGTTTGAGCGGTATCGATATGATTTATCGTTTCGATACGCGCTGGGATTGGAAGACATCAACGCGCAGCAGATGTCGATCAGGACGTTATACTATTTTCGTGCCGCTGTGGCGGAGAATCAGGACGGGCTTTTTGACGTTATATTTGATGAGTTTCGGGATCTTTTAATTGGAGAGGTCGGGATCAAAACCGGACTGCAGAGGACAGATTCTGTAATGATTGGGGCCAATATCAAGCGGCTGAATCGGGTTATGCTGTTTCATAAAGTGTTGTCCAATATGGCGGAAGATGTTTCCAATGCTGGATTTTCCTTAAGTGAAAGATGTAAGGATTTTCTAAAACAAAATGAGGACGGATTCAGTTATCGACTGAAAAAGGAGAATTACGAATCGAAAACGGTGGAAATTGGCGAGGAAATATTCGGGCTGATTACAGAGAACGTGTTTCACAATAAAGTCAGGAAACAAAAGAGTTTCCGGCAGGCAATGAGACTTTTGCGGGAACAATGCCGGATAGAAAAAGAAGGCAAGGTGACGCTGAAGCTGCCGCGGGAAATCAAAGCCTCATCGATGCAGTCGCCGGTGGACGAAGACGCGACCTACCGGGAGAAGCGGGGAAAACAGTATGTCGGGTATAAGGTGAACGCGGTTGAAACCTGTGACCCTCAAAATCCGATGCAGGTGATTACCAGCATAGAAACCGCATCAAATAATGCTGACGATGGGGATTTATTCCGCAGGCAACTATCTAATTTAAAAAAGGAAACGAATATTGAAACAGCGATAAGCGATGGCGGTTATAATTCTGAAGACCTTCGGAATGAGAGCGGCGAAGACGTTCAACTGGTAATGAGCGCGATACGCGGCGTCGATCTGGAAGGGATAAAAAACAAAGCGAAACTTTCTGAGTATACAGACCCAAAAACCGGCAAATATGGGATGTGTCCGGCGGGAGAAATCCCGAATAGCATTATTGAAAATGAAGATGGTTCCGTGGTATTGAATTTTGATGTAAAAAAATGTGCCGCCTGCGATAAGAAAGAAAATTGTCTGGCCTGTGTCGGCAAGAAGCAAAGTCGGCTGGTAATAGACGCCAAAAGGGAATGGATGGATGAATTTTTGGAATTGATATGTATGGATGCAGGAAAATTTCTGATGGGACTACGCCCTGCCGTAGAAGGATTGATGAGTTTATTGAAACCAAAGTATTTGAGCGGCAGGATTTTGTTCCGTGGTCTGGTAAAAGTCAAAACCCGCATGCTTTTAAGGGGAATCGGGATTAATTTCAAGAGATATCGGGGCTATTTGGCTGATAAATCGAAGGCTGCCGCCGACATGGCCTTTGATTTCTTAATCTTTTTCCTTGTGCGGTTGAAAATTTGCCGGAATATCCCCTATGCTTGTGTTTGAATTTTTTCAGCAGGGCCATATATTATGGCGTATATTAAACAAGCGAGGAGATATAATGGACTTTTCAGAATTGGAAGCAACTGTTAAAAGCATCTGCGCCGGGATTCCGAAAGGCGATGTACTTGCCGTTTATTCGGAAAATACTCCTGTCGAATTTGAGATGGACCAATTAAAAACAATTGAGGATATCAGCCGTTTCAGCATCGGGCTCAGGGCCTTCAGCAACGGAAGGGTCGGAAATTCTTTCATCAATTCGCTTCAGGACAGGGATATTCTTATTAAAAATGCGCTGGAAAGCGCCGCACTCGGCGATGAAATCGATTTAGACCTTCCATCCAGTTCTGATTATCCAATCCTGAAAACTTATTATCCCGATATTAAAAATTACCGGAAGGAAAAGGCTGTCGCCACAGGAGAGGAAATAATAAAAAGGCTTAAAGAAATTGATAAAGAAGCGAAAATTAACGCCGGCGTATCAACTTCCTATTCCCGGAATTATCTGGCGAATACCAGCGGATTCTGGGGCAGCTACGAGGAAACCTATTACGGCGTTTCGGCCAATATGCTGCGTGTTGAGGAAGGAGGCGGGCTTCTCTCTGTAAGCGACGGCGACGCTTCCTATTCTTCGGATATAGATATCGACGCAATCTGCGGTAATATCGAATGGCGCTACAAAAACGCGTTAAAAAAAGTCGGCATGAATACGGGCTATTACCCTGTTATATTTACCCCGGAGGCGCTCGGCCTGCTTCTTGAAGGCATTGAAATAGCGGCAAATGCCAAGACCCTTTACAAGGGCATTTCCGTTCTTTCAGAAAAACTGGATAAAAAGATCGCCGATCCGGCATTCACTCTTATAGATAACCCGCTCCTTGAAAACGGCATCGGCAGCTATCCTTTTGATGATGAAGGGATCATTCCGCAGTCGCTCCCGGTAATTGAAAACGGGGTTTTCAGGAACTTTATTTACGACCTGACAACAGCCAGGAGATTGAATAAAAAAAGCACTGGCCATGGCTCAAGAAACACCAGTTCTCTGCCTTCCCCTTCCTTCTCCAATCTGATGGTCTCAAGCGGCAAATCCAGCCTTGAAGAAATGATTGAATCGGTCCAGTACGGGCTTCTGGTCTATGAATTCCTGGGCGGCGGTATGAGCAATATCGTGGCCGGCGATTTTTCCGTTAATGTCGAGCTGGGTTACCTGATTGAAAAAGGGAAAATAAAAGGCCGCGTCAAAGATGTCATGCTGACCGGCAATATTTATGACCTGCTCACATCCATTCGGTCAATCGAAAGTAAAGTCCATAAAAAAGGTTCTCTTTACGCCCCTCACATCCTTTTCAGCAAAGCTTCTATTACGGGATAGATTATGAAAAAAGCGCTGTTCCTGCTTATCATGATTTTGATCGCCTCTATAAACCTGAACTGTTCAAAACAAGGGCTGGTAAAAAGCAATACGCCCAATCTTCTTTCCTTTCATTTTTTTATTTTTTTAATAACAGAAGACCGGAACCTTAACGGCGCCGGCGACGCGGTCCTGATCATGGACAATGTTTTCAAGCTCAGGATTTACGACAACATACTGAATAACCATCTGTTTGACCTTCTGGCTGAAGCCGGCGGTAAAAATTCGGTCATATTGCCGGAAAGCCGGACAATTTATAACAGGGACGATCCGGCTTTCTCCCTCATTACATCACACTATCTTTACAGCCTGCTGACTCCGGAATTTCACAAAATCGGGAAGGATAACTGGGTCCGGGATGTTGTTAAAGAAAATAATAGAATAAAGCAAATTATATTTACATATTTTGAACAAAGCATTAAAATAGAAATAGCTAAAAGATTTGATGATGGAAGGCCGAAAAGATTGATAATTCAGATGAATAATGACAGGCTCGTATTTGACATACTCTCTTACGATAATTATGATTTTGCCGTCAATACGCCGGGTTTTAAAGAGATCAATGTCTCTTCCAGCAGGTCTCTTTTTGAGTGGTTAGGAGATTTTTATGCAGAAAGATAAGCTTGACGAAATAAGGGAAAAGCTCCGTTTGGATTCACTGGAAGATAATATAAAAAAGGATATGTTCAATAAATTCGTACAGGCGGGCGGCCAGGTTGTCGATATCAATAAAAAGAGTAAAAAATCCCATTCTAAAAGCGATTTCTCCAGAGAGCACCCGGAGAAAAACCAGGTTCTTAAAGCCAGAAGACATCATAAAGATATCCCGCCGCCCGAATGGAAAAGGAAAAGAAGGGAAACTTTCAATATCATAGACCCGAAAGACAATCCGATCAATAAATGGATAGAAAGATTTTCAGCCAGGCTCGGCTGTGTTTTCAGCGGGATACTTTCTTTTAACGGCGACAGCTTTAAAAACTCTTTCCGCGATCTTGTCCTCAATCAATACCAGAATGTCCTCTTGAATTCGCGTATGATTCTGGCGTCCATACTTTATCAGGATAAATTAGTCGCCAATGAAATTAAGAAATCTTTTTTTATGGATACCATTTTTCCCTATAATTACGAGCTCATATACCGTTTTGATAATCTTTACACAAATGAGCTCTTTGACAAACTCAGCATTCTCAGGCATTCCCTCCAGCTGGTCAAGGAAATAAAGCCCCTCCTGATACAGATCTTCAAATCCATACTGGTCATCCAGCCGTATTATGTTTATCTTAAAACGGCTGTCGAAAAGGCCCTCATTGCCGAAAAAAACATACGGAGGTTCGACCCTTCCATTACCTATGACAATTTAAAAAAAATCTATTCTTTTATCGATTTTGTTTTTTTAAAATTATATCCGAGATTATTTACCGTTATCGACTGGTATTATAAAACCGACGCTTTGGTAAAAGAAGAAAGCTTCAAGGATTTTCTTAAGTTTTATGATGAGGATGTGATCGGGTATTATACCAATAAATGGAAAGAGGAACTGGCGGCCGCCGCTAAAAAAGATGGTGATAAATCGAAAGACGCCGAGCGGTCGCTTCTATCCGCAAGCGGCGAATCCCAGCCTCCGGGTTTTATTCAAATGGATGATAACGATCCGATCAAAAAAGGCCTCAGAATTATAGAAAAAAACCTTAAATTAAATGATATATTAAACGGCTATACGGAACAGAAAGACATCCGTTCCCTGTTTTCCATTAAGGACAGGGTTTTTGTCACCTATTGTCTGATTGATTTTTTCGACAAGGAGTTCTCATACATCTTTACATCCAATAAGGTTGAGCTCAACATCGGTTTTCTTGAAGGGAAAAGGAGCGACATGAAGAGGGAGCTTTCCGATACATACTATAAGCTCAATAACATGCTGGAAAGGGTAAATGAATATCTTAAAATCATCAAGGAAATAAAAAAACTGGAAAACGATTCTTTCGTATCTTTACAGGAAAGAAGCTCCCGTTCTAACCAGTACTCTCTCCAGAGAAGCCAGGTTTCACGCACCATGCGCAAAGACGCGAAGGAATTTTTTGAGGAATTTTCTCAAAAACTCCTGTTCCTGCTTTCCGATTATCAGACTCACCGTAAAATAATAGAAAATCCCGACGCAGTCATTGTGTTTGACAAGAAAATAGACGGGGAACGGCTGACAAACGGGAAAAAAGTCATCGAATCCGTTGAAGAAGCTTATTGTTTCAGCAGCGCGGCATATTTCCTTCTGACAGACGGGGATTTAAGCAGCTTTGGATTAATAATAGAAAAACCGATATATATACATCTTGATTTTGAGCAGAATAACGATACAATAACACAATGAGTTTATTACCGCTATCTATAAAATACTTGCCAAAAACACTTTGAGGAGGTTTAGTATGGTGAGATTCTTCCAGTTCATATTGCTGACGCTTTTTGTTTTAGCATTGAAGGGTTATTCTTATGATATTTCCGAATACCCTTATAAGAGTAAATATGACGCCATGTTCAAGGAAATGACCGATGTCAATACTATCACAGCTTCATTAAACGACAAGGAAACAGATGTTGTTTTCTCCGCGCTGAAAAGGGTTGGTCAGCTTAAAATAGTGGCGGCCAGAAAAAAGGTTGAGGAAATAGTCGGCGAATCCAATCCAATCGCAAACCAGGGAAAGCCCGAACAGAGATCGGAATACACCCATCTCTTTAATATGGGGGTCATGGTACTGGGCAAGATCGGCGACGCGACAGACGCCATTATGCTGTCAAAATTATTAAGAGAAACTCCGGATAAAATCAGCGAGATATGTATTTTACAGGCCCTGGGCGACCTTTCGATGTCAAAAGTCGCACTGGAATATCTACACCAATATTCGGAATTAATAGACAACAGATCCGACTACAGGGTGGTTAAAACCCTGGTCGACTCCATCGCGGCCCATAATTCAAAGGATTCGATCAATGTCCTCTATTCTTTAAAAGAAAGGGCCCCGCAGAATCTCAGGTCCTATATCAATGAAATTGTAAAAAAACTCAACGCCACGGGACAGAGTACTGAAGATGAAAACAGCACTAATGAAATTAAGGATAATAAGGGTAAAACAAATAAATAGGGATTTTCATATGAATTTTTCTGATCTATCTTTTTACAATATTTATATGAACGGCAGCGACTTTCTTATTTTACTCAAAGAAAACGGCTATAAAAGCCGTTTTCTTCCGATGCTGATCGGTTCATTTGAAGCCAGCAACATCCTGATGGCTCTTGAAAAAATAATCCCTGACAGGCCGTTTTTAAGCGATCTGTTATTTCAATTCATAGAGGATAATTCCTTTATTCTGGAAAAAATGGTCATAAACAAACTGAACGACGGCATCTTCTTTTCAGAGCTCAGTATTAAAAACAGCGCCGGGACAAGCGTATACCCGATCAGGCCTTCGGACGGCCTTGCCCTCACGCTGCGCGCCAATGCCCCGATTTATGTTTCCGAGGAAATTCTTAAAAAAATTGAAGAAGATCCGGCTGTCAGGGAAATACTGCAGATAATTAATTCTCATTCAGATTCCGGCCCCGAGGGTCAAAAATGGGAAGAACTGCCCCTGGAAACCCGTAAAAACCCCCGTTTATTTATAGGACAGAACCATTCCCTGCTGGAATTAAAAGAAGAGCTTGAATCCGCGATCAATGAAGAAAATTATGAGAAAGCCGCCCTCATCCGGGATAAAATCATGGAATACAAAAAAATATCTGAGTCCGAGTGAGGAAAAAATGCAGATAAATTCCGAAGAGATTTTTAAAAAAAAGAAAGGGCTCCGCAAGAGATACCTTGACTTGAGAAAAGCGCTGTCAAAAGACAGTGTTGAGAATAGATCCGAAAAATTAATCGGTAATCTCGGAAAATTAATAGGACCGGAAGTAAAATCCATTCTTTTTTATATTCCGATCATGAATGAAGTGGACCTCCTGCCGCTGGCAAAAGATCTCTTTCTTCAAAAAAAGATGATTTTATTCCCTTCTTTAGTCGAAAAAAAGGATGTCGTGCCCCGTATTGTCGAAGACCTCTATTTTGACTTTAAGCCCGGCGCCTATAATATTCCCGAACCGGCCACAAAGCCTTATTTTAAATCGATTGAACTGGCTTTGATCCCCGGCGTCGTTTTCGGCAGGGATGGAAACCGTATCGGTTACGGGAAAGGCTATTTTGACCGTTTTTTAAAGAAAACCCGGATAAATAAAATTATCGGCATCTGCTTTGACTTTCAGATCGCCGAAGACATTCCCCATACTGAAAACGACTACCCTGTTGATATGATCGTTACTGAAAAATCCATCATTATCCCGGAAAAATACCGGGAAAAATAAAAGAGTTTATTTCTATTATTAATCTAAAAAAAGAGCTGTGAATGAAAAAGGTTTTAAAATATATTATATTAATCCTGATCATTATTATACTTATTTTTGCCGCCGTGTATTTCTTTTTTTGCCGGTGGATTACGGACTGGATATGGCTTAAAAACGCCGGTTTTTCCGCCGTCATTGCAAAAGTTTTCATGCTCCAGGCTTTATCTTTTGTAATACCGGTCATTCTGTCTTTTATAATTCTATTCTGCTGGTTTTACATCTTCCGGCAGATCAAAAAAAGTCTGATCTTAAATATCCTTATCTGTGCTTTATCCATACTGAACGGCGTTTACGGCCTTTTGAACCGTGATCTCCTGATGGTTAATCCTTTTATTCAAACCGCTTCCTATTCCGACCCGTTTTTCCGCCTCAGCGCCTACTTTTATATGAGCCTGCTTCCCCTTGTCAAAGTAATTGTTTTAATGGCCTCTTTATTAGTCTCTTTTATCATGTTTTTTGATATTATTTATTATCATAGAAAGAAAAAGACATTAGTAAAAGACGGTAAAATCCATTTTCATTTTTCAACCATGTTATTATTCCTCATAACAGCGTTCGTCTGGCTTTTCTATTTTTTTCTTTCCCTTCTGGAAAATCTGGTCAGCCAGCCCAGCCCGAAACTGGGGATAAGTTATTCCTCTTTTTACGGACTTCTGCTGGGCGCTATCATCTGGATAGGAATTTGTATTGCCGCCATCTTCTTTCTCATAATAAAATCCTTCAAAGGCATCCGTTTCAGAGTTCTGCTCTTTTCCGCCGGGATAATTGTTACTCTATATTTCGGACTGACCGGGCTCTATCCCATCATCATGGAGAATTTTTTCGTAAAGCCCAATGAACTCATGCTGCAGAAGCCTTTCATTAAAAACAGGATCGAAGCGACCCGGAACGCTTTTGCCCTCAATTTTACGCCCCTTTATTATCCTGATTACGAAAACCCGGCAAAGGGCTTTGAAACCGTTGTCAATTCACTCCGTATCTGGGATACAGACCCGTATAAAAAAGTCATCGACCAGATGCAGACGCTCAAAACCTATTTCGATTTCGCGGATGTCGATGTCGACGCCTATCCTTTTGAAACTTCCCCCTCGCGGACAAATCTGACGCAGGTTGTCCTGTCCGCCAGGGAGCTCAATATTTCCAATCTCTCTCCTGAAGCTATGAATTGGGACAATATTCACCTGCGGTACACGCATGGGCATGGGGCTGTTCTTTCACCCTCCCATCTGGTCGATAAGGAAGGAAGTCCGGTTTACTGGCTCGGCGGCCTCGACCAGAGCCCTGTTTTTTCAAACCTGGCCCTGGACTTTCCTCAGATCTATTTCGGCGAGATGACAGGCCATTATATCATTATTCATACAAAAGCGGATGAATTTGAATACACGACGGAAACAAACAGGATAACGAACCGCTATCTTCTGGAGCGCGGCGTCCCGGTCGGAAATTTACTTAACAAACTATTGTACAGCATGTCTTTCAAGGAAAAAAACATCCTCCTCAGCCAGTACCTGACAAAAGACTCCAGGATCATATATTACAGGAATATTCTTGAGCGGGTCAAAATGATCTTCCCCTATCTTGAATACGACCCCGATCCCTATCCCGTCATTTTAAACGGAAAGCTCATCTGGATCATTGACGCGTACACCACCTCCCGCCGTTTCCCGCTGGCTGAGAGATTTGACACTTCTTTCGGCAGGATCAACTATATCAGGAATTCTGTCAAGGTAACCGTCGACGCTTATACCGGCGATGCCGCCTATTATATTATCGATAAATCTGATCCCATCGCGGAAACTTACCGCACTCTGTTCCCGGGAGTATTTCAAACTGATTTCCCCGCCGGTATTGAAGCCCATTTCCGCTATCCTTACAACCTCATGAAAATCCAGTCGGCCGTGCTCTGCCGCTACCATACGGACAATGAAGACAGCTTTTATAACGGCGATAATGTCTGGGAAATCCCAAGGCAGATTTACGGCGATAAAGTAACCAATTTTGAGCCTTTC
Organism: uncultured Spirochaetota bacterium; assembly: GCA_963835575.1. GTDB lineage: Bacteria > Spirochaetota > Brevinematia > Brevinematales > JAOACQ01 > CAVYGN01. The sequence continues at coordinate 631,480 of CAWIGG010000004.1, read as the reverse complement.
TATATGCTTTCGTCATTTGAAACAAACAAAACCGGCATACTTTCGAATATATCAACGCATTTTTCAGTCGTGGAGCCTTTCACACCGCGGGGCAGGGAAAATTTATCGGGCTGGATAGTGGGGTATTATTCACAGGGCCTGAAAATCTCCCTCTATTATCCTGATATTTCCTTTGCTTCCTTCGGTCCGATGCAGATCGAATCAAAAATCAATCAGGACGACCGGATGTCCAGCTTCTTTACGCTCTGGAGCCAGAAGGGCTCAAAAATATTCAAAGGATATGTTAAATTTATTCCGATAGGCAGGGATATTTTTTACATCAAACCGATTTTTCTGGAGTCGGAACAGATGAGCATGCCCCAGTTGGTCAAGATCGTCGCCATTTATAACGGCGCCGTGTATATCGGGAATAATTACAGCGAATTGATACAAAGCATGACAAATAGAAACATTTCAAACAAATAAAAGAGACCTGATAATGCAGTACAAAGCCGTCTTTTTTGATCTCGACGATACGCTGATCGTCGAACTCGCCGCGGCCGAAGAGGCTTTTATCAAAACCGGCCTTATCGCGCAGGAAAAGTACGGCATCAAATCCGGAGACCTGCATCAGGCCGTCAGGAAAAAAGCCCGCGAAATATGGTACCAGATGGAAACCTACCCTTATGCCATGAAAATCGGCATCAGTTCATGGGAAGCGCTCTGGGCAAATTTTGCGGACGAAGATGAGAATATAAAAAAATTAGGTCTTCTCTCCCCGCTTTACCGATTTCATTCATGGAAGAACGCGCTTCAGGAATTTAATATACAGGACGGTGAACTGGCAGAACTTCTGGCCGAGACTTTCCCGGCTGAAAGGAGAAAACTGCACAAAACATTTCCCGAAACAATACAGGTCATGGAAGCCTTATCAAAAAAATATCCCTTGGGCATCATATCGAACGGGGTCCCTGACCTTCAGTATGAAAAAATCCGGGGGAGCGGAATCGGCCCTTTTTTCAAGCACATCATCATTTCAGGGGAACTGGGTGTCGGCAAACCGGAAGGCGCTATTTTTATAGAAGCAATGAAACGATTTAATGTTAATAAAGAAGAATGCATAATGACCGGCGACTCTCTCAAAACAGACATAGCCGGAGCTAAAAACGCCGGCATCGCATCCGTATGGATTAACAGGGATAATAAGGCGGAGGATGAGACAATACGACCGGACAGAACGATAAGCAGTTTATTGGAAATACTGGATATTTTATAATTTTGGCCATTTTCATACTAAGCAGTCGAATCGTATAGATGTGTGTCATCTGGTTTTTAAAAAATGATCCCTTATTAAAATAGCCTTCTTATGTCGCCGTCCTTGCCCAGCACCACTTTGAGGACGGGCAATCAAAGTGGTGCTGGGCGTGGCTTTATGCGCCGGTTTTGCCTCTCTTCTATTATTATGTTAGCGGATAACACAACTTGATATTGAGTTATTTTATGTACAGATTATAGCCAAGAGGAAAATGGCCTCGGGAACGGACGATTTGTTGGGCAACTTTTTAGTTATTATACTTATCATTTATTATTAAATATTCTTTAAAAAAACAGCCTTGGCAGTAAAGTATTGCTTTATTAAGTTGAATAAAAATAATTTCATATATTTTATTAAAACGAAATGTGTTTATATGGAGTTGGGCCCTCTTGACAAAGTTTCCGACTTAAATTATACTGTATATACTTAACTATATGTTAAAATTATGAATCAACAAAAAAAGGAAGTGTTATTATGAAATATCCCTTCGGCGACAAGATCCGCGAGGTACGGGAAAGAAAAAACCTCACGATGAAGGAAGTGGCCCTGAAAGCTGGTCTGAGCGAAAGCCTGATCTCACAGATCGAGCGCAACCGCGTTTCGCCTGCCATGGACACGCTCCTTTCCATAATAGAGATCCTGGACATCGACCTGGAGTACCTGTTCAGCGATTTTAAGAAAGACAGGATCGTCAATATCGTCCGCGCCGGCGAAAGGCAGAAAACGGTCCAGCAGGGTATGACATACGAGCAGTTGTCCCGCACGACAGGGCCCGATGAAGTGCATGGCATAGAGGCGTATTTTCTGGAGATAAAGCCTGGCGGTGAAAAGGGAAGCCATGAGTACGGCCACATCGGCAAAGAGCTGGGCGTGATCATCGAAGGCGAGGGTGCGTTCGAGATCGGCACGAAATCGTACGAATTGAAAGCCGGCGACAGCATTTCTTTTTCATCCGATTCGCCGCATGTTTTAAAAAATACGGGGAATAAACCGATTAAGGCCTTCTGGGTGATGACGCCGCCGAAAATGATTTTCGGTAAGTAAATTCCTTTGGGGGTTTTTCTCACGCAGAGACGCAAAGACCGCAAAGGTAAATTGTTTGGAATATATTATTATATACTTTGCGTGCTTTGCGGCTTAGCGTGAGAATTTAGTTTTTTTAGACCGCCCAAACCGATTTTTTATAAACGAGGTTCATTATGTCTGAAAATATCAATTTTACAACAATTTCGCCAAAATATGAAAACACATCCATTGTCCAGAAAGGAGCGGCTGACACATTGTTTTCTTTATTAAACATTCAAAAGCATCATGACGTCCTGGATGCCGGCTGCGGGCCCGGGAATCTGACAAAGAAGATATCGGAATTAACTGAAGGCAGGGTTGCCGGGATCGATCCGTCGGAGGGAATGATCAGTGAAGCGAAGAAAAAGTATGATAATACTGAGATTGAATTTTACCGGATGGAAGCGGATGACATTAATTTCAAGAATGAATTCGATGTGATTTTCTGCAATTCCACTTTTCAATGGTTTAAGGACCCTTTAAAAAGCGTCCGGAATTTTTATCAGGCCCTCAGGAAAAACGGGATAGCTGGAATTCAGGCACCCGGCGGAAAAAAATACTGCATGAATTTTTTGAACGCGATTGAACGTATAAAAACGGATCCTCAGACAAAGGAAATCTTTTACTGCTGGACAAACCCTTTCTTTATGCGGCAGGATGCGGAAGATTATTCCAGGCTCTTCAGGGAAGCCGGATTTAAAGTAAAATATTCCAGAATCCATGAAGATATATCGTATCGTACTCCCGGCGATGTTTATACCATATTTGCATCGGGAGCGATAGCGGGCTATTTAAACCAGGAATATTATACCTGCGCTTTAACACCGGAATATAAAGAGAATTTTAAAAATATTGTCCGGGAAGAGTTTCAAAAGCAGGCGGGACCGGACGGATATGTGGAATTGATTTTCAACAGGATTTATCTGACCGCGGTTAAGGAGTAAGGTATGGATAAGGATAATTCGACGGCGCATGTATCATCCGAATATGATGAACAGATCAGAAAAACAATCCCGTATTATGACGCAATTCATACTGAAACTATTGAATTAGTCAAGGCATATTGTCCATCACCTGAAATTTGGCTGGATACTGGCTGCGGCACCGGCACATTAATAATGCAGGCTTATGGCCAATTTCACAGCACCGAATTTTATCTTTCAGACCCTTCGGCGGCCATGCTGGAAAAAGCGAAAGAGAAAATTGACAAAAGGAGATATAAGAGGATTCATTTTCTGCCCCTTTCAGGTTCGGAGAGTCTTGAATGGAAGGAAAAAGAGAAGCCGGATGTGATAACGGCCGTACAGGCTCATCATTATTTTGACCGGGAAGGAAGAAAAAGAGCGGTGAAAAACTGCTATTCTATGTTAAAGGAAAAAGGATTATTTATCACTTTTGAGAATATCCGGCCTTCATCATCCCCTTCGATTGATCTGGGAATGAAGCGGTGGAAAAATTTCCAGCTTGAAAAAGGCAGGCCGGTTTCCGCTGTTGAAGCGCATATGGTCCGGTTTGACAGGGAATATTTTCCCATTACGGTAAGAGAGCATCTGGATTTACTCAATGATACGGGTTTCAGGACGGTTGAGCTATTCTGGTATTCCGTTATGCAGGCCGGTTTTTACGCTGTAAAATAGAGGGAAGTACATGAAAAATATAGTTGTTTTCGGCACCGGCGGGGTCGGCGGTTATTTCGGCGGGAAGCTGGCCTATTATTTTCAGAATGACAGGGAACAATCTGCCCATGTTTATTTCATAGCCAGGGGGGAACATCTCAAGGCAATACAAGAGAACGGCCTGATTCTGGATTCTTCCGAAGGGACTTTTAAATGCCGGCCGGAAAGCGCGGCCGAATCGATTGAAAAGCTTCCGAAGCCGGACATTGTTCTTCTCTGCGTTAAAAGCTACGATCTTGAGAACGCGGCCCGGGAAATAAAGAAAACTGCTGATGAAAAGACGGTGATACTTCCGCTTTTGAACGGTGTGGACATTGTCGAAAGGATCAGGAAAGATTTAAAAAAAGGAATTATCCTGCCTGCATGTGTCTATGTCGGCACACATATCGAAAAGCCCGGTGTTGTATTGCAGAGAGGCGGAGACGCGAGAATTTTGTTCGGGACGGACCCGCTTCATAATAATTATCAGGCCGGGGATGTGAAGGAAATATTGGATAAGGCCGGTATTCATTATCAATGGCTGACGGACCCTTATCCGGCGATCTGGGAAAAGTATCTCTTCGTGACCTCTTACGGGCTTGTGACGGCATATTCCGGAAAGACCATCGGCGGGGTTTATAATGATCCTGAACTTAAATTATTGACTCAAAGCATCATTCTTGAGATTAAGTTAATAGCCGATAAAAAGGGAATTAAACTGGACCCGGATATTATTGAAAAAACTTTGGAAAAAGCCCGGTCTTTTCCTTTTGAGACAAGGACTTCCTATCAGAGGGATGTGGAAACGCGCGGTAGGAAGAACGAAGGCGATTTATTCGGAGGAGCAGTTATAATAATGGGAAAAAAGTATGCGGTTCCTGTACCGAAAACAGAATTTGTTTATAATAAAATTGTGGATAATATTCACTAATAATGACGCGATTTATTGCGTCTCTATAAGGAGAAATATATGACTTTTCAACGCTTGAAATGGTATGAATGGCTGATACTGGCGGTCCTGTTTGCCGCAGGATATTTTTTGATTACCTATCAGAGAGTATTTGTACCGGAATTTTTCAGGTTTTTTACGGCATTCTTAATTCTATTCATTATCATAACTCCTTTCTTTTTTATTGTGAAGCCTCAAAATTCCTTTGCCTTAAGCAGGCTTCTGGCCTTTACTTTGGGCTTGACAGTTACTTTATTGGTCATCATCATGCATTTTATCATAAGTCATGATTTTCTATTGAGATATCTGGTCCTTCCGGCATATTCGATAATAGTCCCATTCCTGTCAGGCTGGGTATATCAAATTTTCAAAAGGAAAAAATGATATGAAAGGATCGATACAGGAAAAGTTTAACGCAATAAGGAAGTTTATATGAGTAAGCTTATTTATAATTTTATTGATGTTTTCGCTGAGGGAAAATACCAGGGGAACCAGCTGGCTGTTTTCAGAAACGCCGGCGGCCTTTCGGATGAGGAAATGCAGAAGATTGCCCGCGAGATCAATTTCTCGGAAACAGCTTTTATCCTGTCGGACAGGGAAAATAACGGCGGCTATGACGTCAGGATTTTCACTCCCGGCTCCGAAGTCCCTTTTGCCGGCCATCCGGCCCTCGGGACGGCTTTTGTTATACAGAAAGAAATCATAAAAAAAGAGATAAAAAAAGTCGTCCTTAATCTAAAAGCCGGGCAGATCCCTGTAGAATTTAATCCGGACGGCCTTTTATGGATGAAACAGATCACGCCGGAATTTTTTTCGACAGCCGAAGTTGAAAAAATAGCTGAGTTTTTAGGCCTTGATGATAATAATTTTGATAGACGGTTTCCCATTCAGGAAGTATCGACAGGATTGCCGTTCTGGATTGTACCGCTTAAAAACCTCACTGCTTTGAAAAATTGCAGAATAAATAAAGACAAATTATTTGATTTTGTTCGGGATAAACAAGCCAAGGGAATTCTGGTGTTCTGCCTTGAAACACGAAATAGTGAGAACACATTGAGCGTGAGGGTATTTGTCGATTATTACGGTGTTCCTGAAGATCCGGCGACTGGCAGCGGAAACGGCTGTCTGGCGGGATACCTTGTGAAAAACAGATACTTTAATAAAGATGTGATTAACATACGCTGCGAACAGGGATATGAAATAGGCAGACCCTCGCTGCTTCACTTGAAAGCGGGCGGGAATGAGAAAGGAATAGATGTATTTGTCGGCGGGAAAGTTGTTCCGGTGGCGGAAGGTATATGGGAATAATTTTTCAAAAAAAGTTGACAATACAATAAAAATAACTTAATATATACTTAAGTATATTAACTATTAGTTAATTAAGGATAGCTTATCTGAATATCCTGAATGTTACTTTAATTCACCACGGAGGACGCAGGCAGACTGTGTGAAAAGAGCGTTCCCTGAGCGTTGCACTGAGTTTATCGAAGTGTGATTTGCCGAAGGCAAATTGTATCAAATGGGACCCTATATTATGCTCCCTTCGATACAAGCGTAAAAGCAGGGAGAACACACTCAGGGAGCGTTTTTTTACTTTTCACACAGTCTGAGGATAATATTATTAGAAGTAAAATAAATATTTAAAAAATCAATCTCCGTGATCTCTGTGGTGAAATCCCAGGCGCCAGGCAATGTTTTAATTGTAATAATAATATTAAGTTAATGACAGGTATTCTTAGGAGGAACAATATGGGCAAGACGATTGCGGGAAAGATTTTTGATGCGCATCTGGTGGAAAAACCTTTTGAGGACAGCTTTGTATTAAAGCTGGACGTGGTTTTCTGCCATGAGATCACAACTCCCATAGCCATCACGGACTTGATGGCGAGAGGAAAAGACAGGGTGTTCGATCCGGATAAAATCAAAGCTGTGATAGACCATGTCTCACCGGCCAAGGACTCGAAAACAGCCGAACAGGGAAAGATCCTGCGCGACTGGGCGCGGCGGAATAAAATAAAGGATTTCTTTGATATCGGACATAACGGCGTCTGCCATGCCCTGTTCCCTGAAAAGGGTTTTGTACGGCCCGGCTATACCGTCATTATGGGAGATTCGCATACATGCACGCATGGGGCATTCGGCGCCTTCGCGGCCGGGGTCGGTACAACTGACCTTGAAGTGGGGATTTTAAAAGGCGTCTGCGCTTTTAAATGCCCGAAAACGATCAAATTTGTTTTAAAAGGAAAGCTTCAGCCGGGTGTTTACGCCAAGGATGTGATCCTGTACATCATTTCGCAGGTCACGGTTAACGGCGCGACGGACCATGTGATGGAATTCACAGGGCCGGTTGTGGACGATATGTCGATGGAATCGAGAATGACTCTCTGCAACATGGCGATTGAGGCCGGCGGAACAAGCGGCGTTTGCTATCCCGACATGACGACAGTTGATTATCTCTGGGAATTCATCAAGGATGAATTTAAATCAAAAGAAGCGGCGTTAAAAGAATACTCGAAATGGATATCCGATAAAGACGCGAAGTATGAAAAAGTGATCGAGTATGATTTAAGTAAATTGGAACCCATGGTCACATTCGGTTATAAGCCCGACCAGGTCAAGACCGTCCGCGATATGGAAGGGACTCCGGTCGACCAGGTTTATATCGGGAGCTGTACAAACGGCCGCATTGAGGATTTACGGATCGCGGCTGAAATCGTCAAAGGCAAAAAAACTGCGGACACAGTAAGAGCCATCCTTTCTCCGGCTACGCCGAAGGTCTTCACGGCGGCCTTGAAGGAAGGGCTGATCGGCATCTTTGCCGATGCGGGCTTCTGCGTTACCAACCCGACATGCGGAGCATGCCTTGGTATGAGTAACGGCGTGCTGGCGGCAGGCGAAGCCTGCGCATCAACGACAAACCGCAACTTCTACGGCCGAATGGGCAAGGGAGGAATGGTGCATTTGATGAGCCCGGCCACGGCGGCCGCGACGGCGATCAAAGGAAAAATAACCAATTCATCGCTGTTTAAAGGATAATTAGGAAAACAATATGGGTATGTTGAATAAAAGGACATGGCTTCTGTTAATACCGGTTTTCCTGATCTGCTTTCTCATACTGTTCATCTTGAAATGGACCGGCGTGCCTTTAAACGCACGGTATGTATTAACTCCCCTCATCATCCAGATAGGGGCGATCATCTATGTGTTTTTTAGAAAACCGGAAAAACCGCTGGTTTTTTCCCTGATGATGGGTTTCCTGATGGCAATCCTGGCCGCCGTAACAGCATTAATAACCCATACATTCATTTGGAGGGACATCGGAAACGAAGGGTTTGCCGACCGTCTGTTATTTCTATCAGGTACAGTGTTTATTGTGCCGGTAATCGGCGGGCTTGTTTATGTCCTCTGCTGTAAATTAAGCAAAAAATAAGGAGAATTATATGAAAAGTTTTAAAGGAAAAGTATTATTCTTAGATAAAAATGACATCAATACGGATGAGATCATCCCGGCAAAGTACCTGACGGAAATCACAAAAGAGGCTCTCAAGCCTTTCCTGCTGGAAGACCTCAAGCTGGAAGGCTTTAATGCGGCGAAGGATATCGCCGGGAAAGAAGTTGTCATATCAAGGGCCAACTTCGGCTGCGGTTCTTCCCGCGAGCATGCTCCATGGGCGCTGGAAATGAACGGCATAACGACGGTCATAGCGGAAAGCTACGCGCGCATATTCCGGCAGAATATGTTCAACGGCGGAATGCTGGCCATCGAGCTCCCGAAAGAAACTATTTCAATGCTTTTTGAAAGATATAAAGGCTCTGACGCTGTTATTACTGTTAATCTGGACAAATCCAGTTTTGAAATCGAAGGCGGCGGCAAACATGACGGCATTCCGTTTAAACTCGATCCTTTCGACGCAGAACTGGTCAAGGCAGGCGGCTGGGTGGACTATGCTGATAAAAAATATTAAATTGAGTAGGAGGCGGGTTTACACCCGCCGACCTCTCACACCACCGTACGTACGGTTCCGTATACGGCGGTTCCAAAATATAATTTCTGATAAATACAAATCTTGTTCAGCATCGATACGAGTCCCATACTGTCGAATAATTTCTTAGGAAAGGCGATGTTCATATGTTTGTTGATGAAGCCTTTTAGCTGTTTTACAGTGACTCCGTCAACTCCCGCCACCCCCTTATTGCTTACCACCCTGTGATAAGCTTCCAGCATGTTCTCGCGTTTGACCAGACGCTCTATTAAATTTGTTTCATCCGGTGTACTCCTTCTTTGACTCTCTGCACGGATACACGCGCTTTGGCTATTCTTCGGAATTCCGTCCCTATCCTTTGTCAAAGCCGGAAAGTTTCCTTCCGCTTCTGCGTAAGTTACCGTGTCAGGATTCATAGCGGTACTCCTATAGTTTGGTTCTGCCCTTCGCCTCCGGTCAAGAGGTTACTATGGCTTCTGCTGACTTCTGAAAACCCCTCTTATCACCTTTCGATGACAATAGCCAATATGTGGCAGGCTGTCAGACCTCCCCGGGTAATGCGCTCGTTCCTTCACACTTATGTCTGCCGCATCTACGTCATTGCTTTCTGTGTAAGTATCGGGCTTTAACGATAATTGCCGTCTCACCCAGCAGTGCCGCCTCTATGCGGTTTCTGTTCGTCAGACCAGTGCTTTGCCTGCAGCTTCCTTCAGATTCCGCCTCACGGCGGACACCCTTGCCGTCCGGCTAATGCTTCCCCTTACCGGGTGCATACGGGACTTTCACCCGCAAGAACGTGCGCCCTGCCGGGCGCACAAAGATAAAAGCCGCCGGATAAACCGGCGGTTTTTTAATTAAAAGCGTTTGACTATTTTATTCTTATTGAATATAATTAGTTTTAATCAGGAGAATAAAATGAAATTTAATATTGTTCTTGAAAAAGCGGAAGAAGGCGGGTTTAATGTTACCGTTCCGGCTCTGGACGGCTGTTATACAGAAGGTGATACTGAAGAGGAAGCATTGGAAAACGCCAGGGAAGCCATTATCTGTTATCTTGAGGGTATTGAAAAGCTGAACCAGATAAAGTCCAAACCTGATAAAAAGATAAAAGAGCTTGAAATTGCTTTATGAGCAAGACTTTTTCCGGCAAGGAAATTACTAGGGCATTACGCAGGATAGGATTTATCGTCGATCATCAACGGGGAAGCCATATCTTTTTGCATAATCTGGAAAAGAATATTTCTGTTGTTGTTCCCAATCATAATAAAATCAAGAAAGGTACTCTTCACAATATTCTAAAAAAAGCTGGAATCACCATTGAAGAATTAAAAAAGCTTTTTTAGCTGAAAAAGCATATTATAGAATGAATGGCAGAGTTGAAAAAAATAATCCGCGTAAATCCGCCTCATCCGTGTAAATCAGCGTTTTATTGGGGTATTATAAAAAAGCCTAACTCTCCGTCTTTTCAGCCTTTCTCTGCTCAACGGCCGCCAGGAATTCAGGAAAATTTTTATTCCACAATCTCTGGACTTCATCGGAATAGCCGGCGATGACCCATGGTATTTTAGCCTGGATCTGTACAATCGCCTGGTTGACAAGCCCTTCGTTCATCTGTGCGGATAATTCGCTTTTGTCTTTTAAATAAATAACAATAGAAAATGTTTTACCGGTAGGAATAAAATTAACACGGCGCTGTGTTATTTTTTTATACACCCAGACCACATAATTTAATAGCGCCGGTTTAAGGGTATAAACTGTAGGAATAAAAAGCCATGAATCCGTCAGGATTAGTTTGCCGGCCTGGGTTTCAGCCTTGAGTTTAAGCTCGTTATTGATATTGCTGATCAATATTTCGGGATTACCGAATTTTGAAAGGGATTTATATATCGGATGGAGTTTATGGTCCTGGGATCTTTTTATAAACCTGATGATATTGAATAAGGCTATGAGAATGAGAATGGAGCAGACGGCGATCCCGATATAACCGGCGAGTTTGAAATCCGAGGCGTCCATCATCACGGGAAGTACATGTTTCTTAAAATCGGCCTCCGGCCGGTTATTGTCTTCTTTTTCTATATTTTTTAATTCATGTTCAACATCGGACGGCATTATTTCCAGAGTGCCGGAAAATTGCGTGCCCTCCCGCCCATGGGGAACTTTAATGACCAGCAGCTTCTTTTTTAATTGAAGATAGAGATAATCGGATTCAATGGTCTCGCTTTTCACTTTTTTTGTGTATTTATCATACCGTTTTACAATATGCTGAAGTCCCGTCTGATATGATTTTTCGCCTTTTATGGAAAAATAATACTTCAAACTGTTGCTGGGATTTGCCATGGAAGATATTGTTTCCAAATCCGTTTCAAAGGGTCCGTTAAAAAAATTATAAAGATAACGGTGCGAGCCCGCCGCTATTAAGACTGTAACCGCCAGAATGATGATGTTTGTCAGTATAAAATTCCTGTTTGTCCGCTTGATATGGGATTGAATAAAACCCTCAGGCATAATATTCCTCCCGAATTATAATATTACCTAAATTCCCAAAGTAAAAATACCAAATGGGGCCCCAATCTGTTATAATATATTGCTTTACAAAACAACAGAAGGAGCACCCAAATGGTGAAAAACATCAAAGTTGGTTTTACGGCGCAGGATTTGAGCAGCGTGAGCGGGATTTATCCCGTGCTGGTATTTTTGAAAAAGATTGGGTTCAATCAGTTGCTCAAAAAATTTATTCCAGTGCGGGAATATTGTAACCAGAAATTCTCGTTCGAGCAAATTATTACGGGAATCGTGTGCGCGCTGATGGCAGGGTATAACCGGATCAAGAAGGTCGAGAATTTTACTGAAGATCCATTGTTCCGGGCAGCTCTGGGCTTGAAAGGGCCGATCAGTGATTCTACGATCATCAAGCGGATTGAAAACGTTGGTATGAAAGAATCTTACGCGATGAATGAGTTGAACGGAAAGCTTTCCCGCAAAGTCCACGCGAAGTTCCGGGTAAAAACGAAAATCGTGGACTGCGATTCGACCGTCAAGACGGTTTACGGAAGCCAGGAAGGAGCGGCGGTAGGCTACAATCCGCATAAAAAGGGAGCGAAGAGCTATCATCCGCTTCTGGCATTCCTGAACAGCACAAGGGAATGTATTCTCTCCTATTTCAGGCCGGGCGACGCTTACACAGCGAATAACGCGCCTGAATTTATCCGGCACATTTACGGAATACTCCATACCGGCTGGAAAAAACTTGTGTTCCGGATGGACAGCGGATTTTTCGACGGAAGGATTTTCGATGTCATCGAAGAAATGAAAGGGGCTTTTTTTCTGGTCAAAGCCAAAATGAAAAACCTCGCGGCGTTTCTGGAAAACAGGGGTTGGACAGCGGTTCCGGATCGAAGCGGCTGGGAACAGGCGGAATTTGAGTACCGGGCGCATGGATGGAAACATGCGAGGCGGTTCATAGCTGTCAGAAAGCTGATCCGGATAGAAACGGAAGGGCTGGTATTCCCGAAAGCGGTTTATGACTATTTTTGCTATTGTACGAATATGCGTTTGAAACCTTGGCAGGGCCATAAATTTTACGGTGACCGGGGTACGTGTGAAAACTGGATCGAAGCCGTGAAGCAGCAGATGTTCGCCGGGATGCTTCTGACGCAAGATTTCTGGGTGAATGATTTTCTGTGGAGCTGCAGCGTGCTGGCGTATAACGTTGGAATCTGGCTGCGGTATCTGGTTGACCGGAAAAGTCATCGGGAAGAACCGGAAACATTCCGGGCGTGGTTTATTCGGGTTGCGGGGAAAATCGTGAGACAGGGCCATCAGGTAAAACTGGTGTTGAGCCGTTATTTTGCGGATAAGGACCGGTGGCGGAAATTTTACTGCCACTTATGTGAGCTGCAGATATAGCGAGTTCCCAACCGGATGATGTGAAGGCCGCCACAAGGGTGTGTTGCGCCCGGAGCAGCGGAATTTGTGGATTTACGAGTATTCAGGCATCGCCAAGGCTTGTAATTGCAACAGCCGCGAGACTGGGATGATAAACCGATGCCAAGCAGTGCCGCGCAAGGCTGATTTCAAGCGGAAATCGCGGAACTCTGGGAATTTAGGTATTATATAAAAACCCGGTTTATTATTATAATTTATTCGTAACTATCCAGCCGCATATTTAATAGCGGAGCCGTTCAACGCGTCAATAAGGGCTTGATAAACACTGACGCCCATCTTTTTTACTGTAGATATATAACCCCTGATTCTGCAAAAGGCAGCCGCTCCATTCCAGCTTCTGAATGTACCTGATATTTTCTGCTGGACTTTTATCATTCTGATATCCCGTTCCGCCAAATTGTTGCTGAATGGAACATCTTTTTCCCGCATAAATAAAAGGACAGATTCTTTATATTTTCTTAATCGGTCTAATAGGCATAAAACCTTGCCCCGCTTTTTTCTGCCGCGTTTAACAAGTCCTTCCGGCTTTTCAGGCGTTGGATTTACAGCAAATCCTTTCGCGATGATCCGGTCATATTCCGTATCATATTCTATAATCCTTTCCGCCGGTATTGGAAAACTTGCCTCTTTATCATTCTTAATCCTTATAAGAAGATTACCCATCTCCTTAGCCCATTCCTGACCCATTTCCTCATGTATCCAGATTAGCTCTCTCAAATGGTGTACATTACACAATCCATGACGGCATAAGAATTCCAGATAACTTTTCCATCCATCGTGGATAATAATACCGGTAAATCTTGTGAGAATGTCCATCGCACGCATCGCCTCTGTGCCGCGTTTGTCATGAGAAAAATAATAGGTAAAACGTTCATTCGAGGCAACATGGAGCCATTTTAATAACCCTTTTATCCGAATACCGGTTTCATCACAGTGAAGAACCACTTCTTTTAGTATCAGTTCTATGACTTTCTGTTCATACTCTTCTAATTTATTGTAGGTCTCCCGGATAAATCCTTCAATCGTTGCCTTGCTGAGCGGCACTCCCAATAAACATTCGGCGTATTCCGAAAGCCTTTCATAGGGTATCAACCCATATGTTTTCATATAGACCAGATGCGCTTTAATGTTTTTTCCATACTGTGCCTTATTGGTTATGCCTTCCGGAAACTCCGCCGTTACTCTCGCACCGCAATGCGGACAATCTTTTACTTCCGAGCGATGTTCGGTAACTTCCACTTTTATCGGAGGTATATCGAACACCTGCCTTCTTTCCGTCCGCTTAACTGATTCGGAACTTAAATCAATTCCACAACAGGAACATTTTTCAACCTGATGTTCTATGATCTTATCAGGGCTTTCTACTTTCTTCAGAGTATTTCCCTTATGTCCAAACTGGCCGCCTTGTTTTTTACCGCTCTTTTTCCGTAAATTCTTTACTGTATTTTGGAATGGATTATCGGAAGACGGCGGTTTATTGCTGTTATGGCTGTCCTTATTAAGCTGTTCTTCCAATTTCTTAATCTTTTCCGCTTGTCTTTGAATGATTAAACCCTGCTCCTTTATCTGGTTTTGTAAATCAGCAATGATGCCTTCAAATCGTTTTAAGCAGGCCGCACAGTCTTTTTCTCTTCTATCTTCATTCATGCTATAGAATAGCATGGTTCATGCTCAATGCAAATATTTCATGTGACTATTTTTTAGTGGCTGGATAGTTACATTTATTCCGGTTGAAAATAAAAATTTGTTTGACTTTAGCCCGCAGTATTATTATATATAGATAATGTGCGGTTTAAAAATCAAAGTTTTTAGAACCGCACATGTGAAATGGAGCGGAAATGCCTTTTATTGAAATCCCCGGCGTTATCGGCAGGGTCTATACTCCCGATGAAGAACCGGCAAAGAAGAAAAAACATGACTGCCCGGACTGCTATGCCTGCCGGTTCTGCTGTGATGAAAGATGCGAACTCTGCCTGAATAGAAAGCTTTGCGGTAAATGCTTAAACAAGGAAAAATAAAACCCCGCTTTCCTTTTTCTTAATTTCATCATATATTAAAATAGACATTCAATTGAATAGGAGATGTTTATGAATGTAAAAGACAAAGTCGTTGTTATAACCGGGGCCTCCAGCGGCATCGGAAAAGCGCTCGCTTTTGATCTGGCCGGTAAGGGTGCGAAGCTGGCGCTCTTCGCGCGCAGAAAGCCGGAACTGGATAAAATCGCGGCAAAGCTGTCGAAAAAAACCGGAGTTATCGCTGTTCAGGCGGATGTGACAAGCGAGAAAAGGGTCAAAGAAGCGGTAAAAAAAGCCGCCGCGCGTTTCGGCCGTATTGATATTCTTGTGAATAACGCGGGGGTCGGCCTTTTCGGCTCGCTGGAAAAGATGTCCATGAGCGAATTTGACAACGTGGTCAAAACGAACCTGTACGGCCCGCTTTATATGCTGAAGGCGGCTCTGCCATGGTTAAAGAAAGCAAAAGGCATGATCGTAAACATCTCTTCCGGATTGAGCCGGCGGGCCCTGCCCTTTCTATCCGCTTACGGCGGCACAAAAAGCATGCTGAACTCGATGTCGGACGGGATGCGGATGGAGCTCCGGAAGTACGGAATAAAAGTGCTGACATACGGCCCGCCGATGACGGACACGCCTTTTATCAGAAGAGAAGGGACGAGGAATTACGGAAATATGAAAATAGCCACGGCCGGGGAAGTGGCCGGAAGGATAATAAAAGCCATGATAAAAGGGAAAAGGGAAGTCGTTGAAGGCGGCTTTCTCGGGATCATGAATTTCTTCGCCCCGAAAATTCTGGACAATATGTTTTATAAATTCATGGTGTTGAAGATGAAGGATGTGTGAATAAAAACCGTCATTGCGAGCATCCAGCGCTGTACCCCGGTAATGGTTACAGCGCGAAGCAATCTGTCTGCAAATAAAGATAACTTAATGAATAAACAGATTGCTTCGCATAAGAATAATCGTCGAAGGATAAAATTGGCCGCTCGCAATGACGGTTTTTGTTATTATTTAGCAAACCCTAAATAAAGTTTGTAATGATCACATAAATATTTTTATTCTTCCAGCGGGATTGTCAGCTCAAAAGCAGCGCCGTTATAATTATAAAATCTTGTTGTGCCGTTTGTCTGCCGGGAAAGCATCTCAATAAGTTTTAAGCCGAAGCCGCCGGAGCCGGTTTTTAATATCTCTTCAGGGAAGCCTATGCCGTTATCAGAAATGCAGATGAATAGCCGGTTGTTTTTATTTTTCTTTACAGAAATCTTTATTTGATTTTTATTGTCTTTTTTTGGAAAAGCGTATTTGAATGAATTGGTTATCACTTCATTAACAATCATCCCGACAGGGAAAGATATTTTTCTGCTGATATTGGCATCGTCAATATCAGTACCGACATTAACAGGGTTCATTACACTGTAGAGATATTGAATATTTTTAATCAGATCAATAATAAATGTTTTCAGCGGAATAACTGAAAAATTCTTTCCTTTATACAATTCATTATAAATATTAAACATGATATTTATCCTGGCCTGCGTTTCCAGAAGCTCGGTTCTAATTATTTCTTCCCGGCTTGAATTTGCCTGGACCGAGAGCATGGAACTGATGATACTCATATCATTCTTGATCCTGTGATGTACCTCAGTCAGAAGAAGTTCCCGTTCATTCAGAAGCAGCCTGATTTCATTTTCAGCCTTTTTACGTTCTGTAATATCTTCGGCTGAGGCGATAGTTCCGGTGTTCCGGCCGGCTTCATCCTTCATAACAGTATTATGCCAGAGCATGAGGCGCTCACTGCCTTTTCTGGTCAAAACGCTGTTTTCCATATATTCAACAGGCTCTACTTCTCCCGCTATTAATCGTCTGAAAATCATTTTGTCCTGCTCGCGTCTTTTTTCCGGTATAAAAGTGTCAAACCAGTTCCTACCGATGATCTCAGACTGCACACACTCAAGTATCCGGCAGCCTTGCTCGTTAATAAGTGTAATATTGCCTTGAGAATCGAGAACTAATATAATGGAAGGCGCTATATTAAGATACATTCTGGATTTTTCCTGTTCGCGGAACAGGGCTTCCTCCGCATTTTTCCGTACTGTGATGTCCGGAAATACCAGGTAAGCGGCAATGATCTCCCCGGAATTATTCCGGACCGGAGAAGCGGTTACGATTTCCCAGCGTATGCTTCCGCCCTTTCTTTTAACAAAAAACTCTTTGTTTTTAGTTTCTATGCCTGTCATTGCTAGAGCAAGCGGCATTTCGTTAATTGGTTTTTGGTTCCCCTTCGCGTCATAGTCCTGCCAGGTTTGTTTGAACTGGAAAAATGATTCTCCCTGATGATCAGGTTCATCCTGTAAACCGAGGAATTCTATGCTGGCCGGATTGACGATGCGGATAATATAGTCCGGTACACTGACAAGAACCATCGGGATCGGGGTCTGCATGAAAGCGGTTTCAAGCATGGCCTTTGTATTTATCAGCTGTTCCTCAACTTTTTTGCGCTCTGTTATGTCAACCGCAACTCCGACAAGAAAACCTTCTTCCGGATAAGCCTTGGAGTAAAAACTTACCCAGATAGGCGTGCCGTCCTTTATTGTCATTTGAACATCAATGTTTTCATTAGTTCCTTTTTTGAGCAGTTCTTTTATCAACTGGGAGCGTTTTTCAGGATCAACATAGTGTTCTGAGGTCACATAGTCATTACAGCACTCCTCAACTGATGAATATCCGGCTTGATGGGCAAAAAAATCATTGCATTCAATGATTTTTCCATCTTCCAGCCTTGCCCGGAATATGCCGACCTGTGTGTTATTAAATAGAAATCTATACCGTTCTTCGCTGTCGCGCAGGGCTTCTTCCGCATTTTTACGCGCCGTTATGTCTTTAACAGCTCCAAAGATCAGGTTTACTTTTCCGCTTAATGGGTCTTTCTGCGGATTGACCAGAATACTGATCCAGCGCATTTTTCCCCGTGCGAGAGTCCTGCATTCCATGGAATCCGGTTCTCCTGTCGAAAAAACATGATCCATAAATTTAAGCACCAGGGGAAAATCCTCAGGATGAAAGATTTTGTCCCAGGATGCCATGGAATTGACTTCATCAGGAGATCTACCTGTAGTTTTTGTAAAATTTTCCGAAGCATATTCAATTATTATCTTTCGTTGTTCATTTACACGGATTTTAAAAAAATAATCGGTGGTAACATCGGCGATTAACCGGTAGCGTTCTTCGCTATCTTTGAGCGCCTGTTCCGCTTTTATCCTTTCGGTGATATCGATTATATGGGTAACAAAATAGGCCGGTTTGCCATCCGTTCCATATACAAGCGCCGAACTGACTTCGGTCCAGATTGTATGCCCGTCTTTATGGATGTAGCGCTTGGAAAAATGAAGACTTTTACCTTTGTTGTCCAGAACATTCTGCAAAGTGTTCCGGCTGAGCTCAATATCATCCGGATGGGTGATCTTGAAGAAATCGATTGTTAATAAATCTTCGGCTGAATAGCCGAATATCCCGCTGAAAGCCGGATTGACCATCTGGTAACGTCCGTCGAGCCCGACAAGAGCGACCCCGGCCGTAGAATTCTCAAAGATGGAGCGGAATTTCTCTTCGCTTGCCCGCAGGGCTTTCTCTGTCTTTTTACGCTTTTCGATATCTTTTTTCAGGTCCTGATGAGCGTTAAATAATTCATAAGCCATGCTGATGGATTCAGTCAATACGAATTCGCCCGAGTTCTTCAATACGTATCCGTAGCTCGTAATGTTTTTAACCCTGTCCACCATCTCCTTTTCCGAGTGGGATGTTAAAAAAACGATCGGCAGTTCTCTGATTTTTAATATTTCTTTCGCCGCCTGTGTGCCGTCGATGCCTTTGCCGAGGTTGATGTCCATCAGGACCATGCTGATATCCGGGGTTTTTTTTACCGCTTCAACGGCTTTTCCCCCGCTGACGGCGGTGATTACTTTAAAACCATGTCCTGATAACATCTCAGCTTCGGCCATGCCTAAAATGGCATCATCTTCGACAAGGAGAACAACTTTTTTATGATCCATGATTTCGCCGCCCATCTTTACTTTTTATTATCCGAATCAGGTTTAAAGATCCGGATGCGTATTGTTTAAAATCCAAGCAACCCGGTTTTTCAGATTCCTTTTCTGTCGATAAAATTCAATTATGAGGAGCGCTACAAAAAATATTATAATTCATCATACGATTTTGTCAATGATGATAATTTTTCATATTATGTATAATTTGAGATTTATAAGACAGTTAGCTTTAAGCAGCCGTATCATTTTATCAATAATAAAATCAGGTATCGAATATCCTCACAGCTCATTTCATGTCAATCCTGATAATTTTTAGATTGGCCTGTAATTGTCAAAATTTCATTTTTAATATAAAATGATTCATGTTTGTATATGGAGAAGAGGGTATGAAGGAAGAATTACTGAAGATAAGGGATGAAGCCAGACAGGAATTGTCCAAAACCGCCGACCCGAAAATGCTGGAAGAATTGCGTATTAAATATCTTGGGAAAAAAGGTTTCCTGAAGGATATATTAAGCAAAATTGGAAGTTTAAGCGATGAAGCCCGCAGGGAGACCGGAAAAATAGCGAACGAAATCAAGGATGAAATTTCCCGTATGCTGGATGAGGCTTCCGCGTCTATTGAAAAGGCGGCAAAAGAAACGAAATTAAAATCCGGAGTGGATGATATTTCAATCCCGAAGAACGTTCCGTTTATCGGCTATTATCACCCGCTGACTCAGGTTGTCGATAAAATGGTCAATGTTTTTAAAAGCATGGGCTACAGCGTGGCCGACGGTCCGGAAATGGAAGAGGAGTACTATAATTTTGAAGCGCTCAACATTCCGGCGCATCATCCGGCGCGCGACGATCATGATTCATTCTTTTTCGGTTCAGGAAAGTTATTAAGGACTCATACATCCCCGGTCCAGATCAGGACCATGAAAATTAAAAAGCCCCCGATCGCTATTATTGTGCCCGGGAGGTGCTACCGGAGGGACGCTGTGGACGCGACGCATTCCCCTGTTTTCCATCAGATGGAAGGCCTTGTTGTGGACAAAGGCGTTTCATTCGCGGACCTCAAGGGGACACTGCTCCTCTGGGCAAAACTGATGTTCGGAGAAGGCACCAATATCCGCCTGCGCCCGGACTACTTTCCCTTTACGGAGCCTTCAGCTGAACTGGCTGTGACATGCCCCGTCTGCCATGGGAAAAAATGCGGCGTCTGCAAGCAGACAGGCTGGGTGGAGCTGATGGGCTGCGGTATGGTGGACCCGATCGTCCTTGAAAACTGCGGGATCGATCCTGATATTTACTCCGGGTTCGCGTTCGGCCTGGGCATTGAAAGGGTGGCCATGACCGTGTACGGGATCAAGGATATCCGGCAGTTCTTTGAGAATGATATGCGGCTCCTTGAGCAGTTTGTGAAGTAGGAGGATGTATGAAAGTAACATATAACTGGCTTAAAGAATTTGTAAAGATAGATATCCCGGTAAAGGACCTCGCGCAAAGACTGACTTCCGTCGGCCCTGAGGTTGTCGGCGTAAAAAACATCGGCATCGGCCAGGAAAACATTGAAAAGATCCTGCTGGGAAAAGTAACCGAATTGATTAAGCATCCCCAGGCTGATAATCTTAGAGTCGCGGTTGTCACGGCCGCGAAAAAAACATACCGTTTGATTACAAACAGCAAGGCCCTGGAAAAGGGAAATTTTGTGGTCATGGCTGTTCCCGGCACTGTATTGCCGAACGGCATCGAGATCAAGGAAGCGGTCATTAAAGGGGAAAAATCCGAAGGGATGATGCTGGCCAGGGAAAATCTTAACCTGGAAGAAAAAAGTCCGGATATCTGGATACTTGGAAAAGAGGAAAAGACGGCGAAATCCTTATTTGAAATATATACCGAAGAGGATTACCTTCTCGAAGTGGAGCTGACTTCCAACCGTTCCGACTGCCTTTCAGTCATCGGCCTGGCGAGGGAAGTCGCGGCCATGCTGGATAAAGAACTCATTATTCCAAATCCTGCCGAGCAGGAATCCGGCGATGAAATACCAGACATTACTATAGAAGAAAGAAATCTCTGCCCCCGGTATTCCGCGCAGATTTTACGCGGCATTAAAGTAAAAGAATCGCCGGAATGGCTGAAAAGAAAGCTCGAGCTTTGCGGCATCCGCGCCATCAATAATATCGTCGACGCGACAAATTATGTGCTCCTGGAGATCGGCCACCCCATGCATGCCTTTGACCTTGAAAAACTGGACGGTCAGAAGATCATAGTCCGGAAAGCGGGAAAAGGCGAGAAATTTAAAACCCTTGACGGTCAGAGCCATGCGCTGGACGATTCCATGCTCCTGATCGCCGACGGCAAAAAATCCGTCGCGCTTGCCGGCATTATGGGCGGCGAGAACAGCCAGGTGATGGATTCAACTGTTGATATCCTTCTGGAAAGCGCTTATTTCGACCCCGTCTGCATACGGAAAACGGCTAAAAAGCTCGGGCTCCGCACCGAAGCTTCATACCGTTTTGAACGGACGGCCGACTGGGGTATTACGGTCAGCGCGATCGAAAGGGCGGCGGAAATAATCCTGATGACCTGTACGCCGAAAATCTCAAAAATCAGGGATGAATATGTCAATATTTTCAAGGACGTTATAATCAATGTTAAAGCCGATTTTGTTTCTTCAAAATTAGGGGTCAAACTCACTCTGCGGGCGATTGAAGCGATCCTGAAACGGCTTAAATTTAATATCCTGGCTAAACGGGAAGACGCGCTTGAGGTAAAGGTCCCCACATTCCGCTCGGATGTCTGCCGCGTTATTGATATAGTCGAAGAAGTTGCCCGGATCTACGGCTATAATAATATTCCCCAGAATATGTTCAAACCGCCGGTGGATGTGGACGGGCTTCTGCTTAAAAAAGATGAGGAAACAAAAATACGTGAGATATTATCGAACAGGGGTTTTTCGGAAGCCTATAATTTCAGCTTTACAAACGAGGAAGAACTCTCTCTCTTCAATGCTAAAGAGGAAAACCTCCTCAAGCTCCAGAACCCGCTTTCAAGCGACGCGGCCATCATGAGAAACTATTTGTTCATGGGGCTTCTTAAAACAGCGGAGTACAACGCGAAGAACGCTTATAAAAACAACACATGTTTTTATGAAATCGGCAGGACTTTTCATAAAAAGAAGAATAATTTTATTGAGACAAAAAAAGCGGGGTTCATCTTCTACGGCGAGAAATATGATTATTACTCGGCATCGGGTATTCTGGAATATCTGTTAAGAAAAATGGGAGCGGAGAAAATTGATTTCAGGCAGGTTCAGCTGCCGTTTCTCCACCCGGTTAATTCCGCCGAGGTTTTAGTGGACGGAAAACCCATCGGGTTCGCCGGCGAAATCCATCCGGACATTATGGGAAAGCTTGATCTCCGTTTCGGGGCGTATATCGGCGAGTTTGAGACGCTGCCGCTGAGAGATTATTTAAATCAGGAGAATCCGCTTAAAGATGCCGGTAAATTCCCGCCGAACAGCCGCGATATTTCCCTTGTCATAGAAAAGGATGCTCTTTCAAGAACTATCATGCTCTCAATCGAATCGTTCCATGAATGGATCCGGGATGTGAAATATGTTGACCTGTTTAAAGGAGCGCAGATCGGCGAGAATAAAAAGAGCGTCACATTTTCCATAACATTCCAGAGTAAAGAGCGCACGCTGACCGACGCGGAAGTAAATGAAGTCATGGTGAAGCTTGTGGCGGTCTTAAAAGAAAAATACAATGCGGAACTGAGGGAATAAGGAGGGCATATGAAATACAGGACGCTGGGAAAAACCGGATTTAAAGTCTCGGAAATCTCGCTTGGCACATGGCAGGTCGGCGGGAAATGGGGCAGTTCTTTCGATGATAAAAACGCCGAAGTCATTATAAACCAGGCGATTGATAACGGAATAAATTTTATTGACACCGCCGATGTCTATTCGGACGGTTTAAGCGAAGCGGCTGCGGCGAGGGTTGTAAAATCCAGGAAGGAAAGAATATACATGGCGACAAAATGCGGCAGGAGGCTGAAAGAGCATAATAACGCGGCATATACGATAGAAGCCCTCATGCGGTTTGTAGAGGACAGCCTGAAAAACATGAAGCTTGACGCGTTGGACCTGATCCAGCTGCACTGCCCTCCCGCGGAGGTCTATTACAGGCCGGAGATATTTGACGCCTTTGATAAATTGAAAAAGCAGGGTAAAATCCTGAATATGGGCGTCAGCGTTGAAAGAGTCGAGGAAGCGGTCAAGGCCGTTGAATTTCCAAATGTAACGACGGTCCAGATCATTTTCAACATGTTCCGTCAGCGCCCTTCCGAGCTCTTTTTCGGCATCGCGGCGAAAAAGAATGTGGGTATCCTGGCGCGGGTCCCGCTGGCCAGCGGCCTTCTTTCGGGGAAATACACGCAAAGCACTGTTTTTGAAAAAGGCGACCACCGTTTCGGGAACAGGCATGGCGAATGGTTTGACCGGGGAGAGACATTCTCCGGTATTGATTTTGATACAGGCTTAAAAGCTGTCGAGGAACTGAAGACGGTTTTTAAGGGCGATACCGCGCTCGCCCTATGGGCCATCCGGTGGATATTGATGTTTAAAGAAGTATCATGCGTCATACCCGGCGCCTCGAGGCCGGAGCAGGTGCTTGAAAATATCAAAGCCGGAAATATTAAACCGCTCTCTGCAGGACAGATGAAAGCGGTCTACGCGGTTTATGAGAAATATATAAAACCTTCCGTTCATCAACTCTGGTAGGAATAATCTGCAAAACGGCAATTTAATAAAGGGCTGTTTCAAAAAACATTTTTTTTGGAACAGCCCTTTTCTATTATATTGTTCTGCTTAGTTGAATATTCAGTATGAAAAATTCAATCTTTCCTAAGCCAAGTGATTTGTTTAACAAAAGCTTTATAATAGGCAGATTTCCATCCCGCGTCCTTCGATACGCCCTATCGGGCTACTCAGGAACCGGCGCGGGGTGGAAATCTGCAAATAAATACGCTAAAGATATATAAAAATTAATCATTTAGATCTGGTATTTGTTTTTCACAGCAATTTATTTTTTTCTATTGACTTTTAATGAGATTAAGTTAAAATGACTTAACAGCAATGCGGAAAAATTGCCTATTAATTTTCCGGCATTGCTGAAAATGTAGTGGAGGAGTAAGTTTTATGAAAAGGAATTTCTTTTTTATTGCACTTTTTCTTTTTCTATTCAGCTTTCTGCAGTCAGCCAAGGGGGTTACCGCTGAAGAACTGGGGCCGCTGATCAGTCCGAATATGCCGGTTGAGCAGATCCCGAAGGATTTAATGCTTCCGGATGTGGTATTGCCGTATTTAAAAGCGGAGTTTAATAATTCAATCGGAAAAGACGCCGCCTTTGACACCCAGTTCAAGATTGTTCTTCTGACAACGAAGATCACCAATAATTCCGCAAAAAAATATGATTTTCTGGAAGAAGTTGTCAAATGGGATGTAAGAACCGCAAAGCAAACTGAAAACAAGATTATTATTGTGTCTCCCGACGCGAGAGTATTGGCCATAAAGGCTTTAAGCGAAAGCTCAAATTCGGCTTATATTCCGGTTATGCTGATGATTATTGAAAGGGACGATGTCTTAAAGCCCAGAATGGCGGCCGCGAAGGCCCTCCCGGCTTTAGGCGATCCCAATTTAATACTGCCTAAAATGGTTGATCTTCTGAAAAACCAATACGGCGCGAGCAGGGCCAAATTCAGCGAAGGGGACCAGAAGAGATTTGACGATGATAAAGTTGCTCAGGCTATTATTGAATCGCTTGGGGATATCGGGGACCCGAGGGCTTTTTCAGTTCTGCTCCGCACGGTTATGAGCCCGGAAACCCACAGGGATGAAACAATAAAAGCCGGATGGGAAGCCATGAAGAAGCTGAAATGGTAATTTTATGAAGAAAATCATTGTATTATTGATTTTTTTCTTAGCCGGCTTCTGTTTTGGGGAAGATTCCGCGTCGAGTTCTTCGGTATTTTCAATTCATAATACTTCAGTTGAGGAAGAAATAAACAAGGCGCATAGAATCCTGATAAAAAACGGGAACTATGATGAAAAGAAAGGCGTGCTCAAAGTATTAAAAGATAATTATAAAGAAGAGAGGGTTGTAGGAATCATCGCTGATGTGCTGATCTATAACTATGATATCCCTAATTTTAAGGAAAATGACCAGGGACAATACTATGATGATGTTATCGCAGAGGAACTGGTTAAAATAATGGGTAAAAACGGGAGCCAGAAGTGCTTCCCGGCTCTGCTGAGAATAGTTCTTTATTCAAAAAGGCACAGGGACGCGACAATTAAAGAAGCCTGGAACGCGATGAAAAATATCCGGTGGTAGTTTAAAGTTAAAGGAGGTTTTATTATGAAAAGAATTTCAGTTGTTATTATATTCGGTTTTCTGGCTGCGGGCCTGTTAGTTTCCTGCGGCGAAAAAACGACGGTAAAACAGGATGTCCAGGAAGTCAAAAAGCCGGCTTACGATAAAATGAATGATACGGCTTTTGAAAATGTAATGGCAGTTTTAAAGGAATCCCTGGACGCGGAAAAATCGAATAACGATTCCACAACAAAGCTCAATACGGCCAAAGCTTATATTCTACTGATCAAGTTCATTCATACGGACAAGGAAAAAGTGCAGAAATCAGGCATGAGCGATGAAGATATCACTTTCCTGGTAAGCGATGCCAAAGATAAAGCCCAGTCCAGGCTGAAAGATATAATCGGCAATGACACGGCCCCGAAGTCCGTCAAAGAGGAAGCGCAGAGTAAATTAAAAGAACTTCAAACACTATAATCTTCCTATATAGTTAATAAAAAAGCCGGGGAATTTATATATCTCCGGCTTTTTTTTATGTTTATTACATCTCCATTATAGTTACGACGATTTCCCTCTTTTCCCTCGGCCCGTCGAACTCGCAGAGAAAGATGTTCTGCCAAGTGGAAAGCAAGAGTTTATTGTCCATAAGAGGGATTGTTTGGCTCGGGCCGATCAGGCCGGATTTTAAATGGGCGTCGCCGTTATTGTCCTGCGCGTCATGCTGCCAGACGCCGGGCGGGATGAGCTTCCGCAGCAGGGTGATGACATCCGTCTGGACGCTCGCGTCCCAGTTTTCCTGTATCATAACGGCGGCCGTCGCTCCCCTGACATAGACATTGACAAGGCCCTGTTGGATTTTGCTTTTCAGAACAAGCGATCTGACCTTTTCCGTGATATCATAAAGCCCTTCGGCCGCGGTTGTTCTGATTTCAATGATTTCCTGCATTTTAAATCTCCAATACCGTCTATTATATATAATTAATCGGGGTTTGTAAAATGTGATTTAAACTGTTTTTTTGATTGAAGCTATGGTATCGATCCGATTCAGCACACGGATAACACGGATGAGGCGGATTTGCACGGATTTTATTTTATGCCGAACTGCTTTTTAGTTCAATTCGTGACTGGGTTATATCTGATATACGTTTTAAATTAACCACAGAGTTCACTGAAGGCACGGAGGAGGTGAAGATATAGGCTACGACCGATAGACAAAATATTTTAATACAAATGTCCTTTTTTATTTGATTGAAACTATTGTACTGACCCCAATTTTGCAGGATTAACAGGATTGTTCGGGATTTATCGCAAGACATTTCTAATTTATTTAGCTCCGGCTTTATAAGCAAGTGTCAAAGCCGTATTGCCGTCATTAAAAATTAGGTTCTACAAAAGAATCTACTGTGAGGGGCCGAAACTTGCTTTAAAGGAAAACTACAGATGGTGTATTATTTTTTATTTCTTTTATTTCTTTTTTCCATCTTGCCTGTCGGTTATTTCATTTTCGGAGTCAAACCAGCCCCTTACAATAAGCGGGCAAATAAAAATTTTGTCAGCTTAGCTGATTTTAATAATAAATTTCGAATAATCGATACTCAGACTATACAAAATCCTCTCTATTTTCTCAAATATTGGGCATATTTCATAAAATTATGCGCAAGGGATACCCAGCATAGCTCCAAATTCACTTTCCGTTGACCTCTGTAAACTGTCTGAACATAACCCTTCTGTGTTTTGATGTTTGAAAATACGTGTTCTTTACCTATCCTGCGGTTGTATATCTTTTGCCCTTCTTCGCTGTAAAGTTTTGTTAAATAAGCATCAATCTTAGACCGATTATTCAATTCAAACTCACTGAAAATTACTGTCTTTTGCTGTGTTTTCGGTTTGATGTTTTTATAACACTCACTGAAAAATGGACATCTTTCACAGCCCTTCCGTGAATACAAAAATGTATATCTTTGGTTATTTCGATCTAAATACCCATTTTCCTTACGGCCGCCCCGGCATCCCAGGATATATTCGTCATCAATCTTTTCCAGTTTAAAGTCTCTTCGCTTCTGTGATTTATCACTGAAATCCCGCTCTTTCGTATCCACATAAAGGTCTTTTCCTTCCTCCACCATCCGGATTGTCTCTTCCATGTCCTGAAAACCCGAATCAAAAAGGTATTTGCTAGCCTTATCAACTTTTAATTCCGCTTTTTTCTGTTCCACCCTCTTTACCATTTCTTCCGTATGCTGTTTTTCCGGTGTTGTGATTGCTTCAAAATCTATAATCACATCATTATTACTGACCATCATCGCCGAATTATATCCCTGTATAAACACACTATGCGGATTTCCAGACATCAGCTTGCTTTCGGGATCAGTCAGGTTGGTGAATTCTTCGTCTGTCTTTTCCCCTCTCTCTACCTGTTTTTTGTATTCATCGATTTGGTTCAAAACACTATCGTAAATCTTTTTCCGCCTTGATACCCGCTTCTTCTCCGCTTCGTAATAAGGCTGCTCCAGCTTGCCTTCCCGGTAAGATTCTTCCAGTTCCAGGTCTTGTTTCACAATCTTTTCCGCCATCTTCTGGTAAGTGTCCATCAGCTTCCGGGTATGTTTCTTTCCCACATTCTTATTCTTACTCGCGTAGGCCTTGATCTTTGTGCCGTCACCCACTACCATGTCCCAATCTATAGACCCCATTTCGTTGAGTATATATAAAAGCTGGCTGAACAACTCCTCGATCTTTTCCTGAAAAAGTACCTTGAACTCGCAAATTACCGAATGGTCAATTTTCAGCCGGTTTGAAACATACATAAACCCAATGTGTTTTTTCAGCAAATCTTCTATCTTTCGGCTGATACGATTTCCCGTAATGTAACCGTAGAGTACCGCACAGATCACATCCCGAGGATTTTTAATCTCTCTGCCTCTATGGTCGTTCTTATAGTAAGCCGCGAAATCCTCCAGTTTAATACGGTTTTTGATGAATTCTTTTAGTATAAATTCTCTGGAATTCTCATCAAACTGCTCGCCTATATTGATCGCGAGGAACTCACCCTGCTCCAGGCTGTTCTTTTCAAATCTTGCCATCTTTTTCTCCCGTTTTATTTTAACGGGAACCCTGCCGTATGTCCATGAAGCATGTTATAAAAACCGACAGGCAACATCATCTTAAAGTAATAATTAGTACCTTTTTCTTTTTTCTTATATTTTTCAAGTTCAAGAAGTAAAGCTTCATTTACTTCTTTTAGCTGAGAAATCTGACTATCTTTATCAAAAATTGTTTTTTGTGTAATGTTTTTTACAAGTTGATTTTTTACTTCTTGTTTATAATCTTTTGATAAATTATTAACTTCAAAAATGAAATCACTAATTTCTTCTTTTGTAATTACATCATTTTTTTGTTTAAATAAAGTTTCATGTTTTTTCTTTATTGAATTAAATCTTTCTGTTTCTTTTAATTTCGATATTATTTCATGTCTTTGGTTAATATTTTTATCGTGAATTAAATATCTACCAATCATTGAGTCTAAATCTAAAATATTTGATAGATCAATAGAAAGTGCAGATGCTAATAAAAAATTAGGCATCTCGATTGGATTTGCAGTTACAGAATCTGATAGAAATAAATAAGGTAATATAAATTCGTAGAATTCAGTTATTGCTACTAAAAATTCATATTCATTTCTTTCAATTTTTCGGACCTTAGTTAAATGATAATCACATGTGACAAATAATTGTTTGGCTTCAAAGGGGTTTGACGCTTTTGATTTCAATTTATATAAACAATTTGAGTCATGTAAAACCTTCATTTTATAAAATTCCGAATCATATGGAACACCATAGAGGTCAAATTCAGATTTATAATCTTTCTTAGCATTATAAACTAAGTTGAATACATTCTTTAAGGAATTTTCATCTAAATAAGGTTCTAATTTTACTAAATGTATTTTACTTTGAGATGAGTTTTTGTCAAATGTTGTGTATGACATACCCTCTCATTTTTTTATGCTGCCTTTTTTACAAGCTCTCCGTTCTCAAAAACAGCGCCTTCCAATACAAGGCTAATCTTTTCATAACCTCTTAATTTTCTCCATCGCCTGGATGCCTTATCCAGTAATTTATAGACCATTATTAGAATCGTTTCCCTGGTTCCGCAGCCTCTCATCTTTTTAGTTCTTAATCGAACTGTAGAGAAGGTAGATTCTATTACGTTTGTCGTACGGATATGTACCCAATGTTCCGCCGGACAGTTATAAAATTCGATCATAAGCTCCCAATCCTTTTCTAAACATTCG
Organism: uncultured Spirochaetota bacterium; assembly: GCA_963835575.1. Taxonomy (GTDB): domain Bacteria; phylum Spirochaetota; class Brevinematia; order Brevinematales; family JAOACQ01; genus CAVYGN01. The sequence continues at coordinate 601,881 of CAWIGG010000004.1, read as the reverse complement.
ACAGCTGCTGGATATTTAGGATTAAAAACCGCCTGGAATAATTCAAAAGCTTTGATAGCATTATCCTTATCAGGAGCATTGCATATCTCATGAAGCATCTCTTTTGCCTTTGACTGTAATACTTTGGGCAGCTTGTTTAGAATGTTCTTTATCTTATGAACCCAGCATCTCTGCCATCTGGATTCAGGATATACTTCTTTGGCTGCTTTCCAGAATCCAAGGCTTCCGTCTCCGATAAAAAGAATAGGACCTTTCAAACCTTTTTCTTTTAGGTTTCTTAATATCCCTAACCAAGTCTCGGAATTCTCTCTGTAACCTTCTTCAACAAGAATAATCTCCTTTTCACCATTCTCATTGGCTCCGATCATTACAAGAGTGCATAAACGGTCTTCGCTGCCCTGTACATTGAAGTAAATGCCGTCAACCCATATATAGCAATACTTTTTATCGCTTAAATCGGATGTCCGCCACTCATCATATTCTTTACCCCATCCTTGTTTCATTCTGCTTATACTTGAGGCTGATAATCCTTTCGCTTCTTCACCAAGCAATCCTCTCAAGGCATTCTCCATATCCATCTCTGAGACTCCATAGAGATACAACAATGGAATGGCTTCCTCAATTCTCAGGCTTTTTCTCATATACGGCGGTACTATTAGGCTTTGAAAATTGTCGCCTCCGAGTCGGTTCCTTGTTCTCGGAATACATACATCAATAGCCCCTCCACCAATGAGAATCTGACGGGCTTTATGATACCCATTTCTTACTATTGCCTTTCTCCCGTCTTCGATAGTTAAATGCTCTCTCTCCTGAAGAAACCCATTAATTTCATCTTCCAGAGCCTTCTTGATTATTTCCCTGGCCCCGATCCTTGCCAATTCTTCAAGACATAAAAATTCTACTGTTTCATCTTGATTAAAAGCCTGTAAGAGCTTAAAATCTTCGTTGTGCTTCGGCATATGGCGTATTCCTCCTTTTGTTTATTGTCGTAAATAAATTATAGAGGGTACGCCATCTTTTTTATAATATTTATTCCTATACACAACTTTCTATTATAACTCCTTTGAGATAATTCTTTTCTGGCTTCTTCGAAACTATCATCAATTGAATTATTTGTATTTATTGGTATATGATGCAAAGAAATGCAATATTCAAAACTATTTTGGTATGAATTAATATTATTTTCATATTCATACCATATCCAAGGTTTTTTCTCTTGATGTAAAAAATTGAGTGTATCATTTTTATATTTTTTAAAAGTTGTAGTTAATGAATCATTATATTCAGCCACACTTTTTTCAAAAACAAATATCTGAGCTCCAAGTCTGTTTAAATTATCAATTATATATGTCAGCATATCATGATATTGACTATATTTACATTTTATTGAATAAAGAACATTTGTATCAATATAAATTTCCTTTTGTTTCATTATTTCTAATTGAGAGTGGATATATTTTTCACTGCGGTTTAAATAATATATCATAAGTATATTATGGAATATTGATGCAATATATTTATTGTTTTTTGTTGCTACATTTGTCAATGCATCAAGAAATAATTTCTTTAATAATGCAAATTGCTCTATACCTATGGAATTACTATTTGATAAATGCGATTTTATTATATAATCAAAATCTTCATCAGAAGATAATTTTTCAAACAATAGTTGTGTGGATTTGAAGTAATTTGCCATAAAACGAATTTCTAAAAATACAGCGCATAAATATTTCTCAACAAGATCAGTCAAGTTTAATTCTTTATTCACTATCGAGGTGTCCAAACCCAAACCATCGCTTAAATATAAAGCTATTTTTTTAATAGTATCATCACGTTGTGCTTCAAAATCTTCTTTAATAACATTTAACTCCTTAATTGTATCTGAACTTTTAAAAACAATGTTATTTTCCTTATCTTTCGATATGTACTTTGATTTTTGTATAATACCATCTATTAATAATTGATCAATTTGAGGGCAATTTTTATATTTTAACCAGTAATTTAAATCTATTAATGAAATCGGTTTGTTGATTCTTTCAATTAAACATTCGAGAATTAGGGCTTCAATAGCCATTTCTCTTGCATTACTTGTGTCCGATGAAGCCACGAATAATGAATGAATTAAACTACTATCTTGAAATAATCGAGGGTCTTCATAATTGGCTTGAAAAACATTAACAAATCTACCTTCTGTTATATCAATTTTCTTTTTTTTAATAAATTGGACTAATGTATTATCGGAATTATTTTTTAATGCCTCCGTGACACCAATTTCTCCAGCGCCGTAAGATTTTTCTATTACACTAATGTTCTCAAAACATTCTGAAATAAGTTCAATTCTAGGTCTACTATCATCAATTGATATTTCACCATAATCAATTATTGCTCTACAATCTGGTAAACTTGGTAAAATACTAAACCATTTTTTCATAAACTCTATTGATGATCGTAATGCAATTGTGGCTTTATCTAAAATTATATAAACACAATCACCTTGCCTTGCATATAAACTACCTTTTGGAAAATCTAAATTTGAATATGGAAATATTTCTTTAACAACGGATAAAAGTTTATCTAAAGTTATTTGAGTAATATTTGGTTCGGAATATTTGTTTTTTTCGTAATATTTTTTAGAACCACACAGATCTATTTTAATAACAGCCTGATTTGTCTTATTCATAATTAATCTCCTCTTTATTCAACTCTTTATATATGAAATTTATTTCATTCATCTTAATAAAGCAATACTTTACTGTCAAGACCGGTATTTTTTTAAAAATCTGATGTGTTGACTTTATAATGCTGGAAACAATCAGGCTGCTCTGCGCAAATCCGTCCTATCCGTGCTGATCCGCGTGAACAATCGGATATTAGAACATGCTTATGTTTTAGTTAAAAAGGCTTGTGAATATAATAATTTCCTGCCTACCCGCGGCAGGGCGAACACGAGCGCCGCAGGCCGCGGCTTTGCGAAGGCCGGGGAGCACAGCGTCAAACGTCGTATAAGATGCCGTGCCCGGAACCAATTAGAAAAATTGTTTAAACGCAGATTTATATTTTAACTTTCTTTTTTTTAGAATTCATTTCTTTAATTAATTTGCGGGTTTCTTTTATGGAATCTCGAAATTCCGGCAGGTTTCGTTCTTCAGGCTTGATTTCTCTGAATCCCTCTTTTTCAAGATATTCTATGACCTGTTCGACTTCAGTTCTTTTATTTTTTTTCATTTTAAGAACCTCCAGACATACAATTCAAAATTTTCTCTAAAATCATTAACGGCAAAATTAACACCTGCTTTTCTATCAACCAGAGGAAAACGAATGGATTTAATTTTCTTCCCTTTTTTATTTAAAATGTCCTTATGGACAATGTCATGATAGCAGTCATAACGTTCAATCTCAGTCCATTTATTTAAATATATTATCTCTAATTTAACAACAAAATTCAATAATTCAGTTCTATTATAATTAAAATAGATATACAAACGAGTGACTTCATTAATGAATATAATATAATCTCTTTCAGGTAGAGTTATAATAGAAAGTTGTGTATAGGAATAAATATTATAAAAAAGATGGCGTACCCTCTATAATTTATTTACGACAATAAACAAAAGGAGGAATACGCCATATGCCGAAGCACAACGAAGATTTTAAGCTCTTACAGGCTTTTAATCAAGATGAAACAGTAGAATTTTTATGTCTTGAAGAATTGGCAAGGATCGGGGCCAGGGAAATAATCAAGAAGGCTCTGGAAGATGAAATTAATGGGTTTCTTCAGGAGAGAGAGCATTTAACTATCGAAGACGGGAGAAAGGCAATAGTAAGAAATGGGTATCATAAAGCCCGTCAGATTCTCATTGGTGGAGGGGCTATTGATGTATGTATTCCGAGAACAAGGAACCGACTCGGAGGCGACAATTTTCAAAGCCTAATAGTACCGCCGTATATGAGAAAAAGCCTGAGAATTGAGGAAGCCATTCCATTGTTGTATCTCTATGGAGTCTCAGAGATGGATATGGAGAATGCCTTGAGAGGATTGCTTGGTGAAGAAGCGAAAGGATTATCAGCCTCAAGTATAAGCAGAATGAAACAAGGATGGGGTAAAGAATATGATGAGTGGCGGACATCCGATTTAAGCGATAAAAAGTATTGCTATATATGGGTTGACGGCATTTACTTCAATGTACAGGGCAGCGAAGACCGTTTATGCACTCTTGTAATGATCGGAGCCAATGAGAATGGTGAAAAGGAGATTATTCTTGTTGAAGAAGGTTACAGAGAGAATTCCGAGACTTGGTTAGGGATATTAAGAAACCTAAAAGAAAAAGGTTTGAAAGGTCCTATTCTTTTTATCGGAGACGGAAGCCTTGGATTCTGGAAAGCAGCCAAAGAAGTATATCCTGAATCCAGATGGCAGAGATGCTGGGTTCATAAGATAAAGAACATTCTAAACAAGCTGCCCAAAGTATTACAGTCAAAGGCAAAAGAGATGCTTCATGAGATATGCAATGCTCCTGATAAGGATAATGCTATCAAAGCTTTTGAATTATTCCAGGCGGTTTTTAATCCTAAATATCCAGCAGCTGTCGAATGTTTAGAAAAGGATTGGGAGCTTATGATCGAATTTTATAACTGTCCGGCGGAACATTGGGTACATATCCGTACGACAAACGTAATAGAATCTACCTTCTCTACAGTTCGATTAAGAACTAAAAAGATGAGAGGCTGCGGAACCAGGGAAACGATTCTAATAATGGTCTATAAATTACTGGATAAGGCATCCAGGCGATGGAGAAAATTAAGAGGTTATGAAAAGATTAGCCTTGTATTGGAAGGCGCTGTTTTTGAGAACGGAGAGCTTGTAAAAAAGGCAGCATAAAAAAATGAGAGGGTATGTCATACACAACATTTGACAAAAACTCTTCAGGTACGAAAAATCCTTTAATAATTTTAGTTAATTCTATAATATAACTGAGGAGAAATCAAGAATCGTTTATTAATGATTTAAGATATAAAAATGGGTTTGGCAGCTAACTCCAAAAAAAAACATTTCGTTTTTTATAAAATATACGAAATTTATTACAATCATTTTAAAAATTAATGTTTTACTGTCAAGACCGTTATTTTTAAAAAAAATCTGATGCGCTGACTTTATGATAACGGAAGCAATCAGCCGATCCGCGCGAATCCGAATAATCCGCGTCATCCGCGTGCAGAATCGGATCAGTACAATCAAGTAGCATTATTTGAGTTTTTAATCATTCTTTAAGGCATTGATTTATAAATATAAACTCTGTGTCCTTCTGTGACTGTGGCTAAACCCCGTCTTTTATACCTGGTAGTGGAAATGACACCTATGCTCGGTGTCCGGGCACAAAGTCAGGCAGGTATTTCATAACTTACATTCAACAATGATTTTCGTCCCTTTTTCCGAAATGAACTTCATACTTCCATTAAGCTGGCTGGCCATTAAATTTACCAGATGAAGCCCGAGGGTTTTAGTATTATCGATATCGAAATCCTTTGGTAAACCGACACCGTTATCCACGACAGATAACATTATTTTAGATTTTATTTTTTTCAGTTCAATATCGATTGTTCCTTTCCGGGATTTGGGAAACGCGTATTTAATCGAATTGGATAATAGTTCGACAAGGATCATACCGATGGTAGCAGCGTCTTTGGCGGAAACGGTAATTTCTTCAATAGTTTTATTTATCGCAATATTTTCCGAAAGTTTAACCGTTGATTCGATTACTTTTTTACAATATGTCTTAAGCCGGACCTCATTAATTGAACCGGTTTCATATAATAATGAATAGAGATCGGAAATTGAATTTACTCTTAAAGTCAGTTCCCTGAGTGTGTTTTTTGTTTCTTTTGAATCGGCGGCGCTGGATCTGAGATTGATTAAACTCGTTATCATATTAAAACTGTTTTTCGTCCGGTGCTGTAATTCTTTAAATAGAGCTTCCTTTTCATCAATATTATTGGTGAGTGTTTTTTCATATTTCACTCGTTTTGTGATATCACGAATATTGCATTGAATAACCTTTTCTTTGTCGACTAAATAAACATTGCTCACAAATTCAACATGTACCAGTTTGCCATCATAGGTTTCCAGAGGCAAATCCTCATAGCGGACATACTCTTTATCCTGTAATTCCTTAAACAATTGCTTTGAATAATCAATATTTTTGAAAGCACCGATATCCCAGATATTTTTTTTAATAAACTGTTCTTTGGAATAACCCAGCATTTCAATTAAATATGGATTAACGTCAACAATCATTCCGGTATCGGCGTTAAGGATCAATATCCCGTCTCTGGCGGACTCAAAAAGCCTGCGGTACCGTTTTTCATAAAACCGCAGTTCTTTCTCTTTGCCTGCAATTTCAGCCTTCTGATTTTTTAACTTCAGATAAGATTCATGAAGTTTAAATGCCATTTTAATTGAGGCGTCAAGTACGGTAATACCTGAATCCTTAACAACATATCCATAGGAAGTTATGTCCACTGTTTTATCCACAATTTCACGTTCTGTATGGCTTGAAAGGAATAGAACAGGGATATCGTGTTCTTTAAGTATTATATTAGCTGTTTCAGTGCCGTCTATTCCATGACCGAGGTTTATGTCCATGAGAATAAGATCAATGACAGTTTTATCATTTCTGACAGCATCAATCGCTTTCAGGCCATTCAGCACATGGATAACATCATATCCATAGTCTTTCAATTCCATTGATTCAGCCATGCCGATATATGCTTCATCCTCAACGAGGAGGATTGTTTTTTGCCCTCTGCTTTTCATATAATTATTCCTCCTGATTGTGATGTTTTTTCACATGGGCATGAATAATGTTGTTCCCTAACAGATTATATGCTATTTCTAATATAAGCATTCATAATCACTTCGTCTAATTAAAATTCCTCAGAATGACCTTCTTTCCCCCCAACAAAAAAGGCAATGGTTTATAACCACCGTCCATTATCCCCCTTCACCGCAAACAACAACTCAAAAATTCCGGTCTAGAGACTTAAAATCATATTGCTTTCCATTGGACATGCCAACAAAAGTAAAATTCTTTCTAACTTCCAAATTCATGCCAGAATGGATAGCGGCTGCCTTTCAAATAAAACCGCTGATACAGACTTTTCTTTCGCCAATTACTGCCATTATTCAGAAACTGCGGCATATAAAAAGCTGAAATAAGGGAGAAAGTTTATCAATAATGAACCATCGTTCTGAGTCAGATACCTTTTTTCAATTTCCGGAGCAGTTAGCTGCTCTTTAATGAAAAAACCATGTCCTGACAAGAAAGCTTTTATCTCACTATCATTAATCCAGAATTAAACAGGTTCGCTGGAAACCATGGAAATCATTTTTTCTTTCATATAATCAAAGACAATGGCGCTTCCAGCCGCCGAATTTGATTTTACGAATTCCAATGTCCTTTCAACCGCTGTTTTATTCAGATAATAAATGACTCCTTCCCAGATAAAGAGTGTTTTTTTATTTTTATCATATCCTCTCCGGAACAGGATTTCTTCAAGTTTATCACTTTCAAAGTTTATTTCGACATAAGAAAGCTGGGGCGGGATCATAACTTTTGATTTCTCTAATATATCCTTTTTGCTCTTTTGTGTTGCCGGGACATCCAGCTCATAAATTTTTGTCTGTTTAATCAAGCCGCTGAAACGGTAAGGTCTGGTATCATAACCGGCGCCGAAAAATACTATTTGAGGAATATTGTCCCGGACCGCCTGTTCAAAGATATTGTCGATAAAAGCCGTACGGGCAATAATAAATCCGTATAATTGCGGGCCTAATAACTTCGCTATTAACCGCTCTCTTGACAAGCGGTCTTTTAAATACTTCTTTTGTTCTTTAGTTAAAAACAGTTCGGCCAGATTGTCCGCCACTTTTATTTCCAATCTCTCTTCATGATACGCCAATGCGCGGCAGAGAGCGGTGTTTATAGCAGTTTCCGACGGTTTATACTCGATTTGGCATCTTTGACATCGCTGGTCAAACCAATTGTATTGCCGAATGGATCAATGACCTGCGCGATTTTTATATTAAATAAGGTTTTAATTTCCAGATAGGGGGACGCTCCCAGTTCAATCAGACGCTGATAAGCCTCTTCAATTTTATCAACCTCCCAGTAAATCGCGGACCTCTCGCTATCGGCCGCCGGCGCCTGTGTGCCGGGAAGAAGAGATAAAAACGTGCCGCCGATTTTATAAATAACACAATACGGCATATCAAAAAACGGCCGCATATTTAACATATTTGTATACCATTTCCTGGCTGTATCAAGATTATTAACCTGATAATTGACTCTTTTTAAAGATTTCAGTATTTTTTTATTTCTCCCTTATAGTAATTTTGAAAATCTGTAAATATCTCTCGGCAGTATGCCGCATAACGTCCGGACTTTACGAAATCCGCGAGGCTTAGAGCTTTGCTATGCCGTGCGCTGATGCAAACTTTTTCGCGCTACAAAAACCGGATACTTTGATTCACTTACAGCATAAGTATCTGTAAAATTGTCATAAACAGATATATCTTCAAATTTATTCGTTCTTAAAAGTTCTGAAAATTCCTCTAATTGAAATATTTTCATTTTATGACCGTTTTCTATTGAAAAATCCACTTTACCATTTTTCTTTATCAGAACTATAAAATCAGAAGTTTCTATATTTGTTTCATTATCTATAGAAAATTGATTGATCTTGGCAACTTCTATATTGTTTTTTTTGCCGGTATGGATACTAATCTCTTTTTTAGTATTCATTGGTTTATATAAGGCAATTATTAAAATGCCGCCTGCAGCCAAATGTTCCTTAAAATTCTTTATAGTTCTATCAGCCTCTTCAAGAGTTAAATTATAATTAAATACCGAATAAAGGCATGTGATAATATCAAACTTTTGATTGAATTTAAAATCTGCCATCCCGGCAACGGCATATTTTATTTTTGAGGATTTTTTCTTTGCGGCTTTTATAATTTCTTTATTTAAATCGACACCCTGGAGTATTTCAAATTTATCCTTTAGTAAATTTAAATGTTCGCCTGTCCCGCACCCCACATCGAGTATTTTTGCCGCGTCTTGTTTATACCTGGATTTAATCTGATAAATAAAGTCTGCTTCTTTTTCATAATTTTTTTGCTGGAAAATTAAGTCATAATATCCGGCTAATGATTTGTAAGATTTATTCATGTTATATCCTTTAGGCAAACTGTAATTTTAAATGTTTCATCGACGCGTCGCATAATATCCGAACTTCCATTCATCATTTTAATAAAGCGGTATTGAAATGTCAAGGCCGGGATTTTACAGCATTAATTTGTGCAAAGCCTCCAGGTTATCACACGGGAAAGTTTCCGCCGAAACATCCGAAAGAAATTCCCGCCCGAATAAATTTGAGTTTTATTAATAAACTTCCGGTTTAATGAATAATAGTTGAAATAGACTTGCCGATACCGCCGGCATTCAATATATTCTATTGAAGATATTAATAAATATTGGAGGTTTTATGACAACCTTTTTAAATCTCAATTACCTGGCGGTGATCGTCTCCTCCATCGTATATTTTGCGATCGGCGCTTTCTGGTACAGCCGGTCTCTATTCGGGACCGCCTGGGGCAGGGAAATAGGCTTAAAAATGGACGGCAAAAAACCGCAGAACCCGGCGGTCCTGCCGATGATCGGCCAGTTTGTATCAGCCATTTTATTCGCTATCGGCATCGCTGTTATAATACAGCTGACCGGTAAACCCGGGATCTGGATCGGCGTTAAAACAGCGCTGTTGACAATAATATTATTCGTTTTTCCCATCAACTCCGGCACATTGTTTTTCAAGAATAAGCCGGTCCTGTTCCTTATCGAAGGGGGATATCAGGCGGTCGGAGCGCTGGTTATCGGAATAATATTGGCGGTATGGAGATAATCCGGACTTTGACCGGTCCGGTTTAAAAAAACCGGCCTTTTTACACAATGAGTTTCTATAATATTTATTTATAATTATATAGGAGGAATAAATCATGAAAGGAAACAAGGAATTAATCGAAACCCTAAATTCACTGCTGTCGGACGAATTGACCGCCATCAACCAGTATATTGTGCACGCGGAAATCGCTGAAAACTGGGGATACGCGAAGCTTCATGAGCATTTTGAAAAACGCGCGATCGATGAAATGAAGCATGCGGAGAAACTCATAGGAAGGATTATCTTTCTGGAAGGCATTCCGGTTGTTTCAAATTATGGGAAGATCACTATAGGGGCCGAAATACCCAAACAGCTTGAAAACGACCATTCGCTGGAAGACGGCGCGATCAAATCTTATAATGACGCGATTAAACTCGCCGGGGACGTGAAGGACTTCGCCACGCGCGAAATCCTCGAAATGATCCTCAAGGATGAGGACCGGCATATAGACGATATTGAAAACCTGCAGGACCAGATCGGGCATATGGGCCTTCCTGTTTTCCTGACAACGCAGGTCAAGGAATAAAAACAGTTCAAAAACTGTGTCATTCATTTAAAGGCTTTTAAATAGCCCGTCCCCTGAAGGGGACGGGCTTATTTCAGAACGGCCGAAACAGCCTGAATGTCATTGAAATTCTCAAATAAAAAATCAGGCCGGTACGAACCGAGTTCGGCGGGCTTCATTTTTCCCGTGGCAACGGCAAGGCACAGCGCCCCGTTCGCATGGGCGCATTCTATATCCCGCGGCGAATCGCCGATGATGTAAACTTTATCAAATTTCCCAACTTTATAATATCCTTTCATCCTGTCAACAGCGATAGGTAATAAACTACACCTGTCCCCGGCCTCATTGCCGAAGCCGCCGACGCCGTAAGGAAAATAATCCGCTATGCCGGCCATCTTCAGCTTGACATAGGCCGCTTCCATGACATTTCCGGTCACAAGGCCCAGACAACTTCCTTTCAAGGATTCCAGCAGGGATTTTACTCCGGGCAGAAGCGTGAAACCGGCAGGGTTTTGTCCGGCAAAATCTTCAAAGCGCTTGATAAAAATACTGAAAACCGTCCGCATCTTTTCAGCCCGATTATCTTTTATCCCCTTTAACTCAAAAAATTTTGAGAGGATATCATGGTCCGTCCGTCCAAACCAATCTATTCCGCTCAGATCGGCAGGAATTCCCAGAGCTTCTTCTATAGCCGACTCAAACGCCTTGCGTCCGAGGCCATGGGAATTTAAAAGAGTCCCGTCAATGTCAAAGAGTAATGCTTTCATTTGTGCTCCTTATACAAGCTTATATTTTAAACCGAAGCAGTGATTTTGGCAAAATACTTCACCCCGCCTCACCCCCGTCCCCGTCCCCTCTCCAAATTTGGAGAGGGGACGGGGACGGGGGTGAGGCATTGTTTTTTTTTATTTCATACTTTATAATAATTGCCGGTTTTTTAATAAATCCATGCGGGGGCATATTATGGAATTCGATTTAGATAAACCGCTTTTTAAATCGGACAGGACCGGCAGACTGCGCGCCGTTCCGGACACTTACCATCTTGTCGATACAGATGAAGGCCAGTATTACCGTAATATTTTTCCCTATACTGAAATACCTAAAATACCTTTCAACGAGCGTTTTGTCCCGATGCAGACGCCTCCGGAAGTCTGGATAACCGACACTTCATTCCGCGACGGCCAGCAGGCGCACCCGCCTTATGAAACCGGGCATATTGTGCAGATCTTTAAATTTCTCAAACAGCTGGGCGGGAAAAAGGGCATGATCCGCCAGACCGAGTTTTTCATATACAGCAAAAGGGACCGGGAAGCCATGGAAAAATGCATGGCGCTTGACTATAAATACCCGGAAATCACTTCCTGGGTCCGGGCGAATAAATCAGATTTTGAACTGGTTAAAAAAATAGGCATGAAGGAAACAGGGATCCTCACTTCCGTTTCCGATTATCATATTTTTAAAAAGATGAAGCTCTCCCGCGGAAAGGTCCTTGACCAGTACCTGGGCATCGTGAAAGACGCGCTGGCGGCCGGCGTCACCCCAAGGTGCCATTTTGAGGACATTACCCGCGCAGATTTTTACGGCTTTGTCGTGCCCTTTGCCGCGGAGCTGATGAAGCTGGCCGCGGAAGCGAAAGTCCCCATAAAGATCCGCGCCTGCGATACGCTGGGCCTCGGCGTTACATATCCGGGCTCATCCCTGCCCCGTTCGGTACAGGGGATCATTTACGGCCTGAAGGAATACGGAGGCGTGCCGTCCGAACAGCTGGAATGGCACGGCCATAATGATTTTTACAAAGCGCTGGTCAACGCGTCGACGGCCTGGCTTTACGGCTGCTGCGCGGTCAATACCACCATCCTCGGTTTCGGGGAAAGAACGGGCAATACTCCGCTTGAAGGCATGGCAGTTGAATATGCACAGCTTTTCGGATCAACAAACGGCATGGACTTAAACGTCATAACCAAAATCCGCAATTTCCTGGAAACTTATACAAATACGCTGATCCCCGGCAATATGCCGTTTGTCGGCAAGGATTTTAACACGACAAGAGCGGGGGGGCTTTTAAAAGACGAGGAAATCTATAATATTTTCGATACAAAAAAAATACTGGACAGACAGCCGGAAGTCATCATTACGGATAAATCCGGGACCGCCGGGATATGCGCGTGGATTAATGTCTATTTTAATCTGGACAAGTCAAAAGAAATCCATAAGGACAACGCTTCCGTTAAGGAGATATATTCCTGGGTCCAGAAAGAGTATGAGGAAGGCCGCATAACAGCTATTTCTGAAGATGAGCTTGCCGCGATGGTCAGGAAACAACTGCCAGGTATTTATAATGAAAGAGCAGTAAAAACCAGCGTGCTGACAATAAAAACAGGAAAATAAACTTAGAACCCTCAAATTACAGAATGGTGGGATGGTAATCTGCAGTAGAGACAATGCAGTGCATTGTCTCTACTGCAGAGGGAATTTAGGCAGATAAGAATAGGGATAAATAGGATTGTTCAGAGGATATCCGTCCCCTCCCAGATATTGAGCGAGTTTACCTTCGATATAAAATGTCACAGCCTTGACGGACGCGAACTGCGCCGCGGTATAGACTATCTGATAAACCTGCACTTTATAGCCGACAGGGCCGTTCGAATTGTATGAAAATTCATCGCTCAAATCAATATGGGCGATCCCGTCTTTGATCCAGATCTTTCTGATTTTAGTATGAATGGGAACAAGGTTAAGAAGCTTTTCATCATTATAACCGATCAATGTCTGGAGCGTATCTTTTAAAAGGGCCTGAGTCCTCGGTATTTCCACTATTTTTTCCACCAGGCTGATATCGGAAGCCCCCTGCTTGGCCAGGTATATTTTTACCCTGACAACTGGCTGACCCGTATTTGTCACGATATTTGTGGGAGCAATAATGCTTATCTTCGAAGATTCGCCTTGAGAGGATATACTTGAAGAAACATTCTGGACCGGCGTTATCCCGGGCAGAAGATTGGTTAAATTAAAAACCGGCGCCTGAGCGTTTGTTTGAGGACTTTTTTGAAAGAAAGGGATTGATTTATACGTATTGGAAAAGGCGACAAAAAAAGCTATTACAGCCGCAGTCAGGATCCAGACCAGCGGCGCGAATTTACTTCTTTTTCTTCTTCTTTTCTGAGGCATTATTTAAGCCCCTCAGGATATCTCATCTTCCTTTTTCATAAGGAGGTTATAAACATCCATTGTGTTTTTAACTTTGGAAATGGCGGTTCCGATATCTGTTTTTTCATAAATTTCAGCGATAATACGCAGGATTTCAAGCTGTTCATGGGGACTGTAGTCCTCTGAAGTGACTGCCGCAAAAAAGAGATGCGACGGTTTTTTATCATATGCCTCAAAATCCTTTCCATCCGCGTCGTAAATAACAACAAGATGCATGCCGTCGACTTTGGCGCTTCTTCCATGCGGAATCGCAAGCCCGTTGCCCAGGCCTGTAGAACCCTTCTTTTCCCTCTCGGAAATCGCTTTATAGGCGTCTTTCTTCTCTATGGCCGGATGGGCCTGTGAAATAAATCCCGCAATTTCCTGCAGGAGCTCGTCTTTTATCTTTCCATTCAATCCTATTTTTACATATTCCTGTTTTAATAACTCAGACAATCTCATATTTTTCCTCCTTCTCAGGGAAAAAGCCCCAGTCTCAATTCCACAAAGTATTATAATGAAATAAAAAGCAAATAACAAATTTTTACCGAATTTATATCAAAGTAAGATTTTTTGATACCCTCTCCGGGGTATAAATTACAAATTAAAAAATCAAGCCGGTTTATAAAAAACGAACAATATAATTACAGCACAACCCGGTTCCGGTCAAATGCCGTTATCGATCTTTAAATTCACGCCCATCGGCTCATTACCGTAATAATCGAAAAAGTCCTTCATCGTATGGAGATGTTTAATATTATGCGAGAACATGTTCTGTATGAGAGACGCGCTGTATTTCTCGTTTAAAAAATCATTGATAAAGCGGATGGTAATACGCTGGCTCTTGCAGTATGCCTCTATTCTTTTTAACAGCTCCGCCTCAAAAACGAGAAATGTATGCGGCTCCACTTCGATGATTTGATTTTTGAAATGATCTTTAATTAATGAAGAGAAATGCGCGCTGACCTGGATGATTTTATAGGTGTTCATATTTTCAGGCGTCAGGCTGCCGACAAAACTTCTGATGCCCTCGCTGACGATCGCCGGCACCGGATGCTTGGAATACATGTTCAGAAATTCGAGTATTTCTTCTTTTTTAATCCCGTAAGCAAAAGAGCGGTATATGGATTCTTTTGTTATCCGGAACATGGAAATCGTCTGTATGGTCAGCGGCTCGGAAATCAAAGCAAGCCTGAAGAGAATATCCGGTCTGAGATATGGCTCCACTATCGTCTCATAATTGGTTTCCACAATGAATTTCTCTTCCACGAATTTGTGTGAAAAATCAATATTATTCAGGAGTGATGTATGCGGCTCGTTCATAATGATATAATCGGTGGCAATCGAAATGACATCGGGATACTGTCTTTTCAGCACGGCGATATTTTCCAATTCCAGGCTTTTGACAAAATACATGAATTTCAGTTCTTCCTGCTTGAGAAGGAATTTGAGGTTCTTCGGCTCATTTTTCAATGAAATATATATCTCATTATTCAGATAATGGAAGAAAAGCTCACGGAGCGGCATCCCGGTCTTTTTAGTAAATGTCTGAACGGCGAGTATTTTAAGCGTCATAAAAGCGCTTTTCCTGAAATCAAATTTATCCATAAATTCATAAAGAAAAATGATAAAGAGCTGTTCATTGATGGATAAATTGATAATGGCGTCAAAAAGCGACTTGTTGATGATGATCCTGTTGTTGAACTTCTGGAAGAAACCGAAGCGTGTCAGCTTTTTTATCACCTGCTCCAGATATTCCTTTTCTGAAAAATCCTCAAAAAACTCAAGCATTTTTGCCAGGTCGATTTTATGAATTTCATTTGTTTCAGAACTCCGGGGGGAATACGTCACGACATAGGATATTAATCCCGCTATGAGCGGTATGTACTGGTGGCTTAACAGGTCTTTGGAAAACTGCGGGGAATCTTCTTCCCCGAAAATTTCCTCTTTATTCATGGTATTGTCGATATTCCTCAGGAAAACGGGCGGGGAAAAGAAAAAGCTGTAATTTTTCAACCTTTCAAATTTAAAAATAAGGAATTTTTTAAAGAGCGATTCCATCGCTTTTGACAGATCATCATAGTCAAAATGAAAGATCTTTGATATAATTTTTAAAGTCGACTCAATATTTTCATAAACAATCCAGCCGAAACCGCTTTTCATGATATAGAGCAGCAGTTTTTCGTATTGATTCAAACCCGAGTAAATGACAGCGGCGTTCTGCGATAAATAATCCGATACTTTCTCAAGCCTCTTTGAATTTTCCGCGCTGTCAAAGGAAAGCTCTTCTTCAGTTTTAAAATAAAAATCATATATTTTTTTAATGAGTTTGGGTTCTTCTTTTATTAACCAATCCTTCACCGCTTTGCTTGATAACGCGCTGGTTTCTCCCTGAAACATAGCATGTCCCCCTTTATCCGAAAGCCATTTCCTTTAATTCCGTCAGATGGTCCCTTTCGCTTGTGTTTATAATGTTATATTGATATCCCTGTTCCAGAAGGAACATCTGCCTTTTTTTCGCAAATTCTTCTTCGAGAGTATCCTTTGATACCAGGGTATAAAAATAGGATTTCCCGACCTGCGGCCGCAGTATCCTGCCGAGCCTCTGGGCTTCCTCCTGCCTTGAACCGAATATTCCCGAAACCTGGATGGCCACATCCGCGACAGGAAGGTCTATGGAAAAATTACCCACTCTCGAAATGGCCAGCGCGGGAATATTACCCTTTCGGAAATCCCTGTACATCTTTTCCCGGTCCTGGTTCGGGGTTTCGCCGGTGATCAGAGGGATTTTAAGCATCCTCGATAACTGTTCAAGCTGGGATATATAATGCCCGATGATCAGAATATGGTTGTCTTTATATTTTTCCATCAGCTTTTTAACAATAATATCCTTACGTAAATTCTCGGAAGCTATGCGGAACTTATACCGCTGATTGGAATTGATATATTCATTATAATCCTTTTCGCTGAGAGGGACTTTAATCTCATAACAGATGGCCTGCGCTATCCAGCCCTCTTTTTCAAGGGCCTTCCATGGATATTCATAAATCTTGGGCCCGATCAGGGTAAAGACTTCGCTTTCCAGGTTATCCTCACGCACCAGAGTGGCCGTCAGGCCGAGCCTGCGCTTACTCTGTATGATGGTTGTCATACGGAAAATCGGCGCCGGAAGGATATGGACCTCGTCATAAATGATGAGACCCCAGTTTTTATCTGTAAAGATATTGATGTTGCGCATCTCCTCGCTTTTATTGCTCTTATGGATCAGCATATTATAGGTTGTAATGGTGACCGGTTTGATATCCTTGACCTGGGCTGTAAATTCGCCGACATCATCCTCCGAAAGCGACGTTTTATCGAGGATCTCCCTTTTCCACTGCCTGATGGCTTCGACGCTGGTCGTGATAATCAGGGTATATTCGCTGATATCGCGCATAATCCCGATACCGACTATCGTTTTCCCCGCGCCGCATGGGAGTACTATGATGCCGCTGCCTTCCTTCCATTTTGAAAAACTGTAAACCGCTTCCGATTGATAATACCTCATGGCAAAATCCTTTTCTTCAAGGCTCTGCTTTCTGAGATCAAATTCCATCTTATTGCCGCTGTCAAAACCGGCCACGTCCTTTACGGGCATCAGATGCTTGATCAGTTCCGTCTTGATGCTGCCGCGCCATTTCTTCTCGACGATCAGGACCCTATCCGCTTTTTCCTCAATGATGTATTTCTCAATCAGGCTTTTGACCCTTTCAAAAATTTTATCTTCTTCAATGCGGATCATCATCTTTTCATTATCAACACTTTCAAATAAAATTTTACCGTAAATCGTGTAATGCCGTTTGACATATTCAAAAACATTCCTGGGTATATCATATTTTTTATAGATGTCCAGAGTATTCAGAATATCATCGAGCGGAACGCCGTTAGCGGCGGAATTCCAGAGAGAAATGGGCGTAATACGGTAAAAATGAATGTGCTCGGGCGTCTTGACAAGCTCTGAAAAATTGACCAGCTTTTTTCTAACTTCTTCAAATTGAGGATGATGCGTGTCAAGCAGGATGGTTTTATCTGATTGTATCGTAATAACCTTGTTCTCGTCCATAAATCCTCTCATGGGTACTTAAAAAAAAAAGATATTTATTTTAAAGGGCGGCGGGGTTTTCGTCAACTCAATTGAATTACTTTTTTTTGCCATTGCGGCGTCATTTCCCGGATTTTGAAAACAACAGGGTTATTCTGTTTACATCTCCCCTTTTTTTAATTATAATAAACCTGTCAGAAACAACGGAGGAACAGAATGAAAATCATCATGCCGATAGCCGGAAAAGGGACAAGGCTCAGGCCTCACACCCATGTGATCCCGAAGTCTCTTATCCGTGTTGCCGGCAAACCGATCATCGGTTACATCATGGAACAGGTGCAGAACATTGATTTTTCAGAAATAATTTTTATCATCGGCCACCTGGGCGACCAGATAAAAAGCTATCTCCGGGCAACCTATCACAGCCCCATGAAATTCATACGCCAGACGGATTATAATGGGCTGGGGCATGCCATAGACCAGGCTAAAGGCGAATTTACTCAGGATGAGCCGGTGCTGATCCTCCTCGGCGATATTATATTCTCCGCCGATATCGGCGGCATTATTAATTCGGAAACCAATATGATCGGCACCATGACACCGGACGATCCCCGTAAATACGGCATTGTCATGGTTGACAAGAACGGATATGTCACAAACATGATAGAAAAGCCTGAAACGCCGCCGAGCAACCTGGCGATAGCCGGTATTTATTATTTCACAAGCGCTTACAAGCTTTTTGATTCCATAAAGCATATCATAGATGAAAAAATCAAGACCCGCGATGAGTACCAGCTGACTGACGCCATGAAAACAATGATGTACAGGGGTGATAAATTCAAGGTCTTTAATGTCCCGGAATGGTACGACTGCGGGGAAAAAGAAACCCTTCTCCAGACAAATAAAATCATGCTGGAGAGGCACGCAACGAATGATAAGATCCCCGGCAGTATTATTGTCCCGCCGGTTTTTATAGGAAATGACACAACAATAGAGAATTCGATCATAGGCCCGTATGTCTCTATCTCCGAGGGTTCATGCGTCAAGAACGCCGTGATCACCAATTCCATCATCGGCATCGAAACAATAGTCGAAAATACGATTCTGGACAGCTCTCTAATCGGCGATAATTCTTATTTATCCGAGTCGCCCAAGGAATTTAACGTCGGGCCTGATTCGGAGATCATTTTTACGAAATAGGTTTATTTTAATGAAATATAAAAAAGTCCTGGCCATCGCCGGCTCGGACCCCTCCGGAGGGGCCGGCATTCAGGCCGATTTAAAAACCTTTACATCGCTTGGTGTTTACGGAAGCGCCGTCATCACCGGCCTGACGGTCCAGAACACGCGGAATGTGAAAGATGTATTATATCTCCCGCCTCAATTTGTAAAGGAACAGATTCAAACGGTCCTGGAAGACATTGACATCTCCTATATAAAAACAGGCATGCTGGGGAACGCCGAGACTGCGGAAGCTGCCGGAAAAGCCGTCAAGGGCTATTTTATAATCTGCGACCCGGTGATGGTCTCAAAAAGCGGCAAGCCCCTTCTTCAAGACAAGGCCGTCGAGGCGTTAAAAAAGCATATTATAGCTCAATCCACTATCCTGACGCCTAATTATCATGAACTGATGAGATTAACTGATATGAAATATAAAAATCCCCTGGAAGCCGGTCAGGCCCTGTTGGAAAAATATGATCATCTCAGAGCATTACTGGTTAAAGGCGGGCATATTGAGGAAGAAGAAAAGACTGTTACAGATACGCTTCTTATTAAAGAAGGGAAAGCAATTAATAATTATAATTTTCCGCATCCCCGCATTAAGACAGTCAATACCCACGGAACAGGCTGTACGCTTTCCTCCGCCATAACCGCTTATCTGGCGCGCGGCGAAAAAATAAAAAGGGCCGTATATCTTGCCGTTGATTATGTGTTTCAATTGATTAAGCTCGCGGCCAGGCATAAAATAGGAAAAGGGAACGGCGCTTTGCCGCATTACTTAATCAGAAACTGAGGGCAAAATACTGGGAACAGATAATCCGCTAATTCACGCGAATATACGCGAAATAGGGAAAAAGGATTTTATTTGCGATTCTCCGGGTTGAATTAATATATTCATTTAAATTTAGTTGATTTCCACTAAAGATTAATAAATTGGAAATAAATTTAAAAAAACAGGGATTATTAGTGTGTATTAGCGTGACTTCGCGGAAGATTTAATCGTTATATTTCGACAAACTTAAAACAGGAGATAAGATATGACCCAGATAGAATCGGCAAGGAAAGGAATTCTGACGCCGGAAATGAAAACAATTGCCGCGGAGGAAAAAGTCTCCCCGGAAACTCTTCTCGAAAATATTGCGCTCGGAAAAGCCGTCATATTAAAAAACACAGGCCATTCAGTCAAACCTGTCGGAGTCGGCGCCGGCCTGCGGACAAAAATAAACGCGAACATCGGCACATCGCCGGAAAAAATGGATTTAAACGAAGAACTGAATAAACTGGCCGTTTCAGAAAAATACGGCGCGGATACTGTGATGGACCTGAGCCTGGGCGCTATACTAAACGAGGTCAGAAATAAAATACTCGAAAAAGCGGCAGTCCCCATCGGGACTGTTCCCATTTACCAGGCCGGTTTCGAGCTGTCGCGGAAGAAAAAGAAAATCCAGGAACTCACAATTGAGGATTTTTTATCCGTACTTGAATCCCAGGGGAAGGAAGGAGTTGATTTTGTCACCATCCACTCCGGCGTAACTTTAAAAGCCTGGGATTATATCAAAAAAAGAAGCCGTATTCTGGACGTTGTCAGCCGGGGCGGCTCCATGCTCTGCCTCTGGATGGAGCACAACCATGAGGAAAACCCGCTTTATTCCCATTTTGATAAAATACTGGAGATTTGCCGCCGCTTCGATATGACAGTCAGCCTGGGCGATGGTATGCGTCCCGGCGCCACAGCCGACGCTTCCGACAGCGCCCAGATAGAGGAACTCATCACGCTCGGCCAACTGGCCCGCAGGGCGCGGGAGGCCGGCGTTCAGGTGATGATCGAAGGACCGGGTCATGTGCCCCTGGACCAGGTTGTTTCCAATATGCAGATGGAAAAAGCCCTCTGCGACGGCGCACCCTTCTATATATTAGGCCCGCTCGTGACGGACATCGCCTCCGGCTACGACCATATAGCCGGGGCCATCGGCGGGGCGCTGGCCGCTTCCGCCGGCGCGGATTTCCTCTGTTATGTCACGCCGGCCGAACATCTCTCCCTGCCGACCGCCGACGATGTCAAACAGGGCGTCATCGCCTCGCGCATCGCCGCCCACGCAGCCGATATGGTGAAATACGGCGCGAAATACCGAAATATCGACAATGAAATGTCACAGGCCCGGAAAAAACTGGACTGGGAAACCATGTGCCGGCTGTCCGTCGACCCTGAAAACGCCCGCCGGAAAAGGGCGGAAAGCGGCGCGGGGGCGAAAGAGTTCTGCACGATGTGCGGGGAATTCTGCAGCGTGAAGGCATTGAATGAGATAGAAAAGTGTTTTAAGTAAGCCGCGGAAGGGGAGTAAACCTTGAGCATAATGGATCAAAAAATGTTTGTAGAGATTGAAAACGAACGGTTTGTTCGCAACGGTAAATCCTATTATTATCTGGGAACTAATTTTTGGTACGGCATTAACCTTGGTTCAAAAGGCCCCGGCGGAGACCGGGCCAGGCTCATCCGGGAACTTGACCATTTAAAATCTTTAGCCGTTATGAACCTTCGTATTATGGCCGGATCAGAGGGACCAGACACTGAGCCATGGCGTATGGCGCCCTCATTGCAGACGGCGCCGGGTAAATACAATCCCGATGTTCTGGATGGTTTGGATTACCTTCTTTCCGAGATGAACCAGCGGGGAATGACGGCCGTTATGTGTCTGAACAACTTCTGGGAATGGTCGGGAGGCATGGCACAGTATGTCGCCTGGGCTGAAGGCACTACCATTCCCTATCCCTGTGACAGCAGGGATTGGAACAAATTTCAGCATTATGTTTCCAGGTTTTATAAATCTGCTCAAGCGAAACAATGGTTTCTGGACCATATCCGGTTCATCATCAATCGTAAAAATCCTTACACAGGTTTATTTTACAAGGATGATCCGGCGATCATGTCCTGGCAGCTCGCTAATGAGCCGAGAGGAATAAAGCATACCCTTGAATTTAACAATTGGCTTGATGAAACATCGAAAGCCATTAAAGACCTGGATGCAAACCACCTTGTTGCCACGGGCTGTGAGGGAGAAACCCTTGACCCTGGATTCTGCGGGCTGGATTTTAAATTGAACCATTCTTATGCCGCGATTGACTATATGACGGCCCATCTTTGGATACAAAATTGGGGTTTGTATGATCCCGCCGTTCCGGCCAGCTATATTACCGGTCTAAACAAAGGACTTTCGTATATAGAAGACCACATCAAGAAGGCCGATGAACTCGGCAAGCCCTTGGTACTTGAGGAATTTGGGTTGGCCAGAGAAGGCAACAGCCTGGACCCATCTTCACTGACCACTACCAGGGATAAGTTTTATGAATCAGTATTTGATAAGGTCTATAAGGCCGCAGTACAAGGATTAAAGGCTTGCGGCGTAAACTTTTGGGCCTGGGGAGGCGAAGGAAGGGCAAACCCGGCTTCCGGTAAAATTTGGAAGGCCGGCGATCCGTGGATTGGAGACCCGCCGCACGAAAACCAGGGCTGGTACAGCGTTTATGATACCGACGCCGGCACAAAAGCTATTATCCGGAATTATGCTAAAAAGTTTTTGGAATTGAACCGATAACAAAAGCCTTATAATTAATCAGACCGCAAAGCCATTTATGTATCGAACGGCACTGTTGTTGAAGAACTGATTTGCACAGATTAAGACGGATTTAATAGGATTTCACATTATTGGAAGCTGCCTTTAACTATTTCTTGATGTAGAAAATGTTATAGAACGTTTGTGGAAGGAGTTTTGGGGCTACGTCCGGTGTATAAGAATATCTAATTTGAGCTATTTTCCTTATTAATTAAAACATAGACATGATTTGCGTTTATTTTTATCTAGCTTGTCGATGTAGTAAAGTAAACTATTTTTGTAACCCTATTCAAAAAGGGTTTGAGATAATCCAAATACTTCCATGGCCTGGTCTAATGATAGGATTGTAGTAGGTTTGATATCATAATTACTATAATCTTTTATATTATTGGTAATAAAATAAGCGGCTCCATATCTTGCCGCTGTTGCTAAAATCATCCTATCAGTTTTAAGTCTTCTATTATCATACTGCCTGTGTAGTTTAGTATAATAATTAGCGCATTGAAAATCATAATCAACAATCTGAAAAAAAGAAAAAACTTTATTCAGGCTTTCTTCTATATCTGAAATTACTGATAACTCACTGTATGATAGGGCAGAAACTGCAAAATTATGGGATTTTTCTTCAATGATATGCTCTATTATTTTAAAAACATTTTTCTTTGCTTTTTTAGCATCATCATCCAATCCTTCATCATCAGAGAGAAAATAACTGATTATATCCGTATCTAAAAATATAACTGATTTTTTCATTCATCTTCCTCATGGCGCTGATTATGAATAAAATCGGAGGGATTTTTTATCCCTTTTATTTTTGTTTTTATAGAATTAGTAATATTATTAAAATTTTCAATGGTTTGATTATCTTCTAATTTAGTTAAATCGGTAAGTCCGCACTGAATTATTTTTTTAGTTGTAAAATCCATTTTACAGGCCAGTTTTACTTTTACTTCTTTATAAAGAAGACCACTGTAATTTACTGCTTCTTCTTGAGAAAGAGGGATCGAAAACCTCTCTGAATGTCTATTTTTAAAAACCATGGATGGTTCAGCTCCACCAATTCGCTCAATAATTCCAAATTCAGAAAGAATCACATTTATTATAGAATCAATACTTGAAAACTCTAAATCTTTGTCTATGGATAAAATAGATCTTGTGTTTTCTTTGAAAGAAAACACAGCATTATATTTATGTGCAATTTTTTTCATTTCTTGAAGTGGTTCAAGATAATTTTTTATTTTTTCAAATCCCGATTTAATATTCATCTGAATAAAAGAAAGCATTTCAGTATAATCAGGCGGACAAGATATGGAAGCGGCGATTGACCCAGTTTTCAAAGATGTTATATAGTAATCACCGTAATCAAAATTATTTTTAATCAAATCCATCAGTTTTACTGTATTAAATAGTATTATAAGAACATCATTAGGTTCTGTTTTTTCAAGACGAATGTCTTCACCTTCAAGAATAATATTTAAATCTTTCATACATTTATTATATAATATCGGTTTGATAAGTCAATTTCTTATTTTCATTAAACTAATTACAAACAAAATTACAATCACTACCAAATTTCCCTTAATTTGCCCTGTTTTAAATCACCTTAAATACCATTCTACCCGTTCTCAGCGCCTCTGTATTAAAATAATAATTTTACTGACCCAACTATCTTAAATAATAACTAAATCCTCAAAATCCACCCAAATCCGTGAAAATCCGCGTGAACAATCGGATATTACAAAAAGAATTCTTTTATAAAATCCATAATTGTTCAAAAGCTTCAGTATTAAATCTTTATCCCCGTCCTTTGTGTTCTTTGCGACTTTGCGTGAATACAATCCTTATCATCATCCCTCTGCCATATTGACTTTTCCGTAGAATATGTTATAAATAATTCCGAGGAATTAAGTTATGGAATATCTCATATTGCAGAAAACTAACCTGGACAATTTTGTGACAGCCCTTGCCGCTAAAATGAAGGTTGTGGCCCCGGTCCGGAAGGGTTTTAACAGCTATAGTTTTGAGGAAGTGAAAAACTCCAAAAACATATCGCTGAAGCACATCCCGACCATACTTCCCCCCAAGAAATACTTTATGCCCCAGCATGAAACCCTTATTGAATACGACACAAAAGTCGGACAGAAGATGCAGGCTGTCGTGGAATACGACAAAATGGTGCTTTTCGGAGTCCATACCTGCGACCTGGCGGGGATCCAATGCCTGGATATCATCTTTTCAGACAGGCCGAAGGATTTGAATTACCTCATCCGCAGGAACGAGATCACCCTCATCGGGATAGAATGCAATGAATACTGCGACGAATTCGCCAACTGCGCCATGATGGACAACCAACTTCCGAGCGGCGGTTATGACCTTTTCTTTACCGACCTGGGGGATTATTTTGTCGTGCAGGCGCACACGCTGGACGGCGACGATATCGTAAAAAAAATAGGTTTTTTCGAAGAAGCAAAGGCGTCTCACCTGAAGGACCTGGAGGCCCTCCGGCAGAAAAAAAAGACGCTGTTTAAAAACGAAGTCGGGATCGATAGAAGTATAATTCCGGACCTTTTCGTCAAGGGCTTTGAGGCCAAAGTATGGACAGACATCGGGAACCGCTGTCTATCATGCGGGAACTGCACCAATGTCTGCCCGACCTGCTACTGTTTTGACGTGGACGATGTGCCGAACCTCGACCTGAAGACAGGCAAGCGCATCCGCGTCTGGGATTCATGCCAGAGCGAGCCTTTCGCGAAGATTGCTGGCGGCGAGAGCTTCAGGAAAGAGCGGAGCGACAGAAAAAGGCACCGCTTCAACCGGAAGTTTAAATATCCGGTCGACCGGTATAACCACTTTTTCTGCACCGGCTGCGGGCGCTGCAGCAGGACATGCATGGCCTGTATTAATCTCAAGGAAACAATAAAACAGCTCTATCAGGAGTGCCAGGCTTTATGAAGATCACGATAAATAATTCCGGCTATGAGATCAAGCGCGCGAAGATCATCAAGTCAAAAAAACTGACGGAAACGGAAAAACTTTTCGAAGTGTCTTTATTTAACGGCGAAAGCCTTGACCATGAGCCCGGACAGTTTGTCGAGGCGTCGCTTTTCGGGGCCGGGGAAGCCCCCATTTCCATCGCTTCCTCGCCGACCCAGAGGGACTCATTCGACCTCTGCGTCAGGGCCATCGGCAAGTTTACCGGCGCCATGCACCGGCTGGACGTAGGGGACGAGATCGGCATCCGCGGGCCTTTCGGCAAGGGATTCCCCGTCCGCGTTCTATTCGGCAAGGACCTTCTTCTGATCGCGGGCGGGCTGGGCATAGCCCCTCTCCGCTCGCTTATCCACTTTGTTATGGACAACCGCCGGGATTTCGGAAAAGTGGATATACTGCTGGGCTGTAAAACCCCGCAGAACATGCTTTTCGGGGATGAAGTGGCTGAATGGTCCAAAAGGATGGACGTGAATTTCAACTGCTCGGTCGACCAGGCGTCTCCCGAATGGGCCGGGAACGTCGGTCTTATCACGTCGCTTATTCCCGGCGTGGATATCATTCCCGACAGGACATTCGCCACCGTTGTCGGCCCGCCGGTTATGTACAGGTTCGTTATAAAAGAGCTTCTCTCAAAAAAGATACCGGAAAACCAGATACTCGTTTCGCTGGAAAGGCATATGAAGTGCGGACTGGGAAAGTGCGGCCACTGTCAGATACACAGCATTTACTGCTGTCAGGACGGGCCGGTTTTCACCTATGATAAAATTAAAACCATAAAAGGGGCGATCTGATATGAAGAGACCGAAAGTCGCTTTTTTCGACTTCGCATGCTGCGAGGGCTGCCAGCTTCAGGTGGCGAATATGGGCGAAAAACTGCTGGACATCCTGGATGCCGTTGAAGTGGTTGAGTTCCGCGAAGTCATGTCGGAAAAATGGGACCAGAGTTATGACGTCGCCATCATCGAAGGGAGCATAACGACGCCGCATGCCGTGGAATTAATCAAGGAAGTAAGGGGCCGCTCCAAAACCATCATTGCTTACGGCTCGTGCGCCACCATAGGCGGTGTGAACGGGATGAAAAATAATTTCAATCTGGATGAAATACGGAAATATGTTTACGGGAAGGATTACGCCTTTTTCGAGACCGTGGAAACAATGCCTGTCCATCAGGTCGTACAGGTCGACTATTTCGTGCATGGCTGTCCCATCTATCCGCCGGAATTTATCGAGGTTTTAAAAGCCGCGCTGGCCGGCCTTCCTTACCATGTGCCTGACAAGGCCGTCTGCGTGGAATGCAAGTTCAACGAAAACGTCTGCATGTACGAGCGCGGCATCGCTTGCGCCGGCCCGATAACGCGCGCGGGCTGCAACTCCTGGTGCATCAACAACGGGAATATATGCTACGCCTGCAGGGGAATGGTCACAAACCCGAACCAGAACGCCTTCAAGGAAGTCCTTGAAACTTATGAAATCCCTCTGGAGTTTATTATAAAAAAAGTGGATATGTACAATAAATGCAGGGAGAAAGACAGGCATGAGTGAAAGGAACGTTAAAGTCAATGTCGAATATCTGACCCGCGTCGAGGGTCATGGCAATATAGTCGTCGATGTCGCGGACGGAAAGCTGGAAAAATGCGAACTGGATATCGTCGAGGCTCCCCGCTTTTTTGAAGGAATGCTGCGCGGCCGGTCGATATTCGAGGCCCAGCACATCACTTCCCGCATCTGCGGCATCTGCGCCTGCGGGCATACGCTCGCTTCGGTCCAGGCGGCGGAGGACGCCATCGGCTTTACCCCGTCTCCCCAGACAAAAACGCTCAGGCGCCTTCTCCTCAATATGGAGATCCTGGACAGCCACCTCCTGCATATCTACCTGCTGGTCGCCCCGGATATGCTCGGTGTAAAGAGCTTTGTCCCGCTGATCGATACACATAATACTATCGTTCGGCGCGCGCTCCGGATGAAAAAGACCTGCAACGATATCTGCGAAATCCTCGTCGGCCGCCATGTCCACCCGATTTCATGCATTGTCGGAGGTTTTACAAAGCTTCCGAAAGAAAAAGACCTCGATCTGATGCTCTCTCTTCTAAAAGGGATGCGGCCGGATATGGAAGCGACAATTCAGCTCGCCTCATCTTTTCCATTTCCCCAGTTCGAAAGGGATACGGAATATGTAGGGCTGGTTTCCGATGATGCGGACTATCCCCTTCTGGAAGGAGATATCGGCTCAACCGACGGCGTCAGGATGAATAAGAAAGATTACCGCAAAATAACAAATGAATTCATTGTCCACCATTCCAGCGCAAAACACGCCAAACTTTCACGAGAGTCTTATTTTACCGGAGCTCTCGCCAGGTTCAACCTGAATTATGATAAATT
Source organism: uncultured Spirochaetota bacterium (assembly GCA_963835575.1). Taxonomy (GTDB): domain Bacteria; phylum Spirochaetota; class Brevinematia; order Brevinematales; family JAOACQ01; genus CAVYGN01. The sequence continues at coordinate 573,914 of CAWIGG010000004.1, read as the reverse complement.
GAACAGCAAGGCAAAAGACACGGCTAAGATACTCAAGCTCAAACCGAAAGTAACCAACCCTTACCTCAATACGGCGGCGCAGGTCATCGAATGCGTCCATTGTCTGGAAGATTCCATCCAGGTGATTGAAAGCCTGAGAAAAAACGGCATCAATTATGACGAAGTAATCGTCGTGGGCGTCAATGAACTGAAGAATATTCCCGTCAAGGCCGGAAACGGCGTGGGAGCGGTGGAAGTCCCCAGGGGGATTCTCTTCCATAATTATGAAGTGGATGAAAACGGAAAGATCCTGAATGCCAATTGCATTATTCCCACATCCCAGAACGTTAATAATATTGAACACGATATGAAAAAACTTGTCCCGGAAATCCTGGATAAAAAAGACGAGGAAATCACACTCGCCCTGGAAATGCTTGTCAGGGCCTATGACCCATGCATTTCATGCTCGGCTCATTTCCTGGAGGTCAGGTTTGTTAACCGATGAGCTGAAAAAGGAGATAAAAGCCGTCCTCTCAAAAAAAACGCTCATTATCACAGTAGGCAATACTTACAGGTCTGACGACGGCGTCGGGATATATATAGCTGAAAAGCTGAAATCCTCCAATTATTTACTCCTCAACGCGGAAAACAAGCCCGAAAACATCATCGACAAAGCAGTCCAATATAAACCGGAAAAGATACTGATAATCGACGCGGCCGATTTCGGCGGAAGATCGGGCGAGGCCCGGCTTCTCCTGGAAGACAATATTCCCGATACCATCCTCTCAACCCATACTTTCCCGATAAAGGCCCTCGCTAAAATCCTTTCAAAAGACACAAAGGCTCCCGTTTTCTATCTCGGGGTCCAGCAAGCTCATATACATATGGGTGAAATACTCTCAAAAGAAGTCAGGCAATGCGCTGATGAATTAATAGATTTATTTATTAAATGTGAAAACACCTCGGAATAAAGAAAACCGAATTTCTATACACCGGGTATTCCGCGAATACACGCGAATTAGCGCGAATGCGGTAAAATTAACAAGGCGGGAAGGGTGTACGGAGGTTAACCACTGAATGAAACTTAAGACCATGGAAAGGAGGATTCATTGGGTGTCTGGTTAATTAATGGTTCTTCATTATCATGGTTTCGATGATTGATATTAATAGTAATATATAATTAACCACCAAGGACCACAGAGATCTATAAAGGTTTGGTGTAAAATATTTATAAAATTTTTATTAAATTAATTGTTTATTATATTTGAAAAGAAACTTTCTCCTCACCTCTCTTGTATTTCTGTGGCTACCCCCGTTGGTGTTTCTTTGTGTTCTTTGTGTTTTGGCGGTTAAAATAAAGGAGTGTTAATATGGACACCTGCCGGTGCACATACCCGGACTGCGAGAGGCATGGAAACTGCAAAGCCTGCATCGCTTACCACAGGGACAGCGGCGAATTTCCCGCCTGTTTTTTCACCCCTGAGGGTGAAAAAACATACGACCGGTCATGGAAAAGCCTTCAGAAGTATTACCGTTATAAATAAAGCGGTAGTTATTGATCTCCGGATTTAGAATTCTTGTAATAATTTGTATTTTTATCATCTCATTTATATAATATCATTCAATAAAAAATAGAGTTTATAAGCTTTTAGCTTTCTGCTTTAAGCTTTCAGCTGTTATGGGGATGTAGCTCAGTTGGGAGAGCACTACAATGGCATTGTAGGGGCCGTGGGTTCAATTCCCATCATCTCCAATACGGAGAGGCTGTTTGCCTCTCTCCGTCTTTATTTAATACAAGTCATTTATTCAAAAATATAAATTATTTATTTTCTTTATTATTAATTCAAACAAGTGTATAATTAGTGTTTGACTATACATCTTGAAAGATGGGGAATTAGCATGTTTAAAATAAAAGAAAAATATACAATGGCTCCTAAAATACAATATACCTTAGTCGAAGCCCCTCTTATCGCGAGAAAGGCCGAAGCCGGCCAGTTTGTCATTGTGCGCGGCTCTGAAAAGGGCGAGCGTGTGCCTCTCACCATCGCCGATTATGACAGAAAAAACGGAACGATCACCCTTGTTTTCCAGGAACTGGGAAAATCAACAACACAGCTCGGCAGGCTGAATGCGGGCGATCACCTGCTGGACCTGCTCGGGCCGCAGGGCAACCCGACCGAAATAGAGAATTTCGGCAATGCCGTCGTCATCGGCGGCGGGATCGGCATCGCCCCGGTTTATCCGCTGGCGCGCCGTTTAAAGGAAGCCGGCAATAATGTCACCGCGATCATCGGGTACCGTTCCAAAGACTTCGTTTTCTGGGAAGACAGGATGAAAAATGTCTCGAACAGGCTTATCGTCGCGACAAATGACGGTTCTTACGGCAAAAAAGGTTTTGTGACCGATATGCTGAAAGAGCTGATAGATAAAAAAGAAAAAATAGACCGGATTTTCGCCATCGGCCCCGCCGTTATGATGAAAGCGGTCGCCGATATGACCAGGGAACATAAGATCAAGACAATTGTCAGCCTGAATTCCCTCATGGTCTGCGGCATGGGCATGTGCGGCGCCTGCCGTGTCACAGTCAATCAAAAGACTTACTTCACCTGCATGGACGGTCCGGATTTCGACGGCCACCAGGTGGATTTCCCCGAATTAATGAAACGCCTCGATTCTTATAAACATGAGGAAAAAACCTGCCTTGACAGATGGCATAAGGAGTGCTCAGATGGCAGTCGCTAAAGAAGCGGTTAAAATGAGGGAACAGCCCCCGCAGGAAAGGATAAAGAATTTCAACGAAGTGCCGTACGGCTATTCGGAAGAAGAGGCAATACGGGAAGCGAGCCGCTGTCTGCAGTGTAAAAATAAGCCATGTATTGCCGGATGTCCCGTTTTAATAGATATTCCCGCTTTTATACTCTCGATCAGAGAAAAGGATTTTCAAAAAGCAATCGATATCATCCATGAAAGCGACGCTCTGCCCGCTGTGACAGGCAGGGTCTGCCCGCAGGAGGAACAGTGCCAGGCCGTCTGCCTTGTCGGCAAGGTCGGCGAGCCTATTTCGATAGGACGCCTGGAACGATTTGTTTCCGATTGGGAGATCAATAATAGAAAAAACACCGGAACTGATAAATTGACAAAAGAAAAGGCGCCGTCTAAAGGCAAAAAAGTGGCCGTTGTCGGGTCAGGGCCGGCCGGTCTAAGCTGCGCCGCGGACCTGGTAAAAATGGGATATGAAACGACCGTCTTCGAAGGCTATCATATGCTGGGAGGCGTGCTCGTTTATGGGATCCCGGAATTCCGCCTTCCAAAAGCCATAGTTAAAAGCGATATTGACCTACTTGAGAAGCTGGGCGTCCGTTTTGTGACAAACGTATTGATCGGAAGGGCGCTGACTATAAACGATCTCTTTCAGGAAGGCTATGAAGCCGTCTTTATCGGCACCGGGGCCGGACTGCCGAAGTTTATGAACATCCCCGGCGAGAATTTGAACGGGGTTTACTCAGCCAATGAATTCCTGACCCGCGTCAACCTCATGAAAGCTTATCTTCCCGATGAGTATGATACTCCGGTGAAGCATGGCCGTAATGTGGCCGTCATCGGCGGCGGCAATGTCGCCATGGACGCGGCGCGGACCGCCAAAAGGCTTAAAGCGGAACATGTCTATCTCGTTTACCGGCGTACCGAAAATGAAATGCCGGCCAGGATTGAGGAAATCCATCACGCGCATGAAGAAGGGATCGAGTTTATGACCCTTAATAACCCGCTCCGCTATTTGAGCGATGAAAACGGCATTGTCAAAGCGATGGAATGCCAGAAAATGGAACTGGGCGAACCTGACGAATCCGGAAGAAGGAGCCCGATCCAAATAAAAGGCTCCGAATTCATTATGGAAGTGGACGAAGTCATCGTCGCGATAGGGACAACGCCGAACCCGATCATAGCGCGCACAACAAAAGAATTGAAATTTAAAAAACATGGGGAAATTGAGGCCGATGAAAAAGGCCGCACGGCCATGCCCGGCGTTTTTGCCGGGGGCGACATCGTGACCGGCGCCGCGACAGTCGTCACGGCAATGGGGGCCGGAAGGACCGCCGCGAAAGCAATCGACGAATACCTCCAATTAAAAAAATAAATTTTCATGTCTTAATTTCATATCATAAATTGGAGGGACGTTTATGAAGGAAAAAACCCCCTGCGTCTGCTCACAGGAAACAGAAGAGGAAAAATATCTCAGGATCGCCGAAGTCATCGAAAAGTATAAGAATAAAGAAGGCTGTCTTATTCAAATACTTCATCTCGCCCAGGGCATTTACGGCTACCTGCCGCTGGAACTCCAGCAATTTATTGCGGAAAAGCTCAATAAACCGCTGTCGGAAGTGTACGGCGTAGCGACTTTCTATTCTTTCTTTTCCACAAAACCCAGAGGCAAATACACGATAAAGATCTGTATGGGAACGGCATGTTATGTCCGGGGCGGTAAAAAGATTGTTGATAAAATGAAAGAAATCCTGGAAATTGAACCCGGCAGTACAACTCCGGACGGCAAATTCTCGTTTGAGGTCATGCGTTGTATCGGGGCATGCGGACTGGCGCCTGCTATTACAATTAACGACAAGGTTTATAAACAGGTCAATCCTGACAAGCTTAAAGCTCTGCTTGTCAATTTTCAGTAGGCGGGGATAAACATGCAGAAAAAAATCCAAACCGGGGAAGATCTGGTTAATCTGAAGAATCAGACAATAGATCATCTCAGAAAATATAAATATACAATCCAGCTCTGCGGAGGCGCCGGCTGTGTGTCCTCGGAATGCCTGGCCGTAAAGGAAGCGCTGGACAGGGAATTAAAGGAAAAGGGCCTGCAGGACAGCGTTCTGGTCAAGCTGACCGGCTGTATCGGCACATGCGCCATCGGGCCTGTCATGATCGTCGAACCGGACAGCGTCTTTTACACCAGACTGGAACCCTCGGATATTCCTAAGATCGTCACCTCCCATCTCCTTTCCGGAATGATGGTGCAGGAAAAAACTTACTTTGATAAAAAAACGAATAAATACATTCCCTATATTGAGGACATTGATTTCTTTAAAAAGCAGGTCAAGGTTGTCCTCAGGAACTGCGGCAAGATTGACTATTCTTCGCTGTCTCAATATATCGCCAATGACGGTTATTTCGCGGCCTCAAAGGTCCTGAATAAAATGAAGCCGGAAGAAGTCATCAAGGTAGTTAAGGAATCCGGGCTCCGCGGCCGCGGAGGCGGCGGATTTCCCACAGGAGTTAAGTGGGAGGCCGGTTTTAATGCCCCCAAGGGCCAGAAATACATAGTCTGCAATGCCGATGAAGGCGACCCGGGCGCTTTTATGGACAGAAGCGTCATCGAGGGCGACCCGCATTCGATCATCGAAGGCATGCTGATTGGAGGCTACGCCATCGGGGCCTCGAAGGGATATGTTTACATCCGCGCCGAATATCCGCTGGCAGTTGAAAGACTGGAATTGGCCATCAAACAGGCCCATGATTACGGCCTTCTGGGAAAAAATATTCTCGGCAGCGGCTTCAATTTCGATATAGAGATCCGGATCGGCGCAGGCTCCTTTGTCTGCGGCGAGGAAACGGCCTTAATGGCCTCCATCGAAGGAAAAAGAGGCGAACCGCGGCAGAAGCCGCCCTTCCCCTTTGAGGAAGGATTATTTAAAAAACCCACAATTATCAATAATGTCGAGACATTCGCGAATATCCCGCTGATACTTCTCAAGGGCAGCAGGTGGTACGCCACATTCGGCGCCGGCAACAGCAAGGGTACAAAAGTGTTCGCGCTGGCCGGCAACATCCAGAATACAGGGCTTGTGGAAGTCCCTGTCGGCGTCACTTTAGGAGAAATAGTGTTCGACATCGGCGGCGGAATTCCTAAAAATAAAAAGTTCAAGGCGGCGCAGACCGGCGGCCCATCCGGCGGCTGTATTACCGCGGAAAATCTCAATGTTCCGCTGGATTATGACAACCTGATCAAGCTCGGCACGATTATGGGCTCAGGCGGCCTTATCATCATGAACGAGGACGCCTGTATGGTCGATGTGGCGCGGTTTTTCATGGACTTTGTGCAGGACGAGTCATGCTCCAAGTGCACGCCATGCCGGATAGGCACCAAAAGAATGCTGGAAATACTTGAAAGAATTACACGCGGTGAAGGTAAAGAAGGAGATATCGAGCTCCTTGAAGAACTCGGCAACACGATAAAAAACACCGCCGTCTGCGGTCTGGGCCAGACCGGCCCGAACCCGGTCTTGAGCACAATAAAATACTTCAGGGAAGAATACGAAGAACATATCAAAAAGAAATACTGCCGGGCCGGCGTCTGCAGCAGCCTTTTCATATCGCCATGCCAGAACGCATGCCCGGCCGGCGTCAATGTGCCCGGCTATATCGCGCTTCTGGCCGTGGGAAAAATCCGCGAGGCCTATAATCTGATACGCAGGGATAATCCCTTTCCGGCGGTCTGCGGCCGGGTCTGTACCCATCCATGCGAAAGCCAGTGCAGAAGGGCGCAGCTGGACGAACCGATAGCCATTATGGACCTCAAGCGTTATGTGGCGGATATGATCATGAGCGTTGATGAGCCCTATACCGATATTGTCTTTCCGAAAAAGGGCAAAAGCGTCGGCATCATCGGCGCCGGGCCATCAGGCTTGACCTGCGGTTATTACCTGGCCAGGCTGGGCTATGATGTGGATGTTTATGAGGCGGCTTCTGTGGCCGGCGGCGTACTTGCCTTCGGCATACCGGAATACCGTCTGCCTAAGAAAGTACTGGCAAGGGAAATAGCGGCAATAGAGCATGTCGGCGTAAAGATCCATCTGAACACAGCGATTGATACCGATAAGCAGTTCAACAATCTCCAGAAGAAGCATGACGCGATTTATGTGGCTACAGGAACGCAGTTTTCCAATAAAATCGGCGTAGCCGGGGAAGAATTGAGCGGTGTTTATCATGGTCTGGACTTTTTAAAAGATGTTCATCTCAATAAACTCGGAAAAATAGGGGAAAAAGTTATTGTTGTCGGCGGAGGAAACACGGCCATTGACGCAGCAAGAGTGATCATAAGGCTTGGCACCAAGCACGTCACTATTCTTTACCGCCGCGAGATGGAAGCCATGCCGGCCGATCCCAGGGAAGTCCATGATGCGCTTGAAGAAGGCATAAAAATATATCTATCAGCCGCTCCGGTCCGCTTTATCGGAAAGGATAAACTCGAAAAGATGGAGTGCGTCAAGATGGAACTGAAAGGTTATGACTCCGGCGGCCGGAGAAAACCTGTTCCGATTGAAGGATCGGAATTTATGATTGATTGCGATACGGCCATACTGGCGGTCAGCCAGTATTCCGATCTCCCCTTTATTAATAAAGAAGAGGTCGAAGTAACAAAATGGGGCACATTTGTAACGGATAAGGCTACATATATGACCCGCCTGAAGGGTGTTTTTGCCGGCGGCGATGTTGTCAGAGGCTCTGATATTGTGATCACGGCGATTGCCGACGGGAAAAACGCCGCTAAATCCATCGACAGGTACCTCGGCGGCAAAGGGACACTCAATACCGGCGAAGGCATTGAAATACCGAAGGCGACAGAGGAAAAAGCCATTATCGAGCATGAAAGATTTTCCATGAAATATATCGACCCCGAGCACAGGAAAAATAATTTCGAGGAAGTGTCTGTCGGTTTCCACAAACTGAACGCCATAGCCGAATCCATGCGCTGCCTGCGCTGCGATAGGAGGGCGTAATATGATTAATTTAACGATTAATAGAAAAAAGATAGCTGTAAAAGAAGAATCCACCATACTGGAAGCGGCAAAGCAGAATAATATTATCATACCGACCCTCTGCCATCTTGAAGGCAATCATGGCCCCGGGGCATGCCGGATCTGTATGGTCGAGGTGGAGGGGGCCAGAAGCCTGATGGCTTCCTGCGTTACAAAAGTGAAGGAAGGAATGACCGTTTACACAACATCGGAAAAAGTTAAAAAGGCGGTCAAAATCATTTATGAGCTTCTTCTTTCCGATCATCCCAAGAACTGCCTGAACTGCGTCAGAAATCAGAATTGCGAGTTCCAGAAACTGGGCGAGATAATACAGATCGAGGATTCCCGCTTTGACGGCCAGAGGTCCAAGGATTACCTGGACGATTCCAGCCCCGCCATTGTCAGATACGCCTCAAAATGCGTTTCCTGCAGAAGGTGCGTAACAGTCTGCAATGAAATACAGGGCGTCGGCGTGCTCAGTCTTCAGCACCGGGGTTTTAACGCCATCATCGCCCCGGCCGCGGAACTGCCCCTCAATTCGGTCAACTGCTCGAACTGCGGCCAATGCACCCTTGTCTGCCCTGTGGATGCCCTGAAAGAGAATGATTCGACGCAGAAAGTCTGGAATGCCCTTTACGATAAAACGAAAAGGGTTGTCGTTCAGACGGCCCCCGCCATACGCGCCGCTCTGGGCGAAGAATTCGGCTATGAACCCGGCACTCTTGTCACGGGCAAGATGGTCAGCGCCCTGAAGGAAATCGGCTTTTCCGACGTATTTGACACCAATTTTACAGCCGATTTGACGATCATCGAAGAAGGGCATGAACTTCTCAAGCGTTTGACGGAGACTTTTAAAGGCGGCCGGAAAACCAAAAAGCCGCAGCTTCCCATGATCACAAGCTGCAGCCCCGGCTGGATCAAATACATTGAGCATGAATTTTCAGATCATCTGGATAATCTTTCGACCTGTAAATCGCCGCATATGATGCTCGGGGTCCTGACGAAAACCTATTACGCGAAAAAAATAAACGTAGATCCGAAGGATATCTTTGTTGTTTCCATAATGCCCTGCACCGCCAAGAAGTTCGAGATAACCAGGCCGGAAATGCGGGCCAGCGGTTATCCAGATGTGGACGCCGTCCTGACAACCCGGGAACTGGCCCGTATGATAAAGGAAGCCGGCGTTAATTTCAGGTCCCTGCCGGAAGGCCAGTTCAATAACCCCATGGGTTATTCGACCGGCGCGGCCGATATTTTCGGCGTAACAGGCGGCGTGATGGAAGCGGCCCTCCGCACCGTTTATGAAATCGTAACGGGAAAGGAACTGCCCTTCGCCAATCTGCATGTCACGCCCATTGTCGGCTTTGAAAAAATCAAGGAAGCCGAAATAAAAATAGAAAATCCGAAGAAAGAATACGGCTTTCTGGACGGCATAACAGTCAAAATCGCCGTTACGAGCGGATTGGTCGGAGCAAGAATATTGATGGAACAGATCGCGGCGGGAAAATCGCCTTATCATTTTATAGAGGTCATGGGCTGTCCCGGCGGGTGTATCAGCGGTGGCGGCCAGCCAAGGCCGACAAATAATGAGGTCCGGGAAAAAAGGCTCCAGGCCATTTACAGGGAAGACGAAGGGAAACCCAAAAGAAAATCCCACGAAAACCCCTTTATCACGGCTCTGTATGAAGAGTTCCTGATAGAACCGCTCGGCCTTAAATCCCATGAACTTCTGCACACGCATTATACGAAAAGAGGGAAATACAACCAGTACATTAAATCCGGAAAATAAAATTTGTCAATTCTTTCTTTTCATTCTGCTGAGAAATCCGAAAAATAAACAGGAGCACCCGCGTATAATCTCTATTATTATTTTGCCTGCCGGGTCTTTTCATTTTATAATAATGCGGAGATTAAGGGCATTTCCATCCCTCACCAGTTTGTCAGGCTACACCTGAGGAGCAATCAAACTGGTGAGGGATGGAAATGCCTAAAGTCTTATACTTAGAGAATAAGATGTTCTAAATTCCTTAATATTTTGTCGGTTTTTAGAACAGCCCTTAATATAAAGAGGGGGATATGATGAAAATATATTTCATGGTCCTGACAGCATTTTTTCTTATCATTCCTTTACAATTCCATTCACAGTTTAAAGAACGTTTAAGTAAGGAAGCGGAATATCAAAAGCTCACGAATCAACAGGACTACTGGGTAAATTCCCCCTGGATCCTTAATGACGCCATCATTTTCTTTTATAAAGAAAAGGCCGGTAAAATACTGGTAGGCGGCGATTTTAACGACTGGAAGCCCGAACTTCTTATGGACCAGAAAAACACGAATTTCTGGCAGTATGTCTGGGAAGAACGCCTTCCGAAAGGCATTTATAAATATAAGCTGATGGTCGACGATATCTGGATCAGCGATCCTTATAATACCAATGTTATCATAGATGACAGCGGCCAGCCCGTATCGTATTTTGAATTAAAAGAAGACTTTATCCCGCATGCCACGTATCCTCTCTGGCTCGAAAAGGATATTTATCAATTTAATTATGAAAATACATCGGCCAGGAACGTTTCCCTTGTGGGCGACTTTAATAACTGGAACCCATACGCGACTCCGTTGAAAAACTCAGGGGCAGGGGAATTTTCCGTCAATATCCGACTGAAGCCCGGAATTCATTCATACTGTTTTGTTGTTGATGACGAATGGAAAGCGGACCCGAACAACCTGAATCAGTACAGCGATAAAGTCGGGACGATCATCAGCATCATTTTTGTAAAAGACAAAAATAATAACAATTCCCGCTAAATAAAATATTTATTGGAGCTGACATTGATTAAAAAATTTGTGTGCTCTCCCGGGCCGACAGCCGTACCCGCGGAGATCCTTTCGGAAATGTCAAAACCGCTCATTCACCACAGGACGCCTCAGTTTTCAAACATTGTCAGGGAGAACGGCGAGCTGCTCAAGTATGTTTTCCAGACAAAAAACCCCGTTCTGACACTGACTTCATCAGGAACAGGGGCCATGGAAGCTTCTGTTACCAATTTTCTCTCAAAAGGCGATAAAGCGCTGGTTCTTTCCGCCGGGAAATTCGGCGAGAGGTTCGCAGAGATCGGCCGGACATATGGCGCCGAAATGATTGAATTGACGGCTGAATACGGCAAAGATATAAAAGCGGATGGGGTCGAAAAAGCCCTCAGGGAAAATCCGGATATAAAAGCGGTTTATACCGAATACAGCGAGACTTCAACCGGGGTCGCTTTTGATATTAAAAATATCGCTTCCATTGTTAAAAAAACAGACACCATCCTCATTGTCGACGGGATTACCGCCATCGGGGCGATGGAATTCAAAATGGACGAGTGGGGCGTCGATGCCGCCATAGCCGGTTCGCAGAAATCCTTTATGATACCTCCGGGTCTGTCGTTTATCGCTTACTCGGATAAAGCGGAAAAATTAATGAAAAGATCGGACCTTCCGAAGTTTTATTTTGATCTCGCGAAGGAAAAGAAAAGCCAGGAAAAGAACACAACGGCCTGGACCCCTGCCATCACGCTCTTCACCGGCCTCAATCATGCCTTAAAGATGATGCGGGAGGAAGGGCTTGAGAATATAATAAAAAGGCATGCGATGGTCGCTGAAACTTTCCGTAAGGCCGTTCAGTCGATCGGGCTTTCCATTCTTGCCGATATACCGCATGTCAGGCCTTCCGATACTCTCACCGCTGTAAAGGCCCCCGCGGGCATTGACGGAAGCAAAATACCGGGCCTGATGCGGGATAAATACGGCGTAACGATCGCCGGAGGACAGGGCCCTGTCAAGGGCAAGGTTTTCCGCCTCGGCCACCTGGGCTATGTGGATAAATCGGACATAATTGTGGAGCTTCAGGCCATGGAACTGGCTTTAAAAGAACTGGGGTATAAATTCGAATCCGGCAAAAGCGTTTATACGGCGCAGAAGATGATTATGGAGAAATTTCCCGTTCCTGATGTGAAGGTGAGTGAGATCGGGGATTAGACCAACAGGAAGGCGGGAAGAAATGGGTGAGCCACAGAATTACACAGAAGAACACGGATGGAAAAGGGTGGCAGGCTACACCTGTAACACAAAATAAATTGGATTAAAATCCTTTGTTCGTTTTATTAAGCTTGGTTTATATAACCCAATTCAACGCGGATTTTTGCGGATTGAACGGATTTTCACGGAAAATTAATTTAATTAAATAATAGACTTTCTTTCCTGTTTTAATTCATCTATATTATTTCCCATTTATCACCTATAAAATTATTATTTAAATTAAAATGTCCACTTTTCACGTTCCATAAATGCTTCAATATTTGTGCAATCAATCGAAAAATGTTGGCACACATTAGGTATTTTAGCAGCATTAATCTTAAAGCTTTCTTCAGTAACTACACACCCTTTATTAATCCTTGCGGAAGCTATAACAAAAGGATCAGCAACTGGTTTACCTTTTAAAATCTGTTCCTGCCCAATCAATTGACGAAAATGATTGATTTGAAATATTTCGCTTAAAAAGTTAATTTCATCTTCGGAAGGCATCCTGAAAATATCTTTATTCTTATCAAGCCAATTCTTCAAAAAAGGTTTGTTCCCATGGTTGCTTAATTCATTATATACTTCCCTTACTGATATAATAGAACCTTTTTCCACATAATCATTCAATTTTGTCCAGAATGAAGGGAATCTTTCTGGAAAATAGTGACTTATTACAATAAAAGCTCCGGTATCAAAAATATAAATCATATATTGGCCATCTTATTCATGAAATAATGTTCTAAATTATCAATATTATTAACTTTTAAATTGCAATAATCAGCCACTTGATCGATAGAGAAGCTCCCCTCATAATATTTGCTGAAAACCAGTTTTAGAAATTTATCACCAAGATAAGTAATCTGTGTTGAATAATAATCCCCACCCTTTTTCCCTTTGCGATTATTTTCAAATTCTTTTGCCCAAATATTTGCTTTTGATTCATAAATACTACCATCAACTAATTTACGATCTATTAATTTCCTTAGTATAACCTCACGACTAACCTTATATATGTCTGCCAATTTATATATTGCAGCATCATTGAACTCATGAAATTGTTTTATATTTAAGTTAAAATGTTGCGACGGTACTAATAATTCTCCGGCAAATTGATTACAGAAATATTCAATATTTCTATTCATACCTGCCAAAATATTAATATATGAATCATCGGCTTTTGTCATTCCATTTACTTTTAATAAAATATGGGCTAATTCATGAAATATTGTAAATATCTGTCGGTTTTGTGATGTGCTATTATTTAAATATATAATTGGAAATTCTATATCAATTAAGCAAAATCCGGAAATTTCTTTTTGTTTAAATGAACGCTTAAAAATATAAATCCCGGAATCCTCAAGTAATTTTCTCCAATTTTTTAAAGCTGTGTCTACATTCATCCACTTTATTTGTTCTTCAATAGAAATATTAAGATAGCTTCTAATCTCAGAGCAGATAGAAATAACATCTTCTAAATTTTCTACAATTATATCAGAGAAAATCTTTTTTTCCGATTTATTAATATCATTACTCAATTCCTTTAAAGCCAATTGCATTGATTGTGCTTGCCTTAATGCCAGATATGTGTCTGGAATAAAATTTTGAATTTCAATGTCAGGTAAAGTTCTAAAAGATTTAGTAATTTCTGGCTCATCAGGCGGGGTTGGGAAAAAAAACACCGCTAATGGCCTTTTATATAATTGATAAGATAGTTTTTCAAGTTGAACATAGGTAGGTTTACTCTCACCATTTTCCCATTGAATAATAATTGATGGATCTTTTTTCAAAAATTTAGCAACACTGTCAATAGAAAGCCCCAATCTTTCACGAGCCCATTTTAATATTATTGGATTAACTGAAACATTAAGACTCTGCATAATATATTTCCACTAATTTAATTATATTATTTTAAAACAATTATATATATTTACAACTATTTAATCGATAAAAAGCAATTTATCTCATTTTCTATTACGACTAAATCCGCATAAATCTGTTTCATCCGTGCTAATCCGTGTTGAATTGGGGTTGATATAATAGCTTTTTTAGCAATTAATTGATTCATGCTTTCCTAAAATTAGATATCCTTTTTTATTTTTTCAAACTCTTCCCTGCTGATCTCACCCCTGGCATAACGCTTCTTGAGAATATTCAGGGGTGTATCATAACCCGGCATTCTCCAGGAATGACCGCCGGCATTCCTTATCAAGGAATAAATGACAACCGCCATAAAAAGAAAGAAAAAGATGCCGCAAAGGCCCCATCCGAAAGGATTAAACAGTCCGAAACCGTATCCGCACATGATGAACTCCTTAAAATGATTTTATTTTTGAGAAATATTTCATTTATCCTATTTTTTCAGCGACATAAATGCCATAACCCAGGTAGGAATTGTATTTTTCGAAAAATTTATTAATTTTCAAGACCCTCTTTCTGACTGAAGAATTGAAAAGTATGTTTTTCATGATTTTAACCATATTAAGTGGGCCTTCGTCCCCCATCATATTCTTGAATTCCATATTAAAACTTTGAGTATGCTTCAAAGCCAGGCCGTTATTCTCCAGGAGCTTTATCCAGCCTTCCGGAGGAAGAGCCCGAGTCATGCAGGCCGCGCAGATATCTTTTACAGCCGATTCAAGAACTTCCCCGGCCGGTTTTTTAAGCCAAGTCAATTCCAGGAGGCCGATTTTCCCGCCTCTCTTTGTAACCCTTACCGCTTCTTTTATTGCTTTTTGTACATCTCCGATCAAAACAAGGGCAGCCTGAAAAATCGTCACATCAAAAGTATTGTCCTTGAAAGATAAATTCTCAGCATTTTCCAGATAAAAAGAAAGCCGACTTCCCGCCTCTCCTTTTTTTATCTGCTTCTTCGCTTCTTCCAGTAAACCATGATCCAGGTCAATACCGGTCACCCGGCAGCCGGATTTTTTTGAAATATAAACTGCACCGCTCCCCTTTCCGCAAGCAATGTCCAGTACATGAGCGTCCGTATTGATCCCGCACCAATTCATCAGCCTGTCGGTCGCCTTGAACCCGCCAGGGTGAAGCACTGTCATACCCACATCTTTCGCCATAAATTCAAGAATATCGCACTCTTTTCCATTACAAGCTTTATTTTCCTGCATATTATTTTTCATTACCATGTTCATCCTCTTTATTTATCTTCAGGGAAATCTTGCCGTTCTGTGCCAGCCGCGAGGCGAAATAGATGGCGCTCTTTTTCGAAATTTTTAGTTCCTTGGCGATTTCTTCAGGCGTTATTTCCTTTTTCCCGGCCATCAGGTTCATAATTTCCTCCTCGATCTGGATCATCCATTCCTCAAAAAGGTCCCTGACTTCCGGCAAGGCAAAACTGGCCATATCCGAGCTTTTAGAAATTGAAGACATCATACTTTTGCACATATCCATGGGCCCACCGCCTTCTCCCATCATAGTACTCATCATATCGCCCATAGATGAGCCGCCGCCCATCATCGAACCCATCATCTTCGGCATCATATCCTTCATCATGTTCTGCTTTTCTTCGGCGGTCATGCCGGAAAAGAAGCTGTCCATCATCTTATCCATCATTTCCTTTTTTTCCTCCGCCGACATCTTGCCCATCATGCCTTCCATCATCTTTTCTTTAATACCCATAAAGTGCCCTCCTGACTTTTTATATTTGATTGGATTTCTCGAATCCGCCATTTAGAGCTTATTTACACATATTCCACCATCCCGGAATGGAGAACATCGGCGAAGCCATTTTCTCCTCATTCAGGGAGTTGACTATTTCGAGGAATATTCCAAGAGCGCTCAGAAGCCTTTCATCTTTCAATTTGTAATACACAAAAGCGCCTTTTCTTTTTGTTTCAAGTACCTGATTCTCTCTCAAGGTTCGCAGATGGTGCGAAACAAGCGGCTGCGAAAGCTTTGTGTTTTCGACTATTTCGGAAACGGAACATTCCCTGCCCCCTATGTATTTGATGATCCTGAGCCTGTTGGAATCCCCCAGGATCTGGAAATAAATCTGGAGTTTTACCGCTTCATCCATATAAACATCCTTTTATATAAACGATTATATATATAAACTATTGTTTATATGTTAACAACAAAAAGCCTGTATGTCAAGGAGTTTAAAAAATATTTTTTGATGTGCGTTGAATGGATATGATAACTGTATTCTTAAAGCATTGGATCTTTTCCAATTATTTCCATCTATTGGAATTTGACTTTATTTATAAATTCTTCAATTTTATTTTTAATTTGATCCCGTACTATCCTTGTCTTTGCCAGAATTTCCTCATGCGTTCCTTGAAAACCGGCGGGATCGTCAAATTCCCAGTGAAGGCGGGTTACTCTTCCGGGGAAAACCGGGCACCTTTCCCCGGCCGAGGCGTTGCAGACGGTAATGACATAATTGTAAATCTTCCCCTGTTTAAAGAAACCAAAAACGCTTTTCGTTTTATTACCGGAAATGTCTATGCCGGTTTCCTTCATGACCTCAACAACATTTGGATTGAGCACACCCGGTTCCAGCCCGGCACTTTCGGCAATAAAACGCTCCCCACCCAAGAGGTTTAAAAAAACTTCGGCAATCTGGCTCCGGGCGGAATTGTGAACACAGACAAACAATACTTTTATTTTTTCCATAAGATAACCTCACATAATATAATAACCAATTTTTGTTAATTTGATGTTAATTTTTTATCATGTTTATCTGAATTGCCCAATTATCAAATAAATTCCGGTCAATATAACCAATCCTCCGCAAATTCTGCGGAAAATCATAACGCCTTTCGATTTTTCGGTCCAGTTCAGGTAATTCTGCACCCAATTGACAAAAGTCCCCGCTAAAACGATCATTCCGATATGACCCAGCGCGAATGAGGAAAGTAAAATAATTGAATAAGCAATATTACTTTGAGCAGTCTGAAATACAACCAGGAGCAGCGGCATCATAAACCCGAAAGAACATGGGCCGAGTGCCAGCCCGAACAAAAGTCCTAAAACAAACGCACCTATACCGCCTTTTCCTCTCATATTGGGGTTTATTGATTGTAATAGCGGAATAGGTATAAAATCCATCAACCAGATGCCCACCAGCACAAAAACAACAGCGACAATAATTGTCCCGGCTTTTCCAATATCGCCCAGCATCCGGCCTGCCAAACCTGTTATCAACCCGATAAACGAAATTGTTATCAAAATGCCAAGGGAAAACATCAAAGACAGAAAGAAAGCCCTCGAAGTTTTCAATTTGCCTTTCCCATTTATATAACCAATCGCGAGCGGAATGCTGGAAAGATGGCACGGGCTTAGAACAATACTGAGTATTCCCCAGCCGAAAGCCGCTAAAACAGCAGTCCAGGGATTGGACTGGAACATTTTAGTGAAAAAGTCAAAAAGATGGATCAAAAAGTCCATTATTTAACACCCTGCGATTCCAATACCTTGACCAGATCTTCTTTCGGGAAATAACCCTCATGCCGGAAAAACTCTTTCCCATCTTTTTCTAAAAATACCTGCGTCGGAATAACCCTGATCCTGTAATTTTGGCCATAGGGCCGGCCTTCCTGAGTCCATACATCGTAAAACACCACTTTGACCCTTCCGGCGTATTCTTTTTCGATTTCCGCCATAACCGGCTGCATCATTTTGCAGGGAACACAGTTAACGGAACCAAGCTCAATAAAAGTGACCTTGTATCCGGCGGTATCCGGTGCAGCCGCTACGGATTCTTTGCTTTTTTTTGCGCAGGCTGAAAACAGAATGAGTGTAAACATAATAAAAATAAATACTTTTTTTGTCACTGTCAAAATCCTCCCGATTTATTTTAAAATCCAGTTAAACAAATACCCTGTCAGCATTATTCCTGCAGCCACAACGCTGAAATAGATAACCAGCAGTTTTGTTTTAAGGACCTTCTTGAGAATAACTGCTTCCGGCAGCGACAGGGCCGTGACAGCCATCATAAAGGCCAATGCCGTCCCTATTGCCATCCCTTTGTCCATGAGAACTTTCACGATCGGGATGACCCCCGCCGCGTTGGAATAGAGCGGAACGCCGATCAAGACCGCTATCGGGACGGCAAACCAGTTGCCGGGACCGGCAACTTTCGACAGGAAATCAGCCGGAGCGTACCCGTGCATAAACCCGCCGATTGCTATGCCAACAAGGACATAAGGCCAGACTTTGCCGATGATTTCGCCGACATAATCGCGCGCATAAAGGAACCGGTCTTTCCAGGTCTGTTTTTCAATTTCCGCATTCCCGGATTTGATTTTATAAACATAATCCTGCACCTGCTTTTCCAGTTTCATTCTGCCGATGGCTAACCCGCTGAGAATAGCGATCACAATGCCACTGGCAATATAAATAACAGCCACCTTCCAACCAAACATTCCCCAGAGCATAATCAGCGCGACTTCATTGACCATCGGTGAAGAAACCAGAAAAGAAAATGTTACCCCTAAAGGAATTCCCGCTTCGATGAAACCGATGAAAAGCGGGACTGCCGAACACGAACAGAAAGGTGTCACTATACCGAGCAGGGATGCCAGAATATTCCCGACGAACTCCGGAACTTTCTCCAGTATCTGCTTTGTCTTTTCCGGCGGGAAAAAACTTCTGATAATGGCTATCGCGAAAATAATGACCGCAAGCAGAAAGAAAATCTTGACCGTGTCGTAAACGAAGAAATTCAGCGCGGCCCCTATATGCGATTCCGGCGAAAGTCCGATTATTTTATATACCAGCCAGTCGACAAAAGTTTTCCACATGCCTATAACCTCTCAGCCACGCTCATTGCAACTCTGTCTATAACTTCAGCGGTAATTTCCGTCTTCCCTTTCTCCACCCCGAAATCAGTCGTGATAAAATGCTCAAATGGCAAACCCAGCTTTTCAAATATCTTTTTCCCGCAGGAAACCGGACATCCGTCAATAACAATATTCTTTTCAGCGCATTTAGCGGATTCTATAAACCCGGAAAGTTCCGCTCCCATCGCTGCAAGGCATGTCATTTTACCGGCGTTGTCTTTCATCAGCTTTCTCGCGGCTGCGTCCGCTAAATATCCCGTGTTGGCGGCGCCGGAACATGCGTATATCAGTTTGATCCCGCCGCTTCCGCAGCTGCAGCATTCAGCCATTTTATTTTCCTCCCTTTAAAATCTGAATTATCTGGTCTTTATTGAGAACCCTGCCGGCGCTTTTAACGACACCATTAACGGCAAGCGCGGGGGTCATCATTACGCCGAATTCCATGATTTTTGCAATATCCGTTACTTTCTCTATATCAGCCTGGATGCCGGAAGCCTGAACCGCTTCCTTCGCGTTCGCTTCCAGCCGCTTGCAGTTAGGACATCCCGAACCTAAAATCTGAACTTTCATAAATTACCTCTTGCAATGAATTTTTTCTTTAATCTTGACGCTATATTAACCAGTATGATCATAACCGGCACCTCGATCAGCGGCCCGATCACTGCTGCGAAAGCCTGATTCGAGTCAATACCAAAAATTGATATGGCCACCGCAATCGCCAGCTCAAAATCATTGGACGCTGCCGAAAAAGACACCGCAACACTCTGTTCGTAATTCGCGCCCATTTTTTTCGCGGCAAAAAAAGTAATGAACCACATGGCGAAAAAGTAGATAATATAAGGTATAGCTACTCTAACAACATCGAACGGGGCCTGAACAATAAATTTCCCTTTCAGCGAAAACATTATGATGATTGTGAATAACAATGCTATCAAAGTAATGGGACTGATAAAAGGGGAGAACACCCTTTCAAACCATTCTTTGCCTTTTGTTTTCAACAATATGAATCGTGTAATCAGCCCTGCGAAGAACGGTATTCCCAGATAAATCATGACGGTTTTTGCAGATTCCAGAATGGAGATATTGATATTCAGTCCCTTTATAATGCCCAGTGCGTTCAGAAAAACCGTAATGAACAAATAAATATAAAATGCGTAAAATAAAACCTGGAACACGGCGTTAAAAGCGACAATACCCACTCCCAGCTCCCTGTCGCCCTTAGCAAGGTCGTTCCATACGATGACCATAGCGATACAGCGCGCGAGGCCGACCAGGATAACTCCGATCATATAGCCGGGATTGTCCCTCAAAAAAAGAACTGCCAGTAAAAACATAACCATAGGGCCGATCAGCCAGTTTTGAAAGAGCGATAAAAAAAGCAGTTTTTTGTTTTTGAATGTTGTTCCCATTTCCTCATATTTTACCTTCGCGAGCGGCGGGTACATCATCAGTATCAAGCCTATGGCAATTGGAATTGATGTCGTACCAGCCTGAAATTTACTGATCCAAGCCGTAAAAGGCGGGTAAAAATAACCTAATGCGACACCGGTGGCCATCGCGGTAAATATCCATAAGGTCAGGAACTTATCAACAAAACTCAATTTTTTCTGAGCGGCATCAATCATAGGTATCCTCCCGGCAACATATTCTCTAATACATATATTCAAATATACTCATATATTATTTAAAAAAAATAGTTTTGTCAAGTACTCGAGGTCCTGCAGGTCAGTTTATTTTCTTTAATCATGGTCTTAAGAACTTCGATATCCTTTTTGAATTTATCAAGTTCAGTAGCCTGCGATAAGAGCTGTTTCAGGAAAGGATATCTGCTCATCATTTCATCATTCAAGCTATGAAAGACAAATTGCGCCTGTTTTTCCGAAACGATCAGATCGGCTTCCTTCAATTTAATGAGATGCCTCGATACATTCGACTGGTTCATTTTTAATACTTCTTCAATCTCACAGACACATAAGTCTTTTTGATTGAGCAGGCATAAAATCCGTATCCTGTTCTCGTCCGCCAGGGCCTTTAGAATTTTTATGAGTTCTTTAGCCATATTTATTCCACCTATTACTATTGAATAGAAGTATATAATACCTTAAAATAAAATTCAAGCGCGGTATTAAAAAAGGTGGGAGGAATTGATGTTCAATTATGCTTAATTATCATATTAAAGTATTGTATATTAGTATTCCTGTTTATAATATCCGATTTTTCACGCGGCTTTTCACGGATTGAGCGGATTTATAGGATTTAGTTTTTCTCAAAGCTGCCTTTTTAATTTACTCGGTGTTTGACTTATAGGAGCAGGATTCCGAGGGACCCGGTAGACAGAAGATTTTTATAAAGAATATCGGATAATATAATTGAACCGGTTTAGTAGAACCCAATTGAGCAGGATTGACAGGATTTAAGAGGATTTTCAGGATTGTTCAAAATTCTATCAACTTCTCTTCCACTCTGTTATAAATCCCGTCAATCTTTTTCTGTATTTCAATCGTTTTACTTATCGCTGATACAATCAGGCAGTAATACCGCGGGTTGTTCATCATCCGGCCTTTTCGGTCCTTTAAATACTTCTCCAGCACCTGATAGCCGCCGATTTGGTAATTCCATAATTCCGGTGAAATATCGTCAAAATATTTATCCTGATTGATATAAACCCGCCGCGTCTTTTCATCGTAAGCGATTTTTTCAATTCTGTCGCTGCCGTCTGTGCCCTGATATTTTGAGACGGGGTTATCCAGCATATTGCTTTTCAAAAGATGCAGTTCAGCAAGACTTTGTCCATACCCAAACATTTGTTTAAAAAGCTTATAATCGGACGTGAACGGTACCCGCGGGAAATCTATACGGAGAAACTCGGCATACTTTTCCCGGTAAGTGTTGCTGTAAAATATCCCGTAAATATAATAAAGGATATCTTCGGGCGTAAGTTTTGTTTTATAAATCGTTTCAAGCTTCCGGTAAATTCCGTTTGAAATATTCGGCTTGCGGTTCAGACTGTCGTATTCTTCCGATTGGTCAAAAGTAAGCTCCTGTTCGGAACCGTTATCAGAATCATCCTTTTTATATAAATATAGTGGAAATATATAATTGATATCATAAGCGCTAACCGTTTTATGCCCAATAATATGTTCAGTAATAAAAGCTCCAGGTTCTTCTTTGAATTGACGAGGAATAATTAAACCAACATTTTCCTTAAGCATGTGGCGCATGAATTCAGGGCGGCCCCAATCAACCATATTTGGGGTATAATAAATGTCTCTAATATCAAAGGGACGATATAATATTTTTTGAAAATACTTATCCCATTTTATATCAGTGAAAAGCTCTTTTCTTGCTTTTGATAGTTTCCAGCCACGTGTATCTTTCAGTTTAAATGCTTCCCTAATCTCATCATCTGAAATTGATTTGTTTTTAAATTGCATTATTTTATTTTGTAATGAATATTTTTCAAAATCAATTACAAAACTATCCCTTGCTGTCACTATACCGGTAACATTTACGGGAAAAATATCATTTATTTTTTCCCATTTAAGGAAATTGGCTATCTTTTCCGTATCGCGGGGCACAAAGAAATACCATGGTGATTCGGGTTTAATTTCTTTATAGCTTCCACGTTTGAACCCCGTATTTTCCAGCCAGCTGTATTTTTCTTCCCGCAAGCCGTATTGATCAAGATGAAATACTTTGCACCCTTTCTTATCTTTCTGTTTCACAAAGAGGGCTATGGCCACGCCCTGCTTAATATCGAACACATTCTCGTCTTTTGAGCCGTCTGGACATGCCTCTTTTTTCAGGCTGTTGCCGTGCAGGTCAATAATATAAATTTCGTTAAAGGTTTTCATCAGGCTCTGGCGCATTCCCCGGAACGTGGGGTTGTCCAGATAGCTATGGTTGGTGATCATACCGGCGATGCCGAAACCGGCCTTCTGGATTTTCCACTGCGCGAAGCGCAGGAATTTGACGTAATCATCCTGAAGCCATACTTTTTTCTCACCGAGCGGTTTCCCGTCGACTTCGTAATAGCTTTGCGCGCCGTCTAAATTCGTCTTCAAAAGCTTTTCTGTCCATTCGTTTATGTTCGACGATATTCCGCTGTAAGGCGGGTTTCCCATAATGACTAAAATCGGCTGTTCCTTTTTAATCTTCCCCGCCAGATGGCTTTCCTCGCTTAAAGAACTCAATCCCGGCAGGTTCGCCGCGTCCAGTTCTTTTGTCTCAAGCGTATTGGTCAGGTACAGGTTAAACCGCTCCTCGTCGCCGAGGCTGTAACCCAGTTCCTCAAGCAGAAAGCTTATCTTCAGGTGGCCGATGGCATAGGGGGCCATCATCAGCTCGAAGGCGTAATAATTTGGAAGTATTTGATTTCTAATCAGGTTTGTTTTTCCACCGGCCCCGTATTTTGAAACGTATTCATCCACCGCGCATTTTAGGGCTTCCGCGGGAAATGTCAGAGTCCCCGCCGCGGGATCAAGAAGTGTTACTTCCCTGCTTGCCAATCCATCATTAAGGCCGAATTCCGTCTTTAATATCTGATGGACTGAACGCACTATGTATTTAACGACCGGTTCCGGCGTATAATAAACGCCCCGTTTTTCGCGCATGGCCGGGTCATAATCGGCAAGAAAGGTCTCGTAAAAATGTACCACCGGGTCGCCGCCTTTACCTTCCCGGTAATAATCCCGCAGAATCTTTTTGACATCTGTGACATTAAGAATTTCAGCTATATCGTCCACGATGATCTCTAATGGTTTCGGCGGTTCTTCCAGCGATATAAATTTGAATATATCCTTTAATATGCCGATTGTTTTCGGAATGTATTTATAGGCGAGTTCGCGGTTGAAACTGCCGTCCGCCCTTGTGCGCGCCGCGAAGAGGCCGTATGTGATCGTCTGGGCATACAGGTCTGCGAACTGCAGAATGGTAAGGCTGTCGCCGATCAGGTATTTTTTAAATGCCTCATAAAACCCGAATATGTTCTTTTTCCCATTCTTCGCTTCTTCTTCCAGTTCGACCGCGATCACCTCATCGCGGAGGAATCTTGTCCTTTTCGCCAGTTCCTCCGCCAGTGATTTCGCGCTGCTGACATTGGGAATTGAATAGGAGAAAAATTTATCCAGAAGTTCGATGAATTTGTCTTCCTTTTCAACGGGAGGCGCCGTGCCAAGTTCAAACGGGATTTTATGTCTGGCAATATTTATACTGTCAATCAATATTCCATCCCGATACAGTCGGAATTCAAAAAAATTGGTCAGAATGACATTTGGAAATGTATTTCGGTAGCGTTTCAACTGTTCCGAATCCTCAATTGAATCAAGGTCTGTTTTTGAAGGGTCTTTGGCTTCGATATAACCGGTAATGCGGGTCTTTCCATCCCAAACACGGAAATCCGGATTTCCCGCTTCGGTTTTTTTCGGCAAAATTGTCACATCTATATTTTTAATTTTCTTTTCTTCCGAGATAATCCTCAATAGACCGGCAAGGTGCTCGTAATAGCTTTCTTCTCTGGCGTCGCCATGGGAAAAAGTTTTAAATAGATTCTTAACGTATTCTTTCAACATTTTTTATATCGCTTACTTATACAATTCCCCTATTTATCGATAAGAAATTATATTTAATAGGCGGGAAAATCGCAATAAAGGTAAAATAAATAAGATGTTTACGGGGTTTTTAAGCCGGTAATTCCAGCTTCATTAAAAGAGAAATGAATATCCTGCTTGATTATCTTTGAATAACATTTTGATTTAAGTATCTTATTATAAATTTGAATCATTATTTGCCTTTCAAGAAGCCCTTTAATCTGTATATTATTTTCATTCAATTTTATCGACTCTTCAGATTTATAGTAATAACTTTCCAGATCAAGAACACAATCATCCTCAAATTCGAATTCATTTTTTCTAAATCTGATATTCTGATGATGTGCTCTATCCCCGCCCGATTCATAATGATAAATCTGAGTTGTGGTAGTACAAATATAATAACATACTGGTGGGAATAAACTTGAGGATCTTCCCAGACAAACAAACCATCTTGGTTTTATTTCCCCATCTATTGGTTCGGGAAAATCTATCCATTTTAAGACAGTTCCCGCCTGCATTTACCTATGTCCAAGGATTGCTTTTTGAATTAAAAAATGTTCTTCTGCGGCCGATAGTTTTTCCGGACTTTTATCTTTGAGATTCTCTTCAAACATATCTTCAAAATCAATTTTACTATCAGGTTTTTTCTTATAAGCTTTTTTCCATGCCGGTAATTCATCATGACTGGCCTGGCTTGTAAGTTTTGTATTAACTGCCGCATTAGCATGAATGAATATCAATCTTTCCATCTTTTCTAATTCATAATCGGAGAAATAATCCAGATTCGGTTTGCCTTTGCAGATAACATCGTACTTTTTGTCTCCAACAGGCACAAATTTATATAGAGCGGTTTCCTGTTTTTTATTGTAAATTTCAGGAGGTACAGGACCTCGTTCCATCGCAAGATAATCAAGACCAAGCACCGGCATTCCTATTTCCTTAACACTTTCCATATCAAGAAAAGCAAGCAATTTATAAAGCATGGTTTGCGGCAGATATCTTCTTGCTTTTGTTTTATACTCTTTAGCAAAATAACAGATGGCATTGTCAATTTTTTCTTTTTGATAAGGTATCATATATTATCCTTATAAGTAATATAGCATGCAGTTAATTAAATGCCAAATTTATTATCGGTTGATTTAAAGCAATTTATTTGATCTATTACAAATAAATCTGCGAAAATCCGCTTAATCCGCGTCAATCCGCGTGGATAATCGGATGCTATAAAAAGGAATCTTATTATAAAGGGCTTAATCCGGAATCGCCGACTCCTTGTCCCACTTCAATTCAGATATCGCGGTTTTTGCCGTCTGCTTGACCACCTGCAGATATTCCCGCTGGTCCACTTTCATGAGGTAGGGCATAGCCTTTTTATCCCCGATTTTCCCCAGGGCCCAGCATATGTCATTCGCCAGACTGCTGTCCTGGGTCTGCTCCAGCAGTTTAAAAAGATTCTCAAGAACAAGCTTTGTCCGCGCTTTTTCGCCCATCCTGCCGAGGCTCTGTATGGCGGCGCGCTGAACAACCGCGTTCCGGTCAAGCCTGGCTGCGTCCTTCAAAGGAATGACCGCGTCATCCGTGCCGATATCACCCAGGGCTGTCGCGGCGTTCATTCTCACCCTCCAGAAAGGGTCCTTGACTTCAACCATTGTTTCACGGCCGGCGCCAAGGGCTTCTATGATAACCGGCACGGCTTTTTCGGCCTTCAATTCACCCAGCCTGGCTATCGCCTTTGTCCGGGCGTCAATATCTTTCGGATCGGTGTATTTCGCGAACTCCATCAGCATGGGAATGCCTTCCGGGCCGACTGCGCTGAAATCCTGAGTGTTTTCATTATGAGCGCCGTAAATCAAGCCGCAAAGCATTATAAACCCGGCAAAAATTATTGTTCTAATTATATTATTCATAACAGACTCCTTATTCTTTCCAAAGCCTGAATAAGTCTTATTTAAATACGACCGTGTCATTTCCCCTCAAATAACGGCCTGGCGATCCTCAGGAGCAGGTCCGTAAACGGGCTCCGGATAAAAATAGTTAACGCTATGACAATAGTGCCCATCAAAATGCCGAAGGACACATTGCTCTTCTTTACGATTTCATCCATTTCATCAGTATTCGGGGTCATAAAATCATAAAGCTTAACCGATAAAAACGCGATGACCAGCGCAAATATAACAGCCAATACAAGCAGTATAAGGCCGATAACGCTTGCTTTTATAATATAAGCGCTTCCCATATGGCCTATGATGGCGTTCTTTATGGAAGAAAGGGCCGTCGCCAGAGAATCGGAGCAAAGCATCGCTGTTGAGATGATAATGGAAGCCGTAAGAACAGCCACAGCTACATTATTTTTTTCAAGTATTCCCTTTTCCTTAATCAGCAGCGTATTGATAACCGCGGTAATGAAAAGGATTAAAAGCAGCGCGACAATAATAACCACAATAAGCGCGACAAACAAATAAATAATTTCCACCATATATGCCTCCTCTTATTTTTTACTTTTCTATTATATTTAAAATTAAAAATTATTCAATATATTTTTAATTAGTTGTCATAAATATTATTACCTGAATTGAACGGTTTTTTTATCCAAAGCATATATAATTGAGACTTTTATTAATCTTATACAAAAACCGCTCAATTTTGGCTTTTTTCTGATACAATAAAAGAATTCTTTACAGCGTCTGTTCTTCTATCTATAATAATATCTAAGAATTAAAAATATTCTAAAAACTATCATTCTTAATAATTCTAAGTTTTCATATTAACTCGAGAGGCCGGCATGAAACACAATACCTCAAAAAACATCGAAGCGTCCTTTGGTTTTTATCATAAAAAAAATGTTTTCAATCTGGTTGATTTCAAGTTTATCATAATCTCTTTCGCGCTTTCTATTTTATTCCTTTTTATTTTTGTATTGATAATCATACTGGCAGATGGATTTAGTATTAATAAAATTTTGACCGCCTTTTTAAATCCCAATAATCAAACTCTTTCAGATGTTTTCGGAAACGCGTTCGGCGGCATGATGATCGGAGTCATTGCTCTGCTCATGACTGTCGTAGCTTTTGTCGTGCAGATGGCTGCCAACAGGTATACAACAAAAATCGTCGACCTTTTTATCGCCAACCGGATCAATCTCTTTTTTATGACATTCGCGTCTGTTACAACAGTTTCCGTCATAATGCTGCTCTATATCGGCGATGCGGCGCAAATAATGCCTAAAATAAGCCTCTTTATATCATTCATACTTGTCAGTCTTTTACTGATCAGCATATTCCCTTATTTTGTTTTTATTTTCCGTTTTATCCAGCCCAGCAATATTATCTACAATATAGAAAAAGAAACTTTCATAAATATTTTAAAAGGTTATCAACTCAAACAGCCGGCAGCCCGGAAAAAGGAGCGTCTCTTAATAAAACTGCATAAGAATTATATTAACGGCATCAATCAGCTCACCGATATAACTCTCAACTGCATCCAAAACAAAGACCAGATACTCGCCATCGAATGCCTCCGATCACTGCGCTATATACTGGCGAATTATATCAAACTTCAGCATATACGGCCTCTTCCCGAATCATGGCATGTCCCAACAATTTCAGTAAAAATGGATGTCAGTTTTATAACCTTTGCGGAAGAAAGCGGCGGGCCTGTCGGTAATTCCCGTTATTGGGTTGAGGACAAGATTTTAAAGCAATTTGAAACACTCTTCCGCTCATCAATAAATAATGACCGGACAATCTGCAACTATATAGCAAATTCGCTTTACATACTCGGCAGCAAGGCCCTGGAGACAAAGAATCTTGTTGTTTTAAAGAAAATGATTTTGTATTTCAACACCTTTCTGCGCGCGACAATAAATGAATCCGATGTCCGCACCTGCTTTAACACTCTCAATCAATACAGGAAACTGACTGAAAAAATCATTGAGGCGCAGGAAGACAACCTTTCCATCGAAGTAGTGAACCATTTTAAATATTACGGCCTTCTGGCTAAAGAAACCAAGGGCATGGACTTTATCCTGGAGACAGCGGCCCATGACCTGTGCGATATCAATAAAAAGGCTTATGCCTGCTCATTGCAAAAACGGTCGGATATACTGGATATATTCCTGACTGTTGATATGCCCATTGAGGGTGAAAAGGAGCTCTCACTCCGCGGAATCCGTAAAGCTCAAATACAGCTTGCCGTTTATTACCTTAAAGAAAAATCCAATGATGCATTCAAACTGGCCAGAAAGATATACTCTGATATGCTCGAAGAACTGCACCGCCCGAACGGGTTTGAGCGGATCTATACTATGATCAGGGAATTGAAGTATTCCAGGGAGGATTTCTGGGAGATCAATGACAGGGAATATAACTTTAACTATTGTTCTCCTGAGGAAAAAAAACACCTGCCGGAATTTTTAGATTGGTTTGTTTGCCGCTTGATTATTCTCTATACGGTAGAATATTCTCTCAATCATAAACCGGAAAAAGCGGCTGAGTATCTGAAAGACATTCAGAATGTAATGGTTTCACTGCCGATCGCTCCCCCCATTGAAGAAATTGAATTTAAAAAGGAATTAGGGCATGAGAATCTTGATAATAAGGCAAATTTTATAAATCATATATTAAAACTGGAAAATTATTTAAATATTGACAATAACCTGACAAAGGAAATCTTAGCCCAGGAAGATCTGGATTACTCGAAGATATCTAAAGATCTGGATGGTTTTAAAAAAGGAATAACAACATTTTTTTCCAATTTTAAAAATTTATAATGTTTTTTTTGATTATAGAACAGAGTGTTATTATAATATCAGAAATTTAATTAAGAGAGAAAATTTGAAGAAAAGGAAAATCTCTTTTTGTTTTTGGATAATTATAACCATGTCTGTTTTTAATCCTCATTCCGCATCCCTATTTTCTGAGTTCTCAATCGACAATTATTTAAATCTTCCCGGCCCGCTCTCAAATCCCGGCTTGAACAGCGAAAAATTAATTGGAAATGTCAAACTTATTCATGAAGCCTATTTCCGTGCCGAAGAAAGAGAAGGAAAAATAGTGAATATTGAAAAAACTTATCCATGGGATCTGGAAATGGAGTTTGACCAAAAGGGTAATAAAATAAGAGAATCTGCAAAAAACGGCTATTATTTATTTTCCTATGATCAAAAAGGGAATTTAATTGAAATCGATTATAAAACCGGCGCTGGCTGGTCGGATATATTTGGTTTTTTTACTCATTTTGACATTCATGAAAAATATGCGTTTACTTATAATACTAAGGATTTATGCCAGGAAGTTGCCAGGACCAGGATGAATAAGGATGGAACTATTGATTATACCGACAAGAAAATCATATATACCTATAATGATGATTTTTCAATAAAGGAAGAAATCCGTCTGGTAGGAGTTAATAATAAGAAATACCGTTATTATTACAATAATAATCGTCTAAAGAAAAAAGAAGAACACTCGCTGTCCGAAAAAGCCGGTGTGCCGGTAGAAAATGAAGCAGGACGCATAGAAATATATGATGATAGCGGCAGGATAGCACAAGAAGAAGTGAGATACGCTTATAGTCCGAAATATTGGACTAAAATTGATTATATTTATGATAAAGACGGCAATCTCAATTTGCTAAATGAATATTCTTATAATACAAATATTCTGGTAGGAAAAAGCGTTTTTTCAAATGGAAATTTATCGGAAAAAATAACATATGAAATATCGGGAGAATTAAAAGAGCGTTATACTTTCCAATATGATGAATTTAATAATTTAACAGAAAAAAAACTCTTTAATTACAATGATAAATTATATCACTTATGGCAATATAAATATGAATACGATAAAGAAGGAAACTGGATATCTCAAACGCTAAAATCTTATGATACAGATCCGGATCTAGCAAAAGTGCAAAGCAAATATATCTCCCTCATTAAAAGGAAAATCAAGTATTACAAAAGTGAATAGCAGAGGCAGTTAAACAAAATTTAATTGTTCAGATTTTAGCCATAAAAAAAGGGACATTTTTAATGCCCCTTTCCTATTAAATCTAACCCGCTTTTTTTGCTTCCTCATAAGCCCATTCAAGCCAGGGTAAAAGAGCCTCAATATCCGATTTTTCCACTGTTGCTCCGCACCAGAACCTGAGACCTGCCGGAGCGTCGCGGTAAGCGCCGCAGTCATTGGCAACGCCTTCTTTTCCCAGAAGTTTCACAAAAATTTTCACCTGTTCTTCCGTTAAATCAACTTTAAAACAGACGCTTGTATTGGAGCGGATCTCTTTTGTCTCGGCCAGGAAATGGATCCAGCCATGAGTCTCCACAAATTTTTCAAAAACGCCCAAATTCGAGTTTGACCTGTCCATAAGCCCTTTCAGGCCGCCTATCTTATCGGCCCAGGCCAGCGCGTCCAGATAATCCTCATTGCAAAGCATTGAGGGCGTATTTATCGTCGAACCTTCGAATATTTCCTTCATCACTTCGCCCTTTTTTGTCATGCGGAATATTTTAGGCAAAGGCCAAGCGGGAGTATAAGTTTCAAGGCGCTTTACAGCGCGTGGAGAAAGGACAAGCATGCCATGCGCCGCTTCTCCGCCCAATACTTTCTGCCAGGAAAATGTTATGACATCGAGTTTATTCCACGGAACCGGCATGGCATAAACCGCCGATGTAGCATCGCAGATGGTCAACCCTTCGCGGCTGTCTGAAATCCAATCGCCGTTGGGCACTTTTACTCCGCTGGTAGTGCCGTTCCATACAAAAACAATATCACTTTTGAAATCCGCCTGCTTCAGATCAGGGATCCTGCCGTATTCGGCCTGAAAAACACGGACATTGGGAAGCTTAAGCTGTTTCTGAATGTCATCCGCCCATTCCTTGCCGAAGGATTCCCAATAAAGCACATCCACTCCGCGCTGTCCGAGTAATGACCAGAGAGCCATTTCCATGGCCCCGGTATCGGAAGCCGGAACAATACCAACCAGATAATCCTTAGGAATCCCCAGTATGCGCTTGGTATCTTCGATTGCCTTCTGCAGTTTGGCTTTACCCAGCGAGCTTCTATGCGACCTGCCCAAAGGAGCGTCTTTAAGGTTCTCAAGTTTATATCCAGGCCGCTTCGCGCAAGGCCCCGACGAAAAATTTGTAATGACCGGTTTTGCCGTTGGTTTCATATTGCCCTCCAATTTGTTATATTTTTTATCTTCGCAGAAATTTCTCTGATATTTTAGCCTGAAAGATTAAATGTTACAAAAATTTATAAGATAAATTTTACTAAATATTCAGTAATCCATGTGTTTCAACATCAAATTATAATTATATTTTTCACTTAAACTAATGATATCAAATGTTGAAGAAGCGTCCATCGTTTTTATATACCAATATTATATCCCGTATATTGTAATAATATTGTTAAATATAATTATCAATTATTATACACTATATTAATATAATTTAACATGTTTCAGGTATTAAGGATAATATAACAAAAAAGGAGGCTTGATATGCAAGCTGGAGTAAACGTGATTGTGGTAGAAGGCGGAGTGGTCAAAGACCCGGAGCTGAAGTACACTTCGGACGGATTGGCTTACACAAAGTTCAGTGTGGCTAACACAAACATCACCTACAAAAATGGTGAAAAAGCCGAAGATGTCAGCTATTTTGACATCAGCGCCTGGGGCAAGCTGGCGGAAATCTGTTCCACTTACCTGAAAAAAGGAAGGAAAATTATTGTTTCCGGCAAGCTCAGACAATCCCGCTGGAAAACTGAGGAAGGCAAAAACCGGAGCTCAGTGCAGATCGTGGCTCAGGATGTCAAATTCCTGCCGTTCCTAAAAAAAACATGAAAAAAGGGCTGTCGAAAGACAGCCCTTTACTATTTTTAAAAATTCTATAGACCCATTTGAGTCTGCAATCCGACCGTAAATTTTTCCGTCAAATTCCCAAAAGCATCCGTTTCATAATATTTTTTATATAATAGCCCGACATAAACACCTTCGGTAATCTCATAAAATATCTGGGTCGTGACAATTACTCCATTTCCCACAAAGCTGTTGTATAAATCAGAAAAAATAAAATTTTTCCTGTCATAAGCTATGGTACCATATGCCTTTTGAAACAGGCATTTGCTGACAGAAGCTTCCAGATGCAGAAAATTATATATATTTGTCGAAGAATCCATAGGGAATAGATGCTGATAGCTCGCTGTTATGCTTCCTATTCCTTCGAATTTCTTACCGGCCTCCAGCAGGAATCCGTTAAAATCCGGGAGAGTATGTGAAATAAGCTGATAATAATTTTCAGTTTTATCCATATCATAAAATTTATCTATATAGGACGGCATAAAACCGCCTGCTATATAGCGGTATTCCGCTTTATAATCAAGGACCGCAAGGCTTCCCTTAACGCCTGTAAAAATCCCATAACCGACCTGGCTGTCGTCATCCTTGATCACCTCGTCATGATAACCCAGGGTCGCCACATCTCCATACAAAATTGTTTTAAAGGAATCAAAATCTATTAAAGGATAATCGATATCCGCCCCATAGCCGAAAACTTTTCTTTTTCCGTCAAGAAGCGGATCAGTATCTATAAAGCCTGAAATACCGAATGCTGTTTTACCGATTATAGGAACGGCTTTAAAAGGCCTCGCGAATAACCTGCCGGCAAACAACTGCATTAAAAACGCATCGCCCGTCATACTTTCAAAGCCGACCCAGTCAGCGTCGATATTGAATTGAAAGCCTACTTTTCTCACTGCCGGGAATTCAATATCGTTCGCGTAACCGTCAACAAGCGAACCATGCCCGATTGTCATACTGTCAAGGCTGCCGATTGCGGCCAGCATGAAACCGTTTTGATACTGGGCAAAACGTATTTTAAGCAGAAGATCATGCAGAGCATCCTGCCAGGAAGAAAAATCCCATTCGTCTTTATTATACCACCTATCAATATACCCGAGGTCTTCCAGATTTTTAAAGTAGAGCGCCAGGTAAAGCCCGAATGAAAAGTCGCCGAACTTAAAAGTCGGACTGAGGAGCACTTTATTCCAGACAGAATTATCAAGAGTTTCAGCGCTGACAGACCAGTTTAAGCCCTGTTCACTGCATCCCCTTCCGGGTTTCTGCGCCTTTTCTTCTGTTTTCACGGGCGTTGTTTCCTGAACCGGCACTGTTGTTTCCATCTTTTCCTGCTGAATATTGCTTAATTCTGTCTGATAATCATTTACAACCTCTTTCGAGGCTTCCTTAGGAGCTGACGGAGGTTCGCCAACTTCCGCCGGAATTTCACTGACAAACCCTTCTTTAACAACTACCTCGTTAAACTTTCCTTCAATGTCTTTAAGCGCCACCGCGCCTTCTCCGACAAATACCTGGCCTCCCTCACTCGGGCTGAATGAAACAGTGAATTTTGTACCCCGGACCGCCGCGATGGCTGTCTGTGTTTCTACTTTAAAATCCTGATCGGAAGACGGTTTAACCGAAGCAAACAATTTTCCGGTCAGTAAGGAAATAAAACTTTCCTGCTTGCCGTTATTTTTTTTATTAAGGATATCACTGATTCTTACACTTGTCAGCCCCGATATTTTTAATGTAGAGCCGTCAGGAAAATCAAGCTCAAGGTAATCATTCTGACCATTGACGCGGACTTCTGAGTTTTCAGGGACTTTATCGCCAATATATAAGCCCTGCCATTCGCCGCCTTCATATTTCATTTCACAATCCCCGATGAACCCGCTGACAGTCAGGACATTCCCTGATAATTTAGACAGATTATCTTTTTTTGAAAATAAATGAGAAGGGATTAATATGACCAGTATAAATAAAGCTGAAAATAAACAAAAAGTCTTCATAAGCTCCTCCTCTTGAGTGTTTAGAAGATGATTTTTGTGCTGATCGTAGTAGAAGTAAAAGGATTAATCTGGCCGCTCGAATCCATTTCAAATGTCCGTTTGTAATCAAGAGTAATAGCCAGGTTCTCGGAAATAAAATAATTAATGGTCAATAACAATAGAGAATTTCCGTCCTGAATTATAAAAACATCACTAAAAGATGAAATATTCTGCCTCATCCATGTTAATTGAACACCTATTATTTTAAACAGATTTTTTGACAATCTTATTGTGGTCATGAATGAAGGTTTTATGTCTGATGAAAAAGAACCTTCCATCTGAACATTCCATACAAATAAATTGTCCAAAAGCGTTATGCCTGTAGAAGCCAGCCATCCGATATTATCAGAGGTCAGGAGGTCCAGGCTATCATATTTATATGCCCTGGCGGCATCATAATATGAATCAAAATATGAAGGAATGAATCTGGGCTGAAGTATTCTCAATTCCAGTTTATACGGTATCATCTGTATTACGCTGCCCCCGATACCCAGAGCTTCTCCTGTTCCTTTATTCATTATGGCCGCAAAATCAACATAAGACTTCAGATAAAAAGCGGCTGTATCAAGTAGAGGAATGCCGATATCTGCCCCATAACATACCACTGAATTCGTACTGTTCGTACTATCAGTAAAATCATACGGACTATCTGCCGGAGGGATAGGATTATGAGTATCCAGATCAGCCGCGATTGTCGCGCCGATTTCAAGCTTATCCAGAAGCGGAATTCCCGTACCGATGAGAGGCCTTCCGAAAGCCCTGAGACCAAGAATATCCCAATCGAAGATATTATCAGTCATTGATTCAAAACCCGCATAATGAAAATCAATATCAAAAGCAAAGCCCAGCTTTTTTATAGAGGGATAATTCAGCATATTGGAATAACGGTCCACAATAAAACCATTCCCCAGAGTAAAATCGTTGATGCTTCCCACTTTAGCATAAATCGGTTCTCTTTTAAAACCAAACCGCAGATAGAGAATTTTTGATACAACAGCCTGCCAGGAATTCCATTCGGTCACCCTGAACCGGCCGCCAGCATCAAATTCAAAATTCAAGTCCAGACCTAAACCGAATTTCCATATTGAAAATTCCGGCTGAAGCCTGATGGCATTATAGTCATTGCCGTTAATTGACATTCCTCCGAATTGAAAGCCTGCTTTCCAGGTCGGCGCCAACTGCTGATTTGAATTGTTTTGACTCTCAAGAACCGGATTTTCCGGGTTCTGGTTCGAAGAAGAACTCTGGTCCTGACTGAAAGAAATTGCGTTAAATGAAAATACAAAAAATAAGAATAAGACCGCTTCCACACTTATTCTCATATGCCTGCCCTCCAAAATAATTGTTCCTCAATTGAACAATTCTTATGCTAATAGCTTTTTAATAGCCCCTCGCCATTTTGTTTGCCACTCCAGTGCGGCCTGACAAAATGGCGAGGAAAACTATAAATGCTATACATAAAAAAGAAATAAATCGTTCAACTCAGGTTGTTTTTCTTTTTGAGAGTCTCAATATATGATATCATCTTTATCATAAATATCAAGGCTCCCATCTGTTAAAAGCATAAGATTATTTTAAAAATAATGCAAAATAATCAATTATAATAAGATTAAAAACCCTTATAATTCTTAATGAGAATATAAATAAAAAACGGCGCTGAAACCATGGAGTTGATTACCCCTAAAGGAAGAGAGGCTCCCTGGAGCAGATTTTTAGATATGATGCCCGATCCGACTAAAAAAACGGAACTGAGTAAAAATATCGGCAATATGGAATTTTTATGATTTGAATGAAAATTAAACTTTACCATTTGAGGAACTACCAGACCGATAAAACCAAGCATACCGGCCTCGCCGGATATCAAACCCATCGCCAGACTTACCGTGATAAAACCCCAGCGTTTCAGTTTTTGAACATTGACGCCAACCGATTGGGCCATTTCTTCACCCGTCAGATAAATATCCAGTTCCTTATGAAAAACGATAAGAAAGATCTGCTCAATCAATAAAGCCAGAGATAAAAGAATGATTTCCGGATAAGAAATATAATCGATATTTCCCATGATCCAGCGGATTGAAACCGCCCAATCATTCGGAAGAAGAAAGCCCTGCAATAGTATTATAAGAGAAGAAAAAAAGGCATTCAGGCTTACCCCCGCCAGAAGAGCGACACTGATTGAAAAAGAATACTTTTTCCTGCTGTTGCCTGTCGGTTTTTATAACATGCTTCATGGACATACGGCAGGGTTCCCGTTAAAATAAAACGGGAGAAAAAGATGGCAAGATTTGAAAAGAACAGCCTGGAGCAGGGTGAGTTCCTCGCGATCAATATAGGCGAGCAGTTTGATGAGAATTCCAGAGAATTTATACTAAAAGAATTCATCAAAAACCGTATTAAACTGGAGGATTTCGCGGCTTACTATAAGAACGACCATAGAGGCAGAGAGATTAAAAATCCTCGGGATGTGATCTGTGCGGTACTCTACGGTTACATTACGGGAAATCGTATCAGCCGAAAGATAGAAGATTTGCTGAAAAAACACATTGGGTTTATGTATGTTTCAAACCGGCTGAAAATTGACCATTCGGTAATTTGCGAGTTCAAGGTACTTTTTCAGGAAAAGATCGAGGAGTTGTTCAGCCAGCTTTTATATATACTCAACGAAATGGGGTCTATAGATTGGGACATGGTAGTGGGTGACGGCACAAAGATCAAGGCCTACGCGAGTAAGAATAAGAATGTGGGAAAGAAACATACCCGGAAGCTGATGGACACTTACCAGAAGATGGCGGAAAAGATTGTGAAACAAGACCTGGAACTGGAAGAATCTTACCGGGAAGGCAAGCTGGAGCAGCCTTATTACGAAGCGGAGAAGAAGCGGGTATCAAGGCGGAAAAAGATTTACGATAGTGTTTTGAACCAAATCGATGAATACAAAAAACAGGTAGAGAGAGGGGAAAAGACAGACGAAGAATTCACCAACCTGACTGATCCCGAAAGCAAGCTGATGTCTGGAAATCCGCATAGTGTGTTTATACAGGGATATAATTCGGCGATGATGGTCAGTAATAATGATGTGATTATAGATTTTGAAGCAATCACAACACCGGAAAAACAGCATACGGAAGAAATGGTAAAGAGGGTGGAACAGAAAAAAGCGGAATTAAAAGTTGATAAGGCTAGCAAATACCTTTTTGATTCGGGTTTTCAGGACATGGAAGAGACAATCCGGATGGTGGAGGAAGGAAAAGACCTTTATGTGGATACGAAAGAGCGGGATTTCAGTGATAAATCACAGAAGCGAAGAGACTTTAAACTGGAAAAGATTGATGACGAATATATCCTGGGATGCCGGGGCGGCCGTAAGGAAAATGGGTATTTAGATCGAAATAACCAAAGATATACATTTTTGTATTCACGGAAGGGCTGTGAAAGATGTCCATTTTTCAGTGAGTGTTATAAAAACATCAAACCGAAAACACAGCAAAAGACAGTAATTTTCAGTGAGTTTGAATTGAATAATCGGTCTAAGATTGATGCTTATTTAACAAAACTTTACAGCGAAGAAGGGCAAAAGATATACAACCGCAGGATAGGTAAAGAACACGTATTTTCAAACATCAAAACACAGAAGGGTTATGTTCAGACAGTTTACAGAGGTCAACGGAAAGTGAATTTGGAGCTATGCTGGGTATCCCTTGCGCATAATTTTATGAAATATGCCCAATATTTGAGAAAATAGAGAGGATTTTGTATAGTCTGAGTATCGATTATTCGAAATTTATTATTAAAATCAGCTAAGCTGACAAAATTTTTATTTGCCCGCTTATTGTAAGGGGCTGGTTTGACTCCGAAAATGAAATAACCGACAGGCAAGCTGAGATAAAAAATGAATCCTGTCAGAAGGAAAGAGCCGATAACGGCAAATAAAGTCCTGAAAATCAAAAGCGGGGATAGGGAAAGAAAAAGCGCTATGACAGCCCCGAAAGTTGATGCGCTTTAAACACCGAGAATATAAGGTTCGGCAAGCGGATTGAGCAGCAGGGTTTGAAGAATTAAACCGCCTATAGATAATGTAAAGGCAATAATAACTTCCTGCAGGTATATACTCAATCTTATAGTTATTACGGAATACTTTAAATTGAGTAAAAAATGAAGACCGCTTATAAGAATTAACAAAATTATGAGTAACAGGATTTTTTGTCTCACAAAATAACACCCTCCATAGTCATAAAAATTGACTTTTTATTAATCTCCCATATAATAATAGAGTAGATGCCATGATCGCAGAAGCCCAAACTACGCTAATGGTCTTTTAATTAATAATTTCATTTTTTGCCACGGTAGGATATTTTATGCAGAACATATTAAAAAGTAAAATTATTCTATTTTTTGGGCTTTTTGGAATCGCTTTCTCATTATTATTGAGTGTATTTTCAGGAACTTCTATTCTGCTGATTGCGGCAAAGACAATCATCGGGGGATTCTTAATGGGGGGGATCGGAGCGGGACTGGATTTCTTTCTCAAGCGCACCCTTTCGCAGGTAGAGTATGATTCTTTGTTTCTATTTACCGAAGCCGGCCCGAAAGGTAAAATCCCGGAACAGCCGCTCAATTATAAAATTGATGTAACCGATGAAACTGCCGTAAATCCCGAATCGGCATATCAGGACCTTTATAAAAATGCCGCCGGAGAAGATACAAATAATACTCCGGAAGAAACAATCCCTCCTTCACAGAGCCAGTCTGAACCATATCTTCAAGAAACCGATTATCCGAACAATGAAATGCCGCATTCTATAGATGATACTGTAAACACTCAAAATGAAGAAAATTTTAAAACCGGCTACGGCAGGGATTCATCAATAGAGCCCGATTCAGTTAATATTGAAAATTCAGAAATTGACAGATCATCAAATCTGAGCGAAGAGACCAGCAGCCTGGGAGAAGCCGGCAGAGAAGAAGATCTTAAAAAACAGGGCCGTTTAGGCGCTTCTTCTCAAGATAAAGCCGTATCATTCAGGCTGAAAAACAAGGTTATTAATGCCGATCCTGCAATAGTAGCCAAGGCTATAAGGACAATTTTGCATAAAGATTAGGGAGTTTCTATGGCCTTAGAAGCTGAAATACTCATAAATAATTATGGCATTCCTCAGGATTTTGCAAGAGATCTTCTTAATTTCACCAAGACTGATCTGGAAGCCGCTATAAAGATAATTGAATCTTCAGAAAAGGATATTGTGGTCCTCAAAGCTAAATTCATATCTAATAAAAAAATGTACAGCGGCGCATTCCTTTTATTTTTTAATTTTCAGACGCGTATTCCCGAATATATGTTCTGCGTTGTGTCCAACAACCCAAGCCTTACTAAAATCAAAATTGAAAATTCCTGGGGCGATATTTTCAGTATTATGCTTGAGTATCTGACAGAACCCGAATCCGATGTTGAAATGGCCTCGAAATCCGAGTCACAGATTCTATCGGCTGATAATGCAAACTACCTTGCCACTTTTTTCACAGATACTCATACTATTGATCTTGTTAATATAAAAAGATTTATCTTAAGCGAACTCAGCAAGGTTTTTGCGGACTCAGGCATCATCCTTAAAATGATAAACGAACAAACCAACATCTTTCACTTTACAACATTTTTAAAAGCGACCCGGGTCGGCATGAAGGTTCAATCTCAGCTCAAAATGAATTTAATTACGCTCCTGAATATAAAAGTTGAACCTGTTTTGGCGCCTCTGGGCGGGGTCGATTTGGAAAAAATGGAAATTTATGACGAACTGCTTGTTAAAATAGTGGACAGCAGGGAAATTGTAAATTTCATATTAGGATTTATTGATACGTCAGCTTTATCTCCCGGCACACTTTACGGCAGGATTGTTTATAATCAAAAAGCTCCCAATTTAATGAGCAATTTAGTTATTATAGAATTTGCTCCCGGCATCTACGGCCGTTTTATGATCGGAGAAAAAATAAGAGTTCAGGTAAAAAAACATCAGCACCGTAAAGGTGAAACTGCCGTCCCTCAAAATCCTGTCCCGGAACAGCCGGGTTATCATATAGAGGATTATCTGGGACAATCCCTGACAAACCAGGACCAACTTGCAAATGACGCTGCCGATAGAGGAAAAAAGGTGAGTGTTTATAGTATCATTCTGATAATAGCAGCCAGCCTAGCTTTTGTTTTACTTATCTTTTTATGGCTTATCAGTTGATATAAAAGAGGAGGTTTTTTGTAAAAAAAAAGGAAATGGTTTATAATTGTATGCTATTTTATTATATTAATTAAAATTAGTTAGTTAAGCTGAGGGAGAAATATTATGAGAGGTTATGAAGAGTTTGACCATCTTTCTGAAGAAGAACTCTGGGAAGAATATGTTAAAACTCATAATCAGAAGTTAAGGAATTATTTTATCGAAAAATATGCTCCTTTGGTAAAATATGTGGCAGGAAGAGTTGCTATGAATGTCCCGAGTTCCGTTGAGTTTTTTGATTTAGTAAGCTACGGAGTTCTCGGACTGATAGATGCTATAGATAAATTCGATCCCAAAAGAGAGATCAAATTTAAAACATACGCTGTAACCAGAATCAGAGGGTCAATATTTGACCAGTTAAGGGCTATAGACTGGCTTCCCCGTTCAGTACGCCAGAAAGCAAAGGAGATTGAGCGGACTATAGCCGACCTGGAGGCCAAATTGGGCCGTTCAGCCAATGATGAGGAAATAGCAGAGGCGCTCGGGGTTTCCATTCAGGAATTCCATAATCTGCTGCTCCGTGTCAGCGGCAATTCCCTTGTTTCGATGGATGAAAACTGGTACATCAATGACGGCGGAGATAACGCCCCGATGTCCATAGAAGACACTCTGGAAAGTTCCGACACGTACAATCCGGATGTCGCGGCTGAAAAGGAAGAAATAAAGAAAATGATAGCCCGCTGTCTGATGGACCTTCCGGAAAGAGAAAAGCAGGTTTTGATACTTTATTATTATGAGGGTCTTACATTAAAGGAAATCGGGACAATTCTTAATGTCACAGAATCAAGAGTATCCCAGCTGCACACAAAAGCGATCATGATACTCAGAGGCAAGCTGGAAAAGATCAAAGAAGGATTTTTGAACAAATGATATATTAACTTGGAGGAAACTATGATTGTGTCTTATACAGGAAAGCATATTGAAATCAATGATGAAATGAAAGATTATCTGGAAAAAAGGCTCCAGAAAATCAAGTTTTACTATCAGCAGATTTTGAATATTACCGCGATCATCGGCCTGCAGAGAGGGCAATATCTTACAGAACTCAAAGTGGCGGCAAACCGCGATATATATTTCGCCAAAGACCTGGGTTCGACCTGGCAGGAATCTTTTGATAAAGTCACGGATAAAATTGAAAAAGAAATCAAAAAGAAAAAGGATCGCTTGACCGATCATCACAAATAAAGCGGTATCATTATGGATGATAAATCCAGTACCTCAAGTATTCCCGTATCACAACTTCTGGATATCGATAAGGAACAGAATAACTCGCTCGGTCTTGAAATGGTCGGCGGTGAAGACGGGTTGAACAAGAAAATAATCAGCGAGGAAATCAACAGGCCGGGCCTTCCTTTAGCAGGCTTTTTCGATTGTTTTGCCAGCAGGAGAATTCAGATCTTCGGAAGGGGTGAAATTGCCTATGTTGAAAAGCTGGTTAATGAAAAAAACACCGAGAATATAGATGAGTTTTTCAATTATGACATTCCCGTCTGTATTGTGACGCATAACTTTTCAATACCGGACTACATTATTCAAAAAAGTAACGCTAAAGCCATACCGTTTTTTAAAACCAAGCTTTCGTCCAGGCGCTTTATAGCCCTCATTTCAACAATACTGGCTGAAGTATTTGCCCCGTTTGTCACCATCCATGGCAATTTTATGTCAATCTATAATGTGGGAGTCCTGATAACAGGGAAAAGCGGCATCGGCAAGAGTGAAAGCGTACTGGGACTTGTGGAAAGAGGCCATAAATTTATCTGTGATGATATTGTGAAAATAAAAAAAATACGGACCGCGCATGGATTTGAATTAAAAGGAGAACCGTACCTGAACTACGGCCCTTACCTTGAGATAAGAGGGATCGGGATTATCAACGTTTCTCAGTATTACGGCGAAGGCAGAATATTAAAATCAGAAAGGCTGGAATTGATTATAGACCTGCATGAATGGGACAGCACCTACGGTTATGACAGGCTGGGCATGGAAGAAAAGTATGATAATATACTGGGCATCGAAATCCCCAGAAAAGAAATCCCGGTCAGCCCCGGCCGGAATATACCGCTCCTGATCGAAGTGGCCGCCTACCGGGAAGTAATGAGAAAACTGGGTTTTAATTCGGCCCAGGAGCTCGACCAGAAAATACAAAGTTTTATGAAAAAGGAAAAAGAAGTTGTATAAATTGCTAAAATAATATAAAATTAAGTAGTATGCTCAGAGGTTAAGTTAAAGAATGAAAGAAATAAAGGTTCAGATTAA
Source organism: uncultured Spirochaetota bacterium (assembly GCA_963835575.1). Lineage (GTDB taxonomy): Bacteria > Spirochaetota > Brevinematia > Brevinematales > JAOACQ01 > CAVYGN01. The sequence goes on along the minus strand of CAWIGG010000004.1, from coordinate 531,277 downwards.
AAATGAATATGGTCTTCATGCCCGTCCTTCTTCACTGATGGCTAATCTGGCAAGCCAATTTAAATGCGATATTAAAGTAATAAAAGATGACAGCGAAGTGAACTGTAAAAGCATTATGAATTTGCTTCTTTTAGCCGCGGGTAAAGGCGTTATTTTAAGCATAATTGCCAGCGGGGAGGATGAAGAAAAAGCTCTTGAGGCATTAAAAGAGCTGGTGGAGATCAGAAAATTCGATGAAGATTAAAAAAGTCTTTATATCTTTCTTCTATTTTTCTTTTCTTTTTTTACAAAATCCATTGTTTTCTGAGGAAACAAGCCCGGTCAGGAACAAACCCCTAGCCATTCTTCTTTCGGTTGTCTGTCCCGGAACCGGGCAGATATATTCCGGCCAGCTGGTAAAAGGTATAGTCATATGGAGTTCTTCAACAATTCTCGCGTACGGCTTTTTTTCAAGCTTCTGCGATATTGACTTATCGACAATCTGGACGTCGCCTCCCCGGTTCCGTCTGCGGACCGACATTGATAAAAACAGTCTTTTCTGGAGTATCGGCCTGGGAATAACCTACTCTCTTTTGTATATCTACAATATAGTTGACGCGGCATTTGACCAGAATACTTCGATCGGCTTTGACATAAATAAGGATACGGTCAGCCTTTGTTATCAATATCAATTTTAAAAAGGAAATGAAAATGTCCAGATGTTTTTGTGTAATTTTAACCCTCTTTATCATTTTTACAGCAAAAGTATCCTTTTTTCCGGAAGAAAACAATTCATCCCAGAATAGTATATTATTGAAAGAAAAAACAATAAACCTGATTTCTGAAAAAAAAGATCCCTTCGCTTCAGCCATGTTTTCACTTATTTACTCGGGTGTAGGCCAGTTTTATAACCGGCAGTATACCACAGGATCAATCCTGTTTTTCGGTGAAACACTTTACCATGTTCTCAATTTCGCAATGATGCTGAAATTCCAGAACACTTATTCCAATTCATCCATAAGTTTTTTCAGTATGGATAATACAGACAAAGTGCTTTTATGCGCCTCTATTTTAGTTTATACCGGCCTCAAAGCTTATAGTATTTATGACGCTTATAATTATGCCGTCGACCTTAATAAGGAAATAGAAAAAAGCCTCAATAATATTTCATTTCATGTCAGCCCCAGAGAATGGATGATAGTATGCTCTGTAAAGATCTGATCCATTTTATCGCTAAAAGTTTATTCCTGTTTATCATTCCTCTTTTCATTTCTATTCCGCCGAAGGCCTTTTCCGAATTCAAAATAACAAAAATAGCTTTTGAAGGTAATTTTTTAATTCTATCAGTCAGCTCAGATCCGACGAATTATGTTGATATGAAGAGAATTATTGAGGACGGCATCAATCTTAAGATCATTTATGAATTTGATATATATAAAAAAAACCCTCTTTTTTTCCCGGATATGCTTCTGACCAATATTAACATGGAATATAAATGTAAAAAAGACATCATTAATAACGGCTTTGAATCAATTCTATCAAATCAAAATGAATTGAAAAGTAAATGGTTCCCCGGTATATTAGACATGATAGATTATGTTTCAAGCATAAAGAATGTTAAAATTATTCCCATTGATTCTCTGGATGAGGATTCTCATTATTATTTAGTCGCAAAACAGGAGATTATATCCATGGAGCTTTTCCCTCCGCTCAGCTTTATTTACAGCCTGATGGGGAGGTGGAATTATACTTCAGGAAAATTACAGTCAAAATATTTTAATAAAAATGGAATAATCAATGAATAAAAAATGGAATTATGTCATCATCCCGCTTATTGCAATCCTTGCTTCATTATCCGCTTATGCCATTTACCGGTGGCTCTTTTCCATACAGGCGAATTTAACCTTGAAAATTGTGGTGCCGATTATATTCTTTTTAGCGTCATTTTTCGGATTGTGGCTGTTTTATAATTTCATCAAACTCCTGTTCTTTCAGAGAAAAGGCGTTCGCGGTTATAAATTAAGAGGAAAAATCACTTCCTACTTCCTTCTTTCTACACTGAGCTTTATTATCATATTCGGGTGTATGATGTTTTTCCTGATCTTTCTTATAGAAAATACTTTTATAGACCGTGAAAGAAGCGTGGCGGACAGCCTCCTGGAAAGTTATAAAAACATGATATGGGCCCACAAAAAAGATTATGAAAAAGATATTTCCTCGGTCACAGAAAGTAATCCTTCCGCATTCCCGATTATTTTCACGATTGATAAAGGAAGAATAGTTTTCAGGAAAAAAACATCCTTATCTCTTTCGCAGTCAATTATGGACGCAAAAAACAATATTATCAATTTCTTTTCCAGTAAAAAAGAAAACATCTATTATCCCGGCGAAATATATTATATTACAGTAATTAAAAAGAAAAATGTTTATTACGCGATCTATACGGAAAACGTGTTAACAGAAGCTTTTCAATCGCTTAATAACAACCTTGATTCACTTAATAAGATGCGGCATATGAAAAAATATATTCTGCCTGTATCCATCCTTTCAATTTTTACACTCGCAGTCCCTATTCTTGTCGGCGTGTTTTTTGTCAGCCTGCTTGTGGCTAAAAATATCACCATCCCGATAGAAGAAATTGCCAAAGGCATTAAAATCATCGCGGAAAGAAACCTCGATTACAAAGTCCATGTAAAATCCCATGATGAAATAGGGGACCTAGCATATCATTTTAATTCAATGGCCACAAAATTAAAATTCGCCTACCAGCAGATAAAAAGAATGGAAAGAATAGAAGCCTGGCAGGAAATGGCCAGGAGGCTGGCCCATGAAGTTAAAAATCCGCTGACACCCATAAAGCTTTCCACCGAAAGGCTTCTCTACGCTTATGAATTTAAACCCAAGGAATTTGGGGAAATACTCAATAAAACAACCTCAACGATTATCAATGAGACCAAACGGCTGGAAAACCTGGTGAATGAATTCTCAAAATTTGCCCGTCTGCCTAATGTGAAGCTGGAAAAGAAAAATATCGCCGCCACGCTCAATGAACTTGTCGATTTCTTTCAAGGGGCTTATCCGCTTTTTCAAATCAATAAAAGCCTCTCTTTTAATGAATTATATATGTCTTATGACGAAAATCAGTTAAAACAGGTGATCATTAACCTTGTTAATAATGCCATTGAAGCCAGCGAAAATTCTGAAAAATTCGTGAAAATTAAAGCGGATAAAAATGAGGAAAATCTCATTATTTCCATTATTGATAAAGGCCCGGGCATACCAAATGAGATCCAGGATAAAATATTTGAGCCCTATTTCACTACAAAAAAACACGGAAGCGGTATAGGCCTTGCCATTGCCGAGAGGATCATTTCCGAACATAATGGGAATATCTGGTTTGAAAGCAGTGAAAAAGGCACATCATTCTTTATAGAAATTCCCCTTGAAAACAATCCCCCGGTAAAAATAACGGATGAAAGCGGCAGAAAAGAGGTTTATCATGAAGTATAAAATACTGGTTGTTGATGATGAAGAAAAAATCCGCGAGACGATCTCAGACATTCTGATGGACGAAGAGTACGATACTATATGCTCGGAAGACGGCGAAGACGCCATAAAAAAAATACTTCTGGAAGATATCGACGCCGTCATTCTGGATGTCATGCTCCCGAAAAAGGGCGGTATGGATGTCCTCGACTATATACACAATGAATTTCCTCTTATCCCGGCGGTGATCATTTCCGGACATGGCGATATTAAAATGGCCGTTGAAGCCATGAAAAAAGGCGCCTATGATTTTATTGAAAAACCTCTCTCAATAGAAAGAATATTGAATTCGATCCGGAACGCCGTCAAATTTAAAGAGCTCCAGATGGAGAACCTCAATCTCAAATCTAAAATAGAGCCGGTACAGTTTGTCGGATCGAGCAGGATCATACAGGATATTCTTGATAAACTTCCGCAGATCGCTCAAAGCGACGCCTCAGTCCTTATTGCCGGTGAAAACGGCACTGGAAAAGAAGTGATCGCGCGGATGATCCACAGCCTGAGCATCAGAAAAAATTTCCCGTTTATCGGAGTGAACTGCGCCGCCATTCCTGAAACGCTGATCGAGTCCGAACTTTTCGGCTATGAGAAGGGCGCTTTTACCGGCGCCATTAAGCAGAAAAAGGGCAAGTTTGAAGCGGCGCACAGAGGCACGCTCTTTTTAGATGAAATCGGCGATTTAAGCCTTTCCGCTCAGGCGAAAGTTCTCAGAGCAATCCAGGAAAAGGAAATCCAGCGCGTCGGTGGGAACGACAACGTAAAGGTTGACGCCCGCCTTATCGCCGCGACAAATAAAGAGCTATTCGAAGAAATAAAACTCGGAAAATTCCGCCAGGACCTTTTTTACCGGCTGAACGTCATACCTATACTCATCCCCCCGCTGCGTGAAAGAAAAGATGATATAGAATCCCTCGTGTTCTTTTTCGTGGACGAGCTGGCTTTAAAAAAGGGGAAGGACATTACGATTTCAAAAGCGGCGGTTCATATCCTGGAGAATAGAAATTGGGCCGGCAACGTAAGGGAACTCCGGAATTTCATTGAAAGGCTTATCATTTTAAATAATAAGGAAAATGTGGAGGCGGAAGACGTGCTCAAGCTTCTCTATCCCGAAGAAAGCAATATTGATTTAAAATATGAAAAAATGAGCCTGAAAGAAGCAAAACATGATTTTGAAAAAAAGCTCATCATAAACAGGCTGATACAGCTGAATAATAATATCACAAAAACGTCGGAATCATTGGAAATAGAAAGAACATACCTGCACCGTAAGATAAAAGAACTGAATATTGATAAAGATCTGGAAATTAAAGAATAAGCAGTTACAAAAACCTCAGTTTTTATAACTGCCCTATAATATAAAGCTTTAAGTAAATAGAAACGGCGCTGCCGCGTTAAGTATGCGGCTTGTGGTGTTGTTCGGCAAGCTCACCAACCAAGCCTGTCGAACCATGCATACGAAGCGGCTGCAAGTTCAGCACAACAGCAATGGCTTCAAAAACCAGGGTTGGTTCGATAAACTCACCACAAGTTTTGGTACTGCCTTTAATACTTTACTAAAAATGATAATTTTTCGATTTCTTCAGGATCATCGATTGTTTTGTATATGATCCTCGTCGTATCACGCCTGAGATCCGCCTCTATTGGATTCCTTAAAGGAAGTCCCTGAAAGTTTTTTAAAATAATGACCTGCGGCCTGATCGTGTATTCATCGTCTTTTGCAATGATATATCCTACTTCGCCTGTATTGAGATAAACAAAACTTCCGACCGGATAAAAAGAGCCAATATCAAACATCCTGGCCATTTCATTCACAAACCTCTGCGAGACATAGGGGTTGAAATGCGTCAGCGTATTCCGCATGACATAGAGCAGGGCGTCATTCACACAATAGGGTTTTTTATAAGGCCTTTCCGTGGTCAAAGCGTCATAAACGTCGCTGACTGCGACAATGCCTGCAAAATTGCCGATGGAATCATCTTTCAGACCAAGCGGATATCCTGTACCGTCCCATTTTTCATGATGATAAAGAATAATTTTTTTAATATAATTACTGAGCGTCATATTGTCCCTGATGAGATTAAATCCGAAAATCGGGTGTCTTTTCATGAACATGAATTCTTCCGGGTTCAGTGTTCCGTTCTTATTGACTATTTTACTGGGCACCTGCACTTTTCCAATATCATGAAGAAAACCGCCCAGCCCGACATCCAGGGCAAACAGATCATTAAATCCCAGTTTTTTGGTAAGAAACACGGAAAGGATCCCTACATTAATCGAATGATAATAAGTATAGGAATCGTAGTCCTTCAAGACCATCAGGTTCAGAAAGTTTTCCGGATGTGTTTTAATTTCAGAAAGGAATTTTTCGACTGAATCCCTGGCAACCCTGACATCCCTCAGCTTTCCGAATTTAATTTGATGAACAACTTCATCAATTGCATTTTTTGCGAATTCCTGGGTCGAAGCGGAAAACATGGGCGTTTTATTAAATAAATTTTTAAATATAGGAAGGGTATAATAGACATTCTTCAAGCCTTTTTCTTTCAATTTTAATATGAAATTACCAGAGAGCGGCTTTCTGGCCGGCCAGAGCATGTTGCCGACATCATCATAGAGGATGCCCGAAAGCATTGTCCCATCTCTCAGGAAATTCACATCGATAATTTCTAATTTTCCTTTATTAAACATAATTTTCCAGAATACCCCCTCTGGATAATTAATTCTTTATAAAAATATATATCCCCATCCTTTAACCGTTTATTTAATAACCTCTAAATTCTTTTTTATCTTTTCCCTTTCCCCTTCCAGAAAGGCGAGTTTTTCCTTTTCTTTCTGAACAATAGCTTCCGGCGCTTTCCCGACAAAATCCTTATTAGCAAGCTTCCCCTGGACCGATTTTATGGAAGCTTCCATTCTCTGCAGTTCCCCGTTCAGCCTTTCCCTTTCCTTTTCCACATCAACAATGCCGGCCAAAGACACAAAGACCTCGAAGTCCCTGCTGCTTCCTCCCACTTCATTGTCCGATTGTTTATACGATTGCGTCACCTTCATATCTTCGATCTTCGCCAGCTTTTTTATCACTTCTGTCTGGTTTTTTATCAGACCGGCGCTTTCCTCATCCTTAATGACTATGACCGTATTAACCATAACATTGGGTTTGATATTGTTTTCGGCCCTGATATTCCTCACCGCTGTAATTACGGCCTGGATCATCACATTGCCGGCTTCTTCTTTTTCAAATACATGTTTCGGATTATACACCGGGAAACTTGCCCTTACTATGGTCTCTTCATGCGAAGGCAGATTTTGATAAATCTTTTCCGTTATAAAAGGCATGAAAGGATGCAGGAGCTTTAAACCGCCTTCCAGAATATGGAGAAGTACCGCGATTTTCGCTTCCTGTACCGCTTTTTCCCCCTTGTATAAACCCACTTTTGAGTCTTCAATATACCAGTCGCAGAACTCGCCCCAGATAAAATCATAGAGGCTCACCGTCGCGTCGTTAAAACGGAAGTCCTCTATTTCCTGCCTGACCTTTTTTATGGTTTTATTATAACGCGAAAGGACCCATTTGTCAGAATTATCAAGGGTTATTTCATTTATTTTTTTAATGCCGATGTCTTTGATGTTTTGAAATATGAACTTAGAGGCGTTCCAGATCTTATTCCCGAAATTCCTTCCCAGCTCGCAGTTTTCGTTAGTGTAAAAAATATCATTGCCCAGGGGCGCGAGGCGTGTAATGGTATAGCGGAGGGCGTCAGCCCCGTATTCCTTGATCACATCAAGGGGATCGGGCGAATTGCCCAGGGACTTCGACATCTTGCGGCCCAGTTCGTCGCGGACTATCCCTGTGAAATAAACCTTGCTGAAGGGAATTTTATTCAGGAATTCCATACCGGCGATGATCATCCGGGCGACCCAGAAGAATATGATTTCCGGAGCCGTCACCAGTGTATCCGTCGGGTAATAATACTTCAGGTCGGCATCGACTTCAGGCCATTTATGCACGGCAAAGGGCCACAGCCATGAGGAAGCCCATGTGTCCAGCACATCATCATCCTGCCTTATTTTTTTACTGCCGCATTCTTTACATTTAACCGGCGCCTCTTCGTACGCGTTATAATAGCCGCAGTCGCCGCAGTAATAAACCGGTATGCGGTGTCCCCACCAGAGCTGCCGGGATATGCACCAGTCTTTTATGTTTTCAAGCCAGTGGAAATAAGTTTTTGTCCACCTGTCGGGATAAAACTGTATCTTTTCTTCTTTAACAGCTTTTATCGCCGGTTTTACAAGTTCATCCATTTTCATAAACCACTGTTCGGACAAATACGGTTCTATCGGTACATGCCCGCGCTCGCTGTACCCGACTTTATGAGTATAATTCTCAATTTTAGATAGAAGCTTGAGCTCCTTCATTTTTTCCACAACCGCTTCCCTGGCCTCAAAACGGTCCAGGCCGCGGTAATCCTCCGGTACATTATTGTTCAGAGTCGCATCCTCGTTCATGATATTGATAAATTCAAGATTATGCTTATTTCCGATGATATAGTTGTTCGGGTCATGCGCCGGCGTGATCTTGACAACGCCTGTCGCGAATTCCATATCGACATATTCATCAGCAATGACGGGAATTTCCTTATCGACAATGGGAAGAATGACGGTTTTTCCGACATATTTTTTATAACGCTTGTCCTTGGGATTGACCGCGACGGCCGTATCGCCGAGCATAGTTTCGGGCCTTGTCGTGGCTATTTCCAGAAAATCCTTTTCGCCTTTTACCGGGTATTTAAAGTACCAGAGTTTGCCTTCAACTTCCTTATAATACACTTCCTCGTCGGAAATGGCCGATTTGGAAACCGGGCACCAGTTGACCAGCCTGAACCCTTTATAAATATATCCTTTTTTATATAATTCAACAAAACTGTGAATGACCGCTTTATAATAACCGCCGTCCATTGTAAAACGTTCCCTGTCCCAGTCGCAGCTCGCGCCCATCATTTTGAGCTGGCTGATGATGATCCCGCCGTATTTCTCCCTCCATTCCCAAGCGTATTCCAGGAATTTTTCCCTGCCTATTTTAAACTTATCTATGCCTTTATCAGCCAGGTATTTCACAACCTTCGCTTCCGTCGCAATCGACGCGTGGTCAGTCCCCGGGATCCAGCAGGCCTCGTATCCGTTCATCCGGTAATACCGGATCAGGATATCCTGCAATGTATTATTTAATATATGCCCCATGTGGAGCACGCCAGTGACGTTGGGAGGCGGAATGACGATCGTATAAGGTTTTTTGTCCGGATTTACCCTGCTTTTAAAATAACCCTTTTGAAGCCACTCGCGGTATATCTCCTCCTCAAATTCAGAAGGTTTGTAAGCGCTGTCTAAACCAATCCCCATGCAAAAATCCTCCAAAGAACAAATGAACAATCTTAAAGATTGTAAGGGAGACATGTTCAATTGTCAAGCCGGGAATAAATTACAAGTTTAGTAAATTATTTTTTTAAAACTATTGACATCGGTGAAAAAATAACTTATTATATATCATACTATGTTAGTATGAATAGTAGGATATGGTTATGCAGATTTCCACCAGAACACGATACGGCGTGAGATTATTAATGGAGTTGTCGATCCGGTACAATGAAGGTTATATTCAATTAAGCGAGATATCCAAAGCGCAGGATATTTCCCTGAAATATCTTGAACAGATCATACGGATCTTGCGAACAGGCGGGCTTGTGCTTTCCCAACGCGGAGCGCAGGGCGGATATATCCTGGCCAGGAACCCGGCACAGATCACGATGAGGGAGATTATGGAAAAGCTGGAAGGCTCGCTGGATTTAGTGCCCTGCAATGAAAAGGAAAACTGCGGACGCCTTGGTATTTGCGCGGCATCCTTATTCTGGCAGAAGCTTTCGGATTCCATGCGGTCAACGCTGGATTCGGTGACGCTCTCAGACTTGGCGGAAGAGTCGAGGATATTGAATAATAATGCGAATTACGAAATATAGAAGGCATTAATATTGGTTTTTATAACCGTTAATAAAAAAGGACGGAATAAATGACAGATAAAGACAAACTGATTGACAGGATCCCCCGTAAAAGGATCGTTACGCCGGCCGGGATTGAATTGACGCTGGAATCGGAAAAGCATGCCGCCATTCATAAATATGACAAAGTGCTCAGTGTTGGCTGCGGAACAGGCGAGATAGAGGAATACCTGGCACAGAAATACGGCTGCGAGATGACCGGCGTCGATATAAATGAGGCCGCGGTTAAGCTGGCTTCAAAAAAATCCGTTAAAAACCTCCATTTTGAAACAGGGAACGGCGAGAATCTCAGCTTTCAGGATGAAAGCTTTGATATTGTCTATTCTTCGGGAGCGATAGGGGGGTTTTTTGATAAGGGAATACTTGAAGCATACCGCGTACTGAAAAAAAACGGGATATTGATCCTGATAGAAGTCGTTTTTATGGGGAATATGGTCCCTAAAGATATATGGAATATCTGGACAAACAGGAAAATTAAAGTGCTTTCCCGGGAAAGCCTGATCTGGGAATTGGAAAAGACCGGCTTTAAAGATGTTTATAACCGGGTTTATTATGAGCCGGCTTGGTGGGAAATCTATTATTCAGACCGGGGCGGCGACCCCGCCTGGATAGAGGAAAGGAACAATTATCTCAAATTCAGGGAATATATCGGGATCGGGCTTTTTATTTTCGAAAAAGGAAATATACCCGTTGTAGACGGATTTCAGATATAAAAGGAGGTTTTTATGCGCATAGCGAACAGCATTACCGAGCTTATCGGCAATACGCCGCTTTTGAGACTTAATAAAATAGGCAAAGGTCTTCCGGCTGAAATATTATTGAAACTGGAATTTTTTAACCCGCTTTCCAGCATCAAGGACCGCATAGGCCTGGCGATGATAGAAGACGCCGAAAAAAAGGGCCTGATCAATGAATCCACTGTCATCATAGAACCGACGAGCGGCAACACGGGAATAGCCCTGGCCTTTGTCTGCGCCTCAAAAGGCTACAGGCTGATATTGACCATGCCGGACACGTTCAGCGTGGAAAGAAGAAAACTTTTAAAAATATTCGGCGCGGAGCTTGTCCTGACAGAAGGCGCTAAAGGAATGGCCGGGGCCGTGGAAAAGGCGGAGGAACTGGCAAAACAATTCCCCTCTTCTTTTCTTCCCCAGCAGTTTAAAAATCCCGCCAATCCCGAGATTCACAGAAAAACAACGGCGGAAGAGATCTGGAAGGACACAAAAGGAAAAGCGGATTTTCTCATAGCGGGGATCGGGACAGGCGGCTCATTTACCGGGATCAGCGAAGTCATAAAATCAAGGAACCCGGATTTTAAAGCCATAGCCGTCGAGCCTGTCGATTCGCCCATATTATCAGGCGGAAAGGCCGGGCCGCATAAGATCCAGGGAATCGGCCCGAATTTCGTACCGGATGTGCTCAATAGGAAAATAATCGACGAGGTCATTCAGGTCAAGCATGAGGACGCGGGCGCCGTCTCAAGAACGCTGGCGAAAATAGAAGGTATACTTGTCGGGATTTCGGCGGGCGCCAACGTCTGGGCTGCCATGGAAGTCGCAAAAAGGCCGGAGAACAAAGGTAAAACAATAATCACTTTAGCCCCTGACACGGGCGAAAGATATCTCAGCACATGGCTCTTTGAAGAATAAACAGGAGGAAAAAAATGTCTGATATTAATCTGGAAAAAGCAGGATTCGAAACACTGGCCCTGCATGCGGGGCAGAAAATCGACGAGACGACGTCAAGGGCCGTACCAATCTACCGGACAAGCTCTTTCGTGTTCCCGAGCGCGGAAAGGGCGGCCAATCTTTTCGCCTTAAAGGAATTAGGCTATATTTACACAAGGATGAATAACCCTACCAACGATGTGCTCGAACAGAGGATCACCGCTCTTGAGGGCGGGGCCGCTTCAGTCGCCGTATCATCCGGCACAAGCGCCGTATTTTACGCGATCATAACGCTGGCGAAGGCCGGAGACGAGATCGTGTCCGCGTCAAACCTTTACGGCGGCACTTATACCATGTTCGACGCTATTCTCCCCGACCTGGGAATTAATGTAAAATTTGCCGATCATAAGAACCCGGCCAGTTTTGAAAAGGTGATCAACGAAAAAACAAGGGCTATCTTTATTGAGACCATCGGCAACCCGGTCCTTGATTTTACCGATATTGAGGCGGTTTCAAAAATCGCCAGAAAGCACCACCTTCCGCTGATCGTGGATGCCACTTTCACAACGCCCTACCTGCTCAGGACGATCGAGTATGGGGCGGACATCGTCGTCAATTCGCTGACCAAATGGATCGGAGGGCATGGCACGGCCATCGGCGGCATTATAACCGACGCCGGCAATTTTGACTGGAATGACCCCAAATTCACACTTTTTACTCAGCCGGACAAGAATTACCATGGACTTCACTGGGCGACCGATCTTCCGCCTGAATTAAAGAAGATACCCTACGCGCTCCGGTTCAGGACAGTCCCTCTCAGGAATTTGGGCGCATGCCTCGCGCCCGATAACGCCTGGTTTTTCCTGCAGGGCACGGAAACCCTTCATCTCAGAATGCCCAGGCACAGCGAAAACGCTCTCGCAGTCGCTGAACATTTGAAGAAGCACCCGAAAGCGGCATGGGTCAGATACCCCGGCCTGAAGGACGACCCGACATACCCTGTCGCCTCGAAGTATCTGAAAAAAGGCTTCGGCGGAATGGTCGTGTTCGGAGTAAAAGGCGGAAAAGCGGCAGGCGAGAAATTTATCAACAGCCTGAACCTCTTTTCGCATCTGGCGAATGTCGGCGACGCGAAATCTTTAGCCCTGCATCCGGCCAGCACATCGCATTCACAGCTTACAGAAGAACAGCAGAAAGAGGGCGGATTGACCCCGGACCTGGTGAGGCTTTCCATCGGTCTTGAAAATATCGATAATATCATAGCCGACCTGGACCAGGCCCTTGCAAAAGTATAAAAAAACAGTTTTCCGGCTGTAATAATATTCTACAGCCGGAAACAACGTCTTTATGAGGATTTATATGATTAAAATAATCTTAAACGGAACAGAGGCTGAAATCGCATCGGAAAACCTGTATGATTTTATTGCCGGTGAAAAAAAGCTCATTCCCGAAAATGTCGTTGCCGAGCTCAATTACAATATCATTAAGAGAGAGTTCTGGAAGGAAACAAAACTTAAGACTAACGACCGCCTTGAAATCGTCAGCTTTGTCGGCGGGGGATAAGTATGATTAAAATCGGGGTCGCAGGCATCGGCGGGATCGGCAGTAACGTTGCCATGCATCTTACAAGAAGCGGTATAAAACAGCTCAAAATCGCCGATTTCGATAAGGTGGAGGAATCCAACCTCACAAGACAGTTTTATTTCAAAAATCAAATCGGCATGTTCAAGGTTGATGCCCTTGAGGAAAATTTAACAAACATCAATCCCGAGATCGTTATCGAAAAAGTTAACAGCGTCCTTGATAAGGACAATATCGAAAAGACTTTTCATGACTGCGGCATTATAATAGAAGGCTTCGATAAAGCGGTACTCAAGGCCATGCTGCTGGAAACTTTTTATGAATCCCCGGCAGTTATTGTCAGCGCATCCGGCGTCGCCGGGCTCGATACAAGTGCCATCCGGGTCAAAAAGCCGAACGGTCATATCTATATCGCGGGCGATTTTGTTTCGGACTTTCATGAGAATAAGCTTTATTCATCGAAAGTCGGCACAGTCGCGGCTATTATGGCGTCCATAGTACTCAAGGAATTGGGATTTAACTAGGCGCAAAGACCAGGGATTAACCACAGATTACACAGATTAATATTTTTCATTCAATTCCTTAAAAGAACGATTATAAAAACAAATTATTGCAGCCTTATTATACTGATCCAATTCTGCACGCGGATGACGCGGATTGGGCGAATTATCGCGGATCAGCCAATTTAATCCAATACATAAAACCTACAAACAAAATCTTCTCATCAGATAAAACATTAAACTATAAATAATCCGGTCTTGACAGCTAAACAGTGCTTTATTATGATAAATACAATTAATTTTAAATGCTTTATAAAAAGAGAAATTTGTTAGCACTGCAATGCTTAATATTTTTAATAAACTAGATTTGTCAGGAGATAAAAATGAAAAATACTCAGGGATTCCCATTATTGGTAAAAATCGGTTTGATGGGAATTTACAGCAGGAAAACAGCATTGGGTTATTTTTGGTTTTGTATTGGTTAATCGGTTGTTTCTCTTTTCCTTGGATTCAATAATAGGGCATATTTTATCGGTCTGGGATTTTTATTAGCCGCTTTGTGGTATTGTTTGTGTATTAAATGGGTTGATAAAAATTCAAAATGTGAAAAATAAAAAGGGATTTATCCCGCCATTCTTTCCCACAAAATTGTAATTCAACCTTTAGAAATATGACCCCCGAATTGCGTAAAGCGGATGTCCGCCTTATAATATAAAATTCGTGGATATTTCCCGATTTAAAGCCCCCTGCTTTCTTCGCCCGGCCAGGACTTCGGAAAGCCGGGTTTGCTTGCGTTGAAAATATGCAGGTGCATTTTTAATTTTTTGAAATATATATAAAGTGCAAACAAATTCTATTAAAAGAAAAGGGCTGCACTATTTAACACTATTTGTAAATAGTGCATCAATTATTTATTTGTTTGTCAAGAGGAATAATGAAATATCTTAAAGAAATTAGAGATTATTATAATTTGTCCCGCCAACAATTAGCTCAAAAGTTATCGATAGACCCAAATACCATAACGGCTTATGAGAATGGCAGAAGTTACCCGTCTTTTAAGGTATTGGTCAAAATAAAAGATGTTTTTCAATTTTCCCTGGATTATATTATGCGGGGGGATGAATGCCCGTATCCGCGGAACCTGAATTTAATCGGACTGGCCGAAAAACTGGACAGAGGCCCTTTTTCCGCTTCAAGGAAAAACTTAAGAATCACCGCCGAGTCACTGCTTGGTAAAAAATCCGCCTTAAAAGCGGAATTGTGCCGGGACCCAATTAAGATCGAATTGACCGGGGATTTTCATTCCAATTTAAAAAATATGCGTAATTTGAGAAGTATGACCCAATCCAGCCTTGCCGAAAAGCTGGGAATTACCAGGAACCTTTTATCCCAATATGAATCAGGAATATATCCCACTGTTGACAAACTCGCGGAATTTTCAAAAATTCTCGATATTTCCATTCATGCGCTCTCAACAGGGGAAAAGCTTTCTTTTGATTTCCTTGGCCGGGATTTCGGGCAAGCCATCCTCACGGCCGATCACTTCCTTTCGCTGGACCGGCAAAAAATTCTCATCACATTGCTGGAAGCCGCACTCGATAAATGAGAGCGCGATGCGCTGCGCGCATCGCCAGCAGGATTGTCCCCCGGCGGAAGATAGCGGCAGAGAGTAAACTTTTCCGGATGCTGTTTTATAATCATATTCTTTTTTTATAAAAACAAAAGCACGCTACGCTGCGAGGGCTTGTTTTGCATCCGCTCCCGGCCGCACGCGCGGAACTCGCACACCCATTGTAAGCGTTTTTATGAAAGATTCTTTTGTAAATCTGTCTTGATTCCTGAATTGCCGACAATGGGCGCGCTCAGACATTCCGCACGTTCAAGCCGGCCGGTCGCGGGCAAAACTACGCCCTCTGCGCGATGCTCTGCATTACAATTCCATAATTAACTGAGTGACGCGTCTGGAAAAGTTTACTCTCTGCCCCCGCCGGGGGACGATAATGAAGAAAAAAAATAATAAAATAAGACAAAACACGGACATTGAGTTTAACGCTCCCTGCTTTGCCGCACTATCGAAATGTCCATAGAAATACAGCGAAATTGTATCGAGGGGCCGCACTACCGAGATGTCCGGGAATAAAGAAGCCGGATGTCAGGCGGGATTTCACAATAATTGACATATCCTTTGAAACGCAATATGATTTACTGTCTTTGACTGGGGGTTTTGAGCTTGTTTTTGCGATTAAGGGGGATTGATGGGCGATGGTGTTGAAGCCATTGCCTTTTTTGTTGGGTGGGGGGAGGAACAATTATATTAAGACTTGAACACTATGCCACAACAAATTAATTATAACGCTAGAGTTTACCCTTAATAGAGGTTCCGCTCTTGGGATTCTTCCTATGAAATCCAAAAGAGTTAATTACTAAATTTTATGATATTGAGCAATGAATTATAATTTCTATTTAATACAACATCTAATTGACCGGAAAATAAATATTCCATATAATAAATAGAATACTCTATATGGATAAAAGGTTTTTTTAATGATTAATACAAATGATCAGTTTTTATTAGTAGAACCAGTTTCTAAGACTCCATATCCACCATTAGGGTTATTAAAAATATCATCAATGCTTAAAGATAAATATAAAGGATGTACAGTTGTTTCTCAAGTTGGTATAGGAATTCCTCAACACATAAACAAACCAAATAAAATATTTATTACTTCACTTTTTACTTGGGATTACAAATATCTTGTCGAATGTATAGATTTCTATTCAAAAAAATTTCCATTAAGTGAAATTATTGTCGGTGGTATTGGTACGACTCTGATTAATGATATAGAATTTCCTTATAAGAATGTCATTATTCATAAAGGACTATATATGGATGCAGAATTTTATCCACCTGATTATTCTCTCTCTTTCGAAAGAAAAATAAATACATCCATCAGTTTTACTACAAGAGGTTGTCAACGTCATTGTGGTTTTTGCAGTGTAAATACACTTGAACCGAACTTTTTTGTAAGGGTGGGATGGGAAAGAGATGTTGATATTAAATTAAAATATATAACGTTATGGGATAATAATTTTTTACAATCGCCAAACTTTGAAAAGGATTGTGAAACTTTAGCCAGTTTTAATAAAATTGTTGATTTTAATCAAGGTATTGATGCAAGACTTTATGATGAAGATAAATCAAAATTATTATCAAAAATTAGACTTGACCCAATAAGATTTGCATTTGATAATATCAGTTATGAAAAAGATATATTAAAAGCTATATCTATTGCAAAGAAAAATACTAATACTGAAATCAGAGTTTATGTATTATTTAACTATAATGATACACCAGAAGAACTTTATTATCGTATTAATTTATTGAATAAAGAAGGGGTCCTTTCATTTCCAATGCGTTATAGAAGACCTGTTGAAACAAACGCCACAATTCCAGGAAAATATTGGAATACGTATTTATTACGTGCATTTAATCTTAGTCTGCTTTTCTATTACAAGAAGGGCTTAATAAAGAAGGATAGAAATGCTTTCTTGAATATTTATGGAAACAATAAGGAAGAATTTATACAGAAACTCTATAAAATTTATGAATATGATAAGATCATTAAAAGAACAAAAAAGGGGGGAATTGATGAAAACAAATTTATCCTCTGTTAATGTAAAAGCAGGAATTCTTAATACTATAGCTAAATCAATTTATTCGGATATACGTATTAAAACAAGGGAAGCAGTATCAAATTCTATTGATAAAAACGCTACTATATTTATTATAACTATTGATGAAAACGCTAAAAGTATTTCTTTTTACGATAATGGTACTGGAATTTCAACTGATTGCGTATTCCGGTGAAATGTGCCGGGGTTCCGGGCGAAATGTTACCACTTTTCAAAACACTAAAATTCCCAAAACATTTTAAGGCAGGTGGCATGTTTCATCCAGAATCTTTAGCATAAATTTTACGCATAGAATCAACCCCCTTCAATTCGATTTTAATAGCAGAATGATTTATCCTGTCACAGATTGCGTCAGCTATCGTAGGATCACCGATTTTTTCAAACCAATCTTTTACCGGCAGCTGAGAAGTTATCAAAGTAGAGTTTTTACCATGCCGGTCCTCAAGCATTTCCAGAAGAGACAATCTTGAGGGTGTATCAAGAATTTCAAGACCAAAATCATCCAGTATCAATAAATCCTGCTTCTGGATAAAATTCATTTCTTTTGAGTAACTACCTTCCGCTTTTGCGAATTTTAACCGGGTAAAAATCTTCAAACAGTTGAAATAAAGGGTCCTGTAGCCCTGCCGGCAAGCCTGATTACCGAAAGCTGATGCAAGATAGCTTTTCCCGCTGCCGGTAGCGCCTGTAATAATCATATTTTCTTTCTTTCGTATCCAATCACAATTCGAAAGCCTCAATATCAGATTTTTATCCAGTTCTCTATCCGCACGGTAAGAAAGATTCTCCAGACCAGCCTGATATCTGAAACGCCCTCTTTTGATTAAAGATGACAGTTTCCGATTATACCTTTCGTCCCATTCCGAATCCACAAGATGCGCAATTGTTTCATCGGCAGTCAGGCCGTCAGGCGTTTTACCGGCAATGATATCCTCAAACGCCCTGGACATCCCATGCAGTTTCATCTTCTGCATTTTTTCAATAGTTGCTTCATTGGTCATATTCAGTTCCTCCTATTCAAAATATTCTCTTCCGCGGATATTTTCATGCATCTTAACGGCCGGAAACAGTACCGATTCTTCCTCAAAATTATCCAGGCCTTTCTCCAGAATCCGCTTTATTCCCTGATATGAATAATACTGAAAATCAAGCGCCCGTTTACAGGCTTTATCGAGCCTTTCTTTTCCGAGTTTTTTGGCCAGGCTTAAGATGCCCAGACAGACCTTATATGCCTGTTCTGGATAATCCCTGCTTTGCAGGACTCTCTTTATCATTTCTTCAACATCCGGACCAAGCGACTTACCCCAATGTGTTAACTTCTCCGGATTCCAGTCTCCGACCCACCTGTGATGGGGCGGCATATGTTCATGTGTGGTTGTATAAACTTGCTTTCTACGGTCCCGTGGATAGGCTGCAATGCGGATATTATCAACAAATATTTCCACTGTCCGATCGGAAGTAACAATATCTGCCATTTTGCCTCTATATCGATATGGAACGCTGTAGTAATGAGAATCTTCTTTGAGACAGACATGATAGTTGAATTGGATCTTAGCTTTTGAGAAGCTTTTAAAACTGTATCTTTCCTTCGGAAGCGGTTTTAACTCTTTCCGTTCTGTTTCCTCGAAAAATTCCCGCCTGCTGACTTTGAGCTTCTGCATCTTCTTTGAATTATAGATTCCCAATTGTTCCCGTATAGCAATATTCAATTCTCCCAGAGTATAAAAAACTCTATTCCTGAGAACGGCAAATATCCAGCTGTAGGTGATTTTTACGGCGTTTTCAACGTGTGCTTTATCTCGCGGTTTATATGGTCTTGCAGGGAGGGGACACATAGAATAATGTCTGCAAAAATTCTGAAATTCAGAATTAATTGCAGGTTCATATTTATTGCCCAACGTTACAGCGCTTTTTAAACAATCGGGTATTATGGCTCTTGGTGATCCTCCGAAGTAATACAACGCGTTCTCGATAGCCCTGATTAAGTCTTCTTTCTTCTGGCTATCCGTCGCTTCCACATATGTATACTGGCTTGCTCCAAGAATGGCTACGAATACCTCTTTCTCTATAACTTCTCCTGTGGAACGGTCTACAATCGGAAATTTCGCGCCGGTAAAATCAACAAAAAGCTTGTCTCCGGCCTTGTATTCCTGGTGCATGGATATTTCAAGAGAACCTTTCCAGATGCCGTAGTGATAGCAGAATTGAGAATAGCGATAGCCTCCTGGATATTTTCTCAGGTATTCTTCCCAAAGCAATCTCAGATTGACGCCTGTACGCAGTAGTTCCTTACTGTATTCGGGGAATTCATTGTACAGATTATCCTTTTCGGTTTCTTCCTGACTGTCACCTTCTGCCATCGATTCGAAAATTTCAATTAAAGCAGAATCGCTCATTTCATAAATTTCCGCGATGGTTAGGCCGCTTTTTTCAAACCTGGATATATATCTTTGCACGGTTGGCCTGGAAATATCCAGGGCCTTTGATGTCACACGGCAGCTCAGGCCGTTTTCTTTGATCATCCGGATCACTTCCCGGATTTTCTTCATAGGCTTCCTCCTGTTCGGCATACCAACTCCTTCTTATTTTTTCAAGAAGGATTAGCTTAACATTCTCGGAGGAATTCTTCGTGTTTGATTCGCTTTTTCTTATGGTAGGTGGTAACATTTCATCCGGATTACCCGGCATGTTTCACACGGATTGGGTGGCATGTTTCACCCGGAACCCCGGCATGTTTCGTCCGGATTTTCCAACTGATAGATTTAAAGATATTTTTAATAGTATAGGTTATGGAGAAACCCGTCAAAGTGATGAAACCAATTCCTATTTTGGTTTAGGATTAATGTCAGTACTTCAAATGGGAAATAAAGCCATTATCTTTTCTAAAGAAATCGATACTGATCAAACAAATTATTATACAATAGAAACTCAACAAATCTTTAGTGATAAGGTTGAAAGCCAACCAGTAGATAATATAAAAGATTTCATTTCAATGGATGTTTTATCGTCTTCAAGAGAAGAATTATCTCCCTTAAGTGATGATATAATAATGAAATATAACCAAGGTGTCTTACCAGAGTCTTTTACAGAGATCATTCTTCAGAATGTTGATGATAATATAATTGAAAAGGTTAGTAGTGAAGAATATGTGAAACAATTAATGAAAATACTTCCGTTAAAACCGGATTATAATGATCCTTTTTTTAATCATATTCAAGATAAAGCAAAACTGGAGAATATTAAAGAAAACATATTCAATAATCTCGAATATTGTAAAAATATTAGAGTATTTTATGGTAATATTAGCTCCGAAGCGGGTTATAAAGAATTAAACAAATATTATCCCGAATTTATTAATGATGTTATATTTACTGATGCTGATATTCAATTATTTATTTCAAAAGATAATTTATTTATTGGTTATCTTTTAATATCTTCTCAAGATATTGAAGATCGTAACAAAAAAAATATAAAAGAAGAAGAGGAAGAAAAAGAAGATCAGCGTTTAGACGAAACTGGTTTTTGGGTTCGTAATAGAAATTTTCTAGTTAAATCAGCTGATTTCTTTCAAAAACCTGGAACAAGGAAAAAAATTGTAGATGAACCTTTGAAAACATGGATATACGCAGAAATATTTCACAAAGATATGACCAAAATGCTTGTAGTTACCAGAGATGAATATCTTTGGGATAATAAAGATTTTTTAGGTTTCTATAGTGAACTAAAAGGGTTTATTAGTAATATAAACACCGAATACAGAGAAATATGGAAAAAAGGGAAAAAAGTTGTTGAAGCTTTAGTCGAACCATTCTTTGATATCCGTAAAGTTTTTGAAAAATTTGATAAAGTTTTGATTGAATCTGGTATTTTAACTGATGAAAAAGAATCAGGTGAATATCTTAGTAAAATATCAAAAGTATTCTCTAATACAAACATAGAAGATAGAGATGCAATTATAGAAAATCTTCTTAAAAAAAATCAATCAGATTTGTTACTTGCGGATAATGTTCAGGGAGATATTAAAATTGTTATTACAAAAAAACCACTTTTAAAAAATTTTATTCGAGAGAGAGATTCTAAAAGTAAGAATCTTATTATAAAGATTTCCCCCGATGTTTTTTCATCTTTCAGAACTACTTTTATGGGTAAAAGTTTTCAAGTTAATTATGTATTAAAAAGCCATGAAAAATCTGATTTAAGTATTAATATAGATAAGGAAGAGATTTATATAAACCTCTCAAGTCAAGACTTGGCAAAATATCGTTTAACATTCATAGAATTTATAATGATCGCTAAAATAGCATATATAGAATCAAATGATAAAGATGAAATGTTAAGAACAATTCTTGATTTACTGGGAACTAGAAGATACCTTAAGAAAGACTCTTCTATTCAACCTGGAATTATTTTCTCAAGTTTAGAAGATATATTAAGAAGGAGTTAAAATAAATGCATGATAATCCAATACAAATAACAGAAGCATGCATGATATTTGTTGATTTGATAAATTCATCTTCTTTTAGTTCTTTCATTGAACCAACGGAGTATGCAAAATGGATATTATCGTTTCAGGATAGTTTTGAAAAATTAGCAACAAAATATTTTGGATCAGAAAGTTTTATTAGAACCGCAGGTGATGAAGGTTTTGTTTTCATTCCCAAATGGGTATTTGACTCCAAAACTGCGGCTTATAAAGCAATTTCATTTGCTTTTGAGTTTAAAACATTGATAAAATTTCTTCCTTATAAAATCTTAAATAAAACTCAAGATAATCTTATGCCATACGGCCTTCGATTAGCAGTTGGTATTCACTATGGCATTGTAACATATACATACAAACCAAAAGAAAAAGGAGGGAAAATAATATCTGAGATAGATAAATATATAGGCTATAATATTAATTATGCTAAAAGAATAGAGACTTGTTCAAGAGAGGGGAAATATTCAAATATATTCGTTTCGAGTGTAATTTACGAAATACTTCTCGCTCAAAAACCCATTATTTTTGAAAAAAGTAGGCAAGAATTAAAAGGCTTAGAAAAAGCTATTGAAGTATATGAAGTCAAGAGTGCTTTTATTGATGAGGAACCAATACGTGAACTTCTAAATGAAGAATGGATAAAATTTATTACAGATAAAAATCATCTTAGCAACTATAATATAATAAATGAATACTGGTTTAAATCATATCATTTGTCTTTCTTATACCAACTTTTTAAACAATCAAAAGGCATCTCAAATAAAGAGTTTCATGAAGCTGAATTTAAGAAAGAATTGTTTAGATATCTTGAAATAGATGATCCAATAGTTGAATTTATACAGGCAATCGAATACGATTCAAATAATGATTTAACATTGGCTATTGAAAAACTTAAAAAAATACTAGTCAAATATCCTGAATTTATATATGCTAAAATATTATTAATAGAATTACTTCTTAAATTACTTAAGAAACCAAATAATAAAAATTCTGAAATTGTTTTTCTGAGTGATTTAACAAAAGAGCTTTTAAACTACTTTCCTTCACATTTGACAGAAAAGGAAAAAGAAAAACTAATAAAAATTCAGAAAGAAGCCGAAAAACTTCGTAAGTGATAATAACTTTAAATTTTTCAAATGCTGTTATTCATATAAATATAAATAATTTAAAAATATGCTCCCTCAACCGCTAATCCGCGAAAATCCGCCCAATCCGTGTCATCCGCGTGCAGAATCGGGTCCATACAACAAAGGCAAATCCCATTCATTTCCAAAATTTGAATAAATAATCCCCTCTGTTTAAAATTATCCCAAGATATATCTGGAGAAAAAAATGGTTGTCCTTTATTCCGCCGCCCTTATGCTCGCCATGAGCCTCCTCTTCGGCATCATGATCGCCCTTTTCGCGAAGTTTTTCGAGGTCAAAACAGACCCGCGGGTCGCGCGGGTCCAGGAAGTCCTGCCGGCCTACAACTGCGGCATCTGCGGCTACCCCGGCTGTATTAATTACGCGACAGCTATAGTTATGGAACATAAGCCCACTAATAAATGCACACCCGGCGGCCATGAAGTCTCGGAAAAGATAAAATTGATCATGGAAGCGCCCGCGGTTTAATTAAATAAAAAAGATTTGTTATTGATCCGATGTTTCACGCAAACTTGCGACTTGTAGCGAGCTTGCAGACTTTGTAAAAACTTTTTTATTAACCACGAAGTTCGCGAAGAACACGAAGTTTTATTAATTTTTACTTTCGTTTATGTTAGTTTAAAAATGGACAATTAATAACGAATTCTGACCGACCCTTTATTTTCTTCGTGCTCTTCGTGGTCTTCGTGGTGAAATTTCTAGCTTTTCACATCCTGTGCTGAATCGGATATTATAAAAAAGGTAGGGGGAATTATCTATGGAAAAGAAATTATACCGGTCGACAAAAAACAAGGCGCTGGGCGGGGTGTGCGGAGGGCTGGGCGAGTATTTCAACATCGATCCCGTCATCATCAGGATCTTTCTTGTACTGGCTTTTTTCCCGTTTTTCCCTTTTACAATCCCCTTCCTTCCCGTTATTTATATCATTCTCTGGATCATACTTCCTGCTGATACGGCTGTAATTAAGGAGAATACTGAAACCCCGCCAAAAGACAAAAAAGGCGCTCCATCCTTTGTTTTATCATTGATACTGGCCCTGTTCCTGATATTCCTGGGCTTCGTTATTCTATTTCCAGGTTATGTATTTCATTTAATGGATGTGCTCGCTTTTCTGATCGCGTTCTTCCTGATCTTCATCGCCGTCAGACTGACAATAAATATGTATGCTGATAAAGAAATATCGCTGTTCCAGGCAAGCGCCGGATTTATCTGTTTAAGCTACGGCGTCTTTATTATTTTAAACCGGCTGACGCTGATCGGGGAAGGAGTGTTTATCGAATATTCAAAAAATCTCGTCGCCGGGGTCCTGATCGTCCTCGGTATTTCGCTGGTCTTTAAAAACATTAAAAATAAATGGCCGGCCCTTATTATCTGCTCCTCTATATTTCTTTTTGTCGGTGTGTTTTCATACTTAAACGGCAATTATTCGCCGGTCAGCTTTATGGGCAGAATGATGGACCGGGTGATGCCCCGCTTCCGGCATTTTAACTGGAAAAACTGGCGTTTCCGCAATGAAAGCTTTTCTGAAAATATCGCCGCGCCGGATTCCGTGCAATCTATTAACTGCACGATTGATAATTCTTTAGGCAATTTAAAAATAGAAGACTCCGGTGACTTTATACAATATGAGGGGACCGGGATCCCGCCGATTATCCAGACAAATACCGTCAGCGGGTTATTTTCTTTTTCCTTCGATAATCAGGCTTCCGATACTGTTTTAAGAATTAACCGCGGTAAATTGAAGGACCTCATCATTCAGGCTTCGGCGGGAAATATAGAAGGCAACCTTAAAAACATGAATATTGAGAAACTAAAAGTCATTGTTAACGGCGGATCGGTCAATATTGAAACCGGCGATAAATTAAAAAAAATGACCGTCGAAAACTATCTGGGCAATACGCGGATCAGTCTTCCGAGAAATGCCCGCATCATAATCAGGATGGATTCCTCCCTCGCGAATATTACGCTGCCCGATGAATTCAAGCTTAAAGGCCATGAATATATATATGAGGGCGGTCCCGGCAGTCCGGTTGAAATCTCGGCGTCTGTCAGACTCGGGAACCTTGAATTTAATTTTTAAAAAAAATATTCTATTATTGCCAACCCTGAAAATTGATGTTATAATCCATGGCTTCAAAATCAGGCGGGCTTAATTTTTTACAGGAAGATTAATAATTAAGGAGAAGAAAATGTCTAATCCTACAAAAAACAAAAAACTGCTGCAATGGGTCAAAGAGATCGCCGGTCTCTGCCAGCCGGATAAAATTCACTGGTGCGACGGGTCCCGGAAGGAATATGACAAACTTGCCGGAGAACTGGTTAAGAGCGGTACTTTTATAAAGTTAAACGGGAAAAAAAGGCCGGACAGCTATTACGCGAAGTCGGATGTCGGCGATGTCGCCCGCGTCGAGGACAGGACGTTCATCTGCTCTAAAAATCAGGCTGACGCCGGCCCGACAAACAACTGGAAAGACCCGGCGGAAATGAAAGAGATCATGAAAAATCTTTATAGAGGCTGTATGAAGGGAAGGATGATGTATGTCATCCCTTACAGCATGGGCCCGGTCGGCTCGCCGATATCGCATATCGGCATTGAGATCACCGATTCCGCTTATGTCGTCTGCAATATGCGGATTATGACAAGGACCGGGACAAAGGTCCTTGATGTACTTGGAGACGGCGAATTCGTGCCCTGCCTTCATTCCATCGGAATGCCGCTGAAGCCCGGCGAAAAAGACGTCCCGTGGCCCTGCGACCCGAATAATAAATACATTGTTCATTTCCCTGAGGAAAAAGCGATCTGGTCCTACGGCTCGGGATACGGCGGCAACGCTCTCCTGGGTAAAAAATGCTTTGCCCTCAGGATCGCCTCGGTTATGGCAAAGCAGGGCGGATGGCTTGCCGAGCATATGCTCATTCTTGGAATTACACCGCCTCACGGTGAAAAGAAATATATCGCCGCGGCTTTCCCCAGTGCATGCGGCAAGACCAATCTGGCGATGATGATACCGACTATTCCCGGCTGGAAAGTGGAGTGCGTCGGCGACGACATCGCCTGGATGAAATTCGGCCAGGACGGCCGCTTGTACGCGATCAATCCGGAAGCGGGATTTTTCGGCGTCGCCCCCGGCACATCCATGAAATCCAATCCGAATGCTATGCTGACTATGACCAAAAATTCAATATTTACAAATACAGCCCTCACTCCGGACGGCGACGTCTGGTGGGAGGAAATGACGGATGAAAAACCTTCCAGTCTGATCGACTGGAACGGAAATGAATGGTCGCCGTCAAGCGATAAAAAAGCGGCCCATCCGAACGCGCGGTTTACCGCTCCCGCGTCGCAATGCCCCGTCATCGATCCGCAGTGGGAAAACCCCAAGGGCGTTCCTATCTCGGCTTTTCTTTTCGGCGGCAGGCGCTCATCTGTAGTACCCCTTATCCATGAATCTTTCAGCTGGAACCATGGCGTATTCCTGGGCTCCATCATGGGCAGCGAAACAACAGCGGCGGCGGCCGGCGCTGTCGGCCAGCTCAGGAGAGACCCTTTCGCCATGCTGCCGTTCTGCGGCTATCATATGGGAGATTATTTCAAGCACTGGATCGAAACGGGAAAGAAATCGTCCGCCGGCAAGCTTCCCAAAATATTTACAGTGAACTGGTTTAGAAAAAATAAAGACGGGAAATGGCTCTGGCCCGGTTACGGCGAAAACAGCCGCGTCCTCAAATGGGTTGTGGAAAGGATTTCCGGCAGGGGAAAAGCCGAAAAGACAGCCATCGGTTATGTCCCTTCTGAAGACGCTCTGGACTTAACCGGATTAAAAATACTGGAACAGGACCTTGAAACCCTGCTTTCGGTCAATAAGGAAGAATGGATGAATGAAATCCCCGGCATCAAGGAGCATTTTTCACGCTTCGGGGACAGACTTCCGGAGGAATTGAGCGAAGAATTGAAAGCGCTGGAAAAAAGACTTTCTGAATAAAATAGAAGGCGGTGCCTCTCCCCCGTCCCCTCTCCAAATTTGGAGAGGGGTGCCGAGCTTTGCGAGGCGGGGTGAGGCCTTGATCTTTCATTCAATTGAATAAACCACTAGGCCGTCGCGGAGCTTCGGTTCGAACCATGTGGACTTCGGCGGCATAATCTGATGATTCTGCGTGATTTTAACCACGTCATTGATATCAACCGGGAAAAGGGAAAAGGCCGCTTTAGCTTTCCTGCTGTTCACAATCCGGACCAATTCATCCTCGCCTTTAATGCCGCCGACAAATTGTATTCTTTTTGAAGTCCTAGGGTCATCAATCCCGAGAATTTGGGAAAGCACATTTTTTTGAAGGACCGAGACATCCAGCGACTCCAGAGGATCAAAGGGAATCAGATCCTTTTTCAATGTCAATTGATAAAATGATTTTTTGATATACATACCGATAACGCCCTTTTTTTCAGTCTTTAATGAAGAAGCAGGGCGGACGCTGAAATTTTCTTTGAGCTTTGATACGAATTGATCAACGGAAAGCCCGTTCAAATCCAGCACGGCTCTGTTATACGGTAGAATTTTCAGCTGCGAAGCGGGAAAAACAACGGCCATAAAATATTGATACGCGTCATTATCATTAACACCATTATTTTTTAAATTCTTCCACACATTGACCGCCGAGGCCGCGCGGTGATGCCCGTCAGCAATATAAAACGCGTTCTTCTTCTGAAAATATTCCTCTAAAGCGCTGATATCATGATTTTCCTGAATGAGCCAGAGTTTATTCTCCACTTCGTTTTCGTCTATGAGATTATAAAACGGGTTTTTTTCCAGCAAAGGTTTGATTAAATTAATAAATTCTCCATTATCCTCAAAGAACAAAAAAACAGGGCCTGTGTCCGCTTTGACAGTCTCTATATGTTTAGTCCTGTCCTGTTCTTTATCTTTACGGGTCAGCTCATGTTTTATAATCTGATTATTCTCATATTCCTGACATGAAACCGAAGTATAAAGGCCTATCTGGGTCCTTCCCTTCCATGTCTGGGAAAGAATATAAAAAGACGGCTTTTCGTCTTTAATCAATATTTTTTTACTTAAAAATGACTCAAAACTATCCCTGGCTTTTTGATAAACTTCAGGCGCGTATTCGTCGGCCAGATCCGTCAAATCAGCTTCAGCCCGCGTAATATGGAAAAACGAATAGGGATTATCTTGAACGGCCTTTTTGACATCTTCAAGACTCACAACATCATAAGGCGGTACATTCAATAAACTGACATACTTTTTATCCGGCCGTATTCCGCGGAAAGGTTTTACAGTCATTTTTAAGCCTCCCTATAAAGTTTCTATAAACATGGTATATTATATTATGAATATTTTCCAAAAGTATGCTTAAAATAATTAAGGGAAGTTCCAAAAACACAGGTTTTTGGAACTTCCCCGGTAATATAAAGCTTTAAGTTAAGGAAAAAGACACAGTCCCTCACCATTTTGTCTGGCTGCACCGGTGAATCTCACAAAATGGTGAGGGACTGTAAGTCTCAGCACAAAAGCAGCTGATCCAAAAACACAGGTTTTTGGAATTGCCCTATAATAAAATATGCCTTTTTTGCAGTATTATAAGCTTTTTTGACCAATGTTGTTTATACTGTATTTATTAACTTTTTTTTAAAAAATGTAGATAATATATATAGCGCGGAATAAAAGCGAAATTGAGGTAAACTCAAAGAGAGGAGCGCCGCTTGTTTAAAAAATATCTATACTTTCTCATGGGCTTTTTTATATTTTCCATAATTTACGGATTGACGCTGGATGAGGCGCGGTTCAATCTGGCTGAAAAATTATACCTTCAAAAAAGGTACGCTTTGGCCGTTGAAGAACTGACCAATCTTATAACTGAATATCCCGCCGCGACAAATTATAATAAAGCGCTCTATTACACGGCGAAATGCTATTATTATTTAAAAAACTATGATAAATCCCTCTCTTATTATTCAATACTTGATAACAATGCCCGGAATGAGAATGATAAAAGGATGGCCCTTTTCGGAAAAGGCGAAAACTACTACAGGCTCAAGCAATGGAAATCCGCGGCCTGGAGTTTTAAAAATTTCGCGTTTCAATACAAAAACTCTCCGGTTCATCATGCCTCTCTTTATTATGGCGGAAAATCCTATGAGGCGCTCAAACTGATCCCGGAAGCCCTTGTTTTTTTTGAAAGCATCGTTTCAAACTACCCCTGCAGCCCCTATTATCCCGAAGCCAGAAGAATCCTGCTGAAATATAAGAAAAAGGAACATAAAGAATTTGTCGGTCAGGCGCTTCCAAACAAAACCCCGACAAATTTGAATACTGTTGATCTGACTGAAGGCCAATGGGAAATCACCAATTTTATTGAAATAACCAATGTTATATCTTCAACTAATGTTATTATATCTCCAACTCAGGAAAATACCTTTACAACCAATTATTATACAAATTATCTTTTTATCAGCAATACTGTCAGTTCCACGCAAATCAGTACAATAATTGATACCAATGCTCTGATAAAAAATAAATTGTCCGAGGAAAACAGGAAAAAGCAGGAAGAAATTGAACGGTACAAGGAGCTGATTGAGCTTAAAGCCAGGCTCCTTGATTTAAAGGAAAAAGCCATCAAGGAAAAAAACAAAATCCTGTATAATCTTAATTCAGAGACCAATTCGGCTGATCAATAGGGGATAATCATGAAAATAGTTATAAAAACAATTCTTCTTCTATTTTTAACCGGTTTCAGTAATATGATCTATCCTGAGTTCCTGAACCTGGTTGGAAAAGACATAACTTTTTTCCTTGACGACCAGAGCGGCGCTTTTTATGCTGAAAACCCGCATCCGTCCACCCGGTTTTCCCGGCAATATCTGTTTAAAGACCTTCCGCCAACATCTTATATTACCTTTATTGTTAACGGAAAGCCTTATCAGCTTAATGAAACCGGCGTAGTTTCCATTATAAAGCCGTTCCAATCAGATGAGAATAAAATTCTATGCGCCTTTAAAATTGATACTCTGGCGCTGAATCTGGTATTCCTGATCACAAACCTGGATGGTAAAAATAATAATTCAATAGTCTGCCTCATTAAAGTAAAAAATGACGGACCGAATCAATCCCTTGCCGGGGCCCGGTTACTTTTCGATACAGTATACGGTGAATCGGAAAAACGGCCTTCCATTTATTTATCCAGCAAAGAAAAAATAGAATACGACAGATTGCTGAATAAAGAAAACATGCCTCAATTCATATTTTCAGGGATATATGACGGAGATGCGAGAGATTTCGGCAGCGGCTTGTTTATATACCCTTCAATTAATGAAATAAAACCTGAGAAGCTGATTATCGGCAACTGGAAAAAGTTTGATGAAAAAGAACTCGAATACGAACTGTCGCCCCTGGCCAGGTTTAAATACAACGCGTTTGCCAATCCCGACGCGGCTGTCGCAATCTATTTTAATAATATTTATATAAAAAGCGGTGAAGAAGTTTCTTTCGGGACCGTGCTTTCAGCCTCAAGACTGCAGCCTGTATATCTCAAGCTCAGCGAAGCGGTTACTGAAATCAACCCCAATAACGGCAACATGAAAAATTCCATTACCGGCTCAAGCCAAATAAACCAGTCATTAACGGGGTCCGATACGGTTTCCTTAAAATCCCAGCTGGGATTATTTGAAAAACTGACCGCGCTTCTTGATAAAATGGACCTGTATCTCAGCAATAACAATAAAGAAGGCTCCAGCCTCCAGAAAGGGCTTGAGAAATCCGTCGTTAAATCGGAATACGGCGACCCTTTTGAAAATTCAAATCAGGGAAAAAACAAATCAGGGATGAAAGAACCTTATCCGGAAACAAATGCCTCCATCATTATACCTTCTTATATATTTACAAATGAAGAAAACGGGGAAGATACCAACCAGTTAAAAAAAGACGTGGGCAGGCTTCAGAAGCTGTATGAAGCAAAAATCGTAGCCCTTAAAAAATATTATGAAGAACTGATAAAAAAACAGGAAAAGGATTATAAAGATATATCCAGCGGTTATAAAGAAAAGGTGGAGAGCCGCGAAAAGAAAAATAATAAAAGTAAAAAAATCGAGGATGTCAATGATACTATTACCCGGATTGATAAAAAAATCGGCGTTATTGAAGAATTGCTCAAGCTGAACCTCGATTTTGAAGGAATGCCGCCTGATAAACTGGACGATATAGAAAAAAGAATAAAAGATATTGAAGCAAAGCTCAGGTAACTTTATAATCCTTTTATTGGATTTAATTGCCGATTAATTTAAAATATGAAGTACAAATACCGGAGGGGTAAAGAATGTTTAAGCCGTCCCCCGCTCATATAAAAGCGGTTTTATTTATACTCTGCTTTAATCTATTTTTTTCAGCGCTTTACAGTGAAACCAATGAGAATTTTATCAAAGGCTTAAAATCATACTCTGAAAAAAAGTTTCTCATGGCCATCGGCAGTTTTAAAAAAGCACTGGATGAAGGTTTTAAAAATCCGACTATATACTTTTTCCTGGGTAATTCTTATGTCAATAACGGGGATTTCGATAAAGCCCTTGATGTGTACAAAATTTCCTTTGAGTCCGCGGATAAGCCCGACCTGCAGGGCATCATAACGCATAATATAGGCTATGTCTATTTTCTGAAAAAAGAATATGCGAAATCGATAGATTACCTGAACCAGTCCTATCAGCTGGACTCGAACCTGGTCCAGACATACTGGTTTAAGGGAATGGCCTATTATAAAATGAAGGATAAAAATAATACCATCAGGGAGTGGGAAGATTATCTGGTAAAAGCCCCGCGGGGACCGCAGAGCGATAATATCCGGAGAGCGCTCGCGATTCTTAAGAGCAGTACTTTTGACTTCGATAAGGACAAATTATTCCCCTACGAAGGCGATTCATCTTCAACCAATAAAACAACCCCGGCTGTGGAGCCGTTGATCGATATTGAAGGGGTCCTGGACCAGATAAAACCGGTTGACAAGGGCAAAGTAATAGATAATGAATTGGAAGAAATTGAAAAATAATAGAGGAGGCCGCTATGCCCCGTAAAAAGAGTAAAAAAATAACCGCTAAACCAGTTAAAAAAACAAGGACCCCCCGGGAAAAACAAAATAATAAGAAAATTCTTCTCGCCGTCATCATCGGTCTTCTAGTCATTTCCATTCCCGCCGGCTATTTTATTGTTAAAAAAATTAATCTCGAGAAATATATAACGCTTGCCGAGGAATATATTAATAATGAAGATTATGAGAGGGCCAAGGACAACCTGGATAAGGCTTTTATGGAAAACCCCAATGATCCCCGCATTGAAAAACTGCGTAAGAAAATTAAAAACCTCATGAAAAACCAGGATAACGCGAAGAACCATAAAAACACTAATATAAAGGATGAAACAGCCAGCCTGGATACCGGTCAAAAAAATGAAATAAAAAAGGATAAACCCATCATTAAAAATGACCTGAAGGATAAGACCTCTAAGGAAGATCAGGCCAAACAGCATATTCAGAACGGTATTAAATACCTCAACACCGGTTATTTCAAGGAAGCTCTGGATGAGTTTAAAAAGGCGGAGGACCTGGACCCGAAAAACGCCGACGCGGACGCCTATCAGGGCCTGACCCATTATAAATTGAATGAGACGCAGGATGCCATCGATAAAAGCCGCGACGCCCTCAAGAAAGACCCCAATAACGGCGTCGCTCATTATACAAACGGTAAGATTCTGTATGATAAAAAGATGTATGACGAATCGCTCGAGGAATTCAAGTCCTCAATCGCCAATTATGACAGCGCGGACGCTCATTATCTGATGGGCATCATTTATTACATGAAAAAGATGTACAATGAAGCCAGAGATGAATTCCAGAAATGCGTCGCGATCGACCCGGAATATGCCAAGGCATATTACAACCTGGGGCTGACATTTATGAGACTCAGCGACGACAACAGCGCCCTGAAGAGCTTTCAGGAAGCCATTAAGAAAGACCCCTCCAATGCCAAAGCGCTGGTCAACATCGGCCTTATTTACGCTTATCATAAAGATTACGCCAAAGCGGTGAAATTTTATGAAAAAAGCGTCGAGATCGACCCGAATAACGATACCGCCTTTGTCAAACTGGGCAACGCTTATGAAGAGACCGGCAGGAGCAGGGACGCGATGACCGCTTACAAAAAAGCCTATGCCCTGAATAAGGACAACCCGCTCGCTTCCTACAACTACGGCAGAACACAGGCAATGAATAACAATCATACTGAAGCCATAAAATTATATAACGATACTATTAATAAAGACAGCAGCTTTTATCCGGCATATATCAATATGGGAAACAGCTATCTGGAGCTCAAGCAGTATTCGGCCGCTGAAGAAGCGTACAATAAAGCCGTCCAGATCAATCCCAATGATCCCGACAGCTACTCGGCTCTGGGATTTCTGAATTTAAAACAGGATAATTATGATAACGCGCTTAAGTATTTCAAAAAATCGCTGGATCTTAATCCAAAATCCGATCTCGCTTATAAGGGAATGGGCGACGCCTATGCTAAAACCGAGCTTTATGATGACGCCGTCGCTTCTTATAAAAAAGCGCTCGAAATCAACCCGACCGATTTTGATACAACGGCCGAGCTAGGTAAAATATATTCTAAAGTCAAGGATTACGATAACGCGGCCCTGACTCTTGAAAAAGCGAGAAAATTAAAGGACGATCCCGATGTCTCCTTAAATCTGGCCGAAGCATATATGAAACTTAACAAATCCGCGGACGCAAAATCAATATTACAGGATATAAAGAGCAGATACCCGAATTATAAAAATATGTCAACTGTTGATAATTATTTGTCTCAACTATAAAATATATGCTGAGATAATAAAAAACGGGAGCCGTTCATGTTAGAAAGTTTGATTATTGTCGCTCTGATCATTATTGTGGCAATCCTGGGCATTCTATACCTGTTCCAGAATTTAATCGGGCCTCACAAGCTCGATTCCATAAAGGCCCTTCTTGAATCCAGCAAATACGAGCAGGCCATCAATGCTCTGAACGCGCTGATGAAAAAAGACGACCGTAATCCTTTGGCCCACCTATACCTGGCCGAGGCGTATTATTTCACAAGCAATCTGGAAATGGCGATGGTGGAGTATAAGCAGGTCCTATCGACAGGGCGCTTTTCCAATTCGGCGACAGAAAAGATCATCCGTAAGCGCCTGGCTGATATTTACATGAAATTCGGCCAGCTCGAGGAAGCCCAGAAGGAATTTGTTGTCCTTTCCAAGCTCGAGCCGCATAATTCCGAATATCTCTATCAGATCGGCAATATTTTTTATGACAGAGGCATGAAAGAACAGGCCCTGACCTATCTTGATAAAGCTTTGAAATCCGGAAAAAGCAGTTCGGAAATTTTCTTTCTGATCGGAAAAATATATTATGAGATGAGCCGTTCTAATGAGGCATTAAACGCCTTTACAAACTGCGTCAGGCTGGACCCGAAAAACCCGGAAGCGCACTATTTCATCGGTATTATCCTCAAGGCCATGAACGCTTACGGAAAAGCCGTGCAGGAACTGGATATAGCCGAGCAGACAAAAGATAATCAATTAAAAGTCAAAGCAATCTACCAGAAAGGCATCTGCAAGCTGGAAGTCAGCGAACTGGAAGGCGCGAAAGCGGATTTTGAAAGGGCCCTTAAGTATTCCAGTGAAGAAAACAATACGACAATCGCGATCCATTATACGCTGGGAATGACTTATGAAAAAGAAAGGCGTCTAGTGGAAGCCGTGGAACAATGGGAAAAGGTCGCCCAGCTCCGTCCGAACTATCAGGAAGTTCAGGCAAAATTGGCGGAATATGAGGACCTCCGCGTTGATGATAAACTGAAAGACCTTCTTACTTCCACACCGACGACTTTTGAGATCATCAGCCAGAACTTCCTCAAAGCACTGGGTTATGAAACGCTTGAAAGCACCATGCAGGATGACGACCATCTTGAAATTGTCGGCATGGAAAGAAGCCTGAAATGGAGAAATGTGAGAGGCGGAAAAGTTCTGGTCAGGATATCCCGCGATAATGATGATGTAAACGAAGATCAGGTGGCCAAACTTGTGGAAAATCTCAAACTGGTACATGGAATCAGGGCGCTCTATGTGACCACCGGCAAATTTACACCCCAGGCCATACGTTATTCGGAGAACAGGCCTGTCGATCTCTATGACAGACAGAGGCTTACTCTTATCTTCAAACAGTCAGCGGAATAAGGGAAAATAACATGAAATTCATGCCGAAAATAATCGTCATCTTGTTTTTTATTATAGTTGGGATCTTTACATTTCATCAGCTTGCCGTCGGCAATCCGTTCCAGGACGAAGTCCCTCCATTTTTCACTCTGCTTATTTTTCTGATAATGGCCGGTATAGGAATATACGCTGCTTTTTTTAAAAAAAAGAGTTAAGGCAGTTCCAGCCAGCTCCTTGCAAATAGTATTTACTCTTTGCTCTTCTGCGGAAATTTTACACTGAAAACCGTTCCATCTTCCCTTTTTAAGTCTATCTTCCCATCCAGCTGTGAAGTCAACAGCTTGACCAGGTCCAGTCCCAGGCCGCTCTGGCCGTCAAATTTTATTTTCTGAGGAAGTCCAATGCCTTCATCAGCCACCACAAGGACAATCCCTGTTTTTGATTTATTCAATTTAATCCTGATTGTTCCGCGGCGTTTTTCAGGAAAAGCATGCTTTAAAGCATTTGTCAACAGCTCATTTAAAATCAGCCCGATCGAAACAGCCCTCTTTACATCAATTTCTATTTCATCCATATGCATCTGAAGTTTGATCCATTTCTTTTCAGCCGAATAAACTTCGATAATTGAGCGGCTCAATCTCTCAAGATATTGATTAAGCTTTATATTTTTGACTTCCTGATTCTGGTACAGGAGATCATACAGTTCTGACAATGAACTGATGCGGTTCCGTATATCCATCAGAACTTTCTGCATGCGAAGGTCCTGCTGTCTGTTGGTTTCCAGACCGACAATCCCGGTGATTATGGCAAAGCTGTTTTTAACCCTGTGCTGAAGCTCGCGGAGCAGGCCTTCCTTTTCTTCAAGGGCCCTGGAAACAGTTTCTTCGGCCTGTTTCCGCTCTGTAATATCACGGTCAATACCGCGGTAGCCATGAAATTTTCCGCTGCTGTCAAAAACCGGTATGCCGCTTGTCTCAAGTAATACAAAACGGCCGTCCTTATGGATGTTTTTGTTTTCAAGTCTGATTATCGGCTTATGGGATTTCATGATTTTACCGGCAATAACAGATACTCTTTTAGCTTCTTCATCCGGCATCAAATCATACGGGGTCCTGCCGATGACCTCCTCCGGTTCATATCCCAAGAGGTCTTTCACCTTAGGACTGGAATAGATATATTTCCCTTTCACATCGGTTTCCCATATCCAGTCGCTGGTGGTTTCTACAAGATTACGGAAACGTTCTTCGCTTTCACTTAAAGCTTCCTCAATTCTCTTTCTCCCTGTTATATCACGGTCCACTCCTCTAAAACCGAAAAGCTTGCCGTTTGAATTCAGTAAAGCACTGGCATTACTCTCCAGCCAGCGTATAGAGCCGTCTTTATGATACCACTGTAAAACCCATCCGGTCCAGCCATGTTTTTTCCTGATATAATCAGGCAGGAGTTTTTTCATTTCTTCCCTGCTTTCTTTTGTTAATATCGCAGACGACGATACTCCAATAATTTCATCCGGAGAGTAGCCGAGTATTTCTTTTACAGCTTGCCTGTCGGTTATTTCATTTTCGGAGTCAAACCAGCCCCTTACAATAAGCGGGCAAATAAAAATTTTGTCAGCTTAGCTGATTTTAATAATAAATTTCGAATAATCGATACTCAGACTATACAAAATCCTCTCTATTTTCTCAAATATTGGGCATATTTCATAAAATTATGCGCAAGGGATACCCAGCATAGCTCCAAATTCACTTTCCGTTGACCTCTGTAAACTGTCTGAACATAACCCTTCTGTGTTTTGATGTTTGAAAATACGTGTTCTTTACCTATCCTGCGGTTGTATATCTTTTGCCCTTCTTCGCTGTAAAGTTTTGTTAAATAAGCATCAATCTTAGACCGATTATTCAATTCAAACTCACTGAAAATTACTGTCTTTTGCTGTGTTTTCGGTTTGATGTTTTTATAACACTCACTGAAAAATGGACATCTTTCACAGCCCTTCCGTGAATACAAAAATGTATATCTTTGGTTATTTCGATCTAAATACCCATTTTCCTTACGGCCGCCCCGGCATCCCAGGATATATTCGTCATCAATCTTTTCCAGTTTAAAGTCTCTTCGCTTCTGTGATTTATCACTGAAATCCCGCTCTTTCGTATCCACATAAAGGTCTTTTCCTTCCTCCACCATCCGGATTGTCTCTTCCATGTCCTGAAAACCCGAATCAAAAAGGTATTTGCTAGCCTTATCAACTTTTAATTCCGCTTTTTTCTGTTCCACCCTCTTTACCATTTCTTCCGTATGCTGTTTTTCCGGTGTTGTGATTGCTTCAAAATCTATAATCACATCATTATTACTGACCATCATCGCCGAATTATATCCCTGTATAAACACACTATGCGGATTTCCAGACATCAGCTTGCTTTCGGGATCAGTCAGGTTGGTGAATTCTTCGTCTGTCTTTTCCCCTCTCTCTACCTGTTTTTTGTATTCATCGATTTGGTTCAAAACACTATCGTAAATCTTTTTCCGCCTTGATACCCGCTTCTTCTCCGCTTCGTAATAAGGCTGCTCCAGCTTGCCTTCCCGGTAAGATTCTTCCAGTTCCAGGTCTTGTTTCACAATCTTTTCCGCCATCTTCTGGTAAGTGTCCATCAGCTTCCGGGTATGTTTCTTTCCCACATTCTTATTCTTACTCGCGTAGGCCTTGATCTTTGTGCCGTCACCCACTACCATGTCCCAATCTATAGACCCCATTTCGTTGAGTATATATAAAAGCTGGCTGAACAACTCCTCGATCTTTTCCTGAAAAAGTACCTTGAACTCGCAAATTACCGAATGGTCAATTTTCAGCCGGTTTGAAACATACATAAACCCAATGTGTTTTTTCAGCAAATCTTCTATCTTTCGGCTGATACGATTTCCCGTAATGTAACCGTAGAGTACCGCACAGATCACATCCCGAGGATTTTTAATCTCTCTGCCTCTATGGTCGTTCTTATAGTAAGCCGCGAAATCCTCCAGTTTAATACGGTTTTTGATGAATTCTTTTAGTATAAATTCTCTGGAATTCTCATCAAACTGCTCGCCTATATTGATCGCGAGGAACTCACCCTGCTCCAGGCTGTTCTTTTCAAATCTTGCCATCTTTTTCTCCCGTTTTATTTTAACGGGAACCCTGCCGTATGTCCATGAAGCATGTTATAAAAACCGACAGGCAACAGTGGGATTAGAGTAAATATGCCGGCCGTTCACATCGATCTGCCACATCCAGTCCCGGGAAGTTTCAGTAATAGTGCGGAATTTTTCCTCGTTTTCTTTTAAAGCCGCTTCGGCCAGTTTTCTTTCGGTTATATCCAGGACATTAACAGCCTTATAAAGCGGCTTGCCCTTTTCATCATTGACGACAGCCACATTCATAAGCGCCGGAAATACCGTTCCGTCCTTGCGGATATGCAGATTTTCAAATGTATGCTGCCCCTTCTCCTGGATCATATCTATCTTTTCATGGAAAACATCCCGGACTTCAGGCGCCACAATTTTATCAAAGGCCTTCCCGACTAATTCTTCCGCGGTATATCCATGCATTTCCGCGAAAGCCGGATTGACAAATTGCAGTTTATTATTATCAATACTCCCGATGCAGACACCCCACGCCGCATGTTCAAAAAGCTGAGCCCATTTTTTTAAATCATCTTCCATTTTCTTCCGTTCTGTAATGCCTGTTGTAAAACCTGCCAGAAGAACGGATTTTTCACCCAGTATAATCGGAAATTCTATTGTTGAATACACCCTCCCATTTAATTCCCCCATAAACTCCGCTGGTTTTCTTTCCCTGATAATCCATCGGTCATCTTGAACAGATTTTTCCGCGACTTCAACCGGGAAAATGTCATACATACTTTTTCCAGTCAATTCACGAACAGGTTTGCCCAGGACTTTTTCATAATTTTTACTGAGCCAGACAATTTTAGAATCCTCATCCTTAAAGAATACATAAACCGGACTGTACTCCATAAACAATCTGAATATCTCATTTTTTTCCTGAAGCTCCTGCTGAAGCTCATTAAACTCCGTCACATCCCGCTGGATGCTCCATATCCTCTGAAGCATTCCGTCCTTAACTATGCCGGTCAGATTATTGATCATAGTATGGACTTTGCCGTTCTTATCAACATCTTTCGATTCGGCGTTTTTAATCGAATAACGCGCGCGGACAAATTCCCTGAGATGTTCG
The DNA here is from genome assembly GCA_963835575.1 of uncultured Spirochaetota bacterium. Taxonomy (GTDB): domain Bacteria; phylum Spirochaetota; class Brevinematia; order Brevinematales; family JAOACQ01; genus CAVYGN01. The sequence continues at coordinate 492,150 of CAWIGG010000004.1, read as the reverse complement.
GTGTTAAACGGGTCAGATTCGGGCATAAAATCCGTCAGCGGCCGGTTGGGAAAATCTTTTATGCTTTTCAGCTTGTAAAAATCTGAGAGCGTTTGATTGCATTCGGCGCTGAATGTGTTCTGCCACAAATAATCAAGCTGTTCTTTTTCAGGCAGTGTAATAGGCATGGGAGGATTGATTTCCCACCGTCCGATCCCTTCAGTCGAGTTCAGTACAAACATTCTATAGCGCTGTTCGCTCTCCCTTAAAGCTTCCTCGGCTTTTTTACGGTCAGTGATATCTTTTAATACTCCGACAAAAGAATTCGGCGCTCCCCTGGAATCTTTAACCAGGCTGGCGCTTAATTCAGCGGTAAACTTTGAACCGTCCTTTTTAAAGAGCGTATATTCAACATTTTTTACGATTCCCTTCTTGAAGGTAATTTCCATATTACTCCTGGCGCGTTCCTGGTCCTCCACGGCCATCGTATCAAAAGCCAGCAATCCGGTCATTTCTTCAGCATCATCATAACCGAATATTTTCGCGAACCGCTCATTACATGTCATCACCCTGCCCTCAAGGTCAGTCATGACTATTCCATCGGGGGAAGTTTCAACCAGGTTCCTGTAAAGCGCCTCGCTTATTTTCAGCGCTTCCTCCGTTTTCTTTTGCTCAGAAATATCCTGTGACAGGCCGAGGACCCCCGTGACACGGCCCTGAGCGTCCTTTAAGGGCGACAGCAGGGTCTTAATCCAGCAGGTCCCTGCCGGAAATTCCTCCAGTACTTCCGAAACGAATGTCTGACCCGTTTCCAATACATGGTTTATTGCCCGGTTATGCCCCTCAGCCGACGAAGGCTTGAATACATCCCCGATATGCCTGCCGATGATGTCCTCCGGTTTTGATTGAAACTTTTCCGCAGTGGTTTTATTGACGAAACGGACAATAAAATCCCGGTCTACACTAAATATTATCTCCGGTGAGCTTTCCGTCAATGCGCGGTAGTTTTCCTCGCTTTTGCGTAAAGCCTCTTCTGCCTTTTTGTGTTCTGTAATATTGCGGGTAAAAACAAGGGCCCCGTTTTCCCTTTCATATACGATAGGTACCGCCGATACTTCAACATCAATCGGAGTACCGTCAATTTTCAGGTATTTGAGTTCCGCCGGCGGCAGGCTCTGCCGTTCTTCATTTAAAAGACGCAGGCGTTCTTTGACAATATCATGATGATCAGGATGAAAACGCTCATACAATGAATGCCCGATAAGCTGTTCGGATGATTCCGCCCCGAATAATTTAACGGCGGAATTGTTCAAATAGGCATAAAAACCTTTAGTCTCAACAAAAATGGCATAGGGAGCGTTTTCAACCAGAAGGCGGAAACGTTCCTCATTTTCCTTTAAAGACTCCATTGTCCGCATCAGTTCAGTCACATCATCATAAATCACAGCCAGTTCTCCCGATGGAAGCTTGTAAATAAAGTTTTCCCTCCAGCCCTCCCTTATCAAGTCCTTATAATAAGCGGCCGGTAAAAGCTCCGGAACGCCTGTTCTATATACTCTCTGCAAAGCCGCAAAAAGCCCGAATTTATCCATGTTCGGAAAAATTGTTGAAAGCCTTTCTCCAATCACTTTTTCACTGCTGACCAGGCTGATCTTCTCGGCGGCTTCATTAAACTCCCTGAATATAAAATCCTTTCCGTCGTCCACTGCCTCATAAACCGCCAGACCGCTCTGCATATGCTCAAACAAAGCCCTGTATTTATTTTCGCTCTGCTGCAGCGCTTCTTCCACGCGTTTACGCTCTGTAATATCACGTGCGAATACAAGGCCGCCTTGGTCATTATTATAAACGATCGGGACGGCGGACACTTCAACATCGATAACAGTCCCGTCCATTTTTATATACTTTTCTTCTATTATTGGAACAGTTTTCCGCTCCACATTCAATGATTGAATGCGTTCTTTTATGATAGAATGATAATCGGGATGAAAGCGTTCCAGGACCGGTTTTCCCAATAGTTCAACAACATCCTCGGTGCCGAATAATTTCAACGCCGCGTTATTTAAATAGGCAAATTTCCCCTTTAACTGAACAAACATGGCGTCAGGGGCGTTCTCGACCAGGACCCTGAATTGTTCTTCGCTTTCCCTCAGCGCGTCTTCCGCCTCTTTCCGCTCTGTTATATCGCGGCTGACGCCCAGAACCCCTATAATTTTACCGTTCTCATCCTTCAGCGGCAGCTTGATGGTATCGAAGTAATGGATCATCCCTTTCACATTCCCCGGTTCGCTCGGGTCTTCAACTGTGTTTCCCTTTAAAGCCGACAGATCATCCTGTTCAAACCCCTTTATTCCTTTTTCAGGATTGCCTTTAACAAGTTCGGGGTCCCAGCCGTTTTCTATATCCGTCTTTCCGAACAGATCTTCAGGTTTTTTCCCGAGAGCGCCGGAAAAAACCTTATTGCAGAGTATCGTCCTGAGTTCAGGGTCCTTGACATAAATGTAATCGGCAGAGGAATCAATGATGTTCCGCATCAGAGTGGAGTTATTTTTAAGCGCATCTTCAGTTATTTTTCTGTCCGTAATATCGCTCATAATATAAACGGCGCCGGAGATACCGCCTTTCGGGTCCAGAATAGGGTCGGCTGTAATGCTGTACCATTTCCCGCCGGACTGTATCTCTGCAGATTCGCGGCTCTTTGTTTTTTGCATTTTAACAACAGGACTGTCCGGCGGCGGGCTATTTACACCAAACACTATTTCCCGGCAATAACGGCCGAGAATGTCTTTATTAAAAACCTTTAAAGAAGCCTTGTTAAAGCGGATAATTTTAAAATCCGGCCCCAGAAGCCAGACTATATCCGAAATCGCGTCAAAAGTAGTCTGCCATTCACCGGCAAGCGTACGCATTTCCTGATCCGCTTTTATTATTTCTTTATGAGCCTCAAAAAGGCGGAAAGCCATACTAATGGATGCATATAAAATAGTCTCTCCGCAGTTTTTTACAACATAACCGTAAGATGTGATCTTGTCTGTTTTTTCAACTGTCTCTATCTCGGTATGACTTGAAAGGAACACAACCGGTATATCATGATCCTTTAAAATGATTTCAGCGGCCTCTGTCCCGTCCATACCTTTGCCCAGATCTATATCCATCAGGATGAGATCAATATCATTTCCGTTTTTAAATAATTCAACTGCCTTTTCCCCGCTCAGAGCTATTATGACTTTAAAACCTCTCCGTCTGAACATCTCAGCCTGGGCCTCTGCTATAACCGCCTCATCTTCTACCAGCAATATGGTTTGTTTCTTTTCTGACATATCTTCCCCCAAACCGTAAATAGCCGGAAAGCATCCATCCTGAAATATAAGATAATATAATTCAATATTGCGTCATTTTAAAAAAATATCCGGCGGAAGTGATTTGAAAAGCATATAAACTTCATTATATTATATTTTATTTCACAAACAAAAAAATTGAAATAGATTATTAATTTATTTTATGAGTTATTTTTTGATTTTCAGGATTATTTGAATTAAACTTAAACTTGGTATTTTTCTGCATAAGCGTATTAACAGGCGGTTTTCAGGTTCAAAACTCAATTATTATGGGAGTATTAAATATGAAAAATCATCTGCGGCCCATTTTTATATTTTATCTGTTGTTTTTTATTATTTCTTTTATCTTTCCGGAGAACAAAGGCTCTTTAAGCATTAAAATTATAAAGCATGAATTTAAGCTCTATCTTTTTGACGGCACTAATATGATAAAGGAATATCCCATAGCTGTCGGAAAAAACCCGGGAGATAAACAGAAGGAAGGGGATAAAAGGACGCCGGAAGGTAATTTTTATATCATTAAAATAGAAAAATCCAACCTGTGGGAACATGACTTTAAAGACGGTAAAGGGCCTATTAAAGGCGCGTACGGGCCATGGTTTCTAAGGCTTTATACCGGCAAAGACCGGACAAAAAGCGGAAAAAGCTGGAAAGAAATAGCCGTTCACGGCACGCATGACAATTCTTCCATCGGAACCATGGCCTCGGAAGGCTGTATCCGGCTGCATAATGCAGATATCAATGAACTGAAAAACAAGGTTGCAGCAGGCACTCCTGTCAGTATAGAACCCTGAATTGACAAGCCTTTAGTTATTGCGGTATCCGCTCTATATCAGCGCCCAGTTTTTTGAGCTTGTCCTCCAATCTTTCATAGCCCCGGTCTATATGATAGATGCGGAGTATCTCGCTTGTGCCATGCGCGGCCAATGCTCCGACAACAAGGCCTGCGCCGGCCCGTAAATCAGACGCCATAACCGATGCCCCGGAAAGGCCTTTAACTCCCTTTATTACAGCAGTAGCGCCGTCCACTTTTATATCCGCGCCCATGCGGCTTAACTCGGCCGCATGCATAAAACGGTCGGGAAATATTTTTTCCGAAATGATACTGATGCCGTCGCTGATGCTGACACAGGCCATCAGTTGTGCCTGAAGGTCTGTCGGAAAAAAAGGGTAGGGCCTTGTCTCTACTTCAACAGGCCGGATGGACCGTCCCTTTGCGATAATATGATCGTTCGAGAGTATTTCAATTTCCACTCCCGCCTTCGAGAACACGTCTATAGGATATTCCAGATGCCTGACATTAATCTTTTTAAGGTGAATTTCACCTTCGGTAATACCAGCCGCGGCTATAAAAGTCCCCGCCTCTATCCTGTCTGGGATTATTGAATGCTCCGCTCCATGGAGCTCCTTCATCCCTTCGACCTCTATTATGGCCGTACCGGCCCCGCTGATCTTTGCTCCCATAGCAGTTAAAAACTTCGCCAGGTCTTCCACTTCCGGCTCGCAGGCCGCGCCTTCTATTGTTGTCGCACCTTTAGCCAGCACAGCCGCCATCAAAACATTTTCCGTGGCCAGAACGCTCGGGCCGCTGTTGCCGAGAAGATTGATCCTTTTGCCGTTCAGTTCCTTGGCCTGGGCCCAGATATAGCCATGCTCAATCAAAAGGTCGGTCCCCAGCGCCTTCAACCCGCGTATATGCAGGTCTATCGGCCTCGGGCCAATGGCGCATCCGCCCGGGAAAGATATTTTCGCTTTGCCCTTTCTGGCCAGAAGCGGGCCCATTACCGCTATTGAGGCGCGCATTTTCCGCACAACATCATAGGGGGCTTCAAAAGGGGCCGGATCAACTTCATCAATCTGTACTGTACCTGCTTCGGCTTTAATCTTTTTGCCCAGTATTTCCAGGAGCTGAATCATAGTGGAAATATCCATTAATTCCGGAACATTATGCAGAATAATCCTGTCAGGCGTCAGAAGCGACGCCGCCATAATGGGCAGTGAAGCGTTTTTTGAGCCGCTGATAAAAACATCGCCGGTGAGCTTATTCAACCCTTTAATGATATATTTATCCATATCCTTCCCTGTTTATTATTTTTCAAATATCAATTTTACCGCGATTATTATAAGAAAAGCCGCGAATACTTTTTTAAGAATGCCGGGATCAATTACCAAAGCCAGCCTGCCGCCCAGCCATCCTCCGGCAAAGAATAAAACAGCCATTATAAGCGCGGCCTTTAAATTGACCTGGCCTGCGGTGTAATATTCCATGGCCGCCATAAAGCCGATGGGCAGAACCATCATTGCCAGCGTGGTTCCCTGGGCCATTTTCTGCCCGTACCCGAAAAAGTATACAAGGGCCGGTATGATAATAACAGCCCCTCCGATCCCGAGAAGGCCGCTCGCCGTTCCGCTGATAAGCCCAAGCGCCATATAACCGATAAATTCCATCATAACCGCTCTCCTTATTAATAATAAGAAACCACTCTATATAATACTTTAAACACTATTAGCAGTGATTAAAAGAGACGGCACTGAATCCAATTATATGATTGAAACCGGAGAGCATTAAATTTAAAAATATTGTCAGTTTAAATTACTGAAAGATTTTTAAAAGAGTTCTATTTTTTTGTATTCACTTTTGGGGCCGGGACCGGGGCCGCGGCCGGTTTTGAATTCATATACATAACAGTACCCCAGATCATGCCGGCTACAATAATAATCAGAACGGATGCCCACCATTGTTTGGTTAAAACAACAACAACAACATAAAACAAACCAAAAAGGACGCCTATTAATAAAACATAGCATATCCACCAGATCCAGATGGGTTTACCGGAAAGAAACGATGTGAATTTTTTTTCAATTGCCTTGCCCGTATTTTCTAGTTTAGTCATTCTAACCTCCCCAAAATATTTTTCTTAATCAGTCATTAATATAATGATTAAAACAACTCCTGTCAAATTGTTATAACCTTCATAGAACAATTTAATTTTTATTTATCTAAAGTATATTTAATTCCCATTATCAGTTTGCCGGCAACAACCGTATGATAAATCAAACTGGTCTATATTTTTGAAAACTCCTGTAATTTATTATAAACTATCAGGTCACTGAGGAGGAACATGAATATTCTGATAACGGCGGCCCTTGAAAGCGAAATTAAACTTATACTGAAATATTTCAAGGCAGAAAAGATATTTACTCAAAAAAAAATTTCACTTTATCAGATGAATAACGGCGGACATTATTATTTATCAGGCATTACAGGCGTCGGCCCGCGCAATATCAGAAGATTTGTTCAATATATAAAAGATTTAAATATAACTTTTGACTTATGGATCTCGACGGGTTATGCCGGCGGCCTTGATAATAGACTCAAAGCCGGAGATATCGTCATAGGAGATCAATCCATTATCACACCCGGATTTAATAATGAAATAACAATCCCGTGTATTTTACAAAAAATCCCGGAAAAATATTCCTATAAAACCTTTCAAGTTTATTCTTCCAGAGATTTTCTGGATAATAACAGGAAAAAAGAGGTCGTCGGGCAATATCCCGGCGCCGGTTTTGCCGATATGGAAAGTTTTGAAATTTCATCCGGGGCCTCTTCGCTTAAAATCCCTCTTTTTATCATCCGCTCAATAACTGACGGACTGGAATTTATACCGCCCCCGCCGGAATTCATCCGCGATTCTTTCCGGAAAATCAATTGGCCGGGATTTTTAATTGCCGGTTTCCGCAATCCTTCTGTATTCATTTCTTTTATTCAGTTATTAAGAAATATTAAAAAAGCCGGGAAAAGCCTTTTCAAAGGCTTGACTAACATCATTACGGAACTCTCTCATGAAAATTGAATTGGTCCGGACAGAGCGGGCCCTTTCTCAAACTAATATCGATCTTGCGGACTATGTCATCAATCCTTATAAAGGCTGCCAGGCCGGCTGCCTGTACTGCTATTCCCGGTCAAATAAAGGGATCCGGAAAATCCCTGATGAATGGGGCGGATATGTTTGCGTCAAAGAGAATCTGCCCGGTCTGCTGGAGAAGGAACTGAAGCAGAAAAAAGGCATCCGCCGCATTCTGATCGGTTCCACTACCGACCCATTTCAGCAAGTTGAGGAAAAATACCATATCACACTTCAGATAATGGAAATCCTGAAAAGCCATGAAATCCCGGTTGTTCTGCTGACGAAAATGAACGATATCGCCGGGCATCTTGATTTATTTACTTATTCTGAAAAGAATATCATCTATTTTACGGTCAATTCGGAAATCGTCAGACAGCTTTTTGAAAAAAACAGTCCCTGCCAGAAAGAACGGCTGGATGTGATTGAATCGATTTATAAAAGAAATATCGGGCTGACGGCCTATATCGGCCCTGTTTTTCCATATCTTACAGACATAAAGTCCCTCTTTAAGGACCTGAAAGGCAGGGTTAAAAAGGTCTGTCTTGAAGGATATAACGCCAGGCTGGGGAATTGGGAGGACATCAAAAAAAAGCTCGACCCGGACAGGATAAAAAAATATGCTGACATCTTTTTTAATGAGGAAATCTACAATTCATACTGGCTTGAATTTGTAAATTCAACCAGACAGCTGAATGATCAATACGGGTTCGATGTTCGGTTTTTCATCTATCCTTTTAATTCATTTTATAATAATGTTACTTCCAAGTAATTATTTAAGGGCAGTTCTAAAAACTCAAATATTTAGAACTGCCGCTATTATATGAGTTCATGCTACCGCACGAGTTCACTGTCTGAAAAGATCATCAACCAGCGAACTCTATACGGTAGCGCCAATTAAATTTACAAGAGATTCTATAACCGGGGCAGTTCCAAAACCTATGTTGGAAATATCTGATTGATTTTGAGTTTTTGGAACTGCCCTTAAGAAATTAACAAAATTCGGGGAACAACGTAAGAAACCACAGATTTCACAGATAACACAGATTACAATTTTGAAATTATGATTGAGGAAAATACCATACGAAGCAAACTTAAGGTTTTATATAAAGTCACGAAGTGTTTTCCCATTTCTTTTTTAATTCAAGCATGTTTTTTTTATTTTGTCGTTTTCAATTTGCATTTTTAGAAAAAAACAGGGGATATATTATTCATGTAATTTTATATTTATTTCACAGAAAATATCTGTGAAATCGGCGTAATCTGTGGTTCCACCCCGTAAGATTCAAATTCCTGGTTTAATTAAGATAAGAGTGCTATGAATTCCTCGACTATCGGCGGGACAAGGCCCCTGATGCTCCGGCCGTCCTTGAGCCTCTGCCGGATCATTGAGGACGAAATGACGATTTTCGGAAAAGGAAAGAATTCTATAAAGGGAAATTTATTTTTTATGCTGCCGCCGTCAAAATCCGCCCGGTCAGCGGCGCAAAAATTCGCTATTTCGATCAGTTCATCATAATTTTTCCATGAATCCAGTACGGCGGCCTGGTCCATTCCGATGATGATAGTGATCTCCCATCCGGGATTATTCGCGAGCAGTTTTTTTACCGTATCGATTGTATAGGATATTTTATCGCTTTCAATTTCTATATCGGAGACAGTGATATTTTCCCGGTGATTTTTTTGATACAGGGCTTCATACAAAGAAATGAATTTATTGCTTTTCCGGTCCGGCGGAATGATTTTTTTCAATTCCGTACCGGTTTCCTCCGGCGTAATACAAAAGAGCGCCAGTTTAATCATCAAGGAACGGATGCTTCCATTCCAGCCTTCCTCGATTTTTTTATGGGAAGGAATATGCGTGGGGATATAGACAAGCCGGTCAAGGGAAAAATGATTTAACGCGTATTCGCCGAGGAGAATATGCGCCTGATGGGGCGGGTTGAAAGCGCCCCCAAGGATCCCGACTTTCTGATTCATCTTCTATTCCCTGATCTGTCCGTCGCCGTAAATGACCCACTTTTCGGCTGTCAGCCCGTCCAGGCCCATCGGCCCCCTGACATGGAGCTTCTGGGTGGAAATTCCAACTTCTGCCCCGAGGCCGAACTCGCCCCCGTCGGTAAAACGGGTGGAAGCGTTGGCGTAAACGGCGGCGCTGTCCACTTTATCAAGAAAAATCTGTATATTATTATAACTTTCGCTGATAATCGCGTCGGAGTGATGAGAACCGTAATGATTGATATGATTAATGGCAGCGTCGAGGCTGTCCAGGATCCTGACCGATATTTTATAATCCAGGTATTCCGTAAACCAATCCTCTTCCGTTGCTTCTTTCAGCTTTGGAAAGAATTTCAGCACATTTTTATCGCCTACAACCTCAACTTTACAGTCCATAAGCGCCTGAATGAGCTCCTTCGGGTATTGATAATCCTTATGGATCAGCAGTGTCTCGGCGGCATTACAGACGGAAGGCTTCTGGCATTTCGCGTTAATCACTATTCTTTCGGCTTTTATTTTGTCCGCTGTTTCATCCACATAGACATGACAGATCCCTTTGTCATGCTTGATGACGGGAATTGTCGAGTTTTCCACCACCGATTTGATCAGGCTTTCTCCTCCCCTGGGAATAACAACATCGATATATTGATTCATCTTTAACAGGGCATTGACAACCTCATGCTCCGTCTTATCGATCAGCTGAACGGCATCCCCGGGAAAATGTTTTTTATCCATCGCTTTATGGATCAGCCCGGCAATGGCGCGGTTCGAATTGACGGATTCCTTCCCGCCCCTGAGTATGACGGCGTTGCCGGTTTTTATTGTCATGGCCGCCACATCGCTTGTGACATTCGGCCTGGACTCATAAACAATTGCGACAACACCGAGGGGCGCTCTAACCTTCATGATCTTGAGCCCGTTCGGCCTTCTCGTCAGCATGCTGCCGCTTCCGACAGGGTCGGGCAGAAGGGCAATCTCCCGGACAGCCTGCGCCATCAGATCGATCCTCTTTTTACTCAGCGTCAGACGGTCGATAAAAGAACCGCTTTTCCCTTCCCGGGAAGCATATTCCAGATCCTTTTTATTTTCCTGAATAATAAATCCGCTGTTTTCAACCAATTCATCGGCAATCTGATTGAGCAGAGCATTCTTTTCATTTGTCCCGGCAGAGGCAATCTGGTATGAAATCTCTTTTGCCCTCCGTGCGATTTCCTCAACATATTTATTAAAATTTTCCATATTACGCTCCTCAATGGAATTAGGCTTTAAAAACCATTAAATATAGGATAGGAAGTAGTTTTTGTCAATTATTAAACCCTGCTTTTCAGAATTCACAGGATTTCCGTCAATAAGTTTTTTCCTTTTACTTATTGAATTCATTTAAATTATGCTTTATCATATTAATGATAGTTTTCAGCTTATAGTATTCTTTCATTAGTCCGGTAAAAAACTTTAAAGACATTACCGGATAAAGGGGGCCGTATGGAGGAAATCAGGAAGCCGGCGGTAGCCAGCATGTTCTATCCGGATGATACGATTAACCTCAAGCGGATGATCAATAATTATCTATCCAATGTTCCGTCAGCCATACCGGAGTTCTTTAAGAAAAATGCGATTGATAATCTATTGGGCGTTATAGCCCCGCATGCGGGATATATCTATTCGGGACAGGTGGCGGCTTATTCTTATTCCTTATTGAAGCAGAAGGAATACGATACTATCATACTTATCGGGCCGAGCCATTTTACTTCCTTTGAGGGGTTTGCCCTGCCTTTTTATAAGGCTTTTGAAACGCCTCTGGGTAAAATCAGTCTGGAACAGGAGCTTTTGAACAGCCTTGTTAAAAAAAGCGGCGGCTTATTCGATTTTATCAATACGGCGCATATCAAGGAACACAGCCTTGAAGTCCAGCTTCCGTTCCTGCAGTCGGTCCTGAGTAATGATTTCAAGATCGTGCCGGTACTGATGGGCGAGCAGTCATATAAAAACGCTCTGGATGCGGCTGAAACACTCTTTGAAGTATTGAAAAATTATGACAGGCATTATCTTTTTGTCATTTCGACAGACCTGTCGCATTATCATTCAGACGAGGAAGCCAGGGATATGGATAACGAATTGATCCGCGTTGTTTCCCTGATGGACGCTAAAAAGCTCCTTGAAGAATCTTCGGCCGGAAAAATAGAGGCCTGCGGCACGGGACCTTTAGCTGTGATGCTGGAATTAGCGCGCCTGTTCAATAAAAACGGCATCAAAATACTTGTTTATAAAAATTCCGGCGAGACTTCGAGGGATTACTCGCGCGTTGTCGGCTATCTATCGGCGGCCATCTGGTAAAATCCGGTTTTGGGGATTATTTATGGAAGCCCTTTTTAATATTGATTTACCCATGCTTATTAAAATTCTTCTCAGTGTTCTGGATATTGTCTGTGTGGCGTATTTATTCTATTTTCTTTATAAGCTTTTTGAAGACACCAATTCAATCAGCATCATAAAAGGCTTTATTGCCATCATCATATTATGGGCCGTTGCCCGCTTTATAGAGCTCAAAACACTGGAATGGATCTTTAATTACGTTCTGCAGTATTTTGTTATTATGATCGTTGTGCTGTTCCAGCCGGAAATAAGAAAATTTTTAACACGGATCGGCCAGGGCGGCCTGTCCGGCATCCGGGGGATGTCTCTGGAAACAATTAATGAGATCACAAAGGCGGTCATTTCCATGGCGGAAGTGAAAACCGGCGGCCTGATCATTATTGAGAAAAGAGTCGGCCTGAAACAGCTCCTGGAGGAATCGGTCCCTCTGGACTCGGCTGTCAAAGCGGAGCTATTGATGTCCATATTCCATAAGGGAAGTATTCTGCATGACGGCGCGGTATTGATATCCGGCGAAAAAATCAGCGCGGCCAGAATTATTATCCCGTCCGTCATAGTTGACGCCCACTTAAAAAAGAAAACCGGCTTCGGTACGCGCCATCTGGCCGGGATCGCTGTCACGTCCGACAGCGATGCCATCAGCATCATAATATCAGAAGAGACCGGCGCGATTTCAATAGCCCATAAAGGAAAAATCGAAAGCGATTTAAATCAGGAACATTTTGTGAGGAAAATCCATGAAATGGTGGAAGCGGAGTAAAATAGCATCGTTTTTCATATTTGACTGGCAGAAAAAATTAATATCCCTCGCCGTGGCGGCATTACTCTGGTATATTGTTAATTTTCCGGCGTATGAGGAATTGACATTTTCATCTTCGATTGTCTATAAAAACCTTCCGAAAGACCTCATGATCGTTGAAATATACGACACGACAGTCCTTGTGAAGGTTAAAGGACTTAAGGAAAAGATCAAAAATCTGGATTTTTCCAAGATGGTCCACTTTTATGTAAATCTTGAAAAAGCCTCTCCCGGCATCAACAGCTATATGATTGAAATTGAAATTACCGAGCCTCAGCCCGGGGTCATTTTCAATCCCCTCAAGGATAAGGCAAAGCTCAAGATCGATAAAATCAGCTCAAAAATCGTATTTATTCAGCCTATCACAAGCGGTAATCCGAAAGACGGCTATATTGTCGATGATATATTGATGGACAGGAGAATGATCACCATCAAAGGCCCGCAGGACACATTAAACCAGTATAATTATCTGGAAACAATCCCGCTTTCCATCGACGGCGCGACAAATGACGTCGCGGAATATGTACCCCTGAACCTGCCGAAGCTTGTAACCGTCGAGGGAATGGACCGGGTCCATGTTGTTGCCAGGATCATAAAAAAACCGTCTGAGGAGGAAAAGGGGCAGAAAAATGAATAGACAGGCATAAAACACTTGAAATTTCAACGATTTCAGGTTAATTTATATAAAACAAAGATAGATAATCAGACCCTGCCGGTTTGACGGCGGCGTTATTTTAATTTAAAATGAATTGTTTTATAAAAAAGAGGAGCAGTGAGTTAAAATTGAGGGGAATTTCGTGAGTTTCGGCAGGCAGGTCCGTACAATCCGTTTGGAAATAGCTATCAGCATAGCGGTCATCACGTCGGCTATGCTCTTTTCGCTCGAACCCGCCAGGGAATTCTTCCTGGAGAGCACCATCGAGCGTCAATATGAGGAATTGGATAAATTCCGTCAGGTATCCGCGGCTTTAAAAAATAATCATCCGAAAAAGAGAGATTATGAGTATATTCAGGCCCTGTTAAATAAGCTTGAAAAAGAAGATTTTATATTGAGGGATGACGCGCGGCTCCTCAGGGCGAAATTCAATGAAAAATACGGCAGGACAGCCCGGGCCAGGGAAGTCCTGGAATCTGTATTAAAAAATTCCGGCGATAATCTGACAAAAATGGACGCGGCCTTGTACCTGGCCGATCTTTATTCCAGAAATAACGCTTATAAAAAAGCGATAAAAATCATTGAAAGCAATAAGGAAATCAACCCGTTCTATAGAAAAAACGAAGCGGATATCCGGCTTCTCAGGCTCTATTATTATGTTAATAATCTCCGGAAAAGCGGGCAATACGCTGTTCATATTGAAAACCTGGATGATGAAGACCATCCCCTTTACCATAAAATCATTACGCATAACTGGCGCTTTTATACCCGGGATGAAAAGACGGCCGTATTGAAAAATTTGTCCCGCCTGGGCATGTATGAGGATTACGCCCAGTTTACGCAATACTATATACAGGAATTCCAACCGGCCGGCTCTGTTGTCGAGGAACTTTCCCTCGATCTGGTCTATAATTGCCATAAGCCTTTTGTCAGGGATTATATCAATAAACTTAAAGGAAAAGAAGATTATACAGCGATATCCGAGGAAATGACAGACCTCTATTCCCTGTCAAAAATGACCATCCGAAGCCATTCCGGGATAGTCCGCGGCTCATATTATTATAAACTGCTCCGGCCATTGAACAGGAAAGCCCGCTATAATTATACGAAAGCCCTGGCTTATTATAAAAATTACATTAAGGGCGATGTGGACATTGAATACATTAAAAAGAACCTGCGGATCGTCACAAGGAATTTACTGGCTTTTAAGCAATATGAAGAAATAACGAACGTTATCGGTATGAGCTTTGACGCCTTAAAGCTCAATCCGAAGATAGGCCAGCTGAGCGATGACGCCGCGTTCTGGAACGCCTACGCCTCATATCAGCTCAATGATTATGAAAACGCGCTCTTCTGGTTTGAAAAATCGCTGTCCTACCTTCCGGACGGCTATCTTTCCCTTCAGGCCAAGTCTTTCATTCAGAATATAATGGACAGTAAAGGCGTAAAATACAATGACTACCTGGCCCAGGTTGATAAAGCTTATAATTCAAGCCCCGATCTTTCCGCCAGGCTCTATTACGGAAGGCTTCTCTATGCCCTGAAAGACGGGTATGAAAAGAACAAATTCAAGGAGCAGGTCACACTCCTCATGAAAAAAGTGAGCGACAGCCCCCTCTTTGACTTTGACAACAATATTCTCAGCAAGCTGAAAAATAGCGATAATTACATCAAATTTGTCGTTTATACGCGCAACGGCCTGATTGAAAAGGCTAAAACGATGCTTTCCTCCGCGGATATTTCAGATCCCCTTCTCCAGAACATACTGGTCCTTAACGAGCTGGTTAAAAACAAGGATTTTCAAGCGGCACGGCCGTATTATGTCAACCTGATGGACAATGATTTCATACAGGAAAATTTCGCTTTCTTTTCCAGGGACATTCAGATGCTCCTCTATCCCACGCCTTATGACAGCGAGATCAATGTGGCCCTCAGCCAGTTAAAGGATTCCCAGCTTGACAAGCAGCTGATATACGCGATCATCAGAAGTGAAAGCATCTATATCCCCAACGCCCGGTCCCGTGTAGGCGCGCGCGGGCTGATGCAGTTAATGCCCACAACTGCCAGGCTGACCTCTCCGGTCGTTTTGAATAAAAAGAATTCAAATCTCTATAATCCCCTTTTTAATATCATTCTCGGAACAACCTTTCTCAATCAGGAGATAAAAGCTTATGGATTTCTGACCGCCGTCGCTTCCTATAACGGCGGAATCAGGATCATTAACTTAACAAAACAAAAATTTTATCCACTGAATGAACTGGAACTTCTTGAGATCGTTCCCTATCAGGAAACCCGGGAATATGTCAAAAAAGTCCTTTCCAGCTATTACCGCTATCAGTCTGTCTATGATATGGCCAACCTGAAGATAGCCATGCTGAAAATATCCCGGAAAGCGGGATAAGCCTCTCCCGCCTTTGCCTTGATTATTCTCCTCACTTTCATTATACTAATGGCGATTTTATTCCAAGGAGTACCTATGGAATCACCGAACACAAATATCACCGACGAAAGAGAAAGCCGTCTGAAAAAGCTTGAGGCGTTAAAAAAAGCAGGGATCAATCCCTACCCGAATTTATACCGCCCTGTTGATTATTCCGCCGATATCAAAAAGAAATTCGCTGAAAACGGCGAAAAGGAATTTAAATCGGGCGCGGCCGGAAGGCTTATGCTGATCCGGGATTTCGGCAAGGCGCAGTTCGCCACATTGAAGGATGATAAAGGGCAGATCCAGATCTACGCCCGGCAGGACATCCTCGGCGAGGAAAAATATTCCATCTTTAAGCTACTGGATGTCGGAGATATTGCCGGTGTGGAAGGAAACGTTTTTAAAACCCACAAGGGCGAAATTACAGTGCTTGTCGAGAAGTTCACCGTTCTGGCAAAAGCTCTCAATACGCTCCCCGAAAAATGGCACGGCCTGACCGATGTAGAGCTCAGGTACCGCCAGCGGTATCTGGACCTGATCGTAAATGACAAAGTAAAAACAGATTTTATTTCAAGGTCAAAAATCATCTCATACATCCGCAGTTTCCTGAGCGTTAAAGGCTTTATGGAAGTGGAAACGCCCATGATGCAGACCATCCCCGGCGGAGCGGCTGCAAGGCCTTTCATCACGCACCATAACGCGCTGGATATGGACCTTTTCCTGAGGATAGCCCCCGAATTGTATCTCAAAAGGCTCATTGTCGGCGGATTTGAGAAGGTTTTTGAGCTGAACCGGAATTTCCGCAACGAAGGGATCGATACCCGGCATAACCCGGAGTTTACCATGCTCGAGCTTTACCAGGCTTACGCGGATTACCGCGATATGCAGGACCTCTTTGAGGAATTGATGAAGAATCTCGCCGTTGAAATAAAAGGAAGCCCTGTTTTCGATTACCAGGGCCAGAAGATGGATTTCTCCAGCTGGAAAAAAATTAAATATTTTGACGCCTTAAAGGATATCGCCAATATCCCGCTGAAAGAAATCCGCGACCAGAAAGACGCCCTGGAACTGGCACGCTCGAGGGGTTTTGACGACATCCATGATTACGAGGAAAAATGGGGAATTCTCAATATTCTTTTCGAGGAATATGTCGAACCGAACCTCGTTGAACCGACCATTATATATGAATACCCGGCGGAAATCTCCCCGCTTTCAAAATACAAGGAAGACGACCCTGACTTTGTCGAGCGGTTTGAACCCTTTGTTGTCGGCAGGGAACTCGGTAACGCCTTCTCGGAATTGAATGATCCCGTTGTACAGGCGGACCGCTTTTTCGCCCAGGCGCAGAAAAAGGCGAAAGGCGATGATGAGGCCATGTATGTGGATGAGGATTATATCAACGCCCTGGAATTCGGCATGCCTCCGACTGGCGGCATGGGGATCGGTATCGACAGGCTGGTGATGCTTTTGAATGACACGAATTCAATCCGCGACACGATTTTGTTCCCGACGCTTAAAACAAGGTAAAATAAATTCTTCTTTCTTGAACATTAACACAAATATATCTTTTATTTTTTATATCATTGAGATTGGGAGAATATAAAATGACAAAAAATATCGAAATGATTTTAAAATTCTATTCTGAATTTGTTAATAAGGTTGATCGGGCCAGGAAAACGGCCGGCAGGCCCCTGACTTATGCTGAAAAGATACTGTATGCCCACCTTGGTAAAAAGATTGAAAAACCGATGGTCAGAGGCAAGGATTACGCGGATTTATTTCCCGACAGGGTCGCGATGCAGGACGCGACCGCCCAGATGGCGCTTCTGCAGTTCATGCACGCCGGCAGAAAAATAACCGCTGTCCCCGCGACGGTCCACTGCGACCATCTTGTGGAAGCGGAGTGCGGCTCGGAAAAAGACCTTGCCAGAGCTCTGAAAGAAAATAAGGAAGTCTACGATTTTTTATCAAGCGTCTCATTAAAATACGGAATAGACTGCTGGAAACCGGGGGCGGGGATCATCCATCAGATCATACTTGAGAATTACGCATTCCCCGGCGGCCTTATGATCGGCACGGATTCCCATACTCCGAACGCGGGAGGCCTCGGGATGCTCGGCGTCGGCGTTGGAGGGGCTGATGCCGTTGACGTGATGGCCGGTATGACCTGGGAACTTAAATGGCCAAAATTGATAGGCGTCAAATTAACAGGCTCGCTTTCAGGCTGGGCTTCTCCCAAAGACATCATATTAAAGATCCTTGGCATCCTGACCGTCAAAGGCGGGACAGGCTCCATTATTGAATACTTCGGCAAGGGGACAAAATCCCTATCGGCAACCGGCAAGGCTACCATCTGCAACATGGGCGCCGAACTCGGCGCGACATCCTCATTATTCCCGTATGATGAAAAAATCTCGGCCTATCTCTCGGCGACAGACAGAAGCGACGTTTCAAAAGAAGCCGATTCTATCCGGGCGGACCTGTGCGCTGATCCTGAAGTTTATGAAAGCCCTGAAAAATATTTTGAACAGGTCATTCATATCAATCTCAGCGATCTGGAACCTTACCTGAACGGTCCTTTCACGCCGGACCTCGCCACTCCAGTCTCCCACATGAAAGACGCTGTGAGGAAAAAAGGATATCCGGATAAAATCAGCGCATGCCTTATCGGAAGCTGCACCAATTCAAGCTATGAAGATATCGACAGGGCTGCCGGCATCGCGAAACAGGCACTCGCAAATGGAATAAAACCGATGGCTCAGCTTTATTTAAGCCCCGGCTCTGAAAAAGTCAGGTCAACAATAGAGAAAGACGGACAGCTGGAAATCTTTAAAAAACTGGGCGCGGTTATTCTGACAAACGCATGCGGCCCATGCATCGGGATGTGGAAGAGAACAGATGTGGCAATGGGGGAAGAAAACACAATAATAACATCATTCAACAGGAACTTCGCGAAAAGAGCGGACGGAAACCCCAATACATTCGCTTTTGTCGGCAGTCCTGAAACCGTTATGGCCCTCGCCTTAAGCGGAATTTTATCATTTAATCCCGAAACCGATGTTTTAACGAATAATAAAGGACAGAAAATAAAGCTCACCCCGCCGGCCGGCAGGGAAATACCGGAAAAGTTTTATGACAATCCGGAAATGGGAATTATTTCGAAAAATGAAGGGAAGGATGTGCAGGTCATCATTTCCCCTTATAGCGAAAGGCTGCAGCTGCTGGAAAGATTCAAGCCATGGAACGGCTCTGATATTATGAACGCCCCTGTTTTGATAAAAATAAAGGGTAAATGCACAACCGACCACATCTCAATGGCCGGCGAATGGCTGAAATACCGCGGCCATCTGGATAAAATTTCCAATAACCTCTTATTGGGCGCGGTTAACGCCTTCACCGGGGAAACGGGAAAAACGAAAAATTATTTTACGGGTGTGATCCAGCCGGTCCCTCAGACGGCCCGGGAATATAAACAAAAGTCGATTGATTGGATTGTCGCCGGCGATGAGAACTACGGCGAAGGCTCAAGCAGGGAGCACGCGGCCATGGAAGTACGCTACCTGGGCGGCAGGGCAGTTGTTATGAGAAGCTTCGCGAGGATCCATGAAACCAATCTTAAAAAACAGGGGGTCCTGGCCCTTACTTTCGCCGATCCGTCTGACTATGAAAAGATAAGGGAAGATGATACTATCGATTTATCAGGCCTTGAACAGTTTTCGCCTGGAAAACCCCTGGTAATGGTCATTCACCATAAAAACGGCGGCGAGGAACAGATCCAATTGAATCATACCTATAACAATATGCAGATAGAGTGGTTTAAAGCCGGAAGCGCTCTGAATCTTATCGCTGGAGATAGTGTTAAAAATAAAAATGAATGATCACCGCTGTTTATTTTTCCCGCTTCTGATTTGTCATGACAGAGTTCGTCAGGATATTGGTTAAAGAATTTGTGCCGGGAGAAGGCGCTGAATTGGTTATTGAATTAGTAACGGGATTGACAGAGGCATTTGTCGAAAAATTTACTGTGTTTGTAATGGTATTTGTATTTGAAGCTTCATTTGTTTCTCCTGTTTCGGCAAAAAAGCCCGTAAAATCTTTAGTACCTTCAATGTATTCCTTCATTTCGACATAGATGCTGATCGTTTTGAACCCGATGACATCAAAAGCCGGGATAACCAGCCGGATGGGTATACGGGTGGGATTTTTTATGATATAGAAGTTCATGCCTATACCGCCGACTTCTTCCAGCACGATGACATCGGTCATTTTATCCTTGTATTTTATTTTACTATAAAAAGGCTTAAAAACGGCTTTTTTAAGGTTGGTCCCGAAAAGATAATCGATCTCGACATTGATATTATTCGAAATGTGGTAGTCATAATCCACACATCTCATGCATGAAATCAGGGTAAAATAATTCCTGAGCGTACCGGTATAATTTACTTCTTTTTTATCATAGTTATTCGCTTTCTGGGATATGACAACCGTTCTCTGCCCCGGATAAAACCTGAAAATAATATTGTCATGCCAGGAGCCTTCGTTGATCCAGCGTTCATAGTAAAACGGGATAAATCCGTCCGGTACAAAATAGGTCATTTCCCTGTCGTCCACCTTGTACATGGATGAAATAAAAGGCGTTGTCGTCAGCCGGCCGCTTCCTTTCAGGACTTTCAGCCCGAGATAATTGGTGCAGTCATCTATCACGATCATCTGATCGCCGACATATACGCCCAGCACGCTGATGGATAATGTCATTTCTTCGCCGATTTTAAACGGATAGGTATTAAGGAATTTGAGCTGCGTGAAGCCGGTATTGAGCAGGAAAAGGAAAGAGATGGAAACCGCTAATTTCATGTTTTCGATCTGAGTTTAAGCATTTCACCCCTGGCCATTTCTTCAACGGCCTCATGGGCCGCGTTGATTTTATCTTTTTCAATCAGTTCTTTTCTCATGAGCTCTTCCACGATCTCATGGGCTTTATTGACAAGGTCTTTTTCCTTCAATTCGTCGCGCATCATTTCTTCGACCACTTCATAAGCGCTGTTGATCTTATCGCCTTCTATCAGCGCTTTTCTGTTCAATTCTTCGACAATCTCATAGGCGCTGATTATTTTATCCTTATCCATTAGCTCCTGGCGGGTCAATTCATGAAGCATTTCATGCGCCTGGTTTATCCTGTCTTTTTCTATCAATTCCTGCCGGACAAAATCTTCCACAATCTCATGGGCATGGTTGATCTCATCCCTTTCAATAAGCTCCTTCCTGGCCAGCTCCTCAACAACTTCATGGGCTTTATTGACCCTGTCAAGATTAAGGAGTTCCTCCCTTGACATCTCCTCCACTCTTTGATAGGCCTGGATGATCTTATTGTCCTGAATTCTTTCATGCCTGTTATAATCCTGGACTTTCTCATATGCTTGAATGATCTGAAGGAGGTCCAGCATTTTTTCACGGGTATATTCTTCCAGTATTTCATAGGCTTTGAGTATTTTGTCATCGCCTATTCTTTCCAGACGGTGCAGTTCTTCTATCTTTTCATAAGCCTCAAGAAGCGAAAGGAGCTCCCGCACGGACAGATCTGTCTTTTTTGTTCCTTTTAATGAATGATGGGATTTTTTATGAACTGCGGCTTTTTTCTTTTCCTGCTTTAATTCGCTGGATGCGAGACTTAACGTGCTTTCATACGCCTTATTTATCTGGTCTCTCTGGATCAGCTCTTTCCTTGCCATTTCTCCGGTAATCTCATGGGCCTTCAGGAGCTTATCGCGGTCGATCTTTTCGGTATCTGAAAGCATTGATACTTTTTCATACATTTCAATGATTTTATTTGCCGTATCCAGCTCTTTAGTAAGCCGGGTAATTTTTCTTTTTAATGCTTCAATATTATCAGCGCCGGACACCTTAGGTTTTTTTACAGTTTTCTTGATGCTTTTCGCCATATGTCAACCTCCCCTTTTCAGAATTGAATTAAATATCCTATTTCTGAAAAGCTTCACCGCCGAATATGCTTTTTTTCCAGGTTTAACAGCAGCTTTATTATACTACAAAAATAATTTTAATCAATAAAAGATTAATCATAATCGTTTCTTAAAAAAACATCCCTTTTGGGCTTACTGCAGCTATTATCTAAACACCAAGAACACCAAGCGATGTCCCGAGCCTGTCGAGGGGAACACTAAGAATCACTAACTTTGGGTTTTATTGTTATTACCTCTTATTTCTTCTTGCTTCTTCGATTTCTTCATGTCTTCGTGTTTTTAAATCGCTATCTTCTATTATTAATGCCTGTATTCAAAATTATAAAGAACCACTAATCATCCAGACACACCAATACCAACCCAGTCCTCTGTGCACCGTGGCTAATCCTACAGATGAAAAATCCTTTTTAATATAATATAATACACTAAAATAATATTTAAAAATTATTTTACTTTAATATATAAACATCGCGTCGCCATAGCTTAAAAAACGGTATTTCTTTTGAACAGCTAACCGGTAGGCTTTCTGGATCAGATCCTTCCCTCCGAACGCGTAAACCAGAAGCAAAAGAGAGGATTTCGGCATATGGAAATTTGTTATCAAAGCGTCAATAACTTTAAATTCAAATTCTCCCCTGATAAAAAGCCGGGTGCCGCCTTCATACGCCTGCCATTCATCAATACTTTTTGACGGCCGGGCCATTGTTTCCAGCGCGCGCACAACCGTAGTCCCGACGGCTATCACCCTGCCGCCGGCCTTCTTTGTTTCCCGGAGAAGCCCGACCGTATTTTCCGGGACCTCGATCCATTCCTCATGGATCTGATAATCCTCTATTTTATCCGTGTCTATCGGCTTAAAAGTGCCCGGTCCGACATGGAGCGTAATAAAGGCAGACTTTACATTCTTTTGTTTGAGCTTTTTCAAGACTTTTTCAGTAAAATGAAGCGACGCCGTCGGCGCGGCCACAGAGCCGAAATATTCGGCCAGAACGCTCTGGTACCTTTCCTCATCCTCGTCCTGGTAAAGCGGTTCCTGTTCTTTTCTTCTTTTTTTTATGATATAAGGCGGAAGAGGCACTTCTCCGATCCGGTTAATTTCTTCATAGGATAAAATTTTCATAAAACGCACAATCCTCATTTCATCAATTTTATCCAGTATTTCCGCCTCAACCGTATGAAAAACAACTTTTGTGCCGGCGGGGATTTTTTTTGAGTTTTTGACCATCGCTTTCCAGCTGTATTGATCAATACGGCTGACAAGGAGGAGTTCAATATTTTTATCCTGTTCTGATTTTCCAATAAGGCGGGCTTTGAAAACTTTTGTATTATTAAAAACAAGGCAGTCGCCGCTGTTGATCAGACCGGCTACATCCGGGAATGCGGTATCTCTGATGCTTTCTTCCTTTTTTAACACAACCAATAGCCTTGATTCATCCCTTTCATGTGCCGGATGAATGGCGATCAGTTCTTCGGGAAGGATATAATTAATATCTTCAATGCTGATCATCTAAAACTCTTGAATGATTTCAGGATATATATTGTTTTTAAAATCAGAGAGCAGAAAAGGAAGGCCATGCCCCGGATAAACGCGTGTGTCTGACGGAAGCAGCATAACTTTTTCCAGAGAACTTTTCATCTGAGAAACGCTGCCCGAGGGGGAATCCATCCGACCGATCGAATCCTGAAAAATAAAGTCCCCGGAAATAAGGGCTTTTTCTTCCTTCTGATAAAGCGCCAGACCGCCTTCTGTATGTCCGGGAAAAAAGAGGACGCGAAACTCCAGCCTGCCAAGCTTCAGCACATTATTTTCCTTTTCAATTTCGATATCGGCGGGCGGTGAAACAACCGGTGTTGAAAAAAAAGCGGATAAATTAAGCGCGGGCTCAATCAGCATCGGAGCGTCAGCGGAACCGATCACAATCGGGGCCTTTGTTTTCTCCTGAACGATTGAATTGCCTGAAATATGATCAAAATGCCCATGGGTATTGACGATATACAAAAGCTCCAGTCCGTCCATGGCATTCAGCATTTCTTCCGAATCATCGATCGGGTCTATAATCAGGGCTTTATTCCCGTCCTCATTCAGGACAAGATAACAGTTTGAATAATAAGAGCCTGAATAAAACCGTGTAATTTTCATAATAACTCCTTAAAGGAGCAATATTATAAATATACCCTTTTAAAACATCAATTTTTAATATTCCAGTATAAAAAAGCTTATTACAAAAATTTTACTAAAAATACCGATTTTTGATATAATAAAAGACTTTAATAAGAGCAGTTCCAAAAACCTTTAAGTTTTTAGAACTGCCTTGCTATAAAAAACCTTATGGATTATATAAATAACGCTGCCGCGAGGAGTTCGCCGCGCGAACTCAGCGGCTGCATGATCTAATACAAAGTCGGCAGTTCTAAAAATATGAGTTTTTAGAACTGCCCATAAAATAATTAGAGGCTGATATGGATGAACTGGTTTATTACGCGGCCCTGAGCTATAACGAATCGATAGGTCCGAGAAGGTACGACAAAATCCGCTTGGAATTTCCAGACCTGAAAAGCTTTTTTGACCTGAAACCCGGTGAGATGATGGGTTTTTTAGGAATTAAAAACGAGGAACATATTCAGTTCTTTAAAGATATGCTCCCACGCGGTGAAAAAATTGTCGAAATCTGCGGGAAAAAGAACATTCAGATGATCGCCAGGGAAAGCACTCTCTATCATCCCCGCCTGAAGGAAATCCCGGACGCCCCTTTTCTCTATTATCAAATAGGACAAATGAATTATTCCGTAAAGATGATTGCCATAGTCGGGACCCGCTCAGTCACGCCGGAAGCGGCCTCCATTAATGAATACATGACAAAAGAGCTTGTGAGCTATAACATCGGGATAGTGAGCGGCATGGCAAAAGGCCATGATTCAATAGCCCAGCGGACGGCGCTTTCCAATGACGGATTTACAGCCGCGGTCCTGGGCAGCGGTATTGATGTCGTTTATCCGGCGGAGCATAGAGAGCTGTACCATGAAATCTGCCGGAAAGGCGCTGTTATCTCGGAATATCCTCCGGGCGCCGCGTCCTTAAAATCCCATTTCCCGCTGAGGAACCGCGTCATCAGCGGCCTGGCCGATGCTGTCCTGATTATTCAGGCGCCTGAAAAATCGGGCGCGCTTATCACCGCGAATTATGCCGAGGCCCAGGGAAGGGAACTTTATGCAGTTCCGGGAAATCCCATAGAACCGAAAAACAAGGGCTCAAACGCACTGATACAGAAAGGGGCCAGGATAGCGCTGAGTCCCGAAGAAATCGTCCTGGATATACTGGGCAGGAAAGCCAAGAAAATAAATAAAATCCCTCAGGCTGAAATCGATAATCTTTCCCGCGAGGAAAAACTGGTCCTCGAACATCTTTCCGGAGAAACACTGTTTGACGATCTGATCGGTTTGACTGGATTGGAACTGCCCCGGCTGAACCATATTCTGACAATGATGGAAATGCGTGGCCTTGTAACACAATATCCCGGCAGGATTTATGTGAAGGCTGTAATACTATAGCTTTATTGTAATATCCGATTGTTAACACGGATTTACACGGATTAGTTGGATTTTTAGGATTTAGTTTTGTCAAAGCTGCATTATTACCGATATTCGGTACTCTGGAAAGGCAAGATGGATTCTGGGGAATTGGGGGCAGTCCGCGGCGAGGAGCGGAGCAGTCGTTAACGGCGAGCACCAGAGTGTTTTAGCCACTGGTTAGTTGATGGGCACAGAAAATTTATTAAAGTTATTTAGGAAATATTTCATTTCCATTTTTTACTAATTTATTTTGCAATACTTTTAATGTTTTAAGTACTTTTCTTGACGCATCTAGATTGTTTGATAAAGATGTTTTACAATCAGTTAAATAGTTGGATTCTACGTGATTTCCTGATAAAGATAACAATTCTTTATTTATATCATTAACATTTGAGCAAATGAATTCAAAATAATTTTTCAAATGAGTTTTAATTTCTTTTGGTGGAAATATATCATTCTCAATATTTTTTGATACCTTTATTATTCTTTCTAGTATTTCATCTGAAACAGATTTCATACCATCCCAACTTTTATTTGGCATCATATAAAATTTCTTTGGCATTATAAATTTATTATTTGGTTCTTTTTGCCTATTATCCAAATAGATATTAATCAAATCAACTAATGTTTCGATAAGGTTAATGCCATTTTGAACTTCTTCGGCGAACGATGCCAATAGAGCATCACCAACTATAGATTTTGTTATCCTTAATTTCTTTTCAGTTTTCCAGCTTGTAAAATAAAAAACAAGTATACCAATAACCGCTCCAGTAATAGCCCCTGGTAAAATAGGAATAATTATAGCATTTATTATATCAAGATTTTTAGGGATTAAATAAGCGTAATTTGTAATAGAATTAGAAATTATTTTAACATAATTCGTCATTTGATTTTCTCCAATTTTCTGCGCCTTTCAGCTAACAAATATTATATGCAAATTATTATTAAGAATAAAATCCGCGGCAATCGACCTGAATCCGTCTAATCCGTGTTAAAAATCGGATACTTTAAAAAAGCATCATCAATGAAGCTAATGCGCCTCACCCCAGTTTTTCCCGGTCCCGACATCGACAACCAGCGGCACATCCAGTTTATAAGCATTCTCCATGATATGCTTGAGCGCTTCTTTCATCTCATCCGCTTCTTTTTCCTTGACTTCTAACACAAGCTCGTCATGTATCTGAAGCAAAAGCCGGGCGGCAGGTTTATTTTCCGTTATATATTTTTGAAGCTCTATCATGGCGATCTTGATGATATCGGCGGCGCTTCCCTGCATTTTTGTGTTCAGCGCCATCCTCTGCGACGCGCTGAGGTAATCCGGCTTGATCTCCTTTCCCTTAAGGTCTGGAAATTTCCTGTACCTGCCGGAAAGAGTCCGCATCTCGCCCGTATTCTGCGCCTCAAGAAGTATTTCATCGACAAAAGCCTTGACCTTCGGGAAGCTTTTAAAATAATTTTGAATGAATTCCCGGGCTTCGCCTATTGAAATCCCGATCTGCTTTGAAAGACCGTAAGACTGCAGGCCGTATATGATGCCGAAATTGACGCCTTTCGCCCTCTGCCGCATTTCAGGCGTCACGTCTTTTTCATTCACGCCGAAAACCAGGGCCGCGGTATGAGCGTGGATATCCAGGTTCTGATTGAATGCCTTCAGCATATTCTTGTCCCTGCAGAAGTGCGCGAGAACTCTCAGCTCGATCTGCGAATAATCCGCGCTGATGAGTACATTTCCTTTGTCCGCTATGAACGCCTTCCGGATTTCCCTGCCGAGCTCATCCCGGACGGGAATGTTCTGGAGATTCGGGTCGCTGGATGAAAGCCTGCCTGTGGCGGTGATCGTCTGATTAAAACTGGTATGAATCCGGCCGGTTTTTTCAAGGATCAGTGCGGGAAGTGCGTCGATATAGGTGTTTTTTAATTTTGAATAAGTCCTGTACTTCAGGATTTCCGCCGGCAGGG
Source organism: uncultured Spirochaetota bacterium (assembly GCA_963835575.1). Lineage (GTDB taxonomy): Bacteria > Spirochaetota > Brevinematia > Brevinematales > JAOACQ01 > CAVYGN01. The sequence goes on along the minus strand of CAWIGG010000004.1, from coordinate 465,168 downwards.
GGTGGATATAAGCCAGTACGGACAGGACTTCCTCATCCGTCGAGGCTTTCCCCCCTTCTGTTTTCTTGACAGCGCCGAGGCCCAGCTCCTCAAAAAGGACCTTGCCGAGCTGTGACGGGGAATTGATATTAAAATCATGACCGGCTAGATGATAGATTCTTTCCTCCAATTTTTTCATCGAGACTTCCAGTTCTTTTGAAAGCTTTTTGAGTTTTTCCGTATCGATCCTGACGCCTGCGATTTCCATTTCGGCCAGGACAGCGATAAGAGGGACCTCAATTTCATAAAAAACGCCGCCGAGATTGAATTTTTCAATCAGCGGCTCCAGAATATTCTTCAGCCTGAGCGTGGAATCCGAATCGCCGCAGGCGTATTTGACAAGCTCTTCTATGGGAATATCAAGAAGGGTCTTGTCTTTTTTATCCACATTCTTCAGCATCTCCTTGTATTCCTTTTTCTTAAGCCCCAGGTATTCCAGCACAAGGCTTTCAAGGTTATTATGCGTGCGCGTCGGATTGATGAGATAGGCCGCGATCATCGTGTCGAAAGCGGCGCCCTGAATGATAATGCCTTCCTGACGGAAAACCTCGATCTCGTATTTAATGTTCTGGCCGGTCTTTTTAATGGAGCCGTCTTCCAGGATTTCCTTAAAATGCCTGATCGTGAATTCCTTATCGAATTCCTGGCCGGCCGCGTAAAGAACGGGGATAAAAAAACCGCTCCCTTCTTCCAGCGAAACTGAAATCCCGATAAGCGATGCGTTATTCGGATTGGCAGAAGTTGTTTCAGTATCAAGGGACATGAATTTTTTCTTTTTTATTTTTTCAATGAGAGTTTTCAGCTCTTTTTCTTTTGTGATCAATTTATAATCGCCGTCGAGTTCCTTTGCGCTCGCGAGTTTCGCTTCTTCCTCTGTAAAGAGTCCATCCTTAATATTTTCCGCCGGCCCGGAAGGCATGAGCTTTTTTATGTCCTGAACGATCGATGTGATCTGATAGTGTTCGAGTTTTTTTATAACTTCCGGCGCGAGAAAACTCTGAATGTCAAGCCGGTATTTCAGAACATCATCTTCCACTGGAATGCCTGTCTCTATCACAGCGAGTTTTTTGCTGAGGAAGGCGTTATCCCTGTTGTCAATGAGCTTCTGCTTCATAGCCCCTTTGATGTCCTCAATATGGCCGTAGATATCCTCGAGGGTGGAATAGGTGCTCAGAAGCCCTGAAGCGCCCTTTTCACCGATGCCTTTCACGCCCGGGATGTTATCTGAGGCGTCGCCGACTATGGCCAGGTAGTCGGGGATCTGCCCGGGATAGACGCCGAAGTCTTTCTTGACCGCCTCACTGTCCAGAAGGTTCACTTCGTTCAACCCATGCTGGGGACGCAGGGCAAGCACCCTGCCGCCGACAAGCTGGAGCAGGTCCTTATCGCCGGAAACAATATAAACATCATTCTCTTTTTTGAGCTTTACAGAAAGCGCGCCGATGATATTGTCCGCCTCATAATCCTCCATCTCAAGCACGGGGATTTTCATCAACTGAAGCATTTCGATTATCAAAGGGATCTGGGCTTTCAGGTCCGGCGGGGTTTCCTCCCGCTGGGCTTTATACTGGGCGTAGATCCTCTGCCGGAATGTCTTCCTTGAAATATCGAAAGCGGTGATCACCGAATCGGGCTGAAAATCCCGGATGATCTGCAGAAGGATCTTGAGAAACCCGAAGAGCGCCGATGTGTTCTCGCCGCGTGTGGTCGTGAGAGGCCGGGAAATAAAAGCGTAATAAGCGCGGTACACAAGCCCCGTCCCGTCCAGGAGCATGATTTTTTTCCCTTTTTCCGGCACACTGTTCCCCCTCAATTTTTAATTTTCATATTAGTTCACTCATATAATGGATTATATAGTCTTCCGCGAAGCCACGCTAAGTCATGCCAACTTAAATATTGCTTTATTTTTATTCGATTCCTTTTAACATCTTTCCGCATGCTTAGCGGATCCGATCGCCCGCCAAACTTTACGAAACCACAACAAGTTAATATTTATTTTACAAATCATTCAATTTTCATTCGCGTTCATTCGCGTGTATTAGCGGATTATCCGGTTTTCCTCAAAGTCTGCGGTTTATTTAAAAAATCAAAACTATCCGCTTTTTTTTAATAAAAATGAGATCAGGTTGATCTTGTTCTCCATAAAGCCCAGGTCCATAAGCTCTTCCTTCGACTTGCCCGTTCTGATGAGGTATTTGAGCTTTTCGCTCCGGGACATTTCGTTCAAAGGCGTGACAAAGGGCTTTTCCCGAACAACTTCCTCCGGCTCGTTCAGAGAAAGCATTTTTCCTTTTTCATAGGAATGTCTGGCTAAAGCTTCCACTTTCTCTTTTTCCGGCTGTTCTTTTTTTACAACTGTTTCTTTTTGTTTTTCTTTCCTGGAAGGCGCCTTTTTTTCCACAATTTTTTCAATCACGATGGGCTTATTCATACGCCCGATCTTTTCATCCATTGTGATCATTTTATTATTCGCCTTATTGATCATCTCCTGCAGTTCCGTAATTTTACTTTCCAGAAGCTCCACATTCCGCGACGCGGCGCCGTTGAACTCGGCTATGACGCTTTCCAGCTCCTTTCTCGCGTCCTCTATAATAACATGATCTTTTATGTTCTTGATTTTATTCCTGGTCATAAAAAAGAGAAATACCGCCAGACCGAATACGACAAGCGATATGAAAACATCCATTTTGCTTTCCTTTATCTTTTGGGTATTTAATGATAATGAAAAAGCATAAATTTATCAATAAGCGGAAAGAAGAATAAGAAGGCTGGAGAGTATTTATTATTGACGGCGGACGGAATTCTGGCCATGGATTTACCGCTTAAGATTAAAAACAGAAAGACTGATAAAATTTCTGACTTAATACAGCCTTTATTTAATTTTCTTCAAAGCCGCTTCATGAGAATGTTTCCCTTCAAAGCGGCTCAAGAGGCTGTAAACGCTCGGTACGACGAACAGCGTCAGGACCGTGGAAACAAGAACTCCTCCAATTACGGCAACGGCCATAGGCACACGGGTTTCCGAACCCGGCCCTAACGCGAGCGCGGCCGGAATAGTACCTGCAAGGATCGCAAAACTTGTCATGAGGATTGGGCGCAGCCTGATGGGACAGGCCTTCAGAAGCGCGTCTGTTACGCCGGCGTTCTCATTCCGCCGGATTTTATCGGTAAAATCAACCAGCATGATCGAGTTCTTTTTCACAATACCCATCAAGAGAATGAGTCCGATCATACTGTAAATGTTAAGAGATTTACCGGCAATTAAAAGCGCAATGAATGCCCCGGTAACACTGAACGGCAGGGCCATGAGAATACTGAGCGGGTCCATAAAGCTGTTGAACTGCACCGCGAGCACCATATAGGCCACGCAGATTCCCAGAATAAGAGCGAACAAAAGGCTTACGAAAGATTCATTGAATACCCGCGCGGTACCAGAGAAGGCTGTAAAATACCCCTTTGGTAAAATATCGGAAGCGATTTTACCGGCAAGCTTGAGAGCATCGTCCTGTGAGATGCCGGGAACTGCATTTGCCTGGATTTTAATGGCCCGCTGTCGGTCCATCCGGTTAATAGCGACCAATTGCGGGCTCTCAACGAGATCGGCGACCGATGATAAAGGAATGAGTTCGCCAAATATATTCCTGACAAAAATTTTTTTGATCAGTTTCTTAATGTCGGTTTCAGGGTCGCGCAGTTTCACGCGGATATCATAGCGGTGGCCGTTTTCATAATATTCTCCTGCCACAAAACTGCCTATCATAATGTTGACGGTCTGCGCTATGGACGAAATACTCACGCCTCTTTCATTCGCCTTCAGCCGGTCCGGCACAATGCCTACTTCAGGCGCGCCTTCCCGGTAATCAGTTGTAATATCCTGGAATTTTCCGCTGTTCATCATCCGGTTTGTAATGAACTGGTAATTCGAAATCAATGTGTTCCAGTCCGGGCCCTGGACCACAAATTCAACCGGATAACCGCCCGTTCCCGGGATGACTTGAGCAGCCAGGTCCTGAATGGTCGCCCGGACCCCTTTGATCTGGGCGAGCAATTTCCGGTAAGTATCCATCGCATTTTTCTGCGTCCATTCCCGGTGCGTCTCAGGATTAATACCTCTTTCACCTTTCTTTTTTAACTGCACTGTCAATCTTCCGCTGTTCAAATCAGAACCGCCGGCGAATGTGAAAATTCTACTTATTTCCGGGCGATTCATGAGCATATCTTCCATTTCTTTAATTTTACTGTCCGTAAAATCCAATGAGGTTCCTACTGAAGTCCGGATATTAATGGAAAATCTTCCTTCATCCACATCCGGGGCAAATTCCTTCGGGATGAAAAACAGGGTGGACAGGCTGATCAAAAATAAAAAGATTGAAATTATCACAACAGTCGCCCGGTGTTTCAGCGTCACAGCGAGCGTCTTCCAGTAAATCTCGCGAGTTTTATCCAGCAGGGAATCGAACTTCCGCCGGAAACGGCTGAGTTTTTCTGAAATTGTCAAAAAGCGGGAAGAAAGCATCGGCGTGACAGTCAGGGCCCCCAAAAGTGAAAGCAGAACGGATATCGCGAGCGTTACTCCGAACTGGTAAAAGAACCTTCCGATAACGCCGCCCATAAAGGCCACCGGGAAAAAGATGGCGACTATAGCCACTGTTGTAGCAATAGCGGCGAAGGATATCTCTTTCGATCCGCTTAAAGCGGCCTTCAGAAGGCCTTCACCGGCTTCCCGGTGCCGCATGATGTTCTCCAGCACCATGATCGCGTCATCCACAACAATACCAATCACAAGCGATAACGCCATGAGTGTAAAGGTATTCAGTGTAAAACCCAGGAAATATATGGCGATGAATGCCCCGATAATTGAAAATGGAATGGTCATGAGAATGTTGATGGTCGAAGAAAAACTGCCGAGGAAAAGCCAGCAGACCAGCGCCGTACAAACCGCGGCAAGCACCAGGGTAAATACCATGTCGTTCACAGAGTCCTCTGTAAAAGCGGAGCTGTCCATATTAACCACGAGATACATGCCGGCCGGCAGAATTTTCTGGAGTTCCTGAAGCTTGTCCTTAACCAGGTGGGCCACGCTCACCTCATTGGCGCCCCGCTGTTTGAGGATGCCGAAACCGACGGCCTCGTTGCCCATCCCCCGGCTTATGCTCAATATGTCTTCAGTCCCTTTTTCGACGGAAGCGACCTGGGAAAGCTTGATGGGAATGTAATTCGGCTGCCCGCCGCGCTGGTTGATCAGCAAATTGCTGAAAGACTCGACGGAAGTAAGTTCGCCGACCGTTTTGACATTAAAGCTTCTTTTTGTCTGGTTCACAATCCCCGCCGGTGTCTGCACATTTCCGGAGCTGAGAGTATTTACGATATCGACAGGTGATAAATTATAGTGATTCAATTGGTCAGCGGAAAGCCAAACCCGGATATTGGGCTCAAAATAACCGTATAAGACCACATCGCCTACCCCGGCGATTTTAGTAAACTGGTCTTTCAGCTCATCGCGGAAATAAACCATCATTTCCGGCCTGGAAGCGGTTTCACTTTCCAGAGTTAACCATAATATAGGCTCGTCTTCCGGGTTGCTCTTTGAAATGGTCGGCGGGTCCATATCACTGGGCAGAGAGCGCTGCACGGAAGCTATTTTCGCCTGCACATCCTGCAGGGCTATATCTATATTCTTATTCAGTTCAAATTCGATCGTGATGTTAGCGCCCCCGCGCTTGCTGGAGGATGTGACAGTCCGGATACCGTCTACAGTCATCAATGCGCTTTCTATCACGTCCACTACTTCGGATTCCATAATTTCAGGCGCCGCGTTCTGATAAGACAAACGGACAGTCAGGACAGGCAGGTCCACATCGGGCAAACGGCTCACTCCCAATCTTGAAAAAGATATCAGCCCGAAAAGCAAAAAGGCTATAATTAATATCCAGGCAAAAACGTTTCGCTTAATGGATAATTCTGATAATGTCATAATTTTACCTCCGCAGGCAGCGAAAACTGGCCGGCATAAACACAGAGCTGAAGCCATTCCAGTTGGGCCGAAAATATAAGAGCGTCCAGATTACGGACAGAATCTTCATATGAGCTGTAAGCAGTGAGAACATCCGTGATCTTTACGGCGCCCAGCCGGTAATCCCGTTCCATAAGCCGGTAGTTGTCCTCAAGATATTTAATGGCTTCCCGGTAGCTCTTGATCTGCTCGAGATAGGACATGAACGCAGCGTAAGAAACTCGGATATCCCTGCGGATGCCCTCAGACAAAAGCTGGTATACATCGTCCGACTGCCTGGAGATTGATTCCGCCTCGCGGATTTTCGATTGGACAAAAGTATCGGCAAAAAGGCTGTATGTAAGAGTAAGTTGAATATTCCAATTCCAGGGAGAATTGTTCCACAATTGAGAATTGCCCGTAGACAATCCCAGATCGGCCCAGGGAAGGCGGTCGCTGTTCGCGATATCTATTGCCTTATGTGCGCTGAATGTCTGGTATTTAGCCGCTTTCAGATCGGGACGTTCATCCAGATTTTCCAGAAACCGGCTTAAGTCCGGCGTATTATCCGGTAAATTCGTTTCCGAAACCAGCGTTACGCTGTTGGTGATATCTGTCAAAAATTGAAACAATTCCTGTGCATTTGAGAGCTGACCTTCCATCTGGACCTGCTGGGAATAAGAAAGCGCACGGGCAGCTTTAACGCTTGAGAGATCGCTGGCACGGCTTCTGCCGATCCTTACCCAGGCATCGATTTCCTTGATACGCTGATTATAAAGCTGGACCTGGTTCTGAAGATGCTCCAGCTGTTTTCGGATATTGACAAGATTATAAAAAACCTGCGCGGTATCCAGATATAACTGGTTATAAGCCCATTCCCTGGCGCTATTCTGCGCCTGCATCAAATCTTTCGACTGTTCCAGTATCGATATACTTCTAAAACCACGGAATAGCGGTTGGGAAAGCGTCAGCCTGAGAGATCCCGCATTCGTCTGCGCCGACATCGGAGCAAAAGTGTTTCCAGCATATTCGTTCCCGCTGATAGATAATAACGGCAGAAAATTCTGCCAGGCCTGCTGGTAATGCTCTTCGGCCTGTTTGAGCGTTTCCCCTTGGTTTGCCAGGACATAGCTCTTCCGCACCGCTTTCAGAAAACAATCTTTAAGAGTCAACTGCACCGTATTCGTTACCGCGGAAACATTCAGTGTCAATGCAAACAATAAACCTATAATCGGCATAACATTCCCATCCATTCTGTATTATCTTTTTATTATAACATATCAATATCAATATTATATTAAAATCAATTGAAACTTTTTTTCCTGCAGATATATTTTAATATTAAAGCCATTCATCACTAATTCTGATTCGACAGGTCAACATTCCTTAAAACAGCGGTTTTATTAAACAATTATTTCTCCTATGACGATACGATATTGTTTTGAATCAAAGGAACGCGTTAGAAAAGACATGCAATTCCGATCCAATGAAACCCTTTGTATTTTTCCCATCAGTCATAGACTAAAAAAGACCGCAAAAACCACCTATATAAGTCTAAATTACATTAAAAAGATGCATTTATACTCATTATAACATAAAAAAAGTACCATTGAAAGGATTTACACCCATTCTATTACCAAGAAAATTATTCAGTATGTTTTTCCTATTCAAGATATTTTTAATCATTCTTAGGACTTACCGGCAATAATTATAAAATATTTGATTAATGCCCCATATAAAGCTAAAATCAATACTTAAAAGGAGCGCTTATGATCTATCTCGACAACGCAGCCACGAGCTTTCCAAAACCGGAAGACGTCTATAAAAAAATGGACGAATTCTATAGAAAAACCGGCGCGAACCCCGGCCGCTCCGGACATAAGCTTTCCCTCGCCGCCTCGCAGGCTGTCGAAAACGTCCGTTTTAAACTCAGTGAATTTTTTCATGCGGAAAAAACTGAACGCGTCATTTTTACGCTCAATGCAACGGATGCCCTGAATATGTCCTTCCTCGGTCTTCTTGTGCCGGGCGACGAAGTAATCGCTTCCGTTCTTGACCATAATTCAGTCTCCCGCCCGCTGAACCACCTGGCCGGGGAAAGAAACATAAAAATCATCCGCGTCAAACCGCAGGGAGAACAAATCAACCCCAATGAGATAAAAAAGTATCTGACCTCAAAAACTAAAATCGTCGCGCTGAACCATGCCTCGAACGTCACCGGCTGGATACAAAATTCGGCGGATATAGGCAAAATCGTCAGGGAGAATTCTAAAGCCTATTTCCTCCTCGACGCCGCGCAGACGGCGGGCATTCTTCCCATAGATATGAAAGCCATGCGGATCGATCTGCTCGCCTTTACCGGGCATAAAGCCCTGTACGGGCCTATGGGCGTCGGCGGGCTTGTCCTGTCCGAAAGAACGGACATTAAGCCCTACCGCGTCGGCGGAAGCGGTCTGGAATCGGAAAGCGATTTCCAGCCCGAGGAGCTTCCTTACCTTCTTGAGGCCGGTACGGAAAACCTGCCCGGCATTATCGGCCTGGGGGCCGGACTGGACTTTATCAATCAGACAGGGATGGATAATATCCTCGCGAAGGAAAGAAAATTGAAGAATATCCTCATTGACGGCTTAAAATCAATCAATCAAGTCAAGCTATACACTTCTGAAAATATAAATACAGGCCTGGGGATTGTCAGCTTGAATATTGAAGGGCTCTCACCAACGGAAGCTGCCGCCATATTAGACAGCGAGTTCGACACCGCCGTCCGGCCCGGCCTCCAATGCGCCCCCACGATGCATAAAATCCTCGGCACTTTCCCGGCGGGAACAGTGCGTCTTAGTCCGGGATATTTTAATACGGAAGAGGAGATGACAAAGGTTGTTGAGGCTATAAAAAGCATGGTTTAATTTTTATCAGTAAGAAGCGAAGGCGCGAAGATCACATTAACAATTCCATAAGTTTTCAATTGAAGATTGGATATTCGGCTCTTTTTTTATAATCAACCTAATGCCTTGATTTCATTCTCCCTCTCGTTCAAAAGCTCATCGATCTCGCCGATAATGCCGCTGTCTAGCTCCCAGCCGCCGGCGGCGTATGTCTCCTCGATCTGAGAGGGCTTTCTTGCGCCGACGATGGCGGCGGTCAGTTCAGGCCGGCGTAATGTCCAAGCTATGGCCAGCTGCGATACGGTCTTTCCTTTTCTTGCGGCGACAGCGGCGAGCTTTTCAACAAACTTCATATTGATATCAAGCTCAGGCTCCTGAAAATGGGAGTCGCCGCGCCGGTGGTCATCCTTCGGAAGGCCTTCCGCCCTCAGCCGTGTAAAGGCGCCTGTCAATAGCCCCTTATACATCGGGCTGTAGCATATAACCCCGATACGGTTATCATAGCAGTAGCCGAGGAGGTCCTTTTCGATATCCCTTACAATCATACTGTAGGGCGGCTGAAGCGACGCGACGGGATGAATGCCTTTTATCCTATCGATCTGCTTTGCACTGAAATTGGAAACTCCGCCGTAACGCACCTTTCCCTCACTGATCAGCTCTGCAATGGCTCCCCATCCTTCCTCGATGTCCGGATCCGGCTGAGGCCAGTGGATCTGGTACAGGTCGATCACATCAACTCCAAGACGCTTAAGGCTCGCCTCGGCTTCCATCTTAATACTTTCTTTCTTTAATGTGCCGCCGATATTCCCTGCCTTGTCCCAGGTGCGTTCGCATTTCGTGGCGATGATAGGTCTTCCCTTCATTCCTTTTATCGCTTTTCCGACGATCTCCTCAGAATGCCCCAGGCCGTAAACAGCGGCCGTGTCGATCCAGTTGATGCCAAGGTCCATCGCTTTATGGATCGTCTGTATGGAAAGCTCATCGTCCTGCGGGCCCCAGGCGTACTGCCAGCCTCCCCCGCCGATCGCCCATGTCCCCAGTCCGATGACGGTGAGATCGAGATCGGTATACCCTAATTTTCTTTTTTTCATAAATTTCCTCCTTTTTACAGTTCAAATGCGGAGTAAAAAATACAATTCTAATAAATATAAACATTATTGCGGAATGATGCAAGATTTTTATTTTTTTGCCGTTTACAAACGGCGGAAAGTATGGCTGGCTACAATAACCGGGGTTTTTGTCACGACTGGCAGTCGGGGGTTTACGATATTTCTTTCTTTTCGAAAAGAAAGAAATATCGCGCTAAAGAAAGAAAACAGGTCGAGGCCATTTTCATACGAAGCGGTCGGATTGGATGGATGTGTGTCATCCGGTTGTTTAAAAACGGTCCCTCATTATAATAGCCTCCTTATTACGCTGTCCATAGCTTTATGCGTCGGTTGCGGCATCCCTGGTACGTCAAGATAAACTAGATTGACCTAATGGGTTGAGATGTACCCATACTGCCAATTGCCTGTTAGCAGGTAGCCAGGTGGACGTGAACGGGAGTAATCCCGTTGGCGAAGTTCTACGAGGCGAAGATATGAGCCATAACGCAAGTGAATCCGTTAGCCTCGTTAGCCGAAAAAAGAGAGTGACCAAGCCATCAAGGAGGCTGAAGTCAATATCCGCAGAGCAGGAACAGGTAGAAAGCTGCGGAACTCTCCGGGGTTGTAAGGAATAGCGCGTATCGAAAGGTTAGTCGCAGAACTTGAGAGACCCTTCAGAACAAGGTCAAACCTAAAACCATAAGGGAATACATAACCTTATAGCTGTTCTGACAGGGAGTCGGATAAGCCCATAGTAGTGATGAAGCAGGGTAATTCCCGCAGAGCGAAGGGGCTTTACTGCAAATATGTTTGAGTTGAGATGAAAGGAGGTCTGATTGGAAAGAATTCCTACTACAGGAAAAGACGGATATAAAGGACAACTGCCTGAATACAAAGGTAGTATCTTGATACCGTTGAAACTCTCCTCTCTGAGACACAAACTGGGTCAAAAGGCCAAACAGGAAGCAAAGTATCGTTTCTACACGCTATATGATCACCTTACAAGAGAAGATGTGCTAAAGACAGCGTGGTATCTGGTCAAGAAGAATGGAGGCAGTCCAGGAGTAGATGGAGTATCCATTGCACAAATTGAAAGCAATCCGGAAGGGGTGGAAAATCTTCTGAAAGAAATCTCTGAAGAGATAGAAGAAAAGAAGTATATCCCTGAAGAAGTTTTGAGGGTGTATATACCCAAGGCAAATGGGAAACTTCGGCCACTCGGTATACCGACAATAAAGGATAGGATAGTGCAGATGGCGGTAATGTTGATACTGGAGCCAATATTTGAATCTGATTTTCTGGATTGCTCATACGGTTTTAGACCGGGAAAAAATGCGCATCAGGCGCTGGAAACGATCAAGCAACACATTGAGAATGGATATACGGCAGTGTATGACGCAGATTTACAGGGATACTTTGACTCAATACCGCACGATAAGCTAATGAAAGGTTTGGAAATGAGAATTAGCGATAAACACATATTAAAGCTTATTCGGATGTGGTTGAAAACCCAGATAGTTGAAAAGGGAAGTGAAGGAAACCCGAAGAAGGAAAGGCCGAAGAAGGGTACACCGCAAGGTGGAGTAATATCCCCATTATTGGCAAATATCTATCTTCATTGGTTTGACAAAGTATTTCATAAGAACGATGGACTTGCAGTGCAGGTAGGTGGAAAACTGGTAAGGTATGCCGATGACTTTGTTATTTTGACGAGGTATTATCAGGACTGTATAGGGAAATGGGTAGAGCAGAAATTGGAGGAATGGCTTGGCCTGGTTATTAACCGGGAGAAAACCAGGGTCCTGAATCTCAGGGAAGAAGGCGCCAAACTTGATTTTCTTGGTTTCAGTTTTAGGTACGACAAATCGAAACACAAGGTAGGGCGAAAGCGCTACCTTAATGTATTCCCGTCTGAGAAGGCTTGTATCAGGGAAAGAGGCAGAATAAAGGAAATGGTAGGTAACAGGGATACTTGCTTATCGGTTGAGGAAATGATTGAAAAACTAAACCAACATCTGCGAGGTTGGGCAAATTATTTTCGATTTGGTTATCCATCAAAAGCATTTCGAAAACTAAACTGGTACACTGAAGAATCTCTGATAAGAAACTTTAACAGCAGGAGTCAGAGACGATATAAACTGCCGGAAGGAGAAAATTACCATTTTCATTTTAAAAGATTAGGGCTAAATTTGCTTAAATCCTAACGGAACTGTGAATGCCATAGATGAGAATTTGCAGGAAAGCCGGATGCGGGAAATCCGCACGTCCGGTTTGATGAGGGGAGGATAGGTCGTAACTATAGGATATACGCATATTGAGACACAGAAGGAGAAATCCGGAAACGGAATTATGGCGGAATCTAATTACTATCGCTTATTCTTCTACTCTACCCGCAAATATGTGCTTCCGTTCTTCTATTATTATAGCGGATGACACAACTTGGCACTGAGTTATTCTATGTTCTTATTATGGTTCATGGAAAATGGCCTCGGGAACGAACTCAGACATGAAGAAAAAATATAGTTTTAAATGACAGGTTTTCTAATTGCAAAAGATTTCATGTGAATTTATAATGATACATAGATTATTTATTTTAAGCAATTCAAAAACTTATTCATTAAAGAACAAACAATTAGAATACGGGCGAGAGGGGAATAATGGATGGAAAATCGTTGAACATAGCCGAAGAAAAGCTTTCCAGGCTTAAAGAAATCATCCCCGAAGCGTTTTCTGAAAATAAAATAGACTGGGAAAAGCTGAAAGCCGCACTGGGTGAGGATATTGAATTTAAAAACGAGCGTTATGTGCTGAACTGGGCGGGAAAATCCGACGCGTTCCGGGCACTTCAAACCCCTTCCACCGCTACTCTTGTTCCATGCAATGAAGAATCCGTCAATTTCGACACAACCGGTAACATCTTTATTGAAGGTGAAAACCTTGAAGTTTTAAAAGTTCTTCAGAAATCCTATTTCAGTAAGATAAAGATGATCTATATCGACCCGCCGTATAATACGGGAAGTGACAATTTTATCTATCCCGATAAATTTGCTGAATCAAAAGAAGAATATCTCAGCAGGATCGGCGACAAAGATGAAACCGGGTTGATGACCCGTGAGGGTCTTTTCAGAAAAAACAGCAAAGACAACGGGCATTACCACTCCAATTGGCTTTCCATGATGTACCCGCGACTGTTTCTGGCGAGGAATCTACTCCGCGACGACGGCGTGATTTTTGTCAGTATTGATGATAATGAGGCACATAATTTAAGGCTTTTGATGAATGAGGTATTTGGAGAGGAAAATTATATAGGGAAAATTGCAAATGTAAATAACCCTAAAGGAAGATCGGATGATAAATATATCGCAACAGCTCATGAATACTTACTGATTTATTCAAAGAATAGGCCTAATGCTTTTTGGTTAGGCTTTGAACCAGAGAACAAAGTAATTGTAAGATATAACAAAGAAGATGATTTGGGAAAATATAGAGAAATAGATTTAAGAAAAACAGGTGATGCAGACCTCAAAGAAGACAGACCTGATATGTTTTATTATTTCTATTATGGTAAAGAGAATTTAGAAATTCGGGTTTCCAAGCAACAATTAAATATTGCCGATTTAATTGAGATAATTCCAATTAGAGAAGATGGTAAATTGGGGAGATGGCGATGGGGATTTGACACAGCGAAAGAAAATTTAAACAAGTTATTATGTCATTACATGCCAAATAGAAAAATTTGGGGTGTCTTTGAAAAGGATTATTTGGAAAATAGAGATTTACTCAAACCCATTTCGGTATGGAATTATAAAGATGTTAACAGTGAAAGAGGAAGTGAGCAATTTATTGAGCTCGGTTTTGCTAAAGAAATTTTTCCAAAGCCGAAACCAATCGGATTAGTAAACCGTTGTCTAACTTTATCTACTACCACAAACTCAGACATAATTCTCGACTTCTTCGCTGGCTCCTGCACGACCGCACACGCTGTCCTAGATCTGAACATGGAAGGCGGTGGCAACAGTAAGTTTATTTGTGTCCAGCTCCCTGAAAGATGTGATAAAAAGATGGAAGCTTATAAAGCGGGCTTCAAAACCATCGCGGAAATTGGTAAAGAACGAATCCGCCGGGTAATCAAGAAAATCAAAGAAGAGCAGGAAGGAAAGCTTGATCTGGAAAGCAATCAAAAACAAGATTTGGGCTTTAAGGTTTTTAAACTTCAGGAATCCAACTTTAAAATCTGGCGAACGAAAATAGAAACCGAGGAAGAGCTTGCTAACCAGCTTCAAGAGCACCTTGAACCGCTGGACGAAAATGCTAAAACCGGAGACATTCTGTATGAGCTTTTATTGAAGTCCGGCGTTCCGCTTACGGCAAAGATTGAGGAAAAGAGCGGTTATGTTCTGGTAAATGATGGTGAGATGGCTTTGATCCTCGAAAAGGTTGATGATAAAATCATTAAAGAAGTTATAGACAAAAAACCTAAAAAAGCAATTACCCTTGACAGGCTGTTTAAAAAGAATGACCGGTTAAAAACCAATACCGCGCTCCGGATGAAGGACGCGGAGATAGAGTTTAAGGCGGTGTGAAGTATGAAAAATTTAGAGGCGATATTTGATCGTCTTGGTATGAATAAACAAAATGGCTTGTATCTGACTGCCGAAAATAATTGGAAAGAGATACTACCCGAAAGGATTAAATGGCTGCTTACCGATAAATTAAAACCGGAAGCTTTCTTTTGCATCGATAATAAACCATTAGTGTTGTTTTATAATTCTCCTCAAAATAAAAAAGAGCTGTTCAAGGCTGTCTGGAATTTCAATGAGTCCCCTGTTGTTATTATTAATGAACCGGCTTCCGTAGAGATATTTAATGGACTTTCATATTTAAAAGAAAAAGAGACCCTTGATAAACTTGAAAATGAGAGCAGACTTAATGATTTTTCCTATTTTGAACTGGTTACAGGAAAAACTTGGCAAACTTATGAAAACAAACTCAAATACCAGAACAGGGTTGATTATAAACTTCTGGAAAATATAAGAGCCGCAAGAGATTTGCTAATTAAGGAACACGTCCCTGATAGCTCTGTGTCTAATGCCCTGATTGGGAAATGTATATTCATCCGTTATTTGATAGACCGCAGAGTAAACATCAAGTTTGATAATAAATCAGGAGAATGGACAAATGCTGATTTCTGCGGGCTTTTGAAAGATAAAAATAAAACTATTGATTTTTTGAAGTATCTTACAAAGCAATTTAACGGAGAAGCCTTTCTTTTAAATGAAGACCAATTAAACAGCGTTCCTGAAGGTGCATTCGAAATTTTAAGTGATCTTATGCGGGGAACTGATATGTCAAGCGGCCAAATGAACTTATTTGATGTTTATGATTTTTCGATCATTCCGGTTGAATTCATCAGCAATGTGTATGAACACTTTATCGGAAGCGAGAATCAGGCAAAAAAAGGCGCTTATTATACACCTGTGTTTTTAGTTGATTATATAATAAAAGAGACAGTAGAAAAACACTTTGATGCAAATCCTGAAGAATATAATTGCAGGGTGCTCGATCCCGCCTGCGGGTCAGGTATATTTTTAGTACAGGCGTTAAGAAGAATGATAGAACGCTATCGGGAAATTAAACAAATAACTTCCACCGATGAAGCGATATTAAAAAAAATAGCGGAAGAGAATATCTATGGCATAGATCAGGATCGAGATGCGATCAATGTCGCTATGTTTTCTACATATCTTACTTTACTTGATTATGTTAAAGACCCTAAGAAGATAGAAAACTTCAAATTTCCTACACTGACAAATAAAAATTATTTTACAAGTGATTTTTTTAACTTGGAGAATGATTTTAATAGTATTATTAAGAAAATCAATTTTAACTTTATTCTCGGTAATCCGCCATGGAAGCGCGGGAGTGATAAGAAAGCCTTATTTTTGAAGTATATTGAAGAAAGAAAGAAAAAAGAATTGAGCAAATCTGATGGGAAACCTCAACTAACCATCAGCAATAAGGAAATCGCGCAGGCATTTTTGCTGAGGACAAGCGATTTTTCCTCTGCTCAAACCAGATGCGCCCTGATTGCTACCAGTAAAACCTTATATAATTTGAATGCCAAAGATTTTAGAAAATATTTTTTGCATAATTATTTTATTGATAAGATTTTTGAATTAGCTCCCGTGGGTGAAGAAGTGTTTCAATCCGCAAATACCCCGGCTGTTGTTTTATTTTATAGATTTTCTTATGACAATAAAACAGACAAAAATATTGTTGAACATATTGTAATTAAACCAAACCGCTTTTTTTCTTTATTCAAAATATTTACAATTCAAAAAACTGATTACAAAGAAATTGTTCAGTCGCGTTTAAAAGAGAATGATTGGCTATGGAAAATTCTGATTTGGGGATCATATCAAGATTTTAATTTTATTAGAAGATTAAAAAATGATTATATAACAATTGCTGAAAAGATTAAAAAAGATAAGTTGTTATTAGGACAGGGAATTATTATTGGTGATAAAAATAAAAGATACAATACTGAACATTTAATTGGAAAACCTTTGGTTGACCACAAAAATGATATAGATCAATTTAATGTATATGCCTCATTAAAATGGGCAGAAGAAAAAGTTACGAGGGAAAGGAATAAAGAATTATTTAAAGCCCCGGTTCTTTTAATAAAACATGGTTTAAGAAAGTTTAAAGCAATATCCGCTATATTGTATAAAGATGCGATGTATCAACATTCATTAACAGGAATAAAAGGAAATATTGAAACCTTAAGAATGCTGTGCGGTTTATTAAATTCAGATTTGTTTGCATACTATATGATAAATGATTCTATCGCTGGTATAGATAGAGGTAGGGCACACGATGAAGAAAAACTGGGATTTCCATACATAGATAATACAGAAGTATCTAAATATGTAGAAGAAATTGAGGCTATCAGCCAAAAGCTCTTCCTGGAAAAGCAAAAACCGTTAAATCCCAATGTCCAGACTCTGGAAGATGAAAAGAAAAAACTCATCGATAGCCTGAATGATGAAATATTAAACAGTTTTGATTTAAACGAACAAGAGAAAGCGCTTGTCGATTATGCGGTGAATATTACGATTCCCTTGATAATGTCATATAAAAGATGTGAAAAAGAGTTATTCGCGCCTTTAAAGTTAAAAGAGCCATTCTTAATGGAGTATGCTGGTGTGTTCTTAAAACGCTTTCGAGATTCCTTTGCGAGGGACAATAAAAAATTTACCCTTCAAATAGTGCATAGTAAGTACATAATAGGAATGTTTTTCAAAGTAATAGTTGAAGAGAATAATACAGAGTACATCTCGTGGGAGAATCAATCTGAAAACGACTTAATATCAAGATTATTATCTCTCGGCTGCCAGGAAATCACGGAATCACTTTTTATACAAAAAGATGTTCGTGGTTTTGAAAAGGATGGTTTTTATATAATAAAACCCAATGAAAAGAAGCTATGGCATAAAGCAATTGCATATCTTGATGCGGAGGAATTTGCCGATGCAATGTTGCGGGAAGGAGCCAAGGAGAAGCAAAATGGCTAATCCGCTCAATACTTCTGCTTTTCCCGGTTCTACAGATTTTTATATTGCGGAATTTGAAATCATCCTTACAAAGATAGTGTGTTGCTATAAAATACTGCTATCCGATAAAGTCAGAGTTACAAATAATGAAAATCTGATCCGAGATAAATTACTTATAAACTATTTAAAAAACAATGAAATAAGAAATAAAATACAATTAACAAAATATCTTTTTGACAAGGAAGTCCCTGAAGACAATACAAAAGGAAGGACCGATATAAAAGTACAAACGATTAATACATTTCTGGATACATCTGCATATTATATAATTGAGTGCAAACGATTGAATAATCAGAACCTCGAAGGCACAACCGGTCTTAATGCTGAATATATCAAAAAAGGCATTATGCGTTTTGTTAGCGGCCAGTATTCTACAAATAATAATTTAAACGGCATGATTGGCTTTGTGGTTGAGCAAATGGATATCGGCGCTAATATTATGAATATTAATAATTTGTTGAAGAATAATTTTACCGGTGCGAATACTGAAAACTTTTTAACTCCTCTCTGTTTTATAAAGGATTTTGAATATCAATATTACTCAACTCATAAAGACACTAAAGGGAAAAAGATTAAACTGTATCACCTTATGTTTGATTTTTCTAAAAATATTGAGGTTTAAAGTTTATTAACTTTTGAATTATAAATAACTAACGGAGACAGACAAGTGAAACTTCATTTCGATCCGAACCAGCAATTCCAGCTTGACGCGATAAGTTCCATTGTCGGGATATTTGAAGGCCTACCTTTAATGAACGGCGGCTTTGATTTCTCCATCATAAATGAAAGCAATCTTTATAATGAGGCCGGCATCGGAAACCGTCTGAATCTTAGTGAAGAACAGATTCTTGAAAATGTAAAATCAATTCAGAAGAAAAACGAAATTCCCATTTCGGATGCCCTGGACGGTATGAACTTTTCTATTGAGATGGAAACAGGAACGGGAAAAACCTATGTCTATCTCCGCGCAATCTACGAGCTGAATAAAAAATACGGATTTAAAAAGTTTGTTATTGTCGTACCTTCCATTGCCATTCGCGAGGGTGTTTTAAAAAATCTGGAGATCACTTTTGAGCACTTCCAGAACCTTTACGATAAAACCCCGGTCAATTTTGACGTGTACGATTCCAGGCGTGTTTCCAACCTAAGAAACTTCGCGGTTAACAATAATATCCAGATTCTTGTTATAAATATCGATTCCTTTGCCAAAGATGAAAATGTCATAAATAAATATAACGACAAGCTCACGGGTAAAAAGCCTATTGAATTTATTCAGGCGACATTTCCGATAGTCATAGTTGACGAACCGCAGAACATGGAAACGGATATCAGAAAAAAAGCCATAGAAAACCTGAACCCGCTTTGCACGCTGCGCTATTCGGCTACCCATGTCAAACGCTATAATATGGTTTACAGCCTTGACCCTGTAAAAGCCTATGATCTTGGTTTGGTCAAGCAGATTGAAGTGGATTCGATCGTTACGGAAAATGATTTTAATAAAGCGTTTCTCAGCCTTGAAAAAGTGACTGCCGATAAAACCCGAACAATGGCGAAAATAAAAATCGACATAAATACCGTTGAAGGTGTTAAGCGGAAAACAGTTGCCGCGAAGGTCGGTGATGATTTATATGATTTGTCTAATAAACGTGACATCTATAAAACGGGTTATATAATAAACAGCATTGATGTGGCAGATGGTTTTATTGAGCTTTCAAACGGTGAAAACGTTTTCACCGGGGACACTCTAGGCGGACTTTCAGATGAGGTTATGAAAATCCAGATAAAAAAGACAATAGAGGAACATTTCCAGAAGGAAAGTAAATTTAAAAATAAAGGAATCAAAGTTCTTTCTCTCATCTTTATTGATAGGGTAGCCAATTACCGGGCTTATAACGCGGAAGGGAACCCGGTCAAGGGTAAATTCGCATTATGGTTTGAGGAATTGTACCGGGAAATAGCCTCAAAATCTTCTTATAAAGGCTTAATTCCCTTTGAGGCGGATGAAGTTCATAACGGCTATTTTTCTCAGGATAAAAAATGCAAGTGGAACGATACTAAGGGCAATACCCTGGCGGATGACGATACTTTTAAACTGATTATGAAAGATAAAGAAAGGCTCCTGGATGTCAATGTGCCTTTGCGTTTTATTTTCAGTCATTCCGCTTTAAGGGAAGGCTGGGACAATCCAAATGTTTTCCAGATTTGCACTTTGAATGAAACGCATTCGGAGCTGAAAAAACGGCAGGAAATCGGCAGAGGGCTTCGGCTTTCGGTCAATCAAGATGGAAATCGCATACATGACACAAATATCAACCGTCTAACTGTTATTGCTAATGAAGCTTATGAAGATTTTGCCAGACAATTACAGTCGGAAATTGAGGAAGAATGCGGGGTATCATTTACAGGCAGGATTAAAGATAAACAGAAAAGAGCGGCAGTGGGTTATCGCAAAGGATTTGAGCTGGATGAAAAATTCAAGAAAATCTGGAATAAAATAAAATACCAAACGGCATATAAGGTTGATTATGACTCGGATGATCTGATAAAAAATGCTTCTAAATCGGTCGGTCAAATGCCGGTAACAAAAAGAGCCGTTATCAAGACAACAAAAACAGCCCTTGAGTTTAATGATAGCGGCATAGTTGCAGATATTAAGGCTTCTTCAATTACATCTTTTGATGGTGTTTTTGGAATACCCGACGTGCTCTCCTATATTCAGGAAAGAACTGGGCTGACACGTTCGACAATTTTTGAAATCTTAAAGCAATCTAAAAGAACCGGCGACATATTGATTAATCCTCAGCTTTTCCTTGATAACACAGTTTCTGCTATTAACGATGTATTGACAGATTTAATGATAGACGGAATCAAATATGAAAAAATAGGCGCTAAAGAATATGAAATGCGACTATTTGAAGATTATGAAATCCATATCAACGAATTGACATTTCAAATTAAAAAGAAGGAAAAAACCATATACAGCACTATTGTTCCTCTTGATTCCAACGTTGAATATGATTTCGCGAGGGATTGTGAAAACAGGGATGATATAGAGTTTTATTTCAAACTTCCTTTCTGGTTTAAAATTGAAACGCCAATAGGGCATTATAATCCCGATTGGGCTTTGATAAAAAAGAATGAAAAAACCATTTACTTTGTCGCCGAGACAAAATCGGCTGGGCAGGAATTGAAAACAAGCGAAAAAAGAAAAATTAAATGCGGACAAGCGCATTTTAACGAGTTTGAAGGTGTGGAATACAGACAGGTATCTTCAGTAAATGAATTGAATTAAAAACAGCCCCAATATAAATTCCCACATTCCCAAGACCTTTTTCCTTTGGCTATAATCAACACACACTGAATAGTTTCATAACGGATAAAAACATATTATAATTAAATATCCGTTTCGGAGGATTAATATGAATTTTCAGGAAATTTTATTGCTAGCGCTGATAATTTTATTATTGGCCGTATTGATATTACTGGTTTTAGACCGCGTTCAAAAGAAAAGACAGCCGGAAGATACGGAATCCTACCGTCATATAAAATCGGAATATGACAAGTTATTGGAGCAGAAAAATTCGCTCTCAGGCAAATACTCCGAATTGGAAAGGCAGAACAGTGAATATAAAATCCATATAAGCGAACTGAACAGGATCAATCAAAAACTGGATACGGAAAACACGGTTTATGTAAAAAATAAAGAAAACAATGATAAGGAAACAAATAAGAAGATCTCCGATCTTGATAACGCCCGGAAAGCGCTGGAAGAAGAAAAAAACAGGGTAACTGAAACCGACAGGAAAAAAATGGAAAAAGAAGAAGAGGAAAGAACGAGGATTTGGGCAATGCATGAAGATAATTCAAAATCGGTCATGAGGGAAATATGTCAAAAATCCAGCGTGTCATTGCCTTATTATGACAACAACAACCTGCCGGACGGGTTCGATACAAAGTTAAAACCCGATTTTATGGTGAGATTACTGGACCAATTTGTAATTTTTGACCCGAAATCATCATCTTCCCAGAATATCAATAACTATATATCGACGCAGGTAAAAAGCACCGCTGTTAAGATCAAAAAGAGCGATAGTAATCAGGACATATACAGAACTGTTTTTTTTATTATTCCAGGCATTGCGATGTCGGAAATAAAGGAAACTTACTACATAGAGGAAAGCATATCATTTTTTATCATCCCGCTGGAAGCGTTTGAGCCCATTGTCATGACGCTTAAAAGGCTTGAGGAATATGACCTCGCGGACAAGTACGATCCGCAGGACCGTGAAAACATCGTCAATATAATCGCGGCTTTTGATAATCATATCCGCTATCAGAACGCGACGAATATTTTAACAGCGGTCAGAGGGCTGAAAGTGCTGGAAGAATCGGAAAACATGCCGGAGGAAATGATAAAGGAAGTGGAAAATAAACGTGAGAAAATAAGGAATAAAAGAATGTCTGAAAATGAAATGAAAAAACTGATGGACAATCCGGAAATTCAATTAAAGGAAATAGTAAAGCTGATCGCCCCCAAGAAGTCCGAAATCAGCACTAAAGACCTCTCCGATTCAGAAAAACTGAATGTATAAAAAAACTCAGGCAGTATCCTAAAATTATTCAGCCACGGAACTTCACAGAAGGACACAGAAATAAAAAATAATTTCAAATAACTTAATTCCATTCTAACAATATAATAACATATAAAATTCTGTGTTATTCCGTGTAATTCTGTGGCTGAATTTACATTATTGCGCGAGGTATTTTTCCACATCCCCTGTCAGATTCGGGTCTTCCGGCGTTATCTTCGAGTCAAACCGGTTGACGATCTTCCCATTCCGGTCAATGAGGAACTTATTGAAATTCCAGGTAATATTACCGCTGAATTCCGGATCGGTATCCTTGCCGGTCAGGTAAGCGTAAAGAGGGTTGATATCATTCCCCTTGACCGATATCTTGGAAAACATCGGGAACGTGACATTATACTTGAGCGAGCAGAAAGTCTTGATCTCCTCGTCTGTTCCCGGTTCCTGCCCTAAAAAATTATTGGCGGGAAAACCGAGAATAACAAAGCCTTTGTCCTTGTATTTCAGATAAATCTTCTCGAGGCCTTCGTACTGCGGCGTAAATCCGCACCGGCTGGCCACGTTGACGATCAGTACAACCTTGCCCTTGTATTCCGACAGGCTGAACGGCTTGCCGTCAATATTCGTCGCGACTATCTGATAAATGCTTTCTATCATATACCGCTTCCTCCTATTTTTAAATAAATGTCTTTCTTTATAAAAGATAATCAGAAATAGAGCGGCTGTCAAGGCGGCAAAATAATAATTAATAAATGAAATTAATAATGGGCGGTTTGAAAAACCCACGTATCATATACAAATAGTATATAAAAACATATAATCATAGTCAAAGAAAACAGAGGTAAGGCTATGACAAAAATTAAGCGGAAAGACCGTAACTTGTTTGAATATCAGGAGCGGATGGAAAAGCTAAGCGGCGTAAAAACACCGCTGGATAAGCTTAACAGAGTTGTAGACTTTGAGATGTTCCGGCCGCTGTTAACAGAGATTTTGGCGCCGAAAGAGCAGAAGGCGCCGGGTGGAGCGCCACATTATGACTATGTTTTCATGTTCAAGATACTGATATTCCAGAGGTATTACAATCTTTCCGATGAGCAAGCGGAATTTCAGATCAATGACAGGTTATCCGTTCAGCGATATCTTGGGATAACACTTTCGGACAAAGTTCCGGACTACAGTAAAATCTGGGAATTCAAGGAAAAACTGACGAAAGCGAAAGCAATAGAGAAACTTTTTAAAATATTCGATGAGAATCTTGAGAATAAAGGTGTGATAGGGAAAGCGGGCGTTATGGTAGACGCAAGTTTTGTGGATGTTCCCCGGCAGAGGAACAGCCGCGAAGAAAACAAGAAAATAAAAGAAGGCGAGGTTCCGGAAGATTGGAAAGATAATACGCATAAGCTTTCCCATAAAGACACGGATGCGCGCTGGATGACCAAGAATAAAGAGAGGCATTACGGATACAAAAACCATACAAAGGTTGATGTGAAGTCAAAACTTATTCGTTCTTATGTCACGACAGATGCGAGCGTTCACGATTCACAGGTAGTTGAACCTCTATTGAATGAGAAAGACAAAGGGAAGCCGTTTTACGCGGACAGCGCATATGTTGGCCCAACGGTAGCAGGAATATTAGAAAAATTTGAGATGAAAAACCGGATTCACGAAAAAGGATACAGAAATAAGCCATTGACGGAGAAGCAGAAAGAAAAAAATAGAAGAAAGAGCCGCATCCGAGTTCGTGTTGAGCATGTTTTTGGTTTTGTTGAAAATAGTATGAACGGCAGTACAATACGATCGATAGGAAAAGAAAGGGCAGAGAGCCAAATCGGGCTGATGAATCTGGTTTATAATTTAGCACGGTATGTTGTGGTAAAAGGTCGAATTGCGTCTTGTGCGGCTTAAAATACAGAAGATATGGATAATATTGCCCGTGTTTGGCTGAATTTTGGTAATAGAAACAGTTTTTAACCTGTTGGCAGAAATATTTTTAAAATATTTTCTATTATCAGGGAAGTGTTGATAAATTAGACGGTTTTTAAAACCGCCCTTATTATATGATATCACTTATTAAAAAATGAGGCTCTAAAATTGAGAACGCCGGCTTTACTTATTGATAGTGTAATTCCGACAATAATACTGGTTTTTCTGTCATTCTGTTTAAATAAAATCCCTTTATTGGAGGCGCCTCATGAAGTTTGGAGAAGTTTTGATCAAACTCGGATTAATTACCGCCCAGAAGCTGGATATAGCGCTACAGGAACAGGAATACACAATGAAGACTATCGGATTTTCAGAACCGATCGGTCTGATCTTTCTGCGTAACGGCATCATTAATGAAGACCAGCATGCCCAGGCTGTTGTGGAATATTTTAAGTATGTCTCCAAAGATAAGGATAAGCCTGAATATGTCAGAAAAACCGCCGCCATAGCGATCAAAGCCCTGGAAAATGATTCCAGCGAAAACAAGCTGTCTCATGTGTCAAAGATCACTCTTCTCAACAGGATCGAAGAATGCGAGGAGAAAATTGTCCAGCTTGAAACATCCGACCTTCAGCAGAAAGACCTGATAATCCAGCATCAGATAAAAGCCATTGAATCGATGAAAAAGGACCTGGAAAAGTTTGCATAGATTATTGAATACTATAAAAAAAGCCCCGTATTCCTCGATACGCCCTAATGGGCTACTCGGGAACCGTTACGGGGCTTTTTTTATTTAAACCTTTTATATTAAATCTTGATCCTTTTCAGGCTCAGGCTGTTTGCGACAACCGAAACAGAGCTGAAGGCCATAGCCGCTCCGGCGATGATGGGGTTCAGAAATCCCAGCGAAGCGAACGGTATGCCGATGATATTGTAGAAAAAGGCCCAGAAAAGGTTCTGCTTTATCTTGGAAATCGTTTTTTTAGAAAGCCTGATGGCCGACGCGATGCTCTTTAAATTGCCCCTCATCAGCGTGATGTCCGATGTCTCAATGGCGACGTCCGTTCCCGTGCCGATGGCGATCCCTACATCCGCTTTAGCGAGAGCCGGCGCGTCGTTGATCCCGTCGCCGACCATGGCGACGATTTTTCCTGCCTTCTGAAGTTTAACAACCTCATCCGCCTTGTGTTCCGGCAGGACTTCCGAAAGGACATGAGTGATGCCGGCCTTATTTCCGATCGCCCTGGTCGTCCTTTCATTATCGCCGCTGATCAAATAAATTTCCATGCCCAGCTTTTTGAGGCTTTCAATCGCTTCTATGGAATCATCCTTGAGCGTATCGGCAACGCCGATGATGCCGCTGATTTTATTATCGATTGATATCAGTACCGCCGTCTTTCCTTCTTCCTCCAGCCTTTGAAGATTTCCTTCGGCATCTTTAATATCCATGCCATTGTCCTGCATCAGCTTCCTCGTGCCGATTAATACTGTATTATTATCGATGACAGCCCTGATGCCTTTGCCCGGTAGAGCAACAAAATCTTCCGGGTCGGAAATAGCGCTTTCCATTTTCGCTTTTTCATAGATGGCAAGCGCCAGCGGATGCTCCGACTTTTTTTCAGCGCGCCCCGCTATTTTCAGAAGCTCGGTTTCTTTAATTCCTCCAAAACAGATGATATCCGTCAATTCGGGTTTCCCCTTCGTGACGGTGCCGGTTTTATCCAGAATAATGGCATTTATTTTATAAGCCGTTTCCAGGCTTTCGCCGTTTTTTATCAAAATCCCGTTTTCCGCGCCCTTTCCAGTGCCGACCATAATTGCCGTCGGCGTCGCGAGGCCCATGGCGCAAGGGCATGCGATAACCAGCACCGATACGGCGTTGATCAACGCTTTTGTAAAGCTTCCGGTCCCAAAATACCAGCCCAAAAACGATATAACGGCGATTCCCAGAACAGAGGGGACAAAAATCCCCGCCGCTTTATCGGCTATCTGCTGTATCGGCGCCTTGGAAGCCTGCGCGTCCTCGACAATCCTGATGATCTGGGAAAGGACCGTGTCCTTCCCAACCTTTTTCGCCTCGAATATAAAGGAACCGTTTTTATTGATCGTCGCGCCGATAACCAGGTCGGCCGTCTTTTTCTCAACCGGTATACTTTCGCCGGTTATCATACTTTCATCAACCGATGAATAACCTTCCAGAATGACGCCGTCAACTGGTATCTTCTCGCCGGGCCGGACGGTGATCCGGTCCCCGACGCCGACTTCCTCTATAGGGATATCGTTTTCCCGGCCGCCGCGAATGACCCGCGCCGTTTTGGGCGCAAGCCCGATCAGTTTCTTGATCGCGTCCGAAGTTTTCCCCTTGGCGGCCGCTTCCAGGTATTTACCCAGAAGGACAAGCGTAATAATTATAGCGCTCGCTTCAAAGTAAAGATTTTCTTTGTTGCCGGCGAAGAAAGCGTTATAAATACTGAAAAAATAGGCCGCGCTGGTTCCCATCGCGACAAGGAGGTCCATACCCGGGCTGAGGGATTTGATGCTGTAAAAGGATTTTTTATAAAACCTGAACCCGATGATAAACTGTATCGGCGTCGCAAGGATAAGCTGAAAAACCGGATCGTGTATAGGAGGAAAGTCTATTTTAAAAAGCATGAAGAGCATTCCCAGGAATAAAGGAAAAGAAAGGACGGCTGATGAAATAAAAAGTATCGCGGCATGTTTCATTTCCTTTCTGCGGGCCAGTTTTTCGCTGTCCTGCGCCTGTTCACCCAACAGTTCGGCTTCATAACCCAGATCATGGACCGCTTTTATCATGGTCTGCGGCTGGATTTTGCGGCTGTCGTATTCGATTCGTGCTTTTTCAGCGGCAAGATTGACCGCCGCCGATTTTATACCCTGCAGAGAGGAAAGCTTTTTTTCGATCCTGGAACTGCATGAGGCGCATGACATTCCGGTGATCTTGAAATCGGCCGTCAGAAACCGGGTGTTTTTACTCTCTTCTATTATACCGTAACCCAGGTCCTGGATCTTTTTTACGATTTTTTTCAGCTCGACGGCGCTCTCATCAAAAGAAACAGACGCCTTTTCCAGCGCCAGGTTTACATTGGCGCTCTTCACTCCTTTCAGATTGAGAAGGCCTTTTTCTATTCTCAGCGCGCATGAAGCGCATGACATTCCTGTAATGCCCAGATTTATATTTTTTTCCACTTTATCCCTCTATAAAATCTAATAACTTATTGAACTGAAATCAATAACATCTTTATAAATTAGCTCCTCCGCAGCAGCCGGAATTTCCGCCGCCGCCGCAGCAGCCTGAGCCCTGGGCCGTCTGAGGCGGAATATCACGGCTGATCTTCGCCAGGTCCGCCTTGCTCAGATCGTCGACCACCTTGACATAACCATGCAGCATTCCCATTCCGCACTGGAATGTAAAATCCCCTGTCGCAGGGATATCCGGAGTTTCTACAGCTCCCTGCCTTAAATCCAGGGAACCGTTGAACTCGGGGAAAACGATCTGATAGTTGCAGCTCGTCAGCTGGACAGGCTTGAAAGTGATTTTAGCTTTAACACCCCGCTGGAGGACAAGCACAGAGGGTGAATAACCGGACGAATACACATTCACAACAATCCTCTGTATACCATTTTCAATTTTCGCCGCGGCAATCCTGTCCGATGGAATGAAGCTGTTCTGTTCCCCGGCGGAATTGCTGGTATTGCTGTTTAAATTGAGTTTATTATCAGCTGTATCGATTTTAACTTTTGAAATGTTGTTCACGACATCAATCCTGCTCTTGATCATTCCCATCCAGCAGGAATAGGCTATCGTCCCTTCTTCCTGGGGCGTAAATTCAATAATATTATCCCCCGGGACAAGCTTTTTCTGGATATTATATTTGGGCACCACAATGGCGTTGTTGCAGCCGTTCAGATCGCTCTCGCTGACATGGATCACCCAGCGGACAGGGATACCCTTCTGGACGACTATCGGCTCGTAAGAGTTAGGGGAGACCTTAATTTCCACGGTCTGCGTATTTCCCTCTACCTGCGCCACCTTAAAGCCTGTGTTAGATGCCAAAGTCACCGGTTTTCCGGCAAAGCTCAGGCCCCGGTTTACCATGATCAGGCCGAGCAGCATCACAACAGCTCCGCTTATCTTGAAAACATTCGCGGTCACTTTCTTGCTCATCAGAGTACTCGCCGCGCCCACTCCGAACATCAGCGGTACGGTCCCGACGCTGAAGAAGAACATCGAAAGCGCCCCGGTTAAAAAACTTCCCGTACCCAGTGCGTAGAGCTGCATGGTCTGAAGAGGGCCGCACGGCATGAAGCCGTTCAGTAAGCCCACAACAAACGGACCGTAGCCGGAGGCTTTTTCGGCCAGTTTTGTACTTGATAAAAACGGGATGCGAACATTTATTTTATCCAGGAATGAAAAAATGCCCAGCATTTTTAACCCAAGGAAGACCATAAATACGCCCGCGATGAGCGCGATGATCGCTTTCGCCGTATTGGAAAAATTAAAGACCGATCCGACTGCGCCGACAATCCCGCCGATGACCGTATAGGATACAACCCTGCCGGAATTATAGAGAAAGGAGGGAAGAAATCCTTTGAATTTCCCTGCCGCTTCGTCTTTACCGGCTGTCATGCATTGGGAAATATTGATCCCGCCGCACATGGCGATGCAGTGGAGCGAAGTCAAAAGACCTGTCACAAAAAGGAGACCGAAACTCATGGACTGGTCGATCTTCGGGATAAAATTGAACCCTATAGTGTTCTGCAGGATAAAATAGACCGCGAATATGATGATGCCCAGCCCGAACACCTGCAGAAGCGATTTTTTGATATCGTCTTTTGTCCCGGCCGGCGGGGCTCCTTTTTCACCGGTTACTTTATAATCAAGGGCTTCGATTTTATCCCTGATCTTATTAATGTTAACTTTATCCTCTTCATATTCCACGTAGACATGGGCTCTTGCTGAAGAAGCCCTTACTTTTTTGACTCCATCCGTTTTATTCAGGGCCCTCTCAATTTTATTTTCACAGCCTGAACATGACATTCCTTCAACGTTAAGTGTTTTTCTGATAACCGTATCGGGCATAAGATCCTCCTAGTTAGTTTATTCAATTAATGCATTCTGCCTATGGTTTTCATCAGCTCATCGATCACTCCGGTATTTCCTTCCTTTATCTGATCCAGAATGCAGCTTTTAATATGCAGTTCCAGAAGGAGCGTCCGGACGCCGTTTAAGGCCGCCTGGGCCGACGTGATCTGGTTCAGGACATGGTCGCAGTAGATATCCTGCTCCACCATTTTTGCAATACCGCGCACCTGCCCTACAATTTTATTAAGACGCTTCGCGATGCCCTTTTTCACCTCTTCAGAGTGATGGGCCACCCTATCATTATGATGTTCACAAGTATATTCAGGCTTATCTTGCATATACCCTACCCCCCTATAATGGCATAAATATAACTGAGGCATTATCAAATGTCAAGAAAAAATAAATTATTT
The DNA here is from genome assembly GCA_963835575.1 of uncultured Spirochaetota bacterium. GTDB lineage: Bacteria > Spirochaetota > Brevinematia > Brevinematales > JAOACQ01 > CAVYGN01. The sequence goes on along the minus strand of CAWIGG010000004.1, from coordinate 435,525 downwards.
TTTACGGATGTAAACTTGGGTGTATTATTTAGTTGTATAATATTTGGTCATAAAGAGAAGGATGTATTTTTTCAAGGATTCAATATCGGAAACTTTCTTAAAAACCGGCTCCGTCCGCATCATATCTGACATTTCCTTTCTGACGGTATCTGCGGTAATTTTTTTCATAAACCCGAGCCTGTGCTGGATTTTTGTTTTGATCATTTCGACATTCTCCTGACGGGCTTCAGGATTGATAGTCCGGTTCCACTTACCTTCAAAATACGCGAGCATCTCATCCGGATTTTTATTGCCTATTAGTTTTTTCTGCAGGGATATCATCTGTTCCTGTATCATTTTTGCTTTTTGTTTTTCTTTTTCTTCCTGAACATTGGGCACTTCCTTCTGTTCCTGGGCCGGCTTTGCTTTTATCTTCTTTTTTACAACAAGAAGCTGGGATAATTTGGGCTGCTTTTTCTTTTCCTGCAGCTGGTTTTCAACGGCTTTGTCCATATATTTCCCGAACCCTTTCAGCCATTTGAGGAGCAGGCCTATGAAGGGAATTTTATATATGAAAGGGACCCTGTTTCTGGCTTCTTTGAGCATTTTTTCCCAGCTGATCAGAAGAATATCGCTTATATTTCTTCTATGCGGCGCTTCATTTTCCCTGGCCGGGGAATAGAAAAAACGGCTGATCTCCGAAGAGATCCTCGATTCATTTTTACCGTAGAATAAAAGCAGGGAATATAAGAGGGAAGGATTTTCAATAAACTGCACAATCATCGGGTCCTGCTTGCGGAAATATTCCTCCACATAATTATCAAAAACGTCCGGATTTCTCATCAGCGGGTCTTTAAGGAAAGCCTCTTTCTTCTGGTCCATTTTATCATTAAATTGTTTTTTAATCTCATAAGAAATAGAATCAAGTTTTTCAAAAAAATTCGTCAGAAAGTGGTTCCTGTGAAGGTATTTTTGTTCCTCACCGACCTTTACCGGAAGTAAAAGCGGCGGCACATCAACGGCCTCCGCCGAAGAATAATTCTTGATAAAATAATTGACCAGGTCGATATAGTCCCTTTCAGAATGAAGCTTGAGGTAGGCATGTTTTTCACGCATCTGAAGCAGTTGTGATTTGGAAAAAGGCAGGGGATATGTTTCCATGATTTTCAGCAGGACTTCTATGGATTTATCAGAATGCGACTTCTTCTGGATCTCGTCGCTTTTCAGGATCGACATATACTTTACGATCTCGCTGGATTGAAAAATTGATGAGGCTTTCTCGCTTGAAAGCGACATGTTCACAATTTCAGTCGCCAGCGAGGCCCAGAGCTTCGGGTCGATATTGCTTGATCTGATGATGGAATCCATTTTATTGACAGTCGCCAGGCTCTGAAACTGCTGTTTCAATTTGGAAAGAACCAGCATGCTGACATCCCTGTTTTTTGAAAGGTGCTTTTTCAGTTTATCAAAAGCCAGATCAAGCAGGTATGGCAGATCCTCCGTCAGTAATATAATATCATTATTTGACGGAAAAACGATTTTTGTAAGAGGCGGTCCTTTAATCAATTCGGCTATCCTCTGCTGGGATAATTCGCGGATTGATATAACCGTAATCACTTTGCTGGAAAGGCCGCTTTTCGGCACATAATCGCCGGTAATGAAGGGTTTGTCATAATCCTCTTTTATCGGTTCGTATTCCCTTTTCAGCCTCTGCAGGAGACTCTGCACTTCTTCAGGCTTCAAGCTTTGGGGGTCCAGCAGTATAATAGCGGTAATTTTATTATCATTCATCTCTGATTTGCAGTAGTTCTTTCTGTGAAGATAATAATAAACCTTCCGGAGAAGGGCGACAATATTGTCCTCGACCTTTAAGGCGTTAACGTTTGTGCGAAGGCCATATTCATAGAGGTATTTATAAAAATTCTGAAGAGGGAGATAGGACGTTTTGTATTTGTCGGCATACTCGGCAACGGCAAAGAATACAGCAAGCTCATTCTTATCAAAAATTCCCAGGTCGTTTGAAATCTCCAGTTTCTGCCTTTCATCATAGGATACCCAGCCCGGAATTTCCATGTACTCTTTCGGATTGGGAGCGCCAGTTTCCATAGAAACCTCTTTTATACTGTTAAAAAAAGTTGAAATAATATAGTATTTTAGTCAAATTAATCAGTTATGTCAAAGAGAGAGTGAAAAAATCCTGATATAAGTATTATAAAGAGAATTTCGGATATTGATATAGAAATAAAGAAAAATAATTCAATGATGGATAATAAAAAATTTGCGATTCGTTAATAATTTACCTAAAATATTAATTACTTTTTTTGTCCTTGATTCAACTTCATTTACAGTTAATAAATAGAGTAAATTGCAATCATCATAATAAATTAATTAATTTATGGGAGGTTTTATGAATCATATAATACTGGGTTTGATCTGCGGTCTGGCTTTCGGCCTGATTGACGCGTTGATCATGCTGCCGATGAAGTTTGACGATAAGCGCAAACGCATGGAAGCCATTATCAGCGCTTTTCTGGAACGGTTTTTTATCGGTTTTATTATACCGAATGCAAATATCGGCATGCCGCCGATTGTCACAGGCGGCTTAATAGGCCTTTCCTTTAGCCTGCCGACTTCCATCATAACCCGCGCCTATCTGCCGATCAATTTAATCGGCCTTATCGGAGGTCTTCTCATCGGGTTTATCAGCGGTAAGTTTTAATGTTAGACCAGCTCGATTATACAATGAAACTCTATTGATATAAAGAATTTACAAAATTGAAATAAATCGATCCAATCATTAATATTAATTTAACCGGCCGGGGCATAATAGCCGATATCAACAATCAATTCAGTATACAATGGAGGCAATATGATCAATAAGGACAATCATGATAAGGCCAATGAAAAAAAATGGGATATCAGGGCAAGAACATTTGATAAAAAAAAGCATGATTATTTCAGATTGATGCAGAAAATGGTCATTTCAATGCTGGACCTGCGCGAAAATTCAAACTTTCTGGATTTAGGCTGCGGGACCGGCTGGGCCGTGTGTTATGTGTGTTCACTTCTGAAGGGCAGGGGAAATTTCATAGGCATTGATATCTCGAAAGAAATGGTTGAAAAAGCCGGAATTAACGCGCAGGGATTGGATAACATCGCCTTTTATAAAGCCAGTTCTGAGGATTTGCCTCTCAAGAATAATTATTTCGATTATATCATCTGCACCAATTCCTTTCATCATTATCTGAATCCGCTTAAAGCCCTTGCTGAAGTTCACAGGGTTTTAAAGCCGGGAGGAAAAATTTACATCCTGGATTTGACCTCGGACAATTTCCTGATAAAATGGATTGACAGCCATACCAGAAAAATTGAAAAAGAGCATGTAAGATTCTATAGTACCGCTGAGTATAAAGATATGTTTTCAAAGAGCGGATTAAATCATATAAAAAGTAAAACGGCCTTTTTCCCCTTAAAAGTCCATACTGCCGAAAAGAGCTATACTGCAGCTTAAGTTCTAATTGATTTTGAGATATTAAATGAATTTTATAAAATAAAAACGGGTTATAATTTTATTTCAGAAATTGTTTGGAGGAATAAAAATGCCTGAAAAAATCGCGATGGAACTCAAAGACGTTCAGAAGACCTTGCTTCTCCCATTATGGGGACGGGCTTCCGAAACACGTAAAAAAGACCCGCTGCTGATAGACAAAACAGCGGCTGATATCATTGACAAAATTAACTATGATTTTTCAACGATAGCCGGCAATATGAGTGAGATCAGCCGGCTTCAATGGATTGTCCGCTGTATTCATACCGACAGGGCAATCAAGGCATTTTTAGAAAAACATTCCGGGGGAACAATAGTCAACATCGGCTGCGGCCTCGACACCACATTTGAAAGGGTCGATAACGGCCGCCTATTATGGTATGACCTTGACCTGCCGGATGTCATCAAGCTCAGGAGTGAATTTATCAAAGAAAACGACAGAAGGAAATTTATAGCGTCCTCATTTCTGGATGATGCCTGGCTTAAGAAATTGAAGATCAATGATAATGTTTTCTTTTTTGCCATGGGTGTTTTCTATTATTTTGAAGAGAAGCAGATGAGGGAATTTTTCATCAAATTAGCGGGGTTATTTCCTGAAAGCGAGGTATTTTTCGATTCTGCATCCCCGCTGGGCGTAAAAGTCGCCAATAAAAAGGTCATTCAAGACGGCGGTATGGACAGTACTTCCATCCTGAAATGGGGAATTAAAAAAGCCGGAATAATAGAGTCCTGGGACCCAAGAATTAAATTGATCGACGAAATCCCCATGTTCAGGGATATCAGAAAGAAACTGGACAGAAAAGGAAAAATAGGCGCTTTAATGACGGATCTATTGAGAATCATGACCATGGTCCATTTAAAATTTATTGGAAAATAAAGGGGAAATAATGGACTATCTTAACATTGAAATAAAAGCCCGCACAAAAAATCCCGAAAAAGTCAGGACTATTCTTCAAAATTTAAAAGCCGATTTTAAAGGGCTGGACCATCAGGTCGACACTTATTTTAATGTCCGGAACGGCAGGTTGAAGCTCAGGGAAGGAAATATTGAGAATAACCTTATTTATTATGAAAGGAACAATCAGGCGGGCCCGAAGGAATCGCATTACAGTCTTTATCAATCCGGGCCGGGATCGCCGTTAAAAAGCATTTTAAAAGATTCGCTCGGTATTATGAAAGTCGTCGATAAAAAAAGGGGAATTTATTTTATTGACAATATTAAATTCCACATAGATAATGTTAAAGACCTGGGAAGTTTTATCGAGATCGAAGTGATCGACAGGTCCGGCAAAAGAAATAAAGAGAAATTGATGGAACAATGCCGTTATTACTTAAATTTGTTTGAAATAGAAGAAAATGATTTCGTCTCCGGTTCATACAGCGATATGCTGTAATAACAACTGAATATAATAGAAGGAGCGGATAATGATTATAAAAGGGCGTTTGACTTATAATGACTTTAAAAAATATTATGCCTATTATGCTCTGAAAAATTATTCAATCAAATTCATGGCCATGTTTATCGCTTTTCTAATGATTAATACGGGCTTATCAATCGGAAAAAGGCTCAATATTCAAAATGAAATATTATTCACACTTATCCTGTCATTTTTAATGAGTTCCGCGATTATCATTATTCTCATTATAATTTTCTTTTCCATCTTGCCTGTCGGTTATTTCATTTTCGGAGTCAAACCAGCCCCTTACAATAAGCGGGCAAATAAAAATTTTGTCAGCTTAGCTGATTTTAATAATAAATTTCGAATAATCGATACTCAGACTATACAAAATCCTCTCTATTTTCTCAAATATTGGGCATATTTCATAAAATTATGCGCAAGGGATACCCAGCATAGCTCCAAATTCACTTTCCGTTGACCTCTGTAAACTGTCTGAACATAACCCTTCTGTGTTTTGATGTTTGAAAATACGTGTTCTTTACCTATCCTGCGGTTGTATATCTTTTGCCCTTCTTCGCTGTAAAGTTTTGTTAAATAAGCATCAATCTTAGACCGATTATTCAATTCAAACTCACTGAAAATTACTGTCTTTTGCTGTGTTTTCGGTTTGATGTTTTTATAACACTCACTGAAAAATGGACATCTTTCACAGCCCTTCCGTGAATACAAAAATGTATATCTTTGGTTATTTCGATCTAAATACCCATTTTCCTTACGGCCGCCCCGGCATCCCAGGATATATTCGTCATCAATCTTTTCCAGTTTAAAGTCTCTTCGCTTCTGTGATTTATCACTGAAATCCCGCTCTTTCGTATCCACATAAAGGTCTTTTCCTTCCTCCACCATCCGGATTGTCTCTTCCATGTCCTGAAAACCCGAATCAAAAAGGTATTTGCTAGCCTTATCAACTTTTAATTCCGCTTTTTTCTGTTCCACCCTCTTTACCATTTCTTCCGTATGCTGTTTTTCCGGTGTTGTGATTGCTTCAAAATCTATAATCACATCATTATTACTGACCATCATCGCCGAATTATATCCCTGTATAAACACACTATGCGGATTTCCAGACATCAGCTTGCTTTCGGGATCAGTCAGGTTGGTGAATTCTTCGTCTGTCTTTTCCCCTCTCTCTACCTGTTTTTTGTATTCATCGATTTGGTTCAAAACACTATCGTAAATCTTTTTCCGCCTTGATACCCGCTTCTTCTCCGCTTCGTAATAAGGCTGCTCCAGCTTGCCTTCCCGGTAAGATTCTTCCAGTTCCAGGTCTTGTTTCACAATCTTTTCCGCCATCTTCTGGTAAGTGTCCATCAGCTTCCGGGTATGTTTCTTTCCCACATTCTTATTCTTACTCGCGTAGGCCTTGATCTTTGTGCCGTCACCCACTACCATGTCCCAATCTATAGACCCCATTTCGTTGAGTATATATAAAAGCTGGCTGAACAACTCCTCGATCTTTTCCTGAAAAAGTACCTTGAACTCGCAAATTACCGAATGGTCAATTTTCAGCCGGTTTGAAACATACATAAACCCAATGTGTTTTTTCAGCAAATCTTCTATCTTTCGGCTGATACGATTTCCCGTAATGTAACCGTAGAGTACCGCACAGATCACATCCCGAGGATTTTTAATCTCTCTGCCTCTATGGTTGTTCTTATAGTAAGCCGCGAAATCCTCCAGTTTAATACGGTTTTTGATGAATTCTTTTAGTATAAATTCTCTGGAATTCTCATCAAACTGCTCGCCTATATTGATCGCGAGGAACTCACCCTGCTCCAGGCTGTTCTTTTCAAATCTTGCCATCTTTTTCTCCCGTTTTATTTTAACGGGAACCCTGCCGTATGTCCATGAAGCATGTTATAAAAACCGACAGGCAACAGGGTAAAAAGAATGTATAAAAATAACGGCAGGCTTAAAATGGAAAACGAATACACTACCGCCGATGACGGGATCAATATTAAAAATGACCGGGGGACATATTTAATGAAATGGAACGATTTTACAAAGGCTTTTGAGCATAAAGACATAATATTCATCTATTCTACAGGGAATCAGGCTATTATATTGCCTCAAAAATATTTTCAAAATAAAAATGATATTGATGAATTTAAAAATTTATTAAAGAATAACATTAAAAAGACAAATTTCAAAAAGGCATGAACAAAAGAACCCCGGGCCTGATGAATTTTAAAAAGAACCGCTATTATTAAAGGGCAGTTCCAAAAACATTGGTTTTTGGAACTGCCCTAAAACTAAATAAGGAGTATATTTATGATAGGTATGTTTTTTAATCTTAATGCAATAGTTTTTGTCATTGCCGTCAATCTTATTTGCCTTCTCATCTTTATGAAGAAAAAGAACCGATTCGGCGTCGCCACGAAGCTTTCCTTTATGATAGTTTTTACCATCACCATGCTTTTTCAAGTCTATATACTGGCAAATCTACAGGATGTGTCAAAAATAGGGCCCGGTCTTTCCTTTATCATTTTATCAAACGCCTATATGGGTATTATTAAAAGCGTGGAAGTTCTGGCGAGCAATCTGACCAATAAGGAATAATGAAAAACTTACGAAAATACGGCAAAATGCCTTTTCAGGCCGCTCTTGTCCATGGCGGCCCCGGCGCCGCGGGTGAATTGAAGCCTGTTGCCATGGAATTATCCCGTTATGCGGGAATTCTGGAGCCTCTGCAGACAGCCGATTCGATTCAGGGCCAGGTGGAAGAATTAAAGGATGTCATAATAAAAAACACGGATAATCCCGTAATATTGATAGGTTTTTCATGGGGCGCATGGCTGTCCTTTATTTTTACTTCAAAATATAATAACCTTGTTAAACAACTGGTCCTTGTGGAAAGCGGGCCGTTTGAGGAAAAATACACGCAGACCATAATGAACACAAGAATAAGCCGTTTAAATAATGTTGACAGGATAAAGTTAAATCTATTCTCATCAAAATTAAGCAGTCCTGAATCTAAAAATAAAAATTCCATCCTACGGGAATTCGGCGCACTGATGTCAATAACTGATTCTTTTGAACCGTCAAAAAAAGATCTCAATCAAAATGATATCATTTTCCGGGAAGATATTTATGAAAAAATCTGGGAAGAGGCAAGCGGCCTCAGAAAAAGCGGGACACTTCTAGAATATGGGAAAAATATAAAATGCCCGGTTTTCGCGATCCATGGGGATTATGACCCGCATCCGGCGGAAGGCGTCATTGAACCACTCAATAGAATATTAAAAGATTTCCAATATATTATTCTTGCAAAATGCGGCCACAGGCCGTGGACTGAAATTCACGCCAGGGAAAAATTTTATTATATTTTAAAAGAGATCATAAATGGCAATGGAGAGAAAATCAAAACATAACGGAGACTGTTTATGTTTGTAGGCATCGATATCGGCGGATCCACAACAAAAATAATCGGCCTGAAGAATAAAATAATTTCCCAATATCTGACTATAAACGCGGGCGATCCTGCGGCTTCCGCCTCAGCGGCGCTGGGCAAACTGATTGATTCCAACCGGTTATCCCTTACTGATATAGAAAAGATCGCCATCACAGGCGTCGGCGCTTCTTATATCGATTCAAAACTGATGGGGCTTCCGGTATCAAGGATTGATGAATTTACGGCAATCGGCCTGGGCGGCCTCTTTCTATCGAATAAAAAGGAAGCAATAGTAGTCAGCATGGGAACAGGAACAGCCATAGTAAAAGCGGAAAGGTCAAATATTACGCATCTGGGCGGCACAGGCATCGGCGGCGGGACATTGACAGGCCTGGCAAAATGCATATTAAACAGTACGGATATCGATCATATAATCAGCCTGGCGCAATCCGGGAACCTCCGGAATATCGATCTTGTCATCAGCGATATATCCAAAGAAAAAGTGGGGAACCTGCCGGAAAACGCCACAGCCTCCAATTTCGGCAGGATAAGCGAAAAAGCGGGAATGAATGATTATGCCCTGGGAATAATGAACCTGATTTTCCAGGCAGTAGGGGTTATGGCTGTTTTTGCTTCGAGGTCCGCAGGTCTGAATGATATTGTCCTGACCGGGAAACCGGCCCAAATACCCCCGGCTGAAAATATCTTCGAAGGATTATCAAAAGTATATAAAATCAATTTTATCATTCCGGAAAACGCCGCGTACGCGACAGCCGCAGGGGCCGCGATTTCTTTGTTTTCATAGTAAAAATAAAGGGAGGCGGTTATGAAAAGAGGATATATACACATTTGCCGTTTCAAAAATAGATTCGGGCTATTTCTGGTACCAGGGCAGAAGTATTCCATGGTAATAAAATAAATATTGCGCTTTTTGAAATCTTTATTAGACTAAAACTTGTTTTTAATTTTAAAATGGACGGAGGTCTTTATGAGTAATCCTGTAACAAAAAAATTAATTCAGGTATTGAATATCCTCGGATTTATAGGGACTATTGTAATTAATACGCTCGCGGTCACACTCCCTCTTAATGGAAAAAGCACCGGCGCGCTTTCCGATATGTACCCGAATTTATTTGTACCGGCCGGACTGATTTTCTCTATCTGGGGAGTGATCTATATATTGCTTCTCCTGTTTTCCATCTACCAGGCCAGAGACCTTTTTAAAAAAGGCGCGCAAAACATGCCTTTTTTAGATAAGATCGGATGGTTTTTTGTCTTCGCTTCCATATTAAATATGGCCTGGATATTCGCATGGCATTATCAGCAGGTCCTTTTATCCCTCTTCATTATGATACTTCTTTTTATCTGCCTTCTCATTATTTATTTACGTCTGAATATCGGGATAAATTCCGGATCAAAAGGTGAAAAATATATGGTGCATCTGCCTTTCAGTGTTTACATAGGCTGGATTTCCGTCGCGCTCGTCGCCAATGCGTCAGCTTTTTTAGTCAATATCCATTGGGACCGTTTCGGGCTGACCGAGGTTTTCTGGACTGCCGCAATGATTATAATAGTTACTTTGATAACAATGACAATGTTATTCAGGCGGAATGATATTCCCTACAGTCTTGTCATTATCTGGGCTTTCATCGGCATCATTCTCAAAAGGACGGCCGTCGAAGCGAACCCATCCGGCGCGATCATAATAAGCCTTATTGCGGGAATAACGCTTATTCTTCTCAGTATAGGCATCCGGTTTAAGAAGTGGCTGGATTATTAAATTTAATTGCACTTATTTATTATCATAAATTTAACCCCTGCCTTGATAGTTTTTTCTTTTTCCTCTAAAATATACCGATTTCATTTTACGTATTGAGCTGTTTTTATGTGAAAACCGCCCTTAGGCGCGGTTAAATAATCTGCTCAGTACAGGATAATTAAATTTTCGGAGGACTTATGATTACAAAAGAACAGCAACGTACGCTTTACTGCGGCGAGGTCAATAAAGACAGCCTTGTCGGCAAAAGGGTTGTCATTAACGGATGGGCGCAGAATTACAGGGACCACGGCGGGCTGACATTCCTGGACGTCCGCGACAGAAGCGGGCTGATCCAGCTTGTCTTTGACCCGCAGACGAATCCCGGCGCGCATGAGATCGCGAAGAAAGTCCGAGGCGAGGATGTGATTTCCGCGGGCGGCGTTGTCCTCCTCAGGACAGCGGAAAATATCAACCCGAAGATCCCGACAGGAAAATATGAAGTCAAGATCGATAAAATCGACATGCTCAATAAATCAAAGACGCCTCCTTTCCAGATCGACCAGGAGGAATTGAGCGAAGAAGTCCGGCTTAAATACCGCTATCTTGACATCCGCCGGCCCCAGATGTACCAGAACCTTTATATGCGGCATAAAATTGTCAATACGGTCCACCAGTTTTTGGACGAGAACGGCTTTCTGGAAGTGGAAACGCCGATTTTGAATAAATCCACGCCCGAGGGAGCGCGGGACTTTCTTGTTCCTTCCAGGCTCGCCCCAGGAAATTTTTACGCCCTTCCTCAGTCGCCTCAGCTTTATAAACAGATACTGATGGTCGGCGGCATTGACCGCTATTACCAGATCGCGAAATGCTTCCGCGACGAGGACCTCCGCGCCGACAGACAGCTTGAGTTCACTCAGATCGATATAGAAATGTCTTTTATCACCGAAGACGATATCATCGTTATAATGGAAAAAATGATTTCCCGCATCCTTGATGAAAACTACAGCATAAAAATCAAGACCCCCATCAAGCGGATCACATACAAAGAAGCCATTGACAAATACGGTATTGACAGACCTGATATGCGCTTCGGAATGGAAATTGTCGATGTGACTGAAACTGTCAAAAACTGCGGCTTCGCGGTCTTTAAAAACGTGGCCCAGGCGGGCGGAATGATCAAATGCCTCCCGGTGCCGGAAGGAAGCCGCCTTTCCAGAAAGGATCTGGACGACCTTATCGCTTTTGTCGGCAAATACGGCTCGAAGGGAATGGCCTGGATGCGCGTCAAGGAAGGAAAACTGGAATCCAATATTGTCAAATATTTTTCCGCGGACGTGCAGAAGGTTTTGATAAAAGTCACCGGCGCCAAAGAGGACTTTGCACTTCTCTTTATAGGCGATACCAATAAAAAGGTCGTGTACGATTCCATTGCCAACCTCCGCCTGAACATCGGCGACAGGTTCGGCCTGCGCGATAAAAAGAAAATGGAATTTGTCTGGGTCGTTGATTTTCCCCTCTTTGACTGGAATACGGATGACAACCGCTGGGATTCAGTGCATCATCCCTTTACGGCCCCCAAGGTGGCCGACCTGGACAAGCTTGATAAAGACCCCGGCAATGTCCGCTCCGACGCTTATGACCTTGTGCTGAACGGGATCGAACTCGGCGGCGGCAGCATCAGGATCCACAATCAGGATGTTCAGAAGAAAATATTCAGCATCCTGAATATCTCAGAAGAAGACGCCAAGATAAAATTCGGTTTTCTGCTCGACGCGTTGAGTTACGGCGCGCCGCCGCATGGCGGCCTGGCCTTCGGTCTGGACAGGATGGTGATGGAATTCCAGGGCCTTTATAATATCCGCGATGTCATAGCCTTCCCGAAAACGCAGAAAGGCCAGGATATGATGAGCGACACTCCCTCTCAGGTAATAGAAAAACAGCTTGAGGAGCTCAGCATAAAGATTGTAGAGTATAAGGCAAATAAATAACAAAAAAGTCCAGGAGGAATATATGAAATCCTTTGTTAAAAAAAGTTTTATAGGTTTGATGCTTTTGATATGTTCCGCTTTTTGCGCTTCAGCGTTATTTTCTGAAGACAGCCAGTTCCCTGTTTATTATCAGCCGGATATTAAGGTAAAAATTGACGGGAACAATGCTGACTGGCCGAAAACAGTCCCATTCATCATGGAAAGCTACACTCAGATCAGAAGCGGCAAATGGAGAAACGCCGGTGAATCCGGTTATAAAGTCTGGGCTTTTTTTGATAAGGAAAATCTATATCTTTATTCTGTTGTAACAGACAGCACTCCATGCTTAAACCCGTACCAGGGGAGCAATATTAATCAGGGAGACTGCCTTGAAGTCTACCTGGGTTTTCATAAAAAGAAAAAGATCAATATGACCAGTCAGGACCATCATTTCGGAATTGCCCTGACGCCCGGCCAGGCAAAGACATGGATCTGGGATTTAAACAAGGAATTAACAGGCCAGGAAACTGCCGTAATAAAGAATGACAGCGGCTGTATTTTAGAAGCGAAAATTCCTCTCAAGAATTTTGGTCCTGTTGAAATAAAAGACGGCGACCCGGTATGGATAGATTTTGCCGGTGACGATTGGAACGGAACAAAGGATAAAGTCACCGGGCTTGTCTGGTCAGGAAACAACCCGGCAATTGAAGTAAATCCATCATTCTGGAAAAAAGCCGTCATATCCGCCGACCCAAAAGTTTTCCTGGGCACTTTCATACTGATGCCCGAAGGCTTCAGCACCGCGCGCTATCACAGGATTTATGTCATGTTTAACGGACTGCCCTGGCAGGGTGAAATAAAAATGGGCGAGGATAAATACCAGACAGATACCGAAGGCGGCATTAGCCTGGAATATGACCCGAATACGATGAGCGAAATGAATCTGACAGTAAACTATGTCGCCATAAATAAAAAACTGGAAAAATCCAGGGAGAGTTCCGCCGGCATCAATCTGACCCCGGTTAAAAATATTAAAGTAAACCAGCTGGGTTATCTGCCGAAAGACAAAAAGATCTTTGTTTTGACCGATAATGAAGAAAATCTAAGCTCGAAGGATTTTACCGTTATGACAACGGATGGAAAAGTGGCCTTTAAAGGGACATTAACGGATCCATCTATTGATTTCTCAACAAGCGATACAAATTATTACGGTGATTTCACCGCTCTGACTAATACCGGGAAATATATTATTAAAATCGCCGATTTTGAGGATTCCTATCCTTTTGAGATCAATGATGATATTCTGAAGAGACTTTTTTATACAACAACCCGTTCATACTACCTGCAGAGATGCGGCATCGATATAAATGACACAATATCGAAAATCGTTCATCCGGCCTGCCACCTGAAAGACGGATATCTCCATGAAAATCCGGACCAGTATGTAAACACGACCGGCGGCTGGCATGACGCCGGGGATTACGGCAAATACATGGCGACGGCCGGTGTCACAACCGCAGAGCTATTGATGCTCTATGAAATATCGCCGGATACCTTTAAAAACTTCTCGCTGGACATTCCTGAATCGGGCAACGGTATTCCTGATCTTATTAATGAAGTCAAATATGAACTGGACTGGATGCTGAAAATGCAGGATAAGGACGGCGGCGTTTATCATAAAGTAAACACAAAGGATTTTCCCGGCAACATCCCTCCTCAGAACGATAACGGCCTGAGGCTGATCTATGAAAAAGGGACCGCCGATACCGCTATATACGCCGGTTCAATGGCTGTAGCGTACAGGGTATTCGCTAAAATCGACCCGAAATACGCTGAAGTCCTGAAAAAAGCCTCGCTCAACGCGATCAATTTTCTGATCAAACACAAGAGTGAAACACTCTGGCCTATGAATGACAAGACCGGCGCTTATCTGACGGGAAACGTGAATGACGAGATTTATTGGGCATTCGCGGAAACTTACAGAATGACAGGGAATGACAAATATTTAAAGACATCCCTGCAGTATACCCCCCGTTTCCTGGAATACAGCCCCATCAGCTGGGATGATTTATCCTCGCTCGCCATATATGCCCTGTTGAAAGCGGATAAAACGCCTAAAACTCTCAAGACAAAACTTCTCGCTCTGGTAAAGTCTTCATGCGAATGGACAATGAAGAACTACAGAAAAAACGGCTATAAGGTTTTTCTCGGCGGGTCCGAATACAAATGGGCGTCAAATAAGACTGACCTGGCTTTCGCGATGAACCTTATTTTAGCCAATCAGTTTTTACCTAACAAGGAATATATTGACGCGGCAAGGTCGCAGCTGAACTACATTCTTGGCGTTAATACACTCAGCAAATGTTTCATCACGGAAATCGGCTCCAACGGCGTTAAATACCCTCATCACCGGATCGTGCAATCTCTCTTTGTGCCAGTGCCTGGCCTCCTTGTCGGCGGTCCGAACAGCAGCGCCGAAGACGGAACATATCCGTCAGGCCTGGGCGCTAAAGGCTATTTTGACAGTTTTGTTTCTTTCTCGTGCAATGAATACGCGATAGACTACAACGCGCCGCTTGTTTTTGTGACCGGTTATTTTATGATCCAGGATAATAAATAAGATACTGCGGAGGATAATGCCGTTAATGAAAGGTAAATCAGTCGGTATAGTTAAAACTCAATACTTTTCTTTTGCAGATAAAAAGGGGGAGTTTCTTGAGCTTGATTCAGGCCGCCGGTTCGGAGCGGTTACCATAGCCTACGAAACATACGGGAAATTGAATGGGAATAAAACCAACGCCATTCTTATCTGCCATGCACTATCGGGAGATGCCCATGCCGCGGGGATTAATAAAAAACTCAATATTAATCCCGGCTGGTGGGACGACGCTGTCGGTCCCGGAAAAATGCTTGATTCCGGTAAATACTTTATTATCTGCTCTAATATCCTCGGCGGCTGCATGGGAACAACAGGCCCGGCATCAAAAGACCCTGCGACCGGCAAGTCTTATGGAAGCCGCTTTCCCGTCGTAACGATCGGGGATATGGTAAAAGTCCAGAAAAAGCTTATAGATCACCTGGGAATTAACAAACTTCTCACAGTCATCGGCGGCTCGATGGGCGGAATGCAGGCCCTCGAATGGATTCTACGTTACCCTGATATCCCGCTGTCCGCCATCATAATAGCCTCAACAAGCCGTTTATCGGCGCAGGGCATCGCTTTCAACGCTGTCGGCAGAAACGCCATTATTTCCGACAAGCGCTGGAATAATGGCGATTATTACGGCAGGGCAATTCCCGCCGACGGGCTGGCAATAGCAAGGATGATCGGGCATATTACCTATTTAAGCGATGAATCCATGCATCAGAAATTCGGAAGGAGACTGCAGGATAAAAAAGTCTTCAGTTATAATTTTTCCAATGAATTCCAGGTGGAAAGCTATCTGGATTATCAGGGAAGCAAATTTGTCGAGCGTTTCGACGCCAACACATATTTATATGTAACAAAAGCCATGGACTACTTTGACGCCGCGCAGTTTTATGGAAAAGGGCGTCTGGAAAAGGCTTTTGAAAAAGTGAAAACGCGGACTCTTGTTCTTTCCTTTACTTCAGACTGGCTTTTCCCGCCTTATCAGTCCAAAGAAATTGTTGACGCTCTCATGAAGCAGAAAAAAGATGTCACCTATGTCAATATTGAATCTTCCTACGGCCATGACGCTTTCCTTCTCGAATTTGATACTGAAGCGGCCATAATCCGCCGGTTTTTATCCGCAACTTTCGAAAAAAACTACGGCCCGGAGGAAAACTAAATGAAAAAAATGCTCTCATTATTGTCAAACAGGGCTGACCTTTCAATCATCGCGGATTGGATTGCAGAAGGTTCCAGCGTCCTCGACCTGGGATGCGGCGACGGCACTCTTCTTAATTATCTGATTCATAATAAGGAAGTCAAGGGAATGGGTGTTGAAATTGACTTGAACAGGATCATCAGCTGTATTGAAAAAGGAATCCCGGTTATAGAGCATAATCTTAATGAAAAATTCGATAATATCCGCGATAAAGCCTATGATTATGTCATACTCAGCCAGACCATACAGGAATTGAATATTCCTGACGCCCTCATCGATGAGATACTCAGAATAGGAAAACACGGAATTGTCAGCTTTCCGAATTTCGGCTACTATCGGATCCGATTCCAGCTTTTTATGGGCGGAAAAATGCCCAAATCCAAGACCCTGCCTCATGAATGGTTCAATACGCCGAATATTCATCTGCTGACATTATCTGATTTTAAAGATTTCTGTAAAAAGAGATCGATTAAAATTATCAAAACCAATTATATAAAAGGGAATAAATATCAATCGTCAATGATGTTTCCGAATTTCTTCTCTGAAGGGTGCGTGGCGCTTATAACCCGTTAAGGATAAGGAAATCTTTATGTCTTTAAAAAGGATTGAGGCTGAAATCTCCGGCAGGGTGCAGGGTGTGGGCTTCCGCTATTATGTGATAGATAAAGCGGAGATCCTCGGCATCACAGGCTGGGTGGCAAATCTTCCTGACGGCGGAGTTAAAACCGTGGCTGTCGGAGAAGAAGAATTAATACATGATTTTCTTCTCTATTTAAAAAAAGGGCCGTCTTCAGCCCGGGTGGAAGATGTGGTTTACCGGATTACCGATACAGATGCAAACGAATTCTCCTCCTTCGACATCAGATATTCCTATTGAGGATAAAGAAAAATTTGAAATATCATTGAATCTATTATAATATAACAAATGAAAATTGAGGGTATTTTATTGCCTTGCCGTTTTTTCTCATGTTTAATAATTCTTCTATTTATTTCGACTCAAATTTTCCAGGCCGCTCAGCGTAATAAAAGCGATTACTGGGATAAAGAAGAAAAGCAGAAAATCGATCTTGTAGAAGAAGTGCCTGATTACAACAGCATCATAGACTGGACAACCGGCAAAGTCAGAACTGAGGTTTCAATAACCATTAATGAAGAAAATCCCAACATTGGAAAAATCGTCAATAACTATGATTCCCTTATCAAGGATGAGCTCCGTCAGAACCTTATCAAGGCAATGGGTTATGTGCGTATTTCCGACCTTTATCTTCTCAAAGATTATTATTCCATAAAAAGCGATGTCCGGTATGAAATCATTTCCTATGCCGACAGGGCTGTTTATTACCCTATGATCCAGAAAGGAAAAACGGTTTTAGGCATGGTAGAATTAAGTCTTTTCGGGAAAAACGGCATTGCCAATATTTTTTTCCGTGATTTTGAAAAGAAAGAACTGACAAATTATGTTCAATCAGAAACAAAGGAAGTAGAGTATTTCGACGGACTGATCATCGATACGCTCACTTATAAGGATTTTAATCCCAGCATACAGATGAGAATTTTCGACGAAGACGGCATTCTTCTCTACGGTCCTGAAACTGTGGATAAAATATATCTGGAAAAATACGGCGTCTGTGAATACACGACCAGCCTGAACTATGCTTTTCAATCGCCCCGCTGCGGGGAAAGGATTTTCTACACAATCCCTTATGATATCACAGGAAAAATGAATACAAGTTTTATCCTCAATAATAAGGATGCCGCGCGGTTATTCGCCAGTCCGAAGACAATTAAAAACATCAATCAGTCGCAAGTTATTGTAGTAAAATCCCCTTAATTTTATATGCTTTGCTTAAATTCCCAGGATATTCAATATCAAAATCAAGAACTTCTCATTAATTCAAACCTGGCTGCCAAACTTGAAAAATCATTAAAAAAGGGCTCATATATAGCCGTTTTTCATAAAAATGAAGTCATAAAATACTTTATAGAAGCTGGCTATAATAACCAGTTTAAACAATCAAATGTTCAAAAAGAAAAAAGCAAAAACATCAATAATACAATTTCAATAAAAGTAACTGAAACACAAAGAAAACCGGTTCAACCTGTTGTTTCCCAGACTCTCTTTCTGCAGGAACATAACCACAATGTCCCGGACAGCGTATTTGACGCATGGCTTTCTTTAAGTGATAATCTGGAAAAACCTAAGCCCTTTCTTAATATAAAAGCCAGACAGGATTCTTATATAAGATTTATTTATTCACACATCCCGGAAAAAATATTCATTGAAAGTTATATGCAATGGCCGGATTGGATAAAGCTTCAAAACGAATTTCTCATGCTCCGGAATGAAATTGATATCTGCATTAAAAATCAGGCCCGGATAGAAGATAAAATAAGTGTCCTGCAGGAACTTATTGACAAATTATTTAAAAAAATAAATATACCGCTCACAAAAAAAGATTTAAAAAACAATGAATGCAGCTTAATTGATATATATTGGAACGGCAAAGGTGTTTTTATACCTTTTGAGGCTCTTGATAAAATTTTAGTTCGGTATTTGATACCCGCTGATCATAAAAGACATTCTGCAGAAGCCGGCAATATGACTATTATATATTCAAAAAAGATAAAAAATTCCGCTTCTGAAATCAATGAACTTAAAAAGCTTATGGATAAGAGGTTCAATGTGGAAACATACTCCGATAACAATTATCAGGATTATAAATACAATCTCCGCAATTCACATCTTCTTCATTTCTGCGGCCATGGAGAAATCCAGGATCAAAAAGGAATGCTGAATATCAATAATGCGTTGACCGATCAAATCCCTAATACGGACAATCTCCATCTGGCCTTCCTGAACTGCTGTTTAACCGGCCTCTATTCCGAAGGGGTCATTTCTAATTTAATTGAAAACGGCTCCGAATATGTCATTGCGTCCCCATATGAGATTTCAGATCAAATAGGCGGCAATACCCGCGGCATCATGGATTTTTATTCAATATGCAACCCGGAGGAAATAAGCGCTTCTTTTTTCCTTAACGCGATTAAAAACCCTGATTTTCGTTTATTTTACAGATTGTATGGAAGATACTGCGATAAAATTTGACAGATTTTATTATTCTTCTTAAATTAAATGTCTAAAAAATCCTCATGGAGGCAAAATAGGATATATGGCAAGTATAATCTACGATGAAAAAGAGCTCATGAGCGGACTGCTTGAGGCAGGTGTTCACTTCGGCCATCAGACTAAAAGATGGAACCCCAAGATGAAGCCTTATATTTTCATGAAAAGGAACGGGATTTATATCATAGATCTGCGGCACACCATGGAAAAATTGAAAATAGCTTATACCGCGATGAAAGAAATTATTACACAGGACGGCTATGTTCTTTTTGTGGGAACAAAAAAGCAGGCCCAGGTCTCCGTTTTTGAGGAAGCCGCAAGATGCGGAATGCCCTATGTCACTAAAAGATGGCTGGGCGGGACTTTGACAAATTATTCAACAATCAAGCGAAGTATTGATAAATTAAAAAGACTTGAGAAAAAGCTGGAAAGCGAAAGGGAAACCATATCCAAGAGGGAAGCCCTTGAAATCGAAAGGGAAATCACCAAGATGAAGTCTTTTTATGAAGGGCTCCGCGATATGAAAAAGATCCCTAACGCCATGTGGATTGTGGATGTTAAAAGGGAAATCAATGCCGTGCTCGAAGCGAAAGCTCTGGGCGTAAAGGTTTTCGGTATTGCCGATACCAACTGTGATCCCGATCTGCTTGATTATATCGTGCCGGGTAACGACGACGCAATCCGTTCAGTAAAACTTCTTACTTCCATAATGGCCGACGCTGTTATTGAAGGATCAACTTATGCCGCCAAGAAAGATGTTGAAACAGAAATTGAAGAAGCGGCCGCGACAGACCAGCCTGCCGCCGCGGAATTAGACGAAGAAGTTGAAGAAATCGAAGACGATCTTATCAAAAAGATATAAAATTACTGCTTATTATCCTTATTCCTAGAGTTAAAGGTTAATAATGAATATTGTATCAACCAAGGAGCTAATATGGAAATCAGCGCAAGTTTAATAAAAGAAGTAAAGGAAAAAACCGGCGCGGGTATAGTTGACTGCAAACAGACCCTTATAGAGACAAAAGGCGATGTGGCAAAGGCTGTAGAGATCTTGAAAAGGAAAGGTCTCAGCAAAGCCGATAAAAAAGAGGGCCGCGCCGCCAATGAAGGGATAGTTGTTTTAAAAATCGAAGGAAAAAAAGGCCTTGTGCTCAAAATCAACTGTGAAACCGATTTTGTGGCAAAAACAGACGATTTTAATAAGTTTGTCAGCGAAGCGCTGGAACTCATTTTTAAGAAGAAATACCCGTTAACAAAAGAGCTGCCTGCCGATCTCGAAGAGCTCCGCAGGAACGTTATCGCTAAAATCGGCGAAAATATACTGATCAGCGATTGGAAATTCATCGACGCTAAAGGCGAATTATATCCCTATACACACAGGGATATGTTTAAAACAAAAGTCGCCGTTGTAGCTGATTTTGGAGTGAGTAATAAGGACGACGATACAAACCAGATGATGAAGAATTTCGCGATGCAGATAACCGCGATGAACCCTATCTCAGTAGACGCGGATTCTGTTCCAAAAGATAAATTGGAAGAATTAAAAAAAGCCTTTACGGAAGAAGCAAAACTGACCGGTAAACCGGACAAGATAATTGAAACTATAGTAAAAGGAAAGCTGGAAAAGTTTTTTAATGAAAGCATCCTTTTAGAGCAGCTTTATATATTTGATGAAGAAAAGAAAGTAAAACAGGTCCTTGATGATTTTGAAAAAGCGAAAGGGGTTCCCTTTAAAGTCAATTCCTTTGTAAGGGTTTCTCTCTAATTATGAATTTTACGATAAAGGCGGGCTAAACACCCGCCTTTATTTTGCATTCCTTTCTTTTAAGGAGTGGCTTATGTATAAAAGAGTTTTATTAAAAGTCAGCGGCGAGGTTTTCGGCGGAACAAAAGGCGGCCTTGATTATGTCGCTATCAGCGAAGTAGCCAAGCAGATTGCCGACGCCTCAAGCCTGAAAACCGCCATCGGCGTTGTTGTCGGCGGAGGCAATATCATCCGGGGTACTGAGGCGGATAAATTCGGCGTCCTCAGGACCACTGCCGATTATATGGGAATGCTGGCTACTGTCATCAATTCGCTGGCGCTGCAGTCGGTTTTAGAAGAAAAATTCCATCTTCAGACACGCGTCCAATCCGCCATCAATGTCACATCTGTCGCCGAATCATTCATCCGACGCAGGGCAATCCGCCATCTTGAGAAAAGCCGGATCGTTATTTTTGCCGGAGGCACCGGTAATCCCTATTTTTCAACCGATACGGCCGCTGTTCTCAGGGCAATAGAGATCAATGCCGAAATTATGATGAAAGCCACAAAAGTCGACGGGGTTTATTCGAAGGACCCAAAAAAGCATGCGGACGCCGTTCGTTATGAAAAAATCACCTATCAGGAAGTTCTTGATAAACAGCTTAAAATCATGGATTCTACCGCAATCACGCTCTGTATGGACAATCATCTCCCAATTATGGTCCTGAATATTTTTGACGAAGGAAACATTAAAAACGCGATCCTGGGCAAAAAGGTCGGTACGATCATACAGGAAGTATAGCTGATGAAAATATCTTCAGGTATCTTTAAAGGACAGCCGCTCCTCATTCCAAAATCCGGCATTAAACCGACTACGGATAAAGTCAGGCTGGCGGTAATGAATATCATTCAAAACATTGTTCATGATGCGCGATTCCTCGATCTTTACTGCGGAAGCGGCGCTATCGGCATAGAAGCCCTCAGTAACGGAGCGGCCTTTGCCTGTTTTGTGGAAGACGCTTCTAAAAACTATATGTTCCTGAAGAAAAACGTGGACAATATTGTTAATGATAAGCTGAAATACCGGACAATCAAACACAATGTCCTTCAGCTGGATGAGCTTTTTAAAGAAACGGCTGTTGAACCTTTTGACATCATCTTTGCGGATCCTTTTTACAGGGACATTGAAAATCATTTTGAAGAATTGCACTCTATATGCTTTTTATATTTAAAGAAAAACGGCCTGTTTATACTGGAGCATGCCAATAAAAATAATTTTTCTCAATATCCGTTTTTTGTTACTGAAAAGCATTACGGAGATACAACTCTATCAATTTTTTCAAAAAAGAAACCGGGATAAAAATTATGCATATTCTAGGTATTGATACTTCTTTTTTATCTGATACATCAATCGGAATAAGCTTTTCCGGGCCTGATCATTTAAATGAAACCGATTCTAAAAATAACAAGCCTCAGGATTATCAGCTGGAAATGCATTTGAAAGCCCCATTCAGCCAGGAAGAAAAACTGCTCCATGCAATCCATTCCGGATTTGAAATATTGAAACGAAATATAGCGGAAATCGATCTGATTGCCGTAGGAATAGGTCCTGGTTCATTTACAGGCCTGAGGATCGGTATTGCGACCGCCAAATCAATCGCCTGGACATTAAAAAAGAAAATTATCGGATTATCTTCCCTGGAATTACTGGTTCATTCACTGCCTTTACCGCTCTTAAACGAATCCTCGCTTATAGTGCCTCTTATCGACGCGAGAATGAACAAGGTTTTTTCGGCGCTTTTCAGCAGGGAAAAGAGAATATCAGAAGATTATGATATTGAGCCGGAAACTCTTCTGGAGATTATCAAAAAACGTAAAGAAAAAGATATAGTGTTTACAGGCGATGGTCTTGCCAGGTACTCTTCAATGTTTGATAAAATATCAGGCAAGAAGTGCTATTTAATTATAGATAAAGTTATCTCGGGTTTTACAATCTGTAATCTGGCATGTATTCAATCTGAAAAGAGACATTCATTTGAAATTAATTCCATCCTTCCCGTTTATCTCAGAAAAAGCGAAGCGGAAATCCAGGCCGAACTCCGGGATAAATAAGGATTTCCTTAGTTATCAGGATAATCAGGGACGGCTTCTATATTTAACACTGAAATCATATACGTAAAAAGCAATGATTATTATATCAACTGCTTGTAAAAACAAATTATACTATTATCGAATTTTTGACCACACCTTCAATAAGGCTCGACATTTACTTGACTTTTGATGGTATAAAAATTAGAATATTCTGTTGGATTTCTTGATGTTTGTTTGAAATAACATGAAAAACAATTATACTTTTTATCGGGGTGTAGCGCAGTTTGGTTTAGCGCACTACCTTGGGGTGGTAGGGGCCGTGAGTTCGAATCTCACCACCCCGAATTTTGCTGGACACGGAATTTCCGTGTCCTTTTTTTAGAAAAGGGAGTTAAAGTATGCAGAAGTATATCGAAAAAGCCCGTATAATTATTGAAGCCATGCCTTATATCAAAGAATTTTATAAAAAGACCGTCGTTATCAAATACGGCGGGAATGCGATGGAAGACCCTGTCCTGAAGGAAAAAGTCATCCAGGACCTGATCCTGTTAAAGTTAATCGGCCTGAATATCATAGTCGTTCATGGAGGAGGCCCGCATATTACATCCCTGATGGAAAAACTTGGAAAAGAAGCGGTATTCATTGAGGGGCACAGGGTAACGGACAAGGAAACCATGGAAATCACCGAAATGGTATTAAGCGGCCTGATTAATAAAGAAATTGTGGCCCTTATAAACTCAAACGGAGGCAAAGCCGTCGGTATTTCGGGTAAAGACAGCAATCTCATCATGGCAAAAAAGAAAGAAGATAATACAAATAAAAAGCTTGACCTCGGCCAGGTGGGCAGCATTACAAAAGTAAATCCCGAGCTGCTTTTTACTTTAACAAATGAAGGCTATATCCCTGTCGTTTCGCCTGTTGCCATCGGATTAGACGGAAAAACATATAATATCAACGCGGATACGGCGGCGGGAGAAATCGCCGTCAGTGTCAAAGCATCAAAACTCATTTATATGACAGATATCAAAGGTATTTACAGGGATTTAAAAGATGAAAACACTTTTATACCTTCAATAAATGAAAACGGCATTAATAAATTAAAAAAAGAAGGTCTTATCAATAAAGGGATGCTTCCAAAGGTCGACTCGGCTGTAAATGCCGTGAAAAGCGGCGTAGATAAAGTTCATATCATCGACGGAACAATCGAGCATTCGCTGATCCTGGAACTTCTTACCGACGCCGGAATCGGAACGGAAATAGTTTTTAAATAAAATTATCTGTCAATACTGTATTTATCGCTGTTGTATACGGAGCTTGGCCTTGCGTATACTTCTTTTGAATAAGCGCTCCGGTGCCCGTTTTTATCAATAGAACGAATAGAAATAAAATAAGGTTTCTCATTTACCAGGCCATTGAGACTGAAATTCATCGGATTGATCTTTCCCGGTTCATTGGCACTGACATAAACCGGCGATTTTCCTTCAAGGGCATCATCGCAGATGTAATCCCCCATTCTGTTTCCGTAATAAATTTCATAACCGGCAATGTCATCCTCCGGAGAGGGAATCCATGTAATCTGTACTTTTTGATCAAGCGGTACAGTGTTTACAATAAGCGGCTGGTCAGGGGAATTATCAATAGAATAATCAAACTTTATTGAATAAACATCAATCTCCTTATCCAGGTCTTCATATGGATAAACCATAATTTTAAATTGAATATATTTCCCGCTATCAAACCCTGATGGAAAGGCCTCTGCGCCATTCTGCAGATAAACCCATTTCAGGCTCGTATTTCCGGGCAGGAAATAACTGTCTGATATACGGTACGCATATTTAATATAGGAATAATCAGGCGTCTCAGACTGGAAAGAAATCTTTTTTAAGGCCGCTTTATTTTCTGAATATTTATAAACATCTGTAATAATAAAGGCGTTTTTACTGTTAAATTTTTTCAGATCAAAGCCGGAAGAAACTCCCTTTGATATTTTAAGGTTGTCAATGGAAAACAAGGCGTCTTTTCCTATTAATATCGGGGCACTCAGTTCTTCCTTAATCCGCGGGGTCAAAACCGCTGATAAAGGCTCTCTCTTTTCAGTTACCCATTTTACATCTTGTTCAATCCCATTTTTATAAACCGCAATTTTACCATTTTTAATGTCAAATGTCAGTGCATGATGCTCCCATTTATTTAAGACTATTTTTTCTTCTTCATTTAAATCTAAAGAAACAGATTCATTATTTTCTGTAAAGAAAAAATTATCAAATTCATATTTAATTCTGCTGTTTTTAATATAAATTGAAAACCCGTATATATTTTTATCTTTTTCATTAGAAAGATTATTTCCAATATATTTAAGAATATATTGATTATCATAGTTTTTATAAACATAAAGCCAGAAATCCACAGAAAAACTGCCTGTTATATTGCCGGGAGCAAAAATAGAGCCGGGCATCGGCAGGAGAGAAATGTAATTATCTGAGAAATAAAATTTTCCGGAAAAATCACCGTTTATATTTTGATATTTATTCAGTTCAAATTTCGAGTAAATTATTTTATAATTCAATAAATTATTCAAAGGACTGTCAAAATCAAGATACAGATCAAAAGAACTGATGTTTGGATTAATATTTTCATCAATCTGAAAAGCATATTTCTGATTAATTTTTCTCAAACTGATATTTTCTTTCTGGTAAATCTGTATATCCTGACTTTCAAGAATCATTGATTGGAGGGTCGTAAACGGTTTTAAAGAATAAAGTGACGAAAAACAAGCTGTTAGAATAAAGAAAATGAGAGAAAAAAACATTCTCATAATAAACAACCTCCAGACAAGCGGGCCGTCTCTATATTTTCGGATAAATTTTGATTTTTTTTAGGCAGGTTGTCCCTTTCTTTCATCCAGATGATCGCGGGTTTTATAATAAGAAATGCCTTCTTCTACAGTTTTAACAAAATGAACTATTTTGTCAACGTTTGAAATTGATAATATTTTAAGAATTTGAGGCTGTTCACATATCATGCAGATAACCGATGCATGTTTTGAAGCACTTGTAGCCAGTCTCATAATAACACCGATTCCTGAAGAATCTATATATGAAAGCCCGTTCAAATCAAGAATATAACGATAGATGCCCATTTTAATATATGCCAGCAGTTCTTTAAACAGTAAATCATATTCCTGGACAAAAACCGTTAATTCTCCGCACATATTAACTATAGCAATAATATCATTATAAAAAGATACTTTAATAGTTAATTTACCATCCAATTTTATACACCCCGGTTTTTTAATTCTGTTATGCCATTATTTTTTTCATATAAGTAACATTACCGCCCTTTTCCTGAGGTTCAACAATGAATTCGTCCATTATTTTACTGATCATATAGAGACCCCTCTTTCTGAGTTGAAATTGTCCGATATGCTTCGGTGGAGTAATTGGTTTATCAATTGGCGGGCCGAAATCCTTAATGAAGATCTCCAGGATTTGCTGAGAAGAATCAACTTTTGTAACATCAATACGGATTTCAATTGGCTGATCGAGATTCCACTTATATGTATGCTGTATGACATTTAATATAGCCTCATGAACGCAAAAATGAATTTCATGAGCTGTCATTCCTTCTCTTCCTGCTATTTTTATTAAAATATCCAGAAGTTCTTTCTCAAATTGAACAACTTCCTCTTCTTTCCCGGATATAGTGAACTTAAAGATCATAAGCCTTCCTTTTTGAGATGCAGAATTCAATTGTCAATATATATTATTATAAATAAATTTAATTAATTATGAAAATATTTCGGTATTTTATATTTTTGTGAATATAACTATTGTTTTTTTTGAATGAGAAAATAATAAATCCGCACTTGATCATAGTATCGACAAATGTTTTGCTTTTTCTAAAAAATTAAGATAATATTATTATTGTGTTTTAGGAGAAGATATGGGGATTAAAAAATATATTTTCGTGACAGGCGGAGTATGTTCTTCATTGGGAAAAGGTATCACGGCAGCATCCATAGGGGTTCTATTAAAAGCCGCAGGCTACAAGATTAATATGATGAAAATAGATCCCTATCTCAATGTCGATGCCGGCACCATGAGCCCCTATCAGCATGGCGAAGTTTATGTGACCAACGACGGCGCTGAAACTGACCTCGATCTTGGTAATTACGAGCGGTATGTCAGAGTGGAAACATCAAAACTCTCCAGCCTGACAACAGGTCAGGTCTATCAAAATGTGATTGATGCGGAAAGAAGAGGGGATTACCTGGGCCAGACTGTGCAGGTTATTCCTCATATCACCGACGAAATAAAAAGAAGAATCAGAATGCTGGACGAAGGTAAAAACTCAGACATCATTATCGTTGAACTGGGCGGTACAGTCGGAGATATTGAAGGCCTGCCTTTTATTGAAGCCGTGCGTCAATTTACAATTGAAGAAGGGAAGGGGAATGTTAAATTCGCCCATCTGACACTGGTCCCGACAATCAAAGGCTCCGGTGAATTTAAAACAAAACCCACTCAGCATTCAGTTAAGGAGCTCATGTCAATGGGGATCCAGCCGGATTTCATTTTCTGCCGATCTGAGGAAATGCTCCCCGCCGGAGTAAAAACAAAAATGGCCCTTTTCTGTAATATAGACGAAGACTGCATATTTTCCGCAGTTGATGTCAAAGGCACAGTCCACGAAGTCCCGCTGATCTTTAATCAGCAGGGCGCGGATAAAATGATACTGGAAAAACTGGGCCTTCCTTACAGGAAACCGGACTTGGCAAAATGGAAAAAGATGGTCGACATCTGCAATAATGCCGTGGAATCCGTTACCATCGCCCTTGTCGGGAAATATGTCAACCTGGAAGACACATATAAGAGCGTTGACGCCGCTTTGACTCATGGCGGCATCGCGAATAAAGTACGAGTCAACGTAAAGAAAATAGATTCGGAAAATTATGAAGGCGAAATATTTGAGGACGGTCTTCTAAAAAGAGCCCTTGTCGACCAATTCGATAATTCCATACTCTGCCGGATCCCAAACGAGGCGGACAGGGAATTTATGTGCAGTGTTTACCAAAAAGATTCAACGACGAATTTTTTTGAGCTTTTTGATGATATAACAGATGAAGAAAAAAAAAGAGTCAAAAATATACTAAAATTTATCGATTATCACAGTTTTATCGCCAATGATGTTGATGGTATTTTAATACCCGGAGGATTCGGCAACAGGGGAATTGAAGGAAAAATCAAGGCAATTACTTATGCCAGGGAAAATAAAGTCCCGTTTTTAGGCATTTGCCTCGGCATGCAGTGTATGGTCATAGAATTTGCCCGTAATGTCTGCGGCATTACCAATGCGCACTCCCGCGAGTTTGATCCGACAACGGAAGACCCGGTCATAGAGCTTCTGGCAAACTTAAAAGGGATCACATATATGGGCGGCACTATGAGGAAAGGCGCCGCAAAATCAAAGATAAAAAAGGGAACTCTCGCTTTTGAAGTATATCAGAATGAGGAAATCGAAGAAAGGCACCGCCACCGTTATGAAGTCAATCCTGAATATATAGAAGTGCTGGAAAAAAACGGCCTCTGTTTCAGCGCTTATGCGGAGTCTGGACTGGTGGAAATGTCAGAACTGCCTGGCCATCCCTGGTTTTTGGGCGGGCAATTCCATCCCGAATTTAAATCTTCACCGATTGAACCTCATCCTATTTTTACTTCATTTATCGCCGCTGCCATAAAAAACAAAAACAGTAAAAGAGATAATAAATAAGAGGCCCTCTTCTTCATGAAAATTATCAATAAACCCGCTCATATGCAGAAATATTCCCTTCATAGCAGGGCTGCCGGCAAAAAGATTGGGTTTGTCCCGACAATGGGCGCTCTTCATGACGGCCATATCAGCTTGGTTAAAGCGGCCAGGAAAGAAAATGATATTGTTGTTGTCAGTATTTTTGTAAATCCCATCCAATTCGGCCCGAATGAAGACCTTGGCAAGTACCCCAGGACATTTGAAAACGACTGCAGGCTGTTAAAAAATGAAAAAACGGATTTTCTATTTTTCCCTTCAGTTAAAGATATGTACGGCGATCATTTCGAAACTTTTATTGATTTAAAAAATCTGCCCTGCCATCTCTGCGGCTTAAAACGCCCCGGTCATTTTCAGGGTGTTGCGACTGTTGTGGCAAAATTGTTCAATATAGTTATGCCTGATATTAGCTATTTCGGACAGAAAGATTTCCAGCAGGCCCGGATTATCAAAAGAATGACCGAAGACCTTAATTTTCCGATAAAAATAAAAGTGATACCCATTGTCCGTGAAAAAAACGGCCTGGCCATGAGTTCCAGAAATAAATACTTATCTGATGACGAGAAAAGACAGGCATCAGCTCTCAATAAATCACTTCAGCTCGGAAAAAAGCTTGTTTTAGACGGCGGAACTAAATCCAGCCCAATTATTAAATCAATGCGGGATTTTATAATGAAAGAAATCCCCAAAGCAAAAATTGATTATATATCCATAACTGATCCTGAAAATCTGAAAGATGCTGATAAAATAAACGGTAATGTTCTTATCGCGCTTGCCGTTTTCATCGGTTCTACCAGGCTTATTGATAATTTACTGGTTAAAATTAAATAAATAATGTTTCCGGAGGTTGTTTATGCTGAGACAACTAGTATTAAAAAACAGAAGTTACAGGCGCTATAATAACAGCCATGTGATAAAAAAAGAAGAATTGCTCGAACTGATTGATCTGGCAAGAATGACGCCTTCGGCGAGAAACCTGCAGCCCCTGAAGTATATGATATCAAATAATCCCGAAAGGAATACCCAAATCTTTTCCGCTCTAAAGTGGGCAGGTTATTTAAAAGACGGCGGAATAGATATTGAAGAAAAAGAAAGGCCATCCGCTTACATCATTATTCTGGGCGACCGGGATATAACCACTACATACAATATCGATATCGGAATTGCGGCGCAGACTATTTTGCTGGGCGCTGTTGAAAAAGGCCTGGGAGGATGCATTATTGGAACGGTTAATAAGGAATTATTGCTTGACAGGTTCAATATTCCGGACCGGTTTGAGATTCTTGTCGTCATCGCGCTGGGAAAGCCGGTTGAAAAAGTTGAACTAGAAACAATGCAGGAAGGCAATGTCAAATATTGGCGGGACCATAACAACATTCACCATGTGCCGAAAAGAGTACTGAAGGAAATTGTTTTAGATATATAATTTCATCAATTTGAAGGAATAAAAATGAAAATAAACGTAAAAATAATTAAGGATTCGGCTGTTCTGCCGGAATATAAGACGCTTCACAGCGCGGGCGCCGATTTATATGCCTGTCTTGAAACTTCAATCAACATCAAGCCGATGGAAATATTTTTAGTCCCCACGGGCATTATTATTGAAATACCGGAAGGTTATGAAGCGCAGGTTCGCCCCCGAAGCGGCCTTGCCGCGCAGGGACTTATCCTGCCGAATTCACCCGGCACAATCGACGCTGATTACAGAGGGGAAATCAAGGTCATATTAATGAATTTAGGGAAAGACGATTTCAAAATACAAAATCACGACCGTATCGCGCAGCTGATCATACAGAAAACGGAAAAAGCCGATTTTCAATTCGCGGAAGAACTCTCTGAAACAGAAAGGGGTGAAGGCGGTTTCGGCAGTACAGGTATTAGAAGATAAAATTATAGCCGCTTATAACACATCCACGGGATGATCAGATAAAAACGATGTCGGAAGGGACGCGTTCGTCAATCCCATCACCTGGTTCAGGAACTCATATCTGACCGACAGGGCTTTCAGATCATTAAAATTATCCGGATTGTATTTTACGGGACTGGGCATAATGGTAATAAGCTTGATCATTTCATCCAGTGAAAGCTCATCCAGGTTTTTATTAAAATAATAATAAGAAGCGTTCTGAATACCGAAAATCCCTTTTCCCCATTCTATTGAATTGAGGTAAAGCTCTAAAATCCTGTCTTTCTGCATCAGCATATCCATCTCAACGGCGATTATGATTTCAAAGTATTTTCTGACATATGTTTTTTCAGGAATAAGAAAAAGCGTCCGGGCCAGCTGCTGGGTAATCGTGCTGCCCCCGTAATATTTCTTTTTCAGATTGTTTTTCTTGGCCAGGGCTTCCTGGATCGCTTCCGTATCAATGCCCCAGTGGCCATAAAAATTATGGTCTTCAGCCGCCAGGACCATTGTAATGACCGGCTTTGGTATTTTGCTCAGGGGTACAAAATGGACGGGTTTTACCTCAAAATGGTTATTATACTTGCGGTATATCATCAGTGTCCCGATTTTCGGGTTAAACAGGGCATAAAACCCGCAAAATAACAAAATAATAAGAACCAGAACTATATGGCAAAAATAAACTATCCTTAAAATCTTTCTAAAAATTACTTTCACTTCTTTTTTTATCACAAAATCCCCGCTTTATTTCCCTACACAGAATTGAGAAAATATTTTACCAAGCAGATCTTCATCTGTCGTTTTTCCGGTAATTTCCTCGACCGGTATTTTCGCCTGCCGGATACCGCTGGCTATGAATTCTTCAGGCAAACCGTCTTTTAGAGTCATAAGACTTTTTTTCAGATATTTTTGTGTTTCCCTTAACAGGCTTTCCTGTCTAATGTTAGTAATCATTATATCCTTTTCCGGGTCATAACCGAAAGAAAAATAAAAATCATATATAGCCTTTTCTACTGAATCCAGGCCTTTATTCTTCAACGCTGAAACAGGAATTACATCAACATTAAAAATCTTTTTTATATCATCCGCCTTTGTAATCTGCTTCAGGTCAATTTTATTAAGAATATAGATGTTCTTTAAATGGGCAACTGAATTCATTATTTTTTTATCTTCCTCATTGATGGATCGTGAACTGTCCAGCATTACAATTCTAAGATCACTCTGCTCAATCTTTTTTAACGAACGTTCTATTCCTTTTTTTTCCAGGATATCTTTAGATTTCCTGATGCCGGCCGTATCCGCGATCCTGACTGAAATACCCCTGATATTCAACTCTTCCTGTACTATATCTCTTGTCGTTCCAGGTATATCTGACACAATCACCCTGTCATCCCGGAGCAGGCAGTTCATCATGCTCGATTTCCCAGTGTTGGGCGCGCCTATGACAGCCGCCTGAATGCCGCTATGCGCCATTTTGCCTGCCGGCGCTGTTTTTAAGAGGCTTTCAGTCTCTTTAATAATAATATTTATTTTCTTATCAATTTCTTCATAAGATAAAAATACTTCTTCCAGATCGCTGTGGTCAATGGCCGCTTCGAGTTCAGCCAGGAGATCCATAATTCCGGAATGTATCTTTTCGATCTCTTTATTAAATTTTCCTTCCAGTTGATTGAGCGCCGCGGCTTTTGAATACTGAGTATGGGACCTGATTATATCATTAACCGCTTCAGCCTGAGTCAAGTCCATCCTGCCGTTTAAATAAGCCCTTTGAGTGAATTCGCCCGGACGGGCCGGCCTCGCTCCGATCTTTTGAAAAGCCTGAAGAACTTCCTGAATGATAAAAGGACTGCCATGGCAGGAAATTTCTATCAAATCCTCACCCGTATAAGAATGAGGCCCTTTATAAAAAGCCGCCAAAACTTCATCAATCAGCGAGCCGTCCGGTGAATACAATTTGCCCAGTTTGACGGTATGGTTTTTAATATGTCCGCCACGCTGAAATTGAATAAGCTTAATGGCATAATGACGCGCTTCCCTTCCGCTTAACCGGATAAGCCCCAGGGCGCTTTCTCCAATCGGCGTTGCCGCGGCGATAATCGTATCATTCATTAATATTTAATCCCGCATTAAGTTATTTCAGCTGAATATGCCTATCCAGATTGATAATCTCCTGCTCAATAATGATGTAAATATTCTGGATAGTCCAGTAAAGCACCAGGCCGGAAGGCATCGACCAGAACAGGAATAAAAAGACAACCGGAAGCAGGTAAGTATTCAGCGCGCTCTGCTGCTGCTGTGTCCCCACTGTTTTCATTGCTTGAAGACGCATCTGTATAATCTGAAACACCGTCATGATGATAGGCAGTAGATTAAAAGTATTGGGAAGGAAAGGAATACTCATCTTGAATAAGGTGTCCGGCTGCGTCAGGTCTGAAATCCAGAGAAAGCTTGCTCCTTTCAGTTCAACAGAGTTTGAAAGAACCCGGAGCAGCGCAAAAAATACCGGGATCTGGAAAAGCATCGGCAGGCATCCGCCGAGGGGATTCACTTTTTCTTTTTTATACAGCTCGGCTACCTTCTGATTAAGGGTCTGCTGGTCATCTTTAAACTTTTCCTGAAGGGCCTTCAGCTTGGGCTGCAGAAGATTGGACTTTTTAATCGATTTTGCCGCCTGAATGGAAAGGGGCGAAAGCGCCAGTTTGATTATGACAGCCAGAAGAATGATAATGAGCCCCCAATTAGGTACAACCAGGGATATGACATACATCAATTTAACGAGTACCCACTCAATCGGTTTCATAAACCAGTTGAATATCGCCGGCCAGGTAAAGAACCTGTCATAAGTTTTATCAACTTTGACCATTATATCTTCTTTCTTCGGCCCTATATAATAAGAAACCCTGAACGCTTTCAGTTCATTTGCTTCAAGAACAAGCGGCGGCAGTTCAATACCGAAAGCGTCCTCTTTATAAACTTTTTCCTGTTTTAAAATAATGTATTTTGCAGTATAATCTTTTGGTAAATATCCTGCCTCCGGTTTCATAATCGATACAAAATAATTATCGTATAAACATATCCATTGCGAATTCGAAACTGAGAGGATGTTTGTTTTTGTTCCTCCGAAAAATCCCAGAAATCCCATCGAAAAGACATTCTGCAATTTGTTTCCGTCAAAATACTGCTCCTTTAACGGATTGCCGGGATTTGCCAATTCTCTGCTGACAAAAGCGGCGCTATCCGGCAATGACACAGAAACCCCGTTAAAGTTTAAGGATAATTTATTCCGGGATAAATTGCGAAATTGTATTTCCTCAAAGATTTGATAATTATTGCTGACTGTAAAAGATTTGGTTACCTCAATTGAATTGTTTTTATACCGGAGCGATGCCGTTAATTTTATCGAATTACTTGTTTGTTCAATAACCTTAAAAACCGGTCTTTCCGGATAATTTGTTATATTTTCAAGACTGCCG
The DNA here is from genome assembly GCA_963835575.1 of uncultured Spirochaetota bacterium. Lineage (GTDB taxonomy): Bacteria > Spirochaetota > Brevinematia > Brevinematales > JAOACQ01 > CAVYGN01. The sequence goes on along the minus strand of CAWIGG010000004.1, from coordinate 401,431 downwards.
AATGCAAAATCCCCCAATTTAAAGGTTAGATTTGTATTGACCAGCGCGACATCCTGCTTTTTCCTGTTCCAGCTTCCGTTAATGGAAAGTTCTGAAAGCCTGCCGCCTGATGTATCGATTTTTGCTTTTATTTCATTGTTATATGAAATTAAAAAATTAGTTGCCCTGCCTCCCTTTTCCCAATTAAAGCCCCAATTAGTCAATTCAGTCTTTTGAACTTTCGCTTGATTTGTCACAACCTGATTTGTCTCAACAACCTGAGTTGTATTTGGAAGCTGATTGTTCTTCGGCATAAAATAAAGAGAAACTATCATAAGCGTCAGAGAAAGAAGAAAAATAACCATCATTCTCTTTTCGTTACCGGTATTCATATGTGTACCCCGCTCTATAAATTAACGGCTTAATTATAAACATTTTTGCTCAAAATATCAAATGTTTGTCATCACATAAATTAAACGATTTATTCACATTATATTATTAATTTTTTATGCTGTTTAATTAATAAAAACTGATAAATAATGATTATAATATTAAAATAAATCGATTTGTTTAATGAAAAATTATGCATTCAGGTAAAGGATTTCTCTTTTCTGCGCTTATTAAATCTATTCATTCAATTGACGGTTTTTAATTTTTCATCTATAATATTTCCTAATTTTAATTTATGCAGGGTACTGCAAAAGGGGAGGATACAATGTTAAATTTAGGATTATTCGCGCAGACAGCGCCAGTTCCGAACCCGGGACAGCTTCTCGGCTCCGGAGTTGGTCAGATTGTTGTGATCATAGGAATGTTTGTTATCATATATCTCGTTTTATTCCTGCCGGAAAGAAACAGGGTAAAAAAATTGAAACAGCAGATCAGCCAGATGAAAATGGGGGATAAAATACTGACAAACAGCGGGATCTACGGCACAATTGATTTTATTTCCGAAAAAACGGTCTATATCAAAAGCTTGGACTCGAAACTGGAGATCGCCAAAGAATCGATCGCGGCGATCATTAAAAATCAATAAATTTCCCGATCTGTTTCTATTGGAGGTTTGTTCATGAATAAATTAACGCGATTCATAATTCTGCTCATTACAGTTGGTATATCAATATGGTTATTGACGCCTTCAGTTCAATGGTATTTTTTTCTCCCGCAAAAAGATAAAGATCTTCTTAAATTAACACAGGACCAGCTTGATACTCAGAGTGTTGAAATAAGAAAAAGGGTGATACAGATAAAAAATATCAGGAAAGGCGCTCTGAACCTTGGACTGGACCTTCAGGGCGGCGTCAGTCTTATCCTTCAGATCAATGATGAAAACCTGACAAATCAACTGCTTGAGAAAAATGATTTTGATAAAGGCAAAGTTGAAGCAGACTATAAAGCAGAATACGCGAATGCGGCTGAACGGGCGCTTGAAGTCCTGAAAAATAGAATGGACCAGTTCGGCGTGGCCGAACCTCTGATCCGGAAAACATTTGAAGGAAGGATATCCATTGAGCTTCCGGGCTTAAGCAATCCCCAGCTGATAAGAGAAGCTTTAAGTAAAGTTGGAAGGCTTGAATTCAGGATTGTTGATGAAAAGACAATGAAGCAGCTGCAGGCACTTAATGTTCCTTTTTCAAGTAAGGGATATCTTAATTCCCGTCAGGATGTACCGGTTAATTTTCAATTACCCCCAGAATCAGACTGGTATTCTTATTGGGAAAATGATGAATTCGGTATTCCAAAACTGAAAGGCTGGTATGTATTATTTAAAAAAGTGGAATTAGACGGGACAATGATAAAAAATGCCCGCGCAGATCATGATCAGTATGGAAGAAACCTTGTATCATTTGAGCTTTCACCGGAAGGCGCTGATATATTCGGCGAAGTGACCGGTCAAAATATTCAAAACAGGCTCGCTATAGTACTGGATGAAAAAGTAAAAAGCGCCCCGACAATACAGAGTGAAATATCGGGCGGAAGCGGACAAATTACCGGCGACTTTACAACAGAAGAAGCTGTTTTTCTGGCCAATGTATTAAAAGCCGGTTCACTCCCTGTAAAAATGGATATCGTTCAGGAAAGGGTAATCGGGTCCAGCCTGGGTGATGATTCGATAAAAGAAAGTTCTTTAGCCGCTATAATCGGCGCCGCAATTGTAGTGCTTTTCATTATCCTATATTACAAAGGATCGGGAGTCATCTCCATTGTAGCGCTCTCTTTTCATTTGCTGTTTGTTGTCGCGCTTTTGGCCGGAATGAGAGCAACCCTGACGTTGTCCGGAATCGTCGGCTTTGCAATTACTGTCGGCATCGCTGTTGATGCGAATGTCATCATCTACGAGCGTATTAGAGAGGAACTGCGTTGTTCGCGAAATTACAGGCATGCCCTGGAAAATGGTTTCCATCACGCCAGCGCAACCATCTGGGATTCCAATTTTACCACACTAATGGCCGGATTAGCGCTTTATATTTTCGGTACCGGATCCATAAAAGGTTTCGGAATCACATTTACATTCGGAATTCTCAGCAATGTCTATGCGGCTCTTTTTATAACCCGTCTTGTATTTGACTGGGTATTAGATACATTTAAGATGGAAAAAATCAGCGTCTGAGGAGTATAAAGATGAACACTCAAAATAAAGATACTGCACTTTCGGTAAAAGATGATCATCAAACGAGAATATTCGGTATAAATATTACTACAGTCATTCCGTTTATTACCATGAGATGGTTTTCATTCAGCTTATCATTAGTTATAATTATTGTCGGTATCGTCCTTTATGTTATGAGAGGAGGCTTTTCCCTCGGTATCGATTTCAAAGGCGGTATTAAAGTTGAAGTCCAGATCAATAAAAGTGATTTAACAATAAATGATGTCAGAAAAGTATTTACAGACCAAAAACTGGAAGCTGATATCAATACTGTTGGGAATCCTTCCGAAAAACATTTCATGATTACATTACCGCTTATTGTCAATGCAAGTTCATCCAATGAAGTAGAAATGATCACCGGTTTTCTTGGTAAAAATTTTGGAACAGATAATGTTACAGTAAAAGGCTCAGAAAAGGTTGATGCAAGGATAGGGCTTGATTTCGGTCTTAAATCTTTTTACCTCATACTCATCACCGCTGGTTTGATCCTCTTATACATCATCTTTCGATTTGACTTCTTCTATGGCGCCGGGGCTGTCGGTGCTCTCTTTCATGACGTCCTGGTCATGCTTTCTTTTACCCTGTTTTTGAACATCCCGATTGATATTACAATTATAGCGGCACTACTCACAATTTTAGGTTATTCTGTTAATGATACTATAGTGGTTTTTGACAGAATCAGGGAACTGCATGGCTTAAATAAAGACGGCGATTATGAGAATATTATGGACAGAAGTATTACACAAACCCTCAGCAGGACTATTATTACATCATTAACTGTATTCTTAGTAGTTCTAGCAGTATTTATCTGGGGCGGAATAGTACTGAAGAATTTCGCACTGCTTCTGCTGATTGGAATCATAGATGGAACATATTCCTCTATTTTCATAGCCGCACCAATAACATTCATGCTCAGGCAGACTTTTGATAAAAATCTAAAAGGGTCTAAAGCAAGCCAGCGCAGCGCTGTAAAATCTTGACGGTACAAAGAGAATTTGTTATAATATTCACCCTTCGTAAATTATAAAGAATAGTTTGGGCCGCTAGCTCAGTTGGTAGAGCATCACACTTTTAATGTGAGGGCCCTGGGTTCGATCCCCAGGCGGCTCAAATCCTTTATATCTTAAAAAATAAAATTCTTGACATTTTAATACTAAAAAACCATGGTTTTTATACGTAATCTTAAAAGATTATCGCACCTCCGCTGATGGACGGATTTCCGCAAAGGAGTCCGTCCATCGATCTTTTATGACTGATTTAAAAAGACTTTCTTAATTTAAAGTATAGGTGAGATTTTCAATCTCCAGATATGAAAAATCGCTTTGCATTGACTTGGCCTTTATTTCAAGACTGCTTAAAAATTCAAAAATTCTGCTGAGAAATTTTAAATCTGATGTCCTTGCATACTCCCTGATTCGTTTTAACTCATAAGGTTTTATGCGCATCTGATCTGCAGTATCATTTTTTTCTTTTAAAGAAAGATACGACCATAATAGTTTTGCGCTTCTCATTATCATATAAATAATATGGGTTACCGGTTCATCCCCTTTCTTCAAATCAGAAAGGGCTAAAATCGCTTTTTTCATATTTTTTTCAAAAATCCCGTCAATCAAATCAAAGATAGTTAAATTACCCGAACGGAATAAAAGCGCTTTTGCTTCTTCAATGCTGATGACCTTTCCCTTCTCTGCAAAAGCCAGTAAACTCTGGAGCATATTCTCGGATTCCCATTCATCATCATTACTTAAATATAATATAAAATCAGGAAGTTCCTGTTCATATTTTATGCCTTTTTCTTTGAACTGAATATTAATATGCCTCAGAAGGTCATTTTTGTACATCTTTTTACATTCAATTAATTCACCTGTTTCCTGTATCTTTTTTGCAACCCTCTGCGAAAATTCTTCCGATACAAGGATTAAAATTGTATTGGGATTAATTGAATCCATATAATTTACTAAAGCATCTTCCATTTTTTTCTTTTCACTATCCTTTAAAGCGTCTATATTTTTTACCACTATGACATTCCGGGTACTGAAAAGGGAATTCTGCAGGCATTCTGAAAATATAAAACCAAATTCTGTTTCATCGGCATAGTAGATAGAAATATCTTTTTTATTGATATCTTTTAAAATATTATTGAGTTCTTCCTTTTTAGTTATCTCACCTGGACCGGTTAGTGCTATTATTGGTTTCATATTGATTTTCTCCCAAAGTATAGATGGTTTTTTCAGTCCGTGAATATTCAAGCTGCCAGCCGAAAAGGACTGCTTCCGCCGTATGTTTGGCCGCATTATCGACAAGCGCCGATAGAGCATCCCTGTATAGATATTTATTTGTATCCATCACCAGTATTTCTTCCCTTATCATTCTATCTTTCTGATAATATTTTCTCTCATTGTTTAAGACCGAATAATGAAGGATCAGTAAATAATACAGGGAATCAATGTTTGTAATCTTTCCGCCGGGAGATATTTTGAAAGAGTCTATGCTTCCCAGTATAACCGCCTGGCTGAATTTGATCTTTTTTACAACTTCTTTGTTATTCTGCTCAATATAAAACCTGAGTTTTTTATCAAATTCTGTAATAACCTGGTCATTGGAAATAAAATCCGTAAAATAAGAGATATAGATTTTCCTTATATCATCCGGAAGCCCTGCGTTTTTTCCCACAATTCCGAATTCTTCATTTTTGTATATAGTCCGCTCATTTGAATTTTTCGCAGAAGTTGTGCAGGACATTAAGAGAAGAAAAAATAAAGGCAGATATTTTAATAAATGGCCCTGCTGAAAAAATTCAAACACAAGCATAGGGGATATTCCGGCAAATTTTCAACCGCACAAGGAAAAAGATTAAGAAATCAAAGGCCATGTCGGCGGCAGCCTTCGATTTATCAGCCAAATAGCCCCGATATCTCTTGAAATTAATCCCGATTCCCCTTAAAAGCATGCGGGTTTTGACTTTTACCAGACCACGGAACAAAATCCTGCCGCTCAAATACTTTGGTTTCAATAAACTCATCAATCCTTCTACGGCAGGGCGTAGTCCCATCAGAAATTTTCCTGCATCCATACATATCAATTCCAAAAATTCATCCATCCATTCCCTTTTGGCGTCTATTACCAGCCGACTTTGCTTCTTGCCGACACAGGCCAGACAATTTTCTTTCTTATCGCAGGCGGCACATTTTTTTACATCAAAATTCAATACCACGGAACCATCTTCATTTTCAATAATGCTATTCGGGATTTCTCCCGCCGGACACATCCCATATTTGCCGGTTTTTGGGTCTGTATACTCAGAAAGTTTCGCTTTGTTTTTTATCCCTTCCAGATCGACGCCGCGTATCGCGCTCATTACCAGTTGAACGTCTTCGCCGCTCTCATTCCGAAGGTCTTCAGAATTATAACCGCCATCGCTTATCGCTGTTTCAATATTCGTTTCCTTTTTTAAATTAGATAGTTGCCTGCGGAATAAATCCCCATCGTCAGCATTATTTGATGCGGTTTCTATGCTGGTAATCACCTGCATCGGATTTTGAGGGTCACAGGTTTCAACCGCGTTCACCTTATACCCGACATACTGTTTTCCCCGCTTCTCCCGGTAGGTCGCGTCTTCGTCCACCGGCGACTGCATCGATGAGGCTTTGATTTCCCGCGGCAGCTTCAGCGTCACCTTGCCTTCTTTTTCTATCCGGCATTGTTCCCGCAAAAGTCTCATTGCCTGCCGGAAACTCTTTTGTTTCCTGACTTTATTGTGAAACACGTTCTCTGTAATCAGCCCGAATATTTCCTCGCCAATTTCCACCGTTTTCGATTCGTAATTCTCCTTTTTCAGTCGATAACTGAATCCGTCCTCATTTTGTTTTAGAAAATCCTTACATCTTTCACTTAAGGAAAATCCAGCATTGGAAACATCTTCCGCCATATTGGACAACACTTTATGAAACAGCATAACCCGATTCAGCCGCTTGATATTGGCCCCAATCATTACAGAATCTGTCCTCTGCAGTCCGGTTTTGATCCCGACCTCTCCAATTAAAAGATCCCGAAACTCATCAAATATAACGTCAAAAAGCCCGTCCTGATTCTCCGCCACAGCGGCACGAAAATAGTATAACGTCCTGATCGACATCTGCTGCGCGTTGATGTCTTCCAATCCCAGCGCGTATCGAAACGATAAATCATATCGATACCGCTCAAACAACTGTTCATCGGTCAGAGAGAATAGCTCTTTCATGATTTCCAGCCCGGCTAATATGTTGACCGGGAAATTACTCCTACCAAGTTTTGGGTCATATAGTGGAGCAAACTTCCGCTCATTTATTTTTGAGAAAACTTTCTGGTAAAAAAGCCCGGCCCAGCTTTCATTTAAACTTTCTCTCATTTCCTGGTTCATTTCATATCTTACCGGATATAAATCCTGTTCTATATGTCTCTGATTCAGCTTGAACATTTTGACCTCTCTCTGATTCATGTGCATATATTATAACGAGTTATGCAACTTTTGTACATGAATCGGTAGGATTGTTTTTGCAGTAGGGCCATATATAATTCATAAAATCATAAGAAAGAATCCCTTGAAAGTCAAGGAAAACAGGCTCAAGGCCGGTTTAAGTTGTATTTATGCAGACTTTAAACCAGCATTTCGGATAGAAAGGGCAGCCATAAAAGCCGGTGTTTTTGAACCGGCGATATCTTGAAATTTAAACGCAGTGTCATTATCTTTTATTTGGAAAAAAAGCTTTGACATTATAAATTATGTGGTGAATAATAAAACAGAAAAATAAAAAAGGAAGAAATAAAAGAAAAACCGGTTATTAAAAAACAGGGCAATCATAAAAAAAGCAGACCGCTGAGGTGAAATAAAGTGAAAAGAAAAAGAGAAAATAATAATTAATGAGATCAGCCGCATGATTCTGCGCCGCAATTGCAGTGGTAAAAACTGTGGTTTTTTGAACTGTTCGAATTCTGTCCGGAAAAATAAAAAATCAGGGAGATTTTTAATGGATGTTGTCTTGATACCATTTAATTCTTTTATTGGAATAAAACACTCTCAAGAGGAAGGCCGGTTATTGGAATTGGACCGGTCCGGTCAATATCTGAATCATATCGGAACAATCCATGCGAGCGCCCAATTCGCGCTGGCGGAAGCCTCGAGCGGCGAATTCCTTCTAAGGACATTCAGTGAATATACCGATAATATCATTCCTGTAGTGAGAAAAGCCGAATTGAAGTATAAAAAGCCGGCCGAAGGAAAGATTTATTCAAAAGCCTTTATGGATGAAAAGGAAATAGCAAAAGTCAGAAATGACATGACCGGCAAAGGCCGCTCGATACTGACAGTGAATGTAGAAATTTACGATTCAAATAATAATCTGACATTGATATCAGCGTTTGAGTGGTTTGTTCAAAAGCGGAATGTTTAAGGTTTTTTTATGGAACGCGTATTTTTTCCCAATTCCAGGAATAAGCTATTAGCCGGCAATCTCTATCCCTCTGACTCCGGGAATGTCATCATATTATGCCATGGACTGGCTTCCGATCAAATATCCAGAGGAAGGTCACAGGCCCTGGTACAGGTCTTTAATCAATCCGGTTTCGGCGCCCTGACTTTTGATTTCAGCGGCTGCGGCGAAAGCGGTGACGACAGCATTACAATCGATAAGGAAACGGACAATTTATATTCGGCCGTCGAATTTATAAAATCTAAGAGCTATGATAAAATAGCTCTGTACGGACACAGCCTGGGCGGCCTGATCTGCCTGAAATGCTTCAAACCCGGAATCGCGGCCATAGCTGTATCGGGTGCGCTGACCGGCCCGATGAAGTATAATTTAAGCGAGTATTACTCTGAAGATCAGCTGAGAGAGCTTGAATTGAATGGCTGTATTACGGAAATTAAAACAGAGGGACAAAGAAAAAAAGTCATCATTGATAAACAGGTTTTTCAAGATATTGAAGCCATCGATCAAAAGGAATTATTCAAAAATATTGCCTGCCCTGTTTTGATGATTCATGGCGATGGCGATGAGGAAGAAAGGCTGCTCGCTCTTAATTCTGAAAAGGCGTTAAGGCTGCTTCCGGCCGGCTCAAGGCTTGAAATAATAGACGGCGCCGGGCACAGCTTTATCGGGTATTATGACGCTTTAATCGGTCTGGTTAACGGCTGGTTTATGAAACATTTTCAATCACAACGGGCTTAATAAAAAATGCTCCAGAAGCAGGAATTTATTCATTCCGAGGCTTAAGGCGAGTTTTATTGAATTGACATTCAGGGCATCGGGCACATATACAGGGATAAGATTTCTTTCCAAAATGTATTTGAGGGCTGAAGAAACAACAATACGGGCGTATCCTTTATTCCTTTCCTCTTCCAGTGTGTGAACGCCCGCGATTTCCCAGATATCACCGTAGTTTTGATAGATAAAACAGATGCTTATGATTTTGCCGTTTTTTTTGAGGCCGAACCATACGGCGCCGGTTTGGAAGTATTTTTTTATATCTTCTTCATTATAGCCGTTTCTCATGATCATTCCGGCCGCTTCATCCGTGATTACGGAATTTCCGTCTATATTACCGTCTATGTGGATATTATCGGATGCCGGACAGGTATAGAATGAAAACGAATTTCCATTTGTAATTTTAAACCGGTCGTTATAAGGGGATAAATCCAGATTCTCGTTTAATCTGAGTATATAATTTCGTTTTGTCAGCGTGTCTAATAATTTGTATTTCAGTCTGTCGGAGGTCCCGTTAATGAAAATGGCTGTTTCAGCCTGTGGATAATGGGCGGTATCATAGGAAAGGATGCCGGCCGGCATGGCAGATAGTACGGCCCAATCCGTGTCGTCCTCGATTAAATTGACATCGGCATTGTCATGATATAAGGAAAGATATTTTAAAGTCGGGTGATGCTTTAATAAGTCCTTCTTTAAGCATTCAACCGATTTTTTATAGATAGAATCGTCCATTTCAATTAATCCTATTGAATTAATTTCTTATCTCGCGCCGGATTTTTTAAGCAGTTCGGCGACTTTATCCAGTCCATTTTCAGCCGCGGTCTGATATGCTGTCAAATCGTTTAAAGCTTTTACATTGAGATCGGCTTTTGCTTCGATCAGGAGTTTTGCGATTTCCAAATCATTTCTACCCGCTGCTAAATATAGAGCTGTCTGTCCCAATTTATCTTTTGCGTTGATATCGGCTTTTGATTTAATAAGGAGCTTGACAATGTCTGCGCGCTCTTCATCAGCCGCCGCGATAAGCGGGGTCATATAATAAAAATCCCTAGCATTGACATTGCCTCCTTCTTTTATATAATCTTCCACGGCGTTTAAGTCGCCCATTTTAACCGCTTTGAAAATATCCATATTAAATCTCCTATTCATTCCTTATTTTTGCTTTTTGCCGGACAGTCTGTTTAGACCAGATGCGTCAATCCAGTGCAAATGTCCCATAATCTTCCGGCCGAATTCCTATCTGAAGCTTCCAGTGCAGCTTCGGCCTGTCTGGATTTTGCGTAATATTTCCCGGTAATATCCCGGACTTCCGGTGAAGACGCCAGGTAAACAATTGTTTCGGCACCTTTTTCCGGGGAAATACTTAATAATCTCTTGCCTATATTGAACAGTACGGCTATAAAACCTTTAAATTCACTGCCGAAGTTTGTATTGACAAAACCCGGATGAAGGGCGTTCACTGTAATGCCTGTGCCTTGAAGCCGGCGAGCCAGTTCGGCTGTAAATAAAAGCAATGCCAGTTTTGAGCTTCCGTAAGCCCTGAAATTCCAGGATTTTTCGCTCTGCAGATTGTCAAATTCTATTTTACCTGATGTATGAGCGGCGGATGATACATTGATAATTCGCGCCGGGGAACCGGCCTTTATAGTATCCAGGAGCAGATTTGTCAAAAGGAATGGGGCCAGTACATTGAGGGCGAAGGTCCTTTCGATGCCGTCAACAGTCAGCTTCCGTTCCTTGAATATCGCTCCGGCATTGTTGATGAGGACATCAAGTTTATTATATTTTTTCTTGAACTCATCCGCAAGTTTCCGGATGTCTGACTGCGATAATAAGTCCGCAGTTAAATAATCGATGTTTTGATTACCGGATGACCTGATCTCACCGGCAATCCGGGCAGTTTTTTCCTTGTTTCGTCCGACAATGACAATTGATGCGCCCGTATCGGCAAGCGTCTTCGCCGCCGCTTTACCGATCCCGCCTGTCGCGCCGGTTATCAGGCAGATCTTACCTTTCATATCGGTCATAATAACCTCCCCATAATCGAAATTACTTAAAATATGCCGTTACCTTGTCCATCAGCTGTTTGGTGGTCATTTTCAAGCGTGACAGGGATTGACCGTCCGCTTCAGGGTTGGGGGCTTCAGTTTCAAATTCATCGATATGCATCATAATTGTTCCCGCTTCATGTTTTTTAAAAGTGTTGATTATCACATTGTACTTGAGCATCGGAACGTTGGTTCTTCGGGTCACGATGGTAAGGTTTTCAGGAATAAGGATTCTCTCGGATGATAATGACAGAATATTATTGTTATATTTGATTTTGGTATCAAACTTTACCAGCCGGTCATTCAGGAAAATTATTTCGTTTTCTGTAATTCCGATAGCCGCACCGATTTTTGAAATAAAATTCACATCCGAATATTCTCTAAAAGCTGTTTCGGGCTGGCAATTTAAAAAAACTTCTTCCTTTATTCCAGGCATAGATAGCCCTCCTTTTTATTTTTTTATGATTATACCGTCAAGTATCAAGGAAACGGTAAAGAGGATTTCCTTTACCATCCCGGAAAAGTCGGCCTCGTTATTCAGATTTGATTTTGACCGCATATAAGCGTTGTCTTTCAAGGCATATATAACGTTATGAATGGCTTCCGCGGCCATATTGACATCACAGTCCGTGATCTCGCCGCGAGTTTTGCAGTCTTTCAGAATGGACGCAAGATATTCCGTTCCTTTTTTCTTGGCGTATTCCTTTAATTCTTCCAATTGAGGACGGAGGCTTTTTAAAGTCTCAAAAGACAGCTGGCGTAAAATGCTGTTGCCCTGATTGTACTTAAAGCCTTCTTCAATCCAGGCCAGGATCTTTTCCCGGCAGCCGCTGAGGGTTTCCACATTCTTTTTCATGGCCTCGCTGTATTCATCGGCTTCCCTGGTTATGACTTCGGTAAATATGGCATCCTTATTCTTAAAGTAATAATATAACGAAACCTTGTTCATCCCGACCATTTCGCCGATATCATCCAGGGTTGTTTTATCATAGCCGAACCTGACAAAGCATTTTCCCGCGGCCGCTAATATTTCATTCTTTTTATCAGAGGCCATTGGAATCCTCCAAAATATTCTAACTTTCTAATATTATAACATATTGTTAGAATATTTGTCAAGAGGAGATATAAATTAATCCGGACTGAAATTCAGGGATTATTAAGTGATGAATATAATGATAATGATATGTTAAAAGCAAAATATGCCGGAAGGGCCGGGGAGCCTTGTTGGCTAAAGATTATGCGATTGGAGCCTTATTAAGTTCAACCGCATTCAATAACACATCTTTTGTCCGGTCTATCTCTTTTAAAATATTACTTTTACCGGTAATAACATTCCCATGTCCGGGAACAAGAATATCGCCATTCAGGTTTTTAATAATTTCCAATGATTCAATCCATATTTTCCATTCCGGTCTATTGCCTTCTTCCAGGTTCGGGATAAATTCCGGTAAAATGCAGTCCCCGCAGAAAATGACTTTATCTTTTTCATGAAAAACAGAAAGATTTGTTTTAGTATGACCGGGTGTTAATATAACCCGGACTGAAATTTCTCCCAGATCAATGGACGTGTTATTCATTATTTTATGATCAGGATTAACGATTCTAGTATTGCCGAACGCGATCAGTCCTTCGTTGGCCTCTTTTCTCATTCTTTGAGGAATAGATTGATTCAAATCATCAATCATCGATGTTAATTCATTCTGATTTCTGTTTATCAGGAAATGACCGTAAATACTGATTCCTTTTTCAAAAAAATAACTATTCCCGCCGATATGGTCCAGATGTCTTTCCGTGTTGATCAGCAGCAGCTCATTATCCGGCTTTGCTGTTTTTGCGTATCCGTAAATAGTCTGCGCCGATATGTAATTACTTCCCGAATCGATAATGAGCGTTTTTTTCTCCCCGATAATAAAGCCGGCGTTTACGCTCCAGGGAGGAATATAATATAATCCTGTAACGGCGAAACAATGATCTGTCAGTTTCATGATTTTTTATCCCGAATATGATATTGACCCTGGCGGCAAGTGTTTTATGACATCCGATGCATCGGAAGTCTAAAATCCAATTATTTGCTTGTTTCTAAGATTTCTTCCGTGTGTGTAATTAATTCCAGACCGCCGGCCCTGCCATGCCCTGGAATAACCAGATCATAATTATTTGTGTCTATTTTTTTTATAGTCCTTTTCCATTCATTTATATCCCCATCGCTGACATTACCCGCGTTTTCAGCATCTAAAGATAAAATCATACAGCCGCCGAATATGGTTTTTTTATCCGGTAAAAAGACTGCCAGGTTATCAATTGAATGGCCGGGCCCATAATATTTTATTTCCGCCTTCTCTTTCCCGAATGTCAGAGTCAGCCCTTTTTTTGAATCAAAAATATCTGTCGGAGGCGTATATTTAAAATTCAAATAATATGATTTTATTTTTTCATCTTTTATCCGGCTCTTCAATAGATCGATTGATTTTCGGCCTCTTGTCATAATAGAATTTGCGGTTAATTCGGAACTATATATTGGAATCCCGGCTTTTACTAATGCCTCATTGCCGCCCAGCCTATCTATATGAAAGTGGGTATTTACAGCTTTAATATTTCTCTTTCCAAATTTTTTATAAATCCAATTTAACACTGACTTCATCGCTTTCGGAGTATAAGGTGTGTCAATTATTAAAATATTCCCGTTTTCCATGATTGATACTAATGAATTTGCGGGCCAGGGATATGCATGCGTGACTATGTATAAATTTGGCTTTATTTCATTGATTGATAAATTTTCATCAAGAGTTTCAGAGTGAGCACTATTTAATATAAAGCAGAAAAGTAAAATAAGTAATAATCTAAGATGATTCATAATTTATAACCTCTTTTCTTTTGTCAGTTATTTTGTACAATAGCCGGCTTTCACGAAACCTTAAAACCATAAAGCTTCTCCACTCACTGCATTGCCTGCCGCAAGCAAACACAGAACTATAAATGGTGTTTCAACTGTTTAAATCATTTTTACCGTGTTTTAAACATAAAAATTCATTATTTACATATTGAATGATTGAATATTCTCCATTATTTAGAAATTTATCAAAACTGTATTCATAGCTTATATTTTTGCACAAATACGGCAGCATACATTGGATCAATCCGCCATGACTCATGAATATATAATTCAAATCTGTTTCTTTTTCAATAGGATTCATTAATTTCATGAATCTATCGGCGATATTTTTATATGATTCACCCTGTTCAAATGAAATGTCCCAATTTTTATTAATCAGCCATTCTTTCAATATTTCAGTATCTCTATCAAATGTTTCAGTTGAACCGGTATTATCATATAAGCCGACATCATATTCCCTTAATGATTCGGATAGTTCAATTTTCAAATTCAGTTCACCGGCCAGTATATTAGAACTTTCTATTGCCCTTAATAAAGGGCTTGAAATAATTTTATCAAATTTTAATGATTTTAATTCCTTTGATAATTGAAACATTTGTTGTCTGCCTTTTTGTGTCAAACCATGCAGACTTCCGCGATTATAAATTATATGCAATTTATTTGTAGAACTTTCGCCATGCCTTATAAAATAAATATACATATATTTTCCTTTAAGTAAAATGGCTTGCCGCCGCCTGTGTAAACAACAAAATATTCAAATAATATATTTAAATGGCCCTGTCTGAGAAAAAGGCACACATTCTTTATGATATTTTTTTAATTTTTTCAATATCCCCGCTATTGATTATCCATTCCTCGGAAAAACCGCAATGAGAGCATAAATACCGGGTTACTTTTACGCTGGAAAAAAAAGTTATCCCAATAGGAACATTATTTCCATACGCGCCGGCTAACCCCGGAATTTCAATTATATCCGCGCCGCCGCATTTCGGGCATTTTCCGCTTTTCATATTTATATCCTTATAATGAAGTTTTTATACTTTATAAAACATAGTATATTATAGCTGTAAAAATATATTTTTATAAAATTTTGATTAATTAATTTTATTGTTATTAACAAGTGTTTCTTTTTATTGTCAAAATATATCCCGTGATTTAAAATAAAGCTTAAGGAGAACTCATGAAAGACAGTACCCCGCTTTCGGAGCAATTCAGGATCGTCCTCTTCGGCGTCAGGAATTCCGGCAAATCGTCATTGATGAATAATCTTTTTGAAAGACAGGTTTCAATCATATCGGAAGTTCCCGGGACGACAACCGATCCGGTAACTAAAAGCATGGAACTTTCCGGGCTCGGTCCCGTTGCCGTGACGGATACGGCGGGGCTGGATGATACAGGCGATCTGGGAAAACTGAGGATTGACCGCAGTCTTGAAAGCCTGGCCGGGGCGGATATCCCGGTGCTGATCACCCGGGCGAACGCATTGCCCGCCGTTGAAGAGGAAGAGATATCCGATAAACTGAACGCCCGGCGGAAAAATTGGGTCCTGGCCGTAACGTTCTCGGATAAAAAAATGCTGCCGCAGAAAAAAGAGTGGCTGGAAAAGATAAATTCTTCCTATGTGCTGATAGACAATATCAAAAAAAAGGGCGTTCCTGAACTCAAGCAGATGCTGATTCAATACGCTAAGCTTCTGGAGCCGGAAATGACGCCGGCGGAAGGGCTGGTCGAGGAAAACAACCTTGTTATCCTGGTAACACCGATAGACCTGGCGGCGCCGAAGGGGCGGCTGATCCTGCCGCAGGTAGAAACGATCCGCGATCTTCTGGACAAGGACTGCGCGGCGCTCGTTGTCAAGGAAAGGGAGCTGAAGTATTTTTACGACGGCCTGAAGAAAAGGCCGAGGCTCGTGATAACGGACAGCCAGGTTTTCAACAAAGTGGCGGCGGATATCCCTCCCGACCAGCCGATGACGTCTTTTTCGATCCTCTTTGCCCGGAAGAAATGGGACCTGGCGTATTTTGTCAAAAGCCTGGCCGCGTTAAAAAGCGCGCCGCCGGATATCAAGGTGATTATCTTTGAGGCCTGCTCCCATCACAGGCAGGCGGACGATATCGGGTCGGTCAAAATCCCGCGCCTTTTCAGACAGCTTATTCAGCCTCGGGCGGAATTCGAGCTGGTCCATGCACTGCCGGATGAATCGAAGCTCAAGGATTATTATATGGTCATCGCATGCGGCGGATGCATGGCGGCAAGGAATGCGCTCATGCGTCAGCTGGATCTTTTAAAGCAGAACGGCATTTATGCCGTCAATTACGGGCTGTTCCTGGCTTATGTGAACGGGCTTCTTCCAAGGGCATTGGAGCCGTTCCCGTTCGAGCATGAGCTTTATACAAAGATTAAATAACTTTGTGGACCCCAATAGAGCAGGATTTTCAGGATAATGCGGGATTATCAAGATTTGGAATTAACAGAAAGACACGAAGACACGAAGTTTCGAAGTATAAAGTTCATTGCTTATAATGCAGATTTTAGATGGGGTTATAAGTACAGACTGATCCTTAATTGGTAGAATAATTAAAAGTGAATATTACATAATCAACTTTAACAATTATCTTTTTATTATTTCAATTAATTTATCAATAATAGTAGTTATTGTTTTTTGATTTAATTTTCCTATACTATATTTAATATCATTTTTTGAAAAAGTAAATAATTTGTCTGGTCTAACATGACTTAAGTGATCTAATTTTTTATTTTGATTAAAAACTTGAAAATCTTTATTATCAATTTCAATGGCATCCTTAGAGTTATAATAGAAAGTTGTGTATAGGAATAAATATTATAAAAAAGATGGCGTACCCTCTATAATTTATTTACGACAATAAACAAAAGGAGGAATACGCCATATGCCGAAGCACAACGAAGATTTTAAGCTCTTACAGGCTTTTAATCAAGATGAAACAGTAGAATTTTTATGTCTTGAAGAATTGGCAAGGATCGGGGCCAGGGAAATAATCAAGAAGGCTCTGGAAGATGAAATTAATGGGTTTCTTCAGGAGAGAGAGCATTTAACTATCGAAGACGGGAGAAAGGCAATAGTAAGAAATGGGTATCATAAAGCCCGTCAGATTCTCATTGGTGGAGGGGCTATTGATGTATGTATTCCGAGAACAAGGAACCGACTCGGAGGCGACAATTTTCAAAGCCTAATAGTACCGCCGTATATGAGAAAAAGCCTGAGAATTGAGGAAGCCATTCCATTGTTGTATCTCTATGGAGTCTCAGAGATGGATATGGAGAATGCCTTGAGAGGATTGCTTGGTGAAGAAGCGAAAGGATTATCAGCCTCAAGTATAAGCAGAATGAAACAAGGATGGGGTAAAGAATATGATGAGTGGCGGACATCCGATTTAAGCGATAAAAAGTATTGCTATATATGGGTTGACGGCATTTACTTCAATGTACAGGGCAGCGAAGACCGTTTATGCACTCTTGTAATGATCGGAGCCAATGAGAATGGTGAAAAGGAGATTATTCTTGTTGAAGAAGGTTACAGAGAGAATTCCGAGACTTGGTTAGGGATATTAAGAAACCTAAAAGAAAAAGGTTTGAAAGGTCCTATTCTTTTTATCGGAGACGGAAGCCTTGGATTCTGGAAAGCAGCCAAAGAAGTATATCCTGAATCCAGATGGCAGAGATGCTGGGTTCATAAGATAAAGAACATTCTAAACAAGCTGCCCAAAGTATTACAGTCAAAGGCAAAAGAGATGCTTCATGAGATATGCAATGCTCCTGATAAGGATAATGCTATCAAAGCTTTTGAATTATTCCAGGCGGTTTTTAATCCTAAATATCCAGCAGCTGTCGAATGTTTAGAAAAGGATTGGGAGCTTATGATCGAATTTTATAACTGTCCGGCGGAACATTGGGTACATATCCGTACGACAAACGTAATAGAATCTACCTTCTCTACAGTTCGATTAAGAACTAAAAAGATGAGAGGCTGCGGAACCAGGGAAACGATTCTAATAATGGTCTATAAATTACTGGATAAGGCATCCAGGCGATGGAGAAAATTAAGAGGTTATGAAAAGATTAGCCTTGTATTGGAAGGCGCTGTTTTTGAGAACGGAGAGCTTGTAAAAAAGGCAGCATAAAAAAATGAGAGGGTATGTCATACACAACATTTGACAAAAACTCCATCCTTATAATTTACCGATGTAACTTGACATAATATTATATCTTCTCCATCTAAATTAGTTATTACTACCGCGCCACTTTGTTCAATCTCAGAAAGTACAACAGCAGGCCTTCTTTTTACCCTTGATCTATCTGAAAATGGGAAATCTAAAACAACAACTTCCCCTTTCACAAATCTTTCCAAGCTTCATCCTCCTCAGGCAACAACCATTCTTTCTTTAAAGATTCTTCACTTGCAAGCATAGAACTAAACCCAGCATTAAACTGAATTTTTTGTTCGACTTGAATTCCTGATACCTTAGATAGCTTAACAAGTGATGATGTTGACATTGCCTGGGCTCCTATCATTGAATACACATCTTTTGTAGCATATTTGCCTATTTTAAATCCTATAATAAAACATCCGTAAGAAGAATCTTGAGACATTAAATCTAAATCATATAGGTAATTATTCATTTATTTCCCCTTTTTTATAAGTTTTATTCCATCATATTCTTTAATTTTACCTTCAAGCCAGTCTCTTAATGTTCGAGCAGTTTCAAAATCCATTATTATACCACATTCAATTTCTCTTATTGTACCCTCTAAAGATTCTTTTACAGTTCCAGAGTCAATACTTCCATCAATAATTTTATGAACCATTGTTTTGGGGGTAACTCTCCTATCAATAAAGGGTTCCATATATAAATAACCTCTTGGAGTAAGTCCCCCAAAAAAACCATCAGCATGATATGACCTATAAGAATCTGATTTTTTGTAATTAACTGTTATTTCAGGTATATCCTTTTCCATAATAACTCCTTATTTCACATAAATAGTTTATTATTACTGTTATTATAAAGTCAATTGTCTGAAGAGTAAATTATTATCGGTTATCTTGTAAATAAAGCTACTGGAGTTTTTGTCAAATGTTGTGTATGACATACCCTCTCATTTTTTTATGCTGCCTTTTTTACAAGCTCTCCGTTCTCAAAAACAGCGCCTTCCAATACAAGGCTAATCTTTTCATAACCTCTTAATTTTCTCCATCGCCTGGATGCCTTATCCAGTAATTTATAGACCATTATTAGAATCGTTTCCCTGGTTCCGCAGCCTCTCATCTTTTTAGTTCTTAATCGAACTGTAGAGAAGGTAGATTCTATTACGTTTGTCGTACGGATATGTACCCAATGTTCCGCCGGACAGTTATAAAATTCGATCATAAGCTCCCAATCCTTTTCTAAACATTCGACAGCTGCTGGATATTTAGGATTAAAAACCGCCTGGAATAATTCAAAAGCTTTGATAGCATTATCCTTATCAGGAGCATTGCATATCTCATGAAGCATCTCTTTTGCCTTTGACTGTAATACTTTGGGCAGCTTGTTTAGAATGTTCTTTATCTTATGAACCCAGCATCTCTGCCATCTGGATTCAGGATATACTTCTTTGGCTGCTTTCCAGAATCCAAGGCTTCCGTCTCCGATAAAAAGAATAGGACCTTTCAAACCTTTTTCTTTTAGGTTTCTTAATATCCCTAACCAAGTCTCGGAATTCTCTCTGTAACCTTCTTCAACAAGAATAATCTCCTTTTCACCATTCTCATTGGCTCCGATCATTACAAGAGTGCATAAACGGTCTTCGCTGCCCTGTACATTGAAGTAAATGCCGTCAACCCATATATAGCAATACTTTTTATCGCTTAAATCGGATGTCCGCCACTCATCATATTCTTTACCCCATCCTTGTTTCATTCTGCTTATACTTGAGGCTGATAATCCTTTCGCTTCTTCACCAAGCAATCCTCTCAAGGCATTCTCCATATCCATCTCTGAGACTCCATAGAGATACAACAATGGAATGGCTTCCTCAATTCTCAGGCTTTTTCTCATATACGGCGGTACTATTAGGCTTTGAAAATTGTCGCCTCCGAGTCGGTTCCTTGTTCTCGGAATACATACATCAATAGCCCCTCCACCAATGAGAATCTGACGGGCTTTATGATACCCATTTCTTACTATTGCCTTTCTCCCGTCTTCGATAGTTAAATGCTCTCTCTCCTGAAGAAACCCATTAATTTCATCTTCCAGAGCCTTCTTGATTATTTCCCTGGCCCCGATCCTTGCCAATTCTTCAAGACATAAAAATTCTACTGTTTCATCTTGATTAAAAGCCTGTAAGAGCTTAAAATCTTCGTTGTGCTTCGGCATATGGCGTATTCCTCCTTTTGTTTATTGTCGTAAATAAATTATAGAGGGTACGCCATCTTTTTTATAATATTTATTCCTATACACAACTTTCTATTATAACTCAGCTACTGGTATAGAAAATTTAATTGAGGGCCTTAAAAATAGAAATTAATGGTTCTTTTTAATAAAAAAACCCACTAATTCATTAGGAGCAATAGTAGAAGCAAATTTGAGTTCATAACCATTGTTTAGTAATTCGTTACTATCCTTTTCAAATCCATAAGTACCCGTATTCTTAATAACTTTAAGATCATAAGTAGTTTTAGGGGGAATTGTATCCTTCCTACTTAGTTCTCTTTCTCTTTTAATTGTTTCATTAGGCATAATAACCTCCAATTTATTACAATCTTATTTATCCCTTAGGTAAAATAACCGGTATTGAAAATTTAATTCGATTAGTTGAAGTATTTGAAGTATCAGACTTTCCTTTAATACCTGCTCCTACTGGCCCAACCCAAACTCCTATTCCACCTTTTGTTCCAGATTCCTCTGAAGCAGTTATCGCAACATCAAAATCTATGAATTGAGGAATTTGTTGAGTATCTCGAGCATAATAAACTACTGCTTTATCAGCTCCTGTGAAATCTAAAACTGGATTGATTAATCCACCTTTCTCACTATAATATTTTTGTGCATCGCTTACACCATCAATTATTTCTTTCAAAGTTTCAGAAATAAAATCTTTGAGTTTCATATTACCCCCTTTTTTACCTCATATTTAGGCCACTCTATTACTTTTCAATCGTTCCCGGATTGATTGTAATAATACCTTACCGCCTTTGTGCCTTCCTGTAACATTAATACCCATCCTGCAAATCCTGTTACATCCTGCTGATCCTGTTCTATTGGGGTCGATTTAAAAATCTTAATTAAATATGAAGGGATTTTGATTTATCAATCTTTTATTTTACAGGCGTAGCCCTTCGCGCCTTCGTGCCTTCCTGTAGAATAACACTCATCCTGCCGAATTGGGGTCGGCAAAAAAAGGTAAGTTTACTTCATTTCCCAGACGGTAAAATTCTTTTCGCTTTCATTATAATAAATCACCCCGTCGGCGTTGAAAGCGATGCTGTAGGCAAAAAGCTGTTTAAGGTATTCTTTTTCCTCGAAGTGAGGGGCGAAAAGAGAGACATATTTCCTGTTCTTTTTTTTGACGATAAAATCCGCTTTTAATGAATAGCTTTTATCCATACCGTCTATGATAAGTTCTATTTCTTTGATGGTATTGTGTGATATGATTGTAAAACCCGCCTCGCGGAGCTTATACCAGAAAAGCCTTCTTTCCTTGGGAAGATTGAGGAGATCCCTTAGAAGATTTTTCTTTTTTATAATATTATAAAAGAGCCAGGCCGAACCGCTACCGACAATAAGTATAAAACCGGCAAGGGCGAGTAAAAAGCGGAAGCTCATTATTTCGATAATGCTTTGACCGCTTTGTCCGTCGAGTTGATGATCTCAAAAAGGCCGTCCAGCTCGACGATTTTAAGCGTTTTGATGACGTTCGAGCTGAGGTTGGAAAGGATCATTCTTCCCTTAATGTCTTTTAACTGCCTGAGAGTGGCGATGCAGACGCGGATCCCGCTTGAGGAAAGATAATGGACATCGCCCAGATCAAAAATAAAAAACTTGCTGCCGTTATTTATATGGGTATTGATTATCTCTTCCAATTCAAGGGCCTGATTGATTTCAAGCCTTCCGGATACTTTTAAAACAACGACTTCGCCTTTTTTCTCTACATTCACCATTTCACACCTCCTGAAGAAAGGCAGGACCGCACACGCCAGCTTTTCATGAGATACATTGTACGTTCAAAGATAAATTATGTCAACAGGATTTTTTATTTCTGCGTCATCTCGCATTTTCCTTCGAAAATAACGCCGTCCGCGATTTTTAACTTGGCTGTTTTGATATCCCCGTAAAGTTTCGCGCTTTCGAGAAGCTCCAGGCGCTTTTTGGCAAAGATATTTCCGCGGATCTCGCCGCCGAGGATGACTTCTTCGCAGACAACGTCGCCTTTGATTTTGGCCTGCGGCCCGACAACGAGAAGGCCGTCGGCGTCTATTTTGCCGGTATATTCACCGTCAATCCGCAGAGAATTTTTGAAACTAATCACTCCGTTGAAGAGAGATGTATTGCTGAGAGTTGTTGTTGTCGGATAATCCCTGTATGGATCAATATTCTGGGGCATTTTCTAATCCCTCCTTATTTTGTGGTCATAACAAATACGCCGTCCCAATCCGGCGGGGGCGGGTTTTGAATAAAAGCATCGCACCTTTCAATATATATCCGGGAAGGCCCGTCGCCCGGAACGATTTCCAGGCTTTTTTTAAAATATTCCTTTGATTCCTTGAATTGCCTCTGTCTGTATAATTCCAGCCCTTTATTGTAATATTTAAGCATTTCCAGCTTTTCTTTGCTGATCATACCTCCCCCTTTTTTTCTTTCTGTGATAATGCTTCTTTGAGGTCTCCTACTTTGCCGGCAGCGCTCGCGGCGGCTGCTATATTAGCGCTCTGTATTTCATCATAGATTTCCTTTCTGAATATTTTTACTGACTTCGGCGCGACAATACCGATTTTAACCTGATCCTGTTTGACGCCGATCACTTTAATTTCTATATCATCGTTTATGATGATGGACTCATCTTCGCGTCTTGATAAAACCAGCACTTCCTTTTCCCCTCGTTATAAATTTTCAGCCGCTTCCTGTTTTGTCTGGTCCTGCGGGATTTCCTCTTCACCCGGATTGAATATGAATACTTTTGTTCCGTAGTCGTTATTGAGCGAGATGCCCTGTATGGCGATCCGTTTGTTGACATTGATGACAATGGGCCCGAGGAGGTTCATCGTCATTTTGTTAATGTCCTCGGGAATGTTCACGATGACAAAATCGATCATTTCATTCCCGTCCTCAATTTCCAGAAGGCCTCTGTCTATATCATCAATGTCCAGTTTATAATCCTGTTTAAAAAGCCTGGGGTTGACCACAATAAAGGCCAGACCGGGTTCTTCCTTGGATTGGAGCCAGTAGAAATTCGGCAGGTCCCCCATTTCGATGAGATAATAATCATGATTGTTTTCAAAACCAAGGATTTCGCGTTTAAAATGAATGACCGTGTCTTCTTCCACCTGGATCTCGCCGTAAGCCTTAGTTTTAATAGTTTCCACGATAGCCTCCATTTTTCGCTTATATACTGTAGTATCTTTGCTGAAAATTTTCAAATATTTAGTTATATAATTACCGCTGAAAATTACCTTAAAAAGTCCAGCAGTGTTTTCGGTAAAATCCTGGCCCCGATATTCAGCGCGACATCATGAGAAAATTCCAGCATTTTCATCTCCATCATGGCTTTCGATATATCGGTGCCGGTCGATTTATCTTTTGCGTCCGTTATGTAAACTTCATCATTCATATATCTGTCTGTGATGGCGTCCAGCCTCTGTGAAACCGCGCCCATATGGGCCCGGAATTTAAGCACATTCGCGAGAGAACTGTCGATCTGGGCGAGCGCCGTACCGCCGACCTGGAAAATATTGTCTCCCTGCAGGGCTTTACGGAAATTGATCATCGCGTCAAAAATACTTCCCGTATAGACCCTTGCCGACGGGGAGTAGTTGTAGGGCGGGTACATCCCATGTTCTATAACGCCCAGGTCCTGGAGGACCGAACCGCCGTCGCTGTCCATCAGGGAAATCTGGTGCGGAGAGGTTGTTTCCAGGGTAAAATAGCTCTGGCCGTCCTTTGTCTGTATGGAAGCCTTGACTGCGGCCCCGGAATTATTGATTTTATTGGCGATGACTTCAAGGTTGTCTCCCGATTTGATCTCCACTTCATTACCGTCGACAATGACCTTCGAGTCTTTTGCGGCCGTATAGCCCGAAACGGAAATCGTGGAATAAATGTCCATATTGTCGGCCCAGAAGACCTGGTTGCCGGGCTGGTTCACTTCTATTTTCTCGCCTCTTTCCGCTTCAATAAGCTGGCTCTGGTTGTTCCCTGTATAACGCACTTCCTGAAGATATTCTATGCCTGTATCGGGATCGGCCCTGTAAACGGGCTTGAAAGGCTCCTCATCCGTCATTGTGCCGCCGAATAGGGCGTTGTCTTTATAATAAGTATTGGCCTGCTGAAGGATTTCGCGGGTCAATTGATCTACTTCAACGGCCATATTCTGCCTTTCATCCTTGGAATAAACCCCGTTCGCTCCCTGGACCGCCAGTTCCCTGAGCCTCTGAACAAGTGTTGTGACGCTGTTCAGCGAGGAATCCACCATATTGAGCTTGCTTTTAGCGTTGTCAATAATGGACTTGTATGTATTTATCTCTTTTAAACGGCTGTCATAATCCATAAAATTGATTGTGGCGACCGGATCGTCGCTGGGAAGATTGACCCTGTAGCCGCTGGAAAGCTCGTTCTGCGTCTTTTGAAGGTCTTCCTGGCGGGTATGCAGGTTGTTGTTAAAATCGCTCACCATATATCCCTGTGTAACGCGTCCTATCATAAAATCCTCCTTGATCTGCTAATAGCTAACAGCTAACAGCTAGAAGCTAACAGCTAGTTTACGCTCCCATTCTGATGATCGTTTCGATCATCCGGTCGACGGTGCTGACGAGCCTTGCCGAAGCGTTGTAGCCATGCTGGAACATCAGCATCTTTGTCATTTCCTCGTCTATATTCACGCCGCTGATTTCCTGCCGCAGATTAACGAGGCTGTCCACAACGGCGCTGTTTTTATCCATATTTATCTTTGCCGATTCTGAGCGCGTGCCGATATCGCCGACCATTGTTTTAATAAAATCCCCCATCGTGGACTGGCTTTCGAACATAAGGTCCTTCTGCCTGAGGTCGGCTATGGCCAGGGCGTTCCTATTATCGCTGATGCCGTTCATTTTGTCGGGTTTGCCGCTTCCGGTCGTGTCCATGCCCGCCGAGGCGGCTATCGTGTCGGGGTTGGCTACAATCTTATCATCTATATTCAGCCAGCCTGAAGGGTGCTTTTCCGGCGTAAATGATATATTAAATGAAGGCACACTGAATTTAACGATATCGCCGACATTCTTGTAGTCAAAAGCCCCCTGCGGGCCCGACGCGCCGAGCATGCCGGTGATGCCGACAAGTAAGTTCCCGCTGTCCTCGACATGGCGGATGACAAAATCGGGATAATTCTGGTCGGACGGGAATTTGGATTTAAATGACAGCTCGCTTTTATGGTTAAGGTAAGCGACAACGCCCGCGTCCGACTGGTTAATACGGGCGATAATATCTTTTATTTTATCGCTTGCGTTGTAATTGATCACGATATTGGGGCCGGCGGGCGCCGCAGGGCCGAAGTTCAATGTTCCGCCGCTGCCTATTAGAGTGTTTTCGTCTATTTTTTCTGTTCCGCTGATTTTAAAAAGGGCCGTGCCGTCTACAACGCCGTCGTTGGTGAAATCGTAATTGCCGTTCGCGTAAGGCGTGATCGGCAGCTCTTTAAAGAAATTATTATTGGTTGTCAGATTGAGGCCGAAACCGTCGCGGTGTATTTCATTGGTCGCGTCCGTCAGGTTGATCGCCAGAGAATCGAGGTTCTGGATGGAAGATTTCAGATCGTCGTCGCGCGCGGAGACGAGGCCGGCCAGTTCACCCAAGCCGAGCTTCACCTTCCGCCCGTCTTCCCAGAGCGCGTCTGTATAACCTTCATTATCCGGGTTTCCTACCGCGTTGATCTTATTGGCCAGCTCGCCCTGGACCAGGTTTTCCGCACCGATGTAAACGATCGTCTCATGTTTATTATTTCTTTCAACGCGGATATCCACGTATTTTGAAAGCTTTTCTATGAGAAGGTCCCTTTTATCGTAAAGATCATTGGGATTATCGCCCATCGATTCCGATTTGACGATCTGGACATTGAGCGAAGCAATTTCCGAAGCCATATGATTGATCTCGTTTATTCTCTGGTCAACGAGATTATTGGCGTTTTTCCGCAGATCGGTCAAGGACTCATAGTTGTGCTTGAACGTCTCAGCCAGGACTTTCGTTCTCTGGATCAATTCCTCGCGCGATGCCCTTTCCGTCGGGTCGGCGGCGACTTTCTGCCAGCTTTCCCAGTATTCGTCCAGGACCGTGCGGAGGTTCGGCTTATTCGGTTCATTATGGATCATTTCTATCAGATGGAGATACTGCTGTTTCATTTCCCAGAACCCGAGGCCGCCTTTTTCATAATTAATGCGGTCGTCGATGGCCTGGTCCCTGACCCTCTGGATGTCCTCAACGACGACGCCTGTACCGTACTGGCCGGGAGTCTCCACCCGGTTCGCGCTGGGATCGTAAATCGGGATAAATGTCGTGAGGTTGACCTTCTGCCGGCTGTAGCCTTCCGTTTCCACGTTCGAAAGATTATGGCCCGTGATCTGCAGGCCGGCATTGTTGGCCATCAATCCCTTTTTCCCGACCTCAATTCCATTAAATGTTGACAGCATATTCTTCTCCTACGCTATCTGATTTACCAGATAGATGCTTTCCTTGCTTTCTTTTTTACTTCTATAATCGTACGTTTCCTTCTGCGCGTTGCGGTTCGCGAAATTCATTGTCAGATTAATGATTTCCAGGTTGGCCTGGATGATCTGCGAATTTTCATGCATTGAAATCTGAAGCTTGCCGATCTCGTTTTTAATTTTTGTCCGGAGCTCAATCAGTTCATTTTTCAAGCTTTGGCTGTTTTCATCCATAATGTAGGAAAACAGCTCCGTAAGCGACAGATTCGGATTAAAATGATAAATTTTAGAAAGGTTCAATATCAGATCCTTCCTTTTTCTTTCTATGGAAGCGAGATGCTGAAGAATATCCTCTTCATTAGTGTTCACTTTCATGAGAAGCGTAATATCAACCTGCTTGAGAGCGTCATACTTTTCTTCTTCCAGCGCTACCAGCTCCGAAAGATATCCGGCTTCAAGCTTCAGCAGCTCCTTAAACGATTTGAGGTAATCCATTCCCAGTTCCATATTAACCCTCCTTGGTTATTTTTTCAACATCCTTGTTGAAACAAACCCGGCGTTCTTCATTTTCCGTTGCGGTTTGCCATTAAGAATATCGGATGAATACAAAAAATATAAACAAATCAAAAGAAATAATTATTGCAGGATCTGAGTTTTTTAATTTATTAAATGTATTATCATTTGACATGACTTCGCGTGTCTTAGGGAAAACTGGATAATCCGCTAATACACGCGAATAGACGCGAAAGGAAACCGGGAAAGGAAAACCACGAATAAAACGGATTTAACCGGGTAATCTAATGTAAATAATAAAGACAAGATAAAATCAAAAATACTTGTATAGTAGATTTTCACTTGGCGTGACTTCGCGTGGCTTAGCGGAAGATTGGTAATTCTGAGTCTTGACGGTTTATCAAATTTATGAATTATGAATAAATTGCCCGCTTGATATAAGAACCAGATTTTATTTTGTAAAATCAACTGCCGATAAGGAACAATATCCTAAGTAACCAATTTTTATTAAGGAAGATGCCATGCATAGCTTTTTGAAGACTGCCGCTCAAATTCTGCTCCTGATGTTCTTTATTGCCCTCCAGCCGCTTTATTCTCTTCAAGAGCCTTCAATTAAAGACCCTGAAGTACCGGATGAGCCGGTTGTTGACGATTCTCTTATGACAGATATTCATATAAATGATAGTTTTAAGGCAAATAAAACTTCATATCTGTTCCTCGTAAAAGCCATGGTTACACTGGCAGGCGGCAGCGAGGAAAGCGGAATGCTTTATGTCAGCAATACTTTAAGATTAACAATGACAAACAGGGTGAAAAATACGCTTTCAATCCGAAGTATTTCTCTCTATGATATCGCGAAGATTGAGATCATCCGCTGGGAAGCCCGGGAAAAAGGCGATAATAACTATCTGTTTGTCCCGGTCCAATATAAAATTTATACCAATCTGAACAGCGCCGGTTTTTTTGAATACAAAGGCAATATTGATATTTTTAACACATTTTTATTCGGTTCTGACGATCAGAAGATCCCTCTCGCAACAGTTTTTTATGACACCTGGGTTGAAGGCAAAAAGAACTCGTTTCACTGGGAAAACACGAAATCCCCGGTTTTCGGATATAATTTTATGAATCCCGTTGATGGAATTGTCACGGCCATCCGTTTTGACAAAAGATATTAATGGAGAGTGAAAAATGAAAAGCGTTCTGGTAACAGGCGGCGCCGGCTTTCTCGGCAGTTTTCTCTGCGAACGGCTTCTGGAAGAGGGAAATACGGTTATCTGTGTGGATAATTTCTTTACCGGCAGAAATAAAAACATCATCCGCCTGATGGACAATATGAATTTTGAGGTGATCCGCCATGATATCGTAGAGCCGCTTTTGCTGGAAGTGGACTGGATATTTAATCTGGCCTGCCCGGCTTCGCCTGTCCATTATCAGGCCAATTCCATTAAAACAATTAAAACAAGTTTTATGGGGGCTTTCAATATGCTGGGATTGGCCAAGAGGCTGAAGGCGAGGGTCCTTCAGGCCTCGACAAGCGAGGTTTACGGCGATCCGGCGGTCCATCCTCAAACGGAATCTTACTGGGGGCATGTCAATCCGATAGGGGTCCGGAGCTGTTATGACGAAGGAAAAAGAATAGCTGAAACCCTATTTATGGATTATTACCGGCTGAACCATGTCGATATAAAAATCGTGAGGATTTTCAACACATACGGGCCCAGGATGCTTCAAAACGACGGCCGCGTTGTGTCGAATTTTATTTCTCAGGCTCTGAGAAACGAGGATATCACGGTTTACGGCAAAGGAGAGCAGACGCGGAGTTTTTGTTATGTCGACGATTTGATCGGCGGATTTATAAAGATGATGAAATCGGAAAATTTTATAGGGCCTGTAAACCTGGGAAATCCGGACGAATACAAGATTATTGAACTGGCGAAAATCATTATTGAGATGACAAACTCAAAGTCAAAGATTGTCTATAAAGATATCCCCTCCGACGATCCCAAACAGAGAAAGCCCGATATCTCGCTGGCCAAAGAAAAGCTCGGCTGGGAACCGGCAGTCCCGCTCAGGGAAGGCTTGAAAAAGACGATTGAGTATTTCGAGAAAGAGATTAAATCGGCGCAGTAGCTTTTTTTTTTCACCACTAAGACACAAAGAACACCAAGTAACACCAACTGGGGATTAAACACACTTTATTGTAAAACAATGATTATTAATCAATCTTTCTTTCTAGTTACCCCGATTGTTTACACAGATTTTCACTGATTGATACAGATTTTATAGGATTTAATTTTCTTAAAGCCGCCTTTTTTGGTAGTATTTGGTGCTTTTGTGAGACAAGATAGATTCAGGAGAATGGTGTTTAGGTGAATACCACTTTTCACGTATTATTCGGGATTCATCTGCCATATATTATTAATAAATTCAATTATATAATTCCTTTTTTCAATTCTAAAATTAGAAGAAACAATCATATAGCAAATTTTATATTTATTGGAAGATTCTAAAGGAGGAAGATTTTCATCTGAATCACTATAACTGCAAAAATATATTTTCTTTGGGTAGGCGACATCATAAAAGAAGGCATCAAGCATTCTATGTGACTGATTAATTATTGAAACATTAGGAATATTAATAACACCTGCCCATTTTAATTCTACTGTTTGAGTTTGAATAGGTGTATTATTTTCTAAATCTAATATTGATTCAATAAATGCGTAACAATTTAAGGCAATTTTATCCTTATGAAGGTTTTCAACTTTAATTTGATAATGATTAGCAAAAAAATCTTCTTTTTGAGAAAAATTAATGATCCTATATTTTTTAACATTATTTACAATTTTGATATCTGATAAGTTAATTTTATTTTTCCATAATGGTGTAAATCTATTTTGAATTTCATCAATCACCTTATCAGGTAAAATATTTCTTTCATTTGGTTCAAAAACATGATGTTTTTGAACATTTAATTGCATGGCTCCAATCATTCCGTCATAAGATTTGATTCCTTTTTCTTGAAATGCAATTGTTTCAATTCCAAAATATGAAGCTATACTTAATTCTTGATTTGTAAATAATGAACCTCTATAACCAATAAAATTATCATTTTTATCAAGTAATTTTTCTCTTATAAAATCAATAAATATAAAATATTCGGCAGTTTCAAGTTCATATAGTATATTATTTAATAAACCTTTGTTTGATTGTTCAAGTGTTGCAACATAACCAATATATTTATCAGTATCATCAATTTTGTTTTTAATTATTTCAGCTATTTTATATTCATCAGATGATTTATCTTGTCCACAACTGATAAATATTTTTGGTTTAATCATAAATTACTCCAGAAATATTAATGATTGTGCACCGCTTTAGCCCAACTCAAAATATACAAATATAACTCATTATCCGTTAAAATTATACTCCTTTACTCACCTCATTTGCAAATAATAAAATCATATTAGCTAGATACTGCCCATCATATTTATTTTCCCTTCAGTGTAATGGTTCGACTTTGCTCACCACGGCGTCTGTGAAATCTGTGGTTGAATTCGTCCCCCCGAATCCGCGCAAATCCGCCCAATCCGTCTGATCCGTGTGAACAATCGGATATTATTATAGAGAATAGTTAATTAAAATCTTTTGTTAGAAAATGAAGTGCCGTTAATCCCCGTTGGTGGTCCTTCGTGCTCTTTGTGATCTTGGTGGTTAATTTTTTGAAGTTTCCTCTACCTTCTTCGCCTTTTCCGCCACTTCTTCCTTCAATTTTTCCTTGTATTCTTTTACAGCTTGTCTTATTTTTTCATCACCGATGCCCAGCATCTGCACGGCCAGTATGGCCGCGTTGGCGGCGCCGTTGACTGCGACTGCTGCGACAGGTATGCCTTTCGGCATCTGTACGATAGAAAAAAGCGAGTCCATTCCGGAGAGGCTTTTGGAAAGGATCGGCACGCCGATCACCGGAAGAGGTGTTAAAGCGGCGATCACGCCGGGCAGGTGCGCCGCGCCTCCCGCGCCGGCAATGATGACACTCAAACCTCTTTCCTCGGCTGTCCGGGCGTATTCAAAGGCCTTTTCAGGTGTCCGGTGGGCCGATATAACGGTCATTTCGAAGGGAATATTGAATTTTTTAAGCATATCCGCGGTTTCCTGCATTATGGGAAGATCGGAATCGCTTCCCATGATAATACCGACTTTTTTTAAAGACATGAGAGGCTCCTTATCTACTGGATTAACTTTTCAATGGATTATAGTTTAATACAACGCCCTTTCTTAGTCAATCCAGGATAAACTATAAAGTGAATATCAATATGGGAATATTACAGGATCAGCCACAGAATGACACAGAAAAACACGGAATTATTATTGATGAAAACCAAATAACTCTTTTGACTGTTTAATGTTTTTTCCGTGCTCTTCTGTGAAATTCAGTGGCAAAAAAAATAAAATACAATATCTGCCTTTAAATCCTGATCGGCAGAAGAACAAAAGGGACCCCTTTGTAATAAAGCTTTTCGTGCAGGCTGAAGATAAGGTTATTATGGAGGAGGTTCGTCGTGAATTTTGTAAAGAGGCCTGCTTCTGAAAAGACAAGCTGTCCGCCGAAAAAGATGGAATTGGGGAATTGCTTGAGGATTTCCGGAGTGAGCGCCATGATCTCTTCTTCAGCGTCTGTGCCCAGCGATGTGAATGTTTCAGTATAAAATCCTGTCTTCCGCATCAGGACCGCGTATGTATCGACGCTCTTTTGAATGTCCTGCTTCAGGTGGTCAACTTCTTCCACACTTTTAAAGTTGCCCGCGTCAACAACGCCGACCTGGATAAAGACATAATTTTTAAAGGTGCTGAAACCCAGTAGTTTCTGTATGCCGAATAAAATATGAAGCCCTGTCCCGTTATAACCGTTGACTAATAAAACAGCCGTTTTACCGTTTTTGTCGATTTTTCCTTTAAAATCTTTGTAATCCTCGAAGGAAAGTTTTGATATATGCTCGGAATTTTCCACTGCTTCCAGTAGTGAGTTCAGGCGGTTAAGTTGCTTCTCCACTTTGGAATACTGGTTTTTTACCCAGAATGAAAACGCCACCAAAATACCCGTGATGACTAAAGTGACCCATCCGCCTTCGTTCAGCTTGGTGACAAGGAATGAGATCAGGATCGAAACGCTGAGGAGGAGGCCGATCCCGTTGATTATCAATTTCCGGCCCCATTTCTTTTCGCTCTTTCTGCTGATCCACCAGTGCCTGACCATGCCCAGCTGGGAAATGCTGAAAGTGATGAACACATTGATGCTGTACAGGATGATCAGAACATCTAAAGACCCGCCTGTTATGATCAGGACCAACAGGGACGTGACGCCCATAACCAGAACGCCGTTTTCTGTGACCAGCCTGTTTGAGAGCTGTGAATAACGGGACGGCATCCATTTGTCGATGGCCATGTTGGATAGAACCCTCGGGCCGGCCAGAAAACCGCCCTGAGCCGCGACAAAAAGAAGCGCCGCCTCGGATAAGAGGGTTAAAAACAATAAAATGTTTTTTACAAAAGGCGGCCAGTCGGACATCATTTTTTCAAATGCTACGGAATTCAGGGTCTTGCCGGTTTCGGGATGGACATTATACAGGAGATAGATAATCATAATTCCGAAGGCCATAATTGTCAGCGATACGGCCATATAGACCATTGTCTTTTTTGCCGTCTGAACGCGCGGCTCCCGGAGGATCGTCATGGCGTTAGAAACGGATTCTATACCGGTATATGTGCCGGCCCCCATTCCATAAGCCTTGACACAAAGGGCAAGGGCCCCGATCAACCCGAGATTTAATTTAACCTTATTAAAATCCTGGTAAGATGACTGGATAACGCCTGAAAAATTGGATACATGAAAGAAAGTCCCGTAGAGAAGAAGAAAAACATGCGTCAGTATAAAAATGGCGAAAATCGGCGCGAGAATTGAAACGGATTCTTTTACACCCCTGAGGTTCATTAATATCAGGATTATGATGCAGAAGATGGAAAAATAGATTTTATATTTAAGGAAATGAATGGGAAAAAAGCTGAATATGGCGTCCGCGCCGCTGGCTATGGAAACGGCGATGGTCAGGATATAGTCCACCATCAGCGCGCAGCCGGAAACCATGCCTGTTGTCGGAGAAAGAAGCTTGCTGCCGACAATGTATCCTCCCCCGCCGCCGGGGAAAAGCTCGATGATCTGCGAATAACTGGCGCTGATGATAAGAATTGTGATGGCTGTCGCCAGACCGACAAAAAGGCCGAGAAAGGGATAATTGACGACAACACGGAAAGCCTGTTCTGGGCCGTATGATGATGAGGAAAGGGCGTCCGCGCCCAGACCCACCCAGGCAAAAATGGCGATCAGGGATATTTTATGAAAAATTGTTCTATCCTGCGGATTTCTCGGTTTGCCGATGATGAATGACCGAAGTTTTGAAAAAAGCGAAGGCCCTCCATCCTGATCGGAAGTGCCTTTAGATAAAGCCATAAACTCTCCTCTCCATTCAAAAAAGCCGGCTTTATAATCCTGTTATGCATGCCGCGCTAATATGAAACAGTGGTATTTTATCCAATTTATTCCGATTTGTAAAGAATTTTAAGTGGACTTGACTTAAAAAAATAAATGAAAAATGGCTGGATTTTGATGAGGGTAGTTAAAAAAGGATTTTTTTAATTATACATGGTTATGCTTCGCTGTTTTTAGCTTCTTCCGGGTTCTCTTTTTCAAGAAGGACCTGCATGGTAAATTTTATGAATTCCGATATTGTGGCAAGGACGAGCAGCCTGTCTTTTGGATAGAGAATTGTTTTACCGTTGACGGGGAAAAAACGCCCGTTACGGTAAATAAGGATGACCATGACATTTTCCGGCAGACCGAGGTCCCTGACGGCCGTATTGACGACAATGGAATTTTCCGGGATTTCTATCTCATTCAACTCGCCCTCTATCTTATCGCTTTTATCAAATTCAATGGGATATTTAATGTTTGACTTTCCCCTGTCATAAAGCTTTAGTATTTTAGCCAGAAAAGGTATGGAAGTGCCCTGCAGGAGCACAGAAGTTATAACAATAAAAAAGACTATATAAAAAAGGCTGTTTGCCTCGGGAATTCCGGCCAGAAGAGGGAATGTCGATAATATAATAGGAGCGGCCCCTCTCAGGCCGACCCATGAGAGAAGAAGCTTTTCTCGGAATTTAAATTTCCTGGTAAAAGCAAGGCTGATAAACACGCTCGCCGGCCTGGCGATAAGAATCAGGAAAACGGTGGCCAGAACGCCTTTAAAGGATGCGGGGATGATCTGCGAAGGATAGATGAGAAGGCCGAGGCAGAGAAACATGACAATCTGAGAAAGCCATGAAATATTATCATGATAGCGGAGCAGGTTTCTTTTATAAAGGATATCGCTGTTGCCCAGGTAAAGGCCGAGTATATAGACGGCAAGGAAAGGGCTGCCGCCCAGAGTGTTCACAATTCCGTAGGTGAATAAAACCAGTCCGATTGTCAGTACGGAATAGACGCCTTCATAATCCAGTTTAATGAACCTTTTCAGAAGATAAACAGATATCATTGAAATGAGAATGCCGGCCGCCCCGCCGATAAGAAACTGCTTGAGCATGAAAATAATCATTCCCGGCATATCAGTCCCCGGCTTGTTTATAAGCATAATAAAAGCGAGTGTTAACGAAACCGACATCGGGTCGTTACTGGCCGACTCGAATTCGAGAATGGGCTTCAGGCCGCCTTTCAACAGTACATTCTTGGAATTCAAGACTGAAAAAACGGATGCCGCGTCTGTGGATGAGACAATCGCGCCGATGAGAAAACCGGTCAGTAATGAAAAGCCCAGAATGTAATGGAGAAAAAGTCCCATGACAAGGCATGAAATAATCACTCCCGCCGATGATAATAGGATCCCGGGAAGCAGTATCGGCTTTATGATGCGGAACTGTGTGCCGAAGCCGCCTGAAAAAATGATAAACGACAGGGCGATAACGCCGATCTGCTGGGCTATTTCAGGGCTGGTCAGTTTTATTTTTATAAATCCCTCAGGCCCGGCGAGAACTCCGATTATGAGAAATAGAACAAGCGAAGGCACTCCAAGCTTGTCTGAAGCAAGGCTCCCCATAATGCTGAAAAAAAGCAGGATTGAAAGGATAATGAGTATTGTATCCATTCAGAGTACCTTTTTTATCAAGTATTCCGGTAATTATCAGGGAATATTCCGGATAAATCACTCTTTTCTATATCGGGGATTTTATGCCTGAAATAAAACCGGTACTTTTTTATGGTAATTTCATGGAAATCCTTGGAATCAGGAGGAATTCTGATTTTATTTAATTCCAATTTAGCCGCGGAATGGATTCGGCGGGCTCACCACAAGTTTCACAGAATTACACTGATAATTTACTCTCTATTAAGGCATGCTGAAAGTGAAGAGAATTCAGGACAAAGGCAGTCATTGCGAGCATCCTGCATTGTATTTCGGTACTGACAGCAGCGCGAAGCAATCTGTCTGCAAAAAAGATAGCTTAATGAATTGACAGATTGCTTCGCATCAAACTAACAGGCAATGGAGAAAACCGGGCGCTCGCAATGACGGCCCTATTACAGAGATATAGAAGGCTTCAATTTTGTCCCATCCTGATAGTTTGCTATAAAATCCTTGATTTTTTCCTTTATCAAGTCTCTGACGACCCTTGTTTTTTCCAGTTTTTCTTTATCTGTTCCCTCGAACGCGGCGGGATCATCAATAGACCAGTGAAGACGGACAGTTTTTCCGGGGAAAAAGGGGCACCGTTCTCCTGAGGCTTCGTCGCAGACTGTGACGACATAATCATAGGTTTCCCCCTGCTTCAGAAAATTAAAAACGCTTTTGGTTTTATTTCCGGAAATATCGATCCCTGTTTCCTTCATGACTTCCACGGCAAGCGGATTGAGCTTTCCGGGTTCCAGGCCCGCGCTTTCGGCCGTGAATCGATCATCGCCCAATTTATTCATAAAAGCTTCGGCCATCTGGCTCCGCGCCGAATTATGGATGCAGACAAATAATACTTTTATTTTTTCCATGTTAACCTTCCTTATGCCATGCCTCAACCTTATTGACCCATTTATTTTCCTGTTTGGAATGCATGACAATTTTTCCTTCCTTTATATAAATCACTTCCTCGCAGATGTTGGAAGTAATATCCGCAATTTTTTCAAGGTTTTCAGTGATACGGATAAGCTGGATTGACGGTTCTATGAGAGCGGCGTTTGAAACCATATAAGTGATAAGCTCGCGGAGGATCTGGTCGCGATAATCGTCGACGATATCGTCGCGGGGCAAAACTTCATATGCGAGTTTTGCGTCTTCATTCAGAAAGGAAGAAATACTGTCATCCATCATTTTTATGGTCTCGATACACATCTGGGGAAGGTCGAGAAGAGGCTTGACAGGCGGGCGGTCTATGAGAAAGATGGTGCTTTCGGCTATATTGACGGCATGATCGCCCATCCTTTCCAGGTCCGACACCATTTTCGATATCATCATGACAAAGCGGAGAAGCTTGGCTTCCGGCTGGTAGCGGGCGATCAGGCTAATGCAGTCCTCGTCTATTTCGATCTCAGACCGGTTGACCAGCGGCTCCAGTTCGGTAATGACCCTTTTTGCCATTGAAGCATTCCTGTCTATGAGGGCTTTAACGGAATGGTCGATCATTTCACGGACGATGGCGGACACCTTTGTGATTTTTTCTTTTAAAACGTTAATTTGCTGTTCCAGCATACTTTTTCTCCTATCCAAATTTTCCGCTCAGGTATTCTTCTGTTCTGTGGTCCTGAGGAACGGTAAAGAGCTTTTCGGTCGTTCCGTATTCTATCAGCTCGCCGAGGTACATAAAGGCGGTGTATTCCGAAACGCGGCCGGCCTGCGCGATATTATGCGTGACCAGGATGATGGCCACGGTATTTTTGAGCTCGACCATCAATTCCTCTATATGGGAAGTGGCCTTCGGATCGAGCGCCGACGTCGGCTCGTCCAGGAGCAGGACATCGGGGTTCATGGCCAGGGCCCGGGCTATGCAGAGACGCTGCTGCTGGCCGCCGGAAAGAAAAGTCCCCCGTTTGAAAAGCTTGTCTTTCACTTCTTTCCAGAGCGCCGCTTTTGCGAGCGATTCCTCGACTATCTTATCGGATTCCTGCTTTTTCAGGTGAATGGCGTTCAGTTTATAACCGGCTATGACGTTATCGTAGATCGTCATTGTGGGAAAAGGGTTCGGCCGCTGGAAAACCATCCCGATCCTGCGCCTGACAAGGATCGGATCAAGCAGAAGCAGGTCTTCTCCATTTAGAAGGATTTTTCCTTCCACGCGCGCGCCCGGCGTGAGTTCATGCATCCGGTTAAAACAGCGGATCAGCGTCGATTTGCCGCATCCGGAGGGTCCCATGACGGCATGCACCGTATGGTCATAGAAATTCAACGCGACGTCTTTCAGCGCCTGCTGGTCGCCGTAAAACACATTGAGATTTTCGACCTCTAATAGTGTGTTCAAAATTTTACCTTCCATTTGTTTGCCACCGCCTTCGCAATAAGATTCATGAATAAAACAAAAGCCACCAGGATAAAAGACGCGCCCCAGGCAATGTTCTGCCAATCTGTATAGGGGCTTGTCGCGTATTTAAATATAATATGGGGGATTGTTTCCATCGGTTTGAGCGGATTGAACTCATTAAAAGGGTTTCCGAAAGCCGTAAAGAGGAGCGGCGCCGTTTCGCCTGTTACCCTCGCGACGCCGACCAGTATCCCGGTCAATATGCCGCTGAGGCCTGCCGGCAGAACAATTCTTAAAACTACCCTGTAATACGGGACGCCCAGGGAATAAGCCGCTTCCTTGATGGAATAGGGGATCAGCTTTAATGTTTCTTCCGTGTTTTTGATGATGACGGGAAGCATCATAATGGCCAGGGCGGCGCTTCCCGAAACGGCGGAAAAGCTTCTTGAGGGAAGCACGATCCAGACATAAGCGATGATCCCGATGACTATCGACGGCACGCCCTGCAGGACATCGACGGCAATCCTGGCGAATTGAGCGATTTTCCCCTGCTTATTTTCCGCGAGATAGATCCCCGAGAAAACCCCGATCGGTATGGCGACTGCCGAAGCGATAATAACGATAATAAAAGTACCGATGATCGCGTTAATAATACCGCCTCCGCTTTCCCCGGGCGGTTTCGGCAGCTGTGTAAATAACTCATAATTGATAAAAGAAATTCCGTTGATTGTTATATAGCCGAGGATCCAGACCAGCGGGACAATTGTTAAAATTGACAGAATAATAATTATGGAAAAAAACAGCCTGTCCTTGAAATTATTCATCCTGACGGATTTTACCTTTTTATCTTTTTTGTCCATGGTTTAATCCTTGATACTCATTTTTGTGATTATATATCTTCCCAGTATGCCGAATATAATTGTTATGATAAAAAGCACCAGGCCCATTTCGATGAGGGCGGAAACGTAAACCGGGTCGGTCGCCTCAGTAAATTCGTTCGCGATGATGCTTGAGATCGTATGGCCTGGTCCGAATATATTCGACGGCATAAAATAGGAATTGCCGATGACCATTGTGACGGCCATTGTCTCTCCAAGCGCCCTGCCGAAAGAGAGGAGGATTCCGGCGATGATGCCGGAACCGGCATGCGGAAGGACCACTTTTTTTATCACTTCAAAGCGCGTCGCCCCGAGAGAATAGGCGGCTTCCTTTAAGTCTTCCGGCACCATACCGATCACCTCGCGCGATATGGACGCCGCGTAGGGGATTATCATGATCGACAGGAGAAGCGCGGCCGCGAAGATACCGACCCCGAGCGGAATGACCCCGATCCTGCTTTCAAGTATTCTGATTATAGGAACAAGGGCGAAAAGCCCCCACATCCCGAAAATGATGGATGGAATGCCGGCCAGAAGTTCCATTGCCGAATTGAGCGCCGCCGCTATTTTCCCGTCGGGGAAATATTCGCCCAGTATCAAAGCTACGGCTAATGCGAAGGGAACGCATATTATTAAGGCTATGATGGATGTCAATAAAGTTCCCAGCGCGAAGGGAAGGGCGCCGAATTGTCCGGAAAGCGGGTCCCAGGTTGTTGTTACAAAAAAACTCATGCCGAATTTTTGTATGGACGGCCAGGCCGAAATCATCAGGCTGATAAACATGGCCAGGAGGAGCGCGCAGACGGCTGCCGTGCAGAAAAGCAGTACCGTTTTGAACGATTGATTAAAAAATAAATAAGACGGGGGGGCAATGGTCTTGCCCCCGCTTTTCTTGAGCGCTGTATTATTTAGCAACTTTTTTGCCTGCATAAACCACCGAATCCAATAAATCGTCCGCGAGTTTTACCACTTTTTCCGGAAGCTTTCCGTATTCCAGCGTTTCATTGTACTGCTGGCCGTCATGGACCATCCACCGGATGAGCTTGACGACTTCTTTAGCCCTGTTAAGAGGCCTGCCGCCGTAAGACTGTTCCTTGTAAAGAATGATCCAGGTGAAAGTACAGATGGGATAGCCGTCCTTGGCCGGCGTGTCTACTATGGAAACCTGAGTGTGAGCAGGTATTTCAATGTTTGCCGCATTCATAACGGATTTTAAATTGGCTTCGATAAAATTCCCGCTTTTGTTCCTGATTTTGCCCATAGGCATTTTATTTTGACTGGCATATGCCTCTTCCACATAGCCGATGGCGCCGGGAAGCTGTTTGATATAGGCGGTCACGCCGGGATTTCCCTTTCCGCCGATACCGGCGGGCCAGTTAAGGGATTTTCCTGTTCCCACCTTGGTTTTCCATTCGGGGCTGACAGTTGTGAGATAGTCGCTGAATGTATAAGTCGTGCCGCTTCCGTCTGAACGGTGGACAACGGTGATAGCCAGGTCGGGCAGTTTGGCATCCTTGTTGATCTCAGCGATCTTCGGGTCGTTCCATTTTGTGATGGCGCCCAGGAATATTCCCGCGATGACTTCCGGAGTGAAATTCAGGACCGGGGCGCCGGGCAGGTTGTATGTCAGCACAACAGCTCCAAGGCAGGTCGGGATATGTATCACATCGCCTTTCGCGGCCTTTTTTTCATTGTCGCTCAAAGGCGCGTCCGTGCCGCCGAAATCGACGGTTTTGCTGATCAGCTGCTGGATGCCGCCGCCTGAGCCGATGGCCTGATAATTAACCATGATTTTCATGGACTGATTATAAACGTCAAACATTTTGGAATAAAGGGGATATGGGAATGTCGCCCCGGCCCCCAGGAGACTGTCAATCTTATCAGCCCCGTATAATCCCGCCATGCAGAAAACGGATATGGTTAAAATCGTCAATAATACTTTCTTCATCTTATTTCCTCCTTTTTTTAGAATTAAGGGCAGACCGGAAACTGTTTCCAGTCTACCCTATTATTATAACTATTATTCGTTATTTAGACAAAAAGTTACTGCCAGATGCTGAAGTTCAGCTTGTACTCGAATTCAAGCTTGATATTGAATTTGCCGCCTGTCGGCTGGTCTTTTTCAGTCAGGTACATGGTATACATAGGTTTGATGGCCATATTGTTTTTGTCCAGCTTGATATTTGCGCCGATGTAGAGAAGAGAGCCTGAATCGTTGGTTTTATTGGAGGCGGTGTTCTGGTCGTAGAAATCATACCTGACATAAGGTGTAAAAGCGCCGTCAAATAAACCGTAGCCCAGGGAAACCGTGTATACAACGCCGTTAAAGTAATTATTGGTTGTGCCGTTAACGGCTTTCCCATAAAAATTAGTCGAGTTCATCATAATGTACTGCGCGACGAAATCGACAGGTATTCCCATAACGTCTTTTGCCGTCGCCACCAGGGCATAGGATGTCTCGTTATTGCCTGTGACAAGGTTATAATCCTGGTAACGGTAAGTACCGCCGATCAGAATACCGTCCAGAGGTGAAATAAATGCCGAATACTGGCCGACGAATGAATCGGCGTTGGTCCCCAGGAAAGATCCTGAATAAACGGATTCGTATCCCTTTTCGCCGTTAAGGACCTGGATGTAATAAGAGAAAAGGGATGATGTCAGGCCTTCGACCGGGAGCAATTTTCCGGAAAGCATCAGGCCGAAATCGGCCGAAACGGCGGGTTTAAGATATTGACTGGTAGAGGAATAATTTTCTGTTGCGTCCTTTACCGGAATGGGGTATTCCCAGAATGCCAGGTTGCCGAAATAGCTCTTGAGAAGACCGCCTGATAATACAAGACTGGCCAGGCTGACGGTGTTCGTATCTTCGCCATGAACGAAGCTGTAGGAAGTCTTCAGAATGGTCCAGTCAAAATAAGCGTACTTGATCGGCGTAGCGGCTTTTGTAGCATCAAACGTTACTCTTCCTTTGATGGAGTCTCCGAACCAGTCCT
Organism: uncultured Spirochaetota bacterium; assembly: GCA_963835575.1. Taxonomy (GTDB): domain Bacteria; phylum Spirochaetota; class Brevinematia; order Brevinematales; family JAOACQ01; genus CAVYGN01. The sequence continues at coordinate 359,777 of CAWIGG010000004.1, read as the reverse complement.
TGCCGATGTCGCCGGACAGTGTGAGATATTCCCTTCCGATGTAGAACTGGCCGCCTCCGTCAACTTTCGGGCTTGGGTTGGTGTCGATGGTTTCCTCAATATCCAGCCAGGTAAGGGATTCCACTTTGAGTTCCGCGAATGCCGCCGTTGAAAGGATCATTACCAGCGTTATTGCGCCTAAAATCTTCTTCATAAAATATCCTCCTTATTTGGTTTTAAAATTTAAGGCAGGAATATTTTAGAAGATGCGGATTAATAATCCGTCAGAAGATTGTTAATTTCCGGTTAATTTTACAGGAATCCTTACAGTAAAAGTTGTACCCTTGCCGGGAATGCTGTCCACCGTGATTGAACCCCGGTGCAGAAGTACGATATGCTTGACGATTGCAAGTCCCAGACCTGTGCCGCCGGACTGGCGCGAGCGGGACTTATCCGCCACGTAAAACCGTTCGAAAATCCGGGAAAGGCTTTCATTCGGGATCCCGATACCCGTATCGGTAATTTTGAAAAGAATTTCCCCGCCGGACTGATCGACCTGTACCCTGATCTCCCCGGCATCGGTGTATTTTACGGCGTTATCGATAAGGTTGATCAGCATGTCCTGCAGGAGAAGCTCATCCCCCTCGATCTGCAGAGGAGAATCAAACAATTCGGTCCGCAGGTAAAGCTTTTTGTCCTCGATTTTTTTTATAAATATTTTCGTTGAGACATCGATCAGGTCCTTGACATTGATCCGGGTGATATTGATGCGGAATTCCGGGCTCTCCATCTTTGACAGCTTCAACAGATCTTCCACAATGGCGATCAGCCTTTCGGTGTGCCTCTGCAGAACGGGAAGATATTTCTTCAGGCTTTCCTTGGTCGGTTCCATTTCAAGTGTTTCCAGAAATCCCTTGATAGCGGTTAGAGGGGTCCTCAGCTCATGGGAAGCGTTGGCGATCAGGTCTTTCTTCATGACTTCCAGGTCCTTTAAACCGGTAATATCATGAAAAAGAAGAATGATCCTTTCCTGCTTTTCCAGAACGGCGCCGCTTGCCAGATATTGTTTTCCGCCCATGCCGATTTCCTGAGACAGGGGCCCGCTTGTTTTCTTAAGCGCGTCCACAAAATCCATTAGTGAGGATTCCCGGATGATCTCCCAGTAATGCCTGTTCCGCGGGTCCGGTATGGAAATCATCGGTTCCATGCCTTTGTTCCATTGCAGGATGACCCCTTTTTTATCCAGAAATAATATGCCTTCGGGGATGGCGTTCATCAGGACCCGTGACTCCTCGTTCTGCTTGGTGACCGTTCCGAACAATTCCTCGATTTTTTCCGTCATCAGGTTAAACCGTTCGGAAAGGACCCTGAACTCCCCGCTTTGTTTAAGGTAAAGGCGCGCCTTGAAATTCCCGCCGGCGAATTCCTCGGAAAGACGGATCAGCGCCTGTATGGGCCGCGTGATCCATCCGGAGAAAAGGGCCGCCAGAATGAAGGATGCCGTTAAAATCAAAAACCCGATCAACAATATTCTTCCACGGATGATGCCGATGAATGCCTCTTCCTTATCGAAAAAGAGGCTGAGCCTTACTATTCCTATCATTTTTCCCGCGTCCATCACGGGCACGGCCGAGTAAAGCATTCTTTTGTGGACGGTAGCGCTGTACCTAAGCGAAAAACCCGTGCCGCCGGAAAGCACATCCTGAACTTCGGGCCGGTCCAGATGGTTGGCCATGGAAGCCGCTTCCGCTTCGGAATCGGCCAGCACTACCCCGTTTGTCCGGATCACGGTAATGCGGGCATTCAGGAATTTCGTGTCGGAACGGATCCTTTCGTTTAATTCCGGGATCTTTCCCTTCAGCAGTAAAGGCTTCAACTGTTCGGACATATAAACGCCGATACTCCGGTAATGATCGGAAAGGCCGTTAATATAAAATTCCCGTATCATCCTGTAAATAAACAGATTGAAAAAAACAGCGAACAGTATTATTAAAGCCAGAAAACCCATCCAGATTTTTAAAAACAAGCTTCTTTTCATGTTTTTATACCTCAAGCTTTTTTGTAATATCCGATTATTCACACGGATAACACGGATGACACTGATTTTCACGGATTATAAAGAAAATTATTGGTTAAATACTTTTTGTGTATTCATGCAAATTATTCAATCAGAGTCCATCCAAACTCTTTTTCAATTCTTCGTCTATATTCTGTGTCAATCTGTTTGGGGGCTTTCCTTATGTATTCTTCAGCCAAAATTTGAATCTTTCGTTCGAGTTTGTCAAGGTGTTCAATAATTCTATCAATATCCGGTCTCTCCTTATTATATGACAATCCTGTCCAAACAGCGGCATCTAAATTTTTTTCTAATATCCATTTCTTAATTGTCTCTTGAATGTTACCCTTTGGTTCGTCATAAGATGTAACATGATGAATATCTTCTTCTTTTTTACATCCTTCTCGGTCTTTTAAAGACTTTAATCCTTCATCCAAAGATTCTGTTGTCATTAATGTCCATAAAGTCCGCACAGGTTTAGATTTCTCATCAATAATTAAGGTTACTCTATCGTCTCTTGATATTCTCGTGAATTCAATTGGCAAGAATGGCCCATCTTCAAACCATTTATTTTGAGTTTTAAGTCTTCTAGGATTCCAAATAAGTGATCCCCATCCAATACAAGCTATCTTCATTACAACTCCATATAAAAGCATTTCGTTTTTTTAAATATATATATTTTCATATAATATTTGAAGCAATCAACTGATCCGTGCAAATCCGTTCAATCCGCGTCATCCGTGTGAAACATCGGATCAGCAGCAAATCCTTACTCCATCTTATAGCCCACGCCACGCAGGTTCAATATCCTTTCCCCGGCCTTCCCCAGTTTTTTCCGGAGGTTATTGATATGCACATCGATGGAACGTTCCGTGGGATATTTTTCATGCCCCCAGAGCCGTTCCAAAAGCTGATCGCGGTTGAACACCCAGCCCCTTCTTGCGGAAAGGATTTCCAGGATCTTGAATTCGGTCGAGGTCAGCTCGACTTTTTCTCCCTCGACCCTCACTTCATGAGTGTTGAAATCGATCTCTATATTATGAATGCTGCGTTTTTTTTCGCCTGTCTTTGCCGAAGGGCGGGTCCGCCTCAGCACCGCTTTTATCCGGGCTATCAGTTCTTTCGGCGAGAAAGGCTTGGTGACATAATCATCCGCGCCCAGCTCCAGGCCCACTATTTTATCCGTTTCCTCGCCCCTGGCAGTCAGCATAATCACCGGTATGCCGGAATAAAGCTCGCTTGATTTCAGTTCCCGGCAGATATCCAGCCCGCTCTGGTCGGGCAGCATCAGGTCCAGAATGATCAGGTCCGGGGTGGTTTTATTTTCATGAAGCCATGCCTTGAATGGAAAAGCGCTTGAAAATTTCACAGGCCGGAATTTTTCTTTTTCCAGATGAATGGCGACCAGGTTCAGGATATCTTCCTCGTCGTCCACAACGGCAATTACTTCATTCATTATGCCTCCTTTTAATAGTATAGAACGCATACTTCTTTTTTTCAAAAATATAATCTCATTATGATTTTAAGGAAAGAATATTAATTTCCGGTTAATTTTCTGTTTTTTAAGGATAAGGAATGGTTTGTTTCCCGCCGGAGGAATTGAATCTTTAGAAAAAACAGATATGAAATTCATATTTTCTTAATAATCCCTTGTTAAAATAGAAGGGAATGTTTTCAAAACAAAACATTTAAGGAGAAAACAGATGAAAATTTTACTGGTCCGGCATTCAAAGCCTGTGGAAAAGGAACTCTGGCAGGGCGAAGCGGATTTAAGGCCTCTCTCAAAAGCGGGTCACTTCAGGGCCGGGATTTTTGCCAGGAAGCTGGTCAATTTATACCATCATGATATCGACTGCCTGATCACATCGGATTTTACAAAGGCCCTGGAGACAGCGGAATATCTCAAGAACGAATTGAAGCCCAGAAAATACGAAATCAATAAAACCCTGAATCCGGGATTTGATTTTCCTAATTTCCAGATATTGATAAAAAATATGCAGTCTTCAGTACAAACAGCTGTTTTAGTAGGCCATTGTCCGGATCTTTCCAATATCGCCGGGGAACTGATCGGCAATAAAAATATCGCGTTCTATTTTAAGAAGCCTTCATTGATAGAAATCGATATTGATGAATCATTTACCGGCAGGTATATTCAATCATGTTCTCTCGATGACGGCCTGAAATTTCCTTTTAAAAACAGGGAACCCTATTATGAGGAAGTCGGGGAATTTTACTTATAGTTGAGGAGGAGTATGGTCAGATCGTCATGCTGCGGGAGATGACCCCGGTAGGAAGAAACGGTCTGAAGAAGGATTTCTTTTATTTTTGTAATATCCGTGCTTTGATAATTCTTGATAATTTGATAAAGCCGTTTTTCCCCGAATTCTTCCCCGCTTTCGTTAATCTCTTCGATAATACCGTCTGTGATCATGATGAGCATATCTCCCTTTGAAAGCTTGAGCGAATCGGCCCTGGGGGATATTTCCGCCCTGACCCCAAGGGGCAGGTTATCACTTCCGGACTTCAGCCGGTAAAGCTTGCCCGTTTTAAACAGATAAATATAGGAATGTCCCATATCATACAGCTTCAAGCTGCCGTCTTTTTTGTTAAAATCTATAAAAACCGCCGTGACAAATTCAAAAGTATTTAAAATATACTGATTGAATTTTGAAATGAAAGCGTCAAAACCGTTCTTGAAATTATAAACCGACAGCATTCCGGATATGCTGGTCGAAACGAGCGAGGCCGCCACCCCTTTGCCGCAGACATCGCAGATTGTGATAAGCCATTTCCCTTCATCATAATTGATCATATGGTAATAATCCCCGCCGATGTCTTTTGCCATGCGGGAAGCGCCGCAGAATTGAAAATATTCGTTTTTGATAAAATAATCCTCTTTGACGATTTTCTGCTGCAGGGTCCTGGCAAGCTGAATGTCCCTTTGCGTCATAAAGGATAAATAGATCATCATATCGATCGAGCTGAACACGCCCGCGTACTTTTTGCCTTCCCTGAATAGAATATAATATTCCGTATCCTTACTGTTCAGCGCTTGTTTCATTTCCTCTGCCACAGTCAGTATACTGTTCTCATAACTGAACATGACCGCTGTTTTGATAAATTTGCTTATTGTCTTATGCCTGACAATATCGTATCCGTAGGGTTTGCCCAGGAGACTGAAAAGTTCATTCCGGACAATGATTCCCTTTATCTGTCCCTGCCTGTCAATGACGCCGAGCGCCTGGATTTCTTTATTTTTATCCAGGTCCTGCGCCAGGTCCGTCACTTTTTCATCATCATAAACAAAATAGAGACTGCTGACGATTTTCCCGATCGTTTCCCTGATGAGAGGCGGATTTTGGACCGATTTAAGGATTTTGTAGGCATTCAATTTTTCGATGGACTCCAGAGGTCTATTTCCCGGCTTTTTATTTTCAGTTTCAAAAACAATCAATTCCTTTTTCATGATTTTATTCCAGACTCGCAATGAGCTCTGTTGTAAGATTTCTTTTTTTTGGCCGGTATTTAATATTTAATTTCTTCCTGTCCGGTTTTTTCTCATATATATCATTAAAAAGATTTTCCCAGCTGTAGTTTTCCATCATCCTTAGCCATGATGCCAGGCACATCTCACCGTAGCGTCTGGGTTTATATTTTATTAAGCGGCAGAGAAATTCTATCTTTTCTACCCAGTCATTGATATCGCCGGACTTTGCCACTAAGCCGGTAATACCGTCCTGAATGATTTCCTTGGGGCCGCCGACATCGGTGACAACCGCCGGTACGCCGCAGGCCTGGGCTTCAAGAACAGCCATTCCGAATGTGTCTGTCGTGCTGGGGAAAACGAATATATCGGCGTCGGAATAGATTTCAGGCATTTCCTCATGAGGAAGCCTTCCAGTCAGCAGTATTCTTTTTTCATTTTTTATTTTGTTTTTCAATTCGGTCAGGTAAGGTCCGTCCCCTGCGAGAATAAGGTTGATATTATTTCCTTCCCTGGAAGCTTTCAAAAACGCTTCAATGAGCAGGTCAAGATTTTTATCTTTTGAAATCCTGCCGGCATAGAGAAGATTAATTCCCTTTTTCAAATCAAACCGGTTTTTGAAATACATGCTTTTTTTCATTCTGGGCTTGAATGTCTCAACATCATAGCCTCTTCTGAAAAGGCTCATCTTTTCCGGGAGATACCCTCGCTTTTCGAGAATTTCCATGTAGCCCGCTGTAGGAATTTTTATTTCGTCTGAAAAGTTATAAAACCAGCGGATATAATTTTCCACCATGGAGGTTATGGATTCATTCCCGGCCAGTTTCTCGGCCTGCAGCATAAAATCCGTATGATAAACGCTTACGGCCTTTATATTCATCAGCCTGGAGACGAAAAGTCCGATCAAACCGATAATACCGGGGGTTGATATATAAATTTCATCGGGATCATATTGATATATTTCCTTCAGGACCTTCAACAGGGAAGGAATGTTAATACTGAGATTTTCATAGTAAGGTATCTTGAATGAATAAACAGGCTCAAAAACCATTATATTCGGCGGCAGTTCTTCAACGATCTCATTTTTATTCAGGCTTGTGAGAATTTTTAAATTTTTATTGTTGAGTGAGCTCTGTCCGGCAATTTTTTTTAAAACAACCGATACGCCGTTCAGGTCCGTCAGCGTATCGGTGAACCAGAGGATTTTCTTATCAGGATTGTGGAGTGATGACATGTTGAGACCTGCCGACAGTTCAGAAACCAGATAGCGGTTATTAAAAAGATGCCGGAAAGCGGTCAGGAACGGGAGGGACAGGAATATCCCGGGAAGCGAAATTGAAATATCTTTAAAAATAGATATAATATTTCCTTTTTCCAGGTCTTTTCTGATCGATTCAATAAAATGTTTTATAAAATAATCGGAGATCATGGCTATTTTATCATAAACAGCCGACAGCGTATCGTCTATGTTGCTGAAGTTGCTATTGCGCAGGTTTTCAATCAGATCGGCGATCATCTGATAAGGTTTCATCGATTTCTTTTTAACTTTAAGGCTTTTTAAGACCAATTTGCTCTTTAAATTGAGTTCTTTTTGATTGAAGATCAATTCTGTCAGCCTGCTGAAGAAATGGTCCGATAGTACCTTACTTTTTGTTCTGGAAAACTCATAAGCGATTTTGTAGATCGCGAAGGCAAGTCCATGAAAATGATTATGCCTTCCTGAAGCAAGGGTCTTTTTAGATTTGAGGAGTTCCAAAAACCCTTCTTTTGTTTCCGTTTCCGCACAGGTATAGGTTTTCCCGATAAAGATGCCGGCATGATCATCGGACCCTCCGGTAAAGCCTTTAATCCAGGGGTTTGAACTGTAAGGCTCTATTTTATGTTTCTGATACAATTTGTCTATATCATGCGGGGTCAGGGAGGACAAAAGCGAAGTCCAATCCAAATTCAGGCGCCTGTTCCTTGAGCCGTTTTGTGCTTCGAATATGTCGAATAAAAGTATCAGCTTTTCCAGGTGTTCCGTTTTTAATTTTCCGTCGATGGAATAGCTGGCATGCGCTACGGAATAGGCAAGGTTTTCTTTTTTGATGTAATCCCTTAGTAAATATATATTTTCTCTGATATTATTTATTATCTGGAATTGGCTTTTGTTAATATCAAAGACCAGAATATGGACTTTACATCCGTCTTCCGGGAAATAAGCTGTGGCTTCAACTCCAGTTATTATTTCGGAAGGGTATTTTTTCTGGAGTTCCAAAGCCCCGTCAATTGTATTATGATCTGTAAGAGTGACAAAACTCATGTTATTTTCTTTCGCTTTTGAATAGACAACTTCAGGGTCTGTATAAGACTCGGCCGCTCCCAGCCTTTGAAGGAACCATTCTGAGGGATGTTTGGAATGGCTTGAATGAACATGCATATCGATCTTTACCATAATATAAATCTCCTTATCATGATATAAAACACAGTATATTAAGGAATGAATATTAAAATCCGGTAAATTTTATATTAATTTTAGATTAATTGGCTTAACCTTATATGAATGTTGAAGAAATCGCCCGATCCGGCCTCAAAAAAAGACAGTCCCGGCCCGAGAGAGAGGACCAGGACTTAATAGAAAGGGGAGAGGTTGTGAATGAATATATGAAAACAAGAGATGAAAAATTATCTGCTTAAAGGATAAGATGCTTAAATTAATTTAATATGAAGGTTTAATTAATTTCTGTTTAATTTAAAGTCCAATGAATACCATTCTGTCCCGTTCCTTTATTTTTTTTGGTCTTTGTCTTATAATACTTTAAAATAATTCCAGTGGGAGGCTCCTATGGGCAAACGGCTCTTTTTTATACTGATGATCCAGACCGGTATTTCTTTTTTAATAGCAACGCTTTTTGTCATTTTGTTTTTCAGGATCTATCCGGACAAAATGCTGACATTGTTCCCTTTGTCCTTTGTTTTGGGGATGATATTGGGGATCATTTCCTACCTGCCGGTGAAATCGCTGCTGGAAAAAAAGTAAGGAGCGTAAAATGAAATTTTTGAGGACTTTATCCATTATATTTTTAATCATTATCGTATTATTACTCATCGCTGGAAATATATTTTATTCTCCTATCCGGCATTATATTAATAAAAATATTCTCGGCCTTGAATTGAATGAGGAAGAAACCGGCCGTCTGGATGAACAGAATAATACGGATTATCAATTGAAAATTGAAACAGATAAAAAAGTTTACAATAAATATGAAAAAGTGAAGCTTTTCGCGAGGATCACCGGGAAAAAAAGGCGGGAGATTCCTGAAAATTCCGTTATCCGCGTGGAATTTTTTCAGGATGGGAAAAGAATAAAAAATATAGACGGGGATGAAAGGATCAGTCTATCTTATTTTTCAGGGCAGAAAGCCTGGATCGGTTATTATTTCCCGGAAAGCCCTGAAATTGAAGGGAAAGTTGATGTCAGCGCGTCCGGTTTCGTAGACAGCCCCGAGGCCCCGGTTACAGCGAAAAACAGCTTTGTCATCAATGAGAATAACCCGAAGTATATTTTAAACAAAGGCCAGGTGTTCATGGGCATAGATTCTCTTGAAAGGATTTCCAAACGGAATATTCTTTCAATTGAGGGCAAGGAGGTTGATTGGAATTATATTCCTGAATGGGTCAATTTTGTTTCGGCCGACGGTATTATTATGCTGGCCGGGATAACAAAAACATTTCAGGAGGATGTAACGCTGGAGTCGCCCTGGGATAAGGATAAACTCGGCGAATCCATCATACTCGCGGATAAGGTTAATAAGAGAAATAAAAATTTCGGGATTTACGCCAGAGGCCTGAAAGTCGAAGGCGTTGACGCGAAGAAGATCGGCTATAAGCCGGTACTGTTTTTTAAAGGGGATAATTACGGCGAGGACCCTTCGTTCATATCCCCGCTTGATGAAAACAGGAAAAAAAGCCTGATCAAACTCCTGTCTTCGTTTATGGAAAATAATAATATGTCGTATGTCGGATTTTCCGACGTTTTTCTTTCCACGAATTACGGGGCCGAGCTGATGGACAATTATTTCAGCGACTGCCAGATCAGTGTCCCGAACAACTGGACAGATATGGATTTTAACGGCAAATTTCTTTTCTTTAAAGATAAAATGAAGGATAAAAATAATCTGAACCGTTTCGCTTTATGGAAACTTTATTATATCGCCGATTACATCCGGGATATTATTGACAAGGTCGGTCATAAAAAACCCATATTTTATTACTTGAACGATAGTCTTCTGATGGAAAATCCGGCGATTCTTTCGGTCTTGCTGTCCGCGGGCGTCGATTTTGTTATTGTTGATTTTAATATGAATTATGATAAAATCCTCGATGAATTGAATGACATCAGCAAAAATCCCATGATAGCCCATTATATTAACCGCCTGATCGTATCCTATTATTTTGATTATCAGAACCTGGATGTCAACGGCTTTGATATCAGCGCCATAGAAAATTATGTGGGAGCTAACCTGCAGCTGGTTAAAAACGGCTCCGGATCTTTAATCGCAAACGGGATTGTCATTAATGACCTGTATAAACTGATGTTCGGAAGAAGGGGGCCTTATACGCCGAATGAATGGATGCTTGGGGTCGGCGAGATAGTCTATGAATTTAAACAGCTTTACCAGGCTATTCCCCTGGAAATACAGATAGACGTCTCAAAAATCGATTTACAGAAAAAGGAGGTTCTCATTTCCTTTGATATCGTTAATACCATGGCAACAAAAGCGAATAATTTCAAGATTGAATATCTGCCCAATGCCGGGAAATATATTCAAAAAAATAATATGATTAAAGAGATACCGGCCGGCAAGGAAATTAACATGACAGTGCCTCTGCAGATGGACACAAATAACACAATATTTTTAAGGAAAAAGAATTTTCTGGGTTTCCGGATAAGCTGGGAAGAAAACCAGGGAAATAAATCGGTTATCAGAAACAGCTTTTTGTTTTTTAAATCCATTAATATTCCGCAGAATGCCGATGAAAATGAAAAAGGAAAAACGACCAACCGCTAAAAGTATCCTGTTTTCTGCCGATATTATACGCGGAGGCGGAAAATGGAGATAGGAAGCGAGAGCCTGTTTACGGCCAGTGAAAACATGAAAAGCGATCAGCTCCGTTCGTATGAGAAGAAAAATTATAAAGGGATGGATGATAAAAAATTAAAGGAAGTTTCCCAGGAATTTGAGTCGCTTTTTATCAATCAGCTCTTTAAATCAATGCGGAGCACAGTTCCCAAGGATGAATGGCTGAACGGCGGTTTAAAGCAGGATATATTTGAAGACATGCTCTATAACGAATACTCGAAGAACATCTCAAAATCAGGCGGGATCGGCCTCGGGGATATGGTTTATAAATATCTTCTGACTGTCAGGTGATTTTTAATACAATCTTATTTTAAAATATATCATTAAATGGGTGTTTTTTTAAAGCTTTCAAATAGGAAAATCTTTCAGTTCAGGAAATATTCTTCTTTTATAAGAAAAATAATATTCTTGATAAATTTTTATTTATTGTTATAATAATAATTTGAATCATATATAATAATAAGCAGTAATTAAATACTGATCAAATAACGTTTAAAAGAACAAAAAAAAGAAAGGGATGGGGCTCCCTTTTTTTAAGGTAATAGTTTTGTTCTTCTAAATTTAATTGTTCCTGGATATGGGAAAATTGCATTAACTTATCATCTTATGAATGAAAGTATTTTAAGGGCTTTTCATCAAATATGCTTATTAATTGTTTTTATTAAAAATTTAAAAAGCATAATTCAGTTATTATTGATGTTAATTTCGGGGGCTTTTTATATTTAAAAAAAGGAAAAAGCAATGGTTTTACAATTGGATGCCGCTCTTGATAAAAAATATGTCCATAAAAGTCTGCAGGACAATGTATTTGTAAAAAATCTGCGGAGAGCGATCCCCGCTTATTTTGAAAAGGAAACAGTAGAAAATATAATTATCCCGAGTTTGCCAAAAGCGCAGCAGGATATGTTTCTGGAGTATTACCGTCTGCAGAATATCGATGATAAGAGCATCATCGGGGGAAATATTTCCTTGCCGGAACATAAAAATGAAAAATATTATGTTCTATTTAATATCCCTCATTTTTTAAGCACGGAAGTTCTGGATATCCTGGACCATTCAAATCAATTGGACCAGAAAGAAATCAGACTGCTTCATAATTATTACCGTAAAAACAATAAAAACGAGAATTATATTTTAAAAAATCATCTCTCCGATGAAGAAGTTAAAGATATTTATTCAATCCTCTATAAGAAAAATATCCATATTTCAAATATTGAGCGCTTGAAATTGGCCGAAATAATCGAAAATATCCCCGGCTTGACTCTGGAAAAGATTTTCTACGCGGATCTTGTTATCGATTCGGGACATTCCTTCTTTTTCGAGCATCCCAATGACCATGTGCCTGGAGTTATGCTGATAGAAGCGGCCAGGCAGTTCACCACGGCATGCAGCCATATTTACGGCAAGGTTCCTCTTCATGGCGTTCAATTTGTTCTGAGCCAGTATAATTCAAAATTCTATGATTATGTCGATTTACATTATCCCGCGGGCATGAAAGCGGAATTCATATCGCCGGAAAATAATAAGGATGGTGAATGGCTTTTCCTGAATTTTCATGTCACTCTTTATCAGAAAGGAACTATCCGCGCCTATTTTGAAATGGAAGGCCGCCTGATTAACAGGAAATTATTCAAACGCCTGAGGGATGGAAGAAATTCAACAGACCCGGCACACCGTTTTTATCCTATAAAAAGCGAAGACTGTACGGTTTCGCTCTGGGATTCCAATAAAAATAACTATATCAAAGCAAAGCTTGTCGATATTTCCTTTGACGGTTTCCGTCTTGAAATGGAAGAAATGCCTGAAAACTGTTCAACAAAAAATGAATACGAATTCATTATGTGTTTCCCGCAAATCGGTTTTATCCGCGGCTGCAGCCTGATCAAATGGCAAAGCCTTGATATGGAAATAATTTTATGCGGTTTTCATATCAGCAGAATATCAAAACCGGACAAAGAGAATATCAGGGAAATCATCAAGCAATACTGCTACCTGAGAACGGACCGGGAATAGTTTTAGGAGAAACAATGCCTTTTTTTTATTTTTTTCAGAATGACGGCAGATGCGGTTTTATTAAAAAGCAGTTTGAAGAAGATTACTGGGAATATCTGAAAAAAGATAAGAAATATCATAATACTGAATATTATTTAAATCTGGAATGGAATTCACGGGGCGGTAAAGGTGTAGAAACAGGCTGGTTTGACCGATATAATTACCGTTATATTAGGAATATCTCGGAGCTGCCCGCAGGTGCCGGGATACTGGTAAGCGGTTATGACGGCAGCCTTGAAGAGATTGAAGCGGCTAAAGAAAAAGGGACCCCTGTATTAGAAAAAATCTGCCCCTGGATAGCGATGCTTAAAAATGAGATTAAAAAAGTCAGGCCGGGTTATCAGTGTTTGATGCTTCTGGATGAAGGGCATATGATTTTTTATAATTACAGTTCGATTTTTCCTGTTAACACGGTTTTTTTAACGATAGAAAACTATAAAGAAAAACTTCGATTTTTTGATGGAGGAAAACCGGTCCATTTGCTGGTTTATTCCTCATTCCGTCTGAAGGATGCGGAAACCATTGTTAAATATATCAGCACATGTTTCCCTCATAAGGAAAACATTTTCTGGCTTAAAGGGATATGCGGATGGGTCCTGGGGTCCGGTATATTCGAAGAGATTGCGCAAGCTGTAAGAGGAAAAAATCTTTCTGAAATATGGGTGATTTGCAGCGGTGAAAACAACCGCTCTGTGAAATCTCTTGTGTATGAAATCGAGGAAAACGGAGCAAGGCCTGTTATAATTAAAGATGCGGGGGACATACCGGACAAAAAAGAGGGGAGCGGTAATATCGGCATTTTAAGGGCCCCGATACCATACAGTAAAGAAGATGAAATATTGAGAGCGATAAAAGAAAGATATTTTATTGATAATGAAGAATTAAAAACAGGGAGAAATATATGAAAAAAGAGCTGATTATCCTGTCATTTCTTTTTCTTATTATTACATCTTGCGGGTCTTCGGTAAAAAATATGAAATCGGATGTTGAAGCTTCTGTTAGCGATATAAACGGATATTTTGCCTTTTCCAAAGCCGGAGTGGAAAAACTAAACCTGTTTCTGGATGATTTATACCTGAATGAAAGTACAATTAATTTATCAATCGATAAAATGGATATTGAAGACGGGGGAAAATATAAATTTCAACAGGGACATTTATATCATAAAGCCACAAACGACAGCGGCTGCGCAGTCATGGTCGCGGATATGGCCCCTTTCCCGACCAATAAAATAAAAGAAAAGATCCGTCTTTATGAAAAATCGGAAAAACTGATGATTTCATCAATTACAAACTATATGACGCTCTGGATCCTGGGAAGCGACGGCGTAGGGTTTGTGGCGCCCTGGGTTGACCTTGTTTCTGTAATACCATTTAATTTTGACTACCGTACTATATTCTGGTATTTTCTGGCGGATGAAAAGCATAATCCCTCGAAAAAGCTGATCTGGACTGATGAACCTTTTGCGGAGATCGCTGGGAACGGTTTTATAAAAGTATATATGATGCCTGTATATAATAAAAACAAACTGGAAGCTGTAATAAACTGTGATTTGTATTTAACGCCGATAGGACGGGAAGCTCTCAGAAAACAAAAAACCCCGCTCATTTTCATGTCTAAAGATTCGATGGTTATCGGAGCTAATGAAGCATCAGTCAGGTTTTTAAAGGTCAAGGTTTTGAAAGAGTTCGATTATTTGAAGCAGATGTCAAAAAATGAGTTTGCTCCGGACGAATATAAGCTGACTTATAAAGATAATTCTGAGGATATACGGGAGCTCGGCAGAAAGCTTGTGAATGAAAGCGAATTTGAGATCACTATCGGCGGCAGTAAATACGCTGTTTATAAAAAGGAAATTCCGGTTCAAACAGATTTATTTGTTGTCGGATTTCTAAAGAAATAATTGTTATCAGGTACCTGTTAAAATAGAAACAAGCTGAATAACAGGTTTATAATCCAATTATTACACTCCGGCCGAAAGACGGATTTATCATATTCCATCTTGAGCCGGGCAATGGATCCCTCATATTTGAATTTCATGTAATCAAGACAAAACAAGAAAGCTATTGAAATATTCCGGTTTTGAATGTATGATTTAATTGACAGCAATTTGTATTACGGATTGATTACTGATTATGCGGTAATCTGATTATATCGCTTTTATTCATTTAAGGGGCAAGGGGTATCCGGAGGTTTACAGCAGCTTATGAGGCTAAAGTACCGTGTCTTGATGGGTTTCGGGATATTGATCCTTCTATTTATGGGTTTTATTGTTTTTAATCTTGTTTTTCTTAATCAGTCGGCGCGGAAGATAAATCTGCTGGTTGAGAATAATTTCACGACTGAAAAGTATATCCAGGAATCCTATCTGATCATCATGCGCATCCATGCCGAAATCTGGGACACAATGCTTTTTGATATTGAAAGCCGCCGGAAGGAAAAAGTACGCCTGGACGATCTGGCCAAGTCATTTTATAAAAATATTGACGACCTTTCCGAAAGGATCCCGGAAGAAGAGCCTTCTCTGCAGAAGCTCAGAACTTATTTCAGGCTTTATTATCAATTCGGGTCTTCCATTCTCGGGATAAAAGATCTGGAGGGATTCCAGTCGCAAAAGGATATTGTGAATAAATTCAAGGAAAATAAAAACAGCCTGAACGCATTGCTGGATGAGACATTCACCAAGTCAAAAAAATCTTTTGAGAATTCTCTCATAGAACTGGACAGGGATTTTGCGTTCGCGCGCATACTGATGGCTGTTTTTACGGCGATTGTTATCCTTTTATCATTTTTCATATCGATATTGCTGGCCGGCAGGCTGACAAAACCGATCATATCCATTGTTGAAAGCACGAAACAGATCATTCAGGGTAACTTTGATAAGCTTGTGCATGTATCGTCCAATGATGAGATCGGCACCCTGGCCCTGGAATTCAACACAATGACAATCCAGTTGAAAAAGACCCTCGAAGAATTAAAAAAGGAAATCCTGGAGCGTAAAGAGGCGGAAGAAGAACTCAGGAAAACCAAAAATTATCTCAAGAATATTTTCGATTCTCTGGCTTCGGTTTTAATTTCCATTAATCATGAAGGGATTATCACTCAGTGGAATATGGCGGCGGAAAGAGAAACGGGAATTCCCGCCTCTGAGGCTGTTTCAAAAAAAATATGGGAAATGATCCCGACGCTCAAGCAGTATGAAGGTAATTTTGAGGATGTGATAAAAAAGAGAATGCCGATTGAGATCCAGCGGGAAACTTTAACTGAAGAGGAAAGGCGCTATTTTAACATATCTTTTTATCCTCTCGTGTTTAACGGTACGGGCGGCGTGGTTATCCGCCTTGATGATATCACGGAACTGGAAAGGAAAGAGTCGCAGCTCCGGCAGGCCCAGAAGATGGAAACTGTCGGGAGGCTGGCTGGCGGTCTGGCCCATGATTTTAATAATGTCCTGGCCGGGGTCATCGGTTCAGTTTCACTGATCCAGTATATGCTCGGCAGTACGAAAAAAATTGAAAAAGAGAGCCTGAAAGAACATATCTCTATTATTGAAGATTCGGCGAAAAGGGCCTCGGACATGGTCAACCAGCTGCTCTCGCTTTCCAGGAAGCAGGATATCGCTTTCACAACAGTGGATTTGAACCTGGTCTTCCGGAGTGTTATACAAATCTGCAGAAATACTTTTGATAAGTCTGTGGAAATCCAGGTCCATCTTAATGACAGTATGGCTGTCGCAAGAGCGGATTTCACACAGATAGAGCAGATATTGCTCAATCTCTGCGTGAACGCGGAACATTCCATGACTATCATGAGAAAACCAAACGAACATCAGGGAGGAATTCTCAGCCTTTCGCTTGAAAAAATAACGAATGACGCCCGCCTGCGCAAGCATCATCCCGAAGCCAGCGAGGATGAGTACTGGGTCATAATTGTTAAAGACACCGGCGTGGGGATTGACAGTAAAACAATGCCGAAAATCTTCGATCCTTTCTTTACGACCAAGGAAAAAGACAAGGGCACGGGACTGGGCCTTGCCATGGTCTATAATATTGTGCATCAGCATGACGGGTTTATTGATGTATTATCAAAAGTCGGCAGCGGATCTGAATTCAAGGTATTTCTTCCTCTTTATAAAGAAAAGAGTGTCCCGGTAAAAAAGGAAAAACAGGAACCGGCAAAGGGAAATGAAACGGTTCTCCTGGCTGACGATGAGGATAATGTCAGGAAAGTGGCGAAAACGATACTGGAAAAATGCGGGTATCAGGTGATTTCTGCGCAGGACGGCGATGAATGCGTAAAGATTTTTAAAAAGGAACATGAAAAAATAGACCTGGTTATTCTGGATATGGCGATGCCGAAGCTTTCAGGAAAAGAAGCGTATATTGAGATGAAAGCGATAGCCCCCGATGTGAAAGTTCTTCTGGCTTCAGGCTTCAGGAATGATAAAAGGGTCCAGGATACGATAGAACTGGGAGCGCGCGACATTATCCAGAAACCTTATTCCATGATAGAACTGGCCAATAAGGTGCGGGAAGTTCTGGACGCCGCTGAAAAATAACTAAAGGGCAGTTCTAAAAACTCACATTTTTAGAACTGCCGATATTGTTTTAAGTCATGCAACTGCTAAGTTTGCTTTGCAAACTCCACGCAGTAGCGTCATTTACATTAACCAAAAAGTTTTTATTATCGGGGCAGTTCCTAAAAACTTAAGGTTTTTGGAACTGCCCTAAAACCTTTCAATGAGACCGGCTGTTTTCTGCCGGGCTTCAATGTCGATTTGATTGATTATTTCAAGAGATAATTCCCCATTTTTGATATTTCTTCCGCTAAAGGATTCTATGACCTGATGGATCAGGTCAGGCAGATGAATAAATTTAATCCTGTTTTTTAAAAAAGCATTCACCGCGGTTTCATTTGCGGCATTCAGTACGGCGGTCAATATGCCGCCTTCTTTTCCCGCGCTGTAAGCCAATTTCAGCAGGGGGAACTTGTTATAATCCGGTTCGAAGAATTCCAGTTTCTTCTGACTCAGATCAAGGTCCGGAAATTTCTGTTCCGGAAAATCAGGATAAAAGAGCGAAAGCGCGATGGGATAGCGCATATCGCTGGGCGACGCCGCCATAAAGTGAGTGCCGTCTATTGTTTCAACAATTCCATGGACAAGAGATTGCGGATGGATCAGGACTTTAATATCGTCATAATCCATATGGAACAGGAAATGGGCCTCAATAACTTCGAACCCTTTATTCATTAACGAGGCGCTGTTGACGGTAATTTCATGGCCCATGTCCCATGTCGGATGTTGCAGGACATCCTTCCTGGCTGTGCGCACTGTGATATTCTTATTGAGGAAGGGCCCGCCTGAAGCCGTTAAGCAGATGCTTTTAATATACTGTTTCTGTATTCTGGAAAAGATATTAAAGATGGCATTATGCTCGCTGTCCAGGGGTATTATCATTTGGTTTGTGTCGGCCAGGAGCCGGTTGACAAGCCCGCCGGCGGCAACGATGGATTCCTTATTGGCTGTCAGGAGCCTTTTTTTGCTTTTAATGGCGCTTAAAGTGGGGGCAAGGCCGGCAATACCCGCTATTCCGATAACAATGGTATCCGCGGAAGGAAGAGAAGCCAATTCTGATAGTCCTTTTTCCCCGAAAACGAATGAGACTTCAGGAAATAATTTTATAAAATCCCTGTTCTCTTTTGAAAGGCAAACCGCCTCCGGGACGAATTCCCTGACGATGGCTTCCAATTTCTCCAGATTTTTATGGCCGCTTACCCCGATGAGCTTGAATCTTGCGGAGTGATTCCTGAGCACATCAAGAACAGAAGAACCGATTGAGCCTGTGGCGCCGAGTAGAACAATCTTTTCCATGCTTATGATTTTAACAATTAAAATAATAAATGTAAATAAAAATTTTAATAAGCTGATGACTCTTGACTGCCGGCTCTTTTGTGTTCCCCTCGGCATGTTTGGGGCATCGTTTTGAGTCTTGTAAGCAATATTAGAAATAAATTTCCTTTTGGTTATTAAAAGATTAAGTTGGGCCGGATAATCCGCTAATACACGCGAATAGACGCGAATATAATATAAGGGATTGAGGGTACATATGGTTTGTGACACTTAGTATGCATTGAGTATTAGTGATAAGGAAAAATAGCATATTAAAAAACTAATTGACTCAAAGGGTAATTGAATAGAGGCATAGAATATTTTATATTGGCGTGACTTCGCGTGGCTTAGCGGAAGATTCAATAATGAAGCAGAGCAAGGAAAACCTGGTTAGTGCCTCTTGGTGATCTTTGTAGTGTATAAAAACCGGAGTGTTAATCCGGGCAGCTTACTTTTGACATTTCTTTAAAAATATTTCAATGATTTCATCCCGGATGATCTCTTTATTCCTTTCTCCGTTTATGACGGCAATATTTTTATCTTTTTCAGCCAGTTTTAAATAAGAATCCCTTATTGCCTTATGAAATGATCCGTTTTCTTTTTCTATACGGTCTAATGAAAGCTCTGCGGAATGTTTTCTTGCCATTCCGGTTTCGGGATTGATATCGATAAGAAAAGTAATATCAGGCCTTAATCCCTGTATTGCCAGGTCATTCAGGTATTCAACCGTTTCCAGAGGGACATGCCTGCCTCCCGCCTGATAGGCAAACGTGGAGTGGTAAAACCTGTCGCAGATAACTACGGAGCCTTTTTCCAGGGCGGGCCGGATAAGCCCTTCGACATGCTGGCTTCTGTCCGCCAGGAAAAGAAAAAGCTCGCAGTACGGAGATAATGAAGAAGAGTTGAGAAGAATATCGCGGATATGCGCGCCGCTTTCGGTCCCGCCCGGCTCTCTGGTAAGAAGGGCCTTTCTGCCGCTGTTGATTAAATATTCATAAAGGTAATATGCCTGCGTCGATTTTCCGCACCCCTCGATGCCTTCAAAAGTGACAAAAAAGCCTTTCATTATTTTTTTCCTTGTTTTTAAATTTAAAGAGATTGTATTATAATTTTCGCTCCGCAAAAAAGCAATATTAAAATTGAGATGCCGGGCATTTCCAAAAACACCAATTTATTTTTTTTTGGTAGTTTTTGGAAATGCCCTGTATAATAATACCGTCATTTTTTTTGAGGAGGGTCTAACGGTGGCATTGGTAGTTCAGAAGTTCGGCGGCACATCCGTCGGCGATGTGGAGAGGATAAAAAAAGTGGCCGAAAAAGTGGTCAAAACAAAAAGCAAGGGAAATGATGTTGTTGTCGTTGTGTCCGCCATGAGCGGCGCGACGGATTATCTTATCAATCTCGGAAAGCAATTGTCCCCGAATCCTTCAAAAAGGGAAATGGATATGATGGTCTCGACAGGAGAACAGGTATCAATCGCCCTTCTTTCCATAGCCATTCATAATCTGGGAGTGGACGCGATTTCCTATAATGCCGCGCAGATCGGGATAAAGACAACCGCGGATTTTACAAAAGCTAAAATTCTGGACATCAACACGGAAAAAATCCAGAAGGCCCTGAAAGACGGCAGGATTGTCGTGGTTGCGGGCTTTCAGGGGATCGATGGAGAGGGAAATATCACCACGCTCGGCAGAGGCGGTTCCGATACGACGGCCGTGGCTGTGGCGGCGGCCCTGAAGGCGGACTACTGCGATATCTACACGGATGTTGACGGCGTTTACACCGCCGATCCCAGGATCGTAAAGAACGCGAAGAAGCTTGCCCGGATTACTCATGACGAAATGCTTGAGCTTGCTTCCATGGGCGCCAAGGTCCTGCATGACCGTTCGGTTATTTTTGCCATGAAATACGGCGTGCCGCTGAGGGTTGTTTCCACCTTTGTGGAAAACGAAGGAACTTTAGTAGTAAAGGAGAATAAGGATATGGAAGATTTAGTTATAACAGGAATAGCGAAAAAAACAGACGAAACTCGCGTGAATATATCCGGCATACCCGACCAGCCGGGAGTGGCCGCCAGTATTTTTAAAAAGCTGGCAGAATCCAACATCAATGTGAATATGATCGTCCAGAGCCTGGGCCGCGATTCTAAAAGCCAGATTTCATTTACGGTCCTCTCGACCGATATGATTGATACAAAAAAAATAATGGAAGGATTGAAAAAAGAACTTAAGGCTGAAGATGTGTCTTATGATGACGATATCGCTATTGTTTCGGTAGTCGGCATCGGTATGAGGATCCATGCGGGTGTCGCGGCCGCTGTTTTTGACGAACTGGCGAAAGCGAAGATCAATATCGAGATGATATCCACTTCTGAAATAAAAATTTCCGTCGTCATCGGGAAAGATAAAGCGGATGATACGATAAGGCTTCTCCACAAACGTTTCTTTGGAGAATAAAAGGGAGAAATTATGGCAAGGTGGGTCTGCAATAACTGCGGCAATCATTTTGAAGGCGGTATTTTTAATACCCGCGAGTGCCCCCGCTGCTCGAATTTTATTTCCGGCGCGATCAAGGCGTTCCTGGCGGTTGGAAAACTGGCGCTGTTTATCCTGCCGGTTTTACTGATCATTAAGATCCTTTATAATTCACTCTTCGAAAGCATCGCGCAAAGCGCCAAAAACGCCGTCAGCCTGGATACAGCGGTTTATTACAGCCCGTCAATGTATTTTAATAATCTCATCTTTGTCAAAAGCGACAGCTACTGCCGGCTCAAGACCAATAAGTTTGCATATAGAAGAATGCTTTCCTTTGATCTGATCGGCAAAGTCGCCCCCTATATGGCGCTGGGGAGGGACCAGGTCATATTGATGAAAGGCATGATCCGTAAAAATGACAAAATGTGGGTTGCCGGTGAATTCTACAAAGACGATGCGAGGCAGAGGGTTTTTATGCTTATGCCGAAGGATTGGGAAGATGAGCTGGAAACAGTGGATATAAATAATGAGCTGGATGCGGCAAAAAGCGCTTACAGGAAAGCCGTTATGGCGCAGGTCGGTTATAAGGAAGTGAACGGAAAAGATAAAATTAAGAAATTCAGCGAGGAAAACGCGGAATATTTCCGCCTGGATGTCGAAGACATATCGCTTTTAAAGCCGCTGTTGACCCTGCTATCGCCCCAGTATGAAGTGGCTTATTTTGTAAAAAATACAGACAGGGCCAGAGTGGAGGAATTAAAAAAGCAGTATCTTGATATGACAGTCCTGGAAAAAAGAATACTGGAATACAAAAGCGCGTTTTAGAGTGCAATAATCCGACAGGAGAAGCGAATGGAAGAGAATCAGATAAAAGTTCATCCGGGCCATAATAGAAAGCTGGAGGAAAGCGCTTTATCGGGAAAGCCTCAGAATGAAAATCTCTTTGCCGGCTTTATTCTGAAGGTGCTGATCTTTATCTTTCAGATTGCGGCAGTCTTAACCCTTGTTTTTTCCATTAAGAATTTTTCCGATATTATCCGCGGTATACCGCTCCTCAGCTCTCTTCCTCCGCTGGAAGCCCTGGGGTTGTCTTATATTGCCGTCCAGCTGTTCTGCGCTTATCTTTACATTATTTATCTGGGTTCCTTCGTTGAGTATTTTAAAGAACTATTTTCCACGCTCTTTCATATGAAGGGCTTTGTGCTCTATGTGATTGTTTTTCCTTTATTTTTTTCATTATGCGCCGGAGGGCTTCTCTGGAGTATTTCACGGTTTAAAATCGCCGCCTTATTAACCTGGCCTTTTTCATTCCTTCCGGAATTCATCACGCAGTATTTTGAGAAGACGCTTTCTTTCCCGGTGTTTATAACGCTCTCAGCGCTGCTTCTTCTTTTTTCCTTTATACCTGTCTGGATTTTGAAAAAAATTTACTGGAAGCTTGGAGCGGTTAAAGTTCAGGATCAGGCAGAAGATCAAGTTCAATCACAGCCGCAGGACCCGCCGGACAGGGCTCAAAATTAGCTCTTGAGACTGAGGCGCGGGCCTTTACCGCCTTTTAAGATATGAAGGATTTCATCCCTTCCCTTTTTTATTTCAATAACCCTGCTCCGCCGGATTTTCAAATGTTCCAGGCCTTCCACTGCCCGCGGTAATTTAGTCCCGCTGATTTTTTTAAGCTTCTGCAGAATGGCGAATTCGTCCGTTACGGCGCCGTTCCCGGTCAGGGCATTGTATACGGCCGAATTGAATTTATAAGGCGAGGCGGTGCCGCAAATAAAAGCGGGCACGGCATCTGTTACAGTCTTACGGTAGGATTCGTAAACCTTGACGCCGACCGCGGTATGAGGGTCAATCAGATAGCTGTATTGTTCGAATATTTTTTTTATCATGACGGCGGTTTCTTCCTCTGTCGCAAAATCGCCGTACAGGGTGTTCTTAAGCCTCTGCCGGGTGGAATCGTCGACTTTAAACAGCCCGTCCCGGGAAAGGTCCTCATACCAGCGGAGGATTTTCCGGGGATTATTTGAGGATATGGAAAATAAAAAACGCTCCAGATTGGAGGAAATGAGAATATCCATTGAAGGGCTGCTTGTTTTATAAAACTCCCTCTTTTTATTGTAAATGCCCGTTTGAATGAACTCCGAGAGCACATTATTCTTATTGGACGCGCAGACAAGGCGGCGGACAGGCAGGCCCATCTCGCCGGCGTAATAGGCGGCCAGTATATTGCCGAAATTACCTGTCGGAACGCAGACGTCTATTTTTTCGCCTGTAAAAAGCGTCTTTTTTTCGACCATTTGAAAATATGCCCAGAAGTAATAGGCGATCTGGGGCACAAGCCTTCCCCAGTTGATGGAATTGGCCGAGGACAGTTCGAACCCCTTTTTGCGGAGAAGGGAATTAAAATCGGCATCCGAGAAAATATCCTTTGCTAAATTCTGGCAGTCGTCAAAATTTCCCTGGACTCCGATAATATGCGTGTTTTTCCCCTCGGTCGTGAGCATCTGGACTTCCTGGATATGGCTGACGCCGTCTTTCGGATAGAAGACGATGATCCTTGTTCCGGGCACATCTTTGAATCCTTCCAGCGCCGCTTTTCCCGTATCGCCGGAAGTGGCGACAAGGATCACGATCTCATTTTTACGGTTGAGGATTTTAACCCCGCCGGTCAGAAAATAAGGCATTATCTGCAGGGCCATATCCTTAAAGGCAGCCGTCGGCCCATGCCAGAGTTCCAGGATCCCCAGGTTATCCTCGAGAAAATGGAGAGGCGCCACTTTTACATCGTCGAATTTATCGAGATTATAGGCTGAATCTATATAACCTTTGATTTCTTCTTCTGAATAGTTCCCGTCCGAGCAGAGATAAGGCTTAAGCACTTCATAGGCTATGCCCTGGTAGTTTAATCCCCTGAGCCTTTCGATATCAAGCTGAGGGATTTCTTCCGGTACAAAAAGGCCCCCCCGGGGGACCATTCCCTGGACAATCGCTTCCGCGCTGGAGATAGCCGGATAGTTGCCCCTTGTGCTGATATATTTCATAGAATTCCCTTTTTTATGATACTTCCATTCTTATATGATAAGACTCTTATTATATTGAAAAAAACAGAATTTATCAAGATTCACCGGTCCTCCAATCGATTGTCTTATCCATGAGCCGGGCTCGGATATGGAAAACCGGTAATTTATCAGTATAGACCACGGTTCAGGTATGAGTAAATACAGCGGTAAATCAAGCATCTTTTGACAATTAACGGTCTTCATTATACAATTATTGCCCGTAAGGAAATTTAAACAAGGGGTTTATATGCGCTTAATATATAGAATAGTTATTCTCTTTATCATTCTCTCGGCCGGTTATATCGTCGACCATGCGACAAAAGCCGAGGCTAAAGAAAAGCTTTCGGGCGGGATGTCTTTTTCTTACTTCTTTGATACTTTCCGGCTACAGTATTCGGAAAACACGGGGGCGTTCCTCAGCCTCGGCGAAAAGCTCCCCAAAGAAGCCGGTTTTATCATGCTGACGCTCCTTCCGGCGTTGTTCCTTCTGCTCCTTTTCTTTTATGTCCTTTTTTCCAAAAAAATGCCCGCTTCGCAGGTGATTGCCTTTGCACTTATATTTACCGGCGGAGCGAGCAATATAACCGACCGGTTTATAGCGGGCCGGCATGTCATCGATTTCATGAACCTCGGCATTGGGCCTTACCTGAGGACAGGCATCTTTAATTTTGCCGATCTGTACATAATGGCGGGTTTCTTTATCCTGATCATCCTGATGTTTATGGAAAGTAAGGATAAAAAGAAAGAGCCGGCGCAGGAATCAAAGCCTGAATAAAGTGAATAGGGGGCTCCTATGGGAAAAACCGTTATCATGGCGTTATTGCTGGACAAAAGAACGAGCGAAGCGGTGAAGGTCCAGGAAATACTGACAAAACACGGCTGCATCATCAAAATGCGCGTCGGACTGCATGAAGCCGGAAGCCGCTGTTCCGAGGAAGGCCTGATTCTGCTGCATCTGGCCGGGACAAAAAAGGAGATCAGTGGACTTTCAAAGGACCTCGGTATAATCAAAGGCGTCAGAACAAAAAGCATGGAAGTGTCATGAAGAAAGCCTTTCTTATCCTTTTATCGTTATTACTTATCAGCTTCTTATCATGCGAAAAAAAAGAACGGCGAAATATTTCTTCACGCGCTTTATTATGAACACATTGTTCGAGATTGTCCTATACACCGATCTGGGCGCTTCAACAGCCGGAAAAACGGCGGATGAGGCTTTTGCCGTCGCGGAGAAACTGGAAAACAAATACAGCACAACTATTACAAACTCCTTTGTTTTTCAATTGAACAGCGGCAGTCTGCCCCGGTCAATGGATGAAGAAGAAACCCGGATCATCCGGGATTCGCTTTTATTCTCAAAAAAAACGGGCGGGGCTTTTGATATAACCGTATTTCCCCTGGTAAAGCTCTGGGGTTTTATCAACCAGGAATACCGCCTGCCGGGCCCGGCTTCTATCAAACAAACGCTGCCTTTTATCGGCTATCACTCAATCCGCCTTACTTCCAATACGATAAAGATGCCGTCCCATACCCAATTAGACCTGGGAGGCATTCTGAAGGGCTATGCCGTTGACAGGATGGTGGAATTCCTTCAGAACAAAAATATTGCCGCGGGGATTGTCAACGCCGGCGGCAACCTGAAGGTTTTCGGCGTAAAGTCGGACAATACCCCATGGAAGATCGGCATACGCCACCCGAGGGAACCCGGGGAAATCTATAAGATCATTACGCTCAAGGACGGCGAATCCGTATCGACATCCGGCGATTATGAGCGGTTTTTCATTACCAATTCAATCAGGTATTTTCATATACTCGACCCCAAAACCGGCTATCCCGCGATGAACGGCATCACGAGCGTCACTGTCCTGTCGCCCAGCGCGGAAGATGCCGACGCCCTCTCGACGGGGATATTTGTCTTGGGGTTAAGTAAAGGTCTGTCTTTCGCGGACAGTAACAAACTGCCTGTCTTCATCATTTCGGAAAAGGGCACAAATCTTATTTCGACGAACTCAAAATGGTTTAAAGAATAGGTTTTTCCGGCCAGCCGGAGGGGCAGGTCGGGCGGCAGTGATGCCGGGAGTCAAAGTCTTTTCTTTTTATTAAAATTTAATGGTTTTTTTCCCGACAGGCTGTCGGGGGTTTGCGATATTTCTTTCTTTTCGAAAAGAAAGAAATATCGCGCTAAAGAAAGAAAACAGGGCGAGGCCATTTTCATACGAAGCAATCGGGATCGTATGGAGGTGTGTTATACGGTTTTTAAAAAACGGTTCCTTAATAAAATAGCCTCCTTATGTCGCCGTCCTTGCCCAGCACCACTTTGAGGACAGGCAATCAAAGTGGTGCTGGGCGTGGCTTTATGCGTCGGTTTTGACATCCTTGTCAAAAACATGTGCCTCTCTTCTATTATTATACTAACGGATAACACGACTTGATATTGAGTTATTTTATGTACAGATTATAGCCAGGAGGAAAATGGCCTCGGGAGCGGATATTTTATGCAGAATAATTAATAAATATAATAAAGTTAAAAAAATTTTGTATTTAAAATTAGTTTACTATAAAATATCCATTAGATTGATGCGCTTTTACTTTTTTTACTGACGGGTAAATATAAGGAGCCGGTTATGCCCACTCTGCAATTCAAAGGAAAGAACATCATTTGGAACCACCACCTTTCAATACCATACCATACCCTGGACGAGGTTGAAAAACTTAACTTCCAGTCAGAAAAAGCGGACGGCAACATAATTATCGAAGGGGATAATCTTCTTGCTCTCAAGGCCCTGCTTCCGCAATACGCCGGAAAAATCAAATGCATTTATATCGACCCGCCGTATAATACGGGAAACGAAGGCTGGATTTATAACGACAATGTGAACAGTCCTATGCTCAAAGAATGGCTGGGAAAGGAAGTCGGTAAGGATGACCTGACCCGTCACGACAAATGGCTCTGTATGATGGTTCCAAGATTGAAACTTTTAAGGGAACTGCTATCGGATGATGGGGCAATTTTTATTTCAATAGATGATAATGAACAACATACACTTCGTATGGTTTTGGATGAGCTTTTTGGTGATGAAAATTTTATTACAAATATTATATGGCAAAAAAAATACGCGGCTTCAAACGATGCAAAATATTTTTCTGATAATCATGATTTTATCATTTGTTATGCAAAAAAGAAATTAATTAATGGTAATTCAACTGGTTGGGTGAGAAATCTTTTACCACGTACTGAGAAGCAAGATATACTTTATAAATTTGATAGTAGTGATGGCAAAGGATTCTGGCGTCCAGATAATTTAACTGTAAAAACTTATTCGGCGGATTATGATTATCCAATAAAAAATCCAAATACCGGTAAGGATTATAATCCAACAAAGGGACGATGTTGGTTAACTAATAAAGAAACTATGAAAAAATGGATTGATAAAGGGCGTGTATTTTTTGGAAAAGATGGATTGGGTGCGCCTCAATTAAAAAGATATTTTAATGAAGTTCAAAAAGGCACTGTTCCGCTAACAATTTGGTTATATGATGAGGTTGGACATACAGATAGTTCTCGTAAAGAACTGAAAGAATTGTTTCCAGATTTTGATGCTCCTTTTGATAATCCTAAACCAGTTGGATTAATAAAACGAATTATTCAATTATGTTCAAACCCTAATGATATCATTCTCGATTCATTTGCTGGTTCGGGTACGACTATGCAAGCTGTTATGGATTTAAATATTGAAAATAAAAATATTAAAAGGAAGTGTATTCTCATTCAAATGACAGAAGCTACTGCCTCAGAGCCTAAAAAAAACATCTGCAAGGACATAACGCGCGAGCGGGTCAAGCGGGCTATTGAGAAATACGGTTATGATTCCGGCTTTCAGTATTACCGGGTTGGCATTCCCATCGACGCTGAAACTCTATTATCCGGGAAATTACCGGAATACAAACAGTTTGCGGAGTATGTGTATTATCTCTGTACAGGCGAGAGTCTGAAAAACAAGACTGCTATCAATGAAAAGACTTACTTTGTCGGTGAACACGCTGATATGGTAATATACCTTGTCTATAAACAGGACTTTGAAGAACTAACCCGTATGGCGCTTAATTTAAGCCTTGCGGAAAAGATTGCCGCCGGAAATCAGAAAAAACGGATTGTTGTTTACGCCCCGGCCTGCTTCCTTGAAGAAGATTATATGAGAGAGAAAAATATTGAATACGTCGGCATACCCTATAACCTATTTCAGCGTCCGGGGGTTTAGCAGTGTTCCTCAAGAATTACCAGGTCAAGGTAATATCGGAGCTTAAATCTTTTTACTCCAAAGCAAGGGAAACAAAAGACGCTTTTGATACGGCCCGGAAAGCCCTGCCTGCCGAAATGCGGCATACGCTGAACTGGGTACAAACCACTTTTCAGACTTTAAATAAAGAATATAAAGACCGCTGTACAAACGGCCTTAATGAATACTATCCCCGTATTATTATGAAAGTGCCTACGGGGGGCGGTAAAACCCTTCTGGCGGTTGAAGCAATCCGCGAATATCAAACTATTTTTGCCCGTAAGCGGACGGGACTTGTCGTCTGGATTGTCCCAAGTGAAACGATTTATTCACAGACGGTACAGAAACTGCGGGATAAGGCTAACCCGCTCCGCCAGCTCCTCGACCAGGCCAGCGGAAACAAGACGCTGATACTGGAAAAAGGGCAAAGACTAACCACAAATGATATAGAGGAAAACCTTGTTGTTCTTTTCGTTATGATCCAGTCTATCAGCAGGCAGAACGGCAAAGAAGCCCTTAAGGTATTTCAGGACTCTGGCGGTTTTGAGAGCTTTTTTCCTTCCGATAACCGGTATGATCTTCATGCCGAACTTTTAAAAATTTGTCCGAACCTCGACCTCTTAACTGAAATCGGGCCGGTTGTACGAACAAGCCTCGGTAACGCTATCCGCCTTTCAAAACCTTTTATTATCATTGATGAAATCCACAAAGTCTTTTCGGATATGGCGCGTAAAACCATTGACGGGCTCAATCCGGAAATGATTCTCGGGCTAACCGCTACGCCGAAAGCGGAAATGAATATTCATGTGAGCATTTCCGGCCTTGAACTGAAAGACGAGGAAATGGTCAAGCTGGATATGCACATTATTCCGCCTTCAGGCCGTAAAGAAGACGACTGGAAATCCATGCTCAGGGAGATAAAAGCTCACCGGGACGCTCTGGAAAAAAGAACTATCAAATACCGCCAGGACTCAGGACTTTATATCAGACCTATTGCGCTTATTCAGGTGGAATCTACGGGAAAAGACCAGCGCGGCAAACACGGCGTTCATAGCCTTGATGTGAAGGAGTTTTTGCAGGAACTGGAAATAAACCCGGATGAAATCGCCATAAAAACAAGCGCGCAGAATGATATTGAAGATAAAAACCTTTTCGCCCCGGACTGTAATATACGCTATCTTATAACTAAAGAAGCCCTCCGCGAGGGTTGGGACTGCTCCTTTGCGTATATTCTCGGCATTATTCCAAATGTCAATTCCGATACCGGAATTACCCAGCTTGTAGGACGGATTCTCCGTCAGCCTTTTGCGCGAAAAACGGGTATTCCCGAACTGGATGAAAGTTATATCTATTATTCCAAGGGCGACACCCGCTCCATTCTGGAAAAAGTTGATACAGGATTTAAAAACGAAGGACTTGAAGACTTAATTACAAAAATAAAGGTGAGCGACAACAACGAAATAAACAAAACGAAAAAGGTAAATATCCGTAAAGAATTTAAATCAAAATATGAAAGCGCTTTTTATCTTCCAGTATGGGTAATGATTGATGAAGGAGAACGGAAACACCGTTTTTCTTATGAACTGGATATAAAACCGTTTATAGATTTTTCCTCTTTCCGGATTAACGGTTTCATTGATCGTCTTTCAGCTTCATTCAGCGAAGAAACAAAAGAACGTCATTCAATTATTATTACTCTTGATGAATCGAGTATGGTTACAGCCAAGTTAGAAAGAACTGAAATAAATGGTATAAAAGAAATCAACATCGATTACCTTACACGCCGTTATACAGAACTGACAGAAAACCCATTCTTTGCGCGAAAATTAGCTTCAAACCATATTGACGCTTTAATTGCCGGGATTGGGAAAGAAAAAGTGGAAGAAAATTTCGGTTATATATCCGCTTTTATGTTCGAACTGCTTTCAAAAGAAAAAGTAAAACTTGAAGAAAAACTTTTTGTTGATTACCTAAAAACAAAGAAAATTATTCTTGCCGTGTCGGATGACCCTGATCTTGGTTTTAAAATACCCGAAGAAGATTATATTGTTGTCGGACGTATGCCCAATCCCTATAAATATTACCTTTTCGATGATGTTGACCTTTCTGCAATGAATACGCTTGAACAAACAGTTGGTGATATTCTCGACAAACAGGAAAAAATACTCTGGTGGTTCCGCAATAAGGTTTCAAGAAATTGGTATTCTATCCAAGGATGGCAGGAATACAAACTCCGCCCCGACTTTGTAGCTGCAAAGAAAAATGATACTTGTAAACTTGAATTAGTTTATATTCTTGAAAGCAAAGGCGAACATTTGGCTGGAAATGCAGATACATTATATAAGCAAAAAGTTTTAAATTTTATGACTGAGCAGAAGAAAAGAAAAACCATTGAACATTGTGAACAATTGGAACTCCCATTCGGGCAGATTAATGATAGTGTAGAATTCTATCTTGTCGAACAGGGCAAAGAGGAAGAAGACTTGAAGAAATTCTTTAAGTAATACAATATGAAATACAAATTAAAATCCGCGCAAATCCGCCTCATTCGCGCGTATCCGTGTGAACAATCAGATATTACAAAAAAGAATCATGAATTTAAATATTCAATTCAACAACATGAGAATTTATTAAGAAATTTTAGTCGTGAGCTTTTTTGATTTTATTGCTTTATTCCCGATCAGCCCGTCAATTGAAAGGTCCTCATCGATTTCCGGCCAATGTATTCCATACCCGGAAGGAGATATTTGAAAGTTCATTTTTGTTTTTATATCGGCTTTGGCTAATTTTCTGGATTGTTTAAGAATATCGATAATGTATTTTTTCCCATCAACGATAAGCATCATTTTTGGTCCCTCAAAATCAATTCTATCGATTTTATGATATACCCGCATTATTTCCCCCTTTTAAATTTATTCCATTCCGATAGGATGTAATCGAAATTCCCGAATATTATCTTTCTGAGTAATCTTCTGTCCGCCGGAGTAATATTATATTCAAAAACTGTAACAATATCAAAATATATTGTATCAAGCCTCCGTGCTCTTGTGTTTTGTGGTTTATATATTGGTCTTGTCAGATAACTTTAAGTACCGAATTAATTAAATAAATTTCCGACTATGAAAAAATAAAATCCGCGCGAATCCGCCTCATCCGCGCCCATCCGTGTGGAATTGGATATTACAAAAAAGAGCCATTAGTTAGAATTTTCAATCCGATAATCAATGAATCGTTAATAATCTTCGTGCTCTTCGTGTTAAAAAACAAAAGTGTTTAAATACTATAGTTATCTTTTATAATTCTAATACTTCCACAATTCCAGTCCCTTATAGCTTGCCTGAAACCCGAACTTCTTCAAATCCTCTTTATAAGGACTCTCCGCCGCAGCGATGCCGTTGATCTTCTCCACACGGACGGCAGAAAGGGGATTGAATTCCCTTGTCAGGAGCGTCTTGAATACCTCCAGGTACTTCTGAATCTGAGGCAGGCCCGGTTCAACGGTGAATTCGAGCGCCCTGCCGTCCCTTTCGATTGTCAGGACCAGGTCCCTTCCATGAAAAACCATATAATTAGATGAAATCCTTCTAGGGAATTTCTGCCTCAATCCTTCCGGCTTGATGCCGCAGAGGGACGCCGGGTCGACGGCGCACAGCCAGTAAACGGAATCCTCCGGCAGCACCTTATTGAGAAAGCGGAAGGCCTCATGGGAGGCGAACTGGAGGCCGGGTATGCCTTCGAAAAAGTAGCCCGGGATGATCTCGCCGGAAAGTTCCATCAGCCGGAGGACCTTCAGGAGCCTGCCCCACTGCAGGGCCGGCAGTTTGTTCGCGATGAGCTCCCTGAAAAGAACGCCGTAACGGTCGAATAGGACGCGGGCGCGGTTTTTTATCATCTCGACTTCTTCTATCGGGTCGCTTTCTTTTACGGCTGTTGCCTGTCGGTTTTTATAACATGCTTCATGGACATACGGCAGGGTTCCCGTTAAAATAAAACGGGAGAAAAAGATGGCAAGATTTGAAAAGAACAGCCTGGAGCAGGGTGAGTTCCTCGCGATCAATATAGGCGAGCAGTTTGATGAGAATTCCAGAGAATTTATACTAAAAGAATTCATCAAAAACCGTATTAAACTGGAGGATTTCGCGGCTTACTATAAGAACGACCATAGAGGCAGAGAGATTAAAAATCCTCGGGATGTGATCTGTGCGGTACTCTACGGTTACATTACGGGAAATCGTATCAGCCGAAAGATAGAAGATTTGCTGAAAAAACACATTGGGTTTATGTATGTTTCAAACCGGCTGAAAATTGACCATTCGGTAATTTGCGAGTTCAAGGTACTTTTTCAGGAAAAGATCGAGGAGTTGTTCAGCCAGCTTTTATATATACTCAACGAAATGGGGTCTATAGATTGGGACATGGTAGTGGGTGACGGCACAAAGATCAAGGCCTACGCGAGTAAGAATAAGAATGTGGGAAAGAAACATACCCGGAAGCTGATGGACACTTACCAGAAGATGGCGGAAAAGATTGTGAAACAAGACCTGGAACTGGAAGAATCTTACCGGGAAGGCAAGCTGGAGCAGCCTTATTACGAAGCGGAGAAGAAGCGGGTATCAAGGCGGAAAAAGATTTACGATAGTGTTTTGAACCAAATCGATGAATACAAAAAACAGGTAGAGAGAGGGGAAAAGACAGACGAAGAATTCACCAACCTGACTGATCCCGAAAGCAAGCTGATGTCTGGAAATCCGCATAGTGTGTTTATACAGGGATATAATTCGGCGATGATGGTCAGTAATAATGATGTGATTATAGATTTTGAAGCAATCACAACACCGGAAAAACAGCATACGGAAGAAATGGTAAAGAGGGTGGAACAGAAAAAAGCGGAATTAAAAGTTGATAAGGCTAGCAAATACCTTTTTGATTCGGGTTTTCAGGACATGGAAGAGACAATCCGGATGGTGGAGGAAGGAAAAGACCTTTATGTGGATACGAAAGAGCGGGATTTCAGTGATAAATCACAGAAGCGAAGAGACTTTAAACTGGAAAAGATTGATGACGAATATATCCTGGGATGCCGGGGCGGCCGTAAGGAAAATGGGTATTTAGATCGAAATAACCAAAGATATACATTTTTGTATTCACGGAAGGGCTGTGAAAGATGTCCATTTTTCAGTGAGTGTTATAAAAACATCAAACCGAAAACACAGCAAAAGACAGTAATTTTCAGTGAGTTTGAATTGAATAATCGGTCTAAGATTGATGCTTATTTAACAAAACTTTACAGCGAAGAAGGGCAAAAGATATACAACCGCAGGATAGGTAAAGAACACGTATTTTCAAACATCAAAACACAGAAGGGTTATGTTCAGACAGTTTACAGAGGTCAACGGAAAGTGAATTTGGAGCTATGCTGGGTATCCCTTGCGCATAATTTTATGAAATATGCCCAATATTTGAGAAAATAGAGAGGATTTTGTATAGTCTGAGTATCGATTATTCGAAATTTATTATTAAAATCAGCTAAGCTGACAAAATTTTTATTTGCCCGCTTATTGTAAGGGGCTGGTTTGACTCCGAAAATGAAATAACCGACAGGCAAGCTGTCGTAAAAGCGTACCAGCTTCCCAGGATCGGCCGGCTGGATTCCCAGCGGCTCTGGCCGGAGCGGCGGCTGAGGGACTTCTGATCCTGTATTTTAAAGGCGGAAAATTTGTTTTGAATTCCCTTTCTGACTGTCTCGAAGGAATCGTTGCCGATGACGCCTTTCCATGCCATGTTCCATACTGTTTCAGAGGCTTTTTCCGAATTGAGATCAAGCAGTCCGGCTATATCAAAAAAACTGTAACGTTTTCCCTCTTCCAGACTAGTCATGCTTTCCGGACGGCGGGACTGATCCTCGAATAGTTCGAGGTCTTCCTGAAAAGCGAAGGAAACCTTTTTTTTTCCACAGCCGAACCAGACGAGTCCCGTGTTCTGCAGGAGGCTGTCAAGCCAGGATGTATAATACGGCGCGAGCCTTGCCGGAAATACGGCCTCTTCCCAGGCGTCGGCTTCCAGCGGATAGCCGAAGAGCTTTTCCAGGCTTATTTTGAGGCCTTCATTAGAATCGTTTTTCCGGATGACGTTCTGAAATGAAGCCAGGTAGAGTTGGAGCGCCTCCACGGGCAGGGCTTTGAACGAGATTTGCCGGCTGTGGCGGAGCATCCGGAGCATGGACTCCAGATTTTCCTTAATTGAAATATAAAGATTTTTGTCCCCTTCGATCAGGCAATCCGCGATCACGTCTTCCGATTCAGAAAGGATTCCGATTATTCCCTGGATGCGGTTTTTTTCAATTAAGAGCTTTTTATTTATAATGTCTGCCTCAATCGCGGAATAATAGGAAAGCCACTGCAGGACAAAACGGTTTTCGTCCAGAAGGGCGGACTCGGAATTGATTTTTTCCGAAAGCTTTATCAGGCGGTTTATGACATTTTCTTTAACCGGACTGCCGGACAGATCATATAGACTTAAATCTTCCGGCGCGGCATCATAAAAATTTATAATAATCGACAGGTTTTCAGCGGCAAAAATGAGTCCGCTGCCGGTTTCAGGAGATTTGATCATAAAAACTTTATTCTCAAGTTTTTTCAAACCATCATGTATATTTTCCTCATTTCCAGCGGCGGCAGTGAGGAGCTCGTTCCATTCGTCTTCGGGAATGAGAAGCCTTTCCTTGATCCAGTCGAGGAGGTCCTGAGCGTTCTGCGGGGAATAGTCCGGCGCTGTCCTTTTCAGCTTCTGTTCGAATTCCAAGACGAGCTTTTCCGGAAGCCGGGGCCGAAGGCCGGACTGAAGGAGGATATCCTTAAAAAGGTCCCCCGACAGTGCTGATGTTCCGGAGGGTGCCGGTGTGTCGTCAAGATATGTGTAAGTATTTTCCTGCTTCCAGATGATGCTGCCGCAGAAGGGGGAAGGTTCCCGTGTCTCCGTTTCACTGATCCGGATCATCCCGTTCCGGACCTCGTCCAGGACTTTTCTCAGGCTTGCCAGGTCGAGCTCGTCCTGAAGGCATTCGCGCCATGTCTCAAGCAGGATGGGAAAATCATTATACTTTTTGACCGCTTCCATAAGCTTTTTGGAGCGGAGGCGGTTCAGCCAGAGCGGGACGCGGCTGTGGAAATCGCCTTTCGGCAGGAGGAGCGCCCTGCCCGCGTTCTCGCGGAAACGGGCGCCGAAATAGCCTGTGTTTTCGAGCTTCCGCCGGAGAAGCGTTTCGATGTCCGTTGGACCGATGATATCAAAAATTTCTTTTCCATCAAATGAATGCGGAAGCATCAATAAAACACAGTCATCGTTGACCATGACTTCCAGCGGGTTGCCGTATTTTTCATCCCAGGCGGCGCTGAGCGCCATCGCGAATGGGTGGTTCACCCTGCCGCCCCAGAGGGTGTGAAGGACGACCTGCTTGTTATCGCCGGGGGCCTTTGTCAGGATATGCTCGATCAAAAGGTGATGCCGGCTTGGAAGTGAAGATCGCGTCATGTCTTTTTGTAATTTTAAAAAGAAGTAAAGCTCCTTTGAGGAGGCCTCGTCCATGGAGTATTCCGTCCGCAGTTTGTTTAAAAAAACCGTTTCATCTTCTATTAATTCATCCGCCTTTTCCAGGAAAAGAGCTATCTTTTCACAGAGGAAAAAATCCTTATCGAACTCGTCCGCTTTCCAGAAAGGAATGATATTCGGGTCGTATTCCACCGGGACGACCTCCACATCGTTATGAGTTATCTTCTGGATCCTCCAGACGCTTGTCCCTAGAGAAAATGATTCGCCGATCTTTCTTTCCCAGACAAATTCCTCGTCCAGCTCGCCGATTTTGGCATGGGTGTCCTGAAGCCGGATATTATAATAGCCCCGGTCGGGGATCGTCCCGCCGGAAAGATAGATCAGGTAGGCCGATCCTTCCCTGGCGCGGACCTTGTTTTCCAGTTTATCGACGGAAATCCTCGGCCTGAGCTCCTTGATGCGGCTGTCGGCATACCGCCCGGAGAGCATATCAAGCACAAGGAGATAATGCTTTTTCAGCAGGTTTCTATAGGGATAAAAAGTTCTGATAAAACCGTAGAGCTTGTCGATGTCCCATTCCTCGACAAGCGTCATGGAGAGGATGATCTGGGCCAGCAGGTCGAGCGGGCACTCGACGGGCCTGATGGACTCTATCTCGAAGTCCCTGACGCTTCTGGCCATCACGGCCGCGTCCAGGAAGTCGCGTCCATGCGTCGGGAAAAGAAGGCCCCTGCTGACGGCGCCGACCTGGTGCCCGGCGCGGCCGACCCTCTGCAGTGCGGAGGAAATCGAGCGGGGCGTCTGGATGAGAATGACCTGGTCCAGTTCGCCGATGTCGATCCCCAGTTCGAGGGAATTTGTGGCGACGATCGCCTTAAGCTCGCCCTTTTTCAGTCTGTCCTCCACAGCCAGGCGGATTTCCTTTGAGATGGAGCCATGGTGTGAATAGGCTATGATCTCCGGCTCGTTTTCATTGATCAGCCGGACAACTTTTTCAGTCAATCTCCGGCTGTTGGCAAAGAGCAAAGTCGAACGGCGGCTTTTGATCCTCTTCTTGAATTCGTCGATCAAAGGCGGCCACCATGAATCGTCAATCATCTTTTCCCTTGCGTCAGCCGGGAATGTGACGGACACTTCGTATTCCTTTGACTGCGCCGATTCGGCGATCTCCATCTTTCTCTGGCTTCCGGCCCAATCAGCTATGACCTGAAGAGGCTTTGCCGTCGCTGAGAGGACGACGCGCTGGAATTCCCCGGCAATTCGTGTGAGCCGCTCCACGGCGCAGATGAGGTAAGTGCCTCTTTTATTTCCGGCCAGTGCATGGATTTCATCCAGGATTACCGTCTTCAAACCATCGAAGAGAGTAAAGCTGTTTTTTGATGTCAGAAGGATATTCAGGCTTTCCGGTGTCGTAATGAGGATTTCCGGCGGCCGGCTGACCATTCTCCGCCTTTCATCCGGGGGCGTGTCTCCGCTCCTGACGAACACTTTTATATCCGGAAAATTAAGCCCTTCCGAATTAAAATAAGATTTAATTTCCTCAAGCGGTTTGAGGAGGTTTTTCCGCACGTCGTTATTGAGCGCTTTCAGCGGCGATATATAGAGAACACTGGTTTTACCAGGTTCCCATTTCCCGGTGAGGAGCCGGTCTAAAGCCCAGAGAAAAGCGGCCAGTGTTTTTCCTGTTCCGGTCGGCGCGGTCATCAGGACATGCCGCCCATCGGCGATCAAAGGCCATGACCTGGACTGGATTTCCGTGGGCGTTCCGATCTTTTCACCGAACCATTTTTTAATGAGGGGATGGAATAAAGTTAACGGGTTCATCAACGATTCCTGTAATTATTTGTATTTCCTTCTTATAGAATATTCCATCATAAATTAAAACTCAAATATTTTGAAAATAAATTCAATGAATTATAATTTTACGTTTTTTAAAACTTGACGGGAGCCCGGGATCTTATTATAATTTATTTATAAAGTAATTCACTTCAAAAACAAAGGGTGATGGAGTTCACCTCTAACCGCCTCAAAGGCTGATAACTCCTGCGGGAAATTTCTTCAGGCAGGAGGAGCGATGGAAAAACATACCTTCTATTATAAAATAATGGATTCCTTTCAAGCAGACGAATGTCCTGCGTGTTTTTATTTATCCGGAGCAATGGAAAAATACTTTGATGATCTATTATACGAAGGTGTTAATGATTTCGGGTTTATCGGGAAATTCCGGGAAAATAAAGGCTTCTGTAATTTCCATTCGTATAAATTTCTCGGCTATAAAAACGCGATGGCCTCTGCAAGCCTTTACTATTATCTTTCAATGGATAAACTGGATGAAATGAAATCAATCAGCCCGGCGAATCCAGGATTGACGCAGACAAAGGATTGCCAGGCATGCGATTTCGCGCGGTCATCGGAGAATATGTACATTTCGTCCCTTAAAGATTTCATGATCGAAGAAGAGTTTAAGGGATCCTTTCTCAATTCCCATGGCCTCTGCGTTCCTCACTATCTTAAACTCATTAAAAAATACAAAAACCGCCCGCCGGAATGGATCAAATCCTTTCAAATCTCAATATTTGAGGAGATATTCTCAAAACTGAAGAATTTCATTGATTTCAGGAATTAT
This sequence comes from uncultured Spirochaetota bacterium, assembly GCA_963835575.1. Lineage (GTDB taxonomy): Bacteria > Spirochaetota > Brevinematia > Brevinematales > JAOACQ01 > CAVYGN01. Next base: position 321,212 of record CAWIGG010000004.1, on the reverse strand, counting down.
TCTTTGGGCGGCGGCAGGCCGGACCTGACCTATGAGGAACAGCTCATCTATCAAAAAGCGGTGCGGATGTTTTCCGGTTATGAAGGGATGAAATATTAGTTATTTAGATATGGAGGAAGATAATGCTCTTTGACAATGTGTGGCTTACGGCGGCGGTGTGGATGGGGCTCGCGTTTGCCGCCAGTTTGATATCAATAAGGATAGGAATATCCGTCGCCCTTGTTGAAATATTCGTAGGGGTTTTCGCGGGCAATTTTCTCGGTATCCATGGGACGACCCAATGGATCGATTTTCTGGCGATGCTGGGAAGCGGCGTTCTGACTTTTCTGGCGGGCGCGGAAATCGACCCGCAATCGCTCAAGACAAATTTTAAGGTCAGTTTCATAATAGGCGTTCTGTTGTTCGCTGTCCCGTTCGGGGCGGTATGGCTGTTCGCCCAATTTGTATTGGGATGGGGGCTTCATCAGGCGCAGATCGCTGGAATAGCCCTGTCAACGACTTCCGTCGCGGTGATTTACGCCGTGATGATCGAAAAGGGGCTTTCCGAAACGGCTATGGGAAAGATGCTTCTCGCCGCCTGTTTTATAACGGACTTTGGGACCGTTCTGGCTTTAGGTATTTTATTCGCCGATTTCAACATCTGGCTTCTGGTTTTTGCCGTCGTTCTTGTAATAGTATTATGGTTCATGCCGAAATTGACGCAATATATCATTGGAAAATTGGGAGCGAAAAGGGTCAGCGAACCGGAAGTGAAATTTATTTTCCTGATCCTGTTTTTCCTCGGCGGCCTCGCGACGACGGCGAAAAGCGAGGCGGTGCTTCCGGCCTATCTCGTCGGGCTTGTTGTGGCGGGAGTATTTTTAAGGGATAAAACGCTGGTTGCCAGAATGCGGACAATCGCGTTTACCATATTTACGCCGTTTTATTTTATGAAAGCGGGGCTTTTTGTCTCGCTTCCCGCCGTTTGGGCTTCATTGGCCGTTATCGCGGTTTTGCTATTATTGAAAGTTTTTACAAAAGCGATAGGCGTCTGGCCGTCGGCCAGAATGTTCAAAATGCGCCCGAAGGAAGCGAACTACACAACCCTGCTGATGTCCACCGGGCTCACTTTCGGGACCATTTCCGCCCTGTTCGGCCTGAATAACCATATTATCGATCAGAATCAATACACCATACTTGTGACCGTGGTCATTCTCAGCGCGGTCATACCGACGCTGATAGCACAGCAGTTCTTTCAGCCTGAAACAAGTGTTATGAACGCCTGGGGCAGGCTTTTAAGCGCGGGCGGAATGAAAAAGAATAAGGAAAAGGAAGGAGGCAGTCTATGAAGAAAATACTGGTGGGAGTGGACGGTTCTGCCGGTTCCATCAAGGCTTTAAATGAAGCGGTTAATCTGGCAAAGAGCTTCGGCTCTGAAATCGAGACCGTGTCGGTTGAGGAAATACCCAATTTTTCGGATACGATCGGCGAAATTGTGGAAGAAAAAAAAGCGGAGGACGGAAAATATGGAAGCGCGATCAGGAAAGCTAAGGAGATGGCTAAAGCCCATGGGGTAAAAATACACACGCATGTGATTATCGGGCATGAAGTGAAAACGATAATCGAGTTTATTAAAAAACATGGGTATGATCTGCTTGTCATCGGTTCAATGGGGCATTCCGCGCTTTATGACCGGGTAATGGGAAGCACATGCCAGAGTCTTGTGAGACTCGCGCCCTGTTCCGTTATGGTTATAAAGTGATGGTTTTGAGAAATATTGTCAAGAAAGCCGGTGAAATTTTAAATGATATTCAATCAGCCTGTAAAAAGTTCGGCCTGGACGCTCTGAGAAAACCGCTGGATAGCGTCATGAATTTCGCCTGGCGTAGCGGCGGATATCTGGACATCGCGGTACTGGGGCAGTTCAAGGCGGGGATGAGAACAACCGCTTAAAAGATAGCGGAAATACCCGCATCTTTTGACTTTTCTGATAATTATCGGTATCATATATGGATATCAATTCATACCGTAGAGACGCCGCAAGCAGCGTCTCTACGGTATATTAAATAAAAAAAACAAATTGGAGGTAATATTATGTCAACGATTATTGATGTTCATGCAAGAGAAATATTTGATTCGAGGGGCAATCCGACCGTCGAAGTGGAAGTGATGCTGGAAGATGGGACGCTGGGTAGAGCGGCGGTGCCGAGCGGCGCTTCAACCGGAGAAAGGGAAGCCGTTGAACTCCGCGACGGCGATAAGAAAAGATTGGGCGGCAAAGGCGTAGAGAAGGCCGTGGAAAACGTGAACAGCGTTATTTCCGAGGAAGTCGTCGGGCTGGACGCCCTCAGCCAGGTTGAACTGGACCAGGTGATGATCGACCTGGACGGCACTCCGAATAAAGGCAAGCTCGGCGCGAACGCGATCCTCGGCGTTTCATTGGCCGCGGCTCACGCGGCGGCAAATTATCTGGGACTACCGCTATACCGCTATATCGGCGGGACGAACGCCAAGCTGATGCCGGTGCCGATGGCGAATGTATTGAACGGCGGAAAGCATTCCGATAATACCGTCGATCTTCAGGAATTCATGATCATGCCGATCGGCGCGCATTCCTTCAAGGAAGCCCTGGTTTATATGGCGGAGACATTCCATACCCTTAAGTCCATTTTAAAGAGCAAGGGCTATTCGACGGCCGTCGGCGATGAAGGGGGGTTTGCTCCCAATCTGAAATCGAATGAGGAATCCCTGGAATTATTGGTTGAGGCTATTGAAAAGGCCGGTTATAAACCTGGAAAAGATCTCTCTATTGCGCTGGACCCGGCCGCGAGCGAACTCTGGGGAGAAGCGGCGAAGGACGGCAAAAAGGGTTATAAATTCTGGAAATCCAGCAAGGAAATCCTGTCCTCTGAAAAAATGGTGGATTTTTATGTGGACCTTGTTAATAAATACCCCATCATTTCCCTGGAAGACGGGCTCGGCGAAAACGACTGGGACGGCTGGAAACTTCTGACCGATAAGCTGGGTAAAAAAATCCAGATTGTCGGCGATGATATTTTTGTCACCAATCCTGCGATAATAAAGGAAGGCATTCAAAAAGGGATCGCGAACTCGGTTTTAATAAAGCTGAACCAGATCGGAACACTGACAGAGACAATCGACGCTGTTGAGATGGCGAAAAAAGCCGGCTATACGGCGGTTGTTTCCCACCGGAGCGGCGAGACTGAAGACGCGACCATCGCGGACCTCGTTGTCGCGCTGAACACCGGCCAGATCAAGACTGGCTCCATGTCCAGGACGGACAGGATCGCCAAATACAACCAGCTGATCCGCATTGAGGAAGAGCTGGGCGATTTTGCCCAGTATATAGGCAAGGACGTGTTCTATAACCTATTCAAGTAGCTGAATATTACAAATAAAAAGGCGCCCCTCACCATTTTGTCAGCTGCTCCGGTTAAGCCGGGCAAAATGGTGAGGGGCGCCTTTATTATTTATTATAAGTTTACTTTTCGTGCTTTTTGACTTTATCTATTGTGTTCTGCGTTTCATCATCATCATTATTATTGTTATTATTCAAATCCGTATTCTGTTTTTCGTCAGATTTTTCAAGCTCGTCAAAGACGCGGTTGATGTTCCGCTTCATGATCTGGAGCTTTTTCGCCGTGGCGTCATGTGAATCCTGAAGCGCTTTCAGTACTTCATCCTTATTATTTTTCACCCTGTTGATGTGGTCTTCCAGTTCCTTATTTTCTTCCATTGTCAGCTTGATTGTCTGGTTTGACGCGGCATCCACCGTCAGGAGGCTCTGGACCTGTTCATCGTCTTTGTATTCATCCGGGATATTGACATTCCTTGTTATGCTGACCGTGCCTTCGGCAACGGAAACATCGAGGTCCGTGCTGTCGGCGTCGATTTCAAACTTTGTGCCCCGCACTGCCGCGTTGGCAACGGATGTTTCAACCATAAAGCTTTCATCCTTTTCAAGCTTTCTGTTAACGCTGAACATGGCCCTGCCTTTTTTTACCTTGATCTCTTCCACCTGCTTTTTCAATTCCTTGATCTGAACGAGGGTATTGTCCATTACGCGGAAAACCCCCCTGTTCGGCATGAGAATATCGCAGTATGAATTCCGGCCTGTCTTAAGAAGGGCCTGTTCGATGAGCGCGAGATCGGGAAAAACCTTTTTCCAGCTTGAGCCGTTGTTCTGGGAATATTTTACAATGCCGACATAAAGACTTACGGAATATGCCATTTTATCATCAGGAAAAATATCCCGCGTAAGAAAGCAGAATAATAGCGAAAAACATATCAGATACCATTTATTCATCACGAATTCCTCCTAAATTTATAATTTTAAGGGTAGTTTTAAAAACCGACAAAATATTAAGGAATTTAGAACATCTTATTCTCCAAGTATAAGATTTTAGGCATTTCCAAAAACACCAATTTGATTTTCATGGTAGTTTTTGGGAATGCCCTTAATTAAAAGTTCTTTGATATATATTACACCTATTTTGAGAAAATTTAAAGCTCTTTCATTTAAAGTTCTATTTTAAATTCCGCTCCGGTCGAATCGGGCTTTTTCCCAATATTCCCGGCAGTAAGTTTTCCGCCCATATTTTTTTCTATAATGACCTTGGACATATAAAGGCCGATGCCGGAACCATGCTCCTTTGTGGAAAAATAGGGGTCGAAAACCCTGTCTATGATATTTTCAGGAATACCGCCGGCATTATCCCGGATTGTCAGTATTGATTTCCCGTTGTTTTCTGTTAATTCTATGACAATATTTGACTGATGGATTTTCCTTTCGAGAACAGCGTCTTTTACATTACTGAAAATATTCATAATGACCTGGCAGTATTCATTGGGAAAACCATTACGGATTATGTCTTTTTCAGTTTTAAAAATAATTAAAATATTATATTCTCTTAAGCTGGTTTCCATAAATGAGATGGTTTTGTTAACTGCTTCCTTTATACTGAAATCCTCTTTCTCCTTATCAGGCTTAAAAAAATTCCTGAAATCATCGATCGTCTGGGACATATGGCGGATAATTGACATGGCTTTATTGACGGTATTCTCAAGGTATTTTTTTGTGAGTTTTTCATGAACAAAGGATTGCTCAATATTCTGTATCACAATGCCGAGGGCGTTAATCGGCTGTCTCCATTGATGGGCGATATTGCCGATCATCTCGCCCATCGCGGCCTGCCGCGACTGCTGGATGAGAAGCTGGTCCTTTTCCCTGTTTTTATTCAATTCATCTTTCACCTTTTTGTCCAGATTCTCATTAAGCCTGGCAAGTTCCATAAGGGTTTTTGAAAGGGCGTCCTCGGCTTTTTTTCTGTCAGTGATATTTTCTTTTACGCCGATATAATGAGTGATCGTACCGCCGCTGTTTTTAATCGGCGAGATTGAGGCCAATTCCCAATAAAGCTCGCCGTTTTTCTTCTTATTATGGAAAACGCCCTGCCAGGTCCCGCCTTCTGAAATGATTTTCCAGAGTTTAACATATTCTTCCCGGGGCGTATAGTCTGTCTTGAGTACCCTTGGGTTATTACCCAGAAGCTCATCCTTTGAGTAGCCCGTCAGTTCTATGAAATGGGGATTAACATATTCAATATTGCCCTTTATATCAGTTATGACTATGGATGAAGGGCTTTGTTCAATGGCGGAGGAAAGCTTGCGGATCTCCTCTTCCTCTTTTTTGAGGTTGGTGATATCTGTTACGACAAATATGTGCCCGGATAATGCGCCTGTCTCATTTAATATGGGCGAAACGGTTATCCTGACATAAATGAGTGATTTATCTTTGCGGATAAGCCGTTCTTCAAAGCTCTTTTCCATATTTTTTTTAGCTTTTTCAATATTATTGATGCATTTTTTTGAGTCTTCCGGATGAAAAAAAGAACAAAAATGAGACCCTATCATTTCAAGAACTGTAAAACCAGTGATTTCCGCCATGCGCGGATTGACAAAAACAGTATCATAATTCGCATTAATGGACCAGATGCCTTCCTGCGCCATTTCCACCAATTGCCGGTATTGTTTTTCGCTTTCCTGAAAAGCTTTTTCCAGCTTCTTCCTGTCGGAGATATCATGGATGAAAATCAGTTCCATAAGCTTATTATCAATAACAATAGAACTGAAACTGACTTCGGCAATAATTTCCTTGCCGTCTTTTCTTTTTAAAATGAATTCCCTGGTTACATTTCCCTTCTGCAGGTCTTTTTTTATTTCCTCATAAATTTTAGCCGGCGGGTCCTGCGGATATTCCAGCTGCATAAAATCAAACAAATCGCCCAGTTTTTTGTTGATGATCATTTCTTTTTTGCGGCCGACTATTTTTTCGGCTTTTGCGTTGCAGTCCCTGAAAATGCCTTTTTCCATAAGAAAAATCGCGTCATTTGCCTGTTCAAAGATATGGCGGAACTTTTTTTCCGAATCAAAAATCTGCTGCTGAAGCCTTCTTTTTTCCGTGACATCCCTGAAGATCATTACAACGCCCAGAATATTCCCGTCCCCGGTCTTGATAGGGGCCGCTCTTTTATCGATATAAATGGTTGAGCCGCTTCTGGATATGAGTATTTCAGTGTTGATAAGCTTCTCGCTGGCGCTGTCTTCAATTCCTTTTAAAAGGCTTTTGGTAAGGTCTTCCCCTGTTTTTTCATCCCTGGTTTGAAAGACTTCGGTAATTTTTTTCCCGATCGCGGCGTCTTTCTTCCATCCGGTCAGGTCTTCAGCCTGGGCATTCATTTTCCTGATGATGCCGTTTTTATCGGCGGCTATAACGGCGTCTCCCATGCTGTCGAAAGTGGCCGTGAGCCATCCTTCGCTCTCTTTTAACCGTTTTTCCAGCTGATAGCGGGACAGCGCGATTTCAATATTGGTCTGCAGCTCCTTTTCCCCATAAGGCTTGATGATATATCCGAAAGGATTGCCTTTTTCGGCCTTTTGAATGGTCAATTCATCGGATGACGCGGTAAGGTAAATAATGGGGATATCATGATGTTCCCTGATGGTTTTTGAGGCCTCAATACCGTTCATGGAGCCCTTCAGGGCTATATCCATCAGAATAATATCCGGGTTTATTATTTTTGTCTTTGCCACGGCATCCTTTCCGGTGGATGCGCTGCCGGCCACGTCATAACCAAGTTTATTCAGTTTTGATTCCAGGTCTTTTGAAACAATGACTTCATCTTCTACTATAAGTATTTTGGCTTTGGTCACAGAATCTCTCCTGTCTCCATATTTTTATTACAAATAGGAAAAAAAGTCAAACTATTCCGTTAAGATTTAACTGATTGAGCTCTACTTGATAAAAAATGAGTTGTTTATTAGAATAAAAGTCGGATAATAATTATTGAATTGAAATTATTTAATTTTTCTATTTATTACTTTATAATAGGTATAATAGCCCTTGCTTTTTATTAAAAAGGGGTTTGGGAAATGAGAATTATTCTGGGCTATACATTGATTGCCTTTTCCGCGGTATTACTGATTGCGCTCCTCAGTTTTAATCCTATGGATTCGGCCTTTCTTGCGTCAAAGGTCAACCAGCCTCTTGAAAATATGGCCGGGATCCTGGGAGTCTGGATTTCTTCCCCCCTGGTCCTCTTGTATGGAAAATACGGTTCTCTGGCCCTTAATTTCGGTTTTTTTGTCATCGGGATCAATTTTCTGGTCGGCGCGAAAATCGGAAGGATTTTTATAAAAGCAACCCTGTTCATTATCGCGACAATCTGCCTGTCTGTCATACTGGCAGTCCTCATGCCCGCGGCAACCTATATAGAATCTGGACTTTTCGGCCTTGCCATTTCCAAAAGCCTTCAGGAAGTTCTGCATCCCTATATCATAATCGGCATATTTTCCCTTATTTTACTGCTTTCCCTGGTTTCAGCCATGAAGCTCTTCCAGCAGATGACTTACGGACTGGCCAGGCTTCTGGGATGGATTGTACTCGCGCCTTTCCAGATGTTCGGCCTTCTGGCAAAAACAAAAGAAGAGCCTGTCAGCGGAAGGGAAGTCTTCGCTTATCAGGGGGAAGGCCGGAATACCCAAGATCATCCGGGCCGGAATATGGAAAAGGAAGAAAAATGGGCGGAGCGGAAGGAGCCGGAGTATCTCCACCATACTCCGCGGAAAGATGAGGGCAGGGAATTTGTCGATGTCGCTTCGCTGTCCCGGGAAGCGCAGAAAGCGCCGCTGTGGCTTATAGAGAAAAAGGCCGCCGGGGATATTTTATCAGAAATCAATCAATTTTTTGATCAGGAGCTGGGAGAGGGTGAGAAAGCCATTTCTGCAGCTAATATTTCTATTATGGATAAAGAAATTCCTGTAGAGGAAGTGAGTGAAAAAAAGCCGGAAGAGGAGATAATCATTCAAAAAGAAAAACCGGAACCTGAGTTATTGAACGAATCGAACGGTCTGGAAATAGAAGAGATTGTCGGCGAGGCTGATTACGCCGAGCTGGCGCAGTCCAGGCGGAGCAGGGAAGACATTGAACAGGAGCTTTTTACTGAAAAAGAAACCCATCCGGATTATGTTTTTCCGGATTTGAATATTCTGGAAAAAGGGCTTGAAAGCTTTTCCCGCGCGGAGGAGAACGAGGAGATCGACAGGGTCTCCAAGATCATTGAGAATACGTTTGCGAGCTTTAAAATTGACGTCAGGGTCTCCGGTCACTCGAGAGGGCCGGCCATCACCCGTTATGAAATAATTCCCCCCACAGGATTGAAGCTCAAAAATATCGTGAACCTGACGGACGACCTGGCGCTGAACCTCGGCACGCGCAACATCCGCATTGTCGCGCCGATCGGCAACAAAAGCATCGTCGGCGTGGAAGTGCCCAACAAATTCAGGAGAACGGTTGTCCTCCGCGAGATCATAGAAAGCGAAGAATATAAAAAAACAAAGGCGAAGCTTCCGCTCATCCTCGGGAAGGATATAGCTGGCAATATCGTGATTGAAGACCTGACGGAAATGCCGCATCTTTTGATCGCCGGTACGACCGGCAGCGGAAAAAGCGTTTATGTCAATTCCCTGATCGGCGGCCTGACATTCAAAAAGACAGCCGAAGAGGTGAAGTTTATTTTTATCGATCCCAAAATGGTGGAGCTGGAGCTTTACAACGGCATTCCGCACCTGCTGGCGCCGGTCATAACCAGCCCGGAAGAGGCCATTGCCGTGCTGGAATGGACGTCCGCCGAAATGGATAAAAGATACAAGATGCTCAGCGATTTCGGCGTGCGCAACATGGACGATTATAACCGCGAGGTTAAAAAGATCAAAACCGCCGCCAGGGATGACGCCGAAAAAACCTATGAATACTTTCCCTATATTGTTATCGTGATAGATGAGTTCGCGAACCTGATGCTCCGGCTTCCGAAGGAAACGGAAAAGGTCATATCCCGCATAGCGGCGATGGCCAGGGCCGTGGGCATCCATCTGGTTGTGGCGACACAGCGGCCGAGCGTGGATGTCGTTACCGGGATCATCAAGGCGAACTTCCCTTCCCGCATCGCGTTCCGCGTCAGCTCGCAGACGGATTCCCGTACCATTCTGGATAAAAGCGGGGCGGAAAAGCTCCTGGGAAAGGGAGACATGCTTTTTATGACGCCGAATTTTATCGATATGCTCCGCATTCAGTCGCCCTATGTTTCCAATTCGGACATCGAAAATCTTGTAAAAGACCTCAAGAGGAACGGAAAGGCGGATTATGTGATCGATGTCGAGGGCCTGATGGCAAGCCCCGCCTCGGAAACGGATTCGGCTTTTTCAGTCGATTACCGCGACGACCCGCTCTTTATCGAGTCGCTCAAGGCGGCCGTGGAAAACGGCGAGATTTCGGCTTCGTCCCTCCAGCGCCGCTTCCGCATCGGCTACAACCGCGCTTCCAGGCTGATCGAGGCGATGGATAAAATGGGGGCCCTTGGCCCGTCGACAGGCTCCAGCAAGCCGCGGGAGGTGTTGTTCGGGGCGGAAGAATTGAATAACTTCATGAATAGGCAGGAGAAGCCGGTTTAAGGCAGGACTGGGCTTCCGCGAAGATACGCGAAGATACGCGAAGATACGCGAATAGGGTGCGGGCTACGCCGGTAATACATAAAATTCTGACTCACAATCCTTTGTTTACTTTATTAAAGCTTATTTATAGACCCCAATTTCACACAGATTTCACGGATTGGGACAGATTTTTAGGATTTAGTTTTACATTGAGCTGCCTTATTCTAATACTCGATGCCGGGAATAAAATAGGACGAGAGTGGAAGGTTTTTAATGAAAATTAAAAAAATTGATAAATATACATTAATTGAAAAACTTGGTTTTGGGGGAAATTCAGAAGTTTGGAAAGTAAAAGATCAAAATCAGCAAGAATATGCAATGAAGATATTAAAAAATATTTTTATTAAAAATAATATTTTATTTAAGAGATTTAAATATGAAATTCAAACTGTAAAAGATAATAATAATCTTATAGGTATAATTCCTATATTAGATTCTTTTCTTCAAGCATCAACTAAAGACATTCCTTATTGGTATGTAATGCCAATTGCGACGCCCATCATTGAAAAAATTAGCAAAACTGATATTTATGAAATAGCAAAAGCTATTCTTAGTATAGCAAAAGTTTTAATATATTTTCATAATATTGGAATTTCTCATAGAGATATAAAGCCTGAAAATTTATATTATTATAATAATAATTGGTGTATTGGTGATTTTGGTTTAGTAGATTTTCCTCATAAATCTAAGATAACAAAAGAAAAAAAATTAGGGCCAATATGGACTATTGCTCCAGAAATGAGGAGATCACCTCAAAATTCCGATGGTAGATTAGCTGACGTATATTCATTATCAAAAACATTCTGGATATTGTTAACAAATGTTTATGATGGTTTTGATGGTAGGTATGATGCTTCAGATGAAAATATTTCATTAAAAAGATTTATAAAAAATGATTTTCTTTTCCCAATAGATAATTTATTACGTGATTGTACAAATGAAAATCCATCATTAAGACCAACAATGAATATATTCATTAATAAAATTGAAGAGTGGCTAACCGCCTCAAAAGATTTCAGCATTCAGAATATATTGCAATGGAATTATTTTGATGACCATGTACATAAAATTAATAAACCGGCACGTATGGTTTGGAATAATATAGATGATATAATATCTATTTTATCATTTCTATGTGAAACAGAAAATTTAAATCATCTATTTTTACCAAGAGGTGGTGGACTAGATTTAATAGGAGTTAAAAAATCTAATGAACCTGGCTGCCTTGATTTAGATTTAAATGGTTCTTGTTATATCATAAAACCAAAAAGATTGATCTATGAAAATTTTCATTATGTGCCAGAATGGAACTATTTAAGAATAGAAACTAAACCCATTAAAGCAATTATCTATGAAAGTATAATTGAAGAATTAACAGAAATTAAACCAAATGAATATGTAGATAGATCAGTTTGGGATTCGGGTTATTATTATGATGGTCCCTTGCCAAAAGGAGCAAGATTGGTCAGTAGAATACAAAAAGGTGCTTTAGTAATATTTGCAAAACAATCTCTTTATAATAAGGACGCATCAACGTATGATGGGCGACATAATAAAATGAATACAAATGAATTTAGAAACTATATTTATAAAAATGTTAGGAAAATTATTAAAGAAAATAAAGATATTGAGATGAAAAATAATAGAAAGTTACTCTTAAGTTCATTATCCGATGAGAATAAAATAATATATAATACAATAAATCTTGCAATAAAATTGAAATCTGATAGAAATATACTACATAAAAAATATAATCTTGGAACTGGTATAGAGTTATCAAATTTGAGTTCAGACTATTTATTAGAATCTAGAAAAATAAAAAATAATTTTATAAGTTATCTTAGATTACAGAAAAAAGAATTTTTAGCGTTGCTTGTTGGTATAATGTATGTTGGTCGAGAGTATTATAATTCAAATGAAATTTATAAAAAAGAGAGTTTTATATCATATTCATTTGAGATAACTGAATATATAATGAAACTTTTAGAAAAATCAGAATTACATTTATATCTATTATATGGAGTTTTTATCCTTAAAATTTATACTCCTGAAGAATTATATTTATTATTTAGATTCAAACCTGATTATTCACGACATGGAGTTTAATAATAGCAATTAGTTTTTTTCCTTTCCCGAGGCCATTTTCCTCCTGACTTTAATCAGAATACCAATCAACTCCATATCAAGTCGTGTTATCCGCTGTTATAATAAATGAAAAGAAGCACAAGCTTGCGGCACGGAAGCCGCAACCGACGCATAAAGCCATTGGACGGCGACATAGGAGGCTATTTTAATAAGGAATTGGTTTTTTAAAAGCCGGATGACACACCTCCGTACATTCCGGCTGCTTCGAATGAAAATGGCCTCGACCTGTTTTCTTTCTTTAGCGCGATATTTCTTTCTTTTCGAAAAGAAAGAAATATCGTAACCCCCCCGGCAGCCTGTCGGATAAAAAAATAATATTTTCAAAATAAGAAAGGAATCTTATGCCAGACAGGGAAAAAAAAGGAAAGCTGTATTTTAAGAGTCATACTCTCTGCTCAACCATTTGTTCGCAGGCGAAATCTTGCCAATGAATTTAGAATCATTAATTTGCAGACAGATTGCTTCGTATGACAAATATTGGCATTGTTCGGGTTTTTTGACTCGCAATGACGCTTTTTGTATAACTGGCGTAGCCACCCTAAAATCCCCGTCCCCGAGTGTCCTATTAAATTCCGTAAATTGAGTAAAAGCAATAAGGTTCCTAAAAGTAAAACTAAATCCTATAAAATCCGACTTATCCGTGTCATCCGCGTGAACAATCGGATATTACATAAAGGAATTATAAAATCCTGAAAATCCTGCGTTATCCTGCTGATCCTGCTTAATTGGGCTATTACAAATAGTGCAAATCCAAACGAAATCCTTTATAATATAAACAGCATTTCAAGAACATCTATCCCATAGGAGCCATAATTGAAAAAGCTTGCCGTAGAATGCTTTACGCCTGAAGCGATTGACTATATCGCCGGCGAGATTGAAAAAAACGCCGGACAGGAAGTCTCGTTTGTCGGGAATGTCGACAGGTCCGGCGCCGTTTATGAGGTCGAGCCGCTTGCCTACGGCAATGAGAATTCGACCCCGGTCATTCTGATGGACACCCTGCAGGGGGATGTCCTGATCCATAACCACCCGGGCGACGACAGCGACGGCGACAACCTCAGGGCCTCTGAAAACGACATCCAGCTGGCCACGGAACTGGCCAATAAAAAGATCGGCTTTTACATCATCGATAATCAGTGCAAGTATGTCAACATCGTATTCAAGCCAGAGGCGCGCGTTTATATCAAGGATGAGGAAATAAAAAATATTTTCGAGGAGGACGGGCTCCTTTCCAAAAATATCGCCTATTTTGAGCCGCGTGAGGAACAGATCAAGCTTGTGTCGGGAGTAATTGAAGCGGTGAATGAATCGGATATTCTTATTTCTGAAGCCGGCACAGGGACCGGCAAGTCGCTTTCCTATCTTATTCCGGCGGCCATCTGGGCCGTTGAGAATAAAAAGAGAGTGATCGTTTCCACGCAGACGATCAATCTTCAGCAGCAGATAGCCGGAAAGGACATGCTCATTGTGGAGAAGGTTGTCTATCAATACCTGAAAAAAGATGTTCACTATTCCGTGCTGATCGGAAAGGGAAATTATCTCTGTAAAAAGAAGATTCAGGACCTCATCAGAGACAAGGAAAAGCAGGACACGCTTTTCGGCGAGGATGAGCACTGGCGGATTATTTTTGATATCGAGGAATGGAGCGGCACCTGCCAGGAAGGAACGATCGGCGAATTCGGAAGCTATGTCAGCGATGAAGTCTGGGAGGAAGTGGCCTGCGATTCGATCATCTGCAGCCGCAGAAAATGCCAGTACTACGGGGATTGTTTTTATTACCGGGCGAGGCTTCAGGCTGAAAAGTCCAACATCGTCATTGTCAACCATTCCCTTGTCTTCAGCATGATCGATGAAGCAAGCCATCGGAGCATGCTCCCCTTTTTTTCCGGCATCGTTTTTGACGAGGCGCATCACCTGGAGGATGTGGCGCTGAAATCCCTCTCCAAGGATTTTTCCATCCAGTCGCTTCTCTATCAGCTCAGAAAACTCTACACATTAAAAAAAGGGAAAGGGTACGGCCTGTTTGTCCTTTTGAACAGGAAAGGGAATATAGATGCCCATGTGGAACTGGCGCAGGCTTATGAGGAGCTTTTAAAGATGCATAAGGACCTGCTTCATGCGCTGGCGGATTTTATGTTTGACGCGGTGGAGCTTTTAAAAGAATGGACGAAGGAATCCAATTCGGTCGGCCTGGATGAGGAGTTTATAAAAAGCCCGGCCTATGAGGCGTTATCTGACGCGGCTTCCTTGCTTTTCAAGCAGATCGGACATTTTACGACGCATTTTGAGCAGTTCGCGGGAAGGCTGAAGGATGTTGCGGTCCATCATGAGGCGCTGGAAGTGATCCAGTCCATCGGCTACCGGATGAAAAGCCTTGTGAACGCCCGGGAAGTGTATGACCTGATCTTTAATACAGAGAATGAGATCAATTTTGTCAAGTGGATAGAGCTGACAAAGAAAAATATCCGGTTTCATTACAGCCCGCTGGAAGTAGGCGATTTTCTGGCCAATTCCCTTTTCTCAAGAAAGGATTTTACTGTCTTTACGTCCGCCACTCTGATGATCAATAATAAGTTCGATTATTTTAAAACCAGCGTCGGGCTGCAGCTCGCGACCAACAAGGAGAAAATTGAGGTCCGGCTTCTTTCCCCGTTTGATTATACAAAGCAGGCGGAAATTTATATCCTCGAGGAAGACCTGGACCATGGCAGTGTCACGGAGGAAAAAACCCTATTGATCAAAGAGCTGTCCCTGATGAGCGAGGGCGGCGTTCTGATCCTCTTCACATCCTATGTCCGGCTGAATAAAACATTCGAGATTTTAAACGGGGAATTGAGCGATGAAGGGCTGCTCCCGCTCAAGCAGGGCGATTTTCCAAGGGACGAGCTTCTTTCAAAGATGAGCAAAAATCCCAATGTGGTCCTTTTCGCCACGTCCAGCTTCTGGGAAGGGATCGATATCCAGGGCGACAATCTCCGCTGCGTCATCATCGAAAAACTGCCTTTCGACTCGCCGGCCGATCCGATCTATAAGGCCAAGGTCAATCTGCTGGAGTTCAAGGACATGAACCCCTTTATCAATTACAGCGTCCCGAGGGCCGTCTTGCGGCTGAAGCAGGGAATGGGCCGGCTCATCCGCAGCAAGACCGACAAGGGCGTGATCGCCATAATGGACCACCGCATTAAAACAAAGCGCTACGGGCCGATCTTTCTTAATTCCCTGCCGCCGGCAAAATTGATCAGCGGAAGTTTAAAACAGATCATCCGCGAAGCGGAGAGTTTCTTTTCGAGCAGGTTCTGACTGGATGCTTATACTGAATGAATTAGAACCGCTTTTTATATTTTTTTTGAAATAGCAGTCAGTTTTCTTTATATTTTCGGACAGTTATAATCAGATCTTTCTTTACAATATGGAAAGGTTTATGTATATTTATAAATGATACAGTATAAAATAATGGAATCAAAGGGGTGCGCAAATATGAGCCGGGAGTGGAAAGATATCAGTGTTCCGCTTTATAACGACATGGTCCATTGGCCGGGCGACCAGGATTTCTACAGCGAGCGGATATGGGATATTAAAAAAGGTTCTCCATGCAATGTTTCTCTTATCTCAATGTGTTCGCATACCGGGACCCATATGGATCCGCCCTTGCATTTTCTAAAAAAAGGCAAAAGCCTGGATAAGCTGCCGCTGGAAGCGGTAATAGGTCCGGCAAGGGTGATCGAGATTAATAACAGAAAATCAATTATACCCTCTGAGCTCAAAAAGCATAAAATCGGAAAAGGCGAACGGATTTTATTCAAGACATTGAATTCCGGAAGATGCTGGAAGAAAAACAGGTTTGTGGAAGATTTTGTTTATGTCTCAAAAGAAGCTGCGGAATATCTGGCCCGAATCAAAGTCCGAGTCATCGGGATAGATTATCTATCTGTCGGAGGGTTTGAAAAGGAAAGTCTGGAAACACATCAAGCGCTTTTAAAAACCGGGGTCTGGATCATCGAGGGTTTGAATTTATGCGGGATTAAGGCCGGCAATTATGAAATGATCTGTCTTCCCTTGAGGATTCTAAACAGCGACGGAGCGCCGGCCCGGGCTGTGATCCGCGAAATATAAAAAAATATAATAACAGAGAAAAGCGGTCATTTTAAATTTAGCTCAATTTATTATTGCTTTGTGATTATTCGGCTGCATTCTTAAGCTGATCAGGAATCTTTAAAGGACGCAAAAATAGATGATCCGCTGGATGAAAAACTTTCCCCCTGAAAACACAAAAAACTTGAATTCTGTACTGTTCCATGTAATTGGGCGGCTGTTTTTTGCAGATTATAGTTATTAAAATTTTCTTAAGTTCTATTCAGGCAATAAAGAACTAAATCTGTAAAAACCTCTTTTTTTGACAGATTTTTTCCTTTAGCATTAAAATATGCGCCGGGGTTTTGTTTTTTCAATAAAATAAATGATAAATTTTCGTTTAGAGGATGGTGAATTAAAAATGAGCCGCTATGATGTGGATCTGATTATAAACTGCTATGAAAAAACTTACAGGAAAGTTTTAGACCCGGATTTTATAAAAAACATAATAGACAGGAACAGGTTTTCATTCAAGAATGTTTTTGTCGTCATCGGCAATGTAAGCGACCGGATGGCGGTTTCTAAACTGGCGGAAAAAATTGTGAGGAAAAAAGTTATTAATGACTTTTATTTTGTTGAAGATCATATAGAGACGGCGCTTAAAAAAGTAGGGTTGAAAAAAAAAGAACTGGGTAGGATTCCCTGGTACTCCGATTGGGAATATGTTATGCTCCAGGTGTGCCGTTCGGAATATTTTCTGCACTGGGACAGCGATATTGCTCTGGCGAAGAAAACAGACTGGATTTCTCCCTCGATAATAGAAATGGAGAGAGAAACAAGTTATTTTACCGCCTGTCCAGCCTGGACGAAAAATTTGGATGATTGCAGAAAGGAATCTTTTCAGGAAACCGGGGATTTCCTGATCGGTTATGGGTTTTCAGATCAGATATATCTGGGTAGAAAAGCGGATTTTTACAGGCCAATCTACCGTTATTTTCATCTGATGAGCCTGAGATATCTGCTGGTTTATATAAACCGAATCTATGAAAGCAGGGTGGATAGCTATATGCGGACTCATTCGAAATTCAGGATTGTGTATAAAAAAGCTGTCTACATCCATCCCGATTCAAAAGAGATGAGCCATCCCAAAAAAATCAGCTTATGGGAAAGGACAAAAAAATGGCTTATGCGCAGGGTATTTCTGATTTATATTACAATTAGGAAAAATGTATGATCAGCAGTAAAAAACAGCCTTCCATCAGCCGGAATTATATATTCAATACATTATTGACTGTTATGAATATCCTTTTTCCATTGGTTACTTTTCCTTATATATCCAGGATAATCGGCCCGGAAGGACTGGGGAAATTCGGCCTGGCTAATTCAATTTCCAATTACTTTATTATGCTTGCAACATTCGGGATACCGCTTTATGGGACCCGTGAAATAGCGTTTTACCGGGAAGACCGGCCGGCGCGAAGCCGTGTTTTTTCAAGTCTTTTTATGATCGGGCTGGCTTCGACACTTGTTTCTTTGACAATGTATGCGGGAATGTTTTTATTTGTGGAAAAAATGCGCTCCGAACTATCTCTTTATATTGTCTTTGGCGTCAACATAATTTTAACGGCGTTTTCAATTGACTGGTTTTATCAGGGGATGGAAAATTATGGTTTCATAACTGTACGCAGCCTGGTTTTTAAATTGGTCTCATTTATACTGATATTCCTGTGTATCCATAAAGCGGCCGATTATGTCTGGTATGCGGGAATACTGGTGCTGGCCTTGAGCGGTTCTAATATATGGAACATGCTTATGGTAGGCAAATATGCGGATTTGAAATTGAAAAGCCTTGAATTCAGAAAGCATTTCAAACCCCTGCTTTTTTTAATACTGACCGGAATTGTCGGGAGCGTCTATAATATTCTGGATACAACGCTGCTCGGTTTTATGAGCAATGATAAAGCTGTCGGCTACTATGTGATGGATAGGAAGCTCACTACGCTGGCGATAACATTTGTGGTATCTCTGGGAACAGTGCTTGTGCCCCGGCTGTCCTATTATATAAAAAACAACCGTTCAAAGGATTACCGGGATCTGGCGGAGAAATCCATCAATTTTATATACTTTCTGTCAATTCCGGCGATTACGGCGATATTGTTATTATCCAATGAAATACTCAGTGTTTTCGGCGGAGATAAATTCATCGGCGGGTCGCTTTCCCTGATGCTCATCTGTCCGATCCTGCTTATTACCAGTCTGGATTCATTCCTGGGTTTCCAGGTGCTGATTCCGAACAGCCAGGAAAAAAAGATGCTGATCTCAAATTGTATCGGGGCCGTTGTGAATTTGACCTGCAATCTGCTGCTCATTCCCCGTTTTCAGCAGAATGGGACCGCTATTGCCATTCTCATCTCGGAAACGGCGGTTTTCTTCAGCCAGCTTTATCTGGGCAGGAAATACTTGAATTTCCGGTTCATTAATCCTATGAGCTTCAATTACTTCGCCGGCATTTTATTTGTCATTGCCGGCGTCATCCTGGCCCGTTTGATCAGCATGAATCCTTTTATTATTCTGGGGACGGCCGGTGTCTTCACTTTGCTGACTTACGGATTATTTTTATTATTCAGAAGGGATGTTTTTGCAATTATGATTATAAGAAAAATCCAGGGTTTGAATGCCCAGCTTAAAGGCTGATGGACGATGTGTCTCAGGGAATAGTTTTACTATTTATAATTTAATAAGGAGCCGTTTATGTCAGAAAAAAAAGAGACATTACCATAGCCTATAGAATATATCCCAAAGTATCAAAAACACCGGAAGTCTATCCCAAGGATAAGCTCAAATTGTCCGAGTTCTGTTTAAAATCTCTCCGCAGGTCCCTGGGAAGTTTGAAAGTCAAAATGATTGTTCTGCTGGATTCCTGTCCGCCGGAATATATGAGTTTATTTAAAAAATATTTCACATCTGAAGAATTGGATCTGATCAGTCTGGATCATTGCGGCAATCATGGAACTTTCAAAATGCAGATTGAGCTTCTTCTCAAACAGAAATATTCGGAATTAGTGTATTTTGCCGAAGATGATTATTTTTATCTGCCTGATGAGTTTGAACAGATGGTGCTTTTTGCGAAGAATTGTCCAGAAGCGCACTTTGTTACTCCGTACGACCATAATGATTATTATTTTATGGATTTTCATGTGACCCTGAATAAAAACATCCTGTTTTACGGGAATAAACATTGGCAGACCGCTGCGACGACCTGCCTCACGTTTCTAACCTCAAAGAAAGTTCTTGCGAAGACAAAAAATGTGTTTATGACCTATTTTAAAGGAAATCTGGACAATGCCGTCTGGATCAGCCTGACTAAAAGCCATATACTTAATCCATTTGCTGTTTTACGTTATTTTTTCCGCTGGCTGGGCGGTGAAAAGTTGTTTTTGGGAATGATCAAGAATTCCTGGATACATTGCTGGAAGCAGAATCTTTTTGGGAAAAAATGGAGGCTCTGGGTGCCGGTACCGGCTGTCGGAACGCATTTAGAATCGGGTACGCTCAGCCCAGGCATACCCTGGAAAGAAATATTTGAAAAGGAAATGGTTTAGTTTAAGGAATAAATCTTTTCGGTAAATTATATAAATTCCGGTTGCCTGTCTTTTCTTCTGAAGAGGCCTCTCGGATAAAATAAAACTTTCAATCAACTTATTATTCAAGATCAACTTTTTTATCATTCGGGATTTCTATGAGAATTTATTTTGACTTGCATTGCAATTTTATTGAACTCCAGAGGTATATTATTTATAAATGTATTCTGGATAGTAAAATAAAGGAGGCATATGATGAAGAAATCATTAATTAGTTTGTTGCTGTGCTCTCTGGCGGCGGTCCTGCTGTCGGGGTGCCAAAACGGCCCATCGAGCTCAGGATCCAGTTCTTCTTCGGGCCCGGTTGACAACACTTACTATGTAACAGGTGATAAAATTTATTCTTATCCGGCAAATTACCATTGCTATGTTTAGCAGGGATTGAATTTCAACTCAACTACTAATACATATGCTGGTTTGACTAAATATATTGACAAATATTCTAACGGTTCCTGTCTAGGCCTGGATTTAACACCATTTAATCGTATTCACTTTGAGATTAAGAGTTCACAGTTAGGATACGGTGGAATTAATTTATGCAATGATGCTTTAGGTACTACTAATGCATATTCTAATTTTCAAATCAACACAACAGGTTTTGCAAGTTATGAAATTGCGTTAGGCAGCTTTGTTCCTGGTTCTGGTTATGACAGCACTAAGATTACAAATATAGTTCTATTTCATACAGCAGGCAATCCATATAGTTTTTCAATTTCAAATATTTTTTTCTATAATACCGGCAGTTCTGCAACAAACAGGATAGCAGGATTGAACAGTTATGTGGTATGCAAATACATCATTAAGTAAAACAATATATAATGACGAGCTAGACTATAATAACGGAGCCAATGCTAATGGACTGGGTTTCATATTGAACAAAACTGCCGAGGATTACAGCACTGTCGTTAATATATCTGCTTACACAAGCGTTATATTCAGCATACAGTGTGATACCGGCAGTGTGGACGTTATTTTACCGATGGAACTTCAACTAAAACAAACACGGTTGCTGGTATTCCGGCAAGCTCATACACAAATTGTACAGTCAGTTTGAGCTAGTTTTCCGGAGTGGATTTCACAAAGATCAAGTGCATCCGTTTTGAGCCGATATCCGCTGTTTCAGGAAAACTTTATATAAAAAATATTCAATTTAAATGAAATAATTCCATACAGATTGAATATCATAAATATTCCCTGTCCCCTGCGGAGCATGTCTGTCTGTTTTCTAATGGAGGCGGGGGTTTTTAATGATGATACGGCAAATTTCTTAATTCTATATAATAAAATGAGTTGCAAAAAGGACTCTTTGATAGAATTTGATAAAAAGTTTTAAATTTTCTCAAAATCGCTCTTTGAACCTGTTTCTACATAAAAACCTCTCCCTCTTTATCTCCTTTCGCCCCAATATTTTCATTAAAAATATTTCTTGCAAAACCCTTGCATTTTTTTTTGACATAAGTAATAATATAATGTAGTAGTAGTAAAAATTCTACTATATGCTTTGTTTTGCACATTTACGCACTGCCTGTGCTTTTTGGGTTT
Organism: uncultured Spirochaetota bacterium; assembly: GCA_963835575.1. GTDB lineage: Bacteria > Spirochaetota > Brevinematia > Brevinematales > JAOACQ01 > CAVYGN01. The sequence goes on along the minus strand of CAWIGG010000004.1, from coordinate 299,766 downwards.
GCAGGATTGGGAGGGGATTTGTGAATAAAAGTGCGGTGTTTTTTCTATTCTCCTTTTTCTTATTCACAGCGCCTGTAAACGCTCAACAGACGGGAGCCGGTCAGAATATACCGATCCCGACGCTTAATTTTAACATTCAAGAGGCCAAAACGCCCAGGCAGGTTGCGTTATCACTTCAGGTATTGTTCCTTATCACAGTCATCAGCCTGGCCCCGACCTTACTGATTGTATTAACAAGTTTTGTCCGTATTTTCATTGTTCTTTCTTTTGTCAGCAGAGGCCTGGCCACTCAGAATATTCCCCCTAACCAGATCATTATCAGCCTTTCCCTATTTATCAGCCTGTTTGTTATGTTCCCGGTGTTTAACAGGTCATACCAGGAGGGCGTGAGGCCTTATCTGGATGGAAAGATGACGCTCAATGACGGTTTTACCAAGGCGATTCAGCCGGTCAGGGAATTTATGTTCCATCAAACAGCGGAAAGATATATTTACCGGTTTATAAAAATGTCCAAGGTTGAAAGGCCCAAAGGGCCGGAAGATGTGCCGACTTATGTGCTGATACCCGCTTTTATTTTAAATGAATTGACCCTGTCTTTTTACATGGGCATGCTGATACTGATTCCTTTTACGATCATTGATGTTGTTGTTGCAAGCGTTTTGATGTCGATGGGAATGATGATGCTGCCCCCGATCATGATATCATTCCCTTTGAAGATTTTATTGTTCTTCCTTGTAGACGGCTGGGACCTGTTGGTGGAAAAACTGATTTTAAGCTTCAGGACATAGGAGAGGAAGTATGAGCCAGGGATTGGTTTTAAGCATCCTGAACCAGACCATGTATGAGATACTTATCCTGAGCGTGCCCCTCCTGGGGGCCGCCATGGTTGTGGGGCTTATAGTCAGTATTTTCCAGGCGACGACTTCGATCCAGGAGCAGACGCTGACATTTGTGCCCAAAATGATTGTCATACTTCTCCTGATGGTAGTCGCAGGGCCTTTTTTTGTGAATAATATGGTGGACTTTACAAAAAATCTTTTTGATTTGATCGCGAGGGCTAAAATATAGAGGGGGCAGGCAGGGCATTGAGAGGAAATAATTTAGTATGCTTTATGAGTATGTTGTAAAATATTTTGAGCTGTTCCTCATTATTCTGGTGAGGATGATCGGTTTGTTTGTCACTGCGCCTTTTTTCTCCGGCCTTGCCATGCCTATGCGCTTCAAGCTGGCGCTGGGCTTTTTTACAAGCCTGATTGCTGTTCCTCTGGTTATAGGAATGGGCGTCAAATTACCGGCCGATTTGATGGATTTCGGTATTAAGACACTCACAAGTTTTGTTTTTGGGGCGGGAATTGGTTTGTTTATCTATATCATTGTTTCATCTTTTCAGGTTTCGGCGCAGATATTCAGCATTCAGATGGGCCTTGGAATGAATGAAGTGTTTGACCCGATTTCTGAGACACAGGTACCGGCCATCGGCAATGTGTTTGGAGTCCTTATTTTACTGCTGCTTTTGAGGGTTGACGCCCATTTCTTTATGCTCCAGTTAATGGTGGACAGTTTTAAAACAGCGCAGGTATTAACCCTGCAGTCATTCGGGGTTTTGATGAAGGGTTTTGTTTCTGCGGTTATGACCATGTTTGATATCGGTCTTAAAGTTTCATTGCCCATCATCGGGGTGACCATTTTAATGGATATGGCAATGGGTATTATATCAAGGGTTGCGCCGCAGTTTAATGTTATGATCATGGGCTTTAATTTAAAGCTTTTTATAGGGTTTTTCGTTATCTGGCTTTTACTGCCTTCGCTTGTGGATCTGGGAGGGAGTGTTATAAATAATATGCTGAAAGAAACATCGGAACTGATTAGGTATATTAAAGCGACGTAATGGATGAGGATTATGATATATAGTGAAAAATTAAAATGGCTGATGCTTTATGATGAGGCATACTTAAATAACTTTGAATTTGACCTGCAGCTTTTTGCCGCTGAAGATGAGGGAAGAACCGAAGAACCCACAGAATATAAAAAGCGGAAAGCCCGTGAGGAAGGAAATATCCCGCGGTCGCAGGAACTCACCGCGATCATAGTTTTTTTGATGGGTTTCTGGACCGTATGCATTATCGGCGGGTTTATTTTTAATTCCCTCATCCGGATCATGCGCTACTATGTTGAAAATCTTCTCACTATAAAAGTAAGCGTCAACAGCGTCATGCCGTTCTTTCTTGATATGCTCTGGCTTTCCTCTTCCAGCGTCCTGCCTCTGATGCTTGTCGGTGTTGTGGCGGCGGTCGCCGGAAGTCTTATCCAGGGCGGGATTGTATTTTCGACAAAAAAGATCAATTTTAATATCGGCAAGATTTTCTCAAATATCGGCCCCAATTTTATCAAGATGTTCTGGTCAAGAGAAGCGATCTTTAATCTTGCTAAGTCGATCCTGAAAGTGACTGGTGTTTTTGTCATTGCTTTTATTATTATAAATCAGAGGCTCTCGGAGATGATCTCAATCGCCAGGATGGATGTTCTGGACGCTTTTAAACTGATCTGGTCGATCATGTTCCAGTTTGTCAGTTTTTCAGGGATTCTCCTGCTTATTTTCGCCGTCGGGGATTACGCTTTTCAGCGCTGGATTTATATTGAATCATTAAGGATGACCAAACAGGAAATCAAGGAAGAGTTTAAGGAAATGGAAGGAGACCCTGAAATAAAGGCGAAGATCCGTGAACTGGAAAGAAGACTTCTATCGCGCAAGATGATCCAGGAAATACCGAAGGCGGACGTGGTCATAACCAACCCGACGCATATAGCCGTGGCTTTGAAATATGAACCGAGCTTTATGAACGCGCCGCTTGTTATAGCGAAAGGCGAAGGCCCGATTGCCGAAAGGATCAAGCAGATCGCAAAGGATAATAATGTTTATGTAATAGAAAATAAACCGCTGGCAAGAGAGATTTATAAAAAAGTCGAGGTCGGCCAGGAAATACCGGCGGAGCTTTTTATGGCTGTGGCGAAAGTGCTCTCTCTCGTTTATCAGATGCGCGAGAGCGTGGCGGCATAGCGGAGGATTAAAGTATGGCGGCAACACCCGGGCAGGGTTTGATCAGGCTCAAGGATAATGTTGATATTTTTGTGGCGATTTCCCTTATTGTGGTTGTCATGATGCTGATCATTCCGATCCCAACATTTGTCCTGGATATACTGCTCATTATAAATCTGGCCATTTCCATAATGATTATTCTCAGCACAATGTATGTCAAGAAACCGTCCGACTTTTCCGCTTTTCCTTCGCTGATTCTCCTGACAACTATTTTCGGCCTGGGGCTGAATGTCTCGGCGACGCGTCTGATTCTGACGCTGGGGGCTGCTTTTGACGGCAGGGTTATCAGGGCGTTCGGTGAATTTGTTGTCGGCGGCAATTATATAGTTGGTATTACCATATTCATTGTTTTAATAGCAATACAGTTCCTTGTCATCACAAAAGGCGCTTCGCGTGTTTCAGAAGTCGCTGCGCGTTTTACGCTTGATGCGCTTCCCGGCAAACAGCTTTCTATAAACGAGGATTTAAATGCCGGTTTGATAACAGAGGATGAAGCGCGTAAAAGAAGGGACGAGATCAGGCTGGAAGCGGATTTTTACGGAGCCATGGACGGTTTGTCCAAATTTGTTTCCGGTAATGTGAAAGTCGCCTTTGTGATTACGCTTGTCAATATCATTGTCGGTTTGATAACCGGTGTTGTTATTCGCGGTGAAGATATAGGTACAGCCGCGCAAACTTACACACTTCTGACGGTTGGAGATGGACTTATTTCGCAGATACCTTCCCTTCTGGTGGCGACAGCAACAGGTATAATAGTGACAAGGACGGCTTCGAGAGAGAAATTCGGAAGGGATGTGGTGACCCAGATCGGCATAGCGCCGAAAGTCCTGTACATAGCCGGCAGTTTTATAGCATTCCTGGGTTTCCTGCCGGGTTTCCCGATAATCACAAATCTTGCGATAGGCGGATTATTATTAGGTATTGGTTATTCAATGAGTGCTTCCATCCGTGCTAATACAAAGAAAAAGGAAGTGGAAAGCTCAAAATCAAAGCAGGCAACGGATCAGACAACAACGGTTGAGGATATTGTCAGGATAGACCCGATGAACCTCGAGATCGGATACAATCTCATTCCGCTGGTTGACAAAGAACAAGGGGGCGACCTGCTGGACAGGATAAAACTTATCCGGCGGCGTATCGGGCTTGACCTGGGTATTCTTGTGCCCCCGATCCGGATCATAGATAACGTGGGGATTGATGCGGCGGAGTATATTTTAAAAATAAGGGGCTCGGAAGTAGCCCGCGGGAAAATCTATGTAAACCGCTTTCTGGCAATGAATCCCAAGCTGGATTTAAAGCAGATTGAGGGCATCGAGGTTAAGGAGCCGGCATTCGGGCTGGATGCCAAGTGGATCGCAAATGAGGAAAGGGCAAAGGCGGAATCCCTTGGGTTTGATATTTTTGACCCGCCGTCGGTTATAGCGACCCATATTACCGAAATTATCAAAAAGAACGCCGGAGAGCTTTTGACAAGGCAGGATGTAAAATCGATGATTGACGCGCTTCAAAAGGAATATCCTGTCGTGACTGAAGAAGCGTTAAAGCATTCCAGCGTCGGGGAGATACAGAAAGTGCTCCAGAATCTGCTTAAGGAAGGCGTTAAGATCAGAAATATGCTGACGATCCTGGAAACAATCTCGGATTACGGCGGGAGCATCAAGAATATTGATCTGATTACTGAATATGTGCGGCAGGCCCTCGGCAAGCAGATCTCGTCAAATTATGTGGATGAAACAAACAGCCTCAGGGCCATTGTTATAGATCCGGAGCTTGAGCAGATCTTTACCGATTCGATCCATGAAACGCCCCAGGGCCTTGTTTCGACACTCGAGCCGGAAGTCGTCAATAGATTTATTACGGAAGCGAGCCAGGTTATAGAAGGAGTCATTAAAACAGGCCGTCAGCCGGTCATTCTTTCTTCCCAGAAGATACGGAGGCTGGTAAGGGAACTCATAGAAAGATCTTTCCCGACTATCGGGGTTTTATCATATTCCGAGATACCGACTAATTATACGCTGGACCAGATTGGGATCATTAATATTGTCATGTAAAATTCTTGAGGAGTTGTTTTTATGAGGTATGCCATTTATGAAGGGAAGACCAAGCAGGAAGCTGTTGATAAAATGTTTATGGCCGCCCGGGTAGAAAACAGAATCAAAGAAACCATGCTCATAAGGACTTATCCTGAGGAGAGGAGAAGATTTTTAGGCTTAAGAAAGGAAACAGTCTGGATTGCCACGGCATGTATAGACGAAACCAGGATACTTGAAAGGGAGAAAAGATCAAGCGTTAAGAAAAATGTGCTCCAGCCCACTCTTTTTAAAGATGACGAGAGTAATACCGCCGACATGATGGCAAATTATAAAAGACCGGCGCCATCATCTTCTCTTTTAAACGCGAAGCATATTCTTGCAGAAGCCGAAAAAAACAAGAAACTGGAGGAAGAAGTCCAGAACCTGAAGAGCTCGCTAGAACAGATCCAGAGTTATATCAAGAATGAATTTGATGAGATCAAAGAGGGATTGATGAAAAATACCAGGAACACGTCCCTTGAAAACAAAAAAAAGATCATGCAGGACCTGGAGATTTCGCAGAAAAATATTCAATGGGCCGAGGAATTCCTCAGGGAAAGGGAATTTCATCCCCAGGTTATTCATGATATCCAGGAATATCTGAAAATGCAGAAAAATGATGTCCTGATTGATAAAGCGCAGGTGCTGACAACGATCCGCGACTTCCTGAAGGCAAATATCAACAGGGAAGATATCCTGATGGAGAATTATAATAACGGCAAAAATATTCTCTTTGTGGGACCAACCGGTGTGGGAAAAACCGTGAGCATTATCAAAATGGCGGCCCATATAGCCGTAATACGCCAGAAGTCTCTCCGTTTTATTTCCATCGACAGATACAAAGTTGGGGCGGACTCACAGCTTAAAACATATTCAGACCTGATGAAAGCGCCTTTTTACCCGATCAATAAGGAAGATCAGTTTTATGAGCTTCTGGAGCAGGATGAGACGCATTATACTTTTATCGATACCGCCGGGAAAAGCCCGAAAGACGCCGTTGTGATTAAAGAGCTGTCGGATTGGCTGAAAAAAGCAAAACATAAATTTGACATTCATCTTGTCGTCAGCGCTACCACCAAGCCTAAAGACCTGGATCTGGTCGTGAACAGTTATTCATGCCTTGATTTTTCTCACATCATCGCGACAAAGCTGGACGAGACAGTATACCTGGGCTCAATCGTTTCTTCGCTTTACCAGACTAAAAAACCGCTTTCATTCATAACAAACGGCCAGGGAGTGCCGGAAGACTTTGAAATTGCTAATGTAGATCGGTTAATTGCCGATTCATTAAAATAAGAACAATTTCAAAAATTAATAATTTTTGAAATTGTTCCTGTTATAAATGACTTTTTGGATAATGTTAATTCTGCTGCCGTGTAGAGTTCGCAAGAACTCGGGCGGCAGCATGACTCTGAACAAAAGCTTTTTTTTGTAAATAAATAATACTTTGAGGTACCGTTATGTCAACCATTCTGGGGCCGGATCAGGCTGAGGGATTAAGGCGGATGATGGGTGGTTTTCCCAGATCAAACACGCAGATTATTTCCATTACTTCAGGTAAAGGCGGCGTGGGAAAAAGCAGTTTTGCCCTGAACCTGGGAATAAGCCTGGCCAATATGAAAGATCATCCTAAAAAAGTGATCGTATTTGATGCCGATCTCGGGCTTGCCAATATTCATGTCTTATTAGGACTGATTCCGAAACATAACCTTTATCATGTCATGAAAGGGCAGAAGAAGATGTCTGAAATTATTTATAAAACAGAGGTGGGCGTGGATATTATCGGCGGCGCTTCCGGCTTTACCCAGCTTGCCAATCTTAAAGATGAGGAAAAGCAGAACCTGATAGACGCGCTCAAAGAGATCAGCTACGCGGATTATATTATAATTGATACGTCCGCGGGCATATCGAAAAATGTACTGTCATTTGTACTGGCCGCGCATGAAACCATAGTTATAACAACGCCTGAACCGACTTCCATGACCGACGCTTACGGTATTATAAAAGCGATTGTGACTGAATCCGAAAGCCCAAATATCAAGCTGGTTTTAAACCGGGTGAGGACCAATATCGAGGCAAATAAAGTATCAAAAAAGATCATCGATATCTGCGCCCAGTTCCTGAATATTAAAATAGATAATTTCGGCTTTATATACGAAGACCCTCTGATCGGCGAAGCGGTCCGGAAGCAGACGCCTTTTGTCGTATTGGATCCGCATTCAAATGTTGCGGTTTGCGTCAACCATATTGCGAGAAGGGTATTGAATATGGAAGTTTCGGATGATCATACCGGATGGCAGAAATTCATGAATATATTTTTTAAAAATAAAGATTGATAGATACTCTGCGGGATGAAGTTTCTAATCTTTTTATTTATAATATTAATAAGTTCTCTAAACAGCGGCCTCTCTGATGATTTGAATATTAAATATCCTTCTCCAGGTATAATCAGTATGAAAGCCAGGGTTTTGCGCGTCATTGACGGTGATACCATTATTATTGAGCATAATAATGAAAGCAATGGCGCTCAATTTGAGACTAATTATGTAAGGTTTTTATTCATTGATACTCTGGAAACATGGAATAATTCCCGCCTTGAGCGCGGAATGCTTTCGCTTCGTTCCAGGGGAAATACAATCAAAAAATCTGAAATTAAAAAGCTGGGAGAAATGGCAAAAGTCTCTCTTCAAGAGCTTTTGCCTTTTCATCAGGATATTGATTTAATACTTCCGCTAACGGAACAAAAGGATATTTATAACAGATTACTGGGATTGATCTTTTTAAATGAGACAAATGTAAACTTTTACCTGGTAAAAAGCGGACTGGCCAGAACTTATTTTATTGGGGAAACCGGTTCTGATGCTGTCCGTTTCTATAAAAAAGAGTTCAAAAAAGCTGAAAAATACGCTCAGAAGCATAAAATCGGCATATGGTCTGTTCTTGATAAATAAGAGACTATTCTGGAATGACTTTTGTGATGGAAAAGCGCACATGGTTTTAATAACTTTTTAACAAAAAAAAGGTTCAATACCTTGACAGTAATTGAAATTGATTTTAAATTATTACAGTAAGAAAATGGTAAATATTTTGTAGGGGAAGTATATGTGGATCGTATTTTTGACGGCTCTCCCCTCTCTTTTAGTTGGATGTATTGCCGGTTACTTTGTGAGGAAGCTCATCGCAAAGTACCGGTTAGAATCTGCCGAAGAAAAAGTAAAGGAAATTCTGGAATCTGCGGAAAGGGAAGCGGAAGCCAGAAAAAGAGAAGTTTTACTTGAAGGCAAAGACAAGGTAATTGAAGAAAGAAAGCAGTTAGACAGAGAATTTAAAGAAAGGAATTTTGAACTTCAGCAAGCTCAGCGCCGTCTGGTGCAGAAAGAAGATGCACTGGACAAAAGAATAGAATCTCTGGAGAAGAAAGAAAGAGAGCTGGAAAATGAGGAAAAGGAGTTTAAGCGGAAGTCGGAAGAGTTAAAGAAAGCTTATGAGCGCCATCTTCATGAATTGGAGAGGGTTGCGCAGATGACGGCCGCCGAAGCAAAACAACAGCTCATATTGGAAATGACTGAAGAAGCCAAGAGAGATTCTATCAATATTATTAAGAAAATTGAAGATGAAGCCCGGGATCAGGGCGAATCAAAGGCGCGTGAGATTGTTGTTTCTGCTATTCAGAGGAATGCGGCTGAAGTCACCGCGGAAAAGACCATTTCTACTGTTACCTTGCCCAATGATGAGATGAAAGGCAGAATCATCGGTAGAGAGGGAAGAAATATCAGAGCCTTTGAATCCATCGCCGGTGTGGATTTAATTATTGACGATACGCCGGAAGTAGTGATCATATCCTCCTTCGATCCTTACAGGAGAGAAGTAGCCAAGCAATCGCTTGAAAAACTGATTGTAGACGGGCGGATTCATCCTGCCAGGATTGAGGAGATTGCGGCTAAAGTTGAAAAGGATATGACTCAGGAGATTATTGAGGCCGGAAAACAGGCCTGCCTTGATTTAAAAGTCAGCCTGCCGAGAGAGCTTTATCCTTATATTGGAAGGCTTAAGTACAGAACGAGCTATGGGCAGAATGTTTATTATCATGCGATTGAAGTCGCGAATTTTGCCGGTATGATAGCCGGTGAATTGCGTACTAATGTCGATCATGCTAAAGTGGCGGGACTTCTCCATGATATTGGAAAAGGAATTAAAACAACCGGAGAAGGAGTCCATTCTCTTGTGGGAGCGGAAGTTGCCCACAAATACGGCATGCCTGATAATATTGTTAACGCAATAGCGGCGCACCATGGAGAAGCCGAACTCAAGTATATTGAAGCGTCCATTGTGATGGCTGCTGATGCCATTTCTGCCTCAAGGCCGGGTGCGCGGCGTGAATCCTTTGAAGAATATTTGAAGCGGCTCCAGAACCTGGAGAATATCGCGACTTCTTTCCAGGGGATTGAAAAGGCATATGCAATTCAGGCCGGAAGAGAGGTGCGCGTATTTGTTGCGAGCGAAGTCGTGAATGATGAAACGGCTTATATATTAGCCAAGGATATAGCGCATAAGATAGAGAACGAGATGAAATACCCCGGTCAGATCAAAGTGACCCTCATAAGAGAAACGCGTGTAATAGAATACGCAAAGTAATCATACTCAGGGGCTGTTCTATTCCGGACAGCCCCTTTTTTTATTTAGGCAGTTCCAAAAACTTAAAATTTTTTGGAACTGCCTAAATAAAATGAACTTCAGGAAAATAAAAACGACGCAGCCGCGTGAAGTATGCGGAGCATATGTAGCGGCTGCTATATTTGGTATAACAGTCATTTCTAAAAACTTTTTAAGTTTTTAGAAATGACAATATTAAGATACGGGAGAAAAGATGTCCGAATTTCCTCAAATCGAGAGTTTTTTGACCCGGTTTTCGGAAAGTCATATCAATTCTTTAAAAAACTCTTTGTTTGATAAAAGCCTGCCTGTTGTGGTCAAAAAAGAAAAGAATCAGTATGTTTATGATCTGGACGGGAACAAGTATGCGGATTTTTATTTAAACAACGGTTCGGTTATCTGCGGGCACAATAACCCGCTTCTTACGGCTTATATTAAGAATGGGATTTCTGCCGGGACATCAACCTGTTTTTTAAGCAAGTTTTATAATTCTCTGGTAAAACAATTTAAAGAAATCGCTTTATTTGATTGTATTTCGTTCTATAATTCAATCCAGACAGCTCTCATTTCGCTCTTCAATACATTGAAACCCCAATCAACCGGGGTCAATACCGTTTTTTTACTGAGGCTGCTTAATGTTATTTTTCCGGGAATGAAAATCGAAAAAGCCGAAGCAGATAAAGTATATGACCTCTTCATTTTTGAACCCCTGGATTTTGACGGGGATTTGAGTGAATACGATTATTCAATCTGCCGGGCCGAATTGAAATGTTCTTTTGAAAGCAGGGCCGCTTTCCGATTAAATAAAAGCTTCATCAGAAATTTAAAGGATATTCCAATTATACTCAGCGCGAATAATATAGCGAATGGGATGGACGCGGCAGTAATTATCTCTGCCATGGAAATACCAGGCGAAAATATCCCGTCCTATAAAGCCCTTGCCATATTGGAAACAATGAAATATTTTTTTAGAACGCGGCCTTTCAATTATAATACCCAAAGTATTCATTCCCCGGCAGTTTCGTTTCAGAACAAAAGCATTTTTAAATTAAAGCGGGTTTTTACTCCGACTGAGCTTCTTAAATATGGAATTATAATGAAAGGAGATGCCGGTTTTATCAGCACGCTTCACACGGAGCATGATATCAAAAGACTTGAAAGGGCTTTAGCGGCTTATATTTAGTTTTAGTTTACTTTAGCGCCGCTTTCTATATCCGATTCAGGCGTGAGGAAGATAACTTTGGTATGATCGTCGCTGCTCGCGGCCAAAAGCATTCCCTCGGACGTTTCGCCCATCAGCTTTGCCGGCGCCAGATTATTAATGATGATGACTTTTCTTCCAACAAGCTGTTCGGGAGCATAATGAGCTTTTATCCCGGCAAGAATTTGCTTTTCATTCCCTCCGACGCGGACTTTCAATTTGAGTAATTTGTTGGATTTTTCAAGGGGCGCCGCCTCTATAATTTCCGCGACTCTTAAATCTAATTTCTTGAAATCATCTATTGTTACAGTTTCAGAAACTTTTTCAGAAGCAGGCTTGGAAGCTCTATTTGATTTTTTCAGGAGATGGTCGATCTGCTCTTGAATAATTTTATCTTCATATTTCACAAAGAGTATTTCCGGTTCTCCGATCTTCTGCCCCGGCTTAATGCGTGCGGAGGCAAGTTTATCCCATTTTTCATCAACAAGATTGCCCTCTTCACCGATCATTTTCCAGAGCTTTTGAGCTGAATCCGGCATAAAGGGGTACATGGCGACAGAGAGGACCCTCAAAATATTCATGCAGACATTCATCGATGTGTCCATTTTTTTAGGATTTCCCTTTTTTAATGCCCATGGTTTCAACTCGTCGAAATATTTATTTCCGATTCTCGCGATATCCATGAGTGTTTTAGCGGCTTCCCTGACATGGTAAGTTTCAAAATTATTCCGCAATTCATTGATTTTTTTATCCAGGAATGAAAATGTTGTTTCATCTTCAAATGAATATTCCCCGGCGGGTATAACCCCCTTGCAGTTACTTTTTATAAAGGTCAGCGTCCTGTTGGCAAAATTACCCAGAATATTGGATAGTTCATCGTTATTCCTTGCCTGAAAAGACTTCCAGGAAAAATCCGCGTCTTTTGTTTCAGGGGCGTTGGATGAGAGAAAATAACGGAGAGGATCGGGAGGAAAGTTTTCCAGGTATTCATCAACCCAGACGGCCCAATTCTGAGAAGTTGATAATTTCTCGCCTTCAAGCGTCAGGTATTCGTTGGCGGGTATATCATATGGAAGCACATATCCCTGATTTTGTCCCATCAATACCGCGGGCCATATCACGGCATGGAAAGGAATATTGTCTTTGCCGATAAAATGGATCAGCCTGGTATCCTGGTTTAACCAGTATTCCTTCCATTTTTCAGGCTGGCCTGTTTTTTCCGCCCATTCAACCGTTGAGGAAATATAGCCGATCGGGGCGTCAAACCAGACATACAAAACCTTTCCTTTGGCTTCCTTGTCTTTTAAAGGGACCGGAATGCCCCAGTCGATGTCGCGCGTGATGGCCCTTTCCCGGAGGCCTTCCTTATCAATCCAGCCCAGGACAAAATTGCGGACATTGTCTTTCCAATTTTCCTTGGATTTAATCCAGGTAATAATTTTATCCTCGAAGTCCTGAAGCTTGAGATACCAGTGCTGGGTTTTTTTAATAACAGGTTTTTCCCCGGATAAAACGCTTTTTGGATTAATAAGATCCACAGGATTGAGCAGGCGGCCGCATTTGTCGCACTGGTCGCCCCGCGCTTTGTCGTAGCCGCAATGCGGGCAATTGCCTTCAATATAGCGGTCTGGAAGAAAACGTTTCTGCTTTTCATCAAAAAACTGTTCTTCTGTTTTTACCATTATATGATTATTTTCATATAAATCAAGGAAAAAGCGCTGGGAAATCTCATAATGCTTCGGCCGCGCGGTTCCCGAGAAATTATCGAAGTCTATGCGCATTTTTTTAAAGCTTTCGTGCATTTCCTTATGGTATTTGTCCACGATAGCCCGGGGGCTGACGCCTTCTTTTTCAGCGCGGATTGTAATGGGCACGCCATGTTCATCGCTGCCGCAGATGTATACAACATCATCACCGTTAAGCTTTCTGTATCGGACGAAAATATCGGCCGGCAGATAGGCTCCGGCAAGATGGCCCAGGTGGATCGGCCCGTTGGCGTAAGGCAGCGCTGATGTCACAAGATATCTTCCCATGTTTTCTCCTTAAAAAGGAATAAAAAGGGCGCATTATTTTGCGCCCTTAGTACTTTACAGCTTTTCTTTTACAAATCGGGCAATATCGGTCAGGCTGATTTTTCCGACCAGATTATCGCCTTCGTCTAAAATCGGAAGGGCTCTTATTCCCTTATCAATCATCAGATTGAGCGCGTCACGGACGCTGACTTCCGTATAAACAAACAGGAGCTTTTGTCCTTCAATGAGTTTTGTCACAGGCATTTCACGGGCGCTTTCAGATAAAAAAGTTATTTTAAGAACATCCCAGGCTGAAACAACGCCAACCGGTTTGCCTGTTTTGTCGACAACGATTAAACTATGGACCTTTTCCCTCAGCATTTTCTCTGCCGCTTTTGAAACCGGCATTTCAAGAGTGACGGTAAAAGGTTTCTTAATACCGATTGTACCAACCTTTACATCATCTAATTCATTCGCCATATATGGAACCTCCAGAATTTAATTAATGAGCGAGTTTGGAAAAAAGCCAGATCAGGAAAAAAGAACCTGCTAATGTGGCTACAAAGTCAACAGCCAGCGGATTTAAGACCAAAAAATAGGTTATATATTTAAGCGAAAAACCGCCCAGCACGCCGCCTATGATGCCGACGATAGCTGCGCCCCAGAAATTCCCCAATACCGGCCGTTTAACTACTTTTATATAAAAGTATCCGGCAGCAATGCCTACAGCTATTTGAATTAAAATTCCGATTATAAACATTATATCCACATGAAACTCCTATTATTTTATAGTTTTATTGACTATTCTCTTTTTATACCAGGAAATGCCGTTACTGCAAAGATCCAAGATCAATTGATAACCGAAAGCGGCATAAACAGCCGCTATAAAAAACTGCTGGATAAAAAATACTTCTTGAAAAGACACGGTGCGCGGGTCCAGCTCAAAGTTGATGAATTTAATCAAAGCCACATCCAGAAATACTATGGCGATAAATGTGAAAATCGCCCAGACACGCTCTTTAAAAAAGAGGTAAATCAGCCCGATAAAAGCGACAACCAGATTGATAATGCCGAATTGTTCGATATTAAAATCCAGGAGCGCCTTTAATTGACCGGTGAAATTAATGAGTTCATTGCCGCCGCCCAGCCCGTACTGCTTCCGGAGCATATGATTGAGCAGGATATCCAGGGTTTGAGTATCCCCCCAGCTTAACGGCTTCGGGTCGGGAAGAGGCGCGATGGCGATGGCCCTGACCATGCAGTAGAGATAGATGGTCATGGCAAAAATAAAAAGCCAGCCGCTGTAGGTCAGTATTTCAATCAGTTTATCCGCCCACCCGTATTCAATGTCGGATTTCTTTATGACGGAATCATAAACCCCGAAGAAGAATATGACAACAACGGCTAATGCGGCAAGGATGACAATGATCGGATCTATCTGGGTTTGCTGCATCATTCCCTGCTGAAGACCGGAATTATCAGCCGTACTGAAACCGAATAAGTACTGATTGGTTTGAGGGACGATCTGATTATTATTCACAAAAATGGAAAATGCTATAAAAGACGCAATGCCGGCTATTACGGATATCCCATATACCACTGCGGCTGTGCTGATCCCAAAAGATTTTTTAACTTTTAAAATTATTGTGTAAAGGGAAATATAGGCGGGTACCAGGAAAATACCGATCAAAACCATCGGCATATGCAGCGGATAGAGAAGCCTGTTCCTGATGGCAAAATTCATAAGTATCAGGACACTGATGAGGAATAAAAACCCCATAATAACGATTCCGGGCATCCGCGCCGAGAATTCTTTTTTAAACCTTCCGGAACCGGCCTGAAAGATAATAAAAATTGAGAATGGTAAAAGTACAGCAAAGTATGCCACAATATACCATAACGGAAGCATATGGTCTGTCAGTGAAAGGCCCATTACAAACGCCAGGAACAGGGTCATCCTTTCGGCGAAATGGTGATTTTCCTCACCGCGGAACAGAATAATCTCCTCATACCAGAGGACCATGATATAAAGCATAAAAGAAACCAGGAACACGTTAAGCGGATAAACTTCGCCGCCGGTTGACTGGCCCCAATGCGAATAGGAAAAGGCAAATAAAAATGATGCCGCGATGGCAGGCAGATGGATATCCAGGGATATCCGGCCTTTATCGCGGTTTAAACCGGCCAGTTTGACAATCAATAAATAGAGAAAGAAAATAGCGCCCGCGCCGGCCACAGCGACAAATATATTCACGCGGTAGCCGATATCCCCGAAAGGAAGATAAGTAAAAAGTTTTCCCAATATGCCGTAAAGAGGGTATCCCGGCGGATGGCCCGCGCCCATATTATAAAGTGTGGTCGTTAATTCGCCGTTGTCGCCGGCGCCCATGGAAGGCGTCAGGGTCAGCATATAAGCGATAAAAGTAATTAAGAATAATGCTAAGGCAATGGTAATATCAAACCATTTGATTTTATAGGGATTATAGCCGGACGGATATAAAAATTGAAAAATGTTGTTTTCTTTTTTGATTGCAGTATCTTCCATAAAGCGCTCCTTCCTCCTAATCAAAATCAGCCATTTCTATATTGACTATCTCAAACTTTTTCAGCTCTCCGTTGTATTCAAAATCAATTTTGTCTCCTATCTTTCTATCCAGCAGGGCTTTGCCGAGAGGCGAATGATAGGAAATGATATTTCTTTTAAAATCCACATCCCATTGTCCCAGGATTTGATATTCTTCAAGCTTGCCTTCCTGGTTTTTCACTATCGCCTTAACGCCGACATCAACAATTGCTTTATTGACCTTATTTTTCTCAAGAACTTTGGCCTGATTGATTTCAGTTTCCAGTTTGGACGCGGCCGCCTTAAGCTGGTCCTGTTTTTCAAGCGCCGCTTTGTACTCGGCATTTTCCCTCAAATCGCCTTTCTCCATAGCCTCGCCGATAGCCCGGCTGTTTTCAGGAATATCCGCGGACATAATCCTTGCCATTTCCCTCTTTTTTGTTTCCAGAGAGCTTTTTGTTACAAGGAACGGATGACGGATGAAAATTTTCTCCTGTTTGTCGATCTTTTTGAGGGAAGGAAAGAGAGAGATAATCTGGTTGACAAATTCATCTCTTGTTTCATCCTCCAGGGTCAATGTTGAATACAGGAGCGAAAGGACCGATTTTGCCGTTGTTTCATCAGAGTGTTCAATTAAAGCAGAAAGCATTTTTTTCTTGAATATAAGGTCATAGATCCCCTGAATGATTTTTTTGTTTCTCGCGATGTTCGTTTTTGAATCAATTTCATCATTTAATATATCGATGAGTGAAAGAAGCCGGAACATAACCTCGCTTTCTTTAACCCCGATTTTATCCTTTAAGTTTGAAGAGCTTTCCTCAAAAAGAACTTTGGAAATCCAGAGGAATAATTCCGGGTTTTCATGAAAAGAGTTCATCGATGCGACAAAAATACTGTTGATCACATCGAATTTCTCAAACATTTCCAGTTCATTGAGCATATAGCGGTTCAGTTTAGTCACGGATGAATGAATGATAATATCGGCAAATTTAATGTCCCAGTCCTTTAATTTCTTCATCAGCAGCTGGAGAAAAGGTTTTTTAATTTCAGAATCAATTAATTCGTAAAGATCATTGAGGTTCTTAATTTCAAAAATAATGGAGCTGTCCACATCATTATCATTATACTTTTCATAGTTGGAATATTTAAGGGCAACCAATGATACAAGCTGCTTATCATTGGACTCGCTGGAAGCCTTGATGATCTCTGTAAAATAATTGACAAGGGCCGCTGACGATTCCGAATTGACATTCCCTCCGCGGAGTACAAAGTCCACAAAAAGTTTGACTTTGTTTTCAAATGTCGTTGTTTTCTTGAATTTGCTGATAATCTCCTCGACAATGCTGAGCTCGTTATCGCGAAGTTCAATCATATTACGTTTTGTCGGGTTCTGAATAATGGTTTCGTTGCCTTCCAGCAGTTTCTTGGTTTGAAGCCACCATTTATTCCATTCGCTTTCTTTCATTAAATCCGGCACAAAGTAATTCTTTATTTCGGAAGTTGAAACTTCTCCTTTATTACTGCGGAGCGCGATTTCAATAACTTTAAGAGGATCTTCGCTGAGTAAGGCTATTAATTCCTCTGTTTTGAATTTCTTCCAGATTATGATATTGTTCTGGTCGAGTATATCCAGGGCCCTCAGGGCAATTTCCAGGGACATTTCATGGTTTTTCTTTTGTTCAAAATCAATAATCACTTTATCATTCGATATTTCCTTTACCCGGCCTATTCCCCAGCTTTTATGAGAAATATAGACACCCTGGTCGAAGGCGATATGTGTCTCAAAGAGCCGTATAGCTTCTTTGTGGGGTTTCCAGCTCTGACCGATAGCTGATAATTTTAAATATTTTTCAAGCTGGCTGTGGTCTTTGTA
Organism: uncultured Spirochaetota bacterium; assembly: GCA_963835575.1. Classification (GTDB taxonomy): domain Bacteria; phylum Spirochaetota; class Brevinematia; order Brevinematales; family JAOACQ01; genus CAVYGN01. Next base: position 282,295 of record CAWIGG010000004.1, on the reverse strand, counting down.
AATATTTCTGTAGCAGTCTTCTATTGCTTTCCTGAACTGCTTTTCTCCCTGCTTGAAATCGATTATGACCTTCAGCACTTTTAAGGCTTCTCTATATTTCTCATTTTTGATTGCCTGCCTGATAAAATCATTAAAGACCATGTCCGCCGTTCTTTCTTCTCCAAGCACGTCTATGATCTTTCTGGACATAATAATGACAAGGTCCGCGTCCTCGGGATTAAGCTTGATGACTTTATTCCAGAGCTCTTCGACCATCTTAACGCTTTTTGCCTTTATATAGCGTTCCATAGCCAGTCTATAGTAAAACATGGCCTGGTCTTTATCATCCTCTTTTTCATAAAACTCGCCCAGATATTTGGCGTTGCCGGCGTCCCGGCTGTCGATCAGGACCAGTCTCTTTTTTATGTTAAAAAGCTCATCCTGGTTGCCGTAATCTTCATAAACAGTCTCCAGGGTTTTGAGCGCGAATTTATTTTCCCGAAATGACAGTATTTTTTCCGCCAGAAATTCGGCGATCTTAAGCTTTTTATTATCCATAAAAAGCTTGATGATCTGAGGTATATGAGTGTCGTCCACGGATGATTCCTCAAGGGAAAGAACCCCGATGATATACAGTCCCACGACACTGTTTTGATAATGCTTGAGGTTTTCCTTACAGAGATTCTTCAGTTCATCCTTGAAATTTTCATCTATTGACATCCGTATGACGCTGTCAAGTTCAACAAAGTTCTTGACGCTGTAGCTTTCTATGGCGGCCCTTGTCCATTTCTCTTCCTTTAATTTTTCCTCAATATCAAGCAATATATCTTCTTTCTTTTTGATAATCGTGTCAGCCATGACTTTTTTCTCCTCTCATTTATTTGAATGCAGCCATTTTTTCAAATTCTTTTAACCGCCGTTCTATATCTTTTTTCGTAATTTTATTAATGCCGTCAACCCCGAAATCTTCAACGGCAAAAGACGCCACAACAGCCGCGTAAGCGGCGGCTTTTTTAATATTTTTCTGGTTAAATTTCCTTATCCCGTAATGATCAATATAGCTGATAAAAGCACCGGCGAAACTATCCCCGGCCCCTGTAGGATCAATAACATTCCTGACCGGATAAGCGGGCAGAGTGACGATAAAATCCCTGCCGAAAATCATAACTCCGTTTGACCCTTTTTTAACAATAATCAATTTAAAATTCGGCCGGAATAATTTTTGAGCGGCCTTTAAAAGGCTTTTTTCCCCGGTTAATAAAAAAGCCTCGCTTTCATTAATAATTATGCCGTCAACCATCCGCAGAACTTCTTCCAGATTATCGCGTCTTTTTTCAATCCATAAGTTCATCGTATCAAGTATTTTAAACGAGCTGTTTTTACTCTGCAGAACAACCTTTTTCTGAGTGCTCGGGTCAATATTAGCCAGAAAAAGGATATACCGCCCCTTTTTATAACTATCCGGCACTCTGGGATCGAATTTGGCGAAGGCATTCAGTTCGGTTTTTATTGTGTCCCTGTTATCGAAATCATCGGAGTAAACGCCTTCCCAGAAAAAGCATTTTTCATCCTGAAGAACCTCAATGCCTTCTATGCTTTTTGATTTTGATTGAATAAAATTCCAGTGGCTTTCTTTAAAATCATTCCCTACCACGCCGACAAGATGCGGTTTTGACAAAAAACATGCCGCATTGGTGAAATGAGTAAGAGATCCCCCCAGGATTTTTTCTCTTTCCCCTTCGCTGGTTTTAATGCTGTCAAAAGCCAGGGAACCTACAGCGACAATAGACATAAATCCATCCTTTGCCGTCAGTTAGCCTTTTCTACCGGTTCAATTGCGCTCTTTTTATCATCTTTTTTTGTGAGTAAGCTTTTAAATAACAGGGACGCCCTGTTGATCAATTTGTTTTTTGTGTCTTCTTTACAGCTGACCTGGTCCAGAAGATCAATCACCCTTTTACTGACATTTTCAGCGGTTTCAAATGCCCCAAGCTGAAAAAGATAATAATCAAGGACCCATAAATAGAAATTGATCAGACGGGGAATGATGATATTCCTCACTTTTTTATCAATTTTTAGGGATTTTTCATAATCAATTATTTTCTCTTTGAGTTCCATATAGTCATTATATTCTAATTTCCGCCGGGCTGTCAGGCCTTCATATAAATAACCGTAAACCGCGATCCATTCCAGAATTTCATTGTCCTTGAATCCGTCTTCTTCAATGACCTTCTTTAAATTCCGGATAGGCGGATACTCTATATTTTCTATATTCACAAGCTGGGGAAATTTTAAGAAAGCCTCATTAAACATAACCATTGCCGAATCATTTTCCCCTGACTCATAGTAAAGATTACCAAGTATAGAATATATGCGGATATCATCATCTCCGGAAGCAAGGGACATGGCGTATTCGAGCGTCTCAATGGATTTATCCAGCATACCGATTTCATAAAATGATTGCCCCAGAAGAACAAGGGTTTCTCTTTCCGGCACCGGTGAAAGCCTGTACGATTCGATCAGGATCTCGATAACTCTGTTGAAAATAAAATTTTTAATGGATAAAACGGCCTTTTTATTATCTATCCGCTGATCTTTACAGAAATCCAGGAATTTGTCCCATTCTTCTATTAATTTTTCGCCGTTAGAGTCGTCATACTGAAAAAACTCCTTACGGTTCTGCCAGAATTTTATGATTTTTAATATCTTTTCATAATCCGTATTATGAATATCTTCTTCCATGCCTTTCAGGGTTAAATCTTCAGCACCGCCCAATTCGCCGATACGGAGGTTCTGATAGATGTTTTTTTTTAATTCTATATTTTCCATCCCTCCAACCCCGAAAAAATATTTTCTCCGCTCCTCCGCCGGATCCAACCCGGATTCCGGGCCTGTCTAAGGGGCAGAGAAATAAATAAAACACTATATTGCGGTAAATATCTAACAGCCATATATTCTAACTGATAATTATAAAAAAATCAATTCATAAGGTACAAGCTAAATAACCGGCTGACAATAGCCGAAAGTCGAAAGTTATCATTTAATAGCTCATGTTTAAGTATTACATCTGCCGTAAGTCTGGCGGCGCCTGGTTTTTGAACCGGATCAGGGACTTTGAATCATGAGTTTATTGGAGCCACCCGATAATGGCTGATATGGATTTTTCAGGAATGAGGATAAAGCTCTCTTTATGACAGCCGACTCCGATTTTATCCGCTTCGAGAAGTGGAAGAATTTCTTTATGTGTCTCCGTATTGAGATCTCCGTATCCAGGGCTGTAGCGCATGGAAGGTTTCAGGCCGAAAACGGTATTTTCCTGCATCAGCACACCGGTCATATAATCGGCAAAGGCTTCAACCGCTTCGCTGCCGATTGCGTCCAGAATGACAGCCCTTGTTATTTCCTCATTTTTCATGAGGCGGGCTGTTTCATCAGGCAGTAATTTCCCGATCGTGCAGATTAAAAGAGTAACTTTTTCGGCATTTTCCAGTATTTTTGATAATTTTTTAGATTGTAACGAGATGCCGCTGTCCAGTGTTACGGCATCATCGGTTTGATTCAAAATCCGGCAATCCAGGCTGTGACCGGAAGGTTTGATAAAGTGAGAAGCAGACTCAATTTCTTTTTTTATCATCAACTCTGTTTTTTCATCCAGTATGCTTTTTTTGAAATTATAACCCAATCGTCCGAGAACTGTATTAAGAGAAGGTAAGATAGTCGGCAGGGAATATTTTTTTAAATTCATTTTTAAACAGGAAAAATCCCGCACCCTCTTTTTTTATTACAGTGATTATTATAAGAATATCAGGAGCTTAAATCAATATTATTGAATATTAAAGTGCCCATATTAACTTAATTAGGTCTTAATTTCTGTAAAAAATTGCTGTTTTGAATGGTTGAACATATAATTAAATATTCAAAAAATATTCTGAGGAGCATGCATATGAATATCGCTGTTATCGGGAATGGAGGCAGAGAAAGCGCGATTGCATGGGCTGTTTCTAAAAGCCCTAAATGCCGGAATTTATTTATTATACCTGGAAACGGCGGAACATCCAAGTACGGAAGGAATGTACCGGCGGATATCAGCCATCCCTTTGCGGACCTGCTGGAATTTGTTGAACTGGGGAAGATTGACCTGGTTATTGTCGGCCCGGAACAGCCGCTTGTTGACGGCGTCGTTGATATCCTGAGAAAAACAAAAACAGCCGTTTTCGGTCCTACGCAGAAAGCCTCGCGGCTGGAAGGCAGCAAGGCTTATATGAAAGAATTCCTGGCCAGGTATAATATACCCACCGCGAAGTTTGAGATTTTTGATGATCCTCAAAAAGCTATCAATTTTGTCAGGAAAATTAACAGGCCGCTTGTGGTAAAGACCGACGGCCTGGCGGCCGGAAAAGGTTCAATAGTCAGCAGTACTGTTGAGGAAACTCTGACAGCTGTGAACAGGATAATGCTGAAAAAGGAGTTCGGAAGCGCCGGCGATAAAATTATAATTGAAGATTTGCTTGAAGGAATCGAAGTCAGTGTTTTTATTATTACAGACGGTGTTGATTTCAAATGGATTGCTTCAGCCCAGGACCATAAGAGGATTTATGATAATGATAAAGGGCCGAATACCGGCGGTATGGGTGCGTATGCGCCGGTCCCATTTTTAAATGATAATCTGAAACAGATCATTATAGAAAATATCATACGTCCCACAATCCACGGAATGCAGAAAGAAGGAAATCCCTATACCGGTTTTCTCTATCTGGGATTGATGCTGACAAAAAGCGGACCATCAGTCATAGAATATAACGTGAGGTTCGGCGATCCGGAAGCCCAGGTTGTTCTGCCTTTATTAAAAACAGATTTTCTGGATATTGTACTCTCTGTTAAAGAAAACCGGCTTGGCGAGCTTAAACTTGAGCATCATGAAGGGTACTGTACGGGTGTTGTTCTTGCTTCGCAGGGTTATCCGGATGATTATTTAAAAGGTTTCGAAATCAAAGGCAATCTGCCTGACGAACAGGGAATTTATGTTTTTCATGCCGGGTCAAAAAAGCTTCCGGACGGTACTATTGTAACTGACGGGGGCAGGGTTTTATGCGTATCGGCTTTGGGACCGACATTACGCGAATCAATCAAAAGAGCTTATACCAAGGCGACTGAAATAGATTTTCAGGGAGTCACTTACCGGAGGGACATCGGTAAAAAGGGCCTTAAATTCATGGAAAAATAGGATCAGCTATTAGCTATTAGCTATTAGCGAAGGAAGGGAAGTAAAAATTTTATATTGTTTAAAAAATGCTTGAGTTTCAAGAGTAAATCCTTATCCGTTATCATATCTTTGCTGTAATTTTCTTTTTCTCAATAAGATATAAAAAAATCCGAATAATATCCCGCCGACATGGACAAGATAGGCAACCCCGCCTTTGTCTCCTATGTTTGTGATGCTGAATAAACCATTATAAAATTGAATGATAATCCAGACGGCTATGTAAAAAAAAGCGGGTATTTTTACCGGCAGTATAAAAAAACCAAGAAAAATAAGAGTCAGGATTTTTTTAAGGGGGAATAGAATCATATAAGCAGTTATTACGCCTGAAATGGCGCCGCTAGCGCCGATGATCGGGATAGAGGAATGGGCGGAAAAAGCCGCCTGAAGCAGGCCTCCGCAGATACCGGACAGGAAGAAAAAGAATATATAGCGGACATGGCCGAGGATATCCTCAATGTTATCCCCGAAAATATAAAGAAAGAGCATATTGCCGATTATGTGCATGAAACCGCCATGAAGAAAAACATATGTGATGGGACGGTACCAGTTCGTTAACGGGTCTGAGAAAAAAAGGGAGGGAATAAGAGAATATTTAAATACAAGCTCCTGGTTTCTCATCTGTCCGGTCAGCTGAAATATAAAAACAACTATATTCAGAATAATCAGAATTGTATTGACAATCGGGAAATGGCGAGACGGATTATCATCTTTTAATGGTATCATAGAAAATCCTTTTTTTGAATATTGAAATTAATTGAGACCGGCATTCATTTTTTATCTGTTTTTTTAGGCTGTTCCTTTCCTCCGAAGAGCAGCTTTGACGGGTTGTCGCTGATTGTCTTGCTGAAATCCTCAAAGTTCTTAATGGTATTTTCCAGCCTTGTCCTCATTTCCTTGTCCCGGACCAGGCCGAGAGGGCTGTCTTTATCGTAGGTAAGAGTGTTGATATCGGCCGAAAGGACTTTCAGATTATAGCTTAATATTGTGATATTGCTCACAAGGTCCTTCATATCATTTTCAGAGAAAGCATCCATGCTATTATTGATTTTCTTTGAAAAAGACTCCAGGTTCAGCATCGTCGCGCTGACACGGTTCATCACTTCGGCTGAATTTTTCAAACCCATATTAAGGTTGTGAATACTATCCCGCAGATCTTTCTCATTATCATGGATAACACGGTTCAATCCAGCTATCAGCTCTATAGTATTTTGAAAAGTCTCCTTGACCTGATTGATCGTATCTGAATTATTGGAGGATATGAGGCTGTTAACAGCAGAACCCGCCAGTTCGATGGTCCGGGCAAAACCGATCGGGCTTCTGCCCATAATATATTCATTATTGGTATAAAATTCAGGGGCGTTAGGATTGTAACCGGAAACATTAATATACTTCTGGCCCACAAGACTGGTGGAATAGATATAAAAATTAGCTCCCCTGTTAATCCTGTATTTTCCCTCTAAAAGGGCCCTGATAACGATTTTTCCTGTTTCAAAGGATATTTTATCAATATATCCGATGGCTGGCCCGCCGGAAACGCGGACTTTGGCGCCAATCTGCAGATTATCGACAAAATCATATTCAATTGAAAGGCTGTAGCCGCCGCCCAGGAGAAAACTGAATTTTCCGGCAAAATAAATAAAGAAAAACAGGAGAAAAATCCCGGCAAAAATAAAAGCGCCCAGGGCCACATTATTTATTTTTTTTCCTCTTTCCATATAAGATCACCTCACTTCATTTCTTTTTATTTGAACGGAACTCTTTAAAATTCCCTCTATCATGGTGTTATAATCTTCGGTGATAGGTCCTTCATATTTTCCCTGGATGAACTGCTGAACATAAGGATTGTCCGTTTTTTCAAGCTTTTTCGGTGTTCCGACAAAAATCATTTTCCCTTTATAAAGCATACCGATCCGGTCTGACACATATTTAGCGCTTTTAATATCATGAGTAACCAGAATAAATGTTGTATTCAGTTTCTTTTTCAGGCTGATGATCAATTCATTTATATTGGCGGTGGTTATCGGATCAAGACCGGTTGTCGGCTCATCGAAAAGCACGATTGAAGGTTCGGCGACAATGGCCCTCGCAAGAGCGACGCGCTTCATCATCCCGCCTGAGAGCGAAGAGATCATCAGGTCTGCTATTCCAGGCAGTTCCACCAGTTCAAGCGACCGGAGCATTTTTTCCTGTTTTTCGTTCTCCGTCAATTCGGGGCGTAGATGGTCCAGGGCAAAAAGAATATTTTCCCCGACTGTAAGGGAATCAAACAAAGCCCCTCCCTGGAAGAGCATACCGAACTTCCTCCGGATTTTATCGGCTTCTTCGGCATCGTCATAATTTATTTTCTCGCCGTCAATATATATTTCTCCTTTGTCAGGCGACATTAATCCGATAATATGCTTGATCAAAACGCTTTTTCCGACACCGCTCTGGCCTATGATGGCAAAGGTTTCCCCTTCAAATATCTCCAGATCGACGCCATCCAGCACCTTTTTCTTATTAAGAGTTTTGCTGAGAGAATAAACTTCCACTTTTTTATTCGGCATCAGAGTGTCCCGCCTGTGAACATAATAAATATGGTGCCTAAAATATAGTCCAATAGTATTACAAGAAAACTGCTCACTACAACGGAACGGATTGTCGCTTCACCTACACCGGCGGCGCCGCCTTTTGTTTCAAACCCGCAGTATGTACTGACAAGAAGCATAAATCCCCCGATGACCATCATTTTACTAAAAGATTCAAAGATGTATTTCAGCTTCAAGGGGATTTGAGCGACCTCCAGAAATACGGGAGTCGGAATATCATAGATTGTTGTGATCATCAGCCAGGCGCCTATCATGGAAAATAGTATGGACAAAAAGCCCAGGATAGGCAGGGAAATAATTCCGGCAAGAAGCCTCGGACTGACCAGAAAACCGATGGGATTGACCGCGAATGTTTTCAGGGCATCTATCTGTTCCGTTACTTTCATCGTTCCGATCTGCGCCGTTACAGAGGAGCAGACCCTGCTGACGACGATCAGGGATGTGAAAACCGGGCCGATTTCTTTAAGCATGCTGACTGAAAGAGCGCCGCTGATGTACTGTGCCGTACCGGCAATAGTTGACTCCATGGCATCGCCCAATTGGAGGCCCATGATGAGTCCCATAAAGAGGCCGGTAATGAGCACAACAGGTACAGACTGCACGCCGATCATGATAATATTACGGATTGTTTCGGAAGGCTTTACAATATTGCGTGGGATATAACGGATTGCCTCAAGCGAAAAAAGCGTAAATTTGCCCAGATCAAGGAAAAAAGCCCTCAATTTATCCATTTTTTTTCCCCTAAAATTCCTCTTCGGCCGGAGCGTTCTGCGCTTCGAGATATACAGAATGAATATCCAGGTTGTCAAATCGGACAGTTTCTTTACTGAAAGCCAGCTGGATATCGCCCGTAGGGCCGTTCCTCTGCTTTTGAAGTAGAAGTTCGGCACGCCCTATTTTATCACTGTCTTTCTTGTAATATTCCTCGCGGTAGAGAAAAGCGACGATATCGGCGTCCTGTTCAATAGCGCCGGATTCCCTCAAGTCGGAGAGGATCGGTTTATGGTCGCCGCCCCGTTCATCCACTTTTCTGGAAAGCTGCGATAATACTATTATCGGAATACCGAGTTCCTTTGCTAAAGCCTTCAGGCTTCTTGATATGTAAGATATTTCATTGTTTCTGTTGACAATCATTTTATTTGAATCCACGGTAGTGACAAGCTGCAGGTGGTCGATGATGATGAGCTTGATTCCGTATTTCGATTTGACGCGCCTGGCTTTGGCCCTGATTTCATTGAGTGATATGGCTGGCGTATTGTCCACGAGAATTTTCATGCGTGAAAGCACTCCAGCGGCGTGTACAAGATGGTCCCATTCCCCGGTCGGCGCGTTGAGCTGGCCTTTACGCAGCCTCTGCATATCAATGCGGGACTCGCCGGAAAGCATTCTGAGAACGAGTTCCTGGAACGACATTTCGAGCGAAAAGACAATGACTGCGTTTTCTTCCTTCATTTTTGCAATATTTGCCGCAATATTAAGGGCAAGCGCTGTTTTTCCCATTGAAGGCCTGGAGGCGATAACGATCAGGTCCCCGTCCTGCAGACCGCTTGTTTTGTCGTCAAAATCCGTAAAACCGGTGGGGAGGCCTGTATAGATATGCTTGGAATGCGCTACGCGTTCGATGCCTTTAAGCGTTTCCGACAGGATTTCCTTAAGCAGTCTGTAATTTGAACGGAGCTTCCGGTTAGTCACGTCAAAAATCAGACGTTCCGCCTCATCGGAAATTTTCTCGACATCGGACTGGTTTTCATAAACATTATCGATAATTGTCCTGGCGGAATTAATCAGTTCCCTCAGCATGGATTTTTCCAGAACGATCCGCGCATGATATTGAACATTGGACAGCGATGGGACATTTTCGATCAGCTTCGCGAGATAGGCGCTTCCGCCGATTTTCTGAAGCAGGCCCGCTGATGACAGCCTTTCAGAAACGCTGACCGCGTCGACAGGGAGGTTTTTTTCGCTCAGCTCATCTATTGATTTATAAATGGTCCTGTTTTTTTCATCAAAAAAATCGTCGTCTCTTAAAACTTCCTGAATCGCTGAAATAGCGGTTTTTGACATCAGCATAGCCCCGATGCAGGACTGTTCCGCCTCCATGTTGTTGGGAGGAATCCTTTTTAAGAGATCGTCTACAGCCATAATTATTCAGCTATAACGTTTATTTTGATACCGGCAATGACGCCTTCATCAAGCTTGATCCTGGCAGTATGCTCTCCGATTTCTTTAATATGATCCAGAAGAATTTTCTTTTTGTCGATATCGAAGCCCTTTTCCTTTAAAATCCTGGATAAATCCGTATTGGTGATGGATCCGAAAAGCTTTCCTTCTTCGCCGGCTTTCGCGTGGATTTCTATTTCTTCTTTTTCAATCTGCTCTTTAAGAACGACAGCGTCATCAAAGTATTTCTTGGCCTTTTCCATAAGTCTTGCCGTGATTTTCTGCAGATGTTTTTCCTTGCTTTTTGTAGCGAGTTCGACTAATTTTTGCGGAAGAAGATAATTTCTGGCAAATCCGTCTTTTACATTTTTTATATCGCCCGCTCTGCCGAGCCCGACGACATTATCAAGTAGAATGACTTTCATGGAACCCTCCTTTTCAAACAGGACGTATTTTTATTCTCTTTTTTGTATAATCCATCCAGATATCCGAAACTCCTATCCCCAATAAAAGTATGAGTAAATAAAGTATAAATCCCCCGGAAATGATCAGGCTCCCGATAATAACCGGGAAGGATATTAAATACAGCACTCCCTTTTTTTTTAGGAAATAGAGCAATAATAAGAAACCATAAATCATATAAAAAAAAGAAAAATAAAGACAGATATTTAAAATTCCTGTTTCTATAAAAAACAAATAACCGGTCTTAATTTTATAAAAATCGATCAAAAACTCAAAAACCCCGAACACGATCCAGAACCCGATTAAAGCAAAAACCAGCTTATGATCAAACCGGCCCAGAAACCGGCCCAGAAAGCTTTTCGGGTGTTTGTCCAGTGTAAAATAAAAAAACAAAGCCGCCCCGGCTGTCAGAACCGGCGGATAAATATAACGGAAATATTCCGCCACATAAAAAACTTCCATGAACCGGAACATGAATGCCAGAACCGGTTTAATCCAGATAGTAATTTTCTCATTCAAAATCATCCATATTTTATCCGCCCGGGGCAGATAAAACAAGCAGAACACAACCAGTATTATTAGGAAAAAAACCAATAAACCGGTATAGAGTCTTTTTTTATTTCTTAAAACATGCCGGAATAAAAAAACGGCTGTAAAATTAACTAATAAAACAGCGCCTAATACAGGAATAAAAAAAATCACACCGGCTGATAAAAAAAGCAGTAAATAAAGGACCTCCTTTTTTTTCAAGACCGGTTTCAGCAGGAACTGCCCGCAATAAAAGGCGGCATAGCCTGATAATGAAAGCAGAATCCAGAAAAAGGAGAATTCCACTCTTATCCCTCTTATCTGTCCAGAAAGGGAAGTAAAGCTATAATCCGTGCTTTTTTTATTTCCGTTACGATCTTTCTCTGATGCTTCGCGCAGTTGCCGCTGATTCTTCTGGGAAGAATCTTTCCGCTCGGCATAACATAACGCTTGAGCAAATCTATGTTTTTATAATCGATCGCTTTTTCTTCTATCTGCCGTGTGCAGTATTTGCATACTTTCTTTGTATAAAAGAATTTCTTCCTATCCTGTCCGCCTGCGGGAGCCCCTTCTTTAAATTTCTTTATTTCCACTACATCTATGGCAGCCGGTTCAGGCATATCAGGAGCTACAGCCGCTTCAGGCATTTCGGGAACTACGGCCGCTTCAGGCTCTATCGCATCAGGGTTTTCAATCTTTGTTTCTTCAGACATAACTTTTCTCCTTTCTTCTTGCTTAATTAGAAATTGGGTTCTTCGCTATTATTACTCTCAGTTTTAAAATCAGGATCGACTGGCGCCGGATTGAAATCAGTATTATCATAAAAATTATCTTCAAAAGTGGCAGTTTCAGTTTTAGCGGCGCCCTGATTTTGAGCCGCTCCGGTCCCTGCTTTCGCGCCCGTTGGAGAACCCAGAAATTCCACTCTATCGGCTATGATTTCCACAACGCTTCTCTTTGAACCGTCCTGAGCCGTCCAGCTGCGCTGTTCAAGCCTGCCGTCGAGGGCAATCTGCTTTCCTTTTGAAAGATAATTACTGCAGTTTTCCGCTGGTTTGCCCCAGACAACAACATTGAAAAAAGAAACGCTGTCGGCCCCGTCGGTTTTCGGCTTTCCGCCGACCGCAATGCCGAAACGGGCTACCGCCGTGCCGCTGGGAATATATTTGAGTTCGACGTCTCCGGAAAGTCTTCCGACAAGGATAACTTTATTGATATCCCAGCTCATTTTATTCTCCAACAAGGAGCATATGACGGATCACATCTTCATCGAACTTCATGAGCCGTTCAAATTCAGGGATATGTTTTGTATCCATTTCCACATTCGCGATGAAATAGAAAGCTTTTTTGAAATCTTCCCGGTTCCGGTGGATCGGATAGGCTAACTGACGTGTACCCATGTCGGTTTCTTTCAGAACTTTCGCCTTGAGTTTTGAAAAGTACTCTTTTATCCTTTCGACTGTTGCTTTGGCGATCTCGCCTTCTTTAATAACAAAGGCGATCTCATACTTTCTGACCATTTTTTCCTCCTTATGGACTAATTGCCTAACGGCACGCCTGCGTAGTAGCAGGAAGGATAGGTAGAGATTTTAGGGAAAAACCTTGATTTTGTCAAGTTATTGAAATGACAATATGGTTATTAAAAGGTTTTTAACGAGCGAATAAAGGTAGTTCCGCTTTAATAACTGTTTAATCTTCCGCGAAGCCACGCGAATGAACGCTAATAAAATGTTTTATTATTATTCTACCCTTATTTCAATTCTTGTTTCTTGGCGTTTAGCATGCATCGGCGGATTTTCATTTTATTTGATCCAATTCGCGTGAATTAGCGGATTACCCAATTTTCCAAATTATCTTTAAACATGAATGAGTATGAAAATAATGTTCGTTTCAGAGAATGAATTCCTTTGGTTCGCCGAAATAGTAGCCCTGGGAATAATCGACACCGAGTTCAACGCTTTTTTCGTATACTTCTCGGGAATGGACAAATTCCGAAATGGTCTTGAGCTTCAATTCTTTCGCGAAATTGACTATGGTCTTTGTGATTATCTGCGCGTTTTTGTCGTAAGGCAGATTTTTTATCAGAGAGGAATCTATTTTGATATAATCCACATCAAGGCGCATGATATGCTCAAAGTTGGAGTATCCGGAACCGAAATCATCAATGGCTATTTTACAGCCGAGGTCTTTGACTTCCTCAATAAAGATCATTACTTCTTTATAATTTTCAATGCCTTCCGATTCCAGGATTTCAAAAACAACACGGCCCGCCAGTTCTTTATTTCTGTCCAGCTCTTTCATTATAAAACCGTTAATTTCCTCGTCAAGAATGTCATTGACGGTCAGGTTGATGGAGAAATCATAGTTCTGGTCTTCAAAAGTGGCAAATGATTTTGTGACCATGGCCCTTGTGATATTATCATAGAGGTGCGATTTTTTAGCCAGGTCCAGAAAATGATGAGGCCGTATGACAGACCCCTGCCTGTCGATAAGGCGGACCAGGCTTTCATATTTTTCGACCTTGCCGTTTGTATTGTTGACAATCGGCTGGAAAAACGGAATGATCCTCTGATGATGAATGGCGTCTTTGAGTTTTTGCTTCCAGATAATATTGTTTTCATATTCTTTAGGTATTTCCATAGATTCGTCGTATATGATAAAGTTTTTCTGGTGCCGTTTTGCGCGCTTCAGGGCCATATCGGCATTGGTGGCAAGCCTTCTCCATTTTCCTTCGGTAATCTGCTCATCCTGTATGTCGCCGCACCGTGCGATACCGAGCGTCACGCGGACATTGATCTCATGGCCGTTCAATACAAAAGGCTTTTCATTGATTATGTTGCTGAGCATTTTAACGATCCCGATCAATTTATCTTTTTCCATTTCTTTATCGAAAAGAAGGGCAAATTCATCGGCAGGCATCCGGTAGAGCTGGTATTGCAGTTCTTCCTGCAGTTTTTGAAGGCGGTATGACGTTTCTTTCAATATCAGGTCGCCGATCTTGTTCCCGTAACAGTCGTTGATTTCCTTGAAAAAATCTATATTGATCAGGATCAGCAAAGGTTTTTCGGTTCTTTCAATATCGATCAGGATCCTGTCCCTGTTGGGCAGGTTTGTCACCATGTCTGTCCAGATAAGGGATGTTGATTCCTCTACAAAATCCTTGAGGGTATCAGCCATATTATTAAAATTTTTATATATCAAACCCATTTCGTCATTGGGATGATAGTGATTTGCCCTGGCGTAAAAATTCTTGTTGGCAATACTGATGATGGCTTCATTGAGGTTTGTCAGAGGAAGCCATATCCTTTTATCGAGAATTCTAATTAATAGAACTATTAACGCCGTACCCAGAATAAGAAGCTCCGCCAAAAGTAATAAAGAAAAATTTATAGTCCCTTGCTGTTTCTGCCGGTTCATGGAATAAATTTCGAGAGATCCGACAAAGTGATTGTCATTTAATACGTCTTTTTTATCGGCATAAGAAAACATCGGAATGGAATTACTAAAATCCAGAGATGAAAATTCAACTATCTTTCCATCCTTTTCTTTTATAATAGCGATAATATTTGTTCCCTGGATTGAATTGACGGTTTTAAGGACAGCGCCCTGGATATTCTTCTGGGTAAATTCCGCCATCAGATTCTTTTTGATCAGGGACAGGTCCTGGTTTCTGATCGGTAAAATAAGGTTCTGACGGAGATTTTGCGAAATTCTATCCGAATCCTCTTTAATATTTTGAAGTGTTGTTCTATCCTCAAAAATATAAAAAGAGAAGACAACAATAATTGATACAAAGATATAGCACAAAAATATAGACAAAAACAGTCTCTTTTTTGAGTTCTTGAAAAACGATAGATTCATTAATTGCCTGCTGTGAGTGAATTTTTTCATAAAGTTACCTTTATGAAATGTAAATTCCCCCGAAAAAGCCCCAATTACCGCACAAAGTATCGGTTTAAAAAATCAAATTCTTAACTGTTTTTCCGGTAATATTCCCACATGGCAATGGCGCCTGAGACGGAAGCGTTCAGGCTGTTGATTTTTCTTGTTGTGGGTATTCGGACAAGATTATCGCATTTTTTTTTCACTGATTTCCGGATACCTTTTTTTTCAGAGCCAATAATATAGCAAATTTTTTCCGTAAAATCAAGCCCTTTGATGGAATCTTTTGCCTCACCGGCAAGGCCGAAAATAAAGAAACCGGCAGTCTTTATTTCTTCCATAAAATTATTCAAGCTGTTGATATAGATGATTTTCTGCCGGTAAACGGCCCCGGCGGAAGCTTTTATGGTTTGCGGGGTTATCCTGGCGCTGTTATCACGGGGCAGGACAACGGCATCGAAATCAAACATAAGCGCCGAGCGGACCAGCGCGCCGAGGTTGCCTGTGTCTGTAATGCCGTCCAGTGTTATGAGCGCTTTCATGGAAGACCAGTCGATGACTGCATTTTCGTCATCGATGACATTGGCCGGAAGCTCCATCTCGCCGATGATGCCCTGATGCTTCTGAGAGCGGGAAAGCTGGTTCAGCTGGCTTTCGTGCTGATAGGAAACCTGAATTCCCAACTCCTTCAACCTTCTGATCAGACCTTCGAACTTCATTTCCTTTCCGCGTTCGATGATGATCTTCTTAAGAGGGATTCTATCTATTAGAGCTTCTTCTATTGAATTTCTGCCGTAAACAAACACAACACTCTCCCGAATTTTATTCTTCTTTATTCCCAGATATTGGGATTTTCCATAATTAAGAGCTTTTTTTTAAGTTCAAGTCCGCTCGAGAAGCCGCCGAAATGACGGCTGTCGGCGTTCTTGGAAAGAACACGGTGGCATGGAATGATTATGGGGAATGGGTTCCTGCCCAGCGCCATTCCGACAGCCCTAGCGTATTTTTTCCCGCCGACTTTTAGTGCGATATCCTGATAAGATGCCGTCTTACCATATGGGATCTTAACGGCCGCCTTATAAACCATTTTCTGAAAAGGTGTGAGTTTTTTTAAATCCAACGGTATGTCGATGGAAGCCCTTTTCCCCCGCAAATAGTCGTTGAACTGCCTGTAAACAGGCAAAAAAGCTCTCGGGCATTTTATTTTTTTAGCGTTCTTTTTGAGAAGGTTGATATCAATGCCCTGGATCATATTGTTCAAAATGACAATTGTAATGATGATTCCATCAATTGAAAATTGAACAAGCCGGTTTTCCTTATTAATTTTTTTCATATTTTTAACCCTCTATATGAAAATCATATCAATAATTGAAGTTTTGAAATACATTTTATATTATTTTAGATAAAAGCACTATTTTTTTATTTCTTTTTTAATGCAATTCAACCAGTCCAAAATAGACATTTTCTATAATTGTAAAATATTGAAATAATATGGTAATATATAAGTAATATGCATACAAAAACGCATTGCCGAGGACAGAATAAACCCAACAGGAAGACATTATGGACAACAAAACCAGGGCCGATCTTCAGCTGAAGATCTACACCGAAGAACTCCTCAAATGGAACAAAGGCATGAACCTTATCGGTCGGTCGACCGAGAAGGATTTTAAGGAAATCCACATCAAGGACTGTCTGGCGCTTTATCAATATCTTAAGAAAGAGAATATTCCTGACATCATCGACATAGGAAGCGGCGGCGGGATTCCGGGAGTGCCCCTCAGCATTCTCATGCCGGACAGGCATTTTTACCTGACGGATGTCGATTCTAAAAAGCTCGCATTTCTGGAATTCATCACGAAAAAGCTCAAGCTGAACGCGGATGTGATCGATATGAACCGGGGTTTTCGTTTTGAAAAGGAGTGCGTGATCATCAGCCGGGCTTTTTCGTCTGTGAAAAACATTGTTGAATGGTCTGAAAAGCACGCGCCTGAGAGAACAAGTTTTTTTTTATTAAAGGGCAGGGAAGAGCAGCTTGAACAGGAGTTGAAAGAAACGGGACTGGAGCAGTATGAGTTAATTCCGCTGGAGAAAGGAAATCTCCTGATAATTCGTTAAGGAAGAATATAAAAAAGACGATGCATGGAAAGAAAAAATAGTTGGCTAATACCAGGATAAAACAATATATTGTATGAATATAAAATAGATGCTGGTAATATCAAAATAAAAAACCGATAAACAAAATATGAAAATTTTAGTTGCCTTTGCGAACGGTGCCTTTATATGAAAAATTTTGGAGTTAAAATGAAATGTCCCCTATGCGGCAATCAAAAGAACAAGGTTATTTATAAAGGCGGTTTTTACATGCTTCATCTCTGCCTGAATTGCCGGTCTAACTATCAGGAGAGGAAGGGTAAGTCATCAAAAAAATACAAAAAGGACTATTTTCAAAATAATCATGTCAAGGCATACGGGAAAACATATCTGGAAGATGAGAAAAGTATACGCATAATTTCAAGACGAAGGCTGCGGATTTTAAGGAAAATACTGCCATCCGGTGAAAGCAATCTGGATATCGGTTCTGCCCTGGGTATTTTCTGTCACGAGGCGAAACTTCAGGGCTTTCATTCAAAAGGCGTTGAGATATCAAAATACGCCAGGGATTTCGCGAAGAAGAGATTCAATATTTCCAGTTACAGCGGCATTGAAAAAATTAATGAAAGGTTTAACGCCGTGACGCTCTGGTATTGTCTTGAGCATATGGAGGACCCGCGATCCTGGATAAAGAAAGCGGTAAAACTGCTGAATAAAAATGGAATTTTGGCCCTGGCTGTGCCGAACGCCGCCGGCGCCTATGCATTATTCAATAAAAAGGATTATTTTAAAAAGAGGCCTGAAGAGCACTATTTTGAGCCTTCTCCGGAAGGAATAAAAACACTTCTGAAAGAAAACGGCTTTAGAATAGAAAGAATTGAGTTTTTCGGACTTCATCCGGAAAGGATAAAACTGCCGGATTGGCTTATGATAAGAATGATTCAGAAAGCTTTGCGTCTGGGTGATACTTTCGAGGTGTATGCAAGAAAGGTATGAGTTACTTTTAATTATGCAATAAAAAACCCCGCTTATAAAGCGGGGTTTTTCTATACAAAAAAATTGAATTTACAGGGTATTTTTTACCCCTTTAAAGCGCCTTCTGTCACTTTGGAAATGATAAGCCTTGACATCAGGATAAATACAAATATCAAAGGCAGAACTGAAATACAGGTCCCGACCATGATTCCGCCGTAGTCTACGCTTTGAAGCCCTCTGAGCGCGTTAAGAGAGACGGGAATGGTATAGGTTTCCTTCGAGTTAAAAATAATAAGCGGGGCCAAAAAATTGTTCCAGCTGCCCAGGAAAGTAATGATGCCGAAAGAACCGATCACCGGCGCGATCAAAGGAAAAACGATCTTCCAGTAAATGGAGAACTCGGTTCCTCCGTCCACGCGGGCCGCGTCGACAAGATCGAGGGGAATAGCGGCCTCAATGTACTGGCGCATAAGGAAAATACCGAAAGCGTTGGCGATGCCGGGTATATAGATGGCTTTTGCCGTATTATACCAGCCGAAAGCTTTCATCATAAGAAAATAGGGCACAATACCGATCAGCGGCGGGATCATCATCGTGATGAGCATAAAGCTGAAAAGGATATTTTTTCCTTTAAAATTATACATCGCGAAGCCGTAACCGCCGAGAGAGCAGAAAAAGATCGAAAGGATAGTGACCATGGCAGAAATATAAAAGCTGTTCCACAAATTCCGCCAGAAGGGGATTCTTTCAAGCAAGTTATGATAATTACTCAAGAACTGGATTATATAATCCTTTCCGATGGACATGGGCGGCGGGAAGGAAAAAATCTGGTCCTGGCTTTTACCGGCCACGACTATCATATACCAGAATGGGTAGATAGTAATAATCGTCCATATAATCAGAGGAGAATACATCAATAAAAGCCTGAAAAACATCCTGGCCGGATTCTGTTTGACATGAAGACTGCCCGCCAGATCTTTCTGTATAATTTTAGATTGAGCTGTTTCTTTAAGATGCGCCATATTTCATAAACCTCTTTGTTATTTTTCTCTCAGGACTCTTCTATTAATAACCGTTAAAATGATGATGAATGCAAACATAATATAAGAAAGCGCCGCGGCAGTTCCGAAATTGCCCCACTTAAATGCATGGGCATAAAGATAAACGGCAAGCGTCATGCCCAAGTTTGAGACCGTGGGCATCGCGTCCACACCTCCTACAAGGATCATCGGTTCGTTGAAAAGCTGCATCTGCCCGATAATCGTCATTGTTGTGGCAAAAAATATGATAGGCCTTAACAGAGGGAGCGTGATGCGAAAGAACACCTGGCCCCAGTTAGCCCCGTCAATACGGGCCGCTTCATAAAGGCTGTCGGGAATGGCCTGGAGTCCGGCAAAATAAAAAATCGCGTTCCATCCCGTCCATTGCCATATTGATATTGAAGAAATAGCAAGCCAGCAGAAATCCCGGATCCAGAAAATAGGCGGGGATATGGGGAATAGATTTCCCGGACCGACTATGCCTATTTTTTCTAAAAGCAGCAGACCGTAATTGAAAAGGCCGTATGTTCTTCCATAGATTACGCCGAACACCAGCCCGATCGCGATTGCGGATGTGACATAAGGCATAAAAAGTATGCCTTTAAAGAAATCTTTAAATTTGACAAACCCCTGATTTAATATAAAGGCAAAAAACAAAGCAAAGGTGTGCTGAGGTATTGCGGTGATGACGGCCATGGCCAGGGTGTTAACAAACGACTTCCAGAAAAGTGAGTCATTCAAAAGCAGATTGAGATAATTTTGAGCGCCCACAAAATCCGGCAGGTTGGTGGCCGAACCGTTCCATTTCACAAGGCTCAGATAAAAAGAGTACACTATAGGGTAAATGGAAAATATCATGAACGATATGAAAAATGGGGCAATAAAGACGTAAGGAGCGGACTTTCTGGCGATTGTTCCCCATCCGCCGCCGCCTTTAACCGCCAGAGACTTTTTAGTTGCCATTGTAATGACCTCCAGAGAAATTAAATATTAAAAAGGGTTTGCAGGTGTCAACCTGCAAACCCTGCTATTAAATTTTGTATGCTATTATTGGTTCATCTTTGTTTCAAGTTCTTTCTGAGCATCGACTAAAGATGGTGCGATTTCTTTCTTTCCATCAAGACAATCGAACAGAGCTGTTGTCAGAATACTCTGGGCCAAACTGTCTTTTGGATTGACATAAACTTCGGGAATAGCTTTTGCGATTTCAATCCACAATAATCTTGCTTTCTGGTTGCCGAGATAGTCAACGCCTTCTGAGAACATCTTGTCCTGCCATGCAGGCATCCAGGCCGGGAAAGCGTCGGCTTTTTCAAAGGAAATAACCTGGGATTTTACTTCTGTGCAGGCAAATTTGATGAATTCCCATGCGGCTGCCTTATTTACATCTTCAATCTGGGAAGGAATAGCAAGGAAAGAGCCGCCCTGGCTTAACATCATACGCTTTTCTCCTTTGTTTAAAGCGGGAAGAAGAGCTACTCTGTATTTACCTTTCTGATCAGGAGCGATCCATGATTTTAAATGGCCGCAAAGCCATGCGCCGGAAGGAACATAAGCTGCTGTACCTTCTTTGAACATAGCATACCATTCGTTGGACCAGTCGTTGATTTTGGCATCAAGGCCGACGTCTCTGAACTTCTTTGCCCATTCGAAAGCGGTCTTGATTCTGGGAGTATTGAGAGCGGGTCTTCCATCTTTGTCAAAATATCTCTGCTTGTCAGACCAGAAGATCATATTGAAAATATATTGAGCATGAGACAACAGCCAATGGTCAACTTTTCCGTCTTTGTTGGCATCAAACGTCAATTTTTTGCCGGCTTCAAGAAGATCAGCCATAGTGGCGATTTTAGATGGATTGATTTTCTTTAAAGTCCAGCTGGGCTGATAAATAAATGCGCATCCGGGAGCGATATCAACAGGAAGAGCGACAAGTTCGGTCGGACTGGTGGAAGCCTGGGCCCATTTGTAAGGCGTAAAATTCTTCTTGTACTGGCCGGCATTATAAGGCTCCTTTAATAAGTTTTCGAATCCGCCGCCTGCGCCAAGCTGTGCAATAAAACCAATTTCGATAACTGCAACATCCGGAGCACCTTTACCGGCTGCGATAACGGTGATTAGGTTGTTGTGATGGTCGCCGTAACCGAGAGCTTTCACTTCTGCCGTGATGTTGGGGAATTTCTTATTAAAATCAGGCAGCAGAGCATTGTAAGCGACATCAAGGCTGGGGAAAACGGCAATAGTGAGGTTCACTTTTTCGCCGTTGTAAGGTTTCACTGCTGAGAAAGAAACACTTGCAATCAACACAACTGCAACTAGAGCCAAAAGAACTGATAACAGACTACTTTTCCTCATACTTTCTCTCCTTATAAAAATATTTTTAGTGATTTACTTTTAAAGATCCTTTTTCTCCGGCTTTTGAATAGAAGGTCTTTTTAAATTGTCCCCGTCTTTTAAGTTCTTCCTCTGCTGTATTTATTGTGTTTATTATACAAAAGCTTGCCAAACGGGTAAATTTTAATGTAAGCATTATGAATTGTCAATAGTTTTGCTGAAATTTAAGCATATAATATAACCTAAACTGAGCGATTCTTTTATTAATTCAAAAAATCGGCCTGTTAAACGGGTGGGGTTTTAGAAATTTTAAGGAGTGAGATATTACCCATCCAATTTAAAGTACAAGACCCTTTAGAAAAGGTCCTTATTTGTTGAAATTTTAGTTTTGAGCGCAATACCCCCTTATCCGGTTTTTTAGCTTTAATAATTTATATTGGGACAACGAACAGGCATTTGTCCCAAACTTTAAATAGCCCCAATTCGTCTATTACTTCATGCCGAAATTTCAATACAATTTTTCTGCTTCTTCTTACGATCTTTCCGGCTATGTCAATAAAAAGCCGTCTTACAGTGTCCGGATAACTGCCAATTGGGAAGCTATCTGAAAGCGCGTCTTCCTGCATAGCAATCAATAAATTGCGGGATATCAGCATCAGAAAATAGTATGCGGCATTTGAGATAAACCTTTTGAAAGGGAGTGTTTCATCCGCAAACTCCTTCACGCTCCGATTTACCAATTCATCCTTCGCCCTTAAGAGATAAAGTTCGATAATCTCTTTAGCCGCCAGGTATTTTTCCAGTCCTGCCTTTTTTAGTAATTCCTGATTATATAAATTTGTGTAAATTAAATTATCCGGTTTCGCAAAATCCAGAAGGTACTCATCTCCATTATTTGCCCTTTTACAGTAAATCGCCCGGCGGCCTTTGCTCCATTTCTCCCGTTTGTCTCTAAAATCACAATATTCCCAGACATCGCCTTTTCTCTCAAAATTGCTCCAGCCTTGCGGAAGCTTGCGGATCAAATCCAGTTTGATGTCGTTGTACATTGTACCGCCGCAGATATAGTAATGTCCGTTTTCTTCCATCCATTCATAGTATTTCTGATCATTGAACCCACTATCTGAAACAACAATAACCGGCACGTCTTTATCGTATTCTTTACGGATCTTTCCGATGATTTTTTCAAGCGATTCGTTCAGGTCATTCCCGTGATTACAATGTGCGCTCCCTTCCCGAAACAGCGAATAAATCACATAAGGCCCCCAATAGAACAATAAAGGATGAAACCCTTTTACCATTTTATATGTCAGAGTTACGCCTTCCCGTTTTCGCGCGCTGTTATTGTCTAATACCGTCGAATCAACACCAAGTACAATTACCTTTGGCCGGGTTATTTTGAGCCGCCAGATAAACAACTCCAGTAAAAAATGACCTAAAGCATTCACCATTTTTTCCGTTACGGCGCCTAAGAACCGTTTCATTGTATGTGAGGATGCCATTTCATTCTTTGAGAACTCAATTGTCCCGGCATACCCCATATTGTTTTTCAGATCGTCAAACCTCGTCATAGTATTTTGGCTTCCGTCAACGAAAAAGCAGAATATCTGCTTTAGTATATTCTCGATCTTTTGCCCTTTTGAACTTTTCCGCAGGCCGTCAAATATTCCAGTAATCAGCGATAATACGTGTGTCCCTTTGAGGTATCTGCAAAAAAATGCCAATCCTCCCCTGCCGCTTAATAGATCATCCGTTATTCCAATTTCAGAAATCTCATTTTTGCAATATTTATTTTTTTCAGCCATAATTAACCTGCTTTTGCACCCAATGGGTGTTTTTTCGGGGTAAGGATGGCGGCAACCATTTCCTTACCCCATTCTATTTTAGCATGGTTTTTTATAATTCGGCTAATAAAGAATCGCTCAGTTTAGGTTAGAATATAAAAAGAAATACCGCGGCAATTCCAGCAACCGCATTCCATTTGGATTAAACAGTTTAATATCCGCCTCATATTTAATGAATAAAGTGTTAAGCATGAAAATTGCGCAAAAACCGCGGTTAATTGATTTAATTATTGACAATATAGAACTGTGTTTGTATATTTATTAAAGTGCGGAAATCCAAAACCCGGGGTGAGGTTTTACAGAACCGCCCCTGATACCATTACCCGGCGGAATTTTAAAATAAATGAGGAGTCATTATGATAAAAAAAACGGGTTTATTTTTTGTTTTTCTATTATTCACAGGTTCTGTTTATTCCATAAGCGTTATGGAAGGAGTGAATAAATATGAACTGGACAACGGTTTTAAGGTATTGATAAAAGAAGTGCACAACGCGCCTCTGGTTTATGTGGGCATGTGGTATAAAGTCGGAAGGCGGAATGAGACCAACGGAATTGTCGGGACAGCCCATTTTCTGGAGCATATGCTTTTCCGTTCGACAAAAAAATACCGCGGCGGCGACCTAACAAAACTGCTGACTGAAACAGGGGCTCTGGCTAACGGCTGGACGGCATACAATACGACAGCCTACTGGGAAGTTCTTTCGCCTTCGAAACTGGACCTTGCGCTGGATATTGAAAAGGAAAGAATGAAGAATGCGTTAATTGATGAAGAGGAATTCCGGAAAGAAAGGATGGTTGTTTTATCCGAACTACGGAATAACAGGAATTCGCCTGATTCCCTGCTGAATGAGAGATTGTTCAGCGAGGCTTTTGATGGTCTGCCGATGGGAAGACAGGAGTCATTAAAAGAAATAGAGGATGTGAGCGGCCTGACTTTCGATGATATGAAAAAATTCTATAACAAATTTTACGCGCCGAACAATGTTTTTTTGATTATAGTCGGAGATATCAAGACGCAGGATGTTCTTGCTAAGATCAGGAATGTCTTCGGCGGCCTTCAGAAAAAGAATATAGCGGAGGAAAAAGTATTAAGGGCAGCTCATAGATCGACAAACATAGTGATTGTCCAGGGCGTCGCGCCGGACCCTTTCGGCTCCGTCATCTATTACGCGCCGCCGGCCAGTATAAAAAACGTGGATTCGGTAGTGCTTTCGTTCATTTCCAGCATCGATCTTTTACGGGAGGTGGGTTATTATGAAACGCCCGATGATACGGTCATGTGGTCCGATTTCGGAGGGGACAAACCGTATTATATTGATGAGACCATAGATGAAAATTATATCAAAAAAGCCCTGCCTCGGCTGACAAAAAAGTTTTTCGCTCAGGAAAAAACAAGTTATTCAAGATTGTCTGATATCGGAAATATCATCGGAGCCTTTGAGAGAAAAGGTGATTATAAGACATATGACGCATTAATGGATGATTTCAAAAAGATCACTCCGGATGAGGTAATATCCATTATCCATAAATACCTGAACAGGACCAACGCCGTGACAGGAATACTGGAAGTAAGTTCCGTGAAAGCCGGGATTGAATCTCAGCCTGTATTACCAAGGAATGACGCCGCAGTCAGGACTGAGCCCGTTTCCGTCAATAACGAGGGTTCGCAGGAAGAATTGAAAAAATATCAAAAAGAAGTGGAAAACATGCTCTTCGACGTCAAGGCCGCGGCCGACCGCTTTTCAGGAGATGTTCTTGACAGGACACTTGATAACGGGCTCAGGATTATCATCAAGGAAAATCATCAGAACGAGCAGCTTTCAATCCGGCTGGGAATCCATGCCGGTATCGGCTTTGAGAAGCCGGGGCAGCCGGACCTTTCAGGCCTGACAGCTTCCCTTGTTTTTGACGGCGGTCCATTTATCAAGCTGAAGAATGACCTCGACGCTGAAGGGGCTCAAGGCTCATGGGGCAATTCGCTGGACTACGCGACATTTTCCGTGAACGGTATGCCGGAACATCTGTCAAGGATCATTGAATGGGTCAGCCTTTCATTGAAAGACAGAAAATTCATGCCTCTTGTGCTGGAAATGGAAAAAAATGACCTGAAGCGGGATGTGATCCATTCCGATTATGTCGATGACCCGGATTATCATGCCGAGAAAAACCTGAATAAATTATTGTATCCGCCTCTTCATCCCATCCGTGAAAGAGAGGATGCCGTTGAATCGGATTACGATAAAATCATGATGCCGGCTGTACAGGAATTTTATGATAAATATTATCAGGCTAACGGTTCCGTCCTGATCATCGTCGGCAATATAAAAAAAGAAGAGGCGTATCAGCAGGCGGTAAAATTCCTTTCCTCATGGAAGAAGGGAAGCGATAAAGTAAATGTTGTATCTGTACCGCCCCTTACGCTTCCGGACAAAACCATTGTTGTTAAGAAAGAAATGCCCAAAAAGGAGCAGTCGATCATCCGTTTCGGTGCGGAGGGTTTGATGCATGACGACCCGCTCTATATTCCCAATGCCGTTATGAATTCCATAGTAGGGAACGGAGGGTTTATGAACTCCCGGCTCATACAGGCAATCCGTGTGAAACTGGGCCTTTCCTATCATGCTGAAGCATGGTTTGAATCAACGCTCGGCGAGTGCCCGTTCCAGGGCTATATCCAGACCGCGCCGGGGACTGTCGACAGGGCAATTGAAATTTTTATCGATGAGCTGAGAAAGGTGCAGAAGGATGGAGTTTATGAAAAAGAAGTCCTTCTGGCCAAGATCAGCATGCTTTCCCGTTTCGCTTTCATGCTGGAAACCATTAATTCCCAGGCGAACACATTTGAGAATTTTGTCCTTTACCGGCAGGACCCGGACTATCTTAATAAATACCTGAAAATTCTTTCATCTGTGACAAAAGAAGAAGTAAATGAATGCGCGAAGAAATTTCTGCATCCGGACAGGCTCACTATCAGCATTGCCGGCGCGAAGTAAAAGGAGGGGTATATGAAAAAAATATTCATATTAATATACACTTTGTTTATTTTTATTTTAATCGCGGGGTGTTCTTCGAAGACGGCCGTTAAAAACCCGCATACCACATACACAAAGGGGAAAAATTACCCGGCGCTAGCCGGCGACGGTGTTATTTTCAAGCTCTATGCGCCGGACGCGGTTCTTGTCACGCTGGCCGGGACATTCAACGGCTGGAGCGGCATCATCACCGAAATGAAGAAAGATGAGACGGGGCTCTGGAGCGTCAAGCTTCCGCTGAGGAAGGGGCGTTATCTCTATAAGTTCGTGCTGGACGGCTACTGGATCCCCGATCCGGATAATCCGGACATAGAATCCGACGGCGGTAAAAGCGTCAATTCTATTATTATAGTAGAATAAAAATTTATAAATTGATTATAACCCCCTTTTTTTATTTGGCCGCTTAATAAAGATATCTTTTTCGGATTGAAATGAAATCGCAGATAATTCACAACGGCCCGCCAGGATTCGTCTATAAAGTTGGCGATCATAATGCCGGCAAAGCCGATGCCCCAGTATAGATTGACCGGCATCTGGATGAGAAGGTTCATCATTCCATAATAACCGGCCGACATTTTATCGATTGAGTTGAGCATGGCGGCCAGAACGGCCTGTGGGCCGGACCAGAGCATAAACTCATGAATCAGAAAAATATTTGTTAACACTTCAATATTTCCCCCATTTCCTCTCATTTTTAACACCATATAACAACAAGGCTATTGCGGGATTTTCCACAGGAGCCTTTATGCCTGGTTATGTACCAAGCGCGGTCCGGGATACCCTGAAGGAGCACTTTCCGGAATTCCAGTTCGGTTATGACGCGGATTATTCGGGAAAATACGGTAAGTTCAACCTCGAAAGGATTTCAGAATCCGTGGAACGGTTCCTTGATTGCGGCAACTATTAATTTATACAAATAAGATATCGATTTTTTCATTTCTTTGGATCAATAAGAGGAATTAAGCCGTTGAAAATTTTAATTCCGTGTGAAACCCTACGTAGTGTTGTCTGATAACATACATTCGGGAATTAAAACCTGATACCGGTAATCTCCTGAAGTAATTTATTAAAAAACATTAATCCGCTTACCGTTTGAATTTAAGCTTCTTAATTTACCCCAAAAAAGCGTCTGAAATTGAGACTGTTTATTGGGGTAAATTATATTTGATTATTGGCGTTATTCTTTAATATACAGACATATACGCATTATTTTTAGTCTCCAAAGTTACTCGCTTTTTCCGATGCTTTTTTACATATCATTGCTTCTGCCGGTGAATTATTACCATCCGGTAATATGTTTGTATAATTCCTTTTTTACCATAAAGGAATATGCTGGCATGGATATTGCTTATATAAGCTTGTTCACCATTCGATACAGGAAAAATCGGCATGAACGAATATGAGAGTTCTTTTTAAAGTTGCCGTGAATTAGATTGTTCTGCGCGCCACGCTTGTGTGTGACGCGGCGGTAAGGGAATTAAATAATAATGAAGGAGATATAACATGAGGTAATCAGTAATCTTTTTGTTTTTAGGGTTTCGGTTTATGTGTTTTATGAAAAAATTTAGGAGAAAATTATGAAGAAAATTATTACAATCGGTTTGCTGGCCTGCGCGTTCGCTTTAACAGCTTGTTCAATAACGCCTTCCGCATTTGCGCCTGCGAGTTCCGTAACAATGGCAGCTATAGCGGCAGGTCCATTACCGGTAAGCCTTGGAACAGCCGGTAATTTTGTGATTCTTGCAAAATCAGGGATCTCAACCGTTCCAACCTCCGTAGTGACCGGCGATATCGGCGTGAGCCCGATCGCTTCCGGCGCCATTACGGGATTCTCATTAATACTGGATAGCACGGGTATATTTTCGACATCCGGCCAGGTTATCGGAAAGGTGTATGCGGCAGACTATACGTCTCCAACTCCTTCTATCCTGACCATTGCTGTAAGCGACATGTTGACTGCGTACAACGATGCGGCCGGGCGGACTTTACCGGATTATATTGAACTTGGAGCCGGAAATATTAGCGGGATGACACTCACTCCCGGTCTCTACAAATGGAGCACCGGACTTTTGATAAACAGCGATGTCACTCTCAACGGCGGTCCTGATGATGTCTGGATCTTCCAGATAGCAGGGACTCTCGATATCAGCGCTGCTAAACATATTATCCTAAGCGGCGGTGCACTGGCGAAGAACATCTTCTGGGTAGTCGCCGGCCAAACGGCACTTGGCACAACATCTGTTTTCAATGGAAATATTCTGGATCAAACATCGATTGTGGTAAATACCGGCGCGACAGTGAACGGCAGACTGTTGGCACAGACTGCTGTGACATTAGACTCCAGTACAGTGACTCAAAAGTAGGCTAAGGGATTCGGTCCCCAGGCAGGGACAGTCATAACTAATATATAGCGTAAAGAAAGGGGCTTCGGGTGTTTCCCGATGCCCCTTTTCTTTGCTATTCACGGTTATCGGCCCGGAATGGGATTTTCCATTGAATACCCGTTCAATCTTTAACTTCTGCTTATACCCCAATGCGATATCTTCCACAGGCATCGAATCATCCGAAGTACTGATCATGAACTTCCCATCGAACTTCTCTTCCCGTTTCAGTTATAAATGGAATTTTTAGAAAATCCGGACTGTATGCGGCAAATTTTTGTTTTATGAATTTGAAATGCCGATTTCCGCACAGGTACTAAATACAAAGCCTTGGACTTCATACATAATAGGGAGTTTGTTTTTATCCCGGAATGGGGAGAATTGCTTTTATACCAAGTTGCAATCAAAGAGCAACTATAGGTTGTGCTCCCTCCTCAGCATAGCTGAGTTCTGCACAAAAGTTGCTCTATATTGATTGCAACTTGGTATTAGATCATTCTGACACAGACAATGGTGATATCATCGTTGATCAGGATATCCTCACGGTAGCGGTTCATTTCATCCAGCAGCATCTGACCCCACTGATTTACCGGCATCCCGGCCAGTTTTCCCATTCTGCCGCTCAGAAATGACTTAAGACCGGCTTCACCCCATTCCTCACATTTACTGTTGAACTCTTCGAATATTCCGTCCGTGAAGAGGAACAGTCCGTCCCCTTTAGTGATTTTCTCCTCTTTCATTTCATAAACGCAATCATCGAACATTCCGATCACCATACCACGGGTTTTCAGAGGGACAATCTCACCGGAGGATGGATGCACCAGGAATTGGGTGGGATGGCCGGCAGATGAATAATAGAGCCTGTCCTGGTGCACATGGGCGAGGAAACCGGTGAAGAAGTTCTTACTGGAAAGCCGTTCCACCATCTGCCGGTTGATTTGTTCCATCCGCTCATCCGGATACTTTACCGACAAACTATCCCGGTTCAACAGGTCAATCTGCATGGTCGATAAAGCCGCATGGATGCCATGGCCCGAAGCGTCCGCGATCAGTATTGAGGCAATCCCGTTCTTCATCGGGCTGATATTGTAATAATCCCCGCTGATGTTTCCATTCATCGGCAGGTAATGGATGCCGATCTCCAGGCCTTCGATCGAACCGTAGACGCTTTTCGGCGTCAGGATGGTCTTCTGGACCAGTGTCGCCTGCTGGAAATCCGAATCGATCTCTCGCTGCTTTTTGCTCAGTAAGTCGTTATAGGCCTTGATTTTTAGCAGGGACCGGACCCGGGCTAAAAGCTCCATTTTATCAACAGGCTTTGAAATAAAATCATCACAACCGGCTTCAATTCCTTTTACCCGATCTTCCGTTTCCCGCAATGCGGTAACCAGGATTATCGGAAGCAGTCGATGTGTATTATCCTGCCTGACCCTTCGGGTAACTTCAAAACCATCCATGCCGGGCATTGTTACGTCCAGCAGGATCAGATCGATTTGATTGCCGGAAAGTTTCCCCAGCGCTTCTTCACCGTTTGCCGCCCTGACAATTTCATAACCAAGCGGAACAAGATGCGCTTCGAGAAGTTCAATGTTTTGGGGCTGGTCATCAACAACTAAGATAACCGGTTTGTCTTTCATCTTCTATCCTCTTTTGAATTAGACTTTTTACAGAGCTGGTACCGGGCCCGCCCTGCCTGCTTGGCTTGATACATGGCGATATCGGCATTTTTCAGGAGGATACCTTCATCCATTCCATCATCGGGATAGACAGCGATGCCGATGCTCATTGTCACAACGAGTTGATGAGTGTTAATAAGGATGGGCTCACGAAACCTGTCAACGATCTTCTGTGCAACCCGGATCACATCTTCTATTACCTCCAGGTCAGGAAGGATCAGTACAAACTCGTCGCCGCCGAAGCGCGCAACGGTATCACCCTTTCTCAGCGCCACACTTAGCCTCTCTGCCGTTGCTTTGAGAAGTATATCCCCTGCATCATGGCCAAAGGTATCATTCACATCCTTGAAATTGTCGAGGTCGAGCATCGCGATTCCTACTTTTTTTTTATTTCTCCGGGCATGGGCCAAGACAATGCCCAGGCGATCGAAGAAGAGCTTCCGGTTGGGAAGACCCGTCAGGAAATCATGGAAGGCCATCTGCTGGATCTTTTCCTCTGCCTGCTTGCGTTCAGTGATATCCTCGATGGCCAGGAGAATGATCCGCTCTTTTCCCAACACTCTTTGGATTTGCCGGGCATTCAAAAGCATTATACGCCTGCCAATGGCGGCAAAATCGTGTTCAACCTCATAGTTGTCAAAGGTTGTCTTTTGGGGAAGTATGGTTTCCAGCAGTTCCCGCAGCTTGGGAATATCCCACTGTTTATTGCCCAGGTCATAGATAAGCTGTCCCATGGTCTCTTCAGGTTTTACTTTAAAGACGTCATAAAAGGAACGGCTGACTTTGACTACTCTTAAATCCTGATCCAGGGCGATTAAGGGTTCACGCACGGTGTTGATGATGCTCTCGGCGTATTCGCGGGCTTCATCTACGGATATTTTAGTTGCTTCCAGCTCTTTCCGGTAATTACTCATCAAGTCGTTGTAGGCCTTGACCTTTAGCAGGGACCGGACCCGGGCTAAAAGCTCCATCTTATCAACAGGCTTTGAAATAAAATCATCACAACCGGCTTCAATTCCCTTTACCCGGTCTTCCGTTTCCCGCAATGCGGTAACCAGGATTATCGGAAGCAGCCGATGTGTATTATCCTGCCTGACCCTGCGGGTAACTTCAAAACCATCCATGCCGGGCATCATTACGTCCAGCAGAATCAGATCGATTTGATTACCGGAAAGTTTCCCCAGCGCTTCTTCACCGTTTGCCGCCTTGACAATTTCATAACCCTGCGGAACAAGATATGCTTCGAGAAGTTCAATGTTTTGGGGCTGGTCATCAACAACTAAGATTACCGGTTTGTCTTTCATCCTCTATCTCTTTTGAATTTGACTTTTCAACATATTAGAAAACTCACTTAATAAATTGACTGATTTCTTTCGCAAAGGTGCGCGTATTTATCGGCTTACCTATAAATCCGGTGTTAGTTATGTCTTTTATCTCTTCCCTGCCTTCCGCCATTACAGAAGCAGTTACAAAAACAATGGGAATATCGCGCGTCTCTTTGTCTTGACGTAATATCCTGGCGGCTTCGGAACCGCGCATATCCGGAAGCCGCACATCCATAATTATAATATCCGGTTTTTCTTTCCTGGCAATGGCAATTCCGCTGGAAGCATTTTCAGCTTCAAATACTTCGAAGCCGGCGACCTCCAAAAGGTCTTTTTCCAGCATCAGATTGTTTCCATTATCATCGACAACTAATGCTTTCTTCTTCATCTCACACCACCTTCTCTGGATATAATAGGCAAAGTAAACCGGACCGAGGTGCCTTTATTTAGCCCCTCTGATTCTACAGAAAGCTTCCCGCCGTGCAGCTCAACCAGCTTTTTAGAGAGCGGTAAACCGAGTCCGGTCCCCTCAGTTACCCGGGAATATGGAGTATCGACACGGAAAAACCCTTCAAATATTTTCCCCATGTTTTCAGGTGCGATACCGACCCCCGTATCCCAGACCACTATTTCTATCTCGGAATCGGCTTTCTTCGCCCGCATGCCAATTTTACCACCCTCGGGGGTAAATTTAACTGCGTTTGAAAGCAGGTTGTAAATTATCTCTTTTACCTTGAGCTCATCCGCCTCAATATTCGGCAGATCTTCGGCTATTTCAAGCAACATTTGAAGCTTCTTTTTACTGACCATATCCGCTACCAGCATTGAAATCTCATTTAACAAGCTTTTCATGGGTAAGCTGGATAATGCCAGCTTCATCTTTCCGGCTTCAACTTTTGCCATATCAAGTATCTGATTTATCAGTAAGAGAAGGTGCTTTCCGCTGGTTAAAACATTATTAACGTATTTCTTCTGCTTCTCATTAAGCGGTCCGAAAGTCTCGTCGTATAATACCTCAGAGAAACCGTTAATGGAGTTAAGCGGGGTCCTGAGCTCATGCGACATGTTGGCCAAAAATTCAGATTTTACCCGGGCGGTACGTTTTAACTCGGCGGCCAACTCCTTTAACTCTTCATGGGCTTTTTCCAGACCATTTTCTATCTCCTTACGCTCGGTGATGTCCTCGATGGCCAGGAGGATGATCCGTTCTTTTCCCAACACTCTTTGAATTTGCCGGGCATTCAAAAGCATTATGCGCCTGCCAATGGTAGCAAAATCGTGTTCAACCTCATAGTTATCAAAGGTTGCTTTTTGGGGAAGGATGGTTTCCAGCAGTTCCCGCAGCTTGGGGATATCCCACTGTTTATTGCCCAGGTCATAAATAAGCTGCCCCACGGTCTCTTCAGGTTTTACCTTAAAGACTTCATAGAAGGAACGGCTGACGGATGACCACCCTTAAATCCTGGTCCAGAGCGATTAAGGGTTCACGCACGGTGTTGATGATGCTCTCGGCGTATTCGCGGGCTTCATCTTCGGATATTTTAGTTGCTTCCAGTTCTTTACGGGCTTTTTCCAGCCCGTTTTCTATCTCCCTGCGCTCGGTAATATCCTCGATGGCCAGGAGAATGATCCGCTCTTTTCCCAGCACTCTTTGAATTTGCCGGGCATTCAAAAGCATTATGCGCCTGCCAATGGTGGCAAAATCGTGTTCAACCTCATAGTTATCAAAAGTTGCTTTTTGGGGAAGGATGGTTTCCAGCAGTTCCCGCAGCTTGGGGATATCCCACTGTTTATTGCCCAGGTCATAAATAAGCTGTCCCACGGTCTCTTCAGGTTTTACCTTAAAGACTTCATAGAAGGAACGGCTGACGGAGACCACCCTTAAATCCTGGTCCAGAGCAATTAAGGGTTCACGGACGGTGTTGATGATGCTTTCGGCGTATTCCTGGGATTTTGTTACGGTTTTTTCCCCGAACATTTTCTACCTCCTTGCTTTTCGGCGGCTGACCTGCCTTCCGAAGCGGGGTTTCCACCCGCTGGACCGGCCGGCCTTGCCCGGCCGCACAGTGGAAAAATTATAATGAACCGAATAAAATAATCCCGGTGGCTTAACGGGCCGGCAAAAATTTCCAAATTTATGGGCGCATTATGGGCGAAGTTCCGGGTACTATTCAGCAGCTTTAATCACGTCTCTACGGGTTTATTCTTTCTTGTCTTTTCTTGATTTATAGCGGTAATACATCTGGACCCGGTTCAGCCCCAGGAATTCCGCCGCTTTTGTCTTATTATTGCCGAATTTAACCAGGGCGGCTTCAATGACTTTATGGTTGAATTCCTCAAGAGAAAAAGGGAGTTCGGGAAGGACAACTTTTTCTGCGTCCAGACGCAGAGACGCAGAATTCTGCGTCTCTGCGTCTGCCTTTTTACGCTGTCCTAAAAAATTGAAGTTGTCCAGCGACATGTAACTTTTTTCATTAAAAAGCAGCGCCTTAAATACCGCGTTCTTTAATTCCCTGATATTGCCCGGCCATTCGCAATTTTCCAGGAATACAAGTGTTTCCCCTGTAATTTCCCAGATGTTGGTATGATTTTGATGATTGAATTGCTCCATAAAATGAAATACCAATGGCGCAATATCCTCTTTCCTTTGTTTAAGCGATGGGACCAGGATTTTGCAGACATTCAGCCTGTAATAAAGATCTTCCCGGAATTCTCCCTCATGGATCAGTTTTGGTATGGAACGGTTGCCGGCGCAAACAATTCTGGCATTCACCGGATACTGCCTTGTGCCCCCCACTTTGTAATATTCCTTCTCCTGGATTACCCGGAGCAATTTCACCTGCATTTCCAGGGAGATTTCCGTAATTTCATCCAGAAACAGCGTTCCGTTTTCCGCGAGCTTTATTTTGCCGTCTTTACCTTTTGGGTCCGCGCCTGTAAAAGCCCCTTTATCATAACCGAAAAGCTCCGACTCAAACAGGTTTTTTGAAATGGCCCCGCAGTTGAGGGCAACAAAGGGTTTATCGCCGCCGGTTATGCCGAAATGCAGGTATTGGGCGGCCACTTCCTTGCCGACACCCGTTTTTCCTTCTATTAAAACTGGAATTTCAGGGTAATCACGAAGTTTGTCGAGTTTTTTTAAAATGTTTTTCATAGGCAGCGAAGCGGCTATGAGGTTATGGTTATTGCTAATATGAATAAAAGCGCCGCTATTCTCTTCAAATTGGCTGATAAAGCGCCTGTTCACTATTTCCGGCCAACCACCCGCCAGGTCATTTTTTCCGGAAACAGAAACTTCCTTCTTGATAGTCTCAATCAAACCCGCCAATTTGCCCGTATCGATTGGTTTTGTCAGGAAATCAGTTACGCCAAGCTCAATGGAATTGATGGATTCAATAACGCTATCGATCCCGGATATCAGGATAAATTTCAATTTAGGGTTCATTTTCCGGGCCTTTTTCAACAATTCCAGGCCATTGATATAGGGAAGGTTTATATCACTGATAACCAGGTCATAATTATTGAGCCAGATTTTCTCCAACGCGTCTTTGCCGTCGTAACTTTTGTCTATCGAAAGCCCTTCAATTTCCTGAAGATAACCCTCTAAAGCCTCGCAAAGTTTTACTTCGTCATCCACTATCAACGCTTTCATTCAACCATCCTCTTTCTTAACGGCAGGTGTAACCACGGAAAACACGGAAAGCACAGAAAAAACTATCACGTTCTCATTCCGTGTATTCAGTGCCTTCCGTGGTTCGCCAACCCCGTTCCCGGTAACTTTCGTACAACTATGATTATACGCTATTTTATTCTAAAGGTACAAGTTTGCGCGATTTTTAGGACCACCTTAATGAAAGACAATCCGGAAGGTTGTTTCATTCAATTCATTCACGTAAACCTCAATTTTCCCATTCATTGCCTTGACAATATTCTGGACCAGAAAAAGCCCCATACCCATGGAATCCGGATTTTTTTTCGTGGTGATCAGCGGATCAAATATTTTATCTTTAATATGCTCGGGGATTAAGGGCCCATTGTTGCTGATTTCCATAATTACATCATTGGATTCGCTCCATGTCCGGATGGTTATCTTTTTCCCGTCATCTTGAACGGAATTCAGCGCATCAACGGCGTTGTTGATGATATTTGTGACAACCTGCTCGATCAATATCTCATCCCCGTAAATTCGAGACGGATATTTTTGCATGACCAATTCTATCTCAATCGGAAGGATGTTATTTTTCAGCTTGTAACTTTTGACCATATTTTCCATTATGGAATCGATGTTGAGATACTGCAAATCCACCTTATCGCTTGTTTTGAATAACCGGTACATACTGTCGATGATTTTGTCTATTCTCAATACGCCATTCGACAATTCTATTAAATTACCCTGGTTTTTCCGGTCCATTTCGTTTAAAGCCGAGTTTTTTTTGTACCTGAGTAAAATGGTATCGGTAAGTACCTTAATCAGCTGCAAAGGCTGCCTGATTTCATGCGCAATTGCCGATGAAAGCGATGAAAGCGACACAAGCTTCTGGATATTGATAAAATAATTGTCCCGGATCATTTTTTCGTGTTCCATTTTTTTCAATTCCGTTATGTCGCGGATGCTGGACCTGACCCCCGCGAAAGAGCCGGTATCAGTTATTACCGGTGTTGAAGATAATGACACATAACGGACAGACCCGTTTTTATGCTTGATCCGGTGCTGGAAATTGGTGATTATCTTTTTATGCACAAAAACTTCGTCCATTTTTTCCTGAATGGCCGGCAGGTCTTCCGTAAAACAGAGGTCTTCAAATGTAACTTTATTTAACAGCCGTTCTTCGACGGTATAACCGGTTATTCTCTCAAACCCTTTGTTCAAATAAGTAATTTCACCTGATACATTGGAGTAAGATTCCCAATCAACGGCGAAATCGGCGATCAGCCGGTAGCGGGCCTCGCTGGCCTGCACTTCCTGCGTCCTTTTCAGTACCAGTTCTTCCAGATTATTGCGGTAAAGTAAAAGGGACTCCATTGTTTCTTCATTTTTCCTGTTCGCTTCAAACAATTCAAAAGCCATCTCTATGGATAATTTCAGGATAAATTCCCCGGAATTCTTGAGAACATATCCATAGCGGGTAATACCGCTTACTTTCTCCACCAGCTCCTGATCAATGGTTGAAGTAAAGAAGACAATAGGAACATTCCTTTTTGATAGAATTATCCGCGCGGCCTCGGTGCCGTCAATCCCATTGCCGAGATTGATATCCATGATAATGAGGTTGATTGATTCGTTATTAACCCCGATTTCAACGGCCTTTTCACCGGTATTAGCGGTAAAAACGCCATAACCGAAGCCCCCGATCGTCTGAGATATGTCTTTTAAGATATTTTCTTCGTCCTCAACAACCAGGATGTTTTTTTTTACATCAGCGCTCATTACAATCCCCCAATTTAATCAATTTCAGGAATTACCTGCGCTAACCGCAACTTTTTCAATTTCAATAATTAAATATAATAAAAATATTTAATTTATACAAATAAGATATCGATTTTTTCATTTCTTTGGAACAATAAGAGGAATTAAGCCGTTGAAATTTTTTAATCCCGTATGAATACATGCGCAGTGTTGTCTGATAACATACATTCGGGAATTAAAACCTGATACCGGTAATCTCCTGAAGTAATTTATTAAAAAACATTAATCCGCTTACCGTTTGAATTTAAGCTTCTTAATTTACCCCAAAAAAGCGTCTGAAATTGAGACTGTTTATTGGGGTAAATTATGTTTGATTATTGGCATTATTCTTTAATATACAGACATATACGCATTATTTTTAGTCTCCAAAGTTACTCGCTTTTTCCGATGCTTTTTTACATATCATTGCTTCTGCCGGTGAATTATTTTCATCCGGTAATATGTTTGTATAATTCCTTTTTTACCATAAAGGAATATGCTGGCATGGATATTGCCTATATAAGCTTGTTCACCATTCGTTAAAGGAAAAATCGGCATGAACGAACATGAGAGTTTTATTTTAAAGTTGACGTGAATTAATTATTATTGAAGGAGAAATAACATGAGATAATCAGGGTTCTTTTTGTTTTTAGGGTTTCGGTTTTTGTGTTGTATAAAAAATATTTAGGAGAAAATTATGAAGAAAATTATTACAATCAGTTTGTTAGTCTGCGCGTTCGCTTTAACAGCTTGTTCAACAACGCCTAACGCATCTACGCCCGCCGCGAGCACCGCGAGTTCCACTTTAAAGGCAAGTTACTCGACAGGCCAGGCGCCGGTAAGCCTTGGAACAGCCGGCAATTTTGTGGTTCTGGCAGGATCAGGGATCACTACCGTTCCGACCTCAGTAATAACCGGCGACATCGGCGTGAGCCCGATCGCTTCCGGCGCCATTACGGGATTCGGATTAATATTGGATAGCACAGGTACATTTTCAACTTCCAGTCAGGTTACCGGAAAGGTGTATGCGGCAGACTATACGTCGCCAACTCCTTCTATCCTGACCATTGCTGTAAGCGACATGCTGACAGCGTGCAATGATGCTGCCGGGCGTACAAATCCCAATTTCATCGAATTTGGAGCTGGAAATATTAGCGGGTTAACTCTCACTCCCGGGCTCTACAAGTGGGGCACAGGGGTTTTGATAAACAGTGATGTCACTCTCAATGGCGGTCCTGATGATGTCTGGATCTTCCAGAGTGCGGGCGTTCTTTCTATGGCTGCTAATGTAAAAGTAATCCTGACCGGCGGCGCACAGGCCAAGAACATTTTCTGGCAGACCGTTTCCTGTACGCTTGGTGCGGCATCGCACATCGAGGGAATAGTACTTTCTTCTACAGCGATCTCCCTGATTACCGGCGCGACAGTGAACGGCAGGCTGTTGGCACAGACTGCGGTAACATTACAAATGAATACTGTGACCCAACCGTAAGCTGAGGGATTCGGTTCCCAGGCAGGGATACTCATAACTAATACTTGGCGTAAAGAAAGGGGCTTCGGGTG
This sequence comes from uncultured Spirochaetota bacterium, assembly GCA_963835575.1. GTDB lineage: Bacteria > Spirochaetota > Brevinematia > Brevinematales > JAOACQ01 > CAVYGN01. The sequence continues at coordinate 243,726 of CAWIGG010000004.1, read as the reverse complement.
TTTCCCGATGCCCCTTTTCTTTGCTATTCACGTTCATCGGCCCGGAATGGAATTTTCCACTGAATACCCGATCAATCTTTAACATCTGCTTATACCCCAATGCGATATCTTCCAGCTGTATCGAATCATTGAAGTACTGATCATGAACTTCCCATCGAACTTCTCTTCCCGCTTCAGTTATACATAAAATATAAAAAAATAATGACGGTTTTTTATAGCGGATTATCAATATAAAAGCTTTGTTGTTTATGATTTCTGTGATAAAAAAAAGCGGGCTTTTTCAATGAACCCGGATTTTCTGCAGACAATTCTGAACAGATATTATCACTCGATGAAAAAACCGGGAATAGTTTATCACAATATGCTTCGATGGGTCCACAGACAGTGTGAAAAGTCCATAAATATAGTAGTAAATTATATGAAAAACAGGGCAAACATAGCGAAGCCGGAAGATTAAGGAAACGGTTTAAAAAATAAGGGTCGAGTGCCATTAAAATAAGATGTTTCAGCTAAATACTTCTCTTAAAATGAAACCGCAGATAATTCACAACGGCCCGCCAGGATTCGTCAATGAAATTGGCGATCATGATGCCTACGGACCCGGTTTTAAAAATAAAGATAAATAACGCGGACAGCAAAATGAAAATCATTGCTATAATAACGCAACCTTCAGCCGTAGACTATATTTTATGATATAAATTCGGCAATGCTTCGGCAACACTTCGACTAGCTCACAGACTGTGTGAAAACTATTAAATTAACTGTGCGCAGATACCCAAAACCTGAAATTTCACCACGGAGACGGAGCGCAAAGAGTGAATTGTTTTAACTCATTGACTTACAATAAAGAGTTATAATAGAAAGTTGTGTATAGGAATAAATATTATAAAAAAGATGGCGTACCCTCTATAATTTATTTACGACAATAAACAAAAGGAGGAATACGCCATATGCCGAAGCACAACGAAGATTTTAAGCTCTTACAGGCTTTTAATCAAGATGAAACAGTAGAATTTTTATGTCTTGAAGAATTGGCAAGGATCGGGGCCAGGGAAATAATCAAGAAGGCTCTGGAAGATGAAATTAATGGGTTTCTTCAGGAGAGAGAGCATTTAACTATCGAAGACGGGAGAAAGGCAATAGTAAGAAATGGGTATCATAAAGCCCGTCAGATTCTCATTGGTGGAGGGGCTATTGATGTATGTATTCCGAGAACAAGGAACCGACTCGGAGGCGACAATTTTCAAAGCCTAATAGTACCGCCGTATATGAGAAAAAGCCTGAGAATTGAGGAAGCCATTCCATTGTTGTATCTCTATGGAGTCTCAGAGATGGATATGGAGAATGCCTTGAGAGGATTGCTTGGTGAAGAAGCGAAAGGATTATCAGCCTCAAGTATAAGCAGAATGAAACAAGGATGGGGTAAAGAATATGATGAGTGGCGGACATCCGATTTAAGCGATAAAAAGTATTGCTATATATGGGTTGACGGCATTTACTTCAATGTACAGGGCAGCGAAGACCGTTTATGCACTCTTGTAATGATCGGAGCCAATGAGAATGGTGAAAAGGAGATTATTCTTGTTGAAGAAGGTTACAGAGAGAATTCCGAGACTTGGTTAGGGATATTAAGAAACCTAAAAGAAAAAGGTTTGAAAGGTCCTATTCTTTTTATCGGAGACGGAAGCCTTGGATTCTGGAAAGCAGCCAAAGAAGTATATCCTGAATCCAGATGGCAGAGATGCTGGGTTCATAAGATAAAGAACATTCTAAACAAGCTGCCCAAAGTATTACAGTCAAAGGCAAAAGAGATGCTTCATGAGATATGCAATGCTCCTGATAAGGATAATGCTATCAAAGCTTTTGAATTATTCCAGGCGGTTTTTAATCCTAAATATCCAGCAGCTGTCGAATGTTTAGAAAAGGATTGGGAGCTTATGATCGAATTTTATAACTGTCCGGCGGAACATTGGGTACATATCCGTACGACAAACGTAATAGAATCTACCTTCTCTACAGTTCGATTAAGAACTAAAAAGATGAGAGGCTGCGGAACCAGGGAAACGATTCTAATAATGGTCTATAAATTACTGGATAAGGCATCCAGGCGATGGAGAAAATTAAGAGGTTATGAAAAGATTAGCCTTGTATTGGAAGGCGCTGTTTTTGAGAACGGAGAGCTTGTAAAAAAGGCAGCATAAAAAAATGAGAGGGTATGTCATACACAACATTTGACAAAAACTCTACAATAAATTATAATATCTCTGTGTTCGGCGCCTGTCCTGAGCCTGCCGAAGGGTGAACTCCGTGGTTAATTAAATGTTTTTTTTAACAGTTCATTTTTATTAAAAAATCGACTTTTTTTGGTTTTTCTCGATTATTTATTACGTTTTTTACCCGCCTCTGAATATAATATTTCCTAACAATTATTAATTCTCGTCGTGTTCTTTGTATATATTTTTATCGTCAACAGGAAACCCGACCGGCGCTCCCGTTTTAAAACTCCCAATTTGGGGTACATCAACAGCGGGCTGGTTTTCTTTGAGCCGCCACATCCGGCGGTGATAACAATTTCTAACATTTATTCCGGTCTTAGTGATCGCTAAAAACAGCCATTCATCCTGCTTTGAAATTTTTTTTGAATTGATTGCTTAATATTACACACAGTTATAAAATCTATGCATGAAGAATGAAAGTGATAAGATGGCTTTACCGGAGATAGAGGCTCTGGATGACTGGTTAAAAAAAGGGGAAGCATCAATTCCCGGTATTATTCCTGGAACAGAGAAAATAATATATTGGGCATCGGGAGCAGGAAAAAAGACTCCTTTCTCTATTGTCTACATCCATGGATTCACGGCAAGCCGTCAGGAGACTGCCCCGGTTTTTGATGATATCGCAAAAAAAATTAAAGCGAATCTGTTTTATACACGTCTGAAAGGCCACGGCCTGAATGGGGATGCCTTAAAAGAGGCAAAATGGAAGGATTGGCTTTACGACGTTCATGAGGCGTATGCCATCGGCAATGCAATAGGAAATCAGGTAATATTGGTCGGATATTCAACGGGTGCCCCGCTTGCAGCCTGGCTTGCTGCTGATGATAAAAAGAGTGCGGCGCTCATTATTCTGTCTCCCAATTTTGGGCTGGCTGATAAAAGATCAAATCTCTTTCTTTTACCAGGCGGAAGGCTTTTGGCCCGGATGATACTCGGTAAATATTATACTCAATTTGAACCTGTCAATGAGCTGCATGGAAGGTACTGGACGCCGCGTTACAGGTCACAGGCAGTTCAATCAATGATGAAAACTGTAAATTTAGTAAAAAAAATAAATCTTAAATCTATAAAAATACCTGTATTATGTGTATATACGGAAAATGATAATGTATTATCTATCCCGGATATAAAGCGTGTATTTGAGCTTTTAGGGAGCGAACGAAAATCAATTGTTAATTTCAGCGAAGCTAAAGATCATATCCTTGCGGGGGACATTGTATCTCCAACCACCAATAAAAATTTCATCTCTCTTGTTATGGATTTTCTTCAAAAACAGGTATTATAAAGCTGATTTAAGTTCGACGGGCTTCTGATAAAAATACGGCGGAAGACAGGCTGGAAAAATTTAAGGCGGCGGATACAGTTCAAGATATTCCGACGGAAGAAAAAAGTCCGGAAGATGTTGGGGCTAAAAAGAAAAAAACTAATCAAGCATGGGTGCGGCTCATCCAGAAAGTCATTGAAGTGGATCTTATGGCGTGTCCAAAATGTGGAAGCTAAATGAAAAAAGGGGCGTTGAATAAATTTTACACCCCCTTTTTTTAATTTTCCTGATAAATATAAATAGAACAAATCCAGTGACGGCCATATATTTCAGGAATTTTTCCATATTTTCCTCCATTTTTAAAAAGGAGATAATGTATTTTAAAATTCCTGAATATATTCTACAATGTTTTACCCGAAATAAAAAGATAAAATAATTTTGCGGGAATGTAAGTTATGATTTAAAATATAAAAAACCCGTAAGGGAAGGAAAATTGTGTTAAAAAAATTTGTTGACAAAAAGGTCCATTTTCCTTTGATTCTTACAGTTGGTCCTAATGAGTTTATTTTGAATGATATACCTGTTAAAGGGAAAAAATTCCTGGATATCATGCAGCTTGCCAAGAAAGAAAAGGAATTGGCGCTGGCTTTTTTCTCTTCGCAGCCGCCATTCGTTTTTGAAAGGATTCACGCGATCTGCGACACGTTTATTCCTGATGTATCGCAGAAGATCGATACCCTTCTCAGGGAAATAGTCAAAAACGGTGAAAAAGAAAATATCACCCTTATCGCAAAAAAGCTGGGCCTTATAAAAGAAGATGCCGAATGCGCCCCGCTTTCGCTGATGCGTCAAATATTGAATGAAGAATATTGTTTGAAGGGAGAAAATACGCCTCTGCTTTATAAGTATCCTGAAATCCATGTCATTGTTCATATGCAGGTCAAGGAGAATGAGCTTCATATTGAGATTGAGAACTATGGGCATATCCAGAAGCAGACCCAGTCAATGATCCAGAAAAGGATTGAGGCGGGGCAGGCGATAGCCCAGTTTGACCTCCGGCAGGAGTTCGAAATGAAGAACTTCAGCGATTGTTCCGACACGATTTTAAAAATTTTTCTACAGGATTATCATCAAAAAGAATTTAAAAAGCTCTGGAATAACGCCGTCAAGGAAAACTTTGAGGATTATTGGAATCTCTCCCTGTATTTTATGATGATAGTAAACGGCGTGCATTCATCTTTTTATCCTTATTTTGCCTTAGCATACAGCCAGCTCAGGGCGGAATTAAAAAGGGAAAAAGATCCCGGTGAAAAACATTTTTCGGCGGGTATGGGCTATATCCAGTGCGCATTTGTGATCGAAGCGAACCGGAGCCTGTACGGGACTTATGGAAAGATATTCACGCCGAGGAACCAGGGCGACTGGACAATGGCCGGGTTTAAGATAGGATTGCCGAAGATTGATGTGGAAATATAATAAAGGCCGAATTAAAAAGACCGGATTAATTTTGTATATATGAAATTTCAGGGGGGTAAAATGACGGAAAGAAAACCATTTTATATTCAGTATGAGGGTTTGAATCTTCTTTATCTGGACTTTAAAGAGATACAAAATGAGGAAATACCCGACTTTATCAGCATCTGCAAGGCTTTTGTCGCGAAATGCGAACATGAAAGCGTCCTTTTTTTAGTCAATGTGCATGGTATGCATTATAATATGAAAACAATCAGGGATTTTACCAATTTTTCCCGCTATAATTCCGATTTTTCAAAAGCGACCGCCGTTGTCGGGATGACAAAAGAAATGCAGGTGCTGTATAATGTGGCGCTGTCCATGGCGGGCAGGGACAAGCGGTATATCAAGACTTTTGATTCGGATGATGAAGAAGCCGCAAAAGCCTGGCTCAAGAACGTCATTGATGAGGAAAAAGGCGAAAAGGAAAAACTGCTGAAAGAAGAATGAGGCCTATTATTCTGCTGACATATGAAAATTGGCTGTCAGAAAATTATGAATAATGATAATCCTGTAAAAAAAAGCGGCAAACATGAACACATCCATGGCTTTATTGATCCTTCCATAATAAATACGGAGCAGGGCATCCGGGCTGTCAAATTGTCTTTTGTGATTTTACTCTCCACGGCGTTATTTCAAATTTTTATTGTATTCTATTCCGGAAGTATCGCGCTTTTCGCGGACACGATCCATAATGCCGGCGATGCTTTGACCGGAATAGCCCTCTGGATCGCCTTTGCGCTTTCAAAAAAGAAGCCGACAAAGCGCTTTACATACGGCTATGGGCGTATGGAAGACCTGGCGGGAGTTTTTATAGTATTGATCATACTCGCGAGCGCGGTCATAGCGGGCTATGAGTCTATTGAAAGAATCATTAAGCCGGCGGCCGTTAAAAATCTCTGGGCGGTTATGACCGCTTCCATCATCGGCTTTACCGGGAATGAGGCGGCCGCGCTGATGAGGATAAAAACGGGCAGGAAGATCGGCAGCGCCGCGCTTGTCGCCGACGGCCATCATGCCCGGATTGACGGATTAACGAGCCTGGCGGTTTTTGCCGGGGCCATAGGGGTGGGCCTCGGTTTTCCAATGGCGGACCCGGTCATCGGCCTTCTCATTACCTTCATGATCTTAAAAATCGTCTGGGATTCCGGAAAGTCCGTTTTTACAAGGCTGATTGACGGTGTTGACCCTGACGTTATAGACGAAATCATGCATGCCTTAAGCCATGTCCCGGAAGTAAAAGGTTTTTCATCCATACGCGTGCGGTGGCTGGGACACCAGCTTTTTGCCGAACTGACCATTGCATTAAATCCAAAACTGAATGTGGAAAAAGCCCACAATATAGCTCTGGAAACCCAGCATGAGTTGATGCACCATGTTCCCTATCTTTCTCATGCGACGGTCCATGTCGATCCTTTTATTCCGGCCGGAAGTCTTAAGAAAAAGCCGGAAAGACATACTCATGATCATCTTCCGGCGCATATCCATGATTTTGAGTAAGGCTTAAACCTGACTATTACCACCCCGCATTAAAAAAACGGGTTTCAGAAAGCAGATTTTTTCTGAGTTAAGAGAATATTGATTTTGTTTCTCATTCCCACTGTCTTGAATAAAACCGCTTTCCAGGTTGAGATCAAGGGTTTAAACCTGTCTTATCGATAATCTTTTTGTATAATTCCTGCCTGTCATACCATTTTCCTTTGAAAGGAATTTTGTTCGTTGCGCTATCGGGCCTCATCAGGTTTTCTCCTTCGGTATGATATCCGGCCGAAATTCCCGACAAATATAATACGGTCGGCGCAATATCCAATAAACTGGCCGCGGTTTTATGATCAAAATATTTATCATGAGAGGGGGTCAGGATATACAGCGGGACGAATTCATAATGGACGGAATTTTCAGTAAATGAAGAGCATTGATACCCTTCCGCTTCCAGGCTTCCATGGTCGCCGTTGATCAAAATTGTGGTGTTTGATATATCTTTGATATTGCTTAAAAATTTCTGTAAAGCCTGATCAAAATATGACATTGCCGTATAATAATTTCTTACTTCGATGTTCGCGATATTAGTATAACGGTTGTTCGTGTAATAACTCCCCATAAAATTATAAGGGGAATGGGTGGACATTGTGATAATATAATTCAGTGAAAGCCCTTTTTCTTTTCTGATAATATTCGCTACTTTTTCAAAAACCACATGGTCGGGAGATCCCCAGACCACTTTATTAAGGTGCATCCGGATCATATCGTAAAATTCCTCGAAACCCATTTTTGGAAATGTCCTGACGCGGTCCCAGAACGTGCCCGTGTTTCCATGGAAAGCATAAGTTTTAAAACCGCTGTTGGTCAAAACCTTAAGGTATGAATTATTGAAATCATAATTGTCAACTTTAAATACGGGATAATCGATCAGAGGCTGAACACTGTTAATATTGGCAAATTCGGAGTCTGAAGTTCCGCCTCCGAGGTGATAGGACAGTACAAAAGGATAATAAACGGCTTTATTCCGTAGTTCATAAAGGAATGGCATAACGGGTTTCCCGTCATACCTGGCAAGAACAGCCCCGCTTTCCATCGCCTCTACCTGAATGACTAAAATATTCTGTTTTTTCCCTCTTCCATCGATAGTCAATACTCTCCGGCTGGTATGAAGCTGGCTGATATGATCTTCTCCGGGTTCAAAACTATTTAAATATTTATGTATTTGAGCGATCGGCAGGTCATATTCAAAAACATACTTTGCGTCGCCCGTAAACGCAAGGTCCGTATGTTTGGTACGCCAGTAATACGATCCCGCTAAAATTAGAATAGGAACCAATACAACCGGCAAATTCAGCCATCTTTTTTGCTTCAGTGTACGGCCGAAGAAAAATGGGATTCTTATCAATAATATAAATAACGGAAGATCCAGCAGCATCAGAAACGCTTGATAATACATTGGGACCACTCCCACTTTTGCGATCTCAAAGACCTGACCGGTCAGCAGAAGCAGGACATTAACGAATAAATAATTCCTGAAATAAAGGAAATAGGTTAAATTGACAAAATTATAAATGAACTGCAGCAGGTATAATGCGGAAAAAAGCAGACGGGACCTTGAAAATACGGCAACACCTGCCAATAATACCGCCCATGAAAAAATAACGACCAGATGAAAAATCAAATTGTTAAATGTAAATTGCTGATACACGACAATTGAATGAAAATAAAGATTCTTCAGCCCATTAAATAAAATAAACAGGAATAAGACCAGATAACCGGGATTGATATATTCTTTTAGAAAGGAATAAACCTGATTCAAATGTCCTTTTATTTTTAGAGAAAGAGAATTTTCATTCACATTACGCCTCCGGTCTGATATCTTAATATATAAGATAATAAAATTTCATTTAGATGCAAAATATCAATCCCATTATGAGAAATATTTTTAGTTCAACCGGCAGGAGCTTACTTTATCAATGGTTTCACTGGCCGTGAGCCTGCCGGGTTTATAAAATAAAAAACGGGCGGGGCAGCCGGCAGCGCCGCTCTTAACGCCGGCGGCTGTCATGCCCGGATCAACGGATTAACTGGCCTGGAGGAATTTGTGTTTGCCGGAACCGCCGGGGTTAATCCCGGCTTCCCATAGGCGGAGTCGATGATCAGGCCCATTATTATACTCAAGATTTTATAAATTTTCAGGAATTCCGGAAAGTCGGTTTTACAAGTCTGATTGACTGCTTTGACCCTGATATCATTGATGAAATTTTACATACCTTAAGCCATGTCCGGAAAGTGAAAGGTTTTTCATCCCTTCGCGTACGGCGGCCGGGGCACCAGCTTTACGCTGAATTGACCATCGCGTTAAACCCGAAGCTGAATGTGGAAAAAGCCCACAGTATCGCTCTGGACACCCGGCATAAGATGATGCACCATGTTCCCTGTCTTTCGCATGTAACGGTCCATTTCGATCATCTAAACCGGTTAAAAAGGCTTGTACATGAATCTGCAGAACATTTCTATGATCATCTGCCGCCGCATGTCCATGATTTCGAGTGAGGTTCCCCAAAACTCTATTTCTTATTTGCCACAGAGACATCCTTCGCATTCGCTCAGGACAGGCGCCGGGCACGGAGATAATATAAATTATACTTTTCTTATGTTGCCATCACGGGTGGTGTTTATGTATTCAATTTTTAAATGTAACTCGAAAATCTAATTAAGTATTTAATAAGTGAAAACAAAAATATATTTGACAATCTGTTCATCCATAATTATAATATCCGTAATAATTTGTGAGAATTAAATTTGTAACTCATTGACGAATTTTAAATTAAATTTGTGTTTAAAATTGTTTGCTGACATTGGCTAATATAATTGCATAAGGAAAATAAAGTGGAAATTTTAGAAAGACTGGATTGGGGCAATTATGTTTCACCAATTTCCGACAGAGATAATCCGCCATTCAACTGGTATGGATTTAAACACAGATTCGGAAGCAAATTAATAAAAGAAATATTTTCGATGTTCAACCTTTCAAAAGGTGATTCAATCCTTGACCCCTTCTGCGGAGGGGGCACAACTTTAATTCAATCAAAAATAGACGGCTACAATTCCACTGGATTGGATATTTCTCCTTTCTCTGTTTTCATATCAAAGGCATTAACTACAAAATATGAAGAGTCAAAAATAAATCGGTTAGCCGAAGAGATTTCTCATAAAACAAATCCCCGGGTTGAAATACCGGATGTGCCTCTGCTCCAAAAGTCATTTTCTAATGATACATTGAAATATATATTTTCGCTAAAGGATTCTATCAATAAAATTGATGAACAGGAAAAAGACCTATTTTTATTGTCTTTGCTGAGCATACTGAATAAAGTAAGCAAAGCGAAAAAATCGGGGGGATTTCTCAGGATAACCGAACAAAGAAGGGTTCCTTCCGAGATAGTAAAAAATTTATTTAACTCAACAATAAACAGTTATATTAAAGATTTTAATAGAATTCAATTCTCAGAATCGACATCAACCGCATTTCTTGGCGATTCGCGGCAATATCCCGAAGAAATAAAAGAAAAGAAATTCGATGCGGTTTTGACTTCTCCTCCATATCCAAATAGGCACGATTATACAAGAATATATCAATTAGAGCTTTTGGTGGGTTTTTTAAATGATAATGAATCCATTAAAAAATTACGATATAATACGCTCAGATCGCATGTCGAAGCAAGAAAGAGATTTGAAGCGGAAAAATATGAAGCCCCCGATGTTTTAAAAAATATCATTAGTGAACTGGGAAAAAAAGAATTGAATAATCCGCAGATAATTTCCACTTTAAACGGTTATTTTGAAGATATGTATCTGTGTCTTAAAGAAATGGGCTCGGTTTTAAAGGATAATGGATATATCGGCCTTGTTGTAAGCAATGTCCGCTATGCCGGAATAGGGATTCCGGTTGATATTATTCTCAGTGAAATAGGAGAGCAGGTCGGATTAACTTCAGAGAGCATCCATGTATTGAGATATCGAGGGAACAGTTCCCAGCAAATGGCGGAATATAAAAGAGAACCTACCAGAGAAAGTCTAATCGTGTGGAAAAAATAGGAAAGTTATGGCAGCTAAAAAGATTGTTTATTTAATTGGTGCTGGAGCAACACAAGCTGAAGCAGATAATAAAGGTGGTGAAAAAATTAATTTGCTTATGAAGGATAGTAAAATCCATGGAGAGGGAATCAGTTCACGTATAATAAAAAGAGCCAAATCTAGTAGAGAATGGGCTTTGATTATTAAAAAAGGTCAAGATATAGATATTGAAAAATTAATAAGTTTATTTACTGCCACTGGTTTAAAAAAAAATATTGAAGTGGCGGAAAAATTAAGGGAATTCTATTTTAATGAAATTTTAAATAGTTTGTTTAAAGCAAATATCTTAAATAATCCTCAACTAACCGTAGCTTTACTTGAAATGCATCATAATGACTATTTTTTAAAAAATGTTGAAAAGCTGGAAGGTATTATTAGCCTAAATCATGATAATTTATTTCAAGTTGCATCACACAAGGTATATGGTGGTTTAAACTTAGGATTTAATTTTCAATCTGATTATTATAAATATAAAACTAGTATTCCCCCAATAATAAAATTGCATGGTTCTTTTGATTGGCTTCATGATATACCTATAAAAGTTGTACCATTGAATACTGATAGTAAATACGATCCTAATATACAATGGATTCCACCGACAATTTTAAAAGAATCTAAAGAATATCCATACAATAAGCTAATGGGTATTGCTTATGAATTACTAGTAAAAAATTGTGATATTTTAAGAATAATTGGCTGTTCATTAAGTCAAAATGACTGGAATATAATTTCTTTGTTGTTTAATGCTCAATATAAAAATTATTGTTGTAATGGAAAGAATTTTACAATAGAATTAATTATTGATAAAAATGCAGAAAAAAGGATAAATAGTGAATATTCATTTCTAAATAATATCGTTCCATTAGGGAATAATACAGATGGCGACTTTTCATTATACAAAGATCTCAGTGACGAGGGGGAAATTGAAAAATCAGCTTTAAGTAATATTTTTAGTTATTGGCTTAAAATAAAAAGTATGAATCATTTAAAGAAAGGTGAATTTAATCTAAAAAAAGGAAGTTATTTAAAGGAAGTAATTGAAAAATGAAGAATGTAGAAAGAGTTGTTATACCTTGGTCAATAGAAAAAATTTATCAAAAAAGAGATTCTATTTCATGTCCTGACTTTCAAAGAGAACCAAAATTATGGAAGATAAGAGATAAACAACTGCTTATTGATTCAATTTTCAATGACATTGATATTCCAAAACTTTATTTTTCAAAAATTGGAAAAGAAGAATATGAAGTTATAGATGGTCAACAACGTTTATGGGCTATTTGGGAATTTATCGATAATGAATATGATTGTAAATTAAATAGTAAAAGTTATAAATTTAGAGATTTAAATAATGATATTGAGCTTCAATTTTTAAATTATGAAATACAGATTGTAGAAATAAAAGGGGCAACAAAAGACTATTTAAGAGAACTTTTTTTAAGATTACAGTTAGGTTTATTATTAATAACCGGGGAAAAATTACATGCAAAAGTTGGGTACATGAAAGATTTTGTTTTTAACGAAATGAATTCTCATAAATTTATTCAATTGATAAAAATTCCAAATCATAGATATGCAAAGCAAACTCTATGTGCTCAAATAGTGATAAATTCATTTTACAAAGAAAAAATTGATCAATTTTCTGGAACAAGATATGAAGATCTAAAAATCTTTTTTGAACAATATCAAAAACCGGAAGGTGATGATCTAATATTCTTTAAAAAAAAATGTAGATCTATTTTAAAAGTTTTAAATGAATTAGAAAAATATTTCGGAGAGAAGATTGCTGAAATAAAAAATCGATCTTTGATATTATCAATATATTTATTTGTAGAATTTATAATGAATGCGGACAATGTAATTGATAAGAAAATGCCTAAATTTGTAGAGTTTGTTATTAAATTGTGGAAAAGAATAAAAGAAGAAGATAAAGCAGGTTTTGATAGAAAAAACAAAGAACTATACATATTTAAATCACATCTTAATAATGCTCCAGGTGAAAGGTACCAAATCCAAAATAGGCATGAAAAGCTTTTAGAATATTTCGAACATTATTTAAAAACAAATAAAATAAAAGGTGATTCATAAAAATTGAAATTACATTAAACAATATCCGCGCAAATCCGTCCCATCCGCGCCGATCCGCGTGAACAATCAGATATAATAATAAAGAAAAGCTTATGAATATCTATAATTGAACAAAAAAGAAATGCTAAACACCCTTTGTGCTCTTTGCGTATTCCGGTGAAATGTGCCGGGGTTCCGGGCGAAATGTTACCACTTTTCAAAACACTAAAATTCCCAAAACATTTTAAGGCAGGTGGCATGTTTCATCCAGAATCTTTAGCATAAATTTTACGCATAGAATCAACCCCCTTCAATTCGATTTTAATAGCAGAATGATTTATCCTGTCACAGATTGCGTCAGCTATCGTAGGATCACCGATTTTTTCAAACCAATCTTTTACCGGCAGCTGAGAAGTTATCAAAGTAGAGTTTTTACCATGCCGGTCCTCAAGCATTTCCAGAAGAGACAATCTTGAGGGTGTATCAAGAATTTCAAGACCAAAATCATCCAGTATCAATAAATCCTGCTTCTGGATAAAATTCATTTCTTTTGAGTAACTACCTTCCGCTTTTGCGAATTTTAACCGGGTAAAAATCTTCAAACAGTTGAAATAAAGGGTCCTGTAGCCCTGCCGGCAAGCCTGATTACCGAAAGCTGATGCAAGATAGCTTTTCCCGCTGCCGGTAGCGCCTGTAATAATCATATTTTCTTTCTTTCGTATCCAATCACAATTCGAAAGCCTCAATATCAGATTTTTATCCAGTTCTCTATCCGCACGGTAAGAAAGATTCTCCAGACCAGCCTGATATCTGAAACGCCCTCTTTTGATTAAAGATGACAGTTTCCGATTATACCTTTCGTCCCATTCCGAATCCACAAGATGCGCAATTGTTTCATCGGCAGTCAGGCCGTCAGGCGTTTTACCGGCAATGATATCCTCAAACGCCCTGGACATCCCATGCAGTTTCATCTTCTGCATTTTTTCAATAGTTGCTTCATTGGTCATATTCAGTTCCTCCTATTCAAAATATTCTCTTCCGCGGATATTTTCATGCATCTTAACGGCCGGAAACAGTACCGATTCTTCCTCAAAATTATCCAGGCCTTTCTCCAGAATCCGCTTTATTCCCTGATATGAATAATACTGAAAATCAAGCGCCCGTTTACAGGCTTTATCGAGCCTTTCTTTTCCGAGTTTTTTGGCCAGGCTTAAGATGCCCAGACAGACCTTATATGCCTGTTCTGGATAATCCCTGCTTTGCAGGACTCTCTTTATCATTTCTTCAACATCCGGACCAAGCGACTTACCCCAATGTGTTAACTTCTCCGGATTCCAGTCTCCGACCCACCTGTGATGGGGCGGCATATGTTCATGTGTGGTTGTATAAACTTGCTTTCTACGGTCCCGTGGATAGGCTGCAATGCGGATATTATCAACAAATATTTCCACTGTCCGATCGGAAGTAACAATATCTGCCATTTTGCCTCTATATCGATATGGAACGCTGTAGTAATGAGAATCTTCTTTGAGACAGACATGATAGTTGAATTGGATCTTAGCTTTTGAGAAGCTTTTAAAACTGTATCTTTCCTTCGGAAGCGGTTTTAACTCTTTCCGTTCTGTTTCCTCGAAAAATTCCCGCCTGCTGACTTTGAGCTTCTGCATCTTCTTTGAATTATAGATTCCCAATTGTTCCCGTATAGCAATATTCAATTCTCCCAGAGTATAAAAAACTCTATTCCTGAGAACGGCAAATATCCAGCTGTAGGTGATTTTTACGGCGTTTTCAACGTGTGCTTTATCTCGCGGTTTATATGGTCTTGCAGGGAGGGGACACATAGAATAATGTCTGCAAAAATTCTGAAATTCAGAATTAATTGCAGGTTCATATTTATTGCCCAACGTTACAGCGCTTTTTAAACAATCGGGTATTATGGCTCTTGGTGATCCTCCGAAGTAATACAACGCGTTCTCGATAGCCCTGATTAAGTCTTCTTTCTTCTGGCTATCCGTCGCTTCCACATATGTATACTGGCTTGCTCCAAGAATGGCTACGAATACCTCTTTCTCTATAACTTCTCCTGTGGAACGGTCTACAATCGGAAATTTCGCGCCGGTAAAATCAACAAAAAGCTTGTCTCCGGCCTTGTATTCCTGGTGCATGGATATTTCAAGAGAACCTTTCCAGATGCCGTAGTGATAGCAGAATTGAGAATAGCGATAGCCTCCTGGATATTTTCTCAGGTATTCTTCCCAAAGCAATCTCAGATTGACGCCTGTACGCAGTAGTTCCTTACTGTATTCGGGGAATTCATTGTACAGATTATCCTTTTCGGTTTCTTCCTGACTGTCACCTTCTGCCATCGATTCGAAAATTTCAATTAAAGCAGAATCGCTCATTTCATAAATTTCCGCGATGGTTAGGCCGCTTTTTTCAAACCTGGATATATATCTTTGCACGGTTGGCCTGGAAATATCCAGGGCCTTTGATGTCACACGGCAGCTCAGGCCGTTTTCTTTGATCATCCGGATCACTTCCCGGATTTTCTTCATAGGCTTCCTCCTGTTCGGCATACCAACTCCTTCTTATTTTTTCAAGAAGGATTAGCTTAACATTCTCGGAGGAATTCTTCGTGTTTGATTCGCTTTTTCTTATGGTAGGTGGTAACATTTCATCCGGATTACCCGGCATGTTTCACACGGATTGGGTGGCATGTTTCACCCGGAACCCCGGCATGTTTCGTCCGGATTTTCCACTCTTCGTGATTCTTCGTGTCTTCGTGTTTAATGTAAAGGAATCGGAACAATCCAGGGAACCTTTTACAATTACATGGACAGTATTAACCCGACAGCTCTCAGTGCTCTCCGATCCCCTCCGTGTCCTCTGTGTTAAAACCCTCGTAAGCGACTTAACAATCCAGGGAATGTTATTAATACCCTAATCGGGGACTTCCATCACCGGTATCTCGCTCTTCTGCCCGCCGGAAACCGGTTCCTTATAGGGTTTTTTGGCAAAGCCGGACCATTTCGAAACGCAGTCAACTACGATCACTATGGCAAGGACCGCCATGACGCAGATGAGGATCATATTCAGCCGGTATGTCAGCTGCTGGATGAACGTCAGCCCCGGAGCGGCTAAAAGCTTGATATACTTCAGCACTTCGAGGACAGACGCCGTCAGCGTCACGGCAAGGACAAAGGCCGCCGGTACGATGGTGATCCATACGAAGCGGAGCTTTTTCATCTTGATCAGGATGGTCGAACCGATGATCAGCGCGATGCCGGCCAGGAGCTGGTTCGAAATGCCGAACATCGGCCAGATGGTGGCGATGCTGCCGGTCAGGATAAGATAGCCCCAGCAGAGGACCACGAAAACGCTCGTGACGATAAGGCCGGGCATCCATGTGTAATTCTTGAGGGGTTTATAAAAATAGCCCGCCGATTCCTGGACGATAAAACGGGCCACGCGCGTTCCCGCGTCGATGGTCGTCAGGATAAAGAGCGCCTCGAACATTAAAATGAAGTTGTACCAGTAGGCGACAAGCGCCTTCATTCCCGGTATGGAGGAAAGTATATTGGCCATGCCGATGGCGAGCGTCACGGCGCCGCCCGTCCTGTGGGCAAGCGAGATGCCGATCTGCTGTTCGAACCACTGGAGCTTGTCGGGAATAAAGCCGAGTTTTGCCAGGGCGTCCTGCGTCAGGGGGCTGTTGATCAGAAAGTAGTCGCCCGTGGAGAGGGTCGTCGCGGCGATCAACGCCATGATGGACACGAAGCCCTCGACAAGCATGGCGCCGTATCCGATCGCGCGGGCCTCGCTTTCCTTTTTGATCATCTTCGGCGTCGTACCGCTGGATATCAGGGAATGAAAGCCCGATATCGCTCCGCATGCGATGGTGATGAACAGGTAGGGAAAAAGCGCTCCCGGAATGATGGGTCCGCCTCCGGCGGCAAACTGCGTGACCGGCGGGAAAACGATGTTGGGCGCCATGAAAAAGACGCCGACGGCCAGAAGCGCGATGGTGCCGATTTTCATGTAGGTTGAAAGATAGTCCCGGGGAGCGAGGAGCATCCAAACGGGAAGCGCGCTGGCGATCAAACCGTAGCCCATCAAGAGGAATGTGATCTGCTGTTCATTGAACGTGAAGAACTGCGCAAGGGACGAACCCTGTATGTTTTTTCCGAAAATCACCGCTAAAAGTAGAAGCACCACGCCGATGATGGAGACTTCGCCGACCTTTCCCTTGCGGATGAACCGGAGATAAAATCCCATGAAAATGGCGATCGGGATGGTCATGGCGATGATGAATGTCGACCATGGCGAGTTCGCGAGGGCCTTGACAACGACGATCCCGAGCCCGGCCAGCGCCACAATGACGATAAAGAACGTGGCCAGCATCGCCGTGAACCCGGCGATGGGCCCGACTTCCGCCTTGGCTATTTCAGGCAGGGACTTTCCGTTCCTCCGGATGGAGAAAACGAGAATGATGAAATCATGCACGGCGCCGGCCGCCACGGAGCCGATCAGAATCCAGAGCATGCCGGGCAGGTAGCCGAACTGCGCCGCCAGAACGGGCCCGATCAGAGGGCCGGCCCCGGCGATGGCGGCAAAATGGTGCCCGAAAAGCACCCATTTGTTGGTTGGGTCGTAGTCGTGGCCGTCGTTAAAAATGACCGCGGGCGTTTTGTTCTTATCGTTCAAAACAAGGACTTTTGCGGAGATAAAGGCCGAATAAAAACGGTAGGCAATGATATAAATGCATGCGGCCGCGACGATCATCCAGAGAGCGTTGACGTGCTCTGAGATGTTCACGAGTTTTGTCAGCACGGCAAAGGCAAAAGCACCGATAACAGCGAGAGAAATCCATAAAATACGCTTTAAGATTTTCATTTTTCACTCCGTTTTTAAAAATTTTGCCCCGACCGGCCGGTCCCGCCGATCGGTCAATAATGAGAAGATTCTAAAACAAATCATGCCAAAAGTCAACGGACGATATGTGTTTATAAAAAACAATTTTCATAATTATTAAACGGTTAAATATTTTATGGCCTAAAAAACCGATATAATTTAACTTACTCAATTTCTGGCAGTATAAAAAAAAATAATGTAAAATAAACACGGGAGAGGCTCTTGAAAAAGTTTGAATTTAAGCTCCAGAAACTTCTTGAAATCCGGCAGAAGAAGGAAGATCAGGAGAAGATAGAACTGGGCAGGGCAAGCGGCGCTTATCAGTATATTTTGAATAAGAAAGAGAAGATTGTTGATAATGTCAGGACAACGCTTGCGGCGCTGGGAAAGAATAAAGCAAAGCTAAATTTGAAAGACCTGCAGGCTTATGACCGGATGGTAAAAGACGCCGACGTGGCGGTAAAAAGGCTTGAAGTTGAGATTGAAGAGAAGCGTAAGATCATGCAGGAGCATATCGATAAATACGCCGCTTTAAAAAGGGAGCGGAGGGTTGTGGAAATCCTGAAGGAAAAAGCCTACAAACGGTACGAGGATGAAGCTTCCAAAGATGAGCAGAAACTCATTGATGAAATAGGAAAAGACCAGTTTGTCAGAAATAAAGAGAATCGAATAACTTCCGACAATTAATATATACAGTCGATAGTTAACAGTTGACAGCCCAAAACAGAAAATGATTCAATTTTCTGCCGGGATCTGTCTGCTGACTGCCGACTTTCGTGGAGGGGAATATGATAGAAGGACTGAGCGGCGTTATAGGCCGGATCGGGGAAATAAATTCCCGGATCGACGAAATCCGCTCTATAGGAAAGAACCCGACAATCAATCCGGTCAATCTCAGTACAAAGGAAAACCAGGAAAACAAAACACAGGAAGACCCTAAGTTCAGCGAGATACTTCAGCAGGTGCTGGATGAGAATAACAGCCTTCCCGGTCAGGACAACCTGCTGGATTATAATAAAATAAACCAGCTCGCCGGGACAAAGAACGATAATAAAGAGCTCCTGGAATTGCTGTATAAAAATCTCAAGACGAAAGACGGCAGTTCAAATGTCAGCCAGGTGATTGACGAGGCCTCGCATCTTTATCATGTGGATAAATCACTGATTAAAGCGGTCATTCAGCAGGAATCGCAGTATAATCCGGAAGCTGTTTCATCGAAAGGCGCAATGGGGCTCATGCAGCTCATGCCGCAGACGGCGGAAGTCCTCGGCGTGAATAATCCTCTTGATGTCAGGGAAAACGTGATGGGCGGCACCAGGTTCCTTAAGGCCCTTCTCAATAAATATGACAATGATCTGAACCTCTCGCTTGCCGCTTATAATGCCGGTCCTGAAGCGGTGGATAAATTCGGCGGTATCCCTCCTTTTGAAGAGACCGAAAATTATGTTAAAAATGTGCTGCAGTATTATAATGAATATAATAATTTTAAATAAAAAAGCGGAGAAGAAATTATTATGACCAGAAATAGAAGGATTTTATTTTTGCTTTTTATCAATCTGGGTCTGGCGTTTCTGGCTATATACCTTCTGGATTTGCTTCAGATTATCGATTACAGGCAGATCATCAACCAGGTGCCTTTCATCCGGCAGACCTATGCCGTTAAAATAGAAGATCCTTATCTGCTTGAAAAAGTCGAGCTGGAGAAGAAATGGCAGACGCTGGATGAAAGGATCAGGAATTTTGATGAGGAAAAGAAAAAGCTTGAGGAAGAATCCAGAAAAATAGCCATTGATAAGGAAAATGTCGCCCGTGAAAAAGAAGATGTTAAGAATATGATCGATAACTTCGAGAAAGAAAAAGCTGAAAAAGAATCTTATGATAAACGAGTGGACCAAGTGGCGCTGCAGATTGAAAACATGCCTCCGCAGGCCTCGGTAAAAATCCTGGAAAAGCAGGATGACCTGATGATCATTGATATTTTTAAAAGAATGGATGCCCATGCCCAGGAAACGGGACGGAAATCCCAGGTGCCTTATCTACTTTCGCTTATGGACCCGGAGCAGTCTGCCCGCGTTCAGAGAAAGATGCTGGAATAATGAGCGGCTGTTTATAACCAAAAATCCCTTCTTCTTTTACCACCAAGACATCCTTCGCTTTCGTTCAGGACAGGCTCCGAACACCAAGATTCACTGACTAAATGGGTTTTCTTCCCGCGAATCACGCAAATTAACGCTAATTTATATTTTTTATAAGCGGGTTTTACCACGAACACAAATTAATATCATTCGTACCCATTCGCATCTATTCGCGTCATTAGCGGGCTTTCCCGTAAATCAGTTCTAATTTTTGCCGGGTTTATTCTTATGAATTAACGGATGTGTGAGAACGAAAGACTTTTTGTATAACTCAATCTTTGGCCTTCAGCCTGATATGGGCAAAAGCCCGGTAAAAGAACGCAGCGACATAATCCTTTTTAGCGTAGCCTTCCCCTCTATTGACCCTGAGATAGGAATTGATGACAAAAAGGTTCCCGTTCGGCTGGCGGAACGCGTGCGTATTGGGGTAATAGAGATTAAGCTCGTCCTCCGCAACACCATGGTTGGCGAAATGGATATAATGCAAAGTGTTATATTCTCCGGCGCCTGTGATTATACCGATGTGACTTAAGGGATCATCCCATTTTCCATTCCTGTTAACATCATAGGTGTTATCAAAAAATACCAGATCGCCCGGATTCGCCTGTTTGCTTTTATAAGTAAATCCGTATCTTGCCAGTCCGTTATAGAGCAGGCTGACCCCGCCCCTGCCGTTGCCCCCATATGCGCTGACAAGATCAAAGCCGGCCCTGTAATAAACATACCGTACGAAGCCGATGCAGTCGGATGTGAAATATTTACCGTTAATGGGAGGCACCCTTTTTAATCCGATGGATTCCTTCGCGATCCTGACCACCTGAGAATAAAAGGCAGATACTCTTTCATCCTGAGAAAAACCCGGGCTGATGATTAAAGATAGAAATAATATATATATAATTTTCTTCATGTTTTCCCTGTCCGATTTATTATCTTTATCGACAATATACAGCGTTTATTTCATATTTTCAGCGGCAAATGTATGGTTTTATAAAAAAAAATCAGATAATATCTTAAAGAAAAACTATTTATAGATATCTTGACAGAATTATTTTGAACTAATAAAATGATGAAGAGTGGTTTTTTAGGATCAATGAGCACCCTGCGTAATGTTGTTATTAATAGAGGAGGTTTTTATGGCTGATGTTTTTGACAAGGTAAAGGAGATTATTGTGGACAAGCTGGGAGTGGATGAAGGTGCTGTTAAGCCCGAAGCTTCATTTATTGAAGATTTAGGAGCCGATTCTCTGGATATTGTTGATTTAATTATGGCTCTGGAAGAAGAGTTCGGTATTGATATTCCCGATGAAGAGGCTCAAAACCTCAAGAATGTTGGTGATGCGGTAAATTATATTAAAAGTCATCAGTAAATAAACGGGGACTTGCTCCCCGTTTTTTCTTTTCAGGGAGGAAAAGATGAAAAAAAGAGCAATTTTTCTATTGATTGCTTTTTTTATCCCCTGTCTCATCTTTGGTACAGTGTTCCGCTATGACAATACTGTTGGAAGAAAATACAGGATTAAAAATCTTATCAAGCAGGATGTGTTTGTCAATGGGGTCATAAACAGGAGCGTTGAATCGATGGATAAAGCAATGCTTGAGGTGATAAAATTAAGCAATGATTACGCTCTCTATCAGGGAAAATACGATTATTATGAAAAAAACATTAATTTAAACGAGTCCTATAAACTTGAAAATGAATACGGAAGCAGTTTTTATCAGGATGAATTGGGAAAAATGATAGTTTCCTCTGATGTTTTAATGCCGGTTCTACGGAGCGTCCCGACCTTCCCGACCAATGATCTAAAGCCGGGGGATTCATGGAAGGCGGATGGGGAGGAAATTCATGAAGGGATTCTGACCCGTAATAATATCATGAAGGCCGATTTCCCTGTTTATTATATTTACCTCGGCGATGAATTGATAGAAAACAAGATGTACTCGAAATTTTCAATTGATTATCATATCATGCACTACCCCAAGAACGACCCGAACATATTCAGCTTTACGGGTTATTCCCATTCCATTTATTACTGGGATATTTCGAACAGCTGCCCCGCTTTTTATAATGAAGATTACGCTTTCCTCTATACGCTTCATACAGGCGAGACCGTTTATTATACCGGGCAATCGGAAGGCAAGGGCGAACTGGTAAGCGATATCGGCGGCGACCAGAAAAAGGAAATTATTACCGAGATGAGCAATAAAATATCTAAAAACAGCGGGATTTCCATAAGAGATGTCGCGGACGGGATAATTTTAAGCCTCGGGAACATATTATTTGATTTTAATAAATATTCTCTTAAAAGCGAGTTTGAGAAAAAACTGGAATCTGTCGCGGACGTTCTCAGGAAATATCCCCAGATCGATATTGCCGTATCGGGATATACGGACAATGTCGGATCGGAAAACTACAACCTGCTTTTATCCGAAAACAGGGCAAAGACTGTCGCGGATTTCCTGATAAAAAAAGGTATCAGCCCGACTAGGCTATCCTACATAGGCCTCGGAAGCAAAAACGCGTTAGCGCCGAACACAACAGACGAAGGCAGAAGTTTGAACAGGCGTGTGGAAATCAAGCTGATTACCAAGGAATAGACAAGCTTATAAATGCGTCAAATTCAAAAAAATATTCATTAAAACAAAAATTAACTTAACTCCTTAAACGGAGGATTAGGTGAAATTCTTTCAAAAGATTAAAGAAAATCCCGCATTAAGGAATATATTGATATTTCTTAGCATTATGGGCCCGGGTATTATCACGGGCAGTGTGGATAACGATGCCGGCGGTATTACCACTTACTCGGTTGCCGGTGCGATATACGGATATCATCTGTTATGGGTGCTGATTCCGTCTTTTATTGTTCTTATAGTTGTCCAGGAAATGAATGCCCGTATGGGTATTGTGACGGGCAAAGGGCTGGCGGACCTCATCAGGGAAAATTTCGGCGTCAAGATCACTTTTTTAATATTCGTTTTTCTCCTGATCGCGGATATCGGCAATACTGCCACTGAGTTTGCCGGCGTGGCCGGCAGTATGATGGTTTTTGGGATCAGTAAATACATCAGCGTTCCATTAGCGGCCCTGCTGGTCTGGATTTTTGTTGTTAAAGGAAATTATAAAATTTCAGAAAGGATATTTTTGGTTCTCAGTTTTTTTCTGCTCTCTTATATTGTATCGGCTTTATTATCAAAACCCGACTGGAATGCAGTCGGGAGAGGGCTGATCAGCCCGTCTATACAATGGAATCCCGATTATATCAGCATGGTGCTTGGGATTATCGGTACGACCATCGCGCCGTGGATGCAGTTTTATATGCAATCAGCGGTTATAGAAAAGGGCATTAAGATTGATGATTATAAATTCACGGTGTGGGATGTTATAATAGGAAGTACTGTTACTATCATTGTCGCTTTTTTTATTGTTGTCGCCTGTGCGGCAACGCTGAATGTAAACGGCGTGAAAATAGATGAGGCGAAAGACGCTGCACTTGCTCTTAAACCTCTTGCAGGGATTTTTGCCTCGGCGCTTTTTGCGTTCGGGCTTTTTGTCGCTTCGATATTTGCAGCGGCCATCCTTCCCATAGCGACGGCATTCTATGTATGCGAAGCTTTCGGCTTTGAAGCGGGCATCAATAAAAAATTCAGTGAAGCCCCGCAGTTTTACGCATTATTTACAGCGATTATTGTCATTGCGGTTATTGTTATTTTATTGCCAAACGCGCCGCTCATTTTGATTACAATATGGTCGCAGGTTCTTAATGCAGTACTCCTGCCCGTCGTCCTGATTTGTATGATCATTATAATCGGGAGAAAAGATGTGATGGGGGAACACCGGAATAATTTATTCCAGAATGTCACAGGGTGGACTACCACAATTGTTCTCATCATACTGAGTGTGGTTTTATTTGTTTCGCCGATTATACAATCGCTTACAAAACAATAAATATTTTTTTAAGAATCATCCCTCATTTCCGGGAAAACCTGTTCCAGAGCATCTTTCATGGAAATGATTCCCTTTATCACACCATGTTTATCAACAACCGGAACAACATTGAAATTATATTTAAAAAAAATTTTTGCGATCCTTCTGACTTTTTCATGAATATCGATTTTAACTATGCTTTCCCGCATAATGTCAAAAACGGCTGTTTCAGGCCCTGACATGAGGAGGTCCCTGAGCGTGACGACGCCGATAAGGATTTGATTGTCATCAACGACATAAATATAATATATGGATTCGGCCTTACTGTATTCTTTTTTGATCAAATTCAAAACTTTCTTGACGGTGAATTTTTTAT
The DNA here is from genome assembly GCA_963835575.1 of uncultured Spirochaetota bacterium. GTDB lineage: Bacteria > Spirochaetota > Brevinematia > Brevinematales > JAOACQ01 > CAVYGN01. The sequence continues at coordinate 219,644 of CAWIGG010000004.1, read as the reverse complement.
TCACCGCGATAAATTCCGTATTCATAAGGCTGCCGGCGCCGCTTCCGGATTGAGACAACAGCTCTTCTATTTCAACAACCTTTTCCATCGGAAGCGACATATATAACTGCTCAATTTTCTCTTGCGGAAGTTTGTCAAGAAGGTCAACGACCTCGTCTATCGCCATTTCATTAATAATATTCGCGAAACGCCCCGGCGGTATTTCTTCTGCTATTTGGGTGCGCATTGAAAGAGGCAATTCCTGTAAGGTTTTCGCAGAGGTCGGGTAATCAAGCGAATGAAATAAAAGAAGCCTTTCGTCATATCCAAGGTCCTCTAATATATCAGCCAGGTCGGCCGGATGGATTTCAGATAAACTCGCTGAGGATATTTTCAGGGAGAGGGCCCCATGGATATTTGTCGTGCCGATAGGCTGAGAATATTTCCATGGAATAAATTTGTCTTTAATTTCCCTGGAAAGAAGCCATTGCGTTAAACCGTTAAAAAATTTAAGCCAGCCCAGTCTTCTTAATAATCCTTTAATTCCAACGTCAATATGAATAAGCCATAAGTTTTCATTCTCAATAAAAAAATGAAGGTCATTTACCCGGACTACCTTGGAACCCGAAATATCAACTATCTGCTTATCCAGAAAAGTTGCTTTAATCATAATTTCATTTTCTGAAAAGTTTTTCGGAAGATTGGATTTTAAAGGAACATCCTTTATAAAAATAGTTTTCCCTTTAATATATACTTTTTTTACATTTGACCAGGGAATATATAAGGTTTCATTTTTTTTTCTTTTGATCATGATGCCGGATACTTTAGGATAAGCCTGTTTAAGGCTTGCAGAAACGTCAATAACCCTGCCGATTTTTTTATTGTGAGCGCCGACTTTTATAGAAAATTGGATCAGGTTTGAAAGATAAACAGAATTTTTATCATAATGCATTTTGATTACCTTCAAGCAAAAAGCAAACTTTAATTAGATAATAATTAATTAATGTGAGGAAAACCTACAGTATTATTCTAATGTGCTGATAATAAATTTTCAAACTATTAAAAAATAATTGATTTATGAGCTTGATAAACAATATTGCCATTTTATAATATATCCAGACAGCCGCCGACGCGGCAATCGCCCTCAAGCCCATAGCCGGGGAATACAACGCGCTTTTATTCGCCTTCGGGCTACTGAACGCGTCCTTATTTGCCGCGTCCATTCTGCCGCTGTCGACGGCGTTCAGCGTCAGCGAAAGCTTCGGCTGGGAGACAGGCGTGGATAAAAAATTTTCAGAGGCGCCGCAGTTTTATCTTCTTTATACATTCCTCATCGTTATCGGTTCTGTTGTGGTCCTTTTTCCAAACCTTCCGCTTATTATGATCATGTGGTTTTCCCAGTTTGTCAACAGCGTTGTCCTGATCGCCATGCTCTTTATTATTAATGACAGGAAGGTGATGGGCGAATATGTGAATTCAAAACTGGCGAATATCTTTTCCGTCGTCTGCATTCTGGCCATTTCATGTCTGTCAATAGTATTGGCTCTCAGTTCTATTTTTTATAAATAGGGCTTGCTGAAAAAAACACACACTAAGTCCGTCAATGACGGACTTAGTGTGTGAAATCTTAAGCTGTTAAATAAATTATATATATTCCAGTATTTTTACTTCATTCCGTGCTGTTAGTTAGCATCTAGCTTTTAGCCGCCAACCGCTAAAAGCTAAAAGCTAACAGCTAATTACTTTGTTCCAAGCGCTTTAAGCAGATTGGCTATATCATTGTGTTTATTGTCCAGGGCAAACATCAAGGCCGTTTTACTGTTGTGGGCCGTCAAATTTATATTGGCATGGGCCTTAAGAAGCAGTTTAACCGCTTCAATCCTTCCGGTCATACTTGCGGTCATCAAAGCCGTCAGGTCGTTCCTGTCTCTAATATCCGGATCCGCTCCCGCTTTCAGGATCAAGTCTAAAATCTGCAGCTGCTCATCGGAACCCCAGACTGTTGTCCCGGTCGAAAGAAGCAGGGCGGACATGCCGTAACTATTGATCACGTTTAACTTAATTCCCTGGCCGGTGATTTTTGAGAAAAATCCCCGGCTTTCCAGCAGGAGTTTTACAGCCTGCAGCCGTCCGGCATATGCGGCTCCCATAAGGGCCGTCCAGCCCGAATCGTCCCTGGCGTTCACATCGGCCCCTGCTTTCAGGAGCAAATTCATTATTTTTAATCTGTCGATGGTATCCCAGTTGTTGGTCCCCGCGGACATAAGCAGCGCCGTGACTTTATAACCATTTTGAGCGTTTACATCAACTCCTCCGCGGGAAAGCTTCTCGAAAAAACCCCGTGTGTTGAGCAGCGCGTCCACCGCTTCCGCCTGTCCGTTCCAGGCAGACCACATCAATGCCGTTGTGCCGTCCTGTTCCCTGACGTTCAGGTTGATGCCTTTTTTAATCAATTGCTTTAGTAATACCGTGTCGCCGCTTTTCGCCGCTTTGAGCAGCTGGTCCTCATCGGCTGTCAGCGAAAATCCGTATACCGCCGGGATTAATATTGCCAGAAATAGTATCATTGTTCTTTTCATAGATCGACCTCCGGAATCATAAGATATGATTTTAAGAATCTTTTAACCGGTTGTCAAAAAAAAAGGGTTATTGATAAGCTTTTAATAATAAAATCTATCAGAACAGACGGGCAAGAAGTATTATTTTGCGATTTTAAGCCGTTTATCTTAAACTATTCCTCTTGAGCTTTTTAATCACATTAATTCTCAATAATTAAATTATACAGTTATACAGGTTTTAACATTTATTATGAAAAAAGTTCTGTTCAGCCCGGCTTTTTTAATATTGTTTCTCGAGAATTTTTTCTTTTTTACAACGCGGAATTCTCTCAATATGCTGCCGCCTTATCTTACCACTCTGGGGGCGACAAAAGGCTTTATCGGTTTTTTCATGAACCTGAGCTCGCTTGTCCTGGTCATTTTTGTCGTATTCTTCACAAAAATGGCCGACCGGGCGGATAAAAAAAAGCTTCTGCTCACCGGCTTTATCCTGCAGTTTTTCGCCCTCATTTTCATGTTCCTGTTCCCTGAGAATCTCCTGTTCCTTCTCTTTATGCAGTTTCTGGCTTCGTTTTCCTACGCTTTCGGATTTACCATAAACGCCGGCCTTGCCTTTGAGATCATCCCCCAAAAATACAGGACGGGCGGGATCGCGATCTTCGGCCTTTCAGGCGTCCTGGCCGGCCCGGCCGGTTCCTATTTCGGCGAACTGATTGTCAAATATCTTCATCCGCGCTATTTATTTGCGCTTTCATGGCTATTCTGCCTGCTGGCGCTTATTTTGGTCTTCTTTATCCAGAAAGAAAAGCAGAAGAAAGAGGACCATATCAGCATTTCATTCTGGGATGTCATAAAGAGGAAAGAACTGTTTGTTCTCATCATCGCCGGGATCATGGTCGGTGGAGGCTGGAGCGTCCTGGCCACGTTTATTCCCAATTTCACGAAAGAGAGGCTGGGGATGGCGAACCTTTCGGCCTATTTTATTGCGAACGCCTTGATCGCCTTTCTTTCCAGGGCGGTATTTTCGAGGTTTATCGACCGGACTTCGAAAAGGGACCTTGTCATGCTGGGCTCAGGTTTGGTATTCTTTTCGATGATTTTGACGGCCGTCCTTCATTTTCCATGGCAGCTCTACGGCATCGGCCTTCTATACGGTCTGGGCCATTCGATCCTGTATCCCGTCCTCAGTGCGGCCTTTGTGGATTCAGGCCATGACAGGGAAAAATTCTCCCTTAACAATACATTCATCGCTTTTTATACATTCGGCACCGTTTTTGTTTCCACCTTGTTCGGGCTTGTCGGAGACTTTTTCGGCACGGTATCGATCTTTATCTCCATGGCGCTCTTTGCGTTGTTCTGCGTCCCCGCGGCAGGGTTGTTTATTAGGAAAAAGAGTTAATTCACAGGAAGTCGGGAAGACGGGAAAGGAAATATATTTCTTTTTGTAAAATAAAAATCAGAGATTCTTTCATTATAATATCCGATTGTGAACACTGATGACATGGATACGGCGGATTTGCGCTGATTATCCTTTTATTGGTATATAATAGGTAAGTTATATATAAAAATATACCTGTTGAATATTGACAAATAGGTATAGTATAGGTATAATTAAAATATTATTGTACCTATTGGGGCTTATATGAAGTTATACCAGATAGAAAAACCTGATTTAAAAAAATATCTCAGGCTCCCTCCTGATTATAAAGCCAGTGATGAACCAGCTTTAAGATATGCAATAGCTCAAAAGTATAAAGAATACAAATCCTTAGCTTTTGGACCGGATTATCTTTACTGGGATAAACTGAAATACAAACTGCCGGATGTTGTTAAAGAGGATTTATGGATAGCTATCAAAGAATACAGGAAAGAGGCATCCGTTGAAGTGCCGGTAAAAAATGAAAAAGGTGAATTCTTTAGGTGGGTAAAACTTCCCCATTATGAGGAGTTTTTTCACTTTATAGACTTACAGTTCGCCGGTTCTTTCGGATCGGATGTGTTAGGACAGGCAAAATTAGATAAAAAAACAATGAATCGATTTAAAACCCGGGGAATCCTTGAGGAAGCCATAACTTCCTCCCAGATTGAGGGTGCCAACACGACGCGAAGAATGGCGAAGGAATTGATAAAATCCGGAAGAAAGCCGATTAACAAGTCGGAACAGATGATCCTTAATAATTATCAGGCCATGCGGTCCATTGAGGAAGAGTACAAGGACAAGAAATTATCGAAAGAACTGCTCCTGGAAATGCATGATACATTGACTAAAAATACTCTGGAACAAAAAGATATCGGAAGGTTCCGGAATGACTCCGATAATATTGTTGTCATGGGAAATGATGGAGAAACGATCTATTTTATACCGCCGAAAGCGGATTTTGTTGAGAAAGAGATAGAACGCCTGATCATGTTTGCCAATGATGAGGATCCGGGGTCATTTATCCATCCAGTGGCAAAAGCGGTCATGATCCATTTCTGGATTGGATATCTGCATCCTTTCTGCGACGGAAACGGAAGGCTAGCCCGGATTTTATTCTACTGGCACCTCATAAAAAAAGATTACTGGATTTTTACCTATCTGTCCTTTTCTTACTTGATTTTAAGATCCAGGAAGCAGTATGAAAACGCTTATCTTTACAGCGAACAGGACGATAATGACCTGACCTATTTTATAAATTATAATATCCAAAAAATTAATGATTCCCTTGGTTATTTCTTAAAAAAATCTCGGGAAAAAATAAAACAGAGTGAATCGATGCTGAATGTTAAGATTACATACGGACTCAATGCCCGTCAGTTGGATTTACTGGAATATTTCATAGAGCACCCGGAAGAAAAAACAACGCCGACAATCCATAAAAACACCCATATGATTTCAAAATTAACAGCGATAAATGACTTAAAATTATTAAGTGCACATGGTTTCCTTCTCACAGAAAAACAAGGGAAAAATAAATATTATTATCCTTCTCCTGATCTAAAAAATCTTTTAAAATAAGAATGAGAATGCTGACAGCCATTTTTGCGGCCTTCTGCGTTCCCGCGGCAGGGTGGTTTATCAAGAGCAGGAAGGTATGATTTCACAGGAAGGGGCGGGCTGCGGATGAGCGCGGATTGTTTGTCATATCTATCCGGAAAATTGGGCTGAAAAACAATATAATATTTTTATTTCTTAATCTCTTTCTTTTCATAATATTTTCCATTCCAGGTACAAATTTGTGTTTTTATCACAGGCTTCAACGATATATCATCGTCCGGGAGAATGTAGCTAACTGTGTACATTACATAATCCGCAGAACCAAAATTGTCATATGTGCCATTATTTATATCCAAGGTTGTATATGATTGTCTATCATGGAATCCGTCATAATAATGTTCATAGAGCTCTCTTTCATACCGGAGCACTTCTGTTATACGCTCATTAATAATACGATACCAGATAACCTCTTCCTCCCGGGTACCGCCTTTGTTACCAACGTTATTGTTATAAAAACCCAGGGCAAACATATATTCATTATGATTATATAAGTAATCAGGTAGCAGCCGAATTTCCCCTGCCGGTTCGGGATATATTTCATCAAGGCTGGCGGCTATTTTGAGTTTCCAGTTGACTTTTGCGACAATATAATAGCTCAGTCCGCATTGATTGGTATTTTTATTGGGCAAATAACCTATAACAAGTATACCTTCATGGGATTGATTATCTATTTTTATGTCGTTGAGAGGAAAAATCCGAAGCTTTCCGGGATTGAGATCATATAAATACTCCCCTACACGAAAGTTTGTAACATCAGGGTACAGCGGGCAGACAAGATGCATGATATCTTCAAGGCTTGCAAACGGGTCATTGTAAATATAATAATAAACCGGATGGGTATTTTTGCCCTGTAAAGTTTGAGACCAAAGATAAGTGAAAGTTATTAAAACAAGTATTAGGGCAATCTGACTCTGTTTTTTCAGCATAAAAACCTCACGATTATATATTTTTGTTAATTGATTGGAATAATTATAATTAACGAAGGATTATAATTCAATAAATAAAAAACTTATAAAATATTTTAAAAAACTCTTGACAAAATAATTTTATTAAATTAATATAGGTATATTATTATATACTTATGGAGATTTTTATGGAAAAAAATATCAAAGAATTGGCTGCCCTTTTTAAAGCACTCAGTGATCCGACAAGGCTGAAGATGGTAATGCTGATCAAAACATATCAGAATAACTTATGTGTGGGAATATTGGCTCAAAAAATGGGAATAACCCAGCCGGCGGTATCCCAACATTTAAAGATACTCAAAAATGCCGGGCTGGTTGAGGCGGATAGAATCGGATATCATATTCACTATTCTGTGAATAATGAAGCGCTGGACAGGCTTGGTATAAGAGTCAATGAAGTTATTTCGAAATTGAGTGTCGATTGCGAGATGAAGGACCAATGTAAAACAAATTCCGATGCCATAAATTGTATTGAAGAAGAAGCGTAATTTTTTTTATATACAATATAAGTATATGCAAATAAACTAAAAAAGGTTAATGTAATGATATTAATTATTATGTCGATTGCTACTGTAATCTTGTCATTCATAATGGATAAAAAGAAAACATTGAAAGGATTGAAAATAGCTTTACAACGTTTTCTGGGAATATCACTTTCTTTATTAACAATGATCATAACATTATCAATTATTCTTTATTTATTTCCTCAAAATATTGTTTCAAAATATTTCAATGATAAAAATATTTACATCAGTTCCTTAATTGCGGCCTTAATCGGTTCCATCAGTTTAATGCCGGGCTATATTGCATTTCCGCTGGGAGGAATATTAAGGGGAAATGGCGTGAGTTACATGGTCATTTCAGCGTTTACCACAACATTGATGATGGTGGGGGTCCTCACTTTTCCGTTGGAAAAGGCTTATCTTGGATTTAAAGCGGCTTTAATAAGAAATATTTTATCTTTTTTAATAGCATTGATTGTAGCTGTATTCATTGGAATATTCTTCGGCGAGGTCTTTTTATGAAGAAAAAATATTTTATGATAATTTTTGCTTCGGCTGCCTATATAGTATTCATTATTTTATCTTTTGTTAATAATTTTAAACCGGGAAAAGATATCGGTAATAATTTTTTAAATTATTCACTGGATTTGCTGAAGGTCTTGCCGGCCGCTTTCATTCTCATCGGACTTTTCGAAGTCTGGGTTGACAGCGATATAATCAAAAAGCATTTAGGTGAAAAATCAGGTTTTAAAGGGTTTATCTGGGCCGTTTTATTAGGCGGGACTATTGTCGGTCCGGTGTTTGTCGCGTTTCCGATAGCGCAATCTTTACATAAGAAGGGAGCACGGTTAAGCGTCATTTTTACCTTTATCGGAGCGGCTTCCGCCTGCAGAATACCAATGACCGTATTCGAAGCTTCTTATCTGGGAGTTAAATTTACCATAATCCGTTATGTTGTTTCAATTCCGCTCATTATTATTTCCTCAATATTATTAGGTAATTATTTATCGAAAAAGAATTATAAAATAAATAGTGTTGAATAACCATAAAGTAAGGAGGATAAACATGAAAGTACATCCGATCAAGTGTGAGGCGGTGGAAGTCAGAACGGAAACAGGGATATGCCCGGGATTAGCGCAGACCCAAAAAGATGAAAAGTACATTATCGACGGAAGGACGCCCGGCGGTTCAAAAGGAATCTGCAGTACGGCATTCGGGGCGATATTTCCTATGGCTTTTGCCAAGATGATGACCGATAAACTGGAATGGGAAGAAAAGGACGATTTTGACATCTTCTGCCCGCATGGATATGTAACGTTCAGGATCTCCAGAATGGCAAAGGAGTAAATTAAAATTATTATTCAAGAGTCATGACTTGATTCGCATTGTAATATGCTAATTGGGTCATGACTTTTTTTACAGTGGCCGCCAAAGTAAGCAGAGGCAGTCTTACCATGGGCAAAAAAATAAAACATCCTTATTTCCATTTTTCAAATTTTAAGAGTATATTTAATGAATCAGATTAGCTCCGTCTTATTAGAAAATCAGATTTCAGTTAATCATAAATAACGGAGGTGCGGTATGAAGAATAGTCATTCCCGGTACACAGACAATTCCAGGGTGGTCCATGACCAGCTGGCGACACAGCAGGTTGTCAAGGATATCCATGAGAACCGGAGGCAGCTTGATGAACGGGCGTTCTATCCCGCCCACGATAAGAGGACGGAGTCGAGCAAGTATTCGGCGGTGCACAAAAAGCTCTGCATTGATCTCGATCTGCCCTGTATGGTTTGCGGAGTGAAAAACTCGACGCTTAAAAACCCGGAGGAAAACACCTACGGCGCGCGGGCGATGGAGACGCACCATCACATCATAGAATGGGCCCTAGCCAACGCCATTGACGCCGCGCGGTTCAATAAGGCGCTGCGCCCCAATCTCGCTCACCGCCACCCGGACAACCCGGTCTATAAAAAGGATATGACATTGGACGAAATCAAGGACTGGGTCGATCATTCCGAGGACAATCTCTGGGTACTCTGCGACGTCCATCACAGGCACAAGTTTTTAGGGATCCATGAGATCAGCTATCCGATATGGTGCCCTCAGGACCTGTTGGCTCCTCAATTTGAGGATTATGTCAAAAAGCAGGTCATGGGGGACGGGAACGATAAGTAGGATTTTTTAAATCATTGGCTTGATTTAATACTGAAGATTTTGTACGATTATGCTTTTTATAGATGAATTCTTTTTTATAATATCCGATTGTCCACACTGATTGGCACGGATTAGGGTGGATTTTCACGGATTGTCTAATTCCTGAATAAAAGCTTAAATACATATCAAAGCTTGAATTATTTTCAGCAGTTCATTATGATGATTTTAAATGGATTAATTCATTTATAACAAGTTAGATGAAAGTTGCCAAGCTTATTTATATTAAAATAAATTTATAGGAGACTTTTGTATGATATTCTTATTATTTTGGATTATTGGATTAATTGTTGGAATAGTAACAACAATTTTAAATCCATCATTGAGAGACATTACTTCAATATCAAACAATTTATTGTTTTATCAATTAACTTTAAGTGTTACTATGTCCGGAATTTCTGGATTTTTTGGGCATGTATTCTTTTCTGACAAAATTGCAGAATCAATTGGCTGGGCGAAAGGCAATCCTTTCCAAAAAGAGCTCGGTTTTGCAGAATTAGGGTTTATAGTAACTGGCATTCTATGCAATTATTTCAAGGGAAATTTTTGGCTTGCGGTAATTATTGCCTTTTCTTCTCTATTTTTAGGAGCAGCTATTATCCATATAAAAGAAATGGTTGTAAAAAAGAATTTTAAACCCTATAATGCAATTACTGTTATTCCGGATATCTTAATACCAATTACCTTAATAATTCTGTCAATAACCGGTAATTTATGGAAATAACATTTGGCGCAACCTTCATCTAATAACAGCGGCTCCGTTCCTCGCCCTGCCGCGGGTAGGCCGGAGAAGCGCAACGCAGGGCTCACCAAACCGCTTCGCCTACAGCGGAGCTGTACGGCTTCCCAGCGGCTTCGCAAACGCCGACCGTTGTACGAAAGAACGTGCCAGTTTAAAATTTTAATGTCAGTCACTCATCCTTGAATGGCAGTAATAGGAATGATTATGAATTTTATTGTCTTGGGTGATTTTTTTGATTCAAACTTAAATAATTTTCAATTAATACCAAATCATTTCCTAAAAAAAGCAGAATTAGACCATTTAAAAATAATCGAAGATTTTTATAAAACCTTTCTTAAGTTAAGTATTTTTAGATTTGATCATGAATGGAAAATTGAAAAAAATGAACTTGATCAAAATGTGATGAAATTTTTAAATATTGAGGAATGGGAATATTGGATTATTGAACACCCAGATGAAGAAATTGATAATGATTTATATTTATCATTATTATTAAATGACGATATTTGCTGGGCAATTCAAATTTCAGGAGATTTAAATAATAGAAAAAATTATTTTTTCCAGCAAAGAATCTTAAATTATGAAAAAAGAAAAAGAATTTCCAATTTAAACTTAAAAAATGTTATAAACATACAGAAGTATTTTGATCAAATTAAATTAATCAAATCGGATTTATTAAAAGATGAATTTAATTTCATAAATAAAGCTCTGCTTGATTATCAAAATACATTTGATTTTCCTGATGGTGAATTAAAAACTCTATCATTGTTTACAATTATAGATTTGTTATTGACTCATAATTCAAAAGGAAATGAAAATTCATTAAGGAATCAATTTGTAAACAAAATAATTTTATTAAATAATCAAAGTGATAATACAATTGATATAAAAGAATACTTCAATAAAGAAAATGATACTTCTTGTTATGTAAGTTCTATCTTAAATAAACTTTACGATTATAGAAATTGTTTAGCACATGGAGAAACTCATGATTTTAAAAAAGATCTTCAAATTATTCAATCGCCAGAAAAGAGTTTTAGTTTTTTAAATCTTATAGTTAAACATTTAATAATATATTCAATTTATAATAAAGAAATTTTAAGAGATTTAAAGAACTGTTAAAAACCAACGGCATCCGTGCCTTGCTTATTATAAAAATTGGCACGTTCCTTCGTACAACTCGGCGTAGACGTTCCGCTCCTCCGTAAATAAACATCCGTTCCCGAGGCCATTTTCCTCTTAACCATAATCGGCAGATTAAATATCTCAATATCAAGTTGTGTCATCCGCTATATAATAGAAGAGAGGAAGCACATACTTTTGACACGGATGTCAAAACCGACGCCCAGCACCACTTTGATTGCCTGTTCTCAAAGTGGTGCTGGGCACGGACGATACCGCTGAAAAATGCATTAACATACATTGCTGTAATTATATTAATGTGTCATAATATTTAACATAATTAATTGCAGGGTAATAAAATGAGTTTAAAAAGACATAGCCAGGATGAACTATATTCGGTAACTAATTTGATGTCGGATTTACTTGAAGAAACAAACCCATTAAAGATATTTTCCAGGGAAATATATCCCATATTTCATGATGGGGATTTTAAACATTTATACTCCAGGAAAGGACGCAATGGAATATCACCGGCATTTCTATCAATGGTTACCATTCTGCAATATTTTGATTCTCTGTCAGACTCAGAAGCAGCGGAAGCTGTGTATTTGCGGCTGGATTGGAAATACGCATTACATTTGCCGATCGAGAAAGTTTTCATTTTTGACTCTAGCACACTCTGTAATTTCAGAAAGCGTTTTCGGAATAATGGAGAAGAAAATAACGCCTTTAAGAAAATGGTGGAGTTTTGCCGGGAAAAAGGTTTGATTAAAAGTAATTCACACCAGCGTATTGACGCGACTCATATTGTAAAACATTTAAACCGGATATCAACGACAGAACTACTCTTCAGAACTGTGCGAGTATTACTGGAAGTATTAGAAAGAAATAATCCCGTGTGGTATGAAGAAAATATTCCAGCGGATTTGATTGAACGCTACTCAAAGAAATTCAGTTCATTCGGGATGTCAAAGGGGAAGAGATCGGACAAGCAGGCGGAGATTGTGGAAGATGGCTATCGAATAACGCGGATGATTGAGGGTTCTAAGATAGAAAATGAAGAAGTCTTGAAACAGCTAAAAATAATGAAAACCGTATTTCAGGAAAATGTGATCATTCGAGAAAAAGAAGTAGGTGAAAAAGTGTTTATAGAAGTGGATGAAATAGAAAAGCCGATGCAGAGCGTAATTGACCCGCGGGATACAACCATTCAATTAGGAAAGAAAGGAAAAACAAGCTGGTCAGGCGAGAAATGCCATATCGTTGAAACAGCAAACAAAGGCGAGGTGAATTTCATAGTTGATATGATACCACAATCAAACAAGGAAAATGACAATAAAATATTACCGGAATTGGATAGAAGGAATGAAAATTCAAAATTAAATCCGAAGAAAATCTTTGCGGATAGCAATTATATCAGCAGCAGCGCGATTAAAGAATATGAAGATAAAGACCAGGTACTGATGGGATATATACAAAAAACTTCAAACGAAGTTCCGGCAGAATTCAGATTGGATAAATTTTCAATAGATATTCAAAACCGGAAAGCTGTCTGTCCGGCAGGAAAGACGAATGATTCCTGGAATTTTAGTGAGAAAAGTAATTCGTATCAAGTGTCCTTTCACATGAAAACATGCGGAAATTGTATAAATTATGGGTTATGTGTCAGAAGAACAAGTAAAAAGTGCGGGGGGCGAAAATTATGTATCACAAAAGAATACACAACTTTGTGCAAGCGGAGAGAAGAACAAAAGACCGATAAATTTAAAGAAGAAATGAAAGTTCGGGCACAAGTTGAATCGACGATAAGCGCACTGGTTCGATTTCATGGTTTAAGAATGATGAAATATAAAGGGGAATCAGGCCGTTCTCAGCAATATTACATGGCAGCCTGTGCTTTAAATTTAAAGAGATTTGTCAAAAAGTTAGTTTTGGAGATGAATTAAGGGAATTATGAAGTAGAATCATCTACTTTTATTTGGATTTGGCGTCATTTTTGTTTTTGTGTCTTCAAGTGTTCAATTTTTTAAATCTTGAAGTTATCTAAGGAAATCGGTTTTTGTAAAGGTGCCATTTTTCAGCGGTATCAAGGATAGCGTTTTAAGGCGGCTATGAAATTATAGAATCGTTTTTATTAAAACCGGATAACACACATCAATACGATCAGATTGCTTCGTATGAAAATGGCCTCGACCTGTTTTCTTTTTTTCGGGCGTACTTTTTTTCTTTTTGAAAAGAAAAAAAGTACGCAAAACCCCTGGCAGTCTGCCGGAAAAAATCCTAATGGTAGTCAGTGAAAAATATTTTGAGAAATATGGTATTTTCTGCTATAATATCCAGCTTTGTATATAAGTAAGATATTTCCGTCCAGACCGGGACGGAAGAAAAGAGTTCGGAGGAAAAAAGTTATGAGCAAGCTCAAAGTCGCCGTCCTCGGCGCCACTGGAATGGTGGGCCAGCGGTTTGTTACTTTACTTGAGAACCATCCCTATTTTGACGTGACTCTTGTCGCGGCCAGTCCGCAGTCGGCCGGAAAGGCTTACGCGGAAGCCGTTAAGGGACGCTGGGCCATGTCAGGCCCTATTCCCAAAAATGTCGAAAAAATGACGGTATATAACGCGTCTGATGTGGATAAAGTCAGCGGTCTGGTGGATTTTGTTTTCTGCGCTGTTGACATGCCTAAAGAGGATACTTTAAAGCTCGAGGAAGAATACGCCCGGCATGAAACCCCGGTTGTGTCCAATAATTCTGCGGCGCGCGGTTTTGCCGATGTGCCGATGATGATCCCTGAGATCAACCATGCGCACCTTGCCGTTCTTGACGCGCAGAAAAAGCGGCTGGGCTCAAAAAAGGGCTTTATCGTTGTCAAGCCGAACTGCTCGATCCAGAGCTATGTCCCGGCGATTCACCCCCTGATGGAATTCAAGCCGGTCAAAGTGCTGGCCTGCACCTACCAGGCCATCTCCGGCGCGGGAAAAACCTTTGCAAGCTGGCCGGAAATGGTTGATAATGTGATACCCTTCATCGGCGGAGAGGAGCAGAAAAGCGAAAACGAACCGCTTAAGATCTGGGGCGATGTCAAAGACAGTAAAATTGTCAATGCGGCGGGCCCTGTCATCACTTCGCAGTGCATACGCGTCCCGGTGACCGACGGGCATCTGGCGGCGGTTTTTATATCGTTCGAAAAAAAGCCGTCGAAAGAGGAAATTCTTTCAAGATGGAAAGCCTTTACCGGTAAGCCGCAGCAATTAAAGCTTCCCAGTGCGCCGGTGCCGTTCCTTACCTATTTTGATGAGGAAACCAGGCCGCAGATAAAGCCGGACAGGGACCTTGGAAAGGGCATGGGAGTTTCCATGGGCAGGCTCCGTGAAGACAAGCTCTTCGATTATAAGTTTGTCTGCCTTTCGCATAATACCATCCGCGGCGCGGCCGGCGGGGCAGTGCTGATCGCTGAGCTTTTAAAAGCCGAAGGGTATATTACAGCGAAATAATAAATTAAAACCCCTCCCGGCCAGGAGGGGTTTTTTATTCCTTTTGACGAGTATCTTTATAATGATATCCGGAGTAAATTCTTTCCGGAAAATTATTTCGGCTTATCCGTTTAAAGTTTTCAAGATAATCCCTTCAGGACTTGAGATCCGTATCGGGAAAAACCGGCGATTTTTGCGGTTATTCTGACTTTCAGTTACACTATCCCGGCAGGAATTTATAAAATTCCTGCCGATTAAATAATAAAAAGAAGAGCGGCCGTTCATGAAAGATAAAATCAAAATCCTTTTGCCATGCCTGGGCAACGGCCTGGTGACCGAATTCTCGGGCGGTGAAACCCGCCAGTTTGAGTTTATCAGGATGCTTCTATCAGACGGCGGTTTTGATATCACTTTTGTAACGACTTCAGGCGGGTATAATTCGTTTTTAACCTATTATCATGACCGGCCGGATATTATAAAAAAAGTGAAAGTAGTGCTTCTGAAAGCATCCCTGTTCATTAAAAATGAGCCTTTCCGGATGTTCCGGTACTGGTCGAATTTCATATCTATCATACATTTTATCCTCAAGATCCGGTTCGGCCGTCCCGGCGATTTTGACCTGGCCTACGCGTTCAGCGATTTCCTGTTTGATATTTATCCGCTGGTTTTAATGAAAAAGAAAAAGAGGATCAGGGTATTGTTCTCTTCTATTTATCACCGCTATCCTGAACCGTCAAAAAGAAAGGGCAATTATTTCCTTAACTGGCTTGTGTTCCGCCTCCAGCTCCGGTCTTTCAAATTAATTTCCGGGTTTTTTGACGAGTGCATGATCCTGGACAGCCTTGAGGGAAAAGAGGCAGGCGAAACGGTCAAATCCATGGGTTTTCCAAAGGATATTCTGTTTGTCAAATGCGGCCTCAATATCGATCAGATAAAGGAAATACAATCCGGCGGCCGGAAGCGGGACATCATCCATATCGGTATGCGCCCGAACAAAGGAATCTATGACCTGCCTGAGATCTTGCGGCCCGTAAGGGAAAAATACCCTGATATTAAAATAAGTTTGATAGGGAAAATATCCGAAGACGACCGGGTCCGTTTAACAAAGGAATTTGAAAAATATAATCTGGCGGGCAATGTAGAGTATCCCGGAATGGTAACGGATGAGGAGAAATTCAAAATACTGAAATCCGCCCGTTTATTTATCGCACCTTCCCATGAGGAGGGTTGGGGGATCGCCATCGGCGAAGCCTTCGCGTGCGGGCTTCCGGTTGTCGCGTATGACCTGCCGGCTTACCATTCGGTTTACGGCGACTCGGTGGATTACTGCCCCGGTTTTGATAAAAAGCTGTTTGCCGGGAAAATCCTTGAACTGCTGGAAGCCCCCGGCCTCTATAAAAAATATCAAAATGCGGGGCTGGAGCGCATACAAAGCTACAATTGGGACAAGCTTTTCAATGAAGAATTGGAGCTGATCCGGAAGTATTGCAAATCATGATCCGAATAGTTTTGGATATAAAATTACTGATATAGTATAATAAATTGATAATTCATGAATTAAAGGATGAATAATGGCTGATCTGGTTTCCATCATAATCACAACAAAAAACGAAGAAAAAAATATCGGTAACTGCATTAAAAGCATTGAACTTCAGACTTATAAAAACATTGAAATCATTGTTGTCGACAACGGCTCAACCGATAAAACAAGGGAAATAGCCCTGGCCCATAATGCCCGCGTTTTCAATAAAGGGCCGGAGCGCTCAGCCCAGCGGAACTATGGAATGATCGATCAGTCAGGCGGCAAATACGTAATGTATGCCGACGCGGATATGGTTTTGTCGCCCGGTCTTATTGAAAACTGCCTGGCTTTTATCAATACCGGCCCATACTCCGCTCTGCATATTCCGGAAATTGTGCTGGGAAGAAGCTACTGGAGCAAAGTCCGGCGTTTCGAAAGGAGTTTTTATAACGGAACTGTCATTGACGGAGTGCGTTTTTTTTTAAAAGAAGCTTTTGTTAAAACAGGCGGATTTGATACCGCCATGAGCGGCCCGGAAGACTGGGACATGGATAAAAAGATCAGGCAAAACGGCAGGATCGGCCTGTTACTGCCGGGAAAGCCCGGCGGCGCTCTGAAATGGGACATGGCGGATTTTATTAACAATAATGGTGTGGACCCCTTGCAATATCAAAATGTGATATACCACAATGAATCGGAATTTGACTTAAAGAAATACCTGGCCAAGAAGGGTTATTATGCCCGGAGTTTTGACGGCTATATCCGGAAATGGGGCAGGAACAACCCGGACATCAAAAAACAGTTCGGGTTTTTCTACCGCTTCCTGGGGGTTTTTCTGGAAAAAGGAAAATGGATCAAGCTGTTATCCCATCCGCTGCTCACATCCGGGATGTACTTTCTCCGGTTTATGGTCGGGACCAGGTTCTTTCTCAGAAAAAATAAGTAATGAAAGGATAAAAAAGGATGGATGGTTTGTTTTTCAGTATTCTCATACCGACCTATAACGGCGGTTACGTGTTGAAAGAGACCCTCAACAGCATTTTAAACCAAGGCTTTACAAATTATGAAATCATCATCCAGGATGACGTCTCAAAAGATAATACCGAAGAGGTTGTCCGTTCCATAAAGGACAAGAGGATTCATTTTTATAAGAACAGCGTCAATCTGGGCTATCCGAAAAACCTGGAGGAATGCCGCAAAAAAGCTAACGGGGATATACTCTTCTTAATGGGTCAGGATGATATTCTGGCCAAAGATGCCCTGATGAGGACCTGTGAAATATTCAGGAAGGATGCCGGAATCGGGGCTGTGACAAGACCGTATTACTGGTTCCAGGAATCTATCGACCGGCCGGTCAGGGCAACCGGGCAGCTGAACCCGGACGCGGATGAAATAGTTTCCATCCATGACAGTCCGGAAAGGATCCGGTGCATGTTTGATACCCTGGGACAGCTGTCGGGCCTTGCTTTCAGGAAGAAATTTATGGACCTTCCGTTTCATGAGGACATATTTCCATGCCACATCTATCCATTTGCTTCCATTTTGAAAAAGCGCCCGGTCGTTTTTCTCAAGGACTACACCATAGCCGTCAGAATAGCGACCAGCCAGACCCGTTTATTGTCCTCGATTTACAAAAAATCCCCGGTGAAAAGCTGGGTTGAGATGTTTCAGTCGGTTTACAGCGAACCGGAGTTTAAGAAGATAAAGGAATTCTGTATCAAAAATATCGCCTCTAAAAATTATGTCGGCCTGGTGCAGATCAGGAACTATGGGAAATACAGGTATCTTTTAAGGGAGATTTTTTATTTGATCAAATACAGGCCTCAAAATCTTCTGTCGCTCCGTTTCTGGTTTTTCAGCCTGGGATGTATTATATTGCCGGCTTTTATATTGATCCCGATGGTTGACTGGTATAAAAAGAAACTCTATTCTCAATTCCTGAAGCATATCCGGTTTGAATACAATATCAGCGAACCTAAGAATTAGGCGTCTGCCGGGTCATTTCTTTTTTACGCTGAATAATTCGAAGGCCAGCCCCGGTATAAAATAAGTAAATATTTGACTGAGGGTCGCGATGATAAACCAGAAAAACCTGGGCCTGAACCGGATGGTTGAGGTGATTTCATCCATGGAGTCAGACTGCGCTTCCTGCCTCAGTCCTTTTAGTCCGGCCAACCCGCGGCTCCTGTAACCCAGGGATTTCATTTTTTTGGCATCCCAGCCCGAAAGATGATTCTGCAGGGGGTTATTATCGAGTTCCTTCTGGCTGACAAAACCGTTGGGCGATGTCACAACAACTTTTTTCCCGGCCCATTTTTCAGCCTTTTTCAGGATTTCCAGGCCCTGTTCTTCCGGCAGGTGCTCAAGCACTTCTATCAGGATTACGGCGTCGAAGCTGTTATCGGGGTAATCCAATTCCAGGATGTTTTTCTGCAGATATTCCGAATGGATTTTGTTTTTCCTGGACTCATCGAGATAAGGCTTAAACGCTTCCACACCGACGCTGTATTGTATGTTTCCGCAATGCTGAAGCGGGGAGGAAGGGCCGCACCCCAGGTCGAGCACAGTCTTACAGTCAGACAGCTCTTTTTTCAATGTATACAGTAATGTATGAAAAAGCATTGAAAATAATCTATTGTGATAAATTTTATTTAATATGCTCACAAGTTGATTTTTCCTATTATATTTATTTTCTGCATTATTTTAAGCTTTATTGATGGAATTCTCAATTTTAAAAGGGGTTTGTTCGGTCCTTAACTTATTAATAAGATTCTGCATCTCTTCAGGAAGGTCGATCTCGAAATTCAGAGGCCTTCCGCTGACCGGATGGGTAAAAGAAAGCTTTTTCGAACAGAGGGCGATCCCAGTCAGCCCATATTGATTAAAGCCGCGGGAATAAAGAGGGTCTCCGGCGACAGGGTGGCCGATGCTGGAAAAATGAACGCGGATCTGGTGCGTCCTTCCGGTAAGCAGGTTGATTTCGATGTAGCTGTGGTCTTTGAGGTACTCAAGGACATGGTATTCCGTAACTGACGGCCTTCCGGCCGGGATGACAGCCATTTTTTTTCTGTCTCTCTTTGAACGGCCGATGGGTGCTTCTATCCGGCCTTCTTTATCAAGCGTCCCTTTCAGAACGGCATGGTATATCTTGCCGATTTTCCTGTTTTTAAAATCCTCAGTCAGGCGGTGATGCGCTTTTTCATTGAGCGCCACGATCATCAGCCCGGCCGTGTCCTTGTCCAGGCGGTGGACTATTCCGGGGCGCTCGTCGCCTCCATGCGACGGTAATTTCTGATCGAAGTAATACAGAAGGCCGTTCACAAGGGTGCGGTCTTCATGCCCCCTGGCCGGATGAACGGTCAGCCCGTACGGTTTGTTGATCACGGCGATGTCTTCGTCCCTGTATACTATGCCGAATTCGACAGGCTGAGGGGTCGCATTTAGAGCTTTAGGCCCGATAAATGTGAATTCAATTTTATCGCCTTCCCTGACTTTGAAGCTGAGCTTTTCACCCCGGCCGTTGACGGAGACGGGCATCTCCCGCGCCTTTAAAGCGCTCCTCGACAGCTCGATGGAGTTCTCAAGGCAGTATGCCGTTATAGCCGAATCAAGGCGCAAGCTTTCCAGCTCTTTTGTAATGGTGAATGAATAATTATTCTGCATAGATATCATTATAGGCTATGGACGGTTAGAGCGCAATATAATGGAAACTGGCTTTGTGTTTTATTATTGATTGTATTGAGTAAAATCACGGGGTTAGCCACAGAATGACACAGAAGTACACGGAAATAAAACATATAAAATTATAAGTTTAACATACTGACACAAATGGAATAAGTTCAGTGTTTTTCCGTGACATTCTGTGGCTAATACCCTATCCTGAAAATTCTGTTCAATCCTGTTGATCCTGCCGAATTGGGGTCAGCAAAAGAGGGATGTTTAATAATATTTAATCAATAATAAAAAAGGCGCATCCGGAAAGATGCGCCTTAAGTATTTTTATCCAAATCTTATTCAATATCAAACGCGGCCACTGAAAAAGCCGGCATGCTTACCGTCAATTTTCTAAAAGCTTTCTTTATCAGCTTGGGGTCCATATCCTTGCCGTTCGATTCCTTGCTCAGCAGAAAGCCTTTTACGTTCTTTATATTCTGGGTTAATCCCTCAAGTGTGATTGATAATTCTTTACTGTCGGAAGCGTTTTCGTTAATAACAATCAGATGCTTTATGCCGTCGCTGTCGATGCTCGCGAATGTTTTGACTTCATTATCCGAAGAAGAAGCGGAAACCATCTGGTCCCCGAAGTGGCTGCCGTAAAAAGCGAAGACGTAATAAACAGGCCTGCGGATGTTAGAGTTGGGCTCAAAAACAGCATGCCCGCCGTAAGCGCCCAGACAGAAATAGTGCGAATAGTCTATCTGGCTCTGCGCTAAATAGCCCATCACTTCCGCCGTCCAGATCGCGCCGGTCATATCGGCAAGCTGTGTGGCCTTCGGCGTATTCCAGTGTATGGCGTATTCCGTCAGGGCCAGTTTGATATCCCTGTTATAGCCTTTCGGGTTCATGGCCGGGTCCTTGAGCCATTCCCTGTAGCGTTTGATCTGATCGACAATCATGGGCGCCGTACCGATCGCCGCCGGGTCCGACCAGCTGCCGTCAGTCGGGTACCAGTGCCAGGCCATGACGTCCACAAGGTCCCCATTTTCCTTTATAAAACTCTTGATCCAGTCGTCTTTCGGCTGGCTGACCATCGGTCCGGCGGCTTTCAGGTTCGGATAGGTCTTTTTCATGGCGGTGACATATTCCCGGAATACCTTGTTGTATTTATCAGAGGTCCAGTCGGGCGCGTTGTTCCGGTAGTAAAGGTCCGGCTCGTTCCCGATGCTCCAGACATCCACGCGGACGTCGTTAGTGGCGGCTGACGGGATTGAATTGACTGCGCCTTCGACGGTTCCGTTAAAAACGCGTACCTGGACAAACGTGAACGGGTTCCCCAGCATTCCCTGCTGAAGCGAGAAGAAGCTCAAATTGGCCTTGTTGTTCATATCGCTTTCATCGCCTATATTCCCGGCGGGATAAGTGATCGTCGGTATTTTCATGAGCTTTATTTTATCCCTGACGGCGGCGATCTGCATGGAATTATTCACATTAACGCCGCGGATCGATTCCGGCTTTATTTTGACAGTCAGCTTTGAGAAATCCGCTTTTATCTCTGTGCTTTCGCTGAAAAGAAGGGATGCTGAGAAAAGAATCAGACAGAGCCCGCCGATAGCAGCGGCCTTTACTTTAAATGTCATAATGGGACCTCCGTATATTCTGTATTCATCTGGATATTTTAATAAGAATATGAAAAATATTCAATCTAAAAAGGATTTCGGAAGCTGTCAAATCAAGATTTTGAATTTTAAATTTGATGTAATTTGGCGTGTTCCTCCGGAATGTTATGCCTGGTTCCCGAGCCTGCTGAAGGATGAGGTATTGCTTTTCTGAAGAACGGATAATCCGCTAATTCACGCGAATGGACGCGAAGAAAATTGAGTGATTTGGAAGAAAATAATAAATTAGCGTGAATTCGCGTGGATTAGCGGAAGATTCTTATGATTCAAAGCTGTTTTTTGATAAGTGAAATGATCTTGTTCTTGAATTCATCATAGCTCAATTTTTCGGTCCGGCATCCCGCCGCGCGCATATGGCCGCCGCCGTTGAACCGGGACGCGATTTTCGCCACATCCACATTGAATTTGCTCCGCATGCTGGCCGTAAAGACTCCCGGCGTTTTTTCCTTTATCAGGACGTAAACGGAAACGCTTTCCAGCATGCCGAGATATTCGATAATGCCGTCCGTTTCATCCTCTATGTTTCCGGCAAAATCAGATAAGGGTAAATGAGAAAAAGCGATTTTCCCGTTTTCGATGAGCTCGAGACGCGACAGGACGGATGTCAGCAGTTTAATATAAGAGTAGGATTTACTCTGGTATAGGAAAATGTTAAAATCGGACGGGACGATTCCCCTCTCGAGCAGGTCGGCGGCGATCAGATGGACCTCCGTATGCATGCAGTCATAGCTGAAGGAACCCGTATCGGTAACAATCGACACGTAAAGGTTGACGGCCATCTGGCGCGTGACCGGGATTTTATTGACGATAAAGAAATAATACAGGATTTCCCCGATGCTGCATGCGTTTTCCGCGACAATGTTCATGGCCCCGAATTCTGAATTGATCTTATGGTGGTCAATATTTATTATGGTATGGCCGCTTCTTATAAGCTGTCTGACATCGCCGATCCTTTCAATGTCGCCGCAGTCGACAATGATAAAAAGGTCATAATCATCGGGATTTACCGGCTCTTTATGAATATTTTTTATTGATTTGACATCGGGCAGAAAATGGAAGGATTTCGGAACATCCTCGCTCCAGGCTATGACGAACTTTTTGCCGATGGACTGGAGAAATTCCCCCAGTACGATCTGGCTGGACACATCATCGCCGTCGGGCGTCACATGCCCCGCGATGATAACGCCTCTGGAATTCAGGATCAGATTATAAAGTTCTATTAATTTGTTTTTAAGGGCGTTTTGTTCAAGGATTTTGAATTTGTTCTTCATTGCCGGTTATTTCCTTTAATTTGAAGTACATTGAAACACCCTGCTCAATCGCATGGGTCCTTTCAAAAGTAATATGGGGCGCGAATCTCAGACGGAGCCCTTTACTGACCACGGATGAGATAAAACCCGCGGCGCTGTTGAGCGCTTCCAGGGTTTTCAGGTTTTCCAGCTCGTCTTTGCCGAAGATGCTGATTGTAATCCTGGCGGATTTCATATCGCTCGCCATATTCGCGTCCACTATTGAAACCAGCGAAATCACTCTCGGATCCTTGACTTCCCGCAGGATCACCTCGCTGATTTCCTTCATGAGCGTTTTATTAATTCTCTGTATCCTTCTATTTGTAGCCATTCAATCTTCCTATTTCAGGTTTATTTTTTCTTCGGATGTAAAGCACTCGATGATATCGCCTTTCTTGAAGTTTTCGTAATTAACTAAGGAAATCCCGCATTCAAAACCTTCCTGGACCTCATTCACTTCATCTTTGAACCGGCGGATGTCCTTTACTTTTCCTTCCCAGACCTGGACCCCGTCGCGGAACAGGCGCACTTTCTCGCTCTTGCGGATAAAGCCATCTTTAACGATACAGCCCGCGATTTTACCGATATCCTTGATCTTGAATATTTCTTTGATTTCGGCGCTTCCGATGACTTTTTCTATAATTTCCGGCTTGATCATGCCTTTTACCAGTCCGTCCACATAATCAATGAGCTCATATATGATATTAAATCTTTTTATGATGATGCCTTCCGATTCAGCTTTTTCCTTTGCTATGGAATCGACCCGTACGCGGAACGCCAGTATGACAACGCCTGTTTCGGCCGTATTTGCCGTCGTTGTTGCCGAAAGGACGTCGCTTTCAATCACGGCGCCGACCCCCGCGTGGATGACAGTTACTTTTATGTCGCCCGCGGAAACCCTTTCGAGCGATGTCTTTATCGCCTCGACGGAACCCTGGACATCCGCTTTGATGACCACTTTTATTTCTTTTACAGTTCCGGAAGTGATGGCTTCCATGGCATTCTGCATCTGAACCCGCTTGATATTGGCAGTGTCTTCGCTTCTCTTTAGGTCCTGTCTTTTCGATGAGATGGATTTTGCCGTTTCCTCGTTTTCGACAACATAAAATTTATCGCCGGCATTGGGGACTTCATCAAAACCCATGATCTCAACGGGATAGGAAGGCATAGCAATGTCCATTTTGGCGCCGCTTTCGTCAAACATTCCTCTCACCTTGCCCATTGTCGTGCCGGCCACAAAATTATCCCCGGTCTTGATACTGCCGTTTTTGACAATGACTGTGGCAACGGCGCCCCTTCCGATGTCCATTTTGGATTCGATGACATAGCCCATTCCTTTTTTGTTCGGGTTGGCTTTCAGCTCTATCATTTCAGCCTGCAGAAGAATGGAATCCAGGAGTTCCTGAATGCCCATTTTCTTGAGAGCGGAAACATTAACATAAATGGATTCGCCTCCCCATTCTTCCCACATGACGCCATGCTCTGAAAGCTGCTGCTTGACCCTGTCAACGCTCGCGTCGGGAAGGTCGATTTTATTGACAGCGACAATGATAGGCACCTTGGCGGCCTTGGCATGATTTAACGCTTCAATAGTCTGGGGCATGACCCCGTCCACGGCTGAAACGACAAGAATGACAATGTCGGTGACATTGGCGCCTCTGGCGCGCATGGCCGTAAAGGCTTCATGGCCGGGTGTATCTATGAATGTAATTTCGCCTTTGGGTGTTTTTACGCGGTACGCGCCGATATGCTGTGTGATGCCGCCGGATTCATGCTCGGCGATTGAGGAATTCCGGATGGCGTCCAGAAGCTTGGTTTTGCCATGGTCCACATGCCCCATAATGGTCACCACCGGCGAACGGGGCTTGAGGTCTTTGGCTTTATCCTCTTCCTCTTTTATTTCCACTTCCTCTTTCAGGCTTTTTACATTAACCTTGCAGCTGAATTCCGAAGCGACTATGGAAGCCGTATCGGCGTCTATCGTATCGTTTATTGTGGCCTGAACGCCGAGGTCGACCAGCCTTTGTATGATCTCGCTGGCCTTCAGGTTCATTTTCTTCGCCATGTCGGTAATCTTTATTATTTCGCCGATTTCAATTTCGGGAGGTATCGCGGCCTCGCCTTTTTTTGATTTTTTACGGATGGAATCTTCCATTTTAGAGAGAAGTATTTCCTCTTCCCTGCTTTTGTTTTTTTCCTTGATGTCAAAAGCGCTTTTGGGCCGGTCATAAAACACATTCCTGTGCATGCCTTTGCCCGCCTGTTCTTTTTCAACAATGGGTGTTTCGGACGGCTTGTAACCGAACCTGTCCCTGTTGAAAGGGCCGCCCTGATTCGGACGTTTTTGGAAACCCTGGCCGGGCCTGAATGGCTGTCCCGGTCTTTCCACCCTGTTATCTTTATTATGTTTTTGATATTCAAACCTGCGGGGCGGCTGTCCGGCCGGTCTGGCGGCTTCGTTGGGCTTGAATTCCTTCTGCTGAGGCTGAGGGGTTATTTCTTTTACAGGCTTGGTTTTTTTCACGGCGGCTCCAGCAGGGTCAGCAGGGCCTGTATGTTTCTTTACGCCAGCCTCTTTAGGCGCGGTTTTTACCGATTCAACTTTTTTCTCGGTTCCGCCGGGCGCTTTCAGTTTTATGATCTTTTTTATGATCTTCTTTTTCTGCTCTTCAGACATAACCAAGCCTCCTTACGGGCCATATAATTACTCAAAATCTGTATTTCAGTCAGTTCATACAGATAAACCAGAATTTTTCATAATCATCAAAAACTCGAATAAAGTATCTAAATATTTAAATACTTTATTCATTTCCATCAGCCTCCTCTTCAATATCCACATTATCCTCTATCACTTTCCAGATGATCATCGCTTCATCCAGGCTGATCTCGCATTTCCGGGCCAGCTCTTCAATGGAATACTCTATAATCTCAGCCACATCTTCAAACCCGGCGTTCTGCAGTATCACGACCTGTCCGGGACTGAAAGGAAGCATTGAAATAGGGATCTGCTCTTCCTCAATGAATTCAACCTCTTCATTCCCGGTAATACCGAGGATCTGATCGACTTCTTTCTGCTTTTCGGCGATCTTGATCTCATATTCGGAATAGGGCGTAAACCGGATGCGCCATCCCGTGATTTTTTCAAGCATTCTTTGATGAACGCCTTTTTTCCCTATAAGAGGGGCGACAAATTCGTTCGGGACAACAACCGACGCGTTCTTTGTCTCGCTGTTCAGGTCAATATTGTAAACTTCGGCTATCCTGTTTTTGAGAACACGGCTCGCGGCGATAACATTTTTTATCAGGGTTTTCGAGTCTTCATTATAACGGATAATCTCAATTCTTTCAGAACCGAGCTCGGCGCGGATGGGTTTAATACGCGAACCCTGCTTGCCGATGGTAACACTTACCGGATCGATTGAGTCCACATTGGAATAAAGCACGACTTTTGTCACTTCGCCCGCTTTCCTGGCAATGGCCTTTATGGTAAATGTCCCGTCCGAGATTTCGGGGACATTTGTCCGCAGCATCTGCCTGGCGAAATCCTCGCTTGCCCTGGAAAGAATGAGCTGGGATTCCTCCCGGCTTGAGACTTCATTCACCTGCAGCAAAAGCGCTTTAAGGAAATCCCCTCTTTCAAAAATCTCGTCGGGAATTGTCTCTGAAGCGGGAAGAAAAGCTTCCGCCTCTTTCGGCTCGATGGACACGAAATAACCGTTATTTCTTCCCTCCATTCTGGATTTGACTTTTCCGACGACGATTTCACCGACTTTATTCTTGTATTCATTGTAAATAATGTCTTTCTGGATCTCGCTGACCTTCTGTTTTAAAATCTGCTTGACAATCTGGGCGATCTGCCGGCCGAAGCTGTCAATATCTAAGGGTATTTTTACCTTATCGCCTACACCCAGGCTTTTCTTTCTTGAGTATTTCCTGCCCTCGTCCAGAGTGATATGAGTGACATTATTCTCGACAGTCTCGGCGATCTCCTTGATCTGATGAATGGTCAGTTTCTTTTCCAGTTCAATCTCGACATTATCATATTCCTTGCCGAATTTCTTTTTATAAACGCTGATGAGAGCTTCCCTCAAAATTTGAGTAGCCAGGTCCTTCGAGATCTTATTTTCCTTGGCAAACTCTGTAATATAATCCACTATAGCCATTCCATTGCCTCCAGTTATAGGTAATTCTTCATATCAAAATAGAGCTTCACGCCGGCAATTTCCTCCCAATTGAACTCCAGTTCCTTTCCGTCAGTCAGGACGCGCAGTGTATTGCCTGTTATATTCTGTACCCGGCCTACAGCAAGTCCGTCTTTCATGCCGTGCTTTGCCGGCTCTTTCAGCACAAAACGCATTTCTCTATCTTTAAAAATCTCCACTTCCTGTAAAGAAGAGAGCTTTCTATCCGCTCCGGGTGATTCCACGACAAGGCCGTAATTTTCCGAAAATCCGGGGACCTCGATTTCGATCCGCCTCTGCATGACATTTGAAGCCGAGGAACAATCCTGCATCGAGACATCCGCGCCGGTTTTATGAATAACGACCCTGAGGGTTTTACTGCTTTTTCCAATAAGTATCTTCGCTTCAACAAAAATAAAACCCAGTGTCTCTACAGTATCCCTGGCCAGGGCCAGGATTTTGTCTTTCATAAACGATCCTGAAAAAGGCTAATAAAAAAGGAGTCGGCTCATCCGACTCCCTTTTAGTCATATCCGTTCAATCATCTTTAATATTTTAAGGGGTTAAAAATAATCTGTCAATATTTTCTTACCGCTTATTTTTCAGTAAGTTACGGAGTTCCGATTGTAAAAGTTGTTATTATTGAAGGTTTAATGAAAAACTAAGACCGTCCCTTCGCAAGCTCAGGGCAGGCTATTGTGAGCACCCTGTTTTCATTTAGCCGCTGAATATCGCGCGAAGCAACCCTTCGGCAAGCTCAGGGCAAGTCTGTATTAAAAGCTGACAGACGCCGTGGTGAACTTGTCGAACCATTGCTTCGCTTTAAAATATTCGGCAGAGTATAAAGTCGGATGCTCGCAATGACGGCTTCATCCGTTTTTAATCAGCTCGTCAAAGAGGAATATCTGTTCGACAATCAACTGGTTATTATTTATTTTTCCCTTCATCAGGTATATTGTATGGTTCTGCAGGATGGAAGAATACCGCTGATAGACCGAAGGGAAAAATACGGCCCGGGCAATGCCTTTTCTGTCGCATATCTGTGCGGATGCCGTCATTCCGCCCCGGCGGCTGCGCGCGGCCCTGAGCTGAAACAGATAGGCGATAAAGGTACCTTTTTCCAGGTTCTGCATCTGATCGGTTTCGTCCACGCTGTACCGGCCGAGCACGTCTTTAACCCTGTCCAGAGGATCATGGGTAAGGAAGACATCCGTGGCCTCAAATTCATCCATGGAATTGACCGGCATGTCCGCCGGCGGATTTTTCCTGATAAAGTATTCCAGGTCCGGGATCTGTTCGCCCCGTTCGAAGAGGCTGTTTTCCTCGTCCTTTTCTTCTTTCCGGGCGAATTTATATACGGAATGCGCCGTGGAAAGCAGTTCTGATACGCTGCGGTCTGATTCAGAAAAAGCGCCGGCCTTGATGAGATTTTCCAGGGCTTTTTCATGCAGATCGAATGATGACATCCTGAGCGTAAAATCAAGCATATCCTTGAACATCCCATTCTTATTTCTTTCCCTGACAATATTTCTCGCTGTTTCCTGCCCTAAATGATTGATGAGATAAAGTCCGGCCCTGATATTCCCGTTTTCCAGTGAAAACAGGCATCTGCTTTTATTGATATTTATGGGAAGAATATTAATGTTCCAGGAATAAAAGCGGATGTCCATAATAATCTTATTTAAATTTTCAGACAGGTCGAGATTATTGTTCAGGTATGAAAGATAAAATTCAAGGGGATGATGGGTTTTCAGGTACGCCCCGGCATAGGCAAGGTAAGCATAATTGAGAGTATGGGACTTCTTAACGGCCCACCTTCCGACTTCGAGAAGAATACCGAAAAGCCTTTGAGCGAATTCCTTATCGCTGCCGTTTTGAACGCAGCCCTTTATGAATTGCTTTTTAAAAGAAAGGACCGCCGGGTTGTTTTTTTTAAGGAGCGCCTGGAGAAACAGGATGGATTTATCCAGTTCAACCCCCGCCGCTTCATGGATAATCCTTAAAACCTGCTCCTCATACAGGATGAGACCGTAGGTTTCCCATGTGATCGGATTTGTCTCATGGGCTTTCGGAGAGACTTTCCCATAGTTCAGGTTGTTGATTCTCCTGGTAATATAATCTGAAGCCGTGCCAAGCGTCAGGGGGTCTTTTCTATACAGGGTGATAATATCGCACAGGCATGAGAGTGAATCTATCTGCGCTTTTTTTATAAATTCACGGATGCCGGGGCTTTCCAGCGTAAAGATGCCGGCTGTTCTGCCTTCGCTTAATAAAAGATAGGTTTCTCCGTCATTATAATTTATGTCTTTTAATTTTGCCGTTCTCATTGTTTCTTCAATAATCGCGACCGAGCGGTTTGAATTTAAAACAACGCGGAGGAATGGGCTGATTCTACCGTCGTCGCGGGTTAATTCGGCAAATGGTTCCCCTCCGGCATTGTAATCCAGCGAGGCCTGTTTTTCAAGACCTCCAGGGATTACGGTAAAACAGTCCGATTGGACCTGGTTCTGACAGGCTTTCCCGTCCAGGCGGCGGACCGTGTCCGAACATTCTTTTAATTCTTTATTTTCATTATAGAGAAATGCAAAACGCGAATCGGCATTTAATTCCTCTTCAATGGAAAAATTACTCCTGTTAAAAAATGAGGAAAGGATTTTTGCGGAATCCCTGTCCAGTCTGCTGTATTTCGAGACCGCCCGGAATGCCGAGCGGATTGTCCAGCGGTCTATCACCGAAAGAAATGACACATTTTTCTTTCCGAATTTTGAATGGACATATGAAAAGACCGCGCCTTTCTTTTTCCTGGATATATCCAGTTCAATTTCATACGAAAAGGGCAGACCGGGCGGGACAAAAAGCTCAAAAAGGAGCCCATGTTCGACCGGATCTATTTTTGTCAGCCCCAGAAGGAATAAAACAAGGGACGACGGAAGAGAGCCTTTCCCGAACCCGTAAGGGATCTTATTGATCTTGATAAAACAGGCGATGTCATAAGCGAAAATAAAATAATCAGAGATGCCTTCCTTCTCAATAATTCCGAGTTCCTCTTCCAGCCTGATCCTGTATAATGAATCGGAACAATAAGCGTTTAATTTTCTTTCGCAGATTTTTCTGAGCCTCGACAGGCTTTTAATATAATGAGGCACGGGGAAGCTTTTTTTAATGATATTGTCCTCGATCCTGGCAAAGAGGCTTTCCGCGTTGGCCAGATATTGCGGGTGATTTTTAAAATAATGGCTGAAATCATCTTTTGTTTTCAAAGAGAAATCGAATCCGGTATCGAGAGGGAGGCCCTTTTCATTACCCGCTTCTTTTTTTTCCCTGTAAGCGTTCAGTGCCGGAAAGGCATCGCCGTCATACCGGGAATACCGGGCTTCGCATGCCGCCAATGCCGGGAAACGGTTGGCCTCGATCAGATCCACTATTTCCTTGAGCAGAGGGACTTTTTTTTCGCCGGTATAATTCACTTCGACAAAAAAGTTTTCCTTGAAAACATCCTGATAGAGCGAAACAATTTTTAGTGCCCTTGTTTTATTTTTCCTGTTAAAGTAGATTTCTGATTCGGCCAGTACGGCCAGTCCTTCATAATGAGAGAAAAGGACTTCCTGCGGTAATGTATAAATGTGTTCGCTCAGGTAAAGCTTGTGGGCGAAGCTGTTCAGCAGATAAATATTTTCCAGACCGCGTCTGTCCAGGGCTATGAGAAGGACCGGGTAATGGCCCTTTCCACCGGACCCTTTTATAAAAAGCTCGCAGCCGAATACCGGCTTAATTTTATTCTTAAGACATGTCCGGGACAGTTCTATAAAGCCGTATGTTGAAAGAGTGTCCGTAACGGCGCACCCCTCAAAACCGCCGGAGAGGGAAAATTGGACAATTTCATCGATTTTTAAAAGAGACGCAAGAAAAGAATATTCGCTGTGGCTGTGAAAATTTATAAAACCCATTCTGCTTTATTCGATCAGGTTTTTAATCTGATTGCCGGCCGCTTTGATGAAGGAGTCGAACACGCCGCTTTCTGTCTGAGCGGTCGCGCTGACTTTTATATTTTTCGAAGAAATGATCTCACCGCTCGACGTGTCGACAAGCTGGGCGGAAACGGAATATACGCCCAGATACCTGTCCAGCTCCTGGTTGTATTTGGGGCTAGCCTGGGATGCCACGGAGAGAATAAATACGCGCTTGATCCCTTTTGAGGCCAGCTCTTCCAGCGCGCTCTGCTTGACCTCGGCAATGTCTTCCAGCGGCAGGCTGCCGGAAAATTTGACCACTTTATAACCCCTGTCGATCAGGTAGGATTGTGCTTCGGCAGAGAGGCCCGGGATATTTTTCAGCCCGTTTTCCCCGGCGATCATGGCGATCACCGTTGTGGGAATATTCCTGTTTTCCCGGGAAATAGTTTTAAATTCGGTATAGACGCTGATTTTCTCTTCGCTGTCTTTAAGGGATGAATAATATTTCTGGTACTCCTTCCCAAGATCTAAAATATCGGGAAAATCGAAGGAAAAAACCGCGTATAAACGGTTATCGCTTTTTACTTCTTTAAGCTTTTTTATCCGGCACTCGACAACTCCGTTCGTAGCGGAAACCCCGCTCTTTTCATATTCGCCGTCATTATTTTTAATCACAAAATTGATTTTAGCTCCGCTTAAGGGGATTTTACCGGACGGCGAGGCATAAGTGACTTTAAAACCGAAAACCCCGCCTTTAACCGTGTCGATTGAGGAGGGATTATCCTGAGCTTCTATTATAATGCCTTCCAGGAGTTTTTCCGCTTTACTGACATAAATGGGGAATTCGTCGGTCCTTTCTTTAACTTTTGTAGAACTGACAGCTGCTGTTATATAGGCGTTGACGGCGTCAATTATCCTGCCGCCATTAGTAAAACCCTGGGCCGCTTTGATATTATTATCCACAAGAGCGAGCTTTCTCTGCAGTTCGGTTATAACGCGGTTCCTTTCCTTTTCCAGGTTTTTATAGGATATTTTCGCCAGGACCCATACTTTATACACCGTCAAGCCTGAATCCTCGGTTTTTTCGGAATAGACATCCTCGATTTCCACGCCGGAAAGATTCACGGCGCTCTCGCTTCTGACTTTTTCCTGGTACCCTTTTTTCAGTTCTTCATTATCGGAAAGCCCGCCCGAAGCGGTAAAAACCTTTTCAACGGATGTTTCCTCAAAAATATTGTTGGCGATCTGTCCTTTGGCGTTCTGGAAGGCTTTCGCTTTGACATCATCCAGGCCCGCCGTATCCTCAACATAGCCCACGGCGTAAAAATAATCCTTATCTTTTTTAGAAGTACCGACCCAGGAAGGCTGGCCGGAAGAAACCTGGGGCGAGGGGTCCTGCTTTACGGCGCTTGCCGTGCTGCCGCAGGAGAATAATAAAACCAATATAAAAATAATGGGGAATAGAACGGTTATTTTTTTCATAAATTCCTCCAAAGTAGAGACGCATAGCCGTGCGTCTCTACTATGCATTTAATTATAAACAATATAGCATTAATTTTCAAAGAAAAAAAGAAATACTCAATGCTGATCCAATCATTTTTTTATAATTGTATTGACTTTCCGGCAATATAATATTACTTTTTATTTAAACGGCAGTTTATCATGGGAGTAATTAGCGGAGGATAGTACGGCAGGGGGTTGTATCATGGCGGGCATTATTTTTTATTAACAGGAGGAAAAATCATGAGCGACCACAAGTTACTGATAGTCGATGATGACACGGATGTTCTCAGCTATTTTAAAGAAGTTTTCAGGGACAGGCATGATCCGGAAATCTATTCGGCTCAGAACACAAAAGACGGTTTTTCCCTTTTAAAAAAAGAGGATATGGATATCATCATTTCCGATCTGATGATGCCGGATCTGCCCGGCACTGAATTCTTAAAACAGGTCAGACGGTATTATCCGGACACAATCCGCATGCTTCTGACCGGCTATTCCGATATCAAGGCCACCATAGAAGCCATCAATGAAGGCGAAATTTACCGCTATCTGACAAAACCATGGAATGATCAGGAGCTGTTGGTTACAATCGATCAGGCTCTGGCGTTTCTTGATTTGAAAAGAATAAACAAAGATATGGCGCTGCGGATAAGAAAACAAAATAAGGAATTGAAGGAAAGCAGGGACAGCTTTTACAGTATATTGAACAGCATTGGCGAAGGAGTCATCACAGCCGATTTCGATGGTATGGTGACTTTTATCAATCCTGTCGCCGAAGCCTATACCGGCTTTAAATCAAGAGATGCCGGTGGAAGCCCTCTTTCGGAAGTATTTTACATTCTGAACGGTAAGAAACATATCCCGCTGGAAAATCCTGTTTCAAAGATTAAGGACGAAGGGTTCTGCGTTAAGAATTATAAAAACTGCCTTCTTGTCAACAAAAAAGGCGTGGAAATATTTGTTAATTTTAATATTTCTCCTATTATGGATGAGGATAGCAATATGACCGGCAAGGGAATAGTCCTGGTTTTCCATGAAGTCAATAATGAATAGAAAAATAAAATTGAATACGAAGACTTAACCAATCTTCCGCGAAGCCGCGCGAATGCCTCACCCCCGTACCCTCTCCAAATTTGGAGAGGGGTGCCGAGCCTTGCGAGGTGGGGTGAGGCATTTGCGTTTATTCGCGTGCATTAGCGGATTACCGTTTTTCAGCGGTTATTTCCCGGATACGGGGATGCTGAAACGGACCGTCGTGCCTTTCAATTCCTCGCTTTCCACCTCGATGCTTCCGCCCATCTTTTCCGCGAATTCCCTGCAGAGTATCAGGCCCAGCCCTGTCCCCTTCTCATCGGCGGTGCCGGGCTGTTTTGTCCTGACATCAATCCTGAAAAGATTCGAAAGGTTTTTTTTATCGATGCCGACCCCTTCGTCGGAAACGCATATCTGGACACTGTCATCATCCGGAACCGCGGATACTTTAACAGTTCCTCCGGGATGTGAAAACTTGACGGCGTTTGACAGCAGGTTCCTGATAATGGTACTCAGCATATTTTTATCGGCGAATACCTGGATTTCCTCCTGGACAAGATTATTAAACTGGACATACTTCTGCGAAGCTTTTGGGGTCATCAATTTGATGTTTTCATCGATAACGGAGCTGATATTCATTTGTATGGGGGCATACTCGATCAGGCCATGCTGGACGGTGGACCAGGTCAGAAGGTTTTCAAGCAGGGCGAATAAATTCCCGGCCGTATCCTGCAGTTTGGTCGTAAAGACTTTAAATTCGCTTTTTTTCATGCTGTCGATTTTGTCCAGAAGGTTCGCGTAGGATAAAAACACGACCATCGGGCTCTTCAGGTCATGGGCCAGTATTGAAAAAAACATGTCCTTGCTGGCATTGAGTTCCTCCAGCTGTTTTTTCTGCTGCTGGAGCTGTTTCTGGAGCCTTTGTATCGTCAGGTGCGCGTTGACCCGCGCCAGCACCTCTTCGAACTGAAAGGGCTTGGTTATATAATCCACGCCGCCCGCCGCGAACCCTTTAACCTTATCAACTGTATCTGAAAGAGCGGTCATGAAAATAACCGGAATATTTTTTGTCGCGTTGTTTTTTTTCAAGACACGGCAGGTCTCAAACCCGTCAATCCCGGGCATCATGACGTCCAGAAGGATCAGATCGGGTTCGGAATTGACAATCTGTTCGATGGCGCTTTCGCCGTCGGTCGCCGCCAGGGTTTTGAAATGGGATTTGTCGAGAAGATCCAGTAAAATATTGAGATTGTCCGGATCATCGTCGACGATCAGGATTTTTGTTTCATGGTACTGATCTGGTTTCATTTTTTCCTCCTGAATATTGCCTGATAAAGAGCCTTATTTCTTCCAGTTTTATATCTCTCGCCATTTGCCTGATCTTTTCTGTAAAAGCAAGGTATTTTTTACTGCCTGAATCCGTTTTTTCTGTCCATTTCCTTATTCCCATAATATTGCCTGTGTTAGCCAAATCAAGCAAAGCTGATAGCTCTTCTGCTGAAGGTGGGATAATTTTAGCCTGCTTTTCTTCAGCGCCTGACGCCGCTTTTTTCATTTGACTTATAGTTTTAATATCCTGGTCAGCCGTTTCATTACTGTCGAAAACCAGATCAAACCAGAAAATACTCCCTTCCCCGTATTTACTCTGGACATAAAGTTCGCTGCCCATCATCCGTACCAGCTGCCGGCTGATTGTAAGGCCAAGACCAGTTCCTTTTGCCTTAATTTTGCGGTCCTTCAGCTGTCTGAAAGGTTCAAAAACAGAACCTAATTGCTCTGACGGGATGCCGATGCCTGTATCCGCAATTTCAAAACGGATTTTATGTTTCGGCATATTATTATCATTCATGATCTTCTGATAATTCTTTAAGTGAAGGGTCACGCTTCCTTTATCGGTAAATTTGACGGCATTTGAGAGCAGATTGAGCAGGACCTGGCTCAGGCAGACTTCATCTCCTGAAACCAAAACCGGAAGCGCCGATGACGCCTCAAAAATGAAATCGAGATGTTTTTCCTTTGCCTGTATTTCAATAAGTTCGATAATGGAATTGATAAAATTCTGGAAATGAAATGATTGGTTCTTCACTTCCATCTTTCCGGCTTCTATCTTGGAAAAATCCAGGAGGTTATTGATCATACGCAGAAGATGTTCGCCGCTCCGCCTTATGGCTTCGATATCTTTTTTATGCGTTTCCGGCAAGTTGCTTTCATTACTCAGGACCTGGGAGTATCCCAGGATGGCGTTGAGGGGCGTACGGAGCTCATGGCTCATATTGGCCAGAAAGCTGGATTTTGACCTGTCGGCCGCTTCCGCCGCGTCCTTGGCGGTTTGAAGCTCTTTCTGGGCAAGAACGCGCTTTGTAACATCGATCCCATAGATGCGGATCCGCCGGTCGCTTTCGAGATAGTGGAATGTCTGCTGGTACCAGGTGTCTTTTATTCCGACTGTCCGGACGAATAACCCCGTCTTCCTTTTCAACAGATATTCTGTAATACTTCCCAGTCCGTCAAGCCATGGGTGCTTGATTCCCTGCGTCTTGAGATTAGGTAATAGCTTTTCAGCGACAGGATTGATGTAATGCGTTTTTCCCTCTATGCTCACTTCAGTAATTGGATTGGGATTTAATTCCGGAAAGGACGCCAGATAGGACATCATCGCCTCGGAATGCTTGCGTTCGCTTATATCCTGCCCCTGCGCGATGGTGGCGACCAGCGTCTTTCCGTCTTCAGAGTATATATTGGCCGTGTTCCATAATACAATTCGTGTTTCCCCGTCCTTTCGGAGGATGGGAATTTCAACCCCTTCCCAGTGTTCGCCGCTGAGTGTGCGCATGATTTTTGATAACGATTCCTCACGGCTTTCATCAGGAAAAAGAATGCTTAAATTCTCCCCGACAACTTCAATGGCTTTATAGTGAGATAGATGCTCAAAGGCATGGTTAAATATCGTAATATTGAATTGAGTGTCCCAGCAGATGATCGGCGCGTTGGCGTAATTGATCAGTTTTTCCAGAAAGTCGCGGGTCCGGCGCAGGGATTCCTCGGCCAGCTTGCGTTCGGTGATATCTATGAAAATCGCCGCGAATTGTCCCGGGGAAGGCCTGTAGGAATAGACCTCTAAGTGTTTCTTCAGAACGGGCGAATAATTCTCGAAATGGACCGGATTGCCCGTCAGGGCGACATTTCCATAGATTTCGACCCATTTCGGATCTTCATCGGGCATTACTTCGCTCAAACGTCTGCCTGTCACATTCCTGCGGTTAAGCCCTGTCAAACGCTCAAAAGCCGGATTTATTTCAAGGAAGCGGTAATCGCATGGAATACCCTGTCCGTCGCAGACAATCTCATGCAGGGCAAATCCCTCGGTCATACTGTTAAAGAGCGACCGGTAGCGCTTCTCGTTTTCCCGCAGCGCCTCTTCCATTTTTTTACGTTCTGTCAAATTTCTGAAATACCCCAATATCCCGTCAATCCGGCCCAGCGGATTACGTTTCGGAACATAAGATCCTTCAAAATATTCCGCTTCTCCTTTATCATTAACAAGCGGAATATTTATAGATTCAGGGTTTCCGGTTTCTAGGACCCTTTCCTTTATTTTTGTGAGATTAATCGCGTCCTCTTTTGAAAGAATTTCAAAATCCGTCTTTCCGATCATATTCTTTTCAGTCAGACCCAATTGAGGATTTATGACCATTGTATAGCGGAGATCAGCATCCTGTATCAGGATATGGTCCGGCGTATTCATGGCGATAAGCCTGAATTTCTCCTCGCTCTGCATCAGGGCTTCTTCAGCATTTGCATGCGCTTCACGCAGTCTTATTGTCATAATTCCGTAAGAAAGGTCTCCGGCCAATTCACTCAAAAGACTGACTTCATCCGCCGAGAACGGGTCAGGGTCCCTTGAATAGATGTTTATCGCCCCGAAAGTTTTCTTGTTTTCGAACAGGGGTAAAACGATCGAGGAGGCATAACCCCGCTTTATTGCCTCTTCGCGCCAGGGCTCAAATTCGGGATCGGTCAGCATATTTCTGCACATGCAAATATTTCCTGTGCGGATGGCCGTCCCGGTAGGGCCGCGCCCGCGCTCAGTGTCCGCCCATGTGATATGAAGTGTTTCAAGATAACCTTTCTCAAAACCCGCATAAGCGACAGGCCGGACAGTCTTGTCTTCATCATTCCCGGAAAAACCGATCCATACCATCGCATGGCCGCAGTCTTCCACAATAATCCTGCAGACATCCTTCATATATGACATTTCATCCGCCGCGCGCATGATGGCCTGGCTTGAGCGGCTGAGGGCTTTAAGCGTTCTGTTTGTCTTATGAAATTCTTCCCGGGCCTTCATCTGGCCGGTAATATCATGCCAGATCGTTACGGAGCCTGTTAGTAATTTTCCTTTCCTCAGGGGGCCGGTGGAAGACTCCACAACGGCCTCAGAACCGTCGGCCTTACTCACCAGAATGACAGCGCTTTTGACTTTTTTGCCGCGAAGGGCTTGAGGCGCCGGCTGTTCATCCGGTTTTAAAGGCTTGCCGTCGAGACGGCGGCAATTGACTTTTTTGATGATATCCTTCAAATTTAAACCGGCGGGGTTGAAGCCGTATGTTTTAATAAAAGAAGGGTTTGCCTGAACGGCGTTCAGCTCAAGATCATAGATAAGAATAGCGTCGTTTTGAGACCCGATGATGGAATTCAGTTTCTCTTCGGATTCCTTCAATTTTCTTCGCAGTTCGGCGTTTTCAAGGGCAATATTATTCTTCTTTTTATCATTTATATGAGCAGGATTAGTTTTCTTTTTCATTTCAGGCCTCCTGGGCACATAATAAAATTATGTGAGACCCATAAAGCTGTTGAAAGCCTTATTTAAATTCATTTCCTTATGATTCAAAGCCAAAAAAAGATAAAATTGTTTATAGTCAATAAAACATCACTCAAATCGGGTTGATTCATTTGTTTTCAGACAAATTTAATATAATTAATTGAAATTGTCAATAAATACCAAGAGCTTATTTTGAGGTGAGTTATAAAATTAATTTAAGAAAGGGTATTCATATTTAGAGCGGAATAATCAAAAAAACGTCTATTTTCTTCTGAAAACCTCATCTCTTGCCTTAATCCCCACAATGCCGTAGTCTTTTGAGAAATAAATAAGGCAGGGATCGTCGAGGAGCTTGAGCTCGGCCGTGACGACATTGTTATAAACTTTTTTAAAATCCTTCTCGCTCATTTTGCCGAAAGATTTTGAGTATTTCAGGGATATATTCTCGCCGATAACAACCGGTTTGTCGTATGAAGGATAGACCGGAAAGATAAGTATGTCAGGAGGGAAAGACCTCTGGAAGGCGCTGTCGCGCATTTCCGTCAGATAAACATCGCCGTTGGTCATGAGAGTGAACCGCAGGGAATAAATCAATTTCTCCTTATCGATATTCAATACGATAAGGCAGTTTAAAAAGAACTTGTCATAGATCTCTTCGTCCCTAGGTATCTCGATTTTCATGGAGACATCAAGTGTATTGCTTTTCCCGGAAATGAGTGAAAAGCTGTAATTAGGAAGAATCGGGAAATAAGAGATATCAGGAAAACGGATGCAGTAAGAGCGTGAATACAGCGAGAAAAGAAACAGGGTAAAAGAAAGAAAAAGTACAGGCTTATTTGTCCATATCATGGTCGTTAAACTCTTCAATCTCATTTTGAAAATTTTCTATCGTCGATGAAGCGAGCCTGGAGGTGAATTCCTTTTTATCATTAAAGATCGTGCTGTACTTTTCATAGACTTCCATTGTCTTTTCCTTCTGGCCGGCATCCTCATAAATCTTGGCCAGGATGAGGACGACCCTCGTATCATTGGGGTATTTCCTGAGATAATCCAGGCACATTTCTGTGGCCTTCTCCCATTCTTTCCTTTCGATATGTATGCGGATCAGACCGATCATAGTGTATTTATTGGAGCTGTTGGCCATAACGTCGGTATAGATCTTCTCGGCGTCGTCGATCTTTCCAACCTTGAGGTAGCAGTCCGCGAGCCTTGTCAGGATCCTGTCGTTATTAGGCTCCTTGGAAAGGATCTTTTTCCAGTACTTGATTGCGTCCCTGAATCTCTTTTTGCCGCGGAGCGAGTCGGCAATACCGTAAAGGGCGTAAAAATTATTGCGGTCAATTTCCAGGGCCTTCTGATAGTAGTCTATGGCCTTGTCGAACTGCTTCCATGTCCTGTAGATGTTGCCGACCATGGTGAGTATATTGATGAATTTAGGGTTGATCTCCAGCAGGGTTTTCCAGTATTCGAGGGCCTTGTTATATTTTTTGTTCTTATAATAAAGGTCGCCCAGTCCCATCAGGGCGAATTTATTTTTGGAGTTGATTTCGAGAGACACCAGATAATATTTTTCGGCATTGGCGAAATCGCTTTTTTTCCTGTAAGCGTCGGCTATTCTTGTAGCGACCAGAAAATCGCCGGGATCGAGCTTCAGGAGGGTGAACCAGTATTCCAGGGCTTTGTCCCAGTCTTTCAGGCCTCGGTAGCTGTCCGCCATTCCCAGCATCGCTTTTTTATTATCAGGCGCCATCTTAATAATATCCTGAAAATAAGGGATCGCTTCCTCGAAATAGAGCTGTTCCCTCAAGCAATCGCCGATACCCTGCAGCGCTTCATGCATCAGGTTTTGATCAGGCTCATTTGAAGACTTTAATTCATTCAGGATTTGTGTATAGATCTTTTCCGTATCTTCATATTCCTGCTGTTTGTATAAATTTCTTGCCTTTTCCAATTCCTCTTTAAAATTCATCATCTTCTGCCTCCCGCTTATTTAAAAAAAAGACTAATCCAGCCACTTAATTAAACCCATTTCAAACTTATGCGCCGTACCTTCCAGGAATGGAATGACCCTTATTGTATATTCATAATGCCCGCCGTTAAGCGGCTTTAAGATCCCGTTAAAGCGGAACCTGCCATTCCCCAGCTCTTCCGAAAGCTTCATTCCGCTTATGAGATTTTCTTCCGTGATATTCCCTTTATCATCGACCTTTCTATAATAAATCTCAACTAAAACATCCTGTGTTTTTACCGGACCGAGGCTTATGACAGCGCTTACAGGAAAGCCTTCCTTCAGGGACACTTCCTGAAACGCGTCGGATTTTGTAATAGAATCCGCGTCTATATGGACCTGGTTCCACTGGGACGCGATCTTATACTTCCAGGCGGCCGCGATTTTAGATTTTTCATAGTTATCCTTTATATAATTCTTCCCCTGCCGCGCCGCTTCTACATAGCGTCTTTCCGTATAATCCTTGACCATTCTATCGGTGCTGAAATGAGGAATAACGGTCTGCATGGAAAGTTTCATTTTTTTGACCCATCCGGCAGGGATACCGTCTTTCTCTCTATCATAGTAAAGCGGGAGAATTTCTTTTTCCAGTTTTGAGTAAATGTCCAGCGCGTCTTCCTGGTCCTGAAAATCGGGGTTTGGATAATCCTGGTCCTGGCCGATCGACCATCCGCAGCCGGGATTAAGGGCATAAGCCTCTCTCCACCAGCCGTCCAGTACGCTGAAGTTAATGACGCCGTTGATCGGGCCTTTCTGGCCGCTTGTTCCGCTTGCCTCGTAAGGCCTGCGGGGCGTGTTCAGCCAGACATCCACGCCCTGAACAAGATATCTCGCCACATTCATATCATAATCTTCAAGGAAAAATATTCTGCCCTTGAACCCGTCCTGTTTTGCCAGATCGAAAATCATTTTGATGAATTCCTGGCCGGGCTTGTCCTTGGGATGCGCTTTTCCCGCGAATATGATCTGCATCGGCATTTCGGGATTATTGAGTATCTTCTTCAATCTTTCCCTGTCGCGGAATAGAAGGACGGCCCTCTTATATGTGGCGAACCTTCTGGCGAATCCGATTGTGAAATACTCGGGATTGAGAAGGTCTTCCGCGTCTTCGGCAATGTCCGAGAGCGAAATGCCGTATCTTTTCCATTCCTGTATTGCTTTTTCTCTGACATAATCCACCATCTTTTGCTTAAGCGCTTGGTGTGTCCGCCAGAGGTCTTTGTCCGGAATATTTTTAACGTTTTCCCAGAACTTCGCGTCGTTCAGGCGCTTTTTCCAATCAATTCCCATATGTTCATCATACAGGTTCTTTATTTCGCCTGCTATCCATGTGCCGGTGCTGACGCCGTTTGTTATATGAGTGATCGGGTTTTCTTCATAGGGGACGCCTGCCCATACATTTTCCCATAGCTTGCGGGACACATGTCCGTGCAGTTCGCTTACGCCGTTTGCCCTGCCGGCCAGCTTCAGCGCCAGCATGGTAAGGCTGAAGATCTGGGAACCGCCGGGTTCAATTTCCTTGCCCAGCTCCATGAACTGCGATTCGCTGATTTTTACTTTTTCCCAGTAGCTCCGGAAATATTTCGCCTGAAGCTGAAGGGGAAAAGCGTCATTTCCCGCAGGCACCGGCGTATGGGTGGTGAATATCGTGGAGGCTTTGACGGCTTCCAGGGCTTCATAGAATGTTAAACCTTCCGCGACAATCTCGCGTATCCGTTCCAGGCCCATAAATACGGAATGTCCTTCATTCATATGCCATACAGCCGGTTTAAGCCCCAGCGCCCTCAGGACCCTGACGCCGCCGATCCCCAGTATGATCTCCTGGGTAATACGCATTTCCTGGTCGCCGCCGTACAGCTGGGATGTAAACCAGCGGTCTTCCGCCTTATTTTTATCAATATTGGTGTCAAGAAGATAAACGCGGACTCGCCCCGCCTGTATATACCAGATATTGGCATAGACTTTTCTTCCCGGCAGGTCGACATCAATGGTAAGCTGATCGCCGTTTTTGTCCTGGGCTTTATTCAAGGGCAGCTGTGAGAAATCAAGATTGTAGTAAACCGCTTCCTGCCAGCCCTCGTTTGTAAGCTTTTGAGTAAAATATCCCTGTTTATACAGAAGCCCGATCCCGACATACGGCAGGCCGATGTCGCTCGCGCTTTTGACATGGTCTCCGGCCAAAATCCCGAGGCCGCCCGAATAAATGGGAAGGGATTCGTGAATTCCGTATTCTGCCGAAAAGTAGGCTATCAGATCGTTTTTACAGTCCGGGAAAGTCTGGCAGAACCATGTGTTCTCATCTTTCATATAACTGTCGAATTCTTCCATTATTTTGTTATAGAGCTCAAGATAGGTCCTGGACTTGGCGGCTTTTTCGATCTTTGTCTGCGTAACATTCAGAAGGAATTTGACGGGATTGTGGTATACTTCCTCCCAGAGCCTTTCATCAATCAATTGATATAATTTAACGGCTTCAGGGTTCCACGACCACCAGACATTATAAGAAAGTTCCTTTATTCTAATTATATTGGGAGGTATATTCGGCGTGACCTTAACCATCCCTGCAAATTTCATAATATTCTTCCTTTTTTAATCTCCGCTTTTTAATAAATGATTCAATATAAGTATAATAAGAAAACCGGGAAAAAGAAACATGATTTATTTTATATATGCTGTTAAAGATATTTTAAATTAAAACATGAGTTTAATCAATATTAGCTGTTACTTAAATTAAATGATTTGTTCTGTTTTTTGTCGGAAAGAGCCGGTAAATAGTTTTTTTTATTGATAATTAAATAGGACTTGTTGAAAAACTAAGAATTTCAATACAAAAGCCGTCATTGCGAGCGACTGATTTTATCTTCGACGATTATTATAGTGCGAAGCAATCTGTCAACTCTTTAAGCCATCTTTGTTTGCAGACAGATTGCTTCGTATAATGAATATTGGCCCGGTTCAAGTCTTTTGACTCGCAATGATGGCTTTTGGTATAGAACACTGTCTGGAAGCATACTGTATGATGTTTTCAGCTTGATTATTTTGACCGTTTTAATTAATATTATTTGTTGCGCCGGAGCGGGTTATGAATTACAAGACCCTGGCTTACAACCAGTCTCTCAATCTTCTCACCGATTTTTACCAGATGACAATGTCTTACGCTTACTGGAAAAGCGGGACTTTTCAAAAAGAGGCGGTTTTTCATTTGTTCTACCGTAAAAATCCTTTCCAGGGCGGCTTTGCCGCGGCATGCGGCCTGGAATACGCCGCGGATTTTCTGGGAAATTTTAATTTTGACAAGTC
This sequence comes from uncultured Spirochaetota bacterium, assembly GCA_963835575.1. Lineage (GTDB taxonomy): Bacteria > Spirochaetota > Brevinematia > Brevinematales > JAOACQ01 > CAVYGN01. Next base: position 176,114 of record CAWIGG010000004.1, on the reverse strand, counting down.
AGACCTGGATTATCTCTCATCGCTCAAGGGCGGCGACGGCAGGCAGCTGTTTGAAGAAGGCTTTTTGAAGTATCTGGAAGATCTCCGTTTTGAATGCGATGTCGATGCCGTGCCCGAAGGCACGATAGTTTTTCCCTATGAACTGCTTGTCCGCGTTCAGGGGCCGATCATACAGTGCCAGATCCTGGAGACAATATTACTGAATTTCATCAACTTTCAGACCCTCATAGCCACAAAAGCGGCGAGAATTGTCATGGCGGCCAAGGGCGACCCGGTAATCGAGTTCGGGCTCAGGCGGGCGCAGGGCCCGGACGGTGCCATCGCGGCGAGCAGGGCGGCTTATATCGGCGGCTGTACGGCGACATCCAACGTGATGGCCGGCAAGATCTTCGGCATACCCGTCAGGGGGACTCATGCGCACAGCTGGGTGATGTCCTTTGATGATGAGGAAGAGGCTTTTAGGGCGTATGCGGAGGCGATGCCTGATAACTGTATTTTTTTAGTGGACACTTATAACAGTCTTGAGGGAGTTAAAAAAGCGGTCAAGGCAGGCCAATGGCTCAGAAAGAAGGGCTATGAAATGGCCGGGATCCGGCTTGACTCCGGCGACCTGGCCTATCTCAGCATCATGGCGCGCAGGATTCTTGATGAGAATGGATTTCCCAATGCGAAAATCCTGGCTTCCAACGAGCTGGATGAGAACATCATTCTCAGTTTGAAGGAACAGGGGGCCAGGATAGACCTCTGGGGCATAGGGACCAAGCTTGTCACGGCGTATGACCAGCCCGCTCTTGACGGAGTATATAAACTTTCCGCTGTCCGGATGCCCGGAAAAGAGTGGAAATATGAGATCAAACTTTCAGAGCAGGCCGTAAAAATTACCAATCCGGGGATTTTGCAGATACGCCGATACAAAGAAAAAGGGGGAAATTCCGCCGATTGTATTTTTGATATCCATACCGATCTCAGCGGCGGATGCGTGATAGTTGATCCGCTTGATCATACAAAACAGAAGAAACTGGATAATAAAACGGAGTACGCTGATCTGCTTGTCCCGGTATTTAGAAAAGGAAAAAGGGTTTCACCTGAAATCGATATTCAAAAAATACGGGAAAATACGCAAATTAACCTGGGACAGTTTCATTCCGGTATCAAGAGATTTGTGAATCCTCATGTTTACCCGGTCGGTCTGGAAAAGTCCTTATTCGATTTAAAGACAGGGATGGTATTTTCACGAAGAAAAACCTGAATGTTGGTTCGATAAACTCACCACAAGTTTTAGGACTGCCCTTAATAAAAGGAGGCTCATAGTGAAAGCGTTTATTATTGTCGACATTCAATATGATTTTTGTCCGGGCGGCGCCCTCCCGGTTAAAGAAGGGGATAAAGTCATTCCTATAATCAATTCACTTCAGGATAAATTTGATGTTGTGGTCGCCACGCAGGATTGGCACCCGAAGGACCACGGGAGTTTTGCCAGCGTTCAGGGAAAGCATGTCTATGATCAAATTATGCTTTTCGGTCTTGAACAGACGCTCTGGCCCGACCATTGCGTCCAGGGCACCCATGGAGCGGAGCTTCATAAGGAGCTGAAGAAGGAGAGAATAGGAAAGATATTTTATAAAGCCACGGATAAAAATATAGACAGCTACAGCGCTTTTTTTGATAACGGCCATAAAAAATCGACGGGCCTTGCGCCATATTTGAAGGCAAAAGGTGTTAATGAAATTTATATAGCTGGACTGGCAGCTGATTATTGCGTTAAATTCACCGCGCTGGACGCCATTGCCCTCGGTTATAAAACAGCTGTAATCCGGGATGCCTGCAGGGGCGTCAATATAGCGGAAGACGATTCGAAAAAAGCCTTTGATGAAATGGAAAAAGCGGGAGTGATATTGATCGATTCGGACAGTATAAAATAGCCGTTAGCTATTAGCTATTAGCTTTTAGCCTTTAGCGGTTAGCTTCTGACTAACCGCTAAAGGCTGTCGATTGTGGTTACATAAAAAGATAAATGATAATAATCAGCATGAGGATGGCCATAATTCCGATTATGATAAAGATGATATTGAGGGCTTCCTTGCCTTTTCTCTTTTTTTCCTTTTCCGGCGTGGTTGCCGGGGAGGCCTGCATAAAATCGACCTGAGGCGCGGCTTCCTTTTTCTTTCTTTTATCATCGGCCGGATCGTATTTTTTAACTTTGACCGTGTCTTCATCAAGAGATTTGCCGTAGATGCCGGGCCCGATATTCACCAGGACCGTATATATTTTACCCTCTTTAGTCATTTTGACGACAGTCGCGGGAATCGGGACAATTTCGTTGTCCTCGGAAGCGTTCAGGAGGTCGATAAAATATTGGCCCCGGCTGGACTGCTCGCTGATTTTGATCAAAATCTTATCATCTTCCTTAAGGTCGTATATGGGAATTCCTGATATGGGCGAAAGCACCAGCGAAACTTCCAGAACGACTGCCGATTCTTCAAGAACAGGCATCGAGCTGGGAAGGCTGGCTTGACCGCCGGCATCCGCATTTGAGAATAATTCTTTTGCTTCCCGCTCGGTGCGGAGCTTTTTGGCTTCTTCAATCTCGCTTTTCATGATGGATTCAATAGTGAGTTCGCATTTTACGTTTTTATCGGTTGTAGGCCGCGCCAAGACCTCGTCGAAGATGTCCGACACTTTATTGAGCTGCGCTTTTTTTATGTTGGACCAGATATCCTGTGTCCTTCCTGTTCCGGCTTGAAAGATATCTTCCATGCTGGCCTGGATATCATGAGTGAGGCTCGTCGCGTATTCGCCCCTCCATTTCAGTTTGGAGATGATTTCTTCCAGCTCATGCCAGGGCATGCTGATATTATTTTCATAGAGAGTGCTGAAGTGGGATGAGACAATATCGTATTTATCCACATTTTTGGTGATATTATCCAGAAATACTATAAAAACGCCGTAGGAACTCGATGCTACAGCGCGGAACCTGCCTTTTATTACAATATATGAATTGTCCATTTTCACTTCAGCGGCCATAAAAACCTCAAATCGGAAATAAAGTATTTATTAAAAAATAGCATTCTAATTTTAAAAAGGCATCTAATTATAATTCTGTTTACTTGAAACAGCAATTTTTAATTAATAAGTATTTAAAATAAAAGCGGTTAATTATCCCGCTTTTTTCAGCTTCTCCTTATTGCTAATTATTTATTTACTAAAATATTATTATCAATTATAATCTTTGGTATTGATATCGGATAGGACAGGTATTTTCTTAAATGGACATAATACTCTATTTGTCTTCAAAATACTTAAAATTCAAGGCAAGCGACAGGGGTTTGTCTGCGATAGCTGTGATCGCGCTCCTTACGATCGTTATCAGCTGCGCTGCGGCCATTGTCATCCTTTCCGCGGCAAACGGCATCCATGATAATTTCATGCAGAAGCTGATGGCCAAGGATTTCCATGCCATTATCCTGGGGCCCGGCCGGGGTGTAAAGAATTATGAAAAATATGGAAAAGATTTATTGAAGATAAAAGGAATAAAGACAGTTTCCCCTTATTTTGAGAAGCAGGCGCTTCTCAAGGGAAGCCTCAATGTATGGGGTTCCATCATAATGGGTATCCCGGAGAATATGTATCAGACTGATAAGGATTTCCAGAAACAGTTCAAGATGAATGAAGGTTCTTTCAGCTTTAAAGAGAATAAATCCATCATGATAGGCTATAACCTGGCCCTGAACCTCGGCGTCAACGCCGGAAGCATTCTGTCCGTAATGGTTTACGGCGAAGATTATATCCCGATTGAATACCGGTTCAGGGTTACCGGGGTTTTTACCGCAGGACATAAGGATTACGATTCAACGCTCGCTTTTATTTCTTTTAAAGACGCCCAGCAGATCTTTAATGCCGAAGGTTACGCATACGGACTGGGCATCAAGGTTGATGACCCTTATGCGATCGATAATTATCTTCCCGCCATAAAAAAAGCGACGCCCTTTTATGTCTATAGCTGGAAAGATCTGCACAGGAATGACCTGGCCGCGCTCCAGGACGAAAGTATGCTGATTAAAATTATTCTTTCCGTCTTTTTTATAGTGGTCACTTTCAATATTCTCAGCACCATGATCGCCATGGTCCTGGATAAGAAAGTGGAAATCGGTATTTTAAAGGCAATGGGGCTGAAACCAAGCGGTGTCCTCAAGGTCTTTTTACTGGACGGTTTTTTCCTGGGAGTGGTCGGAAGCATTATCGGCATCATAACAGGGCTATTGTTTACCGTATCGCTTAATGATATATTGAAATTAATTGAAACAGCCGTCAATTTTGTATCGAGGACGGCTTATTTACTGGTTAAAGGTTTCAGGCCGGTGATGGCGCCGGTTCCGTTTCAATTTTTTAATTCGAGTGTATATTATATAGATAAGTTCCCGATAAAAATCCTCTATGAGGATATTTTATTCGTAATGGCGCTGTCTGTTGTTCTCAGTACTGTCGCCGTTATCATACCGGCGTTAAAAGCGTCTAAATTCAGGCCTGTAGAGGTACTCCGAAATGACTAAGCCCATCATTGCCGCAAAAGACCTGGCAAAAACATACAAAACGGCCGTGGACAGTGTCCTTGTTTTTGAAGGAATGAATATAGAAATTAAAGAAGGATCGGCTGTCGCCATTATCGGGCAGAGCGGACGCGGAAAAACAACGATGCTCAACATATTGAGCGGCCTGGACAGGCCGACATCGGGAGAAGTTGTTTTTAATGAACTGAGGATTGACAACCTTGATGAAGAAAGGCTTTCTGAATTCCGGAACAGGAGCGTCGGATTTATATTTCAGCACCACTACCTCCTGGAGGATTTTACCGCCCTGGACAATGTCCTCATTCCTCTCAGGATCAAGGGCACGCCGATAACCGATTATGTCAGGGAAAACGCGTTAAGAATGCTTGATATTGTAGGGCTGAAGGAGAGGCACTCCCATTATCCCGATCAGCTGAGCGGCGGGGAAAGACAGCGAGTGGCCATAGTCAGGGCATTGATCCATGACCCGCTTGTCGTATTTGCCGACGAGCCCACGGGAAGCCTTGATAAACGGAACGCGTCGAATGTTGAGTCGCTGATGTGGGATTTAAAGGAAAAATTCAATAAGACATTTATCATCGCGACGCATAATATGGAAATAGCGAAAAAATGCGATAGAATTATCGATCTGGGATAGATTCAGGTTTAAATAACCGAAAGACGATAATTAATGGCGTTATTTTATTATAAGGATTTTTTAAAAGGATAATTCCTGTAGATATAATGAGGAGACTGATATGGGTAAGTATGTTTATTTAAACGGCGAACTGGTGGAAAAGGAGAACGCGAAGATTTCCGTATTTGATCACGGTCTTTTGTACGGCGACGGCGTATTTGAAGGCATACGCGCTTACAGCAAAAGGATATTCAAGCTGGATGAGCATATCGACCGGCTGTATAATTCGGCAAAAGTCATCATGCTTGAAATACCCGTCAAAAAAGATGAATTTAAAAACGCTGTTATAAAAATCTGCAAGGCCAATGGAATTACCGACGGTTATATCAGGCCTATTGTCACAAGAGGAGAGGGGGACCTCGGGCTTTCTCCCTGGATATGTAAAGGGCCTTCTGTAATAATCATAGCTGATAAAATACAGCTGTATCCTGAGGAGCTCTATGAAAAGGGCATGCCGGTTGTTACGGTTCCGACTAGAAGGAATTTAAACGAGGCCGTAAGCCCGATGGTGAAGTCGCTGAACTATCTGAATAATATAATGGCCAAGATTGAGGGCAAGATCGCCGGTGTTGAAGAAGTGATCATGCTCAATAATGACGGATATGTTGCGGAATGCTCCGGCGATAATATTTTTATGATAAAGGGAAACAAGATATATACGCCTTCCGTTGTCGCAGGCGCCCTGCCCGGTATTACAAGGGACACTGTGATAGATCTCGCGGAAAGCGCCGGTTATTCAGTGGCGGAGAAATTCTTCTCCCGCGCTGAAATGTTTATTGCCGACGAAGTCTTCCTGACCGGGACAGGTGCGGAAATCGTACCGGTCATTCAAATTGACGGCCGTGTCATAGGCGATGGAAAACCGGGTAAGATTACCAGGGAGCTCGTAAAAAAATTCAAGAATTATGTAAATTCTCATGGTACTCCGATAGAATAAGGCAAGATGCTTTTAAATATTCACAGGGCCCTGGAATCATTCAGGATTTACCGGGTTTTAATGCTTTCAATTGTAACAGCTTCAACAGCCTATGGGCTGGGAGCGTCTTTTAAAAACACTTTTTATGCGGGGTTAACCGGCGGTTTACTTTCTTTGGCCGGTTTTTTTATGGATAATCTTTTTGATTTTAAAAAAGATAAAAAATCCGGTCAATTATCCAATCCAATAGCTGCCGGGGCAATTTCTTTCTATACCGGTGTCTGCATTACGGTCTGCGCGCTCATTACCGCTGTTATTTTCACTATTATAATGACGCCATTCATTTTAATACCTTTATCATGCGTTATACTGGTCATAGCCGGGTTAGGGTCGGGTATTCTTGACAGCCCATTGGGCAGGGCATACAGCCTGGGCGCCCTGCAGGCTTTTTATGTCTGGATTGGGGCCCTGGCGGCGGGAAATACGGGATTGGCGCCTCTTATGCTTTCTTTATTTCTTTTTTTTGCGATGTCCGGCGGAAAGGTGCTGGGGGATATCCGGGACCTGGATTTTGATAAAAAAGCCGGTCTGGTTACTTTACCGGGAAAATACGGGATGGGCTTTTCCATTAAATTTCTCTTTTTCCATGAGGCTGCTTCTTATTTGTTCGGGCTGGCGGCATTTTTTACAGGGAAATTCAGTGTTTACTATTTATACTGTATGATAGGAATTATAATAACCGGTTCACTGATCAATATACTTTTTGCTTTTAAAAAGGATCCGAAAACAGCCAAACTGGCAAATGGATTATCACTCGGTTTTCTGGGTTCGCTGTATATCCTCGGCATGGTTTTTGGAAGAATTTAAATTTAATTTCATTCTTTTTGATTTATGGGCAGTTCCAAAAACTAAAAATTTATCAGATATTTCCACAATAAGTTTTGGAACTGCCCCGGGTAAAGAATTCCTTCTAAATGCAAATGGCGCTACCGTATAGAGTTCGCTGGCCGGCTTTCTTTTCAGACAGCGAACTCGAGCGGTAGCATGAACTCATACAATAGTGGCAGTTCTAAATATTTGAGTTTTTAGAACTGCCCTTATAATAATTTGTATATAATATCTCAAATAAAGTTTAATTTATTCATGAAGGTGGATTTTGTGAAGATACTGATTTTGACTGCTGTTCTGACGCTCTTATTAATTCAAGGCCTTTTTGCCGACGCGCTGTCGGATGCCGTAAAGACTGATCTGGAGAAACTATTGACAATAGCCCTGACCCCTATTTCCTCAGAAATGGCATACCATATGGGGTTTTATACCGGTTCAGGAAATCTAAGCCCTGTGAATACATCGGGGGATATGCATATGAAATTCGGCCTGGGGTTTGGTTTCAATACAACGGATGTTTATAACCGGTACAAAAAAAGGCGAGGATGTTTTTAAAAGCGATTCTACCAATCTGATGATCCGGTATTATAACACGCTTTCCAAGGCTGTCGCGCTGGTGCCTTTTCCTTATGACGAGTTTTATTATAAAATCGGCATTCCGGGAAAACAGATGGACGCGGGTTTAAGGATCGGTTTTGTTCCGTCCGTTAACTTAAAGCTGGATGAATCCACAGTTGTTTCATTCAGCCAGTTTCATATCGGCGCCGAAGGCCGCGCCATGATATATGAATATAAAGGTCTTTTTAAAGTCGACGGAAGGGTTTCCCTCGATTATGACGAAGGGCATGTCGGATTTTCATATGGCGGGCAGGGCCAGGCCTATACTAATGATATTCTTGTCGGGACGAATGCTTACAGGATTGATTTGAATTATCAATGGGCGGGGATTTCACTCGGCGGCAGGATTATGATGGGGCTCGATATTCCCTATGTCGGCGGTCCGTATATCGGCATGGGCGTTAATATCAATCTGGGAGGAGTTACAACGTCTGCCAAAATAAATGATACATTCTCTCCTGTTATCGAACCGGCAGTGGGATTTCCGGAATTAAACGCGGCCCCGGCAAAAGCGTATAATCTTTTTGATGTCAGGCTGATTATGGGAACACAGCTCTTTTTTGCCTGCGCGGCTTTTGAATACGGCATTCTGAATAAAGACCTGGCATGGATCATCATGCCGGTGTCGCTTTCTTTCTGACAAAAAATATTGATTTTTAAATCACTTTTTCATTTTCAATGATTATATTCAAAACTGTCGCTTACTTATTTAATAATCTCTTGAGAATTTAAAATTGATATTTATATTGATTTTCAGCAAAAATGATGTATAATTCGCTTGAGAGGATAATTATTTTCATAAAGGAGGTTTTTATGAAGAGGATTTTATTTGCATTAATATTTGTCATCACCGCTTCCGGTATGCTCTCCGCCGCTATTCAGGACGATATGCAGGCTGAACTGCAGAAAATCCTGTCCGGCGCCATTGATCCTATATCGACAGAGATGGCAAAGCATCTGGGATATTATACCGGTTCCGGAAATATTTCGCCTGTCAATACTTCGGGCTTTCCAGGAATAAAGGCCGGTATAGGTCTCGGCTTTAATACGACGGACCTGTTAATGAGGACATTGAATAAAGAGATTGTGTTTACAAACACTTATTCAAACCCGATGGACTCCTATTTTGATACTATGTCGAAGGGCGCCGCTCTTGTGCCTTTCCCTTATGACGAGGCTTATTTTAAGATAGGCATACCTTTATTGCCTATGGATGTCGGGGTCCGGATCGGCTATATACCGTCAATGGACCTGAAAAATGACGCGGCAACAGTGAATTTCGGGCAGTTTCATCTGGGGGCCGAAGGGCGTTATGTTTTGTTCGATTTACTGGGCCTGATTAAAATCGACGGCAGGCTTTCAGTTGATTATGACAGCGGAAAAATCAGCATGTCATATACCGGGAATAATGAAGCCAGTACAAACGGTCTTGTAATCGGAACAAACGATTATAAAATCGGTATGAATATGCAGTGGAGCGGAGTTTCCATCGGAGCGAAAATAATGGCGGGAGTGAATATACCTTTTATAGGAGGGGTTTTCGGGGGACTCGGCCTTAATATGAATTACGGTCAGGTTGTAACAACCGCTACCCTGGATGATACTTTAAACAGCCTCGGAGGCCCTTATACTTTACCCACAATAACCGGCGACACAACGCCCAAACCTTATTCATTAATGGATTTAAGGCTGATACTTGGAGCGCAAATACTTTTTGCTTATGGGGCTATTGAGTACGGCATATTGAATCATGATATAGCCTGGACGATTATTCCGCTTTCCATAGCGTTTTGAAAAAAAGATTTATAAAAAATTATCCAGTTCCTTCCTGAGAGTTTCAGTAATGGACATGAGCGGCAGGCGCGCTTCATCCGAGGCTATTAATCCGAGCTTTCTCAGACAATATTTAACGGGCGCCGGATTGGGCTCGATAAAGAGGAGCGGGATTATTTGAGAAAGCTTTTTCCAGACTCCCAGCGCTTTCTGATGATTATTCTCCTGCAGGGAATTAAATATATCGATATAATCTTCCGTGTAAAGATGCGCCGCGGCCAAAATTCCACCATCTCCGCCCATCGTTAGAGTAATGTAATATAATATATCCTCGCCTGTCAGAATAGAAAAGTCCGGCGGCGGATTCATTAAAAGCTCCATGGTCTGCCTGATGTCTCCGCATGAATCTTTAAGCCCGGCGATATTGGCCAGTCCGGCAAGCCTGCGGATTGTGGCGTTTTCAATGTTCCTGCCGGTCCTGTAAGGTATATTATAAATGATGATACTGAGATCAGTCGCCCCGGAAATTTTCTTAAAATGCTCCTCTATACCCCGCTGGTCAGGCCGGTTATAATAGGGACAGACGGAAAGGATCCCGTCGATTTTATATTTTTCAACAGTCTTTATATGATCAACCACTTTTTTTGTATAATTACCGCCCAAACCCATATATATGGGGATTTTTCCATCAACGGCCTCAATTGTTTTTTCCATTATCTTCTCGTATTCATAATCGGACAGGGCCGGGCTTTCGCCTGTGGTCCCCGCCGGAATGATACCTGAAATGCCTTTACTGATATAATGCCGGACAAGCTTTTCGTAGGATTCATAATCGACCTCGCCGTCAAGAAACGGCGTGACGATCGGCAGCCAGACGCCGGTAATTTTTGGTTTTTTCCCGATCATTTTTCACCTCATATCATCTTTTTAATACTTTTGATCTCAACACAGAGACAAGAGAGATCAATCTTCCGCTAAGCCTTGCGAGGCGGGGTGAGGCCTTCGTGTTCATTCGCGTGTATCAGCGGATTATCCGTATCATATTTGTTAAATAAATTGCTTAATTCAGGATAACTATGAGCATCCGCAGGAAGGACCGCAGGCCGGGTCTGAGCCGGTCAGGGCGCCCCTGATAAGAGCGGCGGCGCAGCCGACGCCGGTATTGACCTGAATGGCCCCGGCAGGACAGTTCTGCATGCATGCCCCGCATTCCATGCATGAATCTTTATCTGTTATTATAGCTTTTTTGTCGTTAATTATGAACACAGCATGCGGGCAGACTTCGGAGCACATGCCGCAGCCTGTGCATTTATCCTGAAAGAGCCGGAGGGTCGTTATATTCTTGAGGTATTGCAATTTCATAATTTTCTCCTCAATTCATATTCATTAATATACATTAAAAAGGTTGAAATCTTCCGCTAAGCCGCGCGAAGACACGCTAATAAAATATTTCACAAATTTATCAAATCCATTCGCGTTTATTCGCGTGCATTAGCGGATTACCCGTTATCCGAGATCATAATATCTCTTATTTAGATTACTTTATATATTCGGAATAAATAAGGAAACTGTCTTTACAATCAAACCCAGTCCGATTGATACAATATAATAGGGAATGGCGTAGCGCATTTCCTTCTTAACCCCCGTCTGCGAAGTAAAGGTTGTCGCCCCGGTAAAGTTCAAGGCGATAAAAGAGCTGATGGGCGGAAGCGTTAATAGAAGAAACAGGGAATAAACCAGGGACCGGGAATAAATTAGAATTGAAATTAAGGCCCATAATAATCCTATAAGAAAACCCTTCCATGCGAAGGACCGGCCGGGAATGAACGGCAGGAACAGGGGCACAAGCGCCGCTCCGGTTATGATCGAGCCGATGAATGGGACAAGACTTTTCATTATATCAGGATTTAATGAATGCCGCTGGATGAAATAGAAAATGGAAATAACGGCAAGGACAGCCAGCGCCGGGAGAAAAGACTCGACTAATTCGGCGGGAACAATTATGAGGCGGTCCTTCCAGCCGAATGGTACAAGTTTCATTTCTTCGGTTTTTTTATAATTATTTTTTAAGAAAGCGGGGATATCTTCCGCTTTAACAGGTCCGTAAATGACTTTAAACTTCGTGAATGAAGTCACTTTATGCGCCGACACGCCGACAGCGCCCAGTTGGGGAAGTATCACGTTCCTGTGACTGACCAGACCGGCAAGATTATGATTGATGATCCTTGCTATCAGCTCTTTTGTGCCGAAAGTCCCTTTCCCGGCGGCGCACCAGACATTGATGCCTTTTGTGTCGATGACAAGGACCCAGGCGTCAATGTCGGAAAGCTCTTTCCTGAGCGCGTCAAAAGAAAATTTATAATTGGCGCTGACAAAAACGGGCGAAGTCTTATCCGGTTCCCCGACGCCGTAAAGGCCGGGCCGGACCCTGTAGTTATCCCTATTAAAGCGCCAGCGGACGCGCCAGCCGCCGAGTCTGTCTCCGAGAGATAGTTTTGCGGACACAATCGGGATTTTTCCGGCCGGTGTGTCTTTCCATAAAACTATTGATTTATTTTTTAATGACGATAAGTTTTTCCCCGTATTGGGGCCGGGATCATTCCCGCAGCATGTGTTTTGGGCCATATAAATCCTCTAATATCTTTATTTTATACAGGAAGCGTTTTCCCGCTTCTTTTTCATACGGGAAAGTCCGTCCGCCAGGAGTTTTATCCCTTCTATGACCGCGTCGTGTTTTTCCTCGGGGATATAACTGAAAAGCTCCTGGTATTCAGGGTTGCAGATTTCATGGATCGAGGCCGCTTTTATTCTGCCTTTTTCTGTTAGAGAGACCAGAACCTGCCGCCTGTCTGAGGGCGACCCGGCCCTGCGGACAAATCCTATTTTGACAAGCCTGTCAATCGTACGGCTTAAATTGCCCTTGTCGGTATCGAGCCTTTCCGAGAGATCTTTCAGGCTCATCTCATTTTCATCGTCCAGCTCCATCAGCGTATGGCACTCGTCCTGCCTGACGCCGCAGCATGTGACATCTTTTTTTATCTGGTCGCCGATTTCCCTTTCCAGGGCCCTTAAGCCGGCCCTGAATTGTTTTACATCCTGAATATTCATAATAATTTCCTGTATTGTATGATACAAACATTGTATAATACAACGATATAGATGTCAAGTAAATTATGGAAAAGTATGAATCCGTTTTGAGGAATATAAAAAAAGAATATCGCTTTTATTCAGGAAAAAAATGAACGGTATTAATAAATTGGGGACTCGGGTTTGATGCTAAATATTTTTGCAAAAGTCATAATTATTGATTATATTATAAGAAGAAAGGAGATGTTTATGGAACGGTTGATTGATGAGGCGACAACGGCTTTTTTAAAGGACACGTTTGATAAGTCGCTCAAAAGGGACGTTGATATTAAAGTCTATTCCGCGCAAACGGGGCAGTACGCCGAATTCACGGCCGAGTTTTTAAGAGAGCTTGCCCTTATTTCGGATAAAATAAAGATCAATATTTTCAGCGCTGAAGAAGGAAAAAAGAAAGGATTTCCGATTGACCCGTATATCGTGTTCGGCGAGGACCTGGGTTATAAAATCTATTTCAGCGGGACGCCGGCCGGTCATGAGGCCAATACCCTGATTGAGACGATCAAGATGATTTCCACAGGCGAAGCCGGGCTTTCCGCCGAATCGCTTGAGGCGGTCAAAAAGCTTGATAAACCGGTCAAACTCCAGACTTTTGTGACGACATCATGTCCGTACTGCCCGCAGGCGGCCGCGCTGGCGAACCGCTTTGCCGTGGCCCGGAATGACCTTGTTTCATCCGAGGTGATAGAAGCGGAGGAAAATTTAAGCCTGTCGCAGGACCTGGACATTTCCTCTGTGCCGATACTGATGGTTAACGAAGTGAAAGAAAGCCGGATGCTCGGGGTCCAGCCGGAGCCGAAATTATTAACTGAAGTACTGAGATATGGTTCCGGGGCCTTTGAGGAATACTTAAAGCAGAAAGAGAAAGAAAAAGCCGAGGCGATGGTATTAGAAGACAATCCGGACAGCGTCATATTACTGGGAGAATCCAATTTTAAGGAAGCGCTATTGAAATACCCGCGCCTTGTCGTCGATTCATGGGCTGAATGGTGCGCTCCCTGCCGTATGATGTCCCCTGTGATTGAAGAGCTGGCAAAAGAATACGCCGGAAGGGTGGTTTACGGCAAGCTCAATGTCGATGAAAACCCCGTCATTTCCTCTGAATATAAAATCACTTCCATACCGACATTACTGATTTTTAAGGACGGCAGTCTGGCGGGGACGATGCAGGGCGCCCAGACAAAACAGGTCGTGGAAGAAGAGGTGAGCAGCCTTCTCAAATTGCTGATCGTGTAAAAAATTTTAATAGACCCTGAAATCAAACCGGATACAGAAGAAACGCGGTGAATTTTTGAGGTTTTTTATGCCTTGAGGTAGAATATCCGGCGGTAGAAGGATTTTAATATTTCCTATAACTATCAGGTGGAAGACTGGAAAGGAAAACGTTGTCATTCTTTGAATGTTTTTATGCGGAGGCCGCTATGAAAGTTTTATTGACAACCGAGCCGTCCTACGGGCATTTCCATCCGATGGTTCCCCTGGCAAAGGCAATCGAAAAGTCCGGACATGAAGTTACGGTAGCCTGTGCCCGTTCATTTTGCCAGGCGGTCGAGGCGGCTGGATTAAAAACGGTCCCGGCCGGTCTTGACTGGAACACGGATGAGACCGAAAAAACCTTCCCTCAAATACAGACAATGACTTTAACTGAAATCTCCGATTTCGCCGCGAGGTTTGTCTTCAGTCATGCCGCGGCCCAGCCCATGGCATCAGATCTAATCAGGATAGTAAAAGATCAGCATTTCGATATCATCTTGCGTGAAACCTGGGAATTCGGGGGTTACATCGCGGCCGAGGTGCTGAATTTGCCGCATGCCGTGCTTGGGATCGGTTTTTTCCAGTCGATGGACTGGATCGGCAGACAATTGGACGGTCTGCGCGCTGCCTATGGGCTGCCGCCTGACCCTCAGCTTAAAACACTTTATCGATATCTGTACCTGCATTGTCTCCCGGACAGTTTCCAGCCGGCCGCATCAGCGGGTAAGACAGCGCACAGCATCCGTCCGCCGGTGTTTGACCGCACCGGAACAGAAACCCTGCCCGATTGGGTTGAAAAACTTTCTGCTCGGCCGGTGGTATACGCCACCCTTGGAACTGTCTATAACCAGATGAGCAGAGGCATTTTCGACATGATCCTTGCCGGGTTGCGGGACGAGCCCTTAAACCTTATCCTCACTGTAGGACGAACGCAAAATCCCGATGCTTTCGGTCCGCAGCCGGAAAACATTCATATCGAGCGGTACATCCCGCAAACGCTCCTCTTCCCTCATTGCGGCATGGTTATCACCCACGGGGGTTATAACACGGTAATGTCGGCTTTAAGCCATGGATTGCCGATGCTGGTCATTCCAATCGGGGCAGATCAGCCGGCCCACGCGGAGCGCTGCGCCGAACTTGGCGCCGCATGTGTCATTTCACCCGACCGGCTGAACCCGCAGGCAATACGGGACGGAGTGCGCGAAGTGCTCGGCAGCGCAAGCTACCGCGAGCGCGCACGGAGCATTCAAAATGAAATCGCGGCGATGCCTGATGCCGGCCGCGCCGTCGAACTATTGGAAGACCTGGTGCCCGCGCCGGAAAAAGCGGCTGACAGGTAAAATTATAATCAGAGATGAATTAAAATAAATAACAAACCGTCGACAGTACGGCTTTTTTTATTGCCTGAATTTTATTGCACGGTATATCCGGCCGGGACCTGAAATTTATCCTTCGGTACAGCCGCGTTTGCTACAATCTTGACGGCTTTCATCTCGGTGGCTACACCGGAAGCGCTTGTTTTCAAATACACCAGCACGTTATTCCATCCGCCGTAGATATCTTTAGCGCCGTCTTTTCTGGCGACCTGGATAATTTCACATGACTGGCCGGCAATGGTCATGGGCGGCATTTTTTTTACCATCCCCGAATCGATGTCTTTTTTCGTTCCCATATCGTTGATATCGACCCGCATTCCGATACCGTTGTCTGCCGCGCCCTGTTTAAGAGCCTTTTTCTTTAAAGGCGTCAGAGAAATCTTTTCCTTCCCGTCGCAGAAAAACACATGACTTATCTTGCCGTCCGTATAAGTTTCCTGGCATTCTTTCATTCCGTAATCGTCGAAATAAATGATTTTTGTCATTTTTATTTTCATTTTACCGATTGTGCTTACGCTTTCCATTGTTATAATACCGGATTTAATACCGTACTTGTTAACGGCATAAACCCAAGAAATACATACCACGATTAATACTGTGATCAGCCACCCTTTTCTTTTCATAAATCCTCCTCTATAATTTTTACAAATAGGAAAAACTATCATTCTGCATCAGATATTGTACTTCCGGGAAGAAAAAACCGCAAAATTTCACCGCGCTTTCCCTGGCCCTGTCGAATAGAGGGTAAAATCCATAAAGCAGCTGAAAAATATATTATAATATCTATGTGTGTGTCCGGAGCCTGTCCAGAGCCCCGTCTTGCAGACTGTATGAAAAGTCAAAATTTCACCACGAAGACCACGAAGAACACGAAGAAAATAAATGGGTTAGTCAAAATTTATAATATTTTCATTTTATAACTTCATTAAAGAAGTTCAACGATAATTAAACAAAAAAGTTTGTCCAATTATTAAAAACTTCGTGTTCTTCGTGTACTTTGTGGTTAATAAAAAAGTTTTCAAAAAGTCTTTTGAAGGGAGGGCAAAGGATGCCTCTGCGGCACACTCTACTTAAATTTCAAACACTTCACCATATGGTCTTTTGTCACAAACTTATCCTCAATCCCGCTTTCCGAACATTCCTTCGACGCTTCGGGACAGCGGGGAGCGAAGACGCATCCCTTTTTTCCTTCCGGCAATTTTGTGATCTCATCGCTCATGATGACGCGTTTCTGTTTGATCTCCGGATCGGGCACAGGAATGGATGAGAGGAGCATCAGGGTATAAGGATGAAGGGGGTTTTTAAAAAGCTCTTCCGAAGGCGCCGTTTCAACAATCTGCCCAAGGTACATCACGGCGATCCTGTGCGAGATATGTTTGACCAGCGCCAGGTCGTGCGCGATAAATAGATAGGTGATATTCATTTCTTCCTGGAGCTTCATCAGCAGATTGATGATCTGCGCCTGTATGGAAACGTCTAAGGAAGAGACCGGCTCGTCGCAGACAATAAATGAAGGCGACAGCGATATGGCCCTGGCTATGGAAATCCTCTGCCGCTGGCCGCCGGAAAACTCATGGGGATAGCGGTAGATGATGTCTGAAGAAAGGCCGACCTTTTCAAGAAGAGCGGCTACTTTTTCATGGAGCTCTTTTTTATCTTTTATCATTTTATGGATTTCCAGCCCCTCGCCGATGATATCGAGGATAACACGGCGCGGATTAAGCGAGGAATACGGGTCTTGAAAAATGATCTGCATTTTCCGCCTCAGCCGGCGCATTTCTGAGGCTTTGAGCTCTAAAATATTCCGGCCTTCAAAAATCACTTCTCCGCCTGTCGCTTCCAGAAGCCTCAGGATGCAGCGCGCGGCGGTCGTCTTTCCGCAGCCGGACTCCCCGACAAGGCCGAGCGTTTCCCCCGCCCTGACGGCAAAGCTGATATCATCCACAGCCGCGGCCCATTTTTTCGTACGGCCGAAAAGCCCTGAGCGGATAGGGAAATATTTTTTTAAATTGTTAACCTCAATAATATTCTGCATTCAATTCTCCAGGTAAAGCCAGCAGGCCGTGCTGTGCCCTTTCTCCATTTCTTTTGTGTCCGGGAATTTTTCCCTGCAGACCGGCATGGCGGATTCACACCGGGGATGGAACGGACAGCCGCCCGGCAGATCGGCCATGTTCGGGATGGTTCCGGGTATGGCATACAGTTTTCCCTTCCTGTTCGGGTTGGGGACGGATTTCAGGAGCGCCTGCGTATAGGGATGCAGGGGATTTTTAAAGAGATCGGAAACGGGAGAGTTCTCAATGATCTTTCCCGTGTACATCACGGCCACCCTGTCAGCCACCTGCGCGACGATGCCCAGGTTATGCGTGATCAGAAGGACCGACATTCTGTTCTCCTCCTGCAGGTCCTTGATAAGGCTCAGGATCTGGGCCTGGATGGTGACATCCAGCGCCGTTGTCGGCTCGTCGGCGATAAGGAGCTCGGGTCTGCAGGATCAGGGCCATGGCGATCATGGCGCGCTGGCGCATGCCGCCGGATAGTTCATGGGGATAGGATTCATAAACCTGCTCCGGGTTTTTGAGGCCCGCATGCCCGAACATCTTGATGACCCTGTCCCGGGTGCTTTCTTTTTCAATATTTTCATGGATCAAGAGAGTCTCTTCAACCTGCTTCCCGATTTTCTGGACCGGATTAAAGCTGGACAGGGGCTCCTGAAAGATCATGCTGATTTCACGGCCCCGGACCGCGCGCATCCGGTCAATCGGAAGTTCCAGGAGGTCATTTTTCTTCCAGAGTATTCTGCCGCCGGAAATTCTGCCGGGAGGCGATGGAATAAGCCTTAAAATTGACAAAGCGGTTGTGCTTTTTCCGCAGCCGGATTCGCCGACCAAACCGAGCACTTCGGACGGGCCGATGTCAAGCGTCACATCATCGACGGCGCGGATAGAACTGTTCTCAAGCTCGAATTCGACCGTCAGGTCCTGTATTTCCAGGATGTTTTTTTCCATAACAATTCCTTTGTGAGGTCTTCCGCGAAGCCACGCGAAGTCACGCTAATAATATGTTTAAATTTACTGTTTATTCTTACTGCAATTAGTGCGGGCAAATCTTTTCCATTCCAATTTATTTTTTGCCCCAAAGTTTATCAACAGTCCTAAAGGCAAGCCGGTTGCCTTCAAATAATTCGGCAATTGAGATTTATCTATGGATGTCAGCTTTTCTTCAGCCTTAAGCTCGATTATAATATTGCTGAAACATACTAAATCAGCAATATATTCATTCTGAAGAATCTGTTCTTTATAAATAATTTTTATTCGTTTTTGAGATTCAAAAGGCACATGTTGCTTTTTTAATTCGATCTCAAGAGCTTCCTGATAAACTGCTTCTAAAAAACCAATTCCCAATTCATTCTGGACATCTATTGCACAACCGATTATTTTGAACACTTCATCTTTGAATATCAATTCATCAGGCATTAATTATTCCTTCTTTTTACTTCGCGTTTATTCGCGTGTATTAGCGGATTACCCCGTTTCTAATTATGTTCCAAATTCTATGTCTTACTCCATCCTATAATATTCCTTCGGGTCGAAAGCGTCCCGTACGCCCTCGCCGACAAAGGCTATGAGAAGAAGAATGAAAAATAAAAACGCGGCCGGGTAAAGCGACAGCCAGTAGCTTGTGAGGTTCGACATGCCCTGGCGCAGGAGCTCTCCGATGCTCGGCGTCGGCGCGGGCAGTCCGAATCCTAGGAAATCCAGGGCTGAAAGCGAGAATATCGCCCCGATCAGGTAAAAAGGAAGAAAGGTAATGATCGGCGTCAGGGCGTTGGGCAGGATATGCCCGAACATGATCTGCGCGTTTTTCGCGCCCAGCGACCGCGATGCCTCAACAAAAGGGACCTCGCGGAGTTTATAAAACTCGGAGCGGATAAAATAAGAGATATCGATCCAGTCAAAAATGGTAAAGAGGAACAGGAGTATCACAAAGCTTGTCCCCAGTGAACTGCCGATGATGATGACGATGTAGAGGAAAGGCAGGGCCGAGAGGATCTCGATCAGCCTCTGCATTGTGATATCGAAAGCCCCGCCGAAAAATCCCTGGATCGCCCCGATGAAAGTGCCGAGCGCCATGCTGGCGAACGTGATGAGAAGCGCGAAGCTGAAGCTGATGCGGAAGCCGTAGAGAAGCCGCGTCAGGATGTCCCGCCCGCGGTCATCGGTCCCCAGCGGGTTCTGCCAGGTCGGCGGAGTCGGGGGATTGCCGGGCAGAGAAAGAAGGGACTCGTTATATCCGTAGGGTATCAGCGGGAAAACCATAAAATTGCCGCTGCCCTTTTCAAAGTCCGCGCTTTTATTGAGCTCTTTGTAATTCGGGACGTCTGTCGTCTTCAACCCGAAATGATCGCCGGAATAAAATGTGAAAATAGGGAAAAAAAGCTTTCCTTTATAACTTAAAAAAACAGGCTTGTCGTTGGCAAGAATATCGGCAAAAAGGGAAATGACAAATAGGACAATCAATATCCAGAATGAAACGGAAGCCCGCTTCATCTTCTGGAATTTCTGGAGCCTTTTAAGAGTGACCGGTGATATCTGCATGTCCGCCTCCTATTGAAACCTGATGCGGGGATCGACAAGCACGAGGCAGAAGTCGGAAATGATCCTGCCGACGAGAACAAGAAGGCTGGATATCACGATCAAACCCAGCGCCACGGGATAATCGCGGTTGATGATCGATTCGTAGCCCAGGAGGCCCATGCCGTCTATTGTAAAGATTGTTTCGATCAGAAAAAGAGCCGGAAAGTATCACGCCGATGATCATGCCGATATTGGTGGCGATCGGGATCAGGGAATTCCTCAGGGCGTGGCGCAGAACTGCCTGGCGGTACGACAGGCCCTTGGCAAGCGCCGTGCGCATATAGTCCTGGTTGAGCTGTTCCATCATGGAATTTTTCATCAGGAGCGTGATGGTGGCGAAACTGCCGACCGTGTAGCACAGAACAGGCAGGAACATATGGGAGATATAATCGCCGATCTTGCCGAAAAAGGAAAGCTGTTCGAAATTATCGGACACAAAGCCGCTGATGGGGAATATATTAAGGAAGCTGCCGCCTCCGAAAAGGACGATCAGAACAACTCCCAGAACAAACGACGGGATGGAATAGCCTATAAAAACAAGAACACTCGAAACCTGATCGAAGATCAGCCCATGCGAAAGGGCTTTTTTCACACCGAGCGGGATGCAGATCAGGTATGTGAAAAACAGGCTTGTGATGCCGAAAGTGAGCGAAATGGGAAGACGGCTGAAAATGACGTCCGCAACCGGCTTTTCATAGGAGTAGGAAGTGCCGAGGTCGAACCGGACAAGCTTTCCCAGCCAGAGAAAATAGCGGACCAGGATGGGTTTATCAAAACCATAGTATTTTTTTATATTCTCTATTTCTTCCTGCGTCATATTCTGCTGGACGGTGCCTGTGCCGGGCGATGCCCCGCCCTCGCCCTGCGAGAGGCGCCGCATTTTCTGGATCGCCTGTTCGACAGGCCCGCCGGGTACGGCCTGCATGATCAGAAAGCACGCTATTGTTATGCCGAACATTGTCGGGATGATGAGCAGAAGCCTTTTTAAAAAATAAGCCCGCATGACAATATACTCCAATCAAGAATTCATTATATGTCAAATTGAAGCCTTTTTTACTGGATATAACCACTTGTAAATAAGGTGTAAAATTATAGTTGTTAATAACCGGATAATCAAGAAAACCTGAATTTACATGGAATAAGAAAGAACTTGAAATGAAAATACTTAATTAGGCTGACCCCAATGCTTCGGCTGAGCTTGCCCTGAGTCCTTCGTTTCACTCAGGATAAACTTCGCGAATGGGCTCAGCACAAGTTCCGCAGGATTGGTAGGATTAATCGGGATTTACAGGATGTAAAAAAACGGCCATAGAATTACACGGGATGACACTGAATGTTTAATGAAGTTAAATATTTGTAAAAGATTTAATTTATAATTTCCATGAACTTCTGCGACATTCCGTGGTAAACTAATCTCGCGAATCCTACTCTGTCTTGAAAACTTGGAGGCTTGCCGAATGACCTCATGTGTATATATGCGAGTGGAGAAAAAATCCTGAATGTTGATATTCTACCCTATGAATGTCAGTATAAAACACTTTTTGTTAAATTATAGGATTGATAAAGCTTGTATTAATAAGGGGCTGCTCAAAAAGTGGGGAGAACAGGCCTTGAAATTTATCAAAAAGAACTTTAAGATAAATTAAACAAAAAAGAACCGGACTTTCATCCGAAAGAGGGAGCAAAATGAGGAAACCATTTACCAATATCAGAAAAGAAATCCTGGATATCTTGAATAAGTCGACAAATCCTCTGAGTGCCGGTGAGATAGATGAGCTTTATGGTAAAAAAGTCGATTTATCGACTATATACCGCGCTTTAAAATATCTGGAATCGCAGCAGTTAATCGAAGGGTTTTCGATCCAATGCAGTACCGAGGAGAACATGCGGTATTATTACGCGACAAACGACAGGCATATTCATTTCATTCATTGTGAAAACTGTCATCAGTTTATCCGGCTCGACGAGTGCTTTATAGAAAATTACGTTCATTCTATTGAAGAGAAATATCACTACCGGATCCTTCATCACTCGCTCTATTTCACCGGTATATGTGAAAAATGCCGTCAATCGCAATTATCCTCGCCGTGATCGCATCCATGTTCCTTTTCAACTACAACAACCTGACCGGCTTCCATCCTCGCGATAATGCCGAAAGTCGATAATAGCGTTTCCGGAGTTAAAACAGAATTACCTGGACCATATGTCACAACCCGCTGGGCTAAAAGCATGGCCTGATCGCAAATGCTTGCTTCTTTGATATTGTGGGTCGCTATGACCAGCGAGGCTCCCCGTTTCAGTATGGCGGCGACGGCTTTTTTGTAGAGCTCGTTCCCCGGCACATCCAGGCCGGATGCCGGTTCGTCCAGAAGGAACAGATCAGCCTGCCGGGCCAGGACATGAGCGAGAAAGACCCTCTGGCGCTGTCCGCCGGACAGCGTACTCAATGCTTTGTCCGCCAGATGCGGCACGCCCATAAAGTCCATTGAATTCCGTACTATATCCTCGTCTTCTTTTTTCATCCGGCCCAGAAGGCCTAACGCGGAAAATCGTCCCATCCGCACCACATCAATGGCGCGCAGCGGCAATAGAAAACCGGCGGGGTTGAACTGACTTAAATAAGCAATACGGACAGGAGTTTTGCCCGGCTCCCGGCCGAATACGGTAATATTTCCTTCTATCTTAGGCAAAAGCCCGGCTATTGTTTTCAGGAGCGTGGATTTTCCGGAGCCGTTGACCCCTACCAGGGCCAGGGTTTTACCAGGCTCAAGCGTGAAGTTGATACCGGATATAATCACCTGGCGGCCGTAACCGATGGTCAAATCCCGGGCCGTTATGAAAGATTCATTCATTCTTTTGCCTCCAGGGTTTCTGATTGAGAATCCGCCTTATCCGGCCGGGTTTTTCTTTTTGGGCGGAAAACCTGGGTCAGAATGAGCGATATAAAAAAAATAACCGTCGCTGTCAGAGTAATGGACGCGCCGGCCGCGAAATTAAAATGATAACTTGCCAGGAGTCCCAGATAGACCGATACCATTCCGGTGATCGACGCCAGAAACATCATAGTACCCATACGCCTTGAAAACAGGGCGCTGGTGCCGGCCGGAGCCAGCAGCATACCGAAGACCAGAAGCGTGCCGACTGTCTGGAATGATACGATGACCGTCAGCGCGATCATCAGGAGCATGATGCCATGATAGAGCTTCGCGGAAAAACCGGAAACCTGGGCCTGTTCCTGGCTGAAGCAGAGGAGAAGAAAAGGCCTCCGGAAAATGTAAGCCGTTATCCCCAGGAAAACGGTCGCTCCCAGCTGGATGAAAATATCGCTGCGCGATATACCCAATATTTCACCGAAAAGCACATTGATCAGATCGCCGGAGAAGGAGTTGGAACGGGAGACTATCACAACGCCCAGCGCGAGCATTCCGACAAAGAGGAGCCCTATGGCGGAATCCGATGATAAGCGGGTCTTTCTGGTAATGAGGCTGATCCCTCCGATCATAAGCAGGCTTCCGGCGGCGGCGCCTAAAAGCCCTGGAAAACCCAGGAGCATTGCTCCGGCGACTCCGGGAAGCACTCCATGGGCCAGCGCGTCTCCTATGAACGCCAGGCCGCGCAGTATCATAAAGGTGCCCACGATCCCGCAGGCTATTGATACCAAAATTCCGGCAAGAAGGGCGTTGATCATAAATTGATTCGATAAAAAAGGCGTGATGAATTGTTCCATATTATTTCAAACTCCCGTTAATAATATCAACCTGTGTCCTCAATACGGCAATAAAAACATGGCTAATTCTTTCATGAAAGAATTAGCCGTATCTGGATTTTATTTTAAACTCTGGGTAATCTTATCAACCATTGTATTCATTAAGGTGAAATAATTATTATCCGAAAGAAGGTAGTGGGTAATCAACGGTACTGATTTTACGTGCGCCTCGCTGGCGAGTATTTTAGCTACTTTTTCAGGAGTTCCTAATTCAATAAAAATGACCGATACATTGTTTTCCGCGATGAGCTTTTTCAGGGCCGTCATATCAGAGGCCGATACTTGGCCTTCGGTGGAAAGGCTCGGAATGACCGCCCCCACCAGTTTAAAGCCGTAACGCTGAGCGAAATATCCCATGGATTCATGTCCCGTGACCAGTTTCCTTTTTCCCGGGGAAATGGACAACACTTTCTTTTTAATGGAATCATCAAGAGAATCAAGCTTTGCGGTAAGTTTCGATGAGTTTTTAGAGAGGTCGATGGAGTAGTTATCCTTTATGTATTTGGTCAGAGCCAGGATTACAGATTTCATATTGACCGGATCCAGCCAGATATGGGGATCTGCCGCTCCAAGGGCCTGATCAGGATCGTCTCCGGGGATACCCTCTCCCTGCCCGACATGCCTGACGGTTATGTAGTCAGATGCCGTGAAAAATTTTACCCCGGCATCTTTAGCCTGCTTGAGAGCCTTCTGCAAGCCACCCTCCAGGTCCAGGCCGTTCTGTACAATAAGATCGGCTTTAGTGATTGTTTCGATGTCCTTTGCCGACGGTTCCCGATCATGGACGTCGAGTCCGTTGGGGATGGATGTTTTTACTTCAAAAGAATCGCCGACCAGTTCTTTGACCAGCGAACCCAAAACCGTGTAGGTGACGACTATTGTCTTTTTTTGCGCTTCCGCAAACGACTGACCGGCAAGCAGAAGTAAACCCGCACCGAGTAATGTGATAACTAATCTTTTCATATATTTTCCTCCGTTTTATTTGTTAGTTGTATCCGGTACAAACGATATGGAATACCAAAAATTAACACCAAAACCTAAAGCCCCGGAAGTAACATCTGCCAAGGTAAACGCGAGGCAAAACTGATGCGGGGTATCCGGTATGCCCAGCCAGACTCCCGGCACGATATTCAGGTGAAAGCCGCCTTTATCACCAAAAACGTAAGATGGATCAATTTCGATGAAAGGATAAAGAATACCTTTAACAGCCTTCCATACGGGAGCGATAATTCCGCTTATGGCCGTTGAAGAATACGGATTATTTATGGGAATCGTGGCGATACCATTGAATTCAAACGCCATAGAATCATTTTCATAAAACAGGTGGTACTGCGGCATAATGTTGTAGCTCATAGGCTGTGTGTTATTAAACTGCAACTGTAAGGCAATAATGTTGTTCGGCAAAAACTCAAAACGAGGCATAATCCAGGAATAGGCATAACCCGCTTCCGGCGCAAGATTGAAGTCCGCAACGTCCGCAAAGAGGTCGAAATTGGGAGTAAGACCATAGGAACCGATAATGTCGGCCGCCGTGCCGAATTTCGGTGAGATGGGAAAAGACAATGTGGGGTCGAATGATACGACCCCTTTACCCGTCATGCCGTTATACGCATTAAACGAATAAGGAAAAGCGCGGACCGCAGCTGCTAACAATAAAGGCACTATAACCGCGTAGAAATAAAGGATACATTTCATGACAAACTCCTCTTAATCTTTAATTTAAAATTGGTTCATTGGTAGTTTCATCCAATACAATTAAATCATCCTCGCTTAGCCGGGTTAATACTTGTATGGCATCAATTCCGCCAAGCATATCGGATATTTCCTTTTTATTCAAAATATGTCCCCGTTCTACAAATAATCGTAATATTGCTCTATGAATACCCTTGGACGGTTGAGCAAGCTGTATTTGCCTTTCTTTTAACGGCAATAATTCATTTAAATGTTCCAATGCATTTTTAATTTTCATGTCGCTCTTCTCTTTCATTTTTAGTTTGTCTATCATTCGCGTTTAGCATAGAACAAGCCCTCCAGAATGCTAAATCAAAATGCAAATCAATCGCATTATAATTATATTTAAAAATTCCCCTGGTGTCAAGTAAAATGCAAACAATTGGCGTTTTGAACTTTCCTGAAATGAGCAATTATTTAACCGCAAGGCGCGGAGATACTGAGATACTGAGATACTGATTTAAGGACATTTCTAAAACCGAAGTTTTTAGAACTCCTCTTAAATCATTGACATTCCAATTACCCAAAATTATAATAGTCTTAAATAGGAAGTAATTGCACGACCCAAAGGCTTTCCGGGCCGGTTTTTCCTTAGGGATTAAGTTCAGCGGAAATGAGGAAATATATGCCAGTTAAGATTATTTTAAATAAATTCCTTCTCCTGTTCTTGTTGTTTTCTTTCATAACCCTTTCAGTTTTTTCTGAACACACCTGCCATGAGCATTGTTATGGCTGTTCCAATTTGAATAAAACGGCTGTTTTTAAAAAAACAGCATCCGCTTATGAAGACGCCGATGATCATATCTGTATTGCCTGTTTATGGGCCGGTATCGTTGTTTCAA
This sequence comes from uncultured Spirochaetota bacterium, assembly GCA_963835575.1. Taxonomy (GTDB): domain Bacteria; phylum Spirochaetota; class Brevinematia; order Brevinematales; family JAOACQ01; genus CAVYGN01. Next base: position 149,925 of record CAWIGG010000004.1, on the reverse strand, counting down.
CAGGCGGTTTTAACAAAATCCTTTTAAGTTATGAAAATCCAGGTCAGCATTTTATTAAAATTACAGAGTCCTATCAGTTTCAAAAACATTTCTTTGATTTTCAGATGAGGGCGCCTCCGCTTGTTTGAAAATGAGGTCAGCTCCAGAAATCCGTATTTCCGGAACTGGAACTGCCATCCGGGCGCCGGTATTTGCCGCCGCTAAATTCATTGAAACAGTTAAATAATTTAAAAGCCGGGATAATTCTAAAAACTGATTGTTTTGAGTTTATCCTTGGCAGGTTGAGGTTAAATTTGTTGAAATTCAATATATTTATTTTTGATGTAGCCGCTATAGTCCTGGAAGCGCTGCCGTTTCTGCTGATCGGTTCGATACTGGGATCGGTTATAGAGGTGTTTTTACCGGAAAAGCTGTTCCGGGGAAAACTGTTTCAGAGGAAGGCTTCCGGCTTATTCATCAGCATCTTTCTGGGGTTCTTGCTGCCTACCTGCGAATGCGGAGTTATTCCGATCGCGAAGAAGATGGTTAAGAAAGGTCTGCCGTCTTATCTTGCAGTAGTTTATATGTTTTCAGCGCCTGTTATCAATCCGATAGTCATCGCGGCGACCTATGTCGCTTTCCGCTACAATATCTGGATGGTCCTGGGCAGGATCGGTATTTCGGCCTTGACAGCTTTAGTAGTAGGTCTTGTTCTTTCCGGGCAGGGCAATATCTTTCTGGATAGCGATAAACTAAAAGACCATGATAGAGAAGATGAACATGAACACGGCCATAAGCGTCATGAAGGCCTTTGCCTCTGTGAGGACATTGAAGCGCGGACATGGCCGGAAAAAATCCTGTTGATCATCAGGCATTCTTCCCGGGAATTTCTGGAGATGTCGAAATATCTGATTTTGGGCGCGATCCTCGCTTCAACCTTCAGCGTGCTTGTACCGAAAAGCGTAGTCATGCTCTGGGGGTTGAATCCATTGCTTTCCATCCTGTTTATGATGGTCCTGGCGGTATTGCTCTCGATCTGTTCTGAGGCGGACGCTTTTGTCGCGGCTTCCTTCATGAAATTTTCGCCGTTTTCTCAACTGGCTTTTGTAACCATCGGTCCGGTGGTGGATTTAAAGCTTCTATTGATGTATTCCGGTACTTTTAAAAAGAAGGCGCTGGCGCTCATAACAGTTATACCGTTTATCCTTATTTTCTTTGTGTGTAATATACTGGGTTTAATCCTGAGGTGAAATTATGAAAAAATTTTTATCGATTATCGGCAGCATTTCTTTTCTGGTCCTGGGAGGTTATATTTTATTTTTGATTTTCAGCGGATTTTACAGCCGCTTGCTGAGTCCGAAGTTTTTGCTCTTGACCGGCGGAAGCGGAGCGCTCCTGATACTCTTCGGCGTCATAACGCTTTTCAGGCGGTTTGAAGTCAAATTTTCAGCGATCCTGGCGATGATAGTTTTTATTATCATTTGTCTAATCGCGCCGGCTGTCAAATCGCATGCCGTACAAAAGGCCGCCCGGGAAAATTTGAATGGAAAGGAATACATTCCGGTCAATTTAGGCGAGCTATTTATGATACTTTATAATAATCCGCCGAAAAAACTGGACGGGATCATCCGGAAAAATAACTACGTTTTCAGGGGCTCTATTTACAGAAACAGCAAACTGGATCAAATCAGTAATATTGTTGTCGCGAGGGTCGTGATGGTCTGCTGTTTTTACGATTCCTGCGCTTACGGCCTGAGGATAAAACAGGATGATATCAGTCAATATAAGATGGGAGACTGGGTGAAAGTTTATGGACACTTTGTCCCTTTTAAGCCGGACAATCTGGAAAAGGATGCGGTAATCGCGGACACTCCGAACACTGAAATCAAGGAAGATTTTATGTTCGCGGCGGATAAAATAATTCCGGACAAAGAGCCTGATAACCCTTTTATGTCCGATTTTAAAGAGAAGGAACCGTTTGTATATTAATTAGTCTGATTTGTTGAATGCTCGTGCCGGGTTAAGAAAGGGAGCGGCTCTGAAACGAATAATCTGCATGTTAATAAAAAAGGCGTACAATTGCCTGGATCATTGTCTTTTAGGGCACACGCATATTTGAATCATCAAAGGTTATTATTCCTGAAACAAAATCAAGGGCAGTTCTAAAACTCACATTTTTAGAACTGCCAAATAATTCTTTGTTTTACCGTCCCTCTCTTTGTCTTCCGGCGGAAGCTTTGAATTAACAGTTATCGTCTAAAGGCTTAATAGTCAGCCGGATATTATCTTCTGTTAGTATATTTACTTCCTTCATTGGTCAAACCCAATTCAAAGTATTGATCGGCTATTTCCTTCAGGATTTGTCCGCCGGCCGCTTTCTCCGCGTTTTTCATGGCAAGAAGGCATTCATTTGTTTTTTGAAGCATCATAAAACCGGAGGCCTGGGACAAATAATAATTCAGACTGAACCCGGGAAACGTTCTTATTCCTTCCCCGCTCCAGCGGACAAGCTCTTCCCCGTCGCCGGCTTTTTTAAAGCAGGCCGCTGCCAGGTCCAGCGCATCGCGTGATTTCCCGGACTGATATAATTTAATGAACAGGGGAGCGGCCTCCGCGTATTTTCCGGTTTTGAAAAAATAGTATGCTTTTAAAACCGGGTCGGTGATTTCTATATTAACCCCGGCTTTCAGCGATCCAACCCAGTCTTGATAAACAGGTGAAGAATGAAAATTTTTCATCAGAATGGTTTTTTCTATCTCATTTTCAGGATGATTAAAATGGATAACATCATCAATCCGGATGATCTCTATTCCGTATGAAACCTGGTAAGGTCCGAGTATTTCCCCGGGCCTGACGGTCCGCATTTTTTTCGCAAAATCGGGCGTTATCGCGGCAAGGGCGATGTTTCCCATCGCTCCGCCTTTATTCTTAGAGTAAGGATCAATGGAATATTTCCGGACAAGGTCCCCGATATCTGTTTCTTTCTTCATCTTTTCCGCAAGCTCACCGGAGAGCTTTATCTGCCATTTCGGCAGGACTATATGCCTCCCCAAGACAAGATAATTATCCTTAAACTGACGCTTATATTCCTTCTTTACTTCTTTCGGATCGGCTTTAATATTATACTTCGCGGCTATTTCAGGTATGATTTTCAGACTCAGCAGGTAGGATTTTATAGAGGAAAACGTCTGCTGGCTGACAACAACATCCTGAATACTCAAGAGAACCGGATCATCCTCATTGATATTCATACACATGCTCGGCTTGACATAGCGGTTGAGAAAATCCGTTACTTCCTTGTCGGTGACTTCTATATCCCTGCGGTTGGTCAGGTAATTTTCAACGATTTCCCTTTCAATGACAGTATCAAGGACCTCCGCCCTGCGCTCGTCATCCGGCGTCCGCATTACCAGGGCGTTTCTCCGGTTATTTTCGAAAAATCTCTGGTATTCCTGGTTAAAAATGGAAACATCCACGAACCGGCCGTTTATCTTGAGGGCTTGAAACCCGAACGGCTGCTTTTTCGCCGCGCATCCCGTAAAAAGGACTGAAAGCATCAAGATGCCGGCGGCTGTAAAAACGATCCTGTTTCTTTTCATAGTTGTAATCCTCCAAAGTATTTATTAGGTTTGAAAGGCTGTTCATAAAACGGCCTTTTTCCCGCGCAATTCACCGCTTTTTATTCAGTGAACAGCAGTCAGTGCATATTTAAATTTATGCCGCTACTATTAATAGATCATGAATAAGCTGACCTGTAGACAGCGAAGCAGGAAAATGAAATATTCATTGATTTTTTAACAGCCGGCGGAAACCCGGGCCGGAGGGGCCCTGTTCTGGAATGATAGAATAATTTTTTCAGAATGGAATTTTAGTGAAGGTTTGAAAATATTCTGAACAGGGTTTTCATAGGGTAATACGATCTTGTCGAAAATGCCAGTCGATTGGGCAATGCTCTGCCAGAAACAGGCGATACAAAAATCCCCATCTTTGTCTTGAAGAGACGCGCTTTGCACTTTAAGACAATGGGCGGTGTAATTCTTTATTTGAAGATCCTCATCATGGTGAGTGTGATGTGAAAATACGGAAATCGAAATGAAAGCAATAAAAGTAATGAGAAGGACAATTTTTTTAAAATATACCTTGAAAAAACTGCGAGTGGTTTTGTATACTTTACTGATAAATTTTTTATGCGGCATCTTTTCTTTTACCAATTTCTGCCTGGAAGGCATATTGTTATTTTAGAGCGAATCAGTACGGCTGTTTCAAGTGTAAAATATTTACTCTAAAATTGCAAATAAGACACGGCAAAATACGAGAACATGGCAGTATCTTTTTTTTGCCGGGAAAAAACCGGCAACCTTTTTGCGGAGAAGCAATGTTCTTTTTCTACTCATATCTCCCCATAATAACGATTCGGAATATTAAGGATAGTGGATTATTATTAAATTTTTATTTTCGTGTGCTTTCGTGTCATTCCGTGGCTGACCTTTCTTCCAAAAATTCCAGATAACAATATACTGAGAATCCTGTCATATCCTGAAAACTTGTAGTGAGCCTGCCGTCTATCCTGCCTTATTGGGGTCTGTACAACAAAGAAATATCAGTGAAATCTGTGCAATCTGTGGTTCCCTTTACCTCGTTCGTGGCTCTTATTGCACTTGGTGATCTTGGTGTTTGGATTTATCTTATTTTATCATAATATATTTCCGGCGGTTCGGGGTTCAGCGCCGCGCCGGTTTTTTCAGTTTCCCGAAGTTTTTCCGCCCGGGCAGGATCAAACCACCAGTAATTAATGATCTCCGTTTCGATCATGTATGTACCGGAACCGAACCTGGATACTGCGTTTTTGGGCATGCCGAACTCGTTTTTATAAAACAGGGCATAATAATCCTGCCACCAGTAAAGGAGGTACGGGACGTCATTATAAATGATCTTATCGATCATTCTTGTTTTTTTTTCTCTTTCCTTCGCGCTGAAAACAGACGGGAGGGAATCGATCAGGGCGTCGACCTGAGGGCTGCTGTATCCCGGCAGGTCGCTGCCGCCGGTCTCGTTCTTATGCCTGGAATGCCAGAGCTGTTCAGGGTCATCGAAAAGCGTGCCGGTCCAGGCTATATCAACGGCGTCGAATTTGTACTCGTCCATTTTTTTTATCAGAGTGGACCATGATGTCAATTCAAGGTTTACTTTCACTCCGGCCTTTCTGCATGACTCGGCGAAAAAAGTCAGGTATTTTTCTCTGTTTTCATCCATTCTGGAAAGGACCGTAAATTCCAGTTTCTCTCCCCGTCCGTTCAATAGATATCCGTCCTTATCGAGCCTTGTATAGCCCGCATCCCTGAGGAGCTTCCGGGCCACTGGCGGGTCGTAAGGGACTTCCCTGTTTTCGCTGATGTTCGGCCAGTAGGAGGTCAGGGGCTTATAAAAACCGTAGAGGAGTTTCTCCGTTATGGTCTTTCTGTCCAGCAGCCTGAAAAGGGCCTCCCTGACCCTGATGTCCTTGAAAAGGGGATTTCTCATATTGAGTGCCAGTCCCCGGAACCCGCGGGGAGCATGATTATATATTTTCTGTTTGATGATATAGTTTTTTTTGAATTTTTCGGAATCTGTTTCCGTTACCCAGCGCTTGGGGGTGACATCTGAAACTTCCTTTGAGTAGACGTCGAATTCCCCTTTTTTAAATGCTTCGAACGAAACGTTATTGTCCCGGATGATTTTGTATTTGATTAAATCGAAATTGAACATATATCTCCGGCATGGAAGGACATCGGCCCAGTAATCCTTCCGCCTGGCAAGGACATAGTAGCGGCCTTCCTTCACTTCGGAAAGGCTGTAAGGCCCGCTGGACCCCGGCAGTTCCATATTGAAGCTTTTATTAAAATCCTTTCCTTCATAAAGGTGCTTAGGAAGTATATTCATTTCAGCCAGGGTGACCAGGTTGTTATAGTGGACGGTAAGAGCTTTGAACCGGATTATCCGGTCGCTGATGATTTGAGGTTCCTCAAAGCGGCTGAAGCTGAGGCGCTGGACCGAGGTCAGGTTGCTTTTATTCATGATCGTGTCGTATGTAAAAAGAACGTCCTGCGCCGTAACCGGTTTGCCGTCGGACCAGCGGGCGCGTTTGTCGATGGTGAAGGTAAAAACTTTTTTGTCGGCGGACACGTTCCAGGCGCTCGCGATCAGCGGTTCGAATTCCAGGGTGCCGGGATTGACATTAAGAAGCGTGTCATAGACAAGGTAAAAAACGTCCGCCGCGTCCGCCGCGTTATTGACAAAAAGATTGAACGATTTCGGGAATTCCGGGGAATGAAGGTTCAGCGTCCCGCCGCGGACGGCTGACGGATCGCCGGCTGTCCTGATCCCGGCGGGGTTGCTCCAGATGACAGCGTAAAGTAATAGGAAAAAAGAAACATATAGAAAATATTTTACATCGCTGGCTTTCATGAAAAATCTCCCGGTATTAAGAAGTGAAAAATTATAGCCGCACTTATTGTGATAATCAAGAAATGTAGTGTTTATATGAATGAAAATGAATTTGAATTATCTATCCTTTATTAGGACAATCCCAATAAGGCAGGACCGGCATGCCTCACCCCGCCTCGCAAGGCTCGGCACCCCTCTCCAACGGTTCCCGAGCGAAGCTTGCAGTGAGCCTGTCGTCTGCCGAGGGATGGAGAACGGATGGGGGTGAAGCCTTTACTAAAAGATTCCTTTACTTCGCCAGTTTATCGTAATACACTTCAACCGGTTCGGGGGGAAGCGGGATGTTATTCTTTTTCGCTTCATCGTATTTTTTTTCTTTTTCCGGGTCAAACCACCAGTAGTTGATGACGTCGTGTGTGGAGCCGTATTTTGAAAGGAATGTTTTCGGCATCCCGAAGATGTTTTTGTAGAGCAGGCGTGAGTAATTCGCGCCCCACATTAAGATGTATGGGGTTTCCTCATAAATGATTTTATCAATATTCTTAATGATGTTTATTCTTTCATCCGCATCAAATAGGGGGGGCAGGGAATCGATATAGGCGTCCACTTTTTTGTTTTTAAATCCTGGAAGGTCGCTGCCGCCCGGTACGTCAGCGTACCGGGAATGCCAGAGCTGTTCAGGGTCTTCAAAAAGGGATGTGCTCCAGGCTATGATCAGAGAGTCAAAATTGTACTGTTCCATCTTCTTTAATAGTGTCGCCCATGACAACAGTTCCAGATTGATTTTAACCCCCGCCTGCCGGCAAGAATCGGCATAAAGCGTCAGGTGCTTCTCAAAGCTATCGCCTGAATAGGACAAAGTGAATTCCATCCTTTCGCCCTTTTTATTGATGAGATAGCCTTCCCTGTCCAATTTTGTATAACCCGCTTCACGGAGGAGTTTTTTGGCTTTTTCCGGATCGTAGCTGACCGGATTATTCCCGCCCTTCGGACCGTATAAAGACGGCCAGTAGGACGAAAGAGGTTCATACTGGTTATACATGATCTTTTCAATCAGGTCCTTCCTGTCTAACAGCATAAAGAGCGCTTTCCTGACACGGATATCCTGAAAGAGCGGCTTTCTTAAATTCAGCGCGATGCCGGAAAAACCGCGCGGATAATAATTATAGACCTTATGCTTGACAATCCAGTTTTTCTGGAAGGGTTCCGATCCGGTTTCGGTTGCCCAGCGCTTGGCCGATATATCGTCTGCGATCATGTCGAAATCGCCTTTTTTAAAGCCTTCGAATGCCACGTTGTCATCACGGATGACTTTGTACTTGATCCTCTCGAAATTATAAGTGCCGCGGTGCGACGGCAGGGAATCTGCCCAGTAGTCTTTCCGGCGAGTGAGCGTGTAATAGCGGCCTTCACGGACCTCGCTTAAAATATAAGGGCCGCTGCCGGCCGGCAGGTTCATATTAAAGCTCTTGTTGAAATCCTTTCCTTCAAAAAGGTGTTTCGGCAGTACGGTAAAACCGGCCAGGTTGACAAAATTGTTGAAATGGACCATTTTTGCCGTGAATTTTATGGAATGGGAATCTAGAATGACCGGCGGATAAAACCGGCTGTACCCCATACGCTGGACAATGGTCATGTTGTTTGTGTCCATGATGACATCATAGGTGAATTTTACATCCTCTGCCGTAACGGGCTTTCCGTCGGCCCATTTTGCCGAGGGGTCCAATATAAAAGTGAATTCCTTTTTATCTTTTGAGATGGTCCAGGATTTTGCCAGAAGAGGCTGGAATTCAAGTGTTGTCGGGTCCATTTCTAAAAGCGTATCGTAGACTGCGGCAAAAACCTCAGAGGCGTCAGAGGCGTTATTGACAAAATAATTGAATGATTTGGGAAAATCATTGACCCGGAGGGAGAGTTCCCCGCCCCTGACGGCGTCTTTCGAGCCGAACGGCTCGGCGCTTTTACCGGCCGGCCATGTCTGAGCGCTGTTAAAAAGAAACAGAAGGATCATGATAAAAAGTAAATTTGATTTTTGAAATTTCATAATGCCACCTCAATAATTTACAAACTCGGGAAAATTATACTAATTTTCAGCCGGATAATCAAGAAAAGTCGGCGCGGAATAAAAAAAAAGACGCTCCGGAGAGCGTCTCTTTTTTGTTTTATAAGGACCTATGATTATTTGTTGGTTGATGTTGTTGACGGCGTCGAAGGCGCTGATGATGTTACAGCCGAATCCTTGTTGGACTGCATTCTTTTCTTTTCCTGCTGATAGAGGTAAAGATTTTCAGTCAGGTTCTTGTTTTCAAAATCCATTTTTTGTTTTGTCTTAGCAGTAATAATGCCCCATACCTGTTTGTCCTTGATGTCCTGCGTGACTTCCTCGTCGATTACGTAAGGATTATATTCCATTTCGATGGATTTAATATATGTTACAAAATCCCCCCCGATCTGATCGGCCGGGCGGTATATGACAATGGAATCAAACACATAATAGGGAATGTCAAAAGGATAGAGCGGTTCCCTGGAAAGGGTTTTTGCCGAGATCCTTTCCGTGTAGTTCGAATTGAGGAAAACAAGCTTTCTCCATCCGTCAAACCAGAGCCAGCCTAAAAAGTATTCGTGGACCACTTCATAACGGTCCCTCAGGCGCACTGCCAGCCCGAAACGGAAATTCCTGCCGTTCACCCAGACCGAAAGGCTTTTGATTTCCGACGCGTTCGGCATAACGCCGTTTTCCGCGTTGGCAAACTGGCTGTTTGTGTCATATATTTTTATGGGGAAAGGCGGTTTTATCACAGCGTAGCTGTTGTTATTCCATTTTGGAAAATGGACCCTGATGCCGAGGGTGGTTTTAAAGCGCTGGCTGTCAACCGGCTTGCAGAAGCTGTTGATCCTGTTATCGATCATATCGGCGGATTCATTCAGCTCAACCTTCCAGTTTTCCAGCATATAGTCTTTGTAACCGACCACAACCCTTGGACTGCCGTCAACATTCGAGATGTAGCTTTCAGCCGGTTCAGGGTACTGGGCTTTGACAGATTCATCATATTTGGCGAAATCGATCAAAGTCCTGTTGATGGTAGCCTGTAAAGCCGTTAAAATGGAGAATATAAGTATGATACTTGATACCGCTATTTTAGTTTTCATATTCCCGCTCCTTTGAGAGTTTTTTGCTTTTAAATATAAAGCTTTCAATCTTATATTAAAAATCGGCAGTTTTTTAAAATGCCTTATATTTTTCAGGATAATTTTAATTCTTGAATTGAGCCGTTTTGTCAAATAAATTCGCCATAGATAAATTCTCAGCTCAGGTTATTTTGAAATTTGATGAAATTTTATTATTTTTTTAATAGAAAGGGTTGAATTGAAAAAAAACGGCATGAGAATAAAAATAAGTACTCAAAATATTGGCTTAACTGGTTTTTTTCTTTAAAATATTATGCTTAATAAGAGCGAGGTCAATAAAACAATGGCAAAACTGGAAATTCTGACTTACGGCCACCCTGTCTTAAGGAAAAAAGCCGAGGAAGTCAAAGAAGTTGATAAAGATATTATGAGGATTGTCCATGATATGATGGACACTCTCGAAGAAAGCGGAATAGGCCTGGCGGCGACCCAGGTTGGTATAACAAAGAAAATCCTGGTCATCGACCTGACAAAATCGAAGGAAGAAAAAGAGAGAAGAATAGCCCTGATCAATCCGAAAATTATTTACAGGTCTTTTGATGAAGAAGAGAATGAAGAAGGCTGTCTTTCCATACCGGATGTCTGGGGGACCGTCAGCCGTCCTAAAACAATAAAGTTGAAGGGGACTTTGCCCGGCGGGAAGACAATTCTCTTAGACGCTGACGATGTCTTTGCCAGGGTCCTCCAGCATGAAATGGACCACCTGAACGGCAAACTTTTTATTGATTACCTGTCTTTTGAAGAGAGGGTGAAGAATAAGGATAAAATCGAGGATATTCTTGAGAAGAACAGAAAGAAGTTCGGGAATGTCTGTTTATGAGGGTCCTGTTTTGGGGAAGCTCTGACTTTTCCGTTCCTTCTCTGGAAATATTATTTAAAGAGCATGAGATTATCTCGGTAGTGACAAACCCGGATTCCGCCTGCGGGCGCGGTTTGAAGGAACTGCGCCAGACTCCGGTCAAGGTATTCGCTCTTGCGCATAATATTCCGGTTATTCAAACCTGCAGTCTGAAGGATGAGGGAGTGATAGAGTCTTTGAGAGTTTTGAATCCGGATCTGTCCGTTGTTGTGTCTTACGGCATGATCCTTCCCGAGGCGGTTTTATCAATACCGAAGCGCCATTCGGTCAATCTCCATGCTTCTCTTCTTCCTTTATATAGAGGGGCGTCTCCCATCCAGGCGGTCCTGGAGCATGGCGGCAGTGTTACCGGCGTTACCGTACAGTATATGGCAAAAGAGCTGGACAAAGGCGATATCATTATGCAGAAGGAAGTCGGGATAGCTCAGGAGGATGATTACACAACCCTCTCTCCCAGGCTGGCCGGGGAAGGCGCGCTCATTTTAAGAGAGGCGGTTCACGCGATAGAAGATGGAAGCGTTAAGCGCATCAAGCAGGACGATTCGGCGGCCACTTTCACGAAACTGATAAAAAAAGAGGACGGGCGGGTCAGCTTTAAATCCCATACCGCCGCGGAGATCTATAATAAAAGAAGGGCTTACGCTGTCTGGCCCGGCGTTTATACCGAATACCGCAATCTGCCCGATGGAAGCGCCCTTCAGGGCCCGGCAATCAATGTGGCATTAATGGAAATAAAGCTGATTGAACAATGCGGGCCTGTTCAAAAGGCCGGGGTCATACTGGAGGCGGATAAAAAAGGCCTGATTGTGCAGTGCAGAGAGGGATGCCTCTCGCTTTTGAAATTAAAGCCATGGGGCAAAAAGGAAATGGATTATCCGGCTTTTATCAACGGCTATAAACCGGCTGCAGGAAGGATTTTTTAAGGAGATTATATATGAATGAACCGAAGGCGGCAAGCGCGCTTTTTCAGAAGCTTAAAATCACGATTTTTAAATTCGAGAAAAAAACAAGGGATTATTTCAGCGCCTCGGGGGCTGATATATACACCCGTTTTGTGAGAAGGATGTTTTTTGTTTTTATATTAGCATGCGCCGCGGCCGCTTTTGTGGCTTTTATGGTGCTGATTATATCCAGCATCGCGGCCCCGGTGGTAAAGGTGCCTTCGGTTGCCGGCCTGAATGTTATTGAAGCGTCCATTGAACTGCAGGATAAAGGGCTTGTTGTGGAATTAGACAGCAAGTTTGACACGAATTCACAGAAATACTTTGTGCTTGAGCAGTTCCCTTCACAGGGCTCTGCTGTCAGGAAGGGGCGAACTGTGACGCTATTAGTCAGCATGGGAAAAGACGTTTATACTGCCCCGGCATTAACCGGCTTGAAACGCGAGGAAGCCGAACAGCTTTTGACAAAATTAAATATCAGCTATGAGGTCACCATAATCCAGAGTTCGGATTATCAGGTTGATACTGTGATCAGCCAGGACATCCCGCCGAACCAGGAAGAGGACAGGAACGTTAAAATGAAGATTGTGGTCAATTCGGATGTGGGCGAGGGCCAGTTCAGGGTCGCGGATTATTCAAGACAGGCGCTGGAACTGGTCGCCAGGACCCTGATCGTCAATTCAATCCAGCCTGTTATTGAAGAAACTCCTGTCCAGAACGCGGATGAAGACGGATTGATATTATCTCAGAGCGTTCAATCCAATACAATTGTGCCGAAAAACTCCGAAATCCGGCTGAAAGTCGGGATTTTTGAGGACAATGATGTAAAAAAACAGAAAGCCAGATACCGGATTTTCAGCTACCATCTTGAAAGCATATCATCTGTATCATCCAATGAGGCCGCTGTAATGGATGAATCGCTCGCGAAAAATCAGGCGAATATTAAGATCATGCTTTCAGACGAAGTGAATGATCAGCAGGAGGTTTTCAATAAAATGCAGAATTACGGTGATTATATCATCCTCTGCTTTAAAGCCTACGGCAAGGCAAAACTGACCCTTTTTATCGACAACAGCTTTGTGAAGGAATTTCCGTATGAATAACAGCAGGCCTTTTCTGCCGGTCAGCGGCCCATGCGCCGCGCCTTCGATTTTCGCGGCCGATTTTTATAACCTGAAAAAAGCCGCGGCCGTTTGCGGGGCCGCTAAAGTTGATATGATCCACTATGACGTGATGGACAATCATTTTGTCCCGAATATTTCCTTCGGCGCTAAATTGATCGGGGATATCAATTCAAAAACAAGGATCCCGGCGGATGTTCATCTTATGATCGATCTGGAAAAGCCGGCCGGGCTTAAACCTTTTCTTGAACTGCCTGTTGATCATATTACTCTTCATCTGGAATCCATGAACGGCAGTATAAATGAGTATATAAAGGCTGTTAAAAAGAGCGGAAAAACCATTGGCCTTTCAATCCGGCCGAAAACGCCTGTTAAGGCGCTGAGTCCTTTCCTGGACATTATCGACCTGGTCCTTCTGATGAGCGTTGAGCCGGGATACTCAGGGCAGAAATTTATTCCGGAAACCCTCGGACGTTTGAAAAAACTCAGGGAATTGATCAAAGGCCGTTCCATTGCCGTTCAGGTTGACGGCGGAATTAACAGGCTTACTTATGGGAATGTTCTTCAGAACGGAGCTGATATTCTTGTTATCGGGTATGCTTTTTTTGAAGACAGAAATCCCCGCGGATGGGTCAAAAAAATAAAAAGCTATTCTTACGGTAAATAATAGCCGTCATTGCGAGAAAACCGGCTTTATACTATGCCGATTATTGCCGCACGAAGCAATCTGTTAATTTATTTAGAATTCTTTATTTATAGACAGATTGCTTCGTACCATGAATAGTGGCGAGGTTTAATTCTTGTGACTCGCAATGACGATCTTTTGTTATTAACCCTTCGCGTGGCTTAGCGGAAGGCCCGATTCAATTCTTGAGAAGAATAAACTCCACTCTCCTGTTCTTCCTTCTTCCCTCTTCAGAGCTGTTATTCGCGACAGGAAACTGGAACCCGAAGCCTGCCGTGGTAAGCCTTGTTCCGGATATCCCTTTCTTAACCAGGTAGTCATAAACCGTCTGCGCCCTTTCCCGGGAAAGTTTCAGGTTTTTTTCCTCCGATCCGATGTTGTCCGTATGTCCCTGGATTTCCACTTTATAACCGCCGTATTTCTGAAGGATCTGCGCCACGCGGTCCAGAATAAAGGCCTTCTTCGGCTTCAGCGACGCTTTGGCGAAGTCGAACTCGATATTATTGATGCGGATCTTCAGGCCGCGGTCCGTTTTTTCGACAAGAACATCGACGGAAATGGGCTTATCTATTTCCTTTTCTGTAATATTACCCAGGCTGTCTTCAGCGTACACTCTGACCCTGTAGTCCTGCGCGCTTTCGACCAGTTCGCCGTTTTCAGAACGGCCGTCCCATTGAATTGTATCGGCCGGGTTCGCGCTTCCTTCGAATATCTTGAACGGCTTATTATCCGGGTCTAAAATCGTGATCCTCCATTTTTTTATGCCCTCTTCATCCTGGGCGTTAAAGTGAATGAAAAGCGTGTCGTTTTCACCGTCATTGTCCGGCGAAAAAAGCGCCGGTTCCGCTGAAAATTCCACGGATGGAGGCGTTGTATCGACCGTGACGGGATATTCCTGGGATACGGGCGTTTCACCGTTGGCGTATTCACACAAGAGGGAACAAAGATAATGCCCGTCCCTGACTGTTGTATTGCCGGCGTCTTTTCCATCCCATTGTATGAAAGAAGGCAGGTTTTTTCCTTTAATTTCCCTGATCACAGCATGATTTTTGTCTTTTATTCTTAAGGCCCATGAAACCAGGCCGTTTGAATCCGAGACAGACGGGACCAATCTGAGCGTATCATTGACCGAATCGCCGTTGGGCGAAATGCCGTTCCTGTCAAGGGCAAGAAATACAGAATATTTTTTTAGCGACAGGTTGATGCCGGGCATGGGAAGGACCGCTTTGTTGCCGGCCCTGTCCCATCCGTACGCGATGTAATCATAGGTGCCTTCGGGCTGAAGTACTCCCGCGTCATTCCTTCCGTCCCATTCAAGCTGCATCGGCGGGTTCAAGCCCCAGTTCCATTCCCTGACCTTCTTTCCGTTCACATCGCGGATCTCGGCCCTCCAGAAATCGTTGGATGATAAGGTCTGTGAAATGATGATAATGTCTTTTTTCCCGTCGCCGTTGGGCGAAAAGACGGAATCGTAGAGCGACAGGGAGCCGGAAGGCGGCGTCACGTCGAGTATGATCGTATTGGTTTTTGAAACGGCCAGGTTGTTCAATTCGTCCCGCGCTGTCACAATGAAATAATAAGTCCCTTCAGGCAGGATCGCGCCGCTGTCGGAAGTGCCGTTCCACACGATTTTTTTAGGGACCGGAACGCTTTCCTTATTAGCCCAGAGCTTTTTCCAGAAGAGGTCGAAATCCAGGGACACATCCCTTTCCTTTTCACCTTCCCTGTGGCGGACCCTTTCGCCTTTGCTGTTATAGATGGAAATATCCCAGTCGGCGATCAGGCTTTCATCCCGGATATCCAGATCGATGGAAACAACATCCTGGGCCCCGTCGTAATTCGGCGAAAAATAAGCCAGGTTGGTTTTTACCCCGTCAAAAGATATTTCAATTGTAGGAGGGTTTTTATCGATCGATCCGAAGCCGATTTCCATCCCGATAAAATGAGTGGCTTCCGGAACGCCCTGGAATTGGTGCGGATTGTAGGAATAAAATATTTCCACCGGTGTTTCGCCGAACTGATAGGCAAGCGACGCGCCTAAAGTATAAAACAAAAGGCCGTCTGAGGCGCTGCCCAGGCCGTTGCTGCCGTAGATGAGACCGCCCCTGAGATTAAATATATTAAAAAGATTTAATGTTAAACCGGCAGCGCTTGAATAGCATAAGGGAAAGAAATAGGATGTCAGTTCGATCGAGGAGAGGGCCTTGACGTTTTCGAAGTCCATCCATTCGAAACTGACTCCGCCTTTTAGGCCCATCCCCGGGATGGAGGAATTATTTTGAAGAACGGAGGGTTTTCCCAGCCCCAGAATCACAAGGCCGATTGTATTATTCCTGATACCGAAGCCCCTGTCGAAAGGGACCAGGTTCCTGAGTGTGAAAATCGCCCCGGCGTCCAGAGTGACGGCAATATCGGACGATAAGACTTCATTACCATTGTTTGTGGTCCGTATAGTCTGATTGAGGAATGAGCCTTTGAACCCGAAGGAAAAAGACTCTGTAATGGATTTCGCGAAGCCGATGTCAAAACCGCTGATACTGCCGACAGCTCGTGTGCTGTTCAGCATTTTCCCGGCAAAAGTCATGATGCCGTTCGGCATAGGTATGGTCAGGCCGGCGTTCACGATTAGGTCTTTTGAGAGAAATCCGGTATTCCCGAAAAATGTGAATCTGTTGATCAGGGCGGGAACGGCCGGATTGTAGAGAAAGTCGCCCGCGTACTGCTGAAGAGATACGCCGGTGTAGGCTTTAGCCGTTCCGGCGGGCGATGTGCCCGTATAGATCCACTGGCTGCCGTCAACAACGGCAAAAAGAGGGATTATAATCGATAAAAATATTAAAAAGATAACGATTTTTTTCATTCAGTGACTCCTTGTCTTAAAGCCGTCATTGCGAGCACCCGGCTTTATACTCTGCCGAAAACCATAATGCGAAGCAATCTGTCTGCAAATAAAGCAACCTAATGAATCGACAGATTGCTTCGCGCTATAATCAGTAACGAAGTATAATGCGAAATGCTCGCAATGACGGCTGTTATGCATAAACAAGAGCATTTTGCAGTAACTCTGTTTGTATATACTTTTATCGGATTTATCTGGAAAATCTTATGAAACAGGTTTATATTTTAAATCATGAATGACGAAATAAGGATTAAACAGGCGAAAGCAAAAAACTAAAAGCCGATTTAATTATAACTGTATGGATTTATAATAATTTGAAGTAATGGTTTTTAAAGTCTCATAAAATTAATAATAAAATAAAGGTTTATATGAATGAAAATGTTTGTTCCATTCGCTTTTACGGCAATTTGAAGGACCTTATCATACCTTCAAAAAGAATCCGGTATGATGTCCATTTTAAAGTATCGCCGGGGATAAAGGACGTGATTGAGTCCGAAGGGGTCCCTCATACGGAGGTCGGGCTTATCATAGTCAACGGGCTTTCCGCCGGCTGGAAGTACAGGCTTCAGAATAATGACCAGATCGCGGTCTATCCATTCTTTAAGAATATAGAAATAAATAATCTGAGCAAAGTCCTCGAAAAAGGTTATCCGGCCGGCCGTTTTATTCTGGATGTCCATCTGGGCCGGCTTGTCAAGCATCTCAGGATCCTCGGTTTTGACGCCTCTTATAATCCGGAATGGGATGACAATACCATCATAGAACTTTCTAACAGGGAAAAAAGGATCATATTGACGCGGGACAGGGGTATTTTAAAGAACGGCCTGGTCCGTTTCGGGTATCTCGTCCGCTCAATCTATCCGCAGGAACAGCTCAGGCAGGTACTGGACAGGTTTGATTTATGGGATTCGCTCTATCCGCTGATCCGCTGTCTGGAATGCAACGGCGAGATAGTCAGCGTCCCGGCGGAGACTGTAAAAGAAGTCCTGGAAGAGAACACAAAAAAATATTTCAATGATTTTTACCAGTGCTCGTCATGCGGAAAAGTTTACTGGAAAGGGACGCATTATGAGCGGATGAAAAAAGATATCGGCCGGCTTTTTGCTAATAGGAAATAAAAGTGTTATAATAATTGCCTTAATAATTGGGAGGAAGAAAGTGACATTGCCTAAATTAATGCTTTTTGATCTGGGGAATGTGGTCATAAAGTATTCAACGGGAAAAACTTTAAAAAAATGGTCGGAATACAGCGGTATTCCCGAAGATGTGATCCTGTCCAGGTTTGATTTCTCCGGCGAGATGTTTCACAAATTCGAGAGGGGTGAAATTTCCGGAAACCGCTTTAAGAAATATATTTCCAAAAAAATAGGCTATTCGTTTACCGACCGGGAATTCGAATCGAGCTTTAACGCGATGTTCACTGATGTGATGCCCGGAATAGAGAATATTTTCCAGTGCCTTAAGCCTTATTATTATGTCGCGGCGCTCAGCAACACAAACGAGATCCATGAGAAGTTTTTCCTGGAACATTATAATAAAGCGCTTGTCTATTTTGACAAATTGTTTTTATCCCATAAGATCCGCTCGCGCAAGCCGGAAAAAGCCGCATTTGAAACAGTCATGGAATACTTTAAAATCAATCCGTCCGACATCCTCTTTTTTGATGATAACAGCGGCAATATTGAAATAGCGTCCGGAATGGGGATCCAGAGCACGCTGGTCCAATCGCTCGATGATATCAAAAACGGGTTGAGTAAGGCGGGAATCACCGTATGATAAGGCCGGCGCTTGCCGCGGTTTTAATCATTATTTTTACCGGGCGGTCTTTTACTTTTAATTATAATAATTCAATCATAAGTCCGATCAAACCGGTACGGTCTTATAAAACCGTTCAATACTGTTTAAAGAACAACCCTTCCATTATCATTACAAGAGAGTTTTTAGGTCCTGAAAATAAGACAAACTACTATTATATCAATACAGGCACATTGCAGTATGGATTAACAGATGAATGGAAAGAACAGGACATGACTGCATGGACCAACGCCGCGTCTTCAAACGCCATGTTCTTTAAATTAATGAAAATTCAACTTGACCGGAAGCTGCCTTTCGGGAACAGCGCGGAGAAATTTCCAGCCGGATCTTATACAAACCTTGTTTTGACGTCGGACCTCTGCCCGGCAAACCCCCGCTATGCAAGGTTGTTTTATGACAGCATCAGCAATTTTAATAGTCAGGCAGGCACAAATATACCTCTTATCCTGTTTTTTTCGGGAAAATGGATTGAAAAGCATTCCCTTGACCTGGAAAAGATTAAAAGCTATCCCTTCTCATTTACAGCGGGCAATCATTCTTACAGACATATTATCCTGACAAACAGCCATACCTCCGGTTTATTGACTGCCGAGGTTACTAATAACGAGAGGGTCATGCTGGAAAACGGGCTTCTTCCTTCTTATATTTTCCGCTTTCCGGGGTTTAAACATTCCCGGGAGGATATACGGGCATTAAGTTCCATCAATATTCTTGCCCTTGACGCCAATGTCTGGATGGGGAATAAAATCCGGAACTGGAAAATACTTCTTGTCCATTCCAACGGGAACGCCGCTCCCGAAGTTCAGGCCTTCTCCCGTTTTTTAACAAATAATGCCGACCTTTTCAAAGAAAAAAAAATTGTCTTCCGGGATGTTTTTGACTATTTTCAATATGTTGCTTCCATGACGAATAACTGAATGAAGCTGAATCAGCCGCAGAGAACTATCTAAATTCTAATTTATAATACAAAAAATATTGAATTAAATGACTTTAATGCTTTTACAAAAAGTTTTCTGTTTTGACCCCAATTTCACACGATTTGCATTGATGAGACGGATTTATAAGGATTTAGTTATACTTCAAGCCGCCTGCTTAACTTCAATCGGTGCTTATAAAAAATATTCTAAATATATATTTCAAAATATTGATTGATTTAGAGTTTAATTCGGAATGAAAAAATTAATCTATTTTTTCAATATCTCTGCGCTCTCTGCGGTAAATGATAAGCGCTGCATCATCAGAAGGTGTGAATTTTTTAATTAAATTATTAAATGAAAAAAGGTATGACTTTTTTTCTTCATTCTACTATAATAAGAGAGGGAGGAAGGCCCATGGAAAAACCTCTGGTCCTGGTTATTGACGACGAAAAGAACATACGCGAAGCCCTTAAGAGCGGACTGAAGATGGAAGGCTATGACGTATACGCTTCCGAGGACGGGGCGGACGGCCTTGAAAAGCTGAAAACGATCGGCGCCGACGCAGTTGTTCTGGATTTAAAAATGCCGAGGCTCGGCGGTATGGATTTCTTAAAACAGGCCCACGCGCTGGGCAATGAAGCCCCGATACTGATTTTAACCGGCCATGGCGGCGTGGATGAAGCCGTCGAGGCGATGAAGCGCGGCGCTTATGATTTTCTGACCAAGCCTGTCAATCTGGACAGGCTGTCTCTTGTCCTGAATCGCGCCATCGGGGAAACGCGTCTTAAACAGCGGCAGAACCAGCTTGAGGAAATGCTTGACGAAAGGTTCAGTTTTAAAAATATCATCGGAAATTCAAAGTCCTTTCAAAAAGTCCTGCAGATTGTCCGGCAGGTTGCCCCGACGGACGCCTCAGTACTCATTTCGGGCGAAAGCGGTACAGGAAAGGAAGTGATAGCCAACAGCATTCATATAAACAGCAAGCGCTCCAAGGGGCCTTTTATTAAAGTGCACTGCGCCGCTCTGCCGGAAACGCTCCTTGAAAGCGAGCTCTTCGGCCATGAAAAGGGCTCATTCACGGGAGCTATTGCCCGGAAAAAAGGGCGGTTTGAGCTTGCCGACGGCGGCACGATATTTCTGGATGAAATAGGGGATATTACCCTGAACATGCAGGTCAAGCTTCTGCGCGTTCTGCAGGAGCAGGAATTTGAAAGGGTCGGCGGCGAGGAAACATTAAAGGTCAATATCCGGATTATAACGGCGACTAATAAAAATCTGAAAAAACTGGTGGAGGAAGGCAAATTCAGGGAAGATCTTTTTTACCGCCTCAATATTGTCAATCTCCATCTTCCGCCCCTCCGCGAAAGGCAGGATGATATTCCCATTTTCTGCGAATATTTCATCAAGTATTATTCTCATAAACATAGCAAAAGCGTGAAAGGGATCCAGCCGAACGCGCTGAAGTTCCTTGAGTTTTATACGTGGCCGGGGAACGTGCGGGAGCTTCAAAACCTGATTGAAAACCTGGTTGTGCTGTGCCGCGGCGATTTGATTACGGTCGAGATGCTTCCGGATAATATCACGGGGAGCGTTAATCAAAAGGCCATGATTATGGAAATCGGCTCAACAATGGATGAAATAGAAAAAAAGGCGATTTTGACAACGCTTGATTATACAAACTGGAATAAGTCCAAAGCAGCGAAAATTTTAAGTATTGGAAGGAAGACCCTCTTGAGGAAGCTGGAGGAATACGGCGTTAATAGCGGAGGAGAGGAAGTAGAATAGGATTTTGTTGATGGGGGAGTTTCATATGGACTATAGAAACGATCTGATGAGAGTGCAGGTCTATGCGAATTTTCTATACCCGGGAATGATCTTAAAAGGCGACGGTTATGATGAAAAGGGCAATAAGGTCATTGAGAAAGATTCCCCGCTCACACAGGAATTGATAATCGATCTCAAGGAAAGGGGAGTAAAAACAATCCAGTACACAAGGGAAAGACTTAAACTTAAGAAGAAAGTGTCCAGGTCAATGGTTTCCGATACTCATCTGGAAAAGGCCGTGTCTCTTGTTGAAGACATACACGGCATGATCAAAAACGAGGGGAGCCGCGGGCAGATCCCGGAAAAACTAATTGATGAGGTTATAACCGGTTTTATCAGTGATATCAAACAGAACAGCGATGCCTATCTCAACCTTCTGGACCTTTACCAGTATGACGACTATACCTATACGCATTCCATTAACGTCGCGACCCTGTCCATGCTTCTGGGGCTTTCGCTTAATATGGAAGGGGATAAAATCCGCATTCTCGGCGTGGCGGGTCTGCTCCATGATATCGGCAAAATAATGATCCCGGAAAAAATAATAGAAAAACCTGCCAATCTGAACGTCGAGGAATGGAAAATCGTCAGGAACCATCCGGTTTACAGCTATAATATCATCCGCGGCGCGAATACATTCGGCAGCCTGGTGGAAAAAGCCATTCTCTGCCATCATGAGAATTATACCGGGGGCGGATATCCCCTCGGGATTGATCATGAGAAGCAGAATATTTATTCGCAGATCATTTCCATAGCCGATGTGTTTGACGCCATGACTTCCAGAAGGCCTTATAAAGAACCGATCCCGTTCCATGATTCCTTTACATTCTTTATGGAAAACTCCGGCAAAAAATTCAATCCCACTGTCGCCCAGGTTTTTTTGAGGGATATGGCCAAAAAGATCAATGAAGAACCGATCTATCCTGTCAATTCATTTGTTATACTGAATACAGGCGAAATCGCTTATGTCATAGGGCACAGGCTCAGCCCCTATACCCTGCGCCCGATTGTCAATATATTCCTTTCCCCTAAAACAAAGGAAAGGGGTTTTGATAAGCTTGCCAAACATCCGCTCCAGATTGATCTTGAGGGTGATTACACCCGTTATGTGGTGAAGAGGATAATGGAAGAGCATCAAATCGACACTTTCAATAGGATCATTCATGGATTATAGGAAAGAAATATGCGCGCCCTGACTTCTACGGAAACTGTAACGGCGATGTTGTCCCTGTTAAAAAAGGAATACCCTTCATGGCATGCGCCCATTGTCACATATGTGAAAAATTCCCGGGGAACGCCGTATAAAATCCTGATCTCAACTCTATTAAGCCTCCGGACAAAGGATGAGACAACGGCCGGAGCGGTCAAAAAGCTCTTCGATGCGGCAAAAACGCCGGAGGAAATGGTCCTGATTCCGGAGGAAAAAATAAGGAAGCTCATTTATCCCGTCGGTTTTTATAAAGTGAAAGCGGCGAGGATCATTCAGATATCGAGGATACTTATCGGGGAATACCATTCAAAAGTACCGGACGACCTGGACGAGCTTCTCAAGCTGCCGGGCGTCGGCAGGAAAACGGCGAACCTTGTCATTACGCTCGGCTATAATAAGCCGGGCATCTGTGTGGACACGCATGTGCACCGGATATCCAACCGCTGGGGTTATGTCAGAACTAAAATGCCGGACGAGACTGAATTCAGGCTGCGTGAAAAGCTTCCCGCGGAATGGTGGATCGAGTATAACGACATCCTTGTCGCCTTCGGCCAGACGATCTGCAGGCCCATCTCGCCGCTCTGCTCCACATGCCCAGTCGAAACTTACTGTCCGAAGATAGGGGTGACGAAACACAGGTAGGGGTTCAGTGTCCTTTCTTTCTTTTTTTTAAAAAAATGCCTCGACAAGCTAGGCAACCTCATTCCCTTTTGTCTAAACAAAATACCAGGAAAGCGATGCCCCGGCTGCCAGTCGTGACAAAAACTCCATTTGCATTTCCAAAGAAAATAAAAGTTAAGAAGAATCCCCGGCAATTATTGCCGGTCAAAAAGAAGAGAAAATATTTTTGTTAAACTTTTATAAAGTTTCTTATGACTTCCCTGACCTTATAGCTCTTCTCAATACCATAAATCTCGCGGAGCACTTTCTTGATCCTGGATTCATGATATTTTTTCAATCCTTCGACGATCTCAATTTTAACATCCTCATGGATGCTGGAATAGAGTATCCTGAGGAGATCATGCACGGCATAATGCCTGCCTTTCGCGATCAGCGCCCGGACAGCGTGGATCTGGACATGCACATTTTTCGAATAGATGATCCTCTGTAAAAGCTCATCGACGGAAAGCTCTATTATGGAAGGATCGACCGGCCGGATATCTTTAGAGACTTTTTTGTTTGAGAATAATAAACGGAGAATGGAAGAGGATGAAATCCAGTTCCTTAATTCCCTGAATGGGAACAACAGCATGGAGAGGCCGCCGGATTTATTGGCGAGCTTCTGATCATACGCTTTTCTTTTTTCAGGATGGATGAGCGCATTGTAGGCCCCGGTTATCTCCTCAAAATTTTTTGAGGTCTTCGCCGGAACGCCTTTATTCACATCGGGGTGGAATTTTTTGACCAGCTTCCTGTAGGACGTTTTGATCGCCCTGCCGTCCGCATCCCGCGGAACGTCGAGAATGTCATAAAAAGTTTTCATGCCGTCATATCTCCATGGTAGCTTCCCGCCAGGCTCTCATTCATAAGAAAATCAAGCCTTTCAATGGACCTTTCTATTTTATTCGGGTCAAGCTCTTTCACCGACTGGCTGATGGTCCTCTGGATCTCGTCAATCTCATTTTTAAGCAGGGCTTTTTTATAAACCGGCGGCAGGACATGGTCCAATTTTGTGATCATGGATTCCGCCTTTGTTTTCAGTTTCAGGATCGTATCCAGCACATCGCGCTTTTTTATTTCCTGATCAAATTTTTCTATGTATTCCTTCTGTATGCGCTCCAGTTCCCTGTCCGACATACGGTTTTCATTGACAATCGTGACCTGCTGGGTGTTTTTCGTATCGAGGTCCATCGCGTTCACCAGAAGTATCCCGTTCACGTCCAGCTCGAAATTGACCTCAATCCTCGGCTCGCCTTTCAAAGCGTTCCTGATCCCTTCCAGGCGGAATTTCCCGAGCGATATATTATTCCGGCTGTACATGCTTTCGCCCTGCATAACATGAATATCGACGTTTTTCTGGTTATCCGATATGGTTGTGAAAACCCTTCTCGCCGATGTGGGTATGGGCGTGTTCCTTTCGATGATGGGAACAAAATAACCGTTCTCCACTTCAATGCCCATGGAGAGCGGAGTGACATCCACGAGCACAACCCCGCTGACATCGCCTCCCACGATCCCGCCCTGGATGGCTGCGCCGCACGCGACGACTTCCTCGGGATTCAGGACCCCTTCGGCTTTTTGGCCGAAAAGCCCCTCGAGCTTCTTATGAAAGAGCGGGATCCTTGAAGAACCGCCTACCATGATTACTTTGTCGATATTTTTTATTTTCAAGCCCGCGTCAGAAACGGCCTGGGAACAGAGCTCTATTGTCCTTCCGGCATAATCATTGATCAATTCCTCAAACTCTGACCTGTTCAGCTCAAAATCGATATTTTTCGGGCCTTTTTCATCGGCCGTCACAAAGGGAAGAAAAATCCTCGCCTTTTCCTGAGTGGAAAGCTCAATTTTCGCCTTCTCGACGGCGCCGTATATTTTAGCCATCGCCAGCGGGTCTTCGGAAAGGTCGATGCCGTTTTCCTTTTTAAAATTACTCAGGAGTACATCCATGATTCGTTTATTAAAATCCTCCCCGCCGAGGTTATTATCGCCGGCCGTCGCGATCACCTCAAAAACGCCTTCGGCGACATTCAGAACGGACACGTCAAAAGTGCCGCCGCCCAGATCATAAACAATGATATTCACATCATCGCCCGGCTCTATGCCGTAAGAAAGAGAGGCCGCCGTGGGCTCGTTAATGATCCTGAGGACGTTCAGGCCCGCCAGTTTGCCGGCCGTTTTTGTCGCCTGGCGCTGATTGTCGTTAAAATAGGCCGGTACGGTAATGATGGCGTCATTGACCTTTGTATGCAGGTATTCTTCCGCCTGCTGTTTCAGCTCCTTGATAATATAGGATGAAAGCTCCTCGGGGGAATATTCCCTGCCCTGATAAGAGAATTTATAGTCCGTGCCCATTTTTCTTTTTATTCTTTTCACGACCGATTCCGGAGCTGTCAGCTCTTTATTCGAAGCCGCCTGTCCGGTCAAAATGCCGTTCTCGCCGAAGGCTATTATGGAAGGCATGGTTTTATTCCCATGCCGGTCGGTTATAATTTGAGGTTTTCCTTTTTCCGTTAAGCACGCGACGGCTGAAAATGTCGTTCCCAGGTCAATACCGATGACTTTTCCCATTTCTGCCCTCCATTATATTAAAACACTATTCTTCATTGTCATTCACTATATAAATTTTCGGAATATTTTAAATTATGGTTAGCGGACAGCTTGTTTTACATTTTTTTGTGTTATATTTTAATATATGCCTTTTTCCGGATAAAAGACCGCATAAACTCCCTGTCCGGCAATAAACCTGATTTGACTTTTGTAATTTCAGGGAATATAATCTTATAAAAGAATAATCTCGCGCTTCTCCTTAAAAATGTTCTTAAAATATTGAGCGTGTCTCTTAATGAATAATTAAAAGGACCATTTCAGGAGGACAATATGCGGAAGACCATCATCTTAACCCTATTCGCGGCGGCGCTATTTATCGCGGTCCTTGCCGCCTGCTCGGGCTATTTTAATAATCAAAATAATAACGTGGACAGCGGAGCCGATTTTCTGGCCCTCGCCGACGGGAGCGGTTATCTCAGCTCCGATAGTTATAACGAAATAACGCCGTTTGTTTACCATGAGGGCGGGAAGGCATGGCTCTTTTTTGCTTCGGACAGGCCGGGCGGCAGCAGCGGGTATGATATCTATTTTGCCGAAATGGACAGCGCCGGGAAATTCAGCAAGCCTGTGATGATGGACACGAATATTAATACAATCAGTAATGAGATTTCACCCGTTGTATACAAATGGTATTACGGAGGCTCTACCAATACTTATATTTCTTTCATAAGAACTCTGGGCAATTCCACAAATATTATCACTTATAAGCTGAATTCCTCACTGCAGACGGCTGGGTTCCAACAGGCTTTCAGCAACTTGAGCGCAATCCAAATCGGTCTTTTAGACACCGGGAATTTATTCAGCAACATGTTGCTAATAAGCGATGGGACTGTCGTTGTAAAAGAATATTTTGATTACGGAACAGGTTTTGTTACCTGGAGTTTGACTTCCAACATAACTATAGCTTCGCCGGTTCAATCGGCCAACGGTTATCAGATTCCCGTCGGTCCAATACAATGCTATATTTCAGGCAGCGGAAGCCTTCTGCTGGCCGGATTCGCTATCGATCAAAACCAGAATATCAAGTATCTGGATTTTTCCGGCTATTCATCCGGTTATCATGACATCCAGCCTTTTGTCGATACAGCGGACGGCTATAAGATCTATTTCGCTTCCGACCGCTACGGTAAAGGCAATTACGATCTCTACCGCTATAACACTAAAACCTTCGACAATGTTGTTGGCAATCTGGGCAAAAGCCTGGACGCGCCGGTTCTGGACCTGGGAGATATATCCTTCTGGCTCGGCAATCCTCAGTTGAACTGGTCAGTAGTGCTCGGGGCTGACGGCTATGAAGTATACCGATATACAAATTCCGCTTCGATAATGCCAACCGGGCCGGCAGATTATACTAAAATAGCAAACGTATCTATAACAAATTATCCTGATTATGATGGCAATGTTTTTCTCATGAATGGCCAACTCTGGTATATGGTCGTAGCTACGAACTCAACCATGAGAAGCGGCTACAGTGCACCCCAGGGAAATCTTCACCATTACACAAATTAACTAAGAGATGCTGGAAGAATGAGATGAGAATCAGAATCGTTAATATCAAATTCTTAATATTTTTTATAGGGGGTTGACTTCCTATTTTCCTGCACTTCAATTGAAGAGGTGAATAACAAGCTGCTCAATAATAATTCCGGTTCAGTATCTTCATCACCGCCGATCTTTTTATCGCCTACGGCATGTCGAGTTCCCAGATTTCATACAAAGGCTGGGGCAAGGAAAAACCGCTTGTCCCCAACACATCCGATGAAAACCGGGCCAAAAACAGGCGGGTGGAAATAAGGTTTATCTGGAAATAATTTAATCTTACCTTAATGGGCGCCGGAAACCTTCCCGGAGCGACGCTCCCCTCAATTGAATATCCTGATAATAGTAGGCGCTGGAAGGGAAGGGATCGTACCAGCTGTAAGCGCCATCCCCTATTTTCGGAACATAAAGCGTCATATTCGATGGAAATTTAAAAGAGACCATTTTATTTTTATCGTTCTCTGGATACGGCGCCGGCAGAATAAACCTGTTCAACAGATTTGCGGGTTTATCCTCAATATAAAAATAAGCGGCGTCTGTCCGCGGGAAATACCTCAATACCGAGAATACCTCTATGAGGAGCAGAAGGGGAATTAAAACAACTGCCGCGGATTTCACAGCCGGGGCGATATACCTGCCAAATCGCATCCCGGCATGACGGAGTGCCCCGGCAATGAAAAAAATGCAGATAAAAACAAGAACGCCGGCGCCGAACCGGAAGGCCGGCGCTGTCAAAAACAGGAAAATGACGCTTGTCATGTCCACTGCCAGGACAATGAGAGCAGCGCTATTCCAATTCATCCGGCCGGGCATAAGCCGCTTTCTAAACAGCTGGCAGATCGTAATAATTAAGCTCAATCCCCCCAGTATCATTAGAGGATAAAACAGTATTTTATTTTCCAGGGGCAGCCTCCCGAACCAATCGGTAATATATTTTATTAGCCCCATACCTGCCGGCTTTTTGAACGCCCAGAAGCCGATCCATTGGGCATCGTACTGCACCGCCGCCGGCGGGACTTTCCAGTCAAAGGAAAAAAGATCGATCTTTTCAAACGGATAGATGAGATATCCCGTCTGGATGACATTCCGGGCCAGCCACGGCAGAAGGAATAATAAAAAAACGCCCGCTGAAAAAAAAGCAGCTTTTTTATTCCCGGCTTTATATTGGCGGATGAGAACATAAAAAAATAACAGGACCAGCGGAAGCCCGGAAAGCTTTATGATAATGAGGTATGCCGTCAAAAAGACTGCGGCAAAGCCTGTCATACCGCTCCCGAAAACCTTTTCATTTGAAGCGTTATCTAAAAACAGGAGAAACAAAATCCAGGTTAAAAGCGCCGCGGGCATATCCGTTGAAGGCGAAGAGGACAGCGAAGCGTAAAGATAAAAGGAAACCGGCAGCAATAAGGCCTTTAGAATCCCTGAAAAAGAAATTTTTCCTTTGAAGAACAGGTCCATGCCGTCCAGAAAAAAAACGACGGTCCAGAAAAAGCATAGGCCGTTTAAGATATGAAACGACATTCCAGGGATAAATGAAAAGCTGAAGAGCGCCTGGGAAATAAACCAGGCGCTGTTGTATCCCATCTGCATATTAAAATTCCCCAGGCCGGGAACGGCGGGATAATGCTCTATCCAGCGGATGGCCTGCGCATGATAAAGGGCCGTGTCAAAACTCCCCGGATAGAACAACGAAGTTTCAAGAAGCAGGATCAGCGCGAAAAAAGCGATCATTATGATTGTCAGGGCATTGTAATTTTTAAAAATTAAGAATTGCTTTTTTATCTCATCCAGGACAAAACGGCGGCGGATAAAAATAGTGATAACGGCCGGCAATACTACGGCGCAATGCGCGGCAAGCCCGATGGAAATAAAAATGGATAAAAACAAGGCTATCAGGCTCATCATACCAAGGCCGATAAAACATAAAACAGGAAGGGACACCGCGCTTTCTTCCTTTAAATTGAAAAGCCTTTTAATAATATCAATAAAAATGAGGCCCCAGACAATTGATAAAAAAGAGATATAAATCCATAAAATTAAAGTAATAAGCATAAATTCCCTTTAAATAAAACCGATTAATAATAATCCATAAAAAAAGATATATCAATTAAAATCATTTTTAACCTGTATATACAGTTTATTGATCGGAATTGAAAATACATTATAGCAAAACGGGTCAAAAAAAACACCGGAATATATGATATAATTAATGCATAAGCTTTCCGGAGGATCAAACATGTATTACCTCGACCGTGTTCAGAAAGCGATCGATTATATCGAATCAAACCTGACTGAGGATCTGACTGTGGCGGATATCGCGATGCAGGGATATCTTTCGCCCTATCATTTTCACAGGATCTTTCACACAATGACAGGGGATTCTGTGATGGGATATGTCCGGAAGAGGCGCCTCTCTGCGGCCGCGGAAAAATTGACCGGCACAAACAGGCAGATCATCGATATCGCCCTGAACTACCGGTTCGAATCGCAGGAATCTTTTTCACGGGCGTTCAAAAAAGTCTTCGGCATCACACCCGGGAAATGCCGAAGAAATCGTGAAAAGCTCTGTCTGTATGAAAAGAAGAACTTTCTGAAAGGCGGAATTAAATTTTATTTTGGAGGAATTACCATGGAACCGAAAATAGTTTATAAAGAAGCTTTTAAAGTATTGGGGCCTAAATTAAGGACAACATCGGAAAACAATCAGGGTTTAATTGAGATACCCGGGTTCTGGGACAAGGTGATGAAACAAAAAACACTTGAAAAGATTACAAATATAGTCCCGGGCGTCTGTTACGGGATCTGCGCCGATTATGACGATAAGAGGGAAGGATTTGCCTATATGATCGCATGCGAGGTTCCCAGCCTGGATGAAATACCGGCAGGATTGACAGGGAAAGTGATTCCGGCATCCCGTTATGCCGTTTTCACGGCCAAAGGCAAAATCCCTGATAAAATACAAGAAATTCAGCGTTATATCTATGGCGAATGGCTGGCAAAATCAGGGTATGAACGGGCTGAAACGGAAGATTTTGAGCTGTATGAGGAAAGACGGATAAATCTGAAGAAGCCGGAAGTGGATATTTATATTCCTGTTAAATAAACAAGCGCTTCATGATTTTTGCGGGCGGTTCTTATTTGCCGCCCTCTTTTTCAACAAACATCATATAAGGAGTTAATTAATGGATACTCTCAATGCCATCAATCAAAGGCGAAGCATAAGGAAATTTAAAAACAAACCGGTCCCCCGTGAATTAATTGTAAAAATATTGACTGCCGCGGGAAAAACCCCTTCCAGTAAAAACACTCAGCCATGGTTCTTTGCCGTCCTTGATGGGAAAAAGAAGGAAGAAGTGACAGATTGTATGCTTAATAAATTGAAAATATTGAATAAACTGGGACTTAATACCGGAAGCGGTAAAAACTCAGCGGAAATAATGAAACAGGCCCCGGCGGTCATACTGGTATTTAATTCCGGCAGAAAGTTTAAAAGGCTTTTTAATATCATCCCGGATTACAGTAGTCTGTCCGGTATTCAATCAATCGGCGCCGCGGTGCAGACAATGCTTTTAGCTGCGGAAGACCTGGGCCTGGGCACATTATGGATCTGCGATATATACTATACGGACAGGGAAATATGCCGTTTTTTAAAAACAAAACTTGAACTGATTGCCGCGGTTGCTTTAGGTTATGCGGATGAGACGCCGGACGCCAGGCCGAGAAAAGAGTTAAACGAAATTGCAATGTGGTTTAGCAAATAATATGAAACTTCCAACCCGGTTTTTATAACACAGTTTGTTTTTAAGACTAAAAATTTATAAAAAGGATTGCTTCTATTTATATTTAACTAATTACAGGAAATCCACCCTGTAGACCACTCCGAGGCTGATGAACATATCCTGGAAAGCCGAGTTTACTTCCAGCTGGTTAATATTATTGTTAAAATCTTTCCAGCCGTCATTAATATTCCATTCGTAGTAATGCCCGCTGGCAAACGAAAATCTTATCGAAAGGCCGAGGTCCCCGAAGAAATAGATCGCGCCGATTGTCAGGGGAGGAAAATCATAAGACATCGCGTCGCTGCCGCTGCCGCTCGAATAATTCTCGCCGCTCAAGCCGAATAATGGTGAAAACTGGAGGGCCAATTCAAGCTCATGCACCGGGTTCCAGATGAGGATGAAGCCGTACGGCAAACCCTTGGACATTTGCGTTGTGTAAAACTGCTTGTGAAAACCGCTGTCCTTATTTGTCGCTGATAGCTCGTTTTGAAATAAAAACCCAAATCCGGCGGCAAAGGATTCGCCCCACCAGGGGAGATAATATGAAAAGAAAAAAGATACAATGTTCGGCACCGTCTCCGTAAAACCGGCATTACCGAGGTTCCAGTCGTAATACGGCAGTCCGGGCAAACCCGAAATATCAAAGTCGAACCTGATGTTCCAGTAACGAAAGGCAAGCCCTACTTCCATTGAAGTGATGGGCCAGCTCCCATTAATACTGTTGCTGGACCCGCCGTTTTGCAGGTTCCAATTCAAGTTTTTACTTCCGATATCAGTCAAAAAACCGAAACGGGTATAGAGCTGTCTTTTAATATTCACCTTTTCCTTTTCATAAAGGGTCTTCCGGATCTTTTTAACTCTTGTTTCGTTCTCGGCGGTCATTTCCGGCAGGACTTCTTTTATTTTGTCTACTATATCGGAAGCCATCGAATCGATGGTATCGAAAATATCGACAGTGACTGCGCCCGTATATACTCGGCGCATTTTCAGCCTGTTCTCAAGTATGTCGTAAACCTCGGCGGTTACCAGGAGTTTATCTTTCTCGATAAAATAACTGCCGTAGACTATAATGTCGGCCTTTGCGTCATGGCCGAGGGAAACGGCCTCGCTGTATCCCGCTACGGGAACATTTGTAAGCAGTCCCGGGACCACCCTGAAATTTTCCTGCCTGCCGAGTTCCGCGGAAATGGATTTCCTGAGTATGAGCCCGACATTCCTGTCGCGCTTCAGCGACTGGTCATCCCAGGAGGCGACGAGCACGTTCCACTTTTCAGCCGGTAAAGCCCGGCCTGCCGCGCATAACAGCAATAAAATCAAAATAAAATATCTATAATTCATATTCGATTCCCAGACCTATTTGAGTCAGGCTATACTTATAAGCTTTAATATATGTTCCGCCTGTGATGTCATAGCCCGCGTTTATCCAATCCTGCTGTAAATCAAAATCCAACCCGGCCGAATACATAAAATAATCCAGGCCGATTCTCCATTTCGGGGCGACCTCAAAATTAAAAAGAAAATGCAGGA
Source organism: uncultured Spirochaetota bacterium (assembly GCA_963835575.1). Lineage (GTDB taxonomy): Bacteria > Spirochaetota > Brevinematia > Brevinematales > JAOACQ01 > CAVYGN01. The sequence continues at coordinate 117,951 of CAWIGG010000004.1, read as the reverse complement.
AGGGAGGACCTGCGGGGTTAGTGAGTTTGATTTTATAATTTGTAATGCCCTGCTGGTTGAAATTCAGGTCCGCGGAAGCCGTGCCCAGAGGAATGCCCGCTGAAACCTGTATGTAATAAGTCTTTGTAATGTTAAACTGAAAAACCGGACCGATTGTAAATGTAAAGATATCGGCAGAAGGAAAATTGATATTCGGTGTTACAGTTTGCCCGCCGCCTGGTTTGAATCGGGAAAAGAAAAAATCCGCGTCCAGGCCGAGGATGATCAGACTGCCGAATATTCCGTAACCCGCCCCTGTGTGAAAACGGTATGTGTCGCCGTATTCTCCGTAATGGAACATACCGGCGCCAAGCCAGGCGTTCCACTCGAGGCAGCTGAAAATCCCTTCCAGCTGGAGGGAAAAGCCATTGCCGCTTAAATTAGTGCCTATTTCATTACTCGAAAAACCCAGCCCTGAGCTGACCGCGCTGAATCCCGGGATCAATCGGACGCTGAAAACAGGAATGGCGGATTCAAACTCGCTCACGCCGACCTTGACAACCTCAACCGTTTTGAGCTCTTCTTTTTTCTTCAGGGGAAAATCGGCTTTCAAAATATCGAAAAGCTTCCGAGCCGCCGTCAGTACTGAAGACACAATGTCCTTGCCTCCAATTTCCACGGTATCGTCAAGAAGGACCGTTTTGTCGCCGGTCTGGTAAAGGCTGACTTTGTAATTCACCCCTTTTTTCGCCAATGTAATCATAACACCGGCGTTTATTTCTTTCAACCCGATGGTTTCGAGGTCGGATTTTTCACCGGGATATAAAAGGATATTCGTATCGCCCTCGGAAAACGCGAGAATGTTTTTTTGAAGAATGGCGCAAATTCCGGCGGCATCGCTTTTCTTATCGTATGAAATCCCGATCTTCTGGGCATAATAGAGACTATCCGCGTAAGCCGGTGCGGTAAAAATAATCAGCAGAACGGTTAAAGACAGGAACCTTTCGGTCAAATTAACCCTCCCGAACTCTTACAACATGGGCATTTCCAAAAAACTACCATAAAAATCAAATTGGTGTTTTTGGAAATGCCTAAAATCTTGTACTTGAAGAATAAGATGTTCTAAATTCCTTGATTTTTTATCATTTTCAGAACTGCCACATGTTAATTAATAACTATTATATTGCAAGTGTTTTTTTATATTTTTTTATCCGTGAAACTTAGCTATCCGGCAATCCCATTAATCCAATATTTCAGGAACTGCCCGCAAATTTACTATATTCCATTGGACATAATTAAAAAAACTAAAGGCGCCGCCTAACTTGACGGAAACTCCGGAACAAGTTATAAATAATATCTCCTGTGATTAAAAGCCGCCGGATTTGGTAAAAGAAATATAACAGATGAGAGGTTTTTTTATTTTATGAAATTAGGCGAAATATTACTGATTGTCCTTGTGGTGGTCCTGATTTTCGGAGCGGCAAGGCTTCCCCAGTTGGGCAAAGCGATCGGCGAAGGTTTTAAAGAATTAAAGAAAGGACTGCGCGAGGCGGAAGAAGAGGACCAGACCGCCCGTGAAAAGCCCACCGGGACCAGGCCGAAAAGAAATACAGGGAAAAGGACTTCAGCCGCTCAAAAAAGATCGGTAAAAAAGGCCCCTGTAAAGAAAAGAGCGGCCTCTAAAAAGTAAAGTATGAAAAAAGCCGGGGAACTTCCATTTATCGGGCATATTATCGAGCTCCGGAACCGCCTGTTGTGGGTTCTGGCGGCTATTATGGCGTTCGCCATTATCGGATATATCATTTTCCCCCATTTCATTCAAATCGTATCTTCGATCCTTGGGGAAAAGCTCTATATCAACACTATTGTGGAAGGCTTCCTGACCCGGATGAACGTTTCCCTTATTTTCGGCTGTATCTGCGCGCTGCCTGTTTTTATTATTCAAATCTGCCTTTTTATTTTCCCCGGTCTGACCGCCGGAGAAAAACGGATTGTCCTGGCTTCAATCATTTCGGCTTTCGTACTTTTTAGCGTCGGTGTTTTCTTTTCATTTCAATCAATCCTTCCTGTTTCCGTCCGTTTTTTTAAGACGGAAGGATTTTTTCCGGGCAATGTCGGTTTGCTGATAAATTATTCCAAATTTATTGAATTCTTTTTCAAATTCCTTCTCTGCTGCGGGCTCTGTTTTGAGTTTCCGGTTGTTCTGCTGGTACTGGTCCAGCTGAATATACTGACTGTCAAAATGCTGATAAAAAATTTTAAATATGTCGTGATCATCATATTTATTATCGCGGCCGTATTTGCCCCGGATGTTATATCACAGATATCCCTTGCGCTGCCGATGATCGGCCTTTATCTTCTGACCCTGGCGGCGGCGTCCATTTTTAAGATAGGAGCCGGATAATGCTGGAAAACTGGTTCGGAGAAATACTCCTGATCCTTATATTGATATTTTTTATCTGCCCGCAGGACATCCCGAAGATCCTGCGGAAAATCGGAAAATGGATGGCGACCTTGAATAAATTCCAGGAACAGGCGAGAGGGTTACGGAATGAGCTTGAAGAATCGCTGGGAGTGGACGAATTCAAAAAAGACATCGCTCTTCCGGATCTGCAGAAACCTTTCCTTAACGGGAAAAAAGGGCGGGGTAAATTTAAATCACCGTACAGAAACACAAATAATAAAATAATAAAACGGGCAAAGAAAAAAAAAGGACTATTAAGAAAAAGTAATTTTATTGAATAGACAGATTGCTTCGTATTAAGTCCATCGGCGAAGAAAAAGCCGGGCACTCGCAATGACGGCTTCTTATATTAAAATGCAAGGATAGCCTTCATGCGGATACTATTTCAATTAAAAATACCGAGAATTAAATATACGGCCGGCGGGAAATAATTATGGAAAAGTTAATAGACCAGTTTCTCAACTATATCCGTTATGAAAAAGGCTATTCCGTCCATACGATCGAATCGTATAAAAATGATTTCGTCGATTTCCTGGCTTTTCTTTCCAGGCAGAACATCCGGAGCCTGGAGTCCATTTCCTATAAAATCCTTCATCTTTATATTGCGGACCTGGGAAAAAGCGGGCTCAAGGCTTCTTCAATCGAGCGGAAAGTCGCCTCTCTCAAATCATTTTTCAAATACCTGGGAAAGATTGACGCGATAGAAAAAAATCCCGCCTCGCTTATCTCATCCCCGAAAAAAGAAAAAAGGCTTCCTTCCATTTTAGAAAAAGGGGAGGTCATCAGCCTGATTTCTTCAATACCGGAAACAGACGCGCTTTCGGTCCGTAATAAAACCATGGTCATGCTTTTATACGCGAGCGGCCTCAGGATTTCCGAACTGACCGGGCTTAATATGAAAGACATCGACTTTAAAGAAGGAATCCTGTCAGTTATAGGTAAAGGCTCAAAACAGAGGATGGTCCCAACGGGGAATACAGCCAGGCAAATGCTCATTAAATACCTGAATTACCGGAGGGACCTGGACGCGCCGAAGGGCGACAGGGAGGCTCTGTTCCTCACAAAAAGCGGCCATAGAATTCAGGACAGGATGGTGCGCTATATCATCAACCGGTACATCCATGAACTTTCCATACAGAAGCACATCTCTCCCCATACCCTGCGGCACACTTTCGCCACGCATATGCTCCAGAACGGCGCCGGCATAAGGGTCATCCAGGAGATATTGGGGCATGAAAGCCTTTCCACAACGCAGGTCTATACTCACCTGACCATCGAAAAACTGAAGGAAAGCTATGATAAGTTCCATCCGCATGCGTGAAAATTACTGGAATTGGGTTTTCCGCTAAGCCACGCGAAGGGACGCGAATTGAAAATTAACAGGAAGAGGCGGGAAGATATTTCTTGTTTAGGGTAATTTTGAGAGTTTTTAAAGGTATAAAATTAAGATAAGCTATAGAAAAAGCTCTCTTCAGTATCAATAGTTTCAGGCACATAATTTGATCGAGAATAATCGAGCGAAGACTGTTCAATCTCTGAATAGCCACCTTCTTTAGTAATCTTAAGAAATTTAATCATGGCTTTGAGATCTGTGTTTTGAGAGGTTTCCTTATTTAATAAAACCGTACTCATATTTCCTCCAATATAAAAAAAAGCCTTATATTATAATATTTCACTAATATTTAGACAAATTTTGCTCCGGTTTTATTTTCAAGATCATTTCTTATACCTATTATATCTATAGCAAATCCACAAGAACAAATTATTTTATCCTGTCCAACAATAGGCTTTTTTCCCTTATTTTTAAAGTCCATATCTATTTTCGGATCATTTTTAACTTTACCGTATAGTTCGTGTGATTGACCGCATTGAGGACATTTAACCTCTAACTCTATAGCATCAATTTTTTTGGGTTTTGGCATTAAACTACTTGCCTGATTTTGAGACACTGCACTTCGGAATATTTTTTCTGTGGCCGTTGCAAATATTTTATAAATAGAAGTTAATTGAAACAATAACTTTATGACTGTTTGGATTCGATATACTATTTCCGCTAATTTAGGATCATCGTCTATCCTATTGATTTTCAATAAATTTTTTAAATCATCTATTTTAAGTGAACGGCCATGACTTCTCCATTTTGAATGATTAACTAACTCATTAGCAATATAAGATGCTCTTGTTTTTTTCATTTTTCCAGTAACTGTCTTTCCTTTAGTTTCTGTTTTATTCCAATCACGAAATTTATATTTTGGAAGCCAGTCCTTAATAAGATCAGTAGCAAAATTAAGAGCTTGGTCGACACCATTTAATTCACCTGGACTTATTTGTGCGATAATTGTAGCATCAAAAGGATTGAGTTTTAAATTTTTGCTTGCTTCCTTTCTTTTTTCATCAACCCATTCCATATAATCGTAGGCTGATACTACTCCTCTGCCTATTTTAATTTGAGCGTCGATGGGTCCAAGGCTGCCTGAATCTGTTATTGATATTTCATTTCCAGATAAAACTAATATTGTACCCGCACTTTTTGCTTCTCCAGAAACAACAAAATTAACATCTTTAAATTTTGATCTGATACATTCTACGATTTCTTCTACAGTTTCACCACTACCTCCAGGAGATTCAACATAAAAATCTAGTTTTTCTGAGTTTGTAGATTTCAAGATATCGCTTATTATGAAATAATCATCCATATTGATAGGAATATCAGGAATATTTTTTGTAAATGAAGCCGCATAAACAAACAAAAAAGAATTTGTTTTGCTATTATAAAGATTGATCAATTGTAATAATTCATTTTCAAGTTCCATTGGGCCCATTTTTTTATTAATATATTCACCCAATAAACTCATAAAAACCTCCTATTTTTAATATAATTATAATACTAAATCGATATTTTTCAATAGTTAAAAATAAAATAAATCAAGAAAATAATCAAATTTGCTTATTCGGCTTACAAATATGGGAATAAAAATTATTGGCGTGAATTCGCGTGGCTTAGCGGAAGATCCGGTTTTATCCTTCGAGTTCTGATCACATTACAACCCATACTCCACATTGAATAAAATCCCCCATCCGCCGGTGTTAAAGGCATAGGTGCCTTCCACGTAAGCGTTTCCATAGGACTTGCCGTAAAAGAGGGAGTTTTCCAGGTAAAGCCTGGCAAAGAGAGAATGAAAGTAGGAACCGTCCAGGTAAGCGGCCCGGTAGCCGGCGATCAGGTTCAGCCGGCGGACATAGAAAGGCAGAAGCCAGAACCCCTGCTGGATCTCCCATAAATAGACCAGGTAATTCAGTTCGCCGCTGAGGTAATAGCCGGATGTGTTCGTCAATGAGCGGTATTCGTTATAGGCCGGATAATGGTCCCCTCCGAAATAAAAGCTTTGAGAGGCCATATTGAAAATTTTTGACGGACTGTACGCGCCGTACAGCTTCAATCCGGCATTTATAATAAACGGATAATAATTGATATTGGCCTCGGCTTTATAAACAGACTTCCCGGGAAAATAATCCAGATAAACGGCATTATTTCTATTGTTGATTTCATAGGTAGGAATATAATCCGATGAAAACAGGAATTTTGTATAGGCCGACAGCACGAGCGATTCATAATAGTACTTCCAGGCATAGGGAGAACCTTTTTTATCATCCGGCGCGATCTGGAAATAGGATGCCCCCAGCCCAAGGGTGATGTAATAAAAATAATAGGGCGCAAAGTAAAAGGTGTGGTTCAGGTCGATATTGACCCCGCTCTGCCTGACATAGCTGTTGACTCCGGAAAAGTAGAGCAGCAGGTCATACGGGTTCAAGCTGAAGTTGACCGGGAGGGCCGAATTCTCCCATTTTCCCCAGGCGTTGGCAAAATATTTCATATAATTAAAAGTGGAATAGATAGTGAATATATTCTGGTAAACCGGGTCCCACATCATGGTATAAATGCCGACGCTGTCAGGGATGAAACTGCTTCCGCTTACCGTGGCATAGGGCGCCCACATCCGCGGCAGAAGGTACGGCAGGCCGTTATAAGGCTTTTCCCGCAAATCCGGAGGAGCGGTTTCCGCCGTTTCGGCCGGCATCTGCCAGGCCTTGAGGGAATAATTGGTGATACTGCCGTTCCAGTTGGTCAGCTGACAGGGGTACGGGAGAAACACATCCCCGGTGGAGAATTTCCCCCTGTAATAAATCCTGTCCCTGTAAATAAAGGGTGAAAACACGCCGCCGTAGACCAGGTTTGTCTGAAGGTAGAGTTTCCCGCTGTCCGCTATTCCCATTTTGTAGAGGGTGTCGTCGTTATTGCAAACAAATACGATTTTACCCTCATAAACGGCGAGGTCCCGGATATAATCCGCGGCGGCGTCCAGTACAGAAACCTGCCTTGTTTCAAAATTATAAAACGCGATTTTTCTCCTGCCCTGCTCAAACAGAATAAAAACAATTTCCTTATCATTCAACTTTGCCAGGCTGTCAAAACTGACAGATTCCCCGCCCCGGAGGATAACTTCTTCTTCTCCATTGTCATGGATATAAACCAGGTCCATTTTGTGACCGTCCGCCCTGACCGCGGCGATCCCGCCGCCCATCCGGGCGATACTGCCCAGCTTCTTCCATTGCCTGCCGCTGAATTTTCTTTCCCTGATGTTATATTCCTGCGTCCGGGATTTGATCACCTCGTTCTCTTTGGTTTCTGAAGTCAGGTACAGGATATCCCCTTTTTCCGAAATGCTGAGATCGGCCATTGTTTCCAGAAGATAGTAATATTTTTTACTGTCCATATCATAAACACTGATCCTTCTGGCCCCACCGTTGCTGAAATAAATTTTTCCGTTCGCAAAGACGCTGGAATCGATCTCCCTTCTCCACTGCATGACCGGCGAGAGGATATTCGTATTGGTTTCAACCGGCGCCTTTAATGCGATGGAATCTTTAAACTTTACCCATTCTTTGTAAAAAGAATTGCTGTAAACTTTTTCAAAATTGAAGATGAGGGTAAACGGCAGCGCCCCGCCGTTTTCCTTCCAGAGGTCCGCATAGGCATGCATGCCGTATTCGGCCTGCAGGTAATGGTTGAATAATCCGCCGTAATGGTAATAGATATATCCGTAGGGATAGTCGTCAAAGTCGCCGTCGGCCATCGCCGGGTCTTTGAAGGAGTTTTCCAGGATGTCCTGCCGGATCTCTTCCCGGGCAGCCGGGTCGTTCACCCTCCCGCATCCGTTCAGGCTTTCAAAGCTGACCGCGGCCCCCTCATCCATAAAAAGCGGCATGCTGTAGTTCGGGCTCCAGTTCCCGAAAACCGCCGAGAAACCCTCATAAAAACCGCTCCTGATATTCAGTGAAACCGCGTGCGTCAGTTCATGGGTAAACTCGTCCTTCAGGTATTCCTTTTCGTTAAAAAGTCCCGCCTGGCTCTGGTAATCCATAATAATGATATGCGAATAGGGAAGCGGCGAGAACATCCCGTTCTGTATTTCGGCATCGGGGGTAATGACGACCGTAATATGGTCGGGATGCTTCGACTCGAGAAGGGCATGGATCCTTTCATAGGTTTCATCCGCGAAAGAAGCCAGGTAACAGGCTGAATTCCGCGACTGCGCCGGATAGATGATATCAAAGTACCGGGTCTGTATGGTAAATAACTCCCTGCCGGGATCATACAGGCTGCCGTACATACTCAAAGAATAGAGCGGCTGGAATAAAGCCGGAGTCAACAGAATCAGTAAACATATCTGCCGGAGAAATTTCAGCCTCAATTTATAACGGTTCATACTTTAAAATACCCTCTGCTGTCATCGCCTGTTTTTATTTCCCTCTGGATTTCATTTTCATGTTTAAATGCATCCATGCGCCTTACTATTTCCCGGAAGTAATTTTACACCATTTCCGCCTTTTTAACCAATATTCATGAAGTCTTTTAAGGTTTTATAAGGACGGACCACTCATATAATTTGCGGATAAAAAAAAGATTAAAAATAATTATAAATTCGTAACTATCCAGCCGCATATTTAATAGCGGAGCCGTTCAACGCGTCAATAAGGGCTTGATAAACACTGACGCCCATCTTTTTTACTGTAGATATATAACCCCTGATTCTGCAAAAGGCAGCCGCTCCATTCCAGCTTCTGAATGTACCTGATATTTTCTGCTGGACTTTTATCATTCTGATATCCCGTTCCGCCAAATTGTTGCTGAATGGAACATCTTTTTCCCGCATAAATAAAAGGACAGATTCTTTATATTTTCTTAATCGGTCTAATAGGCATAAAACCTTGCCCCGCTTTTTTCTGCCGCGTTTAACAAGTCCTTCCGGCTTTTCAGGCGTTGGATTTACAGCAAATCCTTTCGCGATGATCCGGTCATATTCCGTATCATATTCTATAATCCTTTCCGCCGGTATTGGAAAACTTGCCTCTTTATCATTCTTAATCCTTATAAGAAGATTACCCATCTCCTTAGCCCATTCCTGACCCATTTCCTCATGTATCCAGATTAGCTCTCTCAAATGGTGTACATTACACAATCCATGACGGCATAAGAATTCCAGATAACTTTTCCATCCATCGTGGATAATAATACCGGTAAATCTTGTGAGAATGTCCATCGCACGCATCGCCTCTGTGCCGCGTTTGTCATGAGAAAAATAATAGGTAAAACGTTCATTCGAGGCAACATGGAGCCATTTTAATAACCCTTTTATCCGAATACCGGTTTCATCACAGTGAAGAACCACTTCTTTTAGTATCAGTTCTATGACTTTCTGTTCATACTCTTCTAATTTATTGTAGGTCTCCCGGATAAATCCTTCAATCGTTGCCTTGCTGAGCGGCACTCCCAATAAACATTCGGCGTATTCCGAAAGCCTTTCATAGGGTATCAACCCATATGTTTTCATATAGACCAGATGCGCTTTAATGTTTTTTCCATACTGTGCCTTATTGGTTATGCCTTCCGGAAACTCCGCCGTTACTCTCGCACCGCAATGCGGACAATCTTTTACTTCCGAGCGATGTTCGGTAACTTCCACTTTTATCGGAGGTATATCGAACACCTGCCTTCTTTCCGTCCGCTTAACTGATTCGGAACTTAAATCAATTCCACAACAGGAACATTTTTCAACCTGATGTTCTATGATCTTATCAGGGCTTTCTACTTTCTTCAGAGTATTTCCCTTATGTCCAAACTGGCCGCCTTGTTTTTTACCGCTCTTTTTCCGTAAATTCTTTACTGTATTTTGGAATGGATTATCGGAAGACGGCGGTTTATTGCTGTTATGGCTGTCCTTATTAAGCTGTTCTTCCAATTTCTTAATCTTTTCCGCTTGTCTTTGAATGATTAAACCCTGCTCCTTTATCTGGTTTTGTAAATCAGCAATGATGCCTTCAAATCGTTTTAAGCAGGCCGCACAGTCTTTTTCTCTTCTATCTTCATTCATGCTATAGAATAGCATGGTTTCATGCTCAATGCAAATATTTCATGTGACTATTTTTTAGTGGCTGGATAGTTACATAAATTCAATAATTGTCCTGATTCCTTGATATAGCCGGTCAAGGCAGATATAATGTAGAGTTGCTTAAAAAATGATTTTTATACGGCATCAATTTTTTTAGGGGGTAAAAGTGCAGAAAAGCGGGTCAGACATCGCTGTTTCCGCCGGGCTAACGGCGGAAGGCCGCTTTATCAGCAGAATGGTTGTGTCAATCCAGGCGGAAAATCCTCTGGCCGAAAGGCTCCTTTCCCTCAATATGCAGGGGGAATTTTTCGGTTTTGACATCATAGAAGACTTTTCTTCCCTTTCCCCGGAAACAAGGGATTTTATACTTCTATTTAAAACCTATTCCTTCAATATTGCCGAAAGGCAGAATAATGAAATCACGATCCTGATGCCCGCCGACACTCTTTTTTTCAGGAAACTGATTGAAATGCAATGCCTGTTCAAACTGGACGGAGAAAGTTTTATTCTGAAAAAGTCGGAAAATTATTATCCGTTAAAGATCGGCTTTGATGATTCCTTTGAGAATATTCATCTGCCGGGGATTGAAGGCTTTTATCTTTTTGAAAGTTCTTATGAAAATTATATCACAGATAAAAAAACACTTTATCCGGTCCCGTTTACTCTCAATCAGGAAATCCTGCGGGAACTTTTTAAATCCGGCAGCATCCACGCCGAGTATGGTTTGAAAAAGAGGCTGACTTCACCTTCCGGGTTTGATAAAAACACTCTCGGCAGGCATTTTCAAATTCCCGAGATAATAGAAATAACAGACGCTAAAATACTTTTTTATTTCAGCAGAAAGGACCCTTCCGACTTTCAAATAAAGGCTTTTATTTCTGCTTCAACCGGCAACAGCAGTATTAAACACCCTCTCTATTTCAGCGAGGTCAGAAAAAGCGTCCTGCTCCGCGAAGATATCCTTATCCCGGTTGACAAGAACAGGCTTCTTCTTTCCAGGCCCGACACTCCTTTTTATGAAAAACTTCAGCATACCGCCGAGGCGGTTAAAAACTCATTCTATGAGATTTTGAATGAGTTTCAAAAAAATGAGATCGCCACGTCTGACAGCGAAACCCTCTTTCATAAATTCCTCCCTTCCGTAATGCCGTATATTGAGATAAGGACGGATTCTTCAAAGCTTGAATTTCTGCCGGGAGACTTCGATGAAAGAAGCGTCGAAATCATGCCGTCGGGCAGAAAAAGCTATGCCGGGATAAACTGGCTTGAAGTGAATTTCCGCTACAGGATGCGGGATATTGTTCTCTCATTGGCCGAACTTTCTGCGCTTGCCAGGCAGGGCTTTCTGGAAAAAGACAACGCGATCATCGCGCCCTCTCAGAGCGAAATCAGTTCTCTCAAACAGCTCCTGGAGGATTTGAATTTCCAGAAAGAAAATAAGGAGCTTTCCATCCAGCCCTTCCGCCTCCCGTATCTTGTAAAGGACGGTATGAATATTAAAATAAATGAAAATTTGACGGGTCTTTCCGAATTTATCGAATACTCCGGACAGAACAGGAAAGTGCTGAGGGAGATTCCCATTCCGGAGCATCCGGGCAGTCTCCTGCGCTCTTATCAGAAAACAGGGATCTACTGGATGGATTTTCTTAAACGGACCGGGTTCAGCGGAATACTGGCCGATGAAATGGGCCTGGGAAAAACAGTCCAGGTCCTTGCCTTTCTTCTTATTATAAAAGGGACAGGTTATTCGCTTATTGTCTGCCCGACGGCTCTTGTTTACAACTGGGTCAATGAAATCAGGAAATTTATCGGGGACGGCCTTTCATATATCATCATCGACGGCACAAAAAAGGAAAGACTGGAAAAAATAAAAAAGATACCGGATTACGACATGGCCATTACTTCCTATCCCCTGCTCCATGCCGACAACAGGGAATATCAAGAGTTCTTTTTTCATTACTGTATTATAGACGAGGCCCAGCATATCAAGAATAAGCAGGCCAAACGGACGCACAGCATCAAGGGCATCCGGTCGCGATACAGGCTGGCGCTCACGGGAACGCCCGTTGAAAATACCATCACGGAGCTCTGGTCTATTTTTGATTTCCTGATGCCGGATTTTCTCGGCGGCCATCCCGCTTTTAAAAAACGCTTTGAAAACCCGCTCTCAAGTTTTAATGCGGAGGAAAGGAATACCGCGATGCGTCAGCTGAAAGCCCTTGTCAAGCCTTTTATACTCCGCCGTACAAAAGACACCGTCTTAAAAGAACTGCCCCGGAAGATAGAACAGGAAATCCTTCTGGAGCTGACGGAAAAACAGAAAGCCCTTTACCTGGAAACGCTCTCTTCCGTCAAAAAGAATTATCAGGCCCTGCAGGCGTTCGGTTCCATCGGACGTTCAGCCATCGATGTCCTGGCGGCGCTCACCCGCCTGCGCCAGCTCTGCCTGCACCCGGGCCTATTTGACAGGAGCCTGCTGGACGTTCCCGATATCTCGATCAAGCTCAAGGCCCTGATGGAGCTTATTCTCGAATCCATCGACAGCGGCCACCGCGTCGCGGTTTTCAGCCAGTTCGTGGAAATGCTCAAGATCATCCGCCTGGAGCTTAAAAAGGAAGATATCGAATATTCCTATATTGACGGGCAGACAAAAAACCGCTTTGAGCTCGTCGAGCATTTTAACGCCTCGGAAATACCGGTCTTTCTCATCTCCTTAAAAGCCGGCGGAACGGGCCTCAACATCATCGGCGCCGATTCCGTCATCCTGTTCGACCCATGGTGGAACCCGGCAGTGGAAAACCAGGCCATCGACCGCGTGCACCGCATCGGCCAGAAGAGCGTTGTGCATGTCTACAGGCTGCTGACAGCCGGCACCATCGAGGAAAAGATCAAGAAGCTTCAATTCTATAAAAAAGATATGTTTGACAACTTGGTCACCCAGAGCCATACCTTCATTAAAAATATGACATGGGACGATCTGAGGGATTTGATGGATATGGGGTAAGGACGGTAGGATCTGAAATCACAGCGGTTATTTACCGGACCACGAGGTAATATAAACCAGACTTCCTGAATCCAGGACCGGATTTTTGGTTTCCCATGAGCCTTTTAAGCCCAACTCTTTAGCGGTTAATTCAAAATGGCACAGAGCGATACCGATGTCAATATTCTGCATCTTTATTCCCTTAAAAGCATTGTTGTAGAATTTGTCCTCATTTAAAAAGAAATGAAAGACATTTTTATCTTTCTCCCGGATAATCCTCCAGGGCTGTTTATTCGAGGCCGACGGGGCCAGCCTGACGCATTCCAGGACCGTTTCATATGGCCCCAGTTCTTGTTTATTAAGCGGATTATCTATGGCGCCTTTAAAAAAAATCTCCTCAAATCCCTTCCGGCTGCGGGAGCCTCTGGCCATTCCCAGCAGGCCGACAATGAACGAACTCTTATTTCCGGGGTATCCCAGCGGGGTCACCGCCGGAATGACTTCATCCCGGCCCAGGTCTATTTTCCCGGCAAATGTACCGCGGTTGAGGGTGCCTCCCAGCCAGCAGGAGCCGATTCCCAATTCGGTCGCTTTGAGGACCGCGGTTTCCATGCAGTATCCGAAGTCTTCCATTGAATTTTCATTCTTTTTTACTGCGCCGGCAAGGTAAAGTACGGCGCCTTTGATCATGCTGTAAGTTCCCAGACTCCTCAGCCCGCTCATATCGCCTTCCGGTATTTCCACGAATTGAAAGCGGACGGTATTGCCGAAAGGTCCTTTATTATGCCGGGTAATATATTCCATCAGGATCTTTTTTTTACTTTCTTCCACTTTCTTTTCCGAATAGGCCCTATTCGAAAATCTATTGTCGATCACTTCAATTATCGAGGCCATAAATTCCTCCCGGTTATAATATGATAATTCCGTCCAGTATAAGGTATGCAATAAACAGGACTTGCTCAGCCCCGGCGGTTATTTAATCTTTTCAAGTTTCTTTTTTTTATCCAATTTCCTGACTTCATCCCTGAGTTTGATTCTAAACTCTTTTTTTTTGTCCATTTTATATTTAAAGATCGTACCATTTTGCATTCTGATAAAAAAGTTTAAAAACTCAATTTCTTCCGTATGGCTGTTTATCAGATTGAACAGCTCTTTGATCTCGTCTTTTAAAACCATAACACTCTCCTTAACTCCAGAATTTATTTACTTTGATATCATGGATTAATAATTCAATCCTTTTTTTTACATCGCCCGTAACCTGATCGACGGCATTCCGCGTCAGCCCTTTTTTTTCAAATTCCGGAAAAGTCATCGGCTGCCCGATATTGGCATAAAATTTCCCGGTCAATACTGTCAATGTTTTATAAATGGTTTCGCCGATTTTAATGTTTTTTTCTTTTTCTTTGACATACCGTATCGGAGAGATAATCCCAATTGGAACTATCGGGACTGGATAGGACAGATAAATACGGGCAAGGCCGGGGTAAAAGGTCTTCAGTACTTTCTGATCATTCAGGTCCCCTTCCGGGAAAATATAGATCGATTCATTCTTTTTTAGATATTCAACCGCAGTGGGAATTACTTTGTCCCTGTTTTCAGACAACGCGTTGATTTGTTTCCCGAGTTTCAATACGTGTTTAAAAACTGGAACGGAAAATCCGGGGCCTATGATCATATGGATCGGTTCATCCATGATGGTTATCATATAAAAAGGGTCCGTTGAGGAAAAATGGTTCGAGCAGAATATTTTAGGCCCTTCCGGGATGTTTTCCTTCCCCCAGACCTTAAATTCCAGAAAAGTATTTAAGTATAATTTAATTACATTTTTAAAAAGATTATAAAATCCTTTGCGTACCCTATTCATATATTAGCCCTTTACTCAAATAATTAATAAAAACCGGGACCGGCAGTCAATAAACCCATTATAAATAAATATATAAACTTTTAATTAAAAATCTAATCTTATCACAGTTAAAATCAGTGCATGACCCGGAAAAGATTTTTATATAATTTATTATAATATATAAACCGGATTAATGTAACAATAAAATGTTTAACCAGGGAATCAGAAAACAAATAAAACCGGCCAGGAAGAAAATGATCCTCAGCCGGGATTCTTTTGTTTTAATGCCGTTGCCTGTCGGTTTTTATAACATGCTTCATGGACATACGGCAGGGTTCCCGTTAAAATAAAACGGGAGAAAAAGATGGCAAGATTTGAAAAGAACAGCCTGGAGCAGGGTGAGTTCCTCGCGATCAATATAGGCGAGCAGTTTGATGAGAATTCCAGAGAATTTATACTAAAAGAATTCATCAAAAACCGTATTAAACTGGAGGATTTCGCGGCTTACTATAAGAACAACCATAGAGGCAGAGAGATTAAAAATCCTCGGGATGTGATCTGTGCGGTACTCTACGGTTACATTACGGGAAATCGTATCAGCCGAAAGATAGAAGATTTGCTGAAAAAACACATTGGGTTTATGTATGTTTCAAACCGGCTGAAAATTGACCATTCGGTAATTTGCGAGTTCAAGGTACTTTTTCAGGAAAAGATCGAGGAGTTGTTCAGCCAGCTTTTATATATACTCAACGAAATGGGGTCTATAGATTGGGACATGGTAGTGGGTGACGGCACAAAGATCAAGGCCTACGCGAGTAAGAATAAGAATGTGGGAAAGAAACATACCCGGAAGCTGATGGACACTTACCAGAAGATGGCGGAAAAGATTGTGAAACAAGACCTGGAACTGGAAGAATCTTACCGGGAAGGCAAGCTGGAGCAGCCTTATTACGAAGCGGAGAAGAAGCGGGTATCAAGGCGGAAAAAGATTTACGATAGTGTTTTGAACCAAATCGATGAATACAAAAAACAGGTAGAGAGAGGGGAAAAGACAGACGAAGAATTCACCAACCTGACTGATCCCGAAAGCAAGCTGATGTCTGGAAATCCGCATAGTGTGTTTATACAGGGATATAATTCGGCGATGATGGTCAGTAATAATGATGTGATTATAGATTTTGAAGCAATCACAACACCGGAAAAACAGCATACGGAAGAAATGGTAAAGAGGGTGGAACAGAAAAAAGCGGAATTAAAAGTTGATAAGGCTAGCAAATACCTTTTTGATTCGGGTTTTCAGGGACATGGAAGAGACAATCCGGATGGTGGAGGAAGGAAAAGACCTTTATGTGGATACGAAAGAGCGGGATTTCAGTGATAAATCACAGAAGCGAAGAGACTTTAAACTGGAAAAGATTGATGACGAATATATCCTGGGATGCCGGGGCGGCCGTAAGGAAAATGGGTATTTAGATCGAAATAACCAAAGATATACATTTTTGTATTCACGGAAGGGCTGTGAAAGATGTCCATTTTTCAGTGAGTGTTATAAAAACATCAAACCGAAAACACAGCAAAAGACAGTAATTTTCAGTGAGTTTGAATTGAATAATCGGTCTAAGATTGATGCTTATTTAACAAAACTTTACAGCGAAGAAGGGCAAAAGATATACAACCGCAGGATAGGTAAAGAACACGTATTTTCAAACATCAAAACACAGAAGGGTTATGTTCAGACAGTTTACAGAGGTCAACGGAAAGTGAATTTGGAGCTATGCTGGGTATCCCTTGCGCATAATTTTATGAAATATGCCCAATATTTGAGAAAATAGAGAGGATTTTGTATAGTCTGAGTATCGATTATTCGAAATTTATTATTAAAATCAGCTAAGCTGACAAAATTTTTATTTGCCCGCTTATTGTAAGGGGCTGGTTTGACTCCGAAAATGAAATAACCGACAGGCAACTTGAATAATAAAAAATTTTAATCAAAAATATCCTTTCAATAAAGCTTTATAATCAAAGCCTTCATATGATTTTGTCCGGTTTTCCTGAAAATCCATTTTATATCCAATTATAACACTTCTGATAAATTGTTTGTTTTGACGTCCGGCAATTTAATTTTGGATAAAGACTTTATTATTTTGAAATATTTTATTATATTATATGGTAGTTTATTAAATTTTTATTATAATAAAAATTTAATAAATAAATCTTAAAAATAAATATTATTATAGAGGAGAAATTCATGTATTTTTTCGGTTTAAAGCTCTGGTCGACGAATCAGAATTATATTTCTCACGCCGTGCGCCTCTATCAGGAGGAAATATTCCATTATATTGAGCTTTATACCGTACCGGGGTCTTATGATGATTTTCATATATTATGGAAGGATGTCGGCATTCCTTTTATTATTCATGGCCCTCATTTTAAAGACGGATTGAATTTCGCCCGGCAGGAAGATAAAAAAGGCAATTTTCTCATGGCCCATGAAGCTCTCCGGTTCGCCGACTCGGTCCAGGCAGGGATTGTCATTTTTCATCCCGGGGTAAACGGGGACATTAAAGAAACAGCCAGGCAGATCAAAGAACTGAATGATAAAAGAATCATTATTGAGAACAAGCCCTATTACGGCCTGGGGGAAAACCTTATCTGCAACGGATCGTCCCCGGAAGATATTCTTTATATTATGGAAGAAACAGGGGCAGGCTTCTGCCTGGATATCGGCCATGCCATATGCGCCGCGAACGCCATTGATCATAATCCCATTGAATATCTGGAGAAATTTATTGAATTAAAGCCGAAAATGTATCATTTGACCGACGGCGATTACTACGGCCTATATGACAGGCATGACCACTACGGGCAGGGCAGTTTTCCCCTCGAAAGGCTGCTGCAGCTCATTCCTGCCGATTCGCATGTGACAAATGAGGCTGTCAAGGATTCGCCGGAGAATCTGGATGATTTCGTGAGAGACATGAAATTATTGAATAAATTATTAAAGAAAAAGGATTAAGGGCGGTAATAAAATAATTCTATAAATTATGCGGATTTTTTGGGACAGTAATAAATATTGCATTAAGGAATAAAGAATTTTTGCTGCTAAAAGTTTTTTCCGTTTAATAGGAGCGCTCTTAATTGATAATATTCCCGGTTTACTTTAAAATAGATGCTCGGGTTTTTTATAAAAGACCTGATTATAAATTTTATATATGGAGTTTTTTATGTCCAAAACATTAAAAAGAAGGCTGTTTATAGTCCTTGTCTTTTTAGTCTTCAGCATGCTTAACTATGTAAGCGGCGGCAGCGCTTTTGTTTTTGTCTACGCGGTGGTTCTCGCATTGATGACGATTCTGCTGGAAGCGATGTTTTATTCGAAAAGAGGCGTGTTTTTGTATTCCCTTCTCGGTCTTATCGCCGGTTATTACAGCGGCAATTTCCTGTATGAGCTTTTCAGCCAGATGATGCCGTCGATATTTGCCGGACCGATCAAGACGATCGCCGAGCAGATCAAGCCCTATTTTATACTCACTTTTTCATACCTGGGCTTTTTTCTGCCGACCATGGCATCGCAGAAATACGGCGGTTCTGCCCTGAATCTGGCTTTCGGCGGCGAAAGCGAGAGGAAAAGCGATGATATCAAGCTGCTGGACACGAGCGTTGTCATCGACGGACGCATCGCGGATATCGCCGAGACCGGTTTTATCTGCGGCACACTTATTCTGCCCAAGTTTGTATTGAATGAGATCCAGGCCTTGGCGGATTCCAAAGACCCGATCAAGAGGAGCAGGGCAAGGCGGGGGCTGGATGTATTGAATAAATTAAAAGAGATCCAGACGCTTGACCTCAAGATTTTCTCAAGGGACTATCCGGAAATAAAAGGCGTGGATGCCAAGCTGATCGCCCTTGCTAAGGAAATGACCGCCAGTATTATAACTAACGATTATAATCTCAATAAAGTCGCCAAACTCGACAGTATTCAAATCCTTAATCTGAATGACCTTGCCAACGCCATGAAGCCTGTGCTTCTGCCCGGCGAGGAAATGGAGCTTGATGTGTTGAAGGAAGGCAAGGAAAATAATCAGGGCGTCGGGTATCTTTCCGACGGAACAATGGTTGTCGTCGCCAACGGCATCAATTATATCGGCAAAAAGATAAACGTCAAGGTAACGAGCATACTCCAGACTTCCGCGGGCAGGATCATCTTTACGGAACCGAAGAGGTAGTATGCTGAGGGTTGGGCTTGGATATGACCTGCACCGGCTTGTGCCGGGCAGGGATTTCATATTGGGCGGAATTAAAATAGAAAGCCCTTACGGATCTGAAGCGCATTCCGACGGGGATGTCTTTATTCATGCGCTTGTTGATTCGCTTCTTTCTCCAGTCGGAGCTCCCGATATCGGCCAACTTTTCCCGGATACTGATGAAAAATTTAAAGGAATAAAAAGTACAGATATTCTAAAAGAAGTCATACAAAGGTTTTTTAAAAACATCAAGATTTTAAATATTGACGGTGTGATTATATTGGACAGCCCGAAAATCTCCCAATTTGTTCCTGATATGAAAAAGAAATTGTCTGCGATCCTCGGAATTTCAGAAAACCAGATCGGGATCAAAGGAAAAACGACTGAAAACACCCGCTCAAATACTGTTGAGAGTTATGTTGTTTCATTATTGGATATATAAAAGAGCATATAATTGTTCTTTTTTAAGAAAAATGCATCGCTCAGGATCAAATAAAATATTTTTTCCTGATGTAATAATTTTGCCTCCTTTATGGTATACCTATTAACAGGAAATAGGGCAAAGTGAAAAGGATTGAACGGGATGAACGAAAGCGAAGCAATAATGAAGGCAAAAAAGGGAGATATAAAAGCTTTTGAATATATCTTAAAAACATATGAAAAAAGGGTATTTGCCCTGGCTTTTTCTTATTTTCATAACGGCGAGGACGCGAAAGATATTGCGCAGGAGGTTTTCTTCCGGGCCTATAAATATCTCAGGGGATTTAAAGAAACAAAGGATTTCTTTCCATGGCTTTATTCGATCGAGCTTAATATCATCAGGAATTTTCTGAAGCTTAAAAAAGACAGGAAAGAGATTGTTTATGAGGATGTCCTGGAATATGCCGTTTATCTTGATAAGGGAACGTTATCAATAGAAGATAAGATCATTTTTTTAAAAGCGCTGGACAGTTTGAATGAAGAAGATAAACATCTGCTGATACTCCGCTTTATAATGTCGCTCGACATCAAAGAGATCGCCGCCCTGAAAGAGAAAAGTGAAAATCAGGTGCGGGTCGGGATCTTCCGGGCCAAAGACAGGTTTAAGCAAAAGCTGCTGGAGGAAGGCATTGAATAAAAAGGGAAAGGCATTGATAGGATTTATCGATAATAATGAAAAATGGCTGGATTTCCATGTCCCTCAGGATTTGACCGGGCAGGTTGTTTTAAAAATTAAATTATTCAGAAGATGGAAATCCTTATTTATCGGGATATTAAAATATGCCACGGCGGAAACGATCCTGGTACTTTTATTGAAAAGTCTGGCGATGTAAGAATATATTTAGTTTAAAGGAGTATTTTGTGAAGCAGAAAAAAGACAAAAAAAACATGACGTTTAAAGAAAAAGTAATTGAGAATATCAACGTGTTTTTATCCGCTTATGTGATAGCGTTTGTCATCCGGTTATTGCTCATTGAGGCTTATCAGATACCTTCTCAATCCATGGTCCCCAGCCTTCTGGTCAAGGATATTCTGATGGTGGAAAAAGGGACAATGGGTTCACGGATACCGATCTTAAACTGGAAAATTCCAGGTCTGCTCCGCCCTGAGCGGAATGATGTGGTTGTTTTCGTTTCCCCGGCATGGAAAAGCCCCGGTATTGCTCAGGAGCTGATCTCTTTATTCACGCTTTCTTTGATTAACCTGGACAATACGTTTGATATGCCGAAAAATCTGGTCAAGCGCCTTGTGGGGAAACCAGGCGATGTGATATCCATGTCCAATCAAAACCTTTATATCAACCATCAGATTGTTCAGACGGATTTTGTCATGATCTCCCATCAGGCGATTTATAACATGATGAGAAGGGAAAACGACAGGGATTTTAATCTGTTCAGCGAGAAGTTTGACGGCAGGGAAAGGATCATTCAGCATATTTACGGATTTGACAGGGAAGTCGGAGGGGATTATAAAGAAGCCATGATCAAAATGAAGGCTGATGATGTCGTTAATAATTTTGACATGTACCGCTTTTACCTCTTCAGCCATTTTCCGGATATCCGGATCCCGAAAAAGGGAGATGTCATTAATTTAATTGAAGCGGACGGCTACTATAAATATTTGATCAAGCTATTGATTGAAAGGGAAACCGGCAAAACCGTCACATTCAGCAATAGTAAATTCTACCTTGACGGAAAAGAAATAAATGAATGGAAAATAAATGACAATTATTATTTCTGCATGGGCGACAACCGCGATTACAGCGAGGATTGCCGTTATTTCGGCTTTATTCCGGAAAAGAATATTTTCGGCAGGCCGCTTTTCCGTTACTGGCCTTTTACGCGCCTCGGTTTTAATGTGAACGAGAATTCAGCGACTGTCAAGTATCACAGGTTTGATGATTGATCGGGTAATTTAAATTGTACTGATTTTGCATGACAAATAGTTTTGATATAGTAAAGCCGTCATTGCGAGCGACCGGTTTTATCCTTCGATGATTTCTCCTGTGCGAAGCAATCTGTCTGCATATAAAGAAAGCTTAATGAACTGACAGACGCCGTGGTGAGCTTGTCGAACCATTGCTTCGGGTGAAGGCTTTCGGCAAAGTAGATGTTTGACTCCTCGCAATGACGGCCTTTGTGCTGAAATTTCAAGTTTTTCAATAAGCCATAAATATAAAAACTATTATTATAGAAGATTATAAATTTTAACTTAAAGGTGATGACAATATGAAACCCAAAAATATGCCGAATCAGAAACCGGTTGAAAAACAGACGATGAAGCAGGAGCCGAAATGGCCGCTTTACGGCGGCGTATTTCTGGTATCGCTTTCCATTCTCTGCCTGGAAGTGATCCTCACAAGAATGTTTTCCCTGACGTTCTGGTACCACTTCGGGTTTATCATTCTCTCCGTGGCCCTTTTTGGGATAGGCTTTGGAGGGCTCCTTGTCTTTTTTACTAACCGTTTTCTTAAAAGTTTTGCTCCCATCACATTGATGACTGCCTCGATCTTGCTGGCGGTTTCCATTCCAATCGTGCTGATCGGGATCAATCAAATACCCCTGGAGATGAATGAGGTCGCGGCGTCAGCCCTGCAGAAAGGATATTTAACTCATTTTCTGATGCTGCTCCTGGTCCCATTTATCCTGGGCGGATATATTTTTTCATTTTTGTTTACGAATTATAAAGAGAATATCAATAAAATATATTTCTTTGACCTGATCGGCGGCGGGATCGGCTGTTTTTTCGCGCTGATTGTTTTCCCGCATAACGGCCCGATGATCGTATCCGTCATCATCTCCGGGATTGTTATTATTGCCGCTGCGCTTTTTGTTTATGAAAAACATTGGATTTTTTCAATCGCCGTTTTACTATTTATCGCTCTGGATATTTATATCTATTACCCGATGGTCAAAAATGTCGAGATCAGAATTTCCGGCGATAAAAGGCACCTGGAATACCTGGGCGTAAAAAAATTCTCGGATTGGGATAATTTCGCCTATGTGGCGGTGCATGAAAGGCCGAGCGGCTCCTGGGCCGTCACGGCGGATTACTCATGCTTTACCTATCTCTATCCTGTTGCCCGGACCAATGATTTTTCGGAGTTTAAGAGGATTCTGAGCGTGCATTATTATCCTTACTTAATCAAGGAAAAGCCGCAGGATGTCGGGATCGTCGGTGTGGGGGCCGGAAAGGATGTTCTCCTTGCCCTTGCGGCCGGAGCGAAGGAAATACGCGGCGCGGAATTCAACGCAACCATTTATCACCTCTTTCATGATGTTTACAGCCGGAAAATCGGGAATATCGGCCATTTTTCCAATGTCGATGTGGAGTTCCAGGAGGGCCGCTTTTTTATACGTTCTTCCGACAGGAAATATGATGTGCTGATTTTTGACAATTCCATATCGCAGGTGGCGGTATCATCCGGCTCCTTTACGCTGGCGGAGAGCTACCTTTTTACTGTGGAAGGAATGATGGATTATATCAGCCATTTAAAGCCGGGCGGGGTTATTTACCTCTCCAATCCTTATACGGACGGGCCGCGTTTTGTCACCCTTATCCGCGAGGCGTTCCACAGGATGCACAGGGAAAAGGAATTCGGGCAGAGCGTCATGATCTTCGAGGAGCCGGCGAGTTACCGGAAATGTAAAATCCTGATAAAGAACGGCCTTTTTACGGAGAAAGAATCGGCAAAACTTATTGCATATGCCCGTTCAATCGGGCAGATCCTGGAATATTCGCCTTATGTCAAGTCGGGAACAAGGGAGGAAAGACTTGTCAGGGCGGATGATATCAACAGGGAATATGCGTTAAATGATACGGAAATCAGGCCCTCGACAGACGACTGGCCTTTTTTCTCGCAGCGCGTCAAGCCTCAATTCCTTTCATTCAGCAAAGGGGTCGATGCCGTCAGGTTTTTTTATCCCCAGCCTTTTCTATTATTAAAGGAAGTGACCGGACAGGTGGTGTTTTACTGCATCCTGTTTTTGATCGCCCCTCTTATTTTTCTTAATCTGAAAGGTTTTAAAAAACTGCCGCATAAAGTCGCCAGCATCATCTACTTCGCGTCATTGGGCCTTGGTTTTATGCTTTTAGAAGTCGTCATGATGCAGAAGTATACTCTCATTCTCGGCCATCCTATTTTTGCTTTCGCCGTTGTGCTTTCATCTCTTTTAATCAGTTCAGGTATAGGAAGTATGTTCTCCCACCGTTATCAGAGCCCGAAAAAAGCTATTTTGATAGGCCTGGCCGGCATTGTGGCGACAACGGTATTTTCTTATCTCTTTATTCTGCTCTTAGGCGGCGCTATGACAGGATGGCTTCTTTTCATCAGGATACTATTCATTGTCGCGCTGATCGCGCCCACAGGCTTTTTTATGGGTTTCATGATGCCGTCCGGCATCCGGGTCATATCCGAAAGTGAGGAAGGCGATACCATTCCATGGATGTGGTCTGTCAACGGCGTTTTTTCCGTTCTTGCCAGCTTTGTGGCCATTTATGTTTCTGTTTTATTTGGATACACGCTTGTGTTTATTCTGGGCATTGCCGTCTATACTCTCGGTACGGCGGTTTTTGCTCTCAGAATGGGCGTCAGTCATTAGAAGAATTGAATACTGCTGTTATATTGGAAAGGACTGCCGGGCTTTTCCAGAAATCCCAGCCATGTTTAAATCCCTTCCCGATGTTTAAATCGCCTTTCAATATAATATTTGTCAAATGTGATATGATCAGATTCCGGGCCTGATTGTTAAATTGTGAATTTTCCTCACAATATATAAAAAGGGTTGTTTTTTTCAGCTTACTCAGTATTTCAACCGGGTTTTCATTTTTCCATAAAAGGGAAGAATTATCGAAAATTTCCTGATGGATTTTATATTCCCCGCTTTCTTCAGGAATAATTGAATAATCATATGTTCCTGATAAACAGAGTAATGTCGTCACGTTTGAACAGATTGAAGCCAGTTTGATCGCGCCTTCAACTCCGGTTGATATTCCCGCAAAAATAACCGGGGCTTCGGGCGGTTTTGTATTAAATGAATTGAAAATATCAGCAAGGAACCGGACATCAGAAACGGGGCTGTTTTCCGCCGATAATGGATAAATTGTTTTTCCCATGTCCGGGAGAATGAATATAAGATGATAAATAGATGCGAGATGCGTCAGGTCCCAGTTTCGGATGATAATTTCAGGATGCTGATGGTAAGGGTCCCCTTCCGGTTTGTAGCCATGAAATATCCAGATGATTTTTGACGGTTTTTGCTCCTTCAAATTTACGGCGTAAAGTTTAACTTTTCTGGACCCCCCCCCAATTTTATAAACACATTCAATGCGGGAGATCCCGTTTTTCTCATTAATAATAGTTTTATTAATATCGATTGAAATTGTGTTTCCCGCATTTGTTATGAATAACATCAATAAAATAGATAATGTGAATTCTATTTTCATTATAATCATTCTTTATTCCATCATCCCGATTGTCTCATTTGTGATCAAATCGGCGATTGATGTGGAAAGAAGCATTTCAATGGTGGAAACACCTTCAAAGTAATAGGTATTTCCTTTTTTCAGGTGCGGAAATGTTTCCTGGATTCTTTCAATGCATGGGGCATATTGTTCGGAATTAATAAATGTGACCGGAAACCGGAGATGCGCCGGTGAATTGATCCCCATTTCTTTCCATGAAAATTGATTGTACCATAGACTTTGAAAGTCCTTGAGAAGGCAGAGCGGCTCGAGCATGCTGAATATCGGCAGCGGCTTCATGGACGCGTCCATAAATTCTTTTATAGTATAATGAGTATTCAGGCTGTCCAGTGATAAGTCGGGGTCATTTTCTTCATCAACCGCTTTTTTAAATGTCTCAAAATTGGACATTACAGGATAACCAAGCGTTTTTGCATATGGGCTTATTGACGCGGGCTTTAGAACCGCGAGGTCGTAAAGAGTTTTTATCTTCATGAAAAATGACAGGGTTGTCAGAGAGTAGCTTCTTTCGCGGAGAAGATTTTCATAATAGAGGGAATTAATTAAAAAAGTTGTTTTATCATTATTCCGGACACGAACGGAAGGGTTGACGGTTATCATTCCCTTGATCCTGGCAAGGTAAGCGGGATATTTTAATAATGTCGCGGCAATGAGATCAAAGCCGTTCCCCCAGGTCAGCAGAATGATCTTTTTTTTCCGGGCTGACAGATAATCCAGGGCTCTTTTTATATCATCCATATAGGCGGAAAGTCCCCAATTGGTTATAGACCGCATTTCTTTGTCCGGCCGGTAAAAAGGGATATTATTGTTCCTTTCGACCGCGACATCGGTTTCGATGTCGGTATTTGTGAGCCTGTCTATGATTTTATATGCCCAGCCGGGACCGATACTGGAACTCGGAATAATCAGCAGGCTTTTTTCCCTGCGGCCGGCAGGAAATTTGAAAAGCTTTATCTTGATATAATGAAAATGGCGGTAGTTATTGTTTCCTTCCCCGAGTGATGTTATGTTATATCCTTTATCGACATGCCTGCCCATTGCATAGTCAATAGCGGAAATAAACTCGCCGAAAGAAGTCATTTTATAAATGACATCCCGGTTAATGTTGGATTTGTCTCGTGATATGCCGTTGGGCCCGCTGTTTATCCCGAAGGCAAGTTTATAGTGTTCTCCGGCCAGCTTTTTGGCATCATCGTCAAAAGCTCCATACGGATAGGCAAAAGTATCTATTTTTCTATTGAGCATTTTTTCAAGAATATACCGGGATTCCGCCACTTCTTTATTCAGGAAAAACGCGTTTTTATGGACCAGCACCGGATGTGAATAGCTGTGACATCCGAAGCTTACTTCCGGGATTTTTTTCAGGAATTCAATGTCGTCAGATGTGAAATAATTTGTTTTATTGTCAATAAATTGAGGAACAAGGAATATTGTAACAGGCACTTTATATTTCTGAGCAATAGGGATAATATTCAATTCGTTTTTCCATCCATCGTCTATCGTAATAAGGACATTAGTACCGATATTATCCTTATTATAGAAAGTATCGATCATCTGATCAAGAGTAATGATGGGAATGCCGTTCTGCCGGATTGTATTTACCTGCCACTCGAATACTTCCGGAAGGACAGAATAAAGATTGGTCAGTGAATAATCAAACTGGTGGTAGCAGAGGGAAACATTTTCAGCATAGAGTTTGATATTTATCGTCAGAAGAAATAAAAATCCGGTAATAAATGTTTTAATATTCATATTTAACCTTTTTTAAAGGGGAAATTGAGTTTTTGTCAAATGTTGTGTATGACATACCCTCTCATTTTTTTATGCTGCCTTTTTTACAAGCTCTCCGTTCTCAAAAACAGCGCCTTCCAATACAAGGCTAATCTTTTCATAACCTCTTAATTTTCTCCATCGCCTGGATGCCTTATCCAGTAATTTATAGACCATTATTAGAATCGTTTCCCTGGTTCCGCAGCCTCTCATCTTTTTAGTTC
The DNA here is from genome assembly GCA_963835575.1 of uncultured Spirochaetota bacterium. Taxonomy (GTDB): domain Bacteria; phylum Spirochaetota; class Brevinematia; order Brevinematales; family JAOACQ01; genus CAVYGN01. The sequence goes on along the minus strand of CAWIGG010000004.1, from coordinate 91,029 downwards.
TTAATCGAACTGTAGAGAAGGTAGATTCTATTACGTTTGTCGTACGGATATGTACCCAATGTTCCGCCGGACAGTTATAAAATTCGATCATAAGCTCCCAATCCTTTTCTAAACATTCGACAGCTGCTGGATATTTAGGATTAAAAACCGCCTGGAATAATTCAAAAGCTTTGATAGCATTATCCTTATCAGGAGCATTGCATATCTCATGAAGCATCTCTTTTGCCTTTGACTGTAATACTTTGGGCAGCTTGTTTAGAATGTTCTTTATCTTATGAACCCAGCATCTCTGCCATCTGGATTCAGGATATACTTCTTTGGCTGCTTTCCAGAATCCAAGGCTTCCGTCTCCGATAAAAAGAATAGGACCTTTCAAACCTTTTTCTTTTAGGTTTCTTAATATCCCTAACCAAGTCTCGGAATTCTCTCTGTAACCTTCTTCAACAAGAATAATCTCCTTTTCACCATTCTCATTGGCTCCGATCATTACAAGAGTGCATAAACGGTCTTCGCTGCCCTGTACATTGAAGTAAATGCCGTCAACCCATATATAGCAATACTTTTTATCGCTTAAATCGGATGTCCGCCACTCATCATATTCTTTACCCCATCCTTGTTTCATTCTGCTTATACTTGAGGCTGATAATCCTTTCGCTTCTTCACCAAGCAATCCTCTCAAGGCATTCTCCATATCCATCTCTGAGACTCCATAGAGATACAACAATGGAATGGCTTCCTCAATTCTCAGGCTTTTTCTCATATACGGCGGTACTATTAGGCTTTGAAAATTGTCGCCTCCGAGTCGGTTCCTTGTTCTCGGAATACATACATCAATAGCCCCTCCACCAATGAGAATCTGACGGGCTTTATGATACCCATTTCTTACTATTGCCTTTCTCCCGTCTTCGATAGTTAAATGCTCTCTCTCCTGAAGAAACCCATTAATTTCATCTTCCAGAGCCTTCTTGATTATTTCCCTGGCCCCGATCCTTGCCAATTCTTCAAGACATAAAAATTCTACTGTTTCATCTTGATTAAAAGCCTGTAAGAGCTTAAAATCTTCGTTGTGCTTCGGCATATGGCGTATTCCTCCTTTTGTTTATTGTCGTAAATAAATTATAGAGGGTACGCCATCTTTTTTAAAATATTTATTCCTATACACAACTTTCTATTATAACTCGGGGAAATTCTAAATAATCCATATTTAATTGTCAATATTAAATTATCGGACATATTGTTTTCTTATAAAATGTTAAATAAATCCGGCAGAAAGACTGTTTAAGTGTGAAAGTTTTAGATTATTAGTTTTAAGTTAAAAATTAATTAATAAAAAGTTTGACTAAAATTAAATGCCTATGTTATACTACTACCCGCCTGTATAAAGGCAGGGTGAAGAAAATGGGTAGTATTCTTGTACTGAAATAAGGTAATAGAACGAAGGTGAGAGTCCAGTGCGAGTCCTGCCCGAGTCGGCGGCCGGTTGAAAGATCGGAGAGGTCGACAAGGGAGGAAACAATTTCTTAAGTAGAGACGTTGCTTGCAACGTCTGTACGGACAGATGCAAACAGATCAAACTGAAATGATATAATTTTTATCACGGAGGGTTTGATTCTGGCTCAGAGCGAACGCTGGCGGCGTGTTTTAGGCATGCAAGTCGATCGGCAGCGAGCCTGTAGTAATACAGGTGTCGGCGAGAGGCGGACGGGTGATTAGTGCGCAGGAATCTACCCAGGGGACAGGGATAGCCAGGAGAAATCCTGGGTAATACCTGATGACATCGAAAGATCAAAGGGGGGTTAAACCCTCACCCCTGGATGAGCTTGCGTCCCATCAGGTAGTTGGCGGGGTAAAGGCCCACCAAGCCTATGACGGGTAGCTGGTCTGAGAGGATGGTCAGCCACAAGGGAACTGAGACACGGTCCCTACTCCTACGGGAGGCAGCAGCCAAGAATCTTCCGCAATGGGGGAAACCCTGACGGAGCGACGCCGCGTGAGGGAAGAAGGTCTTCGGATTGTAAACCTCTTTTTTAAGGGAAGAATAAGGCAACCAGGAAATGGGTTGCTGATGACGGTACTTTAGGAATAAGCCCCGGCTAATTACGTGCCAGCAGCCGCGGTAATACGTAAGGGGCGAGCGTTGCTCGGAATTACTGGGCGTAAAGGGCGTGTAGGCGGCCTGATAAGTCGAATGTAAAAAACCACGGCTTAACCGTGGGGCTGCGTTCGAAACTGACAGGCTTGAGTCTGGAGGAGGGTGATGGAATTCCCGGTGTAGCGGTGAAATGCGTAGATATCGGGAAGAACACCGAAGGCTAAAGCAGTCATCCATTCCAAGACTGACGCTGAGGCGCGAAAGTATGGGGATCAAACAGGATTAGATACCCTGGTAGTCCATACTGTAAACGATGTTCACTAGGAGTTGGCGGTTTCCGTTAGCTCCGAAGCAAACGCATTAAGTGAACCGCCTGGGGAGTACGGCCGCAAGGTTGAAACTCAAAGAAATTGACGGGGGCCCGCACAAGCAGTGGAGTACGTGGTTCAATTCGATGATAAACGAAGAACCTTACCAGGGTTTGACATGTATCTGCAACCTGCCGAAAGGCAGGGTTCCCGTAAGGGACGGATACACAGGTGCTGCATGGCTGTCGTCAGCTCGTGCCGTGAGGTGTTGGGTTAAGTCCCGCAACGAGCGCAACCCTTGCACTTAGTTGCTACATTTAGGTGAGCACTCTAAGTGGACTGCCGGCGATAAGCCGGAGGAAGGAGGGGATGAGGTCAAGTCATCATGGCCTTTATATCCTGGGCTACACACATACTACAATGGCTACAACAACGGGGAGCGAAGCGGCGACGCGGAGCGAATCTTTAAAAGTAGCCTCAATACGGATTGTAGTCTGCAACTCGACTACATGAAACTGGAATTGCTAGTAATCGCGGGTCAGCCAAACCGCGGTGAATACGTTCTCGGGCCTTGTACACACCGCCCGTCACACCACCCGAGTTGGTTTCTCCTAAAGCTAGTTACTCGAACCGTAAGGGCGAGGCTGGTAAAGGAGGAGTTGGTAAGGGGGGTGAAGTCGTAACAAGGTAGCCGTATCGGAAGGTGCGGCTGGATCACCTCCTTAATAGGGAGAAAAAGAGGGTAACACCTCAAAACAAGTCACTGGACTCTCATCTTATATATAAAAAGAAGAAAAAGAGATAAAAGCCAAAGGGGTGTATAGCTCAGTTGGTTAGAGCGCAGCCCTGATAAGGCTGAGGTCGGTGGTTCGAAACCACCTACACCCAGGATTGCGTAGAGATGTAATGTTTCATTACGTCTCTACGCAATCGTCTTGGGGGTGTAGCTCAGCTGGGAGAGCGCCTGCCTTGCAAGCAGGATGCCAGGGGTTCGATTCCCCTCATCTCCAGGTTACTAGCTGTTAGCGGTTAGCTGCTAGCGGTTAGCGGAACGGGGAAAAAGAATTGTTTTAAACAGATAAGAAATATCTATTAGCTAACGGCTAGAAGTTAGTAGCTAATAGCCAGAAATCGGTTATAGGAATAAGGTAAGAAGGTCAAGGGAGTAAGGGCTAAGGGAGAATGCCTTGGTACCAGCGAGCGAAGAAGGACGTGAAAAGCTGCGAAAAGCTTCGGTGAGCCGCAAATGGCGTAGATCCGGAGATGTCCGAATGGGGGAACCCGGTGAGAGTAATGTCTCATCATCCCGCAAGGGAAGCGAACCCGGGGAATTGAAACATCTTAGTACCCGGAGGAAGAGAAATCAAACGAGATTCCGTTAGTAGCGGCGAGCGAAAGCGGAAGAGCCTAAACCATCGGATTTATCTGGTGGGGTTGTAGGACCCCAGTTAGGACCTTGGAGGTTAGCAAAACGGTTTTGGGAAAGCCGGCCGGAGAGGGTGAAAGCCCCGTATGCGAAAACTGAAGAGGCCGAGGGGTATCCTGAGTAGCACGGGATTCGTGGAGTCTTGTGTGAAGCTAGGGGGACCATCCTCTAAGGCTAAATAATGCTGGTGACCGATAGCGCATAGTACCGTGAGGGAAAGGTGAAAAGAACCCCTGATAGGGGAGTGAAATAGAACCTGAAACCCTTAGCTTACAAGCTGTAGGAGCGAGCGCAGCAATGCGCGAGTGACTGCGTGCCTATTGAAGAATGAGCCTGCGAGTTACTGTCAGCTGCGAGGTTAAGCGTTTATGACGTGGAGCCGAAGCGAAAGCGAGTCTGAATAGGGCGTCTAGTAGCTGATAGTAGACCCGAAGCCAAGTGAGCTAACCATGGGCAGGATGAAGTCCTGGTAACACGGGATGGAGGTCCGAACCGTTGAGCGTTGAAAAGTTCTCGGAAGACCTGTGGTTAGGGGTGAAAGGCTAAACGAACTTGGCGATAGCTGGTTCTTCCCGAAATGCATTTAGGTGCAGCCTTGTTTTGTAACGTATGGGGGTAGAGCACTGGATCGGCTAGGGACAGTAATGTTACCAACCCGAACCAAACTTCGAATACCGTACGTGTAAGAACGGGAGTGAGCGAGTGGGGGATAAGCTCCATTCGCGAGAGGGAAACAACCCGGACCGCCGGCTAAGGTCCCAAAATTTTGCTAAGTGGAGAAGGAAGTGAAGCTGCCCAGACAGCCAGGAGGTTGGCTTAGAAGCAGCCATCCTTAAAAGAGTGCGTAATAGCTCACTGGTCGAGCAGTTTTGCGCCAAAAATGTACGGGGCTAAGCAAAATACCGAAGCCGCGGATTCTCATCGCAAGATGAGAGTGGTAGGGAAGCGTTCTATTTGCGACGAAGTTGTTCCGGAAGGAGCGGTGGAGCGGATAGAAGTGAGAATGCAGGCATGAGTACACGATAAAACGGGTAAAAAACCCGTTCGCCGAAAGCACAAGGTTTCCTGGGCTACGATATTCGTCCCAGGGTTAGCCGGCCCCTAAGGTGAGGCCGAAAGGCGTAGCTGATGGGAATCCTGTTATTATTCAGGAGCCGTCTGGTGGAGTGATGGGGTGACGCAACGGGCGAGTTTATGCGGACTGTTGGATGTTCGTCAAAGCGGTAAGGATGGGGTGAGTCAAATGCTTGCCCCGTAAGTCCAAGCCGGGAGCGATCCTCTCTTCGGGGAGGAGAAGATAAACGAGCCTGCTGCCAAGAAAGAACCTCTAAGCGATGAAATCAGGCGACCGTACCAAAACCGACACAGGTGTGCGGGAGGAAAACTCTAAGGCGCTCGAGATAACCCTCGCTAAGGAACTCTGCAAAATAGCCCCGTAACTTCGGGAGAAGGGGTGCCGTCTTCGGACGGTCACAGTAAAGAGGTTCAGGCGACTGTTTACCAAAAACACAGGTCTCTGCAAATTCGTAAGAAGAAGTATAGGGACTGAAACCTGCCCAGTGCCGGAAGGTCAAGAGGAGGAGTTAGCCGTAAGGCAAAGCTTCGAATCTAAGCCCCGGTAAACGGCGGCCGTAACTATAACGGTCCTAAGGTAGCGAAATTCCTTGTCGGGTAAGTTCCGACCCGCATGAATGGTCCAACGATCTGAACACTGTCTCAGCGAGGGGCTCGGTGAAATTGTATGATCGGTGAAGATACCGATTACCTACGGCAGGACAGAAAGACCCCGTGGACCTTTACTGCAACTTGGCATTGAGATTTGATTTACCATGCGCAGGATAGGTGGGAGACGATGAAGCTGGGGCTTAGGCCTCGGTGGAGCCGGCCTTGAGATACCACTCTTGGTGAATTGGGTTTCTAACTTACTCACTCAAATCAGTGAGAAGGACAGTGTCTGGTGGGCAGTTTGACTGGGGCGGTCGCCTCCTAAAGAGTAACGGAGGCGCCCAAAGGTTCCCTCAGCATGGTTGGAAATCATGCGTAGAGCGTAAAGGTATAAGGGAGCTTGACTGCGAGACAAACAAGTCGAGCAGAGACGAAAGTCGGGCTTAGTGATCCGGTGGTCGCGTGTGGAAGCGCCATCGCTCAACGGATAAAAGGTACCCCGGGGATAACAGGCTGATCTTCCCCAAGAGTTCACATCGACGGGAAGGTTTGGCACCTCGATGTCGGCTCATCGCATCCTGGGGCTGTAGAAGGTCCCAAGGGTTGGTCTGTTCGCCCATTAAAGCGGTACGTGAGCTGGGTTCAATACGTCGTGAGACAGTATGGTCCCTATCCGCCGTAGGCGTCTGGATACTTGAGAGAATCTGCTTCTAGTACGAGAGGACCGAAGTGGACGAACCGCTAGTGTACCTGTTGTCACGCCAGTGGCATAAGCAGGGTAGCTATGTTCGGAAAGGATAACCGCTGAAAGCATCTAAGCGGGAAACCAGCCTCAAGATGAGGTATCCCATTCATCCCGTGGTAGACTACCACGTCGATAGGCTGCAGGTGTAAGTGTAGTAATACATTCAGCCGAGCAGTACTAATCGGATGATCGCCTTGACCTTCTTGACTTATTCTTATTTACCCCCCTTCCCTTCCCCCCTTATTAAGGGGGGGATACAGAGGGGTTGGTTGTTTTGTTTTGCCTGGTGACCATAGCGCAGGTGTTACACCCGGTCCCATTCCGAACCCGGAAGTTAAGCCCTGCGTCGCCGATGATACTCGTAAGGGGAAAGTAGGTGTTGCCAGGCTTTTTTTATTTTATGAGGGATGATCCATCGTACGGAAGATGTTCGATGAATCATCCCTATTTATTTACTATATATAAAATGTAAATATATGAATCATTAAGCCTGATAATTTTTATTTGAGATTTATTCATCCCTTCATTATATTATTATATCAATAAAAAGATTAGGTAAGGAGGGTTATCATGTTTGTGGTCAAATGGATAACTGATCTGATCAAAACATTAAATTCAAATCAGAATCCCGGCGAAATTGCCGCCGGAATTGCTTTTGCTTTTATGCTGGCGCTCATTCCTTCAAATAATTTATTATGGATTTTATTATTCATACTGACATTTTTCTTAAAAGTCCATTTCGGGATTGAAGCGTTGTTTCTTGTGCTTTTCAAACTTTTTATGTTTTTATTTGATCCGCTTCTGGACAGCTTCGGATATATGGTATTAACTATTCCCGCTCTCAAAAATACTTATACAGGGCTGATCAACACGCCTTTCATGCCTTTTACTAAATTTAATAATACGATTGTCATGGGAGGATTCGCACTGGGAATTATACTCTGGCTCCCTATTTTTATATTATTTACTGTTACAGTCAAATTCTACAGGAATAAACTGAAAAGCGTCATTGAAAACAGCAAGCTTGTTAAGGGATTTCTTAATGCGCCTTTTATATCCCTAATTACAAAGATCATCAGTAAGGCTTCAAGTATTACTTTCCCGACGCATTAATTGTAAAGGAGATTATGTATGGCTGAAAAAATAAAAAAGCTAAAAATAAAAAAACCTTTCCGCAAATCTATAAAAAGCAAAGTATTTGAAAAGAAAATACTGAAGAAAATTTATATTCAAAAAGACAAAGAATTCATTCAATCTCTTTATAAAAAAGACCCGCAGGGCAATTATCTGTTAAATAAAGACGAATTTACAAAAGAAGAAACTAAAAGGATTAAATCAATAGCTGATGCGGTTAATAAAAATAAAGGCGGTATATTTGATTTAGTAAAAGTAACGCCGCTTCTTGTTATAGTGGGAGTTATTGTTATTTTTAGTATATTTTTCAAGAACATGCTGTTGACCCAGGCGCTTAAAACTGGCCTTGAGGCTTTGTTTAATGCTAAAGCTGAAATTCAGGGACTGAATTTTGAGCTGCTCAATACAAAAATAACAATTAAACATCTGGCCGTTGCGGACGCGGACGCGCCTATGAAAAACTTGTTTGAGTTTGATAAAACTGAAATAAATCTGAATGCGCCCCAGCTTTTGCTTGGAAAATTCGTGGCAAAAAATATTGAATGCCAGGGCATCAGCTGGAATACTGACAGAAAAACTTCCGGGAATCTGCCGAATAAACAGGAAAAAAAGAATGAAACAAAAGGACAGGATAAAAAACAGGATAAGGCCAGTCAGCCTTTCAGTCTCGGCAAGATAGACCCGGCGAAAATAGTTGAGGATAATAAAACTAATATCCAGACAATAAAAAAATTAAGCAATGCCAATATTGAAATCACTGGAATGACCAATAAATGGGATAATAATCTTAAGAGCGCCCGGAAAAATGTGGAAAAGACATCAAAAGGAATAGATGAGGTAAAAAAAATTGATATTAATTCCATTAAAACCGCAGAACAGGCCCGGCAGGCCCTAAATAAAATAAATTCATACGCTCCGGCCGTTGAAAATCTGAAACATGATATTGAAAAAATCAATAAGGATTTTGATCTTGATAAGAATAAAGTTGATATTCTGAAAAAAGACCTGCAGAATTCTCTGGATAAGGATAATAATTATTTTTTATCCTTAATTAATCTTCCAAAAGGCGGCTTGCAGGGCATGGCGATTGCTATTGCTAATAAATTTCTCGCTCAAAAGCTGGGGAAGATATATATTTACGCGCTTAAAGCCCGGGACTATGCAATAAAACTTAAAGATAAAGACAGCGAAAAGGAAAAAAAGCAGAAGAGGAATGAGGACCTCCAAAGAAGAAGGGGCTATAATGTTTATTTTCCCGCTCAAGTTTATCCGAACTTCCTGATCCAGAATCTTGCATCATCTATCGGGAAGAAAAAAGATAATAATTATATGGAGGCATATTTAAGGGATGTCTCCAGCGATCCTGATATGTGGAAAAAACCTGTTACTTTCCATTTTGAACAGGATAAAAGCGGACAGGAGATCCTGTTGAACGGAATGATTAATTCGCGTTCAAATGCCGAAGAGACTTTTGGCCTGGAGCTGCAGATCAACAACTATCCGCTGGAAATACAGGAAAGTCTGGGCTTTCTTAACGTTAAATATTTTAAAAGTATGTACAGGTTGAAGACTTCATTTAAATTAGATAAACGCGGCGGGACAAAGGGAGTTGCTGTCATTAACCTCAGCAAAATACAAATGGATATGGCCAATAAAGATGATATAATCAACAAAGTGATTTATGATACGTTGACAAAGACCCCGAATGTTGTGCTTGAGATCAGTTATGTTTTTTCACCGGATGGACAGGTGTCCATTCAGGGAAAAAGCAACATCGATGGGATAATCAGTAGAAAAGTTGGCATGTTGATTCAAAATTATACGAAAAAATATGAGAAAGAATTGAAAGATTCCTTGATGAAGCAGATCGGGCCGGATCTTAAAAAGAATGATGCTCTTTATTCTGCTTTTAATAAGATGGACAATGATTCACAGAAAAATATCAAAGATACAGACGGTATGCAGAAGACTCTGGATGATAAAAAGAAAGAAATCGAGGGCCAGGTTAATAAACAAACCAAGGATAAACTCAAAGACGCGGGAAAGAATATAAAAATCCCCGGTTTTTAATTAATGTAAAATATTTTGATGGTTGATTCGAAAAACTCGCCACAAGTTTTAGAAGTGTCCTAAGTACTAAATAAAGATTGAGGTCGGAAATGGTTCATGCATTAAACACAATTGAGGAATCCATAGCGGAAATAAAAAAAGGCAATATGGTTATAGTAGTTGATGATGAAACGAGAGAGAATGAGGGTGATCTTATTATGTCCGCGGAACTGGCTGTTCCGGAAAACATCAATTTTATTATTAAAGAGGCCCGCGGTCTTATCTGCGCCCCTTTGACAGCAGAAAAAGCTGAAAAACTGGATTTGCCGATCATGACAGAAGATACAAACGAAAAATGGGGTACGGCTTTTACGGTCTCAGTAGACGCTAATACTACAAAAACTGGGATTTCAGCTTTTGAACGGGCGGAAACGCTCAGAAAACTGGCGGCCCCAAATGCGGACAAAAGCGATTTTGTCAGGCCCGGGCATATTTTTCCGTTAAAAGCACGTCTCGGCGGCGTTCTCAAGAGGGCCGGGCATACTGAAGCCGCTGTCGATCTGATGCGCCTGGCGGGCCTTCAGGAAGTCGGTGTTATCTGCGAGATTCTCAATGATGACGGGACAATGGCCAGAATGCCTCAACTGACAGAATTCGCGAAAAAACACAATTTAAAAATAATCAGTGTCGCTCAATTGATTGAGTACCGGAGAACTCAGGAAAAGCATGTCTGGAAAGAAGCGGAAGCAGGCCTTCCGACTAAACACGGAGAATTTAAAATTGCTGTCTATAGAAGCGATATTGATGAAAAGGATCATGTTGCTCTCATAAAAGGAAAAATAGAAAAATCGGACTCAGTCCTGGTCAGGGTCCATTCGGAATGCTTTACAGGGGATATATTGGGGTCGCTCCGCTGTGATTGCGGAGAACAGCTGCACAAAGCGATGGAATTGATTGAAAAAGAGGAATGCGGCGTCATCCTTTATATGCGTCAGGAAGGCCGGGGTATTGGGCTTGTGAATAAGATTAAGGCTTATTCTTTGCAGGATAAACAGGGGCTGGATACGGTCGAGGCAAATATCCAGCTCGGGTTTAAAGCGGATCTCAGGGACTATGGGATCGGAGCCCAGATTTTACAGGACCTCGGTCTGACAAAAATCAGGCTATTAACTAATAACCCGAAAAAAGTAATAGGTCTGGAAGGGTATGGAATGGAAATTGTGGAACGGGTGCCGCTGGTGATCAAGGCGAATGAAATAAATAAAAAATATATGATGACGAAAAAAAATAAAATGGGGCATATTTTAGATACTTAAAACAGCAGTAGAGACGCACGGCCGTGCGTCTCTACTGCTGTTTAAGCTGTTCTGAAGTATTCTTTTGAAGATCCCTTGAGTTTTCAGATATTCTGTAATGGATGTATGCCGCTATTTTTCTCATTCCAACAGCCTCGACATTATCAAAACGGAAACCGGCCGCGTTCTTCCTGACGGCAATCAGCGTCGCGAGCGTTTTAATACTATCGCCTTTGATCAGGATAATGAGGGGATCGTAAACAGTTTTTGGACTTAATAACGAAACTTCCGTTGAATCGTCAAGGAGAATGGCAGTTCCCCCCGCGCTGATATCTATAATATTTCCTTTTATAAATTTATTCAGGCTCTTCAGATAAATAGCGCCTTTTATTTCCTCAAAATCTTTCGGTTTGATACGGATATGGGTTCTTTTATCCTGCGGATGAATGTTGCTTGTTACAATACAGCGGACTATTTCCTCTGCCATTTGATTTGTATTTTGAGAAAAATTAATAATTGCAGAGATACCGAGAGTTGAAAGGCTTTTTATGGCATCAGGTTTAATGGAATTTTTAACAAGTAAAAAAATACAGATGGAAGGGTTTATTTCCTTAACCTGTTTTAAAAAATCAATTTCGTAATTTTCTGTGAGAAAGATTGGCATTGCATTATTTTTTTTCAGGACTTTAATTGCTTCGTCTTTTGAAGTTGTTTCCTGACACTCCAATCCCATTGGAATGAGATCTATAGCCAGATCAGAGGTATCGGTAAGCGAGTAATTAAAAATGAGCAGTTTCATTGCTTTTAATCCGCCTTTTACTCAGTTCAGAATTCAGCCCCCCAATCCGATTTAATATAGTGTGTTAATTATTAAAAATCAAGTTTTTGTTTAGACAGGCGCCTGAATTGGGCCATTCTTTTTTATTTATTGATGGCTTATGTATTTGCGATATACAATTCCCGCATCTTTCGCCATGTTCTGTACGGCAATGTTACAGAAAAGCCTGCCTGGAGTGTATAGGCTGAGCCCGGTCGAAAATTTATCGGAAAGAGTTTGCTGGAAGCAAGCGGCGAGCGGTAATTAGTCTGTTCTTAAGCTTTTGATGAATATGATTGAATATTTATTGAATTGTTCTATAAATGATAATACTTGATTATTTTTTGAATCAATGATAAATTTTTAAGTCTTGAAAGGAGAGCTTCATGAGAAGAAGTCTATTAATTATTTTCTTTATAATTATTTACTTGAAAGCATTTTCAAGCAGCATCTTTTTTCCCGAGTTTAATGTTTATTCTGAAATGAATTCCAGCGCGAGTATGTTTACCTCCTACAGGATTGATGCTCTCATAGACACAGGCCTTAAATACGGCGTTAAGGTCGGACTGGGATTTAAAAACTATAATGTCAGCTCCATTCTTTCAAATACGATTGGATTATCTTCGCTTAAAATCTATATGAATCCTGTTGAATCATTCTATCTCGGTTATTTTCTCGGTAAAAATACCACCCTGGGAAATGCTGATATCGGTTACAGGGGTTTTCAATTTCATCAAAAGACAGGGCTTGAATATATCGGCTATAAAGACATATCGGGGACCGGTCTTGAATTTTATGCGGATCTCATGGACAACCTTCTTCAACCGCATCTTTATTTTTATCAGCCTTCTGATACAAATACAAATTTTGTAAATATGGATACTGTATGGTATCTGAAAATGGAACACTATATTATTGAACTTTATGCGGGGATAAATAATGTCAGTATTTACCAGGCTTCTTTAGATAATACGCTGGCATACCGTTTCGGAATTTATGTCAAGACTATATTCGGGAAAGTGGATTTCATGATGGGTCTATATTCGCCGGACACCTTGTTCGGGCAAACACCGAGTGCCGATTCTTTTTATCTTAATATAACCGAGCATATTATAGTAGGCTTTTTTGAACAGACTTTAACGCTGTTTACACGGCCTTCATCATATAACGGCTACTCTGAAAATATCAGCAATGATTTTGACATTTACATCGCTCTCGGAGCGAAAATAGACGATTTCGGGTTTGGAGCTGAAAATTCGCTCCTTTTTTCATCTAATTATTCTTTAAGCGATAGATTGGGGCTTTATTTTTATTTTGCCATGAATAATCTCATGTATAAAACAGGTTTTTATTATACACTTATGGGGGACGCTTTTTCCTCGGCCTATGGGGGTTTTGTAAGCATTACGGGGAATATATAAGCTAAAAGCTTAAAGCGCAAAGCTGAAAGCTTGAAACCAAGGCACTTTGCTTTCAGCTTTTAGCTTTCTGCTTTCCGCTAAATAAGGAGGGGTTTTATGCAAAGTCTCCAGCTGAGATGCAATCTTCAGAGATGTAATGTTGATGGTTCGATTGAAATGCAGATAGATAAATGCGTTCTGGCCAATGCATCGCCCTGCTATTACCTGACTATCAAAAATTGCGATGAAGACAGGCCGGAAGATGTCTGGAAAAAGTTTGACCATTTTGTAACTAAAAAAGAAAAGTAAAACTTATCAGATATTCATAGGGATTTAAAGCAGCATTAGCGCCTGCACCGTGTTTTCAAGCCGCATTCCATGAGAAGCTTTCACAAGAATAGTATCGTCTTTTTGAACAATATTCCTGAGTTTATCGATCAGCTCTTCCTGAGAGCGGAAAAAGTATTTCTCTATTTTTGTATTTTTAATATTTTCGATTACATTCCGGGAATCACTCCCGTATGCCAGCACGATATCAGCGGAGTGGTTTTCCGATATGTCTTTTCCTATCATGGCATGCAGAGAGTGTGATAAATGGCCGAGTTCAAGCATATCAGCCAGAACGGCAATACGCCGGCCGTTTGCTTTGCGGAGTATATCCAGGGCCAAAAGCATTGATGAAGGATTGGCGTTATAGGAATCCTGAATAATCGTAAAATTTCTGCGGATAATTTCGCTTCTGCCCTTGACCGGGATGAAGCTGGAAATCGACTGTATCATTTCATCCAGATTGATTTTATAAATTTCGCCGGCTTTCAAGGCCGCCGCGAGATTGGACAGATTATAAGCGCCGGCCAGTTGAAAATCAAATTCCCTGTTTTTATAAGAAAGGCGGTAGCCTTCAAGCCCTTTTTCTTCGATTACGGTAATGTCTGATAAACCATAGTCCAGGACTTCAACCGGCGACAGATTTTTTAAAAATTGAAAATAATTGTTGTCCCGGTTCAGCAGGGCCATGCCATGAGGATTAATCCCATGGAATATTTCCGCTTTCGCATTTGCGGTATTTTCCAGGCTTCCCAGCATTCCAATATGAGCATAGCCGATGTTGGTAATAATACCGACCAGCGGTTCTGCTATTTCAGAAAGCCTCTTGATTTCTCCCTTATGGTTCATTCCCATTTCCAGAACAAGGATATGAGTCTGCGGAGGAGCCTGCAGAATAGTCAGCGGAAGGCCGATGTCATTATTATAATTCTTTTTTGCCGTATGAATATTATATTTTGAAGATAATACTTTGCCGATCAATTCCCTTGTTGTTGTTTTTCCGGCGCTTCCGGTAATGCCGATTGAGCTCGCGAAGATATGCTTTTTATACGCTTTTGCGAGAGTTGATAAGGATCCGATTGTATCCTGGACAGGAAATATGAAGCTGTTATAAATCAGTTTTTTTATTTTATTTTTATATTCTTTTTGAATAATAAAAAAGCGGACGCCTTTTGCGTAGCAGTCATATATAAAATTATGGCCGTTCAGTTTTTCGCCTTTGATTGCAATAAAACACTGATTTTCCGAAATTTCCCTGGAATCAATAGAAAAACCCTCAATATGCGAATTTTTGGGATGCCCGATTTTTAAGGAATTAATATTAAGGCTTTTTTCAATAAATTCAGCATCAAGCATATTATTTCTCCGTTTAATATTGTATGAGCTAACAGGGCATTTTTGCAAATTTTTGAAAACTTATTTACTTTTTTTCAATTTTCTTATAAAATAAATGATTGTTTCGTATTGGGTTTAATTATATTAAACTGACGGATTTCTAACAAGAGCTTATGAACAGGAGCTTTCAGTCTTTGTCCGCCGGTAATCTGATGGTTCGATTGATATCTCTGTGCTTCCGGAAATGGGCGGGTGTGGAAATTATTGAATAGATACGAAAAAGTTGAATAACGAAATAATCTGTCAGATCGGGTTTATCTCTTTCCTGTCGGAGGAAGAAATGCAATTAAAAAGCCTGCATAGAGTAAGCGATTATGAATGGCTTATCCCCAGGCATGGCGATATGAATGTTGACGGGCTTATAATAGGGAGCCGTTCTATTGTTGAAAGTATGGATGAAACTGTATATCAGCAGCTTAAAAATGTTGCTTCTCTTCCGGGGATACTGGAAAAAGCAATAGTTTTGCCTGATGCTCATTCCGGTTACGGCTTCCCTAACGGCTGTGTCGCTGTATTTGATGCAAAAGAAGGCATAGTTTCCGTCGGGGGCGTTGGTTTTGATATTAATTGCGGTGTGAGGCTTGTTACAACGAACCTTATTTACCAGGACATTGAAAAAAAAGTAGACACGCTTATGAAAGCTTTTTTCCGCACTATTCCTTGCGGGGTCGGTTCTTTAGGCAAACTGTCGCTTTCCAGAAAGGAAATAAAGGATGTTCTGCTGGAGGGAGCCAAGTGGGTCATAAAAAACCGCGGCATGGGCAAAGAAGACGAACTTGATTTTATTGAAGATAATGGATATTTAAGCGGCGCGGACCCGGACGCGGTGAGCGAAGAAGCCTTGAAAAGGGGAAAAAACCAGCTGGGCACACTGGGTTCGGGGAATCATTATCTGGAACTTCAGGTTGTGGATGAGGTTTTCGATATAGAAAAAGCCAGGGTATTCGGGCTCTTTAAAAATCAGGTTGTGGTCAGTTTTCATACAGGATCAAGGGGGCTTGGATATCAAATCGGGATGGACTATCTTGCGCTCTTTTCCCAGGCTTCTGATAAATTTAATGTCTCTATAAAGGACAGGGAGCTTCTTTATGCCCCGGTCAATTCAGATGAAGGAAGAAGGTTCCTGGGAGCAGTCCGGAGCGCGTCAAATTTTGCGTTCGCGAACAGACAGGTGATCAGCCATGCGATTCATGGCGTTTTTAATGATATAATCAAGGATGTGGACACCAATACAATGTATGACCTCGGTCATAACACCATAAAAGAAGAAATTCATAAAATCGGTGCTTCAAAAGTCAAAGTGCTTGTTCACCGTAAAGGGACCACGCGTAATTTTTCCGGAAAATTGGCTGAAATCTCCCGGCCATACCGCGTATCAGGGCAGCCTGTTATAGTCGGAGGATCGATGGGCACATACAGCTATGTTCTGGCCGGAAGGGAGGAAGCGATAGAAAAAACATTCGGCTCCACCGTCCATGGGGCCGGAAGAGCTATGCCGCGGCAAGAGGCCAAAAAGATAACCGATTTTGAACATCTCTATCAGGACTTACTCAAGAAAAATATATATTTAAAAACAAAAAGCAAGGAAGGCGTATTGGAAGAAGCGCCCTATGCTTATAAGGATATTGAAGAAGTAGTTCAATCAATCAGCAAATCCGGATTGTCTCATAGAGTGGCGCGTTTAAAACCGATAGGAGTTGTAAAAGGATAATAAAGATATGAACAGGCCGGATAATATACTGCCGCAGGGCATATACGGGATCACAGCCGAAGAGTATTCAAAGGGAAGAAAAAATATCGAGGTTGTCCGCGAAATGGCGCGGGGCGGTATTAAAATCATACAATACCGGGAAAAAGGCGGTAAATCCCTCCGTCAGAAATATGATGAATGCAGGGAAATCAGAAAAATAACAGCTGACGAGGGAATACTCTTTATTGTGAATGATTTCATAGATATTGCTCTTGCAGTCGGAGCGGACGGCGTTCATATCGGCCAGGATGATTTGCCGGTAAAGGAAGTTCGCGCTCTGATAGGAAATAAAATTATAGGGCTTTCGACGCATTCTCCGGAGCAGGCGCAAAAAGCGCTTCTGGAAGGGGCTGATTATATCGGCGTCGGGCCTATTTTTAAGACTTATACGAAGAAGCATGGTTCGAAGCCGGTTGGTTTAAGTTATCTTGATTTTGTAGTCGAAAATATCCCGCTGCCTTTTGTGGCTATCGGCGGAATTAAGGAAAGGAATATTTTAGAGGTTGTAAAAAGAGGCGCGAAAACCATAGCGCTGGTGACGGAAATAACAGGCTCCGCCGATATTCCCGGGAAATTGAAAAAATTGGCTCAATTGATGGAATAAAAACAGCGGGAGTTTTTTCCGCATAAAGAAATATAATTCCGGAAATGAAGATTTTAAATTGAAAAGAGGTGATTTATGGCATTGGATCATAATGAAGAAAAATTGACTCCGCTTGTATGGGCGGGAGTGATAGTGATTGTTTTATTGTCATTAATTCCATTTATAAGGAATTATAAATACAATGACAATCATCTCAACTGGCTGAATCATGATTACGGCAAGAACCTTATGGTATCGACTGAAGAGGATTCGGTTTTCATGACAGAGGGCGGGGACAACCAGGTTTTCGGCACGCTTTATTTTACATATGCGGAAAAACTCCGTCCTGACCTTACCCCTTATGATCAGAAAGGGAATATTTTCAAGAAGATATACGGCGATATGCGCTATATAAATGACGCGCAGACTCTGCCGAGAAGGATGAATCTTGTCGATACGCATTTGTTTATGAGCGAAGAACCCTTTTATGAAAATCCCCGCGATGCGAAAGACCCGTATTTTATACCTTACTGGGAAGGCAAAAGGCCCGTATACCTGACTTGGCAGAGGCCGGAGCCCTGGACCCTGGGCGATTATTATTACAAGCGTTACGGCATTATGTATAAAGTGCAGAACATTGAATTTTCCCTTGTCGATTACCTGGAATTGAAGCAGAGTATTTCAATCGAGGAAGCCAGGGAACAGTTCGCCTCATGGCTTCACCGGCCCATTGATATTTCTTATACAATAAATAAAATCAGGCTTATGGAAAAAGAAGGATTTATCAGGCTGACCGGCGACAGGGTCGCATTTATTAAGATGTATCCCTCGCCGCATGAAGGGGATTATTTCAGCAATTTACTGCTGCGCTGGCATGATGCGCCGAACGCCATGTTCTGGGATAATCTTTCACGTGAAATTATCATGAATTATGATTATCAGATGGGTGAAATATACAGGGAAAAAATAGGAGAACTGCAGGACATCCGGAGCCGTGAACAGCGTAAAAATATCCTTGCCGAAATAGATAAAAGGATCAAGGATAACTGGCAGAAAGCAATGGCCTGCTATAACGACGCCCTGATTTATGGGAGCGATTCAATTTCTATGCTCCATAATATCGCTGTTGTGTTCATGAAAAACGGCATTGAGAATCTGGACGGCAGGGCAAGGGAACTTCTTAATAACGCGCTTGCCATTTATAGAAATTCATGGGGCACGTATTCCCTCGCTCTCAGTTTTGTAATACTTGATTCTTTCAAGAATCCCGAAAATGAGGCTGAAAATATGAAAGAAGCTGATAAATGGCTCTTGCAGCTTAAGTCGGAATTGATGCATTACCGCTCTGGAAGGCCGGATTATACAAAACATCCCCTCTGGAGGAATTTTGAAGGCCTTGACAGGTTTATTACGTCGCTCAAGCAGAACCCGACTTCTCAATTACTTGGAATGGTATCCGCTTTTTCGAATGAAATGAATAATAACCCGTCTAAATTCGATGCCAATCTTGCGCAGAGCGTTATTACCCTGCTGTATTCCCGCGGGATACCTCTGCAGTATCAGCCTTATGTATCGCTGGCGGATAATTTTTTTGATAAAACAATCCAGCTCAAAAGAAATGATTATGCTTATCTTTCCTGGGCGTTTAATATTGCCCTTCAGACACAGAAGCTTTTAAAGGCATATGATATCGGCAAATTGATAGAAAGACAGAATGCCGCTCTTTCCGACTTTTCATTTTATTATTCAATGGGTATGGTCGGCTACAGCATTCATAATTATCCGGAAGCGGAAAGATACCTGAATAAATTTATGGAAGCGATCAGGAATAATAAAGACGCCATGATTAAAGACCGCGAATTGATCAATAATGCGCAGACGGTTTTAAGCCAGATTAAAACAGGCAATAAAGAAAAATAAATAGAGGCCAGTCCCGAAAATTACGTTTTTGGGACTGGTCTTAAATAAAAGCCGCGGTAAAGAAACCCGATTAAAATAATATTTATGAAAAATTACAAAACAGAAGGCGGGATGGGGTATTATAATATGTGATACTGTGTCCGCTTAATTTTAAAAATATATCCGTTATGGCTTTAAAAAACTAAAATTTAGAGGTATCGTATATTATAATTTTTTTGCAAGGGGGTATTTTATGAAAAGTTTATTGAAAGCCTTTGTCCTTATTGCTGTTTTGGCCGTAATGACCGGCTGTATGGGAGCGCCTGGAGATCCGGGAAAAGCATATATTTCGTTTTCTAAACCTAGTGATGCTTTGACTCTATCTTTTACCGGCGATTTATATAATGTCCTTCCCGACCCTGCTTATTTGAATACATATTACGAAATTGATGCCGGGGATTATTCGGGTATATATATACTTGAAGACGCATTTTCTAACCCTTCAAATAATAATTATTTGATAACTGTTACCGTTAATGAGGGGAAACCGGGCAAACTGTTCTGGGTAAAGGGCGATAACGGGGAGGATGCATATTTTGATTTGTATTGCGGATGGTCCGGGATGGAAGTTTCTCAGAGTTCAATGATTTCGCCGGCTGGAAAGGAGAACAATATCGGCAAGTCTATTACAAATACAATAACAAAAGGCAATTATACCCTTAAAGTGATAACGGGTCAAACTGCCTTAAAAGTAAATGAAGTGATCAAAACTTTGATCGAGATCAAGAAAAAATAAAAATAAACAGCTTAATACGCGGCAATCGATAAGCCTGAAAGGGCTGTTGATTGCCGTTTTTTATTTCTTTCCCCGTTCCGCCTCGACATGGACCTCGATGCCGCCGCGGTTGTTCCAGTCGGTTATAATTTTAATCCACCGGGGTTTAACTTTTCCGGCAAAATCATCGAGTATTTTGTTGACCGCGTTTTCCTGGAAGATGCCCAGAGACCGGTAGGCGGTCAGATAGAGTTTGAATGACTTTTCTTCCACAAGATACTGACCGGGAATATATTGAATGACAAGCCTGGCAAAATCCGGAAGCCCTGTTTTGGGACAGACAGTGGTGAGCTCGTCTGTTTTCAATTCAACTAGATAATCCCTGTCTTTATAGATATTCTCGATGACTTCCAATTCCGGCCCGATTTTCAGGTCCCTGATATGGTCCTGGCGGTCCTGGTATGAGCCTGTATCCCATGAGGAATTCTTCATAAGTTCACCTCTTTTTCAGCAGGTAGCCGTCCTGCCTGATTTTATCCTTCAAGCCCTTCATATAAAAGCAATAGCCGTTATAGCGGGTCAGGGCTATGGCCTTGTTTATCCGGCCCTTGCCGATAAGATTTTTTATCTTATTATAAAATTCAGCGGACTTGAGATAGGATTCGCTGAATAACAGCCGGCTGAGAAGGAAAAAGAAGCCGGTGGCCATCACCATCTGTTTGATTGCAAAGGTCGGGTGTTTCCTGTAAAACAGGACCGCCTGCTGTCCCTCATTGTACCGGTCCTTAAAAAATTCCATGACGGCCTCGCGGGAATAATCGCCCTCGTAATGCCAGACATAGGCTTTCTTCACCAGGCGCCTGACCTTAAGCCCTGAATCAAGAAGCCGCAGGCCGATATCGAGGTCTTCCCATCCCTTCCGGAAGGTTATTTCATCGAAACCGCCGACTTTTTTAAGGTGCTCCAGCCTGACCGACACGTTCGCGGTGTCGAAAAAAGAGCGGGAGTAATGGATCATGGAAAAAGGGACTTTACAGGCGTCTTCAAGCCGGACAATGCGCACCAGCTGGCCCTGGACAATAATGCAGGGGTCTTTTTCATGGCAGGCGGCATGCGTTCCGGCCAGATCGGCGGGGCAGATGACATCGCTGTCGATAAAAAGAACGATATCGCCCGAAGCGTTTTTGATGCCGGTATTGCGGGCCGCGGCGCAGCCTCCGTTCGGCCGGTACACATATCTGACCTGCGGAAAGCTTTTAATCACATCCGCCGTGTTATCGGTCGAGCCGTCGTCCACCAGGATGAATTCGATTTTTTTGTATGTCTGGCCGAGCAGGCTTTCTATGACCTGCTTCAGCATAAAGCCGCGGTTGTAAACAGGCATGACTATTGAAACCTTCAGGGGCATCAAAACCTCTTTATTAATCCTTTGTTGAACTGATAATTATAGAATTATTCTCTTGTTCTGTCAAAGCCGTCCTGTTCTGGGAAAGCCCGGTTATGATCCAGAAGAATGCGCCGACCGGGACAACATAGAGTATGGCGTCAAAAATGGAGCTGATCAAAAAGCCTGCCATGACTGAAATCGTTGAAAGAGTAACTGTATTCCAGCTTTTGCCCCTGTTTTTTATAAGAGAGATAATGAACATCAAAACAAAGCCGTAAAAAGCGATTATCCCGAGGATCCCGGTTTCCACCAGCAAAGCGAGATAATTATTATGGATATAGGCCACATCATCATACCCGGACCGGTTGGAATAGTTGTTTTTAAATTCGGTCTCAAAATTAAGAAGCCCTATTCCCAATAAAAGATTATGTTTTGAATATATTGACAAACCCGCCTCGTATTGCATGACGCGGGGCCGGACATTCGGCGATTCCAGCGGGTTTTGAAGAGTGGAAATGAGCTTATCGCTCTTGAAAGCGATGAAAAAAACGGCCATGATGACGATAACGGATAACGCGATGTATTTCCTGGGCAGAACGGCGCAGATAAGGGACGCGGCTATGACTGATAAAATCGCTTCCCTGTTATGCATGAGGTAAATAGCCAATAAAGACATGAAAAGAGCCGAAATCAGCACGGTTTTTACGGGCCATTTAATCGATTTAAAATTTAAAACAAGATAGGGTAAAATAACGGCAAATAAAATGGATATAAGATTTCCTGCCCGCGCCGGATGATCAAAAATAGAGATCAGAGGTTTGTGTTCAACCCAGGGTATGACGCGGTATATTGTAAAATATTTATGCCCGAAGAGACTGACATCGATGTCTCCCCTGATGATAAAGTATTGGAAAAGGGCAAAACCGCAGCTCAATAAAACACAGCCGCAAATACAGTAAATGATGGTTTCAAATTGTTTTCTTTTAAGCGGCATGATTTTAAAATAAAAATAAATGAGGATGTAGAAGCTGAATACCCCGAATCCCTGCCATGCTCCTATGGGATTTTTGGAAAACAATGAGGATATCATAAGAAAAAACATGAAAATAAAGAGAAGTATTTCATGGGCGCTTAGAGGCAGGGACAGCGGATTTTTATTTCTGAGTAAATTGAAGATAAAAAGGATCATGGCGCAGAAGAGGAAAAATAAAAAAGGTGTTGCAAAAAGACTGAAGGAAAAAGAAATCAACAGCAAAACAGAGCAGATTTTTTCCAGAGATGCCGTTTTTTTTATTTGTTCCAATTTGATTGTCCTTATCTATGAATTAAGAAAAATTATAAATTTCTTACTTAAAAAAGTAAATTATTTAGTTTTATCCGTATCTCAATGAGTACTGAGCTTGATCTGCCGGGGTGCGGAAGGAAGATTAAAGGGCTCTTCAGGCGCTTTCCCGGATTCGGCTAAAGTCCCCTGGTTTCTTTTCACAAGGACCGATTTTCCTCCCGAACTGACCTCGGCGCTGCCTCTGTATACGGTTATTCTTGTTATTTTGTCTTTCTTTTCAACTGTGAAAACCGAATTTCCGTAAACGTGCAGTCCGTTATCAACTGTAACTTCAAGGGACGATGCGGCCTTGACTTTACCTGAAATGATTTTTATCTGAGGGCCGCTGTTTTTTTCTTTATTTGAGGATGAAGATATAAGCTCAATTTCAGTATTTTCCAGGATGCGGATTTTATTCAGGTCATTCATTTTAATATCAACCTGGGAAGACGGGGATGTCTTTATCTGATCTTTTTCAAAAACAGGCTGACCGGGTTCCAGTTTGATCCAGTTGGAACTGTTAAATATGAATATTTTAAGTGAATTCGGCAGATAAGCTGTTCTGCCGAATAATACTTTTCCTTCCGGGATCTGCAGGGTGCCGCCCGGTGTGACTAAACCCCCGGCGCTGGAAATACTGGATGCCTGTTTTCCTCCGGGTTTTACGCTGACTATTGTCCTGCCGGACGAAAGAAAAATAATATGAATATTGATGAGAATCCAGATAACTGCCGCTAATGTTAATAAAATGATCCAGGGGAAAATATTTTCCTTTTTCTTCATATTTTATTCCTTAACAGGATAAACCAGCCACCTGGTGAGCGCCTGGTCTTCCGTTATTTCGATCCTGAATGACTTTTCTATACTGTTTTCAAAAATATCCTCCGCTCCGACTTTCAGAAGATGAGGGCCTTTTTTCAGATATTTTATGGAAAGAGGAATATTTTTGCTCATTTTTCCGTCCAGAACCGTATAATATTGATACACTCTGGTATTATCGGTTATTTTCATTGTAATTATACTATCGCCCATTGAACCCATGGCCCCAGTGACCTCTTTCTTATTTAAAAAAAGGATGATCTGCGGAGGATCAATATCAACAGAAAATGTTTTAACAAGGCGGTTTTCGCTATTAATACTATTCAAAGCAAAGCTGATGGTCTTGAGCGTGTTTGTTTCACGTGATACTGTATATGAATTGCCTTTAACCGGTCTGCTGTTCACGCCGAAGTAGCTTCTTGAAAACCCCCATTTGTCCTGGCATACAAACAGGATATGACTGCCGGGGTAAAGGTAGGTTTTATCGCCGTATTCTTTATATTGGTCCGGCAGGATTTGAAGTTCCGGAGGGGTGTGTTCAACAAGGAATTTCACCGAAGAAATCTTTCCTTCCAGCCCCAGCGGGTTAACAAGCTTATAATAGAGAGTATGGTATCCTTCTTCCATTTGAGTTGTATCGACTTTTACCTGCAGGCCGTTTGCTTTTTTGAATTCTTTAGGAGTGTCGACAGCATAATAGAGGCTTGAGTTTAAATTAATCAGGCTGTTTGTCTTAATGACGCAGTTCCATTTTAATAGATTTGTCTGCGATTCAAGTTCTTCTTCCGTCGATTGGGGAGGATAAACATTTGTCAGTCTGCCTCTGCCGTTTAAATCGCTCTGAGCAACGGAAAAAGCCACTGGTTCTGAGAAAAGCCCCTCTATGCCTTTTAATACCGGGGCGATTTTTAAGTAATAGCGTCCCGGTTCAAGATCGATAATGTAGTTTGTAGCGCTGACCGTATCATCAACAACCGGGAAATAAAAAGACAGATTTGTCGCGATGATAATATGATATTCGGGAGCTGTCGGCGGCCATTTATATTCAATGATAACGGTATGAGCAAAATACGGAATTGAAAAAAATAATAAAAGTAGAATAAATCGGCTCATTTTAATCATTTAACCTCTTTTGTTTCAATGTAAACCATTCTATTATAAAGAAAAAGATTTGTCAATTAAGAGGAATCACATAAAGGCCCCGCTTGAAAATATATTCTTGAAATTAGTTTATTTATTGCGATATTTCAGTTTTCAAAATAAAATATTTGAATAATAATTCTGCGGGGTAAAAAGGTTGTTGTTATGAATGATGCAAACGAAATAAAAGAAAGTAAAATATTTCAGGGGATCTATCCTAAAGGCTTCATGCCTTACAGGATCAAGTGGTTTGATCTTATCATCGCTTCCGTCATCACATTGATAGTCCTTATTGTTTACATAAGGACGATGGCGCCGGGTGTTATCGCCGGGGATAGCGGCGAACTGACAACTGAAATATACCAGATGGGCGCCTGTCATCCTCCGGGATACCCGCTTTACGGTATATTGGGCAAGGTTTTTACCTTTATTCCGCTGGGTGATATTGCGCACCGTGTGAACCTTTATGTGGCTTTCAGCGGCGCTTTTGCCATTTTTATGTTATACCTTGTTCTGGTTAAGCTGCTGGGCTTCAACCGGGACAAAGGCAAAATATCGCTTTCGGTTCATCTGCCGGCCGTCGCGGCGGCTTTCATTTTCGCTTTTTCCTATGATTTCTGGCAGCAATCCTCAGCGAGCGGAAAATTTTATTCCTTGAACGTACTTTTGGTCGCGGCGATGCTTTTTGTCATGGTGCTCTGGTATGAAGAAATGATGTATTTCAGGAATGAGGCAAAAATCCATTTTGCGGAAAGGATGACTATCCTGCTCGGTTTCATCATGGGACTTTCTCTTACTGATCATATGCTTCCTTTGTGGTTTATTGCCGCATTTTTCATTGTTATGCTGCCTTTTACCATTTTTATTATTGTGCAGGACGGGACGAAACAATTTAAAAAAGAGTTCGCCGCCAGAATTCCGGGGCTTATCATTCTTGGAATTCTGTTTATCACGAGCATTATTTTGCTCTATGTATATTTGTTTGCTATCAGGCTTATTTATCCGCTCCATC
This sequence comes from uncultured Spirochaetota bacterium, assembly GCA_963835575.1. Lineage (GTDB taxonomy): Bacteria > Spirochaetota > Brevinematia > Brevinematales > JAOACQ01 > CAVYGN01. Next base: position 65,687 of record CAWIGG010000004.1, on the reverse strand, counting down.
TGCCTCTTATTCTGATCGGCATCTTTCTTGTGCCCGCTTATATTACCCTTTATACGGTTCTTGTAAAAGTTAAAAAATCTTTTGGGATCAGCACAGCCGGAGTCGTTTATGGAATATCCGTAGTAATTGGTATAGCGGCTTTTATAGCATTTTCCATTTTTGTAAATAACAATCAAACTGTTCCTCAAACCAATCAATATTTATTCGGTTTCACTACGGCAGATAATACAGGGCTTCAACAGGGAATGATGCAGCAAACGCAAATCGACCCTATAATTATCATCCTCGCCGCATTAGCCATTGTTGTTGTATTCTTCTTCGGGATTTTCGATTCTGTTATAAAAAAATCGGAAGTGGATTACGGGCTGGCGGATAAAATGATCGAAATACTGACATACAGCGGATGGATGTTTATTTTCGCGATGACGCTATACCTATATCTTATGGTCAGGGCCGTGGCCCTCGCTCCTCTGCCCGACCCGAAGCCCTTAAGCTGGGGCGATACTCAGACGCTGGATATCCTTTTTAACCATATGTTCCGTAAACAGTACGGCGGCGGCGGGGGTAATGAATATATCAATCTTGGCGGCCAGATTCTTACCATGTTTAATGTAACGGTCAATCAATTTGATTGGCCGGGTATTGTTTTTGCCTTGGCCGGACTTATCTTTTTCTTTATACGGGATAAGATCTGGACAATTTACACGATTGCCGCTTTCGTTATTTCTTACCTGATGCTGATCAAGTTCATTAATTTCCAGGTGGACCCTTTTACAGTTGCAACGCAAAAACAGTATTTTTCACAGCTGCATATGATTGTGGCTATTTACATTGGCTTTGGTTTCCAATTATTATTGGAATTGACGCAGAATAAGTTCGATTTGAAAAAAATGCTATCAAAAGGGTAGATTTTAAAAATATCTGAAATTGAAGGAAATTTAGGACAAGTTTTGATCACTTTTCCCATCCGGTTTAACGTCCCTTCGGGAATATTTCTCGTGGATCAGTTTGATGAAACGGTCCTTATAGAGAAATCCTATGACAAACAGAAGGCAGGCGGTAACCGAGACCACAATTACGGGAATATAATCTTTTTCCTGAATATGCGCGCCGATGTAAGACGATCCGATCTGGGCCGGCAGGCGGGCCAGAGCGCTTACAACAAGAAACTTGAGCGGCGAAATCGGCGTCAGACCCGCAATGTATACGAGGGTATCCTTTGGAATGCCCGGTATGAGAAACAGGAAAAATATTATAATTTCGGATAACGGATTGTTAATTAAAAAATCAAATTTCTTTAAATCCTTTTCCGGGACCAGCTTTCTTACCAGGTTAAATCCGAGCAGCCTGGCTATAAAAAAGGCAATAATAGAACCTGCGGCTATTCCTATGATTGAATAGACTGTACCAAAAAAGGTTCCGAAGATATACCCGCCCATTATCTGCACAATCTCGCCCGGAATTACGGCAATAACGACCTGAAGCACCTGGAATAACATGAATATTAAAACGCTCAAAGGGCCGAAAGACAAAATAAATTCCCTGAATTTTTCCGGTGTGCTCAATAGCCTTGTGATTTCAGGGGCATATTTTATTGAAACGAATACAATTATGGCCAGGATAAGAACTAATATGAAAAGATTCAGCGCTATACCGCGTTTATTTTTTGTTTCCACTTTTAACCCCTTTAGCACTCGCGAAAGAATTCTAATGGCATTCAGTCATTTTGTCAAAATTATAGCGGAGCATGGTTTATTAAAAAAAACAGCAATAGAATATTTTAATATTGCGGAAAAAATCAGCCGGCATTCCAGATTCAGCCCAAGGAATAATTTGATTTTTTTTGAATATGTCATTAAATTATAGTAGCGGATATATATAATTAGATAGGTTGGTTTTATGATCAAAAGATTGGTAAAAGCTTTTAATTCCTTTTTCGGTAAAAGCAAAAGAAAATGGCAGGCAATGAATATAGACAAGCTTTTTTTTGAGGCTCAGACAGACAGGTATTTTCTTATCCTGAAAGCAAAAGGCAAGAACATAAAAGATGAAAGCGTATTTCTGACAATAGGCAATGTGTTTGATGAGAACGTTTTTGCCAATTTGTTCTTAAAAGCTGAAAACACGAAAAGACTGTTTGATCAGCTGGGATTAAGAATTAAAAAGATCCGCATACTTAAAAAGGTTAATTCAGCTGATTCGGCCGAATGCATAGTCAGTATGGGTTTTTTCCAGAAAAGCATCAGGATGTCAACTGTTGACGCGGTCAGAATGGCTCTTGAAAATAATAGAAGCATTGATGTCCTGCAGGATATGGTTAAAGCCGATAAGTTTGATCTTTCCGATACAGTCAATCTGAAATCTAAAGTCATAAACAATGTTTTTTCCAGCAAATTTATTGAAAGAGATGTCTATAACAATAATGAGGTGATCATGTGAAACGGCTCTTGATATTGCTTCTTCTGATTTTTCAATTCCAATTATTCTATTCATCTGAAATTCAGAAGTATATCCGGTCCTGTGAATTTATGATCTATGTTCCTTCTGTGGAATCGCTCATTAATACAACAAAAAGCCTGATGAAACGGTTTTATTCAAAGAATTATGATCAGATGCTCCTTCAAATGAGCGCGGATTCCAGAAGTTCATACGGAATTGATGTGTTCGACTTAAAAAGCCTTGAAAAAGCCGGTGTTGATATAAAGAGCCCGCTCAGTTTTGTCCATATTTCAAATGATACCGGTTATTTGCTTATCCCGGTCAAATCAAAAAAAGAACTGGGGGTTTTTATAAAGAATAATTTGAAGGATTCGGTCCCTTACCAGTTTTTCGGGAATTATGTCGCCTTTTCCGAGAATAAATCCGCATTGAGCTTTATTGCGGGAGAGAGTCTGGAAAATAATGAGGGGTTTCAGATTTCGGCGAAAAAACTGGGGTTTAACTGGGATAGAAATTTTGTATGGATGGAAAGCAAATATTTAAGCGGAGTTTCTTCTTCGATCGGCGTTACGGCAAATATTAAACTTCCCTATGGATTTACAGCGCTTATTATTGATCCTGCCGAGCAGAATATTTCGGTGAAGTGTTACGCCGGTATTATTTCATCCAACCAGACGCTTTATATGCAGAATCTCCGGGATGTGGCCGCCTCAGAAAAATATAATATGCTGGATTATACATGGGGAAACCCGGCCCTTGTCGGCCAGATTTATATGAATATGCCGATGCTGTATAAATATTATAATTATATTGACAGCATCAATATACTCGGGATAAAAAAGTCTTGTCAGCGAACTCTTAAATAAATATAAAGTAAATCTTGAAAGGGATCTGGTCAATAATTCGGACGGCCGGCTGAAAATTGTGATAGATAAATTCGATTCGTCAAAAAATGAATATGTGCTTTACGGCTCTATAGGAATAAAAGACCCGAAAACCGCGGACCTTTTTATGGATTCGGTTAAAAATGCCATACTTCAGACGGACAATCAGATTTATACTTTTGATTTATTCGCGAAGCCTTTTTATCATTACAAAACAACAAATTATTCCATATATTACGGCGTTATTGAGAACGATCTCTATTTTTCCACCGATAAAGATGTTTTGACAAACCTGGTGAAAAATATCTATGATAACAAAAACGGCTCTCTGGAAAGGCTGCCGTCTTTTTTCAAAACGGCACAAGAGGAGAAATCAGTCGGTTTTTATTTTACACTGGATGTCCAGAGCCTCTTTAATCAGGTTAAGACTGGAGTTCAGATTGATAAGGATTTGCTCATCGGCGTAAAGGACATCTATTTGTATGGATATCCGGACAGCGGTGAAAAAGCCTATGGATGGAACAGCTTTATTGATATTAATTTTTATCGCCAATAATAGAATTCATTCCCATTCAGCGGAGCGGATATGGAAAAACAATATGTCAGTTTTGAAATAGCCAGTAATAAGTATTGTATTGATGTATTGGATATCAAAGAAGTGGTGAGGGAAGAAAATATAACAACCCTGCCGAACGCTCCTTTTTTTGTTGAAGGGCTGATGAACTTGAGAGGCATGGTTATTCCGGTTATTTCCATACGGAAAAAACTGGGTTTGAAGGATGAATTTCTGGAAAAAGCAGAGGAAGACAATTGGCAGAAAGAAAGCCGGAAAACAAAGAAGCTGATCATCATAAATATTGAAGGCGTGCTTGTGGCTTTTGCCGTTGACGCTCTGGACAAGGTTTTTTCAATAGAAGCCGGGCAGATCCAGAATTCGGAAAGAATGGGAAAAACAGGAATAGATAAAGCGCTGGTACAGGGTTTTGTAAAAATCGAGGAGAGCCTTTATTTGATCCTTGATATTAAAAAGATGCTGGACTTTGATGAAAGGTCATTTATTAAGAAAGAAGTAATTGAATAAAAATGTTTCAGAAAGGCGCCCCAAAACTTGTGACGAGTTTATCGAACCAGCCTAAGTTTTTGGAACCGGGATAAAGATGTTCTTGATATTCAAGTATTCTACCGGTTTATTAGAAGGCCCTTAAATTTTTTTTATAAATTTACTTCCCGAAACTTCAATCTTAAACTATATTTTATTTAATGTATTAAGGATAAAAAAAGAAATTAAGAGTTGTATTTTTTTTAAAATTATGCTACTATCTTTTGGCTATTATTAGAGTCTTATTGATAAAGACTCTAAGAAAGGTCCCTTTCGATAAGACGCATTATATACATATCGGAAATCCCATTAAGGGAAACCCGAATGAAAAATATTAGAATTTGAAAAGGAGGGAAATAATATGAGTAAAATCAGATTAATGGCAGTTGTTTTTTTGTGTGTTGGCATTGTTTCCGCTTATGCGCAGCAAACCACGGCTCCCGACCAGGGAGATAAGTCAAAAGTGACGACTTCATCTAATGTTACGAGTTCATCTAATGTTACAACGTCTTCCAATGCGGTTACAGAGGAAAAAGAAGTAGTCGCGACGGAAGGTCTTGTGTATAATGACGGATCGATGGATTATGTGTCTCCTGATATCAAGTTTAAAATTGACGCGAAAGATGAAGGCTCAGGAGTAAAACTGGTTTATGTGATGGTGGATGATTCCCAGTTCGGGGTGTATGAGAACCCTCTGGCGTTTTTTACAGACGGGAAGCATATGATCGCTTATAAGGTTGAAGACAATGTGGGAAATGTTTCTCCGATTAAATACTATGAATTTATTCTTGATAAGACTGCTCCCAAGGTGAATCTTTCAAGCGATAAGAAAGTAGTGAAAATTAAGGACATTTCTTATGTGGGTTCAAATGTTAATTTCGGCATTTACGCTGAAGACGACTTTTCGGGAGTAAAGTCTATCGAGTATAAGCTGGATGATGCGGCTGCCGCTGTTTATTCAAAGCCTTTTGCCCCTGTCATTGCGAATGGTCTCCATAAGATCACATATAAGGCGACAGATAATGTCGGCAACGCGAGTCAGGACCAGACCTATGTGTTTTTTATGGATCTGAATGCGCCGAAGCTTGAATTCTCTGTTGATTCTATTTATGAAACAAACGGCAATAAATATATCTCCAGCTCGGCTCAGATTAAGATCAAAGCCACGGATGCTGAAACAGCTGTTGCCAATGTGACTTATACAATTGATGACGGCCAGGCTATAGATTACCAGAGCCCGATTAAACTCAAGGGCGGTACTCATACGATCAAAGCGAAAGCTTTTGACTTAGTCGGGAACGCAAGCGACGAAGTCAGCATCACACTCATAGTGGACGCTATTGCACCTGAAGCTGAGTTGACACCTACCAAGTAAATTATTACTAATAAAGAAAAGCCTCCGGATTAATCCGGAGGCTTTTCTTATATTCAATATTTTATCAATACGGATTCCATTCAATATCTTTGAAATCTTCGGGTTTGTTCCGTTCCCAGCGGCCATGGATGAGAGAGAACCACTGGTCGGGATATTTAATGATATATTCCTCATAGCGCTTATTGATCCATGTCATGATCGTTTTACAGTCTTCATCAAAATTCCCTGTATCGGGAAAAGAAACGGCCTCTTCATATTTGAGGAGGTATTTGCCGTCGGGCTGTCTGATGCTGAATGCCATCATAATAGGAGCGCCGTACTTCAGGTGGAAACGGGCGGGGCCGTTTGCGGTGGCAGACTGTAAGTTGAAAAACGGAACGAAAATCGGTTTGAAATAATAGGTCTGATCAACAGCGAACCCGACAATCCCCCCTTTTTTGAGAAAATCAATGATTTGTTTAATATCGCCCACTTCATTGTAAAAGCATTTGACTTTGCCCTTTTTCTCACGGATGTTTTTAATCCAGACATCGGTAAAAGGATTGAACTGGCGGTTGATAATTACGGCGCCGATTTTACCGAGTTTCGCCGGGACACTGCCGAGATATTCCCAGTTTCCGAAATGCGCCGTGACGAACAGCAGGCCTTTTCCGAGGGCCAGCGCCTTATCAATATTCTCAAGGCCTTCAAGGGTAACATATTTCTTGTAATTTTTATCCGTGACCCGGCCTAATTTCAGATATTCAATGCCGTAACGGACAATATTGCGGTATAATTTTTTCATAATTTCTTCTTTTTCATGAACTGAAAGAGGTTTATCTTTAAAAATAATATCAAGACTTGCGTAACCCTTACTTTTATAATGCCGTTCCAGTGCAAATACAAGCCTGGCGATCATGTCGCCTATAAAATAAGCGGCATTCCTGGGCAGAAGCCTCAGGAAAAAACCGAGCGGTACCACAACGATATATTCCAGAATATAAAGGAAATATTGGAAAGGGCTTATTTTCCGTTTTGCCAAGGATGTCTCCTTTGTATTATTTAATGAAATAACCCTCTGCCTTAATGTTTTAATTATTAAATTCCATTAATAACCCATATTAATTATAATCCGGGAAATACAATTTTTCAATTATTAGCTGACAGAAGCACTATTCATTCCAATACTTGAATTTAATTCAATTATATGATAAAATCTTTCACCTTAAAAGTTGGAGGTAGCCATGTCAGGTCATAATAAATGGGCCAATATTAAGCAGAGAAAAGGCGCCCAGGACGCGAAAAGAAGCAATCTTTTTTCTAAAATAGTCAAAGAGGTTATTATTTCGGCGAGATACGGCGGCGGCAATCCCGATACTAATGCCCGCCTGCGAACAGCGATCGATAAGGCCAAAGAAGCCAATATGCCCAAGGATAATATAGATAAAGCAATAAAAAGAGGCACAGGCGAAATTGAAGGCGTGATCTATGAGGAATTAGTATACGAAGGCTACGGCCCGGGCGGAGTCGCCGTGATTATGGATATTACAACCGATAGTAAAAATAGAACGGCGGCTGAAATCAGAAAGATTTTTTCCAAGCATAATGGAAACCTGGGTGAAGCGGGATGCGTGGGCTGGATGTTTGATAGAAAAGGTTATATAGGCGTTGATGGCACGAAGCATACTGAGGATGAAATAATGGAAATAGCCCTGGAATTGGGAGCCGATGATATAAAAAAGAATGATGATGTTATTGAAGTATTGACAAGCGTTGAAAATTACAGCCAGGTCCTGCAGGGCTTGAAAAATAAAAATGTCGCCATCATTTCTTCAGAGATTGCGAGACTTCCCCAGAATCCGATGAAGCTTGAAAAAGACAAATCCATGTCGCTTCTCAAGCTGATGGATGAGCTTGAAAATCATGATGATGTCCAGAATGTAGCGACCAATGCCGACATTGAGGACAGCGTGCTTGAGGAATTCGCCGGCTCATAAAATGCAGAAAAAAATCCTTTTTGTCAGCAATTGCTTCGGGGAGGATCGCAGCGCCGCTCTTATTGCCGTGGAATTAAAGCGGCTTCTTGAAGGGAAAAAGCTATCAAAAAAAGTCCTGGGCGCCTCTCTTATCAGTGAAGGCAGGGATTATTCATCAAGAGGCATAGAGCTCCTGTTTTCTTCCTATGTACCTCCTTCCGGAGGCTTCCCCACAAGAAGCCTCAAAGGTTTCCTGTCCGATTTATTCCATACCCCCATTCTGTTAAAATTCGTTAATCAAATAAAAAAAAACCGTGATGAAATAGAGCTTTGTGTTGTTGTCGGGGATGTGTCCCTGCTTTTTCTAACCCGGCGGGCCCTGAAAAATTGTCCCATTGTCTTTCTGGCCCCTGCCAAGTCGGACTATATAGAACCCCATTATAAAATAGAAGAATGGTATATCAGGAGAAATACCGATTATTTATTGACCCATGATGCGTTCACCGCCGAAAACCTTAAGAAAAAGGGGTTGAAAGCCCTTTTTATGGGCAATCCCATGATGGATGAGCTCGATGTTAAATCTTTAAAGCTTAAAATTAATAAAAATAAACCGGCCGTCGGTATTCTGCCGGGAAGCCGGGAAGAGGCTTATGACAATTTCATAAAGATACTGGAGGTTGTCGATATTCTTTCTTCAAAAAAAGACCTGTCTTTTCTGGCGGCGCTTGCCGGGACACTCTCTGATAAAAAAATCGCAGATAAAGCTTCTGCTTTCGGCTGGGCATTGAATAAAGAAAAAGAATACTCTTTCCTCAAAAAAGGCTCTGCCGAAGTTATTCTCTGCCATGGTCTTTTTACAGAAGTTTTGAGCAGGTCCGACATCATAATCGGATTGGCCGGCACCGCTAATGAACAGGCCGCCGGAATAGGCAAACCCATCATAGGCTTTACGGGTTCCGGGCCTCAAACGACAGGCCGCAGAATGGCGGAGCAGGAAAGACTTTTGGGAGGCGCGCTCAAAATCACCAAAAAATTCCCTCAGGACGCCGTAAATGAAATCCTCTATCTTTTAGACCATTCGGAGGAAAGAAAAAAAAGAGGCGCTATGGGAAAGACGCATATGGGCGGAGCCGGCGGAGCGAAAAATATCGCGGAATTTATCATGCAAAAATATTATGACGGATGATTTTTTCACCAGTTGAATATTTACTTCGGGCATATCATATTAATTGATTTTCAAAGATTAATAGAATTCTTTAATCAAAATAAGGAGGAAATTTATGGGCAATGGCGAGAAAGATTTGCAGGGAAAGCATATGAATTTAAGACTTCCCGTTATAGGGATTTTACTTATTTTAGCCGGCATATTCTTTTTGTTCGGCAGTTTCATTCCGGAATTTAATCTATCAAAATTATGGCCTCTTTTTATGCTGATCCCGGTTTTAATTTTCGCACAGCTCCTTCTGGAGAAAAAAAAGGAGGCTGTAGGCGTTCTTGTTCCCGGAGGCATATTACTCTATCTGACAGTATATTTTTTATGGCTTAATTTCACCTCCTGGTCCAATTCCGACGCAACATGGCCTCATTATATGCTCGCGCCCGCTTTCGGGCTTTTTTGCCTGTATCTGGCCACAAGAAACTCAGGACTCCTCATCCCTGTTTTTGTCCTGACTGTTCTGGCTGTTTTATTCTTCGGAGGAATATATAAATCAAGCGTACTGATAGCCGTATTCTTTATCGGTTTAGGTGTGATTATCCTGATCAGGCCTTTATTTAAAAAGAGAAATAGCTGATATTATTTCTTGAAAATTATAACAAAGAGTGATACTATTATTAAAATAATGAAAAGGGGCTTTTTATGTATAGAATAGTGCATCCGGGTATTATAGCAATAATGCTTTTGTTTATTATTAATACCGCCTGTACTTCAACCGGTAATAAAACCGCTGTCAGGCCGGATCTGGATAATGAAAATAATACTCAATTGATTGTCCAGAATACATTGCCTGATGACAAGGATTTTATCGGCGAAGGTATGGCCGATGATTTCGGGGATGCGCGGAATAATGCTTATGCGGATGTGATCAGAAAAGCGTCGCTGTATCTACTGGGGGAACAGAAGTATAATCAAAACAAGGCGGACATTGAAAAGGCTTTTTTACCCTATCCTGTTGCGAGGAGATATATACTGGGCGAAGTGGAAAAAACCCTGCCGGAAAAACAGAAGAGATGGATTTTCAATTCTAGGGATTCTAACGGCAATCTGGTTTTAAGACTGCAGGCTTATGTAAATATTAAAAAGCTTAAATCAGATCTTGATGCTCTGGGTATGAAAGAAACAGCAGCGGCATCTTCAGCCGCAACAACTACAATAGCCACAGTTAATAATCCTCAGGAATCTCAATCATCTGCATCAAATATTGATCTCAGCGGTGTTGATATATCTTCGCTGACTTTTCTGGTATATTACAATCCGCAGGATCCCGGCATTAAAGCCGATCCCGATCAGGAAAATTACGCTAAATGGTCTGTCGATAATCTGAACCGGGAGCTTTCTTCTCTGAATATTAAGACATTTGACCTGGAAACAGTTGAAAAGCTGGCTAATGAAAGAACGCTTTTACATGAAGCCGGCAGCGGAAGCGTGGGAGTGGGTCTTCTTTTAGCCCAGAAAGTATTTGCGGAACTTTACGCCGAGGTTACACCGTCGGTTACTTATCAGGGGAATAGAGCGCACGCGATCATTAATTTAAAAGTCTTTGTCCGGACGACAGGCGCTCTAATTGCCACTATTGAAAAAGGTGGACAGCAGTATGAATCGGCTTCCCTTGCGGCTTCGATTAAGACAAGTATGCGCGAAGCGTCAAAAAAAATTAAAGACGATCTTGTGCTGAGCTTGAAAAATTATGTCAATAATGGTAGATTTTATTTTGTAAGGCTTACAGGAGTAAAATCTTACAAAGACGCCAGTAAGTTTTCTACGGCTGTCAAAAAGATAGACGGTGTTGTTGATATCAGTCTAAAATCAGGATCAAAGGAAGATATGGTTTACGATTATAATCTGCAGTATAAAGGCAGTCCCACAGACGCTGTGGACAGGCTTTTTGAGGCATTGTCGGACAAACCGGGATTTGAAAAATTTGATTTAAAAGAAATTAGGGGAAATGAATTAACATTTACACTGGAATAAGTTATAATGATATATAAAAACGAAGGAGGAATAGTTATGAAGAAACTTGGATTACTATTAGGGGCGGTTTTAATAGCGGTTTTATTTGTCTCATGCGGCCCTAAGAAACCGGATGTTGAACCTCAAACCCAGACTAAGACTGATGATACTACAGCTCCTAAGATTCAGATTTATGTTCTGCAGAAGAGCGAAGATCCGACCCCTGTCTGGATTAACAAGAGATGGGAATTAGGAAAGGATGAAATTGGCAGAAAGGTTATTTTCCTGGCTGTAGAAGGTCAGAAAAACACCAAGGAAAAAGCCAGGATCGATGCTGAATCGCAGAAAATCGCGCGCTTAACTGAATTGATCAAACAGATAGCGACCAGGGAATTTGCTGTCGCTAAAAGCGGGATGCTCAATGATGATACAGAGCTGGATGCTTATTTTGAAGAAACAATTGCCGCCGTCTCGAAGAATGTCAATATCAGCGGGGCTGTTAATGTGGCTGATTACTGGGAATATATTCAGGAAGTGCAGGGCGGTATATCCAAAACTTACTACCGCTATGTCATGAGGTTTGCTATGGATTATGAAACTTACCAGAAAGCCTTAAAGCAATCCTGGGAACCTCAGCAAAAGAAAGTTCCGCCTGAATTAAAAGATAAAGCCGACAAAGTGTTAGACAGTATCAATAAGAGCGAGGATCTGCCGGCTGAAGAATAGAATAATTTAATAAAAAAATAGGACTGCTGAGGCAGTCCTATTTTTTTAACTTTAACATGAGGCATTTCACATATAATGTGCCTATGCAGGCAGGGGATTCTTGGTTTTATTAAAAAAATAATATATAATATGTCCTTAAAAAAATAAAAAAGGGATTGGAATGAAAGTCCGGTTAAAATCAGTTGTGCAGTTATTTTCACTGATATGTATTGATATTATAGCTTATTATATTGCATTGCTTTTTGCCGTGTTCAGCCAGCTGAACTTTACGCTGCTTTTTAATTTCACCTATATATTCAGCAGGGAAAATTTTTCAACTTTCACATATACGTTTAATTATCTTGCTTCCATTCCCTGGATTCCCATCGCTTATATTTTTATTCTGCAGATAGAAAAACTGTATATGGTGCGCTATCCGTTCTGGGAAGAATCACGAGTAATATTTAAATCGGTATCAATCGCCATTGTTTTCATTTTTGTGACAATCGCTATCAGGAATATGTACGGCAGTGTTTCCAAGTCTGTTTTTTTCTATCTCTGGCTTTATATGGTATTGATCCTGCCTTTTGTCCGGTACTGGGGCAAGAAGCTGTTATATAAAATCGGAATATGGAAAGAATCGGTCCTCATCATTGGATCAGGAGAAAGCGCCGTCATTACAGTTAAAGGACTGTCCAATGAAGAGCATCTGGGGTACGATGTCATAGGCCTGCTGGATGATTCAAAAAAGCGTGAAGGATCTCTGACGGTGAACGGACATATTTATAAAATTTACAGGGGTATCAGAAATATAAAGAAATTTGTCAATCTGCTCAGGATTGAGACCGTGTTTATTGCAAATCCTGCTTCTGATCAGGAAGTATTGACGGGGCTTGTGAATGAAATTTACAAACATGTTAAAAGGGTTGTTATAATACCGGATATTAAAGGAGTGGCGATATTCAATTCTGAACTTCATTATCTTTTTATGGAAAAGCTCTTCATGATCAAGATTAATAATAATCTGAATTCAACGCCGAATATTGTGGTAAAAAGGATTTTTGATTTTGTTGTGGCCGGCATTATCTTTATTATTATTCTGGCTTTTTTACTGATTATAGCGCTTCTCATAAAATTAACCTCCAGAGGACCGGTGCTCTATACTCAGAAAAGAATCGGGAAAAACGGAAGGGAATTTCAGATCTATAAATTCAGGACCATGTATATGGATGCCGAGAAAAGGCTTAAAAAAATTCTTCAAAAGAATCCGAAAGCCCAAAAAGAATGGGATAACAGCTTTAAACTTAAGGACGACCCGCGCCGCACACCGATCGGGCGTTTCCTGCGGCGGACAAGTATAGATGAATTCCCCCAGATCATTAATATTCTCCGCGGCGAAATGAGCCTTGTGGGGCCGCGGCCTGTGGTCAGGGAAGAGATTGAAAAATACTACGGTACGTTCAAGCAGTACTATTATTCTGTTTATCCCGGTCTTGCCGGGCTCTGGCAGGTGAGCGGCCGCAGCGACACGGATTATCAGTTTAGAGTGCAGACCGATGTCTGGTATGTCCAGAACTGGTCTCTCTGGCTTGATATCATTATAATGTTCAAAGCGGTAGCTGTTGTCTTGAAAAAAGAAGGAGCTTATTGAGAGGCGGCTCAATCTTTCCCGTATTTTGCCGATTTAATAGATAGGAGATTCGGGAAGGTTTCTTAATGTTTAAAAACAACTTTTTTTTATTAATAATTTTTCTTTGTTTTACTCAATCATATGCTGATCTGAAAGAATTCGGCTTTAAACCGATACATGAGAAGATCCATTATAAGGAGGATTTTTTCCGTCTTTATAATGAATGGCTTTATGCCGACGAGGATTCCATCAGCAGGAATATTTACTTTCTTGAAATGGCGTATGTAGTCCCGTTTGATCACCCGATAAAAGCCCTGGCGCCTATTACGGATGAAATTCAGTATGAGCGTTATAAAAATCTGCTGATGATGCACATCTGTACTCTCCTGACAAAAGGTTATATCGATTACGGTTATCTCTATATGAAAGAGCATATCTATTTCTATAATGCTGAATATAAAAAAGATTATCTTGACGGGTATGATATAGCGGAGTATTATTTCAAGCATGCCAGGAACTATTGGGATCAGGCGGTGGGTTTCGCGGATGCTGCTGATAATATAAAATCGTTAAAACCCGATTTGCCGCATATGGAAGATGAACTTTACAGGATTAAATCCGGGTCTCTGGATTATTATAAAGTAGTCAATAATCTCTTTGAGCGTATTAATAAGAACCGTCAAATTCTCGCTTCAATTCCAGATAAGTGATTTTTTTTTTAAAATATTTTTAAAAACTATTGACATAATACTACGCTTGTAGTATATTATACACTACGAATGTAGTATGTGGATTTAGTAACTTGATGTTTTTTTAAAATTTTATTATATTTTTAAATATAAAAAGATATAAAAAGGAGGATTTTAGTGAAAGGAATAAAAAAAGCATTAACCCTTTCAGCAGTACTGGTTTTAATAACTGGTGTGGTTATCTTTATATCCTGCAATACGATATTTTCAAAAGGGCTTTCTTTTGAAACACAGGATAAGCAGCTGGATAATGTGGATGGAATGGATGTGGCTGTTAAACTTCAGAATGTTTACCGAAGTATAGCTAAAGCCATCATGCCTGCTGTAGTCAGCATCAGTGTGGAAAGCGAGCAGATCGTTCAGAATCCTTACAGGGAATTTTTAAACGATCCTTTTTTCAGAAGGTTTTTCGGTGATGAAAACACTGGTCCGAAAGAATACAGGCAGAAACTGCAGATGCTCGGATCAGGCTTCATTGTGACAAAAAACGGTTATCTTTTCAGCAATTATCATGTTGTAAAAGACGCGACAAAGGTTGTCGTTATATTGGCTGATAACAGAAAGTTTAATGCAAAAGTTGTCGGAGTGGATCCGGATACGGACATTGCCATACTTAAAATAAACGCTGATAATCTGCCGGTAATATCGCTTGGCGACTCTAGTGAAGTTCAGGTAGGCGATCTGGTCATCGCTGTCGGAAATCCTTACGGTCTGAGCGGTACTTATACGACAGGGGTTGTCAGCGCGGTAGGCAGACCGGGCCTTGTTTCTGGTTTTCAGCGCTTTATTCAAACAGACGCCGCAATTAACCCGGGTAATTCCGGCGGGCCGCTTGTCAATATTAAAGGGCAGGTTATAGCGATAAACACTGCCATTCAATCGCAAACCGGCGGATTCCAGGGTATAGGGTATTCCGTACCGATTAATATTGTTAAAAATATAGCGAACCAGATTATCGATCATGGAAAAGTCGAGCGCGGGTACCTCGGCATCAATATCACACCGATTGATTCCGTAACAAGAAAATTATTCGGGCTTGCGGATAACGAAGGCGTTATGGTCTCCAAAATAGAGAACGGCAGCCCGGCTGAAAAAGCAGGGCTTAAAAAGGGAGATATTATATTGTCTATCAACGGTAATCCGGTTAATACGCCTGATGAGCTTCAGGCAGATGTCGGCGGTGAAACTCCCGGCGCCACAATTAAAATACAGGTCTTAAGGGATAAAAAAAGAACGGAATTTTCTATAAAGCTGATGGAAAGACCGGATTTAACTGCAAAGGGAAATGGACAGAAGGGAAACAATGAAGAACCTCAGAAATCGGCTGAATCCTGCGAATTCATGGGTGCTTCATTTTCGGAAGCTCCTCAAGGCTTGCTTGAGCAAAATGGCGCTGATTACGGTGTTCTGGTAACAAAAATTAAAGAAGACAGCATTCTTTATGGGATTTTATCCGAAGGGCAGATCATAGCAGGCATAAACGGCGATCCCATTAAAAATATCAATGATTTAAAAGCATTTGCCGGAAAGAATAAAAATGATAAAACATTTACTTTCCTTGTTATCCAGGATGGATTCATGATCTATAGAGGTATAGAAAAATAAAATGTAATTACCGGTTAAGCGGGCATGAAAATGCCCGCTTTTTTTATGAATTGAGTTTTAATTCTTTACAATTTATAATATTTACTATGAAGAATTATTTTAAATATAATCTCTATTGTTTATTGACTGCCATTTTTCTTTTCAGCGCGTCCTATGGAGACGACAGATCAAGCGAAATTGAGTTATCTATTGAAATATATCCGAAAGACAGTATGAGAGCCGTCTCAATATTAACAAATCTCTATCAGAGCGGAAATTATAAATTACTGGAGATAAAAAATATTCTTTTTGAAAAGCAGAGCTATAATCTTTATTCGGAATTTCTCAATATAATACCGCTTTCGGCTGAAAGCGCTTCAGAAAAAATGCTCATGAATTTTATCTCTCCTGATGACACTGATTTTACTATAGACCTGGATAATTATCTGAAATTTTATTCTCTCCAGTCTGTTGTGGAAAAATATGCCCCGTTCATTGTAGAAACGAACTTTATTTATAGAGCTCTCACTTCTCTGAGTAATACGAATATGTTTTTTATTCTGGCTAACAGCTATATAAAATTTCAGAAGATTGATGAGTTTGATAGATTTCTTGAAATGAGTGAGATGCGCCAGACGGTCCCGAAGGTAGAAGTTTTGGAATATATAATAAGAAGCTGGATGATTAAGCAGAGAGATATCCGGAATCTGCTCAAAGTTTATGGTCTGGAAGAGCCCGATATTCTGACGTATTCCATCGCTTCTGATTTTATAAGAGGGGATTATGAGGCTGTATTGAACATGACCAACTGGATTATTCGGGAAACGGCTTCCAATGCAAATAATTTAAAAAACATAAGGATTGACCTTCCTTATATTCTGGCTTATTCCTATTTCAGGACGGAAAATTATACACAATGTCTGAACTGGCTGGAAAAAGTCTTTTTCAGGAATAATTACGATCTTTCCGAACTTCGCTTTCTCTGCAGGCTGGGTAATAACGATAGATTTAATGCCCAGAAAGAGCTGTTCCAGATGAAAGCCCCGGATGCTTACTTTTTTTACTCGAGCTTTCTGGAATGCGGTAATAATATTACTAACGGCATTCATGGAATGGAATCTTATATGCTGATGAAGGATTTTCAAAAGCAGTTCAGTCTGGAGGCGATGCTCCTGGTTTTTACATATTATAATAATAGGGAAAATATAAATGCCGTGATAAACATTATTCAAAAATCATTAACTTATAAGAGAAATATTTCCGGCATTCAAGCGCCTTTGTCTCATGCTTATATATTTTCAAAAGAAGACCAATATAATCCCGGCCTTAATGAAGGACAGCCGGCTTCATATGAAAAGGAATTTATTGAATATGAAAACTCGATAAGAGATATAAAGGACGGGAAAAAGATTGAAGCAAAGAAAACATTGGGAGAGTTGATTAAAAATGCCGCCGCATCGCCTGTCATCAAATCATTATCTTTATATGAATACCGCAGACTGGATTAAAAATTACTTAACAGTAAAACTTTTCCGGTGATAGGGTGATAATCCATGCTCATGTATGGCCTTTCTGTGCTCTTCAGTGCCATAACCCTTGTTTTTATTCCATAGGTAATGGGGATATTCTTCATGCAGATTATCCATCAGCCGGTCGCGGTATACTTTTGCGATAATAGAGGCCGCGGCTATGGTAAAGCTTTTCTGATCGCCTTTAATAATTGATTTATAAGGTATATTGCTTTTGATAGAGACGGCGTCTATTAGAATAAAATCCGGATTTATCTTTAAACTCTGTACAGCTTTCAGCATGGAAAGCTTTGTGGCTTCAAGGATATTGATTTGATCAATAGTTTCATTATCTACAATACCCAAGCCGTATCCGGCACAATTATTCAGTATAATCTCATATAATTCGCTTCGCTTCTGAGGAGTTAGCGCTTTAGAATCGTAAACACCTTCAAGGGCAACATAGGGGCGGAATATGACGCAACCCGAAACGACGGGCCCTGCGAGAGGGCCCCTGCCGGCCTCATCAATTCCTGCGATATGCTGAAATCCCTGCTGCCAAAGATCCTTTTCGTATTCGAGAATGCTTATAACAGGAGGAATTTTCATTTTCTATACTTTTTCGGTAATGACTGCGGATTTACCGAAACGTCCGCGGAGGTAATAGAGCTTAGCCCTTCGGACACGGCCTTTCCTGACCAGCTCGATCTTTTGAATAAAAGTTGAATAAAATGGAAATACTCTTTCAATAGCGACGCCGTAACTGATCCTTCGGACGATAAAGCTTTTTCTCGCGCCGCCATGCCTGATGGCAATAACAACACCCTCATAAGGCTGAATTCTCTGTTTATCGCCTTCAATGATCTTGACATAAACCTTAACAGTATCGCCGGCTGTAAAAACCGGGTATTTGGCAGCGTTATTATTTTCAGCCAGTAAGGATTTTTCAATTTCAAGAATAGAATTTTTGACTTTTTTCACTTCAGGTTTAGGCTCTTCAACTTTAGCGGTCTCGGCAATTACCGTTTCCGCAGCTTCTGCAGCAGCATTATTTTCCTCTGGTTTCTGCTCTTCCGCGGCCTCTTTATTTAACTGTGTTTCTTCTGCCATCTTTCCACTCCTTAGAGATATTTTGTATAGTTTTTACGAATTCCGCCATTTGCGAATTCTCGCGTTTGAGTTTCTTTAATCCGTCTTTCGTGTTTCCGGTATTGAATTCCGGTTTATAATCAAACAGGAGATCAATTCTGTTAAAATAAGTCTTTTTCAAACTGCTTTTCAGTCTTATTTTTGCCATTTCATTATGATTCCCATTTCTTAATGCCTCGGGAACTATTAATCCATTAAATTCCAGCGGTTCTGTAAAATGGCTGTACTCAAGAAGACCGTTCTCAAAACTTTCATCCTGTGCCGAACTTTCTTTTATAGAACCTTTTACAAAACGGCTTACTGCATCCAGGGTGATTAACGCAGGCAATTCCCCGCCTGTTAAAACATAGTCGCCGATTGAAACCGTCTCATCTACTATCATTTCTTCAATACGCGAATCAATGCCCTCATAACGGGCTGAAATCAAAATTATGCTTTCCTGCTTAGAAAATTCCCTGGCCATAAAATTATTAAATCTCTTTCCCTGAGGAGTTAAATAAACGACTTTACTCGAGGGAAACTTGTTCTTAATTTCAGATATAGCTTTATATAACGGTTCCGGGCGGAATAACATTCCCTTGCCGTGCCCGAAAATACCATCATCAATCTGGCCTCTCTTATTGATGGCGAAATCCCGCAGGTTATATATATTTACTCCGAGAAGCCCTTCTTTAAGGGCTCTTGAAATAATGCCGTATTTGAGGTATTCCGTTATCATTTCCGGGAAAATGGTAACGATATTAATTACCACGTTTATCTCTCTTAAAAAAAATCCTCTATATTTTGAGCATAAACAGCTTTATCTTTTAATTCCACTTTTTCTACATATTTGCTTTCAAAGGGAAAGACAATTTCTCTACTATTTGATAATTTCACAATCAGCATAGTTTTATTCGCTATAAAGAGGACATTTGATACTTTTCCTATTGCTGTCCCTTTGTGATAAACTTCCAAATCCTGTAAATCTTTTATATAGAAAACATCTTTCTTTAATTCCGGCAGCTCTGCCTCGTCTACGAAAATTTCCCTGTTGCGTAAAAGCTCCGCTTCGTTTCTGTCTGAACAACCGGCCACTTTCACTATAAAACGTCCGTTCATCAGAGTCACTTTTTCAAAAACGATCTCTTTATAACCACTGTTCTCAATTTTATTTACGATATAAAAACGGGAAAAACTCTTGAGATCTTTAAAATCATCTATATAAAAATCGGTCTTAATCAGACCTTTTAATCCGTATGGTTTAACAAGTTTTCCTATAGAAAGATAATCCATTTTCCTAATCCAGGATTTCTAGTATTACCCTTCGCCCATTTTTAACTGATACTGCGTTAACAATAGTCCGAATTGATTTCGCAATAACGCCATGCCTGCCGATGACTTTACCGACTTCACCCTGCCCGACTTTAAGCTCTAAGATAGTAGATTTCTCTCCGTCAATGACATTAATACTCACTGCTGTTGGATCGTCCACCAGACTTGTAACTATTAATTCTACAATCTCTTTCTCTTTCATTGCGTAATACCCCTTATCCTTATTAAATAGAATATTAAACTATGCTTTTCGAGCGCGTTTAACAATATCCCGTACGATATTACTGACCTTTGCACCCTTTTTTATCCATTCTTCGTATTTTTGCAAATCAATATTAGTGTTGATGGCATCTTCAATCGGCTGGTAATGTCCAAGGCAGTCTATATAAGCTCCATCACGGGGAGCACGGCTGTCCAATACTACTATTCGATAATAGGGCCTTTTCGATTTTCCAATCTTTTTCAATCTAATATGAGTAGCCAATGGAATCCTCCCATTCATAAAATTCGAGTCATTATTGTAAAATTTCTTAGCTTGTTTGTCAAATCTTTAAAGAGATTAAAAAAGGTATTTTTCCCGGATCGGGTGCTTTTTAATACACTTGCAGCTTACTTTTTAACATTAGATTTAATAAAGCTCTTGCTTTAACTTATTGACAGGCATTAAGTTATTATAAAAAAGATTGATATTATTAAGGAATTAATTAAGAGGGCATCTTAATATTATCGCTAATGTTAGCGGTCTGATAGTAATAATTACCCTCTCTTTGATAGTAATGATCAGACTGGATTTTATTGAGGCCGGTCGAGATATTCATTACCTTTTTTGCAAACATGACATCAATGGTATGGCCGGCTTTATAAGCGATTATAAAGCCTTTTATATCGAAATTGAGAAGACCAAGACTTCCGATTAAATCCAGAATTTTGTGCCTGACAGGTTCATCATGATAGCGGGATGAATTGAGTACTTTATTTTCCTTTTTACTGTAAGCCTGGACATTATCGAAATTAACGCCGAGAACCAAGCCGCTTTTCTTATAATTCTCAAGGTCTTCAATAAAGCCGAATGTTCTGGCCTCTGATATCTGATTTACAAAATTCTCTGTATTCACTTCTGTATTATAGGTTTGAGTTCCGATTGGCGAATCCGGAAAAGAAATAGTATAACTGAGTTTAAATCCGTTGTAGGGAAGAGCAACAATAAATTTATCGTCTAAAGTGGCCCAGATGGGATTGATTATTCTAAATTCTTCTCTATTTTTTGTTTGTTCAATAATGCCCGACTGGATTATGCTTTTAACAAATGACTGGGCACTGCCGTCAAGAATTGGTATTTCATTTGAGCCGCACTCTATAATGCAGTTATCAATATGAAAGGCGTAAAGAGCGGAAACTAAATGTTCCACTGTTTTAATAAGCGCTTTGCCGTTGCTGATAGAAACATTATTTTGTGTATCAACAACGTTTTCAACATTATAAGGAATGAATTGATTTGTCGCTCCGCTTTTACTCAGGAAAACGATTCCTGTATCTTCAGGGGCAGGTTTTACGAAGACCTGGCAGGCGTGACCACTGTGAAGGCCGATTCCCTGAAATTCTATGTTGCTTTTTAAGGTTCTTTGCTTTCGCATTAATATCTCCAAAAAAATTAAAAAACCGAGTAATTATTGCATAAATAATCCTAATGTATTGTGGCAAATACTATGCCACAATATTACTCTCTTATTTCTGACACTGGAATAAGATATCTTTTGATCTGTTAACAGGTGTCATAAAATAGAGACACTTGACTTTTTAAGGGCTTTTAATAAATACCAATTTGAATTTAATTAATATCTAATGAAAAAACAAACTATCACAGGAAAAATTCAAAAATATTATTAGTTTTTCTAATATAATATTGAAAGCTCATTATAAACAATTGATATATTTTTTGAATCTTTTTTTATTACGATTAATTTGTCAAATCAATTTTAATGATATTTTAAAAAATCTTGGTTTTTAGAACCAGTCTCAGCCTGTTTAACATTTTGATTTTAAATAATCTTCCAGTATTTTTTGAGCCGCATATTTATCGAGCGATGCTTTAATTTTTTTTTCTTTAATTCCCATTGATTTAAGAAGACTTTCAGAATAAATCGAACTATTTTCCTCATTTTGAAAATCAATATCAATATTGATATATTTTTTTAATTCTTGAGAAAATCTCATGACATCTTCGGAAGCTTCAGTATATTTCTCAGAATAGGGATAACCTATGACAATTTTATTGACTTGATATTTTGTGCAGATTTTCTTTAGCTCTTCAGGGAATATAATATTATTCGGTAAAACAGCCAGCGGAGAAGAAACAATACGGAGTTTGTCCGATATAGCAAGCCCTATCCTTTTGCTGCCGTAGTCTATTCCCAATATCCGGCTCATTCAAAAATCCTTTTATAGATCAATTCCGCGGCTTTGCTGATTACCGGTCTTTCACCCAGCTTTTTTTTAATTTCATTATAATAGGTTGACAATTTCGACTTTTTTGCTTTATCAGGATAAATAAATGAAAGCGCTTCCTTTACCATATTTTCAGCAGAGCATCCTTTTTGAAGAAGCTCGGGAAAGATTTTTTTATTAAGAATAATATTCGGAAGCCCGATCATTTTATTCTTTACCAGCAGTTTCCCGATAAAAAATGAACTCGCCGAGATTTTATAACAGATGACAGGCGGCTTTTTTAGGAGTACCGATTCAAGAGATGCTGTTCCTGAGGCGAGGATATTCACATCGGCTATCCGCATGGCAGAGTAAGAATCATTTTTTATTATTTTAATTTTTTTGATAAGTTTATTTTCTTTTAATTTTTTAATGATATAAGGTTCAAAATCTTTGTGTGAGACTGGTAATATGATCTGGATATGATGATTTTCAATCAATATTCTACTCGCATCCAGCATCGGCTGAAGGAGCGTTTCTAATTCCTGATAACGGCTGCCGGGCATAATGGAGACAATCTTTTTCTTAGGGTCCAGGCCGTATTTTTTATAAATAGACTGCGGCTTTTTTGTGCCGGTAATTTTATCAAGAAGAGGATGGCCGAAAAAAAACACTTTACCGGTATATTGTTTATATACTAAATAATCGTGATGAAAAGGAGCGATAATCAAATCGGTATTTTTTGCTAGAATCGGGGCATTCCATTTTCCCCAGATGGAAACATGGGGAGGAAAATAGTAAATTGTGAAAATATTCAGTTTTTTTGCGGCTTTTGCAAGAGGGATATTAAAGCCCTGATTATCGACCATTATGAGAGCTGTGATTTTATTTGTTTTCAGATATTTAAGAGCGGTTTTATATAAATTGTATTTTTTAAAGTAAAAGCGAAGAGGAGCGGTTAAACCCATTGTGCTGAGAGTTGAAACATCTTCCGCAATGGAATTGAGGCCGGCTGAAATCATATTCTTTCCGCCGAGACCGACAAACCGGATAGCGGGATTGTATTTCTTGAGTTTTTGCATAAGATCTGCTGCATGAATATCGCCTGAAACTTCCCCTGCCGAAACAAAAATTGTATTAATCTTCATTATATTTGATTATTCCGCGTTTTGAATTTTCTACAAATTGAATAATACGGTTGATCATTTCACTTTGAGAATATTTCTCTTTTAGTTCCTCTAAAACTTCTTTGCGAAGCTTCCCGGAATAGAGTATTTTATATGCATCTTTAATGACATTTCTTTGTTCCTGGTTGAAACCTTTTCTTTTCAGGCCGATAGAATTGAGCCCATGCCCTACTGCCGGGTTTCCATCAGCCATAAAGTAAGGAGGTATATCCTGAACAACCTTGCTCAAACCTCCAATCATAACAAAACCGCCAACTCTGCAGAATTGATGGATAGCAACATTTCCTGATGTCACTACATTTTCTTCAACAGTCACATAACCGGCCAGCAGTGTTCCATTGACCAGGATGCTGTTATCTCCAACTTTAGAATTGTGGCCGACATGGGAATTAATCATTAGAAAGACATTATTGCCGATGATTGTTTTTTCTCCCTGATCCCCATGGACCGGCGTATTGATGGTAACACCTTCGCGGATTAAGCAATTCTCGCCGATTTCTATCAATCCCGGCTCGCCGTTAAACGAATAGTCCTGCGGGTCGTCGCCGATTGTTGAAAAGGAATGAATTGAAGTGTTTTTTCCTATTTTAACCCATCCTTTGATATGAGACATAGGACCTATAACACAATCGTTCCCAATCTCAACATCTCCATCTAAAACCGAATAAGGATGAATGATAACATTTTCTCCCAGTTTGACATTCTCTCTGATGATAGCAGTGGGATGAATTTGATTCATTTTTTCTCCTTTTCCAGTTCCTTTTTCAGCATTTCTTCAACAAGACCGAAGCGTTTACGATTCTCACTATTCAGTTCCATAAGATTTTGATGTGATTCAAGCAATACCTGAATATCCTGATAATTTTTTTCCAGTCTTTTTTTTATTTCCCCGCTGATTTCCATATTTTTAAAAACATGATCTTCCTGGATCGGTATGATTTCAAGAAGACCCATAGTTGATAGTATTTCTTTGGCTTTCTCAGACGGATTAAGCAGGATGAGATTGGAATTTTTTACTTTCCTGAGCTTTTTCTGAATGGAAACAATGACTCCGATAAAAGAACTGTCCAGATAAGACGTTTCAGATAAATCAAAATAAATATTATCCGCATTTTCCTTTTCGATTTTATCGGACAGGAATTGAAACAAATCTGAGCAGTATTCCATTGTTCCTTTGCCGATAACTTTTATTATAAAACCGTTATTTATAACGCCGATGATGACCCGTGAATTCTCCTGCATCTTATCCCCTTGACTTAGAAATCCTCAGTAATGAGCGGAGAAGAATGTTTAACGCTTTTTTCAAAAACGGCGTCTATCTCATTCTTTGTATCGATCTTGCTCTGGCCTGTAAACAACATTCCTTCTTCCGCCAGGCATTTTTTGGTCCAGAGATCGCCATAGAGCTTTCCTGTCGAGAGGATATCTACTCTTTCCAGGGCGTAAATATTTCCTTTTATTTTCCCGCCGATCCTGATCATACGGGCATATATATCGCCTACTATTCTTCCCTTTTCCCCGACGAGGACAACGCCATATCCTTTTATAATTCCCTTAAAATCCCCGTCAATCCTTAATAACCCATCGGAATGGAATTCTCCCGAAAAAGCATTATCCCTGCCGATGACGCTGTTTGAAATGAAAGATTTGCCGTTTAAATCATCGCTCTTCAAGTCGCCATTTTTAAGTTCAATGGAATCCATCAGTACCCCCCGTTGTAAGCTTAAGGTATCATCATGCTTGTGAAAGGATCCGGATCGACTGTTTTATCTCCGATTCTCACTTCATAATGCAGATGATAGCCTGTTGATTTACCGCTGGTGCCCACATAACCGATTACCTGCCCTTGTTTAACCTTGGCTCCGACAACAATACCGGGGCCGAAATCCATCATATGCGCATACCGCGTTGAAAATCCGTATTTATGCTTGATTTCCACCATAAAGCCATAGCCGCCATGCCAGCCTGCAAGACTAACTTCCCCGTCTGCTGAAGCAAGGATTGAAGTGCCAGGGATTATGCACATATCCAGGCCGGGATGAAATTCCATTTTCCAGGTGTAAACAGGGTCAACTCTTGGGCCGTAATGGGAGGTAATAACCGCTTTGAAAGGAAGAGGATATTTGGAAGGAATGGAATTGAGAAGGCTGTCCCATTCTTCGATGCATTTTCCAATCCTCAGTATATTATCTTTTGTGATCTCTAAATCCAATTTAAGTTTATTAAGAGTTTTTGCCTCTCTTGTTTCATTATTGTTTGAATATTCATTAAGAAGTTCAATTTCATTGTAATTATAAATATTTTTATCTTTACCGACAGATTTAATGATATTGTTTATATCAACTTTAAACATGGTAAAGCGCTTGTCGAAGCTTTCAATCTTTTTCTTAAAGTCCTCTATCTGCCTGCGCTTCAGTTCGTCTTCCTGTTTGAGAAAAACATACTGCTTATGGGTCTGCTGATTATTGGCTATGGCCAGAACTGAAGTCACAATCGTGATGGTGAGCACAATGCTGAAAAAGAACAAAATATAATTTGAAATCTGAATATTGACGATCTTTTTTTCAGAATGAGGCACAACCATGATGGTAAGCCTCTGAGAGCCTTTTTCATTGATTTTATAAAAAATCTTGGCAAACCATCTCTTTACATTACTGTAGTAAAGGGTGACAACTTCTTTGAATTTCATCCATTTTGACTTTTTATACATTTCAGCTTTAGATTTGAAAACAGGACGATTCTTACTATAATTTGCCATTTTGCCCTCCTTTTTAATTCAAGTATCAAAGAAATGGCAACCTACATTATAAATTGAAATCAGCACTTATTCAATATTTTTCACAAAAAATTTGATAATTTGACTCAGACTGCTTTTGAGACTATAATTCTATCTCACTTTATAATAAAGTCAAGCAAAATATAACAAAATTGAGTAAAACAATGATTATTGACAGTCATTGCCATCTTTTGCACTGTTATAGCGATCAATCAACTCTTGACGGCGGAATCCGGCAAATTTCTTCTCAATTACTTTATCTTGTTGATATATCGACAAATGCAGGTGAATTCTTGAATATAACGGCAAGGAAACTGCCTTCCAATCTATTACTTTCCTGCGGGCTTTATCCGGAACTGGCCGGTTCTTACAATCCTCAAATGAAGCTTGATTTTGAACGTCTTTTAAATGAAAAAAGGCCCCAGGCTGTTGGTGAGGCAGGAATTGATTATCATTGGGACTACGGAACGCCGAAAGAGCAGGAAATTTTGTTCAGATCTCAAATAGAAACAAGTGTGGATTTGAATTTACCGCTTATTGTGCATTCACGGGAGGCTTTTGAGGACACATACCGGATCCTGTCTGATTATTCGCCTGAAAATCCTGTAATTATTCATTGTTTTACTTATTCAGAAAAAGAAGCGGAAAAATTTCTGGAAAGGGGTTTTTATATATCATTCGCAGGAAATATAACCTATCCCAATGCCGGCGGAATCCGGAATGCCGCGCTTATGGTCCCATTAAACAGAATATTGCTTGAAACGGATGCGCCCTATTTATCCCCTCAGCCGGTCAGGGGACAAAAGAATAATCCTTTGAATGTTATTTATACCTATCAGTATCTGGCACAGCTGCGAAATGTTGAATTAATTGAATTGGAAACAGTAATAACAGAAAATTTCAAAAGAATTTATAATCTGGATTAGATATCTATAACATTTCTTTCACATGCAAGAAATGTTGACGGGAAAACCTGTTTTGCCTGTTCTTCAATTTTAAAAGCCTCGCTGTCATTGCGGTCCTGGTCATGATGAAAAAGATAGAGGTTTTTTACCTTGCTGTCGATGGCCACCTGGGCCGCCTGCCTCCATGTACTATGGCCCCATCCGAGGCGGTAACCGATTTCTGCATCTGAATATTGAGCGTCATGGATGAGCATGTCCGCTCCTTCAGAGATATCAACAACTCTTTTATCAATTACATTATGGAAATGTTCGGTATCGGTTGAATATACCACGGCATGGCCATCGTATGTAATCCGGTATCCATAGGCAATGGCCGGATGAATATGCCGACGGGCTTCAATTTTAACCCCGTCCATAATGGAGTGAAAACCCTCCGGAAGTTCATGAAATTCTATTTTTGCCGGCAGGTGGCTGAATTTAACGGGAAAATAATCATATTCCATCTGTTCTTCAAGGAGAACCTGGAGATGGCGGTTTGCTTTTTCCGGCCCGTAAATAATAATTTTGATATTCGGAATATATATGGGATTAAAGAAAGGAAAACCCTGAATATGGTCCCAGTGCGTATGGCTTAAAAGTATTGTGATCTCTTTTGTTTTACCGGCCTCTATCTCTTTTACAATTTCTTTACCCAGTTCACGGATGCCGGTTCCCATGTCAAGAATGATCCTTTTTTCCCCGAGAGTGAGCTCAACACAGGCTGTATTGCCGCCGACTTTCATGTTATTTTCTTCGGGAGTAGGGATCGATCCCCTGACACCCCAGAACTTGACTTTCATAACCTCTCCGGTTTTTTTTATTTCGAATCAATGACTATGGTATAGGGGCCGTCGTTCTCAAGCTTTATTTTCATCATTGCCTGAAAAATACCGCATTTTACCGCAATCCCGGTTATTTTTAATATTTCATAAAATCTTTCAAAAAAAAGACCGGCTTTCGAAGCTTCCATTGCCCGGGTAAAAGAAGGCCGGTTGCCTTTTTTGACATCACCGTAAAGAGTAAATTGGGATATCAGCAGGATCTCGCCGCTTATATCATGCACGGAAAGAGCGCTTTCTTTATTGCCGTCAGGGAATATCCGTAAAGAAAAAATCTTGCGGGCCAGGTATTCCATGTCCTTTTCTGTATCATCCCGGCCTAATCCGGCAAATACAACCAGCCCTTTTTTTATTTCGTTTATCATTTTTCCTTCCACGCTGACGGAAGCGTACGTTACCCTCTGGACAACTGCTTTCATAAGGAACTTCCTGCTGAATAAATATTATTTTCGGCAGCCATGGGATTGAAATTAAATGAGCCAGCAGGCCATATGGATTGATTTTTAATAAATTCGGATTGAAAAACAATTGTAAATTGTATTATTTTAATTAAATGACTGTCCCGTCGGGAATAATCGCGTTTTTAACAATGACAACAATTCCGTCCACAATCGCGTAATTTTTTTCTTCCTTATTAAGTATGCCTCCCTCATTTATGATTTTTACGTTTTTACCGATCCGGCAGTTCTTATCCAGAATAGCGTTTTTAATGATTGTGTTTTCATCAATGCCGATATTGGGTATTTTTTTTTCTATGTTTGATAACTTTGCTTCTTCGGTCTCGTAAAAATCCGCGCCGGTTATGGCGCTGTTTTCAATTTTATTGCCTTTTTTTATAATGCTTCTGATGCCGATCACACTATTCTTAATGGTTGATTCCTCGATTTTTACTCCCTGGCTGATTATTGACGAATCGATTTTTGAATTAGAAATCTTGGCAGGGGGCAGAAAGCGCGGGCGGCTGAAAAACGGGCTGGAGAGGTTAAAAAGATCAAAAGCCCCTTTATCCCGGGTCAACTCAATATTGGCCTGATGAAATGATTTTATTGTTCCAATATCTTCCCAGTAATCATTATGGACAAATCCGTAAACTTCATACTTATTTTCTATGGAATAGGGGATCACTTCTTTTCCGAAATCAAGCATTTCGGGATGGGTAAGAAGCAGGTCATACAGGGTTTCAATATTAAAAAGATAAATACCCATGGAACCGAAATAAGGCCTGCCTTCCCCGCATAAGGAGGCGTATTTTTTAGAAGCGTTCCATCCTTTTATATCCTCCCTGCTTTTAGGCTTTTCAACGAAATTCGTAATACGGCAGTTTTCATCTATTTTAAGAATGCCGAACCGGGATATATTTTCTTCGGAAACGGGAATGATGCCCAGTGTAATCTGGGCTTTATTTTCAATATGGGCCGCAAGGACCGTGCGGAAATTCATGTAATAAAGCTGGTCGCCGGAGAGGAGCAGGACATATTTTGTGTCGCCGGATTCACGGAAGCTCCGTAAGTGCATAAGAGCGCGGCGCACGGCGTCCGCTGTTCCCTGCGTAAAACCGCTTGTGGGACTGTCATGAGTTTGCTCTGTCGCCAGAATGTCGACAAAGCCGTTGTGGAAAATATCAAATTTATATGTCTGTGTGATATGCCTGTTCAGGGATGTCGAGTTGAATTGCGTCATAACAAATACGCGGTTGATGCTGGAATTAATGCAATTCGAAATAGGAATGTCTATCAGCCTGTAGCTTCCGCCGAACGGGACCGCGGGTTTTGAACGCTCTTTTGTGAGAGGATAAAGGCGTGTCCCTTTTCCTCCGCCGAGGATCAGGCCCAGTACCTGGTTCATTGAATGGGGGTTTGTATCTTTAACCCGGGTAGTCCTTTTCATAATGCCTCCTGAGAATAGGAAATCAAAGTACAATAATTTAATAAGATATGTTTTAAAAATTTGAAGTTCTTTATTATTCATAATTATAAATAATAAAATGAAAAAGTCAATCAAAGGATTTTGAAAATCATGAAATGCGCAATATAATAAGCAGTTATAAAAATAATCGTTCAAATTAGAAAATCATATTACCCTCTTTTTGACAATTGTCCCCTCTCATTTTATATTAGTTGAAGGAGAGTGCTATGTCTTCGGTTTTGATTCTTCCCGATCATACTGAAATGAAGGCGCTTGAAGAAAAGCTGGGTCTCATCAAGGATTTCCAGATAGTGTCCGGCGGAGAAAGGCCGTCTATGCTGACCCGAAAGCTTTATATAGACCTCACCTTTGATATTTTCAACAGGAATATCACGGAACGCGTTCTATACAATCAATTCGCTGAATTGACTTCTGTTCTGGAGCTGTTTGACAGCCGGAACAGCATCCTTATTGCCGTCCGTCATTATCCTTTCCGGACAAATTTAGAATCTCATCTGCGGCTGCAGAGGATAGTTGATTCTTATATTTCCTTTTTAAATGAGTTTTATGAGGCCAGGATTTTGTTCATTCCGAATATTATTTCCCGCCATTGTTTCCAGTTCATTAATAATCCTCCCGTCCGTTTGATCAACGCTGTACGCCTGGATAAGACTGAACAGATCGCGGTTAGGGACAATTCCAGGTTCTTTCTTATTTATGAAATGGATATTCTGGATATTTTTCAGAAACTGGACGGAGAAGCTAAAAAAAATCATGTTATTGAAGGGCTGGAATTATCACTTGCCGATATTTATCAGAGGACTATCCGGGTGACAGGAAACACGCCGGTCAGTTTCAATTCGAAGAATTTTATTAATTATGAATACCCTTCAGAAAGCTCCGAATTATTATCATCGCTTAATTACGACCTGGAGGACATGGTCATTGATATCACAAGCTTTTTGTTTTGAGGGAAACCACGGAGATTAGCCACGGATACAGAGAACTGGTATGGGTATTGTTGTGTCTGGATGATTGGTGGTTCTTTATGATGGAATCGGGCGTTTCAATACCGAAAGCCCGGTCGAGTTTTCTGCTACCTGCTTTGCCGCACTACCGAGACGACCGTATTTAATACAGGAAACGTTTAAACATTAAAAAAGAGATATAAAACAAACAGGAGACCCAAAATGAAGAAATCATTATCAATATCCATCGTCATTATTATAACCGCGGCGCTGATGTGCGCGTGCGGGACGGGGACGCGGCCCTCGACGGTGAAACCGCAGGCGAAGGTCTCTAACACGAAAGAACAAATTTCAACAGAATCTGCCGCCGTTCAGAAAATAGCCAATTATTTTACAATAAAAGAATATACTGGAAATTTAAAATATTATACATCAAAGGATTTCAAGGAACCGGAGGAACTGACAAAAGCCATTCAGACAATAAGCATTTCAAATAAGGATTTCAGCTATACAAAGCTTCTTCAGGATGAAATTCTGGCAAGGAACAAAAGCCTTCTTCAGGACAGTATAGATCAGAAAATCTTTAATTTCACGACCTGGTATGATCAGAAAGCCGCCAGGAATGGAACGTCAAAACAGGGAAACCTGAACCTGACCGAAAGGGAGAACCTGGACAGGCTGAATAAGATAGAAAAGAGAAACTATGCGCTGGACTATTGGGACGAAATTACCGATCCGGCAGAATTACTGAAAATACAGCGGAAAATAGGAGCGGATGAGCTTTCCAGAACCAATTCGGTCTATTTTGTAAGGTATTTCTGGCCTGCAGGCGTTGGTGTGGATAACAATGCTGTGGAATGGAAGACAAACTTTCAGTATATCGGGCAGGTAAAAAGCCTGGACAGGGAAAATTTGAGAGAAGAGCTTTACAGAAAAATGATTGCCGGGGCGGTGGCTGAAGAAAAAAAGACCGCTATGAACACATACAAGGAAGAAACAAAAACGGTTTATAATGAAAGAATGGAAGGAATTCACAGCAATATCAATAAAATAGAACAATATGAGAAGCTGGGCGGAATGCTGATTCCACAGGGGATGGTGATTTTTAATATGACGGAAAAAAAACTTAAACCGAAGATTTATTCCTATGCCGAGCCCAAATGGCTGGGGGTTTACGCGCCCATTCAGGACTACCAGGAAGGCCGGCAGGAGCTTTATAGTTATGACGCGACTGCTTTTGGCAGAACATTATTGATATCTGAAAAATATGTGGAAGTGGGAACGTTCCGAGGACAGGCGATATTTAATGCGGATGAAGGATATCTGGAATATGTTGGAAGTCTTCCCTATATCTATAAATTAGATAAAGATGGCAAAAAATTGTTCGGCCCGCTGGGAGAAAAAAAGAAAAAGGAAAAAGATGTTCCAGATTATTTTGGTGATCCAAAGGGCGGCATGAATTATGATACTATTCATCATCTTTCATGGATGGTGAATGTGGAAGATGAATATAATGTTCATTTCTATGCCATATACAGCAACCTGAACTGGGTCTATGGATATAATATGAAGAAATTAAAAGAATTAAGGCAAAGTAATGTGGTAGAATTACTAGTACCAAATAAGAAATATTTAAAAGTTACAAGGTTTTATTATGGTTCTCTTTTGGTTGAAGGAGATGACGTCTATCTTGGAAACGCGCTTTTTAAAGATGAGGGAGGATTGAAAGGCAGGCCGGTCTATTTTTATATGGGTAAGGTGGATTACCTCTTCGGCCGGACGGATAAGGAAAAATGGGGTCTCGACAAAGTGAATAATGCGCCCTACATCCGGTCTATGGATCAAAATACTTACAGAGGTATTCCTTCTTTCTTCGGCTTACCATACGCTTACGACTGGAGCTTAAAACCTGACCGGGAAAAAGACCTCTGGATTGATATCTATCCTGTCGGGAGTATGAAAGCTCAAAACCGGATCCGGATAAGCGATTTGAAGATAGGCCAAATAGTGATGGACTATGTGAATGGTAAGAAAAACAAGCGAAAACTCGAAAAAGAACCGGAGGTCAGATCGATCCGGTATATCAGCGATGATAAGGACGGTTTGATCTATTTCGATGTTAAGCTGGATATGGATATGTATGACTATTCCCCGCTAGTCGCGGCGGTAGACCGTGAAGGAAATTTAAAAATGCTCCTCAGGCTCTGGAGCGCGGCGGGGGATAAGGAAGCTCTAAAAACATCCGGGAAGATGGGGCCGAATTTCTATGACTACCGGATGGTGGTCCTGCCGGACACATCGCTCTTTACTGTCTGGAACGGGTCAAAGGGTGTGGGTGTCGGTAAATTCGATATAACCGCTCAATAAGATGGGGGATATATGAAAAGGATAATTATCGGTTTTGTTTTTATTTATTTGAACATTCTTTCCTATGATTGCTCAAAATGATGGTTAACAGCCTTTCCTTCCCGTCTTTGTGCCTTCCTGTAAATTAAACCACCGCACTTAAAATAATCTCAGTCTTCCTCATGCACAAATCCGATTTCCGGCTTGTCCAGCAACTGGAGAGTGTCGTCCCAGGATGTCTTCATCGCCGCGTAGTCGTTAGTGGAAAGATTCTGCGGATTGCCGTTGGTGTACTCCTGCATAGCTTTCCATGCCGGCAGTATCCTCGAATCGTAACGGCCGGCTTTGGCATTTGTCTGCCATAGTACCCAAACGGGTATATGGGTCACAGGGCTCAGTGCTGTTTTGCCGGTTGTCAGATCTTTTGTGATTTTATAGCGGAGCATGACGCCGCAGTCGGAATAGCGGCCGCGCTGTGTGCAGAGATAATTTCCAAAGGAATAGATGATAAAGGTTTTCCGGACGGACCCGTCGGGCTGGGGGGTTTCAATCATATCGGCCGGCTGAATGACATGCGGGTGCGAACCGAGGATCATATCCGCTCCGTACGCGGCTATTCTTTTTGCCATTTCCACCTGCGACGGATCGGGGGCGCGCATGTACTCGATTCCCCAGTGGAAAGCCACGATGATGAAATCGGCTTTTTCGGCCTTTGCCTTTTCAATATCGCTTTTAATTTTCTTTTCAACAATAAAATTGATCATCCACTTCTCAGGCGGTTTGCCTGAATTGACGCCGTAGAGGTAGCAGAGGAAAGCGATTTTAATTCCGTTTTTATTAATATAAAAGATTTTCCGGCTATCCGCGTAGTTGTCGTAAACACCGAGGTAGGGAACGCCGATTTTCCTGTAAAACCGGATTGTCCTGAGGAAGCCGTTCGTGCCCTGGTCCAGAAGATGGTTGGTATGCAGAAGGATGTCAAATCCCACATCTCTCGCGGCCGTGATATATTCGGGCGGATTATTATAATTCGGGTATCCTGTGAAAATTTCGCCCTCGCCTGCCACCGGTCCGCCGAACCAGGCCGTGGCGATATCGGCGCTTTCTATATAATTCCTGACGTACTCATAATAGGGAGTGTAATCCCGTCTGCCGTTTGAGATAATGAAGCCGTTGATCAGGCTCGGCTCGGGAAAATATCGCCGGTGGATAAAAAGCTGACACTGGTAATATTCATGTTGACAGCTTTTTCCATATTAGTTTCAGAATACGCTGATAAGACCGTAAAAAAAAGAAATATAAAAATGATCCCGTTTTTCATAAAGTTTCTCCTTACTAATCAATAAATAAAGCTTTTTAATATAACTCTATCAAAGTCTTAACGCAAGAAATATGCTATTTGATTCTTAAAGTAATATCAGATTAATTGATATTTCACTTTTCTTATTATAAAATTTACTCCTTTGCAATTGAGGATATGTTATGAAGCGTTTAATTTCATTACTTTTTATTTTCGCGGTTCTGAGCCATGCCTTAATTTATTCAAATGAGCTTAATCAGCAGAAGAAGGACTTTGTTCTGGCCGCTGTTAAAGACGGCCTGTATTACTGGGACCATAAGAGCGATCCCTTCCTGATATGGAATAACGGCGGGAATCCTCCGGAAATAAAAAAATTCCTGCCTGTTCCTTACGGTTTATTTCTTCTGACATCATACGGCGTCTTTTTTACTGAAGACGGGAAAGAATTTGAAACACGGAATAACGGTATTTCATATAAAGTCATCAAGATTTACAGGAATAATGAAAAAAGTTTTACGAATGAAATTGATGATCTGAAAGATCTTAAGTTTGATCCGGAAAACCCGTCAAATCTCATTGCCTGCAGTAAAGACAGCGTGTATCTATCCACAAATGGAGGAATGGCCTGGCTTATGATCCAGAGCCCGGTGCCATATTCAAGCATTAAAACTGCCGCTGTAATTTCCAGTCCGGATTTAAGAATTTACCTCGGTCATTCCTTTAAGGGTTTATACACAATGACTGTCGGTTCAGGGAACCGGTGGAAAAACATCAGCAAAGGCCTTTTTTCTTTTTCAAAAACATACGAAGAGATCGCTGACATACTGGTCCGGAAAGAAGGGGAAAAAACCGTTCTCTATGCCGCAAATAATTTCACCCCCATCCTCTATACATGGAATGACAAATTAAAATCCTGGAATATTTATGAAAAGTTTCAAAAAGATTTTGATATGATGGAAAGCCTTGTTTTAAAAGAAAAATACCTATATTTTGTCGGCTGTCAGGGCATAATGAGGTATGATCTTGATCATAAAAATTTAGCATGGGACAATCTGAATCTGGTAAAAAATGATCTGGAAAAGAAGATCGGGCTTACCGTCAACGCTGTTTATGGTTTTGACGAAAGAGGCGAAGAGTTTAATTTTTCCGGCCTCTGGATTCCATCACTGCCGCGGGAAAGGGAAAATTATTCAACTGCCGCCCGGAAAAACGGTCTGTATGTCCAGGCCGGGGCCTTGAAGAATAAAGCCAGGCTTCAAAAGCTCATAAACATGATGGAAAGAAACGGCCTGAATATGCTGACAATCGATATGAAGGATGATTGGGGATACCTCAGATTTAAACCGTTGAACAGTCTGGTTGCCGGTATTGCCAAAGTGGTCAATCCGCTGGACCTGGAAAGTTTTATCTCTCTTATGAAACAAAAGCACATTTATTTAACGGCCAGGATGGTCCTTTTTAAAGACAGGGTCCTATTTTTCGACAATAATTCCAAATATGCCGTTAAGGGGAAAAGGACAGACGGGGCGCCATGGCAGGGTATCAAGACAAATAAAAACGGGGCCCTCAAAAAAATTGAGGAATACTGGGTTGACCCTTATTGTGAAAAGGTCTGGGAATATAATATAGCTATTGCAAAGGAGCTATCGGAGAGAGGATTTGATGAAATCCAGTTTGACTATGTCCGTTTTCCGACAGACGGTATTAATATAGACGATGCGTCCTATTCTTATAAGGAAGACGGCATGGATAAAGAAAGCGCCATTATGTCTTTTTTAGCGTACGCCAGGGAAAATATTTCCGTACCGATTTCCATAGATATTTACGGCGCCAACGGCTTTTATAGAACCGGCGCCAGGACCGGGCAGGATGTAGAGCTTTTCAGAAAATATGTTGATGTTATCTGCCCGATGTTTTATCCTTCGCATTTTTCTGAAGACTTCTTAAACAGGGAGCCTTTTGAAAAAAGGCCTTACCGGATTTATTATTACGGCGCGCTCAGGAATTATTATATCGGTAAAAAGGAGCTGGTGATACGGCCGTATGTTCAGACTTTTAATCTCCATGGGCCTTACGACAGAAAATACTACGGGCCGAAATATATTGCGGATGAAATTACCGGAATACAGGATTCCATTAATCTCGGCTGCACTTTCTGGAATATGGGGATGAAGTATTCCATACTGAATGAAGCCTGCAGCAATATATCGATAAAATGACAAATATTTTAGAATAAATTATAATTAAGGTAGTCCTAAAAGCCCTGGTTTTTAGAACTGCCCGGTTATATAAACTTAAATAAATTAAAAAGACGCAGCCGCGTTAAGTATGCGCGGCATACGCAGCGGCTGCAAGCTTCTGTACCATGGCGGCGGTTCAATTAAATTCATAAAATGTTGAAATTTTGCCGCTTTTAGGAAAACAATATAATTTTGGGATTTGGAACCGCCTATTAAGCCTGTTGATAAAAAAAGTTTTATCTAAAACGGCGCTTTTTCTATAAAAACGAGGAGACAGATATGACCTTGATTGATTATTTCTATCAGGGCGGCCCTGTAATGTATTTTATTCTTCTCGCTTCCATCATCGGGCTGACTGTTTTTATAGAAAGGCTTATTTATCTCGGGAATGTAAAGAATAACGGAAAGATAATAATGGGGCAGATAAGGGAGAAGCTGAAACTCTTTAAATTTGATGAAGCTCTGGCGGTTTGTGATAATTATCCGGGGCCGGCTTCGAACATTTTAAAAGCAGGGCTGGAAACACCTAAGAAATCACGGGATGAGATAGAGGAAGCGATGGAAGCGGCGGCGGTGCATGAAATGCCCGGTCTGAAGCGTTTTCTGCCCGTACTGGCCACAGTCGCGAGTGTTTCTACGCTGTTAGGGCTTCTGGGCACTGTATTCGGTATGATGAATTCCAGCGCGGTATTATCATCGCAGGGTCTGGCTAACCCTTCGAGGCTTATTGCCGGAATTTCCCAGGCGCTTATAACTACCGCTTACGGCCTGATTGTCGCCATACCGGCTGTTGCCGGTTATAATTATATTGCGGCAAAGATTGATTCAATACTCTCTGATATTGAAATCTGGACAAAAGAATTTGTTAAACTGGTAAAAAAAGAACCGGACAAACCAAAATGGTAAACTAAGGAGCATATATGGACAAGAAATTACAAAAACAAATCTGGACGTATTTTAAAAGAGGCTTTGTCTTCTTTTTTATACTTCTCGTAATAGGAAGTTTTATAGTCGGCATGGTTGTTTCGCCCTGGAGCACACGGCAGGGAGTGCCTCAGTTCAGGATCGCGCAGATTAAAAAGGAAATGTATTCCTATCAGCCGAATTCATCTTTTTATTACATTTACAGCTTTATCAGGCAGAATCTGGCAAGCCGGCTGAAGGGCCAGCTTGACGAGACCGCTTTGAACCAGTATGCTATTTCTCAGAGCGTGCAGGTTCTGATTAATTATGGATCAATATACCAGTTTGCCCAGGATAACGGCATTCAATCATCGCCGGATGCTCTGAGAGGGATCATTGAGTCTTCGATCCGGGGCTATTTATACAAAGCGCCTGATAAAGGTCTTCTGGATTACGCTGAGATGCAGTACGCGAATAACGCCCTTGAAGGTCAGAACGGCGATATTGTCAATACCCTTTCAGTGATAACTTATGCCGAGCTGTATTCATTCTATGATCTGGAAAATTATAAACAGACCGCCGAATTTCTTTATCTGGATATTACAAATTATATCGCAAGCCGGCTGACACCCGAGCAGATACAGACTTATTATAATGATAATTTTTCTAAATATGTCAATGAAATTACCATTGAAGAAATTTCCACAAAGACGAATGCCATCGCTTATAATTTTAACAAGGATGCCCTTCAGAATGGCTGGGATAAAACCCTTGAAAAATATAAAGGGCAGGTTGCCTATATCAAAACGGTTACTCTTAAGGATGCCCGCGGTGTAGCGACGCGTTATACGGCGGCCCTCAGGCTTAAAAAGGACGGCATCTCTCCGAAGCCGCTTTTTGAAAACAGGGAATACCATGTATTAAAACTCGACAGTTATCCATCTTTAAAAAGTCTGAGCGCGGTCGGCCAGAAAGCAGTTTTTTCGGAATTTGTATATAATAAATTCACTGATTTACGGGTAAAATATGACGGCGATATTAAAAATGCCGCGGCTAAAGCCGAAGCGTCATTAAAATCTTCTTCTGATTTCAAAAAGGCGGCTGCGGTATCCGGGTTTAAATATGTTTTTACCGATAAGCTTACTCCTGTCAGCACAGAGCTGAATGATGATAAAGGAAACCCTGTCACGATCCCTGTTTTGGAGAATAACGAATGGATGGACTTCTTATTCACAAGCGCGCCTTCTGTCATCAGTAAAACCTTTTATACTGACGGTTATATCTTAATAATGAAAGTGTTGAAAAAGGGTGTTGCAAAAAATCTTGTGTATCAGAATTTAGGCAAGGACACGGCGGTTGCCCTGGCAAGGTATAAGGATTCTGCCGGTATAAGGGACTGGTTCAACTCAGTGGAAGCCAGATATCCCCATGTTATATATGAGAATGATATCAAAGAGCTTTTTAAAGATAAAAAAGAACAACAATAATCATTTGAATTTCAAAAGGCTTTACTGGAGTTATAATAGAAAGTTGTGTATAGGAATAAATATTATAAAAAAGATGGCGTACCCTCTATAATTTATTTACGACAATAAACAAAAGGAGGAATACGCCATATGCCGAAGCACAACGAAGATTTTAAGCTCTTACAGGCTTTTAATCAAGATGAAACAGTAGAATTTTTATGTCTTGAAGAATTGGCAAGGATCGGGGCCAGGGAAATAATCAAGAAGGCTCTGGAAGATGAAATTAATGGGTTTCTTCAGGAGAGAGAGCATTTAACTATCGAAGACGGGAGAAAGGCAATAGTAAGAAATGGGTATCATAAAGCCCGTCAGATTCTCATTGGTGGAGGGGCTATTGATGTATGTATTCCGAGAACAAGGAACCGACTCGGAGGCGACAATTTTCAAAGCCTAATAGTACCGCCGTATATGAGAAAAAGCCTGAGAATTGAGGAAGCCATTCCATTGTTGTATCTCTATGGAGTCTCAGAGATGGATATGGAGAATGCCTTGAGAGGATTGCTTGGTGAAGAAGCGAAAGGATTATCAGCCTCAAGTATAAGCAGAATGAAACAAGGATGGGGTAAAGAATATGATGAGTGGCGGACATCCGATTTAAGCGATAAAAAGTATTGCTATATATGGGTTGACGGCATTTACTTCAATGTACAGGGCAGCGAAGACCGTTTATGCACTCTTGTAATGATCGGAGCCAATGAGAATGGTGAAAAGGAGATTATTCTTGTTGAAGAAGGTTACAGAGAGAATTCCGAGACTTGGTTAGGGATATTAAGAAACCTAAAAGAAAAAGGTTTGAAAGGTCCTATTCTTTTTATCGGAGACGGAAGCCTTGGATTCTGGAAAGCAGCCAAAGAAGTATATCCTGAATCCAGATGGCAGAGATGCTGGGTTCATAAGATAAAGAACATTCTAAACAAGCTGCCCAAAGTATTACAGTCAAAGGCAAAAGAGATGCTTCATGAGATATGCAATGCTCCTGATAAGGATAATGCTATCAAAGCTTTTGAATTATTCCAGGCGGTTTTTAATCCTAAATATCCAGCAGCTGTCGAATGTTTAGAAAAGGATTGGGAGCTTATGATCGAATTTTATAACTGTCCGGCGGAACATTGGGTACATATCCGTACGACAAACGTAATAGAATCTACCTTCTCTACAGTTCGATTAAGAACTAAAAAGATGAGAGGCTGCGGAACCAGGGAAACGATTCTAATAATGGTCTATAAATTACTGGATAAGGCATCCAGGCGATGGAGAAAATTAAGAGGTTATGAAAAGATTAGCCTTGTATTGGAAGGCGCTGTTTTTGAGAACGGAGAGCTTGTAAAAAAGGCAGCATAAAAAAATGAGAGGGTATGTCATACACAACATTTGACAAAAACTCATTTTAATTTTCATATATTTTAGAATCAATTGTTTCTTACATTGTGATGGGAGAAAAATAGTATGGCGATACGGCGGCATACCCTAAAAACGGCAAACGGAGAGCTCTCCGTCAGTCTTCTTAATGAAGTTTGTTCCGTAAAACCGGATGAATCCATAATAAAACTTGGATCCGATTCAAAGGGACTGACAGCCGGAGAGCGCGAAAATCGTTTAAAAGAACACGGTTTAAATATCCTGTCTTCATCCAAACAGAACAAGTTTCTTGATCTATTATCCCGGTTTAAAGACCCATTAGTCATTCAGCTGCTCATTATCTGTATTATTTCCTATATAATGGGAGATCTCCGCTCGTCCATTGTTGTCGGCGGCATGATTTTCATCAGTGTTTTTCTTGCCTATTTTCAGGAAAGCCGGTCGGGAAAAGCGGCCGAAGAACTGCAGAAAATGGTCCAATCGACGGCGGTCATCCTCAGCGGCGGCAGTGAAATCGAGCTCCCGATCAGCGAAGTTGTCCCCGGAGACATTATTGTTCTGACGGCAGGTTCTATCATCCCGGCCGATCTCCGCATTCTTTCGGCCAAGGACTTTTTTGTCAGCCAGTCGGCTTTGACGGGAGAGTCGATGCCGGTGGAAAAATACGCCGAACTGCAGGACGCTCAAAATAAAGAGCCCCTTTCATTCAGCAATGCCTGCTTTCAGGGATCTAACGTCATCAGCGGTTCAGCGAAAGGCATTGCCGTCAATACGGGAAAAAAGACATATCTCGGCGCCATTTCCAAAAACCTCACCGCCGCAAAAAACGCGACGAGTTTCGACCTGGGCGTCAAATCGTTTGTATGGCTGATGGTCCGGTTTATGCTCGTGATGGTGACACTTACCTTTCTGATCGTCGGATTGACCAAGCACAACTGGGCCGAGGCCCTGCTGTTCGGCCTTTCCGTCGCCGTCGGCCTGACGCCCGAGATGCTGCCCATGATCATAACGGTCTGTCTTTCCAAGGGCGCCCTGGT
The DNA here is from genome assembly GCA_963835575.1 of uncultured Spirochaetota bacterium. Classification (GTDB taxonomy): domain Bacteria; phylum Spirochaetota; class Brevinematia; order Brevinematales; family JAOACQ01; genus CAVYGN01. Next base: position 24,376 of record CAWIGG010000004.1, on the reverse strand, counting down.
CATGTCCCGAAAGAAGGTGATCGTAAAGAAGCTCAAGGCCATCCAGAATTTCGGCGCCATGAACATCCTCTGCACGGATAAGACGGGTACGCTGACCCAGGACAGCATTGTCCTGGAAAAATACGTGGATGTGACAAACCGCACCAGCGAAGACGTATTGAAATACGCGTATATGAACAGCTATTACCAGACAGGTTTGAGAAATCTGCTGGACAAGGCAATTCTGGCGCATGAAGACCTGGATGTGGAAAGAACAGGCCGGAAAGTGGACGAGCTTCCTTTTGACTTTAACAGGAAAAGAATGTCGGTTGTCATAGAATATGAAGGGACCCATGTGATGATCTGTAAAGGCTCCGTAGAAGCATTGTACAGCGTCTGCGACCGCTACCAGGTGGATGATGACATATTTCCTCTCATCGATATCATAAAAAACGACTTGCTGGAAGAACATCAGCGGCTGAGCGGGGACGGATACCGCGTTCTGGCTATCGGCTATAAAGAGTTTTCAAACGACAAAGAAGTGTTTTCAACAGCGGATGAAAGCGGCATGATACTGCTCGGATATGTCGCCTTTTTTGATCCTCCCAAGGATTCCACCGCCCAGGCCTTACAGGCGCTCCATAATTCCGGCGTTGACGTCAAAATATTAACAGGGGATAACGACCTTGTGACCAGAAAAGTCTGTCATGATGTAGGTCTTATTATTACAAATGCGGTCACGGGAAAACAGCTTGCCGGAATGGATGAAAAAGGATTTGACGAAGCGGTGCGGAGCGCCAATGTGTTTGCCGGTTTGACTCCCTCCCAGAAGGAAGAGATCATCCGGAAGCTGAGGGCGCAGGGCAATGTCGTCGGCTTTATGGGCGACGGCATCAACGACGCTCCGGCCATGAAAGCGGCCGATGTCGGGATATCGGTGGATTCGGCGGTCGATATCGCCAAGGAATCGGCCGACATCATCCTTCTTGAAAAAAGCCTGATGGTACTGGAAGACGGGATCATCGAGGGCAGAAAAATCTTCGCCAATATCATCAAATACATAAAAATGGGGGCCAGCTCAAACTTCGGTAATATGTTCAGCGTTGTCGGCGGAAGCTATTTTCTGCCATTTCTGCCTATGGCGCCCATCCAGGTCCTGGCCAATAATCTTCTCTATGACGTATCGCAGACCGGAATACCTTCGGACAATGTGGACAGTGAATTCGTGAAAAAACCGCACCATTGGGACATAGGTTTTATCCAGCGTTTTATGGTTTGGATAGGGCCGATCAGCTCCATTTTCGATTACGCGACCTTCTTTTTGATGCTGTATTTCTTTAACTGCATCCTGTTTACAAATCCGGGCACTTCCGCGGAGATGAAAACTTATTATGAAAAGCTGTTTCATACCGGCTGGTTTGTGGAATCCCTATTAACACAGACCCTTATCGTCCACATCATACGCACCAATAAGATCCCGTTCTTTCAAAGCAGGGCAAGCCTGCCGATGACGCTGACCACCCTGCTGGTCATGGCATTCGCTGTTTATCTGCCCTACTCGCCGATCGCTTCCCTGATCAGCCTTGTGCCCCTTCCGCCGGTTTACTGGTTCTGGATCGCCGGCTTTCTGGTAATTTACAGCGTATTAACCCATACTGTAAAGAGCTGGTTTAATAAAAGGTACGGAGAGGTTCCTCATGAAAAATCTGCTGAACGCTCTGCAGGAAGGAAGATTGATCGAACTGCCGGATATCGATAAGGAAAAATCCCTGGAATACCTGGCTGTTATCATTGAAGCCATTCCCGATATCGGCGGCCGGGTCGATCTGGTAAAGGAGATAAAGGAAAGGGAAAGCCAGTCGAATACAGGGATCGGCATGGGCATTGCCTGTCCGCATGCGAGGTCAAGGCAGGAAGGAGAGTTGTTTTGTGCGATCGGATGGTCCCCGAAAGGAATTGACTATGGCGCCCCGGACGGGAAAAAAGTCCATCTTGTCATTATGTACTATATTCCCGACAATCAAAAAAATACTTATCTCAAGGAAATATCCAGTCTGGCAAAAGCGGTCACGGAAACCGGCGGCATGGAATCGCTGCAAAAATTAACAGATATCAACAGCCTGAGAATACTGCTTCTGGACTGGGTGGAACTGGCAATCGACAAGAGCACGCCGGATCTGAAGGCCAGAATGATCAAGCTTGAGGAAAAGCATACGGCCGCTGCCGCCTCGGCAGCTGACCAGACGATGAAAACTAAATTTGATGTGTTCCCTTTTTCGGTCCTTTTGACCGATTCGAACAAAAGCATTGTTCTTTCCAGCAATCCGGAGATCATTGATGCTATTGAAGCTTCCCGGGATGCCATAAAACTTCTGGAGACGGGCAATAATTTTGATTTTTCCGGCTACCATATTTCTGTACTGTCCACTCTTACCTATCCGAGAAACAGGGTGCTCCATAAATGCATCGCCATAAAATTCAAATGATCCGGTAATTACCGGCCTGATAATAATTGATTAAATCGGAAAATATTGTTAAAATATTCTCTCTTATTGTTTAACAAGGATAATGTAAATATTATGAAATCGATAATTATGGCAGGCGGTTCCGGAACAAGGCTCTGGCCCCTGTCGCGAAAAAACCATCCCAAGCAGTTTTTGTCGCTTTTTCATGGAGAGAGCTTCCTGCAGTCGACGGCAAGGCGTCTTCTTCTCCTCAGCCGTCAGCAGGATATTTACACAGTCGCCGGCGAGGATTATAAACTGGTCATTAAAGGCCATTTGACGGAATTTTTTAAAAAAGATTTCAATAATCTCATTCAGGAACCGCTCGGAAGAAACACCGCCCCGGCCATCGCGCTGACCATTAAATATTTACAGGAAAAAGAGAATTGCGCGGAAAATGAGATTCTGTTTTTCTCTCCTTCCGACCATATTATCCGGCCGGAAAAAGATTTCGCGGAGGCCGTAAAAGAGGCCTCTACCCTCGCGTCCAGTCATATTGTGACATTCGGCGTTGTACCGGCGCGGCCGGAAACAGGGTACGGCTACATTGAGCTGGGCCGGGAAGAGGAAAAAGGCGCCTATCAGGTCAGCCGTTTTGTGGAAAAGCCGGATGAGGCAAAAGCCGGGGAATATATTTCTGCCGGGAATTATCTCTGGAACTCGGGAATGTTTCTTTTTTCAATAAAGGTAATGGTCCGGGCTTTTGAAGAATACGCCCCGGAATTATTCCGCGCGGTAAAAGAATATTCCCTGCAGGATATGATTGACCGGTATAAGGATTTTCAGAATATTTCCATCGATTACGCCGTAATGGAAAAAACAAAAAACATACTCTGCAAAAAACTTACTGTTGAATGGAACGATATCGGCTCCTGGGATTCAGTCTATGAAATCCTTCCAAAAGATAGTAATCAAAACGCCGTGGAAGGGGACGTCGAGCTTCTGGATGTTAAAAACAGCATCGTTTTAAGCGATAAGAAACTGACGGTCCTTATCGGCGTTTCCAATCTGGCCGTAATAGAAACGGCGGATGCCATCCTGATCAGCGACAGGAGCAAAACCCAGCAGGTCAAGGATATCGTCAGCCGCTTAAAAGAAAAAGGGCGGAGGGAAGCGGATGAGCATATAACGACATACCGGCCCTGGGGAAACTATACGGTCCTGGAAGAATCGGAGCGCTATAAAATAAAGAAGATCGTGGTCAATCCCGGCGCAAGTCTCAGCCTCCAGCGTCATGTTCACAGAAGCGAACATTGGATCGTGGTAAAGGGTACGGCAAAAGTCAGGCTTGAAGAAAAGGAATTCATCATTCATGAAAACGAGAGCGCTTTTGTGCCTAAATCGACTCTTCACAGGCTTTCCAATCCCGGTAAAATATCGCTGGAAATTATCGAAGTACAGAACGGCGAATATGTGGGCGAAGACGACATAGAAAGGGTGGAAGACCATTACGGAAGAGTGCAATTATTTGAATAGTAGAGACGCACGCCGTGCGTCTCTACTATTCAAATAATTTTTTGATTATTTTACTAATATATTGTACAATAATAAGTTGTATGAGTATATTATGATAATTAAAGGAGGATAGAATGGCTATTAAAGTTGGTATTAACGGTTTTGGCCGTATTGGAAGACTGGTTTTTAACGCTCTTGTCGAGCAGAAACTTCTCGGTTCAAAATTTGATGTAGTTGCCGTAGTTGATATAACAACTGATGCAAAATATTTCGCCTATCAGCTGAAGTATGATTCAGTCCATGGCAAATTTGACGGCGAACTGGCTACCGAAAAAAGCAGCCCGAGCGCGGAAGCCGACGATGTTCTGATCGTCAACGGCAGCAAGATCAAATGCATCATGGCGACAAAGAACCCGGCAGAGCTTCCCTGGAAGGCGCTGGGCGTCGATTACGTTATCGAATCCACCGGGCTTTTTACCGATTCTGAAAAGGCAAAAGGCCATCTTGACGCGGGCGCCAAAAAAGTGATCATTTCCGCTCCCGGAAAGGGCGAAGTGAAAACGATCGTCATGGGCGTTAACGAAAATGAATATGACCCTGCCAGGCATAATATTGTTTCCAACGCTTCCTGCACTACAAACTGTCTCGCGCCGGTGGTCCACGTCCTTTTAAAGGAAGGCATCGGGATCGAAACCGGCCTTATGACGACCATCCACGCTTATACCGCCACGCAGAAAACGGTTGACGGCCCTTCGAAGAAGGACTGGAGAGGCGGCAGGGCCGCGGCGATCAATGTCATCCCCTCGACGACCGGAGCCGCTAAAGCTGTCGGCGAAGTATTGCCCGCCACAAAGGGCAAACTGACCGGCATGTCTTTCCGCGTACCCGTAGCCGATGTTTCCGTTGTCGATCTGACATTCCGGGCGGCTAAAGACACTTCCATCGAGGAAATCGCCGGTCTGATGAAGAAGGCTTCAACTTCTTACCTCAAGGGCTATCTCGGCTATTGCGATGAGGAAGTGGTTTCGTCCGATTTTATTCACGACAGCCGCTCATCGATTTTTGATTCTCTCGCCACCCTTCAGAATAATCTCAAGGGCGAAAAGAGGTTCTTCAAGGTCGTGTCCTGGTATGACAACGAATGGGGCTATTCAAACAGGGTCGTTGATCTTTTAAAGTATATGGCAGCCAAATAAAAAAATAATAAACAGGAACGGGAGACGGGGCTTCCGTTCCTTTTGTTTTCATATTATAATAATAGCAGGAGATAATCAATGACCGCACATTACAGAAAGGGATGGGGCATGGCGTTTATTGTTTTAGGTTTTATCCTTTTTTCAGCGACCCTGTACCTGAACATGGCATTATCAAGATCCTCCTATTTAAATCTCATTGCGCCTTTACTTGTACTTGTCATGGGGTTCTTTTTCCTGAACGGAACAGTTTTTATTTTTGATAAAGCCTCAAAAACAATCGCTTTTAAAGCCCTAATCGGATCAAACACAAGGATCATTTATTACGATGCGATCAGCTATGAGAATAAAAAAGTCTATTTTGTCATAAATGGAAAGAGAAAAAGACTGCTCAGCGTTTCAACTTTTTACGTCGCTAAAAAGGATTGGGAAGAATTTGTAAAAGAAATATCATAAAATTAAACTCAGGTTTCAAGAGGAGGCTTATATGAGCATTTCAAAAAAGACCGTAAAAGATATTGATTTAAAAGGCAAACGCATCATCATGCGTGTGGATTTCAACGTTCCTATGAAAGACGGGGTTGTGCAGGATGATACACGCATCAAGGCGGCATTGCCTACCATAAAATATGTTTTAGAACAGAAAGCGAAAAGCCTTGTTCTCATGTCGCACCTGGGCGATCCGAAAAAGGATATGGAAAAGGCGAAGGAAAAAGCCGCGAAGGAAGGCAAGCCTTTTGACGAACAGAAATATATGGCCGGAAAGCATATGATGAAACCAGTCGCCGAGCATTTCGCCGAACTTCTCGGCAGAGAGGTGAAGTTTGCCCCCGACGCCCTCGGCGCCGAAACAAAAAAGATGGTGGATTCGCTTAAGGACGGCGAAGTCCTGATGCTCGAAAATACCCGTTTTCATAAAGAAGAAACTTCCAAAGTGGCTTCGGACAGGGAAAAGATGGCGAAGGAGCTCGCCGGCTACGGGGATATTTTTGTCAATGACGCATTCGGCACCGCGCACAGGCCGCATGCATCAACAGAGACCATCGCTCATTTTCTTCCCGCCGTCGCCGGTTTTTTGATGGAAAAAGAGCTTGAATATCTCGATGAAAAAGTGGTTAAAAATCCCGCAAGGCCTTTTACCGCGATCATCGGCGGCGCCAAGGTCTCCTCAAAGATCAGTGTTCTTGAAAGCCTGCTGAGCAAAGTCGACAAGCTGATCGTCGGCGGAGGAATGGCCTATACTTTTCTCAAAGCGAAAGGTTTATCCATCGGGACTTCGCTTGTCGAAGACGATATGATTGAAAAAGCCAGAAATATTCTTCAGAAAGCGTATGAAACGCATATTTATATTTATCTGCCGATTGACCATATCGTGACAAAGGAATTTTCACAGGACGCTGAATCAAAGCATGTCGCGCGCGGAAATATCGACGATGGCTGGATGGGCATGGACATAGGACCTTTGACCATTGAGAAATTCCAGGGCGCTTTAAAGGGTTCGAAAACAGTCTTCTGGAACGGGCCGCTCGGCGTTTTTGAATTTCCCAAATTTGCCTCAGGCACAATGGCTATCGCGGAAACTCTCGCAACACTGCCTGATTGTATTACAGTTATAGGCGGAGGGGATTCCGTTTCCGCCGTGAATAAAGCCGGCGTCGCCGGTAAGATGTCCCATATTTCAACCGGAGGCGGCGCTTCCCTGGAACTGGTGGAAGGCAAAATCCTTCCCGGCGTGGCCGCATTGATGGATAAATAAAATTAACATGTTGTAGAGACGTACGGCCGTACGTCTCTACTGAAACAAAATCATAATAAATCAAGGAGATAATCATGTCTCGAAAACCGTTTTTGGCCGGAAACTGGAAAATGTATAAAACCATTCCGGACGCTTTAAAGTTCGCTAAAGAGTTTAAAGAAATTGTTAAAGATGTCAAAGACAGGGACATCCTTCTCTGCGTCCCTTTTACAATCATCCAGCCGCTCGCTCAGGAATTAAAAGAAAGCAATGTGAAAATCGGCGCGCAGAACATGTATTTTGAAAAAGAAGGCGCCTTTACCGGCGAAGTTTCGCCGGTCCAGCTTCTCGACGCGGGAGCGCAGTATGTTGTCCTCGGGCATTCGGAAAGAAGGCATATCTTCGGCGAAAAGGACGCTCTGATCAATAAAAAAGTCATCTCAGCGCTTCAGAACGGACTGTCGCCCATTCTCTGTGTCGGCGAGCTTCTGGAAGAAAGGGAAGCCGGAAATACGGAGAATGTTGTGAAAACTCAGACGGTTGAAGGCCTGAAAGGATTAACAAAAGAAGACGCCCTTAAAGTGACTATCGCTTACGAGCCTGTCTGGGCGATAGGGACCGGGAAAACCGCCACTCCCGAAGACGCGGACAATGTTCATGCCTTTATCAGAAAAGTTCTGACAGGCATTTATGACAATGACCTGCCGCAGAGGATGAGGATCCAGTACGGCGGCTCGGTCAAGCCGGAAAATATCGACTCGCTCATGGCCAAGGAGAATATTGACGGCGCGCTGGTCGGCGGCGCCAGCCTGAAAACAGATTCATTCGCCCGGATTGTGAAATTTATATAAGAAATAACCAAAAACGAATGTTTTTGGTTATTTCCTTTAACATAGTTCTTAATATTAAAATAGACGCAACCGCGTTCAGCAAGCTTTGCTTGCGCAGCAGTTGTAGATTTCAGCACAACATAATTTGTATTAAAAACCTTGATTTTATCCGGATTTGTGCTACAATAGATGGAATTTTTAACCCATTACAACAGGAGGGAGGTAACTATTTTATACATGAAGTATTTTGATCTGAGAGAAGAAGTAAAAGACGTTATTCATGAAATCATGGAGTACAAGTGGCTGGAGAGTGAAAAAGAAGGGAGAGATATCGGCTTAAGCAGGGCTTCTAAGGAATGGATTTCAAGGTATTATGACGCCTGGTTCCAGTTTAACGCCCGCCGCTATATGAAAGACGCTTGAGAATATCAGGGCTTTAAATGAAAATCGTAAAATGGATTCTGATCATCTCATTTTTCTTTCTAGTTATCTTTGTCGCAGCGCTCATCTGGTTTTATACTTCCAATCCCCAAAAAATCGTTGAAATTTTATCAAAACAGACACGTGAATCTTACGCGCTGGATTTGAAAGTCCGCGAGGCGGGTTTTAATCTTCTCAAAGGCATAGAGATAAAAGATATTCAGATCATTGACGCTTCTTCGCAAAGTAATGAAATCCTGATATCCTTCAGGGAAGGCAGTATTGTTTATAACCCTCTCGCTCTCTTTTTCAAAAAAATAGAGATTTTAAGAATATCGGTAGCCGGACTGGAAACCTCATTTGAAAACATAACAAACCTGATCAGCCGCCTGCAGAAAATCCCGCAATCGCCGTCAAATACGATTGAATTTATCATTCACAGGCTTGAGATTTCCGATTCCACGCTTTTTTATAATAAAATCCCTTTTAAATCCGATATAAAAATTTCGACTGATAAAATACCGGATGAGATGCCGATTGAGCTGGACCTCCGTTCAAGAAGCGGAAGCATCAGCTACACCGGAACAATTAACAAAGGCAATATTTCCGTAAAAGATGCCCGGATCGGCGAACTTTTTAACGCTGATACATCCTTCAGGGTTGATCTTTTCAATGGAACCATGACGAGGGATATTGGAAACCGTTTTCATTTTTCCATTAACGATTCAAAGATCTTTTATGAGAATTTTGTTTTTACGACAACCGGTCCCTTTACCGGCGATTATGATTGGAAATCCCGGGATATCATGATTCAGAACGCGCCCGTTAAAGTCGGCCGGGGTACTGCGATTATAACCAATCTGATCTATTCAATTCCCTCGCAAAGGCTCCTGATCCAGGCGACAAACGCCTGTATGCCTGTCGGAGAATATTTAAAAGACGCTTCCGGCTTTTTATCCGGCGATTTTGCTTTAACTGTCAGCAACAACGTTTTCCTGAGCGGCACGCTGGCATTATCCAATTTTCAATATCAATGGCTGAGAGTTTCCGACGGGCCGGTTACCCTGGACCAAAATAAGCTGGAATCGGAATTTAATTTAAAGACACCGGGCGGAACAGCTCATGCAGAGTTAGACTGCGCGGATATTTTTACACAGGGGATCACTATCCGCCTGGACAGCGAGGAATTAGATCTCGCATCTCTTTTAAGTAATATCCCGCCGGTAAAAGAAGAAAACCCCGGTCCCCAGCCGGGCATTTTTAAGATCTATCCGGCCGATTTTGAGCTCTACGCAAAAAAATTAACCTATCGGAAATTTGAATTTACAGGTCTTCATATTGCCGGCACCGCCCTGGAAAATTCAATCGCTTTCAAGGAAGCGCAGGCGGATTTTTTAAGAGGAAAAATCAGCGGAAAAGGGAATATATCTCAAAATATTCTGGGCGGGAATATTGTCATCAAGGATTGCCGGTTAAAGGAATTTTCGGCCCTGTTTCTCGAGGAGGGAAAGAGACTTTACGGCCCGTTATCAGGGAATCTGGATTTCACTATTCCATTAACCGATTTTAATTCATCAATAGTCGATTTTGAGGCAGAAATAGTTAACGGCGAGATCAAGGATTTCTTTCTTCAGGAAGAGATCGCGCAGACTCTTTTTGATATCCCGCTGAATGATATATTTTTTGATAAAATATATTTGAAAGGCAGTCTGGAGAATTTAAAATTAAAATTCAGCCGTGTCCAGTTTGACAGTTCCGATATCAAGGCGCAGGCGGAAGGGGAGTTCTCTTTACAGGATAAAAACATTAACGTGCGGTCGGAAATCTCCTTTTCGAAAAGCTACCTTTCCGAACTTCCCAATGTGACACAGATTTATACCTCCGGTTTTGAGGAAGGCGGCAGGCTCATATTCAAAATCCAGCTGGAAGGCGATATCCGTAAACCTGCCGTTAAGATCGAAAATCGTTAATGATTCATCAGAGATTATTGTTTGTCAAAGATGGTGTTATATTATATAATGATTAATATAAGAACATTTTGAGCAGGACCGCTGTCATACCGGAAAAGTAAATAAAAAAGAGGTTTATATGGATTTTATTGATTTAAAAAGCCAGTATATGGAATACAGGGAAGAGATCGACCGGAAAATCAGGGACAATATTTTAAACACCAGCTTTATTCTGGGTCGTGATGTTAAAGAACTGGAAGAAAAGCTTGCCGGATACACCGGAGTAAAACACGCCATCGGCTGCGCCTCGGGGACAGACGCCCTTCTGATCCCTCTCCTGGCCTATGGAATAAAACCGGGGGATGAGATCATCACAACGCCGTTTACGTTCATCGCAACGGCGGAAGTGGCTAGTTTTATCGGCGCGAAGCCGGTATTCGCGGATATTAATGAGAAAAATTATAATATAGATGTTTCACAAATTGAAAGTAAAATTACTGAAAGGACCAAAGGCATCATAGCGGTGTCCCTGTACGGCCAGACCTCCGATATGGACGAAATAAACCGCATAGCGAAAAAACACGGCCTTTTTGTCATAGAAGACTCGGCGCAATCATTCGGCGCTGTTTATAAAGGAAGGAAGTCCTGTTCCCTCTCCGATATCGGAGCGACGTCATTCTATCCATCCAAGCCGCTCGGCTGTTACGGCGACGGCGGAATGGTTTTTACAAACGATGATGGAATGGCTGAAAAGATGAGATCTATCGCCAACCATGGCCAGGGCGAGCGCTATATGCATAAATACATCGGGTTCAATTTCCGTCTGGATTCGATCCAGGCCGGGGTCCTTCTCGCGAAGTTCGGTCATTTCGAAAAGGAAGCCATGAAGCGGTTTGAACTGGGTCAGAAATACAATGAGTTATTGACATGCGTTAATGTTGTCACTCCCCATATTGAAAGCTATACGGACAGGCATGTTTTCGCCCAATATTCCATCCGCGTAAAAAACAGGGCCGAGGTGATTGAGTACCTGAAAAAGAATGGAATACCGACGGCCATCCATTACCCCATCCCCATCCACCTTCAGGAAGCGTATCTCTACCTGGGTTATAAAAAAGGCGATTTCCCGGTTTCCGAAAAAACCGCGAACGAAATTTTCAGCCTTCCCATGCATCCCTACTTGACGGATGAGCAGCAGCTGACTATTTCCGACCTGATCAAGAGGACGGCTGTTTAATTATGCGTATATAAAATACTATTTGGATAATGTAAATGACGCATCCCCCACGCCATTTAGTCTGATCATAAGAACATCCTGTCAAAACGGTGCGGGATTGTATGAACCGGTACATTATCGACTTACGGTCAGAAATATTTATAAACTTGATCATTTAAGGAGGTCAGGGTTTACTCCATGGACAATTGGCTGAATTTAACATTGATTATAATCCTGCTGTTATTATCCGCTTTTTTCGCTTCTTCCGAAACCTCCCTTTTTACGCTTGATGAAATGAAGCTGAAGAGGATGCCTCACAAAAAAGACATCAGGCGGATAAAAATACTTCTTCAGAACACTTCGCTTCTAATGATTACACTGCTGGCCGTCAATACCATAGTCAATACGGCTGTAGCGGCGCTGCTCGAAAAACAGCTGGGCTTTGAGAATATTATCTATTCGACACTGGCGGTAACGCTTATCATCCTCTTTTTCGGAGAAATAACCCCCAAGACAATCGCAGTCATGCGGGGTGAATCTTTAGCGCGCTTTAATTCAAGGCTTCTCTATCCCGTTTTTATTTTTATCAGCCCGGTTTCGCGCTTCATCGCCGGGTTCACCGATACTCTTATGGATTTTCTCAAAAAAATCCATAAGAAAGAGGCCGGCGAACTGGACAAAGAAAGATTATCGGCAATTCTCAGCATAGTCTCGCGCGAGGATATCTTCGATAAGGACGAAAAGAGGCTGATCGAGAATATCATTCATTTCACGGAGCGCGAAGTCTGGAATATCATGACGCCGAGGACAAAGGTTTTTTCCGTTGATAAAAATACCCCTATAAAAGAAGTAATCCGCCTGGCTAAAAGGATGAAAGTCTCGAAGATCCCGGTTTATGAAAAGACTGACGATAACCTGACCGGCGTGATTTACCTCAAGGATATCTTTCAGTATGTCCTCAATCCGGAAAAAGCCGAGGGAAAGAAAGCGGCGGATATTATGGGGGCCATGTATTTTGTACCGGAAACAAAAAGGCTTTCCGAGATGCTGGACGATTTTAAAAAGAAAAAGATCCGCGTTGCCGCCGTCGTCGATGAATACGGGAGCGCCATGGGGATCGTCACTATCGCGGACGTACTGGGAGAAATAGTCGGGGAGTTGATGGATGAGAGCTTTACCGTGGATAAAAAAATAATCCGTCTTTCCAAGGACCGCTATCTTGTCAGCGGAGAACTGGGCCTGGATGATTTTAATACCTATTTTGAAACGGAGCTAAAAAGCCGCGATTATGAAACCCTGGCCGGTTTTTTTATTGAAAGCGCCGGCGATATTCCTGATGTGAATTTCAGCCTGGATATTGAAAACTATGCTATCAGCGTGAGAGAAAAGAGCGATAAACAGATTGAGTTGTTTGTGGTGGAGAGAAAATAATGGAACTTTTAACCGCATCCTTGTTTTTATTATTATCCGCCTTTTTTAACGGAAGCGAAATGGCGTTCATTTCCGTCAACAGGATTAAACTGCATTCGCGCCTGGAAGAAGGAAAAGGCAGCGCGAAAGTCCTGGCGCTTCTTCTCAGGCATTCCGAGAACGTCATCGGCACTTTTCTGATCGCCGTCAATGTCTGCGATGTGGCTGTTGTTCTTTTATTCACCGATTTTCTGATAAAGACCATAGGCCAATCCCCTCTTATCCCGCTTTACTCGACGTTGATACTGACGCCTTTTATCGCTCTTATCGCGACCCTCCTGCCCCAGATGATCTGCAGGGAATACGCCGACGAAATGATGTTTCCCCTGGCCTATTTTTATCTGTTATTTTACATCATCCTTTATCCCGTTCAGATCCTGTTTGTCCGGACTATTAAAATCCTGCTCTCGCTCTTCGGCCTCAGGAAAAAGAAAAGCATGTTTTCCAAGGACGAGTTCAACATCCTCCTGGATATGACCGCCGAGAAAGGGATACTCAAGCAGAGCGAAAAAGAGATCATAGAAAGTATTATGAAATTCAGGAACATTAAAGCGAAGGAGATCATGGTCCCCCTGGTCCGCATGACATGCGTGGAGGAAAACGATACGGTGGAAATTGCCACCGCCCTGATGCTTTCCACAGGCCATACCAGGCTTCCGGTTTTCCGCATGCGGGTGGACAATATGCTGGGCTATATCGAAAACAAGGATTTATTGTCCGCGAATAAGCATGACAAAGTCGGTAAATATGTCAAAAAGGGCATCTTTGTACCGGACAGCGCCCCGATAAATAATGTACTGGTGAAGATGCAGAACACAAAGGCCCAGATGGCTTTCACTGTTGATGAGTACGGCGGCGTGGCCGGCGTCATCGCCAACCAGGATATCATTACGGAAATCATCGGCGAGTTTGTGGAGATGAAGGACGAATGGATTAAAAAAGAAGACGATTCCTACATAATCAATGGAATGGTAAATATAGACGAACTGAACGAGGAACTCGGCTTAAAAATCAAAAAAAGGGATTTTGAGACCGCGGCCGGTTTTGTCCTGTACGAGCTTGAGAAAATACCGTCGGCGGGCGACAGCTTTGAGGAAGGACGGTACACTTTTGAGGTTATGTCAGCCACGGATGTCCGCGTAAAGCAGATTAAAATAACACCGCGCGGCAGAAAAGAAAAAAAGAGAGGAAAAAATAAAAATGCCGATAAACGAAGAAAAAAATCCTGACGAGAATCTTGAAAACGGGGCCCTGGGAAACCCGAATGATGAAGAAGAACTTCCTTCCTTCAATCCGCGGAAAATCAAGCCGGTAAAAAGAGAAGTGGAGCTCGGCATAGAGAAATTCGCGGGCGAGGGAAGCGCCATCGGATACGACGAGGGAAAAGTGATTTTTGTCCGTTACGCGCTTCCCGGCGAGCGGATAAAGGCCAATATTTACAAGGAAACAAAAGACTATGCAGTCGGCGAGCCCATGGAAATACTCAAGGCCTCACCGGACCGGATAAAAGCCCTATGCCCTTACTTCGGCCTCTGCGGCGGCTGCGACTACCAGATGCTTCCCTATGAAAAGCAGATTGCTGTAAAAAAACAGCTTGTCCTGGAAGCATTCCGGCGCATCGGTCAAATGACGATAGACGACCTGACAGGCGTGATCATGAGCCCCAGGCCTTTTTATTACCGCAATACGGAGACTTTCAAGGTCAACCCTAAAAGAAAGCTCATCGGCTTTTTCCGTAAAGACACAAAGTCAGTTGTCGATATACAGGAGTGCATGCTGGCCATGCCCGGCATCAATAAAGCCCTCTTGAGCGTCAGGGCCAACCCGGTCTACCCTCCCCATAATTTCAAGGTCAGGACAACGGAGGAAGCTGATACTGTCGTGAACTGGATCGCTTCCGACGAGTACCAGGACAGGGAAGTATACGAGACGGTCCGCGCGGCCGGACGTGAAATTAAATTCAAGATCTCCAAGGACAGCTTTTACCAGGTCAATAACTCAGTCATTCCTCTCTGGCTCGAGAAGATCACCGGTTTTCTGGACGCGGACGGGCACGAGCGGATTTTTGACCTTTACTGCGGCATCGGACTCATTACCCTCTTTGTCAGTTATTTCGCTAAAGAGACAATCGGCATCGAGATCGCTAAAAGCGCCGTGGAAGACGCGAAACAGAACATGGAAAATAATCAAATCAAGACTAATGTACAGTTCATCTGCGCGACGGTCGAGCAGAAGCTCCCGGAACTCGGCTATGCCGATGTGATGATTGTCGACCCGCCCCGGCGCGGAATGGATGAAAGCACCATCGAAACGCTCAGGAAAATGCTGCCGGGAAAGATCATCTATTCCTCATGCCGGCCGCCGACAATGGCCAGGGACATCAAGGCTCTCAGCAATCTTTACACCGTTAAAGAACTGATCCTCGTCGATATGTTCCCGCAGACGCATCATGTGGAGATGCTCGCACTGCTGGCGAGGAAATAGGTGTAAATAAATAAAAAAGTTGTATAATGGATAAAAATGTTGTGTAATGAAAGATTTCAAAATTAAGCTATACTTACCCGATTTTAAATAATTAAAAAATATTCGGAGGTAGCTTGGAAAGGAGACAACTTTTACATAGCGACAAAAAATTAATCACTTATCTTAAAGCTGGCTATGCCGAAAAACATGGGAAAAATTACCAACCTTGGGCTAAAGTACAAAACCAAACTTCCATAGGAAAAACATCCAGAATATTCGGCTGGAAAAGTCAAAGGATGCATCATCTTTTTTCAGATAATGAAACAAGGTATTTTTATCTAATGGAATGGGATGATTCGGTAATTGACATACGTGAAAAATATCCTTTATTGAATATTGAACTTGCAATTAAAATAGCAAATGAAAAGGGATTAAAATACCCATATAATAACAGAACTGGGAATCCTCGTGTCCTATATTCGGATTTTATAATAACCAAAATAAATGACGGGAAAACAATCGATAAGGCTATATCGGTTTTACCTTTTGAGAAATTGGAAGAAAATAGTGTGATAAATAAACTTAGAATAGAAAGTAAATATTGGAAAGGGGCAGGAATCCAATGGAATTTAATAATTGATAAAGACATCCCTAAAACATTATCATCCAACATTGAATTTCTCCATAGCTATCATAGTCTTGAAGATTTATGTGTTACAGATTCCATAAAATTTGAAAACCTCATTTCAATTTTAATCAAGAGAATTCCAAAAGAAAAAGGACCAATAAGGTCAGTTTTAAATATGCTTGATATAGAATTTAGCGAAAAACCAGGCAAGTTCCTACAAGTCTTCCTTCATCTCTTATCAACAAAACGTATATCTATGAATTTAAATATCAGTATTAATTTAGATAATGGCATAGAAAATCTTATCGTAAATGATAAAATACAGGTTGAAAAGGAGATGCTTGCATAATGGATATTGTAGTTAATGAGTTGATTCAATCGACAGAAAATACTGAAAATAATATTGATAGAGTATTATGGGTCGATAACAGATCAAACTTACTTATATTAATAAATATTTATTTGGCAAATGCACTTCCTATCATAAGAAATATGGATGAAATTAAAGAACATATTTTATCCGGGAAGATGGAAAAAGTCACGACCGATCCGTATCTTTTTGTTGACCCTGGAGATAAAATAAGAGAAAAGAATAATAAAATGAGAGATTACGCGTGGAATATGATTGAAAAAGCAGTTTCATCAGAACCAGAAATATATTACAGTGAAAACAGGGGAAGACTCCTTAAGCAAATAGTCGATGAGTATAAATGTTCCTATAGAACTGTCTATAAATATATTAGAAGATACTGGCAGAGAGGGAAAAATAAAAATGCTTTACTACCAGATTTTCGAAAATGTGGCGGGAAAGGCAAAGCAAAAAAACTTAGTGACAAGAAAATTGGACGACCTCCCAAATTATACACTGTTGATGATAGCAGGATCAATATAGATAAGACCATAGAAATATTTTTCGAATGGGCAGCCACAAAATATTACTATTCTCCAAAAAAGTATTCACGTAAAGCAAGTTACCTAAAAATGTTGAACAAATTTTTTTCTGAAAAGATTGTTACTGAAAATGGAATCAGAAAAGTGATTTTTAAAAAACAAAAACCAAAACTTACTCAATTCAACTATTATCTAGATAAAAAAGACCGCGATCTCCAAAATAAAATATCATCCAGGCAAAGTTTAAATTATTTTTACTTAAATAAAAGACCGGTTTTATACACCTCTGATTCACCAATAATAGGTCCTGGGACCAAATACCAAATTGATGCAACTGTAGGAGACATATACCTTTTATCGAGATTAAACAGAGATTGTATAATAGGGAGACCTGTAATATATGTCGTCAAAGATGTCTTTTCTAGAATGATTGTCGGCCTTTATGTGGGACTGGAAGGACCATCATGGATAGGAGCCATGATGGCTTTAGCAAATACTGGCAGTGACAAGGTTAAATTTTGTTCTGATTTTGACATACATATTTCTGATGCAGATTGGCCCTGTAAGTATCTACCTAAAATTATTACAGGAGACAGAGGGGAATTAATAAGTTATCAATCTGATACATTAATCAATTCGTTTCATATTACTGTGGAAAATACCCCCCCTTATCGAGCAGATTTTAAAGGGATTATAGAGCGAACTTTCAGAACAATAAATGAACAAGTAAAACCTCAAATGCCGGGTTCAATACTCCCTGATTTTAGGCAAAGGGGTGGAAATGACTACCGGCTCGATGCTCAATTGGATATTGATCAATTTACAGAGATTATGATTTACTGTGTTTTACATTACAATAACAAACCAATAGACAATTTTAGAAGAGATGAAATCATGATTTCTGATTATGTCGAGCCAATACCACTCAAGCTCTGGGAATGGGGCCTTTCTAACCGTTCTGGAGATTTGCAAACAATATGTGAAAAAGATTTGAAAGTTGGATTGATGCCTAAATACCAGGGCATGGTTACAAGCCGAGGTCTGCGATACAAAGGGAATTATTATAAAAATGATGATTTTAATAACTGGTTTATAACAGCCCGGGATAAGGGTGATTATCCTATTGAAATTTCTTTCGATCCCAGGAACATGGATAATGTTTATATCAGATCCGAAGATGGAAAAAATTATGATGAATTTTATATGATTGAAGGCAGAGGATATAAGAATACAACACTTGAGGAACTCGAATACCTTCTTATTACACAAAATAACTACAATAAGAAAATTGAAGAATCTAAATTTCAATCCGAGGCGGGATTACAATCACATATTGATGATGTTAATCAAAAGGCAATAAAACAAAATAATCAAAAAAAAGGATTGAAGATTAGTAAATCTGAAAAGATTGCCAATATCAGACAGAATCGTGCTTTTGAAAAATATAAAAGAAGAAAATCTGAATCATTTATTCAAAATAAGATTAATAACTCGAATCCTTTAAAAGAAATAAAAGAAAATAATAATGAAGACAATATAATTGACATGGAATATATAATTAAACAGCAAGAAGAGGTATTAAATAAAAAAAATGGAATTTAATTTTCCCGATGATGTAACAGTTGAACAAGCACAATATATCAAATTTAAACAACCTGAATATAATAACAATCCATTGACCCAAGCACTTCATCCCATATTGTCATATGAGCAGTTTAATTCAATTACTCAAAATTACCCTTTATTTAAAGATTCAGAATGCAATGATAGCATTGATGATAGATTTCAATATATCCGAAGGCTATATAGTTACTTCAGGCCTTGGGATTCTCACTTTATATTAGAAAGCAAACTATCTACAACAATCCGGCAGGGATATATTTCTAGAAATCCATGGCAATCATATTCTGTTACTCTTACAAAACTTCATAAAGCTCTTATAGCTGGCAACAGTAACTTTAATGATATGAAACTGCCCCCAGCTAAAGCCTCAGGTTTTTCAATTATTGGTTCTTCCGGAACCGGTAAGTCGACAGCGGTAAATAAGATTTTATCCTTATTTTCCCAAGTAATCATTCATAAAAATTATAAAGGAAAACCATTCCACCATTTTCAGTTAGTATGGTTGAAACTGGATTGTCCCTTTGACGGCAGTGTCAAAGGATTATGTACTAACTTTTTAACAGAATTCGGCAGGATTTTTGGAGATGAATCATATAATGTTTTGGGGAGGGGTACAGTTGACCAGATGATGGTAAAAATGGCTATTTTAGCAAGACGTCATCACCTTGGAATATTGGTGATAGATGAAATACAGGCCTTACTAAATGCAAAAAGGACTGGAGCTGAGAGGATGCATAAATTTTTCGTTAATCTTGTGGACAATTTAGGTGTTCCAGTTGTCCTTATAGGAACAAACAAAGCAAAACCTATACTGCAAGGAGATTTCTCCCCAGCCCGTCGCAGCGAAGGGCAGGAAGGTTGTTTTTTATGGGAAAACTTGCGCAAAGATCAATGGTGGGACATCTTTATGAGGGGTATGTGGAAATATCAATGGACAAGAAATAAAACGGAATTGACAGCTGAAATTAAAGGCTTGTTTTATAAAGAGAGCCAGGGGATAGTAGATATTGCAGTAAAACTATTTGTATTAGTCCAAAGGGAGGCTATATTTACAAAAAAAGAGGAAATTACTCCTGCTTTAATTAAAGCTACTTCAAATAGATGGTTATCATTAGTGAAACCTATGCTGACAGCACTCCGTTCCGGAGACCCGATTAAGATTATCAAATATGAAGACCTTACACCCATTGATATAGATAAAATTATTGAAAACCAGACTAAAAGTTACTTAAACCCCAAAATGGATCTGGCTTATAATAAATCTTTAGAAACAATAAATGATAATTTAAATATTAAAAAAACAAGAAAGACGTTAAAACTTAAAAACAGTGAAACAAAGAAAGTTTCTACAAATGAAAGAAATGAAGATAAAGACGATCTCAAATATATCATTGATGAAGGAAAGAAAAATAATATGAATGCTTATGAATCATTAAAAAATGCCGGCGTCATCCCGAAAAATGCCGGCTAAATATTTTCGAGAGGGGGTAGGATCACCAATATTTTTCCCAGATCCTTATCCAGATGAACTTCTTTATAGCATTATCGCACGTTATCATAAAAGAAGTGGCAATATATTATTTTCAAATACAATTTTAGAATTATTCGGCAATTTAGATGTTCAAATAATGTTTGATGTACCGAACTATATAAACATCCTGGCTGAAAGACTCCAAATGGTGATTGGGCTGACTGCAAAAGAATTGATATTGAATAACACTTTATTCCCTTACTATACAGCTTTCCTTCCGGAATATGAAGTACAAACTGTCTATGAAGCTATGAAGGGTAATGAAAAATATGACGTAGGTGTTTTAGGTGAGATCAGACCAAAATATTATTTAATTGATTCTTTCAAGTGTCTGAAATATTGCACCTTATGCAATAATGAAAGTTTAATGAAATTTGGTGAATATTACTGGCACAGAATCCATAATGTTCCTTGTGCTTTTATTTGTCCTTTCCATAAAACTTTTCTAAAATGCAGTACAATTGAACTAAAGAAAATCGATAAATTTGAATGCATTTCTGCGGATATGGAAAACTGCTCCGGTACACCAACAGGAAATTTAGAGATAGATGATTTTGATGCTCTTTTATTTCATATTGAAGGAGTTGAATGGTTATTTAATAATTATAAAATGATAAGATCTGATAATGATGTTAAGTTTAGCTTTCTTAATCAATTTCGTCCATTAAATAAACTAAGTTATGAGTATCTGCCTTTTGGATGGGACCATGAGATGATGATTACTCATCATATTTACTTTTCGAATAGTCATAATTGTTTCGAGGCTTTATTAAGACATAATTGTAATGATAATAAACCTAATTGGTTGATTTCATTTACTCATTTACCCCTTAATTATTACTCTTGCAAATCAAATTATTGTAAATTAATTCCATGTCTATCCGATATAATAAAAAAATAACTCATATGGTCACTTTCTTTCCCGATCCATATCCCGACGAACTTCTTTACAGTATATTAGCCAGGTACCATGTCCGTAGCGGCAATATTTATTATAGAACAACTATGAAAGATCTGTTTGGGAATTCAGGCTTTTATTCCGTAGTTGATTTGCCTTGTCACATAGATACTCTTATTCAAAATTTACCGTTTAATAATTCTTTAAAAAAGAAAGAATTAATTTTGAATCATACATTGTATCCTTTTTATACGGCTTTTCTACCCGCTGATAGAGCGAAATCAGTATATAATGCTATGAGACGACCCTATGGAGAAAATGTCTACATAAAGACAGGTATAACGACGAGTTCTGTTCATATATTTCCCATTCTTAAATTCTGTCCTGACTGCTGTCAGAATGACCTTGCAAATTATGGGGAATACTACTGGCACCGAATCCATAACACTCCAGGTGTCTTGGTTTGCCCGGTTCACAAAATAGTCCTGCAAGATAGTCTTGTTAAACTTCATGCGGATCATAAACAAGGATTTTCCGCAGCCGGTCCAGACAACTGTCTGAATATCACCACAGTTATACATATAACGGATAGTACCATTGAGAGTTTGGCTGAGATTGCAAGAGACATTCTGTGGTTATATAATAATTATGAATTAATTAGAAGATCACAGGATATTGAACTGGGATTCAGACGTAAATATGTTGCTTTGCTTGGGTACAAGGGCTTAATTAACATGGAATATAAAAAGCACTTCTGGGACAGATTTATTGATGATATCCATAATTATTTTGGAAGCAGTCTTCTTAAATTACTCCAATCGGATTTCTCCACTGATAATCCTCGAAGCTGGCCAATAAAAATTATTAGAAAGCATGATAAATCATTCCATCCAATCCGTCATGTTCTTATGATGCGCTATTTATGTGGAAGCCTGGAGAAGTATTGCAAGATAAAGTATCTAAAATTAGGTAGAACAGGAACAAAACAATACATACTGAAAAAGCAGACATATGACGTTTCAACCCTTGAGAAATATAGAAGCGAATGGACCAGCCTAAAAAATAAATATCCTAGCCTTATGAGGTCTTTACTGGCATCTAAAAACTATAGATTATTTACTTGGCTTCGCAGGAACGACAGGACTTGGCTTGATAATATTTCTCCACTCTCTAAAAGTAAAATAAAAGTAAATAGAATTGATTGGGTTCAGAGGGATAAAGCAATCCTGGCAAAAGCTAAGATTCTTGTCCGGAATATACTTAACGATAAGGCAAAACCAAAAAGAATAACAGTCAATTTAATTGGGAAAATAACCGGAACACTTGCCTGGTTGAAGAGACATCCGAAAGAAATGCCCGAGACGGTGGCATTCCTTTATACAGCAGTTGAATCAGTGGAAAATTACCAGCTCAAACGAATTGAATGGATTGCCGCCGAACTCCATTCGAAAGAACATGAAGTAAAAGAATGGGAAATAAAGAGACTCTCGGGAATCCGGCCGGGTTATTCTCAAATTGTAAGCAGAGCCATAGCTATGGCCGTAGAAAAATATGCTTTACCCTTAAATATTATGGAAAAGACTGGATAAATACTTTCAATAGAATATTAGTATCTTATTTGTGCTTTGGGACTATTTTCACAAGAACTTATGTTATTGTCCCCGGCCGCCCCGCAACACGTGCTTAAGGATACGTCTACCAGTTTTTTTAATACTTAAAAATCCATTTTAGCAATAGTAATGAGCTTAGATACAGGATCGTCAACTTTTTTATATTGATATCCGAATGAATGTTCCACGATGTACGCTGGACCCAAAGGTTCCTTTTCATTGTTAAATGCCTGAACCCTTGTAAATATCTTTCCTCCTTGAACTCTAATGTACCCACTTCTTCCATTCGCAGTATATAGTATTATTTTCTCGCTATGATCTGCAATGGTATCCTTCTGTGAAATGACAATAAAGTCGTATACTGGATAATAAAGTTGTATACCGGACAAAAAAGTCATATACTGTCCATCTACAATAATTCACGATTTTGTATCTGATGATAAATAAATTCAATGATTTTAAAAATTTATCCGGTTTATTGCGATATTTTGATCTTTAAAATAAAATACTCAAATCATTATTCCGCTGGATAAAAAGGTTACAGTTATGAGTGATGCAAACGAAATAAAAGAAAGCAAAATATTTCAGGGGATCTATCCTAAAGGCTTCATGCCTTACAGGATCAAATGGTTTGATCTTGTTATTGCTTCAATCATTACACTGATAGTTCTTATCGTTTACATAAGGACGATGGCGCCGGGTGTTATAGCCGGGGATAGCGGCGAGCTGACAACAGAGATATACCAAATGGGCGCCTGTCATCCTCCGGGATACCCGCTTTACGGCATATTGGGCAAGGTCTTTACCTTTATTCCGCTGGGTGATGTCGCTCACCGCGTGAACCTTTATGTGGCTTTCAGCGGCGCTTTTGCCATTTTTATGTTATATCTTGTTCTGGTTAAGCTGCTGGGTTTCAACCGGGACAAAGGTAAAATATCGCTTTCAGTTCATCTACCTGCCATCGCGTCAGCTTTCATTTTCGCTTTTTCCTATGATTTCTGGCAGCAATC
The DNA here is from genome assembly GCA_963835575.1 of uncultured Spirochaetota bacterium. Taxonomy (GTDB): domain Bacteria; phylum Spirochaetota; class Brevinematia; order Brevinematales; family JAOACQ01; genus CAVYGN01. The sequence goes on along the minus strand of CAWIGG010000004.1, from coordinate 971 downwards.
CTCGGCGAGCGGAAAATTTTATTCCTTGAACGTGCTTTTGGTCGCGGCGATGCTTTTTGTCATGGTGCTCTGGTATGAAGAAATGATGTATTTCAGGAATGAGGTAAAAATCCATTTTGCGGAAAGAATGACTATCCTGCTCGGTTTCATCATGGGACTTTCTCTTACTGATCATATGCTTCCTTTGTGGTTTATTGCCGCATTTTTCATTGTTATGCTGCCTTTTGCCATTTTTATTATTGTGCAGGACGGGACGAAGCAATTTAAAAAAGAGTTTGCCGCCAGAATTCCGGGGCTTATCATTCTTGGAATTCTGTTTATCACGAGCATTATTTTGCTCTATGTATATTTGTTTGCTATCAGGCTTATTTATCCGCTCCATCTGCCTCTTATTCTGATCGGCATCTTTCTTGTGCCCGCTTATATTACTTTTTATACGGTACTTGTAAAAGTAAAAAAATCTTTTGGGATCAGCACAGCCGGGGTCGTTTATGGAATATCCGTAGTAATTGGTATAGCGGCTTTTATAGCATTTTCAATTTTTGTAAATAATAATCAGATTGTCCCTCAAACCAATCAATATTTATTCGGTTTCACTACGGTAGATAATACAGGGCTTCAGCAGGGAATGATGCAGCAAACACAAATCGACCCTATAATTATCATCCTCGCCGCGTTAGCCATTGTTGTTTTATTCTTCTTCGGGATTTTTGATTCTGTTATAAAAAAATCGGAAGTGAATTATGGGCTGGCGGATAAAATGATCGAAATACTGACATACAGCGGATGGATGTTTATTTTCGCGATGACACTTTACCTTTATCTTATGGTCAGGGCCGTGGCTCTCGCTCCTCTGCCGGATCCCAAGCCTTTAAGCTGGGGCGATACTCAGACGCTGGATATTCTTTTTAACCATATGTTCCGTAAACAATACGGAGGCGGCGGCGGTAATGAATATGTAAATTTGGGGA
>CAWIGG010000003.1:0-332479 GCA_963835575.1 uncultured Spirochaetota bacterium | reverse complement strand
TCTCTTTTGCCTTTGACTGTAATACTTTGGGCAGCTTGTTTAGAATGTTCTTTATCTTATGAACCCAGCATCTCTGCCATCTGGATTCAGGATATACTTCTTTGGCTGCTTTCCAGAATCCAAGGCTTCCGTCTCCGATAAAAAGAATAGGACCTTTCAAACCTTTTTCTTTTAGGTTTCTTAATATCCCTAACCAAGTCTCGGAATTCTCTCTGTAACCTTCTTCAACAAGAATAATCTCCTTTTCACCATTCTCATTGGCTCCGATCATTACAAGAGTGCATAAACGGTCTTCGCTGCCCTGTACATTGAAGTAAATGCCGTCAACCCATATATAGCAATACTTTTTATCGCTTAAATCGGATGTCCGCCACTCATCATATTCTTTACCCCATCCTTGTTTCATTCTGCTTATACTTGAGGCTGATAATCCTTTCGCTTCTTCACCAAGCAATCCTCTCAAGGCATTCTCCATATCCATCTCTGAGACTCCATAGAGATACAACAATGGAATGGCTTCCTCAATTCTCAGGCTTTTTCTCATATACGGCGGTACTATTAGGCTTTGAAAATTGTCGCCTCCGAGTCGGTTCCTTGTTCTCGGAATACATACATCAATAGCCCCTCCACCAATGAGAATCTGACGGGCTTTATGATACCCATTTCTTACTATTGCCTTTCTCCCGTCTTCGATAGTTAAATGCTCTCTCTCCTGAAGAAACCCATTAATTTCATCTTCCAGAGCCTTCTTGATTATTTCCCTGGCCCCGATCCTTGCCAATTCTTCAAGACATAAAAATTCTACTGTTTCATCTTGATTAAAAGCCTGTAAGAGCTTAAAATCTTCGTTGTGCTTCGGCATATGGCGTATTCCTCCTTTTGTTTATTGTCGTAAATAAATTATAGAGGGTACGCCATCTTTTTTATAATATTTATTCCTATACACAACTTTCTATTATAACTCAATTTGGGCGGCCAGATTCTTGCAGTGTTCAATGTAACGGTCAAACAGTTCGATTGGCCGAATATCATTTTTGCCCTGGCCGGACTTATCTTTCTCTTTATACGGGATAAGATCTGGACAATTTACACGATTGCCGCTTTTGTCATATCTTACCTGATGCTAATCAAGTTCATTAATTTCCAGGTGGACCCATTTACAGTTGCAACCCAAAAACAGTATTTTTCACAGCTTCATATGATAGTGGCACTTTATATAGGCTTTGGGTTCCAGTTATTACTGGAATTAACGCAGAACAGGTTTAATATAAAAAAAATGATATCAAAAGATATCTAAAGGATAGTTTTAAATATAAATGAAATATTAGGATTTTCACAACAGCTTTTAATTCCTATTCCCATCCGGTTTAACGTCCTTTCGGGAATATTTCTTGTGGACTAGTTTGATGAACTGGTCCCTATAGAGAAATCCTATTACAAATAGAAGACAGGCAATAACAGAGACCACAATTACGGGAATATAATCTTTTTCCTGAATATACACACCTATGAAAGACGACCGAACTGGACTGGCACTCTTAAATGAGGGTATTAAAACACAAAAAATTGTAATTGGAGGCTTTATATTGACTTGGTTTAATAGGCTGAAAACCGGATTAGTCAGAATAAAAAAATGGAGTGAAAAAAGCAGGCTGCTTCATGACAGTTTTGAGGTTGGTATTTTTTTGAAAGGTCTCAATGGAGTTCTCGAAATTATTGTTGGGATTCTGCTTATTTTCATCAATCCGGCCCGGCTGAATCAAATAATAATCTTCCTGACACAGAATGAACTGGTGGAAGATCCGAAAGATTTCATAGCCAATTTTATCATTAATTTAACACGGGGTTATTCAGTCAGTTCTCAGCATTTCGGCGAATTCTACTTATTGTCCCATGGCATTATAAAAGTGCTGCTGGTCTGGCTTCTATGGAGGAAAAAGCTTTGGGCTTACCCCCTTACTATAGTAGTTTTAATTTTATTCATACTCTATCAAATCTATCGCTATACTTACAGTCACTCTTTCTGGTTAGCTCTTTTAACCATCTTTGACATTCTTATCATTCTTCTCGCCTGGAATGAATACGTCAGGATTAAGATGGTATTTGAAAATAATAAAGGAAATAATTAATAATTTTAAGCTTCCCATACTATTTTCCCATCGCCTTGAGTTGATTCTTAAGGACCGACCTTTTGTTTTGCAGTGAATCCATTTTCAACAGGCCTTGATTGATCTTATCGTCCAACACTTTTAACTGGTCGAGAATAGTCTGGATTGTGGAATCTTCGGGTTTTGGTATAAACGCCGGTTTAGCTGCTGAAGAAGTGGAGTTTGTAGATATAGCCAAAGCAGGTCTATGCTGAAACAAGGCCTTAATTTCATTATGTTTAGCCTTGATCTGCTCATTCAAGGATTTTACATATTCGTTCTGCATATTAGAATCAGCTATTTGCAACTGTAAATACAGATTCAACAGATCTTGTTGTATAGGCAATTCCTTCTGAATAACGCTTTGGCGATTTGTCAACTCAACCAATTTGGAAATATTATTCTTTTTCTGTTCGGCTGATATTTTTAAACTTAAATCCTGAAGACGGCTATTGATATCATCTATGCGCTTTTGAGTGTGAATAGATGCTATCTGATCCCTAAATGATTCTTTTTTGGTATGTAATTGGTCGATCTCTTCCCGAAGGGTTCTAATTTGATCTTCAATGCTTTTCAAGCTGGTCTGCAAAGCAAGCTTATCCGGATTTGCGGAATGATTACCATCAGGCCAGAGTATAAGGGAAGGCAATAGCAAATTTAATGATATCAGGAACGTATAAACTGAAGCCGTTACTCTGTTTTGAAAAAACATAAAAATTCCCCCTTATCCGGTTATTTACGTCCCCCCCAGGTGAAAGGAAGACTTTCTGGTTACTGGTTCGTAAAAGACCTCCACAGGATTTCTCTGGCAATTTTTTCTAAAACATTATCATATTTAAATATTGAAACAGCAGTTTCATTATTTTCCCTACTAAGTTTATCTAATATTTTTTGTTTATTCGGATTATTATTTTCATCAAGTAAACTGAATATTTTCTGATTAATATCTCTATTCTTTGAGCGCAAATCTAAGTAAATATTAAAATTCGTTAAATAATCAACCTTCAATCTTATGGGTACTTCATTCTTATCAATCATTTCGAGAGCCAGATAATGGATAGAGTTAGTCTGAAATACTTTTTTCAGTTCCTGAAAGCTCCTTTGCTTGGCAGAACAGCCTGAAGTGCCCGGCAAGATAAACAGGGTGATAATAAGTAATAAAATGTAGATTCGATTCAATCAATAAATCCTTTTCATTTTGATATATTTTATTACGAAAAAGAGATATATGCAAGTCAGGTTTCTGTCCTACAGTGGGTCGGCTCATGAATAAGTAAGAGTATACTTAAAGATTTTTTTATCCAATTTCCTGGCAGTCTTTGCTAACTCATTTTAAATTCTATCGGTATACAACTTTTTTCTCTTTATTTCAGACAATGTTTTAAAAAAAAATACGTATTTATTGTTTTAGTATACAACTTTATTTTTTTACATTTCCAAAAGATAACAGTAAAATAAAGATTTATGTGCTCGTCAGTATATGACTTTTTTGTCATTCTACACCCTCTTCACAATCCCCCTCAATCTTTTTAGTAATCAGTGAATAAAATTTGTTCTAACTTTTTGGGTTTGTGCAGGCTCTGTTATTTCTTTTTTTCCAGAATGAATTATTTTAAGTAGCCATCCCATATTCTTGCCTAAAGTTTGCATTATTTGTACCCCCTCTTCATCTTGTAATACTTCTTCTGAATTCGTACCATGGATCACATTCCAGTATTGAGAGGGTGTTATGATCATTTGAGTTAAATTGAAGTAATTGTTTATTTGCTGAAAAGTGGAAACTCCACCGGAACGCCTTAATGATACCACCGCAGCGCCCACTTTAAAACGCATATCAGGGCCAGCAAAAAACAATCTGTCTAGGAAACATTTGAGGGTCCCGGCTATACCGGAATAATAAACTGGAGAACCTATTATGATACCATCTACATTTTGAATTTTATCAAGATATTTATTTACATCATCGTCATTAAAAACACATTTTTTCAGATCCCTGCATTTGTAGCAGCCATTACAGCCTCTTATTATTTTATTACCGATATGAACCATTTCCACATCAATATCCATTTTTTTGAGTTCTTCAGATACTATGTTTAGACTAGTAAATGTGCTGCCGTTTTTATGCGGACTTCCATTAAAAGCCAAAACCTTCATTCGACAAACCTCCTTTAAGCTTTTCAGTAATCATCTATTTTCTTATTTCATAGGCTTTTTCATAATCTTTTGGAAATTCGGTTTTTCCATTTTTTGGCAATATCCACACTCCGAACAACTTGTATTAATGGATTATTTTCACAATATTAAAAAATCCATTTTTGCAACAACAATGAGCCTGGATACTGGATCGCCAATGTCTTTTTTATACTGATATCCGAATGAATGTTCCACGCTATAAGCTGGGCCCAAAGGTTCCTTTTCATTGTTAAAAGCTTGAACCCTAGTAAATTTCTTTCCTTTTTGAATTCTTATAAACCCATTTCTTCCATTTGCAGCATATAGTATTATTTTCTCGCCAGAATCGTTGGCAGAATCCTTCTTCACAATTATCTTAATTCCTCAGCTTGAATTTGAATTCATTCAATTTTCACAAAATATTATGATATATCTATTACTTAATTACATGATAGTTCCATGGGACTATTTTCACAAGATAAATATGTAAGTTCATACCACCATATTCTCTTTTACTTTCAAATTCATTTTACTGCAAGTTCTTCAGACTTTGCAGAATCTTTTCCAGCGTCCTGTCCTTGTTTTTTAGCATTTCTGCTTTCCCCTTGGATTCTACTTTACCAGAAGCGGCTCCTCTGTGACCGTCGCCAATATTGAGGGAACGGACGATGTCTCCAAGATCGTATGTCTCAGGCGCTCCAATGGCAAGACTCATAGAAAACATAAGATCGGTGCTTTTAACCCCATTATTAAACAGAGGAAGAATGGCGATGATTACATGGGCAGTGGGTTCTTTAAGAAAAGCGAGGCTCCGGTTGATTCGTACAGGAGATTTAAAATCAGAGAAATCGAGCAGGAGGATTTTCTTGGTTTCAGGGTCTTGGACCTTCAAAAATTTATCTATAAGTTGAACTGCCCGTTCTTCGTTCTCTTTAGTTTTCTGATAGTAAGCGAGGATATCCTTTTCTTTGATGATTTCTCCGACAGGTTTTTCCGAGATCCTGTAAACCATGTCCTTCATGAAAACGAAAGAGTCACTGTGCCTTGGAAACTCGGTCTTGATCGCCAGGTCGATAATCCGGTCGGGGGTTTCCTTCCGCCAGTCAGCGATATTGGCATAACTAAAACTGTCTACCCGGTTGACGCCGGCGACCAGTTCCGGAATGAATGCGGGGAACGCGAAAGTATCTTTAAAGGTGTCATATATAAGCCCTGTGCAGCTCGGATAAACCATCCGCTTGCCAGGAATCGAGTCTGGATCGGTCCCCATTAGACGAACATCTTCGGTATTACCCTCGTGGTGGTCGAACCAAAGACCGGCGGAACTACCGTAAGGAAGATCGACTATGATGTCGCTATTACTAATAGGAAATTTTCGCATATTGATGTCCATCGGACCGGTAAATTTGATTTCCATATCGCCATAAAGCAGAACACAGAGGCTGGCAGAAGCGATACCGTCAAAATCTGAGTGAGCGATGACACGTGAGTAGGCCATAATTAATCCCCTTGAATTTCCAGTCTTTTGCCAACAAGGATGGCATTAAGATCTTTAAACAATTCATGATTATTTGTTCAATTTTCACAATGAAATATCATAGTACGTTACTTTCATGATAGTTCTATGGGACTATTTTCACAAGATCTTTTATTGTTCTTGCTATCTTAAAAACATTACAAACTATTGTCCTTATATTCAAGAAATAACACCTTTTTAATTTCCAGGAGCACCCATAATAACCTTCGTTCATCGTGGAATTGGTGAGACAACCACTCCGTCGGGTGTTATTTTTGTAGGAAAAATGCCAAAACTCATGTCGCGACCGAGTCCGCGGAACGCTATTCTCGTCTCCCTGACCTTTGACCGTTCCTCGTCATTCTCAAACCAATTGTAGATCCATCGCCCTGTGTCTACGGCCCTCTGTGCCATACCACGTTCGCCAGAACCGATTCTATAACCCTTATGAACAATTCGATGCCGGAGCATGCGAGTAACATCTAATTCCGCTCGATGTTCTTTCGGTAGTTTGCGTCCACTGAACTTTTCGTATTTGACTATCCGTGCCGGAAAATTTGTTTCTGTGACCTTAAGAAAATCATCTGCTTTTTGTGCTCCTTCTTTCGCTTCGACAGCTATACGGACAACTGCTCCCACAATAACCTCAATGGCAGTCGTTATTCGACGAACCGCACCAGAATAATCGCCGCGCTCCATTAAGTTCAAAGAATCGAGCAGTTCAAACTCTCCAGGACTTGCACTTGCTGCAATACTTTTTTCCAAGTCCTCTCCTTCAATAAGTTTGTATGATGCTGAATGAAAATCTAGTTTCTTACCCGAAATTTTATTCTTAATAATCTCATCGAACGGAGCCTCTATTACCTGTGGCTTCTCATCCCATTCACGGTAAGGGATAATGCAAATTCTAACCGCTTGGGCATTCCGTTCCACACGCCAAAGAGGTACATCCCATGGAGACACCTCGAACGCAAAATAGTCGTATGTAGAGAGACGATAACCTTGAACCAGCTTATTAGCAATTGGGATATGGACTCTGCACAATTCGGCCAAGTAATAATGAACCGTTTGTTCATGTAGACCGCTTTCACAGATTGCGGATTTCCATATATCTTCGTTGCAACGAGACATAATCTTCAGAATGGTCTTACACTTTCGCCACATTAAAGGAACATTGAGATTTTTTTTATGAAATTGCTTAATTTCATCGCTCAGATCATTAATATTTTTTAGTGGTCCATTGTAGATCACAGTGTTTTTTGAGTCGGCTATGCCACCCCCATACAATTCGAAGTAATTGTCAAATATGGCAACCTGAAACTTGTGACCATCGACTTCGACGGGAAATGTCGTATTGTTAACCATTATCCAGAACGGTAGTTCGACCCATAACCATACATCGATCCATGGTGCATCCCAGTTCAGATCGTCACCTATAACAAAATGGTCAAGAAGTTTAGCGTTGTTATTTGAAACCATATCTTAACAGCCTTTTAATATTGGGCGGTTTGAAAAACCCACGTATCATATACAAATAGTATATAAAAACATATAATCATAGTCAAAGAAAACAGAGGTAAGGCTATGACAAAAATTAAGCGGAAAGACCGTAACTTGTTTGAATATCAGGAGCGGATGGAAAAGCTAAGCGGCGTAAAAACACCGCTGGATAAGCTTAACAGGGTTGTAGACTTTGAGATGTTCCGGCCGCTGTTAACAGAGATTTTGGCGCCGAAAGAGCAGAAGACGCCGGGCGGAGCGCCACATTATGACTATGTTTTCATGTTCAAGATACTGATATTCCAGAGGTATTACAATCTTTCCGATGAGCAAGCGGAATTTCAGATCAATGACAGGTTATCCGTTCAGCGATATCTTGGGATAACACTTTCGGACAAAGTTCCGGACTACAGTAAAATCTGGGAATTCAAGGAAAAACTGATGAAAGCGAAAGCAATAGAGAAACTTTTTAAAATATTCGATGAGAATCTTGAGAATAAAGGTGTGATAGGGAAAGCGGGCGTTATGGTAGACGCAAGTTTTGTGGATGTTCCCCGGCAGAGGAACAGCCGCGAAGAAAACAAGAAAATAAAAGAAGGCGAGGTTCCGGAAGATTGGAAAGATAATACGCATAAGCTTTCCCATAAAGACACGGATGCGCGCTGGATGACCAAGAATAAAGAGAGGCATTACGGATACAAAAACCATACAAAGGTTGATGTGAAGTCAAAACTTATTCGTTCTTATGTCACGACAGATGCGAGCGTTCACGATTCACAGGTAGTTGAACCTCTATTGAATGAGAAAGACAAAGGGAAGCCGTTTTACGCGGACAGTGCATATGTTGGCCCAACGGTAGCAGGAATATTAGAAAAATTTGAGATGAAAAACCGGATTCACGAAAAAGGATACAGAAATAAGCCATTGACGGAGAAGCAGAAAGAAAAAAATAGAAGAAAGAGCCGCATCCGTGTTCGTGTTGAGCATGTTTTTGGTTTTGTTGAAAATAGTATGAACGGCAGTACAATACGATCGATAGGAAAAGAAAGGGCAGAGAGCCAAATCGGGCTGATGAATCTGGTTTATAATTTAGCACGGTATGTTGTGGTAAAAGGTCGAATTGCGTCTTGTGCGGCTTAAAATACAGAAGATATGGATAATATTGCCCGTGTTTGCCTGAATTTTGGTAATAGAAACAGTTTTTAACCTGTTGGCAGAAATATTTTGAAAATATTTTCTATTATCAGGGAAGTGTTGATAAATTAGACGGTTTTTAAAACCGCCCTTATGTTTATAATAATTTTTGATAAAAATGTGATTTGCATTATAATATCCGGTTAAAGTCCATTGTCCCATAGAAGATTAGGCCAATTTTCACATCATTTAAAAAAGCGCTGCATTTCTCTGATCAGAGGATGGGAAACATATTTGAATAAAAGGAAGCCGCGGTCCACTTAACGGAAAAATTTAATTTATGATGATCAGATATCAAAATTCGGCTGGAAGCATTCCCTGTGGTAATCATCAACCATATCGGACAGATATATGCTCTTCAATGATTTTTTTATTGAATCGTCCAGCCTTCGCCAGACATTTTGCGCGGCGCAATTACCGCTTTTTTCACAACCGTCTTTTTCCAGGCAGTCCATGACCGACAGCGAACCTTCCAGTCCGCTGACCACGTCGGCCAGATTGATGGAAGAGGGATCACGCGCCAATTGATACCCTCCCTGGGCTCCTCTCTGTGCCCTGATAAATCCTGCCGATTTCAGAGTGCTGGCAATCTGCTCCAGATACTTTTCCGAAATATTTTCCTTTTTAGCAATTTCACTCAGCTGCATGGTGCCTTTATCATAATTAAGTGCCAATTGGAATAAAAACCTGACTCCATAGCGGGTCCGTGTTGTTAATTTCATAATATGTTTTATACCCGTTAAATAATTTTTAGAAGATAAAATCTGATAATATTTTATATTATAATACAATTGCAACTTTAAATAAAATAAGGAATGGGTCAGGCGGACTCTGCGGAAGCCCGCACATACGGTCTATTGAACGCAAGATTCCTTGAATATTTTGAGAATCTTTTCTAAATCCCTGTATCGATGGCGTATGCTTAAAAAAGACGCTTCAAACATTGAAGGGGGGAATAAAATACATCTTTTAAACAAATTTTTATAGAAAAGTTGAAAAGCATTTTTGTCCTGCTTCCCGGCATCCTCAAAATTATTGACAGGCCTTTCGGTATAAAAAATAGTAAAAAATGAAGCGATGGAATTAATGGTATATTTTGAGATTTTCCTGAATTCCCTGCTGAATTCAGAAGTGAGATCGTTAAGAATCTTGTAAGTTGAGGGATGATTTTTCAGGTACTTCACGGCAGCATATCCGGCGCGCAGCGCCAATGGATTGCCGGAAAGAGTTCCCGCCTGGTAAACATCGCCGCCGGGTGCCAGCCTGTCCATGATTTCAGAACGGCCTCCGAACGCGCCGACCGGCAGGCCTCCCCCGATGATCTTTCCCAGCGCCGTCAGGTCAGGCCGGATTCCATAAAGTCCCTGGGCCCCTCCGGGTCCCGCTCGGAAGCCGGAAATTACTTCGTCGAAGATGAGGAGGATATCAAATTCCCGGGTTATTTTTCTTAAAAACTCAAGGAACCCTTCCTCAGGGATTACCACACCCATATTGGCAGGGATAGGCTCCAAAATCACGCATGCTGTTGTTTTCCCGTTTTTTCTTATTATTTTTTCCAATAATTCTTTGTTATTATAGGGCAGGGAAATCGTGTTTTTAACGACTTCTTCCGGAATACCCGATGAAGAGGCGGCAGGCATCTCACCCACACCTGAACCTGCCTTAACCAGGAGGGCATCGCTATGGCCATGGTAGCATCCGTCAAATTTAATTATTTTTTCCCGTCCGGTAAATCCCCTGGCCAAACGGATGGCGGATAAAACAGCTTCCGTGCCTGAATTCACAAAACGGATTTTCTCAATGGAAGGCATGCACTCTTTGATCAAAAGCGCAAACCGGTTTTCATAAGAATGGGAAAATCCGAAGGACGTGCCGTTTTTCAGGGCTTGTTTTAATGCCTTGATAACAGCCGGATGATTATGCCCTAAAATATGCACGCCCCAGGAAAGGCAGAAATCCAGGTATTTCCGGCCGTCTTCGCCGTACAAATATCTTCCTTCACTTTTTTTTACAAACAAAGGATCCATGCCGACCGAACGAAAGGCCCGGACGGGTGAATTCACTCCGCCGGGCATCACTTTTGACGCTTCTTCGTATAGTGTCATAAAGCCTCTTATTCTAAAAATTGAAGCATTTCCGGGGTAAAATAAGATATTATTCTATCCGCTCCGGCGCGTTTTATTGAGATGAGCGTTTCCATAACGATGTCTTTCCCGGCCAATCCCTTCTCCATCAACAGTTTCAGCATCGAATATTCCCCCGAAACGTTGTAAGCGACTATCGGAACCCGGAACTTCTGTTTTGCGCGGTAAATAATATCGAGATAGGAAAGAGCCGGTTTTATAATGATGCTGGAGGCCCCTTCTTCGATGTCGGAAGCGATTTCTTCCATGGCTTCCTGAGCGTTCGGGGGGTCCATCTGGTAAGACTTTCGATCGCCTTTTTTTGGGGCGCAATCGGCCGCGGTGCGGAAAGGCCCGTAAAAAGAAGAGGCATACTTGGCCGCGTAAGACATGATCCGGACTTTGGTGAAACCGGCTTCATCAAGCGCTTTCCGGATATAAAAGACCCTGCCGTCCATCATATCGGAAGGAGCGACAATGTCGGCGCCCGCCCTGGCATGACTTAGAGCGACTTTCGCGAGAAGGGCGCATGTTTTGTCGTTATCGCCGATATGGCAGTGCCCGTCCTGCGTAAAGGAACACAGGCACACATCTGTTATAACCTCGAGCCGGGGAAATGCTTTTTTTATCAGGGGTACGGCCTTCTGTACAATGCCTTCCGGACTATAGGCCATTTCAATCCCTTTTTTATCGGGCACTCCGAATAAAAGAACGGCTTTTAAGCCGCGGTTGATATGCTCCTCCAAAACAGGCATCAGTTTATCGGCTGAATATCGATAAAGAGAGGGCATAGAGTCTATCTTTTCAACCCTATCGTTTTCTTCCAATAAAAATATGGGCCAGATGAAATCTTCTTTTTTTAAAAAAGTTTCCTGATGCTTCAGGCGGGTCGCAGCGTCTATCCTTCTGTCACGGTATCTCTTGAACATTGATTATCAATTCCTCCGCTAAACCATAATTTTTAAGTCTATTGAAAGTATAAGACCCTTGAGCATAATAAACAAGATGATCCGGGAAATTTTTATAAATCCCGTAAAAAGCCTCGACTGTGGAAGACGATGAGAAATAAACCCCCTGAAATTCATTTAAGTCGAGTTTCTTCCTCTTAACGGGTATGACATCGTAAAGCACAAGTTTTTGTACCTCCGGCAGAGACAGGATCTTATTGTTGGAAAGGCTTGAACAGGGATAAAGTATCTGGTTGTAATTCAACTTTTTTATCATTTCCGCGAACACATCCGAATCGGGTCTAGGGGACACCCCCTCAACTGAAAATCCGAGTTTTTCAATTTCCATTCTGGTATAATCGCCGATAGCGTATATTTTTAAATTTTCCGGCCGGTATTTTTGAAAGAAAAGCCTGACCGCTGTTTTTGATGTAAAGATAATCGCATTAAAAGAAGAAAAATCGGGCATTCTCCGGCTGCTCCTTTCCCGGACCCGGATCAGCGGATAATGTATCAGTTTTCCGGGGATAAAGGAATAGGTATGATTTAATTCCAGGCCCATGTAGAGAACACGCGGGAGGTGCCTGTATTCCCCCGCGGCCGCGCCTATGATGACGATGAGCGGTGAATGCAGGTCTTTTTGCCCGAGCTCATCAACCTTTTTCAATTTAATTATTTCTCCGGAAGAACCGGTATTATGAATGAGCGCAGCGGGCATCGAAGGATCAATCCCCGCCCGGATGAGAGCCCCGGAAAGTTCCTTCAGGCGGGACGCGCCCATATAGTAAACCAGCGTGTCATCAGAAGGGACCGGAATATCTCTCTTTGAAGCGGACTGAGCGGTCACAAAACCGGCGCTTTCGGAAATGCCCCGCATGGTGAGGGGTATTTTTGCGCTGGCTGCGGCTGAAAGGCCAGCCGTGATGCCCGGGACCACCTCCGTATTGATAAGCCTTGCTCCTAGGTAACTTAGTTCTTCGCCGCCTCTGCCGAAAATCAACGGATCTCCGCCTTTAAGCCGGACCGTGTCCTTACCGCTCAAAGCAAATTGATAGAGAAGCTCATTGATTTCGTCCTGTTCCATTGAATGGCTCCCCTTCCGTTTGCCGGCGTATATTTTTTCCCCTTTATACTGCGAAATTATTTCTCCGCCGGTCAGGTCATCATACACGATAACATCGGACTGCTTTAATATCTTATCGGCCTTCACCGTCAGCAGTTCAGGATCGCCCGGTCCTGCGCCGACCAGGTAAACTTTACCAAGCTTCCTGCGCCGGTCAATTTTACTGAAGAGCACTTTCATGTCCGCTCTATTCCGGCGGGCAGTTACGGCAAGTGAACCCTGCAGGGGATGGGTTTTATAAGGTAATATCTCGGCGATCCTTTCTTTCAACCCAAGCCGGATAAGGGCACATGTGGCGACGATAGTACCGCCGATCAATCCTTCTTCTATTAAATGAAGCCTCTCTTCAATTGTCCCGCGAATGCTGACGGTTTTAATGTCAGGACGGACCTGCTTTATATATTTTTTTCTTATCGGGGAACTCACCCCGAGAACCGTTCCATCCGGTAATTCCCTCAGTTTTTTATGATTAAAACTGACAAGAGAATCCGTGTTGTCAAGAGGCTCTGTCAGCGCGACAATTTCCAATCCTTCCGGCAGCGGATATGGTAAATCCTTTGCGGAATGGATAGCCGCATCCGCTTTATCTTTAAGTAATGCTTCATCCAGTTCGTGTGTAAAAATGTCCTGCATGGTGTTTTCAAGAAGCGATATTTCTTTATGCCTGTCACCGTATGTTTCCAGTGTGATGAGACGGTATTCTTTTTTGCCTAATAGAGAAAATACTTCTTCAACCTGTTTCAGGGCAAGAGATGATCTTCTTGATATTATTCTGAGCATGGATATTCCTGGTTAATATATTAATCCTATAATATCATCATAAAATTAAATAGTCAACTTCCCTGATATTCAGCAAATAAATAATTGTATGTCTATTATTGACAAAAATAAAATGATTTTCTATAATATTTCATACTAAATAGATAGGAATAGTATGATATAAAGGAGTTGTTATGAATATTATTATTAATGGAGAACGTCAAAGCTTTGAAAGCAGTAATCTCAGTATAGCTGAAGTTATCCGGATCCGGAAAGTAGAATCGCCGGATATGGTTTCGGTTCAGTTGAATGGTGCTTATATCGAAAAAGAAAGGTTTATCGACACTTATTTGAAAGAGAACGATATAATCGATATTCTCTATTTCATGGGTGGAGGTGATTTTAAAATAAAAGGATTTATGACAAAGGCTATCCATGGGCCTAATAAAAATAATGATGCACACAAAGCCTTAAGAACACCGATTTATGATTGCGCCGCTTTTGAGTTTGAAAACGCCGAAGATATTGAAAACGCTTTTTTGGGTAAGAAATCAGCCCATTCCTATTCGAGGATTTCCAACCCGACAGTTGCTGAATTTGAACAGAAGATCAATTTTTTAGCCGGCGGCTTCGGATCTATCGCGCTTTCTTCCGGTATGGCGGCGATTGCCAATACGATCCTTGCTTTAGCTCAAACTAATGATACGATTTTAACCTCTAAATACATCTTCGGTAATACTTATTCACTTATGGAAAATACACTGAAGCCCTGGGGCCTGAAAGTTAAATATGCCGATTTCCATAAACCGGAGGAGGTTGAAAGATCAATAGATGAAACAACAAGGGCAATATTTATCGAAACCATAACCAATCCCCAGCTTGCGGTTTTTGATATTGAAGCTTTGGGCAGGACCGCGGAAAAACATGGGATTCTTCTCATAGCGGATAACACGGCCAGCACGCCTTACCTGTTCCATTCAAAGGATTACGGTGTGAATATTGACGTGATATCCTCAACAAAGTATATGTCGGGAGGAGCCACGTCGGTGGGGGGAATTATTATTGACTATGGGAACTTCAACTGGAGTAAAATTGAAAAGCTTCAGAATGATTATAAAAAATTTGGTCAATCTACTTTTTTAATGAAACTCCGCAGGGAAGTTTACCGCAATCTTGGAGCATGCATGTCCGCCCAGAATGCGTATCTACACACTCTCGGCCTTGAAACCATCGCTCTCAGGATGGACAGAAGTTCTCAAAACGCGATGGACCTGGCATTATACTTACATAATCATCCGGAAGTGAAGCGGGTGAATTATCCGGGACTTGAAAGAAGCCCCTATCATGCTTATGCGAAGAAGTTTTTTAACGGCCAGTTCGGCGGTATTCTTACGTTTGAACTGGAATCGAAAGAAAAATGCTTCCGGTTTATGAATAACCTTAAAATAATTCGCCGGGCGACCAATATCAATGATAATAAATCATTGATAATCCACCCGTCATCAACGATTTATTGCGAGTTTCCACCTGAAACAAAAAAAGAATTGGGAGTTCCGGAAAATATGCTCCGGTTATCGGCCGGTATAGAGGATAGGGAAGATTTGATAGAGGATATAGAGGATGCTTTCAAAACTCTATAAACAGGGTAATTTTACAATATCACTTTATGAGGAGTGAAAGAAATGGATTTTAATGATGAACAGCTGGAAAGGTATTCTAGGCATATATTATTGAAAGACGTCGGTATTGAAGGCCAGGAAAAGATCCTGAACAGTAAAGTCCTGATCATAGGCGCCGGCGGGCTGGGGGCGCCTGCCGCACTCTATCTTTCCGCTGCCGGCGTCGGTACCATCGGCATAGCCGATTACGACAGGGTTGACCTGTCCAATCTTCAAAGGCAGATTATACATTTTACCGGTGATGTCGGTAAATTGAAAGTCGAGTCCGCAAAAAACAAAATGCATGCATTGAACCCCGGTATTGGAATTAATACTTATGCGGAGCATTTGGAAGCCTCGAATATCAGGGGTATTATCCGGGAATATGATTTTATTATTGACGGAACCGATAATTTCGCTTCAAAATTCCTGATCAATGACGCCTGTGTCTTTGAAAACAAGCCTTTTTCGCACGGAGGCATCCTCCGGTTTGAAGGCCAGACAATGACTGTAAAGCCGCGTGAGACGGCATGCTACCGCTGTGTTTTTACATCCCCGCCTCCTTTGAATGCCGTTCCGACATGTTCACAGGCGGGAGTATTAGGGGCCGTAGCCGGAATTCTGGGCACCATACAGGCGACGGAAGCCCTAAAGTATATCCTGGGAATCGGGGAAATCCTTTATAATCAGCTTCTGATTTTGAATGCCAAAACTATGGATTTCAGGAAAGTAAAATTAAAGAAAAATCCGGAATGTCCGGTCTGCGGATTAAAACCGGCCATCGCACAACTCCATGACGAAGAACAGGCTGCCTGCGATTTAAAGAAGTAAAAGGAGATTAATATGACAGATCCGAAAAAAAAGCTCTCTATCATCAGCTTTAGCGGAGATTTTGATAAACTTATAGCCGTGTTTACGCTGGCAAGCGGAGCGGCGGCGGTAAATT
Organism: uncultured Spirochaetota bacterium; assembly: GCA_963835575.1. Lineage (GTDB taxonomy): Bacteria > Spirochaetota > Brevinematia > Brevinematales > JAOACQ01 > CAVYGN01. Next base: position 316,394 of record CAWIGG010000003.1, on the reverse strand, counting down.
ATGAGGTTAATTTATTTTTTACCTTCTGGGGGCTGAACGCGATAAAAAGAAAAAAGGGCCGGAGTTTTCTTGGAAAGGGCTTCCTGGCAAGGTTTTTTGGTTTTCTTATGGGAGGATTCGGGAATCTGCCGCTCAGCCGCCTGAACTTCGGAGGATTGAGCCCTGTTTTGATGATATCGATGATGAAAAAGAGAAATGTCGCGACATTAACCGAGTTGATAGAGGCGTCCAAAACCCTGGGTGTGAACTTTTACGCCTGCGAGATGTCGATGGTCATCCTGGGGCTCGTAAAAGAGGATTTTATACCGGAAGTAAGGAAAGTATTGGGGGTGGCCAAGTTTCTGGATATTTCATCCGGCGGGCAAACCCTGTTTATATAGCTGTAAATTTATAATAAATAGCCTGAAAGAGAGGTAATCAGTTTATGAAGGTTTATACTCTGGATATCGTTAAGGAACACTGCCCGATGACTTTTGTCAAAACAAAACTGCAGTTGTCAAAAATGGAGAAGGGAGATCTATTGGAAGTTCTCCTGACCGAAGGCGAACCTCTCGATAACGTACCCAAGGCATGCGCAGAGCAGGGCTTTAAAATAATCGGGATCGATCCTGTCCGGGAAAACAGATACAGGGTGGTAATAGAGAAATGATGTGGATAAAGAAAAAAATACTAGATGCGATCATCGGCCATGCGCAGAGGGAAGCCCCTATAGAGGCTTGCGGCTACCTGAGCGGAATGTGTGATCTTGCAACAAACTTTTATCCGATGACCAATATTGATAACAGCCCGGAACATTTCAGTTTAGACCCGAAAGAGCAGTTCGCCGTTCTGAAAAAAGCGAGGGAAAAAGGCGAAAAACTCATCGCTGTTTATCACAGCCACCCGGCTTCGCCCGCATGGCCTTCGCAGGAGGATATCCGGATAGCTTATGATCCGGATGTAAGCCATGTTATTATTTCCCTGGCCGGCGGCCGGCCTGCCGTGAATTCCTACAAAATACGCGGTGGGGAAGTTTTCAAGGAGAAACTGGAGGTGCTTAATGATTAGTTATCGGCTGCCGGATAATCTTGGGAAAGAGCTTCAGGAATTTAAGATTTTGATAGAAAAATATCAGCGCGATGAAATTGATAAGATTCTGCTCAAAACACACCGGGTGCCGTTCGGGGTTTATGAGCAAAGGGAAGATAATATCTTCATGATCAGAGTGCGCTGTGCCGCCGGCATCATTTCGCCTTCTCAACTTGAAAAGATAGCAAAACTTTCATCGGAATACGGCAGCGGACTGCTTCATATTACCACACGCCAGGAAATACAGATCCATAATATAAAGCTGGAACATATTGCAGGCGTTATCAAAGAATTAAAAGAAATCGGCCTGACAACCAGGGGCGGAGGGGGCAATACTGTCCGTAATATTACCGCTTCTGCCGACTCGGGAATCAGCAGGGAAGAGATATTCGATGTCTCGCCCTATGCCGTCGCTCTCACGAGCCGTTTTATATCGGAAGGCGATTCCTGGGCATTGCCCCGGAAATTTAAAATCGCTTTTTCAAATTCCGGTCAGGATACCGCCTCCGCCTCCGTAAATGACCTTGGATTTATTGCGCGGATAGAGAATGGCTTAAAAGGATTCCGTGTTTATGCTGCCGGCGGGATGGGGGCCAAATCTTCATTGGGCAGGCTCCTGCTGGATTTTATTCCTGAAAACGAGGTATATGCGGCTGCCGTAGCCGTTAAAAGCATCTTCAATAAACATGGCAATAGGAAGAACCGCAACACTGCGCGGCTGCGTTTTTTGTATGACCGCATGGGCGAAGGAGAGTTCAACAGGCTTTTTACTCAAGAATTCGACAAAATTAAAAAGCAGGGTTTTATACCGCTGGATATAGCTGAAATAAAGAATACCGGCTGCCATCCTGGAATCCTGAAAAAAGGATTGGAGGATATCCAATCCTATGAACTCTGGAAAAAGCGGTATGTCCGGATTCAGAAACAGGAAGGATTGTTTTCTATTACCGTTCCGGTTATTTTGGGTGTTTTGACTTATGAAAAAACCCTGAAGTTATCGGCTTTCTTAAAGGATTTCGGCGATAATGTGATCCGGTTTACCCTCGATCAGAATATTCACCTGAGGAATATTCCCGAGGAATATCTATCAACATTTTACGGTTTTCTCAGGGAACTTTTCGATGAGGTTTCTTTCCCGCCTTTTTACGGGAATATTATTTCCTGTGCGGGGGCTTCAACATGCCGGCTGGGGATTTGCCTATCGCGGGGTGCGGCCGGAGAGATAATGAGAAAACTCAAAAAAAGCAGGCTGGACATGGACAAAGCAAAAAAGGTGACGCTCCATATATCAGGCTGTCCGAATTCATGCGGGGCGCATCTTCTGGGAGACATCGGACTTTACGGCTTCGCGGCCCGCAGCGGCGAAAGGCTTTACCCCGCTTATGTCATCACCTCGGGAGCGGCCGGCAGTGATGGAAAAACACGGTTCAGTGAAAAGATAGGCGAAATAAGCGCGAGGGACGTTCCGGAATTGATCATGAAGATAATGGAAAATTTTATCGGCCGGTACGGGGAATATTCGGATTTCAGTGAATATATTGAAAAACATGGCCGGCGGTATATTTCCCATTTGCTGGACAGTAAATTTTCCTCTCCTCCCACATTTGCCGAGAACAAAAATTATTATTTCGACTGGGACTCGGAAGAGGTGTTCTCGCTCGCCGGACGGGGTGCGGGAGAGTGCTATGCCGGCTTACTCGATTTTATTGAAAGGGACTTCAATGAAATCGAAAAAGGTAAAATATTTTTAACATCCGCAGGGGATTCGCCTTCTGAAAAGGAAAAAGCATTTTACAGCATCCTTTTTCATTCTGCCAGAATGCTCCTGATAACTCAAGGCATCGAGGCCGGCGATGACAGGACGGTTTTTCTCGGCTTTAAAAAATATTTTATTGAGTCCGGGTTTTTCAGTCCGGATAAGGCAGCGGATTACAGCCGCTTAATTGAAGAGGCGGCAGCCGGTAAAAGAGACGTTTTTTTAACCGATCGGGAAGAAAGTATATTATCCCTCGCGCGGGATGTGATGGAGCTTTACCGGAATATGGACGATTCCCTATCTTTTAAAAAATCCTCCCTGATGGAGGCGCAGCCCGGAGTAAAAAAAACTCTCAGGCCAGGGCTTACGGATGGACGGGCCCAGGCAAAATATTTCAAGGACTTACGGGGAGTCGCATGCCCGATGAATTTTGTGAAAACAAAGATGGAGCTTTCGAAAATGAATAAGGGCGAAGTGCTGGAAATCTGGCTCTCTGACGGAGAACCCATCAATAATGTTCCGGGTTCGGTCATCTCGGAAGGCCATACGATACTTAAACAGGAAAGGATTGAAGGCTTCTGGAGTGTCATAATAAAAAAATAGGGGCAGGTTAATGAAGCAAAAAATAATCGAAAACCATACCAGAAGCCTGGTTAAAGCGATCAGCTGGAGAATTACCGGCACGCTGGATACGGTACTTTGGGCTTTTATTATTACAGGCAAATTGAAATGGGCCCTCTCAATAGGATTGGTGGAACTTGTTTCTAAAATATTTTTATATTACTTTCATGAACAATTATGGAACAAGATATCTTTTGGGAAAAAAAATGTTCCACAGGACGATTTCAACATATAAATATAAAAATGAAAATTTTATTTAAAAGGAGTTGCTTTATGAAGCATCATATAAAATTTGTAATGCTTTTACTGTTTTTATCAAGCGTATCAGCCTGGGCTGAAACCCGCCTGGAAACTTTAGGCTGGCTGGATAATGAAGTAACCGCTGATACAAATTCGGCGAACGGCAATATAGATAAGGGCGGAGCATTTTATATCGGCAGGCTGTACCTGACATTGACAGGCGAGGGAAAGGACTGGTTTGGGAATACGATCAGGGGATGTTTTACTGCCGACTTTTCAAAACCGGCCACGCCTTTAAAATTTGCCTATTTCGATTGGGTGCTTCTGAATGAAGCGGTGCTATCGGGAGGATTATTAAAATCCTATTTCGGGTATCTCTCCGAATGGAACTACCCGATACCGGTAAAATCTGCTGAAGAAACATACTCCAATATATCGCCGACCAAATCGGCTGATTTTGGACTGGCCCTGTCCGGTAAGCTTTTCAGTTCCGGGGATAACAAACAGGGATTTATCAACTATTATATCCAGGTGTTAAACGGCGAGGGATCTGAAAATATATTCAGCGGAACAAATACCAAAGCGGATAATTACGCTGAACAGGTGAGCTTGTATATATTGCTCTTCAAAGGGCTGTCTATCGGCGGTACTTTCCGCTACCAGGATTATAACAGCTCCACTTTAAAGCGTGAAGTGTCCTGGGCTGTGGGAATAAAGGCTAGCGACCCGGCTTTTGATGCACTGGTAATACCTGTTGATTTCCTGCTTCAGTATATAGGATTAGTTTCTACGCTTGATAATGCGGCCGTTTCAGGTTATGTCGCTTCATTTACCTTGGGTTATAAGCTTTTTGATGGGGCATTTACGCCGTATATCCGTTATGACTATGCTTCCCCGGATTCCGTCAGCAATGTCCGGGGGGAATATGTAGGCGCTAATATCAAACCAGGCAAGGATCTGGCAATAAAGCCGCTGTTCGGCTACAGCCGGCCATCCGGGGAGATCAATATCAAGCTGGAACTCGAATATAAATTCGAAACAGTCTGGCAATAACCAAAAAGCGGATTGGTAAGCTTTGAAAATAGTATGATACCTCGCAGAACGGGAAGATTAGCTGCTGAACTGCAGGAATAAACACAGGAGGAATTCTTATGTTATTTAGGAATTGGGCAGGCGCTTCTTGAAAGAAAAATTAATGGAATATCAGAAACAAACCGGAAGTTTGAAAACCCGGGAATTGATTGACTGGACACTTGATACATTCGGGCCGCCGCATGTCATTCTCGCTTCGAGCCTCAGTAATGAAGACCAGGTTCTGACGCATATGCTTCTTTTAAAAGAAAGGAAAGCGCGCATACTGACGCTGGATACAGGGCGGGTGTTTCAGGAAACTTACGATACGATGCAGGAAACAATGGAGAAATACGGCTTCTGCTATGAAGTTTTATTCCCGGAATCCCGGGATGTTGAAGAACTCGAACGGAAAAACGGCCCCAATCTTTTTTACAAAAACCTTAAACTGCGAAAACTCTGCTGTGAGGTACGGAAGATCCGGCCTCTTAAGAGAGCGCTGTCCACTGTCGATGCCTGGATTTGCGGACTCAGGAGGGGCCAGTCTATGACACGCGCGGAAGTTCTGCCGCTTGAGTGGGATGAGCAATTCAATATCATAAAAATCAATCCATTATCCGACTGGTTGTCCAGGGATGTCTGGAATTATATAAAGGAGAATCAAATCCCGTACAATAAGCTCTTTGATAAGGGCTTTGCCAGCATCGGCTGCCTGCCCTGCACGCGGGCGACCGGAGAGGGAGACGACGAAAGGAGCGGACGCTGGTGGTGGGAAAGCCCTGAAAAGAAGGAATGCGGGCTGCATGTCGGGAAAAGTTAAACAAAAGAAGAGGAGCGGACAATGGACAGGATGGAAAAACTGGAATCGGAAAGTATTTATATCCTCAGGGAAGCGTACCGGGAATTTAAAAATAAAAACCTCTGCATGCTCTGGTCGATCGGCAAAGACAGCACGGTCATGCTTTACCTGGCAAGGAAGGCTTTTTTCGGTCATATTCCCTTCCCCCTTGTTCATATCGACACCCATTATAAAATCCCGGAAATGATCGCCTTCCGGGACCGGCTTGCCCGCGAATGGCGGCTTGAGATGATCTATGGCGAGAATAAAAAAGCGCTGGAGGAAAAGCTGACATTCCCGGATGGAAATGCGGACAGGATAGCATGCTGTAAAAGTTTGAAAAGCGAGGCCCTCAGGCACACTCTCTCCGGGGAATGGCCCCGGTACAAAATGAACCTGAATACGGGAAAATATGAACCGGACCTGCGGAAAGACCCTTTCCAGGGTGTGATAGTAGGCATCAGGGCCGATGAGGAGGGGAGCCGTTCGAAAGAGAGATATTTCTCCCCCAGGTCGGAAGCAAGCGTGTGGAATATCGGAGATCAGCCGCCGGAGCTCTGGCATTATTATAATACTGATTTTCCGCCGGGAAGCCATATCCGGATCCATCCGCTCCTGGACTGGACTGAGCTTGATGTCTGGGAATATATAAAGCGGGATAATATTCCTTTTATTAAATTGTATCTGAATCAGGGAAATGGAAAACGCTACCGTTCTCTCGGCTGCTATCCCTGTACAAAGCCGATTGATTCGGAAGCTTCAACCATTGAGGCAGTCATAGATGAATTGAAGAGCGGACGGCTGTCAAATGTCGCTGAGCGTTCGGGAAGAGAGCAGGACAAAGAGGATGGCGGCACTCTCGAGACTCTCCGCCGCGACGGCTATATGTAATACAGACTGAGATTAGGAGCACAGCTTGAATAATAAAGAACAGTTTAATATCGTCATTACAGGGCATGTCGATCATGGTAAAAGCAGTATAATAGGAAGACTATTGGCGGATACGCATTCCCTGCCGGAAGGAAAACTCGAAAACATCCGGGCTTATTGCGAGAAGAACGCGAAAAATTTTGAATATGCCTTTCTGCTTGATTCGCTCAAGGAAGAACAATCGCAGGGGATTACCATCGATACCTGCCGTGTTTTCTTTAAAACAGGGAAGCGGGACTATCTCATCATCGATGCTCCGGGTCATATGGAATTTCTGAAAAATATGATCACGGGTGCGGCTAAAGCCTCAGCCGCGCTGATTGTGATTGATGTACAGGAAGGCATTCAGGAAAACTCAAAAAGGCATGGCTATCTCATATCCCTCCTGGGGATCAAGCAAATCGCCGTATTGGTCAATAAGATGGACCTGACCGCTTACAGCAGGGAGAGTTTCCAGGACGTTGTAAAGGAATACGGCGGATTCCTTGAAAAGATCGGGCTGAAGGCTGAAAGTTTCATCCCGGTCTGCGCCCGGTATGGAGAAAATATCGCTGTCCGTTCCGCAAATCTCGGGTGGTTCAGCGGCCCGACGGTCATTGAACAAATAGACGGTTTTAAGGAGCAGGCAAAAGAGGAAAAAAAGCCTTTCCGGTTTCCCGTCCAGGATGTTTATAAATTTACGGACGGGGAGGATACACGGCGCATCATTGCCGGGCAGGTAGCCTGCGGCGGCATTTCCGAAGGAGATGAAGTTGTTTTTTTCCCCTCGAACAAAAAATCCAGGATCAAAACGATCGAGTTCAACCCGGCTGGAACCATTCAAGAAGGCGTAAGCTGCGGATTTACTCTGGAAGACGACTTATATATCAAGCCCGGAGAAATTATGGCCGGGAAAGCAGAGAAGAATTACCCGCAGGTCGGCAGAAAAATAGAGGCCACCCTCTTCTGGATGGGAAATATTCCTCTCGTCAGGGGGAAAAAATATATCGCTAAAATCGGAACGGCCAAAATCCTTGTTCAATTGAGAGAAATAATTAATATCATTGACTCATCCGAACTGACGGAGCTTGAGAATAAAGACCATATAGACAGATATGACGTATCGGAATGCGTCCTTGAAGCGGATAAACCGTTCGCCTTCGATACGGCGCAGGCTATAGAGTCCACCGGCCGGTTCGTTATCATCGATAATTATGAAATATGCGGCGCCGGAGTAATAATAAAAAGCAGAACAGACGGCTCTCTTTTCATAGAGGAATATATTAAAGACAGGGAAAGGGTCTGGGATTTCAGTTTTATCAAAACCGCGGAGAGGGAAATAAAAAATTCACATAAGTCCAAATTTGTGCTCATAACCGGCGAAAGGGGCGCCGGTAAACGGGAGGTAGCTAAATATCTGGAAAAAAAGCTTTTTGAAGCCGGCATGCATTCCTACTACCTCGGCATTAAAAGCATTATCGCGGGGCTTGACAGCGACCTCAGGCATTCTTTTGCCGATATTGCCTGTCGGTTTTTATAACATGCTTCATGGACATACGGCAGGGTTCCCGTTAAAATAAAACGGGAGAAAAAGATGGCAAGATTTGAAAAGAACAGCCTGGAGCAGGGTGAGTTCCTCGCGATCAATATAGGCGAGCAGTTTGATGAGAATTCCAGAGAATTTATACTAAAAGAATTCATCAAAAACCGTATTAAACTGGAGGATTTCGCGGCTTACTATAAGAACGACCATAGAGGCAGAGAGATTAAAAATCCTCGGGATGTGATCTGTGCGGTACTCTACGGTTACATTACGGGAAATCGTATCAGCCGAAAGATAGAAGATTTGCTGAAAAAACACATTGGGTTTATGTATGTTTCAAACCGGCTGAAAATTGACCATTCGGTAATTTGCGAGTTCAAGGTACTTTTTCAGGAAAAGATCGAGGAGTTGTTCAGCCAGCTTTTATATATACTCAACGAAATGGGGTCTATAGATTGGGACATGGTAGTGGGTGACGGCACAAAGATCAAGGCCTACGCGAGTAAGAATAAGAATGTGGGAAAGAAACATACCCGGAAGCTGATGGACACTTACCAGAAGATGGCGGAAAAGATTGTGAAACAAGACCTGGAACTGGAAGAATCTTACCGGGAAGGCAAGCTGGAGCAGCCTTATTACGAAGCGGAGAAGAAGCGGGTATCAAGGCGGAAAAAGATTTACGATAGTGTTTTGAACCAAATCGATGAATACAAAAAACAGGTAGAGAGAGGGGAAAAGACAGACGAAGAATTCACCAACCTGACTGATCCCGAAAGCAAGCTGATGTCTGGAAATCCGCATAGTGTGTTTATACAGGGATATAATTCGGCGATGATGGTCAGTAATAATGATGTGATTATAGATTTTGAAGCAATCACAACACCGGAAAAACAGCATACGGAAGAAATGGTAAAGAGGGTGGAACAGAAAAAAGCGGAATTAAAAGTTGATAAGGCTAGCAAATACCTTTTTGATTCGGGTTTTCAGGACATGGAAGAGACAATCCGGATGGTGGAGGAAGGAAAAGACCTTTATGTGGATACGAAAGAGCGGGATTTCAGTGATAAATCACAGAAGCGAAGAGACTTTAAACTGGAAAAGATTGATGACGAATATATCCTGGGATGCCGGGGCGGCCGTAAGGAAAATGGGTATTTAGATCGAAATAACCAAAGATATACATTTTTGTATTCACGGAAGGGCTGTGAAAGATGTCCATTTTTCAGTGAGTGTTATAAAAACATCAAACCGAAAACACAGCAAAAGACAGTAATTTTCAGTGAGTTTGAATTGAATAATCGGTCTAAGATTGATGCTTATTTAACAAAACTTTACAGCGAAGAAGGGCAAAAGATATACAACCGCAGGATAGGTAAAGAACACGTATTTTCAAACATCAAAACACAGAAGGGTTATGTTCAGACAGTTTACAGAGGTCAACGGAAAGTGAATTTGGAGCTATGCTGGGTATCCCTTGCGCATAATTTTATGAAATATGCCCAATATTTGAGAAAATAGAGAGGATTTTGTATAGTCTGAGTATCGATTATTCGAAATTTATTATTAAAATCAGCTAAGCTGACAAAATTTTTATTTGCCCGCTTATTGTAAGGGGCTGGTTTGACTCCGAAAATGAAATAACCGACAGGCAAGATAGGGAAGAAATGTTAAGACGGCTGGGCGAGCTTTCTAAAATATTGACCGATGCGGGATTTATCTTTATCAGTTCATTAAGCGATCTGGATGATTATGACCTGGAAAAGCTTAAAATCCTGAACGCCCCGAATGAGATCCTTGTCATCAATATAGGAAAAAGCAATTTTGAGCGTTATACCGTGGATATGTCTTTTGACCTTTCATGCCCCCCGGAAAAAATTATAGACGGTATATTGGATCTGCTGACAAAGAAGGACATCGTCACGGAGTATCAAATATGAGACAAAGTCCTGATAAAATTTTCATGCCAGTCTGCCTGGATATAACAGATAAAAATATTCTTATTGTCGGCGGAGGGCCCGCGTCTTTTCATAAAATACAGACAATCAGGCAGTATACCGCCAGAATAACCATAGTTGCCCTCTGCGTTTGCGATGAAATCAGGAAGGCCGGATACAGGATCATTGAAAAAGCATATGAGCCCGGCGATCTTATAGGATTTCATCTAGTTTATGCCTGCACGAATGATAAAGTGACCAATGCCGGGATTTCGAAAGACGCAAAGGCCAAAGGCATTCCCGTCAATGTCTGCGACGATCCGGAATTGTCCGGCTTTATTTCCCCGGCCATATATAAAGAAGGCCCTATGAGCGTTGCCGTTTCATCCAACGGCCGGGACGTGAAAAAAAGCGTGGAATGGCGGAATAAAATCAGGGAGGCATTATCCGATGATCCGGCATGACTATAAAGACGCCCGGCACAGTATAACGGAGCGTGAAAAGTTTTACCGGCAGGTATTGACAAGGCTTCCGGCACATTATGTACTGATCAGCACATGCGACCGGGTGGAACTGTATGAAGACGACGATCAAAAGCCGTATTATCCCGACAAAAAAACCGTGTTCCATTTATTCCGTCTGGCTGCCGGACTGGAATCCCCGCTTTTGGGCGAAAACCAGATCCTCCATCAGGTAAAAACCGCTTACCTTTTCTCATTAGCGCGGGGAAAAGTGTCCAAATACTTAAATATGATGTTCCAGGCGGCCTTACATACCGGGAAAAGGGTCCGCGCTGAAACAGGGATTTCAAAGGGCGCACCCTCTCACAGCCTTGCCGCCGTCGAATTGATAAAAAAACTCGGGATTGATTTGAAAAAATGCCGGATAACAATTATAGGGATCAACAATCTCAATAAAACCATTTTACGGTATTTAATGAAAAAAGGGGCCGGAATGATCCTGGTCGGCAATAAGACTTTTGATAAGGCGAACGAACTTGCCCGGCAGATGAATTGCGCGGCGTTTCCGCTCTCTGAATTACGCCAGACATTAAAAGAAACAGATATCCTTATATCTGCGACATCAGCCCCGCACCTTATAGTTCATGAAGATCATTTTCCGCGGAATAAAAAAATGTTGATCATTGATCTTGCGGTGCCGCGTGATGTCGATGAAAGGATTGCAAACCGGCCCGGAATAGACCTTTACAATATTTCCGATATTGAAAGAATGGCAGAGCAAAACATCTCTCAAAGAAAAAATGAAATTCAAAAAGCGGATAATATGATATTTGAAAGTGCCGAAATTTTCCTGAATGAAATAAAAAAAAGGACTTGATATGGTTTTTACAGCGCCGGGTTTTGCTGGAAAGGTGCAAAAAAACCGTTAGAACATCCTGCAAAGCAGCATTGATATTGGAAGCGTTTGACTTGTTATTTTATTTTCTTCAATATCTCGATGACATTGTTCACTTTACCCTCCAGGCGGTCCTTCCTGCCTTTATGGTCGTCGATGACGATACTGGTCAGCACCCTGGGGGCCAGTTCGCGCATTTTGTGATGGCATTTCATGATCAGAGGCAGTATTATTTCTTCTTCCCCTTCGATCGTTGTTTCCATCGGTCCCAGCCTGTAACGGACGCCGGATTGATCCACAATTTTAATGATTTCCGCTACTTTATCCTTGAGCTCATTACCGGTTCCGATTGGAATGATCGAGAAACTCGCCAGCATTTTTCCCTCCTCACTATTCCAGGATATTAAGTCAACTCTAATTTAATAAAATGAAAAGCACCCGTCCAATTGCCTCTAACCGGTTTGAGCGAACTTGCCGATTCTTTGCTAAAAAGAAGAAAATGCGTTATAATATCAGGTTAAAAATCATTGTCCCATAGAAGATTAGGCCAATTTTCACATCTTAAAACATCAATGCATTTCTCTAATCCGAGGAGGAAATCATGTTTGAAAAAAAGGAAGCCGCTGTTCACCTGACCGAAAAACTCATTGCTTATGGGCGGTTTGAAAAACCCACGTATCATATACAAATAGTATATAAAAACATATAATCATAGTCAAAGAAAACAGAGGTAAGGCTATGACAAAAATTAAGCGGAAAGACCGTAACTTGTTTGAATATCAGGAGCGGATGGAAAAGCTAAGCGGCGTAAAAACACCGCTGGATAAGCTTAACAGAGTTGTAGACTTTGAGATGTTCCGGCCGCTGTTAACAGAGATTTTGGCGCCGAAAGAGCAGAAGACGCCGGGCGGAGCGCCACATTATGACTATGTTTTCATGTTCAAGATACTGATATTCCAGAGGTATTACAATCTTTCCGATGAGCAAGCGGAATTTCAGATCAATGACAGGTTATCCGTTCAGCGATATCTTGGGATAACACTTTCGGACAAAGTTCCGGACTACAGTAAAATCTGGGAATTCAAGGAAAAACTGATGAAAGCGAAAGCAATAGAGAAACTTTTTAAAATATTCGATGAGAATCTTGAGAATAAAGGTGTGATAGGGAAAGCGGGCGTTATGGTAGACGCAAGTTTTGTGGATGTTCCCCGGCAGAGGAACAGCCGCGAAGAAAACAAGAAAATAAAAGAAGGCGAGGTTCCGGAAGATTGGAAAGATAATACGCATAAGCTTTCCCATAAAGACACGGATGCGCGCTGGATGACCAAGAATAAAGAGAGGCATTACGGATACAAAAACCATACAAAGGTTGATGTGAAGTCAAAACTTATTCGTTCTTATGTCACGACAGATGCGAGCGTTCACGATTCACAGGTAGTTGAACCTCTATTGAATGAGAAAGACAAAGGGAAGCCGTTTTACGCGGACAGCGCATATGTTGGCCCAACGGTAGCAGGAATATTAGAAAAATTTGAGATGAAAAACCGGATTCACGAAAAAGGATACAGAAATAAGCCATTGACGGAGAAGCAGAAAGAAAAAAATAGAAGAAAGAGCCGCATCCGTGTTCGTGTTGAGCATGTTTTTGGTTTTGTTGAAAATAGTATGAACGGCAGTACAATACGATCGATAGGAAAAGAAAGGGCAGAGAGCCAAATCGGGCTGATGAATCTGGTTTATAATTTAGCACGGTATGTTGTGGTAAAAGGTCGAATTGCGTCTTGTGCGGCTTAAAATACAGAAGATATGGATAATATTGCCCGTGTTTGGCTGAATTTTGGTAATAGAAACAGTTTTTAACCTGTTGGCAGAAATATTTTGAAAATATTTTCTATTATCAGGGAAATGTTGATAAATTAGGCGGTTTTTAAAACCGCCCATAATATAAAAAATACACTATTATTATTTTGTCAAAATTACAAATCTTTCCCATATAAAATTATCATTAGTATCAAACGATGCAGTATATGTTTTTTCATAGTCTGATTCAAATATATTTCTAATTTTTCCCAGAACAAACATTAATCTTCATCCCAAAACCTGCTTTGAAATAAGGAAAGTTACAGACTGCTCTTAAATACTTAGGCTTCAGTCTTTTAATTCCGAATGTACCAAATCTTCTTAGTTCGATCCTTTCCCCATATTTAAGATTTTCTATAGAGGCCCGGAGATTATTAAGGAATTTATTAACAATTATATGGATTTCCTTTTTTTTTATACTCATTTTTAAGTTTTCTTGATCAAAGATAATATTATCAATAATATCCGTTTCATTTATTTTTTTGCGCCTCATATAATCATCCCAATATTGTTTTAACCGATTTAAATATTCTTTTTAAACCGCGCGTCAGTAATTCGTCCCAATTTGTAGTATATCTTTATTGCATAGAACGTTATGTAATCATAAATTATCTATCACTAAATATTCCTGTAAGATACTTATACCCGTCACTGGCCTATTAATTACTACCTGGTTCCTGCTCAACTTTATTCTGTCCTTGGGAATTATCCTGGTTTCCGGAATCCTTGCCAGCGCCTGTCCCTTCTTGCCCAACTTTATTCTCTTCTTCAATACTAGAAATCTTCTTAAAAACAAACTGAGAAATGGATTCTCTGATCTCTGCAGTCATGTCCTTAAACAGAAAAGCACAGAAGTTTTTCTGGTAAGCAACCACAACTCCATCTATAAATATTTCCTTCCCATCTAAAATGAACTGCATGTTTTTTATCACTGATCCAATAGTTATTGAATCCGAAGGAAATGTGCCAACCAGTTCAACACCTAGACCACCCAGGCTGATATCCTTTACCCGACCGATAATCAACTGTGAATTAACCGGCGAACGGAATTTAATGCCAATGCTATCATTAGGATCGATTATAACCCGGACAAATTTTCTTTCAGGCGGGATACCCCGGACTTTTTGATAAATGTTCATAATATATTTATAAACAAAATCTTCTGTTTCATTGCTCTTTATAAATCCGATAACGCCGACCTGTATTGCAGATGTAATTGCTTGCTTATCAATAGAGCCAATAAGAAGAATTATGGCTGATTTTTTCGCTTCTTCTGAAGGATGGTTTTTTATTTTTCTTACGAGTTCAAATACGGCAGCAAAATCTTCCTTAATAACATCCAGGACTATTATTTCAGGCAGATGCTGTTGAATTTTGTTAATCAGATTTTCAGATTGTTCTGTGTGATATAATGTTATACCAAACGGTAATAAAGCGCTGATAAATGTTTTCCTGGCATAGTATGATTGTGTGTAGATTAAAACATTCATGGTTTTTCCTTTTAATATCTTACCCCTCTATCCAGATATTAGTCAATAGAATTTACATTGTTATTGAATTCTTATAATAAGTTTTGGAATGTTTTTAAATTCATGATATAATCCAGTTCTTCATTCGATAACTGCTCAAACATAACCCCAACAATATTTCCATCAACCCTGACGACTTTTGCAGTAATAGTATGTTTATCAAATGATATTTTTATGTTGTCCCCAGCCATAAGAATCCCTTTTACTCTCATTTTTATGCCTTGAGATGATATATCAATAATTTGGCACGGACATAAGATCCCTTTTAACTCATATTCGGTATCCAATATAAAAAGTTTCCTCTCATCTCTCCGCTTTTCTTCAAATTTATAATCCATTATGCAAATCCTCAAAATACAATAAGTACTACGAACTACCCTTTTTTCTTTTGTACTTATTCTTAACCTCTGTAACCAGTCGGACGGCACGGACATCTCATCACCGGCAACTCCATTTTTCTGCCTTTCCAGACATATTTCATGCATCAGCTTTTTTATTTCGTCCAAAAAATATTTGGCTTCCGATTTGGCTGCGTATTTCTTCGTACCTGATTTCAAAGTTGTACTTCTTTATTTAGCGGGTTTCCTGGTCGCGGTATCTTTCTTATTATACATGACATTCCTCCTCATTTTATATCATTTCATTGCCTTAACCAGAGAAATTACTTATTCAATTTCAATATCGCATTATATACCCCCCATCAAAATCATGCATGTTTTTATAGACAATACCAGATTCCCAGTTCCTGGCCGCATCCGTCCAAAGCCATGTGGAACTCGCCTGTCTCCTGTCGATTATTTTTAAAAATATTCTTTCCCCACTCCCTTGATTTGCACCTAAAAATAATATATACTTAAGAAAAATTAAGAATATAGAGGCTTTTTTTATGAGGTCAAATCAAAAAGTTATTCTTGACCAGAATTTAATTTTAAAAACAATGCGGAATTTTACACCTGCAAATGAAAGAACCGCTCAAGCATATAAATTATTTGTAAAAAAATATCTGGCTTTTGCAGAAGCACGCGGGATGGGACCTATCCAGCCGGAAACATTTCGCACCTATATTTCGAGTTTGATAGACGCTGGAAAACCAGCCGGGACAATCAATGCGAAAATAGCAGGGATCAAAGCCGCGATTATTTTTACCTTAAAATCCCTGTACTTAAGAACCGACCAGGAAGCGATTATTAAAACAGCATTGAATGAAATAAAATATGTGAAGGTCGGATCGACAGCAAAGATGGCTAAAAAAGATCGAATACTTTCTGAATCTGAATATATGCAGGTCATTGCGAAGGCCTCTAAAAGAAATGCCCTATTCATTGAGTTTATATTCCTGACTGGATGCCGGGTCTCTGAAATGGTAAATGCGAAAATACAAAATATAAACCTGATTAATGATATAGCTGAAATCCGGGTATTGGGCAAATGCGCGAAGGAACGAACTGTAAAAATTCCCATCGAGCTTTTAGATAGAATTGAAAATGTTTTCAATGGGAAAAATAAACTATTTGAGACGAGTTCAGGGAAGACCTATCAGCGCGAATATGTCAGCTCTCAGATTAAAAACACTGTCCGCCGCGTACTCGCAAAAACAACGTCGGCACATGATCTTAGGCATAGTTTTGCTGCAGTAATGCTCAATAAAACCGGAAAACTAAAAGCTGTATCTGAATACCTGGGGCATTATTCGATAACGACTACAATGGAAGTATATTTGCACGAAAAATTGACTAACAATGATTTATTTGGTGAATTATATGACATTAATTAAAACTGCCGAAATTGGCGATGTAAAAACGATTAGAGCCCTGGTCGAAGCTGGGGCCTATGTTAACGCCAGGGATAAACACGGCTGGACAGTTTTAATGATTGCTACAGCAAATGGTCAAACGGACGCGGTTAAAGTATTGATCAAGGCTGGGGCCGATGTCAACGCCGTGGATAAAGACGGCGTTACGGCTTTGATGATCGCGGCCTTCAATGGTCATATGGACGCGGTCAATGTAAGAATGGTCAATGCATTCATTGATATCGGCTGAGGCCGATATCAATGCTGTGGATAAACACGGCTGGACAGCTTTGATGTATGCTACCAAATATGGCGAAACGGGTGCCGTTAAAACATTGATCGAAGCTCATGCCAATGTTTACGCCAGGGATGAAAACGGCTGGACGGCTTTGGAGATTGCGGCTGAATGTGAACACCGGCACCGTGTATTAAATATTGCGTAATTTATGTGCTATTACAATAGGCTTAAAGCCTATTGTCGTAACTGAAAATCCGTTACGAAAGATCGCATAGAGATTTATCATAAAGAGGGGTATGGTGAATAACGCAGTAAATCAAACATCAAATTCACAAATCAGGGCCTTCGCGGAGGCTTGTTATAGCGGGAAAACTATTGAGGAATTGGAGGAGCGCTTAAGGCGGCCCCCGGATTACACGGACATTCGGGAGTGGAATTTATCGGAAGATGAATGGATTGCCGCAATATGGATGGCTCTGAAATGGATGAAAAACATTCGGATTGGAGAACTTGCGGATAATTTTAACAGGTTGACTAAGAATTTGAGGAAAAGTTTTGAAAAAATCGAGGATTCAAACAAGAACCTTCTGGCCCAGTTGCTGACCGATCCCCTCACGAATATTCCTAACAGGAAGAAATTCATGGACGACTTGGCCTTATGCTGCAATCCGGTCGTCATAATATTCAATGTCGACTGTTTCCAGGAAATAAACAATTTTTATGGTACTGAAGTCGGGGATTTCATACTCAAGGAACTGGCATGCCGTTTCAAAGACTTAAATCTGGGGATACCGTACAGTCTTTATAAAATGCACGCGGACGAATACATGATACTCATCAACAAGGAAACTGAAATAAAAGAACTCGAATATTGGGGTATATACTTTTCCGAGGAGGTTATGACCAATCCCATTAGCTATAAGGAAATGGAATTTTATATCAATGTCAGTGTGGGCATAGGCACGGCGAGTGGGAATATATCGGAAATCGGGATAAAGGATATCGGAAGGAAAGCTCTCAGAAACGCCGATATGGCTTTAAAGAGAGCCAAGGTATCAAGGAAAAATTTCATTGTTTACCAGGATTTCATGGAAATCGAAAAGGAATACGAGAATAATATTTTCTGGACAAAAATGCTTAAGAACGCCATTAAGGGTGACCGTATCGTACCGTATTTCCAGCCCATTATCAATAATCATACCGGCAACGTTGAGAAATACGAATGCCTTATGAGGATGATCGATGTGAACGGGAATATACTCACACCCCTTAATTTTATCAATACGGCCAAGAAAGCGAGGCTTTACAGGTATCTGACAAAGACTATGCTGGAAAAGTCCTTCGGTTTTTTCAAAGACAATGACTATGAATTCTCAGTGAATATTTCCCTGGACGACATAATGGATGAAAAAACGGTCGGATATCTTTATGAACTGCTGAACACCCGCAAGGACACTGCCTGCAGGGCAATTTTTGAACTCCTTGAAACTGAAGACATTGAGAATTATAAAGAAGTGATCGAATTTATCAATTATGTTAAAAACCTCGGATGCAAAATCGCGATCGACGATTTCGGGACCGGATATTCTAATTTTTCCCACCTTATTCATATGAAAGTAGATTACATCAAGATCGACTCTTCTCTTATCAAAAATATCAACAGCGATAAAAGCTCTCAGATCATTACCCGGACAATCGCCAATTTCGCAATGGAGCTTGGGCTTCAGACAATCTCGGAATTCGTTCATTCAAAGGAAGTTTATGACAAATGCCTTGAGATGGGGATCGATTACTCGCAAGGATATTATCTTGGAGAACCAAAAAAGGATCTAATAGGGGTCAGCTCACTAAACGAAAACCTTTGTACGTTAGTAAAAATGGAATAAATTACGCAACTTGCTTTTTCTCTTTGCAATAAAATTGCCAATCAAAGAACGGGATTCCTATAAATAATATTGTTAAAAATATCATCAATTTCTGATAATAATCCAAAGTTTTGATTTTATCAGATTCAGTATTTCTTTATCAGGTAAGGGGAAAAAATCTTTAACGTACTTAAAATTCTGTTTTCTGCGGTGACCCCTATGGATCATTTCGAAGGACCAAAATTAAATTTTATACCTGCTTTTAATCTCTTTCTCGGCTTTTAGCCAGTCCGACATCTCATTGCCGGATTGCCCTGTCTTCTGCCTTGCAATATAAATTTCATAAGCCTTTTGCTGAACTTCGCTTAAAAACTTGCTTAGATCAGACTTTGCCGGGCTTTTTTTACCGGCCGTATTTTTCATAATTGCAGCCGTATTCTCTTTTTTTACCGCCATAATCGTCCTCCTTATTAATATAAACTATTTGTTTTTTCCCCTTTTCTTTTTCCCTTAATATTATTTTCATTGAAACGCCGGAAAATTCAAAAACCTCACGTAAGTTATGTCTTGGTTTATTATAGTAGAATATTAAACTAGTTATTTGAAAGAATAATTTAATTTCATTCAGATAAGTGTTGTTGGAAACTAATTGTCACTAATGTGGGTTTCTTGAAGGAAAAAATGCTTTTCTTCGGTTAAATTATCCTTTTTGGTTCTGGATAACTTTTTTTCACATTCAAACCCAGTATTTGTTTGGAAACTCTTAAATTCAGGTTCTTTCTTCGAAAAATCCATTTTCATAATCGAACCCCCTTTAATTGTTTTCTAAGTAAAAAATACGTACATCTATAAAATTAGCAAAACTACTATTGAAAAGATCCTAAGCCGGATTTAAAGCTCAAATTAACCGCTAAGAATGAATTGTTACTGATTATTTATGGAAATATTCCTGATTTGCTTACCAAGTGTATCACATAAATAAAATATGTCAATACTAATTTATAATTTATTTTTTAATAAGCGCCAAGAAGTCCCCTCTCTGATATTTTCTTGCTTTGATACTTATAAAATCAGATAGAGGGCTTCATTTTTTGATATACAGTGAATTATGTTTTTTTTATTTTGTCCTGTAAACAACTTTTTTTGTCAGGGAATAAATTATTTGTCCGTTAACAGCTAATTGTTTTTCTAACTTTTTTATCTTTCAACAAATATCAATCAATCTTTTCCACCCATATATTATTTATCCAGACATCGTTAACAGTATCAGCAAAACCGATTTCCAGAAATGCTTTTTCGTCAGTCGAATTTAACATTTCGAACAGATAAGAGTAATTTTTCATTTCGGTATCGATTCTAAGATATCTAGGTAAACTAGTTGAAGATAAATTCATATAATGTTTTATAAAAAACATATAGTAAGTCTCAAGACTGTTGAAACAGCCTTGAGACTTACATCAACATTATTACAAAGTTGAATTAGTCATTATCTTCTTCTTCCTCTTTTTCTTTCTTATCACCCTTATCCTTTTCTTTTTCCGATCTCTCTCCGATGATATCTTTTGCCTGTTGTAAAGGTGTCAATATAGCCTTCATTTGCTCCATAATATTCTTCCTAGCATCCATCATCTTTTGATCATCTGCCTGCAATGCGTCAAGTAAAATTTTAAGCTCACTGTCAGCAACTCCTGCTTTAACTTTGTCCTTAAGGGACTTCAGATCTGCTTCATACTGCTTTTTTAGAGGTTCAATGTTCTTTTTTGAATCAGCAAACACAGCTTTGATTTTAGTTACCTGATCATCACTCAACCCCAACTTTTCCTTCATCTTTACAATTCTGTCTTTTTCATGCATATCTTTCTTCCCTTCTTCAGCATAGGAAAATAAAGATATACAGAAGACAGCAACTAATACCATACTGGCCATAACGAACTTGTTTGTTCTTCTTTCCATAGAAATGCCTCCTTATAGACATAAGATATTACTTTATTTTACAATACAAAATAAATATCTATACTAATTCTCTTCTGATTTCCATACCTTTTTTGCCTCTACTTCATGATGTTCAAACCGGCTCAATACGCTATAAACACAAGGAACTACAAAAATGGTCAATAATGTAGAAACGATCACTCCGCCGATCAGTGCAATAGCCATCGGCATGCGGCTTGCTGCCGATGGGCCAATGGATAATGCTGGTGGAACAGCACCGGCTATTGTTGCTAACGAGGTCATCAAAATCGGTCGTAATCTGATCGGGCAAGCTTCTAATAAAGCATCCTTTAAAGATTTTTTTCCTTCAGCTCGAACACGTTTTGTGAAATCTATCAGTAGAATCGAGTTTTTCTTTACTATTCCCATAAGGAGAATAAAACCGATCATACTATAAATATTTATAGAACGACCGGTAATGAACAAAGCTAAAAGTGCTCCTGAAGCACTGAACGGGAGTGCCATTAATATTGTAACAGGGTCAATAAAGCTGTTAAACTGTACGGCAAGAACCATATAGGCAATAAAGATTCCAAGAATCAAAGCAAATAAAAGACTTTGATAAGATTCATCAAATGTCTTTGAGCTACCGCTCATACTGATATAATAACCGACAGGTAGAATACTCCTGGATATATCATTAACTTCCTGTAATGCTTTCTGCTGAAACTTTCCTTCTTTTATATTGGCATAAATTGTTATTGCACGTTCTCGATTATAGCGGTTGATCCTGACCTTTGTGATAGTTTCCTCAATTGTGACCAGTTTAAGTAGAGGTATCCGTTCCCCATGATCATTCCAAACATTAAGGTTTTTGATTTTCTCTTCAGGTGTTTGTTTGGAATCTTCAAGTTTAACATTAATATCATAGCGGTGCCCACCCTTTGGATAGGTTCCGACAATGACACCTCCTATCATAGCATTTACTGTCTGATCAATATCAGCTATATTGACACTATATTCTACCGCTTTATTCCTGTCTGGAATAATATGAATTTCAGGTGCACCTTCTTGATAATCCGAGTCAAGATCACTAACAAGGCCTGTTTTGTCCAATCGGTCCATTATTTGTTTCGAATAATTAGCAAGTCCATCCCAATCAGGACCCTGTACCGTAAATTCAATTGGAAAACCCCGTGAAGCAACAAAATTCTTCATAGAAAGGTCTTGAATAACAGCATGAACATCATGAAGCTTATTGATTTGATTTCGGCAGACCGCCATAAATTCCTGTTGACTAAGTTCATGCTTTGCCACAGGGTCGATACCTCGATGACCACGATCTTTCATTGTCACCAGTATTGATCCACCATTAGCATCGCCCGGAGAACCACCGCCCACCTGCAGTACATAACGGTCAATTTCTTTTCGGCCTGCCAGGAATTTTTCAACTTCTGAAAACCTGGAATCAGAATAACTAAGCGACGATCCGATTGGTGTTGTCATGCGTATATTGAAGCGGCTCTGGTCTTCAGGTGGAATGAATTCTTTATTGATAAACCTTAAAGTCAGGAAGCTCAGACCAAAAAATGCAAATGCTGAAATGATAACAACTAAGCGGTGATCTAATACCCAAGATAAGGTTTTACTGTACATTTTAGTTAATCCGGCAAGTAGCATATCAATTAACTTTCCTGTTGTTGTCTTCCTTTCTACCGTTCCAACATACCGGGAACAGAACATTGGAGTTAGGGTCAAAGCAGTTACCAGTGAAAGTAATACAGCCACTGTTATAGTTACACCAAACTGGAAAAAGTACTTTCCAATAACACCGCTCATAAATGCTGTAGGAAGAAATATAGCTACAATTGAGATGGTTGCTGCAATTGCAGCAAAACTTATCTCTCTGGAACCTTCCATTGCTGCTGTTAGACGGTTTTTACCCTTTTCCTGGTGTCTTATTATGTTTTCAAGTACTATAATTGAATCATCAACCACTATTCCAACTGAAAGGCTTAACCCCATCAAAGTAAAAATATTTAGAGTAAACCCTGAAAAATAAAGAACAATGAAGGTCCCAATTACTGAAGTCGGCATAGATAGAAGCACATTCAATGTTGTAGACCATGAACCCAGGAAGATCCAGCAAACGAAAGCTGTCAGTAAAATAGATAATATGAGCACAAAATACAATTCTTTGACTGAGTTTTCTATATATGTTGTACTATCAAAATTTACAGCCAGATGCATCCCATCAGGGAGAGTCTTCCGAATTTCATCTATCTTAGCACGAATGGCTTTAGCTGTATTAACGGCATTTGCACCACGTTGTTTTCTAATACTGAGTCCAACACCAGTAATACCGTTAGCTCGACTTATTCTAGTAATATCTGCCATACCTTCTTCAACTCTAGCCACATTACTGAGTGAAAGTAATGAATAATTCGGTTGCCCATTCCGATGTACGATTTTGAGATTTTCATATTGGAAAACAGAGGTTGATTCTCCCATTGTCCGTACAAAAAGCTGTTTATTATTGTTATTTAAAATTCCAGCGGGCATCTCCGAATTCCCTCTTTGAATGGTATCGACAATATCTGAAACAGTTAGATCATACTTATTTAGATTTTTCGAAGAGAGCCAGACACGCAGGTTAGGATCAACATATCCGGTAAGTGTAATATCGCCAACACCATCTACCATTGAAAACTGGTTTTTTAATCGGTCATTTACAAATTCCATGAGATACCGGGGTGAATATTTATCACTATCCAATGTCAACAGCAGTATTGGCTGATCCTCAGGGTTAACTTTTGAAATGGTTGGAGGTTTGGCATCCTTAGGAAGTCTCTTCAAAACTTCCGCTACCTTTGCCTGGACATCCTGGACCGCCAGATCGATATTTCGGCTCAAATCAAATTCAATTGTAACTGTCCCTTCACTATTTTCTGATTCTGAGGTCACATAACGGACACCTTGAATACTCATCACCGCATCTTCAACAGTATCGATTATCTCAGTTTCAATAACATCAGGAGCAGCGCCCTCCAACCGGATATTGACTGAAACAACTGGAAAATCCACATCCGGAAGCTGACTTATACCCATTCGCAAAAATGAAATTGCACCCAATACAATAAGTCCAGTCATCAACATCCAAGCAAATAGTGGACGTTTTATTGATAATTCAGGTAATATCATAATTTAACCTCCACCGGAAGCTGAAACTCGCCGGAAAAAATTTGTAGACGCAGCCATTCGATTTGTGCTGTATATATAAGGGAATCCAGAACACGGACGGAATCTTCATAAGTGCTATAAGCAGTTAAAACATCTGTAATCTTTACGGCACCAAGCCTGTAATCTTTTTCCATCAGCTGATAATTATCTTTAAGATAATTAAGGGCTTCCTGATAGGTCTTGATTTGGTCTAAATCAGATAATAAGGATGAATAGGAAATACGAACATCCCTTTGGATACTTTCATACATATACTGATAAACATTATCAGACTGTCTGCTTAATGATTCGGCCTGGTTTATTTTAGATTGAACAAAGGTGTCTGCAAAAAGACTGTAAGTCAGGACTAACTGAACATTCCAGTTCCAGGGTGTGCTGCTTATCACTTGTGGATTCCCTGTTGATACTACCAAATCGGCCCAAGGTAACCGATCACTCTTTGCTATATCAATAGCTTTTTTTACACTAAAGCTTTGTGATTTAGCTGCTTTTAAGTCAGGGCGTTCCTCCAAAGATTTAAGGAATTCGCTTGATTCAGGTAATCTGTCCGGTAAGTTTGTTTCGGGAGATAGGGTTGATAAATTTGTTATGCCGGTCAAGAATTGAAATAATTCAAAGGCATTGGAAAGTTGCCCTTCCATCTGTAACTGTTGTGAGTAGGAAAGTACACGGGCGGCTTTCACACTGGACAAATCGCTAGGACGACTCCTCCCGATCCGTACCCAAGCTTCGATTTCTTTTGTTCTGTCATTGTAAAGACTGACTTGGCTCCGGATATGCTCGAGTTGTTTTTGGATACTGATAAGGTTATAAAATGCAATGGCTGAATCCAGGTACAACTGGTCATAAGCCCATATCCACGAATCTTTTTGGAGTTATAATAGAAAGTTGTGTATAGGAATAAATATTATAAAAAAGATGGCGTACCCTCTATAATTTATTTACGACAATAAACAAAAGGAGGAATACGCCATATGCCGAAGCACAACGAAGATTTTAAGCTCTTACAGGCTTTTAATCAAGATGAAACAGTAGAATTTTTATGTCTTGAAGAATTGGCAAGGATCGGGGCCAGGGAAATAATCAAGAAGGCTCTGGAAGATGAAATTAATGGGTTTCTTCAGGAGAGAGAGCATTTAACTATCGAAGACGGGAGAAAGGCAATAGTAAGAAATGGGTATCATAAAGCCCGTCAGATTCTCATTGGTGGAGGGGCTATTGATGTATGTATTCCGAGAACAAGGAACCGACTCGGAGGCGACAATTTTCAAAGCCTAATAGTACCGCCGTATATGAGAAAAAGCCTGAGAATTGAGGAAGCCATTCCATTGTTGTATCTCTATGGAGTCTCAGAGATGGATATGGAGAATGCCTTGAGAGGATTGCTTGGTGAAGAAGCGAAAGGATTATCAGCCTCAAGTATAAGCAGAATGAAACAAGGATGGGGTAAAGAATATGATGAGTGGCGGACATCCGATTTAAGCGATAAAAAGTATTGCTATATATGGGTTGACGGCATTTACTTCAATGTACAGGGCAGCGAAGACCGTTTATGCACTCTTGTAATGATCGGAGCCAATGAGAATGGTGAAAAGGAGATTATTCTTGTTGAAGAAGGTTACAGAGAGAATTCCGAGACTTGGTTAGGGATATTAAGAAACCTAAAAGAAAAAGGTTTGAAAGGTCCTATTCTTTTTATCGGAGACGGAAGCCTTGGATTCTGGAAAGCAGCCAAAGAAGTATATCCTGAATCCAGATGGCAGAGATGCTGGGTTCATAAGATAAAGAACATTCTAAACAAGCTGCCCAAAGTATTACAGTCAAAGGCAAAAGAGATGCTTCATGAGATATGCAATGCTCCTGATAAGGATAATGCTATCAAAGCTTTTGAATTATTCCAGGCGGTTTTTAATCCTAAATATCCAGCAGCTGTCGAATGTTTAGAAAAGGATTGGGAGCTTATGATCGAATTTTATAACTGTCCGGCGGAACATTGGGTACATATCCGTACGACAAACGTAATAGAATCTACCTTCTCTACAGTTCGATTAAGAACTAAAAAGATGAGAGGCTGCGGAACCAGGGAAACGATTCTAATAATGGTCTATAAATTACTGGATAAGGCATCCAGGCGATGGAGAAAATTAAGAGGTTATGAAAAGATTAGCCTTGTATTGGAAGGCGCTGTTTTTGAGAACGGAGAGCTTGTAAAAAAGGCAGCATAAAAAAATGAGAGGGTATGTCATACACAACATTTGACAAAAACTCTCTTTTTGCGCTTTAATCAGCAATTTTGATTGCTCAAGTATTGCTATGCTTTTAAAACCGCGGAATAGAGGCTGTGACACTTTCATATCAAGTGAACTATTATTGGGTAGAACTTGAGAGGACGAAAGATAGCCACTACCGCTCATAGATAGGACTGGCATGAAATTCTGCCATGCTTGTGTATATTGCTCTTCAGCCTGTTTTAGGGTTTCTCCCTGGTTCGCTAAAATATAACTTCTTTGTATTGCTTTCAGAAAACAATCATTCAGAGTTAAATTGGTATCCATAGATGTATTTAAAGTCAAAGCAAAAAGAAAACTTATGATTGGCATAATTTATTATTCCTTTCCTATTCAATTATTTAACGTTATTTACGTATAAATGCGACCACGATCACAAGGATTGCCAAAGCCCAGCGATAATAAACAAATACAGACAATGAATTTCTTTTTAAGAAATTTAATAGGACTTTAATGCAGAAATAACCACTGACAGCCGCTGCTATCAATCCGATTGGAAACAGCATGATTTCTGTGTGAGTGATGGCACCTGAATGAAATCCCTTGTATATTTTAAAAAGACTAAATAGACCGCTTCCTGCGATAATCGGTGCTGACAAAAGAAATGAAAAGCGAGCAGCAGTTTCCCTTTCCAGACCAAGAGCAAGACCAGCTGTAATTGTACTGCCGGAACGGGAAACACCCGGGAAAATTGCCATAGCCTGAGCAAGCCCGATAAGGATTGAATCTTTCAATGATAGTTTATCCAACTTTCGTGAATGACTTGCCAATTTGTCTGCCAGGAAAAGCATGCAGCCCATAAACGCAATCATCACCCCCATTGCTATCATAGGAACAAATCCAATAGGATCGGAATGAAAGTATTTTTCAATTCTGCTTTCCATTATAAACCCTGCAAAAGCACCTGGTATACTTCCGATTATGATTAGCCACGCCATCTTACGGTTAATATCATTGCCGATTTTATGTTCAATAATACTGGCTATCCAAGCTTGTATCAGTTTCAACCAATCAGAAGCAAAGAATATAATTAATGCAACTAATGTACCCAGATGTAAAGCCACATCAAAGGTCAGGCTGGATATTATTGGATCATTCCAGTGGAATAGCCAGGGAATAATGATCAGATGTGCAGAACTGGAAATCGGAATAAATTCAGACAAACCCTGGACCAGGCCAAGAACGATAGCTTGCAAGATTAACGACATAGAAAAACCCCTTAAATATTGATATCAAAATGGAACTAAATGAAAAATATCATTTTTAAATTTGCTGTAATTTCACTTCCTTTTATCTAGGGTATTGAGTGTGGAAACCAGTGATTCCAGTGACTTTTGACAGGAATCAACATCTTGATGAACAGCCCGTAATTGCCTTAAAACATTATCTATAGATTTATCAACCAATTTCCATTTTGTCGGGTTCATCGGTCTCAGTCGAGCCTCTGCATTATCCCAGGCAGACTCCAAATCGTTGACACGGGTCTTAGCGGCAGCTATATTACCTGCTTGTACTAGGCCCAGTGTATCTTCTGTAATTTTTCGGAAAACGGACAGATCCCCTAAAGGTAAGACAGGTGAAGCAGAAACCACAGATTCTTTCTGAATTGTAGTATGGCGCCAAATATAGCCAGATCCGGCAGCGATCACTAGCACAGTTAAAGTTAGTGCTACTTGCCAGGAAACCGCCAGTCCTTTTGACTTGGTTACATCTTGAGTTACTGTTTTTTTTATCATATCGCGCCGTGTGATAGAAAGGAACAGAACTGTTAGAAGAATTGCCGAAAGGAAAATAATACTGGTAGTTGTTGCTCCCATCCCCAGTCCACCATTTGTCTTATTCTGTGATAGAAAATCTCCTAAAGAAGCTCCCAACGGGCGAGTCATAATATAGGCAATCCAGAATGAAAGTACAGAATCAAGACCGAATTTCCAGACAACTATTACTGAAGCAATTACTGCAAAAACGATGATACCTGTTGTGAGGTAGCCTAAACCCAGGCTCTCAGCCATTAAATCTCCCGATGCCGTTCCCAGGGCGAACGTAAAGAGAATAGCCAGCCAGTAAAATGCTTCCCTTCTTCTGGTAAGAATAGAGTGGATGGAGAGTGTTCTTTCCAAAACGAACCATATGGCAAAGGTCGCCGCGAGGGCAATGCTGAATACAGCAGTGCTTACTTCCAGAGGGATGCCCATTTTATCTGACAGATTGTCCGTCACTAGGGTACCAAAGATGCTGATCATAACGACAGTCAGCCAGTAAAGGCCAGGTATATATTTCTTCGCTTTAAACTGGAAGATGATCACCGTTAGAAATAAGGCTCCCATAATAATTGAGGTATAAGTCAGACCGAGACCAAGATTAATGTTCAGAAAATCAGAGAAAGTCTCGCCAACAGTTGTGCATAATACTTTGATGATCCAGAAATAAATCGTTACTTCTGGAACTTTACTCAGCATGAATTTAGAATCTTTACTTATGGATTGGCTCATAATTCTCTCCTATAAATCTTTTATATTATAACTTACTACTATGAAGATTGAATGAAGGTTAAAAAACTTGAAATATGAAATGCTGCGTGTAATACTATTAAATAATTTATAGGTATAAAATGAAAATTTTATTAGTTGAAGATGATCCGCTTTTAGCTAAAAGCATTGCTGATACTCTGATCAGTGAGAAATACCTAGTGGAAAGGGCTGCAAATGGTGAAGAAGCTCTGGATAAAGTCTTTGAATCTCTCTTTGATTTAATGATATTGGATATCATGCTTCCCGGAGTCGACGGTTTTGCTGTATTGAAAACTATCAGGAAAAATTCTCTTTCTATCCCAGTGTTAATGTTGTCGGCAAAAAATTTAGTGGAAGATAGAGTGAAAGGTTTGGACCTTGGTGCGGAAGACTATTTAACGAAACCATTCGCAATTTCTGAACTATTAGCCAGGATCAGATCCCTTTTACGGAGGGAGTTTAAAATCAGTCAGAATATAATAATAATAAGCAATCTTGAAATCAATACTTCTCTCAAACAAGCAAAGAGTAAAGGAATATTGATTAGCCTTTCTCCAAAAGAGTATGAAATCATTGAGTTCTTAGCATACAATAAAGACCGGTTGGTAACTAGAATAGATATTGGAGAACATATATGGGGAGAATCACTCGACCAGACTTCCATGTCAAATTTCATTGATGTTCATATTAAAAATTTGAGAAAAAAAATTGATACTCAAGAAAAATCACTCATTCAAACAAAAAGAGGTTTTGGATTTATTTTAACTGATAAGGATCTGAAATGAAAATCAGAACACGTATTTCACTATTATACATAGCATTGAGCGCAACAATCATAATCATCTTTAGTGTTTTTGTCCTAGCACTATTCGTTAAGCTCACTTACGATTCTGAGGATAAAGAATTAAAAAATTTAACTAAAGAGATAATTAACATTTTTGAATTAGATAAGGATAAAGACTTCATAATAACTAAAGAAACGGATGATTTATCCTTGATTGATGATAGATGGACAATGGTCCTTTCTTCAGATAAACAGATTCTTTATATTTCATCCTATGCAAAGATAAATCCTATTGTTTTAAGTGATTCAGATTTTATTATGACTTCAGCATTAAAAAAATCAAAAAGAATCCATAACACAAAAGTTAGCTTGAGTAAACCAGAAAATCATGACGAACAGTCATATTTCAGAACCCGCATAGAACCCGTTTTTCTCAATAGTAAAATTCACTATTATATAATCACAGCTGTAAAATACAATGATTATTTTAAGGAATTTCAATTAATTTCAATAGCTGATTTTCTTGGTGTTTTTCTCTTCCTTGGTTTCATCGGTATAGTGGGCTATTTATTCGGCGGGAGAATTCTAAAACCGATAAAGACAATTATAGTGAGGACAAACCGGATAAGTACTAACAACCTGCATGAAAGGATACCTCTTGAGAATCCCGGAGATGAATTGGGTCAATTGACTGATGAAATCAATAATCTTTTATCCCGGATTGAAAAGTCGTTTGAGCACCAGAAACAATTCATTTCAGATGTAGCACATGAATTAAAAACCCCTTTATCAGTCATCCGGATTAAAATTGAGAATCAAATCAATTCCCCTGATCTTAATGATGATCTCAAAGAATCTTTTTATTATTTATTAGAATCAACTGCTTTTCTTCAGACCTTGATTAATAAACTTCTCCTATTAGCAAGGTTGGAGGAAAGTGCTAACTTTTCCAAAGAGCCCATACTATTGCAACATAGCATAAATCAGGTTTTTGAAAATCTTACCTCACTTGCCGAAAGTAAGAATATACTTTTTAATAATCAAGATGGTCTTTCTAATGCAAAAGTTATGGTGGATAAAGAATTAATATATCTGGCATTATTTAATATTGTTGAAAATGCTGTTAAATTTACAGAAACTGGAACTGTATCCATTATTTCTAAAATTATTCAAAATAAAGCTTTCATAGAAGTGATTGATACTGGTATTGGTATCAGTATTGAAAATCAAGAAAAGATTTTTGACCGATTTTTCAGGATAAAGGATAGTAAGTTAACTAACTATCCAGGGACTGGAGTCGGGTTATCTATTTCTAAAAGAGTAATTGAAATGTTTGGTGGTATTATCAGAGTTGAGAGTAAGAATAATGGGTCCACTTTTATTATTGAACTTCCTTTAATACCAAATGAACTAAAAATATAATATCTTAAGTAACTTTAAACCTTAGCTACGATTTTTCCCGTTTCGTGAGCTGACCCCAACCAGAGCAAAAGATTTTGATAAATTAATCGGTTTGGGTCTTATAAAAGAATGGGGAAAGGGAAGGCAACCTATTATCAAAGAAATAATTGACGCAGAATTCGGGAAAAATAGTATGCTAAGAAAATCACTTAGAGGGGGTTTTGTCGGAAATGTTGGCGGGACCCCTTCAAGGATTAATACTGATCTTTAATAGAAACAGGGTTGGACATAGTATCCAACCCTGTTTCGTTATAATGAATGTTTAATATTAAAACTTTATAGCCGTTACCGAATGTTTGGGCAATATCAGCTTCAGGCATTTTGTACCCTGCTGAGTGATGACCCTTGTATACATTTTGTAGTTTTTATCTTCCGTCCGGTTGATGAGCATGAGATAATTATAATTATTGTCTTTGGAAGCGTAAATTGAGTAATCATCTTTTTGATTATCGGCGATATCGACAAATTTATCGCCGCAAACATATTTGTAGAACATCCGGACATAATACTGGGGCCTGACGACCATGGTATCATAGTCGTTTTTAACGGCGATTAATGCCGGTTTCCATAAATCCCATTCCAGAGGGTCCGACAGGCTGAAATACTGCATGGAATCGAAACCGAGCTTTTTGCCGTATTCAAAAACCTCTGCCGTATATATGGCCGTTGCCAGGGAATCTTGTATTACTACAGATGCCGGCGTAGCGCTCCAGCATGCGTTAAATTCTCCGATAAAAAGCTTGCTGCCCGGTATATATTGGTCCCTTTTCTGTTTCATTGTTAAATAGATATTTGAAAGGTAGGATATTTCAATGTGGCTGTTATTCCGGATAACCAGATGTTCAATGGAAGGATAATCGGGCGAGTTCGGATCCTGTCCATGATCGCCGAGCATATACCAGTGGACTGAAAGGGCTCCCGGGTTGCAGCCGCTCAACTGGCCCAGCATATTGTCCAGGTAATTATTTAAATCCGGATTATCCCAGGAGCAAAGTTCTGAAAAAGCAAAAGAGACATCCGGTTTGACGGCTCTTATAGCCTGGAAGTAGCGTTTATATACATCTATATAATTAGCGGTGTCATTATCAGGTTCATTTCCGGCGGAAATATATTTAAGGTCATATCCCAGTCCGTTCACGATCTGGTCGATCATATTGCTTTCCATGTCAACATTATCATTATAAAGATTGACTTCCGGTTCCGCCTGAATATTCAGTTCGCGGCATAAAGCGATATAATTGGATACATCTCCCCCTGTCAATTTAAATTGGTACGGCCCGTTTGTACCCAGTTCATCATTGTCCGAGGATGGATCATTCCGGTCATAGCGGACCTTTTCCTGGCCGCCGGGAAAACGGGCTATATCCACTTTGATATTCCTGATCAGTTCTTTATACTTCGGCAGAGTGAAAAACCGGTGGCTTATGATCTGTATGTTGACGCCGTAATAAGTGTCGGAAACCTGTTTAGCCGGGCCGGTATAGTCAATGACATAGTCGGGGGACGGCGAGTAAGTCTCGGATACCACCGTCAATGTGTTTTTGGAATTGAGGATATTCTGGACGGATGCCGATATCGATCCGACGGTTGAGGTATCGACGGCGAGGTTGTTCACCGTAACGGATTCGTTGGAAAGGGAATCCCCTGTTAATATATAGACATTATAATTATTCGGGTTCCCGTTATGAACCAGTTGATCATCAGGTATGTCCGGCAGCCTTGAGTCGGAACCGTTGGTAGTAACAGGCCCGCCCCATAATTTAGCGATCTCGCTGGAATTAAGGGCGCGGTTATAAAACCGGATATCGTCCAGAATGCCCTTTAAATAATCATTGCCGATTCTTCCTATATAGTTTTCAGAGCAGGCTCCCAAGTCCGCAGGCGTATGGTCGAGTGCCCAGGCGCTTGAAGCGTCAAGATTTCCGTTGATGTATAAAGAGCTGGTCTTTGCCTGGGAATCCACGACAAGCGCGATATGGTACCACTGGTTCGTTTGCATTACGGTCGAACTGATAACGCTTGAGGCGAGGTTATTATTATAATTATACCAGTACTGCAGATAGGCGCCTCCCTGATTCCGGATATGCAGGCTGATATTATTGTCGGAATCCTTTCCGAAATAGAGAAGCCTGTCCCAGTTCCCGGTATTGGAGATATAGTAATACCAGCAGCTGTATGTAAAGGACGCCGTATTTCTCAAATCCGGAATGGTGATATAATCGCTGACGCCGTTAAAATAACTGGCGTTTTTCGGATTATTATTCCTATCGTTGGTCAGAACGGTCCCGTTTACGGTAAAGGGCTGATTAAAACCGCTTGTGTCGGCGATGTAACCGTCAAACAATAATTCCAGAGTCAGGCTTCCTGTAGGCACAATTGAACTCATTGCCTCAATAGTGCCGTTCCAGTACTGTACATCTGAGGCAAGCTGTTGACAGCATTGAAGGACCAAACCGTCTGGGCCCCAGCCGGCCGCCCAGAGGGCTGCCCAGCCGGCGGCATCCATATTCATATGCGCTATATAGAGCGTCGATCCGTCGGGCGAGATATCGCAGACAAAGTTGACGCCTCCGCGGTTGATGCTTGAAGGAAGCTGCCGGACGTTCGTCAGGGTACCGTCGTCCAGTATGTCAGCCGAACAGACATATGTCCGGATCATCCGCGGGTCAAACATATCGGATATTCCCGAACCGGCCAGATCATTGGCATTCGGCAGAGGGGGAATAAAAGGCGAAGTCTGCTTCATGACGGTATTATCCCCGTTAAGGTTCATGCAGTTGAAATAAACCTTTTTACCGTCCTGGGTCACATACATCCTGCCGACCCACCAGAGTCCGCCCCGTCCGCTAAAGTCATTTTCGCTGTGCCACTGTCCGTTCAGGTAATGAATGGGATGGAAGGGGTTAATTGTGCCCCTTAGTTCTGAGGCCGGTCCGAAAGCGGAGCCCTGAAGTTTGGACTCATATATTCTGATCTTGATATAATCCCCTTTAACTGTATTATGCACCCAATAGCAGAGCGTGAAATAGAACGTTTTTCTTGCGTCATTGTATGTCGGGCATAATATCCATGGCGTCTGCATACTATTATAAGGAGCCGAATTGATGATATTGCTGACCTGGGAAAAATCCCAGAGAGAACTGGATGTAAAGTAAACATTTGTATCATCCTCACTGGAGTATTTATAGAGTTTAAAGATACCCTGGCTGTATCCGAAGAGCATATAATAATCGCTGTTGTACTCAAAAGCGCAGGAGTAGCCGGGGGGTGTGGAGTTGGTCCCGTCAAAAAGAAGATTTTTAGCCCCATTCAGCAGGTCTCTGGAAGCTTTGCTTTTTATTTCGCTCAAAACGGATATGGAAGCGTATTTGTCCATTCCGATGTTGACGCCCGCCGAATAATTTCCATCCACACGCGTCATGACGGTCTTACTCCCGGTCTTGCCGGTGATAAAGTTCCAGCTGGTAGTTGTGTCGGCAATATTACCATTATTGTTCCGGCTGTTATTGCCGGACGGCATCAGTACACAGCCGGTTAGTAATATAACAGCTAATACCGGAACAAAAAATATCAGCTTCTTCATTTGAAATCCTCCTGTTAATGCTTCTGTATATAATACGATTCAAATATGTAAAAATTGAAAAAATTGAAAAATATTTCTTTAATTAATTGATGGGGGAAAATTATTTTGAAATAAAAAAAAGTTGTCCCAAAAGCGTGAAACCTTTGGGACAGCCCAATTTATCCCTATTCGATTATCAACACATCATAAAAATCAATATTGTCCACATTGATCTGTAATAAACTTCCAGCCTTTGTAAATGACAAATTTTGCGTGATATTCGTATCCGGCGAAATCAGCGTTATGTTTGTCGGGCTGCGGTCCAGATTAAGAGAAACGGTAAAAGCCGATTGCGGCATGATCTGATTGTTATAATTATGGTTTACAAGATGCAGAATATATCGGTCTTTATCAGGCTGGTAAGTCAGATTGCAGGCAATATTGGTCTTGGCTCCGGTTGAAGCAGAAATTCCTGTGTTCGTCACGTTCCGGTATAATCCCGCGTTCTGTTGATAAAACCGTGAGTAATCCGCGAGGAAAGAAAGTATTCCGGAATCTGTAGCCGTCGGTTCGGAAGGTATAACCGTCCGGAGATGGAAGGCAAACTGCAGGCCGCAGGAATAGGCCTCGGCCGCGTAGATCCGCCAGAAATCCTCCTTTTCAGCAAGGGACAGATTATAGTAACCGTTAATCATAATATTGGGCCAGTCCATAAAGAGGACCAGCGGCACATTGCCTGAAACATCCCGGCTTTTCGCCAGCATTTTCAAATAGACGGTTTTCAGCGATTTAGAACCGTTGAGATGTCCGCCTTGGACCGGAACATAATCCGCGTTTACCATACCATAATCATCATGATTGCCATCATACATCCCCAGACTGTTGAAATCCATCCATGGAAAAATTCCATTAGCTGTGATCAAAAGCTCCCTGGAATATTTATCCCTCGCGTATTTCCGAAGCGAAACCATAATATCTTTAATATAAAGCCCCACATATTTCCCGGTAAAACTTGTGTCATGAATATCGAAGCGGTTTGCAACAGGATAACCCCATTCGGGAGCCAGAGGATTTGCCGCTGTTCCTGGATTTCCATTCCAGCCTTTTTGTTCAAGATATTTACGGTAATTAAAATTTCCGTATAAATCAGAGTAGGGGATGTCCCTGCGGATTACATTATTCGATGTCATACCGAAATTTTGGATCCAGTCATTCCTGGTATATCCGGGATATTTATTCATAAGATAACGGTTAAAGTCCCTGATAAAATAATCATCGTATCCTTCATTGCCGTAATAACCGCCGTCCAATTCATCCAGGAATAAACCGTCAACGCCCAGATCGATTTGTTTTTTTAAATATTCCAGGACATGCGCACGGAAAGAAGGATTAGCCATAGAACCCCTATAGGCTCCCGGCGAGATCCCCGCATGTTCCATAAGATTTCCCCCTGCATCCCTTGTGGCCCAATCCTGGAACTGGGCGTCATTTGCCGCTTCGTCTCTGAACACGATCGACATCGTTCCTCCGGCAATGAAAAGGATATTGCTGCTCCGGCATTTATTGATATAGGCCTGGCTGTAATCGCTGGTATTCGTTCCCCAAATATCCCATTTCTGCCATGCGCGCATATTGACGTCCGGACAAAGCGTGAAAACCTGCGGATCTTCCTGAGAATTTCCTATCTGTGAAAAACCGAAGACCCTGGAATTGGTAAATGGATGGCTGCCGTCGGGAACACCGGAAACCTCTAAATCTCCGATATTTGCGGGATCGACATTTGCCGAACTATCGTTCAAGTTTGTCGGAAAGGAATCATATTTAATGGCGATTTTGTAATAGGCCAGAGGATCATCGCCGGTAAACATGACGCCGTCCGGCCCCGCGTTCGTAAAAAGATACTCCCGGGTATAAAATTTCGAGCCGGCTGAAAATACATGAAGACGAAATTCTCTCAAATTATCGTTAGAATCGTATGAAGAGTAATGCGTCCAGGCCCAGTATATGCCCTGTTTATCGCCGTCATAGTCGGCTTTCCAGTATGTTCCGAACCAATCCTGTCCTAAAGTGTCGTCAGCAGTCTGCCAAGTGTTGTCAAGGCCCTTACCACCATAGCGGATGCGTTTGGTAATATCGCCGTACGCGTCAAGAGTATCCTGATAATACCCCGATTGAATATCGTCGCCTGTCAGCCAGGTCCCGTCCGATCCCTGGTTGGAATAGATAAGGTTTGGTTTTATGTCCCATCTTTCTGCATGTTCGACATGGTCGTCGGCGGTGAACCATATACCGTCAGGGCCCGGACCGTTGCACCATTTGCCGCTGTAGCCGCCTATATTGGTCCAGTAGCCTTCAATATAATCGTCGGAAGTAAAAGGAATATGGTCGGGTCCGGTTGAGTACAATATATTATCCTGATTATTATTAAAATAAATCTGGTACTCCAGGGCGATGTCATCCGTTGTAAACCAGGTCCCATCAGGGCCGGGACTGCAGTAAGTGATTTCCAGAATATAGTTTGGGTAGATGACCTGGGAAGGACTGCTTGATGCCGAAGAACTGTTAGAGCCGGAAGGACCTCCGGGAATAACAGCGCAGCCGGCCGTTAATATGACAGCCAATACCGGGATAAAAAACAGTTTCTT
This sequence comes from uncultured Spirochaetota bacterium, assembly GCA_963835575.1. Taxonomy (GTDB): domain Bacteria; phylum Spirochaetota; class Brevinematia; order Brevinematales; family JAOACQ01; genus CAVYGN01. The sequence continues at coordinate 279,352 of CAWIGG010000003.1, read as the reverse complement.
CATTAAAAATCCTCCGTTTTATGCTTCTATATATAATACGATTCAAATATGTGAAAAATGAAAAAAATAAATAATATTTATCCGATATTTCCCAAATGACTTACAGTATTCTCCCTTTTGAGAGATTTTCTTATTATAAAACCGCAAAATAACCTTGTCAATGGCAATTTCAGGTTTTCTTTTCATGAAATTCCTTCATAGTTTTTATAATATCAGATTTCGGGCAATTTTCTGATAACCTTTTTACAAAAACCCGACAGTAATCCCTTGTATAAATTATCTTTTTTCTGTTTTTAATCTTGTTATTCGCCAACTCCAAAAAGGAGCCGTAGTCTGCCAATTCTTCCAAGAATAGCGGCGAACATCTCTTGCGAAACCGCAACTTCGGCCATCTGAAAGACTATATATCGGGCATGTCGTACGATTTTAGCGCCGATTTTGATCAGTTTCTCCCTGAGAGTTGTCATTGTCCAATGTCGCATTGACCTGGGTAATGCTGACTTTCGAAAGAAGTTCCCAAGATTGTAAGCAAGAACAAATAACTGGAGCCGGACATGATTATCGATAAAGTCATGGCACGATAAACGTGTCCACTTTACCGCATTCTTGCCCTCCTTGATCCATTGTTCCGCTGTTCCTCTCATATTGTAAAAACGGACAACTTTCCTCTTTTTGGATCGAAGATTTGTTACAATAAATCCAACACGGGGGAATAGTTCCCCCTGGTGCCATTCAACTTTTGCTATTACCCGGCGATTCCGATTCCATACTGCAGCCTTGTACTGGAATTCATGATACCAGACAACTGGTGCATGTGATGGCCGTCCTACCGGCCTTGTCATGAGATGATCGATTTCACGATGCAGGACGTCATTGGCTGGCAAGCGGATCGCATACCTGAAGTGTTCTGATTCCAGGTACTCATAAATCTCCGGCTTGGCAAAGCCGGCATCACCCCTGAAGTAATGTGGAAACTTTCAATTACGATAACGGGAAACTATTGGTTCCAGTACTGTTTTCCAGTCCTTAGCGCTGTGTACATTACCTTCCCTCAGCAGTGCAAACTCGACATCTCCAAACTGGTTGAAACAAAAAAGAGGATGATAACAAGTACATCCAAAATGTCCGTTATATGCTGTCCCATCCTGTCTGCCATAGGTTTCGCTTACAGAACTATCCATATCAAGAACAAGATATCTCATGGGAACCTGTTTTCTTAGCCTGTCAATCCATTGTCCTGAAAGGGGTGAACGCAGAATTCGGGCAAAACAGCACGCTAACGATAGCATGTTGCTAAAATCTACTAAAATAGCAACATGGAGGGGAGAAATAGCCCTAAAAACATAGTAAAATCGCCGAATCTAAGGGATAAAACCGGGTATCTTGTTGCTGAAATATGGATATAGCAATGTGCCAAAAATATAGCAAACACGGCCCTTACAGCAATATTTTATCCCTTAGCGTACTAAATTTCCCGAATTCTGCGGGGACCCCAGGATGAATATAAAAAAGGTAATATGTCTGAAGAACAAGCAAAAGCTAATATTGTAGCTCTTAGAAAACAGACAAAAAAACCTGAAGATATTACTGAATATGATTTAAATAATACTTTAAGTTCTATCACCGAAAAAAGTTTGGACAAATATATTCAAGAACAAGAATTATTTAAATATAAAGCCCAGAAAAATGAAGAGGAAATCGAAATATTAAAAAGAGAATTACAAACTCAAAAATTGGAACTTGATAAATATAGATCAGATGAAAAAAAGAAATCGGATAAAAGAGAAAAGCGTAACTTGTTTTTTAGTAAAGTGCTTACTTTTTTCCGCAAAATACTTATTATAGCAATAACTTGTATCATAATTGCAGTCGGCATATTAATATACATATATAATTATAAAGTATTGGGTATTGTTATTGACATTGTTGGTATTTTCGTATTAATATTTGAGATTTTAAAGTTTTTTAAAATTGATTTTTTAAATATTAAATCTTGGATGAATAAAAAAACAAAGTAGTTGTATGGCCGTCTTTTTAACCCTGTGAGGGGATCCGTCCGGGAATCTGGCAACCAGGTCGATATCGTCCTGGAAAGATCTCCTGGATATCCCGGACGGATCGGCAGTGGGGATTAGTTCCTCAATACCTTTTTCATCGTTTCCTCGATGTCAGCGCCGGAGACATGGGCATAACGAACGGTTTCATGGGCGTTCGCATGGCCGAGTATTTTTTGAGTTATAAGCAGGTCTTTTGTAACTTTATAAAACCTCGTGCCGGCCGAATGACGTAATACATGGGGATGACGCTTTTCTTGCGGGATCCCGGCCTTGGCACCGTATATACGAAATGCTCTCCTCAGCTGGCTGTTGTTAATTTTTCCCCCAAACCGGTTGCAGAAAAAAATAATCTTCCGGAGCCTGGCCGGAGAGAGAGGACCTTATTTTTGTCCACCAGATCCGCATGGCCTCGAGGGTTTCTCCCTGAGCGAAAACTACCCGGCCTGTTTTATTCTTCTTCTGCCGTTTTTCTTTCACCCTGGTGTCCTTTGCGTCCCTGATTATAATTTCTCCGGAAGTAAGATCAATGTCCCGGATCCGGAGGCCGCCCCCCTCACGTTTTTCATGTCCGATGACTTCGGAAGCCCGGAGGCCGCAGAAACCCATGAGCCGGATCACGGCGCTGTACATGGGGTTACCTTGGAATTTGGATATTTTTGTACGTTAAGAATTATAATATCATTACCGGGTAAAGAGTTACTGAATCCGATAAAATCATAAGATTTGGGTTATCATCTGAAATTGATGATATTTTTAAGTTCTTATTATATAATAAGATGGATAGGTTTATATTTCGTTAGCGTACTATTTTTTCCGAATTCCAAGGTAACCCCATTAAGACCGCCATCGAGGTAATGACCGAACTAAAGGCGGGGGAATCTGCAGTGGCCGGCCGGCGGCGGAAAAAACAGCCGGGCTGAGGAGCTGGGCTGGATTTCGGTAAACCCTAATATTATTTACATTCCCATCCCACGGCTATTGTCTTTTTTAATTGCATGATTTTTATTAATATCCATTTTGATAAAATCAACAATTCTCTCAAAAGATGATAAAGCCCTTTTAAAATCAATCGTCTCAGATTCTTTGGAATAAGACAAAGCATCAACAAATTCCTTGTACTCTTTGGCATAAATACTATCTGTTTTTAACTTATCTAAAGTCCTTTTTGCATATTCAGCTAAAATAATGTGATCATTAGAACCACTACGACCTTTATCGGTTTCAAAAGACTTCTCAGCACACTTTATAAAAACATCGTTTAATAGAAGCTTTTCTAAAGCAGATAAATCGTGTAAATGTCTTATGATGGTTGCATCATTTGCGACATGACCTTGTGGCTTTGTTCTGTTTTTTATATCAACCCGCCACATCAAAGCACTTAATTTGTCTGCTCCGATTTCAACAGGGGAAATACAATTCATCTTTGTTATTTCAGTTTTACCAGTATATTTTGATACAAAGGTTTCAATTGGACATGTATTAGTGGGGAGTTGCAAGTTTTTAAAAGTAAATTCCAATTTTAAATCGTTTCTTAATCCACCACTAAAAGTAAACAATTTCGGATATTTAACATTAAACCCGAATAATTCACTATTGTTTTTTATGTCTAAAGATTCTTCTAAATACTCTAAGTCTGGAAGGTCTTTAATTTTTGATATTATAAATTCTCTAAACTCTCTTCTTTGCGGCCTTGTAAAAGGCACAGTTGTATCTATTCTAAAATCAAGGTCTTCAGAAAATCTTTTTATAAGCTTGTATCCCTTTGATAAGCAAGTTCCGCCTGAAAATATTAACTTTGCGTTTTCATATTCTATCTTTGATAATTCATTTAGTATATGTACGGCGTAATAATCTTTTTCAATAAAAGAAGGCTTAACGCCAAGTTCAGCGGCAATATCTTCATAAACAATTTTTTCAATTTGCTTTGGCATATTTTATAAAGTTTCCATTAAACCCAATTTTTCTTGACACTCGACTTTTAACAGTTATAACCCTTCCAGTTGGAACCTGGGTTGATTTCCCTGTTTCGTACATTATATCGTAATTAGATGGTACAACTTTTACATTAAGTTTTTTTAAAGCTTCTTTGGCAACAGATATAATATCCTTTTCAGGAATAGGATTATTCGTTATTGTTGATATTCTTGCTCGGGTATAAAGACCTTGCCCTACTTTGACAACAAGCTTTTTGTTTATTAGCTTTTTTAATGCGCGCATAATCTGATCTTTATCTGATAAATCAGCAAAATCCGAAAGCAAAAACACAGAAGCTTTATTCCTTTTAATCCTGTATTGTATCCTTTTTTCTAAAGTATTGCCTATCGGCATAATAATAACCTCATTTATAATATTACGACATCTTCATAAACAATTATACGACATTTTCTCCAAATATTCAAGCCGAAAGTAATAATATTTACAATGATTATTCCCTTGTTGCTAATTATAACCAAGTGATTTATATAATTTATACGAATCCTTATATCAGCCCAATTGTCTTGTTTCGCTATCTTTTCGATCGATGCATCAATTCGCCGATCGGCGGCGATGGCCGGAAATGGCGACATGTCCGGGGAAGAGCCGTTTTTAAGGGCTGTTATGAAAATAGAGCCTCAATAAGGTCAATGTGAGGCCGTCTTTCGATGCCCGATGAGGCTTTCATCCGACCGAATGCACTCCGCCGATCTGCCGGAAGCCTGGGCGAGTACCAAGGCGATATCTCCCTGGAGCTGTACCAGGTCGGCCAGGCTGAGGAGCTTACTTTGCCCCTGGTGGCAGCTTCGCTCCCATAGGGCCGTGTACTTCAATCTGACGCATTTTTATAAATATTTATAGGGAATGATGTTGTTAACTCTAAAAATCCTTAGACGTACTATTTTTTCCCTTTTCCAAGGTAACCCCAATTTCATCCTCTAGTCCATTGCAGTTTTGAACTGGATTTAGTATAATTTGGAGTGGATTTTTATTTGAGGCAACGATTCCGTTTTGAGTGGATTTATTATGAAGCAATTCGACCTGTTGACAATAATGAAAATACTGACTATACTTGCTCACTTAATGCGAATACAGTAAAACACAACTTACCTTTCCTTTAATTTTGTCCTGCAAAAATTCGCACTACAAAGTTTAATTGGATTAATCAAACAAATCAATCGATTTTTGACACTATGGAAAACATTAATTTGAGAAAATGTAAGTATATGACACAGAAATTTGATTATATTTCTTTTAAATTTTTTAAACAACGTTGGATTTTTAAATAATAATATAGGAGATGATCGTATGGCAAAAGATTTGATGTTTTCAAGTGAAGCACATCAAAAATTACTAATCGGTGTTGAAAAACTTTCAAAAGCGGTTGGTGCAACGCTCGGCCCGAGAGGTCGTAATGTAGTTATTGACAAGAAATTCGGTGCTCCGACTATAACTAAAGACGGCGTTACCGTAGCCAAGGAAATCGAACTTGATGATCGCTTTGAGAACATGGGAGCGCAGCTTGTTAAGGAAGTTGCGACAAAAACAAATGATATAGCTGGTGACGGCACTACTACAGCCACTGTTTTCGCTCATGCAATTATTAAGGAAGGGTTTAAGAATGTTACAGCTGGCAGCAATCCCACACTTATCAAGAAAGGCATTGATAAAGCCGTGGCAGTCGTTGTAGAAGAGATCAAAAAGATGTCAAAAAAGGTTGAAGGCAGGGAAGAGATCCGCAACGTGGCGTCAATTTCAGCTAATAATGACCAGACAATCGGCGAATATATCGCAGATGCCATGGACAAGGTAGGCAAAGACGGGGTTATAACTGTAGAAGAATCCAAGGTCATGGACACTTTAGTGGATGTTGTAGAAGGCATGCAGTTCGACAGAGGTTATCTGTCAGCTTACATGGTTACAAACGCTGAAAGCATGATAGCGGAACTTGAAGAGCCTTTCATTCTGGTTTATGACAAGAAGATATCATCTCTGAAAGAGATTGTCCCGCTTCTTGAGAAAATCGCCCAGAGCGGTAAAACACTTCTTATTATCGCTGAAGATATCGAAGGAGAAGCTCTGGCCACTTTAATTGTCAACAAGCTGAGAGGGACATTAAACAGCGTGGCTGTGAAAGCTCCCGCATTCGGAGACAGAAGGAAAGCCATGCTTGAAGATATAGCTGTTCTTACAAAAGCCAACGTAATTTCAGAAGAAAAAGGCATGAAGCTTGAGAACACAACCCTGGACGATCTCGGAAAGGCCAGGAGAGTCAAAATCGATAAAGAAAACACAGTCATCATCGACGGGGCCGGTAAAAAAGAAGACATACAGGCAAGAATCAAGCAGATTAAAAAACAGATAGAAGATACCACTTCAGATTACGACAAGGAAAAACTCCAGGAAAGGCTCGCAAAACTTTCCGGAGGCGTTGCCATTATTAAAGTTGGTGCCGCTACCGAAGTTGAATTAAAAGAAAAGAAAGCTCGCGTTGAAGACGCACTTTCCGCCACCAGGGCCGCGATAGAAGAAGGCATCATTCCCGGTGGAGGACTTGCGATGCTCAAGGCGCAGAAAGCCGTTGCTAAAATTGAAGCTGATAACCCGGATGAGAAAGTCGGAATAAACATTATTTACCAGTCTCTCGAATCGCCTATGCGCCTGATAGCCGACAACGCCGGAATCGACGGATCTGTTGTCGTTTATAAAGCCAAGGAATCAAAAGAAGGGATCGGTTATAATGCTTTAACAGGCGAATGGGTTGATATGGTTAAAGCGGGTATCATAGATCCTGCCAAAGTCGGAAGGATCGCCCTTCAAAACGCAGCCTCCATCGCAGGCCTGCTTTTGATAGCCGAAGTGCTGATCACCGATAAGCCTGAAAATGGAAAAGCCCCGATGATGCTTCCGGGAGGCGGCGGCGGAATGGGTGATATGTATTAAGCTTATTTTTATTAAAATAATAATTATATTGGAGGCGATATATGAAGGTCAAACCATTGAGTAACAGGGTTTTAATCAAAGTAAATAAGACTGAAGAAAAAACTAAAGGCGGTATTTATATCCCTCAAACCGCGCAGGAAGAAAAAACGCAGCGCGGAGTTATTGAGGCTATAGGCCCTGGAAAGAAGAACGACAAGGGAGAACTTATTCCTGTCGAAGTGAAAGTAGGGGATGAAGTAATTTATGATAAGTACGCCGGAACACAGATCAAGATTGAAGAAGCGGATTACCTTATCCTTTCCGGCGACGACATTATCGCTGTTGTTTTATAATGGCCCTTAGGTAACTTTGTACATAGTGAGGGTTAGAACCTCGTTGTTATGGCGTTGTTATTTTCAATCATAGGCCTGAAATATACCCTTTGTAGGGGCTTTAAATAAGTCCTGTCAAGGGGGGGCCTGTTGTGTCCTTTGAAGGCCTCACATTGACCGTCCTTGACAGCGCATCCCTTATTCGTTCACTAAATTCATTGATAAATTGAAGGATTCCATTGAGAATACGGGTGCTGGAAATCGTATCGAGATTCGTGGATTCGGAACTTTCGGCATAAAGCAAAGGAAAGCCAGGGTTGCAAGAAACCCTAAAACTGGAGAAGAAGTAAAAGTCCCGGCCAGAAAATCTGCATGTTTCAAGCCAGGAAGAGCTATGAAAGATACCGTTAATGGGAAGAAAAATTAGAATCCGACAAACAATGGGCCGGGGTATCGGCTACGGCTTAGAGTACAATTTTCTCCGAATTCTGCGTTGCCCCCTCTTTCAAGAGCTTGGCAATTCCTGTATGCTTATTATCAATAGCAAGCGATAAAGCCGTCTCGCCTTTATTATTCGCTGCGTTGATATTGGCCCCTGCCTCGATCAATGCTTTAACTGTACTCGTTTGCCCTTCTGAAGCCGCATACATTAAAGCCGCCCAGCCGTCTTTAGCCGCCGCGTTGACGTCGGCCTTCGCCGCGATCAATGCTTTGACAATGTTCATGCGCCCTTCCCCTGCCGCTTCCATCAAAGCCGTCCAGCCGTCTTTAGTCACGGCGTTGACATCGCCTTTATAACTCTTAATAAAAGCAACTTTGCCATTGCGAGCCGCTTCAAAAACGTCCATTTTCTAACCCCATTTATTTTTAAACTGTGTATTGACTTACTAAAGTACCCCAAGTTTGAATATTATCACATAATTTCTTTCTATCAAAATCAGGAGTATAAAAGTTCTTATCACCTTTAATCATATTATTAACAAGTTTTTTTTCGAGTGCATCAAATGATGCGTTTGTATCAGACGGGTAAAAATAAAATATTTGAACATCTTTATTCTTAAATTTAATTCTCTTATAATATGGATCTAATTTCCCTTCCTCAATTTTTAAACCAATGAATATTAAATTATATTTATTAAAATCACAGTTATTTATTTTAATAAAAGGCACTAAATCAGCTCTCACCTCATCTGCCAAACATTTTGCTAAAAAAGAAATATTAGAATCACCACTTGAAAACAGAACCGCCTTTTTTAAATCAATCATACCGTTAAATCAACTTCTTTCCTGGAAAATAGACATAAATTACCTCGCTGTTTGATATGACAATTAGCTTTGACCAGGTGATTTTCCCGGTCTTTATTTTGTCCTAATGACTTCATGATCACCAATTATTTTAGTTATCTTACTTTCCTTCATATACATCCAGTTTTCTATAGGATGAATTCTGGGAAATTCCCATTTAGACAAATCTATGTCATTTAAATTAGTGTATTTGGGGGGAGCAAAAGAATATTCTTGAATTCCAAGCTCCATATAATTTTTATTTAAAAAAAGAATTAGAGGATTATTTCCGATTCCATTGCTGTAATACTCCTTTAAAAATAAACTAAAACCATCGGTTTTAAAGATTTCATTAATTCTATTACCAAAATAATTTTTTAGAATATCCTGAACTTCTTTTTCTGTGTAAATCATAAATACCCCCTAATAAATACCTGAATCCGTTAACTTTCCGACAAATAATTCTATCTTGGCCTTTCTGCTTCAATTTTTTGTCAGTACCTATAGGATTATAACCAATAACTCTGAATAAACGCAACATCGCCATTGCGAGCCGCTTCAAAAATACCCATCCCCCCCCCTTAACGGCTTATCCGGGATTTCAAATTACCCCAATACCCTTTTCATCGTTTCCTCGATATCGGCGCCGGACACATGGGCATAACGAACGGTTTCATGGGCGTTAGCATGTCCGAGAATTTTTTGTGTTATAAGCAGGTCTTTTGTAACCTTATTAAACCTCGTGCCGGCCGAATGACGTAATGCATGGGGATGCCGCTTTTCTTGCGGGATCCCGGCCTTGTTCCCGTATATACGAAAAGCCCTCCGCAACTGGCTGTTGTTTATTTTCCCCCGAACCGGTTGCAGAAAAAATAATCTTCCGGAGCCTGGCCGGAGAGAGAGGACCTTATTTTTATCCACCAGGTCCGCATGGCCTCGAGGGTTTCTCCCTGAGCGAAAACTACCCGGCCTGTTTTATTCTTCTTCTGCCGTTTTTCTTTCACCCTGGTGTCCTTTGCGTCCCGGATCGTAATTTCTCCGGAAGTAAGGTTTATATCCCGGATCCGGAGTCCTCCGCCCTCTCGTTTTTCATGTCCGATGACTTCGGAAGCCCGGAGGCCGCAGAAACCCATGAGCCGGATCACGGCGTTGTACATGGGTATTTTTACGGTATGATGCTTAAAAAAGCACCTTCCGGTGTTCCCAGTTAGCCCACAAGGAAACGATACAAATTGCGTTAACAATGGCAAATCTATATCCAATACAATATAAGGCGACGCCGCGCAAACGCGACGTGTATTTCGCTTACGAGTCCCTTAACCCGCTCAGGCTTGACGCCTACGCGGCTAAAGGGACTCGATTTCTGCAGAACTCAGGGGCGCACAACACGGAACCCGATATTGTTGAGCTGGTTAAACGGGTTGCGGTCGGCGCGATAGGCAACCGTAGCGTACGACGATCCGTCGTACCAACTGCCGCCGTGTAAGACGCGGCGCGTGCCCGAAGCCGTTCCACGGTAATCCGTTTGCGAATCCATCGGATAATTCCTATACCAGTCCCAGCACCACTGCCACACATTCCCGCTCATGTTATACAGGCCAAGCTCGTTCGTCAATTTAGTACCTACCGGATGCGTGGTTCCTCCGCTATTGCCGTTGGTCCAGGCATAGTCATTAATACCATTAGCCCCTGTGCTCCCCGCAAAGACTTTATTGTAGCCGGTGAGATTAACCTGCCCCGGATTCGCCGTATCGGCCCCCATGGCCGCCCACATCCATTCCATTTCTGTAGGCAACCGGTATCCGTTGGTAAACCAGTCAGCGGTAACAGTATTCCAGATGGAATTTATTGAAGTCGGCACTGCTCCCCAGGAGGAAGGATCGGTACTTCCACTGATTGAGTACACCGGGGTCAGGCCCTCTTTTATGCTCCTTTTATTGCAATAAACAACCGCATCATACCATGAAACATTTTCAACGGGATTATTAAGATTATCATTAAAATGTGATGGATTATCTCCCATAATCTCTACCCATTCGCCCTGCTTGATATCAAATTTTGAAATAGAAAATGATGAGACTGTTACCTTTTGGGAATACATCTGGAAAGTACCACCTGGAATTTTAACCATTTTATTATTTTTGTCCACTGAATTAAGATCACCCATATTCTAACCTCCCACACTTTCAATTTTGCGGGTAATTATATTCTCCCATCAAAATTTTGCAACTTTTAATGGCTTTTTCACGCAATACCCTGTTAGAATTGCCAAGATTTCACGGGTAGGGTTTTTTTAACAGTCCACAGCCAGAATCCCGGCTCTTCCCCAGGATCTGTCTATTTAGCGCCAGCCTTTTTTAATTCTGTAACCACATCCATGTACCCACATCTGGTCGCAAGCATCAAAGCCGTCTTACCGTTTGTATCCTCCACGTTGACATTGGCCTTTGCCTCTATCAATACTTTAACCGCGGCCGTGTGACCATTGCAAGCCGCCTCAAACAAAGCCGTCCAGCCCCATTTATCCACGACGTTGACATCGCCTTTATAACTCTTAATAAACGCAACATCGCCATTGCGAGCCGCTTCATAAATGTCCATTTTCTAACCTTCTACCCGGTAAGAGACTTTACCGTTTAACATATCGTTTATTTTGCCTCTGCTTCTTTCAAGAGCTTGATTATATCTTTATATTTATTTGCTTTTGCAATTAGCAAAGCCGTATTGCTGTAAATATCCGCCATGTTGACATCGGCCTTAGCTGCGATCAATACTTCAACAGAGTCCGTTGTTCCCTCAAGGACCGCATCCATCAAAGCCGTCAAACCCCTTTCATCTGCTGCGTTTAAATTGGCCCCGGCCTTGATCAGAACTTTAACCGCATCCGTATGCCTATAGGAGGCCGCTATCATTAAAGCCGTCGAGCCGTCTTTAGCCGTCGCGTTTAAATTAGCCTTGGCCTTGATCAATGCTTTAATCGCGTCCGTGTGGCCATAGTTAGTCGCCCACATCAAAGCCGTCATACCGACATTATCCACGATGTTGATATCTCCTTTATAACTCTTAATAAAAGCAACATCGCCATTGCGAGCCGCTTCAAAAATACCCATTCCCTAACCTTCTTCAATTTCAAAGACTCAATAATCTTACCTGTTTTGAGATGTAAATGTCAATCGTCAAAGTGTTATTTAAAAGGAATCCCTTGTTAGAATTACGTAGGATTCACGTTTTGAGTCCGTCACTCTGGTCCAGAAACCGTCTATTCCGCGCCAGCTTTTTTTAATTCTGTAACCACGTCCATGCGCTCACATACAGTCGCGAGCATCAAAGCCGTCTTACCGTTTGTATCTTTCGCGTTAACATTGGCTTTTGCCTCGATCAATACTTTAACCGTGTCTGTTTGACCAATGCGAGCTGCCTCAAACAAAGGTGTCCAGCCCCATTTATCCACAGCGTTGACATCGGCTTTTGCCTCAATCAATACCTTAACCGCATCAGCGAACCTCCACAGAGCCGCCTCATGCAAAGCCGTCCTGCCGTTTATATCCACAGCGCTGACATTAGCCTTAGCCTCGATCAATGCTTTGACAGCGTCCAGATTGCCCTGGTAGACTGCACACATCAAAGCCGTCCAGCTATCTTTATTCACCGCGTTGATATCACCTTTATAACTCTTAATAAACGCAACATTGCCATTGCGAGCCGCTTCAAAAATATCCATTTTCTCCCCCCCCCCTTAACGGCTTATCCAGAGCCTTTAAATTATCCCAATACCCTTTTCATCGTTTCCTCGATGTCAGCGCCGGACACATGGGCATAACGGACGGTTTCATGAGCGTTTGCATGACCGAGTATTTTTTGTGTTATAAGCAGGTCTTTTGTAACCTTGTAAAACCTCGTACCGGCTGAATGACGTAATGCATGGGGATGCCGCTTTTCTTGCGGGATCCCGGCCTTGTTCCCGTATATACGAAAAGCCCTCCTCAGCTGACTGTTGTTTATTTTCCTCCCGAACCGGTTACAGAAAAAATAATCTTCCGGAGCCTGGCCGGGTAGGGAGGATCTTGTTTTTGTCCACCAGGTGCGCATGGCCTCGAGGGTTTCCCCCTGGGCGAAAACTACTCGCCCTGTTTTGTTCTTCTTCTGCCGTTTTTCTTTCGCCCTGGTGTCCTTTGCGTCCCGGATTGTAATTTCTCCGGAAGTGAGATCAATGTCCCGGATCCGGAGGCCGCCCCCCTCTCGTTTTTCATGTCCGATAACTTCGGAAGCCCGGAGGCCGCAGAAACCCATGAGCCGGATCACGGCGTTGTACATGATCCCGTTCGTCATCCTGGGGTTGAATGACCGCAGGAGCCTGGTAATTTCATCGTCAGTCATGAAAACAGTCATTTCCATTAAAATAGCCTCATGTACCGAAAATAATGTATTTTCGGTACTCAATTTAGTATATCCGGGACTTTCGGAATTGTAAAGTTATTTTCGGTACTTATTTTACAGTTTGGTCAGAGTAACCAGGCTGAGGGGCTGGCGTAGGATCAGCCTAACTTACCCCCATTGAAAATCCTTAACGTGGTTAAATTTCCGTTTCGTGAGCCGACCCCTATAGGGAGTTATCAAGGCGGGGCATCTTGCGTACCCGATTGACATTCTTGATTTAACAACATATAATTAAATTTGGTATTAATCATAGAATTTATCACTGTTTTTATGGGGGCGTTATGAATCGTAATGAAACTGCTGAAATGCTAAAATCATTATACGCTTTTGAGTTCACCAGAAAAAATGACCTAAATAATCAGTCAAATATAACTATTACCCTATTATCAATATCTGGGGCGACTTTAATCTATATATCTCAAGGGTTGTTGGATAAAATTTTAAATTGTAAATTTGAGGTTGTTACACTAATTCTGTTAGGAATAAGTATTGCTTTATTTTTAGCATCAATCTTTTACTTATATAAGTTTTATCTTGGTCACGAATATAAATATCTTCCTTTGCCATCAAGTATTCTTAAAGATTTAAATGATATTAAAAATTATTACGACGATCCCTTTTTCAATAATTTATCGACCGCACAGAAAGAAGAAAATATTAATAATGATGATGACGAATTGTTCATAAATTATTATACTAATGCAGTTGATGCAAACACGGTGACAAATGATGAAAAATCAGGGTATCTTTATACGACGCATGTGTTTATTGCGTTTACTCTGATTTTAATATTTTTTACATATTGTTTTTATTCATATTCGCTTTTTAAATATCCAAAAGAGAGTATTACTAAAGTTGAAATAACAAATAAAATTTTAAAATTTGAAACCCCCACCGCTACAAACAAAATATCAGCGGCGGCAAACAAAAAATAAGGAGTTATATTATGGCAAACGATAACAAGGAACCTAAAATTAATACAAATGCACCACCACAAAAACCAGTTCCATCGGGGATTAGGAGCATTAAAGAAGGCAAACATACTCCCGAGACTAATAAAGTTCCGGGTGGACGTTAGGGGTTATTTATATCAAATGAAGATAAAACCCCTTTAAAAGCTGATCAGCAACCAGTTGTAAATACTCAGGCTCAGAATAACAAAGTTCCAAAGATAGAAACTAAACCGCAACCTGAACCTCCGGTAAAACCTCAGATATCCGCACTTAGAAGTATTAAAATGGGCGAGGAAATGGATATTCATAAAAAAGATGAAGAGTAAGTAACCCAATTAGTTATAAAAGTGCTAATAATAAATGATTATAAGAGGATATTATGGGTGATTTTATTATATCAAGGGGTTATCATCCGCTATTAGGATTTATATATATAATAATAGCAAAGCTTCCTGATACTTCCATAAACCAATCAACGTTGGATTATGAATATTTTATAATTTTTGGCAATAAATCAGACAACATTAAGGTTGACTATCTTTATATGAAATATGACAAAGAGATTCCGAAATTATTTCGTATAATGGGGTATCCAAAAAATATGACCTTGGATAAATATGGTTATGAACATTCATTAGATTTTGCAAAAAATAAAGTATTACCTAAATTCCCAGAGTTCCGCGATTTCCGCTTGAAATCAGCCTTGCGCGGCACTGCTTGGCATCGGTTTATCATCCCAGTCTCGCGGCTGCTGCAATTACAAGCCTTGGCGATGCCTGAATACTCGTAAATCCACAAATTCCGCTGCTCCGGGCGCAACACACCCTTGTGGCGGCCTTCACATCATCCGGTTGGGAACTCGCTATATCTGCAGCTCACATAAGTGGCAGTAAAATTTCCGCCACCGGTCCTTATCCGCAAAATAACGGCTCAACACCAGTTTTACCTGATGGCCCTGTCTCACGATTTTCCCCGCAACCCGAATAAACCACGCCCGGAATGTTTCCGGTTCTTCCCGGTGACTTTTCCGGTCAACCAGATACCGCATCCAGATTCCAACGTTATACGCCAGCACGCTGCAGCTCCACAGAAAATCATTCACCCAGAAATCTTGCGTCAGAAGCATCCCGGCGAACATCTGCTGCTTCACGGCTTCGATCCAGTTTTCACACGTACCCCGGTCACCGTAAAATTTATGGCCCTGCCAAGGTTTCAAACGCATATTCGTACAATAGCAAAAATAGTCATAAACCGCTTTCGGGAATACCAGCCCTTCCGTTTCTATCCGGATCAGCTTTCTGACAGCTATGAACCGCCTCGCATGTTTCCATCCATGCGCCCGGTACTCAAATTCCGCCTGTTCCCAGCCGCTTCGATCCGGAACCGCTGTCCAACCCCTGTTTTCCAGAAACGCCGCGAGGTTTTTCATTTTGGCTTTGACCAGAAAAAAAGCCCCTTTCATTTCTTCGATGACATCGAAAATCCTTCCGTCGAAAAATCCGCTGTCCATCCGGAACACAAGTTTTTTCCAGCCGGTATGGAGTATTCCGTAAATGTGCCGGATAAATTCAGGCGCGTTATTCGCTGTGTAAGCGTCGCCCGGCCTGAAATAGGAGAGAATACATTCCCTTGTGCTGTTCAGGAATGCCAGAAGCGGATGATAGCTCTTCGCTCCCTTTTTATGCGGATTGTAGCCTGCCGCCGCTCCTTCCTGGCTTCCGTAAACCGTCTTGACGGTCGAATCGCAGTCCACGATTTTCGTTTTTACCCGGAACTTCGCGTGGACTTTGCGGGAAAGCTTTCCGTTCAACTCATTCATCGCGTAAGATTCTTTCATACCAACGTTTTCAATCCGCTTGATGATCGTAGAATCACTGATCGGCCCTTTCAAGCCCAGAGCTGCCCGGAACAATGGATCTTCAGTAAAATTCTCGACCTTCTTGATCCGGTTATACCCTGCCATCAGCGCGCACACGATTCCCGTAATAATTTGCTCGAACGAGAATTTCTGGTTACAATATTCCCGCGCTGGAATAAATTTTTTGAGCAACTGATTGAACCCAATCTTTTTCAAAAATACCAGCACGGGATAAATCCCGCTCACGCTGCTCAAATCCTGCGCCGTAAAACCAACTTTGATGTTTTTCACCATTTGGGTGCTCCTTCTGTTGTTTTGTAAAGCAATATATTATAACAGATTGGGGCCCCATTTGGTATTTTTACTTTGGGAATTTAGGTATTATATATAATCAACGAAATATCATTATCAATCAAAGATTATAATAGCGTAGCAATAAAAACCGATTATACTGAACCAAATAAAAAATATCTACTTGAAATGTATATGGATCTTAAATTTGAATCTGAATATAAAAACATTATGAGATGGATATGTAGTGTTAGTAGATGTATTGAATTAACAGATATTTTGAAAAATTTACTGGAAAGTGGAATGACTATAAGTTCAAATGAAAAATTTAAATTCGACAAATAGGTCAGTTCAAATTACCCCAATACCCTTTTCATCGTTTCCTCGATGTCAGCGCCGGATACATGGGCATAACGGACGGTTTCATGGGCGTTTGCATGGCCGAGTATTTTTTGAGTTATAAGCAGGTCTTTTGTAACCTTATAAAACCGCGTACCGGCTGAATGTCGTAATGCATGGGGATGACGCTTTTCTTGCGGGATCCCGGCCTTGGCACCGTATATACGAAATGCTCTCCTCAGCTGGCTGTTGTTAATTTTTCCCCCGAACCGGTTACAGAAAAAATAATCTTCCGGATCCTGGCCGGGTAGGAAGGATCTTGTTTTCGTCCACCAGGACCGCATAGCCTCGAGGGTTTCCCCTTGGGCGAAGACTACCCGCCCTGTTTTGTTCTTCTTCTGCCGTTTTTCTTTCGCCCTGGTGTCCTTCGCGTCCCTGATTATAATTTCTCCGGAAGTAAGATCAATGTCCCGGATCCGGAGGCCGCCCCCCTCACGTTTTTCATGTCCGATAACTTCAGAGGCCCGGAGACCGCAGAAACCCATGAGCCGGATCACGGCGCTGTACATGGGGTTACCTTGGAATTTGGATATTTTTGTACGTTAAGAATTATAATATCATTACCGGGTAAAGAGTTACTGAATCCGATAAAATCATAAGATTTGGGTTATCATCTGAAATTGATGATATTTTTAAGTTCTTATTATATAATAAGATGGATAGATTTATATTTCGTTAGCGTACTATTTTTTCCGAATTCCAAGGTAACCCCTATTACTTTAAATCTATTTTTTTATTTGAAAATATTAATTAAAAACCGTAGATTTTCCTTTGGGGAATGTGTAATGAATGATGTAATTGTTGATAATATAAAAACGAAACCGATTGTTTTTAACTACCTGTATATTTCTGACAAAAATATCGATGAATTGAATTCTGTCTTAAATTCAATTTTAGATTCAATCAATTTATCGTTATTAAAAGATGAAATTTCCTACATATTTCGCGAGTTGATTGATAACACCAAGAGGGCTCTCTTGAAGAGGGCTTATTTTTTAATGAATAACTGGGATATAAATAATAAAAAGACCTATGACGATGTGATGAAACATTTTTTAATTGATATAAACAAAAACCGGACCTACTATGAAAATACTTTACACAAATTTTCGTTTAACACTCAAATCGGCTTTCACCTTAAAGACCGGGTATTTGAATTTTATGTTATCAATAATGTTTCAATGACCGACCAAGAAAAAAATAGAATCGCAAATATCTTTATAAATTTCAAAAAAACCCGTGATATTCTTGAAGCCTATACTACATTGTCTAATAAAGAAGAAAGCGCCGGTCTGGGAATAATTACATCCCTGATGATGCTGCGGCATTTGGGACTGGATGATTCTGCTTATATATTTAAATCTGACGATGCAATGGGTAAAACAAAAATAACTATAAAAATACCTTTAGATTCTGTGAGTACTAAAAAAGCAATTTTGATTTCGGACGATATCGCAAAAGAAATCGACGAATTACCCGCGTTTCCGGAAAACATAACTCATATTCTCAATTTAATCTGTAATGAAGCTGTTGATTTTGGACGGGTTGCGGCAATTATTCATAGCGACCTGGGTTTAACGTCCGATATTCTCCGGTTGGTTAATTCAGCTCAGTACATGCTGACATCGAAGGTCAGCAATATTTTGAATGCCTTATCATTTATTGGAATAAATGGTTTAAAAAATCTATTGTATTCCCTAGGTGTGCAGAAGGTATTTTCTGGGAAATACGGATTACAGGAGGAAATTTGGGAACATGCATTCCGCTGCGCTTCCTATGCTTATAAAATTTGCAGGGACAAAAACCTTTTGACAATGGCAGATGAGTGTTACTTGGGAGGACTATTACATGACATAGGAAAAATAGTTTTAAAATTCTTGCATCCCAATTTGCTGGATAATATAAAAAAGCATTGTGAGGATAAAGGAATAAACGAGGACATAATAGAGAAATTGGCCCTGGGTTTATCGCATGCAACATTAGGCGCTGAGATAGTTCGAAAATGGAATTTCCCGGACTCTGTTATTTCCGCAATTCAATTCCATCATCAGCCAATGTCTGCTCCGCTTCCTGATAAATCTGTTGTTTATATTGTTTATATGGCAAACATCCTGGCGCGATTGAGAGAATCTGACATCAGGTATTTAGCAATCAATAAAGCAATCCTCGATTATTTATTCATTTACACCGAAGAGCAACTCTATGAATACGAGAATAATTTATATCAATATTTCGAGGAACAAAAAGAAAGTGTTTTACAAGACAATTAGCAAAAATATTAGGGGAAGAATATTGCCACAGAAAAGCTGTCCTTCAGCACTTTCACAGTTTCAAAGTCCACATATGACAGGTATTTTGCAGTAGAGAAGAAATATGAAGAGAAGCTGTTTGCTGGCAAAGCTCGCTTTTACAATGAGTTTATCATCAAGAACGGTTGTGAAAGCCTGCTTAAGACAAAGGGCAAAGTCATAGGCAAGGCAATCAAGGGCAAAGTCCACCTGAAGATGTGGTTCTACGACTTCATTAACGACAAGCTGCAGGAAGCCAGGGACAAGATTATTGATGGCAAAGCATTCCCAAATGCAGCCAGGATAAATGAGAAGAAGGTCATGTTCAATGATCTACTCATCAATGCTGGGCTTGATTGTGTTGAGGAGATGGGGAAGAAAGAATGAAATTTCTTATAATAAATATGTTATAATTACTCTGGTATATTAAGGGGTAAAAGGTGGACATATTTAAAGCAATTCAAAATGGTGATATTGAATTTATCAAGAATTATAGAGGTAATATTAATTCTATAAATGAAGATGGCTGGACACCACTAATTTATGCGGCCTACAATAAGAAACCTGAAGCTGTCATAGAATTAATCAAAAAAGGAGCCAATGTTAATGTAAAAGATAAATATGGTAATTCGGCTTTATTATTCTCATCCAACAATGGACTGACAGAAGCAGTTAATACATTAATTAAAGCGGGGGCTAATGTTAATTCAACTGAGAATACAAATTCAACAGCTTTAATGTGGGCTGCTAGCGAAGGAAAAACGGATGTAATTAAAGCATTGATTGAGGCTGGAGCTAATATTAATGCGAAAGATGACTTCAACGAAACGGCATTAATCAAAGCAGCCGAATGTGGAAAAGCTGATGCAATTAAATTATTGATTGAGGCAGGGGCTGATGTAAACGATCAGAATAAACATGGTTGGACAGCTTTAATACATGCAGCAAATAGTGGGCAAGTAGATGCGGTTAGAGTATTGATTGAAGCGGGTGCCGATGTTAATAAGACATTAGAAGGTTCTACTGCTTTGTCTTTTGCAGCCTCAAAAGGGCAATTAGATTCTGTAAAAATATTAATCGAAGCTGGGACTAATATAAATATGACAGGGGAGAGTGGGGAAACTGCTTTATTTTCTGCCGCTTCAGTAGGTAAAAATGATGTTGTTGAATTATTAATCAAAGCTGGAGCAGATGTAAATGCTAAAGATAAAGTTGGATGGACACCTTTAATGGATGCTATTTATAACAGAGAACTTACTGTTGTTAAAACTTTGATTGAGGCTGGTGCTGATGTCAATATTAGTGATAATGAAGGTATGACAGCTTTGATGATCGCAATTCAAAATTGTGATTATAATTCCGTTAAAGCACTGATTGATTATGGAGCAAATATAAATGCAACAGATATTCATGGTAAGACTGTTCTCATGATAGCTAACAAAGAAGGGCAATCCGAAGTTATACAAACCTTGATAAAAGCTGGTGCTGGAAATGATACAAATAATAAACAAAAATATAAAGATTTAAAGAATTCAAATGAAGAAAATCCAAAAGTTGAGCTCAAAACCTCATCCATATATTTTAAAAGAGAAAACATTTCTCAAGATAATGAAGAATTTACTGAACTGTTTTCCAAAACTGTTTATAATTCATATATAGAAGATAAAATCATTAACAACTTGCCCATTATCAAAACAGCAGTCTCAGAATATTGCAAATACAATGATGAAATTGAAGGGCGAATTATTTTTGCATTTGTGATATTATTTATGTTTAACTACATAGATTTTGCTTTAAATAATTTTAGTGCCTGGGATAACAACATTCGTGAACTTCATAGAGTTATAATAGAAAGTTGTGTATAGGAATAAATATTATAAAAAAGATGGCGTACCCTCTATAATTTATTTACGACAATAAACAAAAGGAGGAATACGCCATATGCCGAAGCACAACGAAGATTTTAAGCTCTTACAGGCTTTTAATCAAGATGAAACAGTAGAATTTTTATGTCTTGAAGAATTGGCAAGGATCGGGGCCAGGGAAATAATCAAGAAGGCTCTGGAAGATGAAATTAATGGGTTTCTTCAGGAGAGAGAGCATTTAACTATCGAAGACGGGAGAAAGGCAATAGTAAGAAATGGGTATCATAAAGCCCGTCAGATTCTCATTGGTGGAGGGGCTATTGATGTATGTATTCCGAGAACAAGGAACCGACTCGGAGGCGACAATTTTCAAAGCCTAATAGTACCGCCGTATATGAGAAAAAGCCTGAGAATTGAGGAAGCCATTCCATTGTTGTATCTCTATGGAGTCTCAGAGATGGATATGGAGAATGCCTTGAGAGGATTGCTTGGTGAAGAAGCGAAAGGATTATCAGCCTCAAGTATAAGCAGAATGAAACAAGGATGGGGTAAAGAATATGATGAGTGGCGGACATCCGATTTAAGCGATAAAAAGTATTGCTATATATGGGTTGACGGCATTTACTTCAATGTACAGGGCAGCGAAGAGCGTTTATGCACTCTTGTAATGATCGGAGCCAATGAGAATGGTGAAAAGGAGATTATTCTTGTTGAAGAAGGTTACAGAGAGAATTCCGAGACTTGGTTAGGGATATTAAGAAACCTAAAAGAAAAAGGTTTGAAAGGTCCTATTCTTTTTATCGGAGACGGAAGCCTTGGATTCTGGAAAGCAGCCAAAGAAGTATATCCTGAATCCAGATGGCAGAGATGCTGGGTTCATAAGATAAAGAACATTCTAAACAAGCTGCCCAAAGTATTACAGTCAAAGGCAAAAGAGATGCTTCATGAGATATGCAATGCTCCTGATAAGGATAATGCTATCAAAGCTTTTGAATTATTCCAGGCGGTTTTTAATCCTAAATATCCAGCAGCTGTCGAATGTTTAGAAAAGGATTGGGAGCTTATGATCGAATTTTATAACTGTCCGGCGGAACATTGGGTACATATCCGTACGACAAACGTAATAGAATCTACCTTCTCTACAGTTCGATTAAGAACTAAAAAGATGAGAGGCTGCGGAACCAGGGAAACGATTCTAATAATGGTCTATAAATTACTGGATAAGGCATCCAGGCGATGGAGAAAATTAAGAGGTTATGAAAAGATTAGCCTTGTATTGGAAGGCGCTGTTTTTGAGAACGGAGAGCTTGTAAAAAAGGCAGCATAAAAAAATGAGAGGGTATGTCATACACAACATTTGACAAAAACTCACTTCATACAATTTCATATGCTAATATATATTCTTTTTTTACTAATAATATTACAGATACTCTCCTTTCCAATAAAGCTATTGAAAAAGAAAAAAGTTTTGAAGAATATCTATTAAGGCACATTAACAATCTTAAAACCTTATTTTATATTGAAGGAAAAGAAGATATTATTAAAATATACTTTGATGGTGATGTAAATAAATATTATGAAAATTCTAATTTTAAAGACCCAATTTATAGAGTGAGTAGATATATTGTCATTGAAGTATTAAATTTAGAAAATAAGAAATCTTTAGATTCATCATTAATTACAGTATTTGAAGCCTATTATGATTCAATAACTATGTATTTTACTGATATATTTAATGAATTAATTAAAGATTAAATGAATTATTATTGTTCATCTTCCTGAAAATTTATCATAGAAATTGCATCATCATATGTGTATTTCTGGTCAACAGAATATGATGGATGAATAACTCCAAATTGGGACTCAGGATAAACCTCATTCCATGTCAGGTCATAAAATGTATCTTCCCACTCTACAAGAGCATGGTATTCATCGCCTTCAATATGAATAACCACAAATTTAGGTGAAACTCCATAGACAGCTCTCATTATGGTTAAAAATAACATTGCATATGCTTTACAATCACCCTTTCTTGTAATAAGGGTGACGTAGGGATCTTGATAATACCCCATGTCTCCATGTAAATAAGATTCTGAGTTGTAATGGACATAATCTCTATTTATAATATGCAACAATTGTTCTGGTGTATATTTTTGAAATTGATTATTAGCTGCATATTTCAGCTTTTTTAATTGTTCAATTCTTATTGCCCTTTTATCAGGTTCTTTATTTTGCTGTTGAGGCAGATTAGTTAATATAATACCAAATATTGTGCCTATAATACAGCCAATTATAATTTTTGTGATTAGTGGCGAATTGTTTTTATTATTTGACTTTGATATCTTATTGAGTTTTTGTCAAATGTTGTGTATGACATACCCTCTCATTTTTTTATGCTGCCTTTTTTACAAGCTCTCCGTTCTCAAAAACAGCGCCTTCCAATACAAGGCTAATCTTTTCATAACCTCTTAATTTTCTCCATCGCCTGGATGCCTTATCCAGTAATTTATAGACCATTATTAGAATCGTTTCCCTGGTTCCGCAGCCTCTCATCTTTTTAGTTCTTAATCGAACTGTAGAGAAGGTAGATTCTATTACGTTTGTCGTACGGATATGTACCCAATGTTCCGCCGGACAGTTATAAAATTCGATCATAAGCTCCCAATCCTTTTCTAAACATTCGACAGCTGCTGGATATTTAGGATTAAAAACCGCCTGGAATAATTCAAAAGCTTTGATAGCATTATCCTTATCAGGAGCATTGCATATCTCATGAAGCATCTCTTTTGCCTTTGACTGTAATACTTTGGGCAGCTTGTTTAGAATGTTCTTTATCTTATGAACCCAGCATCTCTGCCATCTGGATTCAGGATATACTTCTTTGGCTGCTTTCCAGAATCCAAGGCTTCCGTCTCCGATAAAAAGAATAGGACCTTTCAAACCTTTTTCTTTTAGGTTTCTTAATATCCCTAACCAAGTCTCGGAATTCTCTCTGTAACCTTCTTCAACAAGAATAATCTCCTTTTCACCATTCTCATTGGCTCCGATCATTACAAGAGTGCATAAACGGTCTTCGCTGCCCTGTACATTGAAGTAAATGCCGTCAACCCATATATAGCAATACTTTTTATCGCTTAAATCGGATGTCCGCCACTCATCATATTCTTTACCCCATCCTTGTTTCATTCTGCTTATACTTGAGGCTGATAATCCTTTCGCTTCTTCACCAAGCAATCCTCTCAAGGCATTCTCCATATCCATCTCTGAGACTCCATAGAGATACAACAATGGAATGGCTTCCTCAATTCTCAGGCTTTTTCTCATATACGGCGGTACTATTAGGCTTTGAAAATTGTCGCCTCCGAGTCGGTTCCTTGTTCTCGGAATACATACATCAATAGCCCCTCCACCAATGAGAATCTGACGGGCTTTATGATACCCATTTCTTACTATTGCCTTTCTCCCGTCTTCGATAGTTAAATGCTCTCTCTCCTGAAGAAACCCATTAATTTCATCTTCCAGAGCCTTCTTGATTATTTCCCTGGCCCCGATCCTTGCCAATTCTTCAAGACATAAAAATTCTACTGTTTCATCTTGATTAAAAGCCTGTAAGAGCTTAAAATCTTCGTTGTGCTTCGGCATATGGCGTATTCCTCCTTTTGTTTATTGTCGTAAATAAATTATAGAGGGTACGCCATCTTTTTTATAATATTTATTCCTATACACAACTTTCTATTATAACTCTGAAAAATATTTCGATGAAGTATATCCTATATGGGAAAATGCAAGTAAATTTAAATTATTAAAATAATTTTTTAATTGATGATTATTTGTAACTATCCAGCCGCATATTTAATAGCGGAGCCGTTCAACGCGTCAATAAGGGCTTGATAAACACTGACGCCCATCTTTTTTACTGTAGATATATAACCCCTGATTCTGCAAAAGGCAGCCGCTCCATTCCAGCTTCTGAATGTACCTGATATTTTCTGCTGGACTTTTATCATTCTGATATCCCGTTCCGCCAAATTGTTGCTGAATGGAACATCTTTTTCCCGCATAAATAAAAGGACAGATTCTTTATATTTTCTTAATCGGTCTAATAGGCATAAAACCTTGCCCCGCTTTTTTCTGCCGCGTTTAACAAGTCCTTCCGGCTTTTCAGGCGTTGGATTTACAGCAAATCCTTTCGCGATGATCCGGTCATATTCCGTATCATATTCTATAATCCTTTCCGCCGGTATTGGAAAACTTGCCTCTTTATCATTCTTAATCCTTATAAGAAGATTACCCATCTCCTTAGCCCATTCCTGACCCATTTCCTCATGTATCCAGATTAGCTCTCTCAAATGGTGTACATTACACAATCCATGACGGCATAAGAATTCCAGATAACTTTTCCATCCATCGTGGATAATAATACCGGTAAATCTTGTGAGAATGTCCATCGCACGCATCGCCTCTGTGCCGCGTTTGTCATGAGAAAAATAATAGGTAAAACGTTCATTCGAGGCAACATGGAGCCATTTTAATAACCCTTTTATCCGAATACCGGTTTCATCACAGTGAAGAACCACTTCTTTTAGTATCAGTTCTATGACTTTCTGTTCATACTCTTCTAATTTATTGTAGGTCTCCCGGATAAATCCTTCAATCGTTGCCTTGCTGAGCGGCACTCCCAATAAACATTCGGCGTATTCCGAAAGCCTTTCATAGGGTATCAACCCATATGTTTTCATATAGACCAGATGCGCTTTAATGTTTTTTCCATACTGTGCCTTATTGGTTATGCCTTCCGGAAACTCCGCCGTTACTCTCGCACCGCAATGCGGACAATCTTTTACTTCCGAGCGATGTTCGGTAACTTCCACTTTTATCGGAGGTATATCGAACACCTGCCTTCTTTCCGTCCGCTTAACTGATTCGGAACTTAAATCAATTCCACAACAGGAACATTTTTCAACCTGATGTTCTATGATCTTATCAGGGCTTTCTACTTTCTTCAGAGTATTTCCCTTATGTCCAAACTGGCCGCCTTGTTTTTTACCGCTCTTTTTCCGTAAATTCTTTACTGTATTTTGGAATGGATTATCGGAAGACGGCGGTTTATTGCTGTTATGGCTGTCCTTATTAAGCTGTTCTTCCAATTTCTTAATCTTTTCCGCTTGTCTTTGAATGATTAAACCCTGCTCCTTTATCTGGTTTTGTAAATCAGCAATGATGCCTTCAAATCGTTTTAAGCAGGCCGCACAGTCTTTTTCTCTTCTATCTTCATTCATGCTATAGAATAGCATGGTTCATGCTCAATGCAAATATTTCATGTGACTATTTTTTAGTGGCTGGATAGTTACGATTATTTAATATTAAGTGATAGATAGGGGGATAATAATTAATGTCATTATCAAATTTGGTCAAGCCGGATGTTAAAAAATCTGCCGAACAATTTATCAAAAGGATACAAAGGGGTGTTTATAAAAAAGATATAATCACCAATACTATGGAGGATTATTCAGAAGAAGAAGCTCTTGAAAGTGGGCAGGAATTCGTAAAAACCAAAATATTTAAAAAATTATTTTTTAATAAGTATTAGATTATTTATTGTTCTGAACATAATATTAATATTGGACCAAATTTATTCTGTAATAATATTTTATTAAAAATCATTACACAACTTTTTTATTCAAGTGTTAAAGTATTTTAGCGATAGATTATAAAATTCTTTAAATCATTATACAACTTTATTTAACTTTTGATTAACAATTGCATAAACAAATCTTTTATTTGAGATGGCAGCATTACACGACTTTTTTATTCAACTACAATAGTCACAAAAATTGAAATATAATTTGTTAAATATTCCCATAGTTCTCTCCTGAAAAATGCTTTCCAAATCCACATGTCATCAGCCAAGATATTTTTCCAATTTTATCGATTTTAAGCCAAGATAATTTTCTCTTACTTTCCTATGGTGTAGTTATCTGGATTTTCACTTTTTTATTAATGCACTGTTAAAAGTGACCTACTTGTGAAAACTAACGAATTCTAACAGGATACATCCTATTTTTCAAGCACAAGATAATAAAAATCCTCATCATCCTTATAATTATTTTTCAATATTTTGAATCCAACTTCTTTCAATCGCTGTTTAAAATCATTATGAGTAAAGGGCATAAAATCTAATTTAAACCCGATACATTCTGTTTTTAAATTATCTTTGATTTCAAGGAATAACATTTCAAGATTACATTGCTTATCAAAATCGCCAATGTTCATAATATAAAAGGGTATATATTTCTTACCATTATATTCTTTGATATCATAGGTATAATACCGCTGCTTGGTTTTAACTAATTTATCCCAATTTCTTGTATCTATGAATAATTGCGTATTCCGGTGAAATGTGCCGGGGTTCCGGGCGAAATGTTACCACTTTTCAAAACACTAAAATTCCCAAAACATTTTAAGGCAGGTGGCATGTTTCATCCAGAATCTTTAGCATAAATTTTACGCATAGAATCAACCCCCTTCAATTCGATTTTAATAGCAGAATGATTTATCCTGTCACAGATTGCGTCAGCTATCGTAGGATCACCGATTTTTTCAAACCAATCTTTTACCGGCAGCTGAGAAGTTATCAAAGTAGAGTTTTTACCATGCCGGTCCTCAAGCATTTCCAGAAGAGACAATCTTGAGGGTGTATCAAGAATTTCAAGACCAAAATCATCCAGTATCAATAAATCCTGCTTCTGGATAAAATTCATTTCTTTTGAGTAACTACCTTCCGCTTTTGCGAATTTTAACCGGGTAAAAATCTTCAAACAGTTGAAATAAAGGGTCCTGTAGCCCTGCCGGCAAGCCTGATTACCGAAAGCTGATGCAAGATAGCTTTTCCCGCTGCCGGTAGCGCCTGTAATAATCATATTTTCTTTCTTTCGTATCCAATCACAATTCGAAAGCCTCAATATCAGATTTTTATCCAGTTCTCTATCCGCACGGTAAGAAAGATTCTCCAGACCAGCCTGATATCTGAAACGCCCTCTTTTGATTAAAGATGACAGTTTCCGATTATACCTTTCGTCCCATTCCGAATCCACAAGATGCGCAATTGTTTCATCGGCAGTCAGGCCGTCAGGCGTTTTACCGGCAATGATATCCTCAAACGCCCTGGACATCCCATGCAGTTTCATCTTCTGCATTTTTTCAATAGTTGCTTCATTGGTCATATTCAGTTCCTCCTATTCAAAATATTCTCTTCCGCGGATATTTTCATGCATCTTAACGGCCGGAAACAGTACCGATTCTTCCTCAAAATTATCCAGGCCTTTCTCCAGAATCCGCTTTATTCCCTGATATGAATAATACTGAAAATCAAGCGCCCGTTTACAGGCTTTATCGAGCCTTTCTTTTCCGAGTTTTTTGGCCAGGCTTAAGATGCCCAGACAGACCTTATATGCCTGTTCTGGATAATCCCTGCTTTGCAGGACTCTCTTTATCATTTCTTCAACATCCGGACCAAGCGACTTACCCCAATGTGTTAACTTCTCCGGATTCCAGTCTCCGACCCACCTGTGATGGGGCGGCATATGTTCATGTGTGGTTGTATAAACTTGCTTTCTACGGTCCCGTGGATAGGCTGCAATGCGGATATTATCAACAAATATTTCCACTGTCCGATCGGAAGTAACAATATCTGCCATTTTGCCTCTATATCGATATGGAACGCTGTAGTAATGAGAATCTTCTTTGAGACAGACATGATAGTTGAATTGGATCTTAGCTTTTGAGAAGCTTTTAAAACTGTATCTTTCCTTCGGAAGCGGTTTTAACTCTTTCCGTTCTGTTTCCTCGAAAAATTCCCGCCTGCTGACTTTGAGCTTCTGCATCTTCTTTGAATTATAGATTCCCAATTGTTCCCGTATAGCAATATTCAATTCTCCCAGAGTATAAAAAACTCTATTCCTGAGAACGGCAAATATCCAGCTGTAGGTGATTTTTACGGCGTTTTCAACGTGTGCTTTATCTCGCGGTTTATATGGTCTTGCAGGGAGGGGACACATAGAATAATGTCTGCAAAAATTCTGAAATTCAGAATTAATTGCAGGTTCATATTTATTGCCCAACGTTACAGCGCTTTTTAAACAATCGGGTATTATGGCTCTTGGTGATCCTCCGAAGTAATACAACGCGTTCTCGATAGCCCTGATTAAGTCTTCTTTCTTCTGGCTATCCGTCGCTTCCACATATGTATACTGGCTTGCTCCAAGAATGGCTACGAATACCTCTTTCTCTATAACTTCTCCTGTGGAACGGTCTACAATCGGAAATTTCGCGCCGGTAAAATCAACAAAAAGCTTGTCTCCGGCCTTGTATTCCTGGTGCATGGATATTTCAAGAGAACCTTTCCAGATGCCGTAGTGATAGCAGAATTGAGAATAGCGATAGCCTCCTGGATATTTTCTCAGGTATTCTTCCCAAAGCAATCTCAGATTGACGCCTGTACGCAGTAGTTCCTTACTGTATTCGGGGAATTCATTGTACAGATTATCCTTTTCGGTTTCTTCCTGACTGTCACCTTCTGCCATCGATTCGAAAATTTCAATTAAAGCAGAATCGCTCATTTCATAAATTTCCGCGATGGTTAGGCCGCTTTTTTCAAACCTGGATATATATCTTTGCACGGTTGGCCTGGAAATATCCAGGGCCTTTGATGTCACACGGCAGCTCAGGCCGTTTTCTTTGATCATCCGGATCACTTCCCGGATTTTCTTCATAGGCTTCCTCCTGTTCGGCATACCAACTCCTTCTTATTTTTTCAAGAAGGATTAGCTTAACATTCTCGGAGGAATTCTTCGTGTTTGATTCGCTTTTTCTTATGGTAGGTGGTAACATTTCATCCGGATTACCCGGCATGTTTCACACGGATTGGGTGGCATGTTTCACCCGGAACCCCGGCATGTTTCGTCCGGATTTTCCAAATAATTTTCCATTTGCCCTGATTGTATGATAAATTGCTTCAAGGTTATCTTTCATTTCTCGTTTTGACAGACTATTGCTAATGGAATTTCCCCAACAGAAAACAACGTCAAATTTGTTTGGATTGTTTATTGATAGTTCTTTCCAGGACATTCTTTTTATTGGAAAATCTAACTTGTTCTCCTTTGCCTTTTTTTTAGTTAACCTTATCATTTCATCACTAATATCAGTTGCCATAACATCAAAGCCCTGTTTTTTCAAAGCTATAGCCTGAATTCCGTTACCACAGGCGCAATCACAAATTTTTGCATTATTTGGCACTCTATCCAGATATTCCTTATGCTGGATTATAAATTCATTTTCAAACTGAGTTGAATCTATTCCCGAATAAAATATCTCGTAGTAAAATGATATATTATTATATTGCTCTTGAACCAGTTCCATTAAATTTCTCCTTTTATCCTTCTTTTTGGTTATGGTCAGATAAAACCGCCCCAATCAGAATCAGGGCGGCTTATTTTAAAGTTAATTACGTGCTGCAATGTAATCCTTGTAATCAATAACCCAGCCATTTTGAAGAACAACCTGTACTTTTACTTTTCCTGATATATTTTCAGGTATGGGAGATGTCCAGATCTGGCCTGGTGACAATGAAAAATTTATGGTATTTGTATTATCAGTACTGATTATCAAAACCTTGCTATTGGTAATTTCATTTTTTGAAAGATTGTCCAATTGCAAAGTTATTTCAGGATGATTGATTTTGACGGCAACAGGATCTTTTATTTTGATTAAAACCATTGAAGGACTTATATTTTCCGTTTCTAAATATTCAGATTGATAAAAAAGATAAATATTGGTTTTCCCTTTATAAGCAGGAATTTGTATCGGTATTTGAATACTTCCCTGCCCCGCGGTAAATTTAGTATCACCGATTATCTTCCAATTTTTTTCTAAATTTAAATGAATTACACCACTATTGGATATTTCTTTTTTATCCCGGTGCAAATTTAGAACCATTGTTTCATCAGAAAAGCCATTGATTTCAATATCTTCCGGTTTAAATACAGGATTTGTGTAATTGTACATGCATTTATATAAAAACATGGAAATATGCGAAACCGAGCTATAGAAATAATCGTCTTTTTCACCAATTCCGCTTCCTTCAAATACTCCATGATCCATGTCTTTCAAAGTATATAGTTCATTGAAAATACCGTTATCTGTTAATAATTTTGCAAAATTTACACTAGTCTCGTATGGAACAGTCCTATCTTTATCACCATGAATTAGAATAGTGGGAGTCCGGGTAAGCTTAAACGTAGGGAATGAAAATGATCCATACATACTGATAATTGCGAATAATCCACTTTTATCAGGCAAATTGTGGGCGATCTCTCCACCAGCCGAAGCTCCGCCGAGGGCGATGAAATTTGTATTTATCCCATATTTTTCACTGTTTTGCCTTAACCAAATTATCGTGTTTTCGGTATCTTCGTAAACATCTCTCATTGTTTTTTCAAATCTTAATTCCTGGTTATTCAAACGGTAATTGAAACAAATGACTACATATCCTCGTTTTGAGAGGGCTTGCGCCAGAGAGAAAAGTTGTGTTTTGTCACCGGAGGAATAACCTCCGCCATGAGCTAAGATAATTGCAACCCGGTTGGTTGCCGTATCTTTATCAGGATAATAAAGATCTAATGTGAGATTTGTATTTTGTGATGAATAAAATATATCTTTTTCTACATCAATTTTATCGAATATGGGAACAAGGTAACGAAGATTATCTTTGCTTCTATTTTTATTCTGGGTAAATCCCACAGATGAAAAAGAGATAACAATCACTGCCATTATAATAAAATTCGGGATGAATTTTTTCATCATTTGCTCCTGTTTAAAAATATACTTTATAAAGCCCAGCCAAATATAAATGGCTGGGCCGGTGTTTTCTAATAAAATTCTCAAGATTATTCCAATTACTCCTGTACTGTTTTCAGGCTGATGTTTCTAAAATAAAACGAAGGCTTGTCTGCTGCGCATTCAAATTCCCATCTGCTGAAATCATCGGTTGCAGGAGATTTGAATACAAAAGAAACTGTCTGCCAGTTCGTTGTCACATCGAAAGATTTTAACCCTGAATAAGGGAACCAGTCACCTGAAATTTTACCGATCTTGAAACCAAGCTTTCTTGCTGCGTCGGCTTTGACATCAAAAGATACTTTATATGATTTGCCAGCTTTCAAATTGCATGGAAAATATGTAAGCTGGACCTGCCAGTCAATATCACCAGGAGTATCCAACACGACTTTGCAAACACCGCCTTTACTTTCAAAATGGGCTTTAGCCGGCATGACTTGTAAAAATCCCCAAATTCCAGCAAGATCATCCTTTACTTGCTGGGTCAAATCATTATAAGCAGCATAGTTTGTAACACTGTCTTCCGGAAAACTACCAATGCTTATCATCTCATTTCCCAATTTTTCACAATACCCTTTCACACCAACGAAAGATAAGAAAGCTATTATCCCAGCGGAAAATATGGCTGTCTTTAACACTAAACTTTTTGACATCAGTATCTCCTATAATAAATTTTGGTTTTTCCCGGATGAAAACTACGATTAACTGGCGAGAGTCTAATTCACTAAGTAATTATTGTCAAAAATCATGAAAATAAGATGTGAATATTTCAGGAAACCCCAATTTGTTAAAACAAGCAATTCTGACAAGTAAACATCTCTACTCCCCTTGTTTTAAATTGATTTCAAGTCCACTTTTAATGTATAGATTAATTTTTTAGGCATGTCAATTAAATTCTATCAAGCAAATTTGTTAAACCATAATCGAAATGATATAATATTCAATATAGGCGGCTTTCTGGAGATGAAATGAAAATTTTATTTGGTTTGATTCCATTATTTTTTATACCTTTACAATTCTATGCTTTTGATATTGTTATTGTCAAATACAAAGGGGGAGACTATTACAATGCCAGGAATGAAGTAAAGCGCTTTCTAAGTGAGTTGAAGAACCGTACTAGTATTGATATAAACGAAACTGTGTTTGAGCTTACCCTTGATGATGATTCGATTTTTCAGCATTATTTTCTTTTCATTAATGGACATGAACCCATCAGGCTGTCTGAAAAGGAAAAGAATAATCTACGTAAGTTTGTATTAAACGGCGGTTTTGTATTTGCCAATGATGATTACGGATTAGATGAATCCTTCCGGAAGACTATCAGGGAAACCTTCCCAGACTATCCGCTTCAGGAAATCGCTTTTGATCACCCGGTTTACCATATATTTTATGATTTTAATGAAGGCCTGCCCAAGATCCATGAGCACTATGAAGGTCCGCCCAAAGCCTACGGACTTTTTGTTAACAGCCGGATTGCTCTGTTCTATGACTATAATGCGGATATTGGGAACGGCTGGGATGCTCCTGAAGTCCACCATGACCCGCCCGAGAAGCGAGAAGCCGCCATACGGATGGGCGTTAACGTTGTGGTTTATTCACTCTCATATTAAGCTTTCAGCATAATGAATAAGTTTTAGATTTCCGGTTTACCTTAACAATATTCTACACATTCGCGGAAAAGAAGTTCAGTTCTCCACCACCGGCATTTACTCTTAACAAAACTAAGAAAGCTAATTTATGGCCCTGCTGAAAAAATTCAAACACAAGCATAGGGGATATTCCGGCAAATTTTCAACCGCACAAGGAAAAAGATTAAGAAATCAAAGGCCATGTCGGCGGCAGCCTTCGATTTATCAGCCAAATAGCCCCGATATCTCTTGAAATTAATCCCGATTCCCCTTAAAAGCATGCGGGTTTTGACTTTTACCAGACCACGGAACAAAATCCTGCCGCTCAAATACTTTGGTTTCAATAAACTCATCAATCCTTCTACGGCAGGGCGTAGTCCCATCAGAAATTTTCCTGCATCCATACATATCAATTCCAAAAATTCATCCATCCATTCCCTTTTGGCGTCTATTACCAGCCGACTTTGCTTCTTGCCGACACAGGCCAGACAATTTTCTTTCTTATCGCAGGCGGCACATTTTTTTACATCAAAATTCAATACCACGGAACCATCTTCATTTTCAATAATGCTATTCGGGATTTCTCCCGCCGGACACATCCCATATTTGCCGGTTTTTGGGTCTGTATACTCAGAAAGTTTCGCTTTGTTTTTTATCCCTTCCAGATCGACGCCGCGTATCGCGCTCATTACCAGTTGAACGTCTTCGCCGCTCTCATTCCGAAGGTCTTCAGAATTATAACCGCCATCGCTTATCGCTGTTTCAATATTCGTTTCCTTTTTTAAATTAGATAGTTGCCTGCGGAATAAATCCCCATCGTCAGCATTATTCGATGCGGTTTCTATGCTGGTAATCACCTGCATCGGATTTTGAGGGTCACAGGTTTCAACCGCGTTCACCTTATACCCGACATACTGTTTTCCCCGCTTCTCCCGGTAGGTCGCGTCTTCGTCCACCGGCGACTGCATCGATGAGGCTTTGATTTCCCGCGGCAGCTTCAGCGTCACCTTGCCTTCTTTTTCTATCCGGCATTGTTCCCGCAAAAGTCTCATTGCCTGCCGGAAACTCTTTTGTTTCCTGACTTTATTGTGAAACACGTTCTCTGTAATCAGCCCGAATATTTCCTCGCCAATTTCCACCGTTTTCGATTCGTAATTCTCCTTTTTCAGTCGATAACTGAATCCGTCCTCATTTTGTTTTAGAAAATCCTTACATCTTTCACTTAAGGAAAATCCAGCATTGGAAACATCTTCCGCCATATTGGACAACACTTTATGAAACAGCATAACCCGATTCAGCCGCTTGATATTGGCCCCAATCATTACAGAATCTGTCCTCTGCAGTCCGGTTTTGATCCCGACCTCTCCAATTAAAAGATCCCGAAACTCATCAAATATAACGTCAAAAAGCCCGTCCTGATTCTCCGCCACAGCGGCACGAAAATAGTATAACGTCCTGATCGACATCTGCTGCGCGTTGATGTCTTCCAATCCCAGCGCGTATCGAAACGATAAATCATATCGATACCGCTCAAACAACTGTTCATCGGTCAGAGAGAATAGCTCTTTCATGATTTCCAGCCCGGCTAATATGTTGACCGGGAAATTACTCCTACCAAGTTTTGGGTCATATAGTGGAGCAAACTTCCGCTCATTTATTTTTGAGAAAACTTTCTGGTAAAAAAGCCCGGCCCAGCTTTCATTTAAACTTTCTCTCATTTCCTGGTTCATTTCATATCTTACCGGATATAAATCCTGTTCTATATGTCTCTGATTCAGCTTGAACATTTTGACCTCTCTCTGATTCATGTGCATATATTATAACGAGTTATGCAACTTTTGTACATGAATCGGTAGGATTGTTTTTGCAGTAGGGCCATATATTAAATTATGGCTTGATCCATTACACAACTTTATTTAACTTCTGACTAATAATTATATCCATAATTCATTTATTGAGCAAGGCTCCATTATACGACTTTTTTATGCGTCTACAATAGGATAATATAGATTTTATTTTTTCAATTCTTTATAATTAACGGCTGGGTTCTTTTATTTTATAAGGCGGCCCTATGAACTTATATTACCATGGAATGTAGACTGTACTGCGGCGCGTGCTGCATCGCCGCGTCGATTACATCGCCTATTCCCGGACTTCCGGAAGGCAAGCCCGCTGGAACGCGCTGCATCCATCTGGACGGGGATTTTTTCTGCGATATTTATGAAACACGCCCGGATGTCTGTAAAAGGCTGGTCCCTCAATTAAGATACTGCGGCAAAACCAGGGAAGAAGCGCTAACGATAATAAGCGGAATGGAAAAAGGCTTTTTTAAAGAAGCTCTTCGAAAATGAATATAAAAAGGAGACTTCCATGCCAATAAAGCTGAAAATCGATCTGGGCGACCTGATCTTTGCCATGCAGAACCGCGACAGCTGGTATGACCAGTATCTGGATTTAAAAGACGGTGAAATCCGGCTGGCGGAAGATAAAGAAGGCGGCGATGCATTCATCGGCGAAGAAGAGATAGAGAGTAATCCCGGCCGCTTTCTTCCCATCGAAACGTTTCCGTCCAATGACGGCTTCCGGCTGATGGAAGAATTCATCGAGGGAGTGGAAAACAAAAAAATACAGGAAAAGCTCATAAAGGCCATATCGGGCGGAAAACCATTCCGGAATTTCAAAGACGCGCTTCCGGAATTCCCGGAAATCCGCGAGGCCTGGTTTAAATTCGAGGAAAAGCGGATGAAGGAATACGCCCTGGAATGGCTGAAGGATAATGATATTGAAATAATAAAATAAAGGAACATTTGATGCCGTTTAGCAAAAAGGATATCCGCGCGATTTCAGACAGCCAGTCTTATGTGCGCGGCGAGGAATATTACGAAGACGGATTGGTTGAAATTATAAAACTGACCGGCAGTTTTGTCCAGGCAGCGGTCTCCGGCAGTAATGACTATAAGGTCAAGGTCAATCTGAACGACATTGATGACTATTCCTGCACCTGTCCTTATGACTGGGGCGGCGCCTGCAAGCATGTAGTAGCTGTTTTATTGGCAGTGTTAAATGAGAAGGAATCAACAGACATAAAAAATAAAACTTTTGAAGAATCGCCGGATGATATTCTGAAACGTACGCCGCCGGAAAAACTCAGGAAATTTATTAAAAAGGAAATGGATGATGACAGCGATCTGAAAGAAAGGTTTCTCATCTTATTCGGAGAGACAAAAATAAAAAATCAGACCGTTGAAGGCTATAAGAAAAAAATGATCAAATCGATGGAAGAATACGACAGGTATAACAGGTACGTTTTTTATAACACTCCGGACTTTGACCGCTATTACAAGGAGGCCGGTCTCTGGCTTTCAAAAAACCTGCCCCTGGAAGCGCTGAAAATCTACCAGGCCGCGTCGGAAAGCATAGCGGAGATATCCGGAAGCGTGGATGACTCCTACGGCGATTTCAGCGGCGAGTTTGAATACGCCGTTGATGAATTCGCCGGCATTGCCGCGGACCTGGATTTGCCGGAAAAAAAGAAAGTCATGGAGTACTTATTCGGCAAATATATTCAAAACGAACCGGATTATTACCGGGAACACTATGAGGATGCCTTGAGCGCAGTTTCGACGGGGCGGGAAGAGCTTCTTTATTGGGAAGAGCTTTTAAAACCTCATTTTGACCGGATCCCGCGCGAAGGCATTGAGGAAATCAGCTATCAGCAATACGATATGCTGAGTTCATGGCTCTGGATACAGGAACAGTTGGGCAGAAAAGATGAAATTGACAGAATATATGAAAGCTATTACCGGGTGAGCGGCAGTATTTTTATGAAGTATCTTGATAAACTTATTGAAACGGAAAAACTGGAACGCGCGAAAGATATCGCTGAGGAGAGGGAACCGCATCTGTTCCCCCGGGCGCAGACAGCGGCCCTGGAATTCCTGGCTTCGTATTATAAAGGAAAGGACTGGGAAAGGTATTACGGGAAAATGGAAAGTCTTTTTAAGGGCAATACCGGATGGCATTATTATGATGAAATGAAGCGGACGCTGCCTTTTGAAATGTGGGAAAAGAAACTTCCCGGGCTTATCGAGTATGTGAAGGCCAAAACCTCTTATTCCAGTCTGGTTGAGCTTTACATCCGGGAAAACAGGAAATCCGACGCGCTGGAAGTACTGCTCAAAAACGCCTGGGCCGAACCGCTGGCGGAGTATCAAAAAGCCCTGGGCGATGTAAACCCTCCGGCATATTTTGAGGCTTTTAAGAAAGCGGTCCTGCCGCAGACGAAAAACGCTTCCAGCAGGGGGCATTACCAGAGGGTCGCGGCCTTGCTGAAATCGATGAAAAAGCTGAAGGGAATGGAAAAGGAATTTCAAAAATTTACGGAAGAAATCCGGCTGAACAACGCCCGGAGACCCGCTTTTCTTGAGGAATTGAAAAGGATATAATTTGGAACCGGGCGGCAGGAAGCTTCAAATGTCCTCATACTTAAGGGCAGTTCCAAAAACTCAAAATCAATCAGATATTTCCAACATAGGTTTTGGAACTGCCCCGGTTATAGAATCTCTTGTAAATTTAATTGGCGCTATCGTATAGAGTTCGCTGGTTGATGATCTTTTCAGACAGCGAACTCGGGCGGTAGCATGAACTCATATAATAGCGGCAGTTCTAAATATTTGAGTTTTTAGAACTGCCCTTAATTAATTAATATTTGACACTATTATAATACTATTTAATAATTAAAAGGGGCGGCTTTATGAGAATTAAAGTCGAACTGTGCTCCGTCAATAAAAACGTGTTTTTAAGGACAGGCTTCAACGCCAATATCCAGGCGCTTATCTATAATCACCTCGCAATGGACGACGGAGAATGGCTCCATAACGAAGGCTACCGTTTCGAGAAGCGTTCGTTTAAATTATTTTCCTTTTCCGGCATACTGGAAAGGGGACGGTTCGAAAAAAATGAAAAGGCCTTTTATTTTCCCCAAACCATAGGCTTTATCATCAATTCCCCTCTCGACTGGATAATTACCCAGCTCGCGGAAAACCTTATTCAAGCTGATAAGGTGAAACTGGGAGAAAACATGCTCTCAGTCTCTTCCATAGCGGTCATGAAACGTAAAGAAATACGGGCCAATGCCGTCAGGATCAAATGCATTACACCAATCGTCAATTATACCACGTTCACCACTCCCGAAGGCAAAAAAAAGACGCATTTTTACAGCCCGTTTGAAGCCGAGTTCACGGAATTAACGGCGAATAACCTGCGGAAGAAATGGACGTCGCTTTATCAGAAGGACTGCCCCTATTCCATAAATATAAAGCCTCTTTTCCAGGGAAACAAAAACGAGAAAATCCTCTATTTCGGGACCGGGGAGGATAAAACCCTCGTGAAAGGCTGGATGGGGTATTATGCCCTGACGGGCGAGCCGGAAATACTGAACTTCGCTTATGACGCCTGCCTCGGCAGCAAGAACTCGCAGGGATTCGGTATGGTGGAGATTAATGAGTGAATGGAAGTATCCGCTAAGGCACGCGAAGAGGCGCGAAGAAGGTACGGCGGGAAAGTTCACGCGGAGGCACAGAGAACACAATAAAAATTTGGTATAACTGAAATTTTAATAATAAAGGAGATTAACGCATGCGCACACTCAATGTGAAAAATGGTGACAGAATTTCTGTTTTCAAAGTCACCGCCGACAAATGCTCGGCCTTCGGCAATCTGAACCCGAAGCCCTGGCGGACTATCGCCGTACCGGAAAGCGCCGCGCTTTACAGGCTGGCCGAGGCCATAAACGAGGCCTTCGATTTTCTTTTCGACCATCCCTTCGGGTTTTACGATAATTTCAAGGACCCGTATCATTCCAAAACCGGTTTTGAACTGTTCGCTGATATCGGGGAGGAAAGCGATTACCCGGGCGTGAAAAGAACGAAAATCCCGGCGGCGTTCCCGGACATCGGCGCAAGGCTTCTTTTCTTTTTCGACTACGGCGACGAATGGTTTTTCCCGGTGGAATTGATCGAGTTCCGCAAGCCCATACCGGGCAAGAAGTACCCCTATATCCTTGAGAAATCCGGCGAATCACCGGAACAGTATCCCTCAATGGAGGAAGACGGGGAGGAACCAATCCTCATTGAACTTAAGATAAAAGAAAGGGATTTGATACTGGATGAGACCTTCGCGGATGATGATTTGACGGAACGGCTTAAAACGGCGAAGGAGGATGACGGAAAAATCGCGGCATTGTATACGCCGGATGAACTGGAAGATCTGATGGGATTTATCGCCGCTGAGGCCAATCACGCGAAGGATAAAAAACTGGAAAAGGAGCTGGACTGCCTCTACGGCAAGCTTGAGGAAGCGCTGGATGGGAATATGGATTGAGCCGGCGGTTCCGGATGCCGGGTATTTTAAAGCGGAGGAAGTACAATGGAATACAATAAAGAAAAAGCCGATGAAATAAGCCTTGCGCTCCTGGTTCTGACATCGCATTCGGACGGCTTCAATACCAGGGCCTGGAAGGGCTTTGATTGGGACGTGCTGGACAGGCTGCATCAAAAGGGATTTATTGAAAATCCCGTCGGCAAGGCAAAGTCGGTTGTGTTTACCGAAGAAGGCTGGAAGAAAGCGCAGGAACTGTTTCAAAAGCATTTCGGTGTTAAGAAACGGGACGGCGTTGGATAGGCGGGAGCACGTGCTCCTTCGGTATGATAGAGACGGCGAAGTAAATAATGGGTAGCCAGGGGCAATTGCCCCAGGCTACCCGGGGGTATCCGCCAAGGCACGCGAAGGGACGCTAAGAGAAACGGATCAGGCGGATGAGACGGATTGACGCGGATTCTGGCGGGCGTTTAAACGGCGGGGGGGCAGTAGAGAAAGGAGGGTTTTATGATACCGGCACTGTATAGAATCGGGCAGTATGCAAGAACAAAGCAAAACAACCAATCTGAACTGGACCAGGTGATTGAAAACCCGAATGAGAAAAATAGATATAACAAAGTCATTTTCCTGAAATTTTCAGTAATAAATGATGTGGTGAAATATGACAATTTTGATCTTGAAGAATTTACAGATAAGAAACTCCAAGACTATCTTTATAAAAAGGGAACGGCCGCCGGTGGTAATTTTACGCCAACTTTAATCGTTGATTCGAAAAATGTTGAAAAATCGTTTAGAAATTTGATGAAGCCTATAAGAAACATTGATTCACAATTATTTGTTAGACTTTATGAATATTTAAAAGAAGAAATTAATTTTAAACTTATTGTAGATTCAATAAAAGAAATTCTTAATTCAAAAGAAGGTTATATTTTAACTTTAAAGATCAATGGTAAAACGTTAAACGAATTTCCGGAAGTTGCAAGACAATTACTTTCCGAAAACTCTGTAAAGTACTATGAAAAATACAACACTGTTTCAAAAGCGAATCAAAAATATTGCTTTGTTTGTGGTGAAAAAGCTTTGGAAGTATTTGGTTTTGTAAACACGTATAATTTTTATACGGTTGATAAAATGGGTATGGTAACGAGTGGGTTTGATCAAAGTATGGCTTGGCGAAATTACCCTGTTTGTGCTGAATGTTCAGAGACTCTTGAGGCTGGCAAAAAATATCTTAAAAGCAATTTATCAAATCAGTTCGCCGGTCTAAAATATTTTGTTATTCCTAAACTGTCTTTTGACTTAAATAACAGCCATGAAATTTTTGAAGATTTGGAAAATAAAATTAAGTTTTCTCTAAGCAAAGAAAAAAGAAAAGCACTAATGCGAACCGAAGGAGACATATTGGAAGCCTTAGAAGAAATGCAGAATTATATGGCTTATAACTTTCTGATTTATGAAGAAGAAAAGTCGGCATTCAGTATTCTTCTTTATATAGAAGATGTGTTGCCTTCTAGAATCAAACATATTTTTGAAATAAAAGAAGAAGTTGAAAAGATCAATTTGTTTAGAAGAATTCTCGGCTTGAATGGGGAAGATTTTGATCTTTTCTTTACTTTTGAACTTCTACGGGAAAAGTTTTTTCCTAACAATAAGTTTGATGGCAATTGGGATAAAAACTTCCTTGAGGTTTTAAATTCTGTATTTACTAATAAGAAAATTGATTATCAGTTCATTATAGCTAAATTTATGGTTAAAATAAGAAAAGATTATTTGGGCGGTGTATATATTACTGTTTTATCCAGTCTATTGATTTTTATGTTTGTACAAAAAATGGAGCTATTCAAAAATAAAAATCTAAAGGAGGAAAAGGCCATGCCGGAAATGACGGAAGAGAACAAAATTTATATGGAGTTTCTGGAATCACACCCGGACGTTTTTGATACGGATACTAAAAAAGCGGGTTTTCTAACGGGAATATTGACAAAAAACCTGTTGGATTTACCAGAACAGCGGGTAAATAAACCTTTTTATTCAAGGCTGAACGGAATGAAAATCGATGAAAAGATTTTGAAGAGGGTATTTGTCGAAGTGCAGAATAAGCTCAATGAATACAAAAAGAACTATTATTCGAAACTGGAAGCACTGGCAGGCGAATACTTGACCTATGCGGACTTCAAGACCATCAGCGACAATGAATTGAGTTATTATTTCGTTCTCGGAATGAACCTGAACCAGAAGTTCAAGAACAAAGAAAATAAAGAAAAAGAGGAGGCTTAATATGAGTCAAGTAGAAAAAAGATCGGAATTGCTTTTTTGTTATGACATTCAGGACGCTAATCCCAACGGCGATCCTCTGGATGAGAACAAACCGCGCATGGATGAAGAAACGAAGGTGAATATTGTTACCGACGTTCGACTGAAAAGAACTGTTAGAGATTATCTTTTTGAGTATGAAGGATATAATGGTCAGAACGATAAAAATATTTTTGTTCGTCAGACCGATTCTGATAAAGGTGGACTGAAAGATGGCAAAGCTCGCGCAAAAGATTTTCAAGAGAATAAAGATACTATTTTACAGAATTGTATTGATATCCGACTTTTTGGTGGTGTTATACCTTTAGAGAAAAAGAAGAAAGGAAAAAATGATAATAAAGAAAATAGTAATGATTCCAATGAAGAAAGAGGCGGTGAAAACTCAATTACGTTTACTGGTCCAGTTCAATTTCAAATGGGACGTTCTTTACATCAGGTCGAGTTAAAGCATATTAAAGGAACGGGAGCTTTTGCTTCCAGTGAAGGAAAAGCGCAAAATACCTTCCGGGAAGAGTATGTTCTTCCATATTCTTTCATTTCATTTTACGGTATTGTAAATGAGAACGCGGCAAAGGAAACACGGCTTCAAAATGAAGACGTGGCTTTAATGCTGAAAGCGATCTGGTATGGAACGAAAAATCTGATTTCCCGTTCTAAATTCGGGCAGTTACCGAGATTGTTGCTTTGCGTGGATTATTCCGAGAAAGGATTCTTTATCGGGGAATTGAACAAGCTGATTAAACTAAAAAGCACAGTTCAGGAAGAAAAAATAAGGGATATTTCAGAGTTTGCTATTGACATCTCTGAATTGCAAGAGAACCTGAATAAACATACCGGAAAAATTGAAAAAGTCCGATATCTGACTGATAACAGGCTCAAATTTACCGTGAAGAAACAACCGGTAGAAATTGAGAAACTACTCGAAGGTAAAATGCACCAATTAAAATTTTAAGGTGGCGGATTATGTCAGATGTATTGGTTTTTGATATCTGGGGCGAACTCGCGCATTTTAAAAAACCTTATACCACCACTTCGCCCCTGACTTATTCTATTCCTTCGCGGACAACATTGACCGGAATTATTGGAGCAATCATGGGCATCGAAAAGAATAAGAACAATGAGCTCTTAGATCGTAAACATTCCAGCATAGCTTTAAGGATTATGGCTCCAATCAAGAAAGTCAGGATAGCGGAAAATCTGATTAACACAAAAGACAGAAAATTCCGGCTGGAAAAGGGTAGAAGTCAGATAAAAATCGAGTTTCTTTCTGAACCAAAGTTCAGGATATATATTGAATTGACAAATGAGAATGAATACCGGAACTTAAAGAAACTCTTAACTGAACATAAAAGTGTTTACACTCCTACGCTGGGTCTTTCTGAAAATTTGGCTAACTTTGATTTTGTTGGAAACTTTCCATTCAAAGCTGAAAAAGGCGATATTCAACTCCATTCAGTTGTTCCCTTGAGAAATATTGAAAGCGGCCAAATAGAATTTGAGCCGGGTAAGGAATATTTTAATGACACGTTTGCTTTCTTAATGAATGAGGAAAGGGAAGTCCAGGAATATGGAAAGGTTCTTTTTGAAAGAAATGGCGAAACGATTAAATTAAAGAATATTGAATATATAAGATTGGAAGACGGCGAAAATGTTCTCTGGTTATAGGAGTGAGCGGGAGGAAATATGGAATCGCACCCCGGTAAAGAGTTGATTGATCATCTTCATAATGTCGCTGAATTGGGTCAAGAACTTATTAAAAAGAAAATATTTCGTTTTAAACGCTATAATCGACAGGATGTCGAAAAATTGCTTGAAATTGTTTGTTTGACCCATGATTTCGGTAAAGCAACCAGTTATTTTCAAAGATATTTGAAAGATCAGAAAAGTTCTGAATTGACGCGTCATGGATTATTTTCAGCCATCTGGACGTATTTTATTATTAAAAAGACGATCTTTGATGAAAAATTAGCCTGTTTTGGCTACTTTATGGTGTATAGACACCATGGAGATTTAAAGAATTTTGCAGTTACACTGTTCGAATTTGACGATAGTGAGAAGAAAATTTTGTTAAAACAGTTAGAGGCTTTTGACTTAGGATATATTAAACAAAATTTGAGCTTCCAGATCAAAAAAGAAGATTTTACAGAAGTTATAGAATATCTGGATAGCCGGGCTTTCCGAAAGTATTTTAGGTTAATAGAAATGGATCGAGAAGATTTCTTGCTGGTGGATTTTCTTTACTCACTTTTACTAACCGCTGATAAAGGAGACGCAATTTTTTATGATAAAGGAAGAAGCTTTGAGGAGTTAAAGCAATATAAGAAACGGGTTCATGTTTTGAATGAATTTGCGGTTGATGACTATAAGAAACAAAATTTTGGCCATAGTATTTCTAGGCTCAATACTGACAGGGAGAGTATTTATCAGGAAGTTCAAGAAAATATTTTAAAACACCACATGGAAAAAAAAATATTTTCTATTAATGTTCCTACCGGGATGGGAAAAACTCTAACTTCATTAAATGCGGCCTTGAAACTTCGAAAGTCTCTGGGTCGAAATGCCAAGATAATTTATGCTCTGCCATTTACCAGTATTATTGACCAAAATTTTGCCGTTTTTCAGGAAGTTTTGGGAAATCCTGATTCTTCCGTGCTGATCAAAGACCACCATTTGGCAGACAAGAAATATATTGATAATAAAGAAAATATCCTGAATTATGACATCTCTGAATACCTAATTGAAAATTGGGACAGCGAAGTTATAGTCACAACTTTTTATCAGCTACTTCATTCTCTCTTTACCAATCGTAATAGAAGTCTAAAAAAGTTCTATAATATTGCCAATTCAATTATTATCTTGGATGAAGTTCAATCTATTCCTCATAAATACTGGTCTTTGATACGTGAAACTTTTAAAACTTTAAGTTGTGTTTTTGACTGTCATATTATTCTGATGACAGCAACATTACCATTAATATTCAAGGAAGAAGAGATTGTTGAACTGGTACCAGAAAAAAAAGAATATTTTTCTCATTTAAATAGGATTGAACTTTACCTCGGTATGAAAAAAGAGGGAAAAGA
Source organism: uncultured Spirochaetota bacterium (assembly GCA_963835575.1). Classification (GTDB taxonomy): domain Bacteria; phylum Spirochaetota; class Brevinematia; order Brevinematales; family JAOACQ01; genus CAVYGN01. The sequence continues at coordinate 234,400 of CAWIGG010000003.1, read as the reverse complement.
AAAAATAAGCCTTATTGAATTCCAAGAATTGGCTTATAAGGATTTAAAGAAAGAAGGTGATAAAAGTTTTCTTTTTGTTATGAATACAATCCAATCTTCATTGGATTTATATACTTTTTTCAAGAAAAGCGTGCCAGATCGGCTTTTGTTCTATCTTTCCAGTAATATTATTCCCAAACATCGTTTGGAAAGAATTCGAGAAATAAAAATGTTAAAAGAAAAAAATGCGGTTATTGTTTCTACGCAGATGATAGAAGCTGGCGTAGACATTGATTTTGATATGGTATACCGTGATTTTGGACCGTTAGACAGTATAAATCAGACTGCAGGTCGTTGCAATCGGAATTTTTTAAAAGAAAAAGGATTTATAAAACTTTTCAGGCTGGTAAATGAAAAAGGGAAGGAATTCAGCAGTTTTATTTATGATGATGTATTGATTCAATCAACGCTGAATATTCTGAAAGCAACATTGACAGAGGTTATTTCAGAGAATCAATTTTATAATATTAGTCAACAGTATTTCGAAATATTAAACCATATTACTTCGGATGATGTGTCGGAAAAACTTCTAGAATATGTTTCTAAATTATATTATGAATATGCTTTTACTTATAATGAAGAAGAGAAAGATAAGTATTATTTCAGGTTGATTTCTGAAGATTATCAGAAAATTGATGTTTTTGTTGAAGTTGATGAAGAAGCACAAAAGATATATCGACAATATGAAGCCTTAAAGCAATTGCCTGTATTTGAAAGAAAAGAAGAGTTTAATAACTTCAAAAAAGATTTCCTTTCTTATATTATTTCAATTCCAAAAAAGAATTATTATAAGAATATATTGGAGAATGAATTGAATATTATTCGGTTAGGAGAGCTCTCAGATAGTTACTGTTTTGAGACAGGATATTATAAACAGCAGCAAAGCGTTTACTTTCTGTAATAACCCAAGGAGCCGCCCTATGCAAACCTTCCCACCCTCCCTTTTCAACGCCTTCCACATCTGCCCCAGGCAGGCGTGGCTCATGCGGCGTCAGCTTTGCGGCGATCAGCAGAACGATTTTGTCGAGATCGGGCGGCTGATCAACAAAGACTCGTTTGAGCGCGAGAAGAAGCAGATTTACCTGGCGGAGTTCGAGGCGGTGATCGACATGGTGACGAAAAAGGACGGGGAATATTTTATAGCCGAGGTCAAGAAGTCGTCAAAGACGCTGGAAAGCGCGAAATGGCAGCTCAAGTATTACCTTTATCTTTTGAAACTCAAAAATATCAAAATGAAAGGCATGATCAAAGTGCCGAGGGAGAAACTCAGTGTTACTGTGGAGCTGACCTCCGACGATGAGAAAAAAATAGAAAGCGATCAGGTTTTACTGGCGGAAGTTCTTGACCGGGAATCGCCGCCCCCGGCGGTCCGCCTGAGGCTCTGCCCGAAGTGCAATCACTCCGACTTCTGCTGGGCGTAAAAGGAGGTTTCATGAAATCGACCGTTTATATCTTTAACAGCGGTGTCCTCAAGCGCGAGAACGATACACTCCTTTTCGAGCAGGAAGACCCGGATACAAAGGAGATCATTAAAAGGTTTATTCCCGTTGAGAATGTCAGGGAGATTTTCATTTTCGGCGAGGTGACGCTGAATAAGCGCCTGCTGGAGTTTCTCACACAGAAGGAAATAATGCTTTCGTTTTTTAATTACTACGATTATTACATCGGATCGTATTATCCCAGGGAGCATTATAATTCCGGCTATATGATCCTAAAGCAGGCCGAGCATTATATGGATACGGCGAAAAGGCTCCGCCTCGCGCGGAAGTTCGTGGAAGGGGCGGCAAAAAACAGTTTGAAGGTACTCAAGTATTATAATAGAAGGGAAAAAGACCTGGAAACTGTCATTGATGAAATAGAGGCGATGGTCCCCTTGATCCAGGGGGAAAACGGCATCGAGGGCCTGATGGCGCTGGAAGGCAAAATAAAAAAGTCCTATTACAGCGCGTTCAATACGATCATCGTCAATCCCGCCTTTGAGTTCAGCGGACGCTCGAAGCGCCCCCCGCGGGACAATATCAACGCCCTTATCAGCTTTTCCAACTCTATGATCTATACCGCCGTCCTTTCGGAAATCTACAGGACGCACCTGGACCCCCGGATCGGCTTTCTCCATACCTCAAATTTCCGGCGTTTTTCCCTGAACCTGGACGCGGCCGAGATATTCAAGGTGGTTATCGGCGACCGGTGCATTTTTTCCCTCATAAATAAAAATATCATTCAGGAGGATGATTTTGAGAAATCATTGAACGGCATTACGCTTAATGATAAGGGGAAAAGAAAGTTCCTGGAACATCTGGAAGAACGGTACAAGGACACGATCATGCATTACAAGTTGAAAAAGGAGGTCAGCTACCGCAGGCTGATCCGCATGGAGCTTTACAAGATCGAAAAGCACCTGATGGGCGAGGAGAATTACGAGCCTTTTGTGATGGAGTGGTGAATAAAGGGGTATAATTATGTTCGTCATTTTATATTACGACATCGGGGAAAGGCGCGTCGGCAAGATGCTCAAGCGCTGCCGGAAATACCTGCTGTGGGTCCAGAACTCGGTTTTTGAAGGCGAGATATCCGACGCGAATTATGAAGCGATGGTCTCAGATCTCCGAAAAGTGATGAATGAGGAAGAAGGCGACTCGCTTGTAATTTATAAATTCCGTACGATGCAGTACAGTGAGCGCAAGGTTTACGGAAAAGATAAAAAAACGGATATTTCGTTTTTATAGCGTCTGTCGATGGGTAATAATGTAAAAACACCGGGGTTATGACAGAAATGAGCGTCCGTTATATTGGATCTGGGGTTGATTTTCACGAAAAAAACTTATATAATAAAATATCAGAAAAAAGGAGGCTTTTTAGCCAAAAAAACGGGCTTTTTACTTTACCTATGAGGGATTGAAACCAAACAGGCCGGGGGATTTAACCCGAGCAGCGTGACTTTTTACTTTACCTATGAGGGATTGAAACCCATATACCCCAACCGAATAAAAAACCATTGAAAGAACTTTTTACTTTACCTATGAGGGATTGAAACAAATTTAATATTTCCATTCGCTTCCTCCTTTAACATCCTTTTTACTTTACCTATGAGGGATTGAAACTAAGTCACTGTGCAATGCAAAGCTGTGGACAGATAACTTTTTACTTTACCTATGAGGGATTGAAACAATCCATAGACAATTCCATCAAGTGCTATGGTGTATGCTTTTTACTTTACCTATGAGGGATTGAAACTATTCTGTTTGGAAATCTCATTTGCAGAAAGCCTTGCTTTTTACTTTACCTATGAGGGATTGAAACTAACCCGGGACAAGTATCACTGAAGTTTTGCCGGAAACTTTTTACTTTACCTATGAGGGATTGAAACTTGCTTATCAGGATTCTTTTGCAAAAAATGGTGGATGCTTTTTACTTTACCTATGAGGGATTGAAACCTATAAAAATAAGTAAAGCTCAGTTAGATGCGGCATTCTTTTTACTTTACCTATGAGGGATTGAAACTCATAATAAGTGGCAAGGTCCTCGTCACCAGTGCTACTTTTTACTTTACCTATGAGGGATTGAAACTTGGCAAGAGCCATAAAAGCAGCAACCATTCCTTCCTTTTTACTTTACCTATGAGGGATTGAAACCCCTTTCCCTCTCTGCTATAAGATTCGTTAATATTTCTTTTTACTTTACCTATGAGGGATTGAAACTATGAATTATGATGGAGAAAAGGAATGTTTGTTTTTCTTTTTACTTTACCTATGAGGGATTGAAACATTATATTAATCACAAACGGCAGCAGAATAAATATACTTTTTACTTTACCTATGAGGGATTGAAACATCCGACATTACGATTTGACCAATAAAATTTGTCCTACTTTTTACTTTACCTATGAGGGATTGAAACTCTGGATCATAAAAAGTTAATGTCGCTCCCACCTGGCTTTTTACTTTACCTATGAGGGATTGAAACTAAAACCAAAATTATTGGGCAATGCTGTAGGAGATAGCTTTTTACTTTACCTATGAGGGATTGAAACGAATTCCAGGTTAAAAAAGACGCGGATTCAATTGATCTTTTTACTTTACCTATGAGGGATTGAAACTGCAAAAATGTTGATATATTTATTTTTGACCAGTCAACTTTTTACTTTACCTATGAGGGATTGAAACCGTTAATGGAGATATGAAGGCGATGGGTATAAGCTGCTTTTTACTTTACCTATGAGGGATTGAAACTCCGGCTGCATAGGACATCCGTCCAGGTGCCCGAAACTTTTTACTTTACCTATGAGGGATTGAAACGAAAAAAGGGAATTGAGATTGAGAGATCAGATTCCCCTTTTTACTTTACCTATGAGGGATTGAAACAAATAGGTTTCATCAATGCCGTTCCGTCTATCAACCCTTTTTACTTTACCTATGAGGGATTGAAACTAAATATCCTGACTTGACTGTATCATTGGTAAAGCCTTTTTACTTTACCTATGAGGGATTGAAACTCCGAAATTCAATCTCAATTTCTTTAGGGGAAAGGGCTTTTTACTTTACCTATGAGGGATTGAAACCGAAGAGCGTATAATGGGTCGGGATAAAATCATAACTTTTTACTTTACCTATGAGGGATTGAAACTTTACATCTGGAAAAATGGGAACCAAAAGAGGAAACTTTTTACTTTACCTATGAGGGATTGAAACCTATACTTGGGGTCGTTACGGTCAGGGTGCCGGTATCTTTTTACTTTACCTATGAGGGATTGAAACTTGACACTCCATCAATTGTGAAAGTTTGTCCATTTCGCCTTTTTACTTTACCTATGAGGGATTGAAACTTTTTTCCTCACTTTTGAACTACCCTCACCTAAAGGACTTTTTACTTTACCTATGAGGGATTGAAACTTCAATCACAAAAACCAGAAATAAAAGAAAAACAGCTTTTTACTTTACCTATGAGGGATTGAAACGCGGCAGCGGTACGGCAATAAATACGGCACGTGATACCTTTTTACTTTACCTATGAGGGATTGAAACCTTCGCGTCCGGTACCCCTTCAGCGTCAAGTTTTGCCTTTTTACTTTACCTATGAGGGATTGAAACTATGATTGCAAAATGGGTCAAGGAATGGGGATTGTTCTTTTTACTTTACCTATGAGGGATTGAAACAGATTAAATCGGCTCAACAGGAACCTCCTTGACTTCCTTTTTACTTTACCTATGAGGGATTGAAACTTGTTAAAGAGGTGTTAGAAACCGGTACACCTATAAACTTTTTACTTTACCTATGAGGGATTGAAACTTGCGAAGGATTTTCAATAAATCAAATAAAACAAAACTTTTTACTTTACCTATGAGGGATTGAAACGCAGAAGTGTGGAATACATGCGAACGACCAGATTGCTTTTTACTTTACCTATGAGGGATTGAAACCAAGTCGCGCCAGTCGGTACCTGCTGTGAAATTCCAAACTTTTTACTTTACCTATGAGGGATTGAAACATTATATCGGGAACGGTAGAAAAAAAACTATTCCCCTTTTTACTTTACCTATGAGGGATTGAAACCACATAAAAGCGGTTTTACCCATACTCGTCTGACCAGCTTTTTACTTTACCTATGAGGGATTGAAACTTCAATTACAAAAACCAGAAATAAAAGAAAAACAGTACTTTTTACTTTACCTATGAGGGATTGAAACTTTTATAACCTGCTGATGATGGCTGGAAGGCCGAAACCTTTTTACTTTACCTATGAGGGATTGAAACATTTGATTCTAAATCAGGTAATGGTATTAATTCTCTCTTTTTACTTTACCTATGAGGGATTGAAACTAATAAATGAAAGATAAGTTTAAAGTCAAGGTGAGCCTTTTTACTTTACCTATGAGGGATTGAAACATTGTTGAATGTGAATGTTCTACAGATTGGGATTTTCTTTTTACTTTACCTATGAGGGATTGAAACTCGCTTAACTCGCCAAATCTTTTTGTAGCATCCCCAACTTTTTACTTTACCTATGAGGGATTGAAACATCTAAATCTGACTTCGGTCAATCCTTCTTTCTTCATCTTTTTACTTTACCTATGAGGGATTGAAACCTGTTTATGCAAGCGGCGGTACTCCGGCGGCTACACTTTTTACTTTACCTATGAGGGATTGAAACTCAATATCTTTTACCCAATGTAGAAAAATGGTTTAACTTTTTACTTTACCTATGAGGGATTGAAACCCCCGATGCATTCCGATGATCCACATATCCTCATAACTTTTTACTTTACCTATGAGGGATTGAAACCCGGCATATTAACCGGGTATCTAAACATTATGCAGGAAGGTTTTAACTTCCAATTATGAGTCCCAAAAGAAAAATGCGGCGGAGCAATCAAATATCTGAATCCATTTTTTCTTAGTTTTCCCGCGATGAATGCCTATATGCAATTTAAAATCTATCGATTATTTTTGTTAAATTTTTTATTCTGTTAAAATAAAAGATTGGAAAAAGTCGGATAAAAAAACTAAAGCCAAAAGCCTGCCCCCGGCTGAATAAAATGAAGGAGACTGCAGTATGACTATTGAAATGATGGAAGACTTCAAGCTGGCTTTTCATAAAATGGAAAACACGAACGGCAACCTTTTCATCACCGGCAAAGCCGTCACAGGTAAATCGACCCTTTTGAAATATTTCCGCGAGAACACGGTAAAAAAAGCGGCCGTTCTTACCGCCGCCGGTACAGCGGCGCCGAATGCCGCCGGACAAACGGTTCATTCATTCTCCGGTATTATGAATAAGACCCCGGTTAAAGTCAGCTATGACAATAAGTATTTTTTACAAACCTCTTGAAACGGATTAAAAAAACAGGTTATAAAAAAATACACTTTGAGATTCAAAGAGCTTTGATACAACTAACGATTCAGGAGTAACAATATGAAAAGGGCATTGACCGCCGCCGCTCTAAAAAAAGAGTCAATTATCCCGGAACTCATAAAACTGGCCGCGTTCGGGATCGCTTTCGGGTATATCGAAGGGGCCGTGGCCCATTACCTGCGTCTTCATTTTTATCCGCATGGCTTAACCCTGAATCTCGTCATCGACCTTCATACGCTTCTTGTGGAAATGGGCCGCGAGCTTGCAACTCTGGTTGTTCTTTTAAGCGTCGCTCTATTAACTAAAGGCCCGGCGATCAGGCGTCTCGCCAATTTCGTTTTCATTTTCGCCGTCTGGGATATTGTTTATTACGGAGGGCTCTATCTATTCGAAGGCTGGCCGAAGACGCTACTCGACTGGGACGTGCTTTTCCTGATACCTGTGCCATGGTTTGCGCCTGTCATAGCGCCTGTCGCAATTTCATTATTGGGCATAACAGGCTCCTTGATTATTCTTACTATTTATAAAAAATTCATTAAAATCAAAAACGGGCTATTAACAGTAATCCTTTTATCAGGAGCCTTAATAAGCTGGCTTGCGTCTTTCATGCTTTATCCGCCATCGAACCAATTCCCGGCGCGTTATGACTGGCTTTTGTTTTTTGCCGGCGTCTTATTTGCATCCTCAGGATATGCCCGGCTAATTTTTTTAAACTATAATAATAAAAATGGAAAAAAATACATTTAAGAATTTCTCTGTGTCCTCAGTGATCTCCGTGGTTTAAAAAAAGATTTTTTGGAATGCGCCATTGTGCCAGGTATTGCGGCCGCCGCGTATGCTGCGCATATTTCACGCGGCAGCGCCGTTTTTATTTACTTGAAGTTTATGTTATAGCGGCAGTTCCAAAAACTTTGAGTTTTTGGAACTGCTCTTAATAATTAAACCGGTTTTTCATAACCGTTCAGCATCTCGCCGCACTTAACACACTTGAGGTCAAACCATCCGGCCGGTGTTCCGCAATCCGGACAGCTCCACCTCGTTTCCATTTCTTTAAGCCACTTTTCCTCCCCCTCATCCCTGATCGTTTTTAAATAGTCAAAAACCTCAATATGATAGGGATACTGCCTGCTGTTCCTGAATTCGATCAGTTCCCGGCATGGATACTCGCCGCATTCATGGCAGAAATCATATCCTTTACGCTTTGCGCAGGCTTTTAAAACACACTCTCCGCACCAGGGCGGATTGACTCCGCTCCTGCAGCCGTAACATGGTGTTTTTAGACTCATATCCGTCAAATCGGGATACCGGCCCTTTTCTTTAGTCTCCAAAAAGACCGGGCACGAACCGCAGTATAAGCCGCAATAAGCGGATATTGAACTATTCAATTTTTCCTCCGGAATAAAATAATTAATATAAGTCTTCTTATTATAATATTTTCCTGATATAACGACAATATTTTTCCTCATTGATGTCCAAATTGAGGGGCTGTCTATTAAAGCGCCGAAAAATCTCCCTTTATGAATTTGTAAATCAACATTATAATTATTCATATTATTATTAATTATAAGTTATAATAATAATATTTATATTAAGGAGCTTTGATATGAAAATATTCCTGAGAATCCTTGGAATTTTAATCGGCATCATAGTCATTTTTATCGCTTTTCAATTTATGCGGATTTCTTCAATGCGGAAGTTTCAGCATCCCGCGGCAACCGGCAAAATAACCGTGGGCCTTTATGCTGTCAATGCGGGAATCGTCAATTTCTATGTTTATTCGGATGGTATCAACACCATCTGCGTTGACTCCGGGTTGGATGCCAAATTGAATACCGGCGAGATGAAAAAAATCGGCGTTAATCCTGAATCTGTAAAAGCCGTTCTGTTGACCCATACGGATTATGACCATACCGGCGGCATCCACGCCTTTCCGAATGCCGCGATTTACATTTCACAGGACGAAGAGCAGATGGTGAACGGCAAAACAGCCCGCTTTTTCGGACTGATGCATAACAGGCTGGATAAAAAATACACCCTTTTAAAGGACGGCGAAAAAATAGAAATCGGGACCGTTAAAATCACCGCCCTGTCAACCCCCGGCCACACGCCCGGCTCAATGAGCTATTTGATCGATAATAAATACTTATTCACCGGTGATACTTTACGCCTTCAGGACGGCATCGCTACCAATTTTGTGGAATTCATTAATATGGATACTCCTATGGAAATAAAATCCATAAAAAAACTCGCAAAGCTTGATAACATCGGTGTTTTACTGACAGGGCACAGCGGCTACACGACAAATTTCACCGGAGCGATGAAAAACTATAGATAAATGCAGGTTTATAAATGGACATTATTACTTTATTATTTCTAGCCGTCGGGCTTTCAATGGACGCGTTCGCAGTTGCCGTAACGAGCGGTTTTGTCACAAAAAATGTCCGCCTATCGCAGGCGTTACGGATGGCAGGTTTTTTCGGCGGCTTTCAGGCGCTGATGCCCATACTCGGCTTCCTGGCAGGACTTTCATTCCGGAATTTAATCTCCAGCTTTGACCACTGGCTGACATTCGGCCTGTTAGGCTTCATCGGCGGAAAAATGATTTATGAGTCTTTTCTTCTTGAAAAAGAGGAAGAAAAAAGCTGTCCGATGAATATGCCCAACCTGCTGGTTCTTTCCATCGCCACTTCCATCGACGCCCTGGCCGTCGGTCTGAGCCTCTCCTTCCTGAACACGGTCATCATCATGCCGGCTGTGATAATCGGCGTGACGACTTTTATTATTTCACTGGCCGGCGTCTTTATCGGAAAGCAGTTCGGCCATATTTTCGAAAAAAAGCTGGAACTGATCGGAGGTTTGATCCTGATCGGGATAGGAGTAAAGATTCTGGTAGAACATCTTAGGTAACATTTAATAATACCAACAGCTTAATGAAAAGGAAGAATTTTATTAAAATGAATATTTTGTATAGATCCGATGTTTCACACGGATAACACGGATTTTTCTGATTAACACGGATTATAAGATGAAAGATTATGTTATTTAAAACAACTGTAAAAATATTCTGGGGTTTTATTATTTTTTAGATACATATGAAAATAGATTTTATAATTATTGAAATGAAAATGACAGAATCTTTAAAAACAGGAATATTATCCTAAACTGAGCGATTCTTTATTAGCCGAATTATAAAAAACCATGCTAAAATAGAATGGGGTAAGGAAATGGTTGCCGCCATCCTTACCCCGAAAAAACACCCATTGGGTGCAAAAGCAGGTTAATTATGGCTGAAAAAAATAAATATTGCAAAAATGAGATTTCTGAAATTGGAATAACGGATGATCTATTAAGCGGCAGGGGAGGATTGGCATTTTTTTGCAGATACCTCAAAGGGACACACGTATTATCGCTGATTACTGGAATATTTGACGGCCTGCGGAAAAGTTCAAAAGGGCAAAAGATCGAGAATATACTAAAGCAGATATTCTGCTTTTTCGTTGACGGAAGCCAAAATACTATGACGAGGTTTGACGATCTGAAAAACAATATGGGGTATGCCGGGACAATTGAGTTCTCAAAGAATGAAATGGCATCCTCACATACAATGAAACGGTTCTTAGGCGCCGTAACGGAAAAAATGGTGAATGCTTTAGGTCATTTTTTACTGGAGTTGTTTATCTGGCGGCTCAAAATAACCCGGCCAAAGGTAATTGTACTTGGTGTTGATTCGACGGTATTAGACAATAACAGCGCGCGAAAACGGGAAGGCGTAACTCTGACATATAAAATGGTAAAAGGGTTTCATCCTTTATTGTTCTATTGGGGGCCTTATGTGATTTATTCGCTGTTTCGGGAAGGGAGCGCACATTGTAATCACGGGAATGACCTGAACGAATCGCTTGAAAAAATCATCGGAAAGATCCGTAAAGAATACGATAAAGACGTGCCGGTTATTGTTGTTTCAGATAGTGGGTTCAATGATCAGAAATACTATGAATGGATGGAAGAAAACGGACATTACTATATCTGCGGCGGTACAATGTACAACGACATCAAACTGGATTTGATCCGCAAGCTTCCGCAAGGCTGGAGCAATTTTGAGAGAAAAGGCGATGTCTGGGAATATTGTGATTTTAGAGACAAACGGGAGAAATGGAGCAAAGGCCGCCGGGCGATTTACTGTAAAAGGGCAAATAATGGAGATGAGTACCTTCTGGATTTTGCGAAACCGGATAATTTAATTTACACAAATTTATATAATCAGGAATTACTAAAAAAGGCAGGACTGGAAAAATACCTGGCGGCTAAAGAGATTATCGAACTTTATCTCTTAAGGGCGAAGGATGAATTGGTAAATCGGAGCGTGAAGGAGTTTGCGGATGAAACACTCCCTTTCAAAAGGTTTATCTCAAATGCCGCATACTATTTTCTGATGCTGATATCCCGCAATTTATTGATTGCTATGCAGGAAGACGCGCTTTCAGATAGCTTCCCAATTGGCAGTTATCCGGACACTGTAAGACGGCTTTTTATTGACATAGCCGGAAAGATCGTAAGAAGAAGCAGAAAAATTGTATTGAAATTTCGGCATGAAGTAATAGACGAATTGGGGCTATTTAAAGTTTGGGACAAATGCCTGTTCGTTGTCCCAATATAAATTATTAAAGCTAAAAAACCGGATAAGGGGGTATTGCGCTCAAAACTAAAATTTCAACAAATAAGGACCTTTTCTAAAGGGTCTTGTACTTTAAATTGGATGGGTAATATCTCACTCCTTAAAATTTCTAAAACCCCACCCGTTTAACAGGCCGATTTTTTGAATTAATAAAAGAATCGCTCAGTTTAGGTATTATTTAGTATTACTGATTTATTTAAAAAAATAGATTAAAAAAGAGAGGGTTTTTATGAAAACTTTTGTTTTATTTCTATTAAATTTCATCATTTCATTTTTATTTATCTCAATATCCGCTGCCGATATGAAGGAGCTCGATAAAAAAATCCAGGATTGCCGCACCAGGGAAATCACTCTGGTCTTGAAAAACATAAAAGGCAAATTAATTCCTCAATCGGATATTACAATTGAACAGACCCGCCAGGCCTTCCTTTTCGGATGCAACATCTTCCTCTGGGATGAATTCAAAACCAATCAGGAAATGCAGAAACTTTACCGCGACCAGTTCGCTGCCGTTTTCAACTATGCGACCCTACCCTTCTACTGGGGAACGTATGAGGCCCAGAAGGGTGTCAAGCTTGAGTCTTATCTGTCAAATATCGCGCTCTGGTGCCGCGATAGAGGCATCCGCACAAAAGGCCACCCGCTGGTCTGGCATGAAGTTGTACCGGCATGGGCGGATTTTTCCGGGGATGAAACGGATTCCGTTCTGGAAGCTAGAGTCAGGGAAATCATTAAAAAGTATAAAGGCCTGATCGATACATTTGATGTTATTAACGAAAGCCTGGCCGGCCCCAATTATACCAACTGCGTCGGCAGGTGGGAAAAAAAGCTGGGCCCTGTCGAAGCTGCCCGCCGCAGTCTTTCATGGGCGCGGGAAGCAAACCCAGCCGCTTTCCTTCTGGTTAATGATTACGATACATCGGAAACCTACGCGTCGGAAATCAGCGTGCTGAAGGAACTGGAATTTCCGCCCGACGCAATCGGCATCCAGTCGCATATGCATATGGGGATCTGGCCCGACAGGAATCTTCTTGACGTAGTCAGCCTGTTCAGCCGGTACGGAATTCCCATCCATTTTACCGAGCTCACAATACTTTCCGGGCGTCTCAAAACTGATAACGACTGGTTCAGCTTCCATCCCGGCTGGAACACGACAACGGAAGGAGAAAAAAAGCAGGCCGAGGACGTGGAACGGGTTTACAAGCTCCTCTTTTCAAGCCCTTCGGTCGAAGCGATAACCTGGTGGGACCTTTCGGATTACAACGCCTGGCAGGGCGCGCCGGCCGGTCTCCTGAGAAAGGATATGACGCCCAAGCCGGCCTATGAAGTTCTCAAAAGACTTGTCACGCAGGAATGGCGGACTGGGCCGCTCAGTCTGAAAACGGACGAAAAAGGGCAGGCCGCGTTCCGTGGATTTTTCGGCCGGTATAAACTGACAATCGGAGAAAAAACAATTGAGTTTGATCTCGATAAAAAAAGCCCTGATAAAATCGGAGTAATAGTAAAATAAAAAAGAGAATAATCAATAAACTAACCGGTTTTTTTAATTATAAAGAATTTTAATTCTCTTTGCTTTAATTTTCAGACACCAATAATTCAGGATGGTTCGGCAGCAGACTGTGTGAAAACTATTTTTCGCCACGTATTTATTGAAGTTACGGAACGAAAAATATAGAATTACGATGCAAAACACCGACTTTTCACACAGTCTGCAGGCTCACCACTAGTTTCCAAGATTTACCAGGATTCTCAGGATAATTTGATCCGGAATTATGATGGAAGAAACAAAGTCTACCGCAGAACCCCGCGGAAGTTCGCAGAAATAAAATTTAAAAAAAAACATGTTTCTTATACAAACATTAATAATTCAGTGTTATTCTGTGAAACTTGTGGCGTCCCTCGGCCAGGCTCGGGAACCAAGCTTGCCGAATCCATTCTGTGGCTTCAATCCTGTAAACTTGTAGTGAGCTTGCCAAATCTATCCTGACCAATCCTGCCGATCCTGCTTAATTGTGGTCAGCAAAACAAAGAAATCAATAATACTCAATTCTGTATTCCACAATCTCATTAAGCCTCAATTTTTTTCCGCCGGCAGGAAGAATATATTTAATTATTTTAATCATATTTCCCTCTTTATCATACTGATAAATCTCTTTTTCGATGGCAGTGCCGGGCTTTTCAGTTTCATCCCCGCTTAAAGTTATTTTCTGCTTTAAATGATTATCTTTATCATACCGCTTAACGGTCCTTATAACTGTAAGAATTTTTTCAACTTCATTTCCTCTCTCATCAAAATTATATGAGCTGGTCGTAATTCTGTCAGGGACAGGACTGCCGGCATGATATACTTTGACGGTTTCAGCAGAAAGATAACCATTAGTATCATATTGATAATCAAAATAAATCCTTGATTTATTAAAATTATATTCTATTTTTGATTGAAGAAGGCCCTTCTTATCATAGACATACTGCACTTTTCGCGACACATCTTTTCCGTTCACAACGGTTTCTTCCATGATATGCCCGGCGGCATCATATTTTTTACCGGTCTCTTCAATCAATTCATTATTCCTGTATGTCAAACAATTAGTCTCATTTCCATTTGCATCATAAAAATATTCCGTTATACCGTTTCCGCTTTGTGTCATTTTAATTCTGCCCGCATCGTCATAAGAGATCCTGCTTTCAAAACCCGATTTTAAATAAACAAGATTATTATCAATATATTCAACTCTATTTGTTTTATCATATTTGTGCTTAAATGCTTTTATCAAAATGTTGGAGGATTTATAATATTCATCCTCCAATATCAACCCGTCCTGATCGAATAATTTTATATTTTTATCTTGAATTGTAAATTTACCGTTTATTGATTGATAATGAATAGCTGTATATTTTTTAACTTTTCCCTTAAGGTTTTCCGCCTCCAGACCAGTATTTTTTTTCAATGACGCTGAAAATAATCCGTCAGCTGATAATAAGATGAGAAATAAAAAAAACAAAACTTTTCTGTAATTTTCATCAGGTTTATACATATTGTCCTCATTTTTTATTATATTATATATGCCCTGTTTATAAATTACAAACTGAATACCGGTGAACCCCCGGCTTTATTTGATTTTCACCCGTTCTCTTTTTAAAATACTATACTCAAGGTGAAGGAGGGCGTTTTATGGAACCATTAATTCAAAAACGGATCAGCGAATGGCTGTCCCCGGAATATGACGAATCCGCAAGGAATGAAATCCAGGCATTAATCGATAAAAAAGACGAAAAAGAACTGACGGACCGCTTTTATACGGAGCTCGAGTTCGGCACGGCCGGCCTCCGCGGAACTCTCGGCGCAGGCTCAAACCGGATGAATATTTATGTCGTCCGCAAGGCAACACAGGGCCTCGCCAATTATATCATAAAGAAAGGTTATTCCGGACGCGGCGTTCTGATCGGCCGGGATTCCCGGATCATGTCGGACGAATTCGCCAGGGAAACCGTTTCTGTCATGATTGCCAATAACATCAAGGTGTATTATTTCAAGGACATACACCCGACGCCGACGGTGTCATTCGGCACGCGCTTTTTAAACGCCGCCGCGGGCGTGATGATCACCGCCTCGCATAACCCCAAGGAATACAACGGCTATAAAGTCATGTGGGATGACGGCGCGCAGATCACGCCGCCCTTTGATGAGGAGATTATCGCGGAAGTTCGCGGGATCATTTCCCTCGGGCAGGTGAAACACATTCCTTTTTCAGAAGCTGAAAAAAGCAGTCTCTTTCAGATAGTCGACACTATAGCGGACGCGGCCTACCTGGAAAAAGTCAAATCCCTCTCGCTCCACCCTGAAATCATTCCCGGCTGCGGCGTGAAGATCTGCTACTCACCCCTTTACGGCACGGGCTACCGCCTGGTACCGGAAAGCCTCAGGAATTTCGGTTTTAAAAATATCCAGATCGTCGAGGAACAGGCAAGGCCGGACGGCAATTTCCCCACGGCGCCTTATCCCAATCCCGAGGAACCGGCGGCCATGGAGCTGGGAATGAAAACGGCAAAGGCATCTGGCGCCGATGTTTTCATCGCGACCGATCCCGACGCTGACCGCCTGGGCGTGATGCTCAAAAAAGAAAATAACGACTATGTCCTCCTGAACGGCAACCAGATCGCCATCCTGCTCGGCTACTATATTATGTCTCAATTAAAGGAAACAAATAAAATGCCTCCAAAGCCTAAACTCATAAAAACAATTGTCACGACGGATACATTGTCCAGTATTGCCCGCGCCTTCGGCGTGGAGGTGGACGAAGTCCTGACAGGGTTCAAGTGGATCGGCGCCAAACTAAAGGAATATGAGAAAAGCGGCTATAATTATGTCTTCGGCGGGGAGGAAAGCCATGGCTACTCGGCGGGAACTTTCGTGCGCGACAAGGACGCCGTCATCTCGGCTTCGCTCTTCGCGGAGCTGACAGCCTATTACTGCACAAAGGGCACATCGGCCTACCGGGTGCTTGAGGATATTTACGCGAAATACGGCTTTTACCGCGAGTCGCAGAAGTCCGTCACGATGAAAGGACAGGACGGCGCCGCGCAGATCAAGGCGCTGATGCAGAAGCTCCGCAATGAAGCGCCGAAGAAAATCGGCGCCTATGACGTCCTCGAAATGACCGATCTTAAATACGGCAAAGTCTGCGACATCGTTAACAACCGCGTCCTGCCGAAATGCGAATACCCTTCATCGGACGTTATTATACTGAAGCTTTCAGATAACGCCAAGATCATCAGCAGGCCGTCGGGGACGGAGCCGAAGATCAAGTTTTATTTTACAACATACGGCATGTTGTCAGGCACAGGGGATAAGGTCGATGACCTTATTAAGAGGGTCGACGCGGCGCATCAGGAACTGAAGGATTCTTTTATGAAGAGCTTAAACCTGGAATAATTATTGGCTTTTAATAAAAGCCGAGAAAAGGGTTGGGTACAGCCGCGGCTGTGCCACACACCAAGATTGTCCCACCGGTGGCAGACAACTGCCCCTTATACCTTCCAATCCAGATTTATGTTCTTTTTCCCAAGCAGCATAATAAACATGACCAGGTTGACGATCACCAATACCGGCAGATAAAAAAAATAAAACAATATATATTCGAAGAAATTAAAGCGGAATTTGAAAAAGAGCGAAAAGATAAAATAAATGATTGTTGAGATAATAAAGCCCAGCATCATGCTCACAATCCCCTGCAAAATCATGGAATAATGAGTAAACCAGAGGAATAATCCGGCCAGAAGCTGGAGCGGCTGAGTAGCCATAAAGACAACCGGAATAATGAAAGTGATATGAAGTTGATGGAACAGGACCAATAAAAAAAATGAAATGAGCGCCGGCAGAATGATGATGAACAATGTGGGGATAAGGGACGGCTGTTTGAAAACCCTAAATAAAAGATAAAGAAAGTTGTCTTTGAACCAGAGCACATTTATAAGGGTCCATCTTTTTCTCTGCTTTATCCAATCGGAAAGGTTGTTCGGCATAGCGGTTTTCACTTTCAACTCAGGACTGTATGAATACCGTGCATGCCGACGGAATGCTCTCGCGCCGAAATCGCCGTCCTCATGAACGACTTGCTTAAAACCTCCCAGCTTGTCAAAAAGTTCTTTTTTTACGGCAAATGCCGAGCCGATAACACCGGGCGATCTGTTGGCTATTTTTGAAAATGTCAGGCATGCCATGGCAAAACTTTGATATTCGTACCCGATCATTGCTGAAAATATAGACTCTACTATTACCTCTTTAGGCATTTCCACAATATCATGAGTCTTCATTTCCTTAGAAAGCGTTAATAAGAAAAGCGGATCATCAGGGAGTAATATATCATTGTCAAAAAAAAGGATGATATCCGTCGACAGGTTCTCAACCGCTTTGTTTAAAGCCCGGGCCTTACCCAGATGCTGATCGGGATGAAAGACCCGTATTTTCCCGTCAAGCGGTTCCAGCGCCTCTTTTATTTCAGGGGTCATTTCCCCGTCTATCACAGCGATCACTTCTTTGTTATCATAATTGCAGGCCATTACTTTTTTTGCAATGTCTGCGAAATATTTAGGTTTTTGATAAACGGGTACAACCACACTTATTTTCATATTGCATCTCTAAACTTTAATTATATGTTTTAATCTTTAATTGGTTAATAATAAAATACTTCAATTTTTGTTGCAATTAAACTCAAAAATACAATTCTGTTTCACAGAATCCCGGAGTTTTATCAAGTAACAGTTATTAAATTTTTCTTTTGTACAGCACAACATACCTATTACTATCGCGGGTTTAATCGCTTCTCTGCAAACTCCGCAAATCTCTCTGCTTCATTTTGAATAGCCCAGTTAACAGATTCCTCAACCGGCTTGAATAGATTGGTTTCAATAATGACCGCATCCTTTTTGAATATACGCTTCCAAGTGCCTTCCGCCCGGCCGTTAATGAGAATGACAGGGCTGAAAATCACGTTTTTCTGTATGATCTTTTCATAATCATTTGAATTAAAATAAAGTCCCCGGTCTTTATATCCCAATAGATATTCATCAAACGGGGGTAAAAGATAAACCGATTGCCCTGTTTCTTTCAGAGCCGTCATGTCTTGAGCCATCAAGTATGTCTTCCCGTCTTTTTTTTCCTGATGCAATTCCTTTATTACCATTTCGAGACCCGCCCGGGCGTCGGCCGCCGACAGTCCCGTCCACCAGATGAAATCCTCTATCGAGGCGGGGCCGCGGCTTTTAAAATACCGTCTTGCGATTTCGGCCAGAGCCTCCTCCCGTTCCAGCGGTTTGGACGGCGGGACCCATTCGTCAAAAAGCGTGTATGTAAACTCGCTTTCCCTCTTTATCCCAAAACAGATCAGCTGCTCCAGCCCTGCCCTCCGCAGGATATGGGCCAGCCTCGGGCCCTTCGCGTCAATGCCTTTCTTTATGAAAATCGCCGTCAGCTCTTACCGCGTAAGCTGTTTCCCGCCTTTAAGCGCACTGTCCAGGATTTCCCGGCTTTTTTTAAACACAGCCTCATCAAGCTCAAGCTGTTTTTCACGGGACTTGTTTCCGCCAATGAACCGGGACGCCAGTAAGTCGAGGAGCCAGCGGATGTCCGCCGCCGCGGCGAAATGCAGAGTGCCCCGCATCGGCCAGGTGCGGACGATCTCTCTGGCGGCAATGGCCCTTTCAACATCAGCCTCCGTTATGCCGGGCAGGCGGAGCCCGATCGCCCATTTCGCGCCTTCATAGTCCTGCGCCTGGATCCCGCATAGCCAAGTAATAAGCCCGGCCGGTTTTTGAATTTTGACGCCGCGATCTGCTGGTTGAATAGACGAAGCTTAGTGATATCCTTTTCAGTCATACCAATCACCCTTCCACCATTTCCATCAGCGTCCTGACTGTATTCCAGTTTCTTGTCGTGGCAGTGATGTCTAATTTTTTCTCGAAGAAATTATTGGAGAATTTTGTTTTGCCATAGCCGCCCGGGCAGAAAAGGTAAGCTTCCCTGCCTGAAATGAAAAATCTGTCTTTTTCATCTTTAATTTTCAAAGCTTCGTTTAACAATTTATCGGACGGAATATCGGAAAAAAATGTGGCATAGAGCTTACTTTCATCAAAACCTTTTTTCTTAATGAAAGGATTATTCAAAATAATCTGCTTAAGCTCATCTGCCGTTCTGATGATGATGCTGACCGGAAAGCCGAACGTTTCTAATATCTTCTTTTCGATGATCCCCGCTAAATCATTTTGATCCTCCAAATGAGATTCAAAAACAACATTTCCGCTCTGCACATAAGTTTTCACATTTTTAAAATCCATGGATTCATAAAGGGTCATAAGATCTTTCATTAATATCTTTTTCTGACCGCCCACATTGATGCCCCGGAGGAGCGTGATATATGTGGTCATCGGCTTGATCCTTACCATTGGGAAATATCCCGATCATCTTAAATTTTCTTCGGTATAGAGCTGAAGCTCGATCATCTTTTCCAGCAGCCGTTCTTTATCAATCTCCGGAAAATTACTCAGGACCAGTTCCTTCGAGTAAAGCCTTGTAATATAACGGAGCTTTCTATGGCCGCTTTTTGAGGAATAAATGAAGTCCGCGTGCCCGTTATTTATGATGATGATATTCTGTTCAAGATCGTAGCGGCTCCGCCATAATTCACCGGGGGCTTTCTGGAAAGTATAGCCGGGGAGGCCTTTTTTCTCGCCGGAAGTCTTTATATTGCCTCCGGCGGGGATCAATTCCTGCGCGACCGTTATCAGACATTCGGCCGTCAATTCTTTATCTTCAGATTTTACAACAGCCTGGATCCTGGTAATGCAGGGTTCGAGCGGAGCGGTGTAGTCGATGAATTGACCGTTTTCCGGACTTAGCCTGCCCGAACCGTCCGCGATCTTCCAGATAATTTCCAATCCGGTTTCAATTTTCCTTCCCTCTTTATCCTTCGCGGCGGCGCGGAGGCGCTTTATTTCACCCACGCCGATAACGGTCGAACCCGGTATAATAAGCGCGGTATGTAATTCCCCCTGAATATCAAAAAAGCCTTCCTGTTCCGCCCGTCCGCCCTCTAAAGCGGTTTCCCGCGCGATATAGACAGGCTCCATTTCCTCATTCCCGTCTTCCGATTCAATCCCGCTTTTTTTTACGATTTCCGCTTTTTTATAGCTCTTTACGCTCAGCCACTCATACTCGTTTTCCGGCAGAAAATAAAGGGCTTCTTTCAACGCTTTTGTTATCTTATGCAGAATGAACAGGCTCGCCTTTTCATCTTCTGCCGTTTTCTGGGCATCGATCCTGTCGGCAAGGGCTTTTGTCAGGGTTTCCATCGAGCAGAAGAAGCTTTCGAAAGCCTCATCGTAGATTATTCCGCCGCGGGTCCCGGGCGTCAATTGCAGGAATGACGCGTCAATAATGCCTTCCAGATATCCCGATGTCCAGGGAAAGCATTGAAACTGTTCTATTTGCCTGATATCCGCCAGCACCCTCGTGCCCGATTTATAAAGGCCGACCTGGTTCTCCGGGGAAGGCTCGGTCAGGTACAGTTCATGATAAATATCCCCCAGGGGATTTTTGATGTCGGGAAGATTGTGAAGAAGAATTCCTTTGAATTTCCTGGGTACAACCGTATATTCCCTTCTGGCCATGTGATCAATGATTTTGATTTTTACGCCTGTTTTGCCGATCCGGTCACGGAGTTCCGATGCCAGGTAGCTTTGAATTTTCTCTCCTGAAAGCTGGCGGATCCCTGGTAATAACGGCTTAATCAGAAGTTCCGTGCCCGTATGGGCAAACAGAGATCCTGGTTCAGAAATGTTGTATGCCGGATTATTTTTTATAAGACGCATCTGCCGGACAACACCCTCCTTTCCGGCGGATGTCAAGACAAGTTCATCCCCGACCGTCCAGAAGCTCAACAGGCCGATGCCGAACTCGCCCTGAATGCCTTTGATCCCGCTTTTTTTCAGCTTGCGTTTAATTGAATCCCCGATGTGCGTCGCGACATATTTAAAATCGTCTATCCCGCTTCCATCATCAACAATTTTCAGGAACAGATTGCCATGCATCCGCCCTTTGATAATGGTGATATTGCCGGCGCAGGCATCCAGGCTGTTTTCGACAAATTCGGCGATCGCTTTCAGGGGATTATTCTGCGAAAGCGCGATAATGGTGATGGCGTTCCAATCGTTGCCGATCCTAAGTTTTCCTGTTCCGGCTTCCATTGCCTTAAATTGACTCATAAATTAATTCTCTTTAAAAAATGAATGTTGACTAAGCATTTTATATTATGCAATATTCGGAAATATTTTCTTTCTCTGTAAAATGATAAAAGTCCCTCCCGGGAATAACTTTCCGTTAAAATTTAAACTATACCTGTCTTACCGCTGTTTGACAGTCAAGAAAGGCTTCTCATCATCGCCCGCGTAGATCTGGCGCGGCCGCATCAGCTTCTGATCGGGATCGGCCTTCATCTCAAGCCAGTGCGCGATCCATCCCGGCAGGCGGCCGATGGCGAACATCACTGTGAACATATTGATGGGTATTCCCATCGCGCGGTAAACAATGCCTGTATAGTAATCAACATTGGGATAAAGGTTTTTCTCCTGGAAATAGGAGTCGTTCAATGCCTTTTCCTCCAGTTCCAGCGCGATATCCAGGAGCGGATCGTGTTTGATGCCCAGGTACTCCAGGTATTTGCGGCAGGCCGATTTCGCGATCTTTGCCCTGGGATCATAAGTTTTATATATTCTATGTCCGAATCCCATCAGCCTCATTTTTGAGTCCTTGCGCTTGGCCAGTTCTATTACCTGATCGGCTTTCATCCCGCCCTGATGAATGCTTTCCAGCATCTCAATCACGGCCTGGTTGGCGCCGCCATGAAGAGGGCCCCAGAGGGCGCAAATGCCGGCCGCTATGGAAGCATAGAGATTGGCCCCGGAGCTGCCGACAGTCCGGACAACTGTCGTGGAACAATTCTGCTCGTGGTCGGCATGGAGAATCAGGAACATATTAAGCACGCGCTCGGTCACCTGATCAATGGAATAGTCATTAACCGGCGATGAGAACATCATATTCAGAAAGTTCTCGCAATAGCGGTATTTATTGCTGGGGTAGACAAAAGGCTCCCCTATCGATTTTTTATAGGAAAAAGCGGCGATTGTCCTCATTTTCGAAAGAAGCCTCGTCACGGTGATATCCACAGGTTCTTCCGTTGTTTCAATTTCCAGTTCGGGATAAAACGTTGCCAATGAAACAATCATGGCCGAAAGGACCGCCATCGGATGGGCTTTTTCCGGATAGTTCTGAAAGAAACGCTGCATATCCTCATGGATGAGCGAATGCCGGTTCATCAGCTCTGAAAAATGCTTTCTTTCCGCGGCATTGGGCAGCTTTCCCAATATCAAAAGCTGGGCGACTTCCAGAAAAGAGCAGTTTTCAGCCAGTTCCTCAATCTTATATCCGCGGTGAAGGAGAATACCTTTTTCGCCGTCCACATATGTAATATCACTGGAAGCAATGCCGGAGTTGGCAAGGCCCGGATCATAAGTGATATGCCCTGTTTCTTTCCGGAGAACGGTGATATCAAGGGCTTTTTCTCCCTTGGAACCTTCATAGATCGGAAGTTTATACTTCTTCTCGCCAATTTTAAGTTCAGCGGTACCCTGAAATTTCATTTTTTCTTTCATTTTTCCATCCTTCCCTTTGTGTCTTTATTACCGTTAAATTTTTACATTAAAATACATAATATATTTTAAGACAAGAATTTAAAATTAGCAATCATCAAAAGTGAAACCGGTGTATTTTTTATAGTAGCGCTTTTTTCTTGACTTTTACTGTAATACAATTAAAATCTATAAGTCAAGACAAGGAGGCTTCTTTATGAAGAAGGAAAAACCAACCTCTGAAAAAGATATCAAGAAAATAAATAAAAAGGAGAAAATCAAACCCGGGAAAAAGAAGCCATTAAAAATTAAAAAAGAAAATGATAAAAGAAAGAATTCCACCCCAAATGAGACTGCATTTATAGAAATGAACGATATTTTAAAGGGCGAAAGCAAAAAATTCGAAATCGAAAGAGCAAACGCCGGGTCTTCATTGCATGATAATAAAGTTTATCAATTGCCTGAAGAATACGGGGAAACAAAAATCACTCTTCTGATCCAGAACCCTTATTGGATCTATGCCTTCTGGGAATTCAGCGAAAGCACCAAAAAAAGTCTCGCGCTTGATTCCCCTTCAAAGAACCCTGTAATACGCATGTATTATGCGGACATTGACAAGTATTTTGATGTGGAAGTGAAAAACGGCGCAAGAAGCTGGTACCTGCAGGTGCCTGAGGTCAACCGCCCCTATTTCGCGGAAATCGGCATCAAGAATAATGACAATAATTTTATACCTGCCGCGCGCTCGAATGTAATTCTTGTTCCGACAGACAGGGCCGCCCTAAAGGAAGACGCTGTTGAGCAGGAGCTTTTCAAAATGTCCGGCGGTTACCGTATTCACAAGCTGTCCGGCTCGGAAATAGTCAGCGAATGGATGGCCGTGCCCAGCGGAATATCATCAGCGGGAGTATCTTCCGGCAGCGGCGCCGCTAATGCGGAAAGGCCGCAGGAAGCAAAAGATTTTGATGTTGAGCTTCACGCCGAGGTTGTACTCTACGGTAAAACTGATCCAAACGCCAAGCTGGCTATAGGCGGCAAGATGATACCTCTGACTAAAGACGGCAAATTCTCAGTCCGGTTCTATTTGAAAAACGGTGAATTCTCCATACCTCTTGTCGCTTCTTCGCCGGACAATGCCAATATCATTGAAATGAATTCATTCATAGCAAAAGGTATTCAAAGCAAGGAATATCACAATTGAGGGGAAACGCTTGCAGAAGCTTCTCGTATTGAGCGATACGCATGGAAGAATGCTTGAAATTAAAAATCTTATAAATGATATCGGAAAGGATTGTGATTTAGTCATCCATCTTGGCGATAGAGCGGCCGATTTAAGCCCTCTCCTTCCGCTTACAAAAGCGCGGATAATTCAGGTCATCGGCAACATGGAGATATTCTCCCCTGATCTTGAAAAAATGTTCAGTTATGATTCGGTATTTGAAATCGAAGGCGTTAAAATTTTAGCAACACATGGGCATCTTTATAAAGTACATAATGATATTCTGCTTCTTAAAAATGCGGCGTCAAAAATAGGCGCGGCCCTGGTGCTTTTCGGCCATACCCATATCCAGGAACTCCTGACCGAAAAAGGCATCGTTTTCTTTAACCCGGGCGCATTTAAAGACGGTTATTATGGAACAGTTATAATAGAAAATGGGAAAATAAATAAAATAGAACCGCAGAGGCAGTTCCAAAAACATCCATAAATATAAGATAAAAGCTTTTGCGGCCGCCCTATATCCAAACAATTAAGAAGGCTTTTATGATCCATCTCATTTATTATCAGGACAGCACTAAAAAAGACCATCTGATGACCGCTCTCTGCGAATTTTTAGAAAAAATACTTTTGGATTACAAAAAAAATAATTTTGATGTCAATCTTGTCCTCTGCTCCAATCAGTTTATTCAGTCGCTCAACCGGCAATACAGGCGTATTAATGCTCCGACCGATGTGCTCTCATTTCCCATGGAAGAAAATCCGGAAAATGATGAAGCCCCTTTCTTTGAGGAAGACCTTGACGATGAGGAACAAAAGAATTTAGGCGATATCATTATCTCGGCTGAAAAGGCTTTGGAACAGGCTCGGGAATACGGAGTAACAGAAGAGGAGGAATTGGTCCGTCTCGCGGTTCACGGCATCCTGCACCTTCTCGGGTTCGATCACGAAAAATCGAAGGAAGAAGAAAAAAAGATGTTCAAAAAACAGGATGAATACCTCAATGAATTTTTAAAAAAATATTCCCATTAATTAAGTCTTAAAGCTTAAAGCGGAAAGTCAAAAGCCGGAAGTTATCCGTTTAAATAAATTATCAGTTGCTTTTTGATTTAAGTTTTTATATGTTAAGCTAATGGAGGTTATTCATGAAGAAAAAGCTCTGGATCGGGCTTCTTATCTATCTGGCCGGATTTATTTTATTTTTCCTGGTCCGTTTTGTTTTCGGGCTGGTCGCAAAAGAAGCTGTCATAACAGCCAATTATTCCTATTACGGCAGGCAGCAGCCCCAGCTTAACATGAATCAAACCACAGGGGAATCATACGAAAGCTTTTCAAAAAGTAATTATGCGAGCTACAAGCGGGTTATTCAGAAAGAAGGCGGGATTAATCCCCAGACCATAACCGTCGACCAGAAGTATGAAAAAGTGGCCACGATCCGTAATGAAGCCGCCGATTTCGACAAATCCGATAAAGAGCTCCGCGAAGCGATCAAAAAACATAACGCCGTCATCCAGTACGAGCAGAATTCCGGCCTTAAAGGCTCCCGTTTTCTGAATATGACCATAGGCGTATTGCCGGACCTGTTTGACGCGATGGTTGATGATATAAAAAAAATCGGAAGCCTGAAAGGCATTGAAATAAATAAATTCGACAAAACGAGCGAATATAAAGACATCAACGCTAAAAAGAAATCTCTGGAAAAAGCGCGCGATGCCCTTGTCAGCCTGAAGAATAAAAACGGCAAGGTCTCCGATTTCATCGATCTGGAATATAAAATACTGGATATAGAAAAGCAGATCCAGGACCTGGGCGTCAAACTCGGCGATTATTCGGAGGAAAATGAGCTCTGCACCGTAAAATTAACGCTGATCGAGAACACATTCAAGGAAAAACTTTCTTTCTTCAGGCTTTTTATCAGTTCCCTCGAATGGTCGATCAAGTATTACGGGATCCTGACAGCTGTAGTGTTCCTGGCATGCCTCACTATTTTAATTATCCTGGCAATAGCCGAGAAGCTGAAAATATTCAAGAGCCTTTTTATGGAAAAGGAATAAAATCGGCCGGGTATAAAATTTCAAAATGAGTTTTTTATTAAATACAGTAATTGAGGAGTTTTTATGTTAGTGGAAATACGCGGCATGACATGCGGCCACTGCATTAAGGCCGTGGAAAAGGCATTGCGGGATTTAAAAGTCCTGAAAAATATCAAGGTTGAAAACGGCAGCGCCACTTTTGACGCTGTACAGAATATAGACCAGGGAAGGATCCGCATTGCCATTGAAGACGCCGGGTACGAAGTGATCGGCATTGAATAAATATCCAAGGGATTTTTTTATCAGGTAGTCTTGAAATATCTAGAACTTCTTTGTTCGGTATTTTTCATTTATTAATCATTATCGACTTTCAATTTATTTAAAAAAAGGCTTTACTGTAAAACAGTAAAGGAGTTTTTGTCAAATGTTGTGTATGACATACCCTCTCATTTTTTTATGCTGCCTTTTTTACAAGCTCTCCGTTCTCAAAAACAGCGCCTTCCAATACAAGGCTAATCTTTTCATAACCTCTTAATTTTCTCCATCGCCTGGATGCCTTATCCAGTAATTTATAGACCATTATTAGAATCGTTTCCCTGGTTCCGCAGCCTCTCATCTTTTTAGTTCTTAATCGAACTGTAGAGAAGGTAGATTCTATTACGTTTGTCGTACGGATATGTACCCAATGTTCCGCCGGACAGTTATAAAATTCGATCATAAGCTCCCAATCCTTTTCTAAACATTCGACAGCTGCTGGATATTTAGGATTAAAAACCGCCTGGAATAATTCAAAAGCTTTGATAGCATTATCCTTATCAGGAGCATTGCATATCTCATGAAGCATCTCTTTTGCCTTTGACTGTAATACTTTGGGCAGCTTGTTTAGAATGTTCTTTATCTTATGAACCCAGCATCTCTGCCATCTGGATTCAGGATATACTTCTTTGGCTGCTTTCCAGAATCCAAGGCTTCCGTCTCCGATAAAAAGAATAGGACCTTTCAAACCTTTTTCTTTTAGGTTTCTTAATATCCCTAACCAAGTCTCGGAATTCTCTCTGTAACCTTCTTCAACAAGAATAATCTCCTTTTCACCATTCTCATTGGCTCCGATCATTACAAGAGTGCATAAACGCTCTTCGCTGCCCTGTACATTGAAGTAAATGCCGTCAACCCATATATAGCAATACTTTTTATCGCTTAAATCGGATGTCCGCCACTCATCATATTCTTTACCCCATCCTTGTTTCATTCTGCTTATACTTGAGGCTGATAATCCTTTCGCTTCTTCACCAAGCAATCCTCTCAAGGCATTCTCCATATCCATCTCTGAGACTCCATAGAGATACAACAATGGAATGGCTTCCTCAATTCTCAGGCTTTTTCTCATATACGGCGGTACTATTAGGCTTTGAAAATTGTCGCCTCCGAGTCGGTTCCTTGTTCTCGGAATACATACATCAATAGCCCCTCCACCAATGAGAATCTGACGGGCTTTATGATACCCATTTCTTACTATTGCCTTTCTCCCGTCTTCGATAGTTAAATGCTCTCTCTCCTGAAGAAACCCATTAATTTCATCTTCCAGAGCCTTCTTGATTATTTCCCTGGCCCCGATCCTTGCCAATTCTTCAAGACATAAAAATTCTACTGTTTCATCTTGATTAAAAGCCTGTAAGAGCTTAAAATCTTCGTTGTGCTTCGGCATATGGCGTATTCCTCCTTTTGTTTATTGTCGTAAATAAATTATAGAGGGTACGCCATCTTTTTTATAATATTTATTCCTATACACAACTTTCTATTATAACTCCAAGCCAATATTTTTTTACTTTATTGTCTGCAAAATTATTGTTATCAATTCTAATCCATTTATTCCCATTCGCGTCTATTCGCGTGTCTTAGCGGATTATCCAGTGTGCCGTTATTCACCCTCCTATCATTTCAAAATTGGCGGCGCCGGGCGGGACCATGGGCAGAACATTTTCCTCCGGCGATATCGGTATATTGACCAGAGTGGGGCCTGATCCGGCCAGCGCTTCTTTCAATATCCCGTACGGGTCCTTCTGCCCGGTTAGGTCGAAGCTTTTGATACCGAATGCTTCTCCCAATGCCTTGAAGTCCGGATTGGTTTTAAATTCTGCCGCTATATAGTGTTTATTGTAAAAAAGCTCCTGCTGCTGGCGGACAAGTCCCAGATGGCCGTTATTCATTAGTATGATTGTGATGTTGAGGTTCAGGTCGCAAAGCGTGGCCAGTTCCTGGATATTCATCAGTATCGACCCGTCGCCTGAAAAACAGACAACCTTTCTGTCCGGATTGGCCAGCGCTGCTCCTATCGCGGCCGGCAGACCGAAGCCCATGGTCCCGAGCCCGCCCGATGTGAGAAACGTCCTTGGTTCTTTAAAGGGATACCATTGGGCGGTCCACATCTGGTGCTGGCCGACATCCGTTGTTATTATCGCGTTTCGGGGAATAATACCGCCGGCCTGTCTGATAATATTGGCCGGATGCAGAATGTCCTTTTTATCAGGCGCCGGCATAGGATATGCTTTTTTCATCCTGAGGATTTCTTCTCTCCAGCCGGGCCTGTCATTTTGAGAAACAAGAGGAATCAATCCGGATAAGATAGCGCTGATATCGCCGTTCAGGGAAAGATGGGACTGTTTGATTTTATCGATTTCCGAATGATCGATGTCAATATGGATGATCTCTGCATCCGGGCAGAATTCAGAGACCTTTCCCGTGGCCCTGTCGTCAAAGCGCGTACCGCATGCGATCAAAAGGTCGGTTTCCTTCATGAGATAATTTGTATACGGCGCCCCATGCATTCCCAGCATTCCCAGGCAGAGCTCATTGTCCGAAGGAAAACTTCCCAGGCCCATCAGGGTCAAGGCAGCGGGCAGGGAATTCTTTTCCGCCAATTCCTTTAACTGAGGCCCTGCATTGGAGTGAATAATCCCTCCGCCGATGTAAAGGAGAGGCTTATTTGATTTTTCGATCATTGCCGCGGCTTTTTCCAAATCTTTTTTGTTAAAGGGATATTCTGTTTCCGCATTCAATTGCGGAATAGACCCGTCCCAATCCCAGATCTCATTCTGGACATTCTTCGGCACATCGATCAGGACGGGTCCCGGCCGCCCCGATGACGCGATTCTGAAAGCCTCTGAAAGAACGCCCGGAAGTTCTTTCGCGGAACGGACCAGAAAATTATGCTTTGTGATCGGAATGGAAAGCCCGTATGTGTCCACTTCCTGAAAAGCGTCGGTCCCGATATACGGCAATGACACCTGCCCCGTAATGGCGATAATCGGGATCGAATCCATCTTGGCGTCGGCTATGGCGGTGAGCAGGTTTGTCGCGCCCGGGCCCGAAGTGGCAAAGCAGACGGCCGTTCTGCCGGTTGAGCGGGCCATACCCTGCGCTATAAAACCGGCTGCCTGTTCATGACGGACCAGGATATGCCTGATAGAACTGCTGTAAAGAGCGTCATAGAGCGGGAGATTGGCCCCGCCGGGAATACCCGCTATGATTTCAATCCCCATCTTTTCTAAAATCCTGATGATGGTCTCTGCGCCTGTGTGCTTCATAAATTATCTCCTACTTCTTTTTTATTAAATCTTTCCTGAAAATAATCGCGATACTTAATCATAATATTCTCCTCAACAAAAAACCCCGCCGGTTTCAAGCCGGCGGGGTTTCTGGATTATTCCTATAATATTTTAATCCGTCAGCTTGAACCGGTAGCCAGCAAGAAGTACTACTACGACAACAACTACTACATTGACATTTAAAGTTAAAAAAGAATTCATTATTTTATTTTTTATAGCTCTCATGTTGTTTCCTCCTTTAAGGAAAGTTAATAAAAAAAAGCCCCTGCCGGCTTATCACCGGCAGGGGCCATTATTTTTCTACTCTGTTTATTACTTCCTCCGCGGCATAAGCGTAAAGACAAAACTCAGTACTACTACAACAAGAAGAAGACCTAAACTGGAAATGCCCGGATTCATTTTTCCTCCAAAATAGCACATATATACTATATTAAAAGAAGTAAAAAGTCAAAAATAATATTATTTAAAAGCATATCCCTTCTTTTCGAAAAGAATGATGCATGCGTCCACGACATCCGGATCATAAAGAACGTTTTTATTTTTCTTTATTTCCTTCAAGGCTTCTTCAACGCCCACAGCCGGGCGGTAAGGACGGTGGCTGGCCATTGCCTCAACAACGTCGGCGACTCCCAGAATCCGGGCTTCCATTCTTATTTTCCCTTCAGACAGGCCCTGGGGATATCCGGATCCATTGATCCTTTCATGATGCTGGTAAACTATTTCGGCGATAGGCCATGGAAAATCAATTGTTTTAAGGATATCATAAGCCACCTGGGAATGTACTTTGATAAGATTGAACTCCTCCGGCATCAGCTTGCCCGGTTTATTGAGTATTTCAGCCGGCACATAGATTTTGCCCAGGTCATGGACAATCGAAGCGAGCCTTATTCCTTCTATGGTATCTTTTGAAAGGCCCATTTCTGCGCCGATTGCCCTGGCGAGGTCGGCAACGCGGCGCTGATGCCCGGCCGTATAGGGGTCCCGGGCTTCGACTGTCATTGAAAGCGTCTGGATCATACCGCCCATGACTTTGCGCAGTTCTTTCAAGCTCTGGGCCTGCGCTTTTAAATAATTTGCCTGTTCCTGGATCTGGCTGAAAAGAGTCGATCCCTGCAGTCTCGTGCTGATCACGCGCCTGAGCTCTCCGTAGATCCTTCCAGTCTCAGGACCCATCTCGAACAGGGCAACGCCGATCTGGTCATGATGGCATAAAGATTCAATGATGATTGTAAAGCGCCTGTCTGCCGGCAGGATTGATGCGGGTATCAGGTCTATCGAGGGGAATGTGCCTCTGAATGAATTGGGAGAAAGCACCTGCCCGTCCTTCTGGACGAATATCATTCTGGCTTTCTGCTTGCTTTCGTCAAACCGCGATATGAAACTGGATTGTACGCCCAGCTGGGGCAGAATATCGGCGAGGATCTTCATGACCTTATCTTCTTCAAATATGTCCAGCAGTTCTTCATTCAAGTCATGCAGTATCCAGAATTCCTGGACGAAAGACTGTATTCTTTTCTTTTCCTCGGAAATTGCTCTTTCACCGATAATGATCCGGACCTGGTGGAAGAAATTTTCCGCCTTGTGCATCAGCTCGGGGGAGTAATCAAAGTAGGGGAAAACCTCGTGTCTGAACTCAGACAGGATTTTATTGGCTGCAGAAAGATAGTCTTCAGGCAGATTTTCATCGCTACTCAGGGCGCTCCAGAGAATAAGCATGGCGTTATTATCAATCCGGCCGCTCAGATAATCATGGAAACCCTGCAGAAGAGCGCCGGTTTTATCGTCATCGGCCATGCCGGAAAATTGGATGCCGGCATTTTGCCGCATTTTTTTTATCAGGAGGCTTTTATCCTCGAGAAGTTTCTTGATAGACGGATTTTTCTCATTTTGTTTATTATTTATGATGACATTTATGACTTCCTGGGAAAAACAACCGCAGGATTCCCTGACAATCAGCTTTGCCGGCAGAATGGTCCGCGGGGGGAGTTTTTTCCCCACGATCAGATCGAGGACCATTTCAAGAGACTGGGCGCCCTGTTCATAAAATGACTGGCTGACAGTAGTCAAAGGAGGGTTGGATTGTGTGCTGAGGTCGTTGTTGTCAAATCCTCCGACGGATACTTCAGCCGGTATTTTTATGCCCCGCTCCTGCAGGGCATTGATTGCTCCGAAAGCCATATCATCATTGGCGGCGATAACAGCCTCGAATCGGGCTTTTCTATCATCGAGGAGCGAATTGACTGCCTGTATGCCGGAAGCTTTTGTGAATTCGCCTTCAATA
Source organism: uncultured Spirochaetota bacterium (assembly GCA_963835575.1). Classification (GTDB taxonomy): domain Bacteria; phylum Spirochaetota; class Brevinematia; order Brevinematales; family JAOACQ01; genus CAVYGN01. The sequence continues at coordinate 202,520 of CAWIGG010000003.1, read as the reverse complement.
ATCAGATTATTGTCTATTACAATCCCGTTTTCCTTTAAAGTTTCTATAAACGCATCATACCTTTCTTTCGCGTCAAGGTTGGCCGCAGGCCCGCCGATATAAGCGATTTTTTTTAACCCGTGCTCTTTAATAAAATGAAGGACCAGCTGGCGCATGCCTTCCTTATTATTGATAAATAACGACGGAATATTTTTTATTTCATAAGAAATGCTGATTATCGGCAGGGGCAGATAACCTGTGCAGAAATCCTCGGTTTCCTGGCGGCTGATGAAATGGCCGATGGCTCCGGTGAGTATAATTAAGCCGTCAAGATTATGCTTTCCGGCATATTCATAAATATTATTGCGGTTGGCCTCGTATTTCCTGGGGGAACGGAGAGCTCCGGCATCATAGATCAGGAGATTGACATCCCTTTCTTCCGCCTTTGAAATCATACCCTTGAGGATATTCATCTGGTATGTGTCGTCAAACCAGTCGACAAAAAAACCCACAGTTAAACGCTTTTTTGAAAGCTTTTCTTCAAAGGAATTCACGGACTCTTTTCCCTTTAAAGAGCTTTTATCTCTTTTCAATCAAAACCATCCTGATACTTTAAAAATACAGTTCAATTAATACAATTTATGAAAAAAAAGGATTGAATGGCCTGCCCGGGTTTTTAATTTAGTTAAACTATTTTATCCCCATTTTTAAAAAACAGCAATATGTTTTTGAAATTTTATTTTTTTATTTTTATAATGGAAAATAATTGATTTTAAATAATTTCTGAATGAAACAGCTTTCGAGCTCTGTACTTTATTTTCCGGGAGATGATTTGACTTTAGCAGACGGCATCTTCCGGCCGCAAAGCGGGATTTGTAAATATTGAATATTATTAAATATGAAAAAAAAGAGCTTCGATATAATTAAATAGTAAAACTGTTCATGGTCTGAATAAGTTCTTTCGCTTTTTCTATTGTTTTGTTGAGGTGTTCGGAAATCTTCTGAATGGAATCGATAAAGGAATTGATTTTATCGATCTCATCCAGCATGGACAGGTTGATATTGATTGATATATCCCCGAGATTTTTTATAAATGAGCTTGATTCCAGGGCTTTCTCCGATTCTTTCTGTATCTCGGCATTCAGCTGTGTAATACCGGAATCATTATCAAGGGCCATGGATTTTATTTCATTATTGGTCCTGTTTTCCTTTTTAAGGATGCTGTCGATCTGCTCATAGAAATCCTTGATGCCGGAAAAATTTTCCAGGACCGCTTCAAGACCTTTTATGGCATTTAGAGCGTTTTCGTTCCCTTTATCCGTTGTGGTTTTCATGTTTTTTAAAAGATCATTGGTGTTTTTGACGTTTTCTTTTGTGGCTTCTGAAAGTTTTTTGATTTCTTTGGCAACAACCGCAAAGCCTTTGCCGTATTGCCCGGCATGGCTTGCTTCAATGGAAGCGTTCATGGCCAGAATATTGATCTGATTGGCAATACCTTCAATTATAAAAGCGACATTGTATATCTGGTTGGAAACTTCCAGGATTTTTTCAATTTCATCCATGATTGAATTTGCCTTCAGTTTGGCTTCTTCAATTGATTTTTCAAGATTGGAGATGAAGCCGAGAAAATGCCCCGATTTCTTGTTTAAATCCTGTATGTTCATACTGCTTTCATCAATTTGTTTGAGGAGGGCATTGATATTGGATTTAAACTTGTTCGACTTATCGGATATTTTTTTAATTTCCTCGGATATTCCGGTCATTGTTTCAACAGCCTGCCGGGCGTATTCTTTCTGGCTGTCGCTTTTATCTTTTACATCAATGGAAGATTTGCTTCTCTCCTGGATATTGTCTTCCGTTTCCTGAATAAGGTTTTTTACCTCACTCATGCTGTTAATGGTTATGATCGCGTTATCTTTCACTTTACCGACGATCCTGCGGATATTTTTGTTCGATTCGTTGATCAGATAGCTGAGATAGGCGAATTCGTCGGAAAGGTCTGTCGGGATGATCTGGGTCAGGTTGCCCGAATGAGAGGCCAGGGTTATCAGCGAGGATTCAAGCTCTTGCATAGGCTTTTTTGTCGAATAAAAAATCAGATAAACACCCGCAAAGAGCGTCAATGAATTAACTATAACAGCGCCGATAATCCTGGGAATAAGATCCTGCATGCCGGAAGTGAAGAAATAGGCATTCATAAGAGTAAGCAAAAGAGTCAGAGTTGTGAAAACAATCGGTATGACAATAAAACCGATGACCTTTTGAGTATAACTCATTCCAAAGAATTTCTTTTTTACAATTATTTCTGTTTCTATATGCTCGGATAATACTATTTTTTGAGCTATTGGGCGTATCAGATTAATTACCAGCATATAAGCGACAATACCGGCTATATATGCTCCGTAGAGGGCAAGCAGAAGACAGCTGATGCTTTGTAAAAGAGGAATGCCCAGACCGAAAAAGAAATAAGACGCGGCAATTATTGCTCCTGCTGTAACCCGGCCGAAAATCAGAAGGCCATGAAGAAGCGGCAGCCTGACAACGAGAAAAAAAAGTTCTTTCGATTCATTATGGTTCAGCTCATTCTTATCAATAAATTTTTTAATCTTGCTGGAAACAAGAAAATTTATTGGAACTGCGACAAAAACGACCACAATAATAGTTATAACAAGAGCAGTCTGTAAAGCGGGAATTATTTTTCCCTGGGCGATTGAAGCCAGAATAATCGCGTAAGCCGCCGCTATAGGCACACCAATGCCGAACCCGGCTATCTCGGATGATAAGAAACGAAAAAGGAATTTCTTTCCATTCATATTCCATTACCTGAAAAATAACATCTCTTTATCGGCAATATAATACTGCAAGTTTTGTTTTTTAGCAAAAAAAGCCTGAAAACGGCCGGCCGCTGTTTTAAAATCTTTTATCCTTTTGAAATACATTTTAAATCCAGGCATTCATTTTTAAAAAAAGTGACAAAAGTACCGGAATATCGGGACATTTGCCTATTGACCGGAAGTTTTATCGCTTTTTATAATAAATCGGCAAATATCTTTTTCAATGCCGGCGCAGTGTTATATGAGTTAATAAAAATATTTTTAAAAAATTGCAAAAAAAGCCGTTGAAAAAGATATTATTATATAGAGGCTTTGATGAAAATTTCAGGAAGAGCCAGACCACAGGCGGATAAATATAAGTGAGGAACGCTCCAGCCCGGATTTTGGGGGAAATAGTAAAAGGATATAACCGGGAATACAGCGTTCCTCACAATAAATATTTTTTAAGGAGGGATTTAAAATGACCGTGAATTTAAAGAAAATACGCCGTATAGGTATTATTGACAGCGGCGTAAACAGACAGTTTGTCCGGGATTACAACATAAAAGTTGTTTCGGCAGCCTCATTCGATATTGATAAAACCGGTTTTAAAGTCAGGATGCATAAATATAATGAAAAAGATATTGCAAATTGGAAGGCAGGCTTAACAGACAATCTTTCCGATAAAAACGGTCATGGCACGGCCGTATTGTCGATAATCTGGAAAAGATATCCGGACGCCCGGTTTTCAATAGCAAAAATTGATGATTCCCTTGAAAACAATTATTCACTTTGCTTATTGGAATCGATGCGCTGGATGGTCCGGCAGGTCAGGCCGGATGCCGTTAATATCAGCCTGGGAACATCGGATTACCGTGTGGAAGATGAGCTTTACAAGCTGACCCTTACGGCAAAAGAAGAAGAAATTAAAGTCTATGCGGCCGGCAGTAATTACATCAGTTTCTCGGCGGCTTTCGGTTCTGTCATAACGGTTCTTGACCTCGATACTATTAATAAAGACTGTCATTGGATTATGCAGGCGGCGGCGGATAAGATTATAAATGATAATTCCATCGAAATCTGGCAGGACAGCCGCTGGATAAAAAATAAGCCATGTTCAAGCTGGACCAGCGCGATGGCCATCGGGATGTAAAAATATTCAGAATTTCATTTCTATTATAAGCATTTCTCAATGAGCTGAAAAATTTGTTCAACGGGCATATTTTCAATTTATATTTGCTTAAATTGTCCATTCCTTTTTTTTGAAAAAATTGACACTCCTCCTGATGCTTAATACAATTTCATGGGTTATTTTGGGGTCTTTTCTCTATTCTATCAGGTAGACCTGAAAAATCCGTGAGATAATGAGCGGTAATGGGGTAAGTTATGCGGCATCTAGTCATAGTTCTCTATTTTCTTTCCTTCACAGTCGGATTCGGCACAATGCTTTTAATTTTTATCATATATCTTAAAAATAAAGAAAATCTTTTGAAGAGATATCTCATTTTTTTGTTATTGTACACTTTTTACCTTCTGATATTTTTATTTAACTTATATAATATTACAATCGCAAACAACTTAATATTAAGAATATATGTTATTACAAATTCTCTCTACTTTATCTGGTTCTTCTTTTTTGTTTACCATACCCCGTTCTTTTTTCATGAGTTATTGAGCATACCTTTTACCAGGATAAAAAAATATTTTTTTGGGAGTGTATCAATTATTTCATTAATATTGTTAATTATTCCATTTATTCTTAAAAATAATTTGGAAGACATATTAAAGCTTATGAAATTCGAGCTGTTAGGGATTATAGGCGTTTTTTTTATCGCTTTATTATTTTATGTTATATTTCTTCTTTTAAAATACAGGAAAAAAATAGAAAATGAAGTTAAGAAAAAAATCAGCAATTCTATCTGTATCTTAGCAGTCATATTTTTACCGGGTTTTATTATTGATTCTTTTTCTCAACAATTGCAAATTGAATGGAAATTGCTTCCATTTGGTTTGGAATTCAGTATCCTCTTTTATTTGGTTTTAAACATCATTAATATTAAAATTATGCTTAATAATTATCTTGATATTTTCACCAATAAAAATATAGATTGGAACATCAATATTGAAAAAGAATTAACGAGCAGGGAAAAGGAAATAATAAATCTGATAATAAAGGGGAATAACTCGAAAGAGATAGGTACAAAACTGTTTCTTTCTGATAAAACCGTCCGGAATCATGTCTCAAATGTATATAGGAAGACTCAGTGCAGGAATAGAGTAGAGCTTGTAAAAAAATTTGCTTTGCATTAATTATTCACAGCATCTTTAATGGGCAATAAGCGCTGGTATTGAAAAATTGGCAGTCTTCCCTTTTTTATTATACAATTTAAATTGGTTTAAATCATCGGCTAACCTGATAAAATCAAAAAAAGTATTAATCTTAAAAGGGGGATTAAGTTAAAAAACCGGGAAATTTAAAGGTTTTCTGTTTTAAAACCGTTATTTTATAAATACGATAAAGGAAAAAGGATGCGGCATTTTATTATTCTTGTTTATTTTGTTTCTTTTTTAGTAGGTTCTAGTGCTTTACTATTATTTTTAATTATTTATATGAAAAATAGGATGCGGCTGATAAAACTTTATAATATTTTTATGCTGTTGTATACCATATACCTTTTGATCAAATTATTTGATACATATATTTTGACTATTGTTGGTTATTCAACGCCGAATATTTATATTTTTTCTAATTTTTTTTATTTTATCTGGTTTATTTTTTTTATTTACATAACTCCTTTATTTTTTCATGAGTTAATAAGTATCCCTTTTACAAAAGTTAAGAAAATTATATTCGCTTGTATGTCAATTGCAACGCTTGTTCTTCTTATTGTTCCTTTCATTATAAAAAATAATACTCAAGAAATATTAATATTGATGAAATTTGAATTGCAGGTTATTTGCGCCTCATTTTTTATGATAACATTATTTTATATTATATATCTTCTCTGGCTTAACAGAGAGAAAATTGAAAATGAGATAAATAAAAAAATCTTAAAAACGATTTTAACCCTTTGTGTTATTTTCCTGCCCGGGTTTATAGCCGATTTTTTTTCATATAAAATTCAATCTGAATGGAAAATACTTCCTTATGGTTTTGAATTTAATATTTTCTTTTATCTTACATGGAATATCATCAGTATTATTTTTGTCATCCAATATTTTGTCACAAAGATTACAGTGGTGCCAAGCGTGAAAATTCCCGACAATTTTATTAAAAAGTATTCTATTTCTGAAAAGGAAAAGGAGATCATTTCCCTCATCGTCAAGGGTTACTCGAATAAGCAGATAGCTGACAACCTCTTTGTCAGCTCACAAACGGTCAAAAATCATGTTTATAATATTTTCCAGAAATCGACAGTTAAAAGCAGGACCGAACTCATTCATTTAGTGAATCAATTCATATAAGATCTATTTCCCATCAAAAAACACCCCTATAAGTTCAAGCTGTTTTCGGTATGGTATATTCGAAAAGCCGGTTTTTGTTATAAAAATTGATAGTACTTAAGTACTATCAAAATGTTACCGGAAGTCCTATTGACTCTATGCAAACCGCTTATATAATTGATTTTGGATTTAAAAAATGAAATTAAAAAAGTTATTCCTTCTTATATGAATTTTATATATAGGAGGATAGTTTATGAAACCGGGAAAAATGGAAAAAGGAAGCAAAAAAGTGGTTTATGCGAAATTGATGGAGAAATTTAAAAATGTGAATTTACAAGAATGTGATGTGCCAGTTGCTTTTTGCATTATTGGAGTATTGCCGGCAATTATTGGAGGAATTTTTAAGTAGGACTCTGTAAATTCTCAGGCGAAGGTTCAAACACCTTCGCCTGTTATTAATCAGGGAGCAGATAAAAATGATCGTTGGTTCTTTATTACTTAATCACTGGATTGAGATGTTCGGCATAAGATGTTATATAAAAGCGAAAATAAGAGCGGGACACGCGGTTCACGGCCTTAGTGACGACGATGCCTCCAATATAGAATTCAAAGATATGCTCAGGACAATCCGGGTCATGAAAGGGACAATGGCGGGTGAAAACGAGAGCCTCGGCATATTAAAGGAATGGGCCCAGAAACAACTGCGGCTGTCAACCATAGAATTTTCTCTCTTTGTGTTTGCCATTCATCATCCGAGGCTTTTTTTGAAATATGTCTCAGATTGCCTTTACCCGGTGTATAAAGAGGTTTTTTATTTTAATGAACAGGACCGTAAGAAATTGTTTTTTGTCCACAATTTTATAGGAGCGAAAACAGCGATTCTATTGCTGATCGTTAAATTCATACGTGAAGGGAAAAAATCCCTTATTTATGTGGATGAGCCTGTATTTGATATTTTATGGAGAATGTATGGGGTTCTTGTTAAAAGCATGGGTTGTCATGATCCGGATCTATCTGAAAGTAATAAATATGAGTTTGTTTTAAAAGCCAAATACTTTGAGAAGTACTTTGGATCAAACTGCCGGAAAAGTGAAATCCGTTTTTTAAACAGCAAGAAAAAGGAAAATCTTCTCAGGGCGTTGCATTATTTTAAAAAAGAAAATTATTATATGGTGCTCATTCCGGAAACCGCTGTAGAGACTAAAAGGAAGATAAAACTGGAGTTTTTGGGCAGGGAGATCCTTCTTTCAGGAGGAATAGAGATCCTGTTGAGATATGCTGATTCGGTTATTTCTCTTCTTCCGGACGCTTCTGAAAGCCTGATGAGGCCGAAGTTTTTGATTGAAGAGAGCCCTGTTGATGAAGATACAGTCTCTTTAATGCAGTCGATAATAAAAAGATGCGAACGGCTGTCATTTGTCAAGCCGGAGCTCTATCTGCCTTTTAATTATTCCTCAATGTGGAAGAATTTATACCCGGATGAGAAAGAAACGGATAAATCCATTGTTGATATTCTTTCCTGGAAAGAGAAATGCCTTGTTTTACTTTCTGACGGGCAGTTTTTGATCGGAAAAAGAAGCCAGCTTAAGGAATTTATTTAGGGCAGTTCCAACACTTGCGGTGTAGTTCGGCTGGTTTGGTTCCCATGATTCGGCAAGCTGCAAGTTTATGGAACCAGCCTTGTTTTTTGCAGTACTGATTTATAGAAGGGAGGGGTAGTACTTGCGGGCCATCAAAGAAGGAGGATATATGGAAGAAAACCGCATTATTACCTGTATTAAAAATGAAACGGAGTTTTTATTAAAACCTCATGACATTAATCTCAAAGGCGATAATAAGGTGGATGGCATCAGAGAGGTGCCGCCTAATAAAACTGAAATGGCTTTTGAATTAAATAAAAATGAGGCAGTAAATAAAACTAGCGGAATCATCATTTATGATATTGAAGAGACAGGACTTCAGTTGAAAATTGTGTGGGACGGGTCATTTTCTTTTAAAGGCAACGCCTTTTTTGAGGCGGAAATTATCGGAAATGAAAAGAGAAAGCTTTTTGAAATCATAGCGCCTGGTTTTATATCTCATGATAAAGTGAATACGCTGGTATTGAAGAGGCGCATAAAAAGCGAAGAGGTAAAAGCTTTTAATGTATGGAATGCTGTGACTCGCATCAAGATCTGGTAAAAAATACTTCCTCATCTGATAAAGAGCGGAAGGTGCAAATAATACACCAATCAAACGCGCAGATTGCCGTAAATCCCCAAAAGCCCCATTAATCCCCATCCGGCAATCTGCGCTCCTTTTTTATAAAGTCATTTATCAGGGCAAGAGATTTTCTGACCGGGGAGCCGACGGCAACAGCGGGATTATCGACTGATGAAAGCGGGATCCATTTCAAGGGATTTTTTAATGCCTCATTTTGATCATTGATATGATAAATATGATGTTCTCTTTCAATCTTATGGTTTGTGACAGTATAAAAGCTTTTGAAAACAGCCGGTTTCTGCCTTAAAGCCTGCTTTATGAAAATGTCCGGGATTTCCACGGGAAAATCCCATAAGCCCTTTCTCCAGCGGCTATTAATTTTTTGTTCAAGCAGGACTTTATTCCCGCCGCTGATAAAACAATATACTTTTTCATGGACTTTTACCCATCTCTTTTTTATTTTTCCCGGGTAGTTATTCACTTCGTCCGCTTTGTAAGCCTTGCAGATCCCGGACAAGGTGCATTTTAAGCAGAAAGGATTTCTGCCGACGCAGACAAGGGCGCCCAGTTCCATCAGGGCTTGATTGATGATGCCGGGCGGTATTTTATGCTTATAAGCGCAATCGACGATCAACCGGGACCAATTCCAGAAGATTTTTTTATTTGTTCCTGTCTTTAACATTCTCAAGCGTGAAATGACGCGTTTGATATTGGCGTCGAGTACCGGCTCCGGTTTATTAAAAGCGATTGAAAGCACCGCTCCGGCGGTATATTCTCCGACTCCGGGCAGTTTCAGCCATTCTTCCCTTGATTGCGGGAATACGCCGTTCCGGGCTACAATGCCCGCCGCCCGGTGCAGGTTTTTTGCCCTTGAATAGTAGCCGAGCCCGGCCCAAAAGCGCAATACTTCATCCAGATGTGCCTTAGCCAGGGAATCAACGGATGGGAACCGGAAAATGAACCGTTCAAAATAGGGCGTGACAACAGCGACAGTTGTCTGCTGGAGCATGATCTCTGAAACCCAGACATGATAGGGCGAAGGATTATTTCTCCACGGCAAAATTCGAGCGTTAATATTGAACCATTCGGTGAGTTTAAATAAAGATTCTTTCGATTTCTGCATAATCTTTTCGTTTATAATTATGTTTCTCAAATAGGCGATTATTTGATACAGATTGTTTACAAACAGATTAATTATAATAATCTCGGGATTAAATGTAAATGATATTTTTTTCTTAATTTTAAACTTTGTAAGTAACTATCCAGCCGCATATTTAATAGCGGAGCCGTTCAACGCGTCAATAAGGGCTTGATAAACACTGACGCCCATCTTTTTTACTGTAGATATATAACCCCTGATTCTGCAAAAGGCAGCCGCTCCATTCCAGCTTCTGAATGTACCTGATATTTTCTGCTGGACTTTTATCATTCTGATATCCCGTTCCGCCAAATTGTTGCTGAATGGAACATCTTTTTCCCGCATAAATAAAAGGACAGATTCTTTATATTTTCTTAATCGGTCTAATAGGCATAAAACCTTGCCCCGCTTTTTTCTGCCGCGTTTAACAAGTCCTTCCGGCTTTTCAGGCGTTGGATTTACAGCAAATCCTTTCGCGATGATCCGGTCATATTCCGTATCATATTCTATAATCCTTTCCGCCGGTATTGGAAAACTTGCCTCTTTATCATTCTTAATCCTTATAAGAAGATTACCCATCTCCTTAGCCCATTCCTGACCCATTTCCTCATGTATCCAGATTAGCTCTCTCAAATGGTGTACATTACACAATCCATGACGGCATAAGAATTCCAGATAACTTTTCCATCCATCGTGGATAATAATACCGGTAAATCTTGTGAGAATGTCCATCGCACGCATCGCCTCTGTGCCGCGTTTGTCATGAGAAAAATAATAGGTAAAACGTTCATTCGAGGCAACATGGAGCCATTTTAATAACCCTTTTATCCGAATACCGGTTTCATCACAGTGAAGAACCACTTCTTTTAGTATCAGTTCTATGACTTTCTGTTCATACTCTTCTAATTTATTGTAGGTCTCCCGGATAAATCCTTCAATCGTTGCCTTGCTGAGCGGCACTCCCAATAAACATTCGGCGTATTCCGAAAGCCTTTCATAGGGTATCAACCCATATGTTTTCATATAGACCAGATGCGCTTTAATGTTTTTTCCATACTGTGCCTTATTGGTTATGCCTTCCGGAAACTCCGCCGTTACTCTCGCACCGCAATGCGGACAATCTTTTACTTCCGAGCGATGTTCGGTAACTTCCACTTTTATCGGAGGTATATCGAACACCTGCCTTCTTTCCGTCCGCTTAACTGATTCGGAACTTAAATCAATTCCACAACAGGAACATTTTTCAACCTGATGTTCTATGATCTTATCAGGGCTTTCTACTTTCTTCAGAGTATTTCCCTTATGTCCAAACTGGCCGCCTTGTTTTTTACCGCTCTTTTTCCGTAAATTCTTTACTGTATTTTGGAATGGATTATCGGAAGACGGCGGTTTATTGCTGTTATGGCTGTCCTTATTAAGCTGTTCTTCCAATTTCTTAATCTTTTCCGCTTGTCTTTGAATGATTAAACCCTGCTCCTTTATCTGGTTTTGTAAATCAGCAATGATGCCTTCAAATCGTTTTAAGCAGGCCGCACAGTCTTTTTCTCTTCTATCTTCATTCATGCTATAGAATAGCATGGTTTCATGCTCAATGCAAATATTTCATGTGACTATTTTTTAGTGGCTGGATAGTTACCTTTGTAAAATGAAATTGAGTTATAGATGATTAATCTATAAAAATTAGTTATAATTTATTTATAATAAATTATGGAATAAAAACAATGCATCTTTTCATTGTTTCAGAGGTGACTCTACCGATACATCTTCAGTATATGTTCGCTGGAGTTACTAAAGATAACGATTGTTCCTGGAGAAATGTCAATGTGGACGCATCGAAAGAAAGAGCCCAGGCGGGTTTGTACGCGGATATTTGTAGGGTTCACCAGGGTGATGAACTTCTGTTTTACCTAGAATCCCCTCAAAACGATACCGGGAGGGAAGGTGGCAGGTTTTTCGGGCTTTTTGAAGTGACCGGCCAACATCCGATCTATGAGCCATCAGGCGATTATCTTAAAGAACTACTCGGTATGCCACTTGTGTACAGACTGACCATTCACCCTAAAAAGATCTATCAAATCGGCCTGACAGAGTGGCAAGCAATGGATGAAATGACTGATTTTAAATCGATTTATGATATTCCCTGGTCTATTATCTACAGGAAGATGACAGGTAGGAGAGGATGCACACCACTTCTGCCACATGAAGGAAAAATTATTAAACGAATGCTTGATTTAATCAATTCAGGGCAAGTTCTGAATACTGAATCTGTCGATTTTGACTCTGAAAAGATTATGTTGAAAGCGGGGACCGGGAATAAGATTTATCGGGGTAACTTGGGCAATTTTGATAAAATCGATCAATATCTGGTAACATTAATTGAAGAGAATAAAAGAAAATGGGAACTACACTTGCAGGCTTATCTCATGCAAGAAATAAATAGAAACGCGGACTTAACCAACTTATTATTCCCTGATGTAAGGATTGATTGGATCGGCAATGAGATTTACGCAGGCGCGGGTATGCAGAGTATTGATATCCTGATCTATTCCAGTAATGAGTTAAATCAGTTCATTCATTTGATTGAGTTGAAATCTGTTGAGGCTGGAATTGAGGCAGCAGGCCAGCTCAACCGTTATGTGAAATGGCTAAAAGCACATATTCCTGATATATCAGTCCATCAGATAATTCCAACAGTGATGGCGCCTTCAATCACCGATGCATTTCACAAGGAGATAAAGACCTATTTGAGAGGACATGGGATCAAGCAGTATAGAGTTATCACGGTCAATAGACATCTGGAATTTGAACAGGAAATCATGAATTTTAATTAAGGATTTTTATGAATTACATCGGTTCAAAATACAGCCTGTTAAAAAATATAAAGAGCATTCTTGAGTCTAATGATGTGCCTGAAGAAGGGATCGCACTGGATCTGTTTTCAGGGACTGGCATTGTGTCGCAACTGCTCAAATCAAGCGGCTATATAGCTTACGCGAACGACTGGCAGTATTATTCCTACTGCATCACGGCCGCTTTTATTTTATTTAATGATTTTCCGTTATTTAAAAATCTTCTTAAATGCATTGAAGGTAAACTGATAAGGAAAGCCGGGACGGGGCATATCAAAATCTATTCGCTGAATTATAGGAATCATCAGATTCAAAATGAGCCGTTTATTCATGTTTTATCCTATCTGCAGAATCTTAACGGCAAAAAAGGCAGATTCTTTGACTCTTATTGCGAGGGCGGATCAAGCGGCAGGTTGTACTTTTCGATGGACAATGGTTTGAAGATACAGGCTGTCCGTGATAAAATAGAAGACTGGTTCAAGAATGGCTTTATTGATGAAAAAGAAAAAATATGGCTTATCGCCTGCCTGTTGGAATCCGCCGACCGGGCGGCGAACACCGCTTCCGTTTACGGCGCCTATTTAAAGAAGATAAAAAAATCGGCGCAGAAGCCTCTTGAATTGGTCGGCATCAAGCCTATCGGTTCAATCCATAAACCCGCCCTTCATAAAGTATTCTGCGAAGACGCATTAAGCCTGTTGTCCGGATTAAAAAATAAAAATATCCTTTTAACATACATTGATCCTCCTTATAACCACCGCCAGTATTCGGCGAATTATCATATCCTTGAAACCATCGCTAAATGGGATATCAGTAATTTTACTCCGAGGGGTGTTACGGGATTACGGGACGGCAGGGAACTCAATTCGGATTTCTGCGTCAGGTCCAAGGCCGGAAAGGCGTTCGACAGGCTTTTTTCTTTATTGACGTCAAAATATGTGATCATGTCCTATAATAATGAAGGCCTGATCGATGAAAAACAGATCAGGGGATTATTTAAAAAATATTGCGCCGGTTTCAAGTTTAAAAAAATCGAATACCAGAGATTCAGGGCGGACCTGGACCATGAACAGAGGAATTATAAAGCCGATAAAACCATGGAATATCTTATTATTGGCAGATTGAAATAAGGAAACGGAACCACAGATTTCACCGATTCCACAGATTTTTTCAGTGAAATTCGTATATAATTTAAAAAATATTTACAAAAGTATCGACCAAAAAAGGCATAAAAATTATTAAAAATAAAAGGATAGGGGTTAAAAAAACAACTGATATTCTTAACCTAAAAATCTTCTTTCAACAGATAATTATTTTAAGATTACACAGAATCATCTATCTGTGTAATCTGTGGTTTCAACCCTTTGAATCTGAAGTCTATTTCGCGTACTCGACGACCTTAACCACTTCCAGCACCTTTGTTTCGGTATAGCCCATCGAGATCATTCTTTTCGCCAGGTCTTTGGCGTCATCCAGGTTTTTTATGCCCCTGACCTCTGTGACATACATATCGTTCCGGTAAAAAACACCCATGGGGATTTTCAGACCGCTTTTGATGATATCGGCCGCGGCAAGGTTGGCAACGCTCAGGTCCTTGAATTCGCCTATCCTGACAACATATTCGACAAAGTCCGTTTTAATGATATTGCCGTTAGCCCCCTCGGCGTCGGAGGAGATATCTTCCGCTTTCTGCTCCATCCTGTCGAGTACTGTGAGCGTCTGGTTCTGATAGGGGATGTCGACGGGAGCGGTAAAAGCGTCCGTGATCCAGCGGACATCGTCCACTCTGGAAATATTGTTTTTCTTGAAGAACTCAAGATAATTATTGGCCATTGAAGCTTCCACTGAAAGCGGAAAGGTTGTTTTTAAAAGAGAGTAGATATAAAGCGATTTTTCGTAGTGCTTTTCAATATCTTTCCTGTAAAAATAGCATTTCCCGGCGTAATAGAGGATCCTGGCGCCGTTGTCGTAAGACCATTTGCGGAGTTTCAGCGCCTGCTGAAGCAATGCCTGGGCGTCGGCATATTTCTGCTCTTCCATATAGCTTTTGATCATAACCAGATAACCTTTGTAGGCAAGGCCGCTGTCTTTTGTCAGTGCGAGCATTTTTTTAACATTTTCCACGGCCAGGTCGCGGAATCCACCGGCGGAATAAATCAGCGAGAGCATGTAAAAGGATTTATCATTCGAGATTAATTTATATTCCTCAATGGCCGCCGGCTGATTGTCCATGACATAAAAGATGTCCGCCAGCTTCTCGACAACATTCGTCCAGTATTGAAACTCGGGATATTTTTCTTTCAGTATGGAAAGATAGTCAATGATCTTGATATAATCCGTCTCGATAAAGGAAAGCATGTAGATGGAGTAGGGCACGAACTTTGAGGAGGAATACTGATTGATCAGCTGAAGGTAGTAATTCCTGGCATCTTCAAATTTCTTGAATTTGTACTGATCATTCGCCTGTTTATAGATGATATAAGCCTGCGCGTCGTTTGTCGTTTCGCTGTAAATAAAGCCCGAGATAAAAAAGAATACAATAATAAAAAAAAGGAATTTATTCATTTCATTTCCTTATAGAATATTCCCTTGTAATATCGGAATAAAATCATCATTTATTAATGAACATTATTCACAGGAAGACGGGAAGACAGGAAGAGTAAAGGAAATGGATTAATGTAGGTAATTACCTTATATAAGGTAATACTAATCATTCTGTTAATAAAGAAGATATAATATGGAACAGGACTGAAAGAAATAACGAAATGGGTAAAATGCTGTAACAATCCCAACAAGTTAGTTAATTCAACAAGAAAAGTTGAGTGGCTTTAAAAGGCGTCTTGTAATAAAATGATCTTCCCGCCCCTTCGATGCGCTTCGCTTACTCAGGGCATCGCTTCTTGCCTTCCTGTTAATTTCCCTCTTTTGAAGTTTAAAAAGGATGATTTTATAATATATATAAGTCCTTTGCGTCGACAAAATTCACATTTTTATTCTTGAGCTTTTCCATCACAAGCTTATTATTGTCGAACCGGAATATCATAATGGCCTTGTCGGGAAGTTTTCCGAGAAAGGCGTACATATATTCGATATTGATCTGGTTTTCGTCGAAGATCCCGAGGATCGTCGCGAGCCCGCCCGGCTTGTCATTGACTTCGATGGCCAGCACGTCTGTCGCCGATACGGTATAATTACCTTTCTTCAGAACTTCGATGGCTTTGTCGGGATTATCGATAATAAGCCTCAAAATACCGAAATCGGACGTGTCCGCTATGGACAATGCCCTGATATTGAGTTTATTCTCCGCCAGAAGTCTTGTTACTTCATGAAGCCTGCCGGACCGGTTCTCTAAAAATATTGAAACTTGTTTTACCATATAATCCTCCTTAGATTTGTCCCCGCTTTGCACTCAAAGCCCGCAAAGGTTATTAAAAAACGCACTTTCCTTTGCGGTCTCTGCGGCTTGGCGTGAGAAAATTCACTCTAAATTCCTATATTTGTCTTTTATCGATTATCCTTTTCGCCTTTCCCTCGCTTCTTTCGACAGTCCGGGGTTCGACGAGTTTGACCTTGACGGAAATGCCGAGGACGTTCTCGATCTCGGCCTGAATTTTCTTTTCGCTCTGTTCCAGGCCCTTGATCTCATCGGAAAAGACATTCTGGTTCACTTCGACCATAACGGTCAGAATATCGAGATTGTGCTCCCTTTCGACGATCAGCTGGTAGTGCGGCGATACTTCCTCAATCTGCACCAGCACTTCCTCAATCTGCGACGGGAAGACATTGACGCCGCGGATGATCAGCATGTCGTCCGAGCGGCCCATGATCCTGTCGATGCGCGGATGAGTCCTTCCGCAGGCGCAAACGCCCGGCAGGAAGCTGGTCAGGTCCCTTGTCCTGTAGCGGATGAGAGGCATACCCTTTTTAGTCAGCGTGGTGATGACAAGTTCGCCTTTTTCGCCGAGCTTGACCGGCTTGCCTGTCTGCGGATTAATGATTTCCGGGAAAAAGATATCATCAAAGAAATGAAGCCCGGTCTGCTCGAGGCATTCGTTGGCGACGCCGGGACCGGTAATTTCAGAAAGGCCGTATATGTTCAATGCCTTGATCGGCAGGCGCTTCTCTATTTCCTTCCTCATAGCTTCCGACCAGGGTTCGGCACCGAAGACTCCGTACCGGAGCTTGAGCTTTTTAATATCGACGCCTTTTTTCTCTATTTCCTCGGCAAGGTATAACGAGTAGGACGGCGTGCAGGTCAGGATATCCGTGCCGAAATCCTCGAGGATCAGGATCTGGCGCGCCGTGTTGCCGCCGGAAATGGGTATGACACTCGCTCCGATCTTTTCGACGCCGTAATGAACACCGAGCCCGCCGGTAAAGAGGCCGTAGCCGTACGCGTTCTGGACGATAGAGTGGACTGTCGTTCCGGAGGCCACAAGCGAGCGCGCCATCACTTCCGACCAGGCGTCTATATCCTCTTTTGTGTAGCCGACGACTGTCGGCTTGCCGGTCGTGCCGCTTGAGGCATGGATGCGCACGATCTTTTCCATGGACACGGCAAAAAGGCCGTACGGATAATTGTCCCGAAGGTCCAGCTTGGTCGTAAATGGAAGAGTCTGGATATCCTCGATTTTCCGAATATCATTCGGGCTCAATTTCATTTCATCGAATTTCTTTTTATAAAAAGGCACGTTTTCGTAAACATACCAGACCAGCTCTTTAAGCCGGTAAAGCTGAAGCGATTTTCTCACTTCGGTATCCATCGTTTCCATTTCGGTGTTCCAGATAGGATAGGGGAATTTTTTCTTCATATTATTTACCTCCTTGAATCTGAAGCGCTTTATATATTTTCAATGTGGCCGGGGATTTATTCAGGGTATAAAAATGCAGTCCCCTGACTTTGTTCTTCAGCAGGTCTTCACACTGATTGACGGCGTATTCGACGCCGATTTTTTCAACCTCATCAGACCTGTCCTGGTATTTTTCCATCAGCTCTGTTGTTTTTTCGGGGATTGTCGCGTTGCACATGGCGGAAAATTTCGCGATCTGATTGAATGAAGTTATCGGCATGATGCCGGGTATAACGGGAATATTTATTTTGTATTTCAAACAACGGTCCATAAATTCATAAAAGTTTTTATTTTCAAAAAAAAGCTGGGTTATGGCGAATTCCATTCCCGCTTCCGCTTTCTGCTGGAGGCGGGACATTTCCCAGTCCCAGTTAGGCGATTCGGGATGCCGGGCTGTGAAGACAGCCCCGCCTATGGAAAAATAGTCGTCAAAATTATCCCTGATCAGCCTGATGAGGTCGGCCGCGTGCGGCATTTCCTCGTTTTTAGGGTTGAAAACACTTCCGGCCTGGGGATCGCCGCGGAGGGCGAGAATATTATCGATTTTCGCTTCCAGATAATTATTCAGAATGTCCAGGATTTCCTTCTTCGAGTGACCGATGCTTGTGAGGTGCGCCATGACGTTCAGTTTTTCCTCATGGGCGATGAGGGTCACTATGCGGCGCGTTCTGTCCCGTGTGCCTCCGCCCGCGCCGTATGTGACGGAAACAAAAGAAGGCCGCAGTTCCTCCAGCCTTTTTAAATTTTTGAAGAGCTCGGTTTCGCCTTCCTCAGTCTTGGGAGGGAAAAACTCGAATGAAACAGTAAACTGCTTTTTTAATATCTCGCTGATTTTCACTGAACGGCTCCTCTCAATCGTTACGGATGACAATCTGTATGGTGTAATTCCGCAGGCTGATCTCATATTCGCCCGGTTCAATGCCTTTAAAAAGGACCTGGCTTGAATCGGCTTTTTTTGAGTAAACCGGCAGTTCATCGCCTTTTTTCATGATCTGGACCATCGAGTCCTTAAGGTTCGGGGACATAAGCGAGATCCAGCATTTATTGTCCTGCGCCGGCATAATTTCAATATCGGCGGGAATCGAATCAATGGAATAGCGGGCCTTGTTTTTATCATTGATATCGTTTTTTCTGGTCGGTTCCAGGGCCGCGAGCCTGCTTTTGCCAGCGGCGGAAAGCGCCCTTTCGATGGAGCCGTTCCGGACCAAGAGGGACAGAAAGAACGGTTTTTTTAGAGGTTCGGGCATGACCGCCGCTGTCCGGGCATTGATGCGGTTCAGCTCTGTGATTTCCTTCAGGCATGTTGAACAGCCTTTCAGATGGGCCTCAATTTTATCCTTCTCTTTTGAATGAGCGTCAAGATAAAGAAGCATGTCTTTTTCTGAAAATTGGCCGCAGCCGAACATAGTTATACCGCCTTTTCCTGATTATTTATTTTAAAGAGTATGACCATTTTGAGTTTTTTCTTTGCCGCTGTCAAGAATTTTTTCGCTTTTATTATATTTTTAAAGAGCGGGATAAATTCCTGAAAAACTTTCCTGTCCGGCGAATCCAGTTCCCGGACCCTTTTCGCTTTCGTCCCTTCATAGCGGGCGATTTTCGCGAGAAACCCGGTTTTTTCTTTTAGATCGATTTCTTTTTTTATATGGAGCCTGTATTTCAAATCGGACAATATCCTGTTGATATGCCCGATTTTTTCCGCTATATCGCGGGTCTTCTGCATTTCCTCATAACGGGCAATGATAAGGTTATTCTGAATAATGAGCGCGTCTTGCAGGGAAATATGGAATATTTCAGAGGAAGCGGAGATTTCATCAGACGTCAGGCTTTCCGGCATATAATAAAATTTGAGGGAAAGCTTTTCTATTTCGCAGAGCGAATGCAGGCATTCGTGAAGAAATTCCTTCCGGGAGTCTTCCTTTTCAAACATTTCGAGGACGATATCGTTTTCGTAATCCTCCAGCGCGAACTCCAGAACGCTTTCTTTCTTTTGATACTGCATAAAATGGCTGAACTGGTTCCTGAGGACATAGTTAAACCATGTTTTAAAGAGGATATCATCCTCGAGCGGGTAATTTTTCAGGACGCCTTCCAGCCGCGCCAGCATATAAAGATAGAATTCGGAGCAGATGTCCGGATTTTTTCTATAGGCCGCGCGGGGGAAATTATAGATGTAGAGCTCCGTTTCCTTTTTGAAATCGTTAAGACAATGGTTCGGCTCCATTTTTCCGCTGAGATAACTTTCAATGATCGACTTTATTTTTTTGTCATTGAGCTCCATACCGGCCCCAAACAAACTTATTCACCATTCTTTTATTTTAGGAATAAAAAAAAGAAAATGCAATAAAAAGCTGACAAAGAGGGAAACAGGTGTTATTATCAAATAATTCCATTAAATGATATTAAAAAGACTTGTGTCATATTAATGAGTAAATATAAAATATTGGCAGTTCTAAAAATACAAATATTTAGAACTGCCAATATTTTATGAGTTCATGCTGCCGCTCGAGTTCGCTGTCTGAAAAGAAAGCCGACCAGCGAACTCTATACGGTAGCGTCATTTGCATTTACAAGGAATTTTATAACCGGGGCAGTTCCAAAAACTGTTGTGGAAATATCTGATAAATTTTTAGTTTTTGGAACTGCCCATATATAATATGTAAATAGCCTTTCTTTGAGGGGAAGCCTTTTATGAAATGGATTAAATCTTTATTCAAATATTTTGACGGGAAAATACCCTTTTTTACCGTCAGTCTTTTTTTAGCCATGCAGGTGTTTTTCTCAATCGGATTGATTATTGCAAGGATTTATTTTACGGGTAAGCTGACCTATATCTTCCTCATCTGGAACCTGTTCCTGGCCATTGTTCCGTTCTGGCTTTCACAGCTTTTCTTCTATCTGAGCAGGAAAACGAAAAGAAAATTCTGGATATTTCCGGTCCTTGTTCTCTGGCTTTTATTTTTTCCGAACGCTTTCTACATCATCACGGATTTTATCCATCTCCGTGCGAGAATGCCCATTCCCGTCTGGTATGACATATTCCTGTTCTTTTCAGCGGCATGGAACGGCCTCTTGATCGGTTTTTATTCGCTGAGGATCATGCAGGTCAGCCTGAAATCCGTATTTTCCGGCGCTGTTTCCTGGGCTTTTGTTACAATCGCGCTTTTACTCAGCGCCTTCGGCGTTTATGTGGGAAGGTTCCTGCGCTGGAACAGCTGGGACGCCATCCGAAACCCGTTTCCCCTTCTTAACGATATCATGGAAAAAGTCGCAAATCCGATGGAATATCCAGGAACTTATATGGTAACCATAATCCTCTTTTTCTTCTGCCTGATCGCCTATGCCTGCTTTATCCGCATCATCCATATCAGGCCGTATGATAGAGAGGAGACGGAAAACAGAAAGTAAGCTGACTGTGGAGGATTTTGAAATGCTTGCCGTAATAGGAAGGTGAAGATTATCGTTCAAATAATTCCGGAGGTAAAAATGAATATCCTGACAAAAGAATCCTCACCGCGGTATAAAAGGGACAATATCGAATCGTTTCTTCTGGTTTCCGCCCTGACCGGCGCGGAAAACCTCAGCGTTACGGTGGTCGAGATGGAACCGGACGGCATCCAGCATGTCCACTCCCACAAGCCGGAACAGATGTATTATATAATGGAAGGCGAGGGCGTCATGACCGTCGATGATGAGGAACGGAGCGTCAAAGCCGGAGACAGTATCTTCTTTCCCTCATTTGCCAAACATGGACTGAAAAACACCGGAGGCAGGGTGTTGAGATACCTGAGCGCCTCCTCGCCGTCGTTCACGAAAGAGGAATGCTCTGAGCTCTGGCCGCTCCAAAGCCTGGATGAAAGCCGGAAAGAACCTTCAAAATAAGGAGGGGCATGTGAAATCAAAAATAGCATTTTCAGTTTTATGCGCCCTATTAACTCTTTTCTCATGCAGTCAAATCGTAAAAAGCAACAACCGGATGTATGACGAACTCAAGCTGGAACTGAGCGGCGATGTCCAGTCAGTCACGATCTATTTCAGGGTGCTGGGCCAGAAAGAGACGAAGAAGGATCTTTCCTCGGAAAACGATTCAAATGGGACCGGCGCTTCCGGCCTGAAAGGGTACAAAACCGGTATTCTGACCCGGACCTCTCCGATAAAAATCCTTTTGGGACAAAAAGATTATGCTGACATGGTGATGAAGGCCGAGCCCGGAAAGAAGGGTGTAATAACCATCTATTTCAATAACGGGGTTTATAAGGTCATCAAGCTGGACGAAAATAACAGCCAGCCTTCCATCAACGGCTTGAGGATTAAAAACAGCCGGTAGAATGCGTCAGCTCCGGCCGCTCGAAAGCCTGAAGGGAAGCGCTGGTGAGACAGGAATAAATGACTATCAGTCATCAACGGCCTGAGGATCAAAAACCCGGTAGTGACAGTGAGGATAATTTATTTTTGTCACAGAGACACAGAAAGCACAGAGAATAGGAATGTTTTTGGGTGTCTTTTAAAAAGAAGATTCCTTGTTATCAGGCGTTTGGTGTCTGTAGATAATAGAATAGCTAAGATTAAACACAAAGGGCACGAAGAGGACACCAAGATTACGAACGCTGGTGTCGGGACGTTTTTTTGGGTGTCTGGTGAATTGACGGTTCTGAATTATCAGGCATTCGATGTCAATGATTGGATAGTCATAGAAACGAACGTTGAGACGCAATGCTTACGTCTCGAATAGAAAGTGTTTGGAAAACGAAGAGTATTAGTTTTAAGGAGGCCGTTATGTCATTTAATAAGTCCAAAATCCCGGCGTTAATCGTTTTTTCTTTTTGTTAATCTTCGGGACCGGCTTTACCGGGGACTAAAGCATGGACACATATAAAGAAGAAACGAAAAAGGTCTATGAGGAAAGGCTGAAAGGTGTTCAGAGCAATATCAATAAAATAGAGGAATATGAAAAGCTCGGCGGGCCGCTGATTCCCCAGGGAACGGTGGTTTATAACGACACCGGCAAAGAGATAAAAGCCAGAATTACATCCTACGCCGACCCGAATTGGATCGGGGTATATGCGCCATCGGATCAATTCCAGGAGGGACAGCAGGATTTATACAGCTATGATGCTTCCGCATTTGGACACATGGCTTTAATATCGAAGAAATATGTGGAATTGGGAACGCCTTTGGGCCAGGCTATTTTCAACGCTGACGAGGGTTTTCTGGAATACGCGGCGTTACTGCCCAATGTTTATAAACTGGATCAGAAAGGCAAAGTAATCTACGACACATTGAATAATAAAAATAAGATCAATGAAAAAATCCCGGAATATTTCGGTGATCCGTTGAGGGGTATGAACTATGACATTACCCATGACCTGTCGTGGGGAGTGGATGTGGATAGGAATGACTTTAGTAATCCAAGAGGTAAGTGGCAAGGAGGAGGCATATACTTTTATTCGGTATATTCGAATTTAACTTGGTTAGCAGGTTATAATTATAATAATATTAGAGAATTAGAAAAGCAAAAAAAGTTGGTCGAGATAATTACATATTATTCTTTTAATGCTATTAACAATAAACAATTTTATGGATCAATGCAAATCATTAATAATAATGTCTATTTAGGAAATCTTATTTTTTATGGTGAAAATGAATTAAAGGGAAAGCCTGTATATATTTTTGTAACTGGTATTGATTCATTGCTATGGAAAAACACGAATAATTGGAAATATTATGAACCGCAAAATAAGATGGATCTTTATCAAGAGGAAGAAAAAATTTATAAGGGGGTTCCTTCATTTTTTGGTTTACCATATTCTTATGATTGGGCTATAGATTCAGATAAAGAAGAAAACCTTTGGATTGATATATACCCTATTCAAAAAGACAAAGTTATAAAAAGAATTCTTTTAAAAGATTTAAAAATCGGAGAAATAATAAAGGAATTCATTGAAAAAAACAAGATAAAAAGGAAACTTGATAAAATACCAGAGGTTACTTATATCCGTTTTATCAGCGATGATATCAACGGATTGATCTACTTTGATGTAAAATTGGATATGGAATACTATGATTTTGCACCCCTGATTATAGCAATTGATAGAGACGGAAATTTAAAGCTATTAGCAAGACTCTGGAGCGCGGCGGGAGATAAAAAAGCTATTACAGCAAGCGCCAAAATGGGCCCCGGTTTTTACGATTACCGGGCTGTTTTAACCGCGAATGGAGATATCTTCACCATCTGGAATGGTTCCAAAGGCGTGGCTATTGGTAAATTGGAAGCTGTAAGATAAATTATATATGGGCAGTTCCAAAAACTCAAAATCAATCAGATATTTCCAACATAGGTTTTGGAACTGCCCCGGTTATAGAATCTCTTGTAAATTTAATTGGCGCTACCGTATAGAGTTCGCTGGTTGATGATCTTTTCAGACAGCGAACTCGGGCGGTAGCATGAACTCATATAATAGCGGCAGTTCTAAATATTTGAGTTTTTAGAACTGCCCATATAATATAAGAAGCAAGTTGCCACAAAAACGTCATTGCGAGTCAATAGACTTGAACTGTGACAAAATTATTAGTACGAAGCAATCTGTCTGCAAATAAAGAAATCTAAATATATAGATAGATTGCTTCGCATTATAGTCAACGGCAAAGGAAACAACCGGATGCTCGCAATGACGGTCTTTTTGCTGAAATTCCTGCTTTTCAGTAAGCCTATTTAAACTCCCATTAGCGTCTATTCGCGTGGTCCTTCGATACGCCCTCCGGGCAACTCAGGGCAGCGCTTAGCGGATTACCCGTCTCCACCTTTTCTCTGTTGTGAGATGCCTCACTTTTCACAAAACCTCTCTATTATGCTATAATATACAGCAACTTATTTCATAGAGGTATAAAATAGTGACTTACCCCGACACATACGACGTCATCGTCATCGGCGGCGGGCATGCCGGCATCGAGGCCGCGCTCGCTTCCGCGCGCATCGGCGCTAAGACGCTGCTTCTTTCTCCGAACATCGACCTGATCGGCCAGATGCCCTGCAACCCCTCGATCGGCGGCATCGGCAAGGGCCAGCTTGTGAAGGAGATCGACGCGCTCGGCGGCGAGATGGGCAAAGCCATCGACGCGACGGGCATCCAGTTCCGCACGCTTAATATGCGCAAAGGTCCGGCTGTCCGATCCTCGCGCGCGCAGGCGGACAAGCCGCTGTACAGGGCCTATATGCAGAAAGCCGTCCTGAACCAGGCCGGCCTGGACGTGAAACAGGACATGGTCGATGACATCATCGTGAAGGAAAACACAGTGGCGGGCATTTCCACGGCAATGGGTGTCGCCTATCATTCAAAAACGGTTGTCATTACGCCGGGCACGTTTCTGAACGGGCTCATCCATATCGGCAAAAAGACTTTTCCCGCGGGGAGGCTCGGCGAAGGGCCGGCGGTCCCGCTTTCAAAAACCATCCGCGATTTAGGTTTTAAGGCCGGGCGTTTTAAGACAGGTACGCCGGCGCGTCTTGACAGGCGCAGCCTGGATTTCAGTAAAATGGAGATCCAGCCCGGGGATACACCAATCAGGCCATTTTCCTTCTGGACGCCGCGGGAAGCGGTCCTGCCGGATAATGAACAGCTTCCCTGCTGGCTGACGCATACCACTGAAAAGACGCATAAAATCATCCGGGACAACATCGGCCAGGCGCCGATGTACTCCGGGCAGATCAAGGCGACAGGGGTGCGGTACTGCCCCTCGGTGGAAGACAAGGTGATGAAATTCCCACAGCGGGAAAGCCACCATGTCTTTGTCGAACCGGAGGGAAGGGACACGGCCGAGTATTATCCGAACGGCCTATCGAACGGTTTTCCCATTGAGATACAGCTTGAGATCCTTCACAGCGTGCCGGGCCTGGAAAAGGCCGTGATGCTCCGGCCGGCGTACGCCGTTGAGCATGACTATGTGGACCCGACGGAACTCTATGCGACGCTGGAAACGAAACGGGTCAAAAACCTCTATTTCGCAGGACAGATCAACGGGACGACGGGGTATGAGGAAGCCGGCGCGCAGGGGCTTATAGCCGGAATCAACGCGGCGTCGAGGGCGCTCGGCAGGCCGGACTTTATCCTGGAACGGAGCGGCGGCTATATCGGCGTGCTGATCGACGACCTGACGACAAAGGGTACGAACGAGCCCTACCGGATGTTCACGTCGCGCGTGGAATACCGGCTTATCCTGAGGGAGGACAACGCGGACAGGAGGCTTTCGAAAAAAGGCTGCGAGCTGGGGCTTCTGCCGGAGGAGTTCAATAAAAGAGTTGAGAAAAAAGAAAAAAATATAGCGGAAGAAATAGCCCGCCTGAAACGGGTGAAGATCAAC
Organism: uncultured Spirochaetota bacterium; assembly: GCA_963835575.1. Lineage (GTDB taxonomy): Bacteria > Spirochaetota > Brevinematia > Brevinematales > JAOACQ01 > CAVYGN01. Next base: position 176,887 of record CAWIGG010000003.1, on the reverse strand, counting down.
CCGACGGAAGAGGTCAATAAAACGCTTCAGGCAATCGGGACGACTTCCATCAATAAGCCGTTTTCAATCGCCGAGATCCTCCGGAGGCCGGACACGTCCTATTCAATACTCGCTCTTCATTTTCCTCCCCCGGAACAGTTGTCCGCGGAAGAGATAGAACAGGTGGAGATCGAGATAAAATACGAGGGCTACATGCGGGACGAGAGACAGATGGTCCTGCAGTTCGAACAGATGGAGCATATAAAGATACCCCAAGATTTTGATTATTCGGCCGTGTCCAGCATTAAACAGGAAGAGGTTGAAAAGCTGACTAAAGTTAAACCGGCCAACCTCGGGCAGGCCTCGCGGATTTCCGGCGTCACCCCGGCGGCCATCCAGGTGCTGCTGATATATTTGAAAAGCAGGAAATGAACTATTGAGCATGTAAAAACTAAAGCTTTTTATAATATCCGATTCTGCACACGGATTGGCGCGGATGAAGGCGGATTTATGAGGATTTTATTTTGTTGTTATAGGGTTTATGGGTACTCATTGTCCTGTTATGGAGAGAGTTACTGTAAGGGGTGGGTGCTAAACGGAATATAAAGTAATACGGAAGACTGTTGTTAATAAATATTTTACAGTTGTTGACTTATCTAATGATATGAGCCATAATATTATGTCTCTAAGCTGGGGGTTTTTGAGCTTTTATTTGCGGTGAAGGGGGATTATGGGCGATGGTGTTGAACCATTGCCTTTTTTGTTGGAAGGAGGTAAGGATAGTGTGCCGGCAAAAACACAGCAACCGCTAACGCGGCCGGCAGGCGGAATCTATTTTTTAATTATGGTGTATAAAAATGGTGAAAAAAAGTAAAAAAAATATTAACAGTCAATTATTTGATATAATGAATGGCCCTGCTGAAAAAATTCAAACACAAGCATAGGGGATATTCCGGCAAATTTTCAACCGCACAAGGAAAAAGATTAAGAAATCAAAGGCCATGTCGGCGGCAGCCTTCGATTTATCAGCCAAATAGCCCCGATATCTCTTGAAATTAATCCCGATTCCCTTAAAAGCATGCGGGTTTTGACTTTTACCAGACCACGGAACAAAATCCTGCCGCTCAAATACTTTGGTTTCAATAAACTCATCAATCCTTCTACGGCAGGGCGTAGTCCCATCAGAAATTTTCCTGCATCCATACATATCAATTCCAAAAATTCATCCATCCATTCCCTTTTGGCGTCTATTACCAGCCGACTTTGCTTCTTGCCGACACAGGCCAGACAATTTTCTTTCTTATCGCAGGCGGCACATTTTTTTACATCAAAATTCAATACCACGGAACCATCTTCATTTTCAATAATGCTATTCGGGATTTCTCCCGCCGGACACATCCCATATTTGCCGGTTTTTGGGTCTGTATACTCAGAAAGTTTCGCTTTGTTTTTTATCCCTTCCAGATCGACGCCGCGTATCGCGCTCATTACCAGTTGAACGTCTTCGCCGCTCTCATTCCGAAGGTCTTCAGAATTATAACCGCCATCGCTTATCGCTGTTTCAATATTCGTTTCCTTTTTTAAATTAGATAGTTGCCTGCGGAATAAATCCCCATCGTCAGCATTATTCGATGCGGTTTCTATGCTGGTAATCACCTGCATCGGATTTTGAGGGTCACAGGTTTCAACCGCGTTCACCTTATACCCGACATACTGTTTTCCCCGCTTCTCCCGGTAGGTCGCGTCTTCGTCCACCGGCGACTGCATCGATGAGGCTTTGATTTCCCGCGGCAGCTTCAGCGTCACCTTGCCTTCTTTTTCTATCCGGCATTGTTCCCGCAAAAGTCTCATTGCCTGCCGGAAACTCTTTTGTTTCCTGACTTTATTGTGAAACACGTTCTCTGTAATCAGCCCGAATATTTCCTCGCCAATTTCCACCGTTTTCGATTCGTAATTCTCCTTTTTCAGTCGATAACTGAATCCGTCCTCATTTTGTTTTAGAAAATCCTTACATCTTTCACTTAAGGAAAATCCAGCATTGGAAACATCTTCCGCCATATTGGACAACACTTTATGAAACAGCATAACCCGATTCAGCCGCTTGATATTGGCCCCAATCATTACAGAATCTGTCCTCTGCAGTCCGGTTTTGATCCCGACCTCTCCAATTAAAAGATCCCGAAACTCATCAAATATAACGTCAAAAAGCCCGTCCTGATTCTCCGCCACAGCGGCACGAAAATAGTATAACGTCCTGATCGACATCTGCTGCGCGTTGATGTCTTCCAATCCCAGCGCGTATCGAAACGATAAATCATATCGATACCGCTCAAACAACTGTTCATCGGTCAGAGAGAATAGCTCTTTCATGATTTCCAGCCCGGCTAATATGTTGACCGGGAAATTACTCCTACCAAGTTTTGGGTCATATAGTGGAGCAAACTTCCGCTCATTTATTTTTGAGAAAACTTTCTGGTAAAAAAGCCCGGCCCAGCTTTCATTTAAACTTTCTCTCATTTCCTGGTTCATTTCATATCTTACCGGATATAAATCCTGTTCTATATGTCTCTGATTCAGCTTGAACATTTTGACCTCTCTCTGATTCATGTGCATATATTATAACGAGTTATGCAACTTTTGTACATGAATCGGTAGGATTGTTTTTGCAGTAGGGCCATGAATAATAAGTTGTTTACTTCGGAATTTATTTCCGGTATTGCCGGAGATTCTATATTATCTAATGAGGATAAAATTATTTATGATAAATTATTAAATGAAATTGGAGACGATTTATATGTAAAAATATTATTTTATATAACCCATCAAATATTTTTAAAGGATGATTCGAAAAAGTTATGGGAAGAAATATTAGCGCATAAATATTATCTTTCAAAAACATTAAATAGAAGTATCGATATTACTGTTTCAACTCTGGATTATTTAACAAATATTAAATGTAAGATTGAAAATCCGAAATTAATCGGCGAGGCTTTTATCGGGAAAATCGCGGAATTATCAACAAGCGACGGGTTGACAAGGTTATACAACAGATCGTATTTATTTACAAAACTTAAAGAAGAGCTAAAAAGATATAGAAGATATAAAACGACTTTTTCCCTGGTGATATTGGATATTGATGATTTTAAAAAAGTAAATGATCAATACGGGCATCAAAAAGGAGATGATATATTAAAAAAACTGGGGACTGTCCTTAATAACTCAAGACGCGATCTGGATATTTGCGCGAGATACGGCGGAGAAGAATTCGCGATTGTATTGCCGCATACAAATAGTAATGAGGCCGGAATAATAGCGGAAAGGTTAAGGAAAAAAGTTGAAGACCACTTTCAAAATGATATCAAAATAACAATCAGTATGGGGGTTTCAAACTGTCCGGATAGTTCTATGGTATTAGACGAGCTCATAACAAAAGCGGATAATGCTTTATATAAATCCAAAAGGACCGGGAAAAATAAAACCACATTAAAATAGACTTCACTGATTGTTGAAAAACCCGAAAACAATACAAACCAGCCTCCCGGTTACCGGTAAAAATGTTCCAATCAGCCCGTTAAGACCTGTTGATATCATTAAAACTTTTGATTTATGTATAAAAAAGACTGTATAATTTTTATTATATATAAAAGGATGGAGTATGAAAGATTTTCCGGAATTCATGAAAAATGAAAAAAACCATATCGGCAGTCATGAACAGAATACCGCCGATATCGACGGCTATTTTTACGAAGGCGCGGACGGCGGTCAGATGGCGTTCTGGACATGCTATTCCGACAGGATCTCGAAAAAGCATACCCATGAATTTGACGAGTACATGGTCTGCGTCAGCGGGCAATATAAGGCAATTTTGAATGATAAGGAGTATGTCCTTAATCCGGGCGATGAATTATTCATTCCGAAGGGAACGGAACAGCGGGGGAAATGCATTGCAGGAACAAGGACTATCCATGCGTTCGGAGGGAAACGCATTCATGGGGCAGCTGAATCGTTTGATTAAACAAAAGCGTTTTGTAATATCCGATGTTTCACACGGATAGGCACGGATTAAGGCGGATTTTTGAGGATTTATAATTATTTAAGATAGTTGGATAGTAGAAGTATTTATTTCACTGTAGAGCCGCAGAGAACGGGAGAATGGGTTTGAAGGTGATTTAATACTGGATCTTTTATACTATTATGATTTTATAGAAGAATTCTTTTTTGTAATATCCGATTGTTCGCAGGATTTACAGGATTAAGGTTAGTAAAAGTTTTTATTTGATTGCAAAGGACCCGGAGAGAACTGACTATCGGCCCAAGGCCCGGACGGCCGCCAGTTTGTCTTCCGGGATAATGTTTTCAGGTTAAAAATTATTTGTTTCAATGCCCTGCCCGGCGGCGGCATCGGCCGAACTGTAGGTATAAGCGGTCCTTTGAGAAAGGTCAGCCGAGATCGAAAGGCATGTCAGAGATAATGGAGCGAAAGTATAAGCGATATTGGTGTTATGGAGCAGCCCCCCGGTAAAGTTGAAAGTTATCGAGTACGAGTCTATTCTATTCCAGTTAACGCAATAAACGCTGGCATTGCCGGAAGCGTCCTCATACGCGTAAACGCGGATATCGGCGGCAGGTTTAGAGCATAATACCATATTTGAAAGGGCATGATTAGAAAATAAATAATAGACATAATAGACCGGCCTGGGTTTATTACCCGACCCGATATCCAGGAAACTCGTCAGGTAGCTTTCGCAGACGCTCCATGGCATTATCGAGATGACTTTAGGCTGGGAACCGGATATTCCGGCGAAATCGGCAAACCACAAACCCGCTTCGATCGTACCTAAAGAAGCCTCCGCGACTGGGTTGGCGGGATTGCCGTCCCATGAAATCTGGCATTCGCCTATTATCAGGGACTGCCCGCTGCCATAATCAGCGATAGTTTTCAGAATGGTCGAATAACTGTTCGTTATAAAATCAAATTGATTCGTAGCGAAATCATACGTCGCGAGAGAATCGGCATTTGCGGGATAGTAATGAATCGTAACGGTGTTCACATAATTCCTGCAATTTTGTAAAAAGCGCGTCAGAAAATCGGTTCCGGGTTTGTTGTAATCGTAAGCCAGATCGGGACCGGCGATATTGAGCGAAGGGTATGCCTTTTTTACCGCCGCGGCGACGTTCGTAAAGCTGTTTATGTAGGTATTAAAATTTGTCATATCCGTGGAGGGGGTTGTAACATTGTAAACGTCCGGTTCGTTGCCAATGGCGACCCAGTTGAGGGAATAACCCTTTGTATTGATATAATACGAAAGTATATTCGTAGCCCGGACGACCCTCGAAGCCATGGTCGGCGAGCCGGCAAGGGGAAGCTGCAAAAAAGGCGCGGCCCCTCCGATGTTGGAAATATAAGAGTTATAGTTGTCCATAAAAAGAGTGTCAAGCGGCTCCGGGTCCTCCGCGTCGTTATTCTGGCCCCCCGCGCGCATCAATTTGATATTTAACGGTTTGATGATCGATACCGTGCCCGCTACGGGATTTCCCCAGTTCGTAGGCCATCCATAGTAATTATGCCCGAAGAAAAGCGGGTTTAGCGAATTGATCACATTGTTGGAAATAGCTACAGATAATGTATTTGTAACGGGATTCTGCGGCTTCCCGGGACCGCCGGAAGAGCTATTCGCCAAAGGCGTGCATGATGCCGCAAATACCGCAAAAAATAAAATCACCCGCAATGGAAATCTTCTATTCATATTTTGCCTCTCTAATATAATACCTAAAAAAATAAGAAAACAAGAAATAATACAGGAAATTATTTCCAGGATCGTTTTTAGAAATTCGGGGTCTGCCGGCGGGAAGGACTTAAAGGTAAGCAACCGCCACTTAGTAATAGAAGGAAGCGACAAACAATTTAACAATTGTTGACAGATAACTCGAAATGCAATATGCTTTTAGGACTCTGACGGGCTTTTTGAGCTTTCTTTTGCGGTGAAGGGGGATGATGGGCGATGGTGGTGTGCCATTGCCTTTTTTGTTGGAATTATTTCATCTATTAGTAGTTAAACGCCATGTGGTGGCCAGCTTTTAAAAAATATATTAATATTTTAAAAAGAAGGTTTTCTATGAGTGATAATTTTCCTTACAAAGATATTTATTCATTAAATGAATATTTAAATGAAATAAAATTAATTACGGAATCTTGGTATAAAATAAATGATCATATTATTTCTCCATGGTTTCGAGGTCAATCAAGTGCTAAAGACAAACCTGTTCCATCTTTATTTCATCCTAATTGTAATTATGATGAATTTTGGATGAATATGAGTTTTAGAAATAAAGCATCAACATTTGATAATAAAACTCCTGATGTTGAAAGACTTGATTCTTGGTTATTTTTAATGCAGCATTTGGGTCTCCCTACACGGCTGCTAGATTGGACTGAAAGTCCGTTAATTGCATTGTTTTTTTCTTTAATAAATTTCATTAAAAATCCAGTTAATAATGATAACCCAGCAATTTGGATTATTCATCCTTTCGAATTAAATAAACAATCAATTGGTTCTTATTCAATATCACCAACATGGGATCCCACAAAGATTGTTTTTAGATATTTTCAAATAGCCTTTTACCAATTTCAAAATGATAATGATAATGATATAGAACAGTTTACAAAAATTGTTAATGTGTCCAAAATTTATTTAACTTACCCATTAGCAGTTCAAACTTCTTATGTACATCCACGCATGCAAGCACAAAAAAGTGTATTTACGATCCATGGATTTGATAAAAGCAATTTTGAGGATTTATTTATAGATACTGATTTAGTAAAAAATGGATTTTTAAGAAAATTAGTTATCAAAGGTAATACTGCTGAAATGTTTAAAGACCTTGAGAATCTTGGTATTACTGAATCAGTTGTATTTCCCGATCTTGAAGGACTTGCTCGAGAGTTAAAATTAAGATTTAAATATAAATGAAACCTATTAATGCTGATATTGTCCACCACACGGCGTTTAATGGTGGCTATGCATTGCGGTGTTCGCCGCTAACGGCGGCTTAGCTCCTCGGCTTCGCCCTGCCGCGGGTAGACCAGAAGTATCAATTATTTTTCCTGCATTTTATAAACTTCGATTCAGACAAAAGCTATCAAGTAATATCATCCGTTCCCGAGGCCATTTTCCTCCTAACCATAATCTGCAAATCAAATATCTCGATATAATAAACGTGGCATCCGCTACTATAATAATAGAAGAGAGGCTTATGTTTTTGACACGGATGTCAAAACCGACGCATAAAGCTATGGACAGCGTTTTAAGGCGGCTATGAAATTATAGAATCGTTTTTATTAAAACCGGATAACACACATCAATACGATCAGATTGCTTCGTATGAAAATGGCCTCGACCTGTTTTCTTTCTTTAGCGCGATATTTCTTTCTTTTTGAAAAGAAAGAAATATCGTAATTCCCCCGATTGCCAGTCGGAATAAACCCTCCAATTAAATTTCATTAAAGAAAAGATTCTGCCACCCGGCAATTGTGCCGCAGGACAAAAGAAAAGTGAACAAAACCTCCGGCCGCTGCCGATCCCTTTTCTTGCCAAAACAACTTGGCTATTCTACAATTATCTCCGAAGGATACAATATGAAAAACATTCTCATTATCGGCGCCGGAAGCGCGGGGCAGATGACGGCATCGGAAATCATTAAGAAGAAGGACATAGCCGCGAAATACCGTATCGCCGGCTTTCTGGACGACAGAGATGGTCTGTCTGAATGCATGGGGAAGCCCGTTCTCGGCAAAATCGCCGACGCTCAGGAAATAATAGCGAAGCATTCCATCGATGAGGTCATTATAGCCATTCCTTCCGCAGGAAAGGATGTCATACAGAGGATCGTATCGGTCCTTTCGAAAACACAGGCCGTTGTTAAAATAGTTCCCGGGATTTATGAGATCATCGAAGGGAATGTTCTGTACAACCAGATCCGCAGGATCCAGCCTTCCGACCTCCTGGGAAGGGAAGAGGTCGGCTTTGACCTGGAAAAAATCTCTCCCTTCTATAATAATAAAACGGTCCTGGTGACAGGCGCGGGCGGCACCATCGGGCGCGATATCTTCCTCCATCTTTTGGGTCTCCCGATCAAAAAGGCGATAGCATTCGGCCATGGCGAGAACTCGATCCATTCGCTTATCGTGAAGGTCGGAAGCGACCCGCGCTTTCAATACTGCATCGGCGATATCAGGGACCTTGAAAAAATACGTTATGAGCTGAAGCGCTTTAAGCCGGATGTCCTTTTTCATGCCGCGGCGCATAAGCACCTGCCTTTGATGGAAGACTATCCAGACGAGGCGGTCAAGACAAACGTTTTCGGCACATATTATACGGCCCTGGCCGCGATCCAGGCCGGCGTTAAGGAATTTGTTCTTGTTTCCACGGACAAGGCCGTAAAGCCCACTTCCATTATGGGCGCCACCAAGCGGGCGGCTGAAAAGGTCATACTCTCGCTCAACCATTTGCAGAAAGTGACGCATTTCCGTCTGACGCGGTTCGGCAATGTCCTGGGCTCGAGCGGGAGCGCCATTCCCGTGTTCGCCAATCAGATCGAGAACGGCGGGCCGCTGACCGTGACGCACCCGGAGATAACGCGCTATTTTATGTCCATCGGGGAGGCGGCGCGCCTTGTGATAAAGGCGGCGACAGTCGAAGGCGGGAAGATTTTTGTTATGGATATGGGAAGGCCCATCCGCATTCTGGACCTGGCGAAGAACCTGATCAAGCTCTACGGCTATACGGAGGATGAGATCAAGATCATTTTTACCGGGCTCCGCAAAGGGGAAAAAATGCATGAGGAATTAAGCTATTCCCATGAATCTCTTAAACCTTCAGTGTATGAAAAGCTTTTTATTTCCGATGAGGATTTTGTCCCGCTGAATGAAGAGGAATTAAGGACCATGATCTCCGAATTCGCCGAAGCCGCCGATGGGTATAATGAGGACGAAATCAAGAAAGTCATTAAAAAATATGTGCCTGAATACCAGGGCAAAGAAAATCTATAAACGGGTAATCCGCTAATGCACGCGAATGGACGCGAATAGGTACGAATGATATGAATATGTGTTCATGGTAAAACCCGCTAATAATAACAAATATAAATTAACCTCGATTCGCGTTAATTCGCGTGATTCGCGGGAAACAAATCCTTTTCCATTCCGGCATAAAAATTACCCAATATTTCTTTAATTTAATCCGGTTTGATGATAAAATATTAACTTATCATTCGGGGGGATGAATGTTTTTTATCATGAAAATAGCCTGGCGGAATCTTTTACGCCATAAAGGCAAAAGCGTCATAATCGGTCTGATCCTTTTTTTTGCCGCGTTCATTATGACAGCCGGCAACGGCGTCATAGCCGGCACAAATAAAAACATGCTCTTCAGTATGACAGATTCATTCCTTGGGGATATCGGACTTATATCCACAAACCAGGAAGCCGAGGATATTCTTTTCCAGAATGTCAGGGAAATGACAAGCATTGAAGGCTACACGAATATAAAAAGCTTCCTGGAAAAAGAGGCCGATGTGGAGAAATTCATGCCCCTGGCGATGGGTTTTTCCATCGTGATGGAAGAAGACAACCCGGCCTGGTGCTATCTCCTCGGCGTTAAATTCGATGATTTTCAAAGGTTCTGCGGGAATAACGCCGTTATCAGCGAAGGCGGTGTTCTGACAAACGGCGAGAGGGGTGTGCTCTTTTCACAGAGATGGAGAGACCATATTTTTGAAATGAACGGCTACTGGATCCTGCCGGCGGGAGTTCCGCTGACAAATTCGCATCTGATGCCTTCTGCCGCGAAAATAAAAAAGGGACTGATCATAAAAACCAATCTTGTTTTTATGGGCATGTCAAAAGATACGGGAAAGGATATACGCCTGCCTGTCAAAGGGGTGATGCGGTACAGGGATTATAATCACATGTGGGGCTACTTTTCACTGATGGACATAGAGTCCTTCAGGGAATGCTTTAATTATGTCACAGCCGAAGATTCGGCTAAAAATATCCCCGCTGAAAAAAAGAAGATTTTTGAAATTAAAGATGACAATATGGACTCTCTTTTCTCCGGTTCCACGCTGACGTCTCAGAATTCTTCTGTTAAAGCCTATGATTTTCATAAGCTTAAACGCAGTGAATCCTCCGGCCGGGACAATCTGAAAGATATTGACCGGGGGACATATAATTATATTGCAATAAAACTCCGGCAGGGAGCGGACATTGAAAAGGCCGTAAAAAAGCTTAATTATATGCTGTGGATGGCCAGGCTGGATGCCAAGGCGGTCCCATGGCAGCGCGTGGCGGGAATGCTCTATGACGGCACATCCCTTTTTATGAATGTCATCAGGGGTTTTGTTTTATTTCTTTATTTTGTCGTTATCATGGTGATCATGAACACGCTGAACATGGCCGTCATAGAAAGGACGGGCGAACTGGCGATGATGCGTTCCGTCGGGGCAAGGAAAGCCTTTATCGCGAAGCTTTTTTACGCCGAAACATTCCTGCTGACGCTCTGCTTCGGGGGCGCCGGGATAATCGCGGGGAATTTCGCGGTCCGTTTTTTATCCATGATGAATATCACCGTCAGCACGCAGGAAATGGCCGCGCTCTTTTTCGCCTCGGACCATTTCAGGCCCTTCCTGGGCTTGAAGGAAAATATTATATCCATATTCCAGCTTTTTATTTTCACTTTAATCGCTGTTTTGTATCCGATACGCCTGGCGCTTAAGATAAAACCCCTTGAAGCTTTTTCGAAAGAATGAGGAGTCGATAATGAAGCTGATTTTTAACTTGAGCCTGCGGAACCTGTTCCGTCAGAGACGGAGAAACCTTCTTCTCGGCGTTGTGATCGCGTTCGGCATCATGGTTCTGATGCTGTTTTCATCCATCGGCGACGGGATGGCGGATATTATCCTGAATAAACTTCTTGTCAACTGGGTCGGGCATATCCAGATCGTAAATCATGAAAGATTATATAAAAACATCTCCGTGATCCGCGATAAGGAACGGATGAAGGAAATCATTCAAAAGCAAGTTAAAAATGTAAAAGCGATCCATGAAAGCATCAGCGTCTGGACGAGAGGGATAGGGAACGGCAGCGGCGCGGACATTTATGTCGACGGAATCGAGCCTGGACCCGGATTTATGGATACACTTCAGCTTGAGTACGGTTCTCCCGCCGATTTTACCAATTCCGGTATAGAGAACGGCGTCATCATCACAAGGCAGTATGCCAGAAAATTAAGGGTCGCGCTCAATGATTATATAAAGATCAGCCTTCATACCATATACGGGCAGGTCCAGTCGGCCAGACTCAGAGTGGTCGGCATCACTAAAGCTGCCACCAGCATCTTTATCAGCGATTCAGTCTATATCAAGATATCGGACATCAAAAAACTGATGGGCTACAGGGATTATGAAACGGACAGGCTTCTCATCATCCTGAATGATCCCGAAACAACGCGGCGGCAGGCGGATATTTTATACAAAGGGCTTCAGGCTGAAACGGCCTGCATTCCTCTCAAAGAAAAGCTTTCATCAATTGATCTGCTGGGTTTTTCTACTAACGAAGACATTATTCTCAAGCTCAGCAATCAATTAAAACTGATAAAGGGCAATTGGGGAGATCTGCCGCTGACCAACATGGTGATTATTTCCGCCTTTCTTGCGGAAAAGATTTCCGCCGGGGCGGGAAGTCAGATAAAAATCATCTATAAATCTAGATGGGAAAACATATTCCTGACAAACAGATTCCAGGTCGGGGGGATTTTTCAAACGGCGGATCCCAACCTGGAGCATGTCATTTTATTGAATGAAAAGGATTTTTTGGATCTGTACCGTAATAATTTACCGGAAATCGAGAGCGGCGGTAATATAAACAGCTGGAGGAACAGCCCTGCGGCGGAACTATTCACAAAAGAATGGATCATGATGCCGAGGGCGAAGAGTTCCGACGAAATAGAGAAAAATTATGCCGGATTGAATAAAAATAAAGCCGTGGGAGTTTTCCTGGGATTGACCACAATGTATGAAGAGGGGACCGATACGCTTCAATACGCGGCGCTGATTCAAATGACCACGTTCTTCGGCTTCATTATTCTGTTTTTCATAACTCAAATCGGGGTTGTCAATACCCTGAGAATGTCCATTAAGGAGAGGACGAGGGAGATAGGAACGATGCGTTCCATAGGAATGAGAAAAATTGATGTGCGAAATCTTTTTATCAGCGAGACGGTCCTTTTGACATTTTTTGGGTCCGCTGCAGGCATAGTTCTTTCATATATTGTAATGTGGCTTTTGTCGCTTCTCTATATTGAAACGACAAGCAACGCTTTTTCCATTTTTATTCTCAATAACCATCTGCATTTTGTCACATCGCCGGCCAATGTCGCGCTTTTTGTTTTCATTCTTCTCATTATTGCCGTAATAGCGTCCTTTTTTCCGGCCGGAAGGGCTGCGAACCTGTCATCGGCCGACGCTTTGAGGCATTATGAGTAAAGGTAAAAATCGGCCGTTGTTTGAGATTTTCAGCAGCTAAGTTCGCCAGCGAACTCCACGCTGCTGAGCCTTTTTATATAACAAGGGACTTTATAATAGTGGGAGTGTAAATCTAAAAATCGAAGATTTTTAGATTTACACTCCCTTATTGAGATATCTTTTTTAAAAACCGATAAAATAGTGTTAATATACCATGGCAGGAGAGAAAATTGAAAGAAAAAAAAATTGTTCATGATAATAATTTAAAAACAGCTTTAGTCCACGACTGGCTTACCGGTATGCGCGGCGGGGAGAGGGCCCTGGAAGCGATTTATGAGCTTTATCCATCGCCGGTTTATACGCTGGTCAGGACAAAAAATTTTTCAAGCTCCGTCATTGATCCGGCCCGGATTATCACGTCATCGCTGCAGAAAATACCATTTTCAGGCAGGTATTATCAGAAACTGCTGGCTTTTTTCCCTAAAGCCATCGAGGGTTTTGACCTCTCGCAGTACGACGTGGTCCTTTCCACTTCCCATTCGGTGGCGAAGGGCGTTCTGACGAACGCGAACCAGCTGCACATCTGCTATATGCACACGCCGGTCCGTTACGCGTGGGACCTGACCTTTCAATATCTCCGGGAAGCCGGCCTCGACAGGGGGATCCTGGGATGGTACGCGAAAAATGTTCTTCACAGGATCAGGACCTGGGATATCATATCGGCTAACAGGGTGGATTATTACCTTACCAATTCTTTTTATGTCGCGAAAAGAATAAAAAAGCTTTACAACAGGGAAGCGGAAGTCATCTACGGTCCCGCCGACGTCGATTTTTACAAGCTTTATGAAAAAAAAGAAGATTTTTATGTCGCCGCGTCGCAGATGGTGCCTTATAAAAAGATGGACATTATAGTGAAGGCTTTCGCGCGGATGAGCGATAAAAAGCTCTTTATTATAGGTAAGGGGCCGGAAGAAAAGAAAATAAAAAAACTGGCCGCAAAGGCTAAAAATATCGAATTTCTGGGCTACCAGAGTTCGGAATCCCTCAGGGATTACCTGCAGAGGGCAAAAGCGTTTGTGTTCGCTGCCGAGGAAGATTTCGGGCTTCTGCCGGTGGAAGCGCAGGCCTGCGGGACGCCTGTGATAGCTTACGGCAGGGGCGGCGCTGTTGAAACGGTTATTGAAGGCAGAACAGGCGTCTTTTTTAAAAGCCAGGATGAGGAAAGCCTGATGGACGCGGTTTTCTCTTTTGAAAAAACGGAAGACCGGTATGATTTTAAAAAAATACGTAAAAACGCTGAAAGGTTTTCAAAGCAGGAATTCCAGAAGCGTTATCAAAAATTTACGGATGAGAAAATAGCCTGTTTCTTTAAGGGGAAATAGAATGAAAGAAAGATGGATGGTTATCGCGAGGTTCGCGGGCTTACTGATAGTGGACCTGGCGGCCTTTTACACGGCTTTATTTCTGGCATCATTTACGCGAGCCAACATTGCCTATTTCTTTTTAAAGGATATCGCGACATATGATTTTTCTTTTGAGTATTATATTTCCATCTGGTGGGTCCCTGTTATTTTTATTGCTATTATGATATTTGAAAGACTTTATACGTCGCGTTATCCGTTCTGGGAAGAAATAAAAACCATTATGAAAGCGGTTTCGATAACGATCCTGTTTGTGTTTTTCACGATAATTGTCAGAAGCATGTATTCCAATATTTCCAGGCTTGTCCTTCTCTTTCTCTGGATTTACCTGGCCTTTATATTGATCCTTTTCCGCTACTGGGGTAAGAGGCTGCTCTATATCATCGGCATCTGGAAGGAAAAAGTCCTTGTCCTGGGAACGGGTGAAAGCGCCGTCAGTACTGTCAAAGGCCTGATTAATGAAAAACAGCTTGGCTACGATGTCGTCGGGTTTTTGTATGAAGGCAGGAAAATGAAAGAGATCATTATTGACGGAAAAAAATATCCTGTTTTTGGGGAAATAAAAAATTTTACGAAGTTTGCCCGTCTTCTGGATATTTCCACTGTCATTATTTCATTGCCCCGGCTTTCCAGAAATGAGCTGACAAAGCTGACGAACCATGTCCAGAAATATGCTAAAAATGTCGTACTTGTCCCCGATTTGATAGGTATTTCTCTGATGAACACGGAGCTGCATTATCTCTTTATGGAAAAAATATTTTTACTTAAGATTAAAAACAATCTGCATTCTTTTTTTAACCGCTTGATAAAAACGGTGTTTGATATCATTCTCTGTATTCTCTTTATGCCTTTTTTCCTGATCCTTGTCGCTGTTATAGTTTTATTCATCAAGCTGGATTCAAAAGGGCCGGCATTCATCATTCAGGACAGGGTGGGAAAAAACGATAAATTATTCCGCTGCATTAAATTCAGGACAATGTATCTTGATTCGGAGCGGCTTTTTGAGGATTATTTGAAAAGCCGTCCTGAAGCCTCCCGTGAATGGAAAAAGTTTAAAAAATTAAGGGGTTTTGATCCGCGCGTCACAAGGGTGGGCCGGTTTTTAAGAAAAACTTCTCTGGATGAAATGCCGCAGATTTTTAATGTTCTGCGGGGTGAAATGAGCATTGTGGGGCCGAGGCCGTATCTGCCGAGGGAAAAAGAAGAGATAAAAGATTTTAAGGATATCATCCTGCTGACGAAGCCGGGTCTAACAGGCTTATGGCAGATATCGGGAAGGAATGAGCTGGTTTTTGAGGAGCGCTTAAAACTGGATACATGGTATGTTGAAAACTGGTCGCTCTGGCTTGATTTGATCATCCTGTTTAAAACCGCCGGCGCTGTTCTGAAAAGAAAGGGGGCTTATTGAATATGAAGACAACCGTTATTATCCCCGCCTTTAATGAGGAAAAAACCATTCAAAAGGTGATAGAGGATTTCGCGAAGGCAAGTCCGAAGGCTTTTATTTATATCATTGATAATAATTCCACAGACAGGACGCAAATGATGGCGCAGAAAATACTTTCCCGCATAAAAGCAAAGGGCGGCGTCCTTTTTGAAAAAAAACAGGGCAAGGCGAACGCTGTCAGAAAAGCCTTCCGTGAGATTGAATCGGATTATTATGTGATGGTAGACGCTGACAGCACTTATTCTCCGGCGGATCTGCCGGGACTTCTTAAGCCTGTTCTGGAAGGAAAAGCGGATATGACCGTGGGCAACCGGTTTGCGGAGGGAACTTATACCCGCCAGAACAAGCGGCAGTTTCATGATTTCGGGAACAGGCTTGTGAAAAATTTGATCAACTTTATTTTTAAGTCGGGTCTCAAAGACATTCTGAGCGGCTACCGTGTCTTCAACCGTAAATTTGTCAAGAACTTTCCGGTCCTGAGCGAGGGCTTTGAACTGGAAATCGAGATAACCCTGCATGCCCTGGATAAGCGCTTTGGCATCCTGGAAGTGCCGATAAATTATTCCGAAAGGCCAAAGGGCAGCCATTCAAAGCTGAATACATTCAAGGACGGGATAAAAGTGATCAGAAAGATTTTTATGATATTCAAGGACTATAAACCGCTGGCGTTTTTCGGGATGCTTTCATTGTTATGCCTCTGCCTAGGGATAGGGATCGGCATTCCTGTTATAATTGAATACTTTAAATTTAAATACGTCTATAAAGTTCCCTCGGCGGTTCTTTCCACCGGTTTGATGCTTTTTTCGATGCTGCTCCTTTCCATCGGGCTGATTCTGGACACCGTTGTTAAAATACATAAAAGCGATTATGAGATAAAATTGAATACATATAGGGATAAAACCGATTGAAGTTTTTGACAGATAGAAAAGGGATAAGGCAGGCTTTCCGGTTTATTATCACAGGCCTTTTGGCCGCCGGCGTTGATTACGGGGTATATATACTTTTATTCCAGCCGCTGGGGGTCAGTCCGGCAAAGGCTGTTTCATTTATCGCCGCGACGCTGTTTACATATATCATGAATAAACTCTGGACTTTTGAACAGGCCGGAAGAAGCATCCGGGAAACAACGGTTTATATTCTTTTTTATGCTGTTTCTCTCATCATTAATACATTAATCAATAAGATTGTTTTTTCATTAACCCATCTGAAAGAAGCCGGATTTATCGCGGCGACGGCTTTCTGCGCTTTATTCAATTTTTTCGGGCTTAAATATGTTGTGTTCAGAAAGAAGGCCGGATAATATTCATTCGCTTTTAAAGCCGGATAATACAGAAGGCCCACGTAATACGGGCTTTGAATTATTAAATTCAACTTCTGGTATTGAAGGAAAAGGGGAATACCAGCATGAGTCCGAACCGTGCAGATATGCCGGGAATGAATAAGTCCCGGAGGTGAGCATCAAAGTCCGGTAATTTTCAGAATCAAGCGGATATTCTGCAGGCAGAACCAGCCGGTGTAAAACGATAGATGTTTTTTCAGTACCGTAGAGGTTGACACGGCCGGTAAAAAAATATCTGTTGAAGAGAAATACTTCAAATGAGATCATAAAAAAGACTATCAAAAGGCAATAAATTCTTTTAAATGACAGCCGGAAGACTGTTTTATGGGTCAATACCATTAATGCCGGGATTATATGGAGAAGTAAAAAAAGAACGAAAAAGGAAGAACCGTAGCGGACATCGGGGGCGGTGATGAATAAAAAAATTACGGCGGCATATGCTGTAATGTAAAATATTATATATTTGCTCTGGTTTTTGAACGCTGAAAAAACCTTTTTAATATTTTTAAAGAAAAGAAAAATATAAGCAAGAATGGAAATACCTGAAAAACCCATCAATAGGGTAAGAACAATTTTATATTGAATATGCGGTAATCTTATTTTTGAATACCATTGGGGAAGATAGGTAAATAAGTCCATATTACGGATGGGGAAAGACCAGTCTTCCATCCCTTTTTTATCGCCCTCCAGAACAGAGAGCGGAATCTTCCAGTCGAAATTAAAAATATTGACTGCGGAAAAAGGATAGATCAGATATCCGGACAGGATGATATTCCTGGCAAGCCATGGAAGAACCGCTATAAAGCTTATCAGACAGAGAAACAGGGCGGGTAAGAACCTTTTTCTAAAGAGCTCGGAAATTATGATAAATAGAGACAGAATAAAGATCGGGGCGCTGGAAATTTTTATTGTCAGAAGAATTAGTATTATCCGATTCTATTTTTTCAAGAAAAGTAATAAAAACAAAATAGATCAGTATCCCCGCGGGAGTGTCAGAATCAGGCGATGAAGCGAAATTTGTAAAAAATAACAGGGCCATAGGCAATATCAGGACCCGCAGCCAGACGGCCATTGATTTTTTTCCTGATATTAATTTTTGTATCCCTCCGAGGAAAAATAAGCTGCCGATCAGGAGAAAAAGCCCGTTCAGCGCATGAAACGATTGATCTTTTATAAAGCTGAGGCTGAACAGAGGAGTGAGAACAAACCAGCTGCTGTCGTATGCCAGCCGTTTGTGAAGATTACCCAATCCTGGAATCGCCGGGTAAAGATTCCGCCCAATGGATCGCCTGCGCGTGATAGAGGGCCGTATCATAGTTTTTCGGGCGGTAGGCCGATGTCTCGAAAAGAAGGATTAAAAAGATTGCCAGCGCCGCTTTTATTAAAAACGGGGATAAGCCGGGCGGGTCATTTTCATATTTCAGGAATATATTTCTAATAAAACGGGAATCAATTATGGTATAAATGACAGCGCCGGATATCAAAATAATATCCGCTATGAGGCCAATCTTTATAAATAATGAAGTATAAAGTGTGAAAACGGTTAAAAAAGCGATGCCGGTAAAGAATAGCTCGGCCGGGGTCGGGATCTCTTCCGGCTTCAAGCGGAACATAAATTGAAAAAGCCTGATCAGCATAAGCCCGTAAATACAGCTGAATAGGAATGTGAAAAGCCAGAGAATTAAAGTTAAAAGCATAAAGCCCCCGGATAAAAATAATACTGATAAGTATAAGTCCGGCGGGTTTATTTTTCAATCAAAAAGATAAAGGTCTGTTCCAAAAAATCAAATTCTTTGGAACTGACTATCTATTATTTGAAAGAACCGGCTATTGAAATTATAATGAAGAATAAAGTTTTTGTCCGTTAAACGGCAAAAGCTTATCCGGATAAAATTTTTAAATGGAGTTTATCTATTATGGAAAAAGCGAAGGTCTTTTTTACAAATCTCAGAACCTCTCCTGGGAAAAACCTGCCGGACAAACTGGAAGCGCTCGTTAAAAAGGCGGGGATCCTTTCCCTCGATTTAAATAAAAAGTTCGCGGCCTTAAAAGTTCATTTCGGCGAGCCGGGCAATCTTTCCTATTTACGCCCGAATTTTGCCGCCAGGATCGCGAAGCTCCTCCAGGCGAACGGAGCTTTTACGTTTGTCACGGACGCCAATACCCTGTACAAGGGCGGCCGCGGCAACGCCGTCGACCATCTGAGAAGCGCGGCTGAGAACGGTTATAATCCGCTCGCGCTCGGTTGTAATGTCATCATCGCTGACGGGCTCAAAGGAACGGATTACCGCGAGATCCCCATAAAAATGAAGAACTGCAAGACGGCGAAAATCGGCGCGGCCATTGCCGATGCGGACATCATTATCTCGTTAAACCATTTCAAAGGGCATGACCTTGCCGGTTTCGGCGGGGCTTTGAAGAACCTGGGAATGGGTTCGGGTTCCGTGGGCGGAAAACTTGAGATGCATTCCGGCAATAAGCCGAAAATAAACCGGAAAAACTGCACGGCATGCTCCCAATGCGTGAAAAACTGCGCTCATGACGCCGTTCATATTGACGGCGAGAGAAAGGCCGTCATCGATTATGAAAAATGCGTGGGCTGCGGGCAGTGCGTCGCTGTCTGCTATTATGACGCCGCGCAGGTTGTCTGGGGCGCGACAAACACGCTGGAAAAAATCGCGGAATACGCTTACGCGGTCCTTCATGGCAAACAGCATTTTCATATCAATTTTATCATCGATGTTTCGCCGAACTGCGACTGCTGGAATTTCAATGATTATCCGATCGTGCCGGACATCGGCATCCTGGCTTCCTATGACCCTGTCGCTATCGACAGGGCCTGTGTCGACCTGGTCAATAAAACCGAGGCCAATAAAGAAAGCGTGATCGGCGGCAGGGATTCTCAAAAAAAGGATAAATTCACGATGATTTACCCCAACACCGACTGGCGGAACTGCCTGGATTACGCGGAGAAGATCGGCCTGGGAATCCAGAGTTACGAACTGATTGATCTGGGATAATAAAATCCTGTAAATGTCATATCTATTTTACAGGAAGACAGGAAGACGGGAAGCGATGCCCTGATCTTACCGAAGGGGCAGGAAGTTTAGGTACAAATCAGACTTTTCATAAATTCAAAAAATAATTACCGGCTAGGTATGTATATTAAGTTAAGTCTTCCGCTAAGCCACGCGAATTCACGCTAATAAATTTTATACCTTATCATTCATCATCTCCTAACAGTTCCAATTAATACTCCTTCTTTTCAATTCGCGTCTATTCGCGTGCATTAGCGGATTACCCGTTATTTGGCGGTGAAACTTATCAATACGACATTATTGTTTCTTATTAATCTCTGTTATAATATCTCATTATGAAAATCCGAAAAATCATCCATGTCGATATGGACGCGTTCTACGCGTCGGTTGAGCAGAGGGAGCGCCCCGAACTGAAGGGCAAGCCCATAATCGTCGGCGGACGCCCGCAGGACAGGGGTGTTGTGGCGACGTGCTCCTATGAGGCCCGTAAATTCGGCATCCATTCCGCGATGGCCTCATCGCAGGCGCTCCGGCTCTGCCCGAAGGCCGTATTGATAGAGCCGCGTTTTGACCTGTATGAAAAAGCCTCCTCGGAAATCAATGAAATATTCCATGAATATACCGATCTTGTCGAGCCCCTGTCGCTCGACGAAGCCTATCTTGATGTGACCGAAAATAAAAAAGGGATGCCTCTCGCGTACCGGATCGCTAAAGAGATCAAGCGGAAGATATATGAAAAAACGGGCCTGACCGCTTCAGCCGGTGTTTCGTTCAATAAATTTATAGCGAAAGTCGCGTCGGGCTTCAAAAAGCCTGACGGCCTCACCGTTGTTGTTCCCGAGGACGCGGAATCGTTTATCGCGAAGCTCCCCATAGGCAGTTTTTACGGGGTGGGGAAGGTCACTGAGAAAAGAATGCTTGAGCTCGGTATCAAAAACGGCGCTGACCTGAAGGGAAAAACAATAGAGGAATTGACGGAGTATTTCGGCAAAGGCGGGGAATGGTTTTACAACCTCGCCCGAGGCATCGATGAGTCGCCGGTCCAGCCCTATTATGAAAGGAAGTCCATCGGCCGCGAGGTGACATTGCCGAAGGATATCCTTGACAGAATGGAAATCGAGGAGCTTCTGGAGGACCTTTCTTTCGAAGTTGAAAGAATCCTGAAAAGTTACGGCACAGAAGGCAGGACCATTACCCTCAAGATCAAGTATTTTGATTTTAAGCAGATCACGCGGAGCGTCAGCCTGCCGGAGCCTGTCAGCGGCGCCGCGATCATTTTCCGTGAAGTAAAAAAGCTTCTGGATAAAACCGAGGCCGGCGAGAAAAGGATACGCCTGGCGGGGATATCCGTATCGAATTTCGGCATGGCCCCGGGAAAGAGTAAAAAAAAGTCCCTGTACCTGGAACTGCCTTTTCCTGAAAACTGAATTTATGGAACTAGAAAAATCCCGGTTATTACAGGATTGATCCCGGAAAAGATTAAAAAGGAAGCCGGTATAATTTTTTTCAAGAGATGTCATTATTCAAAACTATAGTACCGCTTTTCCGATCCAATCGATAAATGCCCGGGAAACTTCGTTTATGTGATTTGTATAACTGTGGTCGGCCCCTTCGATCATGACTGTGGCGACTTGAGGAGAGGCGACGGCGGAGACGCGGATTGTCTCCAGGTCTTTCTCATCGCCAACCCAGCCTTCGTTTGTGCCGTATACTGCGAGCAGGGGACAGCTGATCCTGCCGATAAAACTTTCCATTACTTTCCGGCCGTTCTTCACTAAGCCGAGATAACTTTGAGCGCTAAGCGTGCCCGCGCCTAAAAAGAAAGATCCCCAGGGAAGGAGGTCGCGGCCCCGGCCCGCCTTTGAAAGCTGTTCGGCCTGTTTCAGGATTTCCGGATCGATATTCCCGCCGCGCAGAGGAGGCGAAGCGGATATCAGCCCTGCGACCCTCGGGTCCCGGCATTCGGCCTGGTAATGCATGACCTTCAAAGCCCCGAGGCTGTGCCCCAGAAGCACAACGCGGCTATACCCCAATTGGGCCGCAAAATCGATCCATGCGGAAATATCCAGAGGAGACTCTTCCAACTGTTCCCAGCCGCCTCCATAGAGCATCGGCGCTCCTTTATCCGTGTAGTATATTGCGCCGAAGTCATGGCCGCGGTTATTTCCTGTGATGAATGTAAAGCCGGCGCCGGCGATCATACGTCCGATCTGAACGGCGTTGAATTGATAATAATTACTTGCAAAACCATGGACCCAGACAACCGCGGCAGGTTTTACGGGGCTCCCGGCAGGGCGGATTAACAAACCCTCCTGGGATAGAGCATCGCTCGTCATTGTATAGACCGTTTCCTCAAAATAATTATGATCCATTTAAATCCTTCCTGCTGATTAAGGGCAATACCAGAGCCCCCGATTTATGACATCTGTCATTATACTCATGGGGCTGACAAAAATCAAAAAATAAAATCGGTCAGTGAAAATGTCCGGGAGGATGCTTTCGGACGACAGTACAGTTTCGCCTCCCGTGTTATTTAATAACGGTCCAATATTTTCAATAAAAATAATTTATTGAAGCTATGCTTTTTAAGCGTTTTTAATAAAATGCCGTTAAAAATGATAGAGCATTTTTGGAGATTTTTTTGAAGAAAATAGTATTATTTCTTTCTTCTATAATTACGAACCTGATCATAACATCAAACTGCATTGGAGGCGTTCCGACAAATGTTATGATTACCGATAATACGCCCTTCAATCAATATTATTATATGAACGGGACTTCCTCGGAAGGGATTTCAGAGGCCGGGATTTCAATCTTGCCTTTAAATCCCGGTACTTATTCTAACGATGTTTATGAAAAAAAGTAGGGAAAGTTCAATGCGGAAAGTGATTTTATCGATATTAATTCTAATTCTATGCAGGGCTGTTTTTGCCGGTATTGTTATCGATATCAATACGGCCTATAATCTCGGCATGACGTCCCGGGCGCCTGAGGGTGCCGCGTATTCCGGCGTCACTCTGGGATTCGGTGCCGGATACGGAATTTCCATAGCTCAATTCGGCTTGAGAGCGTCAGCAATAGTTTTGATCTTGACCTGGCAATGATGGTGGATTATAAATATCAGATGGTCAGGTCGGCGGATATTATTGTTTTTGATAATGTTTATGATAGAATTTATAAAACTTCAAAATTGAGCCTTATTATAGAGCCTCTGGCCGTCTTTGATCTTGGCCGTTCTTTCAAGATCGGACTTGGTTTTGATACAGCGCCCGGCCTGAGACTGAATACATCCTTTACAATGATCAAAACCAACACAGGAAGCGCGATTGACGGCAGTCTCTATGCGCTCTCCCTGGCTCCTCTCCTTTATATGGAATTGAAAGCGTCGGAAAGTATCGGATTGATTTTAAGGACCGGTTATGAATTTGAACTCTTCAGCGTGACGCCGGGTTATCCCCTGTAGATCAACGGATTTTTTATTAATCTGGGTCTGGATTTTAAGATTTATTAAAATATTTACAAATATGATTTGACATATTATTATTTTGTCTCTAGAATAAAACCTGATAAAAAAGGAGACTTCCAATGAGTTCTCTCCAGATTTCCAAACTTTTCTTCTTCTGGTGGTGGTTTAAAATTATGTCAAGTGAGGTGTAGTGCCGAGTTGGGAGAGATATGTCTTATTATATAAGATAAAAACCCGCAGGTTTAAACACCTGCGGGTTTTTTAATTTTTAATCCAAAAGAACAAAAAAGGAGAATAAAATGAAGGAAAAGTTCAAGATCCATCCGGTTTATAAAGAAATCCCGGCGGATATCGAGACGCCCGTATCCGCGTTTCTCGCTTTAAAAAAAGAGAGCATAAAAGGCTTTCTTCTTGAAAGCGTCGAGATGGGTGAAAAGATCGGGCGGTATTCCTTCCTCGGCTTCGAGCCCGAGCTCGAATTTACCGCCAAGAAAAAGATGGTAAAAATTGTCTTTCAGAACCAGATCGAGCAGTATGAAAGCGAAAACCCGGTCAATGAGTTAAAGTCTATAGTAGACTCATTTGAGGAAATCAAGCATGAAGGTCTGCCGCCTTTCAGCGCGGGCCTTGTGGGCTATTTCGGCTACGACTCGATCCGGTATTATGAAAATATTCCGGACACAAAGCCGGACAGGATGGATCTGCCGGATATATACATGGTCCTTCCGAAGATACTGATCGCCTTTGACCACATACGCCAGAGGCTGGTGCTGATGACTTTTACTTATCATCAGAATGAGGAAGATAAAGCCCGCGAGTTCTTAAAGAAATATGAGGAAAGGCTTTTTCAGGCCAAAGCTCCCAGCCGCGTTGTCGAAACGGATCAGAATAAGATAAGCCTCGCCAGCAATTTCAAAAAGGAAAACTTCATGAAAGCCGTGGAAAAGGCCAGGGAATACATCATAGCGGGCGACATCTTTCAGGTTGTGCTTTCCCAGAAGTTCAGTATGAAGACAGAAACAGCGCCATTCGATATTTACCGGAAGCTGAGGATGATCAATCCCTCGCCCTATATGTTTTATATCGATTTTGACAGCTTTCAAATTATCGGCTCTTCCCCGGAAGTGATGGTCAAACGGATCAAAACCGGGGAGAAGGATGAAGTCCTGGAGCGGCCCATAGCCGGAACAAGAAAGCGCGGGAGAAACGCCGCGGAAGATTTGTCTATTGAGAAGGAGCTTCTCAGCGACCGGAAGGAGCTTGCAGAACACACGATGCTGCTGGACCTGGCCCGGAATGACGTCGGTAAGATCTCGGAATACGGTTCGGTTTATGTTGAGAATATGTTCCATATCGAACGGTATTCCCATGTCATGCACATTGTATCGGATGTGATAGGGAGGCCGAAAGAGAATGTTCACCTTCTCGATATCATCGGCGCGACATTCCCGGCCGGTACGGTTTCCGGCGCGCCCAAAGTAAGGGCCATGGAAATTATAGAGGAACTGGAACCTGAAAAGCGCGGTATCTATGCCGGTGCGGTCGGTTATATCGACTTTCGCGGCAATCTTGACACATGCATCACGATCCGGACAATGATCTATAAGGATAAAACCGTTTATCTGCAGGCCGGCGCCGGGATTGTATATGATTCAGTGCCGGAAAGGGAATACGAGGAAAGCATTAATAAAGCGAAGGCTTTGATGGCAGCGCTGGTATAGAAGGGGCTTATGGAAAATAAATCTTATACGCTGAAAGAAGTCAGGACGGAAATCGACAGGATCGATCTGGAAATTATAAAGCTTCTGGCGCTTAGAAGTTCTTTTGTTAAAAAGGCGGCGAGCTTGAAGTCAAGTATTAAAGATGTTAAAGCGCCGGACAGGGTCAGAAAAGTACTGGAAAAGAGCAGGGTGAATGCCGCTCAATACGGCATGGACCCGGATATCGCCGAAAAAGTTTATCGGGCGATAACAGGCGCTTTTATACAAAAAGAAAAGAAAGATTATAAAAAGATAAAAATAAGCGGGGAAGATAATGATAGATAAAAACAATAACTGGATCAATGACAGAGGAATGGAGCAGATTAATTATTACCTGAATTCCAATGACGTGATCCTGATAGAGAGGAAAAGGACTATCAAATTATTGATGGACATCTTCCAGTATCACTTTGAAAACAGAGAAAATCTGATGTTTCTGGACCTTGGCTGCGGCGACGGAGTGATCAGTAAAATTCTGGCCCGGAAATATCCCAACAATCAATTTGAGCTTCTGGACGGTTCCGAAATCATGCTGAATAAGGCAAAAAAAGAATTACAGGCCGGGAATTTCATCTTTTTATTCAGGACTTTTGAGGATTATATTGCGGAAGATTCGGACGAATTGAAATATGATTTTATCTATTCATCCATGGCGATCCATCACCTGGATATATTGAATAAAAACAGGCTGTATTCAAAAATTTTCAGGGTATTAAAATCCGGCGGGCTCTTCCTGAATATTGACGTGGTTCTACCGCCTTCCGAAAAGAGCGAAAAATGGCAGTTCCGGATGTGGAGAGACTGGATGAATGAGACATTATCGGCAAACAATAGAAGGGATGAAATAGGAACGCATGACAATCTGCCGGAGAATTATAAAAACAAGCCTGAAAATAAACCCGGCGGTCTCTTTGACCAGCTGGAAGCTTTAAGGCAGACCGGGTTCAGGGACGCGGACTGTTTCTATAAATACGGTATATTCGCGTTATTCGGCGGGACGAAATAATAGGAGGCGATTATGGCATTTCATTATAAATCAGTTGTGCCATGGGGCAGGTCTTTTGAGGAATATGTCCGCATGTTCGGTCTGAAGGAAGCGGATTTGAAAAAGAAGATACTGGGCTGCGGCGACGGTCCGGCAAGCTTTAACAGCATGATGGCCCGGATGGGATACCAGGCTGTTTCGATAGATCCCATTTACCAGATGTCCGTCAGGGATATTGAAAAAAGGATCCGTGAGACCTATGCGGTTGTGATCGGACAGACTTACTCCAATAGGAATAAATTTATCTGGAAGGATATTCCTTCTGTGGAAGAACTGGGAAAGATCAGGATGGATGCGATGAGGTCGTTTCTGGAGGATTTTGAGAAAGGCAAGATGGAAAAAAGGTATATTGACGCGGAACTGCCGGTACTGCCCGTGCGTGACAGGGAGTTTGATATTGCACTCAGTTCTCATTTTCTGTTTCTCTATACGGATAATTTATCTCTTGATTTTCATATTGAGTCTGTCCGGGAGATGTGCCGGGTTGCTAAAGAAGCGCGGATATTTCCCCTGCTTGACGTGAATGGAAACCTATCACTTTATGTTGAGGAAGTGAAAATGGTGATAATGAAGGAAGGAAAATCGGTATCCATTGAGAAGGTTGATTATGAATTTCAGAAAGGCGGAAACCAGATGATGGTCATAAAAGGAGAAGCGGCGTGATTATTGAAAACGCGTCAGTTAAGGACGCCGGGGAAATTCTCAATCTGCAGAAAACGGCATTTTACAGCGAGGCGATATTCTATAATGATTTTAATATCCCGCCTCTATTGGAAACGCAGGACTCAATGGAGAAGGCTTTTGATGAGTATGTGATTCTGAAGGGACTTATTGACGGGCGGATTATTGCTTCGGCCCGGGTGAAAAAGACTGGCCATACCGCTTATATCGGGCGCGTGATCGTCCACCCGGATTTCCAGAACCGGGGCTATGGAAAGGCGATCATGAATGCGGCGGAAGCCGTCTATCCCGAAGCCCAGAAATATTTTCTGGGCACCGGGGAGAAAAGTGAAAGGAATCTTCATTTTTATCAGAAACTCGGCTACCGGATAACGGGCAGTAACAAAGAAACGGAACAGGTGACGCTGGTCATTATGGAGAAGAATAAAAGTAATATTCCTGCCGGGGAATAGTAAAAGTTTGAATAATTTCAAAAGAAATTATAAAAATGACTTATGATCTCTAAGATCAGGGTTAAAGGAGGAAAGTTTATGATTCTTGTCATTGATAATTATGATTCTTTTATCTACAACATTGTGCAGTATGTCGGCGAGTTCTACAGCGACATCAAAGTTTACAGGAACGATCAGATCACTCTGGACAAGGCGCTGGCGATGAGCCCGGACGGTATTATCATATCTCCCGGCCCGGGACGGCCGGAAGATTCCCATGTGTCGATGGACCTCATCAAGAATGATAATGATATCCCGCTGCTCGGCGTTTGTCTCGGCCATCAGGGCATAGCCTACGGGTACGGCGGTGATATTATCGGGGCAAAGAATATTCTTCATGGGAAATCTTCGGTAATACAGCATAACGGGAAGGATATTTTTGAAGGAGTAAAAAGCTCCCTTTCCGGCATCAGATACCATTCTCTTGTCGCGAAGAGGGAAAGCCTTCCGGCAAAGCTTGAGATCATTGCCGAAAGCGATGACGGCGAGATTATGGGAGTGAAGGTGAAGGGCAAGGATGTGTACGGCATTCAGTTCCATCCCGAATCCATACTTACGGAAGACGGGAAAGCCATCATCAAAAACTTTGTAAATATTGTGATGAAAAAGAAGGAAGTCCAGCAAAGCGACAAGATATCCGGCCGGATAAAGTCTTTCATTAAAAAGGTGAGCGAAAGAAACGACCTGAAGAAAGATGAAGCGAAGGAAATGATGGACTATATTATGAAGGGAAACGCCACGCATTCGCAGGTAAGCGCTTACCTGATGGGCCTGAAAATGAAAGGGGAAACTTCGGACGAAATCGCGGGAAGCGCAGAGTCGATGTTCAACGTCTGCGTCAGGATAGAATCGGGTAAAAATACGGTTGTGGATACATGCGGCAGCGGAGGCGACAATTCCGGATCGTTCAACATCTCAACAGCCAGCGCTTTTGTTGTGGCCGGCAGCGGCATTACAGTCGCCAAGCACGGCAACCGTTCTGTTACCAGCCACAGCGGATCGGCGGATGTGCTGGAAAAGCTCGGCGTCAATATCCAGCTCAGCAAGGAAGAAGTAGAAAAGTGCATGGATAAGGCCAGGATCGGTTTTATCTTCGCGACGCTCTATCATCCGGCCATGAAGTATGTGATGCCGACGCGCCGTGAAATCGGAGTCAGGACGCTTTTCAACATACTCGGTCCTATTGTTAACCCGGCGGCTGTCAAGTACCATGTTATGGGGGTATATTCAAAAGAGCTCCTGGAATTGATCCCGCCGGTATTTTTATATCTCGGTCATAAGCATTCCATGGTTATTCATGGAGAGGGCGGGCTGGACGAGGCCAGCATTGAGGGAAAAACGTACATCAAGGAAATTCATGATGGTAAAATTACTGATAAGGTTATTAACGCTGAAGATTTCGGGCTAAGCGGTAAAAATCAAAACCTTAAAGTGGATACTCCTGAAGAAAGTGCCAGTATGATGCTCAATATCCTCAGGGGCGTTGAGAAAGGCGATCCGCGCAAAGCGGTCGTGCTCAATGCGGGACTCGCCATATATGTCGCAAAGGAAATGCCGCTGAATAAAGCTTTTCAGGCAGCCGAGGAATCCATCGATAGCGGAAAAGCTTTTAAAGCGCTTCAGGACTTGATTTACTACACAAATAATAAATAAGCGGCATGATGCCGCCTGTCATCGCGGCAAATGAGGAGGCAGTGCATGTCAATATTAGATGATATTATGGAGAATAAAAGAAATGAAGTCCGGTTATATAAAAATCTGTATGGAGAACATATTGATCAGGCTTATAAAAGTAAAGGGTCTTTTCTCGAAGCACTGAGAAAGTTTGAAAACCTTGCCTTGATCGCGGAAATTAAAAGAAAATCGCCTTCCCAGGGCAAAATGGCAGAGGAGGAAGATCCCGTTGAAATTGCCGGTTTGTATGAAGCTTCCGGCGTGAATGCCGTATCTGTACTGACTGATCAAAAATTCTTCGGAGGGGATTTCGATGTGCTTGAAAAAATATCCCATAATATAAAAATCCCCCTTCTCTGCAAGGATTTTATTATTGACAGAATCCAGATTGACCTGGCATTGATCTCCGGCGCGAGCGCGGTGCTTCTTATTACTGAAATCATGGATGATAAAAGTCTTCTGGACCTTTATGAATATGCCGGATCACTCGGTATGGATGCCCTTGTTGAAGCGCATTTTCCTCAGAATGTTAAAAGGGCCGCGGAATTAGGGGCTGAGATCATCGGGATCAATAACCGTAATCTTGCCAATTTAGAGGAAAATCCGCGGCATGCTGAAGAACTGGCGCCTCTTATTCCTTCTGGAATCGTGAAGCTGAGCCTTTCTTCATGTAAAGACCGTGAAGACGCGATAAGATTTGCTAAAGCTGGTTTTGATGGAATTCTTGTAGGCGGTGTGATTATGAAATCCAGAGATAGAAGCGCGGCTATCAAAAACTTTTTGAATATTCCTAAATTTTAAGATATAATCTTTATAATATGAAAAGATGCAGATTTATTTTTTTATTCCTCATCATCGGGTTATACGGCTGTTCGGCAGGTTTCAATAAAGACGAAAAAGCGGCTATGATTAATCATCTGGAAAACGTGATAGATTTCGAAGAAAATTATATCAGCCGGCTGGAAAAAATCGGAACTAAAGAGGATTACATTTCCGCTTTTCATGAGGTAAGGAAGGATGCCGGAGCTCTGTTAACAGGGAAAATGGAACTGATAAAAAAGCACCCCGGCTTAAAATCTTTACGGGTCCAGGTCAGCCGCTTTCCTGAATATTTTGAGAAAGAGTATATTGAAGTCATAAAAAAACGGTTAGATATCTCCAAACTGGAGTATAATTTAACGGTTAAATACAAAGCAAAAGAACTGGACAACTTTGATGTTTTTATTCTCGGGAACACAATAAAAGAGTCCGTTTTTATCGGACCATGATCAAAATAAGATTTTTTTCATTATTTCATATTTAAATTAAAATCCTACTCATGGTGGGACAAAAACCATACCGAAGGTATGGTGTAATTCGGCTGTTTGATTCTATAATACTAATGAAAAAAGGGGAGTAAAGCACCCTTTCTAAGACCTATCTATTTAATATTTTCCTTTCATAAAAAACTTTAAAGAGTGATGGTTTTATTTGTTTAAGTTAAGTTGTTTTGATTGATTTGCTTTCTCTCAACTTAATTCATTTTGAGGAGGTTTTTATGAAAGGGAAAAGGATCATAATACTATTCACGGTATTATTTTCATTATCATTATTTGTTTCATGCTCAATCAATAATATGAATCAGGATAAAAATCTGCCGAATTCTTCCTTAAACGGTGATGGCGCTCAAACAAGAGCGATCAACACATCAACGGTGGGAAGATTGACCGGCGTAAACTGGTTCGGATTTGAGACAAGCAACTATGTGCCTCATGGCCTCTGGGCCAGGGACTATAAATCCATGATCCAGCAGATGAGAGACCTTGGCTTTAACTGCATTAGGATACCATGGTGCAACGATATGCTGACAAAGACCCCGGGCAGTATCCAGATAAATGCTTATGGGACAGATCCGTATACGGGTCAGACCAATATGAATGTCGATCTGGCGGGATTGTCTTCTCTTCAGGTACTTGATAAGATTGTGGAATATGCAGGAACTTTATGTATAAAGATTGTTCTCGACAATCATTCCCATACGGCAGACAATTATATGAATGAGACTTTATGGTACACCACCAACTGCTCCGAGGCGCAATGGATATCAGACTGGACAATGATGCTGAATCGATATAAAGTTTATCCGAATTTCATCGGTGTGGATATTAAAAACGAGCCTCATGGAGGATTTTTAGGCACCGGTATGAAACCTCCGGCTACCTGGGGTTATGATGCTCCCGGCTATACGAATACGGACTGGCAGGGAGCCGCGCAGAGATGCGTCAATGCTCTTTATGCCGTAGATTCCGATATCATTTTTATTGTCCAGGGCGTGCAGGAATATAATTGCAGCAACTATTGGTGGGGCGGGAACCTTCAGGGAGTACAAAATAAGCCTATTACAAACATACCTAAGGACCATCTCTGGTACTCAGTCCACGAATACGGTCCCGAAGTCGCCGATCAGCCCTGGTTTGATGATCCAACTTTCCCGAATAACATGCAGGGCGTGTGGGACAGCTATTACTGGTATCTGACGAAGCAAAATCTGGCGACAGTCTATTTCGGTGAAGTAGGCATAAAGGAAGAAAGCGCGACGAATCCCAGTTCTATCCCATATAAATGGCTTACAACCTGGCTGCAATATATAGGTAAAAGTGCATCTTTTACATTCTGGAGCTGGAACTGTGATTCCGGGGATACAGGCGGTATTTTACAGGATGACTGGGTGAGTGTCAGCACCGGGAAGTATAATCTGATTAAACCCTATTTACAGCCGTTCACTACTGCTTCATCGTCTGCTTCCTCAACAGCCGTATCTTCTTCAGCGGCGTCATCTATAGCGGCAAGTTCTAGCGTGGCGAGTATAGCGTCGTCCGTAGCCGCGAGTTCAAGCCGTTCGAGTGCAGCGGCGTCATCTATAGCGGCAAGTTCTAGCGTGGCGAGTATAGCGTTGTCCATAGCTGCGAGTTCAAGCCGGTCCAGTGTTGCGTCGTCCGTAGCTGCGAGCTCCTTAGTGAGCAGTATGAAATCAAGCGTCACGGCCTCAGTTTCTTCCAGTACGGCTTCTTCTGCAGCCGGAATATTAAAAGTTCAGTTTTTTAATTTGAATACTGCTGCGACAGAGAATACCCTCTCCCTTAAATTCAATCTGATAAATACCGGTACCTCGGCAGTAAACCTGACCAATATCAAAATGAGATACTACTATACAATTGATGGTGAAGAGGCGCAGAATTTCTGGGTTGACTACGCTACAGCGGGATCCGCGAATATTACAAATGTGTTTGTTAAAATGACGACACCTAAGAATACGGCCGATTATTACGCTGAAATCGGATTTTCCAGTGCAGCGGGAAGTATCAGCGCCGGAGCGAACACGGAAGTCCAGGTTAGATTAACAAAAGCTGACTGGTCAAATTATAGTCAGACAAATGATTATTCATTTAATTCAACGGCGACATCCTATGTCGATTGGAATAAAGTCACAGCATATGTATCTGGAACTCTTTCCTGGGGAATAGAGCCGTAATGATTGATTTTCCCTGCCGTTCCTGCTACAATTTGATCAGAAGAGTCTTATTTATGTACGGCAGGGGAAATATCCCGGATACCTTTCAAAAAAAATGAGCAATAAAATCTGTCTAAGCGAAATCAAAATAAAATCCTACTTAGAGTTGGATAAAAACCATACCTTAAGTATGGTTTTGTTTCTTATCAGATGGGTATATAATGTATGCGAGGAAGAAGGGGTTATAAGCGCGATATCTTTCCGCTCTAAATTACTTCTAATTAGTATTTTCATTTCATAAAAAATCTTTTAATGATAACCTTTAATTCTGATTATCGTAAAATTATAAGAGTTAAATAAATGCATTAAATATAAACTGGAACCCCATTAGGAGGTTTTTTATGAACATTAAAAGAATTATCGGTTTTTTATCGGTTTTTTTGTTCTTAATAATTACAGCGTCTTGTTCTATTAATTCCATTAATAGTGATAATAATTCTTTGAATCCGGTTCTAAATAATGGCAATTATTCCACAAGAGCGATCAACACATCAACGGTGGGAAGATTGACCGGCGTAAACTGGTTCGGATTTGAGACAAGCAACTATGTGCCTCATGGCCTCTGGGCCAGGGACTATAAATCCATGATCCAGCAGATGAGAGACCTTGGCTTTAACTGCATTAGGATACCATGGTGCAACGATATGCTGACAAAGACCCCGGGCAGTATCCAGATAAATGCTTATGGGACAGATCCGTATACGGGTCAGACCAATATGAATGTCGATCTGGCGGGATTGTCTTCTCTTCAGGTACTTGATAAGATTGTGGAATATGCAGGAACTTTATGTATAAAGATTGTTCTCGACAATCATTCCCATACGGCAGACAATTATATGAATGAGACTTTATGGTACACCACCAACTGCTCCGAGGCGCAATGGATATCAGACTGGACAATGATGCTGAATCGATATAAAGTTTATCCGAATTTCATCGGTGTGGATATTAAAAACGAGCCTCATGGAGGATTTTTAGGCACCGGTATGAAACCTCCGGCTACCTGGGGTTATGATGCTCCCGGCTATACGAATACGGACTGGCAGGGAGCCGCGCAGAGATGCGTCAATGCTCTTTATGCCGTAGATTCCGATATCATTTTTATTGTCCAGGGCGTGCAGGAATATAATTGCAGCAACTATTGGTGGGGCGGGAACCTTCAGGGAGTACAAAATAAGCCTATTACAAACATACCTAAGGACCATCTCTGGTACTCAGTCCACGAATACGGTCCCGAAGTCGCCGATCAGCCCTGGTTTGATGATCCAACTTTCCCGAATAACATGCAGGGCGTGTGGGACAGCTATTACTGGTATCTGACGAAGCAAAATCTGGCGACAGTCTATTTCGGTGAAGTAGGCATAAAGGAAGAAAGCGCGACGAATCCCAGTTCTATCCCATATAAATGGCTTACAACCTGGCTGCAATATATAGGTAAAAGTGCATCTTTTACATTCTGGAGCTGGAACTGTGATTCCGGGGATACAGGCGGTATTTTACAGGATGACTGGGTGAGTGTCAGCACCGGGAAGTATAATCTGATTAAACCCTATTTACAGCCGTTCACTACTGCTTCATCGTCTGCTTCCTCAACAGCCGTATCTTCTTCAGCGGCGTCATCTATAGCGGCAAGTTCTAGCGTGGCGAGTATAGCGTCGTCCGTAGCCGCGAGTTCAAGCCGTTCGAGTGCAGCGGCGTCATCTATAGCGGCAAGTTCTAGCGTGGCGAGTATAGCGTCGTCCATAGCTGCGAGTTCAAGCCGTTCCAGTGTTGCGTTGTCCGTAGCGGCGAGCTCCAGCAAGTCTAGTATGGCGTCATCGGCAGCGGCTAGTTCTATACTCTCAAGTATTGCCTCGAGTACGGCTTCCAGTGTCAGCGGCGGTTATGCGGTGAACTATGCTATTACCAGCGACTGGGGTACGGGCTCAACTGTAACAGTAACCATAAAGAATAATTCGGCAACTGCTCTTAGCTTATGGTCTCTGGTATGGACATTTGCAGGGAATCAGGCAATCACACAGATCTGGAGTGCGGCTCAAACTCAAAGCGGCGCCACTGTTACAGTAAATAATTTAAACTATAATGGAACAATCGGAGCGAATGGAGGCACAATAAGCTTCGGATTCAATCTCAGCTACAGCGGTGCGAATGCAAAGCCTGCTTCATTTACTTTAAACGGAACGGCCTGCACTATTTATTAGAAAGTGAAATGAGAGGTTTTGTTTATTGAGATTTCATTTAAAGGATTGCATTAAGCGTATCTATTAAAGGGGTGAAGAATAATTCTTCACCCCTTTTTTTTAGTGCGCCCGGCAGGGCGCACGTTCTTGGAGGTTAAAGTCCTCTATGCACCCGGTAAGGGGAATCCCTCACCAGTTTGTGAACTTCTCCGGGCAGCCGGACAAACTGGTGAGGGACAGACGGCAAGGGTGTCCGCCGTGAGGCGGAATCTGAAGGAAGCCGGAGGCAAAACGCTGGCCTGACGAACAGAAACCGCAAATAAGGCGTTTATGTTGGATAAGACGGCCAATATCGTTAAAGTCCGATACTTACACGGAAAACGTAGGCGTAAATGCGGCAGGTATAAGCGGGAAGGAACGAGCGTATTACCCGGGGAGATCTGGAAATCCGCTACATATTAGCTATTGTCATTGAAAGGTGATGAGAGGGATTTTCAGAAGTCAGCAGAAGCCAGAGTAGCGCAAAAGACCAAGCGCGAAGGGCTAAACCGGTGTTAGAATGGTAACAGCTTGACTCATGATGCCCAAATAAAACCAGAAGCGAGGTCATCTCGGCGACTGTGGAAGTATCGGACGGAATCTGAGGTAAACAGCGTGGTTATAAGGCACATAGAATCAATAGGAGATTACCCACTTGAAACTTAAAGATTGAAGGCAAGGTCTGAAGGAAAGCTAACTGTCAATAAGTGAATAGGTAAAATAACATTGGAACCGCCGTATACGGAACCGTACGGGTGGTGTGAGAGGTCGGCGGGTGTAAACCCGCCTCCTACTCGATTATTACACCGGAAAATTGTTAAATATTAATGATAATATCAAGAGAGTTTCAAAAAAAACCGCCAAAATTATTGAATAAATACTTTTGAAACTGTCCTTAAATTGATTTTGCCATTTATTTAATTTATATTTTATATTATAATATAAGAGATTAAATTTTAAGGTAAAGCAATGGCGGAAAAAATAAATAGTAATCCCATTTTAGAAGGCGAACTCCAGATAAGTTCAAAACCGGAAGTGAAAGAGCCGAAGCTGTATAAAGTCATCATTCATAATGACAATTATACGACAATGGATTTTGTTGTTTCGATCATCAGGATCGTTTTTCATAAAGCGGCCGCTGAAGCGACCCGGATCATGCTGCAGGTTCATAACAAAGGTTATGGTATCGCCGGTGTTTATACTTATGATACAGCGCTGACAAAAATCAACCAGGTCCATGCCATGGCAAAGGCAAAAGAATTTCCACTCCACTGCTCATATGAAGAAGCTTAAATAACAGTAATAATTTAATCTATAAGGAAAACAGATGCTTTTAAAACATATCATTGAAGGATATTCTCTCATAATGCCGGCCGGACTCGATACGGCCTTTAATGTTGATAAAATAGAAAATGACTCAAGGAATGCTGATCAGCAAACACTTTTCATTGCCGCTTCAGGCTATGTGGATGATGCCCATCCTTATATTGAATCCGCTTATAAAAACGGATGCCGTTATTTTGTCATCTCGGCGGAACGTTTAAAAGAATTTAGATCCGCTTATCCGGACGCTTATTTTATCGGCGCAGAAAACATATTTGAAGCTCTGGCATATCTTGCAAGGAATTTTTATGAAAACCCGTCCGGGAAATTGTGCCTTGTCGGAATAACCGGAACGAGCGGCAAAACGACAACGGCTTTTGCGGCATATTCATTATTTCAAAGTCTGGGATTTAAAGGCGGCTTGATAGGGACCATAGAATACCGCATCGGCAGTCAAATATTCCCGGCTTCAAATACAACCCCGGATATACTTTATTTAAACCGGCTTTTTGCGCAGATGGCGTCCGATGGTGTAAAATACTGTGTCATGGAAGTATCATCCCACGCCCTTTCATTGGGCAGGGTTGCCGGTCTTCATTTTGATATTGCCGCTTTTACTAATTTTTCTCAGGACCATCTGGATTTTCATAAAACAATGGAAAATTATTTTGAAGCCAAATTAAAGATATTTGACCTTCTGAGTTCATCGCAGAAAAAAAAGCGGACCGCGCTTATAAATATGGATATCCCGTTGTATGATAAAATGGTTAAATATCTAGAGAAATTTAAAAATATTATATTGAAGACTTATTCTGTTTCAAAAAAAGGAAGTGATTATCCCATCTTAGTAAAACAGTTAACGCCTGATAATACGGAATTTGAGATAAATACATTGCCTATAAGGATATCCATGATGGGTATTACAAATGTATACAATTTCAGCGTCGCTTCAATCATTTTAATGGAACTCAGCTTTTCACTGGAAATATTTAAGGACTTCCTTTATAATATTAAAGTCGCGGGAAGGATGGAAAATGTTCCGAATAAGAGGGGATTTTCTGTTATTATTGATTATGCCCATAAACCGGATGCATTGGAAAAACTTCTTCAAACTGTGAGGAATATCCTTCGGAAAAACGGGCGGGTTATTACCGTATTCGGAGCGGGCGGAGACAGGGATAGATCCAAGAGGCCGTTAATGGGCAGGATTGCCGGAAAGCTGTCCGATTTTATTTTAATTACCTCCGATAATCCCAGAACTGAAGATCCGCTGGCAATCATCCAGGAAATTGAAGAGGGTGTCAAAGAAACAGGCGGCGCCCCTTATGAGATAGAAGCAGAGCGTTCAGAGGCGATAAAAATCGCTTTAAAAAAGGCCGTCAAAGATGATATTGTGGTTATTGCCGGGAAGGGTCATGAAGACTATCAGATAATTGGTAAAACAAAAAGGCATTTCAGCGACCGGGAAGAAGTAGAAAAATATTTTTTAAAGGAAGGGTATGAAAAGTAATTTTTCAGAAAGCGCATTAAAAAGCCTGAATCATTCCATATGTTATACGATTGATTTTACAAGAATGCTTTTAAAAAAAGGAAAGGCGGACTTTGTTTGCGAGAATATGGTACAGCTGATCAAAGACATTTATCTGGTAAAACATGGCAAACAGCTTGAAGATAATATACTATCGGCTGTTAATGAATTAGGACTGGATTTAAGTGAAATTGAAAAAAACACGCTGCAGATTGTTGAAAAGTCCATGAGGAAAGAGGAATTTTATCAGGATACCTGCCGGTTTATTAATGTGGATATATTGAATTCCATCCTTTTGAAGCTTGAAAAATATATGTATTAATGTGAAATATATTTGACTTTTTCCATATTATTCCGTATTCTATATATAGAGACCCATATCAGATGGACAGTCTATCCGATTCATCCCTTTGAATTTACCCGTGCAGCTTTGGAGAGGAGTAAGACTACCCCGTTATGGGCTAAATCAAAGGGAGGTAACCCAATGTTCCAAGACAAAACCTTGGCATGCCGCGATTGCGGTAATTCATTTACTTTTTCTGCCGCAGAGCAGGAATTTTATGCGCAGAAAGGCTTTAAGAATGAGCCTGCTAGGTGCCCGGACTGCAGGAAGGCAAAGAAGGAAGCTATGCGTTCTTCAGGCAGAAGAGACAGACAGATGTATGAAACCACCTGCTCGTCTTGCGGTGAACCCACTCAGGTCCCATTTAAACCGAGTGGCGAAAGACCAGTTTATTGCTGGGCTTGTTACAGCGCAAAAAAATAAGTGATACTGTTCCCCCGCCCCTTTAAAGGGCGGGGTTTTTTTTGCGCCATTTTTTTATTAAAAAAAAAGGATTAAATTAAGTATAATAGTAAAAATAAAACATATCAAAAGACCGGTCATTAAAGGAATGGACAATAAAAAGTTTTTCTTTTCTATCAGAATATCCCCGGAAAGATTAAATAACGGCAGATATCTTAAGGTAATATGAGTTTATGGTATTTTTATTACAAAGCTTGTCAGACCTATATAGGCGAGCAGGAAAATAAAACCCGTTACAAGGAAAGGCAGAAAATTCTCTTTATAAAGCACTCTTCTTTTAATTTCAATCTTTGACTTTTCGAGCTTATCAATGTCATCGTATATTTTTTTGAGCGAATCGGGATCGTAAGCCCTGTAGAATTTTCCTCCTGTATTTTCCGCGATTTTTTTCAGGATCGGTTCATCCAGCCCGACCCCGATCTGTAATTCATAATCAGTAAGATCCATGCTGGCCGGCTGGAGATAGCCTTCCGGGTTGCCGAGGCCTATTGTGTATATGCGGATATTGAGGTCGCGGGCTATATTGGCGGCTGAAAGGGGATCGATCATGCCGCTGTTATTTATCCCGTCAGTTAAAAGGATGATGATCCTGCTTTTTGCCTCGGATTTCTTAAGGCGGTTGACGGATGTGGCTATGCCCATTCCGATAGCCGTTCCGTCATTCTGAGGATTAAAATCAATGCTCTGGACAATCTTGATAAGCATATTTTTATCCAGCGTAAGGGGGCATTTTGTATAGCTGTAACCGGCGAAAACGACAATCCCGATGCGGTTAAAAGCCTGTTTATTAATATAATCCATAATGACGTTCTTGGCGGAATTCACCCTGTTTATTTTAACTAATTCATGATTCTGGTCGTGGTAATACCGTTTGCCCATGAAATCGCGGTAGGGAAGGGAAGCGGGCATGGAATCAACATTAAGCATACTTCCTGACACGTCAATTGCGAGAACAATGTCGATACCGTAGTTTTTATCGCTCTGAATCGCGTGTCCGCCCAGAGGCCTGGCCAGCGCTATTATAAAAAAGCAAAGGGCAATACAGATCAGCCCGTCGCTGACCGGATGATATAATTTCGCCAGGACGGTCCTCTTTTTTGCGAACAGGTCGGTTGAGGAATAGTACAGAGTAGAATCCAGTGATAATTTTATGCCTTTTGGTCCTTTATATTTTAAATAGAGATAAATCACCGGAATTAAAAGTAATAATAGATAAGCGGGACTCGAGAAGTTCATTCCTTTTCTCCTTCTCCTTGTTTTTTTTCTTCACTTTCTTTATCTTCTATTTCTTTGACCTGAAGGATCAGTTCTACCGCTTCTTCAATAATATTATTTTTGTTTTCCCCGGCAGGGATATGTTTGGCGTATTTGACCCTGTCGCAAATCCTTAAAATATGATAAGCCGTTTCACAAAAATCCGGCGGCAGTTTTTTACCGGCGGCAGCTTTTTTTAAAACATTTAAAATTTCGGATGTGGCTAGTTCAAGGGCGGGAAATATAAATATCCGTTCAAAAAAGCGGCGGACTGTTTCTGATATCAGGGTGTATATTTCTTTGCGGTTATTTTCCTGTATCTGCATTCCGCGTATTTCTTCAAGTTTCTGGAGGGCTTCATCAAATGGATTTATTAATTCCGCCGCTTTCAGGTTTTGATTTTCTTTTTTTCTGCGGATAAAACGGACGGTAAATATCGACAATAAGGCAATCAGGATGAAGGCAATCAGGATAAAAATGAATGTAAAATCCCGGAATTGATAAATATCAACAACCAGCGCTTTATTACTGACAATAATAGAGAGGGACTGGGCTTCAACAGGAAAAGCCGGGGTAAGGAATTCATTGGTTTTACCGTACTTAAGGGCTTTGACCTGCAGGCCCGGCATGCTGAAGTTCGAAAGCTCAAAATTTCTGACATGAATGATAAAACTGTTGCTTTTCATTTCCTGAAGTTTAATAACTAATGAGGTATCGGCAAAATCATAATTTGTTGTATTGACTTCAAGGACACTCTCATAACCCGGCACTTCATAAATCAACTGAAAATCTTTCAAGAAGTGCTCATTGTTTGTGGATTTAATAATTAATATGTTATTATTTGTCTGCATAGATTTAAGCCTTATTTCTTGATATATTCGATTCTCTTATGGTAATAACCGGCAAGGAATTTGAAAAATTCATCTGCGACTATTTTTAAATCACGTAATGTAAGGTCGCATTCATCAAGCTGTCCCTGCGCGATCCTGCGCTGAATCAAATCATCTATTATATCTTCAATGATTTTCGTTGTAAAGCGTTCGTTATTCTGGGTATATGCCCGGACTGTTGTTTCAACGCCGTCCGCCAGCATCAATACGGCCGTAGTCTTGCTTTGCGGTTTGGGGCCGGGGTATTCATAGTCGCTGATATTGACGTTTTCGTCTCCCAATAACCCGAGGGCCTGGTGATAAAAGTAGGAGATGGCCGTTGTCCCATGGTGTTCTTTAATGGCGTCAACGATCTCTTCGGGCAGGCGGTATTTCCGGGAGAGTTCAATGCCCAGCTTTGTATGCGATTTAATTATAGAAACTGAAATGCTTGTTTTAATATCGTCATGCTTATTTTTACCGTCCTGATTTTCAATGAAATACTGGGAATTTTCCGTCTTTCCTATATCATGGTAATAACCGCCTGCTTTTGCCAGCAGTGAATCGATGCCTAATTTCAAGGCGGCGGCTTCGCACATATCTCCCAGAAGCAGCGAATGATTATATGTGCCGGGCGCTTCTGTTTTAAGTTTGTTCAGAAGGGGGGAAAGACTCGGGTTGGTCAGCTCAAGAAGCCGGAAACGGGTCGGTATATTGAAAATATTTTCCAGCAGCGGCATCAGTCCTAATGAAACAATAGAGGAAATAAATCCGTTGCCTAAAGCAAATAGTATGATTATACCCCAATCCCTCATGTCAGGAAATGATTGATTAAAGAAAAAATAAATAAAAGAGAAAAATAATTCGATGAATCCGATAAATAAAGCCACAATGAAAAAATCATTCCGGTTTTTTAAAAGCTGTGATGTATATATTGTTGAAAGTGAAATAATAATAAGATTAAAAAATGTAATGATATCAAAAATAGGGTAAAAAAATGAAAAGAAACAATAGGATATCAGGAGTATGATGGAAACACGGTCATTATTCAATAAAAGAGGAAGGGATATTGAAATAATGGCAAAAGGTACCAGAAGAAAAACGGGAACGGAAGGAAAATCATTATAGAGATATGTTGAATAAAAGATAAAATTAACGGCAATAAAACCGATCAGCGCGATATAAATATTGTATTTCTTTTTAAATGTTTCCTTTTCATATTTTATAAACCGGTAAGAGAGGAAAACTAAAATCAATAAACAGAGTATATTGTAAACCCATATTTTTGTTTTGAGATCATTCTTTTTATATTCCGAGTAGGCGATTATTTTCGCGAGATTATCCTGGTTTATGACATCACCTTTATTTATCAGGAAATCCCCTTTGTTAATAAATTTATGCTGCTTGGCAAGATTGAGTTCTTTCTGAATGACTTCAGCCCTTACTTTTGGGTTTTGAACGGCTGTCGGCTCAATAATATTGATCATTATCTCAGCCATTATGTCTTTTAAATCTATACTCATGCCGGTATAAATCCGGCCGATGAAATTGATAAGAAAATCCTTTTCCAGGGGGCATAGCAGAAGTTTTTCATTCCCGATTTTTTTATTTCCAAGCATTGTGATCAGTTCTATATAATCGATTTTACTTTCCGCTTCTTTATTATTGACCAGAAAATACTGTGAAGTCAGGGCCTGATAGAGGTAAATAAGCCTGTTAGTATAAAGACTGATAAGCATTCTGTTATAAGTCAGGTAATTCAACGCGGATGATGAAAACTTATAACCGCCGGTTTTAATATTTTTAATAAAATCCCTGTCGCTTTGCGCTTTGATGAGCGAGAGGAATTGCTGTAAATTTGTGTAAAAAGCCGCCTCATGATTTTCCTGGTAGGAATAAAACATGGGCTTATTTATCTCGATTGTTTTTGCCAGGTCTTCTGTTTCAAATTTGTCGTCATAGGAAAAGCCATATTCCGACCGGTAAGTTTCTTTTGAGCTTTCTCCGACGCGGTAAAGCGATGTATTCGGTACTGTGTGGGATAATAAAATGAGAAGGGTTGTTAATAAGTAAGCGCAGACAAAAAGCAGGACAATGCTGTAGTTTTCTGAAAGAAATTTGTCAAGTCTTTTTGTAATCACCGGACGGACAGTTCTTTCCATGCTTCATTTTCTCTCTTTTCATAAATTTCCAGGATCTTTTTTACGAGACCGTGCCTGACAACATCTGCCCTGTCAAAGTAGCTGAATTTGATACCCTCGAGCTTTTGGAAAAGCTCCTGGGCCTGCTTTAACCCTGATTCCCTGCCGTAAGGGAGATCTATCTGCGTGATATCCCCTGTCACCACCATCTTTGAATTTTCACCCAGCCTTGTAAGGAACATTTTCATCTGCATTGTGGTCGTGTTCTGGGCTTCATCCAGGATAATAAAAGAATTGGTCAGGGTCCGTCCCCTCATATAAGCCAGCGGAGCTAATTCAATTGACTGGCTTTCTATATAAAACTTCAGTTCATCAGCAGAAAGCATCTCTTTAATCGCGTCGAAGAGAGGCCGCAGGTAGGGATCTATTTTTTCTTCTAAAGTCCCCGGAAGAAAACCGAGGTTTTCTCCTGCTTCGACAACGGGGCGCGTTAAAACAACTTTTTTAACCCTGCCGATAAAGAGAAGATGAAGCGCCAGCCCGACCGCCAGATATGTTTTGCCGGTTCCGGCGGGACCGATCGCAAATGTAAGGTCATGCGTCAGCATCTGCTGAATATACTCCTTTTGATGGGCCGTACGGGGCTTGAATTTATAGCCTTTCTTTGAAGCCGTTAGTCCATCGGTGGAAATAGAACCGGTATTATAACTGTCTGTTTTGCCGCCGTCTTCAATTAAAAGCTTTATGTCGTTATGAAGTACGGGGAGCTCGCCTTTTGCCAGGACAAAAATATTATTCAATATATTCGATGCTTTGGCTATATTTTCCTCTTCGCCCTCGATGACAAGCTCTTCTTCAAAAGGATAAATTTTAACCTCCAGCATTCTCTCCAGGAGCCTGAGGTTCGAGTCATGAACCCCAAAAGCCAGAACGGGATTGATGCTGGAAGGAATCTGCTGTTTTATTTTCATTTTTCCTTTACCATATAAAAAAATTAACCGCTTTAAATATATATCAAGGATAGTTATCTGTCAACTCGCTACAGGATAGTGTCTTTCACCCGGATTAAGCTGATATCTCTTTAATCAGGTCTTTCGTATTTTGCTAAAATAGCTGATTTATTTTACAATATCTTTTTTACCGAACAGAGGAGGAAGAATGGACTTTTTGCTTTTAATAATACTTGCCCTGTTTCTCTTACAAAAAATCTGGTCATATTCATTGGAAATAATCAATTTAAATTATATGAAGAAAAAGGGGAATGCCGTCCCGAATGTTCTTAAAGGCATAATAACGAAATCAACATTGAAAAAAAGCCAGTCTTATATAATTGAAAAGGCGCGCTTCGGGATCCTGGAAAGCGTCTGCGGGGACATCGCGGTATTTGTTTTGTTTTTTACAGGATTGCTCAATATTTATAATTCCTGGATGGATAATCAAAAAATCTCATTTATTTTTAAAGGATTTTTCTATTTTATTATTCTGTCTTACTGTTTCAGCTTTTTTAATATTCCTTTTCAGCTATACAGTATTTTCAAGATTGAAAACAAATTCGGATTTAATACGATGAAATTCCCGCTCTGGATAAGCGATTTTATTAAAACGCTTATTATTGAAACAATTCTCATGGCCGTACTTATTATGGCCGCATTATGGATAGTTCAATTAAGCCCGCATTTCTGGTGGCTTTTTTTATGGATTTTCTTTTTTATTTTCAGTATGTTTATTATGTATATTTCACCCTATATACTTGATCCGCTCTTTAATAAATATACTCCGATTAAAGATACGGTTTTTGCAGAGAAAATAAAAAAACTGTTTAAAAAGACAGGAATTAAGGTCAGCCAGGTTTTTAAAGTAGACGCTTCCAGACGGAGCAGACATTCCAACGCTTATTTTACGGGGATAGGCAGGGTAAAAAGGATCGTGATATATGATACGCTTCTTGAAAAGCTGAATCATGAAGAAATTCTGGCAGTTCTTGCCCATGAAGCAGGGCACTGGAAAAAAAAGCATGTATTAAAAGCAATTATCTCTTATGAAATATTCTCTTTTGCCGCGCTCTATATTTCTTTTTTACTATTACAAGGAAGCATCCTGACTTCTATATTTAAAATCCTGGCGGACAACTTTTTTGTCAAAGTCATTATTCTGGGCTTTCTCGGCAGCCTGCTTGCCTTCTTTTTCACGCCTCTTTCCGCTTATTTTTCCAGAAGGCATGAAAACCAGGCTGATAAGTACGGCGTGGAAATTATGGGAGGTTCTAAAAACCTGGCAAGCTCTCTTGTAAAGTTGGCAAAAGACAATTTGTCCAACCTTTATCCTCATCCATTTTATGTGCTCTTCCATTATTCCCATCCGCCTTTGCTGCAAAGGCTGGAATCTTTGGCTGCTTATTCAAAAAG
This sequence comes from uncultured Spirochaetota bacterium, assembly GCA_963835575.1. GTDB lineage: Bacteria > Spirochaetota > Brevinematia > Brevinematales > JAOACQ01 > CAVYGN01. The sequence continues at coordinate 131,932 of CAWIGG010000003.1, read as the reverse complement.
ACAGAAAAAGGGCATTAAATGAATAATCCCTCACCATTTTGGCACGCTTCAAAGGTATGCTTACAAAATGGTGAGGGATAAAAAAAACTTAAAAAATACTAAACTGTTTTTTACTCCTGTCGATATTTAGAGTGTCATTTAATTTAAAATAGGCAGGGACCCCGAACAGTCTTTTTACTCTTACTAGTTTAACTAATAGTTAGCGGATATTTGCCTATCCCTAACCAAGAAGCCTCAGCACTAGCTGAGGCTTTAAATTTGCCTGAGCCAGCATCGAAACATTCGACTGCGCCAGAATCTGGTTCTTGATGAAATCGCTCATTTCCAGAGCCATATCAGTATCCCTGATTCTGGATTCGGCTGCCTGAGTATTCTCGAAAGCGACATAAAGTCCCTTATAGAGCTTTTCAAAACGGTTCTGATAGGAACCGAGGTCGGCCCTCTGCCGGACTACTCTTTCCAGGGCTTTATCTATCACTCCAATAGAGCGGTTGGCATCGTCCATTGAACTGGCGCTTACCATCCTTTTCCCTTCCGCCGAAATGAGACCTAAAGCAGTAGCGCTCATATCACCGACGAAAAGCTGGACTCTCTGGTCCATATTGGGACCAATGTGGAACCAGAGGCCTGCGGATTGAGTAGTCGCGCCCGAAGTTGAAGAAGTGCTTCCCTGCGGCTGTTCAAACCGGCCGGTCAGCATATTAAGGCCGTTAAATTGAGCCTGCTTGGCAATTCTGTCGACTTCTGAGATCAGCTGAGACATTTCAACATTAATGAGCCCTCTGTCTGTATCGCTGTAAATACCGTTTCCGGCCTGGATTGAAAGCTCTCTCATTCTCTGGGCGATTGTAGTTGTTTCGTCCAGATAACCTTCAGTAGTCTGAAGGAAAGATGTCGCGTCTTCGGTGTTTCTCATAGCCTGATGAAGACCGGAAATCTGGCCTCTCATCTTCTCGGAAACAGCGAGACCGGAAGCATCGTCTCCAGCCTTGTTGATCCTTAAACCGGATGAAAGCTTTTCGATGTTGGCGTTCGTGTTAAAATCGCTCATCCGCAAAATTCTATTGGCGAAAATCGCACTTATATTGTGGTTTACAATCATAATAACCCTCCTTGATTTTGTTTAACATCCTTGTGACTGAGGGGTCCCTGCTTTCTGCACATGATTTTTTAAAGCCTTTGACGTCCCTCACCAGTTTGTCCGGCTATCCCGGAGAAGCTTACAAACTGGTGAGGGACGCGCAAAGGGCTTTAATTTAATAAGTGCAGCTAGAGGAGGGTATTATCAACCACTTATACCTATAACCGAAAAATAAAGTGGTATTTACACCAGGAATAACCCTGGTCCTTTGGATACGGCGTCAAGCCGCAGTGTAATAGACCACTTTGTTGTCTTCGCTCGCTCGGAAATGAAACTTCATTTCATTTCTCTCGCTCACTCGATAATAAAAAAGAGTTACCCCGGCTTCTGCCGGGATAACTATTATTGCTCTATAAATTAAACTGCCTATCCCAACTCTCTCTTACCTTAAAAGGGTTAACATAAGTTGGGGTTTTTGGTTAGCCTGAGCAACCATGGCTGTGGCAGTCTGTGTCAGTATCTGAGTCCTCACATAAGATGACATCTGTTCAGCCATATCTGTGTCTCTGATCCTGGATTCAGCCGACTGAAGATTTTCGTAACCGATCATTAATCCTACGGATAATTTTTCCAGTCTGTTCTGGTATGCGCCCAGATCAGCTCTCTGCTTGGAAACTTTTCCTAAAGCATTGTCAATTATCCCGATGGACATATTGGACTTCTCGGGAGTGCTGATGCTGATATTTTCCCGTGATGTAGGGTCTTTTAATCCGAGAGCTGTTGCGGTCATTGTGTTAATGTAGCTTCTGATTCTCTGGTCCATATTCGGGCCGACATGAAACCAGATGCTGGATGTGGGATTGTTGCCGCCGGTTGCGTAAGCGAAGCGGCCGGTCAGCATATTAAGACCGTTAAACTGGGCATGCGAAGCGATTCTGTCAACTTCAGAAACCAGCTGGGAAACTTCCACCTGAATCTGCATTCTGTCTTCCGTGGAATAAATTCCATTGGAAGCTTGAATAGACAGTTCGCGGATTCTCTGAAGGATTGTGTGGGTTTCTTCCAGGTAGCCTTCTGCGGTTTGAATGAAGGACATTGCGTCTTCCGCATTCCTTTCTGCCCTGCGGAGGCCGGAAATCTGAGAGCGCATCTTCTCAGAAACAGCCAGACCGGATGCGTCATCACCCGAGCGGTTGATTCTCATGCCGGATGAGAGCTTTTCGATACTCTTGTCAGCCTCACGGTTGTTAATCCAGAGTTGACGATTGGCAAAGATTGAGCTCACATTGTGATTAATAATCATAGGTATCCTCCTTGATATATTTTATCCCCGCGTCCTTGCGGGAATATTTTCCTTATGAAACACTAAAGCCTTTTTTCCTGCGGCCGATAATCCTATCAGGCCGGGAGTGTAAAATTAACCTCCTTTTTATAAGACGTAACTTTTCTGATGTATGTATCGGCGGGTTGGAATTTAAACTTTATGAAAATAAAGAAATATTTTTTTATTTTCGTGAAATTTAAATTTAATCAGCCACAGAATTACACGGAAAAACACTGAAATAATCTTTAATAAATTCAAGAATTACTATTAAATATAAGATATCTCAATATAAAATAAAGAATTAAATATCAAAGATTGAGATTCTCCGCGTGAAGGGAATTGAATAATTTTGAAATAAATTGGCGTGAATTCGCGTGGCTTAGCGGGAGACATGCAGCCTAAAGTGCGGGTAATCCGCTAATGCACGCGAATAGACGCGAAGGAAAACTGGGGATGGGAAACTAATAATAAAACGAATAAAAAAAATCATAAGGTTAAAGAAAACACGAATCATCCCGAATAGAGATAGTCCGAAGGCAGATATTGTATTATACCTTCTTTGAGGGGCCGGTTCACGTCCAGGCTGAGCTGCGGGTCGGCCTTCAGAATATTCTGCGCGTCCTGTTTAGCCACCAATAAAAGCTTTTCATTCATGATATAATCCGCTATTTTCAATTCCGGAATGCCTGACTGCCGTATGCCGAGTATTTCCCCCGGCCCCCGGAGCTTCAGGTCTTCTTCAGCGATCTGAAAGCCGTCGTTATGGTTCACCATGGCGGCCATCCTGACCTTTGTTTCATCCGTTTCATTGCCGGAAGTCACCAGAATGCAGTATGAGTCATATTTATCCCGGCCGACGCGGCCCCGCAGCTGATGGAGCTGCGATAAACCGAAGCGTTCGGCGCCTTCAACGGCCATAACAGTCGCGTTTTTTATGTCAATACCCACTTCTATCACAGTTGTGGAGACGAGGACCTGGGTCTGATTGGCCCTGAACTTTTCCATAACCTCATATTTTTCCATGGCGCTCATCCGTCCATGCAGGAGCCCGACAGAGTAATTTGAGAAATGCTTAGACAGGACCCGGTGCATTTTAACGGCATTCTCGGTATCAATTTTCTCCGATTCTTCTATCAACGGATAGATAAAAAAAGCCTGGCGGCCTTTCTGCAGCTCCCTTTCCACGAGGTCCAGCAGTTCTTTATACTGCTTTTTTGCAATCCATTTTGTTTTGATTATTTTCCTGCCGGCCGGCATTTCATCTATTATTGACAGGTCGAGGTCCCCATAAAGCGTGAGCGTTAATGTCCTTGGAATGGGAGTGGCGGTCATCACAAGAATGTCCGGCGAGCTTCCTTTTTTTGAAAGGCTGATCCTCTGCTCCACACCGAAGCGGTGCTGTTCGTCAAAGACGATGAAAGAGAGGTTTTTAAACTCAAGCCCTTCCTGTATCAGGGCATGCGTCCCTATAATAATGGAAGCGCGGCCGGATTTAATATCTGTATAAATTTTTTCTTTTTCCGGGTTCTGAATGCTGCCCGTAAGAAGGACTGAAGTGATCCCCAGATTGTCCAGATAAGGCTTGATGTTATGATAATGCTGGATTGCCAGGACTTCCGTGGGAACCATAAGCGCGCTTTGAAGCGAGTTCTCGGCCGCGTAGATCATTCCGGCCAGGGCCGCTGTCGTTTTTCCGCTGCCCACATCGCCCTGAAGGAGCCTGTGCATCGGCGTTCTGGAGTTCATATTTTCTATCATTTCATTGATGACCCGTTTCTGGGCATTTGTGAGCTGATAGGGAAGGTTTTTTATAAAAGCCTCAAGCTTTGATCTTTTGGAATATGAAAAGGGCTTGGAAGACCCCTGAATATTTCTTTTTTTCATCAGAACGGCGAGCTGTATGGCAAAAAACTCTTCATAAGCCAGCCTGAGCTTTGCTTTTTTAAGAACGGCTTCGTCTTGAGGAAAGTGAATGGAATTAAGGGCCTCTTTTTTTGTGATCAGATTGTGGGTTTTTAAAATATAATCAGGAATATCATCATCTATTTTATCCATAAATTGGCCGAATATTTTTTTGACAATCCCTCTGAGTTCTTTAAGATAAAGATTTTCGGTCAATTTGTAAACTGGAAGAATAAACCCGAAATTTTTCGGCTTTTCATCTTCCCTGTATTCTTCAAAATCGAAATTCGCGCTCTGGATCTCATTATACTTATAAACGAACTGGGCGTAAATCCAGTATTTCCCGCCGACTTTCAGGGACTTTTTTAAATACTCGCGGTTGAAGCCTATCAGCCAGGCGCGGGTTGTTTCATCCTGGATCAATATTTTCGGGTGGCGTCTCCTGTTAAAAAAGATAAAGCTGTGCTCTATCACCGTGGCCAGAATCGCGACAGGTTTATTATTGAGGATGCCGGCCTGGATCGACTCAATGGAGGAGCGGTCGTCATAACGGAAAGGAAAGTAATTAAAAATATCACAGGCCGATAAAAGCCCGAGCTTATGCAGCAGAAAAACCTGCCGTTTTGTCAGGATATTTAAATTCTCGATTGGTTGTTTTTTAAGCTCATTAAGAAACATCTCTTAATAGCCTTTGGACATTCTATAGCTTAATTCTTTCTTATAGAGATCGCTGTAATAAAATCCGCGGCTGGAGAGTTCTTCCTTTAATTTATCGGGAAACGGAACAAAGCGCCAGAAGATATAGCGGACATCCTGGTTATCAAGTTTCTGGATCCCTTCGCCTTCCTTGATGATCCAGAGGGCGTAATCATTGATAAAATGGGTCTTGATATCGCCTTTAATTTTATTGGTGTCCAGATAGGTATAATACCTGGCGGTCAAACCTTCATCCATCCAGTGGTATCCGGCCATCTCTTTTGCGACCTGCCAGCGGAAGTCGCCCAGAGCGACAACCAAAGAGAGCTTGGGATTCTTTGAAAAAATAGGGACTGCAATTCTCCCCTTACTGGATGCTTTGTTGTATTTGTCATAAGGTTCCCAGCAGATCCCGTAATTTCCATATCCCGGAGTTAATATGATGTAAGGCGGTATGCGGTGAGTCTGCTGGCGGAAAGTCCTTTCGAATATGGAATAATCCATGGTATCGATTTCTTTCAGCCTTCTATAGGCGTTGCCTTTGAAATTATATTCCAGAGTGTCCCTGGGTATAAAGGCGCCCAGAAGGATGGGAAAATGGTTCCCCTGCCTGCCGATACACATTTTTGTCATCTGGCGGAGAGCGCCGATTTCGCTTTCGGCGGTATGGGAATCCACCGCGTAGACCGTATTGGTTTCCCTGCCTTTACTTTCGCTGATCTGGGCTTCCAGTTCTTTCTGATCTTCAAAACTATCGTAATAGGATTTTTTCGCGACATTCATTTCCCTGTCAATCTTTTTCAGGTCTCTTAGAATATCGCCGATTTCATCCATCTTTTTCAGCTGTTCTTCGGAATAAGTTTCAGAAGTATTAAAAAGGGGATCGACCTGATGCATGCAGACCATGCTGGAAAGAGAAAGCAGGGCGTCTTCCTGAACCTTACGCCTCTCGACGGCGTTAAAATAGCTTTTTTTATTCGCCTCAAGCAGTCCGGCCGTTCTTTCGAATTTAACCTGCTGGGCGGCATCCATATTTTTAGCGGACTTCTTGAATGACGCCTCGTCAGTGACGCTCGGTTTGATCTGGCCTTTTAATATGGCCAGGATCCATTCATCGACATAAAAAATGGTGCTCTCCGCGTCTTTCTCTTCAAAAGGCTGCGATAGGATAAGCTGCTGCTCTTCGGTTGAAAGATATTTAAGATCAAGAAGGCCGAAACGCAGAAAGAGCCTTTTTTCCTTGGGCGATTTGTCAGTCAGCCTCTGGCCGATTTTTGTATAGAGATTCCAGAAAGAGGTTGTGAGCCTTTCTTTAAAGGCCACTTTGCTGTCTTTATCGGTTTCTTTTTCGAATTGCGCTTTGACTGTGAGCAAATGTTCTACTACTTCCGGGTCCTCATCCTTGAGGACTTTCTTCATAAAACTGTCCGGCAGTGAATCATAGAGTTTGCCCATATATCACTCCTGGTTGAAAGGTAATATTTTATTATTCCTCATGACGAGGCTTTAATAATCATATACCAAAAAAAAAAATTATCAATAATTCGTAGTAAAAATTCTTTTATTAACATAGCTATGTTTAACTGTTTGATAGAGTAGGAACGACGGAGCGGAACCACAGATTTCACAGAATACACAGATTAATATTTCAAAGAATAGAAACGGGAGGCGCTCTGCAAGCCAGTGAAATCATATTATAATTATGAATATGGAAATAGAAACGAAGAACGATCCGCTAACATATTAAATTATTGGCGCGGCAAGCCATTTCCAATTAGTTTTTTTTAGTATTAAAAAACAGAAATATTTTATTTCTGCTATAATTCCATATGGATTTTATATGAAATATCTGTGAAATCAGTGTAATGGTTCGACAAGCTCACCACGGCGTCTGTGGTTACAACTCATAAGATTGATATTAGAATGACTCTTTAAAAAAAAGTCCGGAAAATAGGGTTACAGTTGGTAGTATTTGCATAAAACGCCGGTATATCTTTATTTACTCATTTCTTTCAGTAAATCTTTCGCTTTATCAGCCCAGGGAGTGGCCGGATATTTTTCAATAATCTTCTTCAGATATTGATTTGCGGCATCGTTATTTCCGGTCTTATAATAGCAGTAGGAAATTCCATAGAGGCTTTGAGGGTATATATCGGCGTATTTATAGACATAAAAAATGCTTCCATACTGCTTGATGGCCTCTTCATAGCTGCCTTTATCGGAATTATCCTCGGCCAGCTCATATGTGGCGAGCGCGGCTTCATCATCCGTCGATATCTTGATAATATCATTGAAGAGTTTGTTCGCGTCGCCGGTTTTGCCGTTCCTTTTATAGACCATGGCCAGTTTGTACATTGCCGATGCCTTGGCCTGCGGTGTTTTGCTCTTTTCGATGAGCATCTGGTAAAGTTTTTCCTCATTGCCGCCGCTTTCAACCTTCAGCTTGATTTCCGAAAGCTGGATCCCGGCTTTTTCGGCGTCCGGCGAATCCGGGAACTGGGACAGGAGTTTCTGGTAGTAAATTTTCGCCTTGTCATAATTATTGAGGTCGTAGTATATATTGGCGGCCCGCAGCAGTGAGTCCGAAGCATAATCGCCTTTCGGGAACTGAGTAATATATTGTTCGAAAATTTTTACCGCGTTGATTTTATCGCTCAGATTATAATAAGACCATGCCATCCAATAGAGGGATGAGGAGGAAAAATCCCCTTCTCTGGATAAAGAGATGATTTTTTCATAGTTTTCTATCGCTTTTTTAAAATCGGACTGGTTATAGTAATATTCCGCGAGTTTGAACAACGCTTCCGATGTATAGGGGCTTTTCGGATAGGCTTTTATTAAATTCTGAAAGATATCAGCCGCATTTTGATTGTCTCCGGTTTTAATATAGCACCAGGCCATATCGGAAAGGGCCGCGGGTATATCATCCTTCATGCCGAACGCGTTCGCTTTTTCGATGTATTTTCTATAGCTCTGGATTGAATTGGTGTAATCTTCCATATTATAATAGGATTTGGCGATATAAAGCTGATTTTCCAGGATTTTAGTTTTATCATGCGTCAGGTCCATTGAATTTTTGAAGCAGCCGGCCGCCTCGTTGTAAAATTTCAGCCGGAATTTTGCCCATCCCAGCAGATTGAAAACTTCCGCTTTCTGTTCGGCCGTAAAAGAATTAATTTCTATAGCCGAAAGATAGTCTGCCAGATTCTCAAAATTTTCCTGCTTATAATAAATCCAGCCGATCTTTAATGAAGCATCTCCTGTGTAGGAGGAATTTTTATAATCAGCGGTCACTTTTTTAAAATACTCCATGGCCGGGCCGTAATCCTTGAGATTATACTTAATAATGCCCAGGCTGTAATAGGCGAGAGGGACCAGAGGGCTTTTGGGATAAGTATTGATCAACTTTTTATATAAATCGGCCGCGCGGCTGTATTCATCCTTTTTTACATAAACCCAGGCTTCGGCGTTAAGAGTTTCGTCTGCCTGGGGCGAATCGGGCTTTTTCAGGACTTTTTCATAAGCGGTCAGCGCCGTGTCATAATCTCCCATCCCGGCATAAGCATTACCGATGAAAAGATTGATCTCATCGCTTTTCTCTGAAAGCGGCTCGCTTTGGATATAATTTTCAAAGAAAGTTATGGCATCTTTATACCTGCTTTCTTCAAGGTAACACCTTCCGGTCCAGTACAGCGCTGTTTTACCGTATTCCGTGTCGGGGAATTGTTTCTGAAGCTTTGTGAAATCGTCAATGGCCCCGTCATATTCCTTTTTTGTAAATTTCAGTTCCGCCATTTTTGAAAGCGACAGGGCGGTATTTTCCCCTCCCAGTGCGGCTATTTTTTCATAAACCTTAATGGCATCCGCGTAATTTTCCTGGATGATATAACAGGATGCCAGCTCCAGGTATCCTTTTTGAATGTATTCCGGGTTTTTATTGCCGGATGTAAGCTGGAGGAAATATTTAATGGCTGAAGGATAATCTTCCTGTAATTTATAGAGCAGGCCCAGCTTATAGAGCGCCTCGTCATGATAATCGCTATTTTCGATCTGGGCGAGCGCGGACAGGTACTTTACCGATTCATTAAAATTATCCTGTTTGATAAAGATCATGGAAGCATAATACAGGGCATCAGGCCTGAAGCTGAAATTTGTCGCGGCTGAAAGCCTGGCAAAAATAACGGCGGCGTTTTCCATATCATTATTCTGATAAAGGCTTCTTGCCAGAAAGAAATCGGCTTCGTCCCTGAATGGGGAAGAAGGGTATTTCTGCGGGAAATTCTTTAATGTGCTGACTGCCTTATTGATGTCCTTATCATAAAAATAAGCCTCGCCCAGACGCATCAGGCTTTCCTCCGTGTAATCCGAAGAAGGATAGGATTTCACGATCAGGCTGTATTCATCGACAGCCTCATCAAACTTGCCGGTTAAAAGAAGGCTGTAGGCGATCAGGTAATGCGCGTTCGGATTGAGCCTGGAGTCCGGATAGGATTTAATAAAAAGCCTGAGTTTCTGCACGGCCTTTTCATAGCTTTTGAGTTTAAAATAAGAATTGCCTATGATGAATGTCGATTTTTCCTTAAAAAGCGAATCGGTGTAATCATTTAAAAATTTCAGGAAGGTCTGGATGGCCTGTTCATATTCGCCTTCCTGATAATAACAGAGCCCTATATAATAGGAAGCGTCGTCGGCGAGCTCGCCTTCAGGGTCGCTCATCACCGCTTTCTGAAAAAGGGTGATCGCCATTGAGTAAGCCCCGTCGTTGAATGAGGCCTTTCCCGAATTGAAATACCTCTGGGCGTCTGAATTCATGGAATACATGATGGCAGATTGAAATAATATGAAAAGAATTATCAAACGGATTCTCATGCTTGTCCCCGAATTATTGATATTTTAGCGTTTCTAAAAACTTGTTTTTATATCGGTTTTATGGAACTGAAAGCTGAAAGCGGCGAGTTAAACTTGAGTTTTCGGTACCAAACCGTACTGATATTATGGTTTTTAGAATTATCGACTTTGTTTTAGATCATGCTGCCGCTGAGTTCGCTATGCTTTACGCACTTTTACTCAAAGCAATACTAAGCGTCTGCGCGCGGAAAAAAATTCAGCGCGCCTCCGCAAGTATTGCTGAATTGAGTAAAAGTGCGTTTAACTCCTTGCGGCAGCGTCTTTCACATTATCCAAAAAGTTATTTATAACCGGGTAGTTCCAAAAACTTATATAGGTTTTTAGAATTACCCTTAATTATAATACCATAAACTGAAAAAAACAAGGAGAGATTAAATGGGCATATATTAAAAAAATAAACCGCTTAAATGAGGACGGCCCGCCGCTCTTTTTAATATTTAGGGCAGTTCCAAAAACTCAAAATCAATCAGATATTTCCAACATAGATTTTGGAACTGCCCTTTATTCAGACAAAGATCTATTAAACTGGTTTTGCCGATTTCAATAGTGCTTTCATCGCTGATGCTGCTGACGGAGAAAATAATTTCCCTGCAGGGGCCTTCGCGTATATCAATATTCGGCGGGCATTTTAACGTGAGAAATGGACTTTTTAATTGATTAAGCACAATTGTTCCTGTTTGATTTTTGTTCAATCTGATAATGATTTTGTCAAATTCCCTTGATCCGGTTAAAAGTTCCGGGGTATTGATATATAAAATTTTACAGCCATGATTTTCTATCAGGGATTTGACATCTTTTTTATGAAAAGGGACCGGCTGGTATTCGGCCCAAGTGCTGTTTTCATCCAGGTTTTCATCCATCATCTTTTCACGAAGTTCCTTCCCCGGGATTGTTAAATATCTGTAAAATTGAGAATTTCCTCCAACCCAGAAAATCTGAAGAAGCAGTATGAACAGCATAACAATGAGAGTGATAAAATTCCGATTATTTTTTATCATTAATCCGGCAGCCGACGGAATATAATAAAAAAACAGGATCACGGACAAAGGCGTTATAATGCTGAGAAGCCTCCATGGGAACTGGATATAATTTAAAAAGGGGATCAATTGGTAAAAGGGCAGTGAAAAATTCATTTGAAGGACCAGATAAAATAAAAGGGCAAAAGCTGTGAACCGGATATAATGATCTTTATAAATATCTTTGAGTTGAACCGGAAAAGCTTTTTTTGATTTTATGATGCAGAACAGGGAAAATAAAAACAATGGTATAAAATAAAACCGGCTTATTTCGACAGAAAAATTTTCCCGGTTCGCGCCGATAATGTACCAATCGTCAAACAGATACCGCGAAAATTGAACAAAACTGTTTTTTACCTGAAAAATGGTTGCCGCGATTTTTAAATTGAACCGGTCAATCAGGCGGTAATAGGGGATGATGAATGGAAGATCGATCAAAATGACCGGCAGCAGGAACAACAGGAGGCCGGGGAAAAACTTTTTCCATTCCTTCCGGTACGCGATAAAGAAGAAAATCCATAGAAAAAAAGAGAAAATAAAGATAAGGGAATGCGCGTACATCAATAATGAGAAATAAAAACCCAGCAGAAGAAAATAGCGCTTCTTAAAGCCGCCGGCGATCTGCAGGAAGCCCAGGAGAATCCAGGGAATGATGATCAGCGCCGTGAATTCGGCCGCGGCCCCGCGCACCAGCCAGTCTGTATAGAGGTAATTTGAAAAAATATACAGGCCGCTTCCGATGATGCCGTACAGTTTATTGTCGAATATTTTCTTGATCAGCAGGTAAACAGCTGTTCCTCCAGCCAAAAGCAATAATGGAATGGATAATTTAACGGACAGCAGGATGTCATCAAACCCCAGATTGATGAAACTTATCAGGTAATAGTATAAACGGTGATAAAAAAAAGGCATAGGCGAGCCCAGTCCATGATTCCCATAAACGGTCCACATCGGGAACAGGTTATGATGATTTACTATAAGATCAAAAAAGATTTTGCCCCTCGTAAAAATGGCATTTCCATCGTGATTATCCGGCCAGCCGTCCCGGAAAAAAATTGTGAAGCCGGCAAGGATTGAAAAGAAAGGAATAAGCAATATAGAGTATTTTTCGGCTATTTTTTTCATTTTTACCACCGGTTAATTATTCATAATGCGCAGTATGAGCCATAAAAGTGTTTTCAGGAAAATAATATCATAAATTTCTGAAACAAGCCAGAAATTAATTGGCCACGGAATTGCACAGAATTACACGGAAATAAATCATTAAAAAATGTTAACCTTTACAAAGCCTTTGCTTTTTCATGAAATATTCAGTGCTAATCTGTGAAGTTCTGTGGCTCAATCCTTTATTCCGCAAATCCTGTCCCCGATCAAGTCGGGGACCTGTTTGATCCTGTTGATCCTGCCAAATTGGGGCCGGTATAAAGACTATGCTTTTATCTGTTCCGCGATCAAATCGCCCATTTGTGAAGTTTTGACCCGCTTCATCCCTTCCGACATGATATCGGCCGTCCTGCAGCCTTCGTCCAGGACTTTGTCTACGGCATTAAATATTGCTTTGTATGCTTCCTCAGAGTGAAAGCTGTATTTCAGCATCATGGCGGCGGATAAAATCTGCGCGATGGGGTTTGCGATGCCTTTACCGGCAATGTCAGGAGCCGAGCCGCCGGCAGGTTCATAGAGGCCGAAACTGCTCTCGTTAAGAGATGCGGAAGGCAGCATACCGATTGAGCCTGTGATCATCGCGGCCTCGTCCGAAATGATATCGCCGAACATATTGCCGCAGAGCATCACGTCAAACTGGCCCGGGTTTTTTACAAGCTGCATCGCCGCGTTATCAACATAAAGATGTTTCAGCTCTATATCCGGATAATCTTTGGACACTTCTATGACCACTTCCCGCCAGAAGACCATGGTGGTCAGCACGTTCGCCTTGTCGACCGAAGTCAGCTTTTTATGCCTTGCCCTGGCGGTTTCAAAAGCAAACCGGGCTATCCTTTCTATTTCGCTCCTTGTATAGATCATTGTGTCGTAAGCTTTGTCCTTTTCCCTCCCCTTGCCTTCCCCGAAGTAAATATCGCCGGTCAATTCCCGGATTATCAAAATGTCAAGGCCGTTTGCGATGAGTGAAGGCTTGAGCGGAGACGCCTCTTTCAGCTGGCGGAAGAGGAACGCCGGCCGCAGGTTCGCGTAGAGGTCGAATTTTTTCCGCAGGGGAAGCAGGGCCGCCCTTTCCGGCTGATTTTCAGGAGGGAGCGTTTCCCATTTCGGCCCGCCGACAGAACCGAAGAGAATGGCGTCGGACTTCCGGCAAAGATCGAGAGTTGTTTCAGGCAGGGCTTTCCCGTAATTGTCAATAGCGATTCCGCCCACATCGGCATGGCCGTATTCGAAATTTATGGAAAAAACTTCAGATACTTTTTTCAAAACTTTAAGCGCCTCGGCCATCACCTCCGGCCCTATGCCGTCCCCCGGCAGTACCGCGACTTTATAACTCATTAAAGTCCTCCTGGTGTTTGATCTGCTGCATGCACTATTATAATTAATAATTATAGCATTTTTCCCGGGAATTTTCTAATTTCTGATTGATAACGTGATTTGAAATTCGATTTTGGAGAACAATTGAAATTTAAATACAATTTTAATATATATTTAATTTAAAATCTTTATTAACTTAACTTTTTTAAATAGACCCCAATAGAACAGGATTTTCATGATTTTGAAGGATTTTCATGATATTTTTATGGAATTTTAGGAAAAACGCGAGGTCTGCCACAGAAAAACACAGAAGTTCACAGAATTAAAACACTAAAAAAATATAAACCTTTAAAACAAATAGCATAAAAGCAGTGTTTTTCTGTGAAATTCTGTGGCTAATTCCAATCCTGCAAACTTGTAGTGAGCTTGCCGAATCTATCCTGATCAATCCTGTTAATCCTGCTGAATTGGGGTCGATAAAAATTTAGGGAGCGGAATTAATATTAACCGCCGATCAAAATTTCCGCGAAATGCTCCAGGCGGTCGTCAGTAAGCGTTATTGATGGATCCGGCTGTTCCGCTCCGTCCACAGCGACATGGATATCCCCTCCGGGTTTTATTTGATGAAAGTCCATGTGATATACCGTTTCCCTGAAGCGGTAATGGACCTTGAAATATTCCCAGTCTTCGGGAATGCATGGTTTAAAATAAAGTTTGTTGACCTTCAAATCCAACCCGAAAACAGATTCTATGATTAAACGGTACATCCAGGAAGCGGACCCGGTATACCATGTCCAGCCTCCCCGTCCGGTATGGGGTTCCGTTCCATAAATATCAGCTGACATGACATACGGTTCGACTTTGTAGATTTCAATTTTTTCACGGGTTGAACCATGGTTGACCGGATTGATCATTGCGAGTAATTTTTTTACTTTTTCGTTTTCTCCCATTTTTGCGAAAGCCATGACGGCCCATACCGCCGCGTGCGTGTACTGTCCGCCGTTCTCCCTGATGCCGGGAACGTATCCTTTGATATATCCCGGTTCCTGGTTTGATTTGTCAAACGGAGGGTCCAGAAGGAGGATCAGGCCGCTTTTGGGACGGACCAGCCTGTGCTCCAGGGACTGCATGGCCTGCCGCGCTCTTTTGGGGGAAGATGCCCCGGAAAGCACAGACCAGCTTTGAGCGACAGCGTCGATCCGGCATTCCTGGTTTTGCAGCGAACCCAGCGGAGCGCCGTCATCAAAATACGCCCTGCGGTACCATTTCCCGTCCCAGGCATGAGACTCAATATTATTCATTAACTTTCCCGCTTCTTCAGCGCATTGTTTTGCAAAGGGTTCATCGCCATGCAGCCGGGCCAGCGGGCCGAATTCCTCCAGGATATGATAAAGGAAGAAAGCCAGCCAGACGCTTTCGCCCCTGCCTTCCGCCCCGACAAGGTTCATTCCGTCGTTCCAATCGCCGCCGCCCATTAATGGCAATCCGTGCTGTCCGAACCGGAAAGCATGCATGACCGCTCTTTTGCAGTGTTCATAAAACGGGGCGTTTTCCTCTGACCTGAGAGGCATATCATAGTACGATTCTTCCCCGGCATTAAGGGGACGGCCCTCCAGGAAAGGAACTATCTCATCCAGGATCCCCGTATCCCCGGTCCGTGTAATATATGCGCCGGCGGCAAACGGCATCCAGAGAAAATCATCGGATATCCGGGTGCGTACGCCGCGGCCCTGGGGCGGATGCCACCAGTGCTGTACGTCCCCCTCGCGGAACTGTCTGGAAGCGCAGAGCAGGAGGTGCTCGCGGAAGAGTCCCGGCTCCGCATGGACCAGGGCCATGACATCCTGAAGCTGATCACGGAACCCGAAAGCGCCTCCGGACTGATAGAACCCGCTGCGGGCCCAGAGACGCGAAGCCATGATCTGGTACATCAGCCAGCCGTTGGTTATCAAATTCAATGCCGTGTCCGGAGTTTCGATATTGATTGTGCCGAGGGTATGTTTCCAGTATTCCCAGACCCTCTCCCTGGCCTGGTACGCGGGAAGCGAGCCGTTGTATCTTTGTACGAGATTCTGAGCGTCTTCAATATCCCTGCCGACGCCGAGGATAAAAACAATTTCTTTTTCCTGCCCCGGTTCCAATTCAAAGTATACCTGTATGGCGGCCGCGGGGTCAAGGCCTCCGCCGGTCCTGCCTGAGAGGCGGACTTTATGCATGGCTTGAGGATCGGCGAGTGAGCCGTTGCGGCCGATAAATTCCGTCCTGTCCCCTGTAATGCTTCGATTGACTTCATTGGTCCCCAGAAACATCACGCGTCCTGAGAATTCAACACTATAGGGATTGGCCGCGAAGACAGCGCCGGTCATGGGGTCAATCTCCGTCCTGATATGCATCTGGTTCCTGGACCGGATTTCTCCCAGTACCAATTCCAGGAATATGGTTGATGACAGACGGCGTATACCGTTGGAATCATTACGCACTTTCAGCATCCAGAACTTTACCGGGGCGTTTATATCCACGTAAATCCACAGTTCCGACTTAAGATCGTAGAGTGAATATTCAAAAACACTGTATCCAAAGCCATGACGGTTGAGATAATCGCTTGAACCCGGGGCAGGCAGCGGCATCGGCGACCAGAAGGAGCCGGATGCTTCATCCCTGATATACAGGGCTTCGCCGCTCGATTCGCTTACGGGGTCGTTATACCATGGGGTCAGCCTGAAATTATGGGAATTTTCATACCATGTATATCCTCCGCTTTGTAAAATCACGGACCCGAAATTCTTATTTGAGAGTATATTGACCCAGGGCATGGGCGGCGTTTCCCCGGGTTTGATCTGGATTATATATTCTCTTCCATCCCGGGTAAAGCCGCCGATGCCGTTGAAGAAGAGCAGGTTGTCCTGCCTGAAGTTTTCAATTCCTGTAAAAGGCCGCTTATCGCGGGACGCGGCCAGTTTCGGGATATTGATCCCGCTATAGGCAGAGCGCTGGCTTTGTTCCGCCAGAGTTCCGCCGCTGTCTGTGATGATCAGGCGCGCGGCTGACTGCATCAGGATCCGGTCTTCTTCCGGCATCTGGTCCGGATGGCGGAGGAAGATGCCGCCCGGTCTGTCATAGGCGGATGCTTCGGGTCCGGCAGAGATCAGGCCGGTGATCAGGTCATTGAGCGCCTGTCTGTAGCCCGACCAGTCTTCATTCCATATGACCAGGTCGACCTGCAGACCTTTCGAATGCCAGTAAGTGTGGGCCTGTATCATTTTTGCCGCCAGTTCGATCTTCGTCTTATCGCTGATCCGCAGGAGGACAATGGGCAGGTCCCCGGATATGCTGTAAGCCCATAAGCCGGACTGTCCCTTTTTGTTTTTCATCAGGATGGCCGGATTGGCCCTGCGGTTGAGGTTCGAATACAGTATGGAGCTGGCCAGGCGGCCGTAAACTTGAGCGTCGGATTCCGAGGCATTAAGCTGCTGAAGCAGGACCTTTCCATGGATCAGCGCCATGTCAAAAACCCTGTCCGCCAGACGCCTGTCCTGATATTTTTCAATCAAAGTCATGGCTTCCTGCTGTGTCTCCGCCATACCCGAAATAAACCCGACAGTGACCGTATCGCCGGGTTTCAGGGTCAGCCTGCAGCGGATGGAGACAGCTGGGTCCAAAACCGGTCCCTCTGTTCCGGAAAGAGGCCCTGCCTCTTCCATTGCAAGCGGGTTGCAGGCGGCCCGGCCGCGGCCGATGAACTTCAAGCGGTCGGTTTCATAGGAGACTTCAAATTGTTCATTTTCATTTACAGCGAGGAGATGGAACATCCATGGGTTTTTTTCATGCGGAGATCGCGGCCGCCGGGAGCATAAAATTGCCTTGTGTTCCCGGATGATCCCGGTTTGCATGAACAGATTGGAGAACGCGGGATGAGCTGTTTCATCGTCAGGTTTGATCAGGACCACTTCGGCATAACTGGTAATCTCGATGGTCCGTGTCTTGACTGTATAATTGCTCAGGCTGATCCGCCTGTGCTCGATATCGTCTTCGGGTGATACGGCAATCTCCGTATAGGTATCAAGGCCCTGGTCCCTGCGCCGGAACTCAGCCCGCGCCTGGGGAAACAGCGCCTCATAATTCTTGGGCTCGGCGAGCGTCGGCTGGAAAGCGGCTGACCAGAGGCTGCCGCTGGAAATATCATTGATGTAGATAAATGTTCCGAAATTGTCCCTGGTAGCGTCTTCGCTCCAGCGGGTGACGGCAATATCCCGCCACCGGCTGTACCCTCCCCCGGCATTGGTCACCATCACATGATACCGGCCGTTGGAGAGCAGGTGAACTTCCGGGAAAGGCGTCCCGGCCGTGTTAAACACCCGCAGGGCATCTTCCTGCTTCTCCGGCATGTCCCTTGTCCTTGAAAGGACCGAAGGCAGCATTTGAAACGGGGTGGCTTTAGGTACCCGTTCCTGAAGGAGAAGGACCGTTGTCTGAAAGAGGGGATCGGATGTAAACCGGTTTATCATCAGATCATTTGTAAAATAATTAACTAAGGAAATGAAGCTCATACCCTGATGATGGGCCATGAACGAACGGATCAGGACTTCGGATTGATCATGAGGCAGACGGCCGGGCGTAAAATCGATTGCCTCATAAAATCCATATCTTCCTTCGAAACCGCGCTCTGAAAGTTTCTGTAAATTCACACATGCCTCGCCGGGGTTAAGCATCATCGCCAGGACGGAAGCATAGGGCGCGATCACCAGGTCATTGGATAGTCCCCGTTTAAATCCGATGTCCGGTACTCCGAAAGACCTGTATTGATAATTCAGGCCGGCGTCTGTCATGGCTTCGGCAGATTCTGAAATACCCCATGGCACACCTTTTTTCCGCCCGTAAGCGATCTGTCTTTCCACGACCGCTTGACAGGATTGGCCGAGCAGGGTATTGTCATAGTCCGGCATCACCAGCCGCGGCATAAGGTATTCGAACATGGAGCCGCCCCAGGAGAGCAGGATTGTTCTGCCTTTCCAGATAGTAACCAGACGGCCCAGGGAAAACCAGTGTTCCAGGGGCAGTTTGCCCCGGGCGATCCCGATAAAACTGCATAACCGGGCTTCGGAAGCGAGCAGATCATAGAAACTTTCGTCATTCCGGTGTTTGGACACATCATATCCGATGCTGAGGAGATTGCGGGAAGCATCGTACAGGAAATCATAATCCTGGTCTGAGAGGTCCCGGCATTGCAGGGCCATCTGTTCCAGCTGTTTGATACGCGCCTGGGCCCGATGGCTTCCCTGTCTGACCTTGTAAAGAAGTTTGTCATAAAATTCCAGGTCCGGTTCCCGCTTTTCCTCTGAAGACGGGCCTGATTTTTTTATCCCGGCTTCAATAGAAGCCGATAATTCATTCAAACCGGCAAGTTGAGAGAGTGTGCGGTTATTATCCAGGTCCTGTATTATTTTTTTGTTTATCGTGTTCCCCGGTCCTTCAGAAACAAGCCAGGGCGCCAGAAAGATCAGTTCTTCCTGTTCCGCGGCGCATTGATCTTCCAGCGCCTGGAACCACCAATCCGCTTCCGGGTCCGGCTTTTCACCCGCCAGGATTCGCAGTTCCCGGACCTCAATGACAATTCTGTTTAAATCTTCCAGAGCCTTGCCGAGTCCTCCGGTCTGAAGCCGCATATCCGTTATGGTTTCTATAAGCTGACTCAGCCGTTTATCCAATGCGGACTTTTTTTTCAGTATCATGGTTATTTTATCCGGCGGAGGAATAAGCAGATCATTGATAACAGAGAGCGCATCGATCAGGCCGCTATATAATTGCTGTTGGAAGATTTTACGGTCCTTGAGCTCAAGAAGGCCGGGTCTGAGGGTCAAAAGATAGCCTGCCAGGTTGCCGCTGTCCACTGTTGAAACATACTCCGGCGGCAGGGGCTGCAGGGTCCTGGTATCATACCAGTTAAAGAAATGCCCATGGAACCGGGCCAGTCCTTCCATTGTCCTGAATGATTTTCTGGTCCTGTCGATCAATTGCCCCGCGGACTGGTATCCGAGATCATAAGCGCCCAGGTTCGAAAGGAGCATCAGCCCGATATTCGTGGGCGAGGTCCGGTGCGCAGATGCTTCTTTCGGTTCTTCCTGGTAATTATCCGCCGGGAGCCAGTTGTCTTCAGGCCCCGCAAAGGTTTCAAAAAATCTCCAGGTTTTACGGCAGATTTTCCTCAGGAATGTAATCTGCTTTGGGGACAGGCTGATACTGCGCTTAACCAGCGGCCTGCTGATCCACCACGCGAAAAAGGGAGAAAAAAACCAGAATAGCGTCAGTCCCAATATATTTAATATCCATTCCTGCCATTGTGTGAATAGAAATGTTCCGAAGACAAGTATGAGCAGGGGAACAATAGCCATCAGCCGGTAATAGCCCGGCAAGTTTCTGCATGGTTTATGCCTGGCTTCCCCGGACGGGGTCCATTCGAGAAGTTTACGCCTGGAAAAGAGCATCCTGGAGCAGGTTATAATGATTGCGATAAGATTAAAAAAAGCCTCATAAGGAAGGACCGCGAACAAAAAGACAGCCTGGAAAAGATGGCGTCCCAGGTATCCGGCCACCGAGAGCATATGCAGGGTTAATGGGAACTTAACGGGAATACGGAACGCCTGCTTAAAAACACCGGGCAGCATGGGAATAAAAATAATCCCCGCAGCAATACTAAACCCCAGCCATGAAGGCTGCAGGAACATCCAGCTGAGAACGATCAAAAGCATTAATCCTGCCGGGACAAGGCTCCTCCGGAGATTATCAAAGATCTTCCACCACGATAATAAAGAGATGGGATTTTTCTCCGGTTTCTGTTTATACCCGGGCACGCGGGGCAGTAACCATGCGGCGATCTGCCAATCGCCCCTGATCCAGCGGCGGCGCCTGGAAATATCCTCGCTGTAGCTTTCCGGGAACTCGTCGATCAGCTGGACGTCGCTGATCATGCCCGACCTGCCGTATGTGCTCTCCAGGAGATCATGGCTCAAAATCCGGTTCTCAGGCAGACGATCAGCCAGGGACCGGATGAACATATCCACGTCATAAATTCCCTTGCCGATGAATGAGCCTTCTCCGAAAATATCCTGGTAAACGTCCGATACCGCCCGCGTATAAGGGTCAATCCCTGTTTCGCTTCCAAAGATTCTCGAATACCAGGACTTGCGCGCCGCCGGCAGGCTTGAGACAACCCTGGGCTGGAGTATCGTATATCCCGACACGACCCTCTTTTTAGCAGGATCATAGACGGGAACGTTGAGCGGGTGCGCCATGGTTTCAATCAGCAGTCTTGCCGCATCGCGGGGCAGCTGGGTATCCGTATCGAGAGTTATGACATATTTAACCTGAGGCAAAACCGAGGGGTCGCCTTCGATGAGGAGCTCCGGTGTTTTACCGGACCGCAGGGCTTTATTAAGGGCTTCAAGTTTCCCCCGTTTCCGCTCATATCCCATCCAGACTTTTTCCCCCGGGTTCCACAGCCTGGAACGATGAAAAAGATAGAACGGCCCGCGGCCGTTACGGCCGTATTTATTATTCAGCTGTTTAATGCCTTCCCTGGCCAGCTTGAAAAGCGGTCCGTCATCAGGCATGGATTCTTCCGGCGCGTCCTTGAAATCGGTTAAAAGGCTGAAGTAAAGATTATCGGCCCTGTTGGCCAGGCAGCATGTTTCAATTTTATTCATGAGCTCGCCGATATCAAACGCGCTGGAAAGTATGGATGGTACGGTAATCAGCGTGCATGATTCCTGCGGGACTCCCTTGGAAAAATCCATTCTGGGCAGAAGCACGGGTTTAACCAGAATGCTTGACACCCAGTTTACAAGCGCGATAGACAGCTGGCTGAATCCGAGGAGAAGAAGGAAAGCCAGCCAGGGCTTTATCCCCGGACCTGGGGGATGCATTATCCGGAGCGATGATAATGTCAGGCCGGCCGTAACAAGTAGGATGGAGCCCAGATAAAAGAATAACGGCGCTTTCCTGCCGGTTCCGGACAGCTTATCCCTGAAAGTAAGCCGCATCTTAACGGCCTGTTCCAGCAGGTTGCGTCCCCGGCCGATCAGGTAATAGCCGATGTGGGCCGTTTTATCTGTTTTTTCCTTGTTTTGCGACGAGAGTTTAACCGCCTGAAGCGCTACGCTGTCCTCAGGCAGCCGGCTTTGCTTCGCGATCTTCTCGATAACATGCCTGTAATTATCCCGGGTAGTAAAATCCATTTTTTGATAAACACCCGCGGGATCGCCGCGGAGAACCTGTTCCACACGGCTCATGGCTTCCACAAAATTTTTCCAGTTGATCGCTGTCAGGAACCTGAGACTGTTGATGCTGTTCGAGATGGAGATCTGGCTGGTCGCTTGATGCTGGCTGTCCAGCTGTACCAGCCGTTCGATCGTCTGGCCTTTTTCTATAAGACGCTGTTCGATCCAGGTAAGGGGCAGGACAAGGGCCGGGTTCCGGCTCTGCAGCCTCCTGACTAATTCCGCCACAAAAGTGCTGGTCATGGGGAGTTCGGCCCTGACCATATCCGCCATGTCGAGGATAATATTTTTCGGGTCATTCCCGGCTGTTTTGAGCAGCCGGTCCGCCCAGATACCGGCCAGATTACGGTCGCTCATACCCGCGGCGACGCGCATAGCGACCCGGCGTAAATTTTCGATCAGGGCCAGGCGCAGCATAATGGGGATGGCCCATAATTCGCCCAATTTCAAGGGTGTTATCCTTTGATATGAAGCGGTAATGCTGCCGAGATTCCCTTTATCAACTTTACCGTCCACATGAGAGATCAGTTCGCGGACAATATCATAAACACGCGGCAGGCCCGCCGATGGGCCGGAACGGAGACGGGGAAGTTCCTGACTGTATCTTTTCGGCAGGTGTTTCCGCGCTATCTGGATTTGTTCCTCAATCAGGAAGAAATTATCCAGGAGCCAGACCCCGGCCGTGGACAGGCTCTGTTTTGCCTCTTCTCCGGTACTTAAAAATTCATATATTTCACTCAGGATTTTTTCATTTTCAGTAAGCCTGCCCAGGAGTTTATCCTTACCTGCCCGGAAATCCAGTTCATGCAGCCGGGCAATGGCCTCCCCATGTTTTTCCAGCTGTTCAATACTGAACAGGTCGGCGAGTAAAGGATATTCCAGGGAATTTTCCCCGGTAAGACGGTCCGGCCCGGTGTGTTCCTTGAAAAGCGCCTTCCGCCGGCGGTTTAAATGCATTTTCAAAATGATTTTACCTTCTCTGTCCGATAGACAGGAAAATTTATAATTTCAATCCATACAATTCTAACCTGAAAATGAATATATAGATAGGGAAAATTGAAAAATTCCATCGGGGGGATAACTCACCGCGGACTAAGAAGTAAAAAACACCTCTTTTCCCGAAATTCAGTTCAAGGCGGGACTCTTTTCCGGCGGCGCATTGGATAATGTTTCAGATGCATCTTTTTTTAGAAATCAGATCTTTGACTTTGTCGACAGGGAAAAAATACAGGGTCTGATCATCGCGGGAAGCGTCGGCAGCAAAGTTACGCAGGAGAGGCTGAAAGCTTTTCATCTGTCATACAGTCCGCTGCCCACCATCAGCATCAATACTCCCATTGACGGAATTACCAGTATTGTTGTTGATAACTACGGCGGGGTTTTCAAAGCCGTCAACCATCTCATCATCGAACATAATTTAAAACATCTGGCGTTCATTAAAGGCCAGTTGGAGGTCCCGGAAGCCAACGACCGCTTCCAGGCTTTTTCAGACGCTTTAGAACTGAATAAAATCCCGATGGAAAGGAAGCTTGTTTTTCAGGGGGATTTCAACGCACAGTCGGGAATCGACGCGGTTTCCATGGTCCCCTCTCTGACCACCGTCAGGCAGCCTGTTCAGAGCCTGGGGGAAACTGCCGTAGATACCATTGTCAAGATAATCAACGGCGAAGCAGTACCGGAAATAATCTCCAATCTGACCTCTTTGATCGTCCGGCAATCCTGCGGCTGCAATGCGGCCTCCATTAAAAAATATACTCAAACGGATATTCAATTGGCCGGTATAAAATCAATTACTCTGGAAAACTCGCTGGACGTAATGATAAGCCAGATCGTTAAACAGGCTTTTTCATTTTTAAGGATGGATAAAATTTTCGCCCGGCATCTTTCAGGTCTGATCCAGGATTTAGATGAGGATATCCGGCTTTCCAGGGAACCTTCCCGGTTTCTGATCAATCTTGAAAAAACTCTCTATTCGCAGAGCAGCCAGTTTTATCAAATTACGGACTGGTATACCGCCCTGTCAGTGATAAAGGATTATTTTACAAGAATATTCAATGACGGGAAAGCGATTACTTTCTTATTTGATATTATCCATTACGCCGACATTATGATCGGGGAATTTAATAAAATAAAGCTGAATATCAATAAAAACCGGATCATGTATGAAACATCGTCTCTGCTGACGGTCGGTTTTAATTTAATCTCCGATTTCAATCTCAGCCATATGATGAATGTTTTGAAGGATGAACTCTCCCTTCTGGAAATTTCCCAGTGCTTTGTGGTCTTGTTTAAACATATGAAGGACGGGGAAGGGAAAAACAAAAAAAAACTTCCGAAATATTCCCGCCTGATGATGGCGTATGATAACAACAGGCTCTTTGCCGTAGAGGAAAGTAAGGCCCAATTTTTGACAGGCAGGCTTCTGCCGGAACCGATTAAGCCCTATCAGTACAATATTGTTATTGATTCGCTCTGTCTTTACGATGAGTTTTTCGGTTATATCATTTTTAATTCAGAACCTAAAAAAAGCTTTCTTTATGACACATTGAGGAGCAATCTGAGCATAGCTCTTATGGGCACTTTTCTCCTGAGGAACAGGATGCTGGCCGAGGAAAAGCTGAAATACACGCTTTCCGAACTGGAAAAAACAAACAGCATACTGGAAAATATTTCACGGAGGGATGAACTGACCGGTTTATTGAACCGGAGGGGCTTTATAGATACCGGCAGGGAATATCATAAAAACGCCGCCGGGAAAAAAGAGAACTATCTGCTGTTTTTCGCCGACCTCGATTATTTAAAAGCCATAAACGATACCTTCGGGCATATGGAAGGCGATTTTGCGCTCCAGCAGGTGTCCCGGATCCTGAAAAGCGCTTTCCGTGATTCGGATATCATCGGCCGCATCGGCGGGGACGAATTCACGATCATCGCTTTGTATACATTAAGAAAATACGCGGAAACAATATTAAACAATCTTCATGCGATCATCGACATGGTAAATAATGAAGTCAATAAGCCTTATCAAATATCGATCAGCATCGGCGTTTATGAATACGACAGCGCCGCGGAGAAAGAAATCACTTTCGAGCAGGTGATCGCGGAAGCGGATAAACTTCTTTATCTGGAGAAAAAAAAGAGAAAAAAGAATAATGATCCTTTTCAGAAAAAGCCTTGGTAACCGTCCAGCAAAACATTAATGATCACTTGTTTTCTTGGCATATAATTCGATATCACAGCGAGGCCTTTCAAAAAAGTCCGTTCTATAATAATGGAATGACTCGTTATCGCAGTAAGTCATCCCCTTTTTTTTGGAAATAATAAATGCTTTTTCCAGATGATAATTGGATTGAATGGAATTTATTTCCTCATTATTCATCCCAAAATCATAATAAACTATGACATAGTCAGCTGGTGTGCCGGGGGAATATTTTGATTCATGATAGTTGGTCAAACCGGTAACCCGTGAATACTTCCATGCAATATTATTGCATGCAATTGCGGAACCTTGCGGAATGTTTTGAACTATATAATCGCGAACGATGGCCGAATTGTGCTTTCTGGCAAAGAATATATCCAGATCAATCGTCTGGATGATAGAAGGAATGGAGATCAGGATTGTAAAGAGCGCAATTGATAAAAACGCGATTTTTTTATCAGGCAGGTATTTCTTAATTTTTTCATAAAATAGTGAAACTGCCATTCCGGCAGTTATGCAGAAAAACGGCAATAAGGCGAGGGAATACCTGGCCACATGTCTTGCTATGCTGCCCGAAAGCAGGAAAAAGAGAAATGGGAAAAGTATAAATATGAAAAACATTTTTTTATTTTTATAAAAGCATGGCAAAAATCCAATAAATCCAATTAAATAGAGGGAAAAACCCAGGCCGAACCACAATGAATAAGAAAGCTGGAACCACCATCCGCTCAAATAACGTATGGTATCGTTTGGATAATTATTCCCAAAGATTATTTCCCTGAAAAAAGAATACCAGAGATCATTGGGAGCCAGTAAATAGTAGGGGTTAAAAATCAAAAGGCAGGAAAGAAAAATGGAAAATAACGATAAAATATTTTTTAGATGATACCCGGGCAGATCCCGGCCGAAACGGGCCCATAATGCCAGAAAAACAGGCAGGAATAAAAGGACATTATTCGTCTTGGCTGATGCGGCAAGAGCTATGCAGATGCCGGCCATAATGAAATCCGCGGTTTGCTGTTTTTGATATATCCGTAAACTGAATAATATTACAGCCGTTGAGCAGGCTGTAATAAGAATATCGGCTTTCGCAATATGTGACATATAGACAGCAAGTCTGTAACAGACAAAAAGAAGGCGGCGGTTAATCCGGCGAAGGAGTTTTTCAAAGTTTTACCAATTTCATAAACCAGTCCGATTGTCAATACACCCATTGCGGCGGATATCAGGCGGGGCGCTGTATAGAAAGAAAAATCGGTTGGAACAATCGCCGAAAAGTCTTTAAAAGAGCCGGCTACTGTTTGAATAAATATCTGGAAAGCATAGAAAGGGGCTAATAAATAGGAGAACGAAGCCAGATAATAGAAAGGCGCAGGATCACTGTTCTGGAGGAGAAAGAACCGGAGGGCCCTTTCAACATTATCAGCTTCATCAGGGTAGGCATTGTATAAAGGTGAACCATGGTCAATACCCCACAGTCTCAAAAAAACAGCCAGACCGGAAATCAGGATTAATCAGCCCATATCTTTTCTAAAATCATTTGAAGACCAGCGGTCTTTGAATCCCCTGACTATAAATTTTAATAAATAACCGGAAATCCATAAAAAAGCCAGAATGAAAAGTGAAAAGAAGAAGAACACACTGTATTGAAACTGAGGGATGAATCTGTAAATAATTATTCCATAAACACTCAGTAATAATGAAGGAATGATTTTAAGAATAAGGTTTTTAAAAGAAACTATGGAATGATTTGAAAGGAGTATGTTTTTAGAAAAATCCGGAAAAATCACCGGTTTTAACGCGGTTATAAACCAGGGAGTGAGAGCTATTAAAATCAGTATTTCAGTATGGCCTGAATTTTTTTGAATTAAGGGAGCTGACATGCCAAAAAAAATAATAAGAATAATGACTACAGACAGGGACAATATATTTGACAAGCTGGAATAAAAAAACGAATCATTATTCTTTTTCATTTTTAAGTTTTCTCGTTAAATTAAAATAAGGGCGGTTTTAAAAACCGTCTAATTTATCAACACTTCCCTGATAATAGAAAATATTTTCAAAATATTTCTGCCAACAGGTTAAAAACTGTTTCTATTACCAAAATTCAGCCAAACACGGGCAATATTATCCATATCTTCTGTATTTTAAGCCGCACAAGACGCAATTCGACCTTTTACCACAACATACCGTGCTAAATTATAAACCAGATTCATCAGCCCGATTTGGCTCTCTGCCCTTTCTTTTCCTATCGATCGTATTGTACTGCCGTTCATACTATTTTCAACAAAACCAAAAACATGCTCAACACGAACTCGGATGCGGCTCTTTCTTCTATTTTTTTCTTTCTGCTTCTCCGTCAATGGCTTATTTCTGTATCCTTTTTCGTGAATCCGGTTTTTCATCTCAAATTTTTCTAATATTCCTGCTACCGTTGGGCCAACATATGCGCTGTCCGCGTAAAACGGCTTCCCTTTGTCTTTCTCATTCAATAGAGGTTCAACTACCTGTGAATCGTGAACGCTCGCATCTGTCGTGACATAAGAACGAATAAGTTTTGACTTCACATCAACCTTTGTATGGTTTTTGTATCCGTAATGCCTCTCTTTATTCTTGGTCATCCAGCGCGCATCCGTGTCTTTATGGGAAAGCTTATGCGTATTATCTTTCCAATCTTCCGGAACCTCGCCTTCTTTTATTTTCTTGTTTTCTTCGCGGCTGTTCCTCTGCCGGGGAACATCCACAAAACTTGCGTCTACCATAACGCCCGCTTTCCCTATCACACCTTTATTCTCAAGATTCTCATCGAATATTTTAAAAAGTTTCTCTATTGCTTTCGCTTTCATCAGTTTTTCCTTGAATTCCCAGATTTTACTGTAGTCCGGAACTTTGTCCGAAAGTGTTATCCCAAGATATCGCTGAACGGATAACCTGTCATTGATCTGAAATTCCGCTTGCTCATCGGAAAGATTGTAATACCTCTGGAATATCAGTATCTTGAACATGAAAACATAGTCATAATGTGGCGCTCCGCCCGGCGCCTTCTGCTCTTTCGGCGCCAAAATCTCTGTTAACAGCGGCCGGAACATCTCAAAGTCTACAACTCTGTTAAGCTTATCCGGCGGTGTTTTTACGCCGCTTAGCTTTTCCATCCGCTCCTGATATTCAAACAAGTTACGGTCTTTCCGCTTAATTTTTGTCATAGCCTTACCTCTGTTTTCTTTGACTATGATTATATGTTTTTATATACTATTTGTATATGATACGTGGGTTTTTCAAACCGCCCATAAATTAATATTCCATTCATTTATTAAAATACACTTTTTAAATCGATTCGCTATAAATGATATTTGTATGGCGTATGCAAATTGACTTTTAAGAATTAAAGCCGTAATAGACGTACATTAATATTTCAATTTCTCCAGAGATAATCCTCGCCCAGTTGTGTGATGTTTACGGTATTATCGTTTTCCACTCTTATCATGCCTTTTGATTCCAGTGATTTTAAAATGTTCTTCAGGTCATTGTAATTTGCGGGGCTCATATATTCGCGGATATGCTTGGCGAAATAGGCGGATTGGTTTGTTTTATTATTTTCAGCGTATTTTTTATAATGTTTGAATAATTCCATGAACTCTTTTTCACCGTTATTTAAATTCTCCGCCATCCCATACTTCCTATTAATTGCAGAAATTTGATTATTACTGCCTGGGATATCGTACTGTAAAGACATGAAATTATCAAAAAAAACGCCGGATTTTCCGGGAGAATGGGATGTTTTTTACAGGAAGACACCCTTCGGCATTACTCAGGGTAAAGTCCGGCGGGAAGAGTAAAGAAAATGGATTGAGGCAGTAGCAGCCTCATATAAAAGAATTCGAATCACACTGTTGATTGATAAGCCATAATCAGGAACAGAACTGAAAGAAGAAAGGGAATGAGGAACTAATAAATACAAATATTAAAAAATACCAACAGGTTTATTAATTCAATAGGAAAAGTTGAGCAGCATTATAAGGAGTCTGATGATGAAAATACCCTTCCCGTCCCTTCGATGCGCTTCGCTTGGTTGGTGAGCCTGCAGACTGTGTGAAAACTATTTTTCGCCACATATTTATTGAAGTTACGGAACGAAAAATATAGAATTACGATGCAAAACACCGACTTTTCACACAGTCTGCTGCCGAACCACAGGGCATCGCTTCCTTTCTTCCTGTAAATTATAAATTACTTAAACGACACCGGCTGGCCGGTCGTTTCGATGACGGAGAACCAGAGCTGCGAATGAAGATCGATCTTTTTTCTTTTCTGCACCGCGAGCTCCATGGGAAGATGGACAAACTGCCCGTTGGTATAGCCCGCGACAAGCCCGGTCCTGCCTGTCATTCCCGCGTGAACGGCCATCTGCGAAAGCTGGGAGCAGAAGATCGAGTCGTTGGGAGTGGGGGCGCGGCTGCGGATGCTGTAGCTCGGGTCCAGGTATTTAATGGAAGTGGGGACATTCTTCTTTTTCAGGTGCTCTTTTATTTTCTCCTTCAGGAAGAGCCCGATATCGCCGAGCTTGACGTTGCCGGAGGGGTCGTACTGCATGTGCTTCGGGTCCAGGACGTACTTCTGGCCCGAGCCTTCCGCAGCGACTATCACGGCGTGCTTTCTTGTCAGAAGCCGGGATTCCACCTGGTTCAGAAAGCCGTTCTCCCCGTCAAGGTCAAAATCCAGCTCCGGCACAAGACAGAAATTCACCTCGTTTGTGGCGAGCGTGGCATGCGCCGCGATAAAGCCGGATTCCCTGCCCATCACCTTGACAATGCCGATGCCGTTCATCGCCGCGCGCGCTTCCGTGTGGGCCGAGTAAATGGACTGGCATGCTTCCGAGAAGGCCGTTTCCATTCCGAAAGACCTGTCTATAAAATTAATATCGTTATCGATCGTTTTTGGTATGCCGACGACGGCGATTTTTAGCCCGCGCTTCTCTACTTCCTTCACAATGTCGAGCGCGCCGCGCAGGGTGCCGTCGCCGCCTATCGTGTAGAGGACGCTGACATTCAGCTCCACCAGGCGGTCGACTATCTTGACCGTATCCTGCTCGCCCCTTGATGAGCCGAGGATCGTGCCTCCCTGGGTATTGATATCGACTACTTTCTCGGGCGTGAGCAGGGCGATGTCATAATCAAAATCCTTTATAAAGCCGGCATAGCCGTATTTTATGCCGTATGTGATCTGGTTGTTATACCGGTAAAAGTTCATCATGACGATCTCGCGGATCACGGAATTCAGGCCGGGACAGAGCCCGCCGCAGGTCACAACGGCCGAGACGGTTTTGCCGGGCTCGAAGTAGAGCTTTTTTCTCGCGCCCGCTT
Organism: uncultured Spirochaetota bacterium; assembly: GCA_963835575.1. Classification (GTDB taxonomy): domain Bacteria; phylum Spirochaetota; class Brevinematia; order Brevinematales; family JAOACQ01; genus CAVYGN01. Next base: position 101,695 of record CAWIGG010000003.1, on the reverse strand, counting down.
TTTCGAAAGAGGGGACGGCAAGCTTATTATCAATAAAATAGCTGACGGCCGAATTGTCGGTGACGGCCAGTACCCTTTCTTCTTCGGGAACAAAGCTTGATTCGGCTTCCTCAGGATTATTTGAGTATTTGATGGCGGATTGATAGCGGCTGTTCCCAAGCTTTTTTATTGACAGGTCAAACCCTTGAAGTTCTTTTATGCTTTTATCCAGCTTAAATCCATTGTATCCCATAATCCAGCCTCCTGTTGAAATACTGTTTGAGTATTAAAAACATCAAACTTACGAATTGGAACCACAGATTACACAGATGACACAGATTATAATTTTGAAAAAATCAGTGAAATCAGTGAAATCTGTGGTTTCGTTCCGTTGGATTACATATAATTATAATCATTGTCAGATCGATTTATCAATTTTCTATGAATTTATTTGCCGAAGAGGCGCAGTTTGAAATCCCTTTTTTTACGGTCATAGATGATCTGCGAAGAACGCTGGAAGATCTTCATCTCGGAAATATGCCTGTCCGGCTCGAAGCCGTTTGCCCAGAGGAGGACAGTGGAGATGATCTTTTTGTTTTCGGCCGGAAGGTCCAGATCGTTCAGCCTTTCGCATTCCCGAATGATCCGCAGGGTCCTTTCCCTGACATAATTCTTTTCGCCGGATTGCGCAATCTCGATCATATAGCGGACAATCTTCTGTCCAAGCTTCTCGGTAAAGTTTCCGCTGATGTTTGATTCCCTGTGCCGGATCTGCATTTTTCTCTTTTTATTTCTTGTTTTTACTTTATGTACGGGCAAGTCTCTCTCAATCCTTTTTTTTCTGAAAATAAATGTAAAAGAGAAAAGAGAGACAAAGCCGAGAAAACCGATCAAACCCAGTAAGAGATAGATCAGGAACATTTCGGAAGGCAGAAGCAATGGGATCTCCTGTTTTTTAATTCCGGCTGTTTTATTAAATCCGGGGATTTATGGAACCGTCCCTCTATTATCGGAATAAAAAGCTTATTAGATGACGGGGTTTAATATATAAAGAATAGGCATTAAAAAAAGGCGCAGGAAAACTGCGCTTCGCTGTCGTTTTTAAAGCGGATCCGGCAGGCATAGGAATTTATGCCTGAATTTGACATATCCCGGATTTTCTCACAATCCTCTTTTTCAATTTCCGCGAAATCGGTTATGTTTTTACCGGTGATTCCGCTGTCCGGCTGTGAGAGGAATTCCTTCATCCGGCGGTTGGCGGACTGGATTTTCAAATTTCTGTCCGTTAGAAAAACAATTTCACCTATGGAATTCCTGATTTCCTCAACCGCCAGGACCGGCGTCGGCACCAGCAGACGGTAGCGTGCCATGCCGATCCAGAATAAAAGCGCCAGTATAAGAATTACCGATAAATAAATAAAAAGAAAAATTTCCCCGCCGTAAACCTGAAATGACAGGTAAGAGGCTATGCTGACAATAAAACTGACGGAAAAGCCTGTGGAAAAGAAGAAAGCCTGCTTTCTTTCCCTTTTAATCAGCGACTTCATCCCCCACAGCGCGATAAGAACAGCGGCAGTTTCAATAATGATAAAGCCCGTTATACCCATAACAATATAAACCTCTGTATTACCCAGGTCTAAAAAACGGCTGAAAAAGGGGTTATTTGAATCCGGGAATATATTGAAAAGTATTTTCAAAGCCCCATACAGAGCAAATAAAAAAGCGGGCAGGTATATAAAAAACCGGATGAATTTCAGCTTTTCGGCCCTGCGCGTTAAGGCTAAGGAAAAGTGAAAAAAAAGAGCGCACATCATGGGGATTCCGTATAAAATGTAATGCCAGGCAAGGTCGGGCGATCCCCATAATTCCTTTCTCACAAAAATAAGGAATAATAAGAACCAGATGAATACAAACAAACCGAAAATCAGGACTATTTTATTGGCAGGCTCCTTCGGAGAAAGACGGTAGATGGAAATACCGAAAATCAAATAAACCATCATGATGGAGATAAAGAATATGAATAATATCATTGGGAATCATTATATCTGCCGGATAAACGTTTGTCAAAATTGGTTTAAGGGAAGTTCCAAAACCATTTATGTCGGTTCGATAAACACACCACAAGTTTTGGAACTTCCACGGGTTTAATAGACTTTTTGGTTAATTTAAATACCGCTGTCCCTCACCATTTTGCCAGGCTGCACCGGTGGCGCTCACAAAAGGGTGACGGACAGCAAAACACAGAAAGCATTTAATTCCGCATTTCTTGCGGATAGTTTTTCCCCGTATTAAACTATAGCTTGATCAAAGGGGCAGGTTGTCATATGAAAGAAAATCCGGGAAACGCGGCTCTTGAATACCATCAAAAAAACGGCGTGGGCAACGGCAAGATAGAAACAATCCCGAAGGTGTCTGTCAAAAGCAGGCGGGAGCTCTCCCTCGCTTATACGCCGGGAGTGGCGGTCCCATGTCTTGAGATTTTTGATAATGATTCGAAAATTTATGATTACACGATAAAAGGAAATACGGTTTTCGTGGTCAGCGACGGCAGCGCGGTCCTCGGCCTTGGCAATATCGGCGAAAAGGCCTCCCTGCCCGTGATGGAAGGCAAGGCCCTTCTCTTTAAGATTTTCGGGGGTGTGGACGCCTATCCGATCATACTGAATACTCAGGACACTGAGGAGATCATCCGGACGGTCAAAATGATAGCCGGCGGGGCGGGCGGCATCAATCTTGAGGACATCTCAGCGCCGCGCTGTTTTGAGATTGAGGAAAGGCTGACAAAAGAACTGGACATCCCTGTTTTTCATGACGACCAGCATGGCACCGCCGTGGTGACATTAGCGGGCCTTATCAATTCGCTCAAACTCGCCGGTAAAAGCATCCAGAACATTAAAATCGTTATTAACGGCAGCGGGGCCGCCGGCGTCGCCATAGCGAAGCTTCTTTTGTTTTACGGCGCCCGGAATATCATCATGTGCGATACAAAGGGCGTGATCTATAAAGGAAGGGAAAATCATATGAACCCCTCGAAGGAGGAAATCGCGCTTCTCACCAATCCATCCCTCGAAAAAGGCTCGCTGGAGGACTGTATGAAAGGAGCGGATGTCTTTATCGGTGTTTCGGCGAAAGGCGCGCTGACCCAGCCGATGATCAGAAGCATGACAGATAAGCCGGTCCTCTTTGCCATGGCAAACCCGGACCCGGAAATCCTGCCCGACGAGGCTTTTGAAGCCGGCGCTTTTATCGTGGCGACGGGCCGGAGCGATTTCCCCAACCAGGTCAATAACTGCCTGGGGTTCCCGGCCATTTTCCGCGGCCTTCTGGATGTACGCGCCCGGCGCGTGACGGAAAACATGAAGCTGGCCGCCGCTCTTGCCCTGGCGGATTTTGTGAAGGACAAAGACCTCTCCAATAATAACATCATTCCGTCGGTTTATGATTTTGAGGTTTTCGCCCATGAGGCTGAAGCCGTCGGGATACAGGCCGTTAAGGACGGCGTCGCCCGCGTACAGATTGCGGAGGGCGAGATTTTTAAAAGAACAATGGCGATTCTTGAGGAGAATAAGAAGAGGTTCTTTTCGAAATAATAACATGTCTGATTGAATTGAGACACCTTTATTTAAACACCAAAACACAAAGAGCACTAAGAGCACGAATGGTTTTAATAATAAATCTATTGTTGATAAAAGATTTGAAATAAACGCACCTTCAATATAATATCCAATTTATCGCAGATTGATGCGATTATTTGGATTTTCTCGGATGGAATATTTTTAAATGTTTGATATTAGAAAATTGGTTGCAAAATATTAAATGTATAGAGATTATGAAGAATTATTTAAGTTTATTTATGTAAACGACTGATATTAGATTGAATATTATTACTATTTATAATAAAGGATTTCTACTTTTTGCAATCCATGCAATAGACCAGTACCTAGTAGAGATGATAGAGTAATAACATTTTCACTTTTATTTACATCCATAGTTATTTCAATTATAGATGTCGTTAAGTCATCTTCAGGTAAATATTTAATAAGATCTTTTTTATTATTAATATTTATTGAAAGACTAGACCTTAATGATAATCTTATATCTGTAAGAGCTTTATGATAAATAACTAATTCTACTTTTTGGGGATTATTCAAATGGATCGTACCCCATTTAAAAGAAATTCCACCTTGATTTGAATCATAAATTCTCCAAATCCATCCTTCTGGGTTTCCCCAATTACTTGTATCAAATATATCTTTAAATGGTCCATAAACAGTTATATTGTCACTTTTTTCTAAATGCCCAGATTTAATATCTGCAAAACAATGAAAATAACATATTTGTTCTTTTGTTATTAGTTCTTCAACATTTTTTGGCTTATATTTATCTGAATCTGGAATTATATTTGAAAAAGGATTCCATTTTATTTTAACATTGAATATTTTTATCTCTTTAACTAATGGCATCAATAATAAACAAATGAATATAATACCAATTATTATATTAAAAATGTTTCGATAATTTTCAAAATCAATGTATTGAATTACGAATATAATGCAGAATATAATTGTAAGAATAACCCACCAAATTTGCTCAAGTTTATAAGGCTCTTTGTTTTTCATAATGCTTTTCCATATTACTATCTAAAAAATAAATTTTTATTTATAATTCATAATTGATCTGATTTCCTTTTCGGAATATGAAATACAAAACTGAAAACAAATAAATCTTGTTAAAAGAAATCTGAAATATTCTCTTGGTGATTCTTCGTGCCCTTCGTGTTCTTCGTGGTTAGTTCCCCGGGCTCTCGATTAATCAATACCAACTGCCGACTTTGTGTGAAGCTTGACTTATTTTTCTCCGCGTATCACAATATCATCCCTGTCTGGGAATCAGGTTTTAAAAAAAAGAAACGGAGGCTGGGCCGGCATGGTTGATCTGGAAGCTTTATTCAAGGTAAGCTACGGGCTTTATATCATGACTTCGCTTAAAGACGGGCGGTATAACGGGTTCCTCGGCAATACTTTCTGCCAGGTCAATTCGGAGCCGCCGACATTCCAGATCATTGTCAACAAAGGGAGCTTCACGTATCCCATGATCGAGGCGAGCAGGCTCTTCGGCATCTCGGCGCTTTCGGTTGAAACGCCTTTTAGTTTCCTTGGTAAATTCGGCTTTAAAACAGGCAGGGACATCGATAAGTTCGAAGGCGTCAATTATAGATTGGCCGAAAGGGGCGTACCGGTCATACTGGACTTTACCATCGCTTATTTTGTCTGCGATGTGTTTAAAGAAGTGGATATGGGAAGCCATACGATATTCATCGGGAACCTGCTTGAAGCGGAAATATTATCGGAGACCGCTCCGCTGACATACGCTTATTACAGGGATGTGAAAAAAGGTAAAACATCGGTCAACGCGCCGACTTATATAAAACCGGAAAATTTGCGTAAGGAGGAGAAAGCTATGGATAAGTACGTTTGCGAGGTTTGCGGATATGTTTATGACCCGGCCGCCGGGGATACGGATACTGGAATAAAGCCGGGAACAAAATTTGAAGATATACCGAATAACTGGGTATGCCCTGTCTGCGGAGCGCCCAAAGACCAGTTTAAGAAGGAGTAAAGTATGTCAGCCAGGAAATTAACAAAAGATGTTTTTGAAGTCGGGGCAAAGGACTGGGGCCGGAGGCTTTTTGACGAGCTGATACCGCTTCCCGACGGGACAAGCTATAACGCGTATCTGATCAAAGGAAGCGAGAAGACGGCCCTGATCGATACGGCGGACCCTAAAACACTGCAGGAATTAACGGCGAATCTGAAAAAGCTTAAAATTGAGAAACTTGATTACATTATTTCCAATCATGCCGAACAGGACCATTCGGGAAGCCTGCCGCAGATGCTGTCCCTTTTCCCCGGTTCAAAGCTTGTGACAAACGCGAAGTGCAAAGCTTTTCTGATGGACCTTCTGCTGATCCCGGAAGATAAGTTTATGGTTATTGAAGACAGGCAGACCCTGCCGCTAGGGAATAAAACTCTTGAGTTTATTATTTTCCCATGGGTCCACTGGCCGGAGACAATGTTCACATACCTCCGGGAAGACAAAATACTTTTCAGCTGCGACCTGTTCGGCTCTCACACGGCCGACAGCAGGCTGTTTATAAATAAGGAAAGAGAGGATGAAATAAAAGAGCCGGCTTTCCGGTATTTTTCGGAGATCATGTATCCCTTCCGGTCAAATATTGCCGGTAATTTTGAGAAGATACTAGCGCTTGATATTAAAATGATAGCGCCGAGCCATGGCCCCGTTTATTCCAATCCTCAGTTCATTATCAACTGCTATAAGGATTGGACATCTGAAAAAGTGATCAACAAGGTTGTCCTGCCCTATGTTTCCATGCATGGGAGCGTTCAGGCTATGGCGGATTATTTTATCGATGCTTTGATGGAAAGGGGCATTGAAGTTATGCCCTTTAACCTGACGGTAACGGATGTGGGCAGACTGGCCATGGCCGTCACAGACGCCGCGACTGTCGTCGTCGGAGCGCCGCAGGTATTGGGCGGCATGCATCCGGCCGCGGCCTATGCCGTTTATCTCTATAATCTTCTCAGGCCGAAAACGAAATTCGTGTCCATCATCGGCTCGTACGGCTGGGGCGGAAAAATGGTCGAGCAGATCCAGGCGATGCTGTATAACCTCAAAGCCGAGGTCATTCCGCCTGTCATCGCTAAAGGCTATCCAAAGGAAGCCGATTTTAATGCGCTGGACAAGCTTGCGGAACAGATCCTTGAAAAGCATAAATCGCTTGGGATAATTTAGAGAAACTTATATTCAATTTAAAACCATTCTTACATTTGTATCTGAAGCCGTCATTGCGAGCGTCATGCTATCTTCTCTGCCGCTGACTATAAAGCAAAGCAATCTGTCTGCAAATAAGATACTTAATGAATTGACAGATTGCTTCGCGCGAGAGCATTCGCCGAAGGATAGAATAGGGTGCTCGCAATTGACGGACTTTGTGTGGAAATTCTTAGTTTCAGTAAATCAATGCCGGGAGACATCCAGCGTCAATCCAGGCTCAATCTACGGTGGCCATGGTACATTTTGTCCCGGAGCGTCAGGACATCCTTGTTTTCAATATACTCTTCGAACGGCATAACACGGTCGATGACTCCCGACGGCGTGATCTCGATAATCCGGTTGGCGACCGATGAGAGGAGTTCATGGTCATGCGAAGAAAGCAGGATAACGCCGGAAAAACCGGTCAGCCCGTTATTGAGAGCGGTAATGGACTCGAGGTCGAGGTGGCTGGTCGGTTCGTCCATCACCAGCGCATTGGGATTGTGAAGCATCATTTTGGCGAGCATGCAGCGGACCTTTTCGCCTCCGGAGAGCGCCGTCACCTTCTTGAGCGATTCATCCCCGGAAAAAAGCATGCGCCCGAGGAATCCGCGGATGGAGCTTTCATCCCTGACTTTTGTGTTCTGGCGGAGCCATTCGATCAGGTTGACCTCGTCCGTGAAATAGGCGCTGTTTTCCTTCGGGAAATAGGCGGGTTTGATGGTCTCGCCCCATTTGACCGTTCCGCCGTCCGGTTTTAACTCTTCCATGATGATCCGGAAAAGGGTTGTTTTAACAAGGTTATTCTGGCCGAAAAAGGCGATTTTATCGCCCCGGTTCACGGTAAGGCTGAAATCTTTGAGAAGCAATGTCCCGTCGATGGTTTTGCAGAGGCCGCTGAGTGAAAGGACCTTCGCTCCGCATTCGCGCTCCGGCTTAAAAGCGACATAAGGAAAACGCCGTGATGAAACCGGGATCTCATCGATAGTGAGCTTTTCCAGGAGTTTTTTCCTTGAAGTGGCCTGTTTGGACTTGGAAGCGTTCGCGCTGAAGCGGGCTATGAAAGCCTGAAGGTCTTTCGCGATCTCTTCTTTCTTTTTATTCTCTTCTTTTTTCTGCTGCAGGGAAAGCTGGCTGGCCTGGGCCCAGAAATCATAGTTCCCGGTATAGATCTTAATCGTTCCGAAATCGATGTCCGCGATGTGGGTACAGACTTTATTGATAAAATGCCGGTCATGTGAAACCACAATCACGGTGTTGTTGAAATTATAAAGAAAATTCTCGAGCCATGTGATGGATTCGATGTCGAGGTGGTTTGTCGGCTCATCGAGCAGAAGGATCTCCGGGTTTCCGAACAATACCTGGGCCAGCAGTACGCGGACCTTTTCACCGCCTTCCAGTTCCTTCATTTTCTTGGAGTGGAATTCCTCGCCGATACCCAGGCCGCTGAGGAGGACCGCGGCATCCGTCTCGGCCTCATAACCGTTCATTCTGCCGAATGCTTCTTCCAGATCGGAAGCCTTGTGCCCGTCCACTTCCGAAAAATCCGGTTTCGCGTAAAGTGTATTCCTTTCTTTCAATACATCATAAAGGTTTTTATAACCCATGATCACGGTGTCCAGAACGGGGAATTCGTCATACTTGAACTGGTTTTGCTCAAGCATCGCGATACGCTGGTTCCTGCCGAACAATACAATACCCTCATTCGGTTCGATCTCGCCCGATAATACCTTGAGGAACGTCGATTTTCCCGAACCGTTCGCGCCTATCAATCCATAGGTATTCCCCGGGTTGAAGCGGAGGGTCACATTCTTGAAAAGGGTTTTCTTTCCGAAAGCCAGAGTGAGGCTGCTGATATTAATCATGATTTCCTGCATTTATAAAATAGGACTGGAAATTTGTGATTGAGCGCAATAAAAAGAATAAAAAGATGCGGATGTTTAAACTCGGCAATGCGGGTAAAAATGTCCGATGGGAACAATAAAATCCATTCCGGGAATATTATAACTTATGGCGGGAAAAATCTCAAAATAAAGGCGTTTCCCGGGTAACGGGGATAAAGGTGATTTAATACTATAGCTTTTTGTACGATTATGGATTTTAAATAAAAATTCTTTTTCGTAATATCCGATTATTCACACTGATTTTCACGGATGAAGTCGGATTTTTGAGGATTTATTTTTCACTTAAGACATTTGGTTAGTAAAAGTATTTATTTCAGTGCAGAGGTATGAAGGATGGGGTATAAAAGTTTCAGTATCAAATCTCATGTTCTTTGCGGTCTCTGCGTCGGCGCCTGTCCTGAACTTGCCGAAGGACGTGAATTAATACCTCTCGCAAAGTCGAAATAAAAATAAAATCCGTGTGCCGAATCGGATCAGCACAATTATCAATCCGTATTTTATTTTTGAAGCGAATCGATGATGTTTTTAATTTTTTTCTGGTCAGTGCAGTCAAGGCACATCAGATTGACGGCATTTGCGTCGCTTTTGAAATACTTGAATTTTACCGGCGGGTTCATTGTTTTAAAGCCGATGGACCTCAAGAAATCAATCATTTCCGCGTTATAAGCGGAGGCGAAAGCATAATCTGTTTTTTGTTTGATAAAAAATTTAATGAATTCAAGTGAAAGAACATTCAAGGCCCCTGAGGCCAGGAATTCTTTTTTAACGGCTATCCTGTTGATTTCCGTCAGTTTATAATATCTTATTTTATACCAGTCCGGGATCGGATGATAGAGTTCCACTTCCAGTTTATTTTCCAGCGGATATAGTACCCGGCCGCAGGCGATGAGTGTAAAACCGTCATATACGCCGAACCATTGCGAATCAAAATCAAATCTGTCGGAAAAGAATTTTCCATTATGGTTCTCTTTTATTACCCATTCGGAGGGATTCGGAAAGGGCGGGGTCCAGTTCATTTCTTTCGCATAAACATCATAAAGAAAGTATCTGGCATGATTTGATTCGAATTGATTTAATTCTTTCCCTGTAAGCATAATTATCTCTTTAATTTTTTAATTTATAAATGTTTTCATGGACTAAAAAAATATTTATATTTTTAAGGATAATAAATGTTTAATATTCTGTCAATAGTTTTAGAAGACATGATTAAGGGCAATTCCAAAACCTGTGGTGAGTTTATCGAACCAATCTCAGGTTTTTTGAACTTCCCTTGACTAATTGCATTTATATGATTAGAATTTAATATTGTAAACGGAGGTATTTATGGCCATTGAAAAAGGTATTTACAAATGCGCGTTATGCGGGAATATTGTGGAAGTGCTTTCTGCCGGCGGCAGCGATCTGATATGCTGCGGACAGCCGATGGAATTGATGAAAGACAATACGGTTGACGCTTCAAAAGAAAAGCATGTCCCCGTGATCGAGAAAACAGCAGGGGGATATAAAGTCAAAGTCGGCAGTATCGAGCACCCGATGGAGGAAAAGCATTATATCATGTGGATTGCGCTTATTGCAGATGGGAAGGAATACAGGGAATTCCTCAAACCCGGCGGGAAACCGGAGGCCGAGTTCTGTATTGAGGCAAAACAGGTTACCGCGAAGGAGTACTGCAATCTACATGGCCTGTGGAAGAGCAGTATATAAATCAGAAAAAAACGGCTTTAATAAAAAAAGGAGGGATTTATGCCGGTATTTAAAGGATCAAAAACAGCGCAGAATTTAATGAAGGCCTTCGCGGGGGAATCGCAGGCCAGGAACAGATACACATTTTACGCCTCGCAGGCGAGGAAAGAAAATTATCAGCAAATCGCCGAGCTTTTTCTGGAAACGGCGGAGAATGAAAAAGAGCATGCCAAATTATTTTATAATCATCTTCTTCAAAATCTTGAGCCCGATTTTATGCAGGTGATAGAGGCGGATTACCCTGTCGCTCTTTCCACTGAAACGCTCAAGAACCTGGAAAGCGCCGCGATGGGCGAGCATGAGGAATGGACAAACCTCTATCCGTCGTTCGCGAAAACAGCCGATGAGGAAGGCTTTCCGGAAGCGGCAAAGACATTCCGGGCCATAGCCCTTGTTGAAACGCGGCATGAAGCGCGCTACCGCAAATTGGCGGAAAATATCAAGAAAGGACAGGTGTTCAAAAAGAGCGGCAAGACGTTCTGGAAGTGCAGGAACTGCGGCCATATCATCGAATCGGCCGAAGCGCCTCAAAAATGTCCCGTCTGCCAGCATCCGCAGGCTTATTTTGAGGTATTTGTGGAGAATTATTAAGGTAAAACAAATTGAAATTATAAATAAAAGCGACAATGGCCATTGTCGCTTTTATTCTATACAATACAGGAAACTAAGATTTTAAAAGAGGTCATGGAAGATGGAAATAGAAAAAGATCAAAATTCAGGTAAGTCCGCCATACTGGATCAGCTTTATGAAGTTATCTTGGAGAGGAAAAAAACAAAACCTGAAGATTCATATGTCGCCAAGAAAATGAATGAGGGCCTGGACAGGATCCTCAAAAAGGTCGGCGAGGAAGCCGGAGAAGTGATCATTGCCGCCAAGAATGGAAAAGCCGGCGAGATCGGCTGGGAAATGGCGGACCTGATATTTCACCTCTGGCTCGTCCTGGGATATCTGGACCTTTCACCCGATATTGTTTATGACAACCTTATTTCAAGAAGGAAGTAAAATCCTGTATGCGGAAATTTTTCATCCCAACCGGCAGTATTGAGGGGCAGAAGGCATTCATCAGCGGCAGCGACGCGCATCATCTGGCCCATGTTTTGAGGAAAAAGCCCGGCGATATCATAGAGGCGACAGACGGGCAAGGCCATATCATCAGGGCCGAAATCATTGAAATCAAGCCTCTTCAAATCAGTCTGGCTATAAAAGAAATTACAGAGGGCAGGGGAAGAAAAATCTTTGTCCGGCTGTATCAGGCCCTGCCGAAGGGAAGTAAGTTTGACCTTATTGTGGAAAAAGCAAGCGAGCTCGGCGTAAATGAGATCGTTCCGGTCATAACAGAGCGGACGGTATTTAAGGCGGATAAAGAAGGCTCTATAAAAAAAATAGCGCGCTGGGAAAGGATAGCCCGCGAGACAATCAAGCAAACCGGACGCAATACAGAAATTCTCATTCATCAAATGATTCTCATAGAAAAAATCGGAGGAATCGTAACTGAGGGATCGCTTAAAATCGTTCCCTGGGAACTGGAAGAGGAGTTGAGTTTAAAAGAGCTGCTTCTGGAAAACAAGGAGGCTAAGACCGTGGAATTATTTATCGGTCCGGAAGGCGGGTTTTCCCATAAGGAAGTTCGGGAATTGAAGGCCATAGGCTTTAAGAGCGTCAGCCTGGGAAATATGATCCTTAAAACAGAGACCGCCGCAATCGCGGCCGTCAGCAATATTTACTTTGCCTTTGAATAAAATATTTAAATGCTGCCACAGAACTTCACTGAAGAACACAGAAACGAAAAATTAACATTATGAGCTTTTAAAAGTGGAAGCTTTGTTTCTGCACAAAAAAATGATAAAATGATTCCGTGGTTTTCTGTGAAATTCTGTGGCCGTTATCTGAAATCAATAATAAGGAATGCTAATTTAATGTTTCCTTCTTAAATTTAATCAGACCCAGCATCATTTCTCCTGTATGGTTTTCAAAGAATTTTTCATAATTTCCAATATATTCTTTTGGAGCCACTCCCCGTTCATCCATTCGTTAGGGTTGACATAGATGCCGGATATCAGAATACTGAAATGAAGATGATCGCCCAGGGCGTAGCCGGTCTGCCCGGATTTGGCGATGTTCATGCCCGGTATGATATTCTGACCTTTCTGGACAAAGAGCTCTGAACAATGGCAGTAAAGCGAGTAGAGGCCGTAGCCATGGTTTATCAGTATCATATTGCCGTTGGCGCCGTTATAACCGGCAAACTCCACTATGCCCGGATTTGAGGCATAGATGGCTTCGTTTTCCGTACCGGCAAGATCCAGTCCTAAATGATATGAATCCCTGACAGCGTGTTTATGAAGCGTAAAAATCCGGTGCTCTCCGAACGGAGAGGAGATATGGGTGTTTTTCATCGGGTTGAAGGGATAGAGATCCAGGCTCGAAAAACAATTAGTGGATTTTGAGGATGTGGCGTCCGCTATATTAAGGACTTTTTTTTCATCAAAATTTTTCATGATGAGCTTATATTGGTCCATTTTATTATCCGGGAATGTGTCTTTGCTTAAATTCAGCTCTTCTATTTTATTAGTAGAAAAATAATTGCCTATTTTAATTCTTGTTTCAGGATAATAAGCTTTTTTTGTCTGAATCGGTATCTGGTTCGACAGGGCATTGCCTGCCGCGTCATTATAGATGATAAAAGCCTTAAAATCCTTATCATAAGGAGGCCAGGGAAGGAGCGCTATATAAAAATCTTTCTTTATGAAAGGCGAAGGATAGATTTTCTTTTCATATTTCAGCTGAATATAAAGTGTATCCGGATTAATATCCTGAGCTTTAAATATGACAACGGCGCTTCCGCCCCTCAGTATTTCCGGCGAATAATTGATGATTTGAAGAGGCGGGTCAACATCCGGTTTATTTATGCGGGCGGCACAGCCGCTTTGAAACGGAATGACGGTTAATATCAGGATAAAAAAATTGATAATGTGCTTTACGGACATGTTAAACACCTCTCCAATGTATTTATTTCGTCAAATAAAGGCTTGAGCTTTAAAAAATCTAAAAAATTATTGCCTCACCCCATCCCCTCTCCATATTTGGAGAGGGGATGGGGGAGGAGAGGCGGGGTGAGGCAATAATTTTGCTTCTCATTAAATTTACAGAAGTTATAAAATATTGTAAAATAATCTGCTGTCTTTTTATTGAGGAGGCTGATTATGGATTATGCCTCGATAATCCGTGATGTGCCGGATTTTCCGAAAAAGGGTATTATTTTTAAGGATATTACCACTCTATGGAAAGACCCGCGGGCTTTTAAAAGCAGTATCGACGATTTGTATGAACATTGTAAAGGCAAAAATATCCAAAAGGTTGTCGGCGCGGAATCAAGGGGCTTTATTGTCGGAGCGCCTCTGGCTTATCTTCTCGGCGCAGGATTTGTGCCGGCCCGCAAGCCTTCAAAGCTTCCGGCAGTGACGATCTCCAAGAGCTATGCTCTTGAGTACGGCGAGGCTTCAATCGAAATCCACCAGGATTCGATCTCCAGAGGCGAGAATGTGCTTTTTGTTGATGATCTTCTGGCTACGGGAGGGACAACAGCGGCCATCCTTGAGCTGATTGAAACCCTTGGCGCGGTTATCGACGAGTGTGTTTATATAGCGGAACTGGAATTTCTAAACGGGAGAAAAAACATTCATTATCCTGTTTTTTCTCTGGTTAAATTTTAAGATAGTTATTTTATCCCCTGATAAATTGGTGATTTCAGGTAATAAAGGATTAGCCTTAACCGAGTGATTTTTTTTAGAAAAAGCTTAATAATAGGCAGTTTTCCACCCCGCGCCGGTTCCCGAGTAGCCTGTTAGGGCGTATCGAGGGACGCGGGGTGGAAAACTGCAAATATATAAGCTGTAGCTAAATCTAAAACAAAGCACTCAGTTAAGAATAAAATATTTCGTTACTCAAGATGGAGGATTTATGTTTACATTCCTGATGATTATATTCATTTTGGATATTATCCTGCTTGTTCCGGTTATTCTGATGCAGTCAGGCAGCGGGGCCCAGTCCGGAGTATTCGGCAGCGACCTGACGATGGGGGCCTTCGGCGCTAAAACAAGCGAGGTCCTGGTTAAATTTACACAGTGGCTTGTGGGTATTTTTATAGTCTCTGCTTTTTTAATGGGATATATTAAAATAAAAGAAATGCAGAATTATGCGCGCAAGCATCCCACCCAGCAGCAGACAGAGGAAGCAACTGTACAGACGAATTCTACAGTCAATACCGGAACTAACGCCATAATCAAAATTCCTCTCGGCACTAATAAATAAATGCGGGTTAAGTGAATTAGGATTATGATAGTCGGCGGTATTATATTGGCCGGCGGGACGGGTTCAAGGTACGGCTCTAAAATCCCGAAGCAGTTTTTAAGGCTGGGCAATAAAACCATACTGGAATACAGCATAGAAAAGTTCAGGCAGTGTGTTGATCATATCATCATTGTTTCTCATCCGGACTGGATACAAAAAACAAAAAAAATTATTAAAAATGATCCTGCAATTGAAGTTGTAAAAGGCGGAAAGACAAGGCAGCTTTCCGTCTTGAACGGCCTGAGGCGGCTTTCGGAGAAAAGCGCGGATATTGCCGTAATCCATGACGGTGTAAGGCCGCTCTTTTCGCTTGATCTTCTTAAAAAGGGGATAGCCTCGGCTAAAAAAAATGGCTCGGCCGTGCCTGTGATTCCGGTAAAAGATTCTCTTATTATCTCAAAAGACGGGCGCAAAATAAAAAATTACCTTGACCGGGATACGGTCTATCAGATCCAGACGCCGCAGTTTTTTCATTTCGATCTGATTTATAAAGCCCATATCCTTGCCCATAAAAAGGACAGGACTGATTTTACGGACGATTCCAGCGTGTTTGAGATGCTGAAACTCAAAGCCGATATTATAGCGGGGGAAGAACATAACATAAAGATTACGACACCTCCGGATTTATTGATGGCGGAGCAGATTTTAAAAAATGTATGAGAAGCGGGGGAATGATGGAAGTAAAATTAAAATATTTCATTTTTATCTCCTTAGTGGTATTAACAGCATCCTGCGCTAAAGAAGTAAAAGAGCCCCCGGTCCCTGAAAAAAAAAGCGCTGTTGATTTGAATTTGCTAAAAGAGTTAAGCCCTGAAGAGGAGAAAAAAGTCCGTTTATCCATTAATTTTGACGGGACCTGGAAAAAGAAAAGCGCGGGATCAAAAGCGGTTATAATTATTGAAGGGAAAAAGGGAAAAATTATCGGAAAGAACGGCGGCGAGATACCGGTCCTGGTCAAATATCTGGATGATAAAACGGTCAAGATACTGGAATATGAGTATAATCCGAAATATTTATCCAATTGGCTGCCTGAGGAAATTGCCCGGCAGGTATATTTGAATGAAATTCTTACAAAAACTTATTCCATTCTGAGGATCATAGATGACGACACTCTTACAGGCGTTTCCCATGCCTGGCAGGTTTATTATAACGGCATAACTGTACAGAATATTGAAGAACTTGTCATGGATGAAGAATGGAAGAGGGTTAAGGAATAATAATGGAAAATATTCTTCAGCGGGTCATTGACGAATTTGTAAAAATAGTCCGGATTGACAGCCTTTCCTTAAAAGAAGAGAAGATGTTTGATTATATTAAAACAAGGCTGGGGCATCTGCCTGTCACAATGGAATTCCTGCCTTATACCATGGAAAATACCGGCGCCGCTTCCGGCAATCTGATCGTCAGACTGCCGGCCAATGAAAATAATAAACCGGCGCTTTTTTTTGACGCCCATGTCGATACGGTCGAGCCCGGTATCGGCATAAAGCCTGTTGTGGAAAATAACAGAATAAGAAGCGACGGGAGTACAATCCTCGGGGCTGACGACAAAGCAGGCGCGGCGGCAATGATTATCGCTCTTGAAGAATTGCTATCATCCGGCGTCAGGCATGGCGACATCAGTTTTTTATTCACGTCCGCCGAGGAAATCGGCCTGACCGGCGTGCATCACCTGGATTTTTCTAAATTAAAAGCCGATTACGGTTTTGTTCTTGATTCCCATGGAAAAATCGGCGGCGTGAATGTGGCGGCGCCGCATCATTACGGTTATGAGATCAGGGTGAAAGGGAAGGCAAGCCACGCCGGCATCGCGCCGGAGCAGGGTATCAATGCCATTAAGATAGCCGCGCAGATTATCGAAAGCCTCCCGCAGGGGAAGCTCAATAAGGACACAGTGGCCAATGTGGGTTTAATAGAGGGCGGAAAGGCTACCAATATCATACCCGATGAATGTATTATTAAAGGAGAATTCAGGTCTCATGATATGAAAGAAATCATCCGCCTGAAGGAGGAAATTACGCGGCTAATTGAAAAAAATAAAAAACTGGCCGTTGATATAGGGCTTTCGTTTACTGAAATGTATAAAGGTTTCCGTTTTAATAAAAGGGACCCGATAATTCAGATAGTCCGCAAAGCCATAGAATCCATCGGGCTGAAGCCGCGGTTTGAACGGTCGGGAGGCGGCAGCAATACCAACCTTTATAACCAGAACCATATAGCCTGCCTTAACCTTGCCGTTGGAATGATGAATGTCCATTCGACGGAGGAATATATCGATTGCGACGATCTGGAGAACCTGGTCCGGTTGATCATGGAATTAGTTAAAACAGTTTAGAATTGAATTTCACCGCAGAGCCGCAAAGATCGCAAAGATCGCAAAGATTTTTATTATTTAAATATTTATTATTATAATTCCAGGAACCTTCTTTGCGTCCTCAGCGTCACCTCGGCAGGCTCGGCGCATCGCTTTGCGGTGAATAATCTTTCTTTACAAAAATGCATTTCAGGGGAAAAAATGATTGAAAATAAAGAACCCTGGGAACTCTCCGGCAAAAGATACAATAGTTTGAATTCCTTTTTAAAAAAGAAATTCGGCGAAGCCGTTTACAGAATATCGCTGGATGCCGGTTTTACTTGCCCGAATAGGGACGGGACCAAAGGTGCCGGCGGCTGTTATTACTGCGGCGATTCGGGCTCGAGGGCCGAATATGTCAAACCTGCCCTCTCCATTCCCGGTCAGATCCTTATGGGCAAAGAAATCATCGGAAGGAAGTACGGCGCTAAAAAATTTCTTGCCTATTTTCAGGCCTATACCAATACCTACGGAAAAACAGAGGAACTTTATTCCCTCTATAAAAGCGCGCTTGCATTTCAGGAAATCTGCGGCATAGCGGTCGGCACAAGGCCTGACTGTGTTGATGAGGAAAAGCTCTCAATGCTTTCTGAATTGGCTGGGGAAACATTCCTCATTATGGAATACGGGGCCCAGTCCATGAATGACGCGACCCTTGATAAAATTAACCGCGGGCATAAAGCCGCCGATACGGCATGGGCTGTCGCGCAAACAAAAAAGAAAGGCAATATCCATGTTGTTGCCCATCTCATTTTAGGTCTTCCCGGGGAAACTGAACAGGATATGCTTGATAGCGTCAGGGGGCTGGTCTGCCTGGGAGTTGACGGTTTTAAATTCCATCATCTTTATGTGGAAAAAAACTCTTTCTTTGAAAAAGACTTAAAAGAAAATAAACTGACGCTTCTGAAGCGCGACGAATACTTAAACCTGCTGCTGAAAATCATTCCCATCCTTCCCCGGAATATTGTACTTCACAGGCTTTTCGGGGAATGCGACAAAGACAGGCTTTTAGCCCCTCTCTGGACGCTTGAAAAACCGAATAATATCTCTTTTCTGGACAGGCTTTTGAATGAGCGGAACACTATACAGGGGATGAGTCCGATGGAGAGCCCTTGTGCTGAGACTCGGTATGCGCCTTCTCAAGAATAGAGAGCATATCTAAAACAGCCTTCTCCAGGCCGGTCAGGACTGCCCTTGAAATTATGGAATGGCCTATATTAAGCGTCTCGATTTCCTCGATCAGCGCGATAGGGTAGACATTTGCGTAACTCAAACCATGGCCCGCGTTAACCCTCAGCCCGAGTGAAAAAGCATAGCGGGCGCTTTCGATAACCTGGCTCAGCTCATGGTTCACCGCTTTTATGCCCTTTGCTTCCGCGTATTTCCCGGTGTGAATTTCTATATAATCGGCGCCGGTTTCCCTGGACGCCTCAATCTGCGCCTTGTCCGGATCGATAAAAAGGCTCACGACAATGCCCTTTTCATGGAGTCGGGGTATGGTTCCCAGAAGATTTTTCCTGTTTTTGATTACGTCAAGGCCGCCTTCGGTGGTTATTTCCTCCCGTTTTTCAGGAACAATACAGACATCGTCGGGTATTATTTTGAGGGCCGCCTCAATAATATCCGGGTTAAGGGCCATTTCAAGGTTCAATTTCGTTTTGACGGTCTGCCGCAGAAGTATAACGTCCCTGTCCTGAATATGGCGGCGGTCCTCCCGCAGATGAACAGTGATACTGTCAACGCCGGAGAGTTCGGCAAGGACCGCCGCTTCGACAGGGTCCGGGTAAACGGCTTTACGCGCTTCGCGGAGAGTGGCAACATGATCAATATTAAGCCCGAGCCTTTTTCTCATTATTTATTCCTCCTGAATTTCATCCAGCTTTTCTATGGCTTTTTGTTTGGAAACAGCCCTGTTTTTATAATCTGAAGCGATGCTGTTGCCGGGATCGGCAAAAAGCACTTTATCAAATTCTTCAACTGCCTTATCGTATTCCGAATTATTATAATAGTTGATACCGGTGTTCAGATAAGTCTTTGAATTTTCCTTAAAGACGCGTAATATCCGCGCTTTAAGGTCCGAGGCATCTTTATTGTCGGGGGATTTTGAAAGAATGTAATTTGCCATTTTATATGCGCCTAAATAATTTTTATTTTTATAGAGCTCATAAGCCCTCTGGATGCCCTGTTTTTCCAGAAGGTCAGAGGAAGCAAGGCTGAGCAGATCTTTCGCTTTTTCCAGATCGGGATCATAAGCCAGGGCAGTTTTTGCTTCCGTGATGCAGTCATCATAAAGTTCGCGGTCATAAAGATTCTGGGCCTTTTGATAGTGGGCCAGCGCAAACACTTTTAGCTTGGCGACAGCCGTGCTCTGCATGTCAAGCGTTTCTTTATCCCTGGGCATGACAAGCAGAAGCTTTGTAGATTCTTTCTTCGCGGCGAAGTATTTTTTGTTCTTTAGTGAGGTATTTATTCCCGCCTTTTTATTTTTTATATAATTGACAACAGTATCATTGGTTGAAAGGCTGTTTATTTTCTCGGTTGAATATGAACTGCTTTCTATCTGGGATGCCTTATTATAATAAATAAGAGCGCTGACGGGGTCATTTTTATTTTCAAAATACTGGGCATTTGTTAAAAACTGGTTCTTATAATCATTGATTTTATTGGCGATTTTTGTCTTGAGCAGGTCCGCCTTTTTATTGTTTTTATCGTAAGAGACCGCCGCTGAGAATTTATCATAGGCAAGATGGTATTCATCAAACGCGTCTTCGCCGGATTTTTCCAGATCGACAGCCTGATTGTAGTAGACAAGGCCTTCGTCATAATACAGCTTTGACATTTCCTGCTTGCCTTTTTCAAAAGAGACATTAAATGAGAAATAATATTCGTTTTTATTCGGAGAATATGAAAAATCGAGCATAGCGTCATCGCCATGGATCCCGAAACCCAGTTTTACGTCATGCATGTCATAGGAAGCTCTCAGGACAAATAATTTTAGAAAATCGACTGTGGGGTTCATTTCCGCGCCTATGATGAGAGGCTCATTCCGGCTTAAGAACATTTTTTCCACAAAAATCCTGGTCCATAGAGCATCAAGATTATAGCCGAACCCGACGCGTAGATTCAACTCTTCGTCGCTAGTTGTTAAAGGCTCTTTTCCTATATTCTGTGCGACAAAACTAAAAAATATCTTATTATTGATAAAACTATTTTTAAAGAAATCAAGCTTCAGCGATTCATTCGGGAAGAAAATCAGGCCGACATCAAATAAAACGCCGTCTGAAGTATCAAAAATATTATGAGACACGGTTTTTACAGCGGCCCCGATCGCGAAACAGCCGAAAATATCCCGTCCCCATCCCAGGGCAAGACCTCTTTTAAGAGACATGTTATCGCTGTAAGTGTTAAAAAGATCAAGGCTTAAAGCTCCGCCAATGCCGGGGACCATTGCTGTTAGACCGATAAAGTTAATATTAAGAAGATTTCCCGACGAGATTTCCGCTGTCATTCTGTCCGCTGAGTAAAGCCCGGCTGGATTGATCAGCAAAGCCCCGCTGTCTCCTCCGAAACACGAAGAATTAATGACGGAATATCTGGGAAGAAAATCAAGGCTGCGCAGCTCGTTAATTGAATAGGCTGTACCGATGAGAAAAAAATAAGAGAAGATGCCGGCTAATAAAAATCTTTTCATAAATCATGACTCCTTTTGAAATTCTTAATTCCCGGGGAATAAGATTTTCATTCGGTCTTTTCTTCTTTATTTTTTTTATTTTATATTATAGGCCCCGTTCCAAAAACCATTGTTTGTGGAACTGCCTGTATGTTATTATCTAGAAATTCTATAAAAAAGATAAAATTGCATTAATAAAATCTAAACTGAGCGGTTTTTCTTATTTATCAATAGGATTTAGGTTTTCCCTCGCCATTTTGTAGAGACGCACGGCCGTGCGTCTCTACAAAATAAATGACTCGGTTTGAGTTAAATGATACTATAGTATATCATAATTAAAGAATAAAAAATAATTAAAGCCCAATATTATAAAATAAATATTTAAAAAAATAAATATTAACCGCATTTTATGTTATAATTCATAACTGGGCGGTTTTCCCCCTTGTTAATTGAAGTTTTCATGTGTTTTTTAATTCTACGCCCGGCACCCTGGCAATGCTTTGAGTCCATTTTTCCATTGCATGGCATTTCGGGGGCGCTCTGTTTTGGGCAGTTCCAAAAATCACAGGTTTTTGGAACTGCCCTATATATAAAACCGCTCAGATTGCGGTCATTCGTCATTAATTTATAAAAGTCTGACACCGATAAAAAATGAAAAAAGAGCAAACCATGAATGTTTTTTTATTGTTTTTGCTTTCAATAGCTATTTTTCTTATCATTTTAAGCATTTCATATGTTCTGAAGTATTTCAGATCACAGCGGAGCGCCGTTATTATCGATCAGGCGCTGAAAAAAAATGATTATATGAAAGCCCTCAAGCTTTCTCTGGAACAGGCGAAAGAAAAACGTTCTTTTGCTGTTTATAATGATATAGCGCAGGCATATGAAGGCCTTTCGGATATTCCGCAGGCTATTCATTACTATGAAGATGCTCTTGCCTTATTTTCAAGCGAGGTAAAAAAAAGCGTTAAAATTAATACGCTGATTAAAATCGGCAACATGTACTCTAAAAGGAATGATATTCTAAAAGCTTCAGGAAACTATCTGATGGCATTGGAGGAAAATCCGGATGATGAGAAGGCCCTCTTCGAATTGGCCAATATCAATTACAGGGCCAGGAATTTCCAGAAAGCGGTGTTTTACCTGGATAAATTAATAAAAGTGAATCCTGGAGATTGGAAAGCCTATTATCTTTTGGGAAATACGCATAATAAGATGGGAAGCAACCGCAAGGCAATCATGGCTTTTGAGAACGCCCTGAAGCTGAAGATCCCCGATGTTCAAGATAAATACAATATCGCCATTCTGCTCTCGGATGCTTACACAATCGCAAAAAGCCACAGGGAATCCATAAATCTGTTGAAACCTCTGCTGAATCAGGCTGATTATTTTGAAGAGGCCTTTTTAAGAATAATGAAGAACCTTGTCTCCGATAATCAAATGGTCAAGGCCATTGAAATGGGCCTGACTTATATCGGCAAACTCACACCGCGTTATAAATACCAGGCGCTTTATCTTCTGGGCAGCGCCTATTTCGATCAGGGCGAGTATTTTATGGCGATTGACAGCTGGTCCAAGGCTTATCAAATTAATCCGGATTACGCTGACCTGAGAGATCTTATGCATAAGTATAAGGTAATGGTCGATAACAAGTTTCTGGAATATTATTATTCAAAAGATGAAAAAGTCTTTGATGAATTTATATTGGGCAATTTACAGTTCCGCCCGGTCCAGCCGGTTTCTTCCACAAGAGCTTATAAAATATTCAAAGGTTCAAACAACCGGTGTTTGATCTTTTACCGCCAGCCTTTCATCATGAATCTGTCGGACCTTAAGAGTATGGAAAATGCGATGAGGCAGGAATACCTGGGCAATTTTTCTTTTTCGCTTTATACGCTTTTTGGAACGACCACAGAATGTAAAGGATACAATTTCTATAAAAAAATCCAGGAAATCTGCGGAGATCAATTTGTGCTGTTTTTCTATAAAAATTCTAAAAAAAAGGCCAGATAATCCCGGCCTTATTATTCAAAAGGAGAAACATTTGAGAAAATTATTTTTTATCGGCGTTTTACTGTTATTTTATTCATATATATTTTCTTATGTATCAAAATTCCTTGTCATTGATACGAATTCCCTGGAATATCAAATGATTCTCAATCCGGATTCTTTCTCCCTGAAAAAAGGAGCGCTTATAGCGGCCGGCGTTAAAGAAGAATTTCTTGAAAATTATCTGGTCCAGATTTCAAATTTTGAGGCGGAAATGGCCGCAGAAAGTCCGCCTGCAAAAAGCAATATTGAACAGGCCAGATATATATTCACTCAAATGCATAAGAAAATATTAAAAAATTATCATGAACCGGATACGACGCTGGATGTTTTATTGAGAGAAGGCAGTTTTAACTGCCTGTCCTCCACGCTCCTCTATAACAGCCTTCTGGAAGATCAGGGTATCGCTTATAAGGCGGTTGTGCTGCCTACTCATGCCTATACAATGCTGTTAATTGAAGGGAGGGAAATTGATGTTGAAAACACAAGCCCTTTTGGTTTTGATATCGGCACGAATGAGGAAGCTCAGGAAAACTTCAAGAAGCTGACCGGTTTTTCCTATTCACGGGACCCGGAGATAATGGAATTAGTTGATAAAAAAGGCTTGCTGGCTTATACCTATGCCAATATAGCCTATTTTGCCTCGAAGACCGGCCAGGTTTATTCCGCTTTTCAAAATGCCTTGAAATCCTGGGCTATTTATCCGGACGGGAAATATGTTTATACCAATGTCGCGGCCGCTTATAGTCTCTATGTTCTCTATCTGGCCGATTCAAAAAAAGACTTTACTCAGTCCCTTTCAATTCTGGAAGAGGCCATTTCGCATCTTCCCCAAAAAAGCCTGTTTTTGACAAACTACTTTTATGTCCTGGATAAATATTTGAACAGTCTGGTGGATTCCTCTCTTTATGATAAGGCTTTTGAGGAACTTGATAGATCGAGAGAGATCGCGGGTACCAATGATTCCATTGAAAACAATCTTTACACAAGAGTTCTTTACAGAATGATCAATAAAGAGGGGGATTTCCGGAAGGCATATGAATTCGGTAAAAAAGCGCTTGCTGAGAAACCGCAGTATCAAAACATTACAAGCCTGATGATTAACGGACTGAACCTTCTGAGTAAAAAGCTCATTAATGACTGGCAGACTTATCCGGAAGGCGAGGATTTTATTCTGGAGTGGTATCAGCTGATGAAAAATGATTATTTTGATGAATTACTTGAGAATTATTATAATCAGCTCGGGCTGAAATTTTATGATTACGGAAATCCGGATAAAGGTATTGAAATAATCTGGAAAGGGCTCTCTTTTTTCCCTCAATCAAGGCTTTTAAAAAATAATATGATATATATTACCGGAAACACGGCCAATGCCTTTTTTAAAAAGGAAGAGTATGAAGAAGGTATTAAATATACCAAAATCGGCCTGCAGGCGGACCCGAAAAGCGAAACGCTTTTATCCAATCTTCTGACGGTTTACCGTCTGCTTTGTTCTAAGGAAATAGAAAAGAAGAATTACAGGAAAGCTCAGGATGTGGTCAGGGAAGCCCTTAAATCTTTTCCCAAGGATAATAAGTTAAATTATTATAAAGATTATATAAAAAAGAAACTCAAGTAATAAAAAAAGGGCTTTTTCTATTGAAAAAGCCCCTTAATTCATATTTTCTAATCATAACTGGAATTATTTTTTCTGAGGTCCTTTTACCTTTTGATATTCCGCTGTTTCAAGGCCGTAAAGATCCTTCAGACCGTTGTCATTGAAAGAAACTTTGGTCCTTGTCCTGGCCCCATCCTTCCATTGATTATAAAATTCCCTGAAATACTGTCCCTTTAACTCATCGGAAATCCTGGATTGCGCATCTTTAAAACTCAACTGGACTTTTTTCCCGTTAACATTATTGAAGTAATTGGCTTTATTCTTATCATAAAATTCCTTTATAACTTGAGGCGTTAAAGCCGCATTAACCTGCGCCTGCAGTTCTTTTTCAAAAGTCTGTACAACAAGTTTCTTTGTTAAACTTTCCTTCGCTTGCTGGAGGTCATCCGCAAAGGATTTGGTTTTTTCGGCGTTGTTCTTTTTTGCAATTTCCATCATGAACACAAAATTCTTATAATTCTGCATCTGGAGCATGAAACTTTCGATTGTAAGATTGGTATTAAAATCAGGGACATAGAGTAATATAATATCTTTGCAGTCTTTCCAGTTTTTTTTCTGTCCGAACATTTCAAATAAAACCAGATCATCCGTCAGGTTAGCCGGCTTATATAACTTCCCGTTTACCGTAACCATTTTATTTGTATAGTCAACGGTAAAGTCTTCTTTAATATTTTCTTTTTTTATCTTATCCTGGAAAGAATTATTGAAAAACGATTCCATTCTTTTAAAACTTTCCTTGCCGCTTGCGCTTTCAATTTCTCCAAGGCTTTTCTGCTGAACGGGCGATTTGATATAAATGATATAATAGCCGTAACTGGTTAAAACAGGTTTTTCCATTAAACCTTTGGTTTTTGCCGCGAACGCAGCGTCCTCATATTCTTTGATCATATAGCCTTTCGGGATAAAGCCGATATCGCCGCCGACGCGGGATGTGGCATAATCCTCGGACATATTTGAAGCGATCTTTATAAATTCTTTTTCTTTATCATTCGCTTTTTTAATATTTTCGATGATATTAAGTGCGACAAGTTCTTTTGTTTTAAGAATAGCGGCAAAATCCTTGTCGGAAATTTTCTGCTGTTCCTGCTGCCAGTTTGTCAGCGCCTGCTTTTTGCCGTTTATATTTGTATAACTGACGACAGCGCGGCTGATGTTTGTGAACTGGCTTGTCAAAATAAGAATATGGGCCGGATTAACGACCTCATATTTACCGTTTTTAGCCTGATTATTGAGAATTTCCTGTCCTTTACGGAATTGGAGCACAAGAAGGTTTTTTTGATATTCAGAATCAAAATCTTTTTTAAAATCCTGTGAATTTGTATAATCTGTTTTGATTTTTTCCTGATAAACAATTTCCCGCGCGATATATCTGTCAAAAACAAAGTCTTTATGCCAGTCGCTATTTGAAATGATTGATGGGTTATAACTGACATAGGAAAGCAGATCTTTTTTAATGTCTCCCACTTTTATGGAATATGTTTTTATTCCATCGCTGTATGTGGCAACGACTGAACCGTCTTTGGAGCACGCGTTAAGAAACAAAGCTGCGGCAATAGCCAGTAATCCTATTAAATATAATTTTTTCATGATAAATGATCCTCCTCATTAATATTTGAACAATTAATATAAATTATATTGGGAAAATTATCAAATTATTCAATTATGAGCATTCACCAGTCTTTCAGGACTTCATTTAATTCTTTATAGGAAGAAATCTGAGAAATCCTGTGCCGGATTTCTTTTGAATTTTTATAATTTTTAACATACTGTATTAAAGCCGCCCTGATCGCGGTAATGTTATCTTTCTTCTGGATTTGATTGAAAATTCCGGCAAACTTCAGCATAATATCCTTAATATCCTTAAGGGTATAAGAGTCATATTTCCCGTTATTAAAATAATCAATAATCTGTTTAAAAATATAAGGGGAACCGACTGCCTGCCGCCCGATCATGATGCCGTCGGCTTTTGTCCGGTCCAGCGCTTCTTTTGCCAGTTCAGGCGTGGTAATGTCTCCGCTGGCTATCAGTATTTTATCTGTCATCTGCCTGGCGTTCCGTATCTGGTCCCAGTCTGCCTTTCCATTATAAAACTGGATCGCGAGCCTGGGATGAAGAATGATGATATCCGCGCCGGCCTTTTCCAGAACAGGAATTGTTTCATCCAGATTTATCCTGTCAAAACCCGAGCGGATCTTGGCCGATACAATAACGCCGCTGTCTTTAAGCGATTTTACAATATCAGACATCAATTGCGGGGTTTTTAACAGGAAAGACCCCGCTTCGGACCTGACCACCTTCCTGACCGGGCAGCCGAAATTAATATCGATTATCTTTACATTCAGCCTTTCCTGAAGGAGCCGGGATACTTCATAAAATTTCTTGGGCTCATTTTTCCCGAAAAGCTGTACGGTTGTAAAGGGTTCATCTTTTATATCCAGATATTGCCAGGTTCTCTTATTCTTACGGAAAAGGCCTTCTACGCTGATCATCTCTGTTTCGGCGTATCCGGCGCCGAATTGCCCGGCAATCAGGCGGAGCGCCTTGCTGGAATATCCCGCGAGCGGGGCCAGCCAGAGGTTATTTGGTATTGTTATGCCGTCTATTTTAACGGGATGAACATAAGAGTTTATTTCTAACTTCATTTAAACCTCTTTTTTTCGGGCAATTATTATAATGATAATATGAAATATTCACAAAAAAATAATTGATTTTTTGTAACCTTTTCGGGAAATCATTAGTATATTATATATAAGATGTAGTAAGGTATCGTAGATTGTACTTATAGTTTAAGGGAGCAGTGATGGATGAAAAGGAATTGATAGGCTTAGTGAAAAAGGGTGATTTTGAGGCTTTCAGCGAACTGGTAGAGCTTTACAATAGAAAGATTTTCTCTTTCGCTTATTATCATTTAAGAAACAGGGCTGACGCCGAGGATATCACGCAGGAAGTTTTCTGGAGAGTTTTTACTTATATTAAAAAGTTTGATGAAAAAAGGAAGTTTTTCAGCTGGCTTTATACCATTGAAATGAATTTAATAATGACTTTTTTAAGAAAAAAAAAGAAGTACAGTAAAGTCGGGATTGACGAGGAATTCGTTCAAAATATCGCGTTTGATAAGAAAGATCATATCAGGACCGAGGAAAAGGTGGTCCTTTTTGAGGCAATCGAGCAATTGAATGAACCTGATAAGAGTCTTGTTTTTTTAAAATATAATGAAGACTGGAGTATTAAGGAAATAGCGGAAACTTTTCAGCTCAGCGAGGAAAATGTGAAGATCAGGCTTTTCAGGGCAAAGGAAAAGCTTTCGGGATTGCTGGGAAAGGAGGCTCTCATATGATGAGAAGCAGTTTATTCAGGCTGATGGAAAAAGACAGGGAATGGTTTTCCATTAAAGCGCCTGAGCGTTTGAAAGACAAAATTATTGCCGGTATAGAAAATAGAATATACAAAAGCTTTATCATGCTGAAATGGTTTAAAATGATAAGCGCAGTGTCTGTTTGTTTATTGGCGGGATTTATTGTTTTATTTACCGCGGTACAGAATAAACCCATCAAGATGGTTTTTGTCTATCCGGATTCAGGGACAGAAAAAACAGTCCATGTTGTCGGTACTTTCAATAAAGATAAAGAAAGGATACCAATGGTTCTGGATGAGGAAAAAGGATTATGGAAAGCGACAGTCCATGCCAGCCAGAGGGATATATCGGATTATGAATTTGTTGTTGAGGAACTTCCGGAAGAAGACATGAATTCGAGTGATGATGGGATTAATGATGATAATGGATCAACTTTATAAAGATAAATAATATGGGTATTTCCCGGAGGGTAAGGGTATTAGTAAAGGGGGATATTTTTTCATTGAATTTTAAAGGAGGAAGAATATGAAAAGAAGTTTAGCTCTTATTACTGCTCTGTTTCTCGTTGCGGCAGTAACAGCTGCGGGATTCAGCGCAACAAAGAAAGTAGTCAAGGAATCCGTTTTTAAATTGCAGGGAAAGGTTGTTTCTGTTGACACAACAGCGAACACCATTACCGTCAGTGTAAAGAAAACGGACACAGTAGTAGACACAGACACCAACACAAAGATCAAGATCGGCAAGGATGTAAAAACCCTGGCTGATATTAAAGCCGGAGACACGGCAGTTATCAAGTATAAAAATGCTGACAGCAAGAAACTTGCATTAAGCATCAATATTGCTGCTGCACCGGTAAAAGTTAAAAAGTAAACTCCTTACGATACGATACCCTCCCATCCAGAAGGGGCGGCATTCCTGCCGCCCCTTTATTTATGCCCGAATCTTATTTTTGCCGCTTCTCACTTGATATATCAGCCGTTAGCCGTTAGCCGTTAGCCGTTAGCCGTTAGCCAATAGCTAATAGCTGATAGCTGATAGCTGATTATATCCGGACGACCTTGATCATATTGGTGCTTCCGGCCACGCCTATCGGTACCCCGGCGGTAATGACGATAAAATCTCCTTCGTTGACAAGCTTTTTGAATTTCAAAACCTCGGCGGCGCCGTCCAGTATTTCATCAACGGAATTCACATTTCCCAGTTCAAGCGGCGTGACTCCCCATGAAAGCGTGAGGAGGCGTACCGTCGAAGGAAGCGGGCTGAAGGCGATAACGGGTATGACAGGCCTGAATTTCGCGATTTTCCGCGCGGTCGCCCCGCTTTTGGTAAAGCTGACAATATATTTCGCCCCTATTTTATCGGCAAGCTCAATTGTGGCGAAGCTGACGGCTTCCTCCGGATTTTCGTATGATAATTTTACCAGATCGTCGAAATGGATGTTTTTTTGAAAAACAGTGTTCTTGAACATCCGGCTATCCTCGACCTGAAGCGCGATGCTTTTCATCATTTTCACGGATTCCACCGGGTATTTACCGGATGCCGTTTCGGCGGAGAGCATGACCGCGTCGCTTCCGTCAAGAATGGCGTTGGCCACATCGTTAGCCTCCGCGCGCGTCGGCCGGGGGCTGTTGATCATGGATTCCAGCATCTGCGTCGCTGTTATAACCGGCTTGCCGGCCACATTTGATTTCCGGATGATCTCCTTCTGCACCATGGGGACTTCCTGGGGCGATGTTTCCACACCGAGGTCGCCGCGGGCGACCATCACGGCGTCGGAACAGTCGATGATATTATCCAGGTCGTCAAGCGCCTCGGGTTTTTCAATCTTGACGATGATGGGAATTTTTTTCTTATATTCCTTCTGCATGATGGCGATCAATTCCCTGACATCATCCGCTTTCCGGACAAAGGAAAGGGCCACATAATCCAGATCATTATCAAAAGCGAATTTAAGATCCTTCTTATCCTTATCGGTCAGAGCGGAAATTTTCAGTTTGATATTCGGCAGGTTTACCCCTTTATGGGGCTTTAAGATGCCTCCGTTGACCACTGTGGTATAAATATCGTTATTGACGATCTTATCGACTTTTATTTCAAGCAGTCCGTCGTCCATCAGGATGCGGTCGCCGGGTTTTGTTTCCAGATGCAGGTTTTTATAGTCGATGGACACTTTTTTGACCCCGCCGATAAGCCCGCCTGTAATAGTATCCGTTGTGAGCAGGAAAGTTTCGCCGTCCTTTAATTCCAGCGCGTCCCCTTCAATGGCGCCGGCGCGGATTTTTGGGCCCTGAAGGTCCTGGAATACAGCCGCCGGTTTCTGCAGTTTTTCGGAAACTTCGCGGATGATCCGGAGCGACTGGCTGTGGTCTTCCAGGCTTCCATGAGAAAAATTAAGCCTGAAGACATCGGCGCCTTCCTCTAGCAGGCCGCGTATGACATCTGTCGAGCGGGAGCTCGGGCCGATCGTCGCGACGATTTTTGTGAATTTATCATTCATCATAATTTCCTCATCTTTTTATAAGCGTTGATCAATCCGTTTGTTGACGGGTCATGCCCGGCTACGGGCCGGCCGTCTTCCAGTCCGGGAAGGATTTTATTGGCAAGCTGTTTGCCCAGTTCCACTCCCCACTGATCGAAGCTGAAAATATTCCAGATAACGCCTTGGACAAAAATTTTATGCTCATACATGGCTATGAGGCTCCCCAGCGTCCTGGGATTGATCTCTTTTACAAGGATTGAGTTTGTCGGTTTATTTCCCTCAAATATTTTGAACGGGGCCAGTCTTTTTATCTCTTCTTCGCTTTTTCCGGCCTTCTTGAGTTCGGCAATAACCTCTTCCTTCGTTTTGCCGTTCATGAGCGCCTCGGTCTGCGCGAAGAAATTGGAAAGAAGCTTTATATGATGGTCGCCGACCGGATTATGGCTTCTGGCCGGGGCGATAAAATCGCAGGGGATGAGCTTTGTGCCCTGGTGGATGAGCTGGTAAAAGGCGTGCTGGCCGTTTGTGCCCGGTTCTCCCCAGATTATGGGGCCGGTCTGCCAGGAAACGCGGCCGCCGTTCCTGTCGACGGTTTTGCCGTTCGATTCCATGTCGCCCTGCTGGAAATAGGCGGCGAAGCGGTGCATATATTGATCATAGGGCAATACGGCCTGTGTTCCCGCGTGAAAGAAATTATTGTACCAGATGCCGAGAAGCGCCAGGATGACCGGAATATTACTTTCAAAGGGAGAAGAGCGGAAATGATTGTCCATCGCGTGGGCGCCTTCAAGAAGCTCCCGGTAATTCTCGAAACCTATTGCGCAGGCGATCGAGAGGCCGATGGCCGACCAGAGAGAGTACCTTCCGCCGACCCAGTCCCAGAATACGAACATATTCTCCGGATCGATCCCGAATTTGACCACTTCCTTTTCGTTTGTCGAAATCGCGACAAAATGGCTCCTGACCGCTTTTTCATCCTTTGCCTTTTCCAGGAACCATTTTCTGGCGGTGAGGGCGTTTGTCATTGTTTCCTGAGTTGTGAACGTCTTGGAAGCCACCATAAAAAGAGCGGTTTCGGGATTAAGCTTTTTAAGTGTTTCGGCGATATGCGTCCCGTCGACATTCGAGACAAAATGCGCCCTTATATTCGGTTTTGTGTAAGGCTTGAGCGCTTCCGTCACCATCACCGGACCGAGGTCGGAGCCGCCGATACCGATATTGACGATATCCGTTATGGCTTTTCCGGTATAGCCTTTCCATTCGCCCGAGATCAATCTTTTCGAAAACTTTTCCATCTTGTCCAGAACCGTGTTCACTTCGGGCATTACGTC
The DNA here is from genome assembly GCA_963835575.1 of uncultured Spirochaetota bacterium. GTDB lineage: Bacteria > Spirochaetota > Brevinematia > Brevinematales > JAOACQ01 > CAVYGN01. The sequence goes on along the minus strand of CAWIGG010000003.1, from coordinate 69,990 downwards.
CTTTCCGTCAACAAGCACGGGTTTATTCGAACGGTTGCGGAGGGCCGAGTGAAGGACGGGCCTGTTTTCGGTTTCATTTATCCTGTCGCCGGTAAAATATTTTTCCATCGCGTCTTTTAATTTAGTTTCCTCTGCCAATTCCATGAGAAGCTTTACGGTTTCGGAAGTCAGGATGTTCTTGGAATAGTCCAGAAGGATATCCTCAAATTTAAGCGAGAACTCCTCAAAACGGCCGGGATCCTTGATAAAGAGCTCCTTCATCTGTATGGTTTTCATCTTTTCCGAATGCTTTTCCAGCTTTTTCCATGCTGAAGTTTTTGTAGGATTGATTTTTAAAAGCATGATTTGTTCTCCTGTTTTATCTGTATAGAAATTTCAATCTTATGATTTGGAACTATTTGTATCGATGGATTTGCCTTTCAGGCTATGTTTTAAACCACGAAGTGCACGAAGAACACGAAGAAATAAATTGAAATATTTTTAAATTTTGAGTTAACACTCCTTTTTAAATGTTTTTAATAATTAATTTTTCTAATCGTATTTATAAAAATTAATTATTATTAGTAAAAAACTTCGTGTACTTCGTGGCCTTCGTGGTGATTTTCTCGCAGCCAACCAATCGAAACATATGTTTGCAAATTATTCTTTATCTCTTTTACCATATTCAATATATTACTATTTCCAGTATTTCCCGTAAAAAAGGTCAAGCCTCTTCTTTGTCTCCTCCGGTATTATTTCCTTCGGGGTCATGATCGCATACTGCGCGGCCGTCCGGCATGAGCACTCATCGCCCAGGGGGACATTCTCCAGTATCAGCGGCAGAAGGTCATTGACCGTCTTGTTATTCTCTTTCATATATTCCAGGACCATGGAAATGCCCACCGCTTCCTCGTTTTCCCTCCAGCAGTCGTAGTCCGTAGAGAGGGCGATCATCGCGTAGCACATTTCCGCCTCGCGGGCGAGTTTGGCCTCCGGCAGGGCTGTCATGCCGATGACGCCGGCGCCCCAGCTCCTGTGAAGGTTGGATTCCGCGCGGGTGGAAAACTGCGGCCCTTCCATGCAGACATAGGTTTCCTCCGTGAAGAGCTTTTTATCGAGCTTTTTTTCCTTCAAGAATTTTTCAATAATTATTTTTATTTCAGAACGGAAATTATTGCAGTAGGGATCGGCAAATGAAATATGGCCGACAACGCCGTTCCCGAAATACGTCAGGTCCCTTGATTTGGTTTTATCGATGATTTGTGCAGGCAGGACGATATCGGTCGGGCGGATTTCCTCTTTCAGGCTTCCCACGGCGCTGATGGATATCACTTTCTCAACTCCCAGCGATTTAAGGGCATAGATATTGGCTTTGACCGGCACTTCCGTCGGCATAAACCGGTGGCCTTTGCCATGGCGGGGGATAAAAGCGGCTTTTCTCTGTCCGACAAGGGCTATTGTTATTTTATCCGAAGGCTTACCGAAAGGGGTTTCCATTGTCCTTTCTTCCAGGACCTTGATATTTTTGAGCTCATAAACCCCGGTTCCGCCGATGACGCCCAGCTGAATTTTTTCCATACACTCCTCCTCATCGAAAAGTTTTTAATTCTACAGTCTTTTTTATAATATCCGATTCATCACACGGATTACGCGGATGACACGGATTCTCACGGATTTTTTTATAAATGTTTTGCTTCACGGTTTCCGTTTCCTATCCTCGTTAAACCTTTCCTGAAATATCCGTGTTAATCCGTAAAATCTGCGTTATCCGTGTGAAGCATCGGATCAGCACAAGTAAGCCTGTCCGTGATTACCCGTGTGGAACATCGGGTTATCAATGAATCTTTATTTCAGAAAAATTCTTCCTTTTTAAAAAATCAATCCTTACGGCCGGATGATTTTAAAGCGCCTTTCATTTTCATTATTCCTCATCGTTATACTGATTTTGATTGTTTTAAAATTAAAAAGGGGTTCTCCCAGGTCCGGCCATTCAATAAGAGAATAATCACATTGTGAAAGATAATCTTCAATCCCGAGCTGTCTGATCTCATCCGGGCCGGACAGCCTGTAAAAATCAAAATGGCAGACCCAGACCCTCTCGTTTCTATATTCATTCATCAGCGTGAAAGTCGGACTGGTGACAAGGCCTTCCAGGTCCCATGCCCGAGACAAAGCCCCGTACAAAAGACGTTTTACCGGCGCCGACGCTTCCCTTCAGTAGAATAACGCTTCCTTTTTCAAACTCTTTTTCCGCCAGACGCCGGGCGAAGGACAAAGTCTCCTCAACATTATGAGAGAGAAAATCAGTACTCAACTCGGTACACCTCAATGGGTTTCACTTTTCCCTTTACATGGATCGGCCTTAAGGGCCGGATCAGCTTTTGAGTGTTTTTATCGAGCTTGTCATAAACTCTTTTTGAAATGATGATTTCCCCGGGTATGGCCGCTCCGCAGAGCCGCGCGGCAAGATTGACGTTATCGCCGATAACGGTAAAGTCCATCCTTTCGTGAGAGCCGATGCTTCCCATAACGACTTCGCCCGTGTTGATCCCGATGCCTATTTGAACGGGGGCCAGACCTTTTTGTATCCTGTCGCGGTTCAGCCCGGCGATCTTCCTCTGCGCCTCAATGGCGGCGCTGACCGCGTCGACGCACATTGTGCCGGATTCAAATATGGCGACTATTTCATCCCCGACAAATTTATCGATATCTCCCTTGAATACTTTGATGATATTGCTTTGAACGTCAAGATACTCATTCAGGATGTTGACAACGTCCTGAGGGTCCATTTTCTCGCTCATGGCGGTAAAGCCGCGGATATCAGAGAAGAAAAGCGTAACCTGCTTTCTTTCGGTATGCTTTTCCTTATCATGGCTGGGCTGGTTCTCGTTTACGCTCTTTTTAATCATTTTAACGGTTGAATCCGAAACAAATTTCTGCATTTCCAGCTTTTCCCGTATCGAGACCATCATTTCGTCAAATGTTTTGGCAAGAGTGCCGATCTCGTCCTTGACAGGCATATTGGCGCGGACCGTCAGATCGCCTTCGCCGAATTTTTTTACGATATCCGTCAGCCTTGTAATGGGCCTGACTATACCGTTTGCGCCCCTGACGGAGAGATAAACCCCGATTATGATGAACACGCCGGTAATGATCTCTATCAAAAGGGCCATCCGTTCGATCTCGCTTTTTATGATCGAAACGGAATAGCGCATGACAATATTGCCGATCTTTTTATTGGTTGTGGCGCCGGTTTTCACGACAACGGGCATATAATACTCGAAATACTGCAGTTCTTTCCTGACCTGGGCGGACTGCCCGGGAATTTTTTCCTTCAATATATTTTTTCTGACATTGAAAACAATATTATTCCATGTATTCACGGCGAAATCCGCGACGACTGTCCCGAATTCCCTGCTGTAAGCCGCTGTTTCTTTACTCATCTGAAACCCGCTCAATTCCTTAAAAATGGGATCGAGTTCCTGGGCCGATTTGTCCTGAATATCCTGGCCGATGAAGATATGGACTTTTGAAGGTTTGGCCACTTTTTTCGAAAGAATATACCCATGGTAGCCCAGGTACATGATCCCTTCGCTGCCGTTGTACGAATTCACGTCTTCGCCGACAGCCGGCATGGAATCATAATTATACTCGATTGACTTGGCGAGATCGCGCACGATCCTTTCGGAAAATTGGTGCGCTTTTTCCGTCAGCGTCTGGCTCATATAAAAAGTGATGATCACCCCGATTAAAACGGAAATGAACAGTATAATGAACACTTCGAAAAAGATGACCTTGGTCTTGATCCTCCGGGTGAGAAGCTCAAGAATCCTGATGAGAAAAAACTTATTCCGACCTTTAGCCATAATCCCCCCTGTTTTTATGGAATTAACTTAATTACGGTTATTACCGGGACCGTCCTGAATAAAAATGAACCGGTTTATTAATTTTTATAATAGTTTTTCCTTATGGATTTTTCTGCAGATATCCTCCGCGGTAAGGCCGAAGTGCTTAAAGAGGGCCGCGGGCGTCCCCGATTCCCCGAAAACGTCCATAATGCCGATCCTGAGGACCTTTACCGGGTATTCCTCCGATAAAACCTCGCAGACGGCCCCGCCCAGACCGCCGATTATGGAATGCTCCTCGACAGTTACGATCAGGCGCGACAGCTTCGCGATCTTAATGAGCGCGTCCCTGTCAATGGGTTTAATGGAAGCGAAATCGGCGACAATGGTGGAAATACCTTCGGCCTCGAGCATTTCGGAAGCTTTTATGGCCTCATTGACCATCAGCCCCGCCGCGATTAACGCGACGTCCGCCTTTGGGGCGTCTTTGATGATCGTGGCTTTTCCTTTCTGGAAAGAATATTTATCATCATAAATCACAGGGGTTTTCGGCCTGTTCAGCCTGATATAAACAGGGCCGTTTATACGGACGGCCTCTTTTACGATCTGCACGGTGGAGACGGCGTCGGCCGGGACAAAGATCTGCATGTTGGGAATGGCCCTGATGGCTGCGATATCCTCGACCGTCTGGTGCGACATGCCGTCTTCCCCGACGGATATCCCGGCATGGGTGGCAACGATCTTGACGTTCAGGTTCTGCGCCGCGATGGAGTTGCGGATCTGTTCGTACGGCCGGAGCGTCGCGAACATCGCGAAACTGCTGGCAAAGACGATCTTGCCCGAAAGGGCGAGGCCCGCCGCGAAGCCCATCATATTCGCCTCGGCTATGCCCATATTAAAAAAACGGTCCGGGAATTCCTTCTGGAAAAGATTGGTCTTCGTCGATTGGGACAGATCGGCGTCCAGAACAACGATGTTTTTATTTTCCCTTCCCAGTTCGACAAGCGTCTTGCCGTAAAGATCGCGTGAAGCGAGCATTTCTGTTTTGGCCATGGCTTATTTCCTCCTACCAGTCTTCCAGGGTCTCAACGCACCCCAGTTCTTCAATAGCCTTTTTTGCCTCTTCCATTGTAGGCGCGACGCCATGCCATTCGGCTTTGTGCTCCATAAAGGACACGCATTTGCCCTTGACCGTATGGGATATAACGGCGGTGGGTTTGCCGCTTTCATTATTAGAATGGAAAAAATCCACTGCTTTTTCTATCTCCTCGAAATTATGCCCGTCGATCTCAATTGTGTTCCAGTTAAAAGCCTTGAATTTATCGATAATAGGTTCGACATTCATCACGTCGCTGACAAGGCCGTCTATCTGAAGTCCGTTATTATCGATAAAGAGGCAGAGGTTGTCCAGCTTGTAATGGGGAATGGCCATAGCGGCTTCCCAGATCTGCCCCTCCTGTATTTCCCCGTCCCCGGCGAGCACAAAGACATGATAGCTTTTCTTGTCCAGTTTCCCGGCGAGCGCTATGCCCCCGGCAACGGACAAGCCCTGGCCGAGGGAGCCTGTGGAGCTTTCAACTCCCGGGAGCTTCCTGGAGTCCGGATGGCCCTGAAGGGGGCTGCCAAGCTTACGGAGCGTTTTAAGGAGCTTGCGGGAAAAATAGCCGGCGTCGGCCAGGACCGCGTAAAGCGCCGGGGCCGCGTGGCCTTTGGACAGGATGAAACGGTCCCGTTCCTCCCATAAAGGGTTGGCGGGGTCGAATTTCATGACCTTTAAAAACAGATAGGCGATCACATCGATGGCCGACAGGGAACCGCCCGGATGGCCGCTGTTCGATTCGGCCAGCATCAGAATGATGTCCCTCCGGAGCTTGGCCGCTTCGCTTTCTAAATACTGCCTGTCTTTTTTATTCATCCCGTTCTCCCGATATAGCTTATTAACTGAGCCCCAATGACATTAGTCATTAAATTTTTAATGGATAAGTTATTTTAAGGAAAGATTGGAGAAAAGTAAAGTAGAGAAGGCCTCACTCCGCCTCGCAGGGCTCGGCCCCCCTCTCCAAGTCTGGAGAGGGGACGGGGGAACGGGATTACTGCCACGGAATTTCAGCACAAAAGCCGTCATTGCGAGCGGCCGGTTTTATCCGTCGACGATTTCTTTATTGCGAAGCAATCTGTCTGCAAATAAAGAAATCTTAATGAGTTGACAGATTGCTTCGCGCTATAATCAGTACCGGAATAGAGCGCAGGATGCTCGCAATGACGGCTTCCCATATTTATTTAAATAAAAACCGCTATTTCTTCAAGCTTTTTCCTGTCTTTACCGCCGGATTTTACATAATCCTTCCCCGGATATCCCAGCGGGGTCAGTGAAAAGACAACTTCATCGTCTTTTAATTCCAGCGCCCTCTTTATGACAGCCGGGTCGTATGCCGCGATCCAGTATGAGCCGATGCCTTTGTCCGCGGACGCGAGCGTGATGTACGACATGGCGATCGTCAGGTCGGTCTCGATAGCGTTATAGCCGTCCTGGGAACGGACCCAGGCCTTATTCCTGAAGCCTTTTACTATCAGGATATGCGGGGCCTGCTGGAACCATGGCCTCTGGTAGCAGGGACGGACTTTGTCCAGCATTTCTTTTGAAGAAACGACGATGAATTGCAATGGCTGGCGGTTGGCGGCCGAAGGGGCAAGCCTGCCCGCTTCCAAGATTCGAAGAAGTACTTCCTGCGGGACGACTTTTTGCGGGTCATAACTCCGGACGGACTCGCGGGCTTTTATCAATTCTTTAAATTCCATGATAATGCTCCTTATAAGGTTTTTTTCACCACGAAGTTCACGAAGAGCACGAAGAAACTAAATAATAAATTATCTGATAATTATTATTAATAATTTCTCTGTCTAGTGCATCCTCCGAGGTTAATTTATAATTATTTGAAGTTTTGAAAAGCTTTAATATCACTAAACCCGTTTCCCGGCCCGGCCGTCGTCGCAGGGTTCGTCTTCATTGAAGGGACGCGCATGCTCTGCGGTATCGGCCGTCGTGCAGACGTTCATCGGCTCCATCGGCAAGCCGCAGCATGTCGGTGCCTGGCCTTCGGGGGCCATGGCGGTTTTACCGCAGGATTTGCAGGTGTATTGAACTTCTTTCATCTTTTTTCCTCCTACAGAATGTTCTTTAAAAACTTGGTTTTGCCAAACGGCCTATGATAAATATAATCATTTTCCGGGAAATTGATAATAGAAAACAGAATTATTTTTATCAATTATCCGGCCAGCCGGAGGGGAAGGGGGTGGGCGGCAGTGATGCCGGGGATCAAAGTCTTTTCTTTTTTATTAAATTTAATTGGGATTTTGTCCCGACAGGCTGTCGGGGGATTTGCGATATTTCTTTCTTTTCGAAAAGAAAGAAATATCGCGCTAAAGAAAGAAAACAGGTCGAGGCCATTTTCATACGGAGCAATCGGATGGTATAGAGGAGTGTCATCCGGCTATTAAATAACGATTCAGTATTTTAATAGCCTCCTTATTACGCTGTCCATAGCTTTATGCGTCGGTTTTGACATCCTGTCAAAAACTTGTACCTCTCTTCTATTATCACCTAAATTCCCAAAGTAAAAATACCAAATGGGGCCCCAATCTGTTATAATATATTGCTTTACAAAACAACAGAAGGAGCACCCAAATGGTAAAAAACATCAAAGTTGGTTTTACGGCGCAGGATTTGAGCAGCGTGAGCGGGATTTATCCCGTGCTGGTATTTTTGAAAAAGATTGGGTTCAATCAGTTGCTCAAAAAATTTATTCCAGTGCGGGAATATTGTAACCAGAAATTCTCGTTCGAGCAAATTATTACGGGAATCGTGTGCGCGCTGATGGCAGGGTATAACCGGATCAAGAAGGTCGAGAATTTTACTGAAGATCCATTGTTCCGGGCAGCTCTGGGCTTGAAAGGGCCGATCAGTGATTCTACGATCATCAAGCGGATTGAAAACGTTGGTATGAAAGAATCTTACGCGATGAATGAGTTGAACGGAAAGCTTTCCCGCAAAGTCCACGCGAAGTTCCGGGTAAAAACGAAAATCGTGGACTGCGATTCGACCGTCAAGACGGTTTACGGAAGCCAGGAAGGAGCGGCGGTAGGCTACAATCCGCATAAAAAGGGAGCGAAGAGCTATCATCCGCTTCTGGCATTCCTGAACAGCACAAGGGAATGTATTCTCTCCTATTTCAGGCCGGGCGACGCTTACACAGCGAATAACGCGCCTGAATTTATCCGGCACATTTACGGAATACTCCATACCGGCTGGAAAAAACTTGTGTTCCGGATGGACAGCGGATTTTTCGACGGAAGGATTTTCGATGTCATCGAAGAAATGAAAGGGGCTTTTTTTCTGGTCAAAGCCAAAATGAAAAACCTCGCGGCGTTTCTGGAAAACAGGGGTTGGACAGCGGTTCCGGATCGAAGCGGCTGGGAACAGGCGGAATTTGAGTACCGGGCGCATGGATGGAAACATGCGAGGCGGTTCATAGCTGTCAGAAAGCTGATCCGGATAGAAACGGAAGGGCTGGTATTCCCGAAAGCGGTTTATGACTATTTTTGCTATTGTACGAATATGCGTTTGAAACCTTGGCAGGGCCATAAATTTTACGGTGACCGGGGTACGTGTGAAAACTGGATCGAAGCCGTGAAGCAGCAGATGTTCGCCGGGATGCTTCTGACGCAAGATTTCTGGGTGAATGATTTTCTGTGGAGCTGCAGCGTGCTGGCGTATAACGTTGGAATCTGGATGCGGTATCTGGTTGACCGGAAAAGTCACCGGGAAGAACCGGAAACATTCCGGGCGTGGTTTATTCGGGTTGCGGGGAAAATCGTGAGACAGGGCCATCAGGTAAAAACTGGTGTTGAGCCGTTATTTTGCGGATAAGGACCGGTGGCGGAAATTTTACTGCCACTTATGTGAGCTGCAGATATAGCGAGTTCCCAACCGGATGATGTGAAGGCCGCCACAAGGGTGTGTTGCGCCCGGAGCAGCGGAATTTGTGGATTTACGAGTATTCAGGCATCGCCAAGGCTTGTAATTGCAACAGCCGCGAGACTGGGATGATAAACCGATGCCAAGCAGTGCCGCGCAAGGCTGATTTCAAGCGGAAATCGCGGAACTCTGGGAATTTAGGTATTATATTAACGGATGACACATCATTATTTCGAGATATTTTATGTGCTGATTATGGCCAAGAGGAAAATGGCCTCGGGAACGGGGAACGAAGGAACGGGGAACAGCCTTTTTGTATCCAGGGACTTTATAGGGTAGGTTTTCCCAATAATTTATTTATGTCTTTTTTTAATTTTGGGACATCTGTTTTTAAGGTCAGCTTTACCATGTCGATATCAACGCCTTCATAGCTATGAGCAATAATGTTACGCATTTTATAAGCTAAACCAACAGGAAGGGCTGAAGCGGCTTTTTCTTCCTTTATTTTAACCAGACTTTCGCCAATTTGCATCAGGCACATTAAAAGTGCATGGTATCCCTCCACATCATCAAGAGCGTCGTCAATACCTTTATGCCTTTCCGTAATTTTTTCAATATCTTCTATCATCTGTAAAGTAAACTCAAGCTTGGCCAGAGTAGTTTCATTAAACATATAAAACCCCCGGCAGTATGTATTTTCTCCCGATCTTATTTAAAGCGTTCCTGCTTGCCAAATCCACTTCCTGATGGAACTCATTTTTTAATTCTTCTTTTATATCGTAAATCCTGCCGAAATATTCAAACCCGGAATATCTGTTTTTGAATTCAGCGGTAGTCTCATAAAGGATGTCAATATCGCTGTCTTTTTTTTCCTCGCCGCGCGCATAGGAGCCGAATATGCCGAGAATGATAAAGCCTTCGGATTCATATTTCTTTTTTAAATCCGCGATCTTGTTTTTTACGGCTTCATTCATAAATAACCTCCAACATATCTTTGTTTGCATTAAAAGACACAAATCAATTATTTTAGATTATAACATAAAGGGGCATTTTCAACAACCGTTTACAGTGAGCCGGGGGTCAAAGTCTTTTCTTTCAATTAAATTATCGGGAATTTTTATTCCGACAGGCTGCCGGTCAAAACGTCTCTCCTTGCATTTTCACCTATTTTCTTTTAAAATAAATCTTTACAGTTTAAAAAGAACAGGAGTATTAAAATGGCGGAAACAAAAAAGTCGGCTTATGCCTATGAAAGAAAGAGCGTCTGGCTCTGCGCCAGCAAGACGGAAATGAACCTCATTTCCGATTTTGCGGAAGACTATAAGAAGTTCATGAACGCGGGCAAAACAGAAAGGGAATGCGTCCGTTTTCTGGACGATGAAGCGAAAAAAATGGGCTTTAAGGATATATCGGCCGCGAAATACGCGCCGGGCGAGAAGATCATCATCAAGAACGGCAGCCGTAACATCATGCTTGTCATCATCGGAAAAAAAGATATGAAAGAAGGGATCAATATGATCGCTTCGCATTTAGACGCCCCCCGGCTGGATTTAAAGCCCCTGCCGCTCATAGAGGACAGCGATATGGCGCTTCTCAAGACGCACTATTACGGCGGGATCAAGAAATACCAGTGGGTGAACATACCCCTGGCGATTCATGGGACAATAATGAAATCAGACGGGACGTCTGTTGATATCAGCGTCGGCGAGGATGATAAGGACCCTGTCTTTACGATCAACGATATACTGCCGCATCTTGCCGGAAAGGTCCAGGGCGAGAAAAAGCTCCTGGAAGGCATTGAGGGCGAGAACCTGAAGGTCCTCATCGGGAACATACCGGTTAATGATAAGGATATGCAGGAAAAAGTGAAGGAGATGACGCTTAAGAAGCTCAATGAGCTGTACGGGATAACGGAAGAGGATTTTATATCGGCCGAGCTTGAGATCGTGCCCGCCCATAAGGCCCGCGATGTCGGTTTCGACAGGAGCATGGTCGGGGCTTACGGGCATGACGACCGTTCATGCAGCTACGCGGCCTTCCGCGCCGTTGTCGATTTTAACGGCACGCCGGACAGGACGATCATAGCCCTTCTGGTTGAAAAAGAGGAAATAGGCTCATACGGCGTTACGGGCATCCGCTCCATGTTCCTCTATAATTCCATCGGGAATATTCTCGGCCTGAAATACCCGGATTACAAGGAGTCGGACCTCCGCGGCCTTCTGGAGAAATCCTTCTGCATATCCGGAGATGTCGGGGCGGTCATCAATCCCATGTTCAAGGACGTGTTTGATGCGACAAACGCGCCGAAAATGGGATACGGCATCCTTCTGGAGAAATACACGGGCTCCAGGGGCAAGTCCGGGGCAAGCGACGCCTCAGCCGAAATAGTCGGCAAAGTGAGAAAGATATTCAATGATAATAAAGTGATCTGGCAGCCGAGCATCCTCGGCAAAGTGGACGAAGGCGGCGGCGGGACCGTCGCGCTCTATCTCGCTGATTGGGGCATTCCCGTACTGGACTGCGGCGTCGGTGTTGACGGTATGCATTCCCCCTTTGAAGTGGTCAGCAAAGCCGATCTTTATGAGACTTTCAAGGGTTATAAAGCTTTCTTAAAAGACGCGTAGCATATCGGGGGAAAATGTGAAGAATAATTTCGTCTGCGTAAAAGGGCTGGATTTTTCGGTAAACGGGGAAAAGATTATTTTCCGCGGTTATGGTATCGGGAACTGGCTGAACCTGGAGCATTTCATGCTGGGGATCCCGGTCCCGAGTCCCAGGTCCGAAGTCAGATAATCCGGGTTTATGGAAAAGAGAAAGCGGAAGAGTTCTGGCGGAAATATTATGAATGTTATATTGGAGAAAGCGACTTCGCGTTTATGAAGGAACTGGGAGTGAACGCCGTCAGGATCCCTTTCAATTACCATCATTTCGAGTCGGACCAGGCCCCGTATGTTTATGATAAAAAAGGGTTCGAGCAGATCGACCGTATTCTGTCATACTGTAAAAAATACGGGATTTACGCCGTTCTCGACCTGCACGCGGCGCCGGGCGGCCAGAATCCCGACTGGCACTGCGATAACGCCGTCGGGGAAAGCCTCTTCTGGGAAACCGCGGACTACCGGGAAAGGGTGATAGCCCTCTGGAAATATATCGCCGGGCATTATAAAAACAATCCATGGATCGCCGCTTATGACCTTCTGAATGAACCCGTACTTTTTGTTTCCGATAAAAGCGTCATCGACGGCTTTTTCGATAAATTGATCAAAGAAATACGCAAAGTCGATAAAAACCATCTTCTGTTTATTGAAGGCGATGCGTATACAACAGATTTCAGTCATTTCAAAACAATCCGGGATAAGAATACGGCATGCACATTCCATTTTTACCCGCTCTTTTTTACAGATCATATCAGTAAAGATCTAAAACATCAAAAGGAAAGTATCCGTAAAGTATTGAACCATGTTGTCACGCTCAAGGATATCAGGAACAGGCTTAAAAGACCTGTCTGGTGCGGAGAGACAGGGGTTTCAATGAAGAAAGGAAATAGAAAATTTCAGGAAAAACTACTCTGCGATTTTCTTGAGATCCTGGAGGAAGAGGGGATTTCGTGGTCGATGTGGTCCTATAAGGATGCCCGCGCTATGGGGAGCCTGCACCCGGCCGAAAATTCCCCCTGGATGAAGTTCGCTCTAAAGGCCTGTAACGGCTGGGAATTCTGGCCGGACCAGGATTTCTGCAATAAAGAAACAGAACGGATTATTAAAAGATACGGCATCGAAATACCTTATATCATGAAAAGGAAAATACTCTACCGCGTCCTCTGCAACTACCAGATGATATTGGCTGAAAACTATAAGAATATATTGTCAAAAATCCCATTTAAGGAATTTATTAAATATCCAGAGTTGTTCCGCTTTGAGAAATGCGAAAAATGGGAAGCGGTTCTGGATATGGTCCGCTGTTATAAATAGCGGCTTAGGACAGCATGATTCTGCGCTGCAATCGCAGTTCTAAAAACATTAGTTTTTAGAACTGACCTTAAAAAAAGGAGGCGGATAATGGTTATCGGGGTTTTATCAATCGACCTGTCAATTCCCTTCCATGAGACGATAAAAGAGAGACGGAATGTTCTCCGCAGTATAAAAGACATGGTGAGGAAAAAGTTTAATGTGAGCATCTCTGAAATTACCGAAACGGAAGATGTGACGCCCAGGGCTAAAATCGCCGTCGCGGCCGTTTCCGGCGATTCGGGATATCTGCAGAGTATTCTGTCGAATGTTTTTAATTTAATAGAGAGTTTTCATCCTGAAAAGATTGTTTCTTATAAAACCGATTTTCTCATGTACGAATAGGGCACGGGTAGAGGCGAAGCATGCTGCGTCTCTACCCGTGCCGTTTATTTTCCGGGTTCCTGAGTGTCTTTATCCTGACGCTCGTTTTCAAGTTTTTCAATGTACTTCTCAAAGGCCTCTTTGCCTTCTTCCTTCCAGTATTTATTGTAGTATTTCCATTTATTCCATCCGCCTCTGACATACCACTGGTTGTCGCTGTCCTCGTCGTAGCCGGGCCCGTAGTGTTTCATTTTGTGGTAATGGCTGCGCTTCCCCATACCGGAGCCGAAGGTGCCGATCAGGATCCTCGCCAGAATCACAAGCCCGAAACCCTGCCAGTATGTGATGGTTTTAAGATTAAAAAGCGACGGCATGAGCGCGTTCCAGAGCTGCTGTACGATAAACCCGAAAAGAAAAGCAAACAGGGTGATAAATACCAGGCCCATTATCGTAGCGGTAAATATTCCGGGTCCCCGCCTCCAAAAAGAACTTCTCCATCTATTCATATGATCCTCCACTATTTAAAAATTTATAACATCAGGTCTTTCAGCTTTTTTCTTAAAACCGCTGAAGCCCTGTGCTTCCTTGCCAGAAGCGTGCCCATCGGCTCGTCCCAGAGGACGGCAAGCTCTTCAAAATGATGGTCTTCCAGTTCGGTCGCGATCCAGACCGCCTTCTGTTCTGATGAAAGACTGTCCAGGGCTTTGTAAATCCTTTCCATGATTTCCCTCTTTTCAATCATATTATGCGTGTCATAGCGGACGTCCGAAAGGATTTCGGAAAGGGTCAGTCCGTTCTCCTTATCGGCCGGCTCATCCAGGTATACCTGGTTTTTCGGCTTCCTGTAATTATCGGTGATCCTGTTCTGCACTGATCTATAAACATAAGCGCCCAGGTTTTCAATCGGAGAGGCAGGATCGACAGATTCCAGTATATTAAGCATCACGTCCTGAAGGATATCTTCCGCGTCCCTGTCGGCAGCGTCGCGGAGCCTGCCGCGGATGTAGTGGATAAGCTTGCCTCTCTGCGATTTAAAAAAGTCGACAATCCGCACGGTCAAATTATGTCCTTCTTTCATAGACCTCTCTTTAAAGCCGTATTCATATGCCGGGGCCGCTGATATTGTCATATCCATAATCTTCTCTCACTCATATTGACGAAGCAGTTTAAGGAATATTGCGGCCGGGGAAAAATATTTCATTGATAATAAGGATTTATTGAAATCTTTATAAAAGCCATAAATTAACCACAGAGATCACGGACAGACTGTGTGAAAAAAGAGAATACATTTATAAGATCAGGCATCTAAAGGTTCCTGCTTACTTTAAAGAAGAGCCTGAATAAAAAATTACTGATAATCATTGAAATTCAGACTATATTGCGGCTAATAACTTATCAAAACCAGCAATATTCAGAACTCTTTTAAAATTATAGATAAATGCCGTGAAATTAAACTCGCTTTTTACTTTATCAATCCCCTTCAGCAAGAAATTATTATAACCAAAATTTCCTTTTATTGTTCCAAATGGATGTTCTGCCAACTCTTTTCTGATTGCAACAATCTTTTGCCCCAATTCACTTCGGACCTTCTCATCGAATTTATCCATATCTTCCTTTCGCACCGATAACTTTACCGTCCTGCCTTCTTTGCTTTTTGTGCATAAATGCTTCTTCTCACAATTCTTGTTCCTGCACTTGAATTCCGCTACAGTAATCCCCGTGTTTTTATCCTGATATACACTTTGATTATTTAATCGTAATCCTTGCGGACAAATCAACTGGTTCTTCTCTTTATCAATCTTGAAATCTTCTGCCAGATATCCTTTTGCCGGGATACTTTCTTTCTGCTGCTCTTTGTACCTGGACTTTTTTTCTTTTTCATCGCGCGGGCTTGGAATATAGATTTCATGACCCCCGTCTGTAAGCGGTAATATCTCACTTTCGCAATAATATCCGGCATCCAGGACATGTATGGTTTTTAATCCCGGTTCGGCTTCAAGTTCTTTCTTTATTTCTTCAACTTTATTAACCATATTTCCCGCTTGATGAACATCATTACTTTCATTGGTTACATCCACCGCGACAATCAATTTATTCTTTTCGTCCACTGCTATCTGCGCGTTGTACAAAACATCCGTTTTCCCTTTATCTTTCCCAATTCTGCCGTCGGGATCATTCCCGTAAACGATTTCAAGTTCCGGATCGGCCTCAAACATTTTTTTTATCGCTTCTACTTTTTCTTTTCTTGTCTTGAGGCTGTCCAGCTTTTTTTCAATGTTGCTGGATAAAAACTCAAACTCGTTTTCTTCCGATTTATCATTTTTATCCAATTCCAAAAGATATTTGTCTATTTTTTCATTAATCTTTTTCTCAACTCCTTCAATGCTTTCCCGCCTATAAATATTACCCAGACTGTTTTGCCCACTTATTTTCGTTCCATCTGTCGCTGTTAATTTAAATGTCAGCAGTTCTAATTTGCGGCATACTTTCAAAAACTCTTTGAAAATGTTTTTTATGCCCTTAATATTATCCCTTCTGAAATCCGCTATGGTCTTAAAATCAGGCGCTAAGCGGCAGGTCAGCCATATCAGTTCCGTATTCCTTTTACATTCGTTTTCTAATTTCCTCGTGGTCCTGACTTTGTTCAAATATCCGTAAATATATATTTTCAACAATACATCCGCTGTGTAGGATGGACGCCCTTTTTTCGCCTCTTTAATTTTGAATCCCAACCTCCTGATGTTTAGTCTGCTCACATATGCGTCTATAATTCTTACAGGGTTCTTCTCTTCTATCAAACCATCAATAGTTTCCGCGTAAAGTACTATCTGGTCTCTTGGCTCTCCTGTTATATGGTTCATCTTACACACCTCAAATTTGATTACATATTATACCTTATTAAAATAAATTTGAGGATTTTTCTCCGCCTTTATTGTCTTACACCGCCTTTTTCACACAGTCTGTCTGTGCACTCTGTGGTGAAAAAAAATTTCAGGTATTAATGTTTAAGCTTTTCTTGAATATATTTTCAGGCTTTTTCTTTTTTTGATATGAACCCCTCGAGGGAATCTAAGAGGATCTGGTTTTCAAGCTTCGCTTCCAGAAGGCCCAAAAGTATGCCCATTAGTTCAAGGTCCTTTTTCGAAAAAACGCCGTCTTCAGTATTTTTCTCGGTCATATTGACGACCCCGACCGTTTCGTCTTCAAGAATCCTTATGGGCAGGATCATCAGGGATTTTTTACTGTACTGTGATTTGTTCTTTCTGCTGATCCCGGGATGCGTTTCAATATTTGTCGCGAAAATCCTCTTGCTGTTTTGAAAAGCCTGCCATGCGATGCTCCGTTCCAGGTCTTCTTCTTTTTCATCAAAAGTATAATTGGTTTTGAACCCGGTATTTTTCATCATTGTCAGCTTTTTATTTTGAAAATCATAAAGATAGACGGATATTCTTCCGGCCCGGGTGAGTTCGCGGCCGCTTCGATGAAGGGGGGAAAAAGATCGTCTTTACTCCTGACGGATGAATACTTTTGAATTTTTTCCAGGTCTTTCGCGTCGACGGGATCCGCCGCCGGCGCTTTTTCAGGCGCCTTTTTTTCTTCCACTGCCTTCGGCAGGTTTTTTATTAAATTTATAGCGTCATTTATTTTCTGTACCAGGAAAGAATGGTCATGATCCCCCGGCTGCTGTTTTATTTCTCTTTTATCCATCGAGTTCAGGTAAAAAGCGGTGGTTAATGACGTGATGAGAAACAGGGAGAAAAGAAGGATTTTAACATTAAAAACAGTAAATTTTAAATTTTCTCCGGATACGGGCAGGTCTTTAAAATCCTGATAGAGAAAGTAAGCCCAGACGATGATTATCAGTACGATCAGACCGCTTGCTATAAGGTTTAAGGCCTTCTTTGTCCAATTCATAAAACAAGCCTCCCTTATTCGCTGAAATTATTGGCCACTTCCTCGCAGGGGAAAAATTGAATGTCGGGGTTGTCCTCGAAAGCCCGGCTGGCTTCCAGGGAAAGAGAAGATGTCGATACGAGGATCAGCTTTCCGGCCTGCAGTGTTTTAAGGGCCTGGATGATCGAGCTGACGCTGAGATAACCAATAGGTTCCGTCCATCTTCTTATGCAGAAAAGGACCCTGGAATCCTTCTGATATTTTTCTTCGCAGAGCATATCAACGGCCCTGCCCTCTGAATAGGCGAGAGGGTCGATTTTAACGGCCTGATTGATGACCTTTAGGCCCATATTTTCCACCAATTTTGCCGACATTTCCAGAAATGTTGGAAGGTCGGCCTCCATAAAGACCTTGCAGGGGTCAATCTGGGCCGTATCATCCTTTCTTTCTTTGTCTATGGTTTCCTTTAATGAAGGCGAAGTTTTTTTCTTTAATGACCGGAAAGTATCTTCGGCGTATTTATCAAGAATAATTGTGGGATCAAACTGGCTCTTGGCCTTTGGTTTAAAAAACTCCCAGAGGGTTTCCGAAGACACAAATTTGCCCTGCCATTCATCATACATTTTCGCGAGCTCTTTGCCCGCGTCCTGCGCTCTTGATTCCAGCAGCGCAAAATCAACATCCAGCTTTAGGGGCTTATTCCCCGTGTAAAGCGATTTTTCGCTTTCTTTTTTATATTTATCCAGCGTTGAAACCATTTCATAGATATAGCTGCGGGTTTCCCTCAATTGCTGTTTTTCCTCATCATCCATTCCTTCCATACTTTCTTTTATATCGATATTTTTACTGATGCTTTCAAGGGCCACATCAAAATAGCCCTGTTTGATCCGGAAAAAAATATAGGCCATATTGGTTTCTTCCTCAAAAGTTTTGCTTTTGAGGCCGTCATTTATTTTTTTCAGCTGGCCGGCCAGCTCCCTGGCGATATCATAATTTTTTTCATTGAGATAGATAAGGAAAAGTATCTTGATCGAGTAATAGAGCTGTTCGCTGTTCAGGGATGTTCTTTCTGAATTGACAATATCTTCCACCAGTTCCCTCGCCTTTTGGATAGCGCCGATCTTAAAATAGACATACGCGAGGATAAAGCGCGTCTGAAAATCCCGCGGGTCCAGCCGCGAGGATTCTTCCAGCAGGCCGGCCGATTCATTGAGGCGGTCGGTCATGACAAGGCAGAGGCCGAAATATTTAAGAAAAGGCGGCTTTCGCTTCAAGAACTGATAGGCCCTTTCAAAGAAAGCGACGGCCCTGTGAAAAAACTTCTGGGAATAAATAATGATGGCGATAGTCTCCAGCACTTCCTTGGAAGACTGGATCATATTGTAAGCCTGCATTAGAAAATCGAGGGCTTCCTGGTCCCTGTCAATAATATGATAGAGAAGCCCGACCCTTCTGTAAAGCTCATATGAAGTGAAGAGACGGCTTTCTTTTCCGATCTCCAGAAGCTTCGTATAATAGCCGATGGCTTCCGGGTATTGTTTTTTTTCTTCATTAATATTGCCCAGGTGCCAGAGCGATTCGATATCATTGGGATTCTTTCTTAAAGAATTCATGAAAATGGAAAGGGCAGTATCAAGATCGCCGGCCTGAACCGCTTTTTCAGCCTGCCTGATCTTCCGGTCCTGCATTGAATAGAACAAATAATAACCGATTAAAAATAACAGCCCTGCGCCGACAAAAACAAATTCCACAATCTCCCCCGTCTATGAGATAAAGCCCGCCTTATTTATTCAGGTCTTTAAGGCTTGGGTCAACAGAATCGGGGGAAAGTCCCGCGTCCAGGGCTTTCTTCAGGTATTCAGAGGCTTTGTCTTTATCGCCCAGTGAGTTATAAACAACCGCGGTTTTATGAAGGATATCCTTATCAGTTTTTATTTCCAGGGCCATCAGAAGATTGTTGAGTTTATAATTATTGCCGGCTGCGGTGTCAGCCCTTTTAATATAAGCCTTGAATTGTGTTTCAGGATTATAATTGACGGTAATTTTAAAGTTATCTTTCAGGAGCGCCCGGGCTTCCTCCGCGTCTTTGCCCATCGGATAGAGATCATTTACGTATAAAAAACAATTCTTGGCTTTGGTATTCTTATGGCTCGCATAATACGCCTTGCCGGTATCAAGCCAGTCGGAAGCGAAAGATTTTCGCTGGACAGGCGTAAGGTTGTCAAAAGACCGCGCAAAAGCCGTCATGCTTAAACAGAATAAAATTAAACCGACTATCCAAATTTTCATAAAGACCTCCCTAAATTATCATAAAATTACATTATTAGTTATTATATTATAAAATAAATTCCTCTAAAAAGAAAATATTGTTAAAATTTAATTATAAGCCTCGATTTATATTAACTGTTATTGAAAAATAAATCAAGAGCAGGTTTTTGAATTTATCCTTATTTATATTAATGGAAAATTCGCGGCATTTTCCGGCGGGATGTAAAATATCCCCGGTTAATTCTTAATTATTTATGTTTTTTAATGGTAATAATATGAAAAATGGAGGTTAAACTAATGTTTAAAAAAGCGGTTGGTTGTTTTTTAATGGTTTTATTTCTTTTTTCCGCACGGCTTTTCTGCGAAGAATCTTCCCGGAAGGATAGGGGTTTGATCGTCGGGACTATTTACGGCAAAGGAATGGACGGGGAAAAAGTCTCTCTTTACAGCGAGAGAAAATCCGTCGGCACCGTTACAGCAAATCTGACTCTTTTTTATAAAGGGAAAAAGGTCGGCGGTGAAAGCGCCAGATGGGATAAAAGCATTTTTAATTTAGATAATCTGGAACCCGGGAATTATGACCTGATGATCGTTCCCATGGGTTATACCGGTTATAAACCGAGCTATATCCAGAACATTGCGGTTAAAGGAGGCGAGCCTGCCATCCTGGACCTGGTTTTATCGGAAAAAGGGGAAGGCTGGCAGACTTCAGCCAACGCGGTCTCGATCATTGTTTCTCAATCGGTTCTGGAGGAAAAAATCGCTTCTTTGCAGAATGAAATCATTGAACTGAAAAAGCTCGTGGAGAAGCTGCTGGAGAGAAAGAATTGAAATACAAAGACCGTCATTGCGAGTCACTTGATTGAACTTTGCCACTATTCATCGTACGAAGCAATCTGTCTGCTTTCAAAGGAACTGTAGATAATTTATAGATTGCTTCGTGCTACGGTTAGTGGCGTGGAAGAAAACGGCCTCTCGCAATGACGGCTTTTATAATAGAAAATTAACTTAAAGAAAGGGTTACACAACTTCACTCGTTTCAAAAAAGAAAGCCCCGAGTATGATCAGCAGAACGGCAAGCGCGCCGGAAACGGTGAAGCTGATCAATAACGGCATGGAAGAAGAACCGAGGAGCACATTCCGCAGTCCGTCCACTCCGTAGGTCAGAGGGTTCAGATAAGAGACGATTTTTACCCAGACCGGGAAGTTGTCCAGCGGCGCGAAAGCACCGGATAAAAAAAGCATGGGTAGAACAAGAAAGTTCATGATCAGGCCGAAGCCCTGTTCATCTTTCATCCTCGACGCGAAAATAAGTCCGATGCTGGTGAATATAAAAGCGATCAGCACCATAAAAACAAAGGCATAGAGAAGCGACATGGGTGAAGGCAGTTTGAACCCGATGAAGAGCGAGATGAATATCAGAAGAAATGACTGGGCGACCCCTGTTGTGGCTCCGCTGACGATGCGGCCGAGAACGATTGAGACCCTGGAAACCGGCGCCACCATGATCCTCTTTTAAAAAGCCGTACTGTCTGTCCCAGAGAACGGAAAGGCCTGAGAACATTCCTGTAAAAAGGATTGTCATAGCCGCCATACCGGGCACCAGAAAGCCGAAATAACCGATATTTCCGGAAATGCCGGGGATGGCCATTTTTCCGAATCCCGTGCCCAGTGATATCAATAATAGAAAAGGAATGATCAGGTTCCCGATCAGCCGCGAAGGCGACCGGACAAAACGCTTCATGTCGCGCAGCCACATGACATAGATCACAGTCAAATTTATCATGCTATTCCCCTTTTTGTTTTGATTCCTGTTCCCGGATCGTCTTGCCGGTAAAGTGAATAAAGACATCGGCCAGGCTGGGCTTATGCAGGTTAATGGAAGCGATATGAGCGCCCTTCTGCTGGGCCAGTGTGACTAACTGAGGAATTCTTTTATCGCCCCTTTCCATTGTCAGGCTCAAGCGGCAGTCATGTTCTTTCACGGTTTTTATCCACTCCAGTTTTTTTAATTCATTCATTAGATCGGTACAGCTGCCGTCTATTTCCAGGTCGACGACATCGCCGCCGAGGATGTTTTTCAAATTTTTCGGAGTATCAAGCGCGACAATTTTTCCGTAATCGATGATGAGAACCCGGTCGCAGAGGTAGTCCGCTTCTTCCATATAGTGGGTCGTCAGCATCATCGTGATGCCGGTTTCCTTATTGAGCTTTTTAACATAATCCCAGATATGCCTTCGGGTCTGCGAATCCAGGCCGATTGTCGGCTCGTCCAGAAAAAGGATATCGGGATAATGCATCAGCCCGCGGGCGATCTCAAGACGGCGCTTCATACCGCCGGAATAGGTCTCCACTTTTTTGTTTGCCTTATCGGAAAGCTCGACCAGTTCAAGAACTTCCTTGATCCTCTCCGTCCTTTTTACCCTGGGCATTTTGTACATCATCGCGTGGAATTCCAGGTTTTCTTTTCCCGTCAGCCGGCTGTCCAGTGCCGGTTCCTGAAAAACAACGCCGATGCTCTTCCTGACGCTGTCGCGCTGGCTCTTAATATTAAATCCCATCACCTCAGCCAGGCCGGATGTCGGCTTTATGAGAGTGGAGAGCATATTGATCGTTGTTGTTTTCCCGGCGCCGTTCGGCCCTAAAAAACCGAAAAGCTCTCCTTTTTCCACAGTAAAAGAGACACGGTCGACAGCCAGCACATCCTTGAATTTCTTTGTCAGATCATTGACTTTGATGGCGTCCATAATAAATCCTTATTTCCTTTAAAAATAATAAATTTCATGGCTTTTGACAAATATAATACAATCAATATTGACGGATAACGCGTTTTTTATTGCAAGTCAAAGGAAATACTTTACCCGGATAAGCCGGAGTTCATTCTGAATAAGAGCATAGGTTATGCGTATTGTTAAATTATTTTTTACTTTTTTATTATTATGATTATCAGCCGGCATGAGGTTTTTATTAAATCTTTCCCCGGTTTTTCAATGATTGACATAGATTAGCGCCGCCAGTCTGTTACTGTCGCTCAAATCCGTTTTTTTATAGATATTCTGAAGGTGTTTTTCAACAGTCTGTTCTTCCATTTCAGAAAAAATAATAAAGAAAGAACAATAACAAGAAATCCGAGACTGTACGAAATGATTGAAAAAAATACGTAAAAATTAATCATGCAATTCCATCTTTATATTTTAACAGCATCATTTTAAACCAAAAACGCGTCTTAAACAATACAACAGAAGTACTAAATTAATGACAGTTCCAAAACTTGCGGCGTGTTTATCAAAACAACCAATGTTTGTTATTATTCCTTGTAAATCAAGTCCAGGAAGTCTTATCATTCTATCAGGGTAGTCCGTAATGACGGCGTCAATGCCTTTTCTCAGGAAAAATATCATATCGCATAATTTGTCGGCTTTCCAGACCATCACTTCCCGGCAATGTTTTCTGTAATCTTTGATTCTCCATGGGAATAGACGCAGATTGAGATAATTGACGCTGGCGGCATCATATTTCTCATTTATGAGGGGAAGATTAACCCGGTAATTCCTGACTAAAGGGACCGTTCTGTCTAATTCATGGACGCGTGAGAGTGAACCGGCGCAAAAAGAGGCAATTTTTACTCTGGATTTCATACCGAAAGAATCAATCATGTCCAGAACCTGTTTTTCAATGCCCGGATAATATTCCGGATGCTTTAATTCTATTATTAATTGGAGAGAAAGCGGAGCTAAAAATTCAAGAGCGCTTTTTAATGCCGGCACGCGTTCGCCTGAAAACCCCCTTCCGAATTTTATTCCGGCGTCGAGTTCATTGATTTGAGCAAGCGTCAGGTCCTTGATCATACCCCGGCCGTTGGTCGCTCGTTTCACATCGGGATCATGAAAAACGACAAGGTACCCGTCCTTTGACCTCTGGACATCAAATTCAATACCGTCAACGCCCAGCCCGGCGGCGTTCCGGAACGCGGCCAGGGTATTCTCCGGCGCCAGGCCGCCCCCGCCGCGGTGCGCGATGACAGGAGGGCGCTCGGGATAATTCTGAAGTATTCTTTTTCTGATCAATCGAGGGATAATGATTTTCTGAAAAGATGCCATGGTTAAGTACCTTTTATTCTGTTGTCAGCCGGCATCAGACAGATAAACTATACACGAAATGCTGCTGACTGTTGACTGTGTTGACTGCTGATTTATTTGAGGGAGATTGTAAATACTTTAGTAATCTCGTCCACACGGTCGATTTCAATGGGTTCGACGCGGATTTTGCGGAGTTCAGTATTAAAAATGCTGTCTATGGAAGGATCTCCTGATGATGAAATTATCTCCGCTTTGGTAGCCAGTCCGTTTTTATCGAAAGAAAGCCTCATGGTAATCGAATAGCTCATCCCCTTTTTTTTGTATTTATCAGGGATTCTGGATTGAATATTGGGGAAATAGATTGTTTTCCTGGGTTTTGAACTCCATGTCGCGTCGCTGAGAGGATCGCCCGAAGAAAGCGTGCCTTTACCGTCTTTCCCCGTCCTGGAATTTCCTTCCTTCAATGCCTGTTCAATGTTGCCGAAAATCTGGTCCATTTCCTGTTTGACTTTTTTATTTTCTGCTTCCTTTGCCATATTATTGCTGATCTGATTTTGTATCTGATTCAAGTTATCGTTTTGACTGCTGTCTTTCTGCAGATCGTTTTTTGAATTGAGAGCAAGTTCTTTTTTCAGATTCTCTTTTTTCGGAGCGATTTTTTCAGTCACGGCATTTTTTTCAACAGGCTTTGTTTTTCTTTCTTTAAGCTGAGGAGCCGGTTTTTTTATCGGTTCATAGATATTATCACCGAGACCTTTCGAAATGCTCTCTGATTCCGATTCAATGCTGATGCTGACAGGTTCGTTTTTTGATTGAAAACGGTTCGTGATTAATAACAAACTGAAAAAAATAATAAAGAACAGATGTATACTGAGGGAGACAAGAAAACTTTTTTGAATGCTGAGAACCTTCATATATTACTCTTCCCTTGCGAATGTGGCCAGACTGATTTTTTTTACTCCGGCCAGTCTGGCTGTATCCATTATTTCAACCATTTTACCATAGGGAACTCCCTTATCTGCTCTTATTGTTACATTAAGATGATCGTCTTTATTACAAAGTTCCTTTATCTTAATCCCAAGTCTGTCTGATGAAATTATGTTTTCATTAAGGGTTATTAATCCTGATTTATTAATAGTGATTACGGCTTTCCAGGCAGGCTGAATATCGGATATTTTACTATCCGGTAAATCTATATTGATTGCCGGCTTATTCATATAAACGGAAGAAAGCATAAAAAACATTAAGAGCAGAAAAGCGATATTAATAACAGGAATCATATCAATACCGGTATTAAGAAGGGTTAATCTTTTTAATTTCACAGGGTCCCCTTTTTTATTTTAAATCAATTTCGAGAGTCGGCTGCGTCATTTTAATATTTGTAATATTACCGCTGGAATTGGTCAATAATCGAATCATATCCATTGTGTCAAAATAGAGATAGAATTGCTTGAATTCATCATTTTCTAGAGGATAACCGCTTATATTGAGTAAAGAAATAACTGTGTCAGGCTGAATTTTTTCTGAATTTGTTATTGATGAAATTGACAGCATTGTCCCTAAAAGGCAGTAATATGTATTTGTGGATCCGGTATTGGCAATGGTCATATTAGTGATAATACCGTTTGTATTTGTATATACGCAGTTCAATTGCCAATTAGCGCCATATCCGATCAAAAAAGCCGTATAAAAGCCGGGAGGCACAAGCATCGGCGGGGTAGTGTTAACGGAATGAACAATTTCCTTTTTTAGAAAAGTGCCGTTTTCAAGTATAGTGAACCATTGACCGGAATCGGTTTTCATCTTTATTGTACGGATGTCAATGTAAAATTCAGAGGGGCTTAAAATAACGTCAGAGGTTACCGGCTCCTTTTTCTTATCTAATAGAGCTGCTTTGATCGGAGTGCCGTTAAAATTTACCCAATTACCAATTGTGCAGACAGATATGCTTGAGTTTATTGCAGCGTCCTGCGCGCATGATGCCGCTATATAAAAAAGCATTAAAATAATAGCTGTTTTTTTAAATATCTGCATTTTTCCCTCTCTTTTTCAATATAATATACAATCAAAAACGGCATATATAAAATAAGATAGTCTATAAATCAATATTTATATTCATTATTATAATCGGAACTCATGAGCAGTAAGTCCTATTTTAAAAGTAAATTAATTTAAATTATAATATAAATAAAAAAAATGTTCAATAATGAAAGATACTTTTAGGGTGAAAATGAGTTAAAACCGGTACTATTTAATATGATAAGTGGTTCTTTGAATGAGAATACATTTATTTGCCGTATTCTTTTTTTCTGACCTGATCTATAGAACTTGTTTTATTAATGTCCGGTTCGACAGAATTAGATTTTTCGTAAGCTGAAATGGCCTGTTTGTAGCTTTTTGTTGTCTCGTATGTTCTGCCCTGTTTAAAATACCATTCGGCAAAATCCTGTACAAGCTCTTTATTTGTGTTTTTGGGAATATTGACGCTTTGAGCATTCGCTTCACGGATTTTTATAATGGAAGAAAAATCTCTCTCTGTCATTCTAGGTGATGAAACAGCCTTAACATTATTTGTATGAGGTAAAATGTTGACACCGTCAATCTTCATAATGTAACCTCCTGTTAGGGAGTATAAAATCCTTTTTCATCCGGCAGCCTCTTTAATTGGAGGCGGTGGGAATCGAACCCACGTCCTGAAACCAGAACTAAAAAACCTTATTCACAGGCTTAGTTCCATTGTTTTTCTCGAAACAGCCGCGAACGGAACAAAACGAGACTGTTTCAAAGCCGTTTGTTTTCGACCCTGCAACCCGGCATTGCAGAACTTATCCTTCGTTTCTTACCCGCTTATAGCTCTGAAGGAGAGCGCTACCAGCAGTTAGCAGCACTAGGCTGCCATTGCATAAGAATAATTTTCTTCTGCGTTTATGTTTGTTGAGCAGTTTAAAGGGTTACTCAAGCCCTGCCTGAAGTTTAAAAATCCCGCTGTCTCAGTCGAAAGCCAGACGCCCCCTGAAGTAAAAACTAATATAGCTTATTTTTAAATAAAAATCAAGGTTTTTTGCCATTAAAAAACCTCTAAAAAAACACGTTTTTTTTAATGACCTCTTTTTAATTACGCAAAAATGAAGTCAAATAAGCAATAATCCCCTTCTGTAGAAAGAGTTAGCCTTTTCTATTATCGGAAAAATAGTGTATAACATTAATATATTTACTAAATAATATTTTCTGATTTGATGATAAAACAGGCAATATTAAGGAATTTCAAGCGCGTTATCAAATTTTGAACTTATAAATGTAAATTTTATTAAAAATACTGTGATTAATTATTAGATATAAATATGTTCAATTATTTGAATATAAGCTGTCCTTATATCAAATTATCATTTATTGTTTCCTGATATTGAGCTTTTTAAAAAATAGTTTTAAAAATTATAATATAAGAAGGCTTAAATCAAGCGGTTTGACAGTATGGGTAAGAGATCCCATGGAAATGAAATCCACTCCAAGCCCGGCTAACTTTAAAAGTCTGGCTTCATCGATATTTCCGGAAACTTCAATATATTTGTCTTTTTTAAGGATGATAAGCGCTTTTTTGACTGTGGCATCATCCATATTATCCAGCATGACAATATCCGCCTCTGTATAAAGAACTTCTTCGGCTTCTTTTAGATTTTGTATCTCTATTTCTATAATAGAGCCTGGATAAGAATCTCTTGCTTTTTTTACTGCAGGCGTGATCCCGCCGGCGGCAGCTATATGGTTTTCCTTAATTAATATCATATCAAAAAGGCCAATCCTGTGATTATAACCGCCGCCGACCGCGACGGCGTATTTTTGAAAATATCGCAGTCCAGGCAGGGTCTTCCGTGTGTCAAGAAGCTTTACCGGATAATTTTTTAAAGATGAAACAAGATGCCTGACTTTTGTCGAAATTCCTGACATCAATCCCAGAAAATTCATCGCGGTGCGTTCCCCGGTTGTTATTGATGCCGCATTTCCTGTGATTTCAATGATCTTATCCCCTTTTTTGACTGTTTCCCCGTCTTTTTTTAAAATTTTAACTTTAAGGGAAGGGTCAAGAACCTTATATACTGAACGGAATACAGCCGCTCCGCAAATAACGCCATTCTCCCTGGCCACAGCTTTTGACTGAACTTTTTTATTGTTTCCTGATAATGTGGAAAGGCTTGTTATGTCGCCTTCAACACCGAGGTCTTCTTCAAGGGCGGAAAGGACGGATTTATTGATAATCTCCTGCGGAATGCTTTTAATTCTTTTAGGAAAGGAGATTTTTTTTCTCAGCACAGAAAGTTCCTTATATAAAATAAATTTACGCTAAAGATGAGATTTTCTGGAAAACAAAATGGCTGATGGTTTCACGAACGGTTTCTGACATATCGTTAAAGCGGAAAGCGCAGAAACCCTTTTGATAGGCCACAACAACGCCGTCAATATAAACGTCTTTCCCATCCAGTATAAACTGCATGTTTTTAATTGTCAGTCCCGGGGATAATGATTCCAGAGGATAAGTGCCGACAAGTTCAACGGCAACTCCTCCAAAACTTATGTCTTTTATGACCCCCATGATCAATTGCGAATTAATAGGAGAACGGAGTTTAATACCGATTCTTTCATTTGTGTTGCTTGTATCGAATGAGACCCGGACAAACTTTCTCTCGGGAGGAGTGCCTTTTTCCTTCTTGTAAATATCGATTATATAGTTGCCGACGAAATCTTCTGCCGCATTGCTTTTAATAAAGCCGATCACGCCCAGTTGAATGGCGGCTGTCACCTGGGTTTTATCAATGGCGCCTATTATCAGTATAACGGCTGTTTTTTTTACAACTTCCGATTCATGATTCTTGATCTGCTTTAATAACGCAAAAGCGCCGTCATAATCTTCCTGGATAACATCCAGAATGGCAATTTCGGCTTTTGTATAAAGGATTTTACTGATCAACTCATCGCCGTGCTCGACATGATAAAGCGATATGCCGCGGGGTATAAGGGCATTGATATAAGTATTACGGATAAAATTTGATTGAGTATAAATGCAGGCATTCATGCTTACTCCTTGTCCTTCATGATGCTTTTCATTTTCTTATAAACGGCCGGCGCTGCGGCTGGAGGTATTCCTTTGTTTATTAATTCGTCTAAACTCAGAGTTTTTATTATATCATAGTTTAAAAAATTTTTCAGTATAATTTCTTTTCTTTTTTTCCCGATCCCTTTTATGCCGTTGAAAACAGATTCCATGTCTTTTTTAGTTTTAGACCGGTTGTAAAACGTATTGGCGAAACGGTGGGTCTCATCCCTGACCTGCTGGAGAATATGAAGGGCGGGAGAATTCCTGCTGAGGATAATGGGTTTCTCCTGATAGGGGGTATAGATCTCCTCATTCTTTTTAGCCAGCGATACGACATTAAGGTTCAGGTTTAACCCGGCCAGGGCCTCGAGCGCGGCATTCAGCTGGCCTTTGCCGCCGTCTATGAGGATCAGGTCCGGCAGGTCTTTATCTTCTTCCTTGAGACGTTTATATCTTCTGGAAACAGCCTCGTTGATCATGGCGAAATCATCCGCGGTCGTTTTGGACCGGATCTTGAAAATACGGTAGTTCTGTTTATCCGGTTTGCCGGCATAAAAGGACACGAGAGAGGCCGCCGCGTTCTGACCGAGAATATTGGCGATATCAAAACCCTCAATACGCATCGGCAGAGTATCCAGCCGGAGAACTTCCTGCAGAAGTTTGAGGCCTTCCGACGAGTCGACTTTGCTCAGGATCTGGGTCAGATGGAGGCTCGCGTTTTCCATGGCCATTCTGAGAAGGGCTTTCTGTTTTTCATCCCGCGGGATAATGACGCGCGCCGTCCTGTTATTATTTTTCAGGTAGAGGTTTGCGCCTGCGATTATATTTTTATATTTTTCATCAATGATATAATACGACTGCTTTTTATCCGACTGTTTGTCATATTCCGTTAAGAAATTAAACAGGATGTCCGCCATTTCTTCTTCAACCTGCATGGAGGCGCTGTAGCTTCTTTTCCCGATCATCTTTCCATTGCGGATATGGGTAACAACAAACACAATCCGGCCCATATGGGTGAACAGCCCGATAAAATCGGCGTTGATCCCGGATTCGAGAAAAACGTTCTGGCTCTCGTCAAATATCCGGATTGCCTCGATTTTTTCTTTGAAAACCTGGGCTTTTTCAAATTGAAGGAGGGACGCCGATTCCTTCATCTGCTTTTCGAGCTTTCTGATCAGGGTATGGGAATTACCGGACAAAAGCTCCACGGCGTCCGTCACGTTCTTATGGTAATCCTCTTGTGAAATTCTTTTAGTGCAGGGGGCCGTACAGCGGTTGATATAAAAATTCAGGCATTCTTTTTTCGGCATGATCACGCATGTCCTGATCTTAAAAAGCCGCTGTACCAGGTCGATATACTGGCGCACCGACCGGGCGCTGGTATAGGGACCGAAATAGAGCGTTCCGTCCTTCCGGGGTTCTCTTGTGAAGACAATCCTGGGAAACGCGTCTTTAATAGTGACGGCGATAAAAGGATAGAATTTATTATCTTTAAAGTCTATGTTGTATCTCGGCTGGAACTGTTTGATCAGATTGGCTTCCAGTATCAGTGCTTCGGACTCATTCCTGACGGAAACGGTATCTATGATGGCGATATTATCCACAAGAAATTTGGTTTTCAGGCTGTATTCCGAATCAAGTCTTTTTTGAAAGTAGGAAGAAACTCTTTTTTTTAAATTCTTGGCTTTCCCGATGTATATGATGGTTCCTTCTTTATTCTTCATCAGGTAGACGCCGGGGTCCTCGGGAATACGGCTGACCTCGGATGGCAGATAGTATCCTTTTTCCTCGTTCAAAGGAACCGGTCCGGTTTTTATCTTTTTCATAGATAAGCTTATCGGTATTTTTCCTTAAAATATTTTATCATTTTTAAGCCGTCCTCATCATCGGGGTAGTAGCCGGGCAGTTTTTTTTTGACTTTAAAGCCGAGCCCTTCGTAAAGGCGGATGGCCCTCCCGTTTGACGCGCGCACTTCAAGGATCATGGCGCTGTATTTTTTTTCAAATAAGAGAAGTCTTTTATTAAGATATTCTCGGGCATAACCTTTTCCGGAATGGTCCGGGTGGACGCAGATGGAATACATACGGATGAGCCTGGAATTCTTTCTGGTAAAATAGGCCGCCCATCCGATGGGCGTATTATCTAAAAGAATGATGTCAGTGATGATGGAACGGCCGGGATCGCTTAGAAAACGGCGGACCTGGTGAGGTTTAAAAAGATCGTACTGATTGAAGCATCTCTTTTCCATCTCGGAGATCAGATGAAAGTCTTTTGTTCCGGCCGCTCTGAATGAAAGCGTCTCATAGACCTTCAAACGGCTCTCCTACCAGGTATTTGATGATCCATTCATATATTAAGGGTGATTTCTGGTCCTCAAGTCCCTGATCTATATTCGGATTATCGTTGACCTCGATGACGAAAAACTCATTGTCAACTTCCTTCAGATCAACCCCGTATAAACCCTTGCCGATGGAATTGCCGGCCTTTAAAGCGGTATCGATGAGTTTCGGGTTCACCTGACCGATCTCCATTCCCTCGACAGAGCAGTCGAGGAGTTTCCCTTCATGGTCATGGTCGACGATCTTCCAGGCGTTGGCGTTCATAATGTATTTCACGACTGAAATGACCTTCCCGTCCAGAAGAACGACGCGCCAGTCGAACCGGCTGGGAAGATACTGCTGGACAATGATGATGTCGGAACGCCGAAGGAATTTCTTTCCGATCCTGACAAACTCGTCGGGAGAGGACACTTTCTCAACATAAGCCGAAAAACTGGAGTTCGGCGCTTTCAGCACCAGCGGAATGCCCATGTCCTCGAAGAAATCGCGGGCGTTTTCGACCGTTACCTCGTCGTTTTTTAGAAAGACCGTTGAGGGGTGCGGCACGCTGTCTTTCTGAAGGTGAAGGTACATATTGACCTTGTCGGAGCAGATGCGGATGTCCGATGATTTGTCCAGCACATGAATTTTATTCAGTTCCGCCATCCTTGAGACAACATAGCTGTTGTTCAGAGGGTCGGTGAGAGCCCGGATGAATATGGCGTCGTAATTCTTGAGATATTTGATATCATCTTTAAAAATAAAATCCAGATCATGCCCCAGTTCAAAAGCGACTTCCCTGAAATTAAAAAGTGAATTGAGCTCGGCCGCCATCCTGAGTGTGCTTCTTTCCGTAAAAATCGCTATTTTTGCCATTGTCCCATTCCCTCCAGCATTTTCTTTTCGTTAATTGTCAGGGTATCATAATCCAGCGGCTCGATAGCGCTCATAAAGTAGTTTTCCAGGGTGACAATCACTTTTATTTTCATCAGCGGTACCTTGAATACTTTGAAGGCCGCCATCGAGAAATCCTGGTATTCCTTTACTGTTGTTTTGCCAAGTATGCAGCGGATCGTATCGAGACGGTAGTCCTCGGATGGGATTTTCTGCAGCAGCGCGAAATATTTTCCGGACAGCGTAAGAGATTTTATTTTATGGTCGTAAAACTTCAGGTTGTCAATGATATAGGAATTGTTGGAGAAGGGGTTCATTGCGTAGCCCAATACCGGGAAAGATTCGACTTTTGTTTTATCCGTTACGATTTTATATTCCGGGACGGGAACTTTATTGATGTTTGCCTTTTCCATAGCCAGAGCGATAATGTAGGCGTCCAGGCATTCTTCGGCGGTGGGGTGGATATTAACGCCGCTTAATTGACTTTGAAGGGTTTCGTAATACCCTTCCAGCAGATAGGTATAATCCCCGTAGAGATTATAAAAAGACTCACCCTCCCCAAGCAAATCTTCATGGGTCTTAAATAGCCAAACCTCATTCATAGAATATTTCTTCTATATCTTTGTTGTATTGCAGATATAGCAGTTTTTATACCTCCTTAATTGTGAATTGAAATTATATAATGAGAAATTATAAAGAAGTCTGAAGAATTTATCAAGAGGAGTGAAAATAAATTTTAATTTTATTCTATTCGGTTTCTAAACCCGGGACAGAAATATTTTTCAGGCAGGAAAAAATATCGGAATTGTGTTGACAAATTGAATATTTATTGGTATAATATATCTATTAGATATATATAGAATTTTGAAGGAATATTATATATGTGGATCATAATCATTGTTTCAATTATCTCCTGGATTATTTTAACCTTATTGAGAATTGCCGTTCATTCTTTTCTGGCCTACGGGCTAAAAATCAATCTTTCAAACGGTCATTGGATTTATCTTGTTCCGCAAATTATTTTGATTATTATTTATTCTTACATACTTGTTATTATATTTAGAAGCTTTGATATAAATTCTTTTCTTGTTTTAGGAATAATCTGGCTTGTACTTTTATTGAATTTTGAATTTATCGGGGTTCTGGTTATTCAAAAAAAGAGCTTAAGTGAACTTTTTGAGGGATGGAAAATATGGAGAGGAAATATCTGGACTCTGGTATTGTTATCTCATTTAATCACCCCTTATATAATTAAGAAGATTATCAAATGATTTGTCTTTTTTGCCGTTCGGGAGGTAAAAAAACGCCGGGCCATTGGCACGTAAAACATCGTCAACCCGTGCCGGTCGCGATTTTGCGCCATGTTAAACAAATTTATTAGGAGATCAATAAATGAAGGGAAATTTAATCGAGTTTTATTATTTTACAGGAACGGGCAATACCCTGACGGCTGTCAATGAGATGCGTGAAGTTTTCAGTGAAAAGGGGATTTCCGTTAATTTACTGCCCATAGAACAATCCCTCTATCCGGATGAAATGAAGGGAAAAATTCTCGGTCTGGCGATACCGGCGAATACGCAGTCCACACTGCCCTTTATCTACAGGTTCATTAAATCGCTTCCGAAATCAAACGGGACCCCGGTATTTCTGATTGTTACATGTAATGAATCAGGCGGGCTTTTAAAGCCTCTGTACAGAATATTAAAAAGAAAGGGCTATGATCCTGCCGGGGCATGCGAGGTCAGTATGCCGAACAATCTTATTATTGGTCCTGATGATGAGAATCAGAGGAATGAAAGATTGAAAAAAGCCGCAAACCGGGTCAGGCAGTTCGCCGCGGACATTATTGAAGGGAAAACAAAATGGGAAGGCCGTAATTCAGGCCCGGTTTTTGTTTCATGGCTATCCAGGAACACGCCGTTACTCTGGGTTTCCATGAGGCTGATCTTTAAATTGAAAGTTGATAAAGATAAGTGTGAACAATGCGGGCTCTGCATCGCGCAATGCCCGGTCAAGAATATCTGGATGGAAGACTGGCCTGTCCATGGAACTTATTGTGAATTCTGCATGCGCTGTACGGCATTCTGTCCCGGGCAGGCAGTTTTTGTAAAAGGCAGGCCCGATGTTCATGCCGGGAAAAGCATAGACCGTTTACCTTCCTATCAGGCTGAGGAAGGGCGGCCGGTTTATGAATGAAAGAAAAACGCGTTATGTGATCCTCGGGCTTTTAAGCGAAAGCGGTTTAACCGGCTATGACATAAAAAAGTATATTCAAATCCGGTTCCAGTATTTCTGGCAGGAAAGCTACGGCCAGATTTACCCGGAATTGAAAAAGCTCATGAATGAAGGGCTGATTATATGTAAAAAAACAAAACAGAATAATAAAAGGCAGAAGACTATCTACGATTTAACTCAGACAGGGCGTCTGGAATTGGAAAAATGGCTTTCCATCCCGCCGGTTAAAGAGATGGCCAGGTATGAAATACTGCTGAAAATATACTTTGGCAGCCTGACGGACAAAAATAATATTCTGAATTATATACATGATTTCCGTGATAGGTACAGGCAGAACTTGAGCGTTCTTAATTTATTCCGCAATGACTTAAAAGCTATTCTTGATAAGGATGAAAGCCACCTTTATATTTTGATGACGATTTTGTTCGGTGAAAAAGTCTATCAGGCTTATCTGGACTGGTGCGATGAAGCGGAAAAAATTCTGAATACAAAATACAAATAAGAGGTGAATATGCAGCAAAGAATCAGAAATAAAGATGATAATAAAGTAAATTATCCAGGCTGGTTATTGGAAATAATAAGATGTCCGGAAACAAAAGAAGCGTTAAGAATTGAAAATAAATATCTTGTAAGAAATGATGGATTCAAATATCCAATTATTGATGGAATATTATCATTAGCATATCCCCATAATCTAACCGGGGAAGATAAAAAGTGGAACAAGTTCTATGATTTGTTTGCTCCCTTATATAACATCAATGAGAGGTTTTTCGGAAAACTTTTAGTCGGCCTGGATATGCGGAAAACTTGGAAAGAAACAGTATCCTACTTAGGGCTAAAACCGGGCATGAGAATATTGGAAGTATCTCCCGGCCCCGGGGTTTTTCAGCCATATCTCAGAGAACTTATTACTGACAAAGGGGATTTTGTGGCATTAGATTTATCACTGGGCATGCTGCGGCAATGCAGAAAAAAACAAAAACAATTAAATACATTTTTAATTCAGGGGAATGGAAGCTACCTGCCTTTTGATGACAACAGCTTCGATGCAATATTTCATTTCGGAAGTGTTAATCTTTATAATGAACCGGAAAAGGCAATACATGAATTTATCCGTGTGGTCAGGAAAAAAGGTATTGTTTCGTGGGGCGATGAAGCTCCCTCAGATAAAATTCCCGACGGATGGAAAAAGAAATTTTTAATTAAGATGAATCCAGGGTATTTAAAGCCAAGGCCTCCTATACCGGATAGTTTGGATGATGTAAAAGATTATAAAGTCTATAACAGTTATGGTTATTTAATAGTCGGAATAAAAAAATGAATAAATGCAAATTGATATATATCGTTTCAACTCGTGGGTCTTATTTCGATTGATGCGGTAAAGAATTTGAAATCTTGCATAAAACGGTTTCTGCCGTTTCTATAAAATAAGAGATGAATATGAGGCAAAGAATAAGAAAAGCGGCGGGGGATGATTTCTTTTCTGCTTCTTCCGGTTACGCTTTACTTCTTTTCTCCCATTCTTTCGGTCTACGCGGCTTCGCAGGGAATGCTGATCGGGAGCAGTATTGTGTTTATTCTTCTTTTTGTTTTTTCCCTTGTGTCCGGCAGGGCATACTGCGGGTTTGCCTGCCCAACCGGGGCGCTGCAGGAATGGTGTTTCGCGGTTAACGCTAAGCCGGCCATTAAAAAAGTAAATTGGATAAAATACCCGATCCGGGTCCCATGACTCGGCTCAATTATTACATTTTATGTCCTGGCCGGGGGAATAAAAAAATCGATCCTCTTTTTCTGACGGCTTCGGGAGTGTCCGTTTCGGAGCCCTGGGTTTACAGAATATATTATTCAATCATCGGGCTGTTCCTTGTCTGTTCTTTTGTCATCGGAAAGAGGGCCGGCTGTCATACGTTCTGCCGGATGGCGTCTTTTATGATCATCGAGAAGCGGTTATAATAAAAAATCGTTCGGTTTGTCTTATATTAATTAAAAAATAACGGTCTTATGATTATTTATATTGGCAACAGTATTTCCCTTGACTATTTATAAAGCCGGGATTATTATGAGACCGGGATTTTATTAATGATATTTTTAATTATTACTTTAAAATAAAGAAATTAAATGTTAAAATAATATTAAATCGCTGCCGTTGCCGTTTAAGAGCCATGTCTGTGCAATATAATAAATCGATTAAATATTATCAGGAGATTGATTATGAACATAAAACATATTTTGTACATTGCCGTTTTATTTCTTTTATATGAAAGCTCAGCTTATTCAGCGGCAGCATCAGCTAATAAAATATCCGCAGCCGCGACCAATAAAATATCAATAGCGATTCCCGATTTTAAAAACATTTCTAAAAATCCAGGCTATGATTTTCTGGAAAAGACAATCGCCGAATCGCTGACCACAAGCCTGCAGAAAAGCGGTAAATTCAATATCGTGGAGAGGCAGAGGCTTCTGGACATTATGGAAGAGAAAAAACTCAGCCTTTCCGGACTTGTGGAAGAAGATTTAAACGACAGCAAAACAATCGGGCTTCTGACAAAGGCGGACAATCTGATCCTGGGGAGCTTTTCGGCCTTGAACAACAAAATTGAAGTGAACGCGCGGCTTGTCAGGATCGATACCGGTGAGGTTATTATGGCTGAAAAGATTGTCGAAGATGTGGGGGATAAGCTTTTTGCCCGGATCAATGATCTGGCCGACGCGATTATTCTCAGGCTTGCCGGGGAAAAAGCGGGGTTTCTGAACCTGGACACGACGCCTCAGGGCGCGGAAGTGAAAATAGGGGATAAATCGCTGGGAACGACTCCAATCAGCGAGAAAAAAATGAGAACAGGGAAATATTCCGCGACAATTGTTAAAGAAAATTATGAAATAAGGTCAGCGGATTTTGATATCAATGAAAATCAAAATACTTCCCTTAATATAATCCTTGAGAAAAAAGCGGAAAAAATATTCATGAACAGGATCGATGCTTCTTCCCGCATGATTGAACTCCTGAGTCCCGATTACCAGCTGGACTGGGCGCTCGGTTATGAACGGTTCTTCGGCAATTTCGCTTTCGGATTGGAATACGGCGCGATAATATTTTTTCATAATTATCAGGATAAAACAGCGCCCGGCAAGGTTTTTGAGCAGAATATGGTCCTTTATTACCACCGGGCGGACGTTTTATTAAAGTATTATCTTTTCCCCGCTTCGACCTTTGTCTCGCCTTATGCCGGCGCGGGGCTGGGGTTTACTATTATCAGTAATCCGGACTATCAACTGAACCAAACCGCCTTTTACTGGAAGGGCATCATCGGATTTAACTTTTTCCCGGTCAACCGGTTTTCTATTTTTATAGAGGCGATCTATCACAATATGGGAAATGTGACATTAAATGAAAAGCAATTTAATTTATTCGGTGATTATACTCTTGCGCCCAAACAGATGTCGCTTCAAAATATACTGATCGGCTGCGGGATCCGCATCGGATTCTAAAGGACGGTTATAAGGAGGAATAATATGAAAACAAAGATTTTATTATATTTATTATTGATTTCAATTATCGCTTTATTAATTTCCTGTCAGAATTCCCCGTTTGAACCGGAAAACCCGATCTTTTCAGGGACGGTATTGATAGAGACAACCGGCCCGTCCGGTTCCAGTGCATCTTTATCGCCGACATTTGTCTGGAAGGCGACAGGGCTCAGTTATGAAGTGGTCGGAGTATTCAAAAACAGCATTGTCGTTAACGGCAAGCAGATCCAGAATAAGAACGACTGTTTTGCCATGTGGACGACCGGATTGACCGGTTCGGCCGGCAATGTTGATTACGCTAATTTTAAACTGGTCAGCGGCGGGGTATTAACATCCTCTGCGGCTCCTTCATTATCATCAGGTGTTACTTATTACTGGGCAGTCTGGGCGTACAACGACCAGATGGTGATCACCAATTCCAGCGCTCAAGTATCTTTTTCACCATTATAGGTTTTAGCGGTTCATGACCGAAAGGATTTTTTTGCTGCCGTCTGAAAGGCTGTCCATGTTTTTTGATATGATTTCCAGCGACTGAAGAATGCTTTCCACGCCCTTCCTCTGTTCTTCAAATGACTGCAGGCTTTCCTGGCCGTATCTGGCCGAGTCCTGAACGTTCTGAACGACATCTTTTAATGTCTGGCTGATTTCCTCGGAATTCTTTTTTGTCGAGGCCGAAAGTTTTTTTATTTCCTTCGCGATGATGGCAAAACCCGAGCCGTATTCGCCGGCATGTGTCGCTTCAATCGAAGCGTTAAGGGCCATTAAATTGACAGTCGAGGAAATCCCGTTGATGATGTTGATGATCTGCAGTATTTTATGAATATTGGCCGCGGCTTTTTCGATGATGACATTAGTTTCACTGATTTTCTGATAACTGCCCCGGGTTTTTTCAAAGAGCGCCTGGATAAGCTTCATTCTCTCGGCGGAAATGACAGCCACCTGCTTGATCGATTCGATCATCGGCAGGACCAGGGCTTCAATATTCCGGTTTCGCTTAACGAGATCGCTTTCAGCCTGCCTGCTTTTATTCAAAAGAAGCCCGCCTTCGAGGGAACTGGAAATCTGTATAAAAGTCGTTTCATAAATAATTCCTTCAAGCGGGCCTGCTTCCATCAGCATAAATCCCAGCTGATCTGTTTTAAAATACAGAGGTAATAAAACCATTGTAAATCTTCTTTCTGCCGGTAAAATGTTTTTCGGGATGAGAATTCTGCATGGATAATGAACTTCTTCATCCCGGAGTGCCAGTTTCTGCCCTCCTTTATACGCCGCAAAAATACGGCATTTTTCCGCGTCCGGGCCGTCAAAGAGGGATATAAAAAAACTGGGTATATTGAGGTTTGGAAGTTCCCTGATTACGGTCGCCTCCAGTTCATTCAGATCGAAAGTTGTGGAAAGGGCCTGTCCCAGCATGCTGAGCTGATAACTCTGCTTTTCAGAGTACATTTTTTTTGAGGAAACTGTCCTCAGGGCCATCTCGCCGATAAAAAGAAAGGCCTTCTGAAAGATGCTTTCGGCTTTGGAAAATAACATCTCCTGATTGAGAAGAGGAAGAATTCTATTGCGGAGTTCTGAAATGACATTCTGCCAGATCGTTATATCTTCTCCTTCAGATATGACTTCGGCGAGTACAGAATCCAGCGCCGGGAAAAAGTTTTGTTCCTGATTATCGATTATGTCTCTGTAGAATGCATCGAGAAGCCTCTGAACAAGATCGGCATGAGAGTAATCCGAACCGCTTTTTATAACGTTGGTCAGCCCGGCAAGTATTTTCATTTTTGCGGATGAGAGAACGCTCCGGTAATCCTCTTTTGTTTTCTCGAATTTAATGGATCTGGACTGCTGGATTGAAATGGGCTGGCATCCGCAAGACTGACGGATAATGATTTCGGTCGGCAGATACTCATTCTGCGTATCGGCCGGCTTTCCCTCCAGCATGTCGATCAGGATCATGGCCGCCCTTTTTGCCTGTTCAAATACCGGCTGGCGGACAGTTGAGAGAGAGGGAGTAATGGCCGCGGCGTCTTCTATATCGTCAAAACCTGCGACGGCGATTTCATAAGGGACCTGGATGCCCCTTCTCTGCAGTTCTTTCATGGCGCCCAGTGCCATATTGTCATTGGAGCCGATAATGGCCTGAATGTCGGCTTCTTTTTCGTCCAGCCACATACGCACGGCTTCGGCGCCGGAGGATTCGAGATAATTGCCGGCCGCGACAAGGACGGGATCGAGCGGGATATTATATTTTTCGAGCATATCCAGATAAACTTTGTATCTCTCGGCAGCGTCCGCATTGCCTTCCGGACCGCGGATAAAAGCGATTTTTTTATAGCGGTGCTTTTCGATCAGATGGGATATCAGGTTTTTTAATCCCGATTGATTATCGATAAGAACGCCGGGTATTCCCTCGACAGGCCCGCCGACGCTGACCATCGGAAGCCCTTTATAACGGCCGCAGAACTGAAGCAGTTCTTCTTTCGAAATGTAATTGCCGATTGCGCCGCCTGTAATGATCAGGCCGTCTATGGATTTTTCATTGATAAAATCATAGATCAGGTTCCTGGACTTCTCGTATTTGTTATCAGGTGAAAAATTAATAGAGCCCCCGGCCGCGCAGAAGAGATTGACATTCCTTTCCTCCGCGGCTTTATTGACGCCATGCCAGACGGAAGCCTGGTAGCTTCCCATTCCTGAAAGGCTGTCAATAAAGAGCCCGATGTTGAATCTGAATTCCAGCATTATGATATTCCTTATGATTTTTATACATAATATCGGTTTTTGTGCGGAAGTAAGTTTAAAAAACCACTTCTTATAATAATAAGGATGATTTAAATTATGATCAATATTTTTTATTTTGTTTTAAACAGGTCTTTCGGAAGCATAAAAGTTTTCATTTTCCCTTCGGCATTTTCCGCTTTTAATATATCATATGTTCCATCGAAATTCGTATCTATAAGATAGAGCCTGGTCCCATCGGGATAATACAGGATGATTTTTTCAAACCTTAAATCCTCATTATCATCATAATCTTCTTGTATGATTTGTCCGGCATCATTAAATTTGATTATCTTCTCATCAATGAAATTTTCGTTCGAGTCGATATATCGGCTGATTAATATTCCTTTATCATTGTATTTATTTTCCAGCTCATAAATGAAGTTTTCATTTATATCTTCAAGGACCAGTTTATTTCCGTTTATATTATTAATTCTTGTTAATGTCATGGTTTTTTGGTCCCATTGATTCTTATAAAATCTGCTTTCGGACAATTGGTTTAATCTATTGAAAAGATAAATTATTGTTATTGTCTCAATTGCTATAATGCAGAATATGACAATCATCCGGGCGGTTTTGAAAGACTCCCCTTTTCTTTTTTTACTGATGCCCGGGCCGCCGGCATTATCGGATTCCGCATAATTTTCATCTTCATTGTTTTTATCCTGGTAAACATTGGTATTTATGTCCTTGAGCATTTTGGTATATAATTTCATTATTTCATTCCGGTATTCTTCCGGTGCTTCTACAACTCCCCATCCGTATTGGTCCTGATAAATCCCGTCATAAGCAGTGTCATGAAAGCTTCTTATCAAGTGAGGGATATTATTTTCCTTTAAAATCTTTTCCATCAAATTTGCCTCGACCATGTTGTTAAAAATCAATATTTTCTTTAACTCCGTCATGAGCGTCTCCAGTATTTAATCTTTAACTTGGAATTTACGTATGATTGGATTGAATTCCGTTTATTAAGGCTTCCGGAAAGTCAGAACATAAAGCTCGCCGCCGCAGATTTCCTTGTATTGAATATTCCGGCACCAGCCCGGTATGAATTCAATCGGGTTGATGATTTGCTCCTGATTATAGAACCAGCCGGCAACAGGCGTTTTTTTATACTTTGTTCTGATCTTTTCCGTTTCATCCGAAATAAGAAGCTTTGTTCCGCTTTTTGCTATGCGCAGCATCTCGAGTACTGCTTTAGTTTTATCATTAAAAAAATTAAATCCGCCGGAGGAAAAAACGGCATCAAATGTATCGTCTTTTAGGGGCAGACGCTCTGCCTCGGCTTCAATAAGGACAAAATCCCGCTTTAATGCCCGCAGTGTACTGCGGCATTTCCCGAGCATATTGATGGATATATCCGCGCCGTAATAGACGGCGTTCGGGTTTAAATAGCGGATATTACGGCCTGTCCCTATTGATATTTCCAAGACTTTATTTCCGTTTTTAATTTCAAGCTCCGAAAGGTACTGCATCACTCTTTTCTCTTCTCCGCCGCTTTTGATAAGCGCGAAGACGCGTGTGGCTGTATTATAGAAGGGCGCGAAATTGTCATAGAGCTTCTGATAAAAACGGTTATTTCCC
Source organism: uncultured Spirochaetota bacterium (assembly GCA_963835575.1). Lineage (GTDB taxonomy): Bacteria > Spirochaetota > Brevinematia > Brevinematales > JAOACQ01 > CAVYGN01. Next base: position 28,196 of record CAWIGG010000003.1, on the reverse strand, counting down.
GTGAGGATTTTATTTTTCAGGAACCGGATAATGTCATGGTCAATTTCATATAGTGCACCGTTATTCCGCTTCAGGAATTCCCGGTTATTTTTTTTTATATACTGCAGTGTTTCATGGCTGTCCGGGGTTCTGAGAACGGCTGATAATTCTTCTTTCATTAAAGCATCCTATAACGATTTTAAAGGACAATTGCGGCAAGTCAAGTTTAAATTTAATATTAATTGAAGTCTCCCGGCCTGAAGCTCCTCTATTATTAAGAATTTTTTCTCCAGTAAGGTGTGCCTTTTTTCGTCCAGCCCAGAGAATGGGTCTTGCCGGTTTCAATATTTTGATCCAGATGAACAATGCTTTTTTTGATTTTTTTTAATCTTTCTTCCGAGTCGTAAGCCCAGTCGCTTGCCGGGTATTCCCTCAGCACCCTCTCAAAACACTCTTTTGCCGATTCTATGTTTTTTTTCTTTTCCAGAAGCTGGTCCAGGTCGTAAGTATTATTCTTGAATTTCAGGGAAATGGAGCCGCTGTATTTATTGAAATACTCCACACCCTTCTTATAAATGGTATAATCACTTTCTGGATTTGACATGTCTCTTATATCCGGCCGGGTTTCCTTTTTCCGGCTGTCGAAATCCGAAAGGATGGCACGGTAGGCCTCATTGATCTGCGCCATCTTTTCCGCCTGTCTCTTTTTCGTCACTTCATCGGTGAAGCGGTCGGGATGGTTCTCTTTCGCGAGGATTCTGTATGCTTTTTTGACATCTTTCAGTTCAGCGCCTGGGCCGAGGCCGAGGAGTTTCAAATATTTATATAACAAGATAAATCCTTTCTGTCCGCCTTCAAAGTAAGCCTGCGGAAATCTGTTCCAGGAAGATGCTCCACCAATTATCGGGATCGGAGAGCGCAGAGCCATCTATCAATTCCATTTTATCCCTGATGTCATGGAGGGAATTCTCTGAGGCTTGATCATCCGATTCAATTAAAAACCGTCTCTTTTCAAATATTAATTTTAGGAAAACAACGAAACATGCTATATTTTTATTGATCAATCTTTTAAACGGCTTTTCAAAACCGGACGAATAGAGTTTGTCGTCATAGCCGATGCAGATTTTTGTTCCATAGTCATCGCCGATAACTAAAAAGGCTTCATTTCGGAATTTACATATTTTATATTCATCAGGATCATAAAGAGTGATATTAAACCATTGTAAATCATCATCATCAACCGGCATTCCGATCCTGTTTAAATAATCAAATGTATCACAGGAAAGATTGTAGTCTTCCTTTTTTCCGATATCAAGTTTCTTCAGCCGTCCGTTCCAGTATTTGACAATTTCATTTTCAATATCCATTTATTCCTCTTAAAAAATGCAGGGGCGCACGGGGACTGAAAATGTTATATCTTATATCGGGAAAAATACCGGATCAGCGAAATTATTATTGAGAAAGCTTTCCCAGAAGCTGAGATCAAGCCCCGGTTCCAGCTTTTTAATATTATTAAGCATATCGCCGATTGATTCCTTTTCATTGAATGAAGAGAATATTTTATCCAGTCTGTCAATAGATCCAGATAATTGATCTATTGTTCCCGAACCATGATGCTCTATAAAAACCGGAAAATCCGGCTTAATTAAATCAATATATATGGCCGAACTGTCAGGCAGCTGCCCGATGATAATTCTGCCTTTCCAGGATTTTTTGTGTCTGAATATAAAACCCTTTTTTATAGAATATTCGACCTGCATTTCCTGAATCGAATTTCTATCAAAAAAATATATACTGCATTTTTTAAACGAATATTCAGTTCTTAAAGGCAGCCGCTTTAATATTTCTTCCGGGACTTTTTCGACTTTTGAAAGTTCTTTCTGATTATATTTTTTAAATATATTTTCCATGCATTTCATTTCCTAATAAAACCGATAAATAAATATCATAATGAAAAAGTAAAAATTATTCAAGCATTGTCATTCAATAACCGGTATAATGAGTTTTTGAAGACAGGCCTGTTTTGATGAGAATCACTTCTGCCCGGCAATGTCGTTTGCCGTTATCTCCGTATGATGCCTCCTGCCGTTTTTTTCGGAGTAGGATTTCATGAACCAGGCGGATTTCTGCTGGATGGATTGCGAGGGGCAGTAATTGATGCAGGCCTGGCACTGGTAGCACTCTATGTCTTTCTGCCAGACTGGTTTTTTACGGATCATCTTTATCTTACCGGACAGGCATACCTTTTCACATATTCCGCAGCCGGTACATTTTGAATCGGAATAAAAAACCGATATCTTTTTCACTATAAGGCGTGTCAATGGAATAAGGACCGGCATAAAAGGCAGTATTAAGGAAGGTATCGGCCGGGTAAATTGAGGCTCCTTTTTCCGGTGTTTCTTTTTAGCGGCAATAATTCCGGCAATCGATTCAATCCTGGCCCGGGCACCGGATTCCATCTTTGCCGTTTTTGTCTTATCGGTCATTTCGCCGTAATCGATATAAAAAGGCATGTTGGTCGGCATTTTGATTGTAAACCAGGAATCCAGGCCCTTTCCTTTTTTCTTCAACATTTTATCGATCCCGGTATAGGCGCTGTATTGGGAGCCGGCGGTTGTCGCCGCAGCAAATATATAGGCGGATTCCAGATCGAGCTTACGGATAAATTCTTTTACAATATTCGGGACCGTATGGCAATAGACAGGGAAAACAAAACCGGCCGTTTCTCCCTTTACTTTGATGACATTTCTATTGAGAAGGCTGAGCATTGGTATCAGTTTCACGCCGGCAATCCGTTTCTGAAGTTCTTTCGCGACAAATAATGAATTGCCTGTACCGGAAAAATAATAGATTTCGGTACTCATAAAAAATTTCCTCTCAGATTAGTCCCTATTTATGAAATCTGATATTTTTACACCGGGATGATGGTATCTTTTTCTTTTTGCCGTATTCCCGCCGTACTGTATTGCCTCTTTCGGGCACCACTGAAGGCACGCGAAGCACTGCTCGCAGTGATGAAGCCACAAGGGCCTGCCGCCTTTCATTTTAATGTCTTTTACGGGGCAGACCTTGGCGCAGATGCCGCAGCCGTCGCATTTCTCATCCGGATAAAAACCTCTGTCCAGCAGAGGAATGAGTTCTATAAATGAAAGTCGCCTCGTACCGGCCAGTTTATTCAGCTTTATTAAATCCAGGGCTTTGAAAAGCGGCAATAACGGCGCGAAAAGCACGCTGACGAAATTGACCGTTTCCAGCCTGCCGCTTTTCCGGGCAGTAATGTACCGGTCAATGAATTCCAGTTTTTTCTTCCAGCCGTCGAATTCCATCTTCTGCAAACCGGCGGGCAATGCCTCGTACTCAAAAATATAATTGCCCGGCATCGCGGCAATAAAACCGGCAGAGAGTTTTCCACCGCGCCGTTTTAGAACATCATCTAAAATCCTGACTGCCTTTCCGGCCATTCCTCCGCATGTACAGACCGCGAAAATGTATTTTGAGCCGGTGTCTTCCAGCTTTTCCGCTAATCTCTTGATGATGGGCCGAAGGCCCCAGAAACAGGCGGGAAAAACAATCCCGATCATATCGGCATTTAATTTTATAGATTTCCGGTCCATCAGAGGGGCAATGGGTATGAGTTTTCCTCCAGTCTTCCGGGCGATATCTCTCGCCGCGGCCAGGGAATTACCCGTGCCTGAAAAATAATAGATCTCTGTACTCATAAAAACCTCTTTAAATATTGAATATAACCGGTGATAATATATTCTGCTTCCTTTAATTTGTTCTGAATAAATACTGCGGCAGCTGTTGCCAATGGGATTTAAAGTACATCCGCTTTCTCAATTATTTTTTTAAGACGGTTAATAAAACGGGCGGCCGGCGCGCCGTCCACAATATCATGATTAAAAACAACGGTCATATTCAGAAATTCCCTGACTTTAATCTCCCGGCCCGCAGCGGCGGGTTTTTTGACAATGCTTCCCAGTGCAAACGAAACAGCGCGGGGGCCGATAATATATGGTACGGCAAAACCATTTATACTGCCGAACATTCCCACGGCGGTAACAAATGTCGTTCCGGACATTTTTTTTACAGACAGGGGATTACCGACCAGATTAATTAAAACAAATTTCATTATAAATTTCGGCAGCAGGGTCAATATTTTCATCAGGCTCAAAGCCCATTTATCCTCTCTACCCGCGTTTCCGGACAGCCGGTGCTGATTTTTATCCGCTTCAATTTCCATGCAGATCTCTTCAACGGTTTTTTCCGCCGCGTTTCTGACGACAATTTGACGGGGGGCTTTACCGTCCTTGGATTCCATTTCAACGGGTATATTGACATCAACATCCCTGAACTCGACAATACGGTTTCCTCCGCGGACGGCATTCAATTCCCTCTTTTCAGCGAGGGCCGCCGCGATTGATTTAATAATAAAGGCAAAAAAAGAAACCTTCATGCCCTTCAGCCTCCAGGTCCTGACAAGTTTTTTTGCCTTCGTGACATCAAATTCGATCAGTGCCGTCATATTGTGCCCGGCCGGTAAAGCGTCGAATGTCTCCATGGTAAGCCGCCTGTTTATTGACGGTTTTTTGATCACATATTCGCCGGGCATGACGGTTCTTCCTTCAGATTTAATTCCGGACATATTCATACTGACCTCATAGATCTATACATATCTGTCATTATATTCATGTTCCCTGAGTTCATTATTCGTCAATTTCCAGCTCTTTTCATTTCTTCAGGTGTGCGATGATCATCTTCCACATAAATATGATAAGGCCTGGAAACAATCTGTACAGCCACCAGAATATTTTGTGATAATAAGGCGCGACGATAATTGTTTTATCCTTTTTAATTCCTTTCATCATACCGGGAACGCATTTCTCGGCGGTCGGGTATTTATTGGGAGGCCTTTTATTTTTTTCTGAATTTAAATAAGCAGATACATTGGGCGAGGCGTCATGGATCGGGGTTTCAATAAACCCGGGGCAGAGCGCGTTGACTTTTATCCCGTATTGTCTGGCTTCGGAACGCAGGGAAAGCGTAAATCCCACGACGGAATGCTTGCTGGCGTTATAACTTGTCATGAGACCGCCGGGCATCAATCCGGCCAGAGACGACACATTGACTATCTGTCCGAATCCCTGCTTGATCATGACGGGGTATACATAATAATTCCCATAAAGAACTCCCCAGAAATTCACATCAAAGATTTTTCTCCACTGGCCGAGGTTCATGTCCTTGAATTCCCCGTTAATGCCTATCCCGGCGTTGTTAATCATTAAGTCGATTTTTTTGTCCCGTTCCACCGTTTCTTTTATCAAGGTCTCCACTTCTTCCGCTTTTGTGACATCGGTTTTCACTGCCTTTCCCCGGCCTCCTTCCAAATGGATGGTTTTTTCCACCTCCCTGGCCCCTTTGTAATCTTTATCGGCAATGACGACTTTAGCGTCGCTGCGGGCAAGAAAGAAGCAAATTTCCCTTCCTATTCCGGAAGCGGCCCCGGTTACTATAGCTACTTTATCCTTGAACGGGTTCATATTTATTCTCCTATAATTAAAATATTCTGCTAGCAGGGAAATAACAAATCCGGGTTTTCCGTAAACCTCCTTAGGATAGGCTGGATTTTCCGGAAACAGGCAGGAAAAACTATAGTCATAAAAACCTCTTTAAATATTGAATATAACCGGTGATTGTTTTATATATTTCGGTTCCTTTAATTCGTTCAGTATAAATGCGGCCGCGTCAGAGCGCGAGATACGCAACAGGGCTTTTTTGGACACATGCCCCGCATTCACTTTATATGTTCCCGGAGAATTACTGGGCGCCGGCATCCGAACGACGGTCCAATCGGTTTCGGATTCCCGGATAGCCTGAACGGAACCGGCTGTATCTTTATAGGAATAGGGGGCAATGAATTTAACCAGACCCATCAGTAACTTGAAGCGTATATCAGGCAAATCTTCCGGCTGCGGGATGCCCGCGGAAGATATAATCAGCCGGCGAACGCCGTGTTTTTCCATGGCGGCAAGGATATTCTGTGTTGACCTTGTAAGAGGCATGGTTCCGGCGATTTTTTGGGACGCCGCTGTGGCCATAACGCTTATTACCGCGTTTACACCATGGACTGCGCGTTCGACAAGATCTGGGTCGGTCGCGTCTCCCTGAACTACTGTAAGGTGTTCATGCTCGATATTGAGCTTTGCCGGATCACGGACAAACGCAATGACTTCATGTCCTTCATCCAGCGCCTGTTTGACAAGAGGCCTGCCTGTACGGCCCGAAGCCCCGAATATAATGATTCTCATCCGGCCTCCCGACAGAGTTTTTATATATTCCGTCCAGTCCTGCCGGTCCATTACTTTACGTCCCTTCACTTTTATCTTAATATCGACAGCCGCAACTCCATCGGCAATGGTAAGATCCTTATTATTTAACATGGGATATCCTCTTATATCTTATTTATTGGATTAATTGTTTTCGCCGCGGCTTCGGGCCGATCCCGGTCGAACAGCCTGTTATGAGGACAACATCTTGTTTCATATTATTACCTCCCGAAATGATGGTCAGCGCCGCATCCGGGCTATTAAAAATTCTTTCAAAGCGAACGGCCTGCCATGCCCCGGATAGACGGTTTTTATGTTTAATGTCTTCAATTTCTCAATACTGGCATTCACTTCCACAATTTCATCGATATTAGGAAAAACTGAAGGTTTACCGTTGTTCCATAATAGATCGCCGTAGAATAGCTCTCCGCCGGAAGTCAGAATTCCTATGGAACCCTTTGAGTGTCCCGGGATATGAATGATTTCAGCGGCCAATCCGTAAGGAGACAGATCGTATCCTTCCCCGATGGTCAGATCGGGCTTGAAAGTTTCGAACCTGCCTAAATTGACCAGGGGAGATAATATACCAAGGATTATCCTGTCAAATATTCTTTTGAGGAGGTTCTTTTTTTTTCTGCTGAGAAAGGCATTTCCGCTTTCAACCATTCCCGATTCGCCGGGATGAATTGCTGTTTTCGCGCCGTATTTTTCCCGCAGATAGGCGCAATTACCGGAATGGTCCCCGTCGCCATGCGTGAGTACGATAAGATTCAGGTTTCCCGGACGGCAGCCCGCGCTTTCAAGCTCTTTCTCGAGTTCGGCGCGCTTATTCGCGAATCCGGTATCAATCAAAATATAACCGGCGCCGGTTTTTATAAGGTAGCAATTCGCGGCGCCTAAATTATGAGGGAATGATAAACTGATGGTTTTAATTTCCGGTCCCATTTTAGACCTCTTATTTATGATGATAATGAAATTGAGTTTTATAATCTATTTATGCTTAAGGAACCAATAATTATTTTATTAGCAAAATCTTCTGTCTTTAGAATAATCCTGATATACTTTCCGCCAATTCATTGATCTGCTCATTACGGTTCCTGCCCGACCAGCTCACTATACCTGTTCCGCAGACAGCCGCTCCCTTCGCTTCGCAGAACTTTTTCATCTGCCTTATGGCCTGTTTACCGCCCATCCATTTAAAAGGAAAATGATGGGTCACAAAACAGGCGATTTTCATTTTCTTTAAAGGCTCAAGCTTCTTTATATATGCTGTCATGACCGGCGAGAGGGAAAATGCCATCACAGGCGCGCCGAACACAAGCGCCTCGTAATTCCCGGCATCGGGGAGCGACTCGAAATGAATGTCGGTCATACCCGGGCGGATTTCGCCGGAAACTTTGATCTGCTCCAGCTTAACGGAATGCCCGGCCTTGGCAAGTTTATCCTGAAGCTTCTGGGCGACGGATTTTGTATTCCCGGTATGGGAATAAACGATGATGCCGACTTTCATATTTTTCCCCTTATTTTATTTTTTTGTTTAAAATACTCATTGTTTTTGCGATTATCCTGTTTGTCGCTTCATCAAAAACCTTTTGATCGTTTGTAACTGAAGCGGACGTGATGGCGTCGATTTTTTTGCTGTTTAATGAAAAGCCGTAAGGAAAATTAAACGCTTTATATGTGGAAAAATAGATAATGTTGCTGGAATAATTATTCCTGATGATATACTCGGAAGTCTTCGGTAAGGGATTCCAGGCCTGGACCGCCGAAAGCAGTATCACAGCGTCATAATTTGTTGCGCTGTATTGAGAGCCGTTTGAAACGGTGTCGACCGTAACACTTATTTTTTCCGCGTTAAATTCATGTACAAGGGCGGCGGTCAGGTTTTTCTTGAATCCGGTTTCATAATTGAGAATACAAACATTTGCCTTTGGATTCTTGACCGGATATGTTTCGCCAAAAATCAGTACACTCGCTAAAATAAATGAAAATGCAGCCGCGATTGTTAGCAATAACTTTTTAATACCCGGCATAAAATCCTCCTTTTTTCTAAAACAGTTCAATAAGTTTTAAGTCCTTCATTTTGATTCAATGGATACTGTTATGGAATCAATCATCTGCGCCGCTTCCTTTACCTCCGCCAGATTGGTGCTAATCGATCCGCCGCGGCCTAGGACTTCGCCATGGCCGGTCAGGCTCAATTTAAGCCCGGACAGGTTTGAAACAAAAGTAATCCCGGACTTGTAAACAACCGATGGCTGGCCGTTGTAAGCGTTGTAATAAAGATTTGTTTGGGGAAGTTTTTCCCGGTATGCCGAATTATAATCAAAGGCGTTATTGACTTCGGCATATAGATTGTATTTACCGGCGGGAAGATCTGCGGGGACTTTCCAATCAATTGTGTATGCGGCCTTGGGAGTGGCCCCGGTAACGGCGTCCGGAAGCGGGTGCTTTTTATCAGGCATATAAAGGCCGTCGGAATACTGTACGCCCATCCTGTGCGACCAGACCGGAAGAGCGTCCGGCCTGCGGATTTTATCGCCGCCGAACCAGTCGCTTTTCGCGCTTTTATGAGTCACAAAAATATTGGCAACGAATTTTCCATTGCCGTCCTCAAGCCAGACGGCCATCTGCGGGATCATGATTATTTTCAGAAAACCCATATTGCGGATGGTGTTGTAATTTTTCCCGGGCTTGATTGAAATGATGAGTTTTTGTTCTCCCCAGCCTGATCCAATGGAAATCAATATGACGGTTATTGCCATTATCGCCTTGAACATGATGACGCTCCTTTATTTTTATTGACCGGAATTCATTCAAAATCAGGAACAAACAGGCTGTTTTTTATAATGGTCCCTGCTTTTCTTCTCCACCATGTTTTTTATCGCGAGCATAATCGCTTTTGGAATAACGGGCTTGATCAGAATATCTTTTTCTTTTTCCCTGCCGCCGCGGATGATGTCAGCGGCGATTAGAGAAAACGCCTTCTTTAATTTAAGGTCCAGGAAGGGGACTTTCTTTGTCAGGGCGACGGCCAGCCCGCCGCCGACGCAGACAGCGAACCTCCAGTGGAGGCCGAGCCTCCGGCAGAAATTCTTCATGACCCGGGCGGCCTCGATATTAACTTCCGGCACCGGGAACCCGGAATTGACCACAGCATAAAATCCGGCGTTTTTATTATAACTGCTTCTCTTTTTTATAAATTCATAATAATCTTCAAGAAGTCTCATGAGCGCTCCCGGCAGGCTGTAGTTGAAAAGGGGGAACGCTATGACGACAGCATCGGCTTGCGCTATTTTTCTTAAAGTGTCTTGAGGGTATCCTCCGCCGGCCCTTGCCCTGACGGCAATGAAATCCTTTGCGAAGTCCGGGCCCTCTATTTTACGGCTGATATCATTCAAAAAAGTCTTCGATGTGGCGGCGCTGCCCCTGAGGCTTCCGTTGATAAAACAGATCCTTTTCATAATTTACACTCCGTTTAAAATAAGCCGGCGATCTTTCCGCAGACCGCGCTGTTCTCTTTAATGGATTTTGTCACAAAGGATTCGATTAGATTATTTTTAAATTCGGGATGGCAAATATCCGCTTTGCCTGTATGCCTAGCCGTGATATCGATGAATGTGCTCTTTTCTTCCCTGTCAATATCGGTCCCGTAGCCGATAATGAACTGCGGCGGCGTTTTTCTTTCTTCGCCGACCCGCGACGTAAGGCCCCTGTCCAGGACATTTTTAATGGCGGAAGAACATTGGCCGAAGACGGCAGGAGATAAAAGTATTATCATTCCGCTTTCCCTTGCCTTCTTTTTCAATTCCGCCATGATGTCTTTATTTACGCAGACGCCTGGGTGTACTGTCAGGCATTTAAGGCAGCCCAGGCAAGGCAAGATGTTGTTCCTGCTCAAATCAATAAACTCGATTCTGTGCCCTTTTTTCTTGGCCGCGGCCATGATTCTGGCCCTGAAATCATCCGCTATTTTTGACGGGTGGTCTTTATCAAGGATGAAGAGTATATTCATTTTACAATCCTTCTTTCTGCATTATTTTAACCTGTATATCCTTATTAACCAAATTTTTAAATATTTCCGTATTATTTGTCCCCATCAGGTAGTGCATGGGGACCGCGATCTTTGGCCTCAGCGTATTGATAAATCCGGCCGCTTCCTCCGTGCTCATGGTCAGACTTCCGCCGTCTATCGGGACCAGAGCGATTGTAATATCCTTTATCTCCTTCATCTCCGGAATAAAATCCGTGTCCCCCGCATGATAGATCCTCGTCCCGTTTATTGTAATAATATAACCTACATTCATATCCGACGCGGGATGGGCAACCATCCCTAAAGCTCCGGTTTTTATATTATATGACGCAACTGCCTCGCATTTAATGCCGTTTAACATAAGTCTATCGCCGGGCTTGACTTCTTTTACAGAAAAACCGGAAATCTGGGCGGCCGCCGTTTTCGGGCATATGATCAGTGTTTTTTTGTCTGACAGCTTTTTTATATCCGGCAGGGAAAGATGATCGCCGTGGGAGTGGGTGATGAAAATATAATCCGCCGGTTTCGGGTCATTGACCGCAATCGGGTCAATATAAATGGTCTTTCCAGGCGCCTCGATCCTGAAGCCGGAAGGGAAAAAATCCTTATGATCGACAAGAAGAAAAACATTGATATTCACCGCTCCTGTCGATGTCAGGATAACGCCGCCCGGCAGACGGACGTTCTGCGGGACAGTGTCCCTTTTTGCGCTGGGAATGATCGCGATCAAACCGCAACCCTGCAGTAAAATTCCCAGTATTAACGGAAGCAGCAAGGGCTTATTCATATTGTTCTCCTCAGGAAATAAAATGCTGGTTTTATTTTATCCTTTTTGCCGACTCTCCGGCTTGCGACAGTTCTTCGGCATCAGGGTGCCTGCTGTAAAAAAACAAATATTTCCCCCTGCAGACAATACTTTTTTCCGCTACTGTAATTCCCCGGTCTGTCAAAAGTTTTCTTATTATTGAAACAGCTTTTGTTTTACCCAGAAAATAGGTGCTGAATACCGCCGCCAGTTTGATCTTTCCAGGGTCAAGACTATCTATGAACTTTTTTATGGACTTTTGGATTTGTCCGCCGTAAATAGCGCCGCCGATAAAAAGCAGATCTATCTGCCCGCTTATGGAATTTGATTCGGCTGGTTCGGCTGTGCAGTTTACCGAGTCCGCGATCGCTTCCGCAAGTTTTTTTGTGTTGCCCGTCCTGGAATGATAAATTACCCTGATGTTCATGTTTTCTCCTCTTGAATTAAAAATTCAGACAAAAAATTGTTCTGCAAATAATCCGTTATTACTCTTTAAACGTCTACATTTTCAGCATTTCCAGCATCTTATATGTCACCAGCAGGGGCCATATCAGGGCCTTCAAAAGACCGAGCACACCGCCCCAGAAAGTTGTCGAATGCTGGATGAAATAAATCGCGGCGCCGATGAGTGTTAAAAAATAAACCCCGCCTAAAAATCCATTGTTGTTCACATTTTTCCTCCCTTTAATATTTTGTACCTGTGTCATATTGTCTTCAGGCATTTGATCCTCCTTATAGATTTAAGAAATATATTTTTCAGTCTTTTTATCTCTGTTTTTTATTTTATATATTGCATAGATAATTATCCCCAGGATCAATACCCCGAACTCGGTAATCAATTCTCCCGTTATAGTACTGTACAAACCGAGTCCGACTTTCGGCGACCCGTTGAAGAGAAGCGGAATGTCGGGTTTTGATAAAACCATCGGATGGCTGATGAAGTTCAGCATCGGATGGCTGATAAAGTCCAGAACCCAGTGACTGAAAACGACAAGTCCGATGACAATGCCGGCCCGTTTTTTATGGAAAATGACCGCGCCCAGGATGCCTGCCGCCGCGGACCAGACTATAGACATGAACAGGCCATGGGACCAGTAAATGGAAAAATGTTCCGGCGAGATGTTTTCAATGCCCAGGGGCAGAAAAACACAAAGGCAAAGTATATCGAGAAATATCGCCGCTATTAACAAAATGAAGAGCGGTACTTTCGGCGCCGCGGGCTTGGCCGCGAATCCGACGCCGATATGAGCGAATAAGGCCATAAAATCCTCCTTAATATTTCTTAATGATATAAGACATGAACTCTTGTGTGAAAGAAATTGCTTTTTCCAGCTCATTTTCCGCCAGCGGGCCCTGCATTCCCTTAACCCGGCAGCGGAGCGTTTTTTCATATACATTCAAGCCGTATTTTTCAGCTATTTTATGCATAATTCCAGCGGCGCCCGGGTACAGCCATTTATTTATTTTTTCCTCCTCTTCAGAATTCTCCGGAATGGGGCCCATTAAATCGAATACTGCTACCGGTTTGCCTGCAAATCTTTTCTTCAGCCGTTTCAATACGCCTTTAGCCTTTGAAGTGACTCCAGCGATCCTTGTCGGTGCGCCGATGATGATAAAATCAATGCCGTTCAGATCGGGCAATTTTATGCGCAGGTCCTGAACAATTGGTTCGTGGCCTGATGTCCTTATCTGCCCGGCTATGGCTTCCGCGACCTTCTTCGTATTACCATAATAACTTCTGTACAAAATAAGACCTTTCATATTTACTCTCCTTCTGATATTTTTCACCTTGCTGGAGAAATTTCATTTTTTTCAATACGGCCCAGCCGGAATAACCCTATACTTACCATAATCCACCACAAAAGCCAGAATCCGCCCGCGATACCCATAAGTATGCCGGAGACGGACGGAATAAGGACCAGGCCCAAGTCATCGGCAACGGTTAAGCTCCCGGCCAGAATTCCCGCAAAGGCGGTTATTTTTCCGAAGTCTTTGCTCCGGAACATTACAATTGAAATAATGATTACTGCAGCCGCCATAAAAAAGAACCCTGTTGTCTGGGGCGTCGGATTGCCCAGGTCGCCGAGAGTCTGTCCGGCGGCAAGAATAAGCGCCCTCTGCGCGTCCGAAGCGGCGGATGCGTACTGGCCGCTTAAGGCAAGCACGGAGAGCATCATTGAGCGCGTCGTTACGAAGACCCCTATACCCAGGAACGCGAAGAACGACGCGATTGTCATCCCGGTTTTATTGATATGCCTGAGCGCCCTGTACAGCGCGAGAAACATCAGGCCTAAAAGTGATATAGAAAGAATGTCCGGGGCGTTAAGGTAAAACAGTCCTAGGATCTTATGGCGGTTAAAAAGAGAGAACCAGGCTTCTACGGTACCCGGGTACGGTTCTCCCCCGAAAATCATGAATAAAGACTCCGTCAGGTATGAAGCTATTGTTGCCAATGGAGCAGCCGCGCCGATGATAAAGAGACTTTTCAAACCGCCGTCCGCGGTCTTATCAACACTCATTCTATTTTCTTTTAATTCAGGCATTGTGTCCTCCTTCTATTATTAAAACCTTTGCATGATCCCCTTTTTAAAATTCACTGTTCTATTCTGATATAAACCGGCATTATCTTACCGCATCTTAAGATGAAAAACAATAGGGATTTTATCCCATGAATCGGAAAGCCGGATTTATGCGGCTAAAGCCGGGTTTGATCGGGAAGAAATAATCTGCAGGAAGGCGCATTAAAAAAATCAGGCGTTTTATTATTAAAGGGAAAAGCCTGAAAAATAAAAGATGATGCCGCATAAATATTTAAAAAAGTACTGTATTTCTATTGCAATATTATGCTATATCTTATTTTCTTTGTAACTATCCAGCCACTAAAAAATAGTCACATGAAATATTTGCATTGAGCATGAAACCATGCTATTCTATAGCATGAATGAAGATAGAAGAGAAAAAGACTGTGCGGCCTGCTTAAAACGATTTGAAGGCATCATTGCTGATTTACAAAACCAGATAAAGGAGCAGGGTTTAATCATTCAAAGACAAGCGGAAAAGATTAAGAAATTGGAAGAACAGCTTAATAAGGACAGCCATAACAGCAATAAACCGCCGTCTTCCGATAATCCATTCCAAAATACAGTAAAGAATTTACGGAAAAAGAGCGGTAAAAAACAAGGCGGCCAGTTTGGACATAAGGGAAATACTCTGAAGAAAGTAGAAAGCCCTGATAAGATCATAGAACATCAGGTTGAAAAATGTTCCTGTTGTGGAATTGATTTAAGTTCCGAATCAGTTAAGCGGACGGAAAGAAGGCAGGTGTTCGATATACCTCCGATAAAAGTGGAAGTTACCGAACATCGCTCGGAAGTAAAAGATTGTCCGCATTGCGGTGCGAGAGTAACGGCGGAGTTTCCGGAAGGCATAACCAATAAGGCACAGTATGGAAAAAACATTAAAGCGCATCTGGTCTATATGAAAACATATGGGTTGATACCCTATGAAAGGCTTTCGGAATACGCCGAATGTTTATTGGGAGTGCCGCTCAGCAAGGCAACGATTGAAGGATTTATCCGGGAGACCTACAATAAATTAGAAGAGTATGAACAGAAAGTCATAGAACTGATACTAAAAGAAGTGGTTCTTCACTGTGATGAAACCGGTATTCGGATAAAAGGGTTATTAAAATGGCTCCATGTTGCCTCGAATGAACGTTTTACCTATTATTTTTCTCATGACAAACGCGGCACAGAGGCGATGCGTGCGATGGACATTCTCACAAGATTTACCGGTATTATTATCCACGATGGATGGAAAAGTTATCTGGAATTCTTATGCCGTCATGGATTGTGTAATGTACACCATTTGAGAGAGCTAATCTGGATACATGAGGAAATGGGTCAGGAATGGGCTAAGGAGATGGGTAATCTTCTTATAAGGATTAAGAATGATAAAGAGGCAAGTTTTCCAATACCGGCGGAAAGGATTATAGAATATGATACGGAATATGACCGGATCATCGCGAAAGGATTTGCTGTAAATCCAACGCCTGAAAAGCCGGAAGGACTTGTTAAACGCGGCAGAAAAAAGCGGGGCAAGGTTTTATGCCTATTAGACCGATTAAGAAAATATAAAGAATCTGTCCTTTTATTTATGCGGGAAAAAGATGTTCCATTCAGCAACAATTTGGCGGAACGGGATATCAGAATGATAAAAGTCCAGCAGAAAATATCAGGTACATTCAGAAGCTGGAATGGAGCGGCTGCCTTTTGCAGAATCAGGGGTTATATATCTACAGTAAAAAAGATGGGCGTCAGTGTTTATCAAGCCCTTATTGACGCGTTGAACGGCTCCGCTATTAAATATGCGGCTGGATAGTTACTTTTCTTTGATTAAATTCAGGAGTTCCAGCTTGCTGCTGACGCTGGTCTTCCTGTATATATTATAGATGTGGTTATTGACAGTCTTGAAGGAACGGCCAAGCTTTGCGCTGATTTCCTTGATGAAAAGCCCGGAGAGGAGAAGCTCTATCACTTCTTTTTCGCGGCCGGTAATGGCGAATTTATTGATAAAATGACCGCTGATTTCTATCGGGCCGGTAATAGAGGGTGTTTCTATGAAAAAATATTTGGCGGCAAAAATAATACTGGTAATATTGATCGCGAAATAGAAGAGGTTGCGCGTAAGAAATATGATCACAGTCTGTTTTAAGAAAATAATGATGAGCATCTGGAGCGGTATAACAATGATGATTAATAACGCAAGGACTTTTAATGCCCTTTTGAGGTCCAGGTTATCTATATATTTTAAATTAAAGGCGATTTGAATACTGTAGATAACAAAGGAAAAGAATAGAATGATCAATATCAACCCGGTACAAATATTAAGGACCGGCGGCATCTGGACGCCTTTTTTCCCGATATAATGATATAACAGCGTAAAAAACGATATAATAGTAATAAGCCATGGAATACCGATGGTAACTTTATTGAAAATACCAAGCGGTTTGTTCATGATTCCCAGGGCGAATAATGTAAAAGCGTAATTAATCAGCGCTAATAATATACCGAATATCAGGGTCCCCGCGGCTTGAACAAGTGAATTCTGGCTTAAATTCACATAATAAGATACATAACTGTAAAAAGTCGTGGCGGCCACTGTAAATGTTGTGGTTAAAATAAACAAAGCATAATTCCAGATGGCTTTTATTTTATATTTCAAATAGAGCAGAAAGCCCAATAGCGCGGTTATAATGCCGGATAACAGGCATATGACATGAATTAAAATATCGATATGTTTCAAAATATCCTCTTAATATTAACTTTTTACTGTTTATATTATAAAAGTTCACAGGTCATTATTCAATTTTTTGTCTATGCCGGCGGCTTATTATTTTCATTTGCGAACATTTTTCCATAACAGGCAAATAAATAATTTGCCTTTTTATTAACTGTAAGCCTTTAATCAAAAAAAGCTGAATTTTGATTGGATTATGAATTTTAGAATGGAGGCGGCCGTATTCAAACCAGGAATGTTCTATCCGAATTTTACAATCCTGTTGCGCCCTGCTGTTAAATCACCGCTTCCGCATTCCGGGCATTTATCGCCGGGAAAGGTTTTTCTCTTTCCGGAATTAAACCCGCATTTATTGAAGCCGGTTTTATTTGCCTGACAGAGCGCTTCAACGGCCATTTTTAAAATGAGTTCGGAGACACGCTCTTTCTGTTTTTCGATTTTATTCCAGTCTGCTTCTTCCCTGTTCCGGACCGCATAGAGTTCCTTCAAATTTTCAATACCGAGGGTTTTTTCTATATATTCCGCGTTATCCCTTAACGATGCCGCTCCGAAGCTTGAGGTAACCGACACTTCTTTATTCTGATATTTTAATTTTTTGTCCATAATTGCCTTTCTCAGAACTTCCGCCGCAGATACCGCGTTGTCCAAGCCGGCACCGGGAAGAATGACCATAAATTCGTCGCCTCCGTATCTCCCTGCCGTATCGTATTTCCTGATTGCCGTTTTTATTGTTTTGCCGGTCATCAAAATAGCCAGGTCCCCCGCCTGATGGCCGTAACCCTCATTTATTTCCTTGAAATTGTCAATATCAATAAAAAGGACCGACAGATCGCGGTATTTTCTTATGGATAGTTCCCGCTTTAAGTTCTCCAGGATTGATCTCCGGTTGTTCAGCCCGGTCAGTTCGTCCATTGTGGCCAGCCGCTTTATTGTTTTTAATTCATAATATTTCTTCAGCTGTTCGTCAACCGTTATGACCAGCAATTTTTCCTCAATCGGTTTCTTCAGATAGGCGGCGGCCCCCAGCTCCCTTCTTTCGTACATCAGCCTGTCATCCGCGACGGCGGACAGAAATAAAAATGGAATTTCCCTGTATTCCGGATTGCCGGCCAGCCTGTTATGAAGGTCGTCCCCTTTCATATTCGGCATATTGAAATCACAGATGATGATGTCCGGCGAGTACTCATACACGGCTTCGAGGCCCTGCATCCCGTCCGGCGCCAAAATAAAATTTTTGAAGCCGTTTTCATAAAGGTATTTATAAATAATCCCGCAGATATTCTTATCATCATCTATGATCAGGATGACGCCTTTTCTATAATCCGATTCATTTTCCTTATTTAAATCCTCAAACAATGTCTGCATATTATCGTTATGCAGTTTTTCTTCCAGTTCGGCTTCAATAAGCGTTTTTATATCTTTCTTCTTTTTCTCCGCTTATATCATGTTCGTTAAAATGTTCTCTCCCTTTTTTCAGAAGGAGGGTGAATTTCGATCCTTTTCCTTCCCCCCTCCGATTCCGCCCATATTTTCCCTTTCAAATAATCAGTCAGCTGTTTCGAGAAAGCCAGGCCTATGCCTGTGCCCCGGTACTGGCTGTTTCTTCCCTCTTGGAGCTGCTCAAACCTGTTGAAAACGACTTTTAATTTATCACCGTGTATTCCGATCCCGTTGTCCGAAACAGCGATCATTATGTCTTTTTCCAGTTCCGCCAGCTCGACTTTAATCACCCCGGTATTCGGATCGATGAATTTGATCGCGTTTGATAGAACGTTATCGAGAATCTCCTCAAGTTTCTCCATATCCGTATAAAAATATTCTATTTTATGATCAGGAAAAAGTTTCTCGATTTTAATACCGCTCGATATAACAGATGATCTATAATAATCAACTATTGATAAAAGACAGGACACAATGTCCACTCTTTCAATTCTCAGTTTAATGCCTTTGGCGTCTATTTTCGCGAGTTCCAGAAGCTTGTCTATGGTGTTTTTAAGCCGCAGGGAAGATTTATAGATCATATTGAATTGGTCTTTAACTTCTTTATTTATATCGGTGTCAAAACGGATGGCCAGATCGGCGGCGTTCAGGATGACTGTCAGCGGCGATCTGAAATCATGAGTTATATTCGCGATGAAATCGTTTTTTAAAGCGTCGAGTTCCTTTAATTTGGTGTTGGCCCTTTCCAGTTCTGTCGTTCTTTCTTTAACTTTGTTTTCCAGCTGGGTCATATATTTATTCGGTTCGTTTGTCAGCCGCGCACCTTTAATCGCGCCGCTGATCTGAACGGAAAGGGATTCATAGATAAAAGTCGTTAATGTCTGGATATCATATATCGCGTAGCCGAAATATTCGTCTATATAATTCAGCGCCATGACAATATATTCAAAAGGTTTGTCTTTATTTATTTTAGACGGCAGTAAATATTTTGACGGGAAAGCCTCATAACTGATTTTCTCGATATTATTTTTATCATAGGCCATGAGGATCCTTGATTTTTCCCGGGTCTGGTCCTCAAATAGACATGCGAAAAAGTTTTTGAATTGAAAGAGCGGAAGATTGTTTAAAACCACGTCCTTGAGCTTTTCAATATCGAAAGTGTATATAAAATTCTCGTTAAACTCGACAACGACATGGGATTCCAGCTTCAATTTCGCCTTTTTTTCTTATTCGTCTTCCTTTACCATCAAAACGAATAAAGCAAGAGTCTCATTCAGTAAATGTGATACTTCTTCCTTTTCATCTGGCCTGACAAACCGGTTTAAGAGATTATGGTAAAAAATAGAAATAAATTTATAGATGGTTATTATTTCTTCGCTGCCGTCCATCAGTTTGTGAAAAATCCCAGGAAATTTATCAAATAACTGGTTTTTATTTTCCCCGGCTTTAACGGCGCAATAGGAATCGATCAGATCTTTTATCCATTTTTTCAAGTTATATTTATTTTTAAGGAGCTGAAGCTCATTATCGATATTTGCCGCCGCCTTTTCTATAAATTCTTTATTATCATTGATGATATAGTGTTTCTTATCCGATTCATTCTTTCTGAATCTATCACCCATGATATGGTTCAATTTATCCATGGCTTTGCAGCCGCATGATTCCCTGATGATCAATTGGGTCGGCAGTGTGATGCTTTTGGGCGCCTTTTCCTCGTCCAGTATCGAAACAAGCAATTTTACGCTTTCCTGGCCGATTTCATAAAACGGCTGTTTGACGGTTGTCAGCGCCGGTTTTACCGTCCAGCATTCCTCCGTATCGTCAAATCCGGTAACAGCCGCGTCATCGGGAATTTTTAAGCCTCGCTTCTGCATTTCCAGCATGGCGCTGATAGCCATATAATCATTCGCGCAGACAACGGCGTCATATTCCACTTTTCTTTTTTCCAGGGTCTCAAAAGCCATTATGCCTTCACGGTAGCTGAAATTTCCGTTAGCTATTAAATTCTTATCCAGGGCGATATTATGCCGCCGGAGGACATTTTCATATGCTTCAAACCGCTGCGCCGCGTCGAAATTGCCTTCCGTCCCGGCGATAAAAGCGATTTTTTTATAATTGTGATACTCAACCAGGTGCGTGACTAGATCTTCCATTCCTTTTTTTATTATCGATAAGTATGTTGTATACGCCTTCGATATTAGTCCCGATATTGATTATTGGAATGCCGGAATATTTTTTCAGGAAGTCTTTCATCTCATTTTTAGAAATAAAATTGCCGATGGACCCTTCCAGTATGATCCCGTCGATATTTCCTTTATTCGCCAGATCGAAAATATAATTACAGTTCTCTCCCAGGACGCTTCCGCCGGGACTTTTTAAAAAGCCGCCTCCGAATCCTATGATGTTCTGGCCGGACTCCCTGCAGGCTTTAACGATATTGAAAAACAAATTCGCCGTATAAGCTCCGTAAAAATCCCCGAAAAGGAAGCCGATTGTATAACATTTTTTTTTCATAAAACACCTGATTATGCTGTAATATTATAAACTTATGATAATTGCCGGTACTCCCGGTGCCCCGCATTAAATCAAGACAAAAATATGGGAAATATTCCATAATCCCCTGTAAAGGATTTTACACCAAAAACAAATATATTACAATAGAATGATGAAAAATGGACAAAGAAAGATATCATAAAAAACGATGAGATAAATTTTCAAAATGATTATTACAATATAAATATAATAAAAAAATGCTTTTCAGGTAAGAAAAATATCAATAACCGAACTGAAAGCTCTGTCCGGCTCAGTTTAAGCCTGGCGAATCCTGAATGAATTTTCTCCTGAACCGGTATACTCTTGGCTGTACAGAAAAGGTAAATGTTGAGGCAATTTCCTGAACCGGTTTCAGAGAAACGCTAAATGCCGGATTTAATGAGGCTTGATATTATTTAATAAAACATGGAAATAATGATCCCGGTTATGATGATAAATATTGCATAAAGAGACCCTTTCCAGGGTGTGTCCGCTTTTGTTTTTTTGTATAATAAAAAATTATTAATAAAAAGTCCAGTACAAAATATCAAAGCGATGGCAGGAATCGCAAATTTGTAGAATGTGTTTGGATTAAAAAAATTAACAATTGGACAAACTATCAATAAAATTGATAAAATGAGAAATCCAAGACCGGTAAGCCTCATAAATGACAGGATTACAAGTTTTAGCGGATTTTCAATTTTATTCCATGGTTTGTCAACAGCTTTTTCATGAAAGGGTAAAAATTTATCGGAAAATAAATTTTTATATGCCATAACTAAACTGATTAAGCCAATAATCAAATATAACACAATGGGTATTATTTTGAGTATTTCTTTCATTTGAAACCCCCATAAAAACTATAATAAATATCTGATTTCACATCTTACTTAATGTTAATTGTGCAGATATGCGGAGGCCGGGCCTGAAAACTTACAGGCAGATCAACGGCGAAGTCGATCTGTAGGCGGCCGGGCGATCCTGAGCACCGCAGGCTGCCGCAGCAGCCGAGGAGCGGAACGTTTGCCCGCTGAGTCTGTCGCAAAAGCTCTTCATGTACATTTTTCATAACTTACGATAGAATATAATAAAACCATATTTAAGAGGTGTCAAATGCTGGGGAAATTCAAAAAATATATTCGCGATCAAATCTACTGGCTGACCGTCGATCCCGACAAAATCAGGGAAAACAATCTGCTGGTCAAAGTCATTGACGATTATGTTGAGAGCTATATTTCCCCCGCTGAATTTGCCGTTAAACTGCGGAATCAAACAACGGGAGCAAAAGCGGTCAACCCTACAATGATGCTGAAAGTCCTTTTTTACAGCTTCGCGTCCGGTATTTACACTTCACGTAAAATAGAAAAAAGGATGAAAAACGACCTGAACACGATTTATCTCGCGGGAAATACCACCGTTGACCACAGTAATATCTGTAGATTTATCAATAAATACCTGGATGAAATCGTTAGTATTTTCGGGAAAATGGTATACATTCTGGCGAAATCGGGTTTTATCAGTTATGAACTGGAAGCTATAGACGGTACAAAGATAAAGGCATCGGCCAACAGGAATTTCACGGGGAATGCGAAGGAATTCCGGGATAAAAAGGATAAAATCGAGGAAAAGATCTTAAAAATCCTCCAGGAAACGGTGAACAGCAATACCGATGATAAATATTCAAAAAGGATGGCAAATAAACTCAAGAAGTTTCAACAGCAGAAATCCGGGATAGACAAATTTCTGAAAACAGTTGAGGACAGGAATTTAGACGAAACGGAAAGCGTAAACCTGACAGACAAAGACGCCAGGTTAATGAAAATGAATAACGGATCAATCGGCCCCGGGTATAATTGCCAGGCCGCCGTTGACAGTAAAAATGAATTTCTGACCGGCGCGATGGTATCAGACTGCGCAAGCGACCGTAACCTTGCTGTCCCGATGATAGAGGAAGTAATGGATCACCAGGAAGAGCCGAAGGAAGACACAAAGTTCACGCTGGACGCCGGATATTTCACATCGGATAATATCCAATACGGTGAAGATAAAAAGATCGACCTTTATATCCCCGAAGGAAAAGAAGAAGACGGAAGTCCGAAAAAGAGAAAGAACAAGGATAAAATAACATCCAAAGACTGTGAATTAATAATTGACGGTAATATCAGGAAAATCAAATGCCCCGGAGGCCAGATTATGTGCGCGGAAAGAGCTTATAATGATCGGGGAGTCAAGAATTACCGTTTCTATCCAAAGCGTGAGTTGTGCAGGAAGTGCAAGCTGCTTTCAAATTGCGCCGGTAAGCTGGAAGCATTAAAAAACAAACGGTTTAATGTAAAGTATGAATATTTTGAAACGGTTGAATTAAGGCGCAAGATGAAGGAAAAGCTTAGGAGTATTGAAGGTAAAAGAACTTACAATGAGCGTGCCTGCCTGATCGAGCACATTTTCGGGACGATAAAAGAATACTTCAACTTCGGAAGGTTTTACTACCGCGGTCTGGATAGTGTAAACACTATCTGGCATATGGTCTGCATTGCGTACAATTTCAGGAAAATGGCGGCTTTGGGGATTAAATTGTAGGATTAGGGGCAGGAGATACAGTTAAAATCCGGACTGAATGATCATATTACCCGAGAAAGTTATAAAATTATTAAATAAGCCATTTTCAATATGACATCGCTGATTCATTCGGCAGCTTTTGCGACAGACTCCGCTGTTAGGCGATGCGGACGGCCACATATTTAACTATTTCCTCTTGTTTAACCTTTGACCAATTAATTTATAAATTTCTTCTTTGTCTCTTTTACCAATTCCCCAAATTTCAATAATTTCAATCTCTTCATCAATTAAACGATAAACAATTCTTATTTTTTTATTATCAACATATATTTTATAAAATCCGGTTAAATCAATATTGAATTTATTTCCTAAATGCTCACCTAGAAATGGATTATCTGATAAGTCATCAAGTTTTTTGTTGACTTTCTTTTTTACACTTCCATCTAGACTCTTATAATCTTCAGAAGCTTCAAGTATGAATTCAATTTGATGATTCATGATTTTTTAAATCTTCCCATTTAATATTTTTAGACCGATTATAATTTTTCATTCTTTTTTTGATAACATTATCGATTTCATAATATTCAATAAGGTCATTCAAAGTCATTAGATATTCATAATCTGAAGGAGATAAAATCACAGCTTCCATTTCATTATTTTTTAGAACATATAATGGATTTCCATCATTTGAAATTTCTCTGATCCTTTGAGTTAATTCTTTTTGAAGTTTAGTGATAGGAATCATTCTTTCTGTATCAACTAACATAATATTTTTAAACCTCTCATACTATTATAGTATAATTATATGTGTTATTATATAACTTGTCAATAGTATTTTGGGGGTTTAACAAAAGCTGTGGCCGTCCGTTTCGCCTAACGGTCGGCGTTTGCGAAGCCGGCGAGGCTTAGAGCTTCGCTCTTGCCGAGCCGGTTTGGTGAGCCCTGCGTTGCGCTTCTTCCGGCCTACCTGCGGCAGCTGGTGAGACCGAGGAGCGCGCGCAGTTTACGAGCACGCACCGCAGCGCAAACGCCGTGTTGGACGATGCGGACTGCCGATTTAATTAATACACATCGTCGTGAGATCCAACATCAATCGGAATAATGATGTCGTTCTCTATTATAAAATCAATTGTGATCCGATAAGAAATACTTATAGAAATTGAATATAATTCAGATAATTTTCCTTTTAGCTTATGTAATCTAAGTGATGGATGTTTTGGATCAATTTCCATTAATTTTAATGTTTTTTCATATTGTCCTATTAGCTCAGGATGTTTTTTTATGAATTTTGAAGCTCTTTTATTATAACTTTCAGTATAAATAATCTTAGGCATTTTTAATTCTCTTGATATGTTCATCAACGGATTCTATAAAAAATTTATCATTTTTTATATCATTCCTTGCTTCAAATAATGCGGCTTCCAATTCGCATTCTCTTAAGTAGTTATATTTATCAAGAGATAACACGACAAATTTATTTTTACCACGAATTGAAATAAATGCTTCGCTTCCTTCATG
Organism: uncultured Spirochaetota bacterium; assembly: GCA_963835575.1. Classification (GTDB taxonomy): domain Bacteria; phylum Spirochaetota; class Brevinematia; order Brevinematales; family JAOACQ01; genus CAVYGN01. The sequence goes on along the minus strand of CAWIGG010000003.1, from coordinate 3,706 downwards.
TGTTGCTTCATCGATAGCATTTACCCCTTTTGTTTTAAGATCATTCGCTGTAATAGTATGGACCATAAAATTACCTCCTTATTAATAGTATTATATATAGTACTAATAATAATGCTATATGTCAAGCTATTTCTTATTTATAAATTAAAAGCCGGCAGTCCGTTTCGCCTAACGGTTGCGGACAAACGACGTTTGCAAGCCTTAGAGTCAGGCTTGCCGCTCTTAGGCTTGCAAATGTGGTGAACCTTTTGTCATTCTTCTCCGACCTACCCGACAAAAGGTGAGACCGAGCCTCGCGCGCAACTTGCGAGCACGGAGCGGAGCGTCTACGCGCTGTTGAATCTGTAGAAAAAGCATGTCATCATGGTTTAATCTACCTATATACTTTATAATTAATGGTCAAATATTTCAATTCCGGGAGAAAAAAAATGCCGAGATTTAAAAAGGTCAACTATGAACAGATGGAGCTTATACCTGTCGCTTTCGACGACCAGATACTTACTGGTACTTTTGAATATACGTTGAATTATATTGTCGATCATAAGCTGGATCTTTCCATATTTAATCAACGCTATCATAACGATGAGACAGGAGCCTCGGCTTACAATCCTGCCGTATTGCTGAAAGTTATCCTCTACTGTTACCGGAACGGTCTCATATCTTCCCGTGAAATAGAATATGCCTGCGAGACAAATATTACCGTAAAAGCCCTTTCTGCCAACACAATCCCCGATTTTACAACTATAGCGGATTTTGTGTCATCCATGAAAGATGAAATCCTTCCGCTATTTGTCAATCTACTCATGGTCTGTATGGAACTGGGTCTTATCAGCGGGAGTATGTTCGCCCTGGACGGATGCAAGCTTCCATCCAACGCGTCTAAAGAATGGAGCGGGACTTTCAAGGATTTAAAGAAGAAGAAAGAAAAACTTCAGACGCATCTGGAAGAGCTTCTTGAGAAGCATAAACGGAATGATTCATTGGACAATGGGCTGCCTCTGCGGAAAGAAAAAGAGCAAAAACAAGTTGAAAAGATCGAGAAAAAGATTGCTAAGATCGGCCGGTTTCTTGAAAAGGAAAAACCTTGTCCCGGCAAGCGATACAATGAGGTCCAGTCGAATATTACCGACAATGAAAGCGCGAAAATAAAAAGTTCACACGGAGTGATACAGGGGTATGACGATCTGGCTGTCGTCGACGAAAAATGTCAGGTTGTAGTCTATCCGGAAGCGTTCGGCAATAATCAGGAGGGGGAATTCCTGAAGCTGATGACGAGGAAGACAAATATACTATTGAAGAAAGCCGGATTGTCAATAAAAGGAAAACCGCTTGCGGCTGACACCAACTATTTCAGCGAGGCCAACTTAAAATACCTTGCCGGAGCGGGAATCCGGAGCGTCATTCCGGACCAGCAGTTCCGCAAACGGGATGTCCGTTTTGCGGAGAGAGACCGGTTTAAACCGGAAAAGAAAGGGAAATATACCATAGAAGATTTTCGTTACGATGCCGGCCGCGATGTTTATATCTGCAGGAATAATCAGGAACTGCGCTTCCGCCATGTGTTCAAGATGAAAAACATAACCTATGCTAAATATATCGGCCGGCTTTCGGTCTGCCGGGATTGCCCGTTCCGTAAGGATTGCCTGAAAAAGGAAAACACTAAATACAGGACACTGCAAAAACCGCTATACGCGGACAATAGGAATTATTCGGATGAAATGAAAAAATTCATCGACACACCTGAAGGCAGGGATTTATACAGCAGGCGGATGGGGATTGTGGAGCCGGTCTTTTCAAACACAACTCATTGCAAAGGTATGGACAGGTTTACGCTCAGGGGTAAAAGTAAAGTCAATATACAGTGGGTATTATTTAACATAGTACACAATATCGGGAAAATCCAGGTATTCGGAGGGATATAAGGAATCATAAAAAAGAGCTGCGAGCATAAAATGCCATAGAATATACTTTTGAAAAATACTAGGCCTGAAAAACAATTTCTCAGACGTTTAAAGAAGACGGTTTTTTCTCAATATTGGGTTATTCTACAGATTCGTTGTGCGAAGTAAACCAGGCAAACTACTATTATATATCAATTTCTTGCGCGCGCATTTCTTTAATATTCTCCTATTGCAAAAATCACCAATCCCCAATAGTTTTGAAGAGTTTTGTATCAAATATAAGCTTCACTTTTTGACCGCCTTTACAATCCCGCGGAGTGAACCGTCAAAAGAAGGACGAAAAAACTCCACTGTTAACCCTTCCATTGCGAAAATTTCACCGTATTTTTTTGTGTGTGATTTGTCGGTAATGATCGCTGTTCCATTCGGTTTCAAGACTCTCGCTATTTCCCGGCAGGCTTTCTCTCGTCCATCTTTGGTAGGGATGTTGTGGATACAAAGGTTGGAAAGAACCACGTCAAAGGTATCATTGGGAAAGGACATGCTTCGCACATCCTCATTTCTTACTTCAACTTTTTCAAGGACCCCCTCAAGCTCGGCATTTCTCATGGTATTTTGATAAGTATTGCTGTGCATATCTTCCGAATTCCAAATATCAATGCCGATGCTCTTTCCCAGAGTCAATTTTTTGGCAGCACCAATCATTAAAAGTCCCCGTCCAGTGCCGATATCAAGGACTTTTTCATTTCCTTTCCAATCAATCATGGAAATCATCTTGTCCCTGCGGTGTAGTTTGCCGAGCTTAATGTAATAAAGATATGAACCACAAACAAGAACCATTAACAAACCGCAAAGCATAAGAACAAAGGCCACAATCTTCAGGCTGAGACTGGGAAAAGTGATTAAAGCAACTCCCCCACCAAAACAAACTACTCCCGCAAAACAAACAATGGTGACGCCGAAAGGCGAACCATCAAAACCATAATCCGGTTTGGATTTCAGTACGCTATTTGTCATGATTCCCTCCTGCCAATCAAACAGTACACCGTGACTGCCGAATCTTGAATGAAGATTCAAGCATTAATCCTTGCCCCTGCACCTAATATAAAAATGGTTTTATTCTGTTTGCATTTTTTCACCTCTCACTCTCAGTTATCGTTATCAGAAGCCTTATTGCGATTGGTTGCTGTTCCAGATACTTCGAATTATCTCCTTTCGCGCGCGCCTAAAATTAATTTTTGCCTGGTTTATTTCGCACAACGGTACGAGTTGGCGACGTTTGCGAGCTTTAGAAAACGTTTACGTTTTCTTAGCGAGCAAATGTGGTGAGTCCGGCGTCTTCTTCTTCGTCCTACTTCCCGCCGGACGAGGAGCGCAGGCGTCGCAACGCCGAGCACCGCAGCGTTTTAGCCGCTGTTGAGTCTGTCGAAAAAGTGATATTTAATGTAAATTATTATCGATATAGCTTAAAATAATGAATGAAATAAATCAATAGCGGAAGGTTATATGGCAAGATACAAGACAGTTAATTATGAGCAGATGGAAATGATACCGCTCAGTTTTTCAGATCAGCTGATCGAAGGAACATATGAACACACACTCAATTTCCTAATCGAGGAAAAGGCTGACCTTTCCTGTTTTGATGCAAATTATAAAAATGATAAAACAGGCTCGAAAGCGATTTCTCCGGCAATTCTTCTGAAAATAATCCTTTTTGCCTATTCGAAAGGTATTACTACATCACGCAGGATTGAGGAAGCTTGCCGGGTGAATGTCATCTTCAAAGCCCTGTCCGGGAATACCGT